>NZ_JAOWHK010000029.1:0-50000 GCF_030332665.1 Citrobacter sp. Cpo090 | reverse complement strand
TCAGGTTTTTCTCTTCAACCGAACCGGCTGTTTGTGTGAAGTGATTCACATCCGCCGTGTCGATGGAGGCGCATTATAGGGAGTTTCCTGTGGCCCGCAACCCTTAAATGACAGAAAAATGACTGACTGCTGCATTCCACAGCAAAACCCCGCCTTATACCCATTTACACACAGAGTTATCCACAATCATAAGGAAATTATCTGTCAGCGCCCCTGAAAAGGGAGAGAACCGGTATGAAAATCTCTATATAGAAAGAAATTCACTCTACGCTATATAAAGAAGAAGGACCGACAACTGAAGCGCCATAATCCCTACCACCTTTGAATTACGGACCCCATCAGGCAATAATACCCGCACAAACCGTGATTTCAGGACTGTGATGAGATACTCCCTGCAACGTACAGCTATACGCAAACGCCCGATGAAGCTTGGCACCACCGTGATCCTCATGGTTAGTGCAGTACTCTTCTCCGTGCTGCTTGTCGTTCATCTGATTTATTTCTCGCAGATCAGCAACATGACACGCGATGCATTAGCGAGTAAAGCGCTTGCGGTCGCGCGAACGCTGGCCAACTCTCCGGAGATCCGCCTGGGGCTCATGAAAAAACCAGAGGAAAGCGGCATTCAGGAGATTGCCCAGGCGGTGAATAAGAGCAACGACTTTTTGTTCATCGTCGTCACTGATATGCAAAGCATTCGTTACTCCCATCCCGAAGCGCAGCGAATCGGCCAGCCATTTAAAGGCGATGACATATTGCTGGCCCTGCAAGGTAAAGAGAATGTCGCCATTAATCGTGGATTTCTGGCTAAAGCTCTACGTGTATTTACTCCTATCTATGACGAACATCATCGGCAGATTGGTGTGGTGTCAATCGGCCTTGAGCTAAGCCGGGTGACTGAGCAGATCAATAACAGCCGCGGCAGCATCATCTGGTCCATCTTATTTGGCGTGTTGGTTGGACTGCTCGGTACATGGGTATTTGTCAAAGTCCTCAAGCGCATTCTGTTTGGCCTGGAACCTTATGAAATCTCTAATCTGTTCGAACAACGCCAGGCGATGCTGCACTCTATAAAGGAAGGTGTCATTGCCGTTGACGAATGCGGTGAGGTGACGCTGATTAACCAAGCGGCGCAGGAGCTGCTGGATTATCACAAATCGCAAGATGATGCCCAGCTCTCCACACTCAGCCATGCGTGGTCACAGGTGGTCGATTTTTCACAGGTACTACATGACGGAACGCCGCGCCGCGATGAAGAGATCATGGTGAAGGATCGGCTACTCTTAATTAACACGGTCCCGGTACTCAGCAACGGTAAAATCATCGGCGCCATTTCAACCTTCAGAGATAAGACTGAAGTCCGAAAGCTAATGCAACGCCTGGACGGTATGGTCAACTATGCCGATGCACTTCGTGAACGATCCCACGAATTCATGAATAAATTGCACGTGATTCTGGGATTATTGCATCTGAAAAGTTATAAGCAGCTTGAAAATTATATCCTGAAGACCGCGAACAATTATCAGGAAGAGATTGGCTCACTGTTAGGAAAAATAAAATCTCCGGTGATCGCAGGATTTTTACTCAGTAAGATTAATCGCACATCTGATTTAGGCCATAGTCTGGTGATCAGCAATGAAAGCCAGTTGCCGGAAAATAGCAACGAAGATCAGGTGGCGGTGCTGATTACCGTTCTGGGAAATCTGATTGAAAACGCCCTGGAGGCGCTAGGTCAAGAACCTGGTGGTGAGATCAGCGTATCCTTGCATTATCGACACGGCTGGTTGCATTGCGAAGTGAATGACGATGGTCCGGGGATCGCCCCCGAACACATTGAGCACATCTTTGAGAAGGGCGTTTCGTCAAAAGGAACCGAACGGGGCGTTGGTTTAGCGCTTGTTAAACAACAGGTTGAAAACGTTGGCGGCAATATTTCCGTCGAGTCTGAACCAGGGATCTTCACCCAATTTTTTGTACAGTTACCGTGGAATGGTGAGAGGGCCAGCAGATGATCAATGTCTTAATTGTCGATGACGATGCAATGGTAGCGGAATTAAACCGCCGTTATGTCGCGCAACTCTCCGGTTTTCACTGCTGCGGCACAGCCTCCACGCTGGAGAAAGCAAAAGAGATAATATTTCATAGTGGTCATCATATCGATCTGATTTTGCTTGATATTTATATGCAAAAAGAAAACGGTCTGGACCTGCTACCGGTTCTACACAGTGAAGGTTGCAAGTGTGATGTCATTGTTATCTCTTCCGCCGCTGACGCGACCACCATCAAAGACTCCCTCCACTATGGTGTAGTTGATTACCTGATCAAACCTTTTCAGGCATCCCGTTTTGAAGAGGCGCTCACCGGCTGGCTGCACAAGAAAAACGAGATGGAAAAGCATCAGTACTATGAACAGTCTGAGCTTGACCAGTTGATTCACGGTAGCTCCTCCAATGAACAGGAAACGCGGCGCTTACCCAAAGGGTTAACGCCGCAAACGTTACGCACGCTGTGCCAGTGGATTGATGAGCACCAGGATCAGGAGTTCTCCACGGATGAACTGGCCAACGAGGTCAATATCTCGCGCGTCTCTTGCCGTAAATACCTTATCTGGCTCGTCAATTGTCACATCTTATTTACCAGCATCCATTATGGCGTGACCGGCAGACCTGTTTATCGTTATCGCGTGCAGGCTGAACACTACTCATTGCTTAAACAATATTGCCAATAAATACACTTGGGATTATTTGTTATTTGAAAGTAACAATTATTAAAATAATGAAAAATCCCTATTTAACCAGCTAGCACTGCAAAATTATAAATTTGCGTTAGATCAAATATATTTGTATCCAGCATGTTAAATGTATTATTTTAATATTGATTAACGTCACACTGTTTTTAATTTCAAAATCGCTAACAAAAGTTAATTAAGTATTATCTGACTCACAGAGTGTGTATTTTTACCCATAAAGGATTAGTCTGAAATTAAGCAGACATACAAAATCTAGACTGGTAGCAATGGAGACCATGCTACGTACCATGGACACCGTACATTTTTGTGAGCAAATAAAAGTATCCGCACGCCAACCTCATCACATCATGACATGGCGTGAGCGCGATCACATTAATAACCCACTCACTCATTCTGTCGGTGATGCACGTAATAGCGGAAAACGCAAAACAGATAAATTACAGCGTCAACCGCGGCTCTCCATGTTCAGCTCTGCTTCCCATCGCCTGAGGATTCTCTCCTCTGATCAAAGCCACAGAAAAAAACAAAATATCGCCGTAACTTTAAAAAAACATTCTAGCAAGACATTTGAACATTAATCGCAAATACGGACATATCGAATACTGACCATTTTTTGATGCTTATTCTGGCAAAAAAGAATGTGGCACAGATCCATTTTTCAAAAAATTGACTGGGTTTTTCGCGAGGGTAAATAAAATGTTATTTAGTATACAACTTCTCATAATATTAATATGTTTGTTTTATGGTGCCAGAAAGGGCGGTATCGCACTGGGTTTATTAGGCGGTATCGGCCTGGTCATTCTGGTTTTCGTTTTCCATCTCCAGCCGGGTAAACCACCTGTAGATGTAATGCTGGTTATTATTGCCGTGGTGGCCGCATCGGCAACCTTACAAGCCTCCGGCGGCCTTGACGTTATGCTGCAAATCGCTGAAAAGCTGCTGCGCCGCAACCCAAAATACGTTTCCATCGTCGCCCCGTTCGTTACCTGCACCCTGACGATTCTCTGCGGTACAGGCCACGTGGTATACACCATCCTGCCAATCATTTATGACGTTGCCATTAAGAACAATATTCGCCCGGAACGTCCGATGGCGGCGAGTTCTATCGGTGCACAGATGGGGATTATCGCCAGCCCGGTTTCTGTAGCCGTTGTGTCACTGGTGGCAATGCTGGGTAACGTAACGTTTGAAGGCAAGCATCTCGAATTCCTCGACCTGCTCAGCATCACCATCCCATCTACCCTGCTGGGTATCCTGGCGATCGGTATCTTCAGCTGGTTCCGTGGTAAGGATCTGGATAAAGATGAAGAGTTCCAGAAGTTCATTTCCGTACCTGAAAACCACAACTATGTGTATGGCGATACCGCCACGCTGTTAGACAAAAAGCTGCCAAAAAGCAACTGGCTGGCCATGTGGATCTTCCTGGCCGCTATCGCCGTTGTTGCCGTGCTTGGCGCGTTCTCTGAGCTGCGTCCAACCTTTAGTGGCAAACCGCTGTCAATGGTGCTGGTTATCCAGATGTTCATGCTGCTGACCGGTGCGCTGATTATTATCCTGACGAAGACCAATCCCGCTTCAATATCTAAAAACGAAGTCTTCCGTTCCGGTATGATCGCGATTGTGGCGGTGTACGGTATTGCCTGGATGGCCGAAACAATGTTCGGCGCGCACATGACGGAAATCGAAGGTGTGCTGGGCAATATGGTGAAAGAGTATCCGTGGGCCTATGCAATTGTTCTGCTGCTGGTATCCAAATTTGTAAACTCCCAGGCAGCGGCGCTGGCAGCGATTGTTCCGGTCGCGCTGGCAATCGGGGTTGATCCAGCGTACATCGTGGCTTCTGCTCCGGCATGTTACGGTTACTACATTCTGCCGACCTACCCGAGCGATCTGGCTGCTATCCAGTTTGACCGTTCCGGCACCACCCACATCGGCCGCTTCGTTATCAACCACAGCTTCATTCTGCCTGGCTTGATCGGCGTAAGCGTATCCTGTGTCTTTGGTTGGATCTTCGCCGCAATGTACGGTTTCCTGTAATCACAGTTCGCGTGCCGTCCACGTTGGTACGGCACGCCACCATGAAGACACAGAGAATTTTAAAATTCCTGAGAAAAATGAAAAGGCTGGAAGCAAATGTCAAAAGTTGAATTCACTTACCAGGCGGCTTTCCCACTGGGGGAAGACAAAACTGAGTACTACCTGCTGACATCCGATCACGTCAGCGTCGGCGAGTTTGAAGGCGAAACAATCCTGAAAGTAGCCCCTGAAGCACTTACGCTACTGGCCCAGCAAGCCTTCCACGATGCCTCCTTCATGCTCCGCCCAGAACACCAACAGCAAGTCGCCTCAATTCTCCATGATCCCGAAGCCAGCGAAAACGATAAGTACGTGGCGCTGCAGTTCCTGAGAAACTCCGAAATCGCCGCCAAAGGCGTGTTGCCAACCTGCCAGGACACCGGTACGGCAATCATCATGGGTAAAAAAGGTCAGCGCGTATGGACGGGTGGCGGCGATGAAGCTGCGCTCTCCAAAGGCGTATTTAATACCTATATTGAAGATAACCTGCGCTACTCGCAAAACGCGGCGCTGGATATGTACAAAGAAGTGAATACCGGCACCAACCTGCCCGCACAGATCGATCTGTACAGCGTGGACGGTGACGAATACAAATTCCTGTGCGTGGCCAAAGGCGGCGGTTCAGCCAACAAAACCTATCTGTATCAAGAAACCAAAGCGTTGCTGACTCCCGGCAAACTGAAAAACTTCCTGGTTGAGAAAATGCGCACGCTGGGTACCGCAGCTTGCCCGCCGTACCACATCGCATTCGTCATTGGCGGCACGTCAGCGGAAAGTACCCTTAAAACAGTGAAGCTGGCAAGCACGCACTACTATGATGCGCTGCCGACTGAAGGCAATGCTCACGGCCAGGCGTTCCGCGATCTGCAACTGGAACAGGAACTGCTGGAAGAAGCGCAAAAACTCGGCCTTGGCGCTCAGTTTGGCGGGAAATACTTCGCACATGATATCCGCGTGATCCGCCTGCCTCGCCACGGCGCATCCTGCCCGGTTGGAATGGGCGTTTCTTGCTCAGCAGACCGTAATATTAAAGCCAAGATTAACCGCGAAGGGATCTGGATCGAAAAACTGGAACATAACCCAGGTCAGTACATTCCGGAATCTCTGCGCCAGGCGGGCGAAGGTGAAGTGGTTAAAGTTGACCTCAACCGCCCGATGAAAGAGATCCTCGCCCAGCTATCTCAGTACCCGGTTTCTACTCGTCTGTCACTGAGCGGTACTATCATTGTTGGTCGTGACATTGCCCACGCGAAGTTAAAAGAACGTATTGAGTCCGGCGAAGGTCTGCCGCAGTACGTGAAAGATCATCCGATCTACTACGCGGGTCCGGCCAAAACGCCTGCAGGCTATCCGTCCGGTTCTTTAGGCCCAACCACCGCAGGTCGTATGGACTCCTACGTTGACCTGTTGCAGTCTCACGGCGGCAGCATGATCATGCTGGCAAAAGGCAACCGTAGCCAGCAGGTGACTGATGCCTGCCACAAACACGGTGGCTTCTACTTAGGCAGCATCGGTGGTCCGGCAGCGGTACTGGCGCAGCAGAGCATTAAACATCTGGAATGCGTGGAATACCCGGAACTGGGTATGGAAGCTATCTGGAAAATCGAAGTAGAAGATTTCCCGGCTTTCATCCTGGTCGATGACAAAGGCAACGATTTCTTCCAGCAAATCGTCAGCAAACAATGCGCTAACTGCGCGAAGTAACCCATTCGGCCCGGCACTGGACTGACATCAGATTTTTGGCGTCAGTCCAGTGATCCCCCCGGGCCAACTTTATCCCCCCATTTACTGGCGTTGAATTTTTGCCGTTCACAGGGAATAGTAATCTTTTCCATTACTTGTGAATTCACAATGCTTCGCACACTGAACCCCACAATCTTGTACTTTGGCGCACTGATCCTGGTGCTAATCCTTATCTACACCGGTATCTGTGCTACTGAGAAAATCACCTGGCTGATGGAAGTCACGCCAGTCATTATTGTCGTCCCGCTGTTGTTGGCAACCATGAAGCGGTACCCATTGACGCCGCTGCTTTACACGTTGATTTTCTTGCACGCCATTATTCTGATGGTTGGCGGGATGTATACCTACGCCAAAGTTCCCATTGGTTTTCAGGTGCAGGAATGGTTGGATCTCAGTCGTAACCCCTATGACAAGCTGGGCCACTTCTTCCAGGGACTGGTACCAGCCCTGACGGCAAGAGAGATTTTAGTACGCGGCAATATTGTCCGTGGTCGTAAGATGCTGGCATTTTTGGTCTGCTGCGTAGCACTGGCGATTAGCGCAATGTATGAACTAATAGAATGGTGGGCGGCGCTGGCAATGGGACAAGGTGCGGATGATTTCCTTGGCACGCAGGGTGACCCGTGGGATACCCAGTCGGACATGTTCTGTGCCCTGCTCGGCGCATTAACAACGGTCCTCGCACTGGCGGGCTGGCACAATCGGCAGTTGAAAACGGCCGGAGAGCGCTAACGCTTTTCCGGCAATCTACGCTACCTACTGCGATACTTGATAACCAGAATCGGCAAGGCGAACAACAGTGTCAGAAAGTTCGCCATGCTGACGGCAGTATCTTCAATCAATAATCCGTAAATCAGCCACAAAACCAGCCCGCACACAAACATCACATACATCAAACCGGAGATGCCTTGCGTGTTGCGGGTGGTAATAACCTTAATGGCTTGCGGTAAGAAAGAGAGCGTCGTCAGGCTAGCCGCCATATACCCAATCCACGAATGCCATTCCATCGCTACGCCTTCACATCGCCTGGAGCCACTACCGCAATAGCCGGGATATCCGGTTGCTCATGGTGCTGCGGCACCTTGCGATACTTATCCAGTAAATGGATCTGGATCCTGCGCAGGGTGTCGCCATTCAGTCGATAAAAGCGGAAATACAGGACTAAGGTCACCACGAAAAAGAGTGCGGGTAGCGCTATCATAATAAACTGCATGCCAACGATGGTTTCGGCAGACTGCGCGACATTCGGCGCGTAATTAATCACCCCGAGTATCAACGCGATAAAGAAAGCGGCAAATGCTGACCCGCCTTTTACCACCATTGTCTGCACCGAATAAGCGATACTTTCACAACGAACATTAAGTTTGTATTCGCCGTAATCAACGGTATCCGCCACCATAATAACCTGCAACACCCAGAAAAGCGCAGATCCAATATTTAGTAAAACACCAGCAATAACAATCAGTAAGATATTATGGAAATCTGCCAGCGCCATCACCAGTAGTACGCTACAGCTAAGCACCGGCAGCACCGATGCCCCAGCCCACAAGATCCGTCGTGACAACGCGCTTACCAACCGAGGAAAGAAAATCAGCGTCAGCAGGTTTGCCGCACCTGCGTAAGACATGTAGTACGGGAAGAGACTTGCATCACCAATCACGTAGGTAAAATAGTAAATGGCAAAGCCAGCAATGATATTGGATGCAATATTGTAAGCCAGTGCCATACCTAACAGGCAGGTTAGCTGGTCATTTTTATAAATGAGCCCAACGATCGCTTTCAACCCAAGACGACTGCTGTCTGCCGTGGCCTCACTATCTGACGAAAAAACCTCATGCACATTCCGTAGCGTCACAACGGTGGAAACGATAAAGAACGCGATGAGAATCAGCGTAAACATCTGAAAACCAAAACCACGATCGGCTCCGCCAACATAGCTCACAAAAGGTAGCGTCACGCCTGCGGTAACAAACCCGGCAAGGCTGGCGAAGAAACGCGGATACGGCACCAGTTGTTCACGCTCGCGTTTATCCAGTGTAATGGTTGGCACCAGTGACCAGAATGGAATATCCATAATGGTGTAGGTCATTCCCCATAATATATACGTCACGCAAACAAATACGACCTGCGCAGTACCCTCAAAAAGATGTGCGCTAAAAAGCAAAAACAGCACCAATGAGTTCGCCAGCGTACCAAGTAAGATCCAGGGTTTAAATTTTCCCCAGCGCGATCGGGTGGCGTTCACAATCCAGCCCATAATGGGATCGTTTACCGCATCCCAGATCCTTGCCGCCAGAAACAACGTTCCGACCAGCCCCACCGATAATCCCACCACGTCGGTGTAGTAATACATCAGGTACATGTACACAATACCGATGGCGAAATCCTTACCAAACGCTCCAAATCCATAACTGAGTTTTGTTGTCAGAGAGATGCTCATAGGGTATCGGGTCGCTGTTACCAGCGCCCGCCTTCTGTAAGAGGAAACGTCAGAGGTTAAACGCCGGATGCACTGCCCGGCGTGATTGTGTATTAACGGTGCAGCCAGGCCGGCAGCCAGTCGCCGTGAGACGCGATCAGGTCGTCCACCAGCGCATAAATCTCTTCAATCCCCAGTACCGCGGCGGTATGCGGATCCATCATCGCCGCGTGATAAACGCGATCGCGATTCTCCGTCAGGATGGCTTCCGTTAGCAGGGTCTGAACATTGATATTGGTTTGCATCATGGCCGCCAAATGTGACGGAAGAGTCCCGACTTTCGTTGGCTGAATACCATTCGCATCGACCAGACAAGCGACTTCGACGCAGCAGCCTTGCGGCAGGTTATCGATCAGATTGTCATTGCGAACGTTGCCATACACGACGCTCGGTTCACCGGTCCAGATGGCGTTCATGATAGTGCTGGCATATTCACGCGACGGTTTAATGTCGATCCGCTCAGCCGTTTTGTACTCTTCCAGTTCTTTTTTCCAGTTCGCCAACTGCTCCACACAACGTTTCGGATATTCATCCAATGGCACCTTATAGCGCTCAATCAGATCTTCACGCCCCGGCTTGATAAACCACGGCGTATATTCAGCGAAGTGCTCCGACGATTCGGTGACGAAATACCCCAATTTTTTGAACATTTCATAGCGCACAATGTTCTGGCAACGGGTATTTCCGTGAATATTGGGTTTCGGCGCCTGACCGGATTCATAGGCCGCCAGCAGCTCCGGGTAGAGGTTCACATAGGCACCGTCCGCCGTTTTGCGCTCCAGCTCCAGATAAAACGCCATATGGTTGATCCCGGCACTGCGATAGCGCAAAGAAGCAGGATCGATGTTCAGATCGCGGGCCAACTCCTCCGCCGTCCCCTGCACCGAATGACACAACCCAACCTGCTTAATATGCGGATAGCGCGCATACATTGCCCAGGTGTTCATTGCCATCGGGTTAACGTAGTTAAGCATTGTGGCCTGCGGACAGACTTCGGTCATATCCTCACAAATCTGCCATAAATGTGGGATGGTGCGCAGCGCGCGCATGATGCCGCCCGGCCCCAGCGTGTCGGCAATCGTCTGCTCCAGACCATGGCGTTTACACACCGTAAAATCGGTGACGGTACAGGGTTCATAGCCGCCGATCTGGAAAGCGACCACCACAAAATCGGCATCCTGCAATGCCGCTTTTTGATCGGTATAGCAGGTGATACGCCCGGACGCGCCCGCAGAATCCATCAACTTGCGTACAACAACGTGTGACTCTTCCAGACGCGTAGGATCGAGATCCATCAAGGCGATATGCGCAGATTTAAGCGCATCGCGGTGAAAGACGTCCCCAAGAATATTTTTGACGAAAATCGTGGAACCGGCGCCGATAAAGGTAATTTTGGGTGCAGACATCATGACTCTCCAGAACATTAGTGAACACAGTCATGGTGGCACAGCGCATAGATGAAAACCTCCGACTTCCCTGCTGAGCATTCCCATAAACTCAGATCATCACTCTGCGCCCTATTGGATCTGAGTTTATGGGACAAAATTACCCAAAAAGCAGAGTATGCGGTCGCAAAATGTCGCTATGCTCAATGGTAACGGTCCAATTTGTGTCCTGATTCTCAGCCTTAATACGTGTTAAATGACATGATTCTGATAATTCAGGAAATGGAGCAACCATGAGTACATTACCGACATCGCCTCTTCCTCCCGATCCGCACATGTGCAGTAGCGATGAAGAACAAACTCGCAGCCCGCTATCGCTGTACTCAGAATATCAACGGATGGATATCGAGTTGCGCTCACCGCATGCTATGCCTGCCAGCCACTGGCATGGGCAGGTGGAGATCAATGTCCCGTTTGATGGTGACGTCGAGTATCTTATCAACAATGAAGTCGTGCAGATAAAACAGGGACACATCACGCTATTCTGGGCCTGTACACCGCATCAACTCACGCGTCCGGGCAGTTGCCAAAGTATGGCTATCTTCAATTTACCGATGCACCTTTTCCTCTCCTGGCCGCTGGATCGCGAGCTGATCAACCATGTTACCCATGGAATGGTCATCAAATCGCTGGCATCGCAGCAGTTGAGCACCTTTGAGGTTCAGCGCTGGCAACAGGAACTGAGCAACCCGAACGAACAAATTCGCCAGCTCGCCATTGATGAAATTGGTCTGATGCTCAAGCGATTTAGCCTTTCCGGCTGGCAGCCTATACTCGTCAATAAAACCTCGCGAACCCACAAAAACAGCGTGTCGCGGCACGCCCAGTTTTACGTCAGCCAAATGCTGAGCTTTATTGCCGATAACTACGATCAGGCGCTCACCATCAACGACGTCGCGGAGCACGTGAAGCTCAACGCCAACTACGCGATGGGGATTTTCCAACGCGTAATGCAACTCACCCTGAAGCAGTACATCACGGCAATGCGGATCAATCACGTCCGCGCATTGCTTAGCGATACCGATAAAACCATTCTCGACGTTGCGTTGACCGCCGGATTCCGATCCAGCAGCCGTTTTTATGACACCTTCAGCAAGTTTGTCGGCATGTCGCCGCAGCAGTACCGCAAACTAAGCCAGCAGCATCGGCAAACAATCGCTGGTTAATATCATTCGGCAATATCAGTATCAGCCAAAAAAATATTCCCCCTGTCGATAAACGGCGGTAAAAAACCGCCAACAAGAAAACATAACCCTCTGTTTAAAAACAAATTAAATACAAAACAGACTATTTTTCACCCGCTTTACAGCCCATTTTGACAGGATAATACTTGCCTGCGTCACATTCATACGGTGTGTCTGCAATTCATAGATTGCAACCTTTCCACAACCGGGTAAAAGATGATGAAAGTATTAATTGTTGAAAGTGAGTTTCTGCATCAGGACACCTGGGTCGGTAGCGCTGTCGAACGTCTGGCTGACGCATTAAGCCGCCAAAATGTTACTGTCATTAAGTCCACCTCATTCGACGATGGTTACGCAATCCTCGCCGCCAATGAAGCCATTGATTGCCTGATGTTCAGCTATCAAATGGAACAACAAGACGAACACCTGAACGTCAGGCAATTGATCGGCAAGCTCCACGAGCGCCAGCAAAACGTTCCTGTTTTCCTGCTGGGCGATCGCGAAAAAGCCACCGCATCGTTGGATCGCGACCTGCTGGAGCTTGTCGATGAATTCGCCTGGATTCTGGAAGACACCGCAGACTTTATCGCCGGTCGCGCCGTTGCGGCGATGACCCGCTACCGCCAACAACTTCTGCCGCCACTGTTCAGTGCGCTGATGAAGTACGGCGACATCCATGAATACTCCTGGGCAGCTCCGGGTCACCAGGGCGGCGTCGGATTCACCAAAACGCCAGCCGGTCGTTTCTACCATGATTACTACGGTGAAAACTTATTCCGTAGCGACATGGGTATTGAACGCGCATCCCTTGGCTCGCTGCTGGATCATACCGGCGCGTTTGGTGAGAGCGAAAAATATGCCGCCCGCGTGTTTGGCGCTGACCGTTCCTGGTCCGTAGTGGTCGGGACTTCCGGCTCTAACCGCACCATCATGCAGGCCTGTATGACCGACAACGACGTCGTAGTTCTGGATCGTAACTGCCATAAATCCATCGAACAGGGGCTGATCCTCACTGGGGCAAAACCGGTGTACATGGTGCCAAGCCGCAACCGGTACGGCATTATCGGGCCTATCTACCCGCAGGAAATGCAGCCTGAGACATTGCAGAAAAAGATCAGCGAAAGCCCGCTGACCAAAGGCAAAGCCGGGCAAAAACCGTCTTACAGCGTTGTGACCAACTGTACCTACGACGGTGTTTGCTACAACGCCAAAGAGGCCCAGGACCTGCTCGCGCAAACCAGCGATCGCATCCACTTCGATGAGGCCTGGTACGGCTATGCCCGCTTCAACCCAATTTATGCGGATCACTACGCCATGCGTGGCGCACCGGGCGATCATAACGGTCCTACCGTTTTTGCCACCCACTCGACCCACAAACTGCTGAATGCGCTTTCTCAGGCATCTTACATTCACGTTCGTGAAGGTCGCGGGGCCGTGAACTTCTCCCGCTTTAACCAGGCGTACATGATGCACGCCACCACTTCTCCGCTGTATGCTATCTGCGCCTCAAACGATGTGGCGGTCTCCATGATGGACGGCAACAGCGGCCTGTCACTCACCCAGGAAGTGATCGACGAAGCGGTCGATTTCCGTCAGGCCATGGCACGGTTGTATAAAGAATTCACCGCCGAAGGCGACTGGTTCTTCAAACCGTGGAACAAAGAAGTGGTAACCGATCCGCAGACCGGCAAAACCTATGACTTTGCCGATGCGCCAACCCAACTTCTGACCACCGACCAGAACTGCTGGGTAATGCGCCCGGGTGAATCCTGGCACGGATTTAAAGACCTGCCGGATAACTGGAGCATGCTGGACCCGATCAAAGTCAGCATTCTGGCACCGGGGATGGGCGACGATGGTGAACTGGAAGAGAACGGCGTACCGGCCGCACTGGTCACCGCCTGGCTTGGCCGCCACGGCATCGTGCCGACCCGTACCACCGATTTCCAGATTATGTTCCTGTTCTCCATGGGGATTACCCGCGGGAAATGGGGCACACTGATCAACACGCTGTGCTCTTTCAAACACCATTACGATGCCAATACCCCGCTGGCACAGGTGATGCCAGAACTGGTTGAGGAACATCCAGACACTTACGCCAACATGGGCATTCACGATCTGGGCGACACCATGTTTGCCTGGCTGAAAGAGAACAACCCTGGCGCACGTCTTAACGCGGCCTACTCCGGCCTGCCTGCTGCTGAAATCACCCCGCGTGAAGCCTATAACGCGATCGTCAGCGATAACGTTGAGATGGTGGCCATTGAAAATCTGCCGGGTCGTATAGCCGCGAATTCCGTTATTCCTTACCCACCAGGAATTCCGATGCTGCTGTCCGGGGAAAACTTTGGCGACGCCAATAGCCCGCAGATTAGTTATCTACGTTCGTTGCAGTCCTGGGACCACCACTTCCCTGGATTTGAACATGAAACCGAAGGAACGGAAATTATTGACGGTGTGTACCACGTTATGTGCGTGAAAGCATAATGTCGTTTTATAGATAGTCCGATGTTTAAGGTAGACATGTCATGCTTGAGTAATTCCTGAGTATTGCTGCAAAACAATAACATTGTCATACCTTTTTGCGCGGGACCACCCCGCGCTTTTTTTATACGCAAATAGCACCTTTCCACTTGCGTACAAAAATGTGTACATAAGAAAAACCCCACCAAACATTGTAATTAATTTCAGACACGTTATTTTATTGCAGTCCTGGTTTCATCATACAATTTCAATTTTGCCGATTTGGCTCATCTGATGTTGAGCTACGGTGTTTTATGTTCATATTCCTGGAGTTGGGTATGAGGCTTTGCAGCAAAGAAGCTTGTGTTGTTGTATTAACGGAGAAGGATGTTTGGTTAAGGATTAACGGTAAAGAAGCCATCAGTTTAAAAGCTAATCATATGGCACTGGTGGCATGCGATAATAATATTATCGATTTCTCATCACTTAATAACGCATTGGTCGTACATATCAACCGCGATATCATTAAAGATTATCTGCGATTTTTAAATAAAGACCTTTCACAGATCCCACTCTGGCAACGCAGTGCCAGCCCAGTGATGACCGCAGCGTGTCTGACGCCGGATGTCTTCAGGGTGGCAGCCCAACATAGCGTAATGGACACAGTGAACGAAGCTGAAAGAGAGCGTACGCGCTCGCTACTGTTCACGGTGTTATCCCGCTTTCTCGACAGCAAAAAGTTTATTTCTTTGCTCATGTATATGCTGCGCAACTGTGTCAGCGACAGCGTTTATCACATTATTGAGAGCGATATACATAAAGACTGGAATTTAAGCATGGTTGCCAGTTGCTTATGCCTGAGTCCCAGTTTGTTAAAGAAAAAGCTCAAAAGTGAAAATACAAGTTACAGCCAAATAATTACCACATGTCGCATGCGATATGCCGTCAATCAATTACTGATGGACGGCAAAAACATTTCTCAGGTCTCTCAACTGTGTGGATATAACAGTACCTCATACTTTATCTCCGTATTCAAAGAGTTCTATGGGATGACGCCTCTGCATTATGTTAGTCAACATAGGGAGCCATCTGCCGCCTGATTTTTAATCAGTCAGCGATAAGCCATAATAATATCAGCATTAGCGATACCCCAGCTCCGTCATCATTAAACAGACTTTTGACGAGGTATGATAAGGCGTCATTTATCCTTATCAGGAGTTAAAAAATATGTCGACGGATGCTGATGCTCACAAAGTGGGCTTAATCCCCGTCACCCTTATGGTGTCGGGGAATATTATGGGTTCCGGTGTATTCCTGCTACCCGCAAACCTTGCGTCAACTGGCGGGATTGCAATCTACGGATGGTTGGTCACGATTATCGGTGCTCTGGCACTGTCGATGGTGTACGCCAAAATGTCGTCCTTAGACTCCAGTCCCGGTGGTTCTTATGCTTATGCCCGCCGCTGCTTCGGTCCTTTTTTGGGCTACCAGACCAACGTGCTGTACTGGCTGGCCTGCTGGATTGGTAACATCGCCATGGTGGTCATTGGCGTCGGTTACCTGAGCTACTTCTTCCCCATCTTAAAAGATCCGCTGGTCCTGACGCTGACCTGCGTCGTAGTGCTGTGGATATTCGTATTACTGAACATTGTCGGACCGAAAATGATCACCCGCGTGCAGGCCGTCGCAACGGTACTGGCACTGGTGCCAATTGTCGGGATTGCCGTCTTCGGCTGGTTCTGGTTCCGCGGTGAAACCTATATGGCGGCCTGGAACGTCAGCGGGATGAACACCTTCGGCGCGATTCAAAGCACTCTGAATGTTACCTTATGGTCATTTATCGGGGTAGAAAGCGCCTCCGTCGCGGCTGGCGTGGTTAAAAATCCCAAACGTAACGTGCCTATCGCCACCATGGGCGGTGTGCTGATTGCCGCCGTGTGCTATGTGCTCTCCACCACGGCAATTATGGGTATGATCCCTAACGCGGCACTGCGTGTTTCAGCCTCTCCGTTCGGTGATGCCGCACGTATGGCGCTGGGTGACACCGCCGGGGCAATTGTCTCCTTCTGCGCTGCGGCCGGGTGTCTTGGTTCTCTGGGCGGCTGGACGCTGCTTGCCGGGCAAACCGCCAAAGCCGCAGCCGATGACGGCCTGTTCCCACCTATTTTTGCCCGCGTGAACAAAGCCGGTACGCCAGTAGCCGGGTTAATTATCGTCGGCATCCTGATGACTATCTTCCAGTTCAGCAGCATGTCGCCGAACGCAGCGAAAGAGTTTGGTCTGGTCTCTTCGGTCTCCGTTATCTTCACCCTGGTGCCGTATCTTTACACCTGCGCCGCGCTGCTGCTGCTCGGTCACGGACACTTCGGCAAAGCGCGTCCGATGTACTTACTGGTGACCTTTATCGCCTTTGTCTACTGTATCTGGGCGGTTGTCGGTTCCGGTGCCAAAGAAGTTATGTGGTCGTTCGTCACGCTGATGATCATCACCGCGCTGTACGCACTGAACTACAACCGGATCCATAAAAATCCGTATCCACTGGATGCTCCGGTAAACAATAACTAACGCCAACAATCGTCGTGGCCCGATGGCGTAAGTTCATCGGGTCAACGTTCTCCTACCGCGCTTCAAAAAATCAACATTAAGAACTTAAGGTTGGCTTAATTTTACTTTGAGAGGATTTGCGCCACATAGTCGATGGAACTCCCTTAATGTTAAAGCTCTTGTTTAAAAGGCCCACTCTCGGGCTAATCAGCTGGCTTCTGCTGATCTCATTTTATCTTGCGACCTTCCTGAACATTGCGTTCTATAAACAAGTGCTGCAAGACCTGCCTCTGGACTCTGTGCGTAACGTGCTGGTATTTTTATCAATGCCGGTGGTCGCGTTCAGCGTCATGAACATCGTGCTGACGCTGGCCTCATTCCTGTGGCTTAATCGCCTGGTGGCGTGCATTTTCATTCTGGTTGGCGCATCGGCCCAATATTTCATCATGACCTACGGCATCATCATCGACCGCTCGATGATCGCCAATATGATGGACACCACCCCCGCCGAAACCTTTGCTTTGCTGACACCACAGCTGCTCATCACGCTCGGGGTGAGTGGCATTCTGGCCGCGCTTATTGCCTGCTGGGTAAAAATCAAACCGATCGCGCCAGTCATGCGCAGCATACTGTTTCGTGGCGCGAACATTCTGATCTCCGCGCTGCTGATCGTGCTGGTCGCTGCGTTCTTCTATAAAGATTACGCCTCGCTGTTTCGCAACAACAAAGAACTGGTGAAATCCCTCAGCCCATCCAACAGCATTGTGGCGACCTCATCCTGGTATTCACACCAGCGACTGGCCCACCTGCCGCTGGTACGCATTGGCGAAGATGCACATCGCAATCCGTTGATGGTGAAAGAAAAGCGTAAGAACCTGACGATTGTGGTTCTCGGCGAGACCTCACGCGGCGATAACTTCTCGCTATCCGGCTATTCGCGCCAGACCAACCCACTGCTGGAAAAAGATGATGTAGTCTATTTCCCCCGCACGACATCCTGCGGAACGGCAACGGCAGTATCGGTGCCCTGTATGTTCTCGGATATGCCGCGCGCGCACTACGACGAGGAACTGGCGCAGCATCAGGAAGGCGTGCTCGACATTATTCAACGGGCAGGAATTAACGTTCTGTGGAACGATAACGACGGTGGCTGCAAAGGGGCATGTGACCGGGTTCCACACCAGAATATGACTAAGCTGAACCTGCCAGGGCAGTGTATTGACGGTGAATGCTACGATGAAGTCCTGTTCCACGGACTGGAAGAGTACATTAATAATCTGAAAGGCGACGGCGTGATTGTATTGCATACCATCGGCAGCCACGGTCCGACCTATTACAACCGCTATCCTGCGCAGTTTAAGAAATTTACGCCAACCTGCGATACCAACGAAATCCAGACCTGTTCGCAGCAACAGCTGGTTAATACTTACGACAACACCATTCTTTACGTTGACTATATTGTTGATAAAGCAATCAATATACTGAAAGAGCACCAGGATAATTTCACCACCAGCCTGGTCTATCTTTCCGATCACGGCGAATCCTTAGGGGAAAATGGCGTCTATTTGCACGGCCTGCCGTATTCGATTGCACCAGATACGCAAAAACATGTGCCGATGCTGCTGTGGCTCTCCGAGGATTATCAGCAACGCTATCAGGTCTCTCAGACATGTTTGCAAAAACGGGCAAACTCAGAGGATTTCTCGCAGGATAATCTCTTCTCGACCCTGCTGGGATTAACGGGCGTACAAACACAGAAATATCAGGCGGCGGATGATATTCTGCAACCCTGCCGGGGAGGCTAAACGAATGAAAATCCTGATTGTTGAAGACGATACGTTGTTATTACAGGGACTGATACTCGCCGCGCAAACAGAAGGCTATGCCTGCGACGGCGTATCAACGGCCCGCGCAGCGGAGCAGTGTCTGGAGACCGGACATTACAGTCTGGTGGTTCTGGACCTGGGTTTACCGGATGAAGACGGCCTGCATTTTTTGAAGCGGATCAGGCAGAAAAAATACACCGTACCGGTGCTTATTCTCACCGCCCGCGACACGGTGAAAGACCGGGTCAGCGGACTGGACGTGGGCGCCGATGACTATCTGGTCAAACCTTTCGCGCTGGAAGAACTGCACGCCCGCATCCGGGCGCTGCTGCGTCGTCACAACAATCAGGGTGAAAGTGAATTAATTGTCAGCAATCTGACGCTGAACATCGGTCGTCGCCAGGTGTGGATGGACGGACAAGAGATTATCTTAACGCCGAAAGAATACGCGCTCCTGTCACGCCTGATGCTCAAAGCAGGCAGCCCGGTACACCGGGAAATTTTGTATAACGACATCTACAGCTGGGATAACGAACCGTCGACCAATACGCTGGAAGTGCACATACATAATCTGCGCGATAAAGTCGGGAAATCACGCATCCGCACGGTCAGGGGATTTGGCTATATGCTGGTTGCCACTGAGGAAAGCTAAGTGAAGCTGCTGCAATATCTAAAACAACCGCTTCCGCTTCGTCATCGCCTGATGTTGACGATTGGTCTTATTCTGCTGGTCTTTCAGTTGATTAGCACCTTCTGGTTGTGGCACGAAAGTACCGAACAAATACAGTTATTCGAACAGGCGCTACGCGAAAATCGTAATAACGATCGCCACATCATGCATGAGATCCGCGAGGCCATCGCCAGTCTGATCGTCCCCGGCATCTTTATGGTCAGTCTGGCGCTGCTAATTTGCTATCAGGCGGTGCGACGAATAACCCGCCCGTTGGCAGATCTGCAAAAAGAGTTAGAAGCGCGAGCAGCCGATAACCTGGCTCCAATTGAAATTCACAGCTCCACCGTTGAGATCCAGGCCGTTGTCTCAGCGCTCAACGAGCTGGTGACGCGGCTGACCAGTACTATTGAAAACGAACGCTTATTTACCGCCGATGTCGCCCACGAACTCCGTACACCGCTGTCAGGCGTTCGCCTGCATCTGGAATTACTGTCCAAAACCCATAAGGTCGACGTTTCGCCGCTAATTGCCCGCCTTGATCAAATGATGGACAGCGTATCGCAGCTGCTGCAACTCGCCCGCGTCGGACAGTCGTTTTCGGCCGGGAGTTACCAGCGCGTCAAACTGCTGGAGGACGTTATTCTGCCCTCCTACGATGAACTCAGCACCATGCTGGACCAACGTAAACAGACGCTGCTCCTGCCACAAAGCATGGCGGACGTTGTCGTGCGTGGCGATGCTACGCTGTTGCGGATGCTGCTACGAAATCTGGTGGAAAACGCACATCGTTACAGCCCGGAAGGCACCCATATTACGATTAGCCTGAATACCGAGCATGATGCCGTCCTGGCCGTCGAAGATGAAGGGCCGGGCATTGATGAAAGTAAATGCGGGGAGTTGAGCAAAGCGTTTGTGCGTATGGACAGCCGCTTTGGCGGAATTGGACTGGGGCTGAGCATTGTCAGTCGTATCACCCAGTTACATCAAGGGCATTTCTATCTGCAAAATCGCCAGGGAGCTAGCGGCACTCGCGCATGGGTGGAATTGGCGCAAGATCAGTAAGAGTTCACCCACACATACAAAAAGCTGCTGACGATCAGCACACTGCACACGGTGGTCAAACTTTCATAAATACGGGTTTTCATGACACTCTCCTCCGAAACTATGGAGGAGAGTTTGCCTGACACAGATTAAGCCAACCTTAAGCCGATATCATAAGACGCTTTATCCGGCCTACTGAGCACAGAGCTGCCCGTAGGCCTGATAAACGTAGTGCCATCAGGCAATAACACAATTACTCATCAATACGCGGATGCTGCTGCACCAGACGCGTACGCTTAACCTGTAGCTCAGCAATTTCCTGATCGATATCTTCGATTTTCTGTTCAATGTTATCGTAGTGTTCGCCGAGGATCTCTTTCGCTTCCTGAATATCCGAAGCGGCAGGTGTCGCGCCTTTCAGCGGCTGATTAGCCGTCTCTTTCATGGTCACACCGGTAATCAAACCTATTACCGCAATCACCATCAGATAATAAGCAGGCATCATCAGATTCTGCGAGCTTTCCACCAGCCATGCGGCCAATGTCGGAGTCAGACCGGCGATTAATACCGAAATATTAAACGCGGCGGCCAGCGCACTGTAGCGAATATGCGTTGGGAACATCGCCGGTAACGTTGACGCCATCACCCCGGTAAAGCAGTTGAGGATCACCGCCAACATCAGCAACCCGGCGAAAATCAGGCCGATAACGTTACTGTTAATCAGAATAAATGCCGGAATTGCCAGCACAAACAGCGCAATACTGCCCATGATCACAAACGGACGACGCCCGAAACGGTCGCTGAGCAAACCCATAATCGGCTGCACAAACAGCATACCAATCATGATGGCGATAATAATCAACACGCCGTGGTCTTCAGAGTAATGCAGGTTATGCGACAGATAGCTCGGCATATAGGTGAGCAGCATGTAGTAGGTGACGTTGGTGGCAATCACCAGACCAACACATGCCAACAGGCTGCGCCAGTGCTTAGTCGCAATCTCTTTAAACGAGACCTTAGGACCTTCCTGCAGACCCTGACGATCGCCCTGCTCCAGTTTATCCACGTGCTGCTGGAACGCCGGAGTCTCTTCCAGCGCATGGCGCAGGTAAAGACCAATCAGCCCTAACGGCAGCGCCAGGAAGAACGGAATACGCCAGCCCCACTCAAGGAAGTTATCCTCGCCGACGATAGTTGAGATCAGGACCACCACGCCCGCACCCAGCACAAACCCGGCAATCGAGCCGAAGTCCAGCCAACTGCCCATAAATCCGCGCTTACGGTCTGGCGAGTACTCTGCGACAAAAATCGATGCCCCGGTATACTCTCCGCCGACCGAGAACCCCTGCGCCATCTTACACAGCAACAGCAGAATCGGCGCCCAGATACCAATTGAGGCATACGAGGGAATAAGACCGATACAGAAGGTACTGATCGACATAATCACAATGGTGATAGCGAGTATCTTCTGACGGCCGTATTTATCGCCGAGCATACCGAAGAACAATCCGCCAAGCGGTCGAATCAGAAAGGGAACGGAGAAAGTAGCGAGTGCGGCAACCATCTGCACGCTGGGGTCAGCCCCCGGGAAGAACACTTTACCTAATGCGTAAGCAACAAACCCATAAACACCAAAATCAAACCACTCCATCGCATTACCTAACGACGCTGCGGTAATGGCTTTTCGCAATTTACCGTCATCAATGATGGTAACGTCGCGCAGCGTTATTGGTTTTATTTTTTTCCTTTTTAGCATACTCGTCCTCTTAGACTTAGCCCTGTCACGCTCCAGTTCGAGTCCCCCAACGCCCATGCGTCAAGGTCATCACCGAGCGGGGAACGCACAGGCGCATTCCCTGTAACAAGCGTAGCAGGTTTACTTACACTGACGAGAAACACGCAGTACAACCGAACCTGTTGACGCCTGATTGGGCGGTTAATGACCTCTTTACCCTAACAGCGTTTAAATTTGTGATCAACTTCACATATAACTTTTAATTTCGTCAACATGCGTAAATTAGGTCATTCTTAGTCAGCTTTTTTACATGTAATGCTTGCGATTTACTGACAATTAAATACAAGAATAAATCGCTTTATTACACCAACAATCACAGCGGTCACTATTATTCTGCTAGCAAAAAAAACACCTAATCCCTTCACAAAAAGATCACAGCTTTTTTAATAATCAGAGCGACCGGGAACTTTTGCTCGGAATATGTGATGAAGATAACTAAAACATCGTTTTATTTTGATTGAATCAATGTTCCCATGAATGCAAACTAATTCCAGACGCAATATCCCTGGGAGCAGCAACACGCTCAACGTATGCCGCGTTAGATTTTATAAAACAAAGAGATAGCGATTTTCTTTGTTAAGAAACAAAAGTAACTATTTGAATTTATTAATTTTTACCCTCTTGCGCGAGTTTTAGAAGCGACAAGACATGAGGACGTTTATGAAAATTAAAGCCACGATTGAACGCATCCCCGGCGGAATGATGTTGATTCCTCTGTTATTAGGCGCAGTGTTAAATACGTTAGCTCCGGATACCGGTGCGTATTTCGGTTCGTTTACAAAAGGAATGATCAGCGGAACGGTACCGATTCTGGCAGTGTGGTTTTTTTGTATCGGCGCATCTATTGATTTACGGGCTACTGGTACGGTATTACGCAAGTCCGGTACGCTGGTAATAACAAAAATAGCCGTGGCGTGGGTAGTGGCAATGATTGCTGCTTCATTTATTCCTGATACCGGTATTCAAACCGGGTTCTTTGCAGGCCTCTCAGTTTTGGCAATTGTCTCCGCAATGGACATGACCAACGGCGGTTTGTACGCCAGCCTGATGAACCAGTACGGCACGAAAGAAGAGTCCGGCGCATTTGTGTTGATGTCTCTGGAATCCGGTCCGTTAATGACCATGGTGATCCTCGGCTCCGCGGGCCTGGCCTCCTTCGAGCCACACCATTTCATCGGTGCGGTATTACCGTTCCTGATTGGTTTTACATTAGGCAACCTGGATCACGACCTGCGTTCTTTCTTCAGCAAAGCCACACCGGTACTGATCCCGTTCTTCGGCTTCGCGTTGGGTAACACCATTAACCTGAGCGTGATCGTTGATACCGGTCTGCTGGGTATCCTGCTGGGTGTCGCGGTGATCGTCATCACCGGTATCCCGCTGATTATTGCTGACCGTGTTATCGGTGGCGGGAACGGTACGGCAGGCGTCGCAGCCTCTTCAGCAGCAGGCGCTGCGGTAGCAAACCCGGTGATTATCGCCCAGATTAACCCGGCGTTCGAACCGGTTGCCGCATCCGCTACGGCGCTGGTTGCCGCCAGCGTAATTGTCACCGCCATCCTGGTGCCGATTATCACCGCGCTGTACGCCAAACGTTTTAATAAAAACCGGGTCGCCAACGAAGCGGTGGCCACCCCGGCAGACTCTCTGCACCACTAAACCTGTCTTTATCCTACTCACCAGCCCTGCTCAATTGACGAGCAGGGTCGGTGCAAAAATCTCCTCAACCATCGCATCGACCAGCCGTTTTGCCGAACACAATCGCGGCATTCCCAGCGCCACATTTTGCCAACGCTGCGTCACCGACCAGCTCACCGGATGACGCTGCGCATCGCACCAGCTCCCCAGCCAGCTCAGCATATCGTTATACTCGCCCGATCCACCGACAGCTGGCGCGCTGAGCCAATGATGATAGTAATGACGCGTAGCAGGCGCAGCATTCACGCTGTCCGCCAACATCTGAGCAGCCATGGTTCGCAGGTTGTCTTTTAGCATTAACACCACATCGGCATTCGCTAACCGGCAGGCATCACCAAAAGCTCCCCAACGTAGCTCTTCCAGCGCGACAAAACAGCGTCCTGGTAACGACCAGCCGTCATACGCGCCAGCCCGCCAGCGGGTAAAAATTTGTTCGCTATGCTCGCCCGCCTGAACCGTCAGGCCGCGCTGGGTCAGCGCCTTCTCTTTATACGCAGCGCGTTGGGTAAACCAGTCAGTTAGTGAATTTATTTGCTGTAAAAGACCGGGAGTTGAAAGTCCACGCGGGTGTTCGGTTTGTTGCAAAAACTTCAGCCCTTCAACGATCCGTACCAGCGCCAGATGACCCGGATCAATCATGCCTGCCAGCTTCTCCACCAGCTTAAGGCGCATCACCAGATGTTCGCTGGACACTCCCGCCATCACCCACGCACGCAGTTGCGTTTGGGATAACACTTCCTGCGTCAGACGCGCGCGCAGCCGCTGCTGCTGTTGCAGAAAACCGCCGGAACGTTTGGTTTCATCTCCCTGAACCAGATCGACCATAAACTTCGGGTAGACACACTCCAGCGTCCTCCCGGGGCCTTCCAGTAAAACGTTAGTCATGTGTGCTCGGTTGCAAAAAGGGTATTGATATCATCACGCAGCAAACGGGAATCTTCATAAAGCCATGCCGCAATCGTAATGCGCTGCTGCAATTGCTCATTCATTGCATTTACCGCGGATTCATTTTGTTGGCGTAGCGTCAGACTCTCACTCAGACTCGCCTGCAATTGCGCCAGGCACAGAGAGAAATCAGCAAAAAATGTGGCCATGCCAGCCGTAACGGAAATATCGACCTGGGCAGCTAAAGCTTTACGAATTTGTTGGCAAAACTGGGAGACGTACTGCACAAGATTCTTATGCAATGCGCCCATATCTATGAGATAACGCGTTTTTGTTTCGACGTAATCATTCCATCCCCAGTTGGGTTGATTTAGCCAACGAGAGAAAGTGTCACGCACCACACCGCCAGTAGACGGCGCATTTTCTGCCGGAATATCCTGCTCAATGGCCTCGTTAAACAATTGGCGGGTATTGAAATTAAACATCGCCGTATGGAACGCGGGAAAACGGATCCGCGCACGAAAACCGGCGTGGTTTAGCTCCTCTTTCACCCTTTGCTCAATTGGCCGCATCGCATCATTTAGCGCCCGGGAGAGCGTCGACTCAAGCTGTTCAAAACGCAGGGCTAAGTCCCGGCTGATACTTTCCTGCGCCGCCAGCAATACCCCCTCACAGGACGAGCGAATTTTATCTAATACAATTTTCGCCTGCCCTTCATCATGCAGCACTAACATCTCTCCGGCCATTTCTGCCGTATTCACAGCAGTCCCCAGACCGTGTTGAGACATCATCAGGACGTTTTCTTTGACAAAGAACGTATTTATGCCGCAAAGAATCTCGGTTTGTTGCTCACTGAGATAGGTTGCAGCAGCCTCCAGCGCCAGTTCTACTTCATGGCTGACTTCATCGCTCACCCGCCCCTGGCTCACTTCTAACTGCTGCATATCCTCTTCAATATGCGTGATGTTCAGCCGCAGTTTGTCATAGGCGACCGTTAACCCGTGGGCACGAAATTCCAGATATTCGTGCACGCTTTGTGCATAGTTCAATAACTTATGTGACGCTGAGCGAAGCGCATACAGCGAAGCATTGGCATAAGCGGCGTGAATCACTTTCTGGATCGGCTGTTCAAACAGCGAGTCTTCCCACAACAGGTCGGCGGCATGACGGATGTGTTCCGTATCGTCAAGATCGGTGGTGCGCCAGCGCCTGCCAAGCGCCGCTTCGGCAAAATCCTGCACCCAACGTTGCTCCTGATGATCCGGCAGTCGCCCGTGCGTCGTCAGCTCATGACGCGCCCTGTTTGCCAGATAGCCCCACATTGAGGAAACCGGATAAATTCTCTCAGGGGCGATTCCGCCTTGCATCAACGTGCCGGAAATCAACGCCCGCACCTGCTCTTCATCGTCACTGTTGCGGTCTTTCTGATCGAACTTGTTCACCAGCGCATACAGCGGTACTGACTTGCCGACCGCCATGATCGCCTGACGCACTTCCTCATCGGAAATCGATTTCAGTTGGGTGTAATCCAACACCGCCAGCACCGCAGAGGCCCGTACCAGCTGTTCATTGAGCATTTTTTGTAAGTGCGGTTGTCCCGCCTCGTTCGGCCCCGGCGTATCCAATAGCGTTAATTGCCCTGGATAGCTTGCCTGTCCGGCCAAATGGACAAACTCAACCTCAATAACCGGAATATGCTCAATCGCGGCATAGGCAGCAAAAGGAAAATCAACGTCCAATGCTTTTGACAGGCGCACCAGGTCGTTCAGGCTTTTAAGGCAATGGAAAATAGGCTGTGCGCCAAGATAATACCGTTCAAATGCCACGCCGTTTTCAATATGCTGCAGCAGGACATTCATATCCTTGTCAATTTCCAGCGTCTGCGTAAGACGCAGGCGATCGCACTCGCGCACGCGCTGCTGTAAAACCTTCATTAAGGCATCAATCGGCGCGACATGTGAAAAATGCAGGACCGGCTCTTTCTGCCCCGGCGTATGGCGTATTAGCGTTGGTAACGCCGTCATGGGGCGATTACGATTAGGTAAAACTTCTGTCCCTACAATGGCGTTAATCGTCGTCGATTTTCCCGCTTTCATCGTGCCAACAATCGCCAGCACCATTTCCAGACGCGTAATCTTGCGAAGCTCATTATTGAGCGTTGCTTGCTGGACATCCATGCCACGCGCGCTGAAATGCAGGGGCTGAACAACCTGACTGCTATGCTCTCCTTTTTTTAGCGCGACATCATCTAACGACGTCATAGGCAATTTTTGCAATTGCCTGAGATGTTCAAGCGAGAGCATCAGCAAGCGTTCCGCTTCCTGACTTAATTCATATATTGTCTGTGTGTGCATGGAAAATCTTTCCTTAACGCAAATGGCATTGCTTTTATTTAGCCCAATCGTTTTATTTATAGATTTTTTGGCTTTTATAATTACGTGTGGAAATAATTAAAATCAAAACAACCAATTGATATTATTAAAATAAATTTGGCGTATAACTGCTGGCCTGATGCCTCTCACTTATGTAATAAGTAAGAAAGATAAACAGCGTAGTTCAGTTTTAAAAAATGCCAGCTTAATTCCCCTACTAAAATTAAGGGGGGCGATGATATTCAATCACAATGACTTAGGCATCAGTAAGCAATGTTACCTATGAATATCAGATATTTCGCCTAACCTTATCTTAAATATCTAAGCGTAGCAATTTCCCTTAAAAAATATTCCGCCATACTTTCATTGAGGTGAAAGCAGAGGGTCTTTACAGCAGATCATTTTGTGTAATCACGCAGTAGTCCCGACAAAAGCAGGGATTTTATGTATAATTGCGGCCTTTTTCGGCAATCTGCCATTTTTTGGGCGCATTTGCCCCTGCTGACTTTTGAGGAAATCCACATGTCATTACCACACTGCCCACAATGCAACTCCGAATACACTTACGAAGATAACGGCATGTTCATCTGCCCGGAATGCGCTCACGAATGGAACGATGCTGAACCGGCGCAGGACAGCGACGAACTGATCGTTAAAGATGCCAACGGCAACCTGCTGGCCGACGGCGACAGCGTTACCGTCGTGAAAGACCTGAAGGTAAAAGGTAGCTCTTCCATGCTGAAGATTGGTACCAAAGTGAAAAACATTCGTCTGGTTGAAGGCGACCACAACATCGATTGCAAAATCGATGGCTTTGGCCCAATGAAGCTGAAATCTGAGTTTGTGAAAAAGAACTGATGCCAATTGCCTGATAGCGTGACGCTAATCAGGTCAACACCAGCTCATCTGCCAGGCGGGAAGCTCATACTTCCCGCCTGGCTTATTTTTGCAGACGCTAACTACACTTAACTGGCTTCTTTTACCTGAGGTAAAGATTATGCCGTTAAGTCCCTATATCTCCTTTGCAGGCAACTGCGCTGACGCTATCGCCTACTATCAAAAAACGTTAGGCGCTGAGCTACTCTACAAAATCAACTTCGGTGAAATGCCAAAATCGGCGCAGGACAGCGAAGATGGTTGCCCTTCAGGCATGAAATTCCCCGACACCGCCATCGCCCACGCCAACCTGCGCATTGCGGGCAGTGACATCATGATGAGCGATAGCGCCCCGGACGGAAATGCCCGCTACTCAGGCTTTACGCTGGTGCTCGACACGCAAAACGTCGACGAAGGCAAACGCTGGTTTGATAACCTGGCGGCAAACGGAAAAATCGAAATGGACTGGCAGGAAACCTTCTGGGCCCACGGTTTCGGTAAAGTGAGCGACCAGTATGGCGTGCCGTGGATGATCAACGTCGTCAAACAACAGCAACCCCCTACAGAGTAATCCAACGGGAGGCCAGTCCTCCCGTGCTGTCATCAAATAGCGCTCAACTCTTCATCATCGAGTAACCATCCCTTAACGAAAACGTCACATTGATCCGCCACGATGGGGCCACTTTTTTAGGGAGGCCGCATCATGCAAACGATTATTCGCGTCGAAAAACTCTCCAAGTCCTTCAATCAACATCAGGCGCTCAATGCGGTTGATCTGAACATCTGTTCCGGTGAGATGGTGGCTCTGCTTGGGCCGTCTGGCTCCGGCAAATCCACCCTTTTACGTCATTTAAGCGGTTTGATCACCGGTGATAAATCACCCGGTAGCCATGTCGAGCTGCTGGGCCGCACCGTTCAACATGAAGGCCGCCTGGCGCGCGATATCCGCAAAAGCCGCGCCCACACCGGCTACATCTTCCAGCAATTCAATCTGGTGAACCGCCTGACGGTGCTGGAGAACGTCCTGATTGGCGCGCTCGGCAGCACGCCGTTCTGGCGTACCTGTTTTAGCTGGTTTAGCCAGGAACAAAAACAGCGTGCATTACAGGCTCTGACCCGCGTGGGCATGGCGCACTTTGCATACCAGCGCGTTTCCACGCTTTCGGGCGGTCAGCAGCAACGCGTTGCAATTGCCCGCGCGCTGATGCAGCAGGCCAAAGTGATCCTCGCCGACGAGCCGATAGCCTCGCTGGACCCGGAATCCGCACGCATCGTGATGGACACCCTACGCGACATAAACCAGACCGACGGCATCACCGTGGTCGTCACGCTGCATCAGGTGGATTACGCCCTGCGCTACTGCGAACGCATCGTCGCGCTGCGCCAGGGCAACGTCTTCTTTGATGGCAGCAGCCAGCATTTTGATAACGATCGTTTTGACCATCTCTACCGCAGCATGAACCGCGTCGAACAGAGCGCGCAGGCTGCCTGACATCCCCACAATGAGGAATGGAAATGAGTTATAGAACAGTTGCCGCGCTGGCTTTCACCAGCATGTTTAGTCTCAGCACACTGCTCACCCCGGCCCATGCCGAAGAGCAGGAAAAAGCGCTGAACTTTGGCATTATTTCGACCGAATCACAGCAAAACCTGAAACCGCAGTGGGAACCGTTCCTGAAGGACATGGAAAAATCACTGGGCGTGAAAGTGAACGCCTTCTTCGCCCCGGACTACGCCGGGATCATCCAGGGAATGCGCTTTAACAAAGTTGATATCGCCTGGTACGGCAACCTCTCGGCAATGGAAGCGGTGGATCGCGCCAACGGGCAAGTGTTTGCCCAAACCGTCGCCGCCGACGGATCCCCGGGTTACTGGAGCGTGTTGATCGTTAACAAAGACAGTCCGATCAATAACCTGAACGATCTGATCGCCAAACGTAAGGATCTGACCTTCGGCAACGGCGATCCCAACTCTACGTCAGGCTTCCTCGTCCCCGGCTACTACGTCTTCGCCAAAAACAACATCTCCGCCAGCGACTTCAAACGCACCGTTAACGCCGGACATGAAACCAACGCGCTGGCCGTCGCCAACAAGCAGGTCGATGTCGCCACCAACAACACCGAAAACCTCGACAAGCTGAAAACTTCCGCGCCGGAAAAACTGAAAGAGCTGAAGGTGATCTGGAAGTCACCGCTGATCCCGGGCGATCCGATCGTCTGGCGTAAAAACCTCTCCGAAACCACCAAGGACAAGGTGTACGACTTCTTTATGAATTACGGCAAAACGCCGGAACAGAAAACCGTACTGGAACGCCTGGGATGGGCACCGTTCCGCGCCTCAAGCGATCTGCAACTGGTGCCGATTCGCCAGCTGGCACTGTTTAAAGAGATGCAGGGTGTGAAGGATAACAAAGGGCTGAACGAGGAAGAGAAAACCAGCAAAACCTCGGCGCTGAAAGCACAACTCGATGACCTTGATCGTCTGACCGCCGCGCTGGGCGCTATGACCAGCGTCACCAAAGCAGTGCAGTAAACCTGGTGCCCAAATTGTAGGCCTGATAAGCGCAGCGCCATCAGGCAATGCAAGGGATTCCATGCCGGATGGCGGTGCCAGCACCTTATCCGGCCTACAACAGACCCGAAACATCGACACCCAGGAGCTAAACATGCAAACCATCACCGTCGCCCCGCCCAAACGTAGCTGGTTCTCGCTGCTGAGCTGGGCCATTCTGCTCGCCGTACTGGTGGTCTCGTGGAAAGGTGCCGAAATGGCCCCGCTCACGCTGATCCAGGATTCCGGCAATATGGCGACCTTCGCCGCCGACTTCTTCCCACCGGACTTCAGCCAGTGGCAGGACTATCTCGGTGAAATGGCCGTCACCCTGCAAATTGCCGTCTGGGGGACTGCCCTCGCCGTTGTGCTATCGATTCCCTTCGGCCTGATGTGCGCCGATAACCTGGTGCCGTGGTGGATTTACCAGCCGATGCGTCGCCTGATGGACGCCTGCCGCGCCATCAATGAAATGGTGTTCGCCATGCTGTTCGTGGTCGCCGTCGGGTTAGGTCCCTTCGCCGGGGTGATGGCGCTGTTTATCCACACTACCGGGGTGCTCTCCAAACTGCTTTCCGAAGCGGTAGAAGCCATTGAGCCGGGTCCGGTAGAAGGCATTCGCGCCACCGGGGCCAACAAAATTGAAGAGATTCTGTACGGCGTTCTGCCACAGGTCATGCCGCTGCTTATCTCCTACTCACTGTATCGCTTTGAATCCAACGTTCGCTCGGCCACGGTGGTCGGAATGGTGGGCGCAGGCGGTATTGGCGTGACCTTATGGGAAGCGATTCGCGGCTTTCAGTTCCAGCAAACCTGCGCCCTGATGGTGTTAATCATCGTCACCGTCAGCCTGCTGGATTTTCTTTCCCAGCGTTTGCGTAAGCACTTTATCTGATTAGCGAGGCATTGATTGCTATGCACTTGTCTACACATCCGACCAGTTATCCAACGCGTTATCAGGAAATTGCCGCGAGACTTGAGCAGGAGCTACGTCAACATTATCGCTGCGGTGACTATCTGCCCGCCGAGCATCAACTTGCCGCGCGCTTCGAGGTAAACCGCCACACCCTGCGCCGCGCCATTGACCAGTTGGTTGAACGCGGTTGGGTTCAGCGTCGTCAGGGCGTCGGCGTGCTGGTGCTGATGCGCCCGTTCGATTACCCGCTTAATGCCCAGGCGCGCTTTAGTCAGAATCTGCTGGACCAGGGCAGCCATCCCACCAGCGAAAAACTGCTGGCGGTGCTGCGTCCGGCTTCCAGCCACATTGCCGATGCGCTCAGCATAAACGAGGGCGATAACGTGATTCACCTGCGTACCCTGCGCCGGGTTAACGGGATCGCACTGTGCCAGATCGACCACTATTTTTCCGACCTCTCGCTGTGGCCGCTGTTGCAAGGTTTCAACAGCGGTTCGTTGCATGACTACCTGCGCGAACAGTCTGGTCTGACGCTGCTACGCACGCAAACGCGCATCAGCGCCCGCCGCGCGCAGGCCAAAGAGAGCAAGGTGCTGGAAATCCCCAATATGGCGCCGCTGTTGTGCGTGCGCACCCTGAACCACCGTGAAGGCGAAGAACACGCGGCGGAATACTCCGTCAGCCTGACCCGCGCCGACATGATCGAATTCACTATGGAGCACTGAATGCATTTCGATACCGCCACCCGCCAGCGCTGGATGCGCGCGCTGGCTTACAGCAATGCCGATGCCCTGAACGCCCGCATCAACGCGCTCAAACTGACGCCGGACTATGAACTTATCCGCGCCCCGGAAAGCGGACTGATGCAGATCCAGGCCCGTATGGGCGGTACCGGTAACCGCTTCTTTGCCGGTGACACCACGCTTACCCGCGCTGTGGTACGCCTGAAGAGCGGCACGCTGGGTTACAGCTACCTGCTGGGACGCAACAAACAACATGCCGAGCAGTGTGCAGTGATTGACGCACTGCTGCAGGAACAAACGCATTTCCAGAACCTAATGGAAACCTTAATTGCCCCGCTGGAAGCGGAACGCGATGCGCTGATTAACGCACGCCGTGCCGAAGTCAACGCCAGCCGGGTCGACTTCTTCACGCTGGTACGCGGAGATAACGCATGACCTTACAGACCGCTTTTAATTTACCCGTTCAGGATGCTCAGCAGAGCTTTCGTCGCCTGCTGAAAGCCATGAGCGAGCCGGGCGTAATCGTCGCCCTGCATCAACTGAAACACGGCTGGCAGCCGCTGGGCCTGGCAACCACCAGCGTGCTGCTGACCCTGGTCGATGGCGACACGCCGGTCTGGCTGGCTCCGTCGATGGATAACGATATCGCCCGCCAGAACCTGCGTTTTCACACCAACGCGCCGCTGGTGGATCAGCCGCAGCTGGCAGCCTTTGCCGTCGCCGACGAGCGCATCAGCAGCGAACAGCTTAACGCCCTCTCCGCCGGTTCCGCCGTCGCGCCAGAGAGCAGCGCCACGCTGATTGTACAGGTCTCTGGCTTAAGCGGCGGACGCATGCTGCGTCTGACCGGCGCGGGTATCGCCGAAGAGCGCATGATCGCGCCACAGCTGCCGGAATGCCTGATTCACGAACTCACCGAACGCCCGCACCCGTTCCCGCTGGGGGTCGATCTGATCCTCACCTGCGGCGAACGCCTGCTGGCTATTCCGCGAACCACCCATGTGGAGGTGTGCTGATGTACGTCGCCGTCAAAGGGGGCGAAAAGGCGATAGCCAACGCCCACGCCCTGCAGGAAAACCGACGCCGGGGCGATGAGACCATTGCTGAACTGAGCGTGGCGCAAATCGAACAGCAGATGAACCTGGCCGTTGACCGGGTAATGACTGAAGGCGGCATCGCCGACCGCGAGCTGGCGGCGCTGGCGCTGAAGCAGGCCAGCGGCGATAACGTCGAAGCCATCTTTTTGCTCCGCGCCTACCGCACTACGCTGGCAAAAGTGGCGGTCAGTGAACCGGTTAACAGTGCAGAAATGCGCCTTGAGCGCCGAATTTCCGCAGTCTACAAAGATATTCCCGGCGGGCAGCTGTTGGGTCCAACCTATGACTACACCCATCGCCTGCTGGATTTTACTCTGCTGGCTAATGGCGAAACGCCGCCCCTGCGCAGCGCAGACGGCGCGCAGGATGCCTCCCCGCACGTCTTTTCCCTGCTGGCCAACCAGGGGCTGGCAAAGCGTGAAGAGGATGATGGCGCGACACCCGACGACATCACCCGCACGCCGCCGGTTTACCCCTGCTCACGCGCTTCACGTCTGCAGCAGCTGATGCGCGGCGACGAAGGCTATCTGCTGGCGCTGGCCTACTCCACCCAGCGCGGCTACGGGCGCAATCACCCGTTTGCCGCCGAAATCCGCAGCGGCTATGTGGCACTGGAAACCGTCCCGGAAGAGCTGGGATTTGCGGTGAACGTCGGCGAACTGCTGATGACCGAATGTGAAATGGTCAACGGGTTTGTCGCGCCAGAAAACGAATCTCCCCATTTTACCCGCGGCTACGGGCTGGTGTTCGGCATGAGCGAACGTAAAGCGATGGCGATGGCGCTGGTGGACCGCGCTCTACAGGCAGCCGAATACGATGAAACGGTCACGGGACCGGCGCAGGACGAAGAGTTCGTGCTGGCGCATGCGGATAACGTCGAGGCGGCGGGTTTTGTTTCGCACCTCAAACTTCCCCATTACGTCGATTTCCAGGCCGAACTGGAACTGCTCAAACGCCTGCAACAGGAGGCCACCCGTGACCACTAACCTCTCCGGCTACAACTTTGCCTATCTTGATGAGCAGACCAAACGCATGATCCGCCGCGCAATTTTGAAAGCAGTGGCGATCCCCGGTTACCAGGTCCCGTTTGGCGGACGTGAAATGCCGATGCCCTACGGCTGGGGAACCGGCGGTATTCAGCTTACCGCCAGCGTGATTGGCGAGCCGGACGTGCTGAAGGTGATTGACCAGGGCGCGGACGACACCACTAACGCCGTGTCGATTCGTAATTTCTTCAAGCGTGTGACCGGAGTGAATACCACTGAGCGTACGGAAGATGCGACGCTGATCCAGACCCGCCACCGCATCCCGGAAACGCCGCTGGTGGAAGATCAAATCATTATCTTCCAGGTACCGATCCCCGAGCCGCTGCGCTTTATCGAACCGCGCGAAACGGAAACTCGCACCATGCATGCGCTGGAAGAGTACGGCATCATGCAGGTGAAACTGTATGAAGATATCGCCCGCTTCGGCCATATCGCCACCACTTACGCCTATCCGGTGAAGGTCAATGACCGCTACGTCATGGACCCGTCGCCCATCCCGAAATTCGACAATCCGAAGATGGACATGATGCCGGCCCTGCAACTGTTTGGCGCTGGCCGCGAAAAGCGTATCTATGCTGTTCCACCTTACACCCGCGTGGAAAGCCTCGATTTCGACGATCACCCGTTTACCGTGCAGAGCTGGGATGAGCCTTGCGCCATCTGCGGCTCAACCCACAGCTATCTCGATGAAGTGGTGCTCGATGACACCGGCAAACGCATGTTTGTCTGCTCCGACACCGACTACTGCCGCCAACAGAGCGAGGCCCTCAGCAAATGACGCAACCGCTGCTTTCAGTCAACAACCTGACCCATCTTTACGCGCCGGGCAAAGGCTTCAGCGACGTCTCTTTTGACCTGTGGCCAGGCGAAGTGCTGGGTATTGTCGGCGAGTCCGGTTCCGGCAAAACCACGCTGCTGAAATCGATCTCTTCACGGCTAACGCCGCAGAACGGTGAGATTTTGTATCAGAACCGTTCGCTGTACGGCATGAACGAGGCCGACCGTCGCCGCCTGCTGCGCACCGAATGGGGCGTGGTACATCAGCATCCGCTGGATGGCCTGCGCCGTCAGGTCTCCGCAGGCGGCAATATTGGCGAACGTCTGATGGCCACCGGCGCGCGTCACTACGGCGATATCCGCGCCACCGCGCAGCGCTGGCTGGAGGAGGTAGAGATCCCTGCCTCGCGTATCGACGACCTGCCGACCACCTTTTCCGGCGGCATGCAGCAGCGCCTGCAGATCGCCCGCAACCTCGTCACCCATCCCAAGCTGGTGTTTATGGACGAACCTACCGGCGGGCTGGACGTTTCGGTACAGGCGAAACTGCTGGACCTGCTGCGCGGCCTGGTGGTGGAACTGGATCTGGCGGTAGTGATTGTCACCCACGATTTGGGCGTCGCACGCCTGCTGGCCGACCGTTTGCTGGTGATGAAGCAGGGTCAGGTGGTGGAAAGTGGGTTAACCGACCGCGTGCTCGACGATCCGCACCATCCGTATACCCAGTTGCTGGTGTCGTCGGTGTTGCAGAACTGATGTTTTGTTGTGCCGGATGGCGGCTGCGCCTTATCCGGCCTACAGAGCGGCATTGGTTGTAGGCCTGATAAGCGAAGCGCCATCAGGCAATCGAACGCAAAAATGTCTAAAGAGGCTAAAAATGAACGCGATCCGCGTTGAAAATGTCAGTAAAACCTTTGTCCTGCATCAGCAAAACGGGGTGCGTCTGCCGGTGCTGCAAAACGCCACTCTGGACGTTAAAAGCGGCGAATGCGTGGTGCTTCACGGTCACTCGGGCAGCGGCAAATCCACGTTACTGCGTTCGCTGTACGCCAACTACCTGCCGGATGAAGGACACATCCACATCCGCCACAGCGATGAATGGGTCGATCTGGTGCAGGCCCCAGCGCGCAAAGTGCTGGAAGTTCGCCGTTCAACCATCGGCTGGGTGAGTCAGTTTCTGCGCGTGATCCCCAGGATTTCCGCGCTGGATGTGGTGATGCAACCGCTGCTGGATCTCGGTGTATCTCGCGAGGAGTGTGCAGCCAAAGCGGCTAACCTGCTTACCCGCCTGAACGTGCCGGAGCGGCTGTGGCATCTGGCGCCGTCGACCTTTTCCGGCGGCGAACAGCAGCGCGTCAACATCGCCCGCGGCTTTATCGTCGATTACCCGATTCTGCTGCTCGATGAGCCCACCGCCTCACTGGACGCCAAAAACAGCGCCGCCGTCGTCGCATTGATTGAAGAAGCGAAAGCCCGCGGCGCGGCAATTGTCGGTATTTTTCACGATCAAACCGTGCGCGACCGCGTAGCGGATCGTCTGCATCTGATGGGAACAACAGCATGATTATCAATAATGTAAAGCTGGTACTGGAAGATGAAGTGGTGCAAGGATCGCTGGAAATCGAGGGCGGGATCATTCGCGCTTTTGCTGAAAGTCCGAGCAGCCTACCAGAGGCGCTGGACGGCGAAGGCGGCTGGCTGCTGCCAGGACTCATTGAGCTGCATACTGACAATCTCGACAAATTCTTCACCCCGCGCCCGAAGGTAGACTGGCCTGCGCATTCGGCGATGAGCAGCCACGACGCCCTAATGGTGGCCAGCGGCATTACCACCGTGCTGGACGCGGTGGCGATTGGCGATGTGCGCGACGGCGGCGACCGTCTGGAAAATCTGGAGAAGATGATCAATGCGATCGAAGAGACGCAGAAGCGCGGGGTCAATCGCGCCGAGCACCGCCTGCATTTGCGTTGCGAACTGCCGCATCACACTACCCTGCCGCTGTTTGAAAAACTGGTCAGCCGCGAGCCGGTGACGCTGGTATCGCTAATGGATCACTCGCCAGGCCAGCGTCAGTTCGCCAATCGCGAGAAGTACCGCGAGTATTATCAGGGCAAGTATTCGCTCACCGACGAGCAGATGGCCCGCTACGAAGAAGAACAGTTAGCACTGGCGGCGCGTTGGTCACAGCCCAATCGCACGGCGATTGCCCAGATGTGCCGTGAGCGCCAGATTGCGCTGGCGAGCCACGATGATGCCACCCACGATCATGTGCTGGAATCGCACCAGCTTGGCAGCGTGATCGCCGAATTCCCCACCACCTTCGAAGCGGCTGAAGCCTCGCGCCAGCATGGTATGAACGTGCTGATGGGCGCGCCCAACATCGTGCGCGGCGGTTCTCACTCCGGCAACGTGGCGGCGCATAAGCTGGCTGAGCTGGGGCTGCTGGATATTCTCTCCTCCGACTACTACCCCGCCAGCCTGCTCGATGCGGCGTTTCGCGTGGCGGACGACGACGCCAACCGCTTTACGCTACCGCAGGCCATTCGTCTGGTGACCCGCAATCCGGCGGGGGCATTAAATCTCGACGATCGTGGCGTTGTTGCCGAAGGCAAACGCGCGGATCTGGTGCTGGCACACCGCAAAGGCGGCAACATCCATATCGACCACGTCTGGCGTCAGGGCAAAAGGGTATTCTGACTATGGGTAAACTGATCTGGCTGATGGGGCCATCCGGCTCCGGTAAGGACAGCCTGCTGGCAGAACTCCGCCAGCAGGAACCGGCGCAACTGCTGGTGGCGCACCGTTACATCACCCGCGCCGCCAACGCCGGGAATGAAAATCATATTGCGCTGAGTGAACAAGAGTTTTTTACCCGCGCCGGGCAGAACCTGCTGGCGCTGAGCTGGCACGCCAATGGCTTCTACTACGGCGTTGGCGTGGAGATTGACCTCTGGCTACACGCCGGTTTTGATGTGGTGGTCAACGGCTCGCGTGCGCATCTGCCCCAGGCGCAGGCCCGTTACGGCACATCTTTACTCCCCATTTACTTACAGGTTTCCCCGGCGATTTTACGCCAGCGCTTGCAGGCTCGTGGACGGGAAAGCGAAACGGAAATCGCCGCCCGCCTTGAACGCGCAGCTCGCTACGCCCCGTATGACTGCCACGTCCTGAACAACGATGGAAGTTTGCTACAGTCTGTCGATACACTACTCACACTGATGGGACACAAGGAGAAGAAACATGTCTGTCTGTGAATTACGCCGCGCAACGCTATACGATACCGATGCGGTTTATGCGCTCATCTGTGAGTTGAAACAGGGTCAATTCGACCTACAGGCCTTTAGCGCAGGCTACGCCGCAAATCTGCAAGATCCTAATATGCACTATCAGCTGGCGCTGCTCGACGGACAGGTCGTCGGTTTGATCGGTCTGCACCTGCAGTTTCATCTGCACCACGCCAACTGGATTGGCGAGATTCAGGAACTGGTGGTGATGCCACAGGCACGAGGGTTAAGGGTCGGCAGTCAGTTACTGGCCTGGGCCGAAGCCACCGCGCGCGAAGCGGGCGCAGAAGTCACCGAGCTTTCCACCAGCACCCAACGCCTTGACGCACACCGTTTTTACCAGCGTGAAGGCTATACCATGAGCCATTTTCGCTTCACCAAACCGTTGTAGGGGGAGCCATGAGTCTGACCATTACGCTGACGGGAACGGGCGGCGCACAGCTGGTGCCGACATTTGGCTGCGACTGCGCGGCCTGCCAACGAGCACGCTTACAGGCACAATACCGTCGACGCCCATGTAGCGGGGTGGTCAAATTCAATAATGCGGTGACGCTGCTGGACGCGGGGATCCCGCATCTGATGGACGACTGGCCGGCGGGCAGCTTCCAGCAGTTTCTGCTGACCCATTATCATATGGATCATGTACAGGGATTGTTTCCGCTACGCTGGGGCGTGGGGACGACCATCCCGGTGTACGGTCCGCCGGATGAACAGGGTTGCGACGATCTGTTTAAGCATCCGGGCATCCTCGATTTTAGCCATACCGTCGCGTCGTTCGTGGTGTTCGACCTGCAAGGATTGCAGGTAACGCCGCTACCGCTCAATCATTCAAAGCTGACGTTTGGTTATCTGCTGGAGACCGCACATAGCCGCGTGGCGTGGCTCTCCGATACCGCCGGACTTCCCGACAAGACACTGAAGTTTCTCCACAATAATCAGCCTCAGGTGATTATCATCGACTGCAGCCATGCCCCGCGCGCCGAGCCACCGCGCAATCATTGTGATTTAAACACCGTTATCGCCTTGAACGAGGTTATCCGCTGTCCACGGGTGATCCTGACGCATATCAGCCATCAGTTCGACCTGTGGATGATGGAAAATCCGCTTCCCGCAGGGTTTGAGGCAGGATATGACGGAATGGAGATTGTGCTGGAGTAAGGAAATTTGCCGGATGCGATAAAAACATCTTATCCGGCCTACAAGCTGACATTCAGGCGACTTTTTTAGACTCGCCATTTCGCTGAGCAATAAAATCTTTAACCGAAACAATGCGGTTCAGTTCTTCTTGCGCCCGCATGTCATTTTCAACTTCCCACAGGTCAACCGCCGCCTGTAAGTTACGCCAGAAATCAACGGAGGTATCAAACGCTTTGGCCAAACGAAACGCCATATCCGTTGTTAATTTGCGATTATTGTTGACCAGTGCGCTCACCGTATTGCGATGAACATGCAGTATTTCAGCCAGATCATTAATTTTCAGCTCGAGCGGCTCCAGGTATTCATATTGCAGGATATCACCCACAGTCGTTGGTTTTCTGGTTGCCTGTTTCATATCGTTACCTTAGATTTTCTCTAGTTCTAGTAGATGTGTGGATCTAAGTACACATCTTCGGCCTTACCGTTAATCCATTTAAATATTAATCGGTACTGCTTGTTTACTCTGATTGAAGAATATTCCTGTAATTTTCCAGTTAACTCTTCATATCTGTTACCGGGTGGCGAGCGAAAATCCCGATGCGAAACAGCCGCATTAATGATATCCAGCTTTCTGGCTAATGCAGTGTGAATATCCGCAGGTATTTTTCTGTGCGGTGTCGCCCGTTCAAAAAAATCTTCAAGCCATGTATCCCGAAAATTTCTGATATTTAATGATTTAGACATTCCATTGCCCGCTCCTTTTCCATAAGCATAGTGAGATTGTAATGCATACACGCACTGTGCTCAAGTGCATACATTAACATAAAATGGCGAGATGTTTAGCTGAAAGCTAAATCCCTTACAGGGGATAAAATACTCTTAAATTTAAATAGTTATAGCTAGCGATCGTAATCTTCTTCCATTCTGCGTTCGTCGTCTTCTAACTGACGCCGTTCCTGATCGAGCTGGCGCTGACGATCATCCAGTTGGCGACGTCGATCTTCAAACTGGCGGCGGCGATTGTCATATTGCCTGCGCCGGTCGTCACTCATCTGGCGCTGCCAGCTTTCATCACGGGAGTCGTCATAATCCCGCCCGTTGTCCGGTTTGTATGCGTCGTTAATCGCCTGCTGAATATTACCAATGGCGTCATCGATAATATCCGCCTGCGCTGACATGGTGGTCAGTGACAGCAAGCTAAACAATAAAAGCATGGGGTAACATTTCATAAGCCAGACCCGAAGTTGAACTGGCTTTACGTTAGTCAACGCAGAAAAGAAGGTGTAGCGGAGGAATCTCAAACTCGATAGGACGCCCCTGGCTCCATCAACTGGTAAGCGCGTTGTTTTTCCTCTGCCACCAAAACAACACCGTGGCATTTTGTATCTGGTGACATGCTCCATATCCGCTCTTCTGGGATACATCCCCCATCATATATAACCTTCGAACCATCATATGGCCAGAATGCGTTTTGCTCCGTGTCCAGGATAAAAACTGAGATGTATTCAGACTCACGCGCAATTTTCTGCCAGAGCATTTTCCCGCCATCATATTGCTCAAAATCGCTAATCAGCGTTACACCACAGCGCAAAATCAGTGCTTCATACAGGCGCGTCGCCAACCCTTTATCTCGTTCGGACGGATTAACACATATCCCTTCTATCTGAAACACAGACGCCTCTTCCCAACATCGTTCCACCGTTAGAATATCGTTGTCCAGGTAGGGTTTACGCTGCAAATCCAGTGCAGCAAGAACCCGATGGCGAGGCACGCCATTAAAAATCTCAATATCAGCTTCAATGATTGCTGCGCGTGGAGTTTGCCTGTCATAAATAACCAGCAGAATACGCCCGGAAAGCTCAAACGTATCCACCACCTTAAACGAGCGGGCGACGGCCATCGGGCTATACGTTGTCGGCATCACAATCATCTGCGAATCACCTCTTGTTAGTACTGGCATAATTCCTTTTATATCCTAATCGGGCTGTGTTTGCTCAGATTAGCATCACCCGTTTGCTCCCTGGTCTTGATGAATTCCTAATCTCTTTGGCAGGTTTAGTTTTCCGAAGGAAGCTCGCAAAATAGTATGCAAAGAGGACAATGTCTTAGCGGTATGACTGTTCACTTTTCCGCAGCGCCTGCGCCAGCTCTCCCCGGGTAAAAGGCTTACGCAATAGCGCCACATCCGGCAGCGCCGGGTTATGCGCCGGCCGTAAATCCTGACCGCTTATCAGCAGGATGGACAACTGCGGATAATGTGCCTGGGCATGGTTAACCACATCCACGCCGCTTAATCCACCGGGCAGCATGAGGTCGCTGATCAGAATATCAATCTCTGAAGACGCGGCGAGCAGATGCATTGCCTGCTCGCCGTTGGCGGCTTCTAACGTCAGATAACCCAGCAGGTGCAGTTGCTCGCACAACGTCTGGCGTACATCGTCCTCATCCTCAAGCACCAACACCAGTTTTTCATCGTTGGTCGTTGTGTGTTGCGCTAGCGCTTCCACTTGAGCCTGCACCGGAACAACGGCGCGAGGCAGTTGCAACCTGACCGTCGTTCCCTGCCCAGGAGCACTTTCAATCTCCACCCGGCCACCGGACTGGCGCACAAAACCGTAAACCATCGACAGCCCCAGTCCGCTGCCGCTACCGGTCTGTTTGGTGGTGAAAAACGGCTCGAAGACCTGGGCTTTCACCTCCTGCGACATCCCACTGCCCTGGTCGGCAACCTCCAGCATTACCATATCCTGCTTGCGCCCATCGCTGCGCGTGACCCGCTGATTCCAGGTACGGATTTTAATCGTGCCCACCTGCCCGTCCATGGCGTCACGGGCGTTCATCACCAGATTGATAATGGCGTTTTCCAGTTGGCTGACATCAATCCACGCGGGCCAGGCGGGAGACTGGGCTTCAATCTCCAGCGTCAACGTGGCCGGAAGAGAGTGGCGCATCAGTTCGCCCAGGTTTTCCAGCAGCGTTTTCAGCTCCACCGCATGGGGATGCAACGACTGTTTGCGCGAAAAGGCCAGCAGGCGTTGGGTAAGCAGCGCCCCGCGCTCGGCGGCTTTTAGCGCCCGATTGACCCGTGGCGCGTCGGGTGACTCCGGATTCACCAGATCCAGACTGCCAATAATAACCGCCAGCAGGTTATTGAAATCATGTGCTAATCCACCCGTCAGTTGCCCCACAGCCTTCAGCTTTTGGCTGTGCAACAGCGCTTCTTCCAGCCCCTGACGCTCGGTGCGATCGATTTCCATCTGGCTGGTTTTTTCTTTTAGCAGTCGGGTGGTGTGCTCCAGCGACGCCGTATTCCGGGCAAAGACGCTAAAGGCGCGGGCCAGCTCGCCTAACTCATCACGCCGCTGCAGGGCCGGGACGCTGACATCTGATTCACCGTGCGCCAGCCGGGTCATCGCCCGCGAAATGGCCGTCAGGTTGGAACCGAGATTACGGTAGATATACCACCCGGCAAAACCGGTGATCACCACCGCCAGCAGCGCAAACACTAAAATAAATAACGCGCCAGATTGCAGTTCCTTATGGCTTTGCGCTACCCGCTGCTCTGAGATCAGCGCCACCTGCGAGGCATACTGATTGATATCGCTGTTGAGGATCGCCACCAGCGCTTTGATATGAAACATATACCAGTTGATCGCCAAATCGCTCTGCTCCAGCGCGGAAGATAGCGGCTCCAGCTTATGCAACTCCTGGTTGAAGTCGTTGAGGATACCGTTAATCAGCGGATTAGCATGACGCAAGGGAAGCGCAGGCATCACCGCATCCAGTTGTTTCACCACCGAACGCGGCGTGGGTGTATCGATGGCGGCAACAATTAAGCGGTCCATCTGCCCCAGCAGCACATCGTCCTGCGCGCCGGTGAGCTTTTGCAGATGACGTAAATAGCTTTGATTTTGATACAGCGAACTGAGCAACGCGTTACGCTCCAGATGCCGCCGCTGCCCGCGCTGCAACATCCCTTCTACACTGCTTTGTAGTTCATTACTGCGCTGGATAATACGCTCAACCAGCACCGGCTCCTGCTGCGCCAGCGGCGCGGTAGCCAGTTGTTCCAGCGACTGCTTCAGCGCCCGTTGCGTCTCCTGCAGCCGCTCCGCTTCCCCTTTGTATTCCAGCGCCCCAACCACCTGCGACAGCCGCACCGCCGCCGTCGCCACGTTCGCCGTATCCCGCGCCAGGTTCATGCTGCCGGTCATGTCGTCAACGGTTTGCTGCTGTACCTGCTCCTGAATCTGGCTTGCGTGTTGAAAACCCAGCACCGCCACGCCGCTCACCATCAGCGTGACAGCCACCACCAACAGATTGAAGAACAGCAATCGTCCGCGCGCACTGGCGAAAAAATGACGTCCCGGTTGCGGCATATCACGCTCCGTGAAGAAAAATCGCAATATGACAAATATGAACGGCTTCTGACATTTTGCATTTACATTCCTGTGATGGACTGCTGATATCGGCCACCCCACAGGAGATCCGCCATGAGCAGGACACCGGTTCTGGAGATGCGCAACATTGCTAAAGCGTTTGGCAAATTTTACGCGCTGAAAGGGGTCGATTTAACGGTCTGGCCAGGTGAGATTCATGCCCTGATGGGCGAGAACGGCGCAGGGAAAAGCACCCTGATGAAGATCCTCGCGGGGGCCTATACCGCCACCAGCGGTGAGATCCTGATTGACGGTCAGCCGTTCCACATTCGCGGACCTAAAGATGCACTTAGCGCAGGCATCACGCTGATTTATCAGGAGATGCAGCTCGCACCGAACCTGACGGTGGCGGAAAATATCTTTCTCGGCAGCGAGCTGTCGCGCGGCGGTCTGGTCCAGCGAAAAGAGATGGTGATGCAGTCGCAGAAAGTCATCGACCGACTCGGTGCCCAGTTTAAGGCCAGCGACCGTGTGATGACGTTGACCATCGCCGAACAGCAGCAGGTGGAAATTGCCCGCGCCCTGCACCGTAACAGCCGCATTCTGGTGATGGATGAACCCACCGCCGCCCTCTCCTCACGTGAAACCCATCGCCTGTTTGAACTGATCATGCGCCTGCGCGATGAGGGGATGGCGATTATCTACATCAGCCACCGCATGGCGGAAGTGTACGAACTCTCGGACCGCGTCAGCGTCCTGCGCGACGGACAATATGTTGGCAGCCTGACCCGCGACAAGCTCAACGCCTCGGAGCTGGTGCGCATGATGGTGGGCCGTCCGTTAAGCGATCTGTTCAACAAAGAGCGCGACATTCCCTTAGGTAAAGCACGCCTCAATGTTCATCACCTGACCGACGGCCATAAAGTCCAGCCGTGCAGCTTGCTGGTACGCTCCGGGGAGATCGTCGGCCTGGCCGGGTTAGTCGGCGCCGGGCGTTCTGAACTGGCTCAGCTGATTTTTGGCGTGCGTAAAGCCATCGGCGGCATGATTGAAGTAGACGGTGAACCGGTAGTGATCCACTCCCCGCGCGAGGCGATTGACCACGGCATTGGCTTTCTGACGGAAAACCGCAAAGAGCAGGGATTATTTTTAGAGCTGGCAGCGGCAGAAAACATCACCATGGCGACTCTGGAACGTGACGCCAACTGGGGCATGCTCGATCGCAAAAAGGCGCAGGCTATTTCCGATGACGCCATCAAGCTGCTCAACATCCGCGTTCCGCACGCACAGGTACGCGCGGGCGGGTTGTCCGGCGGAAATCAGCAAAAACTGCTGATATCACGCTGGGTCGCGATCGGTCCACGTATTTTGATCCTCGATGAACCCACGCGCGGCGTGGACGTTGGTGCCAAAAGCGAGATCTACCGGATCATGAACGATATGGCGCGCAAAGGCGTGGCGATCCTGATGATCTCCAGCGAACTGCCGGAAGTCGTTGGTATGAGCGATCGCGTTTACGTCATGCGGGAAGGCAGTATTGCCGGCGAGCTGAACGGACAAAGTATTACCCAGGAAAATATTATGACGCTGGCAACCGGCGTGAACGACTCCCACCATCAGGCGGTGCCCCATGAATAATCCAACCACTCCCCAGCAGGTGGCGAAATCCGCCTCCGCGAAAAGAATGCTGATGAGCGATCTGATGCAAACGGTCGGCATCTTACCGATTCTCATCCTGATTGTGGCGGTATTTGGCTTTATCGCGCCTAACTTTTTTACCGAAAGCAACCTGCTGAATATTACCCGTCAGGCCTCGATCAACATCGTGCTGGCGGCTGGCATGACCTTCATCATTCTGACCGGCGGGATCGACCTCTCAGTGGGTTCTATTCTCGGTACCACTGCCGTCGCAGCCATGGTCGTTTCTCTTATTCCTGAGTTTGCCATGCTGTCGATTCCGGCGGCGCTGATGCTTGGCCTGGTGCTGGGATTGTTTAACGGCGCGCTGGTCGCTTTTGCCGGACTACCGCCGTTTATCGTCACGCTTGGAACCTATACGGCGCTGCGCGGCGCGGCCTATCTGCTGGCCGACGGTACAACGGTGATTAACTCCAATATCAGCTTTGAGTGGATCGGTAACAACTATCTCGGCCCGGTTCCGTGGCTGGTGGTCATTGCGCTGGCGGTGGTGGTGGTGTGCTGGTTCATTCTGCGCCGCACCACGCTCGGCGTTCATATCTACGCGGTCGGCGGCAATATGCAGGCCGCACGTTTAACCGGTATCAAAGTGTGGCTGGTGCTGCTGTTCGTCTACGGCATGAGCGGTTTGCTCTCTGGTCTTGGCGGGGTGATGAGCGCCTCGCGGCTGTATAGCGCCAACGGCAACTTAGGCATGGGTTACGAGCTTGATGCCATCGCGGCGGTGATCCTCGGCGGCACCAGCTTTGTTGGCGGGATCGGCACCATCACCGGCACGCTGGTGGGGGCATTGATAATCGCCACGCTCAATAACGGCATGACGCTAATGGGCGTCTCCTATTTCTGGCAACTGGTGATCAAAGGGGCGGTGATCATCATAGCGGTGCTAATCGACAAATACCGTACCCGACACCATCAAAGTGCATAGACAAGCTTACTGGCCTACTCATTCGTAGGCCTGATAAGCGCAGCGCCATCAGGCGTATAACAACAATACCCTACGTGAGGAAACGAGTATGCGTTTGAAGCCATTAGTGACCGCGCTCTGTGCTGGCGCCCTGCTTGCTGCAGCTCCGTTTGTGCAGGCAAAAGAACTGAAATCGATCGGCGTTACGGTGGGCGATCTGGCCAACCCGTTCTTCGTGCAGATCACCAAAGGCGCAGAACTGGAAGCACGCAAGCTGGCAGGTGATAGCGTTAAAGTAACGCTGGTTTCCAGCGGCTACGATTTGGGGCAACAGGTGTCGCAAATCGACAACTTTATTGCCGCCAAAGTCGACATGATTATCCTTAACGCCGCCGACTCCAAAGGCATCGGCCCGGCGGTAAAACGCGCGAAAGACGCGGGGATTGTGGTGGTCGCCGTTGACGTGGCGGCGGAGGGCGCAGATGCGACCATTACCTCCGATAACACCCAGGCAGGTGAAATGGCCTGTAAATACATTACCGACCGCCTGAAAGGCAAAGGCAACGTCGTCATCATCAACGGGCCGCCGGTTTCCGCCGTCCAGAACCGCGTGGAAGGCTGCCAGACTGAGTTTAAACGCCACCCGGACATCAAGGTGCTGTCGCATAACCAAAACGCCAAAGGCAGTCGCGAAGGCGGGCTGGAGATCATGACCGCGCTACTGGCGGCAAATCCGAAGATCGACGGCGTATTCGCCATTAACGATCCGACGGCGATCGGTGCCGATCTGGCGGCAAAACAGGCGCAGCGTAGCGAATTCTTTATTGTCGGCGTAGATGGATCCCCGGACGGTGAAGAAGCGCTGAAGCGCGAAAACTCACTATTTGTGGCGACTCCGGCACAAGATCCGCAGGTGATGGCTGCCAAAGCGGTCGAAATCGGCTATGACATATTGCAGGGGAAACCCGCCCCGAAAGAACCCGTGCTAATTCCGGTGACGATGATCGATAAAAACAACGTCGGCAGTTATAAGGGTTGGACGGTTAAATAAATCCTGAACCGACTAATGCTCTCCTGTCACAAAGAGAGTCAAAGAAGCAAGAGCGCCCGTCAGGGCGCTTACCTCATAAAAACTGAGAGTAATAAATATTCATTTCCTCCTCTATATTATGACTCAGTATAAAAGAAAAAATCATAACCGCCGTGTAAATAACCGGAATACCAATAACTAAAGGTGTAAACGTATACCATGGGTGACTTTGGAACAGTTCCAGTGGTACGAGACTTACAACTCCCATACACCATAAAATAATTGCGCACAATTTTATGACTCTCCAATAATCATGGAAATCCAGCTTATCAAGTGCCGGACAAGAGCCTGGATATTTAGCAGCTATTATGCCGGATTGAATAGTATCTGCGGATGTACTGGCGAATAACTGATGGCCTTGACCATATTTTGCAGCATCCGCAGCCAACGCTAATACAACCCAGCGCTGAACCTCTGTGCTTCGCCCAGTGACGGCCTCCAGTTCATATCGACTATCGGCCAAAATACTCGTTTTTGCGTTTTCTATCCCACTAAACAATACGAATTTTGACTGCTTATCCAGTGAGTTGAACCATAGTTTTTTAATTTTACTGACATCAACTTGCTGTGCAGAAAGATATGTACTTACGATTTCATCAAGATAGTAAGGGGTACTGTCCATCATGCGTAATAAATATAAAGGTGTGTCTTTATCTTTAAGCAGTTGTGTATTGGTAAAAATAAAGGCATTAGCACTTTCAAAAAAATCAGAATTATTTTCATCATGCAATTCAACGGTAATAACCAGGTTATTTTCAGAGATGTTTAAATCAACCCAGTCATTTATTAAAAAATAATCAGGACATTTGTGAAGAATATTAATTTTTCCGACCTTATCGTTGGGGATGCTCAGACTTGCCAGCACCGCCTTGAAACTATTGCCGATAGTGTCATCCGCTCCCTTAACGTACAGCCAGGTAGTAAAAGGCCGATAATCCCTGACAAGAGAACATTTGAGGGGCTCTATCAACTGCCTTAGTACTTTATCAACTCTGGTGTCATCCATTGAGTCAACTTCAATATCAATGCGTAACGGCGTTGCAGAACCTGCTGGCGCTTCACCCTCTAGTTTCTGAATTTTTAATGCCAGTTCAGGCACCGGGAGAATGGATGAATAGTCTAAAAGAGGCAATGCCCGTATTGCCCAGTTTTTCCACTGGTTCATACCATACTGCTCAAGATAACCCGCATAGTAACATGGAAAAGATATAACACCGGAAGTGATTACCACCACACACCAGATTGCTAACACTATTAGCGACGGGATACCTATTGCATTCCATATCAGATCATCAGGAACTTTCTTGTCCTGCAACCAGCTGAATATATTGTACGTTATAAAAAACAGAAATATAGCAAAGCTAATGATCAGCATAATATTAAGCGGGAATTTTTCTGGTTCCTGATAGGGATTCTTGTTTGGTATCTTCCATTTTCTCATTTGCTTGTCCCCGCCGTTGGCAGAGTGGTTTTAATTGCGCAACCACATGCGGCCCTACAACCATCCACAACGACACCTTTGCCATCCATTGTCCAGTCAGGCTCAAAATCAAGTATGGGAAAGATTCCTTTGTGCGGTATACAAACGACAGTATCCCCCTGTAAAGCGACAGGAATTCCCATAAACTTGCTACCTGAAGCTTTATTAACATATCCGCCATTTTCCAGCGGATCGTTTAGCCTGATTACACCTTTCATATTATCTCCCTGCATCCATATCGCAGTACATCCGGGTCCAGCCCTTATAGCCCACCACCTCCGGTTCTTTGTCCGGCAGATTTTGATAATTCGCTTTTTCTGACTCAACAAGATTATCCAGTCCTTGTTTCATAAAAATAACCATACCCCACGCATATCCTGGAGATTCAGGTCTGATGTGGGCATTCACATACTTGCCACCGGATTTATGCTTGCCAGGCCTGTAGAGATAATAGGTGTCATCAAAGTATTGATAATCTATACCCGGACCACCCGGCGCCAGACGCGGGTCGTCAAAAGGATATGAACTCATATACAAATGGTCCTGCGCTGTGGAAATAAACGCCTGGTTATTGACCACCACCACTCTTTTTATTTCTTTTCCTTCAGGGCTGTCACGCATAACACCATCTGAGTTTCTCTCCAGCGCTGGGAAAGGGGCCATATATGTTGCTACCTGCCATGTTTGTCCGTAATCTTTAGATATTTTATATGCCCCAGGTTCCCATCGCGGTATAAGAATATACTTATCGGATGGATGAATATATACGCCGGAAAAGATCTGATACGTTGAATAAACGCCATCTACTAATTCCTTATGTATATTCCTCCTGGTATCATGATACCAAAGTGCACCTTCGCAATCGAAGCCCTTTAGTTCAAGATACCGGTTATCGTCATAACGATAAATAACTTGAGTTGGTACTTTTTTTGTACATGCAGTGATAGCGCATAGCGAAACCGCGCCGATTAATACTCTTATCGTAATTCCTGGTTTCATAATTCATCCTTAAACGTTAAGCGGTTTTGGCATATCCCATTGCAGATT
>NZ_JAOWHK010000028.1:0-200361 GCF_030332665.1 Citrobacter sp. Cpo090 | reverse complement strand
TCGGGGCGTTAGCTCAGTTGGTAGAGCAGTTGACTTTTAATCAATTGGTCGCAGGTTCGAATCCTGCACGCCCCACCAATGTAAAAAGGCGCCCTAAAGGCGCCTTTTTGCTATCTGCGATTTATAAGATTCCAACCTGCTTGCCTGATGCGCTGCGCTTATCAGGCCTACAGACAATACCGCACGCGTAGGCCGGATAAGACGTTAGTCGCCATCCGGCACAGACATCACATCGTCAATGCCGCTACCAGTTTCTCCAGCGCGGGTGTCGCCTGCTGTTGGTCATACACAATATATAAATCCGCCGGAATACGTTCCTCTAACGGTCGGAATACCACGCCAGGCCAACTCATCTGCGCATAACTGTCAGCAATTAACGTAATACCAATCCCCATGCTGATCATCGCCAGCACCGTTTGCGGCTCCCTCACCTCACGAATAATCATCGGGGAAAATCCAGCACTCAGGCAAACGCGCTGCAAAAATGCCCAGTCGGTATGAATGGAAGGCATCGTGACAAAATATTCATTTCTCAGCGCCTCCAGCGGTACGGATTCACTGGCAGTAAGAGGATGCTCTTCCGGCATGGCAACCAGAAAAGAGGACTCATGCAAGCGTAGACTGGTAAACCCGGGAGAAAGCTCCGTAGCCATCCGCCAAATTCCCGCATCCAGTTCACGCCGCTCCAGCATCGTCATCTGCATAGCAGGCATGTTCTCGCGAAACAGCACCTCAACATTGGGATTATCCTTCAGAAAACGCCGCATCACCGGGCGCATTTTTCCCCACATCGCAGTACCGATAACGCCTAGCTCAATTCGCCCTGCCTCACCACGACCAATCTGCTCCACTCTCGCCAGCGCCTGATTGGCACTGGATAACAGTCGGCGCGACTCTTCCATCAATATCTTTCCAGCGTGGGTTAACGCTACGCTGCGGGAATGACGGATAAATAGCAAAGTGCCGAGCTGTTGCTCCAGCTCTTTAATATGGGTACTGAGCGGCGGTTGCGACATATTCAGGCGAGCAGCGGCACGTCCAAAATGCAGTTCTTCTGCGACAGCAAGAAAATAACGCAGTAACTTCAGATCGATGCGGTGCGTGCGTTCCATGGATAATGCGCTCCAGAAATAAGGATAATGCGCAAAGTTACCACATTGCCTCGCAGAAAATGAAACGGCGGGTATCAGAACCCGCCGCCAATGGAGCGTTAATGTGCCGGTGATTTCTGCGCCAGTCGTTCAGGCTCATGCTTGTACTTAAAGAACAATGCAAAGATAACCGCCAGAGCCAGCGCATATGCGGCAAACACCAGCCAGATGGTCTGCCAATCCTTGACGCCATCGACAGAAAAATAGTCCACCGCCATACCGCTCAGGATTGAACCCACCCATGCACCAACGCCGTTTACCATCGTCATAAACAGCCCCTGCGCACTGGCGCGAATGTTAGAGCTAACCTCCTGCTCGACAAATACCGATCCCGAGATATTGAAGAAATCAAACGCACAGCCGTAGACAATCATCGACATCAGCAGCAGCACAAAACCAAACGGCGACGGATCGCCAAAGGCAAAGAAGCCAAAACGCAGCGTCCATGCCAGCATGCTCATCAGCATCACCGTTTTAATGCCAAAACGTTTAAGGAAGTACGGAATAGTGAGAATAAAACCCACCTCCGCCATCTGTGAAACAGAAAGCAATATGGAGGGGTACTTCACCACAAAGCTGTCGGCAAATTCCGGGTTACGGGCAAAATCATGCAGGAACGGATTGCCAAAGACATTAGTGATTTGCAGCACCGCCCCCAGCATCATCGCAAACAAAAAGAAGATTGCCATCTGCGGTTTTTTAAACAGGACAAAGGCGTCCAGACCGAGCTTGCTGGCAAGCGTGGTGCTTGCTTTCTTCTCAGCAACCGGGATTTTCGGCAACGTAAGCGCATACAGAGCCAGCAGCAGCGATGCGCCTGAAGCGATATACAACTGCGCGCTGCTCAGTTCCAGTCCCATCAAGCTGACTGTCCACATCGCCACAATAAACCCTATGGTGCCAAACACACGAATTGGCGGGAACGCAGTGACCGGATCCTGACCCGATTGCGCCAGGCACGAGTATGAGACGCTGTTCGATAACGCAATCGTCGGCATATACGCCATTGCGTTAAACAGCATTACCCAAAACATGGTCTGTGGATCGGTAACGGTTGTGGCATATAACAACACGCCCGCACACACCAGATGACAAAGCATATAGGCGCGCTCTGCACGTAGCCATTTATCGGCAATAATGCCCATAATGCCCGGCATGATAATCGCCGCCAGCCCTTTAGAACTGTAAATCATACCGACGTTCGCGCCGGTAAAATCCAGGGTGTTAATCATGTAAGAACCCAGGGTTACCAGCCAGCTTCCCCAGATAAAATATTGCAAAAACGACATGAGCTTTAAGCGAGATGCGATACCCATTTTTCCGTTCCTTGCCAAAAAGTAAGACCCCGCAAGCGGGGTCATTTTTTAATTATTCAGGCCAGTTTGCGCAAGAAGCCGCAGATCAGGTTGATGAAATTCTGCCGGGAGAGTTCCGCCGCTGCCAGCGTCTGCGCGTGAGATAATTTCACATCACCCAGACCTTCCGCCAGGTTGGTGATGGCAGCCACCGCAACCACTTTCAAACCGCAGTGGCGCGCTGAAATAACTTCAGGCACCACCGACATGCCCACCACGTCGCCACCGATGATTTGCATCATGCGGATTTCTGCCGCAGTTTCAAAGTTCGGCCCCGGATAAGAGACAAAAACCCCTTCACTCAGCGGGAACCCTTCTTCTGCGGCAACAGTTTGCAGGACCGCGCGGTAGTCAGCATCATAGGCATTCGCCAGCGAAAAGAATCGCTCGCCAAAACGCTCATCGTTAAGCCCCACCATCGGCGTACCCGGCATCGTATTGATATGATCGCTAAGCGCAACGAGGCTACCCGGACCGACATCGGGGCGCAAAGAACCTGCGGCATTGGTGCAAAACAGCAGCTCACAGCCCAGCAGCTTCAGCGTACGAACGGCATCCGTCATCACCGTCATGCCGCGACCTTCATAGAAATGTCCACGCCCTTTCATACAGGCTACCGGAATTCCCGCCAGATATCCCAGCACCAGTTCACCGGCATGACCGTGCACGGTGCTCACCGGGAACCCCGGCAGTTTCTCGTAAGAGATGGCCACCGCATCCTCAATTTGATCCGCCAACGCCCCCAGGCCGGAGCCGAGGATAAAGGCTACGCGCGGCGTAAAATCCGGCTTGTAACCACGAATGATATCGGCGCTATACCAGGGATTTTGCGAGAAAAGAGAGTGGCTCATGAGATGTCCTTAATACTGAGTAATCGAAAATAACGGAGCGTACCGCACTGTTATAGCGAGACTACGCAATCGATTACCAATACCGTTTATCCTGACAACCGATAGTAAATCGGTATCGATGAGTTGCACTAAATCAGCCTGAAATCACATTATTTTCGAGCCAGAAATGGCACAGGAAAACAGATACATTAAGGTTTGGGATTTTTATGATTAATCCCCACTCGGCCGTATTGTCACTGAAGTTCTGTTCGCTGATGCCGATACTCATGTTTTATGGCGCGAGGAGTCTGTATGACAACTATCAACGTTTCCACCCCAACTCTTCAAAGCAGTAGCGGCGGCGGAAAAGCATCAGCCGGGAATGACATCTCCGCACAGATTGCACAAATCACCCAAAAGATAACTAAGCTAACCCAGCAGCTCAAAGATATCCCCAATAGCAGTGGCAGTGTTGAGCAGAAGCGCGAGCAGCAGGAACTTATTCAGACTCAAATCAAGATGTTACAAGCACAACTAGCTCAATTGTTGCGCCAGCAGGCCGAGGAATCACAGCAAAAGCAGAGTGCCGATCAAAAAAAAGCTGAGGGCGTCAACAATGCTACCGACCCACATCGGGTCGATATTTATATCTGATACAACGGATCACGTGCCCGACCGGCGGTTAATTCACTGGCCTGCATCCGCACCACGTCCCACAGTGCCTGGGCCGCAGTCGATAAAGAACGATTTTTACGTCGTGCCAGCATCAGTTGTCGTTCCACAACCGGCGTCAGGCGTTTAACCTGCAAATGGCTGCCCTCCGGTAAAGGGAGCGCCAGCGCGGGCAGCACGCTGATACCAATCCCCGCCTCAACCATCGGGAAAAGCGTGGCCGGGTGACCAATCTCCTGAACAATATTGGCCTCAATGGAAAAGTGGGCCAGCGCCGCATCGATCAATGGTCGACTGCCGGAAGCGTAATCCTGTAATACCAGGCGCTCATGGTATAAATCCTGCCAATTTACCCATTCGCGTTGGGCTAGCGGATGATCCTCTCGACACAGCAACAGGAACGGTTCGGATAACACCGCTTCACACTGTAGATCGGTCACTGCGCCAGGATCTATCACGATGCCAAAATCCACCTCACCCTGACGAATACTCTCCAGCACCCACTGTTGTGGACGATCGTGCAGCACAAAATCGATCGCTGGATAAAGCTGATTACTCTGGGCAATACACTGTGGAATAAGGTGAGCAGAGATCGTCTGGCTGGCGGCAACGCGCACCGTTCCGGTTAACTGTGTTCCCACCTGGCCTGCTTCGCGCAGCGTACTGTGCAGTTCATCCAGAATACGTTCCAGCCGCGCCGCCAACTGGTGCCCTGCTTCCGTCAGCACCACTTCCCGCGTTGTTCTATCTAACAACCGCACACCCGTCTGCCCTTCCAGCTCTTTAACGCTGTGGCTGACCGCAGACTGGCTTAAGCCAATGATATCCCCCGCCCGGCTAAAGCTTTTAGCCTGAGCGACGGTAACAAAGATACGGAGCTGACGCAGAGAGTAATTCATCTATTCGATTCATATATGGATGCAATAAATCAATTTTATTTCTCAAACGGAAAAACGCAAAATGTTCCTACCGAATTTCAGGAGCTTTTATGAAACTTTTTCGTATCCTTGATCCGTTCACGATAACGTTGATTACGGTCGTATTACTGGCGTCCTTTTTCCCGGCCGAGGGTGGTTTTGTGCCTTTCTTTGAAGGCTTAACCACCGCTGCCATTGCCCTGTTGTTTTTTATGCACGGGGCGAAGCTTTCACGTGAAGCCATTATTGCCGGCGGTAGTCACTGGCGTTTGCATCTGTGGGTGATGTGCAGCACGTTTGTTGTTTTCCCGGTGCTGGGCGTTCTGTTCGCCTGGTGGGCGCCGGTTAATGTTGACCCGATGCTGTACACCGGTTTCCTGTACCTGTGTATTTTGCCGGCCACGGTGCAGTCGGCAATCGCCTTTACGTCGCTGGCGGGGGGTAACGTTGCCGCCGCCGTGTGTTCCGCTTCGGCCTCCAGCCTGCTGGGTATTTTTCTCTCGCCGTTGCTGGTTGGCCTGGTAATGAATATGCACGGCGCAGAAGGCAGTCTGGAGCAGGTGGGGAAAATCATGCTGCAACTGCTGCTGCCGTTCGTACTGGGACATCTTTCACGTCCGTGGATTGGTAACTGGGTGTCCCGACATAAAAAATGGATCGCCAAAACGGACCAATCCTCCATCTTACTGGTAGTGTACTCCGCCTTCAGTGAAGCCGTGGTTAACGGAATCTGGCACAAAGTGGGGATTGGCTCGCTGCTGTTTATCGTGGTGGTCAGCATCGTATTGCTGGCAATCGTGATTGGCATCAACGTCTTTGTTGCGCGTAAATGCGGCTTCAACAAAGCCGATGAGATCACCATTGTCTTTTGCGGATCGAAAAAGAGCCTGGCGAATGGGATCCCAATGGCAAATATTCTGTTCCCGACCTCAGTGATAGGAATGATGGTGCTGCCGTTGATGATCTTCCATCAAATTCAGCTGATGGTGTGTGCCGTGCTGGCACGTCGCTACAAGCAACAGACTGACGCATTGCAGGCGCAGCAGAAAAACCGCGCCGCAAAAGCTTAGAGTGGGCGTTTCAGGGGCTGTACCAGTTGGGTCAGCCCCTCTGTTTTAATCAGCAGCGTGATTTGCATCAACTCGCCGAGCTTGCCCGGCGGGAATTCATCCTTACGGGCAAACCACAGCAGATACTCTTCCGGTACATCAATCAGCCGACGCCCTTTATATTTGCCAAAGGGCATCACGGTATTGGCGATTTCAACCAGCTGCTCTTTTTCCATCTCAGGCACCCAGTAAGCGGATCATTTCAGCTTCATCGATCACGGCAATACCCAGTTCCTGCGCTTTTGCCAGTTTCGACCCCGCCGCTTCACCGGCAATCACCAAGTCGGTTTTCTTCGATACGCTACCGGCCACTTTTGCCCCCAACTCGGTCAGTCGCGCTTTGGCGTCATCACGCGACATCTGGCTCAGGCTCCCGGTCAGCACCACCGTTTTACCCGCGAAGGGGCTGTCGATTTCTTCAGCGTTGATAACCACCGGCGCTGGCCAGTGAATCCCCTGCTCCAAAAGCTGGACGATCACCTCGCGGTTACTCTCTTCGGCAAAGAAATTAAACACGTGGGTCGCTACCACGATGCCGACATCCGGCACTTTTTGCAGCTCTTCAATGGAAGCCGCTTCCAGCGCCTCAAGGGTGCCAAAATGCGCCGCAAGACCAGCCGCCGTAGCTTCGCCGACTTCGCGAATACCCAGGGCGTAGAGGAAACGGGCAAACGTCGTCTCTTTTGCTTTTTCCAGCGCATTCACCACGTTTTGCGCCGATTTCGGTCCCATGCGATCAAGACCGGTCAGCTTACCTGCGGTCAGCGTGAAGAGATCCGCTGGCGTGTGGACATACTCTTTCTCGACCAGTTGATCGATAATTTTGTCGCCCATGCCGTCAACGTCCAGCGCGCGGCGGGAAACGAAGTGTTTCAGTGATTCCTTACGCTGCGCTCCGCAGATTAAACCACCGGTACAGCGAGTGACTGCTTCGCCTTCCACACGCTCAACGTCAGAGTTGCATACCGGACAGTGGGTGGGAAACTCAATTTCACGCGTATCGTCCGGGCGCTCGGAAAGCACGACGTTCACTACCTGCGGGATGACATCGCCCGCACGGCGAATGACGACTTTATCGCCAATACGCAAACCAAGACGCTCAATTTCATCCGCATTGTGCAAGGTGGCGTTACTGACCAACACCCCGGCAACCTGAACTGGCTCAAGGCGAGCCACGGGCGTAATCGCCCCGGTGCGTCCAACCTGAAACTCAACATCGCGTACGAAGGTCATTTGCTCCTGCGCCGGGAACTTGAAGGCCACCGCCCAGCGCGGCGCGCGAGCGACAAAACCCAGTTGCTCCTGCAACGCCATGGAGTTGACTTTGATCACCACACCATCGATATCGAATCCCAGCGTCGGTCGGTCTTCTTCAACCTTATGATAGTAAGCAAGTACTTCCTCCGGAGAGTCGCAAAGCGTAACTCTGTCGCTCACCGGCAATCCCCACTCTTTAAATTGCAGCAGACGGCCCAGGTGGGTATCAGGCAGCACACCACCTTCCAGCACACCAACGCCATAGCAGAAGAAAGTAAGCGGTCGCTTCGCTGTGATACGCGGATCGAGCTGGCGCAATGACCCGGCCGCCGCGTTACGCGGGTTAGCAAACACTTTGTTGCCAGTACGGCGGGCCTCTTCGTTAATTTTTTCAAATCCGGCCTGCGGCAGGAACACTTCACCGCGCACTTCCAGACGCGTCGGAATATTATCGCCACGCAGTTTTAACGGGATCGCACGAATGGTGCGCACGTTCGAGGTAATATCCTCCCCCGTAGTACCATCACCACGCGTTGCGGCACTGACCAGCACACCGTTTTCATACAGGATACTGACCGCCAGCCCGTCCAGCTTCAGTTCGCAGCACCAGGTTAATTTGTCCGTACTCTTCAGTCTGTCCTGCACACGCTTGTTGAAGGCGAGAAAACTCTCTTCATCAAACACGTTATCCAGCGACAGCATTGGCACTTCATGGCGAATCTGGCTGAACGCTGCTAACGGGGCGGCGCCAACACGCTGGGTTGGTGAGTCGGGGGTGATAAGTTCCGGATGCTGCGCTTCCAGCTCGCGCAGTTCACGCATCAGGCGATCATATTCCGCATCGGGAATTTCCGGCGCATCCATCACATGGTAGAGATACTCATGATGGCGAAGCGTGGTTCGCAGTTCTGTCAGTTGTTGTTCGATTGATTCCATATCGCACCATCAATGATAAAAAACCCCCGACAGGCGGGGGTTTAGCAAGGAGATGTCACGCCAGAGGAGAATCAGGCGTGAGATTCTTTAACTTCGCGGATGCGGTCCTGATACTCGCGCAGTTTCTGCGGCGTCATCATGCGACGTTGATCGTCGAGCACCACACCACCCACTTCGTCGGCGATGTGCTGTGCGGACTGCAGCATCAGCTTAAAGTTTTGCAGCTCGTCCCCATAGGACGGAACCTGCATGAAAATAGTCACGCCAGGAGTGCTGAAATCACCCGTCATTTCGGGGTCAAACGTTCCTGGGTTAACCATATTGGCAAGGCTGAACAGCGACGGACCGCTGCCATCCGGGCTCAAATGACGATGGAAAATATTCATATCGCCAAACTTAAAACCGGCTTGCTGAATGCTGTTGAGCAGCACTTCACCGTTGAGCTCGCTACCGTGATGCGCCGCAACGTTCATAATAATGACCGCTTCTTTACGCTGCGGTTTTTCAGCAACAGGTGCTTTTTCAACTATCGGCTCAGGCTGCGGTTGATGTTCAACGGCAGGCTCTGCGGGCTGGAAAGTCTGCGGCGCAGGTTGCGGTGCTTGCTGCACGGGCTGCTGAACCTGCGGAGCAACGGGCTGATGCTGCATCGGCTGCTGCACAGGTTGTTGCTGAACAGGCTGATGTTGCACCGGCTGCTGCGGTTGTACAGGCTGCGGCTGAGCATGCGGCGGCGGTACCGGCGCTTGTGCAGGCTGCGGCGCGGGTTGACGCGGCTGAGCAGACGCATAAGGCGGCTGGTACTGGTGTTGCGGCGACTGAGGAGGAACACCATGTTCCTGCGCGTTACCGGGAGCATGATTCACACGATGAACGCGAACTTCGCCCACGCCTTCGTCTTCCTCGACGTTGTCGTCGAACGAATCCTCGTCTTCACGTTTAGACTTCATGCGTTTCAGTGGGCGATCGCGGAATATAGAAGACCGCTCTTTACGGCTAGTCCAAAAACCATGTACCAGTAAAGCGATTATGGCGATCGCGCCAACAATGATTAATATCAGACGCAAATCCTGCATCATTATATTCTCTGTTGTTCTAACACCTTGCCACCACGGCAAACATTTACTCACTAAGAGTATTTGTCGATTACGCCAAGTGCAAGTGCACTCTTGGCTTTCACGGCATAAAGATGAACAAAATTGTGCTTTTTGCTGTTTTTTCGAACATTTCTGAACAGCTTAACGCTCAACAACCCGGTAAGATACGCAAAGTTTACCAGAGCTTATATAACAAGGAGTATGTCCTGACCATGGTTTCATCATCTGCAGTCGTACCTCGCAGCGGCCTTTATTACTTTTCACAGGGATGGAAGCTCATCAGCCAACCGGGCATTCGTCGCTTTGTCATCCTGCCTTTGCTGGTGAATATCCTGCTGATGGGCGGCGCATTCTGGTGGCTATTCACACAACTCGATAGCTGGATCCCCGCGCTGATGAGCCACGTCCCTGACTGGCTTCAGTGGCTCAGCTACTTGCTGTGGCCGATTGTCACTATCTCCGTATTACTGGTGTTCGGTTACCTGTTTTCCACCATAGCCAACTCGATTGCCGCGCCGTTTAACGGTCTGCTGGCTGAACAACTGGAAGCGCGCTTAACAGGTGCAACACCGCCTGATACCGGCGTTCTCGGCATCATGAAAGATGTTCCCCGTATTATGAAACGTGAATGGCAAAAGCTGGCGTGGTATCTCCCGCGCGCCGTCGTGTTGCTGATCCTCTATTTCATTCCAGGCATTGGACAGACCGTCGCTCCGGTGCTGTGGTTCCTGTTCAGCGCGTGGATGCTGGCCATTCAGTACTGCGATTATCCGTTTGATAACCATAAGGTGCCTTTTAAGGAGATGCGCGTCGCGCTGCGCACACGCAAGGTCACCAATATGCAATTTGGCGCATTGACCAGCCTGTTCACCATGATTCCGGTGCTCAATCTGTTCATCATGCCGGTCGCGGTTTGTGGTGCCACAGCGATGTGGGTAGACTGCTATCGTGCTAAGCACGCGTTATGGAAGTAATGCAAAAATGTGTAAAAGCGGGCTGGCTTATGCCCGCTCTTATTCCATACTGCAACTCATTATTTCCTGGTGGCATATAGATATACGAATTCCTTACTTCCCCATACTTTCTCAACAGGTATGCTGAAGCGGTATCCCAATTTCATACAGTTAAGGACAGGCCATGAGTAAGATTTTTGAAGACAACTCGCTGACTATCGGTCATACGCCGCTGGTTCGACTGAACCGTATCGGTAACGGACGCATTCTGGCGAAGGTGGAATCACGCAACCCGAGCTTTAGCGTCAAATGCCGTATCGGTGCCAACATGATTTGGGATGCCGAAAAACGTGGTGTACTGAAACCGGGTGTAGAGCTGGTCGAACCAACCAGCGGCAACACAGGGATCGCGCTGGCCTACGTTGCCGCCGCTCGCGGTTACAAACTGACTCTGACCATGCCTGAAACCATGAGCATTGAGCGCCGCAAACTCTTAAAAGCGCTGGGCGCTAACCTGGTGCTGACCGAAGGCGCAAAAGGTATGAAGGGCGCGATTCAGAAAGCGGAAGAAATTGTCGCCAGCGATCCGGAAAAATTCCTGCTGCTGCAGCAGTTCAGCAACCCGGCAAACCCGGAAATCCACGAAAAAACCACCGGCCCGGAAATCTGGGAAGATACCGATGGCCAGGTTGATGTCTTTATTTCCGGCGTCGGTACCGGCGGTACGTTGACTGGTGTGACCCGTTACATTAAAGGCACTAAAGGCAAAACCGATCTGATCACCGTCGCGGTTGAACCTACCGACTCCCCTGTTATCGCCCAGGCGCTGGCAGGTGAAGAACTCAAACCAGGCCCGCATAAAATTCAGGGCATTGGCGCAGGCTTCATTCCGGGTAACCTTGATCTGAAGCTTATCGATAAAGTCGTTGCCATCACTAATGATGAAGCGATTTCTACTGCACGTCGTCTGATGGAAGAAGAAGGTATTCTGGCTGGGATCTCTTCCGGTGCAGCAGTTGCTGCCGCGCTTAAGCTCCAGGAAGATGAAACCTTTACCAATAAGAATATAGTGGTTATTCTACCGTCATCGGGTGAGCGTTATCTGAGCACTGCACTGTTTGCCGATCTCTTCACAGAGAAAGAACTGCAACAGTAGTGCCAGCATGTTAAAAACGCGTAAAAAAGCACCCTTTTGGGTGCTTTTTTGTGGCCTGCTTCAAAGTTTCAACTCGCCTGGCATTGATTCAGCCCGCCGGAACTGGTATTTAACCAAACTAATTATTTTGATGCGCGAAATTAATCGTTACAGGAAAAGCGCTAGCTGAATCGATTTTATGATTTGGTTCAACTCTTCCTTTCGCGGCATAATGTTTAATGACGAACGAAACGTCAGCGGCAAGAAGTTGCCAGCAACGGATTGCACCGAACTCCTTTTGTGTCGCGTCCAGTTTACGCCGATGCTAACAATACAGGCTAAAGTTAAGCCGCCAGGCTAGACTTTAGTTCCACAACACTAAACCTATAAGTTGGGGAAATATAATGTTCCAGCAAGAAGTTACCATTACCGCTCCGAACGGTCTGCATACTCGCCCTGCTGCTCAGTTTGTTAAAGAAGCAAAAGGCTTTACTTCTGATATTACTGTGACTTCTAACGGCAAAAGCGCTAGCGCCAAAAGCCTGTTTAAACTGCAGACTCTGGGCCTGACTCAGGGTACCGTTGTCACCCTGTCCGCAGAAGGTGAAGACGAGCAGAAAGCAGTTGAGCATCTGGTTAAACTGATGGCTGAACTCGAGTAAGTTCAACGAGTTCTTTTAAATATCAGTCACAAGTAAGGTAGGGTTATGATTTCAGGCATTTTAGCATCCCCGGGTATCGCTTTCGGTAAAGCATTGCTGCTGAAAGAAGACGAGATCGTCATTGACCGGAAAAAAATTTCTGCCGACAAGGTTGATCAGGAAGTTGAACGTTTTCTGAGCGGTCGTGCCAAGGCATCTGCGCAACTGGAAGCGATCAAAACCAAAGCTGGTGAAACGTTCGGTGAAGAAAAAGAAGCCATCTTTGAAGGGCATATTATGCTGCTCGAAGATGAGGAGCTGGAGCAGGAAATCATAGCCCTGATTAAAGATAAGAACATGACGGCTGATGCAGCTGCGCATGAAGTTATCGAAGGTCAGGCCACAGCCCTGGAAGAGCTGGATGATGAATACCTGAAAGAACGTGCGGCTGACGTACGCGACATCGGTAAACGCCTGCTGCGTAACATCCTGGGTCTGGCAATTATCGACCTGAGCGCTATTCAGGACGAAGTTATCCTGGTAGCCGCAGACCTGACCCCGTCAGAAACTGCACAGCTGAACCTGAACAAGGTGCTGGGTTTCATTACTGACGCGGGCGGACGTACTTCCCATACCTCTATCATGGCGCGTTCTCTGGAACTGCCTGCCATCGTAGGTACGGGTAGCGTCACCTCTCAGGTGAAAAACGACGACTATCTGATTCTGGATGCCGTAAACAACCAGGTTTACGTCAATCCGACCAACGACGTTATCGAGCAACTGCGTGCCGTTCAGGAGCAGGTTGCTACCGAGAAAGCGGAACTCGCTAAGCTGAAAGATCTGCCGGCTATCACGCTGGACGGACATCAGGTTGAAGTTTGCGCCAATATCGGTACCGTTCGTGACGTTGAAGGCGCTGAGCGTAACGGCGCTGAAGGTGTGGGTCTGTACCGCACCGAATTCCTGTTCATGGACCGTGAATCGCTGCCAACTGAAGAAGAACAGTTTGCTGCGTATAAAGCCGTTGCTGAAGCCTGTGGCTCTCAGGCGGTCATCGTCCGTACCATGGACATCGGCGGCGATAAAGAGCTGCCGTACATGAACTTCCCGAAAGAAGAGAACCCGTTCCTGGGCTGGCGTGCCGTGCGTATCGCCATGGATCGTAAAGAGATCCTGCGTGACCAGGTTCGCGCTATTCTGCGCGCCTCTGCTTTCGGCAAACTGCGCATCATGTTCCCAATGATCATCTCTGTTGAAGAAGTGCGTGCACTGCGCAAAGAGATCGAAATCTACAAACAGGAACTGCGCGACGAAGGTAAAGCATTTGACGAGAGCATTGAGATTGGCGTGATGGTGGAAACACCGGCTGCGGCAACAATTGCGCGTCATTTAGCCAAAGAAGTTGATTTCTTTAGTATCGGCACCAATGATTTAACGCAGTACACCCTGGCAGTTGACCGTGGTAATGATATGATTTCACACCTTTACCAACCAATGTCGCCATCTGTGCTGACGCTGATCAAGCAAGTTATTGATGCTTCTCATGCTGAAGGCAAATGGACTGGCATGTGTGGTGAGCTTGCAGGCGACGAACGTGCTACACTTCTGTTGCTGGGGATGGGTCTGGACGAATTCTCTATGAGCGCCATTTCTATCCCGCGCATTAAGAAGATTATCCGTAACACGAACTTCGAAGATGCGAAGGTGTTAGCAGAGCAGGCTCTTGCTCAACCGACAACGGACGAGTTAATGACGCTGGTTAACAAGTTCATTGAAGAAAAAACAATCTGCTAATCCACGAGATGCGGCCCAATTTACTGCTTAGGAGAAGATCATGGGTTTGTTCGATAAACTGAAATCTCTGGTTTCTGATGATAAGAAAGACACCGGAACTATTGAGATCGTTGCTCCGCTCTCTGGCGAGATCGTCAACATCGAAGACGTGCCGGATGTAGTTTTTGCTGAAAAAATCGTTGGTGATGGCATCGCTATCAAACCAACCGGTAACAAAATGGTTGCCCCTGTTGATGGCACCATCGGCAAAATCTTTGAAACCAACCACGCTTTCTCTATCGAATCCGACAGCGGCATTGAGCTGTTTGTTCACTTCGGTATTGATACCGTTGAACTGAAAGGCGAAGGCTTCAAACGCATCGCTGAAGAAGGTCAGCGCGTGAAAGTGGGCGACCCGGTTATTGAATTCGATCTGCCGCTGCTGGAAGAAAAAGCCAAGTCTACCCTGACTCCGGTTGTTATCTCCAACATGGACGAAATCAAAGAGCTGATCAAACTGTCCGGTAGCGTGACAGTGGGTGAGACTCCGGTTATCCGCATCAAGAAGTAATTCTTTTTGCAGAGAAAAATGGCGCCATCAGGCGCCATTTTTTTTATCTGATGGATATCAAAACCCTGCCGGATGGCGCTACGCTTATCCGGCCTACAACGAACTCCGTAACGTAGGCCGGCTAAGGCATATGTGCCGCCATCCGGCATTAAATCTGTAAGGTGACCGGTCGGTAACACGCCTCGCGCATCAGAATTTTCATCCCTTCCGGCCCGCTTTCCAGCATCCGTCGCTCCGAGTCCGCCACTAACAATTCACAGTCGTAGCCACCCGCAATACCAAACATGGCTCGCGCTACACAGATATCTTCCAGTGCTGCTGCCCCGTTGGTGTCAAAATGTCCAACCATACGCCCATTCTGGCGAACGACAAGCCGGTAACTCTTCATCGCGCCTCCCCTGCCGGTGGCAGAATTAATTCATCACAACCGCACTGGTGCGTCCACGTCATCACGTCCAGCACCCGCTGCGCGGCGTCGTGCGTCGCAGTCGTCAGCGCTTTCCCCAGTACAAGGCCGCTCACCAGCTCTGCACAAAACAGATCGCCAGTCCCCTTCAGATCCGTTTTCACCCGCGGATGAGCTAACACCTCAACCGTTTCAGCCGTCACCACCGCAACGTTAATAATCTCTTCGGTGTCGCCCGGTGCGCTGGTAATCACCACCCATTTCAGGGTGTCAGTGAGCAGTGATTGTGCCGCCGTAATGGCTTCATCAAGCGTACGACACGGCTTTCCGCTCAGCATTTGCAGCTCAAACACATTTGGAGTCAGCCCCTGTGCCAGCGGCAGCAGGTGCTGACGATAAGCTTGCGGGATTTCGGCTTTCACATACATGCCGCTATCCGTATCGCCAATCACAGGGTCGACCAAAATGCACAGCTCCGGATGCGTGGCCCGAACGGTTTCCAGCCACTGTGCCAGCAAGGCGATTTGCTCCGCGCTGCCCATGTACCCTGTAGTCACCGCCTTTAGCTCGCGCAGGGCATCACGCTCGCTTAAGGCGCGGAGATAGCCGCTAAACCAGTCGGACGGAATAACGCCGCCGTAAAAGGTTTCATAATGCGGGGTATTACTGAACAGCACCGTGGGCACTGCCGTCACACGTAACCCCTGCGCTTTAATGGCCGGGACAGCGATACTGTTGCCTACGCTGCCATACACCACCTGTGACTGGACGGCGACGATATCGGTCTGTAACGCCCGATGCGTGTCGTCAAAGAGCACTGACTGGATATCACTCTCCTGCTCCATAAATTTCTCCTCTCGCTGGACAGCGGGCCTACGCCTCACTATTATCGTCATATGCTAAAATCCATTTTGTCATAGGTCAATAATGATCGACGGAAAAACCGCTAACGAAATTTTTGACAGTATCCGTCAACATGTCACTACAGGCACGCTGGCAGCGGGAGAAACGTTGCCGCCAGTGCGGGAACTGGCAACGGAATTAAACGTGAACCGCAATACTGTCGCGGCGGCTTACAAACGCCTGGTCACCTCCGGGTTGGCACAGAGCCAGGGACGCAATGGCACGGTGATTAAGGGAATTACGGCCCCCGTTGCGCTGGAAGGTGGTAATCCGGATACCCCACTTATCGATCTTTCCGGCGGTAATCCAACGCCCTCGCGTCTTCCTGACCTGAGTAGTTATTTCGCAAAGATAAATAAGAATCCGCGCTTGTACGGCGATGCCGCTGTATCACCTGGACTTAAGGCATGGGCAGCGCAGTGGATGCAGGATGCTATGCCCGGCAAAGGGGAAATTGATATCACCAGCGGCGCCATTGATGCTATCGAACGGCTACTGTGCGCCCATTTACTGCCTGGTGATAGCGTTGTCGTTGAAGATCCATGCTTTTTGAGCAGCATCAACATGCTGCGCTATACCGGATTCTCAGCCAGCCCGGCCAACGTCGACCACGAAGGCATGCTGCCGGACCAACTGGAACTCGCGCTACAGAAAGGCGCGCGGGCAGTAATTCTGACACCGCGCGCGCACAACCCCACAGGATGCAGTCTGAGCGCATCACGCGCGGCGCAATTGCAGGAAATCCTGGCCCGCTATCCGCAGACGCTGGTGATCGTCGACGACCACTTTGCGCTGCTATCTGCTTGCCACTGGTATCCGGTGATTGCGAAGGAAACCACGCACTGGGCGATTGTCCGTTCGATGTCAAAAACGTTAGGTCCGGATTTACGCCTCGCCATCGTGGCCAGCGATCCGCTCACTTCCGGAAAACTGCGTTTACGGCTCAACTCCGGCAGTCAATGGGTCAGCCATCTGCTGCAGGATCTGGCCTACGCCTGCCTGAGCGATGAGACTTATCAACACACGCTGGCGCAAACTCAGCAGTTTTACGCAACCCAGCAGCATAAGCTGACGGCTGCTCTGCGGCGACATGGCATTGAGTTGCCCGTTGGTGACGGTCTGAATATGTGGCTACCGCTGGAAGATAACAGCCAGGCGATCGCTTTTGCGCTGGCAAAGTCCGGCTGGCTGGTGCGGGAAGGCGAAGTGTTTGGCGTCAATACGCCTGCTCACGGCCTGCGTATTACGCTGTCAACCTTAACTGACAGCGACATTGATAAGCTGGCGGCTGATATCCATCAGGCGCTAAAGCGCTAACAGGGGAGAAAAAGTGCGAGTTCATTTTGTTATTCATGAGTCTTTTGAATCTGCTGGCGCGTATCTGCCGTGGGCCGGATCACGCGGCTATACCCTCAGCTGGTCGCGCGTTTATGCCGGAGAAGCGGTCCCTGCTAATGCCGATGGCTTCGATATGCTGGTGGTATTTGGCGGTCCGCAGTCACCACGAACCACACTGGCAGAGTGCCCGTACTTTGATTCTCAGGCCGAGCAGCATCTGATCAACCAGGCCATTGCGGCACGTAAAATTGTGGTGGGGATCTGCCTGGGTTCACAGTTAATCGGCGAAGCGCTGGGTGCGAAAGTATGCCAAAGCCCGGAAAAAGAGATTGGTCACTACCCCATTGTTCTGACCGAGGCAGGCCAACAGCACCCGTTGTTCAGCCATTTCGGCTCACCGCTCACCGTAGGTCACTGGCACAATGACATGCCGGGATTAACCGACCAGGCGACCATTCTTGCCGCAAGCGAGGGCTGTCCACGACAAATCGTACAATACGGTAATTTTGTTTATGGTTTTCAGTGCCATATGGAGTTTACGGCTGATGCAATTGAAGGGCTGATTCAACACTCCGAACAAGAACTGGCGGAAGCTAAAGGCAAGCGCTTCATCCGCACTGTGGAAGAGATGCGTACCTGGGATTACCAGCAGATGAATGAAAAGCTGTGGCAATTCCTTGATAAACTGGTAGAAAAACGTAACGATTGATCATGGCAGGCCGGATAAGACGCTTTACGTCGTCATCCGGCGATCGTGTCATGCGTTTGCCTGATGTCGCTATGCTTATCAGGCCTACAAACTAAATCCCCAATCCCTGGTTAAAGTGCTCTTCACCAAACACGCCGGTTGAAAGGTAGCGATCGCCGCGATCGCAGATGATCGCCACCACCACTGCCCCCGGTGTCGCGCGCGCCACGCGTAGCGCCCCCGCTACCGCGCCGCCAGAACTGACACCACAGAAAATCCCTTCACGCACGGCCAGTTCACGCATGGTGTTTTCCGCATCATTCTGATGAATATCCAGCACTTCATCCACCAGCGAGGCGTTAAAAATACCCGGCATATATTCCGCAGGCCAGCGGCGAATTCCCGGAATACTACTGCCCTCTTCCGGCTGCAGGCCAACGATAGTTACCGCTTTTTCTTGCTCACGCAGAAAACGCGACACGCCGGTAATGGTGCCTGTCGTTCCCATACTGGAGACAAAGTGGGTGATACGACCTGACGTCTGCTGCCAGATTTCCGGTCCGGTGGTGGTGTAATGCGCGTACGGGTTATCCGGATTGTTAAACTGATCCAGCAGCTTGCCTTCTCCACGCTGCGCCATCTCAAGGGCTAAATCGCGCGCGCCTTCCATCCCCTGTTCTTTGGTCACCAGAACCAGTTCAGCCCCGTAAGCACGCATCGCCGCACGTCGCTCCTGGCTCATGTTGTCTGGCATCAGCAGCTTCATGCGGTAGCCTTTCAGCGCGGCGATCATTGCCAGCGCAATACCAGTATTACCGCTGGTGGCCTCAATCAGCACGTCGCCGGGCTTAATTTCTCCGCGCTTTTCCGCTTCGACGATCATCGACAACGCGGCGCGGTCTTTCACCGAACCCGCGGGATTATTGCCTTCCAGCTTGACCCAAATTTCACTGCCGTTATCCGGCGCCAGACGTTGTAATTTCACCAGAGGCGTATTGCCAATTGTTTGTTCTAATGTGTTCACGTTTTCAGCTCAATAAAAATGCCGGGTGGCGCTGTGCTTGCCCGGCCTACAGGTCATGCCGCACCTGGTAAGCCCGGTAAGCACAGCGCCACCGGATGATAACTATACGAATTAACCTATCAGGCACTTTGCGCCAGGGCAAGTTCCTCTTCACGCGTTTCAATACGCTGGTCGCCGTTATACAGACGCGCATTTTGCAGCCCGACAAACAGACGTTCGCCGCGGCTCGGGGAATTATCGCCCTGCATGATGACCGTCAGCGGTTCGTTATACCACCCCAGTGGTTGCACAACTAATTGGGTGTAGTGTCCTTTCGGACTGGCTTCCAGCACCTGTACCGGCAATGGTGAATCCAGGCTGGTACGACGGCTGACGTCCACTTCCCACGGGCGCAGGAACAGATCCACCGGTCCCTGATAGCCAGGCGTATAGCCCAGCGGCCAGCGGTGCGCCCCCACGTGGAATTGGCCGCCACGAATCGTCCCCTGCAGGCGGTTAACCTCACCCATAAATTCCAGAACAAAACGGGTAGCCGGTTCGCGCCATACCTGATCCGGCGCATCAGCCTGTTCGATATGACCCTGGCTCATCACCACCACGCGGTCTGCGACTTCCGTTGCTTCTTCCTGGTCGTGGGTCACAAACACGCTGGTAAACTTCAGCTCTTCATGCAGCTGGCGCAGCCAGCGACGCAGCTCTTTACGCACCTGCGCATCAAGCGCGCCGAACGGCTCGTCGAGCAATAAAATCTGCGGCTCCACCGCCAGCGCACGCGCCAATGCCACGCGCTGCTTTTGTCCGCCGGAGAGCTGTGCCGGGAAACGGTCCGCCAGATGAGCCAGTTGAACCATTTCCAGAAGTTTGGTCACTTTTGCTTTGATGGCCGCCGCATTCGGGCGTTCACGCCGTGGCAGGACCGTCAGACCAAACGCGATATTGTCGAAAACGGTCATATGGCGAAATAGCGCATAGTGCTGGAACACAAACCCCACTTTACGGTCGCGAGCATGCAAACGGCTGACGTCGGTACCGTGAAAACGGATATGCCCGCTGGACTGATGCTCCAGCCCGGCAATAATGCGCAGCAGCGTGGTTTTGCCCGAGCCAGACGGCCCCAGCAGCGCAACCATCTGACCTGAAGGAATATCCAGCGAGATATCGTTCAGCACCTGGGTGCGACCAAAAGACTTCTTAATATTGGCAATCTCAATGCTCATGATTTTCCTCCTGCTGCGCGCGTTTTTCCTGGTTCTCCAGACGCCATTGCAACATGCTCTTCAAAAACAGGGTAATAATCGCCATCAGCGTTAATAGCGCCGCGGCGGTAAAGGAGCCGACCGTGTTGTAGTCCTGCTCCAGTAATTCAATCTGTAATGGCAACGATAAGGTTTCGCCGCGAATCGAGCCGGAAACAACCGACACCGCACCAAACTCACCAATCGCACGGGCGTTGGTCAACACCACACCGTACAGCAATGCCCAACGGATATTCGGCAGCGTCACGCGTCGGAACATCTGCCAGCCTGACGCGCCAAGCAGCACAGCCGCTTCATCTTCATTACTGCCCTGGCTTAACATCACCGGCACCAGTTCGCGCACTACAAACGGACAGGTCACGAACACTGTCACCAGCACCATCCCCGGCCAGGCAAACATAATTTGCAGGTTATGCTCATCCAGCCATCCGCCAAGCGGACCGTTAGAGCCGTAAAACAGCAGATAGACCAGACCGGCGACCACTGGCGAGACAGCAAACGGAATATCCAGTAACGTCAGCAGGAGTTGGCGTCCTGGGAAGTTGAAGCGAGTCACCAGCCAGGCCAGCAACACGCCAAACACCAGGTTCACCGGGACCGCAATCAGCGCAATCAGCACCGTAAGCCAGATCGCATGCAGCATGTCCGGGTCCGCCAGGTTCTGTAAAACCGGCATTAATCCCTTGCTGAACGCCTGCACGAAGATGTAAATCATCGGCACCAGCAAAATAAACGCGGATACCAGCATGCCCGTGCCGATTAAAAACCATTTCCCCCAGTTGATGCGGGGTGCGCCATAGCGTTTCAATTGGGTAATGTCTGCCATCAGTGACCTACCACGCGTCGACCAAAGCGACTTTGCAGGGTGTTAATTGAAAACAGCAGCAACAACGAAGCCCCGAGGATCACAGAAGCAATCGCGCTGGCGGCCGGGTAGTCAAACTCCTGCAGGCGAACAAAAATCATCAGCGAGGTCACTTCCGTTTTCCACGCGATGTTTCCGGCGATAAAAATAACCGCACCAAACTCACCAAGGCTGCGGGTAAACGACAGCGCAACGCCCGCCACCAGTGCGGGTGACAGCTCCGGCAGCACCACTTTACGGAAACTCTGCCAACGCGTAGCACCAAGCGTTTCTGCCGCTTCTTCATATTCCGGGCCTAACTCTTCCAGTACCGGTTGTACGGTACGCACCACAAACGGAATGCTGGTAAACGCCATCGCTACCGCGATACCGAGCCAGGTGTAGGTCACCTTGATATCCAGCTTCGCCAGCCACTCGCCGTAGAAGCCATTAACCGAAAACAGTGACGCCAGCGTCAGACCCGCCACCGCTGTAGGCAGCGCAAACGGCAGATCCATCAGCGCATCCAACAGCGTACGGCCCGGAAAGCGATAGCGGGTTAAGATCCACGCCATCAGCAAACCGAACACGCCGTTAAAAATCGACGCCACAAACGCCGACAGCAGCGTCACTTTATAAGCCGCCACTACCTGCGGATTGGTAATCACATCCCAGTATTGCGCCCAGCTCATTTGCGCCAATTGCATAACCAGCGCGCTCAGCGGCAGCAGCAATATCAGGCAGACAAACAGTAAGCTGGTGCCCAGGCTCAAAGTGAAGCCGGGCAGCACGCGTCGGGAAGAAACAGCAAACATTTACTTACGCCCCGCCGCCAGCAGTTTGTCCAGCTCACCGCCGCTGACAAAGTGCGTTTTCATCACTTCAGGCCACGAGCCAAACTTATCTTCCACACGGAACAATTCGGTCTGCGGGAATTTATCTTTCAGCTTGTCCATTACCTGTGGGTTATTCACGCGATAGTAGAAATCGGTAATGATGGTTTGCGCCTGCGGGCTGTACAGCCAGTTCAGGTAAGCTTTCGCCGCTTTTTCAGTACCGTTGGCTTGCACATTTTTATCTACCCAGGCCACCGGGAACTCCGCCAGAATATTGACCTTCGGCACCACCACTTCGAAGCCCTGGTCTTCATACTGTTTACGGATGTTGTTCACTTCCGATTCAAAGGTAATCAGTACGTCGCCCAGACCGCGCTCAACGAAGGTGGTGGTTGCACCACGGCCGCCGGTATCAAACACTTCTACGTTTTTCAGAAACTGGGTCATGAACTGTTCGGTTTTGGCTTTATCTCCCCCATCCGCTTTATCTGCCGCGCCCCATGCTGCCAGATAGGTATAGCGTGCGTTACCGGAGGTTTTCGGGTTCGGGAAAATCAGTTTCACGTCCGGGCGAACCAGGTCGTTCCATTCGTGGATGTTCTTCGGGTTGCCCTTACGCACCAAAAACGCCATGGTGGAATAGAATGGCGAACTGTTATTCGGCAGGCGGCTTTGCCAGTCGGCAGGGATCAGCTTGCCTTTGTCATGCAGGATCTGCACGTCAGTCACCTGGTTATAGGTCACCACATCGGCTTTCAGCCCTTGCAGAATCGCCAGCGCCTGTTTTGATGACCCGGCATGAGATTGTTTAATCGTCAGTTTGTCGCCGCCGTTATCCTTCGCCCATTGCTGTTCAAACGGCGGATTAAGGGCGGCAAACAGCTCGCGGGAAACATCGTATGAACTGTTCAGCAGTTCCGTTGCCTGCGCCTGCCCCACCAGCAACAGCATGGCTGCCAGCGTCAGTGTTCTTTTTTTCAGTAAGTTAACGGCCATTGCGCACCCTTATAAATTAAATGACTTTCTTATGGTCATCATATTTATAACCAGTGCTAAAGGAGTAACGGTTTTATATACCGTTTGATGATTTGAAAGTTGAAAAGAGAATAAGGAAGACCTCCCCAGATTTACCGGGGAGGAGATAGGCGTCGATCAGACGCCAACGCTTACGCTTTCAGGCAAAGTGCTGCCGCCATCAATCACGTTTTGCGTGCCAGTTAAATAACTGGACTCATCCGATGCCAGGAACGCCGCCAGTTCACCGACCTCAAGCGGGCAGGCCAGACGACGCATCGGGATCGCTTTCGCCATTTCGACTAATACGGATTCAGGATCTTCCGGGTTAGACTGACGCGCAATGCTTTCCGCCATCGGCGTACGAACGTAGCCTGGGCAAATGGCATTCACGCGAATGCCGGACTGCGCATATTCTACCGCCAGGGATTTGGTCAAACCGATGATCGCGGCTTTCGACAGCGCGTAGGCCGTTTCGCCGGGATCGGCAACCATATCGCCGGTCACTGATGACATCATCACGATGCGCCCGTCTTTGCGCGCAATCATCTCCGGCAGAACGGCTTTCGTCACGTTCCAGACGCCTTTAATGTTGATATCAATGTGGAAATCGCGATCTTCATCGCTCATATCAAGGAAGTTGCCGAGGCGGCATACGCCGGCATTGTTCACCAGAATATCGATTTTGCCTTCAATCTGCTTCGCGCGCGTCACCGCTTCCTTGACCGACGCAAAATCTCTGACGTCAGCGTGAACGGCTGTACAACGGTGCCCACGCCCAGCCAGCTCATCCGCCAGTTTTTCAATCTCATCGGAGATATCCAGCAGGATTAAGTTCGCGCCATGGCGGGCAAACGTTCTGGCGATACCCTCGCCAATACCCTGAGATGCGCCCGTAATCAATGCTGTTTTGCCCGTGAGTTTTCCCATTTCAATATTCTCCTTTTGAATATGAAGCCTTCGCCTCATTCACGCAGAAGATACAGCAATAACAAATTAGTGCTGAGGAATAGCTCACTAAATCAGGTTAATCTCAGTTAAAAAAAATCCCCGACGATGCGGGGACTCAACAGCAAACATGCTCTGACTACGTTAACAGAAGACTTACAGCCGTTTTTCCAGCAAATGAGCTCTCATCAACTCCGATGCCATCTGCGCATCCCCTTTTTTAATATGAAGCAGTATTTCCCTCTGTTTTGTCGCCGTATCAAGGAAATACTGACGATCGTTCGCAGGTAACGACGCCCTTGTTTTCTCAAAATAAGTAATCAGGACATCGGAGAAAACCTGCAGCACTCGATTGCCACTCGCCTGTAGCAAGAGCAAATGAAAATCTCTATCGTGACGATCGGCCACCAGGGGGTTATCCGCATTTTCTTCAATAAGCCTTAGCTCATTTTCAAGTTTGGAGAGCATAGCCGGGAAAATTCTACGCGTTGCCAGAGGGATAATCGCACACTCAATCAGGATCCTTGCCTCTGTAAATTCCGTGATATCAAACCCGGACAAATCAAACTGCATTAACAACTGGTGATTTATGTTGTGCTGTTCCAAATTTTTCAAGACGCTACCACGACGGGGAGAGCGTTCAAGCATTCCCATCTGTACCAGCGTGCTGAGCGCCTGACGAACTTTATATCTTGATGTATTAAAACGAACGGCAAGTTCAGTTTCAGTTTCAATGCGACCATCAGCATTGCGGTTAGCATCATCAAGCAGATAATTTTTAATGCTTTCAAACAGTTCGTTTTTGTTATCCATAAACACTCTCTGATTAAAGTGCTGTAAAAATCATGAGTATAAATAATCTAATAAGTTAGATTGATTAATATACTGTTATGGTAAGATTATAGCCCCTATTATTCAAATTATATCAGTTCATTTGTTAATAAAAAGGAATTAATTATGGTGTTATTCGTAACTCAGTTTGCGATAGTACTTATATGTATCGGTATAGGTGGGCGTTTTGGCGGGATTGGCCTCGGGGCTGCTGGCGGGTTAGGACTCGCTATCCTGACTTTTGGTTTTGGACTCCCACCCGACTCGCCTCCTATTACTGTTATTTCTATTATCCTCGCGGTGATCACATGCATCACAATCCTCCAGGCGGCCGGTGGACTTGATTTATTCGTTACGATGGCAGAACGAATCCTCAGAAAGTGGCCGGGCGCTATTACTTTTCTCGGCCCAGCAGTCGCTTACCTTTTTACTGCTATCTGCGGGACAGGGTATGTTGCCTTTTCCGTTTATCCAGTAATTGCTGAAATTGCAGCAGATGCCAGGGTACGGCCAGAGAGGGCCATGTCTATGTCAGTAATCGCTGCCAATTTTGGCCTCATTGCCAGCCCTGTCAGTGCGGTCGTTACAGGGACAATTGCTGTCCTCGCTGGATTACATGTCTCTGCGTTAGATATCTTGTTGGTTACCGTTCCCGGAACGTTTCTGGGCTGTATTGTTGGCTGCCTGTTCGTCTTTAAAAGAGGTCATGAGCTTAAAAATGATCCAGAATTCCAACGCAGGGTTGCTGAAGGTGAGTTTGAATCAGTAAAAGCTGAAGAGCGAACAGCCAATATCGTGACAAAAGAGGCAAAGAGAGGATTGCTGATTTTCCTTACCGGTATCATTCTGGTCGTACTTATGGGTTCAATTCCTGAATTACGTCCTCAGTGGAATAACGGTAGCGGAATGGAGCGTATGAGTATCCCAACCACGCTGCAAATAGTTATGCTGACAACAGCATGTATTATTATGATGGTGTGCCGAATTTCTCCGTCAAAACTCGATTCAGGTTCAGTTTTTAAAGCAGGTCTTGTAGGTGTCGTCGCCATATTTGGTCTGTCATGGATGATGAACTCCTTTTTTGAGGCATGGCACGAATTATTTAACACTGCCTTCCACGATTTTCAGAATCCAGTATTGTTTGGCATTATTGTTTTTGGCCTTTCCGCCGTAATTTATAGCCCAGCAGCGACGGCTGTAGCGCTACTCCCCGCTGGCGTGTTAATGGGATATCCGGCAGAGACCCTGGTCGCCCTGCTCCCGCTTACTTGCGGATCGTTCATTATTCCTGGAGGGGCACAGATCGGCTGTGTGGCGTTTGATCGAACCGGAACAACTCGAATTGGCAAGTATGTGGTTAATCACAGCTACATGCTCCCAGGCCTTGTTACCGTTGTAGCATCAACCCTTTTTTGCTTCCTTTTTTCCAGAATGCTGATGTAGCGCGAGAGAGCAAATTAATTGTGGTAATACCCTTTCTTCATAGCATCCTCCCTGAACGGGCTCAGAGAGGATGCCCATTACTCACTTTTGAATATCGCCACCGCTATTTTCTAAAGAATGTACTTTACAGAACAACCTGAGCAATTAGATAAGCAAAAATGACCTGAGAGATAACCATGACAAATCCCGGGCGAATATAGCTATGGTTGACAACAAAGCGTCCAATCTTTGTGGTACCTGTTCGGTCAAATGCAACACAACCGATCTGATTTGCTCCCGGGATAATGAAGTCACCACAGGTACAGGCAAAAATAGCGATAAGAAACGGAGCTGGTATACCTAAGGTAACACCTAGTGGCATGATGGCAGCTACCGTCGCCGCGGGGCTCATAATGACCAGAGAGAACAAAAAGACAACTACACCAAAAAGCATTGGAGCGCCATTTACAATGCCACCAAAGACCTTAATCAGTTCAGGCTGGTAGGCATCAAAAAATGTCGCCGTCATCCATGAAACACCAAGAATGGCTACCACCCCCATCAAACCAGCACGAAAGACGGAACCACTATTCAAGCTACTACTTGGTACTTTACTGACGATCATAATAAACAAAGCTGCTGTCAACATGATCATTTGGATAACCATTGGGGTTGACAGTCTTTTTCCATCCCAGGAAGGGAGTAACCCAGTAAAAGAACCTAAAATAAGCACCAGTACTACGCCAATGGCAAAGATCACAACGCCTTTTTTAGCGCCAGCCGACGCAACGAATTCTTTTTTCTGCTCAGTATGCATGAACTCATATTCGCCAGCGGCAACTCTCCTCTGAAATTCCGGATCATCCTCTAGCTCTTTTCCGCGTTTATAAACTGAAAAGCTGGTAACAATGGCAGCCAAAAAGAATGAAGGGAGAGCAATTGTCAGTATTTGCCCAAGAGTAATCCCAGCATATTCATGCAGGATAGCCAGCATCCCCGCGGTTGCGGCACTCATCGGACTGGCTGCAACCGCGACACTGGCCGCAATAACTGTTGCGGATAACGCTCGCTCCGGACGGACCTTTGCTTCAGCAGCAACCTCAGCGACAACCGGATACAAAGAGAAAGCAACGTAAGTAGTGCCACAGAATAGTGTAAATATGGAAGTTAATATTGGGGCAACAAAAGTAATAGCCTGTGGTTTTTTACGCAGTAATTTTTCAGCCACACGCACAAGATAATCAAGCCCACCAGCGGCTTGTAATACGCTGACAGCGCCAATTACACAAATAATAATTAACATTGCAGTAATGGATGGTGTGGAGGGCTTAAGCCCAAAACCCAGAACTAATATTGCAACGCCAAGCCCTCCACCAGCACCAAGCCCCATTCCGCCATAACGCCCGCCTATACCAATACAGGCGAGTACAATAAATAATTGTATAAAAAATAAAGCATCCATTTTTCACCTCTAAGCATCTCCCGGATATTGCATCCGGGAGATATTAATTATTATGCTCAGGATTAGTTTAAATATGATTTAGCAACTTCGATCTGTTTTTTAACAGCGTCAGTGCCAGTTCCACCATAAGACATTCTTGATTTAATACAGGCTTCGAGAGATATACTCTCATAAATATCATTATCAATTTTATCATCAAATGAGTGGAATTCATCCAGAGTAAGTTCTTCCAACATTTTTCTATGTTTTATACAGTAATTAACGGCACTGCCAACAATATGGTGAGCTTCCCTGAAAGGGATTCCTTTACGAACCAGGTAGTCAGCCATATCGGTCGCATTTGAGAATCCTCTTGCCGCAGCGCTGCGAGTATTCTCTGAGAGAATAACCATTTTTTCGAGCATCGGTGCCATAATTTTCAGACTGGTCTGTAAGGTATCCATCGAGTCATAGACCTGCTCTTTATCCTCACTCATATCAGTATTATAGGCGAGAGGGATGCCTTTCATAATGGTCAGCATCGCCATTAGATTTCCGTACATACGACCACCTTTACCACGCATTTTTTCGGCTACGTCGGGGTTTTTCTTCTGTGGCATGATGCTGGAACCGGTGCAGAAATCATCTGAAAGCTCAATAAATTTAAAATCCTGACTTGAGAATAAAACCAGTTCTTCAGACAAACGGGTAAGATGCATAAAGCACATAGCAGCTGCAGCAGTGAATTCAACCATATGGTCACGATCGCTGACAGAATCAATACTATTTTCAGTCGGCTTATCAAAACCAAGCTCTTGAGCCGTGAAATCACGATCAATGGGGAAAGTAGTGCCAGCAAGGGCTGCTGAACCTAAAGGGCATTCCCCCATGCGTTGATAAAGGTCTTCAAAACGAGTCCAGTCACGGCGTAACATCCAATAATATGCCATTATCCAGTGCGACAGAAGAATGGGCTGCCCGGTCTGTAAATGTGTATAGCCGGGCATAATCGCATTAATGTTATTTTCAGCTTTGCTGACAATCACTTTTTGCAGATAAATAATATCCTGCTGAATTTCTCGAATAGTTGATCTCATATGCATTTTAGAATCAACAGTTGTCTGGTCATTACGGCTTCGACCTGTATGTAACTTCCCACCAACAGGACCGATTATTTCTGTCATACGTCTCTCAATCGCCATATGAATATCTTCATCAACGGTATCAAAAACGAACTGCCCTTCCTTAATTTCTTTATCTACTTGCCTTAAGCCACCAATAATCTTATTCGCTTCATCCTGCGTGATAATTCCCTGACGGCCCAACATAGTGGCATGGGCAATACTTCCCTGAATATCAAAAGGGCAGAGACGCTGCTCCAACATAATTGTTGCGTTATAGGATTCAACCAGTTTATTTGTAGGCATATCAAAGCGCCCACCCCATAATTTTGTAGACATAAAACCTCCAGGGAGTTTTGTTGCAAAATGGTTAAATAAAAATTCCGTTATTTTTCGGTCATTTTCAGATTACAAGACTGTTATTTTAATTGTCAACAAATGGAGCCATTAAATCAATTTATACAGGAATTAATTACACTTATTAATCGTTTTATTTTTTATGAATTGCACGAAAAAACCAGATCTTTATCACATTTAAATCATGGTTTAATTCAGATACATTCAGAATTTTTAAAGTAATAAAGTGGAATTAATAGCTTATTGATTCTAAATAATTGCAATTAATACTGTTGTTATACAAATAAACTGGCAGGTTAATAGCACTGAACTTGGGGAGAGATTTTCCAGGATGAGCGTCAATGCCGGTGCATTATCGGCATGGCAGGCGCTGTGTGGTTTGGGGGATAGCTATTTTGTGCCAGATGGCGGCGTCAGGCCATCTGGCACAAAAAATTACAGCGCCATTAAACGGTCCAGCGATGGGGCAAAGTAATAGCCGCCGGTTACCGGTTTGGTGAAGCGCAGCATCGCGTCGCGCTTACCGTCGGTGTCACCAAACATGCTCAGCAACTGTTGTTCAATGTTGTGCAAACGAGCGCAGTAGGCGCAGAAATAGAGACCATGCGTGCCGCTGGCAGTACCGTATGGCAGGCTCTGGCGAACAATTTTCAGCCCTTTACCGTCTTCTTTGAGGTCAACACGGCTCAGGTGAGAGGTGACCGGACGGTCATCACCGTCGATCTCTTCGTTGGCTTCCTTGGTGCGACCAATCATCATTTCCTGGTCATGGATGCTCATGCGATTAAGCTGCTTCAGGTTATGTTCCCAACGCTGCACAAACACATAGCTGCCACCGGCATCCACACCATCTTTGATAACGGCAACTTCACGGCGCGTTTCTTCGCCTGCCGGGTTTTCCGTACCGTCAACAAAGCCGCTGAGATCGCGCTCTTCGACCCAACGGAAACCGTGGATTTCTTCTTTGACTTCAATACAGTCGCCAAATGCTTCCATTGCCGCCTGCGCAACGGAGAAATTCACGTCATGACGCAAAGAGAGAATATGGATCAACACGTCATATTGGGTTGCTGGTGCCAGACCTTTACCGTAAGGGATAAAGTCTTTTAACTCTTCAGCACCAACGCCGCCGCTCAATGCACGCCAGGTGGTGTTGCCAAAAGCGACAACCGCGCCCAGATGCGCATCCGGGAACTTAGCTTCAAAGGTCGCCAGCTTATCGGCGAAGGTTTTGCTGGCCGCACGCAGGGCCTCAACGTCGCCTTTAACATTGGCTTCAATCCAAATCGCCGCACGGCAATGTTCTGGCAAAATGCCACTCTGAACCTGAGACATTGTTCCTCCTGAAAAAAAAGATGCCACGACATCGTGGCATTGATGGGCGCTATTCTACCTGTTTTTTTAACAAGCCGATTTGTTCAGACGCAAATTAACGCCGCCAGATAATTTTGCTTACTTTCCACGCTTTCAGCGTGTCGTCAGACGGCATTATGTCCTCAGGCCCGCTCCATTCGCCGGAAAAAATATAGCTAATATGTTGACTTCCCTCAGCTTTACACTCAACGCCCGCACTATCATCGCCGGTTGCTTTTTGGCAATTACCGAAAGCTTTAGTGTAAAGGTCGCTAAACGGTGTACCGATTTCGACACCCGCGGCTGACGAAATATCGTGGTCTAATACATCAATACGACTGATGGTTCCCTGGCTGCCATTGATGACTATCGCCAGCTTGTCGTCTTTCATCGCTTCATAGAAGCGCACCACATTACCGTTATCGGTCTTCATTCCGCTACGCAGGCGGTAATCACCGTCCAGCGCATCAGCAATGGCTTTTTCATCCAGCGGCGTAGCGCTCGTTAACGCTCCGACGCCCTGCTCTGTGACCTGCGTTGAAGAACCAAACCAGTTCCACGGATTGGCGGCAGACCAGTTCACCGAGGACAACGTTGAACACCCGGCCAGTAGCAGCGGCATCGCGCATAAAGTCAAACGCAGTGATTTCATTTCACTTCCTTCCTTATTTATCAACGTTGCTTGGAGTCCGGTTTCCCCAAAAAGTGCCGTTATTCTTTCTCAAGGGAAAAACAGGCGCGCAGACGTTGATTGGTTAACAGCCAGATCAGCGCGACGATATCCGCCACCAGCAGCGCCAGCCCGACGCCGTTGAGCGGATCGCCTGCCAGCCACATCACCGGCTGCCAGCACAGCAGCACCAGTTGAGCGAGAATCAATAATCCGCGCAGCCAGCGCCAGATTACCGGAAACGCAAAGCGTCGCCCGCTGAGTAAAAACGCCAACACGGCGGGAACGCCGGGGAGCAACCCCAGCCAGAATGCGTCATGATCGGGATAAAACAGATTCAGCAAGGTGTTGCCCTGCTCACGGGAAGAACCGGCAATCACAAACAAAACCCAGGTGCGTGCCTGCAATAGCAGTACGCACCAAAAGAGAAAAGGCAGGCGCAGACGCCCATGACCGTCATAGTCGGCCGGATGAAACTCAGTACTCTTCATCTTCGATCAAACGCTTGCCCAGATTGAGTACATCCGCATGTTCATAGCCCAGACGTTCATACATGCCCTGTACAACGTCATTATCGTCACGCACCATGATTTGAATCTTCGGGCAACCGCGGGCAATGAGCTTTTTCTCCAGCCGGTTGAGCAGCGCATTGGCAATACCGCGACCGCGAAACTCAGGATGCACGCCGAGGTAATAGGCGGAACCACGATGCCCGTCGTATCCGCCCATCACCGTACCGACCACCTCACCGTTCACTTCAGCGACGAGGAACAAGCTGACGTCATGATTGACTTTACGTTCGATGTCCATTTCAGGGTCGTTCCATGGACGCAGCAAATCACAACGCTCCCAGAGGGTAATCACCTCTTCGAAATCTTCCTGGCGAAAAACGCGTATTTCCATGGTATTGGGTACCTTTTCAGGACGTTAAAAAGCGATTATGGCTCGAACGGCTGATTTAGCCAATATCTGACGCGAAGCGGCGGAAAAAATGGCATAATACGGAATTGTCACGTATTGAAATGAAAAGTAAAACAATTCTTATCTCGATCCGTCGCAACGGACTACGCGATACGATATAACGTTTAGAACCTTTTTTTTACAACTCAGGCCGTATGAGCACTTTTAAACCACTAAAAACACTCACATCGCGCCGCCAGGTGCTGAAAGCCGGGCTGGCCGCCCTGACGCTGTCAGGCATGTCGCAAGCCATCGCTAAAGAAGAAGCGCTAAAGACCAGTAATGGACACAGCAAACCGAAAGCGAAAAAATCCGGCGCTAAGCGCGTTGTTGTCCTTGATCCGGGGCACGGAGGGATTGATACCGGCGCAATTGGTCGCAACGGGTCGAAAGAAAAGCACGTGGTGCTGGCGATTGCCAAAAACGTGCGCTCGATCCTTCGTAATCAGGGGATTGATGCACGCCTGACCCGCTCCGGCGATACGTTTATTCCGCTCTACGATCGCGTCGAGATCGCCCACAAACATGGTGCCGACCTGTTCATGTCGATCCACGCCGACGGTTTTACCAATCCGAGCGCTGCGGGTGCTTCGGTCTTTGCCTTATCCAATCGCGGCGCCAGTAGCGCCATGGCGAAATATCTGTCCGATCGTGAAAACCGGGCCGATGAAGTCGCCGGAAAAAAGGCCACCGACAAAGATCATTTGTTGCAGCAGGTACTGTTCGATCTGGTGCAAACTGACACCATAAAAAACAGCCTGACGTTAGGCTCGCATATTCTTAAGAAGATCAAGCCGGTACACCGTCTGCACAGTCGCAGCACGGAACAGGCCGCCTTCGTGGTGCTAAAATCGCCATCAATTCCGTCGGTACTGGTCGAAACCTCATTCATCACCAACCCGGAAGAAGAACGATTACTGGGTACGGCAGCGTTTCGTCAGAAAATCGCCACCGCGATTGCCAATGGCATCATCAGCTATTTCCACTGGTTTGATAACCAGAAAGCCCACTCGAAGAAACGTTAACCATGAAGCCCGATGCACAGCGCGTAAAACAGTTCCTGCTCAGCCTGCAGGATGAGATTTGTCAGCAGTTATCCACCGTAGACGGCAGCGAGTTTGTTGAGGATAACTGGCAGCGCGAAGCGGGCGGCGGCGGGCGCAGTCGGGTGTTGCGTAACGGCGGTATTTTCGAGCAAGCAGGCGTCAACTTCTCCCACGTCCACGGCGATGCAATGCCGGCCTCGGCTACCGCGCATCGCCCGGAGCTTGCCGGGCGCAGTTATGAAGCCATGGGCGTCTCGCTGGTGGTGCATCCACAGAATCCCTACATTCCAACCAGCCATGCCAACGTACGGTTTTTTATCGCGGAAAAACCGGGGGCCGATCCCGTGTGGTGGTTTGGCGGCGGCTTTGACTTAACGCCCTACTACGGCTTTGATGAGGATGCGGTTCACTGGCATCGCACGGCGCGTGATCTGTGCCAGCCGTTTGGCGACGACGTTTATCCACGTTACAAAAAGTGGTGCGATGACTACTTCTTCCTCAAGCACCGTAACGAGCAGCGCGGCATTGGCGGGCTGTTTTTCGATGATTTGAATACCCCTGATTTCGACCACTGCTTCGCCTTTATGCAGGCAGTAGGTCAAGGTTACACCGAGGCGTATCTGCCCATCGTCGAACGCCGCAAAATGATGAGCTGGGGCGAGCGCGAGCGTAATTTCCAGCTTTATCGTCGTGGGCGCTATGTGGAATTTAATCTGGTGTGGGATCGCGGCACGTTGTTCGGTTTGCAAACCGGCGGGCGCACGGAATCGATTCTGATGTCGATGCCGCCGCTGGTACGCTGGGAGTATGACTGGCAGCCGGAAACGAACAGCCCGGAAGCTGCCCTTAGCGAATTTATTCAGGTCCGCGACTGGGTGTAATTACCTGATGGCGCTACGCTTATCAGGCTTACAGCAACGGCAAAACCCGTAGGCCGGATATAACGCGTTAGCGTCGCATCCGGCACAATAATCTCATCATGCCCACTGGCGCATACGCTGATGCAGCGTCAACGACGGTTTCTCCGCAAACAGCTGCTGGTAGTCGGTGGCAAACTGCCCTAAATGCCAGAATCCCCACTGCATGGCGGCGTCTTTCACCGTCGCACTCTGCGACCACGGGCTTATCAACTCACGACGCACGGCGTTCAGGCGAATACGTTTCAGCCAGGCATTCGGACCTATACCGAGGATCGCGTGAAAGGCGTTTTGCAACGTCCGGCGGCTAACGTGCAGCTGATTGCATAAGTCGAGCACGGTCAGCGGCTCTGACATATTTTCCAGCACATATTCGCGCGCACGCGACAGCAAGCGACGATAGCTCTGATGGCTGATGCTCTCCGCAGTCATAATCGGCTGCGCTTCTTCCAGCATGGTGCCCATCGCCAGCAGCAGGTTATCGCCCAAGACCTTACGTACCGCAGGTTGATGGAGGTTTTCCGGGTTTTCGCTAAACGTCGCCAGCGCCTGCTGCACAAAGCCCCATAGCGCGGCTTTATGTTGTTCTTTAACTTCCAGCGCCGACTGATTGCGCAGCATATGCAACACCCTTTCCGGGTTATGCAGGAAATTGGCCTGACGAGCAATGGCCTCTTCCGAAATGACAACACCCAAAATGGTGTAGTCATCCGGTGTACTCAGTTCAAACTCCGTCCCGCCTGGGCGGGTGGCAATTTCAGCGCTACCCAAACACTGGGTACCAATAAATCCCTGCTCGCCGCGCGTGGCCGGAATGCCAAACCAAAATGAGTTTGGCCAGACAAGGCACGACTGACGCAGCGCCAGTCCGGTGTATTCACGGAACACCTGAATATCGTCGAGCAGGATTTCCGTGAACTCGCCATGAAATTTCCCCGGATGCAGCTGGTCGTAGATCTGCTGCCAGGCGGTTATCGTCAGAGCATGCTCATACACATCCGTTGTACGCCGCTGGTGAACGTTGTCCACCTCCACTTTCGGCGTCAGTTTAACGTCTTCGGGTAATGCTTCATGATAAAGATGGTGCAGGTTTGCAGTACGTTTCTTTTTCATGATCTTTTAAGCCGGAAGCTTCAACGAAGCCCCCGGCCCTCCGACAGGTTAATTTTTTAAGCGATAGCGACTACTGCGTTTACGCAACGCTCCGTCAGAAAAGAGCTGTTCCAGCGCCTTTCTGGCTTCATCAAGTGACCAGCCAAAGTGGGCGGCCACTTCCCCTGCCGTCATTCCTTGACGGACCGATGCTAACAGCGTCAGAAGTTGGGCAGAGGATTCAGACGTCACGGGGGCGTCTTGTGTCTTCTCTGGTTTCACTTCTGTTTTCGCTTCTGGCTTCTGTTCAGGTTTCTTCGGCTGGCGTTTAAAACCGCCGATCAGCCACTGGGTGTCATCGTCCGGCCGGCCTATTTCCTTACGGCTGATAACACGGCCCGTACGCGCTGCGGCTGCACTGCCAGCATCCAGCGCTGCGCGGCATGCCGCCAGATCGCCTTCCACCACCAGCGTCAGCCGACCAGGATCGAGCACTTCGTGGCTAAGCAGGCGCACGTTCGCGGCTTTCAGCATGGCATCCGCCGCGTCCACGGCAGCCACCATGCCATCCACTTCCAGTAATCCCAGTGCATTGATCATCACTACCTCTCTTACGCGCGCTGGATTGGATTACGGGCAATATCCAGAACGGCATCAGCAAAGGCGTTACATGCGGCTTTACAAGCAGCCTGGCTACCGGTCAAAAACGCTGCTGAATAGTTGGTTTCTGACGGCGGTGGTACATAGGTCACCAGTTGTACATCGGCAGATTTCAGCGCGGCATCAATACCAAATGTCGCTTCCAGCGGCGGCGCCACCAGATACGCCATCGGATCGCCTAGTCGGCATCCCGCGGTCGCGGAAAGATACGAACCGGTACGCGAAACCACATGCGCCAGGAAGGCGGTATCTTCTGCGTCATTCGCCCACTGGAATGCCGCCCCGCTTTCAATATTGGCCACCATCGCGTCCAGACCTGCGCGAACTTCGGCCGGGTTTGGTCCACCGAGCATAATCAGCACTTCGCCCGAGGTTGGAGAGGGACTGTGCGCCGCACCGGCATACAGCGAGCGGCCATAAACCACTTCGACCATTGCCTGTTTTGTCGCTTCGTCTGCGGCAATATACGCCACGTCATCAGAATCTGCTGTGATGAGTCCGAGGCTACGTATATGTGGCGGTAATTTAAGTTCGCGGGCAAAACCGTCATTTACCGAGGCAATCACACGCATCGCGGTGACTGAAGGTCTAATTAAATCTAATGCTGGCATGATGCCTCCTTAACGGGTCATATTGATGCCGGATGCTTTTTGCTCCAGCATGCGCTTGGCCAAATCCACAATCACCGCCGCCGCTTCAACCGGTGGCGTACCGCCCTGGTGAATGTTCGAGATACAGGTACGGTCAGCCTCAACGGTGGTCGCCACACGCGGCGAATAGACGGCGTAGCAAGAAAGACTTTCCGACTGGCCGAGGCCCGGACGTTCACCAACCAGCAGGATCACCGCTTTTGCACCCAGCAGTTCGCCGATCTGATCTTCGATTTTCACGCGCCCATAGCGAACAAAGAACGGCGTCCCGACCTTCAATCCAGCCTGTTTTAAGCCCGACAACAGCGGCGGCAGGATCTCTTCGTAGTTGGCGGTAATCGCATCGGTAGACAGGCCATCAGAAATAATCACCTGCACATCCGGATTCATTACACACTGTGATTTCAGTGCTTCAATGGCTTCCGCACTCAGACGACGCCCCATGTCTGGACGCGTCAGATACAGGTTTTTGTCGCTGATTTCCGAGCGCACTTCCAGCAGTCCCTGGGCTTTTACCCACTCTTCCGGCACTTCTTTCAATACCGTATCTTTCGAACGCGAGTGGTCAGCCAGGAAACGCAGCAGCGCCTGGGTACGCGGACGCGGACCGGCACGACCGGTACATACACGCGCAGCGGTGCTACGGCGCAGTTCGGTCAATACCTCTGCGCGGTGCGGATTCTCAACGCCAATCCACGCTTTGGCTTCGGCTGAGCCTAAGTCCATCGCACAGCTTTCACCGGTCGGCGCGGCGCACTGCGTGGTGCTGCATTTTGCTGGTGCTGACGATTCTTGAGCCTGCGGTTGAGACTCACCCATTGACGCCATTACGCTGCGTACAATTTCTTCAATCTGTTTTTGATCCATCGTGTGTCATCCCCGCGTCATCAGAAGAACAGTGACGGATCGCCCGCCCGTTTGGTCAGGCGACCGTTTGCCATAATGCCCATGGTTTCCAGCCAGCGTTCAAACTCCGGCGACGGACGCAGGTTCAGCAGCTGACGCACGGTCGCGGTGTCGTGGAAGGCGGTAGTCTGATAGTTGAGCATGATGTCGTCACCGAGCGGCATGCCCATGATGTAGTTGCAGCCAGCGGTGGCGAGCAGAATCATCAGGTTTTCGTTAAGGTTCTGGTCAGCATCAGCATGGTTGGTGTAGCAGCAGTCGCAGCCCATTGAGATGCCGCTCAGCTTGCCCATGAAGTGATCTTCCAGACCGGCACGAATAATCTGACGGTCGTTGTAGAGATACTCCGGCCCGATAAAGCCCACCACGGTGTTCACCAGGAACGGATCGTAGTGGCGCGCCAGCCCGTAGTTACGTGCTTCCATCGTCACCTGATCGGCACCGAAGTTCGCGCCCGCGGAAAGCGCAGACCCTTGCCCGGTTTCGAAGTACAGGCAGTTTTCCCCGGCGATACGGTTGAACTCCGCGCCCACTGCGCGCGCTTCATCCAGCATGGCCAGCTCAACGCCAAACTCTTTTAAGCCTTTCTCGCTGCCGCAGATACTCTGGAAAATCAGCCCGCCCGGCGCACCGCGACGAATCGCTTCGATCTGGGTAGTCACGTGTGCCAGTACGCAGCCCTGGGTCGGGATGTTGAATTTGTCGATGACGCCATACACGGTATCCAGTACGCGGCTTAAGTTTTCCACGTCATCCGTTACCGGGTTTACACCAATCACCGCATCGCCCGCCCCGAAGGACAACCCTTCGTAGATTTGTGCGGCAATACTCTGCACGTCATCACGGGTGTCGTTCGGCTGCAAACGGCAGCTAAAGGTGCCCGGCAGACCGATGGTGGTATTGGCCTTTTTGATCACCGGCATTTTCTTACCGCCGTAGATCAGGTCCGCGTTGGAGCAAATTTTTGCTACCGCGGCGACCACTTCCGACGTTAACCCTTTACGTGTAAACGCAATGTCATCCACGGAGGTTTCATCGCTCAACACGTACTCGCGCAGCTCGCTGATGCTCCAGTTTTTGATACGGTTATAGGCCGTTTCGTTGACGTCATCCTGAATCAGACGCGTTACACAGTCCTCTTCATAGGAAATCACCGGGTTATTGCGGATATCCGCCACCGTCATTTCCGACAGTACCTGCTTGGCCGCCACGCGTTCCTGCGAACTGGTTGCGGCCACTCCTGCCAGCACATCCCCCGAACGCAGTTCGTTGGCTTTTGCCAGCACCTCTTTAACATCCTTAAACTGATAAACATTGCCGAACAATGTGGTCTTTAGTTTCATAAGTCGTTCCCTCAGGAAGGAAATGCGAGTGATTTCACCGTCACCGGCACAACCGATCCGCCAAAAAGAGGCGTACCAATGTCGATATAGTCCCCCGCCCGGACAACCACCTCATCGATGACTGCCAGCGGGTGTTGCTGTAACTGTGGGCGTAACAGCATGCCCAGGGCCTTACCAAAATCCTGCTCGGCTACCACCAGCAGGGGATGCGGATTCGGATAGCGCGCGACGAAGGCCAGCAGCGCATCAATCACCGTTAACAGCGCGGCGTAGCGCACCGGCAGTGAACCGGGCAGCGCCAGCACGTAGGCGTCTGTTTGCGGGTCAAGATCGAGCTGCATTAGCGCCTGTTGCCAGGCGGCCACCAAATCAGCCTCATCAACCGGAATCGCCACCGGCAGATTGCGCAGCGGAAGCGCCACACCTTCCAGCCAGATGGTGCTGCCCGAAAGCGACAGCGTATGCGCACCGGCGCCAATCACCGTGGCGCGCACGGTTTGCGCCGGGAACTGCACGTTCATCTCACGCAGGCGCGGATGTTCATGCAGAGCCGTCGCTAACAGCGGGCCAATGTCGGAAAAACAGAACGGATCGGCTGGTTGGTTGCGGTAGCACTCGCCCACCCCGCCGGACAACGTAATCACTTCCGGTTTCACGCCCGCCGGTAACAGGCCGGTTTGCATCAGCGCCTGTGCCAGCGGTGATAACGTGCCGTCGATCACCTCCACAATCAGCGCCGCCATCCGTCGGGCTACCTGAACAAGCTGCGCCGCATTGAGAGTTCGGGCATCAGTGCCCGGACCAAATACGTCATCAACAATCATCTGCCCCGGCTGATGCGCATGCACTACTCGCCCCTGGCCGTCCGTTTCCAGCAGTCGTCCGCCGACGTTGAGGCAAGCCGAACCGCTGACCTTTCCGGCATCGAACAGAACGTAGTTCGACGTACCGCCACCGATGTCGATATTCAGTACGCGGCACAACTTCTGCTCGGACAGGGTTTGTGCCCCCGCGCCGTGACCGGCAATCACCGATTCCAGATGCGGACCGGCGCTGGCAACCACGAAGTCCCCCAGAGACTGAGAGAGCGCCATCACCGCCGGACGCGCATTACGAGTTTTGGCACTTTCTCCGGTGATGATGATCGCGCCGGAATCGACAGTCTCAGGCGCAATACCCGCCGCCTGATACTGGGCGAGGATTAGCGCCTTAAGTTCGGCCTCCTTCAACCCGCCCTGCTTATCAACGGGGGTCAAGAACACCGGGCTTTGCCAGCTAATTTCGCGTTTGATGAATTCGTAGCGCGGCACCTGCGACACTGCCGCACGGTTGACCAGCTCAAGGCGCGAGAAAATGACCTGAGTGGTGGTGGTGCCGATATCGATACCGACGCTCAGTAGCTGGCGAGTATTCACGATTGCGCCTCCGGGTTGGTTTCTACTTCAGCTGGCACATCTTCATCTTTCGGTACCAACAGCATAGCCACACCAATCGCCGTCACGCCGCCAATCAGCTTGCCGACAATCATCGGGAAGATCATCGCGTTCATGTTGGCAGCGGCGAAGCCTAAGTGGTCACCCAGTGCAAAGGCCGCGGAGACCGCAAAGGCGCAGTTGATCACTTTGCCGCGGGTATCCATATTCTTCATCATGCCGAACATTGGGATGTTGTTCGCCAGCGTCGCGACCATACCGGCAGCCGCAATATTATTGATTTTTAACAGGTTACCGACGCTCATCAGCGGTTTTTCAAACCAGCGAGTCAGCAGCAACACCATTGGGTACGCGCCGAGCAGTACGCAGGAAATAGAACCGATAACTTCGATGGCGCGCATCACTTCACCCGGCTTGTCGCCCGGAGCCATGAAGATAGGATCAAGACCTGGGATCAGCTCCCAGCCGAGCAGGAATTTAACCACCGCTGCTGCCAGGCCGATGGTGATCAGCGCCACCAGGAATTTCGCGAAGATCTGGAAGCCGTTGATCATTTTTTCCGGGATGAATTTCAGTCCCAGCGCCACCAGCACAGCCACGATCAACACCGGGATCATATTCATCAGGATCAGCGCGAAGGTGAATTCCACCGGCTGTCCGTTGATTTCGACGCCGGAGTACATCGCAATCAAACCGCCCGCAATACAACCAATCGGAATGGTGACGATACCCGCCAGCACGCCCAGCGCCAGATAACGGCGGTCAGACGGTTCAATAATCCCCAGTGCAACCGGAATGGAGAAGACCAGCGTCGGCCCCATCATCGCCCCGAGGATCAGGCCAGAGTACAGCCACGCCGCCACGTCGCCGCCCGCCAGTTCTTTCGCCAGGAAGAAGCCGCCCATATCGCACGCCAGCAGCGTTCCGGCAAACATCGACGGGTTCGCGCCCAACATTTCATACAGCGGAATAATCACTGGCCCGAGCACATGCGCCAGTACCGGTGCCAGCGCGGTCATACCAACCATCGCCAGACCCAGCGCGCCCATCGCCATAAAGCCTTCTTCAAACTGGCCGCCCGATCCCTCAATACTCTTACCGAACTTACCGAGGAAGCGTGCCGAACCGCCGAACTGCGACAGGATCCTGTCCACGGCGGCAATCAGCATAAAGAACATCATGATGTACATGATGATTTCGTTAATTCCCATAGCCCCTACTCCCTGTCATTTGTGATTTGTAGGCCGGATAAGACGTTTACGTCGCCTCCGGCATTAACGCCGTGTTATTGCCGGATGGCGGTGCGAGCACCTTATCCGGCCTACAGGCATTACCCGGCAGCCGCGTACAGGTCGATGATCTGTGCCTGCGTGGCGGTCCGTGGGTTACTGCGAATACAAATATCCTCCAGCGCGGCGTGAGCCCATGCGCTGTAATGCTCGGGCTTTGCCCCAACGTCAGAGAGTCGTTTGGTCTGGCCCACTTCGCTAATCAACTCACCGACCGCGTTGATGGCATCGCGATCGTCCGATTTCTTGTTGGTTAACGCCCGTCCGATATGGCTGAAGCGCTCACGACACACCATACGGTTGAAACCCATTACCGTAGGAAGCAGCATGGCGTTAGCCTGTCCGTGCGGGATGTGCAACGTCGCACCCGGCTGGTGCGCCATCGCATGGCACAGGCCCAGCCCTGCGCTGGAAAACGCCATCCCGGCCATACAGGAAGCCAGCAGCATGCTTTCGCGCGCCGCCAGATCCTGACCGTAGCCGACGGCCTTCGGCAGCGATTTACCGATCATCGCAATCGCGCCAATCGCCAGGCTGTCGGTAAACGGCGTCGCGTTCAGCGCGCTATACGCTTCAACGGCGTGCGTCAGTGCATCAATCCCGGTCATCGCCGTTACGTGTGCAGGCACACCTTCCGTCAATGCGGCATCAAGGATCGCCACATCCGGCATCAGGGTTGCGTGGGCCAGCACTTTTTTGAGTCCGGTCGCGGCGTCGATAATCACCGTGACGTTCGTGGTTTCTGAGCCCGTTCCGGCGGTAGTCGGTACGGCAATCAGCGGCAGACGCGGGCGTAACGCGCTTTGCTCGTCCATATCAGCCAGCGTCTGGGTGGGATTCGTCACCAGCAACGCCACTGCCTTGGCGGCATCCAGTACGGAGCCACCGCCGAAGGCCACAACGCCATCACACTTCGATTCACGCAGTTGCGCGACTGCCGCACAGACGTCCGTAATGCACGGCTCGCCTACCGGACATGGCCACAGCGTCATTGCCACACCTTTCATCGCCAGGCTGCGCTCCAGTGCGGCGGTCATCCCCGCCTGATGCAGAAAGCTGTCAACCATGACGAACATATGCGTCAGTCCGCGCGTTTGTGCTTCCTGTCCGCAGGTACTGAGCGCTCCCAGTCCACATAACGTAACCGGGGGAACGCTAAACGTTTTTACGCGTTGCAGATTCAGGGTATCGAATGCCTGAAAGAGCGCGGTCTGCAATTCAGCTTGCATAGATTCCTTCCGCTTTTTCTTTTCCGCTATTTGCAATCGCCAGCGGAGTCATAAACAGGCTGTGCTGGGGTAAATGCACCTGCAGTTCCGGGAAACGCTTACGGAACAGTTCATCAACGCCCGGCTGCATACAGGAACCACCGGCCAGCCACAAATCAGCGACATCCTGTCCGGCAATATGGTGCGCCACGATTTCCGCCATCTTTTCGTAGACAGGCTTCACCACCGGCCAGATTTCTTTGCCGTTGCTGCGTTTGTACTGCTCGGCTTCTTCCAGCTGGATACGACGGTTCCCGGCCAGCGTCAGAGAAATATGGTGCCCACCGGTTGCTTCATCGGCGGAGTAGGTCACCTTGCCCTGCTTAACAATCGCAATCCCGGTAGTGCCACCGCCAATATCCACCACGCCAGCGTTATCGAGCTGCAACAGATCCGCCACCGCGGTTGGTTCGTCGAGCACATGGCTCACTTCAAGCCCGGCAGACTCCAGCACGTTAATAGAAATGCGTGGGTCAGTTCCCGGCGGAAATGAGGTTGCCGCATGGGTAAAGCGGCAACCCAGCTGTTGTTCGAGCGTATCGAGATGGCGACGAACGATGGTCACCGCACCAAAGAAATCCCAGACGATGCCATCGCGCACGACATCGGCCCAGTCCAGGCAAACTGCGACCGGCTGTCCGTCACTGTCCACAACCATCGACACCACATCACACGTTCCCAAATCAATGCCCAACCACAGCGGTGAATCGCTCTTTGCGGGCGTCTGGTTACATAGCGTTGCCGCTTTTAGCAGTCTGGGTGTCAACCAACGTTGTTCGTCGTGCGCCATCTCATTTACTCCTTATACAATTCTGAAGGCGTCTACCAACACACAGCGACGCAGACGCACAAACGTACGCGCACTGGTCACCCCTTCCCCGGTTGGTGTGGTAATGGTCATCGTGGTCCAGCCTTCACCGCCCAACCCAAGACCGGCAATGCACGGTCCGTTCTTAACGAAGATGCTGGTATCAATGGCGTTTGCCATACGGTTCATGTTGTCGATATTGCGTGAGTGCATCGCCGCCGTATGGTGGCAGCCGCCTTCAAGCTTGACCGCCAGTTCAATGGCTTCATCGACGTTGGCAACCCGTACGACCGGCAGCACCGGCATCATCAGTTCGGTAACGGCAAACGGATGCGTCGCGGAGGTTTCGACGAACAACAGACGGGTTTGCTCCGGTACGTTCAGACCAATCGCCGCAGCGATTTTTCCGGCATCGCGTCCGACCCAGTCACGACTGACTGTGCCTTTACCGCGCTCATCGATATTTTTCAGCAGCACCGGCTGCAGCTGTTCGGCCTGAGCCGCGGTCAGTTTCACCGCATGCTGGCTTTCCATCAGACGCATCAGTTCATCAGCGACGCTATCGACCACGATCAACACTTTTTCGTCGGCGCAGATGATGTTGTTGTCAAACGATGCACCTTTGACTATCGACTGCGCCGCGCGTACCAGGTCAGCCGTTTCATCAACCACCACTGGTGGATTACCCGCACCAGCGGCGATCAGACGTTTGTTGGTGTGCTTACGCGCGGCGTCCACTACGGCTTCACCGCCGGTCACCACCAGCAGGCCGATACCTGGGTACTTGAACAGACGCTGGGCAGTCTCGATATCCGGGTTGGCAACCGTTACCAACAGGTTTGCCGGACCGCCTGCGGCAACTACCGCCTGGTTAAGCAGAGTGATAGCGCGCTGAGAAACTTTTTTCGCCGCCGGATGCGGTGCGAAGACCACGCTGTTACCAGCGGCAATCAGGCTAATGGCGTTGTTAATGACAGTCGCGGCCGGGTTGGTAGACGGGGTTACCGAGGCCACCACGCCCCACGGCGCGTTTTCAATCAGCGTCAGACCGTTATCGCCGGTCAGAACCTGTGGAGACAGGCATTCCACCCCCGGCGTGCCGCGCGCCTGCGCCACGTTTTTGGCAAATTTATCTTCGACGCGTCCCATGCCGGTTTCAGTGACGGCAAGTTCCGCTAATTCTCTGGCGTGCTTTTCGCCCGCCTCACGTAGAGCCGTGATAGCCAGTTGGCGCATGGCGACGCTTTTCAGCCCCTGCTGGGCCAGTTTTGCTGCCGCCACTGCGTCATCCAGGGAGGCAAAAACGCCCATTTCTTGAACGGCACTGACGGGTTGGCTGCTGTCTTTCATTTTCAGCAGTACCGCTTTCACGACCTGTTCAATATCCTGTTGATTCATGATTTTCTGCCTTATTTATGGAAGATCACCTGACCACCTGCCACCACTTCATCGACAATGCCAATCACGCACAGATCGACAGGCGATGATTCATTCCGGTGCGCCTGACGGGCGGAGCTTCCGCTGACCAGCAGCACCCACTCTCCGGTTCCCGCCCCGATGCTGTCGATAGCAACAGCACATTGCCCGTCGGGATTTCCCTGGGCGTCAATCATTTCCACCATCAGCAACTTGTCGTGCGCGAGCCCCTGATGGCGTACGGTACAAACAATTTGTCCTGTAACGATTGCCAGTTTCATACGCGCCTCCGTGGCATATTTCAGGTAAAACCTCCCCCTACCCTCCGCAGAAGGTAATGTGAAAAGGAGAGAGGGTGACGCCAGCAATGAAGTCTGTGGCGTCACATGGACGACTTACATGTCGTTGCTGTCGCCTTTAAAGCTGATCGGGAACACTTCTTCCAGATCGCCATGCGGACGTGGGATCACGTGTACGGAAACCAGCTCGCCAATACGCTGTGCAGCCGCAGCACCTGCGTCCGTTGCAGCTTTACACGCCGCTACGTCGCCACGGACCATGGCAGTAACCAGGCCGCCGCCGATCTGCTTCACGCCAACCAGTTTCACGCGTGCCGCTTTAACCATTGCGTCAGAAGCCTCAATCAGTGCAACCAGGCCCCGGGTTTCAATCATTCCTAATGCTTCCATTGTGTTTTCCTCTCATTAAGGGGTCCAGAACGGGACCTATACATACACTTCATCCTTCACACCGCCTCTTTGTTGGCTGCGTTTGCTCACCTCAGTCACTTACTTAAGTAAGCTCCTGAGGTTCCCGCACTTGCCGCCTCGACGCTGCGCGAATGATTTTGTGTATTAACCAGTGTGTGCGAGGCGTTTTCACGACTCACGTCAGTCTGGCGCGGCACTGCTGCCACCAACGCCAGTTCGATAATTTCCTGTACGCTACAGCCACGAGAGAGGTCATGAAGCGGTGCGGCAAGCCCTTGAATCAACGGACCTACTGCGCGATACCCTCCCAGACGCTGAGCGATTTTGTAGCCAATATTGCCTGCCTCCAGCGATGGGAAGACCATCACATTGGCATTGCCCTTTAACGGACTGGCGGGCGCTTTTTGCGCAGCGACATCCGGAACAAAGGCGGCATCAAATTGCAGTTCTCCGTCCACGGTAAGCTGCGGGGCACGCTCACGAACGATCTCGGTCGCCTGCTGCACGTTAGCGACGTTAGGATGGCGAGCACTGCCATTACTTGAAAACGACAGCATGGCCACGCGCGGCTCTTCACCAGTGATCGCCTGCCATGTCTGTGCGCTGGCAATCGCAATATCCGCCAACTGTGCGGCGGTGGGCTGCGGCACGACGCTGCAATCGGCAAACCCTAATGACGGCCCAAGGTACTGCGGCAGCATCAGGAAAATTGACGACAGCGTTTTACAGCCAGGCTGTAGCCCGATAATGCGTAATCCGGCACGCAGCACGTTCGCTGTTGATGAGAGATTGCCCGCAATGCAGACGTCAGCTTTACCCGCGCTGACCATTGCCGCGGCGAACATCAGCGGATCGTTGAGTTTTTCCAGCGCATCTGCAGGCGTTTTATCTCCCGCGCGGGCCAGCCAGCGCAGCGCAAACTCTTCGCGCATTGGCTGATTGCTTTGCGGATCGATAACCTGAATGCCATCCATTGCCACCCGGTGACTGAGGGCAAACTGGCGCAGCGCAAACGGACTGGCGACGAGAATGGGATGTGCCAGACCGTGCTGGTGCAGGTAATTCGCCGCCTTCAGCACCCGGACATCCAGCGCATCCGGGAACACCACCCGTGCCGGTGAGCGTTGGGCGAGTTGACGAGCACGTTCAATGATCATTGCTTCTCCCCCAGTCGCTGTTGAATTTGGTTAACCGTCAGCGGATGCTTCGCAACGCTCAGAATCATCATCACGTAGACCGTACTGGAAAGGCGGTTGAGCGCCTGCATAATGTCCGGTCGCATAACCTCAAAACTGCGAGTGATGAACACCTGGGCCGCCACCGTCTCCGTTTCACGGACTTTAGTACGCAGCAGATTAAGCAGCGCGCAATCACGTCCATGACTGGCTTCAGGCACCAGATGGTCGTGGTCCAGATAGCGCAGCGGTTGATGCGAAAGACGGTGTAAATCTTCGTCACTTAAACCCACGACAGCTTGTACTGCCAGCGGCTCATCCATGGCGTCAGCGCGCATAATATTGCCCAGACGCGAGCGGATATCCGCCAGCCACGGCTGCCACGGTTCTGCCATCTCAATCTGCAACCACACGGCCAGGGCGATGGTGCTGTCCAGCGCGGCGCGAAATCCCAGCCGAGGGTCACTTTTGGCGACCATCTTGTCCGCGGTCAGATGCGTCAGGGTGTCCGGTTTCTTCGCCACCGGTTGATGGCACAGTTCGCAGCTGGCCTGTGGATGCGTATCACTGCTGGTTAATCCATGCACCGGCTGCGGCTGCTGTTCTTCGTCATCAATAAACAGGCTGCCCTGCTCGTCGATAAACTTAATACGCAGATGTCGGCTTTCCAGTAATTCCCGGGCAGACGGCGTCAGGCGAGCGTCAGCGGGGAGATGAATTTCAGCCCCTTCGCTGAGCGTATGATTCGCTCTGAGCCATGCTTCGGTAATGAAATCCTTCATACATCCGCCTTAGCAGGACTGCCAGTTCGCAGGCCAGGCCACATACAGAAATTTCACCGTCGATGGCGTACCAAATTCGATGCTGGAACCTTTCGGGATAAACATTACATCCCCGGCTTTTGCAATCATGGTTTCGCCTTCGTGGCGAACGTGCAGCTCGCCTTCCAGAATCATGTCGATTTCGTCGTAGTTCAGCGTCCATGGGAAAAAGGCGTTATCCCACTGCATGAACCCGGCGGCCATGCTGCTACCGTCCTGGTCGGTCACCAGATCGGTTAAGCCCACACAGTGCGGCTGCGCGCCGTCAAAACGACCAAACTTCACGCTGCTGCCATCGATGACTTTGACGCCGCCTTTGCCGGTCACCGAGTTAAAGCTCGGCTGCATTCCGCCCTGCTCCAGCGACTGCTTCTCCTTCATAACTTTGTCCATCAGTTGGGCGACCAGGCTTTCGGTAAACTGCCCTTCGGGTAACTGCGCAATGATGGTTTCGCGAATACGCTGGCTTTCCGTTTTGCCATCATCCACCGCAGCCGGAGTAGCGGCGGCGGTTGGCGCGGATTCATCGCATTCACTGATGGTAACGCCCAGCAGCTCCGCAACTTCGCGCGCCTCCGGGGTGATGATGCTGGCGCGCAGAACAACCGACATTTCCTGTTCGCCGCGTGCGTGGGCCGCACGAATATCGTTAGCTGTGATGAGTTTTTTCACCTGCCCTTTCCTCCTTTTGGCTGAGCTCAGTCAGATAATCCACCAGGTGCTGCACGCTGCGCGGGTCATGGCTATTGAGCTCAAAAATCGGCTCCTGAAACCCCATCCCACGAAGTAGTTGTCGCGTTGCGGCGACGTCGGCATCCGGCATGTCCGTTTTACTGATAACGGCGATTTGTCGTTTACTGGCGCCGATATCCAACAGCCCGGCAGGTAAGCGACTTTCTTTATCATTTGCCGCGTGTATATAAATCAACGTATCGACATCCTGCAGCGTGGTAATTAAGGCGTGATACCAGCGCGGATGGCTAAAATATTCCCCTGGCGTATCGATATCGCCATTTTCATTAAACTCCACGGCCTGTGTTTTTCTGGCGAGGGAATAATTCCCCTGTAGCGCATTAAAGAGCGTTGTTTTCCCCGCCCCCACCGTACCGACAAACGCAATACGTTTCATCGCCGCCTCTGATTAACTTTTTGTCAGGTTACACAAAGTGAAATTTAATAATCGACCCAGACCGCTTACCGTCTGTAATAACGCTTCTTCTACTGCGCCTACCGAGCCGTAGATCACCAGTGCACCGCTGAATCTATCGAGAAAACCGATATGTACATCCGCCGCCTTCATGGCTAAGTCACCGGCAATCATCGCGGTTTCGCCTGGCGTCAGCGTCATGATGCCGATAGCGCCCGCTTCGGGAACGCCGATCTTTTTCGCTAATTCCTCGCCGGGGTGCGCAATGAGATGCGCCAGCGTGACCTGTTTCCCCGGCACAAATTCCTGAATAATGCGTTCTTTTTCCATTGCTCACCGCCTCCGCTAAAACTGCCCTCATCGTGGCAATTTTTTGTCAGAGTAAATAACAAAATTCGGCAACCAGGTTTAAAAGGTGAAGTAGATCACTAAGAAAGGGAAAATAAAAAGGCGCGGGAGAAACCCGCGCCGGAAATAAATTAAAGTGAAATTACAGCGGCTGTGTTTGAGCTTCTACAACCGCCAGCGCCACCATATTAACGATACGACGAACAGAGGCGATCGGCGTTAATACATGAACAGGTTTCGCAACCCCCATAAGCACCGGGCCCACCGTTACGCCTTCAGAACTGGAAACGCGTAGTAAGTTGTAACTAATACGGGCCGCTTCCATATTCGGCATCACCAGAATATTTGCAGAGCCTTTCAACGGACTGTCCGGCATGCGGTCATTACGGATGCTTTCCACCAGCGCAGCGTCGCCGTGCATTTCGCCGTCAATCATCAACTCTGGCGCACGCGCCTTAATCAGCTCCAGCGCTTCGCGCATTTTGCTGGCCGACGGGCAGTCAGAGGAACCAAAGTTGGAGTGCGAGAGCAACGCTACCTTCGGTTCAATACCAAAGCGACGCACGGTCTCTGCCGCCATCACGGCGATTTCAGCCAGTTGCTCAGGCGTAGGATCGTCGTTGACGTAAGTATCGGCGATAAAGGTGTTACCACTTGGCAGCAGCAAGGCGTTCATCGCTCCGGCAGTATGCACGCCATCACGATGACCAAACACCTCTTTCACCACGCTGAAGTGCTCATGGTAGTCGCCAATCGTACCGCAGATCATCGCATCCGCTTCGCCACGCTGTACCATGATTGCGCCGATCACCGTGGTGTTGGCGATCACCGCACGCTGCGCCTGCTCCTGGGTAATCCCACGACGCTTCATAATCTGGTAGTACTCGCTCCAGTACTCTTTAAAGCGCGGATCGGACTCATTGTTGACGATTTCAAAATCGACGCCCGCTTTGATCTGCAGCCCCAGTTTCTGGATACGCATTTCAATAACGCTTGGACGACCGATCAGGATCGGTTTTGCCAGCCCTAACGTGATCAGCTCCTGGGTAGCATGCAATACGCGCGCCTCTTCCCCTTCGGTCAGCACCACACGCTTCGGCGCTTTGCGTGCCAGGGAGAAAATCGGCTTCATGAACAGGTTGGTTTTGTAGACGAATTCGGTCAGCTTATCGATGTAAGCGTCAAAGTCGGCAATCGGACGCGTTGCCACGCCGGAGTCCATCGCCGCTTTCGCCACAGCAGGGGCGATTTTGACGATCAGACGCGGGTCGAACGGTTTCGGAATGATGTATTCCGGGCCGAAGCTCAGGTCCTGATCGCCATAAGCAGAGGCCACCACTTCACTCTGCTCGGCATGCGCCAGCTCAGCAATGGCGTGCACCGCCGCCAGTTTCATCTCTTCGTTGATGGCCGTCGCACCAACGTCCAGCGCACCGCGGAAGATGAACGGGAAGCACAGGACGTTGTTAACCTGGTTCGGGTAGTCTGAACGACCGGTACAGATGATGGCGTCGGAACGCACCTCTTTTGCCAGCGGCGGCAGGATTTCCGGCTCCGGGTTGGCGAGTGCCAGAATCATTGGCGCACGCGCCATCTTCTTAACCATTTCCTGCGTCAGCACTTTCGGGCCCGAGCAGCCGAGGAAAATATCTGCGCCGTCAATAACATCATCCAGCGTGCGCTTACCATCATCCACCACCGCGTAAGCCGCTTTGGTTTCCGCCATGTTCGGTTCGCGGTCTTTGTAAATCACGCCTTTGGAGTCACAGACCACAATATTGTGTTTCTGCATACCCAGCGCTACCAGCAGGTTCATACAGGCAATCGCCGCCGCGCCTGCGCCAGACACCACCATGCGCACATCAGAGATATTTTTCTCAACCACCCGCAGACCGTTCAGAATTGCGGCAGTACTGATGATTGCCGTACCGTGCTGGTCATCGTGGAAGACCGGAATATTCATGCGTTCGCGCAGTTTTTGCTCAATGTAGAAGCACTCCGGCGCTTTGATATCTTCGAGGTTGATACCGCCAAACGTGGGTTCCAGGGCCGCAACCACATTGATAAATTTATCCGGATCGAGTTCATCGACTTCAATGTCGAACACGTCGATCCCGGCGAATTTCTTAAACAGAACGCCTTTACCTTCCATCACCGGTTTGCCGGCCAACGCGCCAATGTTGCCGAGACCCAGCACCGCTGTACCGTTGGAAATAACCGCAACCAGGTTGCCGCGCGCGGTGTACTTGTAGGCTGCCAGCGGGTCCTTTTCAATTTCAAGACACGGTGCAGCCACGCCCGGCGAATAGGCCAGCGCCAGGTCGCGCTGCGTTGCCAGAGGCTTGGTCGGAGAAACCTGGATTTTACCGGGTACCGGAAATTCGTGGAAATCGAGGGCGCTTTGTTTTAACTGGTCATCCATCTTGTTGTTCCTTTCACGTATCTATCAAAAAAGTGGCGCGGGTAACCATTCTACTGAGCCGCACATTATCACCTCAGTCAACGGCACAAACTTTGAAGGTCCCCAAACTCTCACCATTCAAAGAAAGAATTTGTTATCAATTTATAACAGCCATGTTACCTGCTTAATCCAGCAATACCATGCTTGTCTGCTATGCTTTTTGCTGACAACGCCCACAATTTTCCCAAAAGTGTGAATCACAACACGCATCTAACACTTTACTTTTCAAGGAGTATTTCCTATGACCCGTAAAGAGCTTGCCAATGCCATTCGTGCGCTAAGTATGGATGCCGTCCAAAAAGCTAACTCCGGCCACCCTGGAGCACCAATGGGGATGGCCGATATCGCCGAAGTGCTGTGGAACGATTTTCTACGCCATAACCCGACCGATCCCACCTGGTACGATCGTGACCGGTTTATTCTGTCCAACGGCCACGCCTCAATGCTGCTTTACAGCCTGTTGCATCTTTCCGGTTACGACCTGCCGATCGAAGAATTAAAGAACTTCCGTCAACTCCATTCGAAAACGCCAGGTCACCCGGAAATTGGCTACACACCGGGCGTGGAAACCACCACCGGACCGCTGGGCCAGGGGTTAGCCAACGCCGTCGGCATGGCCATTGCCGAGCGAACGCTGGCAGCGCAGTTTAACCAGCCAGACCATGAGATTGTTGACCACTTTACCTGGGTCTTTATGGGCGACGGCTGTCTGATGGAGGGTATTTCACACGAGGCTTGTTCGCTGGCGGGCACGTTGGGGCTTGGCAAACTCATCGGCTTCTACGATCACAACGGCATCTCGATTGATGGCGAAACCGACGGCTGGTTTACCGACGATACTGCAAAACGCTTTGAGGCTTATCACTGGCATGTGGTGCACGAGATTGACGGTCATGACCCTGAGGCGGTGAAAAAAGCCATTCAGGAAGCGCAGGCTGTTACCGATAAACCGTCGCTGATTATCTGCCGTACGGTGATTGGTTTTGGATCACCAAATAAAGCCGGAAAAGAGGAAGCGCACGGCGCTGCGCTGGGCGAAGAAGAGGTGGCGCTGACCCGGCAGAAACTGGGGTGGCATCATCCTGCTTTTGAGATCCCCAAAGAGATTTACCGGGCGTGGGATGCACGCGAGAAAGGCGAAAAAGCGCAACAGGGCTGGAAGGAGAAGTTCGCAGCTTACCAACAAGCCTATCCGGAACTGGCGGCAGAGTTTTCTCGCCGGATGAGCGGTGGACTGCCGAAGGAGTGGGAGGCAACAACCCAGAAATATATTACCGAGCTGCAGGCTAATCCGGCCAAAATCGCCACCCGTAAGGCCTCGCAAAATACCCTTAACGCCTACGGGCCTGTACTGCCTGAGCTGCTTGGCGGATCGGCGGATCTGGCGCCCAGCAACCTGACCATCTGGAAAGGCTCCTCCTCTCTTAAAGAGGATCATGCAGGAAACTACATCCACTACGGCGTGCGTGAATTTGGCATGACCGCGATTGCCAACGGTATCGCGCACCACGGGGGCTTCGTACCGTACACCGCTACGTTCCTGATGTTTGTCGAATATGCCCGTAATGCTGCGCGCATGGCGGCGCTGATGAAAGCCCGACAAATCATGGTTTATACCCACGACTCGATTGGTCTTGGGGAAGATGGTCCCACGCACCAGGCCGTTGAACAGCTCGCCAGCCTGCGCCTGACGCCTAATTTCAGCACCTGGCGACCATGCGATCAGGTTGAGGCGGCGGTAGGCTGGAAGCTGGCAGTCGAACGTCACGACGGGCCAACGGCGCTGATCCTCTCGCGGCAGAATCTGGCGCAGGTTGAGCGCACGCCTGAGCAGGTGCAGCAAATTGCCCGCGGCGGCTATGTGCTGAAGGATGGCGGCGGTAAGCCAGATATTATTTTGATTGCTACCGGTTCAGAAATGGAAATTACGCTGCTGGCGGCGGAAAAACTGACCGGCGAAGGTCGTAACGTGCGGGTGGTGTCTCTGCCCTCAACCGATATCTTCGACGCCCAGGATGAGGCGTACCGGGAATCGGTCCTGCCAGCAAACGTCAGCGCGCGCGTGGCGGTAGAAGCAGGGGTTGCCGACTACTGGTACAAATACGTCGGACTGAAAGGGGCGATTGTTGGGATGACGGGTTATGGGGAGTCGGCTCCGGCGGACAAGCTGTTCCCGTTCTTTGGCTTTACGGTGGATAACATCGTCGACAAAGCGCACAAGGTGCTTAACGCGTGATCCACAGCGTGGGCCAGGCATCTGGCCCATGCCAGTTATCACAACTTGGCTCCTGGGCATAGCGCACCAGGCGAAAACGTTGCCCGTCGTAGCGCCAGCGGGTCTGGATACCGCAATCTGCCAACCCTCGTCCTTTAGCGAGGGTAACCAGCTCCCGCGACTTCTCGTCAAACGTAGCGTTGGTCAGCTCCATATCGCGACTTTCCGCCTCCGTTTTAAAAGGCAGGCTTAACCGTACCGCGCGTGAAGTCAACGGAGTAGTACGTGAAACCACCCACGCCAGATCGATAGTGTTATACGCCCCGGCCTCACAACTAATCATAAGCAGCGCTTTATCATCCGTTAGGGCCGTGACGCGCATCTCGCGACGCAGCGGATCGATAGAGCAGCGAATACCGTTGATTCGCCAGTTACCATAGTCCAGCAGTTCACTGCGCTCCTGCTGTGTGAGAGGCGTTGGCGTTGGATTAATGACTGCTACACCTTTCAGCGCGGGGGCCGGAGGTACACTGAGCGGTGGCTCGTCGCCTTTTTCGATCCATGCGGTTTCACTCCCCACGCGTTTTTGCTGGGCGTCGATAAACAACAATGCGGCTTTTAGCCCGACCAACGACAGGTTTTGCGCACCTTTTTGCAGGGTAATCGCCTTCGCGTCCTGTACTGTTTGTAAAAATGCGCTAATGGTGGCGGGATCATCGGTCGTCAGCTGCCTGGGGGTAACACGCCAGTGCTCGCCGCTCAGCGAGAGCGGCGCACCATCCAACAGCAGACGCGGCGCAATATCGTTCTCTTTGACGTTAGAAGACTCCAGCCCGCCCAGCTCAATACGCAATACGGCATCGGTATGTGCCCCGGCGCTGCGGCTCAAGGTCATGACCAGGCCGTGGTGCTCTCCGGTATTGCGCGCCACGCAAAAATTTTGGTTATTACACGTCACCTGCCAGTCAGAAAACGCCTGTTGCGCGGGCGCAGCCCACAGCAAACAGGCTGGTAGCAACCCGAGCAGGAAAAGGAGAATAACGCGATAGCGCATGGACGGTACAACCCCGAAGTCAAAACACACAGCCTAAGCGGTATCTTCCTTGCGCGACTGATGTGGCTCAATAAGAATTGTCGGATTGGCCGTAAATTTGTAAAGAAATATAAATTCCGTGTATTAGTCCATGAGATGCGATGACTGCAAATAGTTCAGCAATAGCACCGTTTTACCGTCACGGATCTCACCCGTTTTAATCATTTCCAGCGCCTGTGTGAACGGCAGTTCCAGAACTTCAATATCTTCATCTTCCACACCACCACCGGCATTTGCTCGCTGGCTGTCACTGTATTGTGCGATGAAGAAGTGGATTATTTCCGTCACGCCGCCCGGCGACATGTATAACTCAAACAGTTTTCGCACTTCGCCCACTTCAAAGCCGGTTTCTTCAATGGCCTCTTTGCGAATGCACGCTTCCGGTTCGTCGTTATCCAACAGCCCGGCGCAGGTTTCAATCAGTTGACCATCTTCATTACCGTTGACCCAGGTGGCGACTCGGAACTGGCGGATTAACACCACCGTTTTCTTCTCCGGGTTATACAGCAGGATTGTGGCGCCGTTACCGCGATCGTAAACCTCGCGTTTATGGCGAATCACCTCCCCAGTGCTACGGGTCAGGTCATAGGTGATATTGCGCAGGATGAAGTAGTTATCGGAGAGGACTTTATCTTTGATGAGGGTAATTTTTTGCGACATACCGGCTCCACAGCAAGAAGTGAGAAATAATACTACGCCGTGAAACCGGGTTTGTCTTGACCTTAGGCTAATGAGATTTGACTGATTTTACGCCCAGCCAGTCGACGATCCCCTGGGCAGCATGCCGCCCTTCCGCCATGGCCGTCACCACCAGGTCCGCACCGCGTACCGCGTCGCCACCGGCAAAGATTTTCGGGTTACTGGTTTGATAACGGTATGCGCTTTCAACATCGGCGGCAATGCGCCCCCAGTTATCGACCTTAACGCCATGCGACTCCAGCCACGGCATGCCGTGTGGGTGAAAGCCAAACGCCATAATCACCGCATCTGCGGGCATGACAAACTCACTCCCGGCGATGGGAACCGGGCGACGACGGCCCTGCGCATCAGGTTCACCAAGTTGGGTACGTAAGAAACGCACGCCGCTGACTCGCCCATCGGCATGCAACACCAGCTCAACCGGCTGAACGTTAAACTCGAAGTTTGCTCCTTCTTCCCGAGCGTTCTTCACCTCTTTTTTCGAGCCGGGCATGTTGGCCTCATCACGGCGATAAGCGCAGGTCACCAGGCTTGCGCCGTGGCGTAGCGCGGTACGCACGCAGTCCATTGCCGTATCGCCTCCGCCCAGCACAACCACGTTCAATCCTGCGGTATCGATAAACGGCTCTTCAGGCAGTTCCTCCAGCCCCATCACCTGCTTGGTGTTGGCAATCAGGAACGGCAGCGCATCATATACGCCAGGCGCGTCTTCATTTGGCAGGTCCGCCTTCATGGAACGATAGGTTCCTACGCCCACAAACACGGCATCGTAATCCTCCAGCAGCTTTTCAAGCGCGACATCCTTACCCACTTCGCAGTTAAGCTCAAAATGGATGCCCATGGCGCTGAAGATTTCACGGCGACGCGCCAGCAGCGATTTGTCCAGCTTAAAGGCCGGAATACCGAACGTCAGCAAACCGCCAATTTCAGGATGGCGATCGTAAACGGTGGCGCTGACGCCGCTGCGCGCAAGCACATCCGCACAGGCCAGACCCGCCGGACCCGCACCGATGATGGCAACACGCTTGTCCACTTTCTGCACATGGCTTAAGTCCGGTCGCCATCCTTTACTCAGCGCCCGATCGGAGATGTAACGCTCAATATTACCGATGGTGACTGCGCCATGCTCGCTACGCACCGTGCATGCCCCTTCGCAGAGTCGATCCTGCGGGCATACACGTCCAGTCACCTCCGGCAGGCAGTTGGTTTGGTGTGAAAGCTCAACCGCCGCGTCAATATTCCCGGCTTTGACCAGTTCAATCCACTGCGGAATATGGTTATGCAACGGACAGGTCCATTCGCAGATACTGTGGTCGCCGCATTTCAGGCAGCGAGAGGCTTCGCGCTCCACCTGCGCCGTACGAAACGGCAGATAGATCTCTTCAAAGCTGGTTTTCCGGGCCTCAATCGCCAGTTTATCCGGTTCACCACGCGCAGGCGTCGCCTGCATTTGCTCACGTTTGGTGATGACATGTGGAACAAAATCGGTAGTGCTGGTATGCCATGGCTGGCTTTCCAGACTTGCGGTACGCAGCCTGCGCGCTTTTGACAGACCGGTAAGCGAATTTTCCGTCACCAGTTGTAACGCCTGCGCCGGACAGTTCTCTACGCAGGCGGGTCCCTGTTCACGCCCCTGGCACAGATCGCATTTGTGCGCCGTGGCTTTCACCTTCCCTTTGGCGACGGGAGTGAGTACGATCTGCATCGTGCCGAAAGGACAGGCAACGACGCACGATTTACAGCCAATGCACTTTTGCGGGTTCACCTGAACGCTGTCGTTATCATGGCTAATTGCCCCGTTTGGGCAACTTCTGGCGCAGGGTGCATCTTCGCAGTGGTGACAGGTCACCGCGCTGCGCTGCTGCTGATGCTTAATGACGGTAATTCGGGGCTGAAAATGCCGTTGGTTCAGAACATGCTGTTCGCCATTGTGAGCCATGACGCAGGCGACCTCACAGGCATGGCATCCCAGGCACTGCTGGCTATTGACCATAATAAAACGATTCATGGCTTCCTTCTTTTTTGGTTGCAAAAACCTTATTCTTTATAAGAGTGTTATTAACCGACACGGAAGGAAGCGGCAATGTTCATTTGCCCAGGAAGCACAACTATTTATCCAGAACCTGTGGCAGATCAATTTATTTCATCGCATATGAAATTGTGTTTCAGTTACCATCCAGTTTCATGGCGTTTTATTAACATTTATCAAATACACCGCATTGTTCACGCTGTTTTCAGGCGCGACGTGTATTGTGTGAGGATGCACAAGTGACGGTAAAGCGTCCGGTCTCGGCCAGTCTGGCTAAAGCTTTTTTCTACATAGTGCTGTTGTCAATTCTCTCAACGGGTATTGCGCTGCTCACGCTGACCAGCAGCTTACGAGATGCCGAAGCCATCAACGTTGCTGGCTCATTGCGCATGCAAAGCTACCGTCTGGGTTACGATCTACAAAGCCAGAGCCCGCAGCTTAATGCCCACCGCCAGCTTTTCCAGCAGGCGCTAAACTCGCCAGCACTACAGAATCTGAACGCGTGGTATGTGCCACAAGCGGTAAAAAGCCGCTATGGACGTCTGCATGCTAACTGGTTGGAAATGAACGCACGCCTGGTCGACGGCGATTTAAAATGGTACCAGGCCAATATCAACAACTACGTCGATCAAATCGATCTCTTCGTGCTGGCGTTGCAGCATTATGCCGAGCGTAAAGTAATGCTGGTATTTGGCATCTCGCTGGCGGGCGGGATCGGCATATTCACCCTCGTCTTCTTTACCCTGCGGCGCATTCGCCAGCAGGTGGTGCGTCCACTGAATACACTGGTGATGGCCAGTCAGCAAATTGAACACGGTCAGTTTGATATCCCACCGCTGGATACAGGTTTGCCCAATGAACTGGGGTTGCTGGGCAAAACGTTTAGCCAGATGTCGAGTGAATTACACAAGCTGTATCGCTCACTGGAAGCGTCTGTTGCCGAGAAAACTCACGATCTCCACGAAGCCAATCGCCGTCTGGAGGTGTTGTATCAGTGCTCCCAGGCGTTAAATACCAGCCAGATTGACGTGCACTGCTTCCGCCATATTTTACAGATCGTCCGCGAACATGACGCCGCGTATTTCCTTGAGCTCACCGTCGGTGATAACTGGCGGATTAGCGAAGGGGCTAAAAGCCCCGAGCTGCCGATGCAGATCCTGCCGGTCACCATGCAGGAAACCGTCTACGGCGAACTGCACTGGCAAAGTCCCAACATCAATGCTTCTACTCCGCTGCTCAACAGCGTCTCCTCGATGTTGGGACGCGGGTTGTACTTCAACCAGGCACAAAAACATTTTCAGCAGCTGTTGTTAATGGAGGAGCGAGCGACGATTGCACGCGAACTGCACGACTCGCTGGCGCAGGTGCTCTCTTATTTACGCATTCAGCTCACGCTGCTGAAGCGTTCAATTCCGGAAGATAACGCCCCGGCGCAAAGCATTATGGCGGATTTCTCCCAGGCGCTGAACGATGCCTACCGTCAGCTACGCGAACTGCTCACTACCTTCCGTCTGACCTTACAGCAGGCAGACTTACCCTCCGCCCTGCATGAAATGCTGGAAACGCTGCAAAATCAAACCTCAGCTAAACTCACACTCGACTGTCGGTTACCCACCCTGGCGTTGGATGCGCAAATGCAGGTGCACCTGTTGCAGATCATCCGCGAAGCGGTGCTGAACGCCATTAAGCATGCCAGTGCGAGCGAAATTGCCGTCAGCTGCGTAACGGCTCCGGACGGCAACCACACGGTTTATATCCGCGATAACGGCATCGGCATTGGCGAGCCGCATGAGCCTACAGGGCACTATGGACTCAATATTATGCGTGAGCGGGCGGAAAGACTAAGCGGCACGTTGACCTTCTCTCAACCTTCCGAAGGGGGAACGTTAGTGAGCATCAGTTTTCGTTCGGCTGAATCAGACGGTGAGCTAACGTAAAGAACCGCAAAGCGCCGTCGGGTCTGGATCCAGGCCTGACGGCGTTGGCACGAAAGGTATGCTGTAAACGGGCATGATAATTTACATTATCTTCTTTTTTTCTCCACGTTTGACCCGTACCTTGCCGCTAAAGTGAAGCAAGCCATACCCATAACGATACGCAGAAACACGAGGTCCTCTTTTAATGGCGAATTTTTTCATCGATCGCCCCATTTTTGCCTGGGTGTTAGCTATCCTGTTGTGCCTGACAGGAGCCCTGGCTATTTTCTCACTGCCCGTTGAACAATATCCCGATCTGGCACCGCCAAACGTGCGGGTCACCGCCAACTATCCTGGCGCCTCGGCTCAGACTCTGGAAAACACCGTCACCCAGGTTATCGAGCAGAACATGACCGGTCTCGATAACCTGATGTACATGTCATCGCAGAGCAGCGGGACAGGTCAGGCTACGGTTACGTTGAGCTTCGTTGCCGGAACCGATCCTGACGAGGCCGTCCAGCAGGTGCAAAACCAGCTGCAATCGGCAATGCGTAAACTGCCGCAGGCGGTACAGGATCAGGGGGTCACGGTGCGTAAGACCGGGGACACCAATATTCTGACTATCGCCTTTGTCTCCACCGATGGCTCAATGGATAAGCAGGACATCGCCGACTATGTCGCCAGTAACATTCAGGATCCGCTCAGCCGTATTAACGGCGTGGGAGATATTGACGCTTACGGCTCACAGTACTCCATGCGTATCTGGCTTGACCCGGCCAAACTGAACAGTTTCCAGATGACCGCTAAAGATGTGACCGACGCTATCGAGTCACAGAATGCGCAGATTGCCGTCGGACAACTTGGCGGTACGCCTTCGGTGGACAAGCAGGCGCTGAACGCGACGATCAACGCCCAGTCGCTACTACAGACTCCGGATGAATTCCGCGCCATTACGCTACGCGTCAACCAGGATGGCTCAGAAGTTAAACTGGGCGATGTGGCGACGGTCGAAATGGGTGCTGAAAAGTATGATTACCTCAGCCGCTTTAATGGAAATCCTGCCTCCGGCCTGGGCGTGAAGCTGGCTTCAGGCGCCAATGAAATGGCGACGGCGGAGCTGGTTATCAACCGTCTGAACGAGCTGTCGCAATATTTTCCACACGGGCTGGAATATAAGGTGGCATATGAAACCACCTCCTTTGTCAAAGCCTCAATCATCGACGTGGTAAAAACCCTGCTGGAAGCGATCGCGCTGGTATTCCTCGTGATGTACCTGTTCCTGCAAAACTTCCGCGCCACGCTGATTCCCACCATCGCCGTTCCCGTCGTCCTGATGGGTACCTTCTCCGTGCTTTATGCCTTTGGCTATAGCGTTAACACCTTGACGATGTTTGCGATGGTGCTGGCGATCGGCCTGCTGGTCGATGACGCCATTGTAGTCGTGGAAAACGTCGAGCGTATTATGAGTGAGGAAGGGCTCACGCCGCGGGAAGCGACGCGGAAATCGATGGGGCAAATCCAGGGCGCACTGGTCGGTATTGCCATGGTGCTGTCGGCAGTGTTTATCCCGATGGCCTTCTTCGGCGGCACCACCGGGGCAATTTACCGCCAGTTCTCGATTACCATCGTCTCCGCAATGGTGCTGTCTGTTCTGGTGGCGATGATCCTGACCCCCGCTCTGTGCGCCACCCTGCTCAAACCGCTGCATAAGGGCGAGCATCACGGACAAACCGGTTTCTTCGGCTGGTTTAACCGGATGTTTAATCGCAACGCCGAGCGCTACGAAAAAGGCGTTGCCAGGATCCTGCACCGCAGCCTGCGCTGGATACTGATCTACGGCCTGCTGCTCGGTGGGATGGTTTTCCTGTTCCTGCGCCTGCCAACCTCCTTCCTGCCGCTGGAAGACCGCGGCATGTTTACCACCTCGGTCCAGCTGCCCAGCGGCTCCACACAGCAGCAAACATTGAAAGTGGTTGAGGAAGTGGAGAAGTATTACTTCACCCATGAGAAAGACAACATTATGTCAGTCTTTTCCACGGTCGGTTCTGGCCCTGGCGGGAACGGTCAAAACGTGGCACGTATGTTTGTCCGCTTAAAAGACTGGGATGAGCGCGACACCACTACCGGAACCTCTTTCGCCATCATCGAACGTGCGACCAAAGCCTTTAATAAGATTAAAGAAGCCCGCGTCTTCGCCAGCAGCCCTCCGGCTATCAGCGGCCTCGGAAGCTCTGCCGGTTTCGATATGGAGCTGCAGGATCACGCCGGTGCGGGCCATGATGCGTTAATGGCCGCGCGCGACAAACTCATTGAGCTGGCCGGGAAAGACTCGTCCCTGACCCGCGTTCGTCATAACGGTCTGGACGACAGCCCGCAGTTGCAAATTGATATCGATCAGCGCAAAGCCCAGGCGCTGGGCGTTTCCATCGACGACATCAACGACACATTGCAAACGGCCTGGGGTTCCAGCTACGTCAATGACTTTATGGACCGGGGCCGCGTGAAGAAGGTTTACGTGCAGGCGGCAGCAAAATATCGCATGCTCCCGGACGACATCAACCTGTGGTACGTCCGCAACAATAGCGGCGGCATGGTGCCTTTCTCGGCCTTTGCCACATCGCGCTGGGAAACCGGTTCACCGCGTCTGGAACGCTATAACGGGTACTCCGCGGTCGAGATTGTCGGCGAAGCTGCGCCCGGCGTCAGCACCGGTACGGCAATGGACATAATGGAATCGCTGGTGCACCAGTTGCCGACTGGGTTTGGCCTCGAATGGACTGCGATGTCTTATCAGGAACGGTTGTCGGGTTCTCAGGCTCCCGCCCTGTATGCCATTTCTCTGCTGGTGGTATTCCTGTGTCTGGCGGCCCTGTACGAAAGCTGGTCGGTTCCCTTCTCCGTTATGCTGGTGGTGCCGCTGGGGGTCATTGGCGCGCTGCTGGCCACCTGGATGCGCGGTCTGGAAAACGACGTGTATTTCCAGGTCGGGTTACTTACCGTTATCGGGCTATCGGCGAAGAACGCAATATTGATTGTTGAATTCGCCAATGAGATGAACGAGAAAGGGCACGATCTGCTCGACGCTACGCTCCACGCCTGCCGCCAACGTTTACGCCCGATTCTGATGACTTCACTGGCGTTTATCTTCGGGGTGCTGCCGATGACCATCAGCAGTGGCGCTGGTTCTGGCGGTCAACATGCGGTGGGGACAGGCGTAATGGGCGGGATGATTTCAGCTACTATCCTGGCGATTTACTTCGTTCCCCTGTTCTTTGTGCTGGTGCGAAGACGCTTCCCATTGAAGACACGCCCAGAATAATCGGACACAAAAAAGGCGACTTACGTTGAGTCGCCTTTTTTTATCCTTTACAGGATATGAATTTCTTCCAGAAAATTATTTACGAAGCATCACTTCGATAAAGTCTTTCCAGTTCCCCAGTTCACGTTCAATCATAACAACCTCTCTTATTATTATGGGCATTCTACGAAATCATCATCTTTAAAAGAAGGCAATTTAACCGATGGTTGTGATTGATTCCTCCAGTGTTTGGGGTTTATGTGATCACTATGCGCTATATCCATAAATTTTATGTGACTTACTGCAATATTTTGAAATATTCATACATCATCTACTACTTTTGCAATTCTGATGGAAAAACAGGCTGATGCAAACAGGCTGATTCTGATTTTTAGTTATACGGTATTTTTGGAACTTTCAGGAATCATTATTCACTATTGCTCAACAATGTTATATTTTTCTATAACGATTGAATGACAATATGTATTATTCATTGTCACAGAATAAAAGAATAAATATTCAAATTACGTCAATAAGGATTCAAATGATCACCCTTTACGGCATTAAGAATTGCGACACGATTAAAAAAGCCAGACGCTGGTTGGAGGCTCAAGGTATTGACTACCGCTTTCATGATTATCGCGTCGACGGTCTGGACAACACGCTATTACAGTCCTTTATCAACGAATTAGGTTGGGAGGCGCTGCTCAATACGCGTGGAACCACCTGGCGCAAACTCGATGAATCCACGCGCAGTCAAATCACCGATGCGGCTTCCGCCGCCGCATTGATGATTGAAATGCCAGCAATTATCAAACGCCCATTGCTCTGCGCGCCGGGTAAGCCTATGCTGCTTGGTTTCAGTGAATCCAGTTATACTCTGTTTTTTAATGAGGTGTAGTCTATGTCGTGCCCGGTTATTGAGCTGACACAGCAGCTTATTCGCCGTCCTTCCCTGAGCCCGGATGATGCCGGGTGCCAGGCGTTAATGATTGAACGCCTGCGCGCGGTAGGTTTTACCGTTGAGCGTATGGATTTTGGTGACACACAGAATTTTTGGGCATGGCGCGGTAAAGGTGAGACCCTGGCATTTGCCGGTCACACCGACGTAGTGCCTGCCGGCGATGTCGATCGTTGGATTAATCCACCGTTCGAGCCGACCATTCGCGATGGTATGTTGTTCGGGCGTGGCGCTGCCGATATGAAAGGTTCACTGGCGGCAATGGTCGTGGCTGCGGAGCGATTTGTCGCCCAGCATCCAAATCATCAGGGTCGTCTGGCATTTTTGATAACGTCTGACGAAGAAGCCAGCGCCAAAAACGGCACCGTGAAGGTGGTTGAAGCGCTGATGGCGCGTAATGAACGACTGGATTATTGTCTGGTGGGTGAGCCGTCCAGCACGGAAATCGTTGGCGACGTGGTGAAAAATGGACGTCGTGGTTCACTGACCTGCAACCTGACCATTCATGGCGTGCAGGGCCACGTGGCCTATCCGCATCTGGCCGATAACCCGGTACACCGCGCGGCCCCCATGCTCAATGAACTGGTGGCGATCGAGTGGGACCAGGGTAACGAGTTCTTCCCGGCAACCAGCATGCAGATTGCCAATATCCAGGCTGGAACCGGCAGCAACAACGTTATCCCTGGCGAACTGTTTATCCAGTTCAACTTCCGTTTCAGCACTGAGCTGACCGATGAGATGATTAAAGCACGGGTTCACGCGCTGCTGGAGAAACATCAGCTGCGTTATACCGTCGACTGGTGGCTTTCCGGTCAGCCGTTCCTGACCGAACGCGGTAAACTGGTGGATGCAGTGGTGAACGCCATTGAGCACTATAATGAGATTAAACCGCAGTTACTGACTACAGGCGGGACGTCCGACGGGCGTTTTATTGCCCGCATGGGGGCGCAGGTAGTAGAACTTGGGCCGGTCAACGCCACTATTCATAAAATTAATGAATGTGTTAATGCCGCCGACCTGCAGCTACTTGCCCGTATGTATCAACGTATCATGGAGCAACTCGTCGCCTGATGAGTGTTCCTGTAAGAGGAAATGTGCATGGACTGGCTGGCAAAGTACTGGTGGATTCTGGTGTTGGTGTTTCTGGTAGGCGTACTGCTGAACGTGATTAAAGATCTCAAGCGCGTCGATCACAAGAAATTTCTTGCCAATAAGCCGGAGCTTCCCCCGCATCGTGACTTTAACGATAAATGGGATGACGACGACGATTGGCCGAATAAAGATCAGCCGAAGAAATAATTTGTAGGCCGATAAGTCCCGTAGGCCCGGTAAGCGTTAGCGCCACCGGGCATTACGTGCCGGATGGCAACGCTTCGCGTTTTATCCGGCCTACGGTGATCAATCAGATCATGGCAATCACATCATCATCTTTGGGCGTACCGCCGCCCAACGCTTCATCAAAGTAGTGCTTCGGTACGGTAAAACGCAGATGGTCGAGCGCAAACTGCATGCTGCGTTCATCAATGGCGTGCCCCAGATTTTCGACGATATCCAGCGTCACATCCCCACCGGCGCGAATTAACGCTTCCTGCGCGGCAACGGCATGAGATAACTCAATGACCCGGTCTTCACCACCGTGAATCAAATGCACCGTCGTCGCGGTGGTTGCAGCCTCTGGCAAGGTGGCATAGCGGCCATTGAAGGCGATGACCCGCGACGCCAGCCCCGGCTCAGCTTTGATGCTCTCAAGCGACATAATCGAACCCTGAGAAAAACCAATCAGCGCGGTTGCCTGCGGTGAAACGCCGCTTTGTTTCTGCCAGTAGCGCACGGTTTCGATAAACACCGGCATAATGGCGTCAACACGTTCCTGACGATTCTCTTCAGTTACGCCCTGCACCGAAAACCACTGACGTCCGGACGTCGTACCGTAAGGCTCTGCCCCGCCAATGCTAACGATTAGCGCATCCGGAAACAGCGGCGCAAACCAGCTGCCAATTTCGCCCATGGCAACCGGATTATCGCCGACGCCATGAAACAGCAGCAGTAGCTGTTGAGCGGGTTTATCGGGACTTTGAACAACAAAATGGTCATGTTTCATGGCGTTCTCCTTAGCTGATGAGAATCATTCTACGCCGCTTAACCGCAATGACCATGCCAGGAAATTGAAGAAGTTAGTGAAAAAATTGCCATTGCATAATGCGATTATGTAGCCGCTGTTCACGCTCTGCATCCAGCTGATTTAATGCCTGCGCCGCTTCGGCGCGCTGAATGACCAGCAACGCTTTACGACCAGAAATCTTCAGCTGTTGGCATAGTTCGGCGTCACTACGTTTAGCCTGTATGCGCCCGCGCAACGCCGGAAGAGGTAACTCACTGTGCTCAAGCAGACGACTCAGACAGCCTAGCGACGTCAATAATGGCCGATGCGCGAAGGCAAACCCAGCCAGCTCTGCCCAGTCATCTTCATTAAGCGTAGTCTCTTTCAGCGGGACCAGCGGAATGCTCTCACCGTTCCACCGCGCAAGGATTTCCGCATCACGGCGCAAATGCTGGTGCTCCTGCTCGGCAAGGCGTTTCCCCGCTTCGCTGATGGGAAGTAACGCCATGGCGGTATAACAGCCGCTGCTGGCTTCCCTATGATTTCCCATTCGCACTAGCACAAAACCGCAGCGTTGCCAGAAACGCCATAGTTCAGCCGTATAACCAAAACTGACCGACAGATAGTCACACGATGTGGAATAGCGGTGGGCCAGCATAATCAGCTGTTGCCCAATACCTTCTCTTTGGCGCGCAGGATGAACCGCAATTCGACTGACCCGTCTCCCGACGAGCGTCGCTGCCAACGGGTCACCACCGTGCGCCGCCAGCGACTGTGCAACCAGATTGCCCCTTGGTCGGCGATATCCGGCCCAGACGGCCTGGCTGAGTTCTGCGGATAGTCCCCCCTCATCGACCAGCCAGACGGCTCCCGCCACTGAGTCAGCGGTTGATGCCTGAAGAAAATGCTGTCCAGGCGCGTCCATCATTCGCCGCAGGTCCAATGGCGAGGTGCGATAATGCGCTCCGGAAAGCAGCTGATATACCGCTAACGGCAGCGCCGGGTTAGCAAGCCAGGACTGTTGCTCAAATGCCGAAAAGTGAAGCTCCCCCAATGGGGCATGTGTGAACGTTTCATCATCAAACACCAGCGCATCGCTGACGATTTGCTCCAGCGGACACCCCTGCGCCCAGCGCACGGGTTGTTGCAACTCATAGCGTTGAAGATTGGGGAAGCGGGCACAGAATTTCAGCAAGAAGCCTCTCCCCGTTCCCTCGTAGCCTTGTACTGTAGTGGTTAACAGCGTACGAGGAAAACGCGCCACCAGTTGGTGCAGCAGCGGCGCGGGGATCGCGGCGGCTTCATCCACAATCAGCCAGTCTACGGTTGCAGAACTGCTTAACAGCGCATCCGGGGCCATAAAGCGGTAACGCTCCCCGGCAAATTGCGCCAGCACATCCGTTGCCGCTTTGGCAGGCGCTGTCACAATCGCAGTGCCGTTAATCCGCGCAATGAGTTGCCCTGCCAGAGCAGATTTGCCCCGACCCCGCGCGGCCGTCACCGCAACCACACCGGGAGTCATAGCCAGCAAATGATTTAATATCATCGCCTGTTCTGGTTGGGGTTCGCCGGTTGCTGCGTGCCAGGCTGCGCGAGCAGGAAAGTGCGGACAGGAAACCGGCTGATGCTGCTGCCAGTGCAGAGCCTGTCCATCGCGGGAAATCACCCATTTGATGTGTTCAACAAAGTGCGGTGTAGGGATGGGTTCAGCACAATCACTCCAGCGTAGTGAATCCGCGTCCGGATGCGTGTGCCAGGAATGCCAGGGTGGGGTCAGCAAAACCAGCCAACTGCCGGCAAGCAGTGTGCCACTTAAGGCGGCAAATGCCGCAGCGTCAAATCCCTGCCCGGCGTCAAAAACTGCATGATGGAATTCGCGCCCTAATAACGTTTGTAACGCCTGCGGCGTACAGTTCGGCTCAGCAGGGGCTTGCGCCCCTACCCACAGCCAGTCGCCGGGTAACGCGTTGCGTAGCGCTAATGCTTGTTCCTGACACCAGTTATCCTCGCCGCTGATAATCAGCAGACGACGGATCCCTTCGCGGGTCATCTGTTCAGTTAACGCACTCAGCGCCGTGTTATCAGACATCCCTGCCTCGGTATCTTAAATGCCTTTACCAAAAGTATTACATTGCCCCGGATCGCCGCTATCAAAACCGCGTTTGAACCAGGTAAAACGCTGTTCAGAGGTTCCGTGAGTAAAGCTGTCCGGTACGACGCGTCCTTGTCCCTGCTGTTGCAGACGATCGTCACCAATGGCCTGTGCGGCGTTCAGTGCCTCTTCCAGGTCACCAGACTCCAGCACGCCCTGCTGCTGCATACTGTGGCCCCAGACTCCGGCAAAGCAGTCTGCCTGCAGTTCCATTCGAACAGAAAGACGGTTCACTTCTGCCTGTGAGGCATTTTGCTGCATCTGGCGAACTTTCGGTTCAATACCCAGCAGTTTCTGCACGTGGTGACCCACTTCATGGGCGATTACATAGCCCTGAGCAAAATCACCATCAGCTCCCAGCTTGTTTTTCATGTCATCATAGAATGAAAGGTCGATATATACCGTACCATCTGCCGGGCAATAAAACGGCCCCATCACGGACTGACCCGCACCGCAGCCGGTACGCGTCGCGCCCCGGTACATCACCAGCTTCGGCTGTTGGTAGGTGCGGCCCATTTTTTCAAACTGCTGTCCCCAGGTATCTTCTGTTGTAGCCAGGATCACCGAGGTAAATTTTGCCGCTTCATCATCGTTTGGGCTGATGGAGCGTGATGATTGCTGTTGGGAGACCGGCTGGCCGGTCATTAATCCCGTGAGATCCACGCCATAATAACCCGCCACCAGCACCACAATCAGCAGGATGATGCCGCCTTTACCACTGGGCAGACGAAAACCAGGCCCACCCATAGAGGGGCCGCCGCCAGAGCTGTTTCGTCTGTCTTCCACGTTGTCACTTTCACGACGCCCTTGCCAGCGCATAATCACCTCAACTTTTTATTCATTATGATGATGATCGTAGGCGGTTCGGAACAGGATTACCATAAGAAATAGTAATCAAATCAGGTGGGGTTAATGAGCCGGAGAGCGATCGCCGGCTCAGGGGAAGATTAGTCTAACTTCACACCCAGGCGATGCGCGACGGCTTCATAGGCTTCGATCAGGCCGCCCAGACTCTGGCGGAAGCGATCTTTGTCCATTTTATCCAGCGTTTCTTTGTCCCACAGGCGGCTACCGTCCGGTGAGAATTCATCACCCAGAACCACTTCACCTTTATACAAACCAAACTCAAGTTTGAAGTCGACCAGAATCAGACCAGCATCATCAAACATCTTTTTCAGCACGTCGTTAGCTTTGTAGGTCAGCTCTTTCATACGTGCCAGATTCTCTTTGCTCACCCAACCAAAAGTTTCGCAATAGGAATCGTTAATCATTGGATCGTGCATAGCATCGTTTTTCAGGAACAGATCAAACAGCGGCGGATTCAGTTCAATACCTTCCTCAACACCTAAACGCTTAACCAGAGAGCCTGCCGCGCGGTTACGTACCACACATTCAACCGGTACCATCTCCAGTTTTTTCACCAGACATTCGGTATCAGAAAGCAGTCGCTCCATCTGGGTAGGAATACCCGCTTCTTGCAGTTTAGTCATAATGAAATGGTTGAATTTGTTGTTCACCATGCCTTTACGGTCAAACTGTTCAATGCGCGCGCCATCCCCTGCTGACGTATCATTGCGGAATTCGAGCACCAACAGGTCCGGGTTTTCCGTGCTGTATACGGTCTTCGCTTTACCACGATACAACTCAGCTTGCTTTTGCATCTTTATTACTCCTGGGTGTGAATTAACGATAAATATTGCGTTTTTCTGCCGACGCACACGTTTGCGTATCATATCAGAAAAAAAGGGCTGGAGTTATCCAGCCCTTTATTTTTACTTACTGAACGCTGCCTGGAAGACGGCGACCAGCGCGTCGTTCTGGCTTTGCGTCAGGGTATGCCCCTTCGGATCGATAAACTGCAAGCTACTGCGGTTGTCTAAATCACCGACCTGCAATTTATAGTCGCCGGATACCAGACCCGGGTCACTTGCGCCCAGCTCCTGCCAGTTGCTATCAGACAGAGGTTTGTAGGTCACGGCGATGCTGCCCTGAGAACGGGTGCTGTCGGTTACCTTCATCCCCACTTTCTCAAGCGCTGCTGGCAGACGCTGCCACACCACGTTGAACGGCCCGCGTACCACCAGCATTGGTAAACCGGTGTCATCGGCGGCGCTCTGAACATCCATGGTGGCTGCAGAGCGGTTCTGCGCGGCATTCGCGGCGTCGGTGGCGTTCTTATCCAGACCAGCAGAGATAACGTTCATCATCTCAGCGCTGTAGCGCTGCATTGATGCCGCATCGGCTACGGGTTTACCCGCCTGCTCGAGGTTAACCAGTTTCACCGTTACCGCTTGCTGATAGCCCTGCGGTTTAACCGAGATTTGATAACGTCCACGGTACTGCTCGTCTTCATCCAGGCGGTTCCAGTCGACCCAGTCGGTGGTCAGCGTCTGGCTGGCATCATCACGTTTGGTGATCGTGTAGTTTTTAGACTGAATGACGCTAACGACCTGTGGCCACAGTGTGTTGCCACGACCGTTTTCCACCAGTAATGTCGACGTATCACCCGCGATCTGTGTGCGAGCACCGGTGACTAATGCTAACGGCTGAGCCGGTGGACGAATATCCAGCGCTTTACCCACGGCACCACTGCCGTTGGTTACCGGGATATTATAATCGCCCGACATAACCGGCAAAATCATCCCAGCTGGAGCATGAAGCTCAGCAAGCGGTGCGGCCTCCAGATAGGATTCATCACCGCTCACCTGGCGCTTATAGCGCGAGTCAGAGCTACAGGCCGCGAGCAACATAACAAGCGAAACACCCGCAACCTTGGCCAGGCGCGACTTTTGTACTGAGTAAGCCATCAAATCTCCCTAAACTTTACAGCAAACCGGCATGCTTAAGCGCCGCTTTGACGATTTCACGAGCATTGTCCGTGATTGGCGTCATCGGCAGACGTAGCGTATCGGTCGCCACAAGTCCCAACTCCTTACACGCCCATTTCACGGGAATAGGATTGGGTTCGACAAATAGTTTGTTGTGTAACGGCATCAGACGCTGGTTAATCACCCGCGCCTCGGCAAATTGCCCGGCTGCCGCCAGTTTGCACATTTCAGCCATATCACGTGCCGCAACGTTAGACGTTACGGAAATCACGCCATGACCACCGAGCTGCATAAAATCCAGTCCGGTCGCGTCATCACCGCTGAGCAGAATAAAGTCGTCCGAAACCAGCTCTTTGATCTGGTGAACGCGACTTAAGTTCCCCGTGGCCTCTTTAATAGCGATAATATTTTTAACTTTCGCCAGACGACCAACGGTTTCCGGCAGCATATCGCAGCCAGTACGGGACGGCACATTATACAGAATTTGCGGCAGGTCAGTATGTTCAGCGATGGCTTTGAAATGCTGGAACAAACCTTCCTGGGTCGGGCGGTTGTAGTAAGGCGTCACCGTCAGGCAGCCGACAACACCGCTGTCGTTGAAACGCTGCGTCAGACTAATGGCTTCCGCGGTCGCATTGGCGCCGGTTCCGGCAATAACCGGAATACGCCCGTCAGCCAGTTCCAACGTCATCATCACCACATCGCCATGTTCATCATGACTCAGGGTGGCGGACTCACCGGTGGTGCCAACAGAAACGATCGCCGAGGTGCCGCTGGCGACATGATAATCAATCAGTTTTTTCAGGCTCGACCGGCAGACTTTACCTTTCTCATCCATCGGCGTAACAAGCGCGACAATACTTCCCGTGAACATGGGCCATCCTCTGTGCAAACAAGTGTCTCAATGGTACGTTTGGTACGACAATAAAAGCAAGCGACCAGAGCCGTTCTGATTGTTGTATGCATGTTTTTTTTATGCTTTCCTTATGATTACCTCACCGCTCAAAGGAAGAACAGGTTTGACATCGTCATCGCAACACTATCTGGTCATTACTGCGCTGGGTGCCGATCGCCCAGGAATTGTGAACACCATCACGCGTCATGTCAGCAGTTGCGGCTGTAATATCGAAGACAGCCGACTGGCCATGCTGGGTGATGAGTTCACGTTTATCATGTTGCTGTCGGGTACCTGGAATGCCATCACCCTGATTGAATCAACCCTGCCATTGAAAGGTGCAGAGCTGGACTTACTCATTGTGATGAAGCGCACGACCGCGCGCCCCCGCCCGGCGATGCCAGCTACGGTATGGGTGCAGGTCGATGTCCCTGATTCTCCCCATTTGATTGAACGCTTCACCGCTCTGTTTGACAGCCACCAAATGAATATCGCGGAACTGGTTTCACGCACGCAACCGGCTGAGAATGGAATGACGGCACAGTTGTTTATTCAAATTACCGCACATAGTCCTGCGTCACATGATTCGGCAAATATTGAAGATGCGTTTAAAGCACTCTGTACAGAACTCAATGCGCAAGGCAGTATTAACGTCGTCAATTACTCACAGCATGATGAACAGGATGGAGTTAAGTAATGAACCCACTGAAAGCCGGTGATATCGCACCGAAATTTAGCTTGCCGGATCAAGACGGAGAACAAGTAAATTTAACCGACTTCCAGGGACAGCGTGTTCTGGTTTATTTTTACCCGAAAGCCATGACACCCGGCTGTACCGTACAGGCCTGCGGCCTGCGCGATAACATGGATGAGTTAAAAAAAGCGGGTGTTGAAGTGCTGGGGATCAGCACCGACAAACCAGAGAAGCTTTCCCGATTCGCGGAGAAAGAAGTCCTGAATTTCACGCTCCTGTCCGATGAAGATCATCAGGTTTGCGAGCAGTTCGGCGTCTGGGGTGAGAAGTCATTTATGGGCAAAACCTACGATGGCATCCACCGCATTAGCTTCCTGATTGATGCCGAAGGGAAAATTGAGCATGTGTTTGATGACTTCAAAACCAGCAACCACCACGACATCGTGCTGAAATGGGTGCAGGAAAACGCCTGACCGTGAAATGCCGGATGGCGGCGTGAACGCCTTATCCGGCCTACAAATGCATGCACGTAGGCCGGATAAGACGCTTTAGCGTCGCCATCCGGCGTCAACGTCGTTTATTCAAACGTCCCTTTAACGCAGGCTTTTTTCTCTCTGACTACGGCTTTTCCCTTCGCCCACAGGTGATGAACTTCCAGCGCGTCGTTGAGCACCAGAATGTCCGCATCGCATCCCACTGCCAGACGTCCTTTATGCTCAAGTGCCAAAAATTCTGCGACCGTACGCGTCAGCGGACACAGCGCCTGTTCCAGCGGTATGGCATGAACCTTCACCAACTGGCGCACCGTTTCCGCCAGTGATTCAAACCCTGCGACACCGATGCCAGTAAGATTACCGTACTCATCAAATTCCGGCTGGCTGCCGTTGCCATCCGAGCTAAGGGTAATGCGCGACAGCGGCACGTTCTGGCGCAGCGCCGTAGCGATAGCCGTGGCCGGGGCGACAGGTTCATCAATGCTGCTGGTAATATCGATGTAACCACCTTTACGCGCGTACTCCAGCGCTGCCTGGAACAACGGTTCCGCACGGTTAACGTGTGTCGGCAACAGTTTAGTAATCGGCACATCACAGCAGTCGAGGATCTGGTACAACGGTTCCAGCATGCGCGGGCTGTCGCCCATATGGAAGACACTGATCCCCGGCTTACGCCCTAACAATCCGCCGACGCGCGACTGCGCCGCCATATTTGCCAGCGCCGGGGTATCCGGGGCTGAGGAACGATGGTCCGAAACCGCACATTTCACGCCAATAACTTTATCAATCAGCGCCACATCGCGATCGATACTGCCGGTGATCGTCGGGGAAGGCAGAGAATACGCCCCGGTCAGCATCCATGCGCTGATGCCTTCAAACTCCAGCGCGCGGGTTTTCGCCAGCAGCGATTCCGGGTGACGGGTGATGCCATCGGTACCCAGCAAACCCACCACCGAAGTTACACCAGCTTCAACAAGGCGTGACAAGCGCACTTCCGGCGTGCGGGTATGCGGCCCCGCTTCCCCGCCGCCGCCAATCAGATGGACGTGCTGATCGATAAATCCTGGGCACACAATCGCACCGTCAAGATTGATACACTCGCAACCGGGAAAGTCTTCAGGAGAAATTGACGGGGCGATGGCAACAATTTTGCTGCCGGAGACCAGTATATCCTGTCGCCCTAAATCTTCCGGCGCGTACACGTGTCCCTGCTGGAACAACGTCAAATCAAGAATTGAACAGTTCATAACCTTCCTTGTCAGGCAATAACCTGCATAACCCAAATAGAGAGCAGCGCATTAATGACGCATACCGCAATAATTAGCGGATAATAACGAGGATGAACCCCCGCGGTACCCAGACAACGGCCCACATTTTGTACCGGATTGCCCATCAGGTAGATAGCCGGTAACAACACCGTGGCATCATGTCCAGAAAGCGTACCGGCGACAACCAGGCTGGCACACACGCCGACTCCGCCTCCCATACTCATCACCGCTGCCAGCAGCACAGTGGCAGATTCCCCCGGCAGACCCCACAGCGCCATTACCGGCTCGCATACCCGCCCGACAACCTCGAGCAGCCCTGTCACCTTCAGCGCCTGAATAATCACAAATGCCATTACCACGTTAGGCAACAGACTGGTTGTTGCAATGGTAAACCCGCGTCGTGCGCCATCGATAAACATATCCATGACGTTTTTACGTACCTGCGTTGTCATCTCAGGCCTCCTGCTGCATACGGCGATTTTCCAGCTGCGCAATCCACAAACGCAGCAGATTCGCACCCACAAATTTGAAGACAAGGATCACCGCCAGCGGCGTAATCACCGGAACGGTAACCATCGTAAACAGCGCGGCGCCAGAGGAAAAATAGTTGGTAATGCACGCACTGCCGCTGGTTTGCCAGCAGGCAAAAATGGCACGTTCCTGTTCGGTGATAATGCCCTCTTCTGCCATTTCTTTAGTCATCCCTGCCGCGGCATCAGTATTTTGTAAATTCGCAATCAGCGCCAGCGAACAAATCCCCGGAATACCCAGTAACGGGCGCAGGACGGGCGTCATCAGCTGTTGTGCTGCACGCAAACCACCCAACCCTTCGGTGACGGAAATGATCCCGAGTGAAAGAATGACGGAAGGTGCCAGCTCAAGCGCAAATAAGAAGCCGTCTTTGGCCCCCATCCCCCCAGAGCCGCGAAAAGAGACCGCCGTGTCGCCCGCCGCATTTATCTGCCCAAACGCGCCATTGAGGACGGTGAAGTCAAAGACCCGCCACCATTCGGAACTTTTCGCAAACATGCCGGAAAAAAGGATAATCGTAATAAAAAAAGCGAGATAACCGCCCCATCCCACCCTTTGCTGCGTGTGTGTGTTGTGACCCATTTTGTTCTCCTGTTGGCCTTATTCCTTGCGTGACAGAAAGACATCACGCAGGTCAAGTTAAAGACAAATGCGGAGAAAAACGACAGCAGAAGAGATTATTCAGAAAGTGTGGATAGAGGTCAGACAAGTTCAGTTCCGGCGACATTGCATCGCCGGAACCTGTAGATTAGGGTTCGTCAACGACCTGACCATCCGGCCAGGCATGCATTACCGCTTTGATTAACGTCGCCAGAGGAATCGCAAAGAATACGCCCCAGAACCCCCACAGACCGCCGAAAATCACCACGGAAAGAATAATCACCAGTGGATGCAGATTGACCGCCTCGGAAAACAGCACGGGGACCAGCAGATTGCCGTCCAGCGCCTGGATTATCAGGTACACGGCAAAACAGCTCCAGAATTCGGTGCCAAGCCCGAACTGGAACAGCGCCACGCCAACCACCGGAATAGTGACCACGAAAGCACCGATATACGGGATCAGCACAGAGAACCCTACCAGCACCGCCAGCAGCAGCGAATAGTTGAGACCAAACAGCAGGAAGCCGAGCCAGGTCGCTACGCCGACCACCACCATTTCCAGCACCTTTCCGCGGATATAGTTGGTGATTTGCTGGTTCATCTCTTTCCACACCTGCCCCGCCAGCCCGCGGTTACGCGGCAGCACCCGGCGCACGGCGTTCAGCATCTGTCCTTTATCTTTGATCAGGAAGAACACCATCAATGGGACGAGAACCAGATAGACCGCCAGGGTCAACAATCCAACCAGTGAGGCTAACGAATATTTCACCACCGAATCGCCCATGGTGAGCATTCGCGAGCGCATATTTTCCGCCATCGCATCAATGATTCCCGCATCCATCAGCGCCGGATAACGTCGTGGCAAGGTGGCGGCAAAATCAGACAATTTATTGAGCATGCCGGGCATGTCGCGGATCAGGTAAATTCCCTGCTGCCACGCAACGGGCATCACTACAAAGGCCATCAGCAGCAAAATACCGACAAACACCACCAGCACAATCGATGTCGCCCAACGCCGTGAACAACCAATATGTTCCAGCCGCACTGTCGGCCATTCAAGCAGGTAAGCCAGCACAATGGCGACCAGCAGCGGCGCCAGAAGGCCACTAAAGAAAAACAGGATGCCAAAACCGGCAACAAGAATAATCAGCAGGGCGATGGCTTCGGGGTCGCTAAAGCGGCGACGATACCATTGCATCAACATTTCGAGCATAAAACCCTTCCATGAACCCAATAGCGGGATTGCGATCCCGAATTGTATCGAAATGTCACAAAAAAGACTTCGCTTTTTATGGCTGATTACGCAAAGTGAAAAGACATTTTTCCTGGGTGTTCATCGTCAGGTTTCGCAGTTACACTCCGTAAGCTTGCGGAGTGTGAACGATACTTCACAGCATCGGTCAAATGGCTATCTCAAAAAAGAATACAGGACAGAGGTTATGTTCAGGCAGTTGAAAAAAAACCTGGTTGCTACCCTCATTGCCGCACTGACTATCGGTCAGGTTGCGCCCGCATTTGCTGATACTGCGGACACCCTGCCTGATATGGGAACGTCGGCAGGCAGTACGCTTTCCATAGGACAGGAAATGCAGATGGGCGATTATTACGTACGCCAACTGCGCGGCAGTGCGCCATTAATTAACGATCCATTGCTCACCCAATACATTAATGCCCTGGGGATGCGTCTGGTCTCGCACGCCGACTCGGTAAAAACGCCCTTCACATTCTTTTTGATTAACAACGATGAAATCAACGCCTTTGCTTTCTTTGGCGGCAACGTTGTCCTGCACTCTGCACTATTTCGCTATTCCGACAACGAAAGCCAGCTGGCATCGGTTATGGCGCACGAAATTTCCCACGTCACGCAACGTCACCTGGCGCGTGCCATGGAAGATCAGAAACGCAGTGCACCGCTAACGTGGGTCGGTGCGTTAGGTTCAATTTTATTGGCGATGGCCAGCCCGCAAGCGGGTATGGCGGCGCTGACCGGTACGCTGGCGGGGACACGTCAGGGGATGATTAGCTTTACGCAGCAAAACGAACAGGAAGCAGACCGCATCGGTATTCAGGTGCTGCAGCGCTCGGGATTCGATCCCCAGGCCATGCCAACCTTCCTGGAAAAACTGCTCGACCAGGCTCGCTACTCTTCGCGTCCGCCGGAAATTTTGCTGACTCACCCCCTGCCGGAAAGCCGTCTGTCTGATGCCCGTAACCGCGCCAACCAGATGCGCCCGGTGGTCGTCCAGTCGTCAGAAGATTTTTATCTGGCTAAGGCGCGAACCTTAGGCATGTACAACTCTGGTCGTAACCAGTTGACCGATGACCTGCTGAGTAGCTGGTCGAAAGGCAACGTACGTGAGCAACGTGCGGCGCAGTATGGCCGGGCATTGCAGGCGATGGAAGCCAGTAAATACGACGAGGCGCGTAAAGCGCTGCAACCACTGCTGGCGGCAGATCCTAACAATGCCTGGTATCTCGACCTGGCAACGGATATCGATCTTGGTCAGAAGAAAACCAGTGATGCCATTAACCGCCTGAAAAACGCCCGCGACCTGCGCACTAACCCGGTGTTGCAGCTCAACCTGGCGAATGCCTATTTACAGGGCGGACAAGCCAAAGAAGCGGCAACTATCCTGAATCGCTATACGTTTAACCATAAAGATGACCCTAACGGCTGGGATCTGTTAGCGCAAACGGAAGCTAACCTGAGCAACCGCGATCAGGAGCTGGCGGCGCGCGCGGAGGGGTATGCCCTCGCCGGACGTCTGGATCAGGCGATTTCGATGCTCAGCAGCGCAAGCTCTCAGGTGAAACTGGGTAGCCAGCAGCAGGCCAGATACGATGCCCGTATCGACCAGCTACGCCAGCTGCAAGAACGCTTTAAACCGTACACGAAGATGTAATTATCGAACCCTTGCCGGATGGCGACGCTGTAGCGTCTTATCCGGCCTACGTCAGACGCGATATGTAGGCCGGATAGGGTCTTTTGGCCACCATCCGGCAGTATTGTTATGCAAGGAGAAGTCATGTCAGACGCGATTAAAATCTACCATAACCCACGCTGCTCCAAGAGCCGTGAAACGCTGGAATTGCTGAAGTCCAACGGCGTGAACCCGGAAGTGGTGTTGTATCTGGAAACGCCGGCTGATGCAGCAACCCTGCGTGAACTGCTGCAAATGCTCGGCATGTCCAGCGCGCGTGAACTGATGCGCCAGAAAGAGGATCTCTATAAATCGCTTAACCTGGCGGACAAAAATCTGAGTGAAGATGCGCTGATTCAGGCAATGGTAGAAAACCCGAAACTGATGGAGCGCCCGATCGTGGTTGCCAAAGGTCAGGCTCGAATTGGACGCCCGCCTGAGCAGGTATTGGAAATCGTCGGTTAACCTGTAAGCGCCGCAGTCTTCTCGGCTGCGGCGCTTACAGCTTCAGAATTTCTTTTACGAACGGAATGGTCAGCTTACGCTGGGCGGTGATCGAAGCATGATCAAGCTGATCCAACGTCATAAACAGCGTACGCATTTCTCGATCCAGACGCTTTAGCAGAAAACGTCCCACATCTTCCGGCAGTTCAAATCCACGAAGTCTGGCGCGTAATTGCAACGCCTGCAGCTTATCTTCATCGGAAAGTGGTTGCAGCTTGTAGATTTGCCCCCAGTCCAGACGCGAGGCGAGATCCGGCAACCCCAGATTCAGCTGTCTTGGTGGACGATCGCCGGTGATCAGCAGGCGCGTTTTCCCCGACTCCAGGATACGGTTGTAGAGATCAAAGATCGCCATTTCCCACAGCGAATCACCGGCCACACATTCGATGTTATCGATGCATACCAGCGATAAATGCTCCATCCCGTCGAGCACCTCGGGGACGAACCAGGTGCGTTTGTCGAGCGGCACGTAGCCTACCGCATCGCCGCGCGCGGACAGTTCCGCACAGGCTGCATGTAGCAAATGACTACGGCCAGCGCCTTCACGCGACCAGAGATAAATATACCCGCTATGTTCCTGACGCAGCACGTTTTGCAGTGCAGCCAGTAAAGAGGAGTTATCCCCCGGCCAGAAACTTGCGAAAGTTTCGTCGTCAGGAAGATAAAGTGGCAAAGAGAGCTGTGCCGGTGTGTTCAGAGATACCTCAACCCAGGATTTCATAAAATCGCGTTGAGTTTAACACAGAAATACGTCGCGATAGAACCGGGCAGCGCTGCCGCCCGGTCAGAGATTTACTGTTGCGGACTGTCTGCATCTTCCGCGTCGAGTACCACTTCTTCAGGACGCAGCAGGCTGATCACTTTGAAAATCAGGCTCAGGCAGACACCAACGATGGTCGCCAACGCCATGCCTTTCAGCTCTGCGGCACCGATGTGAACTTTCGCACCACTCACGCCGATGATCAAAATAACCGACGTCAGGATCAGGTTCTGCGCCTTGTTATAGTCAACCTTTGACTCGATCAGTACGCGAATACCAGAAGCGCCAATCACGCCGTACAGCAGCAGCGATACGCCACCCATAACCGGCAGTGGAATGATTTGGATCGCTGCCGCCAGTTTACCCACGCAGGAGAGCAGAATGGCGAAAATTGCCGCGCCGCCGATAACCCAGGTACTGTAAACGCGGGTAATCGCCATTACGCCGATGTTTTCGCCGTACGTGGTGTTCGGCGTAGAGCCGAAGAAACCAGAAATCACCGTAGACAGACCGTTGGCAAACATCGAACGATGCAGGCCAGGATCGCGAATCAAATCTTTTTTCACGATATTCGCCGTCACCACCAGGTGTCCAACGTGTTCGGCGATGACCACCAGCGCCGCTGGCAGGATGGTCAGAATGGCAACCCACTCAAAACGCGGCGTGTAGAACGTCGGCAGTGCAAACCAGTGGGCCTGCGCAATCGGCGTAGTGTCCACAACGCCCATCACGAAGGAGAGCGCATAACCGGCCAACACCCCGATCAAAATCGGGATAATCGCCATAAAACCGCGGAACAGTACGGAACCAAAGACCGTTACCGCCAGCGTCACCATCGAGATGATGATGGTTTTCGAATCCGGCAATTGCCCTTCAGCAGGCAGTAACCCCGCCATACCCGCAGCAACGCCAGCCAGCTCCAGACCGATGACGGCAACGATTGCGCCCATCGCCGCAGGCGGGAACATCACATCCAGCCAGCCGGTACCGGCTTTCTTAACAATGAAAGAAACCAGGCAGAACAGGACGCCACACATAATGAAACCGCCCAGCGCCACTTCATACCCTAACGGCAGCAGTAACAGCACCGGGGAAATAAAGGCAAAGCTGGAACCCAGATACGCAGGGATCTTACCTTTGCAAATAAAGAGGTACAGCAACGTACCTATGCCGTTAAACAGCAGAACGGTAGCCGGGTTGATGTGGAACAGGACTGGCACCAGTACCGTTGCGCCAAACATGGCGAACAGGTGCTGCAAACTAAGCGGGATTGTCTGTAAAAGCGGCGGTCTTTCACTCACCCCGATAGCACGGCGCGTCATAGTGTTTTCCTCTGAGTGTTGTTTGTTATTAGCCATTGGGTTGTTTTATTCAAAAAAAAGCCGACTCTTAAAGTCGGCTTCTTTTCACTTATTCGTTTACTTAGTACCAAAAATCTTATCGCCGGCATCGCCGAGCCCCGGAATAATGTATCCGTGCTCATTCAGTCCCTGATCGATGGAGGCGGTGTACAACTCCACATCCGGGTGCGCTTTTTCCAGTGCCGCGATACCTTCCGGTGCAGCAACCAGGACCAGCACTTTAATGCTGGTGCAGCCTGCATTTTTCAGCAGGTCGATGGTGGCGATAACAGAGCCGCCGGTTGCCAGCATTGGGTCAACGATCAGCGCCATACGCTCATCGATGTTAGAAACCAGCTTCTGGAAGTACGGAACCGGCTCCAGCGTCTCTTCGTTACGGTACATACCGACCACGCTGATACGCGCGCTAGGAACGTTTTCCAGAACGCCTTCCATCATGCCCAGGCCCGCACGCAGGATTGGCACAACGGTGATTTTTTTTCCTTTGATTTGGTCAACTTCAACTGGGCCGTTCCAGCCTTCAATGGTCACCTTTTCGGTTTCCAGACCAGCGGTTGCTTCATAAGTCAGCAGACTGCCAACTTCCGAGGCGAGTTCACGAAAGCGTTTAGTGCTGATGTCGTTTTCACGCATCAATCCCAGCTTGTGTTTGACGAGTGGGTGTTTGACTTCCACGATCTTCATACTCTTCTCCTTTCCTCAGACGAGTGGCAACCACAAAAAAAATCGCCGGATTATACCGCTTTTCGTCTCTGGCGCAACACTGCATACGCTTGATATGGATCAACCAAAGTCATTTACGTCTGGATAATGAGTATAAAACAAGCCCCGCACCGATGGCGGGGCTAGCAGTCAACACTCTGAATTTTAAAGATATTCAGCATTGGTCTGGATGACGTTCTGATACCATGAAAAAGATTTTTTAGGTGAGCGAGTTAATGTCCCGCTACCGTCATTATTTTTATCGACATAGATAAACCCATAGCGTTTTTTCATCTCCCCTGTCCCGGCAGAGACTAAATCAATGCAGCCCCACGGGGTATATCCCATCAGATCCACACCATCCTCCACCACCGCTTTTTTCATCTCACGTATGTGGGCGGCAAGGTAGTCGATACGGTACTGGTCGTTAACTGTACCATCGTCCTCGCGCACATCAATGGCGCCAAATCCATTCTCCACAATAAATAGTGGCAGCTGATAATGATCCCAGAACCAGTTCAGTGAATAACGCAGGCCAACCGGATCAATCTGCCAGCCCCAGTCCGATTTCTGCACGTACGGGTTGGAAACCAGGCTTTTCGACTCGTCGTAATCCAGTTGTGGGTTGTCCGCCGTTGCCTGGGTCGCGAAAGACATATAATAGCTAAAGCCGATGTAATCAACGCAGCCCTCGGTAAGCACCTGACGGTCTTCCTCGGTGATATCCAGTTCAAAGCCACGACGGGCAAAGTAGTTGAGAAGATGCTGCGGGTATTTGCCGCGCACATGGACGTCGGTAAACCAGTAACGTCGGTGCATGGCATTCATCGCCATCATCATATTGTCTGGCGCGCAGGTCAGCGGATAGATAGGACACATGGCAATCATGCACCCTATCTGTAATTCCGGGTTAATCTCACGCGCGACCTTTACCGCCAGCGCGCTTGCCACCAGCTCATAGTGCGCCGCCTGGTACATGACCGGCTCGCGGTCTTCGCCGGGCTGGTATTTCAGCCCCGAGTTAGTAAAGGGCGCGAAATCTTCGTGATAATTTGCCTGGTTGTTAATCTCATTAAACGTCATCCAGTACTTCACTTTGTGCTGGTAACGGGTGAATACCACCCTGGCAAAACGGACAAAGAAATCGATAAGCTTGCGGTTGCGCCAGCCGCCGTACTCCGTCACCAGATGGTAAGGCATCTCAAAATGCGACAGCGTAATCACCGGTTCAATGCCATATTTCAGGCATTCATCAAACAGGTCATCATAGAACTGTAGGCCAGCCTCATTGGGTTGTTCTTCATCACCTAAGGGGAAAATACGCGTCCAGGCAATAGATGTGCGAAAACATTTAAAACCCATTTCGGCAAACAGCTTTATGTCGTCTTTATAGCGATGATAAAAATCGATGGCCTCGTGGTTAGGGTAATTTTTACCGGCAATCACACCATCGGTAATTTCACGCGTCACACCATGCGCTCCCGCGGTCATGACATCGGCAACGCTAATGCCTTTTCCGCCCTCCTGCCAGCCACCTTCCAGTTGATGAGCTGCTACGGCACCACCCCACATGAAATCTGCTTTAAATCCTGACATACCCTTCCCCTATCGTGATGACTCTGCGCAAAACGCTGTTGATGAGGTTTGCAACAGAAAACAGAAACCGGTTTCAGGACGATACTGTGCATTCGGCTAACAGGATTCAAGCACAAGACTGTACCCGGTTTCATTTTCGTGGTGCAGCTCAAACAAATAGATAAATGATTGTAAAATGCTGAAAAAATCAGCAGATAAAACTTGATGCAGAGCAGGCTCGCAAACGTTTGCTTTCCCTGTTAGAATTGCGCCGAATTTAACTTTTACTGCAAGTAAACATGTGGGGAAGCAGGCAGTGACCGATAAAACCTCTCTTAGCTACAAAGATGCCGGTGTTGATATTGATGCAGGTAATGCTCTGGTTGATCGAATCAAAGGCGTAGTAAAGAAAACGCGTCGTCCGGAAGTTATGGGTGGTCTGGGTGGCTTCGGTGCGCTGTGCGCATTGCCGCAAAAATATCGCGAACCGGTACTGGTTTCCGGCACTGATGGCGTTGGTACAAAACTGCGTCTGGCGATGGATCTGAAACGCCACGACACTATCGGCATTGACCTCGTCGCAATGTGCGTCAACGACCTCGTGGTTCAGGGCGCTGAGCCGCTGTTCTTCCTCGACTACTATGCGACCGGCAAACTGGACGTGGACACCGCAGCCAGCGTCATTAACGGGATTGCCGAAGGCTGCCTGCAGTCTGGCTGCGCGCTGGTCGGTGGGGAAACAGCTGAAATGCCGGGGATGTACCACGGCGAAGATTACGACGTGGCAGGTTTCTGCGTTGGCGTCGTCGAAAAATCAGAGATTATCGACGGTTCAAAAGTGGCTGACGGCGACGTACTGATTGCGCTCGGCTCCAGCGGCCCGCACTCCAACGGCTACTCTCTGGTACGTAAAATTGTAGAAGTCAGCGGTTGTGACCCAGAAACCACCGAGCTTGAAGGCAAGCCGCTGGCCGATCACTTACTGGCCCCTACCCGCATTTACGTGAAATCCATTCTGGAACTGATCGAGAAGGTTGATGTGCACGCCATTGCTCACCTGACCGGCGGCGGCTTCTGGGAAAATATTCCACGCGTTCTGCCAGACAACACGCAGGCAGTGATCGACGAATCTTCATGGCAGTGGCCAGCCGTCTTCAACTGGCTGCAAACGGCGGGTAACGTCAGCCAGCATGAGATGTATCGCACCTTTAACTGCGGTGTAGGTATGGTTATCGCCCTGCCAGCTCCGGAAGTGGACAAAGCCCTTGCTTTGCTCAATGAGAAAGGTGAAAACGCATGGAAAATCGGTATCATCAAAACGTCTGATTCCGAACAGCGTGTGGTCATTGAATGAAAAACATTGTGGTGCTCATTTCCGGCAACGGAAGCAATTTGCAGGCGATAATCGACGCCTGCGAACAGAAAAAAATCAATGGCACCATACGTGCAGTATTCAGTAACAAGGCCGATGCGTTCGGCCTTGAACGCGCACGCGAAGCGAATATTCCGGCACACTCGCTGGAAGCCGCCCAGTTTGCCAGTCGCGAAGCATTCGACCGCCAACTGATTCAAGAGATTGACGCCTATGCACCCGATGTCGTGGTGCTGGCCGGTTATATGCGCATCCTCAGCCCGGCGTTTGTCGCTCACTATGCTGAACGATTGCTGAATATCCACCCGTCTTTGTTGCCGAAATATCCCGGCCTGCACACGCACCGTCAGGTTCTGGAAAACGGCGATGAAGAGCATGGCACTTCCGTCCACTTCGTCACCGATGAACTGGACGGCGGACCGGTTATTCTCCAGGCCAAGGTTCCGGTATTTGAAGGCGACAGCGAAGATGATGTCACCGCACGAGTCCAGGCTCAGGAGCATACCATTTACCCACTGGTGGTAAGCTGGTTTACCGATGGTCGCCTGAAGATGCGTGATAACGCTGCATGGCTGGACGGCGTTCGTCTGCCGCCACAAGGCTACGCCGCCGACGAATAATAAAATTCAACCTGTAAGCCGGATCTCACCATCCGGTCTACAGGCATAACTACCTTTTCCGGTTAATACCACCGGTATTCATCTACACTCCCCCTTTCTCTTTGCTATCAGACGGTTTATTGTCATATTTTTCTGGCACAGTTGGACATCTGAGAGCAATGCTCGCCATAATAAATCGGTAGTGTCCCGTGAATGAAACGGAGTAAAAGTGGTAATGGGTCAGGAAAAGCTATACATCGAGAAAGAACTCAGCTGGTTAGCGTTCAACGAACGTGTACTCCAGGAAGCTGCTGATAAGTCAAACCCGTTGATCGAACGGATGCGTTTCTTAGGCATCTATTCCAATAACCTCGACGAGTTTTATAAGGTTCGTTTTGCCGAACTGAAGCGCCGAATCATTATTAGCGAAGAACAGGGTTCAAACTCTCACTCCCGCCATTTGTTAGGCAAAATCCAGGCCCGCGTATTAAAAGCCGATCAGGAATTTGACGGCCTGTACAACGAGTTGCTGTTGGAAATGGCGCGTAATCAGATTTTCTTAATCAACGAACGCCAGTTGTCGGTCAATCAGCAGAGCTGGTTGCGTCATTACTTCAAGCAATATCTTCGCCAGCACATCACGCCGATCCTGATTAACCGCGAGACGGATTTAGTCCAGTTTTTGAAAGATGACTACACCTATCTGGCGGTAGAAATTATCCGTGGTGATACGATCCGCTACGCGCTGCTGGAAATCCCTTCCGACAAGGTTCCCCGTTTTGTGAATCTACCGCCGGAAACCCCGCGCCGTCGCAAACCGATGATCCTGCTGGACAACATCTTACGTTACTGCCTTGACGACATTTTCAAAGGGTTCTTTGACTACGACGCACTGAACGCCTATTCGATGAAAATGACCCGTGACGCCGAATACGATTTGGTGCACGAGATGGAATCGAGCCTGATGGAGCTGATGTCATCCAGCCTGAAACAGCGTCTGACCGCAGAACCTGTACGTTTTGTCTATCAGCGTGACATGCCCAATGCACTGGTCGAAGTACTGCGTGAAAAACTGACGATTTCTCGCTACGACTCGATTGTTCCCGGCGGGCGTTACCATAACTTCAAAGACTTTATTAACTTCCCCAACGTTGGCAAAGCTAACCTGGTGAACAAACCGCTGCCGCGTCTGCGTCATATCTGGTTCGACAACGAGAAGTTTCGTAACGGCTTTGACGCCGTTCGTGAACGCGACGTGCTGCTGTATTACCCCTATCACACCTTTGAACACGTTCTTGAACTGTTGCGTCAGGCCTCTTTCGATCCGAGCGTGCTGGCAATAAAGATCAACATCTACCGTGTGGCAAAAGATTCACGCATCATAGATTCAATGATCCATGCCGCGCACAACGGTAAGAAAGTCACCGTGGTGGTAGAACTGCAGGCCCGCTTCGATGAAGAAGCCAACATCCATTGGGCCAAGCGTCTGACCGAAGCAGGCGTTCACGTTATCTTCTCCGCGCCTGGCCTGAAAATTCACGCCAAACTGTTCCTTATCTCGCGCAAAGAAGGTGATGAAGTCGTGCGCTATGCGCATATCGGGACGGGGAACTTCAACGAAAAAACGGCGCGCCTGTATACCGACTACTCGTTGCTGACCGCCGATTCGCGCATTACCAACGAAGTGCGTCGGGTGTTTAACTTCATCGAGAACCCGTATCGCCCGGTGACGTTCGATTATCTGCTGGTTTCCCCGCAGAACTCGCGACGTCTGCTGTACGCGATGATCGACAAAGAAATCGCCAACGCGCAGCAAGGGCAGCCTTCTGGTATCACGTTAAAACTGAATAACCTGGTCGATAAAGGTCTGGTTGACCGCCTCTATGCGGCCTCAAGCTCAGGCGTACCAGTCAATTTGTTGATTCGCGGAATGTGCTCACTCATCCCGAATCTGGAAGGTATTAGCGACAACATTCGCGTTATCAGCATCGTTGACCGCTATCTTGAACATGACCGGGTTTACATCTTCGAGAACGGGGGCGATAAGCAGGTGTATCTCTCCTCCGCTGACTGGATGACACGAAACATCGACTATCGTATCGAAGTTGCCACACCGCTTCTTGACCCACGCCTTAAGCAACGCGTGCTGGATATTATCGATATCCTGTTCAGCGACACGGTGAAAGCCCGCTTTATTGATAAAGAACTGAGTAATCGCTACGTACCGCGCGGAAACCGCCGTAAGGTTCAGTCACAATTGGCGATTTACGACTACATCAAATCACTCGAGCAACCTGACTAAAGATATGCCAATACACGACAAGACTCCACGGCCGCAGGAATTTGCTGCGGTCGACCTTGGTTCAAACAGTTTCCATATGGTCATTGCCCGCGTGGTTGATGGCGCAATGCAAATTATTGGGCGACTGAAACAACGCGTACATCTGGCGGATGGCCTCGGCGAAGATAACAAGCTGAGCGAAGAAGCAATGGAGCGCGGGCTAAGCTGTTTATCACTGTTCGCCGAACGTCTGCAGGGCTTTCCTCCATCAAGCGTATGCATCGTGGGAACCCATACTTTACGTCAGGCACTGAATGCGACTGATTTTCTCAAGCGAGCGGAAAAAGTCATCCCCTACCCGATTGAGATTATTTCCGGCAACGAAGAAGCCCGACTGATCTTTATGGGCGTGGAACACACTCAGCCGGAAAAAGGTCGCAAGCTGGTTATCGATATTGGCGGCGGCTCAACCGAATTAGTGATCGGCGAGGATTTCGAGCCTAAACTGGTCGAAAGTCGCCGTATGGGCTGCGTCAGTTTTGCTCAGATGTATTTCCCGGGCGGCGCGATCAGCCGGGAAAACTTCCAGCGTGCCCGCATGGCAGCAGCGCAAAAACTCGAAACCCTAACCTGGCAGTTTCGCATTCAGGGCTGGAACGTTGCGCTTGGCGCGTCGGGCACCATTAAAGCGGCACACGAAGTGCTGCTGGAGATGGGTGAAAAAGACGGTTTTATCACCCCCGAACGTCTGAACAAGCTGACATCTGAGGTGCTGAAACACGCGTCATTCGACGCGCTCAGCTTACCGGGGCTGTCAGAAGAACGAAAAGCGGTGTTTGTACCCGGACTCGCGATTCTGTGCGGCGTTTTTGACGCGTTGGCTATCCGCGAACTTCGCCTTTCTGATGGTGCACTACGTGAAGGCGTACTGTACGAGATGGAAGGACGTTTTCGCCACCAGGACGTTCGCAGCCGTACCGCCAGCAGTCTGGCGAATCAGTACAATATCGACAGCGAGCAGGCCCGGCGCGTGCTGGAAACAACGATGCAAATGTACGACCAGTGGCATACGCAGCAGCCAAAGCTGGCGAATCCCCAACTGGAAGCGTTACTGCGCTGGGCGGCGATGCTGCATGAGGTTGGGCTGAACATCAACCACAGCGGTTTACATCGCCACTCTGCATATATTCTGCAAAACAGCGATTTGCCGGGCTTCAATCAGGAACAACAGCTGATGATGGCAACCCTGGTTCGCTATCATCGTAAAGCGGTGAAACTGGACGACTTGCCCCGCTTTACGCTGTTCAAGAAAAAGCAGTTTCTGCCGTTAATTCAGCTGTTGCGCCTGGGTGTGCTGCTGAATAATCAGCGTCAGGCGACCACCACGCCGCCGACGCTGACCCTGATTACCGACGACAACCACTGGACTTTACGCTTCCCGCATGACTGGTTTAGCCAGAATGCGCTGGTACTGCTCGATCTGGAAAAAGAGCAGCAATACTGGGAAGCCGTAACCGGCTGGCGACTCAAAATTGAAGAAGAGAGCTCACCCGATATCGCCGCATAAGATCTCAGTAGGTGTCAGTTCGTCTGACGAACTGACACCTGTACTGAATCATTCCTGAACACCACCACGTATAAATACTCATTAAATTAAGTCTATCTTAAAATGCCTTGTAAAATAAATAATATAATGAATATTATATTGTTCTTTTGTTTTATATAAAATTCATACTGATTATTTACTTTATTATTTTCAAGCACGTCAATAATCGTTATTAACATTCATTCCAACAATAATCCCATAACAAATAAATCGCAAATATCCATACAACAAATCAATGGAACTCATCAAAAAGGAAATTTAAAATTGAATAAAACGTATAGCATTGTCTGGAGCACCGTACGCAACATGTACGTTGTAGCTTCAGAATTAGCGCGCAGTGGATGCAGAATTAAAACATCATCCATCATTAACACAGTGAATGATTTAAATAGTAAAGCAACACACAATGCTGCACTGTCTGGAATAAAAGCAATACCGACTCAGATAGCTTGCGCCGTCATCGCTGCCTTGATTTTTGCCAGCCCGGCCGCGCAGGCAGGTACCGACACCTATAATTCATTAACCAACTATACCCTTGGTTATATTGATGAACTCTCTCATGATATGACCACGGATGGTTCACCAGACTCTCTTATTTACTCTGATCCATTAAAAGGCTCTGCACTATACGTCGCAGGTGATCATTCGAACAAAACATCTGTAACAGGAGACCACCTGACCATTGAAACAACAGGGGGATTAGACGGAAATAGTCTTGGTAACGCTATCTTTGTAGAAAATAATGCAACCCTTCAGCTAACCAATTCAAGCATTTTATCAACTGGCATCTATAGCTCAGCAATTACTGCTCAAAATGATGGACATATATCACTAACAGACAGCACAGTGAGCATTGACGGGAGCAATTACGGTACGATCATCGCGGATAAAAATTCCGATATTTCACTAACCAACACGACGGTGAACGCAACTGGAGATAACGATGTCGTTGCGCAAAATACTAGCTCACTCACGGTAAATAGTGAGAGTACGATAACACTTGCAGAAGGTCAGGTACGCATCGTTAATATCGGCACGTTAAATATGTCCGATAGCACGGTAAGTTCCACAGGCATAGACAGTACCGTTCGGGGTTACAGAGAATCCACCCTGAAGCTGCAAAACTCAGCTATTACACATACCAATACCAAAGGGGCGGCAATTGAAGCTAGCAATGCCACAACGCTCGATATTACGGGCGATAAGGCTTCAATGGTGGTTAACTCTGCTGGTATCGGCGTTTATGGTATTGGCTCCGCCGTTAATATTGATGGCGCAACCATTAATGCAGAGAACGACGGTATTAAAATGACGAGCGTAGGCCAAAGCCCATTTTATGCCGATTTAACCTCTCTGAGCGTAAAAAATGCCACAGTGACGTCAGACACTGCGGCATTACATGTCGACAGCAATACCAAAATCACATCCCCCATCACGCTGACAGACGTCACGCTGACGGGTCCAACCGCCATCATGCTGGACAGCAAAACCACCGTTGAAGCCACAGACTCTACGCTTAACGGCGATGTTACGGCGGGAATGACATCTTCAACGCTGTCACTTAAAAATTCGACGCTAAATGGCAAAACAGATGCTGCTTTCGCCACACTATCGCTCGACGAAAACAGTCAGTGGAATCTGAACAACAAATCCTATCTGGGTACCCTAACCAGTAATGGAAAGATTGACCTGATCCAGAAGGAAGGTTCCACAGGGTCGATTTTGAACGTTGACAGTACCCTGACGTTGCAAGACCAGAGCCAACTGGCTATCACCATGGGTAACGCTTCCACAACACCGGTGATTAAAACCAGTAAGACGACGCTGGCAGGCGATCTGACGGTCAATGCAACGGCGACATTTGCTCCTGTAGATTCCGACAAAAACTTTAGCTCATTTGTTCTCATCGACTCCAGCAGCGCAATTAACGGCGATTTTGACAGTCTGACACTCAATGTTGGTACCCCTAGCCTTCCGGACTACCTCACGCTGAACGCCGGTATTGATGCGAAAGACAACACCAATTACGTTTTGAGTGAAGGATTAAGCTGGAATGCAGGCGCAAATTCTGCAAGTGAAGCTCATGGTACTTTCACTATTGCAGGCGATGACAGATTTGAAGTTGTGAGCGAACTGAGTGGCGTCAATGCCACAACCAACTGGGACGGTGAAACACTGACCAAAGAAGGTGACGGTACACTGATACTGAGTAATACCAACAACAATTATGGCGCGACTCAAATCAATGCCGGAACACTGGCCTCAAAAAATGCGGCAACGCTTGGTCGCGGTGATGTAACGATTAGCCAGGGTGCAACTTTACAGCTTAGCGCCGGTACGCTGGATAACACGCTTGTAGGTGAAGGCGTACTGAAAAAAGACGGTTCTGACAGCCTGACACTCACCGCTGATAACAGCGATTACAGTGGTGACATCGTTATCGCTGACGGTACGCTCATCGCTAATGAAACCAAATCGCTGGGAACAAGTAGCATTACCGATAACGGCGTACTTCAATTAGATTCAGGAACACTTAACAATCAGATCACGGGCACAGGCTCTCTGCTCAAAGACGGCAGTGGTTCGCTGGTAATGTCCAGTGACAACAGCTATAGCGGCGGCACGGTAATTAAAGATGGTGAAGTCACCGCAACCCATGTTAACGCACTCGGTAGTGGTGATGTTGATAACAGCGGTACGTTGTTACTAAATGCCGATGGTAAATTTGATATGGGAGGCGCACAGTTCGTCACTCATTCTGACGCCACAACAACGCTGGCTGCCGGTAGTACGCTAAATGTAAAAACATTCACACAGGAAACAGACAGCACTCTGAACATCGAGCTGGATGATTCAAGCAGTGAAGCTATTATCACCGCAGATGACGTTGCATTAGGGGGTTCACTCAATATCTCTGGTATCGGCAACATCAAAGACCCGTTAACCAATGATCCTTATACCTTTACGCTGATAGACGCGAATAATGATATCCAGGGTGATTTTGATGAACTCACCATTGCGGGTATGGAGCAAAAATCGGTCGATTTCCTCACCGTTGACGGCAAAATCAACGAGAACGATCAAAGCCAATATCTGCTGGCAACCTCCTTATCCTGGTATGCAGACCGCGATAATGCTGCAACTGATGCTCACGGAACCTTCACGCTAAGCGATCCTGACGGTAGCTTCACTCTCGGCACCGATCTTACTGATGTCAATGACACACTCAACGCATCAAGCACCACTGGCTGGGATGGTAAAACACTCACCAAAGAAGGCGGCGGTGAACTGATTCTTTCCGGTAATAACAGCTACAGCGGCGGCACTTTTATCAACGAAGGAACCCTTACCGCAACCAGTGAAAATGCGCTTGGCACGGGTCTGGTGGATAACAACTCCATTTTAGTTCTGGATACAGACGGTACGATAAACGCAACGGGGGGTATTACAACCCGAACCGATAGCACAACGGTACTGACCGCCGGAACGTCACTGAATCTTGGCCAGGGTAGTTTGATACAGGAAAGCGGTAGTACGCTCGATGTAGAACTTAACAGCAATTCAATCCAACCTTTAATTACGGGAAGCAATGCCGAGCTGGATGGTACGCTGCATGTGAATGATGTCACTCTGCAAGACCATGCCTCAGATAAAGACCTTAAGAGCTTTACTCTGATGGATATGGATAACGACATTAGTGGAAACTTTGCCCACCTGTCGATGAACATTATCGATAAACCCGACTACCTGACGGTAAGCGGAATGGTAAATCCTGACGACGCCTCACAGTACCTGCTTGCTGAAGATTTGAGTTGGAATGCAGGCGCAACCTCCGCGACAGCAGCGCATGGCAACTTTACCCTGGACTCCGGTAAAACCTTCGAAGTCACCAGCAGCCTGGCAGACCGGACCGGCAACAGCGACTGGGATGGTCAGTCATTAACCAAAATGGGCGCAGGAGAGCTAATCCTTAGCGGTAATAACACTTATAGTGGCACAACCGACATCCAGGAAGGAACTCTTTGGTTAGCGGGAACAGGCACTATTGGTGCTGTAGGCAGCCAACAAACCGTGAATATTGCCGCTGGAGCAACCTTCGGTGGCAGCAATGAAGCCGTAGTAAATGGCAATGTCGATAACAAAGGGACGCTTAATTTTGGTGATAGCGAAGAAACGAACGCCACGTTTTTCATTAATGGCGATCTCACCAACTCCGGCACCCTTGTTAGCGGAAGCAGCACCTACTTACCGGGCAATACATTGCACGTTGAGGGTAATTACATCGGTAACGAGGGTAGCCTCTATCTGAACACTGAATTGGGTGACGACAGTTCCGCCACCGATAAATTAGTTGTCACTGGCGATACATCCGGAAACACCACGCTGTATATACATGGTATTGGCAACCAAGGCGCACAAACCACCACCGGTATTGAAGTTGTCGATATTGGAGGCGAGTCCAATGGTGTCTTTAAGCAAGGCAACCAGGTTCAAGCTGGCCTGTATGAGTACCGATTATATAAAAATGAAAGTAATGGCGACTGGTATCTCAGTTCCCAAACTATTGCGCCCGTTGACCCGGATGATGGTAGCGATGTGACGCCTGTCGATCCGGATGATGGTAGCGACGTGACGCCTGTCGATCCGGATGATGGTAGCGACGTGACGCCTGTCGATCCGGATGATGGTAGCGACGTGACGCCGATCAATCCTGACAACGGCGGCAACACTACGCCACAATATCGCGCCGATATCGGTGCTTACCTGGGCAACCAGTGGATGGCACGCAGCCTACAAATGCAAACGCTGTATGACCGCGAAGGCAGTCAGTACCGTAGCGCGGATGGCAGCGTTTGGGCACATTTCAAAGCGGGTCAATCCGACTCACAGGCAGTAAGCGGCAATCTTGATTTAGACAGCAACTACTCCGAGTTCCAGTTAGGTGGGGATATTCTGGCATGGGATAATGGTCAACAAAGTCTGACCATTGGGGTGATGGCCAGCTATATCAACGCAGATACTGACAGTACAGGTAATCGCGGCGCAGATGGCAGCCAGTTCACCGCCAGCGGTAATGTTGATGGTTATAATCTCGGTGTGTATGCAACCTGGTTTGCCGATGCGCAAACCCACCGCGGTCTGTATATGGACAGTTGGTATCAGTACGGTATTTATAACAACAGCGTAGAAAACGGTGATGTCGGCTCCGAAGAGTATGATTCAACCGCCAATGCCATCTCACTGGAAACGGGTTACCGCTACGATATTTCCCTGAACAATGGTAATACCGTCAGTCTGACGCCACAGGCGCAAATTATCTGGCAGAACTATGATGCCGATAGCGTAACCGATAACAATGGCACCCGTATAGACGGTCAGAGCAGTGATAGCTGGACGACAAGAATGGGTCTTCGGGTTGACGGCAAGCTATATAAAGATAAATCGACTGTGATCCAGCCGTTTATGGAAGCAAACTGGCTACACACCAATGACGAAACCTCGGTGTCGTTTGACGGTACAGACGTGCAGCAAGATCTTCCGGCTAATAGAGCAGAGCTAAAAGTCGGTATTCAGGCAGATATAAACAAACAATGGAATGTTCGTGCTCAGATTAGCGGGCAGAAAGGCAGCAATGATTTCGGCGACATCAATGGTAGTCTGAATCTACGCTATAACTGGTAACATAAACCAACTGCCGGGTAGCGTCCTCCCTACCCGGCATTCTTCATCATGACCAAATTATTTCAGATAGCGGCTTTGGCTCGCCAATCAAATAGCCCTGTAAATAATCAATCCCCAGCGAAATCACCGCACTGCGTATTTCTTCGCTTTCGACGTACTCCGCAACCACCAGCATTCTTTTCATTCGCGCCAGATGGCAAATTGAGGCCACAATTTGGTAGTCGAGGCTGTTCGAAACGATATTGCGAATAAAGCTGCCATCAATTTTCAGGATATCGGCATTCACATTCTTCAGCCGCGCATAGCTGGCATATCCGGTACCAAAATCGTCAATCGCAATCTGACAGCCCAATGATTGCAGCTGCAACAACGTTGTCTGTGCCTGTTCCGCATTGGTCAAGGCATTGCTTTCCGTTACTTCAAAGATAAGTTGCCATGCTTCAACCTTGTACTTATTCAGTAACTGGTTGATGTCATTAGGAAGTCTGGCACGACATACCGATGTGGGTGACAAATTAATAGCAAACCGGTGAGCGGGAATTTTTTCCCGATTCTGTGCCATAAATTTCAGCGTATTTTCAATCACCCACAGATCGATACGGGATGCCAAACCAAACTCATGAGCTACCGGCAAGAAGCTATCAGGGGCGATAGTTTCACCGTCATCCCCCTCAAGCCGCAGCAGAATTTCGTGATAAACGTCGCCACGCACGCCAAAAATCGGCTGCGCCATCAGAAAAAAGCGATTGTTCTCCAGCGCCTGCTGAATACGGTTCATCATCGCAACCTTATCTTTCAGGTCGCGTTGCAGGTGCATCACACCACGCCGCTGCAGATTCTCTGGCGAATTGGTTGCCAGCGATAACTCAGCAATAGTACTTAACTCCCCCAGCAACAAATAGATGTGGTTAACAGGAGAACGGACATAGCAAAAGCTGATCCCAACCTGCGGTTGCAAAGGCATACCGTCCCAGATAAAACGAAACTGCTTAATATGCCTGTCCAGAGCTTCGATACGTTCCTGGTGCTGCTCAGTGTTAAGACGCAGGATTAAATCATTACCTGACAATTGATAGACATGCTCATCCTGTTCAAGCAACGGCGTTATCCACTGAGCCAGTTTTTGCTTGTACTGGATACGCAGCATAATGCCGTAATTTTTCACCAGCAACTCCATGCCCGGAACACCCAAAAAACAGAGCACTGACCATGGTGCTTTTTTCAAATCCCGGTTCAAAGCGCGCAAATTCGGAATATGCACCATGGGGTCAAAGAAGGCCAGACGATGGTTGCGCCGGGTAACAAACCGTTGACGTGTTGCCAGTACGGCAATGAAATTCACGATGAAGGAGAAAACCAGGTAACTCGACGAAGTAATGGCAAGCTGGGTATCGTAACCTGAATACCAGGGCATATAGCGCTGATAATAATGAATTGAGGTAATTAGTACGACAGACCATATCAGCGAAATAAATCTATAACCGTAACGCATTGCTCCCCAAAGCATGACTGGCAGCAACAGTGACAAGGTATAATTCGTACTGAATATTGAGCTTTGTTCATTTAGCGGCATACACAGCATTGCCATAAGCACGGTCAATATAATCAACCAGATCGCAAACTCTGTTTTAGTTACTTTGGTATCAAATTGCTGCTTTAATTGAGAAAAAAAACCTCTCACATGCAAGGGGTTGCGAATCGTTCGAATAATAAAATAGCACAGCGGTACACCTACAAGATTTCCAGCGAGTATGGCCTGATAGTTGATTAATGTGCCTGTGTTGAAGGGCATAACGCCCACCATGCCGGACTTGCTTTCATAAACACCCACAAATGCAGCAAACTGGAAGAGTATCAGAAACAGCGTAGCCGGACAGAACACCTGCCAGAACATACGTTGAAACATCAGGTGAGAATCCCCGTGGGAAACATTGTTTCGTCGGGGTGAAAATACTTTATATCCCCCCCAGCTAAGCACGATTGTAACTATAAAGTGCGAAATTATAGAGAGTGTTTCAAATAGCCCAACCTGCGGATATTTGTACCAGACAATGGAAATGATAATTCCTGGCAATGCTGCCCAGCCAAAAAAAAGCATCAGGCTAATCATCAGCGCTAACGGCAGGTAGAAAAGAATTACGGTCCCCGTACTAATATGGGCATAGGTGGTGGCAGTGCTCAATATAGGCAACAATAAAGAAGGCAAAATGAGAGGTAACGCCCACCATCTGTCTCTAATACCAATATAGTTTTTATTGAGTTTCATAGATGCTCAGTAGAATCCCACACATCCTGTAGGGGGGTATTCAGACAGGCATCCCACCTGACTTCAAAACGATAAAGTAAAATACATCACAATGATTCATCGATTTTAGTTGGCAGCAAAGGATGGTGCTTGATACATATCAAAAAAAACGCCCCTCATTCATCAATTATTACGCTTTTCATTATTTTTTATCGTTAATACATTATTCATGCAAATATTAATATTAATTTCCATAACATAAGGAGATAAAACAACTGAAGCAATTTTACATAAGGAAGAATTGACCATTCCCTCTCAGTGTGCCTTAATGTGAGTATCGCCCTCAGTTGGGTACACTACAAGGAACCTTTTGTGAGCCAGGTTACCAGCCTACGCAAACGACACCGATTTAACAGTCGCATGATCCGGATCGTACTGCTTATCAGCTTTATCTTCTTCTTCGGACGCTTCGTCTACTCCGCCATTGGTGCGTGGCATCACCACCAGGACAAAAAAGAATCTCAGCAGATCACTCAGCCGCAACAGACATCTCCAGCACAAACCGACGTACATTGATCGCTCGCGCCTGTGATATCCCCAGCATTAAGATTCCTTACCGGATGGCTAATCGCCTGACATTTAACCATCCGGTAAGGGATTTGAGTGACGAAACTTTACACACCTCTCCCACCACTCTCGCTGAATTATCGGATAATCGACCGTATTTTTCGCACAAATACACAATCTTTTCATTCCACTTCACCGCACCATTCGCGCTGATTTTTACGTTTCGGTTTAACGAACATAAAAAAGACAAACAGTGCTCAAATAAACGCTAATTAATATCATCAGCAAATATCACAGACGAAAATATTTATATTTCGCATGAAAATTAAAGAGTTATTTGAATTGTTACCATTTTTAAATACTACAGGGTAATACTATGAGTGGTTTTTTATTATTCCCGAAAATAAGAAGCGGCCTTGAGTGGATCGCCGGGCACAGCGATGCTGTCATTCAATTCGGCTGGAATATCGTTGCCGCCGTAATCTTATTGTTTGTCGGTAAATTTATCGCTCGTCTGCTCTCTCGTGGGCTGGAAAAGTTACTGCTTAAACGTAAAGTCGATAGAACCATCATTCAGTTCTTCACCGCGCTGGTACGTTACATCACCCTCGCCTTTTCCGTCGTTGCCGCATTAGGTCGCATCGGTATTGAAACATCCTCCATTATTGCTGTCATCGGTGCCGCCGGACTCGCTATTGGCCTCGCGCTACAAGGCTCGCTTTCCAACTTTGCCGCTGGTGTATTACTGGTTTCCCTGCGGCCTTTTCGCGCAGGGGAAGTGGTACAGATTGGTGCAGTTACCGGAACAGTAGAAAAGGTGCACATATTCTCCACCACCTTACTCACCGCGGATAGTAAAGAAGTTGTGATTCCAAACGGTAAGATCATCGCTGACAACATCATTAACTATTCCCGTCACCCTTTCCGCCGTATCGATCTGGTGATTGGCGTGGGCTACCAGAGCCGAATAGCAGACGTTAAGCGCGTGATTAACCATATTATCGAGCAGGACAGCCGCATAGATAAGCAACGTGGGGTAACCGTTCGTCTGGGCGAACTGGGCGCTTCAGCGCTGAATTTTTACGTCCGCGTGTGGGTGCCTAACGTTGAATACTGGAACACCTATTACGATCTGCTGGAAAATATCAAAGAGGCGCTGGACGCCAACCATATCGACCTACCCTATCCGCAGATGGATATTCGCGTTGAGAATGTCACATCTCCGCAGCAGCCTCAACTTCAACTGGTCGATTAGCGTACTTTCCTGCAGAGCATGCACCTGAAGTATTTACTGAAATGCGTGCAATAAAAAGCCCTCTGTAAATAGAGGGCTTTTTTTCATATTACCGGTTCAGAAACCGCTAACAGAAAGGGATATTATTCCCACTCAATCGTCGCTGGCGGCTTACCGCTGATGTCATACACCACGCGGGAAATACCGTTCACTTCGTTGATGATGCGGTTAGATACGCGGCCTAAGAAGTCATACGGCAGGTGCGCCCAGTGCGCAGTCATAAAGTCGATGGTTTCTACTGCACGCAGGGAAACAACCCAGTCGTACTTACGGCCATCGCCCATAACGCCAACGGAACGTACCGGCAGGAACACGGTGAACGCCTGGCTTACCTTGTTGTACAGGTCAGCTTTGTGCAGTTCTTCAATGAAGATAGCATCCGCGCGACGCAGCAGGTCGCAGTACTCTTTCTTCACTTCGCCAAGCACACGTACGCCCAGACCCGGTCCCGGGAACGGGTGACGGTACAGCATGTCGTACGGCAGGCCCAGCTCCAGACCAATCTTACGCACTTCGTCTTTGAACAGCTCACGCAGCGGCTCAACCAGACCCATCTTCATCTCTTTCGGCAAACCGCCCACGTTGTGGTGAGATTTGATAACGTGCGCTTTACCGGTGGCAGAAGCCGCGGATTCGATCACGTCAGGGTAAATGGTGCCCTGCGCCAGCCACTTAACGTCTTCCAGCTTCAGCGCTTCTTCATCAAATACTTCCACGAATACGCGGCCGATGATTTTACGTTTAGCTTCTGGATCGTTCTCGCCTTTCAGCGCGTCCAGGAAACGCTTTTCGCCTTCCACGTGAATGATGTTCAGGCCAAAGTGGTCGCCGAACATATCCATAACCTGCTGAGCTTCGTTGAGACGCAGCAGACCATTGTCAACGAACACACAGGTCAGGTTTTTGCCGATAGCACGGTGCAGCAACATCGCGGTGACGGAGGAGTCAACGCCGCCGGACAGACCGAGGATAACTTTATCATTGCCAACCTGCTCGCGAATGCGGGCAACGGCGTCATCGATAATTTTTGCCGGCGTCCACAGCGCTTCACACTGGCAGATGTCGCGCACAAAGCGCTCCAGCATGCGCATGCCCTGACGGGTGTGGGTAACTTCCGGGTGGAACTGCACGCCGTAGAAGCGTTTTTCTTCGTGCGCCATGATAGCGAACGGGCAGCTGTCGGTGCTGGCAACGGTCACGAAACCTTCCGGAATCGCAGTCACTTTGTCGCCGTGGCTCATCCACACGTCCAGCAGCGGTTTGCCGTCTGCGGTCAGAGAGTCTTCAATACCGCGGACAAGCGCGCTGTCGGTCTGAACTTCAACCTGCGCATAGCCGAATTCACGTTCGTTAGAACCTTCAACATGACCACCGAGCTGCATTGCCATGGTCTGCATGCCGTAGCACACGCCGAACACCGGTACGCCCGCATTGAAAACGTATTCCGGCGCACGCGGGCTGTTTTCTTCAGTGGTACTTTCCGGACCACCGGAAAGAATGATACCGCTTGGGTTGAATTCGCGAATTTGTGCTTCCGTAACATCCCATGCCCACAGTTCACAGTAGACGCCCAGTTCACGTACGCGACGTGCAACCAGCTGAGTGTACTGCGAGCCGAAATCGAGGATGAGAATGCGATGTTTATGAATATTGTCTGTCATTGACGCTAATTCCGAGGCAAGTGAAACAAATTCGCCCGGCATATAGCCGGGCGCGGAAACTTATCAGGAGCCCATGCGGTAGTTAGGGGACTCTTTGGTGATGGTCACATCGTGAACGTGACTTTCCTGAATACCCGCACCGCTGATGCGTACAAACTCTGCTTTCGTTCGCAGCGCGTCGATAGTACCACAGCCGGTCAGACCCATACAGGAGCGCAGGCCGCCCATCTGCTGGTGAATGATCTCTTTCAGGCGACCTTTATAGGCAACGCGACCTTCAATACCTTCCGGGACCAGTTTGTCAGCGGCGTTATCGCTCTGGAAGTAACGGTCAGAAGACCCTTTGGACATCGCGCCCAGAGAACCCATACCGCGGTAAGATTTGTAAGAACGGCCCTGGTACAGTTCGATTTCGCCCGGGGATTCTTCAGTACCCGCCAGCATGGAGCCAACCATCACTGCGGCAGCACCAGCAGCAATCGCTTTGGCGATGTCGCCGGAGAAACGAATACCGCCATCGGCGATAACCGGGATACCGGTGCCTTCCAGCGCTTCAACGGCATCAGAAACGGCGGTGATCTGCGGAACACCGACACCGGTAACGATACGGGTAGTACAGATGGAGCCAGGGCCGATACCCACTTTAACAGCGCTGCAGCCGGCTTCAGCCAGCGCGCGAGCACCTGCGCCCGTAGCAACGTTACCGCCGATGATCTGCAGGTCAGGATATTTAGCACGCGTTTCACGAATACGCTGCAGAACGCCTTCAGAGTGGCCGTGAGAGGAGTCAATCAGCAGGACGTCTACGCCAGCGGCAACCAGCGCGTCAACACGCTCTTCGTTACCTGCGCCAGCACCGACAGCTGCACCAACGCGCAGACGACCATGCTCGTCTTTACAGGCGTTAGGTTTACGTTCTGCTTTCTGGAAATCTTTAACGGTGATCATACCGAGCAGATGGAAGCTGTCATCAACAACCAGCGCTTTCTCAACGCGTTTTTCGTGCATTTTGGCAAAAACAACATCACGCGCTTCGCCTTCACGAACGGTCACCAGACGCTCTTTCGGGGTCATGTAGACGCTAACCGGCTGATTCAGGTCAGTCACAAAACGCACGTCACGACCAGTGATGATGCCGACCAGTTCATTATCTTCTGTCACCACCGGGTAGCCTGCAAAGCCGTTACGCTCGGTCAGTTCTTTCACTTCGCGCAGAGTAGTGGTTGGCAGTACGGTCTGTGGGTCAGTTACCACACCAGATTCGTGTTTCTTCACGCGGCGAACTTCTTCAGCCTGGCGCTCGATAGACATGTTTTTGTGGATAAAACCGATGCCGCCTTCCTGGGCCAGGGCAATCGCCAGGCGCGCTTCCGTCACGGTGTCCATTGCTGCGGAGAGCATAGGAATGTTCAGGCGAATGGTTTTCGTCAACTGCGTGCTGAGGTCAGCTGTATTCGGCAGAACGGTAGAATGAGCGGGAACGAGGAGGACGTCGTCAAACGTCAGGGCTTCTTTTGCGATACGTAGCATGGGCAATATCTCACCTGGGAGGTTATTAAATATTGCCGCGGCATTATACAGAGCGTAACCGATTGCATCCACACTTTTTTGCAAAAAAAACTTGCGCTCCTCTGTGAGCATGTTACTTTCGACTGAATAACTTGCTGATTTAGAATTTGATCCCGCTCACATGTTATCCTCTCAAACCACCTCAATTTTTACCGTAAGCCGCCTAAATCAGACGGTTCGTTTGCTGCTTGAGCAGGAAATGGGACAAGTTTGGATCAGCGGTGAAATCTCGAATTTCACTCAGCCGTCCTCTGGTCACTGGTATTTTACGCTCAAAGATGACACCGCCCAGGTACGCTGCGCGATGTTTCGCAATAGCAATCGTCGGGTAACGTTCCGCCCACAGCACGGTCAGCAGGTTCTGGTACGCGCCAACATTACGTTGTACGAACCGCGCGGCGACTACCAGATTATTGTTGAGAGCATGCAGCCAGCTGGCGAAGGCTTGTTGCAGCAAAAATATGAGCAACTCAAAACCAAACTGCAGGCTGAAGGGTTATTCGATCAGCAATACAAGCAACCGCTACCTTCACCAGCCCACTGCGTTGGGGTCATTACCTCGAAAACCGGGGCTGCGCTGCACGATATTCTCAACGTTCTGAAGCGTCGTGACCCATCCCTGCCCGTTATTATCTACCCGACCGCGGTCCAGGGCGACGATGCGCCAGGACAGATCGTTCGCGCCATTGAGCTGGCGAATGCGCGGGGCGAGTGCGATGTGCTTATCGTCGGGCGCGGCGGTGGTTCTCTGGAAGATTTGTGGAGTTTTAACGACGAACGCGTAGCGCGGGCAATCTTTGCCAGCCGCATTCCGGTAGTAAGCGCCGTCGGCCACGAAACAGATGTCACGATTGCCGATTTTATTGCAGATTTACGGGCGCCTACGCCATCAGCTGCAGCGGAAATTGTCAGCCGCAATCAACTGGAACTACTGCGTCAAATTCAGCATGGCCAGCAACGTCTGGAAATGGCGATGGACTACTGCATCGCCAACCGTACTCGTCGATTTACCCAACTTCATCACCGTTTGCAACAGCAACATCCGCAACTGCGTCTGGCCCGTCAGCAGACCGTGCTGGAACGACTGCGCCAGCGGATGAATTTCGCACTTGAGAATAAGATTAAGCAGGCCAATCAGCGCCAACAGCGCGTAAGCCAACGCCTGAGCCAGCAAAACCCACAGCCACGCATTTATCGGGCGCAAACCCGTATTCAGCAACTGGAGTACCGTCTGGCAGAGAATATCCGCGCGCGTTTAGGCGCACAGCGAGAACGCTTCGGTAATGTGGTGACGCATCTTGAAGCGGTGAGTCCTCTCTCTACACTCGCTCGTGGTTATAGCGTCACTACCGCGACGGACGGCAAAGTGCTGAAGCAGACCAAACAGGTAAAAACCGGGGATGTGCTCACTACCCGCCTGTCAGACGGTTGGGTAGAGAGCGAAGTGAAAAGCGTAACGGCGGCAAAGAAAACGCGTAAAAAAAAGCCGGATTAAACCGGCACAAATTCCACACGTTTCTTCGAAATCAGACCATGACCATTCTGACAGAAGTAATCCACCGCTCCGCAGGCTTTTAACACCTGGAGCGGCTGATGGCACTCCGGACAGCGCGCTTCTAACGGAATATCTTTTTTACAGTTTTCACAGTGTGCCACACCGTTTTGTAGTTCCAGTTCTGCGTGACAATCCGGGCAGGTCATCGACATGGTGACTCCTTTAAATAGCGTTCAATTCTGCGCTAATTTTACCATGATACGCCTAGTGTGAACCACGCAACTGTTGCTGTAGGATCAGTAATCGTTCGACCTCCTCCAGCCTGCGCTGCGTCGTGCGACTCACCTCCTGCGGGCTGCGCTCAAACAGACTTTGCGCCCCCAGAATATGTTCCGCCAGACAATGGGCATAAATCGTACCTGGCAGACACCAGCGTTGCACAACATCACCGTCAATCAATTCGAGCACATCCCCGGCACCCCGCCGGTCGTAATTGATGATGCGCCCATCACGCAGATAAAGGCGCAGACCTTTTTGTCCACCAGCCGGCCCCGCGTATTTATTCAGCCAGATATCCAGCGGTACACCGCTAATCAGTCCTTGCAGATGCGCCTCTCCTTCAGCCGTGTTCAGGTCCCCCTGGATGATGTTATGTCCCAGACGGTCTTTAGCGCTCTTCACCTGCAAGGTCATGCTGTCATTACCGCCCAGGTAACGCACCGTTTCACGCAGCATAGCCAGTACATGTGTGCCAATATCCAGAATCACACCATCCGGGTGGCGAAGCTCACGCGTGTCCGGCTCACCGGTGGCAAAGTTGAGCGCGATAGGCTCTCCTGAAGCGTTATATCCGCTCGGTTCCTGCAAAAAACCGTCAATTTTAACAACGTCTGAAAAGTGAGAAACCAGTGCCTGCTGCGGGTTATCGCCCTGCCACTGCTCACCGAGTTTTCCCAATGCCAGCTGCATTGCGCCATTGCGCGCCATCCAGTGGTCTAGTGCCAGCACGCGGTCGGCAGCGTCGGGTTGTTCCAGCAACGTTTTCAGTTTTTCAATTTGGGAAAGCGTGGCGACAATCGGTTTTTCGACCACGATACGTGCGATGGGAGCGGCCAGCGCCTGCTCAAGCACATCGAGATGATGCAGTGATGCGGTGGTGATAAATAGGGTATCAAGCGGTGTTGCAAGAAGTTCAGCGAGCGATGCACAGCATGTCACATCAGCAGGCTGTTTTACGGTTTGCACGTCAAATCCCACACAGCACAGGGAATCACCGTAAAGGTTACGTAATGCAGGCATGTATGCCGTTTCAACAACTGCGCCAAGCCCAACAAACCCTAACAGCATGTTCTCACCTCGTAAATTGAATGGCCGGGACATCACGTCTGCCCCGGCACAATCGAGGTGTTATCAGGCGCTGGTTACCGGTTTAGTTTGCGTATTCTCCAGCATGCGACGAATCGGCACAATGAGGACGATCAGTACCGCGGCGCAGATCAGCAACGCAATCGAGCAGCGAGCGAAGAGATCCGGCAGCATATCCAGTTGGTCGGCCTTCACATGACCACCAATCAGACCTGCGGCCAGGTTACCCAGCGCACTGGCGCAGAACCACAGGCCCATCATCTGCCCGCGCATTCTTTCCGGGGCCAGCAGCGTCATGGTCGCCAGACCGATCGGGCTCAGGCACAGTTCACCAAGCGTCAGCATCAGGATGCTGCCCACCAGCCAGAATGGAGAAACGCCAGCACCGCCGTTACTGAGAACGTTTTGCGCAGCCAGCATCATCAGACCAAAGCCTGCAGCGGCACAGAGAATACCGATAACGAACTTGGTGATGCTGCTCGGGCGAATGTTCATGCTCGCCAGCTTCGGCCACGCCCAGCTGAATACCGGTGCCAGCAAAATGATAAACAGCGCGTTTATCGACTGGAACCACACTGCCGGGATTTCAAAATCACCGATCATACGGTTAGTGTAGTCGTTAGCGAACAGGTTGAACGAGGTTGGTTTCTGCTCAAACGCGGACCAGAAGAACGCGGCGGAAACCAGCAGGATAAAGCAGACCAGCAGTCTGGCGCGCTCTTTGCGGTTCAGACCGGCAAAGACAAACAGGTAGATAAAATAGAGCGCGACGGAAGCGGCAATCACGTACACCAGCATACTGGCAACCGCGACCGGATTAATCACAATCACGCCCTGCGCAATCAGCGTAACGATAACGGCTACGCCGACAGCCAGCGCCAGCAGCCACGCGCCCACACCGTTACGTTTCACTACCGGGCTGTTCCAGGTAGAGTCCAGACCTACTTCGCTGTCATAACGTTTCATCGATGGAACGGCAAACACGCGGAAGATGATCAACGCTACCAGCATCCCGATACCACCGATGCCAAAGCCCCAGTGCCAACCGTGAGATTTAATCAGCCAGCCGGAGATCAACGGCGCGATAAACGACCCCATATTGATACCCATGTAGAACAGCGAGAAACCGCCGTCGCGACGCGCATCGCCCTTTTTATACAGCGTGCCAACCATCACTGAGATACAGGTCTTAAACAGACCGGACCCAAGCACGATAAACATCAGGCCGATAAAGAACAGGTTGTTCCCCATAATGGCCGAGAGCGCAATCGACAGGTGACCGAGCGCAATCAAAATGGAACCGTACCACACCGCTTTCTGTTGGCCGAGCCAGTTATCTGCCAGCCAACCACCCGGCAGTGCGGCAAGGTACATCGTACCGGCAAAGATCCCCACAATGGCCGAGGCGTTTTCACGCGCCAGTCCCATGCCGCCGTCATAAACAGTAGCAGCCATAAACAGGATCAGTAACGGGCGAATGCCGTAAAACGAAAAACGCTCCCACATCTCTGTGAAGAACAGCGAGCCGAGCGGATAAGGATGACCGAAGAAAGTTCGGCTTTCTTTTTGATTAACAGAGGATTGCATAATTCTCCCGAAAGTTATGTCGTCGTGCGTGTAAACACCGCGATGTACGCCAGCCAGTTACGTATCTGACCGATTTTTTACATGCGGCGAAAAGTTATTTAACCATTTGATAACCTAAGGCTAGTTTTGTCTAGTACCAGCCCCTGGACTTTAAGATGAAAACTCGACAAATGTCTACTTTCTTAGATTTAAACTTGGCAAAAAACGAATAGTGATTGACATCGCACGGGCTGAGGTTGGCGTTGGAATAACGAAAAAAAACCCGCGACAAGCGCGGGTTTTCATCTGCATCAGCAACGATTACTTGCTTTTTTTGATGTGCTTAATCAAACGCTTACGTTTACGCATCTGAGTCGGAGTCAGCGTATTGCGTTTGTTTGCAAACGGGTTTTCCCCTTCTTTGAACTGAATACGGATCGGCGTCCCCATTACGTTCAGAGATTTGCGGAAATAGTTCATCAGATAGCGCTTGTATGAATCCGGCAGGTCTTTGACCTGGTTGCCGTGAATCACCACGATTGGCGGGTTATAACCACCGGCATGGGCATATTTCAGCTTCACACGACGACCACGCACCAGCGGTGGCTGATGATCTTCTACTGCCATGGTCATGATGCGCGTCAGCATTGCGGTACTCACGCGACGTGTGGAGCTATCGTATGCTTCACGGACCGATTCAAACAGATTGCCCACGCCGCTACCGTGCAGCGCCGAGATAAAGTGTACGCGCGCAAAATCAATAAAGCCCAGACGGAAGTCCAGCGTCTCTTTGACCTGCTCTTTTACTTCCTGCGTCAGGCCATCCCACTTGTTCACAACGATAACAAGTGAGCGCCCACTATTGAGGATAAAGCCCAGCAGCGACAGGTCCTGATCGGAAATCCCTTCACGCGCATCAATCACCAGCATCACCACGTTGGCATCTTCAATTGCCTGCAGCGTTTTGATTACTGAGAATTTTTCTACCGCTTCGGTAATTTTGCCGCGCTTACGCACGCCCGCGGTATCGATGAGCACATATTCGCGCTCATCGCGCTGCATCGGAATATAAATACTGTCACGCGTGGTTCCCGGCATGTCGTAAACCACTACGCGGTCTTCGCCGAGAATACGGTTAGTAAGTGTGGACTTACCTACGTTCGGACGACCAACAATCGCCAGTTTGATCGGCAGGTCCTGCGGGTTGAAATCGTCCTCAGGCTCTTCTTCGCCGTTTTCTTTGGCTTCCAGCTGCGCCCAGTATTCTGCGTCTTCATCCACTTCTTCCTGAGGAGCAACGTCATCCATCCACGGCAGCAGAACATGCTCCAGCAGGCTGAGGACGCCACGACCATGGGACGCCGCGATCGGATAAATTTCACCCAGACCCAGCGAGTAGAAATCAACAACCGCCTGATCAGGATCGAGTCCGTCAGTTTTGTTAGCGACCAGGAACGTCGGTTTCTGGCGCGAACGCAGATGTTTCGCAATAGCTTCATCCGCAGGCATCAGGCCTGCACGCGCGTCCACCATGAACAGCACAACGTCTGCTTCTTCGATAGCCAGCAGCGACTGTTCTGCCATACGGGTTTCAACACCGTCTTCGGTGCCATCAATACCGCCGGTATCAATACAGATAAACTCACGGCCTTCAATTTCCGCACGACCGTACTTACGGTCACGAGTCAGACCCGGGAAATCCGCAACCAGCGCATCTCGGGTGCGAGTTAGACGGTTAAATAACGTGGATTTGCCAACGTTAGGGCGCCCGACAAGCGCGACCACAGGTACCATGTTTAAAGCCTCATTTAAAAAATCATCAGACAACGGGCACATTTTTGCCCCGTTGTTAAAAACAGTAAAACGGCCCCTGCACCAGGAGCCGTTTTTCAAAGCGAGCGGCCGCGACGATTAACGCGTAATAGAGTACAGCGTACCGTCTTTCGCCTGGATCAGCAGTTTACCATCAGCAGAGACCGGCTCGGTCAGGAAACCGGAGCTGTCGACTTTCTGCTGGGCAACAAAACGACCATCGTCAACGTTAATCCAGTGCAGGTAGCCTTCACTATCACCGACGACCAGATTGCCATTATACAATACCGGGGACGTCAGCAGACGGTGCAGCAGATCGCTTTGCGTCCACAGCGTCACGCCGCCATCGGTGGTCAGCGCCAGCACACGGTCGTTCTGGTCAACCAGGTAGATACGGTTACCATCGACGATGAAATCATTCACCGAGCCTAGTTCGCGTTTCCACATAATCTGACCGCTGCGCAGATCCAGCGCCGTCAGGTTACCATTATAAGCCAGCGCGTAAACAACGCCATTGACGATAACCGGCGTGGTATCAACGTCGCTCAGACGATCGATTTCCGTTGGGCCTGTCGCCTGAGAGATACGCTGCTGCCAAATCATCTGGCCTTGCTGCATCAGCACGGCGCTCACGCGACCGTTATCACCGCCGACAATAGCTGCGCCAAAGGCGGTTGCCGGAGCGGATTCACCACGCAGAGACAGAGAAGGCATGTCGAGGTTAACGGTCCATTTGATGACGCCGTCAGCTTCGTTTAATGCCTGCAACTGACCGTTGCTGGTGTGGATCAATACTACGCCATCGCTCACAACAGGACGAGACAGCGCTTCACCGGCGACTTTCGTCTGCCATGCGGTGGTACCATCGCTGGTATTCAACGCATAAACCTGTGCTTTTTCGCTGCCAATGTAAACATGTCCGCCGGACACGGTTACACCGCCAGAAAGCTGTGCAGATGCACGGGAGAACCAGCCGTCTTTCTCACCCAGATTAACAGACCAGACTTCTTTGCCGTCGTCCGCATTCAACGCCTTAACGACACCGGCGCGATCGGCTGCATAGACAACGTTATCCGCCAGCGCAGGATGAAGATTGGAATAGAAATCACCAATACCGTTACCTACGGAGGTGCTCCAGTCCGTAGACGGAGTAAACTGGTTCTCAACCACCGGTAATGGGGACATCTTAACGACATCTTCTTCGCCACTAAACAGTGAACAGCCGCTCAATAGGGTAACGGAAAGCAGCCCTGGCAGAAGTAATTTACGCAATTGCATCGGGTCCCTCTCAGATGGACAAATTATTGATTTTCATCTGCATCATTTCGCTCAGAGCAGGAGAGGCATCGCTTTTCACACCCGCTTCCCATGCGCTACGCGCACCTTGTTTGTCGCCTTTGCTCAGCAACGCTTCACCACGCAGATCGGCAACAATGGCCGTCCACCCTTCACCTTTAATGGTGTCGAGTGTTTTCAGCGCGGTATCAGCCTGTTTAAGCTGAACCTGAACACGCGCCAGACGCAGGTTAATCACCGCTTTGAGATTTTCATCGCTGGTTGCAGCCAGGCCCTGTTGCAGCTGAGTTGCGGCTTTCTCAAGTTCATTTTGGTCAACAAACTGCTGCGCAAGTTCCAGTGAAGCCAGCGCGCCATAGGTATTTTTATTCTCTGCAGCAAATTTCTCTGCAGCAGGAATGCTGTCCGGTTTACCCGCGCTAACCGCAGACACCGTATTTTGATACGCCAGAGAAGCAGAGCGTGCGGACTCCGTCTGATGGCTGGTCCAGTAACGCCAACCAACCAGCGCGCCAACCCCTAAAATGATCCCAACAGCCAGCGCTTTGCCGTTTTCAGCAAAGAAGCGTTTTACCGCATCAACCTGGTCGTGTTCGTTCTCGTAAATTTCCACGCTGTCCTTCTCCTTAGCCCAGTAGAGTGTGCAAATGCGCGGCAACGCTATCCTGCGCTACTGCCGTTTGCTCACCAGAGCGCAAATCCTTCACTACAACAGTACCGTCAGCCACTTCGGACTCGCCCAGTACCAGTGCAACGCGGGCGCCCCACTTATCGGCGCGGGCAAATTGTTTCTTAAAGTTGCCGCCGCCGTGGTTTGTCATCAGTTTCACCCCAGGAACGTCATCGCGCAGACGTTCTGCAAGCGTCATTGCCGCCGACTGCGTGTCCGCCCCTGAAGCAACCAGGTATATATCGACAACAGGATCTGCGTTAAATTCCGGATTAACTGCCTGAACTAACAAAACAAGTCGTTCCAGACCCATGGCAAAGCCCACGGCAGGCGTTGCACGACCGCCAAGTTGCTCTACCAGACCGTCGTAACGACCACCGGCACACACGGTACCCTGAGAGCCCAGGCTGCTGGTGACCCACTCAAATACGGTGCGGTTGTAGTAATCAAGACCACGAACCAGACGCTGATTGACGGTATAGGCTATGCCTGCGGACTCCAGCAGTTTGCACAAGCCCGCGAAGTGCTCGCGAGAGTCGTCATCAAGATAGTCGCCCAGCGCAGGCGCGTCGTTGAGCAGCGCCTGTACTTCCGGGTTTTTGGAGTCGAGAACGCGCAGCGGGTTGGTGTACATACGACGCTTGCAGTCTTCGTCCAGTTTCTCTTTGTGCAGTTCCAGGTAGGCGACCAGCGCATCACGGTAGTTAGCGCGGGCTTCAAGTGAACCGATTGAGTTCAGCTCAAGGCTGACATGCTGAGAAATACCCAGCGCGCGCCACCAGCGAGCGGTCAGCATAATCAGTTCCGCATCGATATCCGGGCCTTGCAGGCCAAACACTTCGACACCCAGCTGATGGAATTGACGATAGCGTCCTTTCTGCGGACGTTCGTGGCGGAACATCGGCCCGATATACCACAGACGCTGTTCCTGATTGTACAGGAGACCATGTTCGATGCCGGCGCGTACGCAGCCCGCAGTCCCTTCAGGACGCAACGTCAGGCTGTCGCCATTACGGTCCTCAAAGGTATACATCTCTTTTTCAACCACGTCGGTGACTTCACCGATCGCGCGTTTGAATAACGGGGTCTGCTCTACAATCGGCAAGCGGATTTCACTGTAACCGTAGCTACCGAGCACGTTTTTGAGAGTGCCTTCAATGCGCTGCCAGATGGCGGTTTCGCCAGGCAGATAATCGTTCATGCCGCGAATGGCTTGAATGTTTTTTGCCACGTTTATTCTCTTTATGAATATAAAAATGAACCCTCAGCGCTAACCCGAACAATGCGGGCGCCATGCGGGTTCAATCATACACGGGAAGCACGCCGCTTCCCATCACGTTGTTATTTTTCAAGCTGCTGCACGTCGATACGACGCGCTTCGTCCAGAATACTCGCTTTAGCGCGGATGCGGGCTTCAAGCTGCGTAATCATGTCGTCGTTATCGAGTCTGTCCTTACGCACGCCGTCTTCATACAGGCCGCTTTTCTTGTTACCGCCCGTCACGCCCAGCGTAGAAACCAGCGCTTCACCAGGACCGTTTACCACGCAGCCGATGATCGAAACGTCCATTGGCGTAATGATATCTTCCAGGCGTTGCTCCAGCGCGTTAACCGTACCAATAACGTCAAACTCCTGACGCGAACAGGTTGGGCAAGCGATGAAGTTGATCCCGCGCGCGCGAATGCGCAGCGATTTCAGGATATCGAAACCAACTTTGATCTCTTCCACCGGATCGGCCGCCAGAGAAACACGCAGCGTATCGCCGATCCCTTCAGATAACAGCAGGCCAAGGCCGATCGCCGACTTCACCGAACCACTACGCAGGCCACCGGCTTCGGTGATCCCCAGATGCAGCGGTTGATCGATCTGTTTCGCCAGCAGGCGATAGGATTCTACGGCGAGGAACACATCAGACGCTTTAACACTGACTTTGAATTGATCGAAGTTCAGACGTTCGAGGTGATCCACGTGGCGCATAGCGGATTCCAGCAGCGCCTGCGGCGTCGGTTCACCGTATTTTTCCTGCAGATCTTTTTCCAGCGATCCGGCGTTGACGCCGATTCGGATAGGAATATTTTTATCACGAGCGCAATCCACCACCATGCGAATACGCTCTTCACTGCCAATATTACCTGGGTTAATACGCAGGCAATCAACACCGTATTCCGCCACCTTCAGCGCGATACGATAGTCGAAGTGAATATCGGCAACCAGCGGGACGTTAACCTGCTGTTTGATAAGCTTGAACGCTTCTGCGGCATCCATTGTCGGTACAGAGACACGAACAATGTCTGCGCCTACGCGTTCCAGCGCTTTAATCTGATTAACCGTCGCTTCCACATCCGTGGTGCGTGTATTGGTCATAGACTGTACGGCGATGGGCGCACCATCGCCGATCGGCACGTTCCCAACGTAAATGCGTGTCGATTTTCTACGTTGAATTGGAGCCTGGTTATGCATTAAAAAATCTCCCGCATTGCCGTCTGTTACTGAGCCGGTGATTGTTCGGCATTAACGGTCAGACGCGCAACCTGGTTAGTTCTGATAAAACGACTCAGATCGACAGGTTTACCCTGGAACTGAATCTGCACTGCCGCCGGGGCGCCAATTTTCAGTTTGTACGGCGCTTGACCGGTCAGATTTAGATTGCCGTCTTTACGCTGCATCCCGCTGAACAGTTTTTTACCGGTTGCATCGGTTACTTCCAGCCAGCAATCGGCGGTAAAGTTCATCACCAGCGCGTTAGGATCGGCTGCAGGTGTAGTCACACCAGCCTGATCGGTCGGCAGAGGAGCCGCAGTAGCTGGCGCTGTTGGCGCTGTAGCTGCGGTATCGACGTTAGCCTGAGAAGGGGCAACAACGGCGTTCTGCTGCGCATCAGCGGCGGGTGCCGGGGTCGCCGCAACGTCTGACGTTGGCGCCGCGTCCGCTACCGCACTATCGTCAGGAGCCGGAGGGGTATCCTGCCCCGCTGCGGCGCTGGTATCTAACGGTACGTTCTGCGCACCCTCTTTACCGGCATTCAGCTCAGCAGAGGATTGATCGGCCATGGTGGTGATCTCTTCCTGCTGTGCTTTATGGTTCTGCCACCACCAGGCGCCTGTCAGTCCGACAACGACAAACAGCACAAGCCAGGTAAAGGTCATTAACCAGCCGTCACGTTTCTTACGACGCTTACCAAGCGAGAAGCTCTGCATCGGTGCGACTTTAGCTGGTCGAATCGGAGCCTGTTTTTCCAGCCCTGGCAACAGTTCTTCTTCAGGAATATGCACCAGACGCGCATAAGAACGGATATACCCGCGCAGGAATGTTGAAGCAAGATCGGCTGGCGCCTTGTCTTCTTCAATATCGCGTACCGTGGAAACCTTCAGGCAAAGTCGCTCCGCGACTGCCTGCTGGCTGAATCCGAGTTGTTCACGGGCATTGCGCAGACGAACGCCGGTGGATAGTGTTTCATTTTTGTCGTGCGTGGCTTCAGTATTCATTCGCTACAGCTGCGTAAATTTGGGTTCTGATGCCGGCGAGCCACAATGCTCACCCACACCGCGAAACATCTGGTCAGTTAACCTTCGTCAGACAGTATAAAACGGTCAGACTATCAATGACAAAACGGCGTAAACCTGAGGGCTAAACACTTGTTACGCCGTTACATACTGCCTTAAAGTCGACAAAAACGCACCGTTATTATTGACCTGACGACGACAACAAAAAACCTCATATGGCTTACGTTGCACTACGGTACAGGAATTATACCGTAGTGCGCCAACATCAAACGGTCTTAATGTCGATAGCGTCGCCCTGCATACGCTTACGCAGAGTACGCTTGGTACGGTCAATAACGTCGCCCGCCAGCTGACCACAGGCTGCATCGATGTCATCGCCACGTGTTTTACGCACAATGGTGGTGAAACCATAGCTCATCAACACTTTGGAGAAACGATCGATACGGCTGTTAGAACTACGGCCATACGGCGCGCCCGGGAACGGATTCCACGGGATCAGGTTGATCTTACACGGCGTATCTTTCAGCAGTTCTGCCAGCTGATGCGCGTGTTCAGTGCCATCATTGATGTGATCTAACATCACATACTCAATGGTTACACGACCCTGGTTAGCGTTGGATTTCTCCAGATAACGACGAACCGCGCCAAGGAATGTTTCGATATTGTACTTCTTGTTGATCGGTACAATTTCGTCACGAATTTCATCGTTCGGTGCATGCAGAGAAATCGCCAGCGCGACGTCAATCATATCACCCAGTTTATCCAGCGCAGGAACAACGCCTGAGGTGGAGAGCGTGACGCGACGCTTGGACAGCCCAAAACCGAAGTCATCGAGCATGATTTCCATCGCCGGAACCACGTTGGTCAGGTTGAGCAGCGGCTCGCCCATCCCCATCATCACCACGTTGGTAATAGGACGCACGCCCGTAGCCTTAACCGCACCGACGATCTTCGCCGCGCGCCAGACCTGACCAATGATCTCCGATACCCGCAGGTTACGGTTAAAGCCCTGTTGCGCCGTAGAGCAGAATTTACACTCTAATGCACAACCGACCTGTGAAGAAACACACAGGGTTGCACGATCGTCTTCCGGGATATACACGGTTTCGACACGCTGATCGCCAACCGCGATGGCCCATTTGATCGTACCGTCAGAAGAACGCTGCTCTTCCACCACTTCCGGGGCGCGAATTTCAGCCACTTCTTTCAGCTTGTTACGCAGCACCTTATTGATGTCAGTCATGTCATCAAAGTTGTCGCTGCAATAGTGGTACATCCACTTCATGACCTGATCGGCACGAAACGGTTTTTCGCCCATCTCTTTGAAGAATTCGCGCATTTGCTGACGGTTCAGATCCAGCAGGTTAATTTTTCCATTTTTATTTGGAACCGCAGGAATGACGACTTCAGAGGTGTTAACTAATTCAGACATAATTTTTTCCGGCCTCGTTGTTACACGTTGTGGCCCGTGGAGGGTTAAAAAGAAACGCCCCGGCAAGCGATCTGCTCTTCCGGGGCGTTGCATTGTACAAAGTCTGGCGCAGGGATGCCACGTTTGCACGAAGCATTAGCGAAAATAATATGTAAATCGCTAATTCATCTCCAAAGGATTTCGCGTCGCAGGAAGGCGGCAAGTTCGAGCATCCCCGGAAGCATAGAAAACTATGTGACCGGGGTAAACGAACGCTGCCAACGCATCTGCGACGTGAAAGACGCAGGAGATTAGCGAGTGCGCGGGCAAACCTCACCTTCACCAAAGAAATAGGCGATTTCGCGCGCCGCTGACTCAACGGAGTCGGAACCGTGAGTACCGTTCTCGGTGAAGCTGTCAGCATAGTCTGCACGCAGAGTACCAGCCAGCGCATTCGCCGGATTGGTTGCGCCCAACAGATCGCGATGACGCTGTACGGCATTTTCGCTTTCCAGAACAGAAACAACGATCGGACCGGAGGTCATGAATTCAACCAGACCGTCAAAGAACGGTTTGCCATCGTGCTCAGCATAGAAGCCACGCGCCTGCTCAACGGTCAGGTGCAGCATTTTAGTGCCGACAATTTTGAACCCTGCTGCTTCAAAGCGCGCAAAGATGCTCCCAATAACGTTTTTTGCCACCGCGTTTGGTTTAATGATGGAAAAAGTACGTTCAATAGCCATGATAACCTCTGTAATGTGTTCTGTTGTTGTCTATATAGATGTACGACCTGGCGCGGATTATAAAGAGCATCCCGGCAATTGACTATTGATGAAGGTAACATTTCTTTAAAATAAGATGAATTTTAGCAACAAACAGCCACCAACTGGTCTACTGCATCGAAAATCTCACCGTCGCGACCTGACCAGCGTCATCCATCACCAGCAGTTGATATTCCCCTTGAGTCGCCAGCCGTAGCGTAAGACGACGTCCGCGTTCATCCAGCCTTTCACCGTTAAGAAACCACCAGCGTTCATCGCTCCCACCGCTGGTTTGCACCGGCAATGAGGCTTGAGCAGAACCGGGTAAACGCTTCACAATCGCGCCATCACGAATGCCTGTCAACTGCAACGGCTGCGAAGCGTCTTGTCCCAGCGGCGGACACGTGGCAGAAACTGGCGGTAATCTCGCCCCACGGCGTTCTGATTCCGGTAGCCATGGCTCCAACGGCAACGGCCAGACGATTAACGTTTGTTGGTGCGCCTGCGGGCAATCCGCCGCCACACGTTTGCCTTCATCATCCAGCCAGACAGGAAAACGAATGCCATTAACGCCTTCCTGCTCGGGCAATAATAACGTTGGCGGCTGACTGCCATCCAGTAACCAGGTTGCCAGACGGCGACGGCAGTTGCTGTCTCCGGGGGCAAGGGATTGCCCGCCCGGCCAGCACACCACACCGCGACTTACGGATTCAGGGCGTGGATCTTCCGGCTGATTTGTCCCGCGAGAGAGCAAAAGATTGTTGACCTGATTGACTAGCGGCACGGCGCTGGCAAATCCAAACTGACCCACCACCGGCGTTCCGTCTGGTCTGCCAGTCCAGATACCGATCACATAACGGGCGTTAACACCAATCGCCCAGGCATCGCGATAGCCATAGCTGGTGCCCGTTTTCCACGCCAGAGGGACCACTCTGCTCAGCGCGTTATCCGGCAGCGGTTGCGCTTCGTCGGCCATAATGCGGCGAATAATCCACGCCGCGCCCGCCGACATCAACGGACGTTCAAGCAGTGGGTCACCCGGCTGCAGACGCAGTTTTCCCGCTTTTCCCTGGCGGGCAAAGGCGCTGTACGCTGCGGCCATATCTTCCAGCCTTGCCCCCGCGCCACCTAAAATCAGCGACAGATTCGGCGCAGCCCCTGCGGGCAGATACAGCGGTAAGCCGACGTTACGTAACGATGCGGCAAAACGCTTCGGGCCATAGGCTTCGAGTACCTGCACGGCGGGTAAATTCAACGACCTTACCAGCGCTTCGCTCATGCTCACCGGGCCATGAAAACCGCTGTCAAAATTTCCCGGTCGATAGTCCCCGGTTCGCCGCGGGACATCCTGCAACAACGAAGCGGGATGAATGAGTCCGTCATCCAGCGCCAGGCCATAAACAAACGGCTTCAGCACCGAGCCGGGCGAACGGATCGCATTCACCATATCCACATGACCAAAGCGAGAGTCGTCATTCATATCTACCGATCCCACCCAACCACGCACGCTCATATCGGTGTGATCGACCACAATCATTGCCAGCGAACTGCGAGCAGGTAAGCGCCCTTTCCAGTTTTGCGCCAGCTCTTCCAGTTGGCGCTGCAATCCGGCATCAAGGGTAGTTACGATTTTATCGCTCCGGCTTTTCCCCAGCATCATGCGCGAGAATAATGGCGCTAACTGCGGCATTTGCCGGGGTGCCAGCCAGATCGGCTCTTCACGCGACTCCTGTACCTGTCTGGCAGGCCAAATACCCTGAGTCGCCATACGTTCGAGCACTTTATTACGCGCCGCTTCAGCACGGTCCGGCCAGCGATCCGGACGCAGGCGACTCGGTGCCTGTGGCAACACAGCCAGCAATGCGGCATCGGAGTAACTCAATTGCGCGGGTGATTTACCAAGATAGGCCCAGCTTGCCGCCCCCACGCCCTGCAGCGTACCGCCAAACGGCGCACGGTTGAGATACAGTGTCAGGATGTCACGTTTGGAGAGATGCCATTCCAGCTGCAATGCGCGCCAGAGCTGGCGAAACTTGCCGCCGAAGGTTCGCGGATGGGGATCGAGTAATCGTGCGACCTGCATGGTGAGCGTACTGCCGCCCGAAACCACACGCCCAGAGGAGAGGTCCTGCCATGCTGCGCGCAGTACTGAAAACGGATTGACGCCGGGATGCTTCCAGAACCAGCGGTCTTCGTAGTTAATTAGCGCCTCAAGGTAGCGGGGCGACACTTCATCAATCGTTACCGGATACCGCCAGATACCATCCGCATCGGCAAAGCGCCAGAGTGGCGTACCATCATGGGCCACCACGACCCGTGCCGGATCGACTTCGTGCAACGGCAGCGGCCAGATTTTATCTGCCGCCCATACTGCCGCCACAATCAATAGCGCAACGGCTGCCAGCCAGAGCCAGCAGCCACGTTTACCCAACCCACGCATCATTTACGGTCTGACAATCAAAAGTCCCTCTGTCGCACCGGTCGCGCGCCACTGCGGAACATACATTGATTCCACCTGTGGGACGGGAACCTGGTAGGTTCCCGGCGTTACCGCTCGCGCCAGATACACCAGCGTAACCGGTTGTCCTTCGTTGACCGCCACCGCGGCGACAAAGCGATCGTCACGGAACTCAACGTGCTGTATATCTGCCTGCTGCATCTGATTAAGCAGATTCGCCACTTCGCTGCCGCTATCCTGCAGGCTGGCGCTACCGTTGGCCAGATTCTGGTTTTCCAGCTCCAGTCCTGCTGGCAGTAAGTCAACCACCAGCGCATCCGGCACGTTCTGGCTGGCTTTCACCTCCAGCCAGACCAGCACCAGCTCGCCGCTACGCAAAGAATCCAGCGATTTGCTGTTCCCGTCGAGCCCCAGAATTTGACGCTCAATATTCAGAACGTTGCTGGCAGGCGTCGGTGAGGTTTGCGGATAACCGCTCACATCCAGACGCAACCACAGCGGTAGATTACCGGTATTGGTGACGCTCAGCGTAGACAGTGTGTCGGCATCCAAATTGCGGGTTAGCGATTTATCCCCTGCCAATGGTTGCTCCGAGAGTGACGTTTGCGCCTGCCACGTACCAGGCAAATCCTGTAACGTACGCGCGGCAAGGAACAACGCATTATTTTCCTGAGTCGAGAGCCAGCGCTGTCCAAAGGCCTGTTCTGACAACGTGTTCAGCAGCGTATTCTGCACGTCAGGTTTGAGCTTGTTCTCTTCGAGCAAAGCCAGCATCAACGCGTTATCCCGTAACGCACTGCCGTAATCCGCCATCCACTGTTGCGTATCGCGGCGCGGCGTATTCAGCGCCAGCGTCAACGCCTGTTCACTGCGGTTGGCATCACCCATATTTTTCAGCGCGATCCCCAGTTGTAACAGCGGTAAACCAGAAGCCGCCTGAGCACGGCGATCCCAGATCTCACGCAATGCGCCAAGCGGGGCTTTTTGCTGACGCGCCAGTACCAACGCGGCGTAGGCTTGCACGGCAAACCGGCTTGCTGATGCGTCGTCGGTATAGCGAATCGACAACATTCCTGGATCCTGCAAATAGCGCAGCAGCCGCTCGTTGCCCCGGTTAATCGCCTCTGTCGGGACGCTGTAGCCCTGTTCATTCGCCCGAACGAGGAAATCCATGACATACGCGGTCAGCCAGTACTCTTCCGACCCGTTTTTATCCCACAGCGCGAAACCGCCGTTATCACGCTGCATCTGCACTAAACGAGAAATCCCAATATCGACTGCCGCACGGCGTTTTTCATCGCTGTCGCCCACAATACCTAACGCCTTCAATTGCGCAGCGTTGGTGTATAAGGATGGGAACAACCCGCTCGCCGTTTGCTCCAGGCAGCCGTAAGGGTAAGCCTTCAGTTCGCGGATATAACGCGCCAGATTTAGCGGCGGCTTACCGCTGAACAGCAATTGCCCCTGCATCGTTGCAGGGGAGAAATTGGTCAGTTCTTCGCCCGGAAGCTGCCAGGTTTCGCCTGGCTGCAGTGCGACACCGTTATTAACGGTTTGCGCCGGGAACGCCGGACGCACGCCAATCTTCCACTGTTTATGCTGAACAGGCAGCGTTTCACCCGGTAAAGTCAGACCGCTAATTTCTGCCTGAATTTCGCCATCACCAAAGCCCTCCCGCGCACGCACCGGAATAAACAGCGTAGTTCGTACGCCTGGCGCCAGATTTACCGGTGCGGGATCTTGCCCCATCAGCTCCAGTAAACCGCTGGCCACGAGCTTAATATTCAGCGTTTGCGGTTTGTCAGTCAGATTGGTCACATCCAGCGTCAGGCGCGAGGTATCGCCCCCCGCCAGGAAGCGCGGCATGTTCAGTTCAGCAATCACCGGTGCCGCAACAATCACTTTGCTTTCGCTGCTGCCAAAGTCATCCGCAGTCCAGGCCTGCGCCATTACCCGCAGTTCACCATTGAAATCACCAATTGGTAACGTCACCGTACCTTCGCCCTGCTCGTTGAGCGTGACCGGCAACGCCTGTTGCGCCACGATATTGACGTGATTGACCGGTGGCTTACCGCCGCGTTTTAATTCATCGCCATCACCACCAAAGCGCAGCGCTGCCAGACGCCCCTGCCCTTCGATTACCTGGCCGTAAATATCATAAATATCCGCGCCATAGCGTTTTTGCCCGAAAAACGCCTGCCACGGGTCCGGCGTGGCGTAATCGGTAATGTTCAACACCCCGCTATCAACGGCAGAGACCAGCACGTTAACCTGTTTTGGTACGTCGCCATTTTTGACGCTGGCTTTAATCTTGACGGTCAACGGCTGGTTTGGACGTATTTTCGCCGGGTTTTCCAGCGCCAACGCCAGACGACGGTTTTCATCGCCTAACGGCAAATGCAGTAAGCCGACCGCCCGTTTTGGCGTTGCCGAACGGGACTTGTCGCCAGGGCGAATCACCAGCGCGCTGAGATACAAATCGTGGCGATTCCAGCTTTTATCGATCGGGATAGAGATATCGAGACCATCCGCCGGTACGTCTATTTCTTGCCACCACAGCGGGCCTTCGCTGGATTCCACCATCGCATAACCTTTGCCAGCAGCAGGAGCGGCAACGTGCAGGTTCATGGTATCGCCAGGACGATAGCTGGGTTTATCCAGTTTCAGCGTCACGCGATCGGGACGCGCGGCCCCGCTGCCGTCGCTGTTATCCTGCCAGCTATAACCGGCCCAGAAGCGTACGCTGCTCACTGCATCATTCGGGGCTTTTACTTCCAGACGATAAGCGCCCCACTCAACCGGGAAGCTAACTTTACCGGTCTCATCGGCCTTAAGATCCAGGGTCTGCTCACCCTCAACCAGATCCTTTTGATCGAACTGTGATTGCCAGCCCTCGCCTTCAGACCAGTTCCAGTAATAATCTCGTCGCTCGCGGATCAAACGTACCTGCAAACCGGACACCGCTTTTTTCTCGCCTTGCGCATCGGCATACACAATGTCGAAAACGGCGTTGCTGTTTTCATCAACGATAGGCTGATTCACGGTGGTATCAGTACGGTAGTCATAGACAGCTTTTGCCGCAAACTGCGGACGAATACCCGGCAGCGTGTCCGCAGGCCAGATGGCTTGTTCAGCCCGACGCGTTACCGGACGGCCACCAGACTCCAGCAGGCTGGCTTGCAGGATCACCTGTAACGGAGAATGCGTCTCCTGCCATTGGCTGTTGGTGGTCACTTCGCCGCGACCGTGTTCATCCAGCGTAAGCTGAACTTCATCGAGGCTGCGGGACAGATTTTCTTCGGCAATATTACCAAACTGGAACCCCGGCAATGCCTGCACCGCTTCGCGCAGCGGGCGCAGGAAAAGCTGCCCTTGCAGAGCATTGCCGTTAGCGGGTGCGCCGTACAGGTAGTAGCCCACTACCGAGAACTTCACTTCATCAGCCGGAGCTACCGGAATCTTATTGGCGGAGAGATTGAGCGCCATCCGCTCAGGCATAAAATCTTCGACGTGGAAATCCCACATCCGCGACTGGTTGTCGCCCGTATTAGCACGAATATGCCACATACCGGTTGGTGCGTTGGTGTCCAGCGGCCAACTAAAGCGGTACAGACCGTTCTCTGGCTGGCTAACCACCGAGCGTAACACTTGTCCGTCGGGCTTCACGACCTCCAGCTTCACCGGCTGGTCGGGCAACGTTTTTCCATCGCTGTCACGCAGTAACCCGTTGAGGATCACCGTTTCGCCAGGGCGGTAGAGGTCACGGGGACCAAACATAAAGAACTGTTTGCTGTATCCCGGTGCGCCAGCAATATCAAATTCAGCCAGATCCAACGCCGGGAGCTTCAGATCCAGCAGCGTGGTTTGCCCGTCTTTGCGGGCCAGCAATAAGGCCGCGTCTTTATCAGTCTCCAGTTTGACATGACCCTGCGCATCGCTGGTAGCCTGCGCCAGCGTCTGTCCTTTTTCGTTGAGTAACGTAACCTCAATACCCTGCTGCGCGGCGCCGTTTTCCAGACTCTGCGTAAAGACATCCAGTTGATTGTGGTAACGGTGAGCAGACACACCAATATCGCTGAGCGTGAACAGCGTAGCGGCATTACTGTAGTTGTATTGTCCAGCCTGATTCATCACCGCGATGTAAACACCTGCTTGCTGCAACGGTTTGATATCGCTCAGCGGCAGCAGCAGCTTCTCACGGGTGTTACGCGCAGGATTGAGGTCAAAGCGTCCGGTATACACCAGTTCCGCCATTTTCAGCAGATTGTCAGATTCCCAGTTCGTCAATGAATTGCGGTATTCCCACTGGCTGACAAATGCGCCGAGCGATTCAGGCTTCACGCGAAAGAAGTTCACATCCACGCTGTTAACGTTGAGGGCCATTACCGGCAGGCCTTCAATTACTTTTCCCGGCAGCAGCGAGCCACGACTGGCAAACCCTACGCTTGGCTGGACGTCGCGAGTGGTAATGTTTTTTTCATAATCAATAGCGAACGTTGCTTTATTCAGCGCCAGCAAATCACGCTCAATGGTCACCACCAGTTCCCGGTTAGGTTCGAGATGGCGTAAGCGTAGCTCTTTCAGATTTGGCGCCAGCTCCCAGGCACCGTCCACTTTGCCGCTTTTTTTGTCAACAACGTGTACGACACGGGAAAAATCTTGTTCTGGATCGAGGGGAATGGAGAAGGTCAACACGAGCGTTGCCGCACCGTCGAGCTGGACCTCTGAGGCATCCAGCAGCGTCAGCGACTTGCCCTGACTTTGCTGCATCAGCTTTTGTAATTGCGCTTTATCTTTTGCTGGCGCAGTCTGCGGCGCAGGCGCATCAGGTTTCGCAGCCGTCGGTGATTTTTCGTTATTATTATCGCACCCGACCAGTGCCAGCATTAGCATGCAGGCCGCTACGCGTAAATGTTTCATTTTTCATCCCTGGCCGTAGTGGCCCGTTAGCTACGTAGAACAACTATTATGCGTCAGATTTCCAGCTGTGGAAGTCAGTAACTGAACAACGTTGTCCTAATTTTCATGATTAATGTGGATTCGCCTGACAAATCAGCCTCTTTTACTTGTCGCTTTGCACTAAACGTCCGACAATTTGCCAAAACCTGGTAAAAATGGAGATGCCTATGACCACCGCCTTCTTTGTCGCTGCCGACTGGCTTGCCGAACATATTGACGACCCGGAAATACAAATTCTTGATGCCCGGATGGCACCTCCAGGACAGGAAGATCGCGATGTTGGCGAGGAGTATCGCGCGGGCCATATTCCTGGAGCAGTCTTTTTTGATATTGAAGCGCTTTCCGATCATACCTCACCGCTACCGCATATGATGCCGCGCCCGGAAGCCTTTGCCGTTGCGATGCGCGAGCTGGGTGTTGATCAGGATAAGCATCTGGTTATCTACGATGACGGTAATCTGTTTTCCGCGCCACGCGCATGGTGGATGCTGCGGACATTTGGCGTCGAAAATGTCTCCATTCTGGCGGGCGGTCTGGCAGGCTGGAAGCGCGATGAGCTAATGCTCAAGGAAGGCGATGAGGATTTACCTGAAGGTGAATTTAATGTGGCCTTTACGCCTGACGCAGTTGTGCGCGTTACCGATGTACTGCTGGCCAGTCATGAAAAAACGGCGCAGATCGTCGATGCCCGTCCGGCTGCGCGTTTTAATGGCGAAGTTGACGAACCGCGTCCAGGTCTGAAACGTGGCCATGTGCCGGGTGCGCTTAACGTACCGTGGACAGAACTGGTTCGTGACGGCGAACTGAAAACCACCGATGAACTGGATGCTATTTTCTTCAGCCACGGCGTGAGCTTTGACCGCCCTATTATCGCCAGCTGCGGCTCCGGCGTAACGGCTGCCGTTGTGGTGCTGGCACTTGCCACCCTGGGCGTTTCTGACGTCGCATTGTATGACGGCGCATGGAGCGAATGGGGAGCGCGCAACGATTTACCGGTAGAACCGAAATTATAAAGCAGGAAATGCCGGATAGCGCTTCGCTTATCCGGCCTACCATTTAGATAATCCGGTTCTGTTTAAAGTCTCGCAGGAAACCGCCCCAGCGGCGTTCGTAGAACGGTGCGATGTGCTCAGTGATAAAGTGGCTCACGCCCTTCTCACCTTTCCTCACTTGGCAGATATCAATGGGTTCATCACCCGGCAGCGTATCGGTCGCGACGCTGCCCGCAGCGTGGATGATCTCTTCAATATCCCCTTCCGCTTCAATACCAATCAGCAGATTCGGCTGGGCTTCCGCACTTTCTTTGATTGAGCAGATAAACGCGCGTTTTACCGGCTTAATGGTTTTAAACAGCGTAGTCAGCGAGTCAATCATCTGCGCCGGAGGTTCAGCGACTTCAGAGAGGATCAGCGATTCACCGCCTTCCAGTACTTCCTGGGTACTGAGCGGATTCCCCTCTTCCCCCATCAGCAGGCTGATTTCACGCGGCATAAATTCTTTGCCGGTCGGCAGTTTCGCGTTGAGAAACAGCGTTTCGCCGAGCGTCATTTCAAACAACGTACGCACCGGCATAACGACGAACGCTTGCTCATCTTCCACCGCCTGCTGCAGGGCTTCCAGAGAGGTGAAGAACGGGATCACGGTCGTGCCGTCTTCTTTTTCCCAGTGCTGCAGATCGAGAGCGCTGTCTTCAACCACCGCCTCGCCTTCTGCGGCAGTACCCGGCACCCAGACCGTGGATTCCAGTAAAGTACGGAAAAATGCCGGACGATGCGCAGGCTCTGTCGCCGCCTGTTCCAGCAATGTTTCTAATTCGTTTTTTGTTTCGGACATAAGTATCACAAATTGGATGAATACATGTAGGCCGGATAAGCGTAGCGCCATCCGGCAATACAGTAATAAATTATGCGGTCAGCAGATTCGCAATCGTGCGCACACCCAGACCGGTTGCGCCCGCAGACCACTGCTCAACCGGCGCTTTGCGATAGGTTGCGGAGCAGTCGATGTGCAGCCAGCCCTGCTGGTAGTTTTCCACGAAATGGGACAGGAATCCCGCCGCGGTGCTTGCGCCAGCCGGGTAAGCCGCGCTGCCGGTGTTATTCAGCTCGGCAAAGTTCGACGGCAGCTGGCTACGGTGGAACTCTGCCAGCGGCAAACGCCAGAACGGTTCGTTTTCCTGCGCTGCACTTGCCAGCAGGCGAGCAGCCAGTTGATCATCAAAGCTAAACAGTGCGTGGTAATCGTTGCCCAGCGCGGTTTTCGCCGCGCCGGTCAGCGTGGCAGCATCAATAATCAGCTCCGGTTTCTGCGCGCTGGCGTCGATCAGACCATCGGCCAGCACCAGGCGCCCTTCGGCATCGGTATTCATCACTTCAACTTTTTTACCGTTGCGATAGTGAATGATGTCGCCGAGCTTAAAGGCGTTGCCGCTGATCAGGTTATCCGCGCAGCACAGATACAGCTTCACGCGCTTGTTCAGACCACGGGTGATGGCAAATGCCAGCGCGCCGGTGACCGTTGCCGCACCGCCCATGTCAGACTTCATTGAGTCCATGAATGCGCTTTGTTTGATGCTGTAACCACCGGAGTCAAAGGTGATACCTTTGCCAACCAGGCAGGCATAAACCGGGGCTTCTTTGTCGCCTGTTGGGTTGTAGTCCAGCGCCAGCAGCACCGGTGGACGTTCAGAGCCGCGACCTACGGTATGCAGTCCCATGTAGTTCTGCTCGCGCAGATCTTCGCCTTTGGTGATACGGTAAGAGACGTTATCGCACGCGACGGAGCACAGCAGATCAACAGCACGCTGCGCCAGCTGTTCCGGGCCCAGCTCTTCTGCCGGGGCGTTAATGGTATCGCGCACCCAGTCGATAATTTTCAGACGGTTATCCAGCTCTTTGCGCTGCGCTTCGTCCAGAGCGGCCCACTCAACTTTGCGGGTGCCTTTTGGTCCCTTGTAGCCTTGCCAGAACGCCCAGCTACGTTCGGTATCCCAGCCTTCACCGTCCAGTTGAACGTGTTTAATGCCCAGGCCGTCGATTTTACGCGCGGCACGCTGGATAAGGCCGAGGTCATCTTTTCCGTTCAGGTGCAGGGTAATGCCGTCATTATTAATGCTGTATGTCGCCTTTTCACCCCAGCGGGCATCGGCGGGTTGCGTGGAAAGCGTTATTTTCATGGCTTCTGTCATTTTATTTATCCTTATTTTCGCGCATACAGGAAAACGGGCCACCCGAGGGCAGCCCGTTGACTTATTCGGCTTCGTCCAGCCAGACCAGCAAAATGGCCTCAAGGATTTTTTCGTTCGATGCCTGAGGATCATCATCGAACTCTTCCAGGTCACAGATCCACTGGTGCAGATCGGTGAAACGAACGGTCTTGGGATCGAGATCGGGGAACGCGTCATACAGCGCCTCGCCGATTTCGCGGCTATCGGTCCACTTCAGTCCCATACTACCCTCTGTTAATGCTCACGCGCATGATTGATTGTGTAACGTGGGATTTCGACCACTAAATCGTCCTCGGTTACCCGTGCCTGACAGCTTAAACGGCTCTCCGGCTCCAGTCCCCAGGCTTTATCCAGCATGTCGTCTTCTTCTTCTGTGCTTTCCGGCAAAGAATCAAAACCTTCACGCACGATGCAGTGGCAGGTAGTGCAGGCACAGGATTTTTCACAGGCGTGTTCAATCTCGATCCCGTTACGCAGGGCAACGTCGAGAATAGTTTCGCCGGTCTCAGCTTCCAGAACTGCGCCATCGGGACAGAGATCCTGATGAGGCAAAATAACAATCTTTGGCATATTAAACCTCGTCCACGGAATGGCCTTTCAGCGCGCTACGGACGGATTTGTCCATGCGGCGAGCAGCGAATTCCTGGGTTTGTTTGTCTACGTTTTTAATGGCTTGTTCTATCGCGTCAACATCGTCACCCTGTGCAACCTCGCTCAAGTGCGCGGCGGCGGTGTCGATAGCCTGACGTTCTGCGGCGCTTAACAGCGCGGCATCAGCGTTCAACGCACCGGATAAACTCTCCAGTACGCGTGCCGCTTCGACTTTCTGTTCTGCCAGCATACGGGCTTTAACGTCCTGCTCGGCAAAACTCATCGAATCCTGAATCATGGAGGCGATTTCACTGTCGGTCAGACCGTAGGACGGTTTAACCTGGATTGAGGACTCAACGCCGGTGGATTTCTCCATGGCGGTGACGCTCAGCAGCCCATCGGCATCCACCTGGAAGGTCACGCGGATATGCGCGCCGCCTGCTGGCAATGCCGGGATGCCGCGCAGCGCAAAACGCGCCAGGGAACGGCAGTCCTGCACCAGTTCACGCTCGCCTTGCATCACGTGAATGGACATCGCGGTTTGGCCATCTTTAAAGGTGGTAAAGTCCTGCGCGCGCGCCACCGGGATAGTGGTGTTACGCGGGATCACTTTCTCCACCAGACCGCCCATGGTTTCCAGTCCCAGGGACAGCGGTATAACGTCCAGCAGCAGCATTTCGCTGTCCGGCTTATTCCCGACCAGAATATCCGCCTGAATTGCCGCACCGATAGCGACCACTTTGTCCGGATCGATAGAGGTCAGCGGCGTACGGCCAAAAAATTCACCGACGCGTTCACGTACCAATGGCACGCGCGTTGAACCACCCACCATCACCACTTCCAGCACATCTTGCGGCTCCACGCCCGCATCTTTCAGCGCGCGGCGGCAGGCCAGCAGCGTACGCTTGACCAGTGTGGAAATGAGTTCATTAAAGGTTTCACGGGTGATTTCACCCTGCCATCCCACCACGTTAACCGTTACAGAATCAGCGTCGCTAAGCGCGATTTTCGCTGCAATCGCGGCATCCAGCAGTTCGCGCTGTACGCGGTTATCGCTACGATCGGCCACGCCTGCCTGCTCACGAATGTAATCGGCCAGCAGATGGTCAAAATCGTCGCCGCCGAGCGCGGAATCACCGCCGGTCGCCAGCACTTCGAACACGCCGCGACTCAGGCGCAGAATAGAAATATCAAACGTACCGCCGCCAAGGTCGTAGACCGCAATTACGCCTTCCTGACCGGAGTCCAGGCCATACGCGATCGCCGCTGCGGTCGGTTCGTTCAGCAGACGCAATACGTGCAGGCCCGCCAGACGCGCGGCGTCTTTGGTTCCCTGACGCTGTGCGTCGTCAAAGTAAGCCGGAACGGTGATTACTACGCCGTCCAGTTCGCCGGACAGCGATTCGGTTGCCCGCGCGGCCAGCGCTTTCAGAATATCAGCGGAGACACGCACCGGATTCAGCAAACCGGCTGCGGTTTCAATCATTGGCAGGCCGTTTTCGCTCGCCTGGAACGTATATGGCAGATGCGGGTAACGCGCCTGGATATCCGCCAGAGAGCGGCCCATCATGCGTTTTACCGAGCTGACGGTGTTTGCCGTATCCAGCGCGGCATTGGCGCGGGCATCGTAACCGACAGAGTAGCCCTGCTGCTGATAGTGAACCACTGACGGCAACAGGTGGCGACCTTCATGGTCTGCCAGCGTTTCGGCCTGGCCGCTGCGTACAGTCGCAACCAGGGAGTTGGTGGTGCCTAAATCGATACCTACCGCCAGACGACGCTGGTGCGGCGCGGCGCTCAGACCAGGCTCACTAATTTGTAATAAGGCCATTTTCGCTTCCGGAAATTAAAAATCGAGCAGTTTTTCTTCGAGTTGTTCTGCACTGCTTCGCAGTTTATCGAGAAAACGCAGCTTACGCACGGTATCTGCCGCTGCGTCCCACGTCTCGCTATCCAGCTGTTCCACCATCAGTTGATGGCGAACGTTATACATTTCGCTGACGCGTTGCATAAACGCATCTAAACGTTGACTGTCTTTTGCCTGTTCAATCTCGTCCAGCTCTTCACGCAGCTCAAGTTGCTCCATCAGGAACGCGGTATCGCGCACCGTGTGCTGCTCGTTGCGGATATCAAAGCCGTGTAAAGACAATAAGTATTCGGCGCGCATCAAAGGATGACGCAGCGTTTGCCAGGCCTGGTTGATAGTGGCGGACTGCGAAACCGCAGCAAGTTGTTCCGCCTGGGAACCGCTGGCGAATTTATCAGGATGATACTGACGTTGTAGATCCTGAAAACGTAGGCTCAGCGCCTGATTATCGAGCTGATAACGGGCCGGTAAGCCAAAGAGGGTGAAGTAGTCCATAACATTCTCAGGGCATCGATTCTCTGTTGTTCGATGAGGCAAAACCAGAGAGTCAGGTAAAACAAACCCCACGCGCAGGCGACCACGGTGGGGTTATCAGTAAGCGCGTTACACGTGGAAGCTTTCGCCGCATCCACATTCGTCTTTCACGTTCGGGTTAGTGAACTTAAACCCTTCGTTCAGACCTTCTTTGACGAAGTCTAACTGCGTACCGTCGAGGAATTGCAGGCTCTTACCGTCGATCACGACTTTTACGCCTTTGTCTTCAAACACGGTATCTTCAGCCGCCGGCTCGTCAACAAATTCCAGTACATAGGCCATACCTGAGCAGCCGGAGGTTCTCACGCCCAGACGCAGACCAAACCCTTTACCGCGGTTTGCCAGGAAGGTATTTACACGCGCTGCTGCACTGTCGCTTAAGGTAATCGACATAATAAAACCTCAACTCTTAATTATTTTGCTTCACGTTTGCTTTTGTAATCCGCAATCGCGGCTTTAATCGCGTCTTCAGCCAGAATAGAGCAGTGAATTTTCACCGGTGGCAGTTCAAGCTCATCAGCGATATCGGTGTTTTTAATCGCCTGTGCTTCGTCCAGAGATTTCCCTTTTACCCATTCGGTAACCAGAGAGCTGGAAGCAATAGCGGAACCGCAGCCGTAAGTCTTGAAACGCGCGTCTTCAATGATACCCTCATTGTTGACTTTGATCTGCAACTTCATCACGTCGCCACAGGCCGGTGCACCCACCATGCCACTGCCCACGTTCTCGTCGCTGTTGTCAAAAGAGCCCACGTTACGTGGATTCTCGTAATGATCGATTACTTTTTCGCTGTAAGCCATGCTGAATTCTCCTTATCGGTACCGATTAGTGATGTGACCATTCAATGCTGTTCAGATCCACGCCCTGTTTGAACATTTCCCACAGCGGAGAAAGGTCACGCAGGCGGCCGATGGAGTTGCGAACCAGATTAATGGCGTAGTCAATCTCTTCTTCGGTAGTGAAACGACCTAAAGAGAAACGAATTGAGCTGTGTGCCAGCTCGTCGGTCATCCCCAGCGCGCGCAGCACGTAGGATGGCTCCAGGCTTGCAGAAGTACATGCAGAACCGGAGGATACCGCCAGGTCTTTCAGCGCCATAATCAGCGACTCGCCTTCAACAAAGTTGAAGCTGACGTTGAGAATGTTCGGTGCGCCCTGCTCGAGGTCACCGTTGAGGTACACCTCTTCCATATCTTTCACGCCGTTCCACAGACGGTTACGCAGACTGCGCAGGCGCGCCATCTCGGTTTCCATCTCTTCTTTAGCGATACGGTAAGCTTCACCCATGCCGACGATCTGGTGCACAGGCAGCGTACCGGAACGCATACCGCGCTCGTGACCGCCGCCGTGCATCTGCGCTTCAATACGAATACGCGGTTTACGACGAACGTACAGCGCGCCGATACCTTTAGGGCCATAGATTTTGTGGCCGGAGAAGGACATCAGGTCAACTTTCAGTTGGCTCAGATCGATAGGCAGTTTACCCACGCTCTGGGTCGCATCAACGTGATAGATGATGCCGCGCGCACGGCACATTTCGCCGATAGTCGCGATATCCTGCACCACGCCGATTTCGTTGTTCACGTGCATGATGGACACGAGGATGGTGTCGTCACGCATTGCCGCTTCAAGTTCTTTCAGGTCGATAATGCCGTTACGCTGCGGGGCGAGGTAGGTGACTTCGAACCCTTCGCGCTCCAGCTGACGACAGGTGTCCAGCACGGCTTTGTGTTCGGTTTTGCTGGTGATGATGTGCTTGCCTTTTTTCTGATAAAAGTTGGCTGCACCTTTAATCGCCAGGTTATCGGATTCAGTCGCACCGGAAGTAAATACGATTTCACGCGGGTCAGCGCCCACGAGGTCGGCAATCTGGTTACGGGCGATATCTACCGCCTCTTCAGCCTGCCAGCCGAAACGGTGTGAACGAGACGCTGGGTTACCAAAGTTTCCGTCCAGGGTCAGACACTGCATCATTTTCTCGGCAACACGCGGGTCCACCGGCGTGGTTGCGGAGTAGTCGAGATAGATCGGTAATTTCATTGCTCTATAAACTCCGTACATCGCTTCAATGCAAGGAATCAGGCAACCGGCTGGATGTACGACCGAGTTAACGGGGTGTGTAGCACCCCGGCCTGATTCTAAAATACTTTTATTATGCGCGTAACTTAACGTCGATCGCGTCTTGAGCACGATTAGTGCGTGGAGCGTCATGGGTATGCTGGCGACCAGACACATCCAGGACTTCCTGATTATTCACCAGTTCGCCCAACGTAATGTTGTTGAGGAAACCGGTCAGACGATCGCTCAGATCGCGCCACAGTGCGTGGGTCAGGCATTTATCGCCGCCCTGACAACCGCCTTTGCCCTGGCAACGGGTCGCATCTACAGACTCGTCAACAGCGCTAATCACTTCACCTACTGCGATGCTGCCGGCATCTTTACCCAGCAGATACCCGCCGCCTGGTCCACGTACGCTGGAAACCAGACCGTTTTTACGCAAACGGGAAAACAGCTGCTCCAGATATGACAGGGAAATTCCCTGACGTTCAGAAATATCAGCCAACGGTACCGGGCCCGTTTCGGAGTTGAGCGCAACGTCCAACATTGCGGTCACGGCATAACGCCCTTTTGATGTCAGTCTCATGTCTTACTTAGCCTCAAACTCGCCCCTGCCCGGGGTTTTTTATTGTAAAATGGGGGTATTGCATAGCAGGGGCAAGTCTGACATTCCCGACTAAATCAGTCAACTATTTACTTGACTAATTTAGTCAGGTATTTAACCTTCAGTGCCATTTTCACTTGCCGGATGCGCTTCGCTTATCCGGCCTACGAATCGTGCGGCCTGTAGGCCGGATAAGCGAAACGCATCCGGCATTAGTACAGTTACTTGCTTTTATTCTGCTGCTCGATTGAAGCTAAAATCCCGCGCAGGATGTTCAGCTCCTGGCTCTCTGGACGCGCGCGCGTGAACAAACGGCGCAGCTTATTCATCACCTGTCCCGGGTGCCCTTCACGGATAAACCCGGTCGACAGCAGCGTTTGCTCCAGATGACCGTAAAAACGTTCTAAATCATCGACCAGCGGATACTCAGCTTCTTCGTATTCTGCTGCCTTGTCGCTTTCCTGCGTTGCCAGCCAGGCCATGCGCACTTCATAAGAGATAACCTGCACCGCCATTGCCAGGTTGAGCGAACTGTATTCCGGGTTCGCGGCAATGGCGACGTGATAATGGCACTTCTGCAGCTCTTCGTTGGTCAGGCCAACGCGTTCGCGGCCAAACACCAGCGCCACCGGCGAGTTCGTCGCCTCAGAAACGCTTTTTAAACCGCATTCACGCGGATCCAGCATCGGCCACGGCAGCGTACGGGAACGCGCGCTGGTGCCTACCACCAGGCTACAGCCCGCCAGCGCTTCATCGAGCGTATCGACGATCTGCGCGCTACCGATCACATCACTGGCACCCGCTGCCAGGGCGATGGCCTGGGAGTCCGGTTTAACCAATGGATTTACCAGCCACAGATTAGTTAAACCCATGGTTTTCATTGCGCGGGCTACAGAGCCCATGTTGCCAGTGTGAGAGGTTTCCACCAGCACGATTCGAATATTTTGCAGCATTGTATTTCTTCGGCTAAAGATTATTCGGGCATATTACCATAAAACGAAGACATATTCCGAACTCGCTGCTATACTCTGCGCCGTTTTCCCGTTCTTTAACATCCAGTGAGAGAGACCGATGCATCCGATGCTGACCATCGCCGTGCGCGCAGCGCGCAAGGCGGGTAATGTAATTGCCAAACACTACGAAACACCAGACTCTGTAGAAACCAGCCAGAAAGGCAGCAATGATTTCGTGACTAACGTCGATAAAGCCGCCGAAGCGATTATTATCGAAACAATTCGCAAATCTTACCCACAGCACACCATCATCACCGAAGAAAGCGGTGAACACGCTGGTGAAGATCAGGATGTTCAATGGGTTATCGATCCACTGGATGGCACCACCAACTTCGTAAAACGTCTGCCGCACTTCGCGGTTTCCATCGCAGTACGCATTAAAGGCCGTACTGAAGTCGCCGTTGTTTACGATCCAATGCGTAACGAACTGTTCACCGCAACTCGCGGTCAGGGCGCACAGCTGAACGGCTACCGTCTGCGTGGCAGCACCGCCCGCGATCTGGACGGCACCATCATCGCCACCGGTTTCCCGTTCAAAGCCAAACAGCACGCCGCTTCTTACATGAAGATTCTTGGCAAGATGTTCACCGAGTGTGCTGACTTCCGCCGTACCGGTTCTGCTGCGCTGGATCTGGCATACGTTGCCGCTGCGCGCGTTGACGGTTACTTCGAAATCGGTCTGAAACCATGGGATTTCGCAGCGGGCGAGTTGATTGCTCGTGAAGCTGGCGCACTGGTTTGCGACTTCACCGGCGGCCATAACTACCTGGCGACCGGCAACATCGTTGCAGGTAACCCGCGCGTAGTGAAAGCCATGCTGGCGAACATGCGTGACGAACTGAGCGACGCGCTGAAGCGTTAATCTGCTGTGGTGCCGGATGCGACGCTTTCGCGTCTTATCCGGCCTACAAGTCATACCATACCGCCCACTAACCTAAAACGGCCTTATCCCTCGTCCTACCGGCACCGCGCTCATCCACATCACTACCGCAGCAGCAATCAGCACCGCACCACCGGCTAATGCCAGCGTCGTCCAGCCAATCTGTCGCCACAGCACCGGCGCTTTATGCCCGCTAAGTTTCACCGCCAGCGAGCGGAAACTGTGCACCAGCAGAGCCAGTGACGTAATCGTCAAAGAGGTTCCTGCCGCCATCGCCAGCGCTGACGCCATACCCCAGCTAAAAACGCCAATCACTTTGCTAAACAGTAAGACCATGATTGCCCCCGAGCACGGACGCATCCCCATAGACAAAACGATCATCAGCCGGGCGCGCCAGTCATCCCCGCTTTGCAACTGTTCAGGATCGGGCAAATGCTGATGCCCACAGTCGCAACCCTCGTGATGCACATGGTGCGGCGTGAAGGCGGTGAATTTGGGGCGACGCAACAGCTGGCGCAATTTCTTCAGCGCACGGACGCACAATAAAACGCCCAACACACCAACCAGCGCATAACTCCCTTTCTCCAGCCAGAAGCTACTCATATGTAACTGTCGTGCAGGCAACTGCAAAACGGTGAGCACCACAACCACCAGCCCGATGGCGACCAGCCCCTGCAATAAAGATGAGGCCAGCGTCAGACCAATACTCGACTTCAGCTTCGAGGGATGCGTTGCCAGCCAGGTAGTAATGACGATTTTTCCATGTCCCGGCCCCAGCGCATGAAGAACGCCGTAGAGAAAACTAAACAACAACAGCGATCCCCCGGCCTGGGTCGGACTGGCGGCAACCGCTTTCAGCAATCCACTCATCTGTTGATTAACATCGCGCTGCCAGACGACACTTTTCATCATCACCTGTGGCCAGGCCTGCCATAACCACAGTATGCCGCCTGCCGCCAGCAGCAAAAAGACCGCCAGCGGCCATAGCGTCAGCCAGCGACGTCTGGCTGCGCGTTGTTGATAAACTACTGACATTGCAGCGTCACCGTCTGTGCAAATTGTTTACCCAACTCCATATCCTCCGGCGGGGCGTCTTCTTTATCCAGCGACTGCGCAAAGCTCAGAGTTTGTTCATTCGGCGTCGGCGTATGTACTGAAATACGGCATTTCTGGCTTATGGCCTGCCCCAGCCTGGCGTCGCTGTCTTTGTCATAGCTCATATCAACGTAGTAGGTCGGGTCGAAGGTTGAAAGGGTATATTTTTGACCACTCAGCGGCTGAGCTTCGGCCAGAGGTAGAATGAACGTCAGCACCGCCTGATGTTCCTCACGCTCCATGCCATATTCCGTCGGTCTGTTTTTAAACTTTACCTTTTGCCCGTCGTGCCACACTTCGGTGAAATAGTGCTGCCCGAGAACGTTGGCCATCACTTCCGCCGCCAGTTTCTTCCAGATCTCATCACCAGGTTTGGCATTCCCCGCATCGTAAAGCAGATCCGCCGAGGTAATTTCATCCATCGTCCAGCGCATTTTCAGCGCGACGAACTGGTCATTCTCGCTCACTATCTCAGTTTTCAGATGGATAAAGCTGTGGGGATGCGCGCCTGCGCCAAAGGACAGGACAGCGAGAAACAACGTGATAATGATACGTTTAACGCCTTGCATGAGTTCTCCACGATGAAAATCCACACCGCCACAAATAATGATGCCGGGTTTGGCGAAAGAGTGCTGAGGATACCATTGAACGAAAAAATATTGAGCACCCTTTTCCGGTATCGATTCAGTTCTCAATTTCGATAATTTCTTCTTCGGGAAATTCCACCCAAACACCTTTTCAGCGTCACAACTTAAGTCAAATGATAATAAAATGTTAATTCATAGTTTCATTTTAATATTTAATTAACACTTAACTTGAACGCTTGAATGTAAAACCATGCAAATTTAACCAATTATTAACTATTTTATTTCCATGAATTCACAATAATGGACATGGATCACATTCATAAAACTTATGATTCATTCCCTCTTCCATTCATTGTTAACTTCACGCCGTGACATATCCTGCCCCCTACGAAAGGTACAACTATGAAATTCAAACTCGCATTACTCAGTGCAACCCTGGTTTCTGCATGCATGTTGTCCGGCACGTCTTTTGCGGCGGAAAAATATGAAATTGCTGTGGTTGCCAAAGTCACCGGGATCCCATGGTTTAACCGGATGGAAACCGGCGTAAATGAAGCAGCAAAAAAACTGGATGTGAATGCTTACCAGACCGGGCCTTCAACGCCGGACCCGGCGCAGCAGGTGAAAGTGATTGAGGATCTGATCGCCAAAAACGTTAATGCGATCATCGTGGTGCCGAATGATGCCAAGGTCCTTGAGCCGGTACTGAAAAAAGCGCGCGATAAAGGCATCGTGGTGCTGACGCACGAATCCCCGGATGAGCAAATTGGCCAGTGGGATATCGAAACCATCGACAGTGAAAAATACGCCCAGGCCAACGTCGATGAGTTAGCGAAAAATATGGGCGGCAAAGGCGGGTATGCCATCTATGTTGGTTCGCTGACGGTCCCACTGCATAACGCGTGGGCGGATTATGCAATTAAGTACCAGAAAGAAAAATATCCGGAAATGTTCGAAGTCACTTCACGCCTGCCGGTCGCGGAAAGCATCGATAAATCCTACGCCACAACGCTGGATCTGATGAAAACCTACCCGCAGATGAAGGGCATTATCGGCTTCGGCTCACTGGGTCCAATCGGTGCAGGTCAGGCTGTGCAGAAAAAACGCGCCAAAGATAAGATCGCCGTCGTCGGGATCGCCATGCCAGCTCAAGCTGCGCCTTATCTGATGCGCGGTGATATCAAAAAAGCGCTGCTGTGGGATCCAAAAGATGCGGGCTACGCGCTGGTAACAGTTGCCGATCAGCTGTTGCAGGGCAAAGAAGTGAACGCCGATCTGAGTATCGATGGTTTAGGGAAAGCCGATATCGACACGGAGAAGAAAGTGATCCGCTTTAACAAGATCCTCGAAGTCACCAAAGACAACGCACAATCACTTGGTTTCTAAGGCTTTAGCCAACACCAGGGAACCTTAACGCCGACCGTCTGGTCGGCGCTATCAACCAAACTAACACTCAGCGTCCCCCCGGACGCGCGCAGGGGTATTGTCCATGGCAGACACCACCGCATTTATCACTCTTGAGAATATCAGCAAACAATTCCCGGGCGTGCTGGCGCTGGATAACGTGAATCTGACGCTAAGAAAAGGCGAAGTTCACTGTCTGGCGGGTCAAAACGGCTGTGGTAAAAGTACCATTATTAAAGTGATCTCCGGGGTTTATCACCCGGAAAAAGGCGCGCAAATTTTACTCGACGGAAAACTGTTCCATCACCTGACGCCGCAGCTCTCTTCCCATTATGGCATTCAGGTTATTTATCAGGACCTGTCGTTGTTCCCCAATTTTAGCGTCGCAGAAAATATCGCGGTCAACCGCTATCTGCCCGGTGGCGATATCTGGGTGCGTCGTGGCGCCATGAAACAGCAGGCGCTGGCAGCCATGAAACGTATCGGGGTAAATATCGATCCCGATAAAAAAGTTGAAAAACTCTCAATTGCTGATCGACAGCTGGTCGCCATTTGCCGGGCGATAGCCGCCGACGCGCGTCTGGTGATTATGGACGAGCCCACCGCCTCGCTAACCCGCCAGGAGGTTAATGGCCTGCTGCGGGTAGTTAATGAACTGAAAGCGGCCGGAATTTGCGTCGTGTTTGTCAGCCATCGTCTGGATGAGGTAATGGAAGTGGCGGACCGCATCAGCGTAATGCGCGACGGCAAACTGGTGGGCACATACCCTGCCAGCGAACTCGACAGCCACGAGCTGGCCTTCCTGATGACTGGGCAACGCTTCCACTACAGCCCACTGCCGGAAAGGCCCGCTATTGAGCAAGAGCCTCTGCTTGAGCTGCGCAACCTCAGCCGCAGAGGTAAATACCAGAACATTAATCTGTCGCTGCACGGCGGCGAGATTGTCTCCATTGTCGGACTGCTGGGGGCCGGACGCACTGAGCTTTGTCTGAGCCTGTTTGGCATGACGCACCCGGAAAGCGGCGAGATTCGCATTAACGGCCAGCCGGTTACTCTGCGCAATAACCATGACGCCATCAAACACGGGATCGGCTATGTCTCAGAAGATCGCCTGACGCAGGGGCTGATCATGGAACAGTCGATCTACGACAACACCATCGTCACGGTGTTTGATCAACTGCACACCGGTAGCGGCCTGCTCGATCATCGTAAAGCGCAAAAGCTGGTCGCCGATTTAATCTGCGAACTAAATATCAAAGTGTCCGATCCGCACCTGCCGGTCAAAACCCTTTCCGGTGGTAATGCCCAGCGTATCGCCATTGCCAAATGGGTGGCGACCAATCCCCGCATCCTGATCCTCGACTCGCCTACCGTCGGCGTGGATATCGCCAACAAAGAGGGCATTTACCAGATAGCCCGCGATTTGGCGGAACAGGGTATGGCGGTGCTGATGATTTGCGATGAAATCCCGGAAGCGTATTACAACAGCCACCGCGTGCTGGTAATGCGTCGCGGCAGGCTGGTGGCGGAATTTAATCCTCATCAATGCCGTGAAGAGGAGATTGCTGAAGTGGTCGAGGTAATCAATGAGTAAGATGCATCTCTCCCGTTTAATCGGGCAACATGAGTTCTGGCTGGGCCTGCTGGTTGTAGCCCTTGCCGTTGGGCTGAGCATCAGCACCGACGAGTTCTTGTCTTTGGGGAACCTGACGGATGTGGCCACCAGCTACGCGATTCTCGGCATCCTGGCCTGTGGGCTGTTTGTGGTGCTAATTTCCGGCGGGATCGACATCTCATTTCCGGCGATGACTGCCATTGCCCAGTATGCAATGGCCAGTTGGGTTATCGGCCACGGTGGCAACTTCGCGCTGGCGTTAATTATCGCCATTGCGGTGGGTCTGCTGCTTGGGCTGATTAATGGCTTCCTGGTCTACTGGCTGCGCGTTCCGGCAATCATCATTACCATCGCCACGCTGAACGTCTACTACGGCCTGCTGGTTTACACCACTAAAGGCACCTGGTTGTACGGCTTCCCGGACTGGTTTATGAACGGCATTAACTGGTTCTCGTTCACCGCAGCGGATGGCTACGACTACGGTTTGACCCTGCCCCTGCTGTGCCTGGCGGCGGTGATCATCTTTACCGCCGTGCTGATGAACTATACCCGTCTTGGTCGTCAGGTTTACGCCATGGGCGGCAACCGCGACGCGGCCTCGCGCCTGGGGCTGAATCTGCTGAAGCTGCATTTCTACGTCTATGGCTACATGGGTATTCTGGCTGGCGTTGCCGCCGTGGTTCAGGCGCAAATCACCCAGTCAGTTGCGCCCAATTCGCTGCTCGGCTTTGAGCTGACGGTGCTGGCGGCGGTAGTACTCGGCGGAACCAGCATGAGCGGCGGGCGCGGTACATTGACCGGGACCCTGCTCGGCGTGGTTCTGCTGGCCTTCTTACAAAATGGTCTGACGCTGCTCAGCGTCTCCTCTTACTGGCACACCGTGTTCAGCGGCGCCATTATCCTGGTCAGCATCAGCGCCACGGCCTGGAACGAAAAACGCAAACTGGCAAGGGAGCTTTGAGATGAAAACAATCGCCAGATTTTTACCCGGTGATGCCATCATTCGTCTGCAATGCGTGATTATTGTGGTCGTCGCCCTGGTTTTCTCGGCCCTGCTCGGCAGTCGTTTCTTCAGCGTCGCTAACTTCCAGTCGATTGGCTCACAGCTGCCAATCCTCGGCATGCTGGCCCTCGGGATGGGCATGACCATGCTGACCGGCGGCATTAACCTGTCGATTATTGCCGGGGCGAACGCCTGCTCGCTGGTGATGGCGGCGATTATCGTCACCCATCCGGATAACCCGCTGTTTCTGGTACTGGCGCTGCTGGCAGGCGCTGCCGTGGCGGTGGCCATCGGCACGCTCAACGGCGCGCTGATTGCCTGGGTCGGGGTCTCGCCTATTCTCGCCACGCTCGGCACGATGACGCTTATCTCCGGGCTGAATATTCTGCTTTCCAACGGGACGGTGATTTCCGGTTTCCCGACAGCCATTCAGTACCTTGGTAACGCCACGATTGCCGGTATTCCGGTGGCGCTGCTGCTCTTTTTCCTGGTGGCAATCCTGCTGTGGGTACTGCTGGAACACACCACGCTTGGGCGCAGCCTGTATCTCGTTGGTTCCAATGAACAGGCTACCCGCTACAGCGGCGTGAATACCGTACGGGTACAAATTTCGGTGTACGTGATTTCGGCCCTGCTCGGCTGGGTCGCCGCCATTTTGATGATGGCGAAATTCAACTCGGCTAAAGCCGGATACGGTGAGTCCTACCTGCTGGTCACCATCCTTGCCTCCGTCCTCGGCGGTATCAACCCGGATGGCGGCTTCGGGCGCATTATCGGCCTGGTGCTGGCACTGATTGTGCTGCAAATGCTGGAAAGCGGCCTTAACTTGCTGGGGGTCAGCAGCTATCTGACGATGGCGCTGTGGGGCGCGGTGCTGATCCTCTTTATCGCATTACAGAATCGTAAAGCCTGATTTCAGGAGAAAAAATTATGGCAAGTTACTTTATTGGTGTGGATGTCGGAACCGGAAGCGCCCGTGCTGGCGTGTTTGATCTCAACGGCAGAATGGTCGGTCAGGCCAGTCGGGCCATCGAGATTTACCGCCCGCAGGCCGATTTTGTTGAGCAGTCTTCCGATAACATCTGGCAGGCAGTGTGTAACGCGGTTCGCGATGCGATTAACCAGTCGGATATCAACCCTATCCAGGTGAAAGGTCTGGGCTTTGACGCGACCTGTTCACTGGTGGTGCTGGACAAAGAAGGTAAACCGCTGACCATCAGCCCGTCCGGGCGCAGCGAACAGAACATCATTGTGTGGATGGATCACCGCGCCATTACCCAGGCCGAACGCATCAACGCTCTGCATCATCGGGTGCTGGACTACGTTGGCGGTATTATCTCCCCGGAAATGCAGACGCCAAAACTGCTGTGGCTGAAGCAACATATGCCCAACACCTGGGCCAATGCGGGCTACTACTTTGACCTGCCCGATTTCCTGACCTGGCGCGCAACGGGCGATGACACGCGCTCATTGTGTTCGACGGTGTGTAAATGGACCTATATGGGCCATGAAGACAAATGGGATGCCAGCTATTTCCGCCAGATTGGGCTGGAAGATTTGCTGGAGCATGATGCTGCCAAAATTGGTCGCTACGTGAAAACCATGGGGGAACCGCTCGGTCACGGGCTGTCTGCGCGCGCCGCCAGCGAAATGGGGCTGATTCCGGGGACCGCGGTCAGCGTCTCGATCATCGATGCCCACGCCGGTACCCTCGGCACGCTCGGGGCAAGCGGTGTTTCCGGCGAGGTGGCGGATTTTGACCGTCGTATCGCGCTGATTGGCGGCACCTCCACCGGACACATGGCGATTTCCAAAGAGCCGCGTTTTATCGGCGGCGTCTGGGGTCCTTACTACTCAGCCGTGCTGCCGGAATATTGGCTTAACGAAGGTGGACAGTCGGCAACCGGGGCGTTAATCGACCACGTTATTCAGTCGCATCCTTGCTACGAAACCCTGCTGACGCAGGCTAAATCTCAGGGGCAAACCATTTACGAAGTGCTGAATGCGCTGTTGCGTAAAATGGCCGGTGAGCCGGAAGATATCGCATTTTTAACCCGCGATATGCACATCCTGCCCTATTTCCACGGCAACCGCTCGCCGCGAGCTAACCCAACGCTCACGGGCGCAATCACCGGACTGAAGCTGTCACGTACGCCGGAAGATATGGCGCTACAGTACCTTGCGACCATCCAGGCCATTGCGCTGGGAACCCGCCATATCATTGAAACGATGAATCAAAGCGGCTACACCATCGATACGATAATGGCCAGCGGCGGCGGGACGAAAAACCCGATCTTCGTTCAGGAACATGCCAACGCCACCGGCTGCGCCATGCTGCTGCCTGAAGAGAGCGAAGCCATGCTGCTGGGTGGCGCCATGATGGGAACTATCGCCGCGGGCGTATTCGAAACCTTCCCGGAAGCGATGTCGGCGATGAGCCGGATTGGGAAAACGGTCACCCCGCAGACTAATCGCATTAAGCAGTACTACGATCGCAAATATCGGGTATTCCACGAGATGTATCAGGATCATATGAAATATCGCCAGTTGATGCAGGAGGACGCATGAGCAACTCCTGGTCTCAGGCTACCGGCGTATTTCAGCTCTATAGCGATGCCCTGGCGGGTCTGGGGCAGCATCTGACTGAACCTCTCTGGCAGTCGCTGATGGCGGAGCTGCGCGGCTGTCAGGGGAAAATCGTTGTCACCGGCGTCGGTACCTCCGGCATTGCGGCGCGTAAAGTGGCGCATATGCTTGCGTGCGTTGAACGTCCGGCGATCTACCTCAACGCGACGGACGCGGCACATGGCGATCTCGGTTTTTTACGTGCCGACGACCTGGTGATTATGCTGTCGCGTGGGGGCAATTCGGATGAACTCACTCGGTTGCTGCCCGGACTGGCTGCGCGAAATGTGTCGATTCTGAGCGTGACTGAAAACGCCGATTCAGCCATTGCTAAAGCGTCGAGGCTGGTGATTTCCACTGGCGTCCAGCGTGAGGCCGACCCGCTGAATATGTTGGCCACCACATCTATTTTACTGGTGCTGGCTATCTTTGACGCCGCCTGCGCCTGCCTGATGAGCGAAAGCGGTTACTCGAAGGAGACGCTGTTGTCTGTGCATCCAGGCGGTGATGTGGGATTAACGCTGAGCCGTGGTAAGTAACGCCAGACAGCGCTCTTTTTACCCCCCCCCTATTTGCAAGTGTAATGGCGGTCAGTTAAACATGTAGGGAGAACGTTTTACTCTGAATAAGTTTCCGTTCACCTTATGTGCATCGCTTCTCTGATATCGCTATACCCGTGAACGTGCAAGGGAGGCTCACCGCCGCCTCCCTTGCATCCCAGGCTCCCGGCGGGAAAATCGTCGCTGCGCGAGCTATTCGTCTTATTCCGCCTGCCTGTCGGGTCGGGGCCGAGCCTGCATCCATGCAGGCCGTCCCCTCTGCCCGCATCCCTGCGGGCAGTCCCGGTCAGCCGTCAACGCCTCATCGATTTTCAGCCGGGCCGGGGTCATCGCTTCAACGCTCTGACTTTCAGTTAAATCTGTTTTGCTGTTTTAACAAAAAACGCAGAAGGTGGGGTGTGAGCTGGTCCGGCTGAAAATTGCCGACTTGTTTCCGTAAGGCCGGGAGAGCCAGCATGGATGCTGGCTCAGGGCGCGCTTTACAGGGACGTTACATCGCGCCCGGCCCTGTAGCCAGGAGGAATAAGCGGAGGGAACCGCGGAGCGGCAATTTTCCCGCCGGGAGCCGGGATTGTTAAGGGTGCGGCGATAGCACCCTTAACACGTTCACTGCCGTTCAGTGTACAGAGAAGCGATGAACATAAGGTGAACGGAACCTTTTCTCGGAGAAAACATATTCATTATGCTCCGCCAACATATGTTGATACAGGAGCATTAACAGTACGTCATTGCGCAATCTGCCGATTTTTTTATATCTAACCAAAAGATAAAACAGTGAAAAAGCGGATTAACGCGCTGCGTTCCACTACCGCTATCTGTTCCGCACGTTAAAAATTCTGTGACGCTCCCCTGCATTCCTGGTGGAAAGCATTCCATTCTCAAAATCTATGAGCAAACTTTAGCTATTCTTATCAAACATACTCACGGGAGATCCTACAGATGATGTCAACGCTTGCCCCACCATCTGTACTTTCCGCTCCCCAGCGCCGTTGCCAGGTGCTGCTGACGCTTTTCCTGCCAGGGCAAATCACGACTGCGCAAACTTTCAGCAGTCTTAATGGCGTGGATGATGCCACGGTTCAGGAAGATATTATTGGCGCAGGGCTCGAAATCCAGCGCTATCACCGACTCGCGATAGCCACCGCGCAGAATGGTGGCTATACGATCGAAGGAACCCCACTAAATCAACGTCTGTGTCTGTTGCAATGGCTGCGCCGTGGTCTGCGGATTTGCCCTGCCTTTATCGCCCAGCAGTTTACCCCGGCGTTAAAAGCGGAACTTAAACAACGGGGTATCGCACGTACGCTGTATGACGACACCAACCTACATGCGCTCATTAATCTGTGTTCCCGGCGCTTGCAGAAGCCGTTTGAGTGCCGTGACATCCAGTTCCTGCGCCTGTATTTACAGTATTGCCTGCTACAGCACCACGCGGGGATCACCCCGGAATTTAACCCACTCCAGCAACGCTGGGCGCAATCCTGTGCGGAATATCCGCTTGCCGAGGAAATTGGCCGTCACTGGCAGCGCCACGTCATGCAAAGTGCGCCGCCAGGCGAATCACTGTTTATGGCGTTGCTGTTCTCAATGCTCCGCATCCCCGACCCGATTCGCGATAATCACCAGCAGGATCGCCGCCTGCGTCTTGCTATTGCGCGGCTGGTGCTGCGTTTTCGCGAGTATGGCAACGTGCGCTTCAGCGATGAGCAAGGGCTGAATGACCAGCTGTATATCCACCTGGCTCAGGCACTGAACCGCAGCGTGTTTGCCATCGGCATTGATAACACGCTGCCGGAGGAGTTCAGCCGACTTTACCCCCGGCTGGTTCGTACTACCCGCGAGGCGATTCACGGCTTTGAAGCGGAATACGATGTACAGTTTTCAGAAGAAGAGATTGGGCTGGTGGCCGTAATTTTCGGTGCCTGGCTGATGCAGGAGAAGGATTTGCACGAAAAGCAGATCATCCTGCTGACCGGTAGTAACGAACAACTTGAAGTGCATATAGAGCAACAGCTGCGCGAACTGACGCTGCTGCCGCTCAACGTAAAACATATGCCGATGCAGGACTTTCAAAAAGAGGGGGCTCCGCGCGGTGTAACGCTGATTATTACGCCGTACACCACGCCGCTACCGCTGTTTTCACCCCCGTTGATTCATGCGGATCTGGCGCTTACGCCGCATCAGCAGCAGCAGATCCGCAAAATCCTCGAATCATAACGTTGCAGGCTGCGCCACCACCTTCGGACGCAGAACGATTGCCGGGAGCGCCACCAGCGCCATCACCCAAAACACGCCGCTGCCCAGATTCTGGTACAGATAGCCGGCGAATACGGTCATGATGGCGATACTGCCGCCCATCGCCACCGCGGAATACACCGCCTGCAAACGAATAACTTCACTCCCCTGGCGTGCCGCGATATAACGCATTGCCGCCAGGTGGCAGACGGTAAAGGTTCCGCAATGGAGAATTTGCACCACGATCAGCCACGGCAGCTCGGTGCTCCAGCCCATCAATCCCCAACGCGCCACCCCGCAAACGGCGGAAAGCAGCAGCAGATCGCGGGCGCTGAAGCGACGGAACAGCTTGTGGCTAAGCGCGAAAATAATCACCTCCGCCACCACGCCTAATGACCATAAATAGCCCACCGCAGAAGCGGAATATCCGGCAGACTGCCAATAGATGGCGCTGAAACCGTAATACGCAGCATGCGCACCCTGTAGCAGACTCACGCAGGCAAGAAAACGCCAGCTCTGGGTTATCAGCGCTCGCCAGGCGGGCCATCCAGCGCTCTCTTGCTGACGGTTTTCACCCGCTGGCTGCACGCTCGGGCGAATCATCATGCCCAGCAACATCGAGGCGACGCCAAGCGATAGCAGGACCAGGATCACCCGATAGTCAAACAGGCTCACCAGCTTGCCGGTTAACGCAGAGCCGATCACAAAAGCCACGGATCCCCACAGTCGCACCCGACCGTAATCCATGGTGATTTGTTTCTGCCAGGTGTTGGCCAGCGCGTCGGTCAGCGGTACCAGCGGTGAGAAAAACAGGTTAAAGCCGACCATCACCACCATCAGCCACGCCACGTTGGTTCCTGCCCAGAAGGCCAGCGCAAACACCAGCGTCAACAGAGCCAGAATACGTAACGCTGAGATCAGCCGAGAGGGATCGCTCACACGCGGCGCAATCAGCAAACTACCGAGAAAACGGGCAATCAGCCCCGCCCCCAGCAGTAAACCGATGGTTTCCGGCGTCAGCCCCAGCCCTTCGAGCCAGACGCTCCAGAAAGGCAGAAAGATACCGTAGCTAAAGAAGTAGGTGAAATAACCGAGCGCCAGCCAGCGCGTGGAATGCAAAGCCATGGGTCCTCCCGTTTTGGAAGCCCTAGTCTAATGACTCAAACCACATTCTGAAGAGTACTACCGTTCACATTTACGAGATAATTGTGACAAACATCACCTTTAATCAACACAGCTTGCCATATGCATCCGCAATCGTTTATATCTGTATGATTTTTAAGCAGAAAATATAATGGGATGAAAAACAGTAATACAATGAAGGGAATGGGTTTTAGAAAATAACACTCAACTGAATATCAAAACATTTAATATCATCACAAGTATATACTTGTGCAGCCAACATTCGTGCTTACAATACTTCGTTCTCTCAATAATTTAATGTTATTTAACAACACAACAGATAATTCTTTTATTATTAATAAATATAATCTGAAAATTTCACTCCGTAATATGACTACCAGCGTATATCGAATACCATTACCCCGTAATTAAATTTAATCTGCGTATTTTCAAAAATTTAATTACCGATACTATTATCAGATAAGAGGGAATTTAATGAACAAAATCACAAAATCTATAACAGCTAGTCTGCTAATACTTTCTGCGGGAAGCGCATGGGCGACGGACGGTACCATTGAATTTACGGGTGAAATTCTAACCAACACCTGTGAATTCGCCAATGGTGATGTCATCAACGTGGAACTGGGCCATTACGCCGCTAACCAGTTTAAGGAAGTCGGTGATCGTTCCCCGGCAATTCCGGTTGATATTCCGTTAAAAAACTGCCCGACCACTCCGTGGGAGCACGTTGATGGCACTACGGACAACTCGTTCCAACTATGGCTGGAAACGCGCGCTGGCGGTACCGTGGTTGGCTTCGACAATCTGGTCGCCCCTACCAGCCTGGATACCGCCGCAACCGGCGTGGGTATTCGTATCGACAGAGCCAGCGACGGCAAGCAAATGTCGCTGAATAAGCTCACCGGACCAAAAATCAGCTTCACACCTGAAGCAGACGGCACGGCGACGGTAGGGCTGCAAGCTTACTATGTGTCTACCGTCACCTCTCCACAGATCACACCAGGGGAAGCCAACGCCAGCGTTGACGTCACCATCGACTACCGCTAATCCCCACACGCCGTCTCTTTTCTCCCCACAAGGATGAAAAGGGACGCTTTCTGATACTGGTTAAGAGTGACTGTGATGAAAAAACACACTATTCTCGTATTATCGATGCTGCTGGGCGGCTGGGTTAGTCAGTGCCTGGCTGGCGGGATTGTGCTGGAGAGAACTCGCGTCATCTACGATGCTGGGAAAAAAGAAGCCGCACTGCCGGTGGCAAACCGCAGCGAGAATCTGCCTTATTTATTGCAGTCGTGGGTCGACAATGCACAGGGAACTGAGCGCGGCTCTTTCATTATTACGCCGCCACTTTTCCGCCTCGATGCCAACAGCGATTCATCATTGCGAATAATAAAATCACCTAAAAATATCATTAATGATAAAGAGTCACTATTTTTTATTAACGTTCGCGCCATTCCGGCCAAAAAACAATCAGACGACACAAATAATAATATGCTGACACTGGTATTTAAAACGCGAATAAAACTATTCTATCGCCCTACGAATTTAGTCGGCAAGCCCTACGATGCTTATAAATCTCTCGAATATAAATATAGCAATAATGAGTTAGATATATATAACCCATCGGCTTATCACATCGTATTTGCCGGTCTGGCGTTAGGGAAAACCGATCTCACTAATAAAATCGACTATATCGCTCCCGGCGAGCATAAGCGGCTTGCGGTCCCCGCTGCCGCAGGGAAAACGGTGCAGTGGGCTGCCATCAACGACTACGGCGGCGCCACTAAGACGGAAATCCGGACACTACAATAAGCTGCGCCTCACGAAAAATAATAGCTCTCAGGGAATGACAAGCAAAATGGTGCAAAGAACGCCGCATTTATCAGCCGTGAAGCCGCTCGCCTTCTGGCTGCACTGTGTAATCATCAACGGATGTCTGGCCTCCGGCCATGTCTGGGCCGGTGATTTCTACTTTGATCCTGCCCTGTTGGAAACGGAGAAGAGCGGTCAGCAGGCGGTAGATCTGGCGGTGTTTTCGCAAAATAACGCCCAACTTCCAGGCGAGTATATTGTTGATGTGTATATAAACAACAAGAAAACCGTCCAGCGTAAGCTTCCGTTCATTGCCGGTAAAAACCGACAACTGATCCCTCAGTTCACCCTCGGGCAACTTCGTGAACTGGGCTTTAAAATCGACAACTATCCGCAACTGGAGGAGCAGGACAACGCCACGATAATTGCCAATCTGGCGCAAGTGATTCCCGGCAGCGTCTCGCAATTTGATATCAACCATAGTCGACTGAATCTCAGCGTGCCGCAGATTGCCCTTTACCGTGACGCCCGCGGCTATGTTGATCCCGCGCGCTGGGACAACGGGACGCCGGTTCTGTTCACCAACTACAACTTTAGCGGTTCACAAAACCAGTACGACAACGATAACAACCAGCGGCAGTATTTGAATATGCAGAATGGCGCCAATATAGGTCCATGGCGGCTACGTAACTATTCCACTTGGACGCATAACAATAACGACGCCCACTGGGATAGCATTAATAGCTGGCTGCAACGAGATATCAAAAGTCTGAAATCCCAGTTAGTGATAGGACAAAGCGCGACAGAAGGCTCAGTGTTCTCCAGCTATCAGTTTACCGGCGCACGAATCTACTCCGATGAAACCATGCTGCCCAACAGCCAGCGCGGTTTTGCGCCGACCATTCGCGGCATTGCGAACTCCAGCGCTATCGTCACGGTACGGCAAAACGGTTACACCCTGTATCAAAGCAGCGTTCCGGCGGGAGCTTTTGAAATCGACGATCTCTACCCTTCTGCGTTCAGCGGTGACTTAGACGTTACTATCGAAGAAGCCGACGGCAGCATACGCCATTTCGTCCAACCATTCTCCGCACTGCCGCAGATGCAAAGACCAGGGTATTTAAAATACAGCATCACCGCCGGACGGTTTCGCGCCGCCAGTTCGCAGGATAGCAACGAGCCTGAGTTCCTTGAAAGCACCGCCAGCTATGGCCTGAACAACGCGTTCACGCTATACGGTGGTCTGAACGTCTCGCAGGATTACCGGGGCCTGGCGCTAGGAATCGGCTCTACGCTCGGTGTACTGGGGGCAGTGTCGATGGACGTCAGCCGCGCGGACGCCCGGCTTGATAACAATGAAAACTATCGCGGCTACAGCTGGCGCACCCAGTACATCAAAGATCTACCAGAAAGCGGCACCAGCGTGTCACTAAGCTACTACCGCTACACCAACAGCGGTTATTTCAACTTCTCCGATGCCAACCAGAAGGATATCAATGCCGGTGACCGCCTGCGCAATGAAGCTCAGTTCACCGTCAACCAGTCGCTATTTGCCGACATCAGCTTCTACGCCTCCGGCTCGCAGCAGGAGTACTGGGATCGCGGGCGACAGGATAAAAACCTGTCCATCGGTCTGAACGGTAATTTGTGGGGCGTGAGCTATAACCTCAGCGGCCAGTTTACCGATTCGCAGGACAGAGACAATGACCGTACGCTTTCGCTCAGCCTGAGCGTACCGTTGGATCGCTGGCTGTCACATGCACAGGCAACATGGCGTACCACCGTTCAGCGAGATCGCGCAACTCAGCACGAAGTGGGCATCAACGGTTCGCTGTTGGAGGACCGTCGGCTGACCTATAACCTGAAGCAACGGCAGAACGAAGGTGGTGGTGAAGATAGCAGCAGCCTGTACGGCAGCTATCGTTCTGCCTATGGCACCATGAGTGCCGGCTACGACTATAGCAGCGATAGCCGTCAGATGAGCTACGGCCTCTCTGGCGGTATTGTCGCCCATAGCCACGGCGTGACCCTGTCGCAGTCGCTGGGTAATGCCTTTGCGCTAATTGACGCCAACGGCGCGGCAGGTATCCGGGTGAAAAACTACCCCGGCATTGCCACCGACTATTTTGGCTATGCCGTGATCCCCTATCTGACTGCGTATCAGGAAAACGCCATCTCTCTTGATACCACTATGATGCCGGATAACGTCGACGTCACCGAAACGGTGCGCACCGTGGTGCCTAATCGCGGTGCTGCCGTAACGGCGCACTTTATTGCTCAGACCGGCTACCGCGTGCTGCTAAAACTCGTCGATGCACGAGGAAAAGCGCTGCCCTTCGGCGCAGTAGCCAGCAGCCAGACGCAACAAAGCATCGTCGATGAAGGCGGTGTGCTGTATATCACTGGCGTGAACAATCAACCACAGAACTGGGCCGTGCGCTGGGGTAATCAGCCTGATCAACAGTGCCATTTCACCTTCAGTCTGCCGGATAATGCCGATCGCAGCGCCGCAATACAAAACGGGAACGCACTATGTCAATAAAGAATCCGTGGATAAAAAATGGAATTGCCACCGCGCTGCTGGCGCTATCTATCGCCCCGGTTTACGCAGCGACCGGGACCTGCTCCGCAACGGGCAGCTTTAACGCCAATGTAACCAGCGACTGGACGCAAGCACAGAATGTCGCGGGAATCTCGCTGGATCTGCCGACGCCGCTCTCAGGTAATGCTTATCAAATAGATTGCAACTGTGACGCGGGTGGCAAAGTGGCATTGTTCTATACGGTCACCAGCACGTTATCTGGAAACGATAAACTCAGCGAGTTTTACCATCTGAATGATAATCTGGATATTAAAGTCGAAGTTGATGATATTCCCGGTGCTACGGCCATCACACCGCAGAACGCTAAGCCCATCAAGGAAAGTGGCTCTTACAGCACCAGCAGCAGCAAAGGCAGCGTGTGTACCGCCGATCCGGCGGAGACCCGCGCTGCACCGGTGACGATTGGCGCAAGTACTCGTTTTACGCTGTACGTCACCAAACCCTTCTTAGGTGAATTGGTGATTCCGAACACGCTAGTCGCCTCAGTACAGGCCGGATGGAGCAATTCGTCCAGCACCCCGCCAATAAGCAGCATGGAAGAAATCGCCGAGTTGCGCATCCAGGGAAGCATCACCGTGCCTCAGAGCTGTAAAATAAACCAAGGGGACGTGATTCAGGTCGATCTTGGTTTTATCAACGCCAGCCGTTTCACTACCAAAAACCAAATGCCGGACGGCTATACGCCGGTCAGTTTTGACATTCAGTATGACTGCGGCGATACCTCAAGTATTAAAAATGACATGGAAATGAGGATTGATGGCGATGATGTGATTGATCAGTACACATTAGTCGCCCGCCGTCGGGAAGCCGATAACACCCCGGACATCGGCGTGAGAATGGCTCGTATCAACGGTGTCAACATCAGTATTCCGTTCACAAGTGGGTTTATCGGTATCGATGCTTCCGGTCGGGGTACCATCAACCTGGAGGCTTGGCCGATTAATCTGCTCGGCGGCACGCCAGCCCCCGGTAAAATTAGCGGTACTGCGACCATCACCGTTTTAGTGAAATAACAGCTCATATCATCGGTTGGTGCTGAACCAGTTCGATAAAATGTTGCAGGGCGGGCTTCAGCTTGCCTTTTTTCCACGCCATCAACAGCGCAATGGTCGGAACATCGCCAACAATAGGACGGAAAACAACCTGCCCGGTATTAAAATTATTCATATAACCGGGTATCAAAGTCACCCCCAGCCCCATACCGACCAGGTTCATGGTCACCAGAATGTTGGTTGCCACCTGCACAATGTTGGGCTGGCTTTTTTGCTGCTGAAACCAGTTTTTGACAATCATCGCTAACGCGCCGGAGTAGGCCGGATCGGTGCTGACAAAATTCACGCCGTGTAGTTGTTCTGCGGAGATTACTTGCTCATTAGCTAACGGATGGTTCACCGGTAAAACCACTACTAACGGTTCATGAATCAGCTCCAGATAATCGAGATCCGGGCTGTACACCGGGTGGCGCATTAAGCCCACATCCAGCTCTCCGCAGAGGATCTTCTCTTCCTGCTCGGTGGTGATCAGACTCACCAGCTCAATGTGTGTATCAGGCTGTTTTAAACGAAACAGAGGCAGCACCTTCGGTAGCAGATTCACCTCTGCGGAAGGGACAAAACCGATGGCGAAATGATTATCTTCCTGCACCGTTTTACGGGCACGAACTTTGGCGTTTTCCGCCTGTTCGAGGATCGCCAGTGCATCTTGTAAAAAGCACTCTCCCGCCGCCGTCAGCGCAACTTTTCGTTTATCCCGCACCAGCAACGGAACGCCCACGCACGTTTCCAGATCGCGGATCTGGCTGCTTAACGACGGCTGAGAGGTATGCAGCTTTTCTGCCGCTCGGGTGAAATTCAGCGCCTGCGCCACCGCTACGAAATAGCGTAAGTGCCTCAGTTCCATGCCCTTCTCCTTGTTATCGAAAAAATGTATCAACTGGTAGAAATTTACTATTTCACAGATTGATAACTAACCAGCAACATCCTTAGTGTACAAAAAAAGAAGGTCAATACATCTTAGCTTTCAGGATTAAAAAATATGACCACACCCTCAAATTTAGACATCTACCAACTGATCGACACGCAAAACGGTCGCGTAACCCCACGAATTTATACCGACCCTGAAATTTACCAACTGGAACTGGAACGCATCTTCGGACGCTGCTGGTTATTTCTCGCCCACGAAAGCCAAATCCCCAAACCCGGTGATTTTTTTAACACCTACATGGGCGAAGATGCGGTTGTGGTGGTTCGCCAGAAGGACGGCAGCATCAAAGCGTTTCTCAACCAGTGTCGCCACCGCGCAATGCGCGTCAGCTACGCCGACTGCGGAAACACACGCGCCTTCACCTGCCCGTATCACGGCTGGTCGTACGGTATTAACGGCGAGCTGATCGACGTCCCGCTGGAACCGCGCGCCTACCCGCAAGGACTGTGCAAATCGCACTGGGGGCTGAACGAAGTTCCTGGCGTCGAGAGCTACAAGGGACTGATTTTCGGTAACTGGGATACCTCCGCGCCTGCGCTGCGCGATTATCTCGGTGACATCGCCTGGTATCTCGACGGCGTACTCGATCGTCGTGAAGGCGGCACCGAAATCGTCGGTGGCGTACAGAAGTGGACCATCGATTGTAACTGGAAATTCCCCGCCGAACAGTTTGCCAGCGATCAGTATCACGCGCTGTTCAGCCATGCCTCGGCCGTACAGGTGCTGGGGGCAAAAGACGACGGCAGCGACAAGCGCCTGGGCGACGGGCAAACCGCCCGCCCGGTGTGGGAAACCGCCAAAGATGCGCTGCAGTTCGGGCAGGACGGGCACGGCAGCGGATTTTTCTTTACCGAGAATCCCGATGCCAACGTCTGGGTCGACGGTGAAGTCTCCAGCTACTACCGCGATACCTACGCGGAAGCCGAGCAGCGTCTGGGTAAGGTTCGCGCCCTGCGTCTGGCCGGTCACAACAACATTTTCCCAACGCTTTCCTGGCTCAACGGTACTGCCACCTTAAGGGTCTGGCATCCGCGCGGGCCGGATCAGGTTGAAGTATGGGCATTCTGTATTACCGATAAAGCCGCCTCTGATGAAGTGAAAGCCGCGTTTGAAAACAGCGCCACGCGGGCTTTTGGCCCCGCCGGATTCCTGGAGCAGGACGACTCGGAAAACTGGTGTGAAATTCAAAAACTGCTGAAGGGTCATCGCGCACGCAACACCAAATTGTGTCTGGAAATGGGGCTGGGCCAGGAGAAACGTCGTGAAGACGGCATTCCGGGGATCACCAACTACATCTTTTCGGAAACCGCCGCGCGCGGCATGTATCAGCGCTGGGCCGATTTACTCAGCAGCGAAAGCTGGCAGGAAGTACAGGAAAAAACCGCCGCTTACCAGCAGGAGGTGATGAAATGAGCACCTTAGTTTCTCAGGAACTACACCACCGTATTACGCAGTTTCTCTACCATGAAGCCAGCCTGCTGGATGACTGGAGGTTTCGCGACTGGCTGGCTCAGCTGGATGAAGACATTCGCTACACCATGCGTACGACGGTCAATGCCCAGACGCGCGACCGTCGCAAAGGCGTGCAGCCGCCGACCACCTGGATTTTCAACGACAACAAAGACCAGCTCGAACGCCGTATCGCACGGCTGGAAACCGGCATGGCCTGGGCGGAAGAGCCGCCGTCGCGTACCCGGCACCTGATCAGCAACTGCCAGGTCAGTGAAACTGGAGTTCCCGACGTCTTTGCCGTGCGCCTTAATTATCTGCTGTATCGCGCGCAAAAAGAGCGCGATGAAACCTTTTACGTCGGCATGCGCATAGACAAAGTGCGCCGTTTGCCGGGCGATGAGTGGCGCTTACTGGAGCGTGAGATCGTGCTGGATCAAGCGGTGATCACCTCCCATAACCTGAGTGTACTGTTCTGATGAGTCGTGTTTATGCCTGCCCTGTAGGGGATTTGCCGGAGGGTGAAGCGCTCCGGCTTGATACCTCGCCCGTCATCGCACTGTTCAACGTTGGCGGCGAGTTCTATGCCATTAACGATCGCTGTAGCCACGGTAACGCCTCGATGTCGGAAGGCTATCTGGAAGACGACGCTACGGTGGAATGCCCGCTGCATGCCGCCAGCTTCTGCCTGAAAACCGGCAAGGCGTTGTGCTTACCCGCCACCGATCCGCTAACCACTTACGCAGTATATGTAGACGGTAGCGATGTGTTTGTTGATATTCCAGAGGACGCAAGATGAGCGATTTACGCAATAACGTGGTCTTTATCACCGGCGGCGGCTCCGGTCTTGGTCTGGCACTGGTCGAGCGTTTCATCGAAGAAGGTGCGCGGGTCGCCACGCTGGAACTGTCGCCAGCTAAAGTTGCCAGCCTGCGTCAGCGCTTTGGCGAACATGTACTGGCAATCGAAGGCAACGTCACCTGCTACGCCGACTATCAGCGCGCGGTAGATCAAATCCTGACGCATTACGGTACGCTGGACTGTTTTATCGGAAATGCGGGGATATGGGATCACAACGCCTCGTTGGTCAATACGCCTGCGGATGCGCTGGAGAGCGGCTTTCATGAGCTGTTTAACGTCAACGTGCTGGGCTATCTGCTGGGCGCGAAAGCCTGTGCCCCTGCACTTATCGCCAGCGAAGGCAGCATCATCTTTACCCTGTCCAATGCGTCGTGGTATCCCGGCGGCGGCGGCCCGCTGTATACCGCCAGCAAACATGCGGCTACCGGGCTGATTCGCCAGCTGGCATACGAGCTGGCACCAAAGGTTCGTGTTAACGGTGTCGGTCCGTGCGGTATGGCGACAGATCTACGCGGCCCGCAGGCGCTGGGACAAAACGATACATCGATTATGCAGTCGCTGACGCCGGAAAAAATCGCCGCTATTTTGCCACTACAATTTTTCCCGGAGCCTGCGGATTTTACCGGCCCGTATGTGATGCTGGCGTCAAAACGCAACAACCGCACATTAAGTGGCGTAATGATCAATGCCGACGCCGGTCTGGGTATTCGCGGTATTCGTCACGTTGCCGCCGGACTGGATCTCTGAGGAGGCGTTATGATCCAAAAAACTATCGCTATCGTCGGCGGCGGCCAGGCTGCGGCTATGGCTGCCGCTGCACTTCGCCAACAAGGATTTGACGGCGAATTACACCTGTTTTCCGATGAGCAGCATCTGCCCTATGAACGCCCACCGCTCTCCAAAGCGATGCTGCTGGACGACAATCCGCAACTTCAGTCGATACTCCCCGCTGACTGGTGGCGGGAACACAACGTACAGCTGCATCTGGGCGTCACGCTGCGTCACATTGACCGCACAACTCACACGCTGATGCTCGCCGATGGCCAGACCTACCGCTGGTCGCAGTTGCTGCTGGCAACGGGCGCTGCGGCACGCCCCCTTCCGCTGTTGGATAAGCTGGGGGATCGTTGCTTCACCCTGCGCCACGCGGGCGATGCCGAGCGCCTGCGCGACATTTTTTTACCGGGCAAGTCGATTGTCATTGTCGGTGCGGGCACCATTGGTCTGGAACTGGCGGCCAGCGCGACTCAACGCGGCTGTCAGGTGACGGTGGTGGAGCTGGCGCCAACGGTCATGGGCCGCAACGCGCCTGCTCCGGTGCGCGACTACCTGCTAGCCCGCCACCAACTTGCGGGCGTGCGGGTACTGCTTAACAGCGCTATTGAGCATGCCGAAGCGGGAGAGTGTCTCTCGCTCACCCTGCAAAACGGCGAAACTCTCACCGCTGATGCGGTGATCTATGGTATCGGTATCGTGGCGAACGATATGCTGGCCCGTGAAGCGGGGCTGGAGACAGCGAACGGCATTATTGTTGACAGCGCCTGCACCACCTCCGATCCCGCGATTTTCGCCGCCGGTGATGTAGCGATAACGCACCTGGCTGACGGTTCGTTAGTACGCGTGGAAAGCTGGGAAAACGCCAATTTTCAGGCACAGACTGCTGCCGCAGCAATGCTCAACCTGCCGTTGCCCCAAAAGACGCTTGGTTGGTTCTGGACCGACCAATATCGCGATAATTTGCAGTTTATTGGCGAAATGCAGGGAGACAGCTGGCTCGTACGCGGCAATTCAGATGCGCAGAAAGCAATATGGTTTAACTTACAGGACGGCGTGATTGTCGGGGCAGTAACGTTGAATCAGGGCCGAGAAATACGTTTATTGAGAAAATGGATCCAGGCAAAGAAAAAGCCGCCAGTGGCGGCTTTAATCGATGAAACAATCTTGCTTAAGTCAATATAACTACCGGATGGCACTTCGTTTATTCGGCCTACACATGAGTGACCTGTAGGCCGGATAAGGTGTTTACGCCACCATCCGGCAATCCGTATTACTTACGCGTAAACCGGGAAACGTGCGCAGATATCCAGCACTTTACCTTTGACGCGCTCGATAACGGCTTCGTCATTGATGTTGTCCAGAACGTCACACATCCAGCCAGCCAGCTCTTTCACTTCCGCTTCTTTAAAGCCACGGCGAGTCACAGCCGGAGAACCGATACGGATACCGGAAGTCACAAACGGGCTCTTCGGATCGTTCGGTACGCTGTTTTTGTTAACGGTGATGTTAGCACGGCCCAGCGCGGCGTCAGCTTCTTTACCGGTCAGGTTTTTATCAACCAGATCCAGCAGGAACAGGTGGTTTTCAGTACCGCCAGAAACCACTTTGTAGCCACGATTCAGGAACACTTCCACCATCGCTTTGGCGTTTTTGGCAACCTGCTGCTGGTAAACCTTGAACTCAGGCTCCATTGCTTCTTTCAGCGCCACAGCTTTCGCCGCGATCACGTGCATCAGCGGGCCGCCCTGCGCGCTTGGGAACACTGCGGAGTTCAGTTTTTTATACAGCTCTTCGTCACCGCCTTTCGCCAGGATCAGGCCACCGCGTGGACCTGCCAGGGTTTTGTGGGTGGTGGTGGTTACAACGTGTGCGTGTGGAACCGGGTTCGGATAAACGCCTGCGGCAATCAGACCCGCAACGTGCGCCATATCGACGAACAGGTATGCGCCGATGCTGTCGGCGATTTCGCGCATTTTTGCCCAGTCAACAACGCCGGAGTAAGCAGAGAAACCACCGATGATCATCTTCGGTTTGTGCTCTTTGGCCTGCTTCGCCATGTCTTCGTAGTCAATTTTGCCGGACTCATCAATACCGTAAGGGATGATGTTGTACAGTTTGCCGGAGAAGTTAACCGGGGAGCCGTGAGTCAGGTGGCCGCCTTGTGCCAGGTTCATACCCAGAACGGTATCGCCCGGTTGCAGCAAAGCGGTGTAAACAGCGAAGTTAGCCTGAGAACCAGAGTGCGGCTGTACGTTAGCGTAGTCAGCGCCAAACAGCTCTTTTGCACGATCGATAGCCAGTTGCTCAACGATATCAACGTACTCGCAACCGCCGTAGTAGCGCTTGCCCGGATAACCTTCAGCGTATTTGTTGGTCAGCTGAGAACCCTGCGCCTGCATAACACGCGGGCTGGTGTAGTTTTCGGAGGCGATCAGTTCGATGTGCTCTTCCTGACGTACTTTTTCCTGCTCCATAGCCTGCCACAGTTCGGCATCATAATCGGCAATGTTCATTTCACGCTTTAACATCCGCATCTCCTGACTCAGCTAACAATAGAATTTCGGCCTAAAAAGGCAGTCCCGTTGGACGACGGCCAACAGTATAACCGAATCATTCTTCGATAACAGGTCTTGACAAAGGATTTTACGCAAACGATTACCTTCACGGTACGCAAGGCTTTGGAGAACAAAGGTCTGCTGAATTTCAACGGATTTCTTTTCAGGTTTGTGATGCAGATTTTTCACGATGTAACCTTTACAACGCAAAGTTACAAAGAACCATTTACAATGCAGGGGTATTTTTTATAAGATGTATTTGACATACATCATTAAAGTCTCAGATAAAGGAAGACCGTATGCTTGACGCACAAACCATCGCTACAGTGAAAGCCACCATTCCCCTGCTGGTTGAAACAGGCCCGAAACTGACCGCTCATTTCTACGATCGCATGTTTACGCATAACCCAGAGCTGAAAGAAATTTTCAACATGAGTAACCAGCGTAATGGCGATCAGCGTGAAGCGCTGTTTAACGCTATTGCCGCGTATGCCAGCAATATCGAAAACCTGGCAGCGCTGTTGCCAGCCGTTGAGAAAATCGCGCAGAAGCATACCAGCTTCCAGATTAAACCCGAGCAGTACAACATCGTGGGTGGCCATTTACTGGCAACGCTGGACGAAATGTTCAGCCCAGGCCAGGAAGTTCTGGATGCGTGGGGCAAAGCATACGGCGTGCTGGCGAACGTTTTCATCAACCGTGAAGCGCAGATCTACAGCGAAAATGCCAATAAAAATGGCGGCTGGGAAGGTACCCGTCCTTTCCGCATCGTGGCAAAAACCCCACGCAGTGCACTTATCACCAGCTTTGAATTTGAACCTGTCGACGGTGGCGCAGTAGCTGAATATCATCCGGGGCAATACCTGGGCGTCTGGCTGAAGCCGGAAGGTTTCCCGCATCAGGAAATTCGTCAGTACTCACTGACCCGTAAACCCGATGGCAAAGGCTACCGAATTGCGGTTAAGCGTGAAGACGGTGGTCAGGTTTCAACCTGGCTGCACAACCATGCGAATGTTGGCGACGTTGTTCACCTGGCCGCACCTGCGGGCGATTTCTTTATGGACGTCGCGACCGATACCCCGGTATCTCTGATCTCCGCGGGCGTGGGACAAACCCCAATGCTGGCGATGCTGGATACGCTGGCAAAAGCGAAGCATACGGCGCAAGTTAACTGGTTCCACGCGGCAGAAAATGGTGACGTGCATGCCTTCGCTGATGAAGTAAATGAACTCGGCAAAACGCTGCCACGCTTTAGCGCACACACCTGGTATCGTGAGCCAACCGAAGCCGATCGTGCGAAAGGCGCGTTTGATAGCGTAGGTCTGATGGATTTGAACAAACTGGAAAGCGCAATCAGCGATCCGGCGATGCAGTTTTATCTGTGCGGTCCGGTTGGCTTCATGCAGTTCGCCGCGAAGCAGCTGGTCGGTTTGGGCGTGAAAAACGAGAACATTCATTACGAATGCTTCGGTCCGCACAAAGTCTTGTAATGTATTACGCGAGCAGGCCGGATAAGGCGTTTACGCCGCCATCCGGCAATCACTCTGCCTGATGCGCTACGCTTATCAGGCCAACAAATTAACGGCGCGGCTTAGATTGCCGCGTCGTCTTCTTCACCGGTACGAATACGAATAACGCGTGCCACGTCGAAGACAAAAATCTTACCGTCGCCGATCTTGCCGGTCTGGGCAGTACGAATAATGGTGTCGACGCAGGTATCAACGATGTCGTCAGTGACCACAATTTCAATTTTTACCTTCGGCAGAAAATCCACCATATATTCCGCGCCACGGTACAGCTCGGTATGGCCTTTCTGACGGCCAAAGCCTTTCACTTCCGTTACCGTCATCCCGGTGATACCGACTTCTGCCAGCGCTTCGCGGACGTCGTCCAGCTTGAAGGGTTTAATAATCGCATCAATCTTTTTCATGCTATTCCTTGAAAAGGTCGCCTGTCTTTTGATCGAATAAAGCTAACATATTCCGCAGATTTATTCTTTGAAATCGTTTGCATCCAGCTCGTGTCGAGAAAGCAATTTATAGAATTCAGTGCGGTTGCGCCCTGCCATTCTTGCCGCGTGGGTCACATTGCCCTTGGTGATTTGCAGCAGCTTACGCAGATAGTTGAGTTCAAACTGGTTACGCGCCTCAACAAAGGTCGGTAGCGCGGTGTTTTCCCCTTCCAGCGCCTGCTCCACCAGCGCGTCGCTGATCACCGGCGAAGAGGTCAACGCCACGCACTGCTCAATTACGTTGACCAACTGACGCACGTTGCCCGGCCAACTGGCAGTCATTAACCGCTTCATGGCATCGGTTGAAAAGGCGCGTACAAACGGTTTGTGCCGTTCAGCAGACTGGCGCAGCAGATGGTTTGCCAGCAGCGGAATATCTTCCGTACGCTCGGCCAGCGCCGGGATCTTCAGGCTCACCACGTTGAGGCGATAGTACAAATCCTCGCGAAATTCGCCCCGAGCCATCGCTTTGGGTAAATCGCGGTGGGTCGCAGAAACGATCCGCACATCAATGTCGATATCGCGGTTACTGCCTAACGGTCTGACTTTTCGTTCCTGCAATACGCGCAGCAGTTTCACCTGTAACGGCGCAGGCATATCGCCAATCTCATCGAGAAACAGCGTGCCGCCTTCCGCGGCCTGAAACAGCCCTTCACGATTGCTCACCGCACCGGTAAAAGCACCGCGCGCATGACCAAACAGTTCTGATTCCAGCAGTTGTTCCGGCAACGCGCCGCAGTTAATGGCAATGAAAGGTTTTTGGCTGCGCGGGCTGGCGTTGTGAATAGCCTGAGCGAAAACTTCTTTCCCGGTTCCGCTTTGGCCGTTGATCAAGACGCTAACGTCCGATTGCGCCACCATCCGCGCCTGTTCCAGCAGGCGTAGCATCAGCGGGCTGCGGGTAACGATAGATTCGCGCCAGCTATCATCGGTGGCGGGCGCAGACTGTTCCAGCGCCCCGTCGATCGCGTGATACAACGCGTCCTTGTCGACTGGTTTAGTGAGAAAACTGAACACCCCTTGCTGGGTCGCCGCAACGGCGTCCGGGATGGAGCCGTGAGCGGTCAGGATAATCACCGGCATTCCAGGCTGCACTTTCTGGATTTCAGTAAACAGCTGCATGCCGTCCATTTCATCCATGCGCAGATCGCTAATAACCAGATCCACTTTTTCACGGTTCAGCACCCGTAACCCTTCCTGCCCACTTTCCGCGGTCACGACGCTGTAGCCTTCGCTGGTCAGTCGCATTCCAAGTAATTTTAACAGGCCCGGATCGTCATCCACCAACAGCAAATGCGCGGGCTTACGGCTTATCATGGCGTAACCTCATCGGCAGACGGCGCTGCGCCTTCTTCGTTATCAGGCGTCGTGAGTTTATCGTTCCCGTGCGGCGCATCAGGGTTGTAGCTACCGGCAGGTTTGCGCGTAGAAAGCTGGCGCTCAATATCGGTCAGATTCTCCAGCTTGCGGGTCGTGAGATCGAGCTGGGATTGCAAATGCTGTTGCTGTTGACGCAGCGTATCAAGATCGCTGTCGGACGCCTGCTGGAGTTTACTGTAGCGCATACGCTCTTCGGCAAGCTGCAGCTGCAACGTCTGGCTGCTGCGCCAGAGCTGGTAAAGCGGGCGCACCTGTGGCGGAATTTGCGGGCTTAACGCATCGAGGCGCGTAACAGTCTCCCGCCTTTCAGGCGGCGTAATGTTGGCATTATCGAGCAAAATTCCACGTCTGAAAGCGCCCTGCCAGGTATCTGTCATCAGGGTACTTGCTTCACTACGCGCCTGCACCGGCATCAGGCGATTAGCACAATCCATCGCCCGCAGCCAATACAACGGATTGGTTTCTGTAGACTGGCCAGACAGCGACCAGATATCCGTACAGTCGGTTGCAAGGTAGTCCGCCAGTTGATTAGGCGGAATTTTCTCCTGCGAGGGATCGCCAATGATATGATTTACCGCATTCGGGACGCAGCCAACCAGCGCCAGGCACGGCAGGCTTGCGAGGATGACGCGACGGAAAAAATGTCGTTTAAGCATTCGGACAACAACGTATGGCATACTCACCAGACTTAAGTTTATTTTAGTGATTTTTCGCAGTGGCTAGCGGCAGTTCTATGCGAAAACAAACGTTTTGCGCATGATCATCAACCAGATACAGTTTGCCACGCATACGGCGGATGCAATCTCTGGCAATGCTCAGCCCCAACCCGCTTCCTTTTACCGCCCCTTTTCGCTGATGGCTACCCTGGAAAAAAGGCTCGAAGATCATGGTCTGTTCTGCTTCTGGGATCGGTGTGCCGGTATTCATTACATCGATGTATACCGTTGAGCCATGCAAACTGCTGCGGATCCAAATGTTACCGGATTCAGCACCATAGTGCACCGCATTGGAATAAAGATTGTCCAGCACGCTCATCAACAGCATCGGTTCTGCCAGGCAGGTGTTCACCGCAAGCGCAACATCAGTATGTATCATTTTGGCGCGAGCGGGCAGGCTATGCGCAGAAACAACGCTTTCCACCAGCGGCGCGATTTCCACACTGTCAAGTTCCACCTCGTCATCAGCCAGCTTGCGGTTGTAATCGAGAAGTTGCTCAATCAGTTTTTGCAGGTTTCGGCTACTGTCATCCAGAATACCGACCACCTCTTTTTGCTCCGGTGTTAACGGGCCAACCACCTGATCGGCCAACAATTCGGTACCTTCACGCATGCTCGCCAGCGGCGTTTTCAACTCATGGGAAAGATGGCGTAAAAACTGATGCCTTTGCGACTCAAGCCAGGAGAGGCGTTCGCTTAACCAGATGATACGCTGCCCCACGGATCTCAGCTCCCGTGGCCCGGTAAATAATACGCTATCCCCCAGCGAGCGCCCTTCACCCAGACAGTTGATCATCCGTTCAATGCCCTTCACCGGACCGATAATCATGCGGGTAAACAGCAGGACCATCGCCAGGCTGAGGAGAAACAGTACCAGCGCCTGCCAGCCAAAAAACTGCCCGCGTTCGGCTATTTCCTGCTGTAACTGCTGCCCACGAGAAAAGACCACGGTACGCGTTGCTTGCACCATCTCGGTATTGGCATTGGCGAACGCTTCCAGCCGTGCAGCCGACACGCTGTCAGGACCGCTGTTTTTACACTGCAACTGCGCGAGATCGTTAAGATCCTGACGCAACGCCTGGTAGAGCTTGGTATCTGGCAACACCCCCGCATGCGCATCCAGCATATCACTGTAGCGTTTACGCTGACTTTGGTAGACCCTGGCCAACGTTGGATCATCAAGCACACAGTATTGCCGATAGCTGCGCTCCATCTCCAGCGCGACGTTGGTCATCGCCTCGCTGCGTCTGGCGTCAATCAGCGTGGTGCGGTTGGTCAGCGCCGCCTGCGCGCTCAAGGCATTCAGACTTTGCCACGCCTGCCAGGCCAGAACTAACAACGGCAGCAGGATAAGCAAGAAGGCCAACATCACCAATTGACGTAAAGATCGGGGGAAAACTGACCAGCGCTTCAAGGCGTTACTCTCAATGGACAGGAATAAGATGATGCTAACTGAGGGGAGCGCCAGATACAACAAAGCCGGGATTAACCCGGCTTTGTTGTGGAATAAGGCGGTGCCTAACTCGACGTTTCGCCCGGAGGTTGATATGAGCAACGCTAATATCAGATGTTGGACGGCAGGCACCTTGTTGTGCGTCATTCGAAGTTTATGTAGCACGTCCCGAAGGGGCTGACATAAGAAGGTGAATGAGCCACTGGTTAATATTATGCAGCATCTGTGCCAATATTCAAAACACTTTATTAACACAATGATAAATATGAAAAATATCATTACTTCCACAAATAATGATTCTGGCTATTTTTTGCTCTCTCTGTCGCCAATCAGCAACACCCGCAGCACTTAAAAACAAATTCATTTTAAATCAAATAATTAAATGTCTCCTTTTGGAGACAACGTACCCCTACCCATGTCGGCATTTCCCGACACTTTAGTTTTGCGGCATAAGCGCTGAGTTTATTGCCGGATGGCGGCGTAAACGCCTTATCCGGCCTACAAAGTGACAGGCAAAAAAAAGCCCCTCGCAAAGAGGGGCTTGATGACTATTGAGCGAATTAACCGAGCTGTTTACGCGCGTTGCGGAAAATACGCATCCATGGGCTGTCCTCGCCCCAGTTTTCCGGGTGCCAGGAGTTGCTCACGGTACGGAACACACGTTCCGGGTGCGGCATCATAATGGTGACGCGACCATTTTCAGTGGTCACGGCAGTAATACCGTTCGGTGAACCGTTCGGGTTAGCCGGATAGGTTTCGGTCACCTTACCGAAGTTATCGACATAACGCAGCGCCACCAGACCTTTGCTCTCAAGCTGAGCCAGATGCGCACCGTCACGCACTTCCACACGACCTTCACCGTGAGAAACGGCAATCGGCATCATCGACCCCACCATGTCGGCAAGCAGCAAAGACGGGCTTTGCGTGACTTCGACCAGGCTGAAGCGGGCTTCAAAGCGGTCGGAGTGGTTACGCACAAAGCGCGGCCACAGGTCGCTTCCCGGGATCAGCTCACGCAGGTTAGACATCATCTGACAACCGTTACACACGCCGAGCGCCAGCGTTTGCGGGCGATGGAAGAAGGTTTCGAACTCATCACGGACGCGGTTGTTGAACAGAATCGACTTAGCCCAACCTTCCCCAGCGCCAAGCACATCGCCGTAAGAGAAGCCACCGCAGGCCACCAGCGCCTGGAAGTTACCCAGGCCGATACGTCCGCCCAGCAGGTCGCTCATATGCACATCGATGGCGTCGAAACCCGCACGGTGGAAGGCGGCTGCCATCTCAACGTGGGAGTTCACACCCTGCTCACGCAGTACGGCCACTTTGGGACGCGCACCGGTGGCGATGTACGGAGCGGCAACATCTTCGTTGATATCAAACGACAGTTTAACGTTGAGACCAGGGTCCGCATCGTTGGTTTTAGCGTCGTGTTCTTGATCGGCGCATTCCGGGTTGTCACGCAGACGCTGCATCTGCCAGGTGGTTTCCGCCCACCACATACGCAGGGTAGTACGGCTTTCGCTAAAAACCGGCTGGCCGTTAGCGGTCAGGGTAAAGCGGTCGCCTTCAACGGCTTTACCGAGGAAGTGCACGCAGTCTGCCAGACCGTGAGCAGCCAGAATCGCTTCCACCGCCTCACGCTCAGCAGCACGAACCTGAATCACTGCGCCCAGTTCTTCGTTAAACAGCGCCGCCAGACGATCGTCACCCAGTGGGTGGATATCAGCGTCAATACCGCAGTGACCGGCGAAGGCCATTTCCGCCAGCGTAACCAGCAGACCACCGTCAGAACGGTCATGGTAGGCCAGCAGCTTACGCGCAGCGACCAGCGCCTGAATTGCGTCGTAGAAGCCTTTCAGTTGCTCAACGTTACGCACGTCGGCAGGCTTATCACCCAGTTGACGGTAAACCTGCGCCAGCGACGTAGCGCCCAGCGCATTGTGACCAAGACCGAGGTCAATCAGCAGCAGGGCGTTGTCTTCAGTAGACAGCTGCGGGGTAATAGTGTGGCGCACATCTTCCACGCGGGCAAAGGCGGTGATCACCAGCGACAGTGGCGAAGTCATTTCACGCTGCTCGTTACCTTCCTGCCAGCGGGTTTTCATCGACATAGAGTCTTTGCCCACTGGAATAGTCAGGCCGAGCGCCGGACATAGCTCTTCCCCAACGGCTTTTACTGCTTCGTACAGGCCAGCATCTTCACCAGGGTGACCCGCAGCCGCCATCCAGTTTGCCGATAGCTTAATGCGTTTGATGTCGCCAATCTGCGTTGCCGCAATGTTGGTCAGCGCTTCACCGACCGCCAGACGCGCAGAGGCAGAGAAGTCCAGTAGCGCAACCGGCGCGCGTTCGCCGATAGACATCGCTTCGCCGTAGTAGCTATCGAGGCTTGCGGTAGTGACCGCGCAGTTGGCGACCGGGATCTGCCACGGGCCAACCATCTGGTCACGCGCAACCATACCGGTAACGGTACGGTCACCGATAGTCACGAGGAACGTTTTCTCCGCGACAGTCGGCAGATGCAACACGCGGTTAACCGCATCTGCAATCGAGATTTCACCACGATTCAGGGCATCGCCTTTAGCTTTCAGCGTCTGCACATCGCGGGTCATTTTCGGTGTTTTACCCAGCAGCACATCGAGCGGCATGTCGATCGGCTGGTTGTCGAAGTGGCTGTCGCTCAAGGTCAGGTGCTGTTCTTCGGTAGCTTCACCGATCACCGCATATGGCGCGCGCTCGCGCTTACACAGTTCGTCAAATAGCGGCAATTGATCGGCAGCAACCGCCAGCACGTAGCGTTCCTGGGATTCGTTACACCAGATTTCCAGCGGGCTCATACCCGGCTCGTCGCTGAGGATATCACGCAACTGGAACTTACCGCCGCGACCGCCATCGCTTACCAGCTCCGGCATGGCGTTAGACAGACCACCCGCGCCAACGTCATGGATAAACAGAATCGGGTTCGCATCACCCATCTGCCAGCAACGGTCGATAACTTCCTGGCAACGACGTTCCATTTCCGGGTTGTCACGCTGTACGGAAGCGAAATCAAGATCGGCATCAGACTGGCCGGAAGCCATAGAGGAGGCTGCCCCGCCGCCAAGACCGATGTTCATCGCCGGGCCGCCGAGGACGATCAGCTTGGCACCAACGACGATCTCGCCCTTCTGCACGTGATCGGCACGGATGTTACCGATCCCGCCTGCCAGCATGATCGGCTTATGGTAACCGCGCAGCTCTTCGCCGTTGTGGCTGTTGACCTTTTCTTCATAGGTACGGAAGTATCCGGTCAGCGCCGGACGACCAAATTCGTTGTTAAACGCCGCGCCGCCCAGCGGGCCTTCGGTCATGATATCAAGCGCGGTAACAATACGGTCCGGCTTACCGAAGTCTTCTTCCCACGGCTGTTCAAAGCCAGGAATACGCAGGTTGGAAACGGAGAAACCCACCAGCCCGGCTTTCGGTTTTGCACCGCGACCGGTTGCGCCTTCATCGCGGATTTCGCCGCCGGAGCCGGTTGCCGCACCCGGCCACGGAGAGATAGCCGTCGGGTGGTTATGAGTTTCTACCTTCATCAGGATGTGGGCTGGCTCCTGATGGAAATCGTAGCGGCCGGTTTTGTGGTCGGCAAAATAGCGGCCCACTTCAGAACCTTCCATTACCGCGGCGTTGTCTTTATAGGCAGACAGCACGTGGTCCGGCGTGGTTTCGAAGGTATTCTTGATCATCTTGAACAGCGACTTAGGCTGCTGTTTACCGTCGATAACCCAGTCGGCGTTAAAAATCTTGTGGCGGCAGTGCTCAGAGTTGGCCTGCGCAAACATGTACAGTTCAATATCGTTCGGGTTACGTCCCAGTTTGGTGAACGCATCCTGCAGATAGTCAATTTCGTCTTCCGCCAGCGCCAGACCCAGACGCAGGTTAGCGTCGATCAGCGCCTGACGTCCCTCACCCAGCAGATCAACGCTGGAAACCGGCGCTGGTTGATGATGAGCAAACAGTTTTTCGGCATCGTTCAGCGCAGGGAAAACCGTTTCCATCATGCGGTCGTGCAGTTCGTCGGCCACCATCTGCCATTGCTCAGCGGTCAGCGTAGAGGCTTCTACATACCAGGCAATGCCACGTTCCAGACGGCTAATCTGGTACAGACCGCAGTTGCGGGCAATATCAGTCGCTTTAGAAGACCACGGGGAGATGGTGCCAGGGCGAGGCGTAACCAGCAACAGTTTGCCTTCCGGGGCGTGGCTTTGCAGAGCAGGACCATATTTCAGCAGGCGTGCAAGCTGCGCGTGCTCATCTTCATTTAACGGTGCATTCAGATCGGCAAAATGGACGTACTCGGCGTAAATATTGTGGACCTGGAGGTTGGCAGCCTGAAAACGTGCCAGCAGTTTGTTAATACGGAATGCAGACAGTGCAGGTGAACCACGCAGAATTTCCATCATAAGTCTCTCGTCTTCTAAGCTTTCGGTGTGCCCAAGTGGGGGAAACGGGCGTCATTATAAAGAATCTACCGCGCCGACGAAACCGTTTGCGTCGAAATAAAATCACGACCTTCACTTATCATCAAATGCGGTCAGATTTCTGAATAAGTTGCCAACTGACGCAAGTTTAAGCAAAATGCCGTTCATTAATGACGACTTCACTTCTTAATCAACACCACAGCAGACAGAGACAACGTACGGTTCAGAGAATTAACTAATTGAAAAAATTAAAGATTAATTATCTGTTCATCGGCATATTGACGCTGTTGTTGGCAGCGGCCCTTTGGCCATCTATTCCCTGGTTCGGTAAAGCCGAAAATCGTATCGCCGCCATTCAGTCGCGGGGAGAGCTGCGCGTCAGTACCATTGATTCGCCATTAACTTACGCGACCCTCAACGGCAAAAAATTCGGTCTGGATTATGAACTGGCCCAGGAGTTTGCCGACTACTTAGGCGTGAAGTTAAAAGTCACCGTACGCCAGAACATCAGCCAGCTTTTTGATGACCTGGATAACGGCAATGCCGACCTGTTAGCTGCAGGCCTGGTCTATAACAGCGAGCGGGTGAAAAATTACCAGCCAGGCCCGACCTATTATTCGGTTTCACAACAGCTGGTATACCGGGTTGGGCAATACCGCCCGCGTACGCTTGCCACCGTGAACGAAAACCAACTGACTATCGCCCCAGGGCACGTGGTGGTTAATGACCTCCAGCAGCTAAAAGAGAAAAAATTTCCCGAGCTGAGCTGGAAGGTTGATGACAAAAAGGGCACCACCGAACTGCTCGATGATGTAATCGCCGGAAAACTGGATTACACCATAGCCGATTCTGTCGCCATCAGCTTATATCAACGCGTGCATCCTGAGCTGGCCGTGGCACTGGACGTCTCTGACGAACAGCCGGTGACCTGGTTTAGTCGCCTGGACGATGACAACACGCTGTCTGCCGCCCTACTGGATTTCTTCAACACCATGAATGAAGACGGTTCTCTGGCTCGGCTGGAAGAGAAATATCTCGGGCATGGCGATGATTTTGACTATGTCGATACCCGCACCTTTTTGCGCGCAGTAGACAGCGTGTTGCCGGACCTCAAGCCGCTGTTTGAGAAATATGCGCAAGAGATAGACTGGCGACTGCTGGCCGCTATCTCGTATCAGGAATCACACTGGGATGCGCAGGCCACATCCCCGACCGGCGTACGCGGACTGATGATGCTGACCAAAAATACTGCTCAAAGTCTCGGGCTGACCGACCGTACAGATGCTGAACAAAGCATTAGCGGCGGCGCGCGATATTTGCAGGACATGATGAGTAAAGTGCCGGATACCGTCCCCGAAGGAGAACGCATCTGGTTTGCCCTTGCAGCCTATAACATGGGTTATGCGCACATGCTGGATGCACGAGCGCTGACGGTGAAAACCAAAGGCAATCCGAACAGTTGGTCCGACGTAAAACAGCGACTACCGCTGCTCAGCCAAAAGCCATATTACAATAAGTTGACCTATGGTTATGCGCGCGGCCACGAAGCCTACGCCTATGTGGAAAACATCCGTAAATACCAGATTAGCCTGGTGGGGTATCTGCAGGAGAAAGAAAAACAGGCACTAGAAACGCAGCAACTGGCGCAGGATTACCCGGCGGTGACGCCAGCAGAACTAATAGGTAAAGATGAGTTCCCGCTTTCGGCGTTTCTGTCTCAGACGTCGTCAAACTACCTGTCGCACTCGCCTTCCCTGCTGTTTTCACCGCAGAAAAAAGAGGGTAAGTAGTCCTGGTAGCGCTGATAAGCGCAGCACCATCAGGCTGAGAGTTACTGATTAGCGGATTTTTTCAGGGCCTTAATTTCCTGCCGGCGCATGCGGAAGAAATCACTGAGCAGCGTGGCGCATTCATCCCGCAGTACCCCTTCGGTCACTTCAACCCGATGATTCATTCCAGGGTGATGCAGCACATCCATTAATGACCCGGCAGCCCCGGTTTTCGCATCGCGCGCGCCAAAAACGACCCGACCGATACGGCTGTGCACCATCGCGCCAGCGCACATCACGCACGGTTCCAGAGTGACATACAGCGTGGCATCTAACAGGCGGTAGTTTTGCAGCACCAGGCCGCCCTGACGCAGCGCCATAATCTCAGCGTGGGCAGTCGGATCATGATGGCCTATCGGGCGGTTCCAGCCTTCGCCAATCACTCGGTTGTTATGTACCAATACCGCACCCACCGGGACTTCACGCTCATCCCAGGCGCGCTTAGCCAGCGTTAACGCATGACGCATCCAGTATTCGTGGCTAAATTCAACATCTGACAAAGGGGTAACTCCAGTAATCAAAGCGGGCGCATTATACACGTCATACTTCAAATTGCATGTGCGTTGGCTATTCGAGTTGCTGAAGCTCTCCGCGCGGCGTGACGCGCCAGCGATGCTGGCAAAAAGAGAGCAGCGGATTATCCTGATTACTGTCACTATAGCCACTGTAAAGCTGTAGCGGCGCGCCAATGTGGCGTTCCAGTTGCGTCACTTTCTCATGGCCCAGACAGCGCAAAGTCAGTACCCATCCGCCGTATCCCCGCGCCATTTTGCTGGCGATCAGATTGACTCGCGGTAGCCACGGAGTATCAAAGTAAACCTGCTCGACCAGTGACTGCGGAGAACCTGTGATAAGCCAGATATCAGCGTCAGAGCTTAACAGGTAGGTTGTCAACCGCTGCTGCACGATCGGAAACGCCGTCACGTTATTGCGAAACCAGCGCACAAAGTCGGCCTGATGCGCTTTCAGACGCGCTTCGCTGCGACCAAAAGTGCATCCCCATAACAGCAGGCTCATTGGCCAGCGGGCGGCACGCCCTTTTATCAGCAACGCCAGCGCAATCACCGGTAACAGAGGCAGCACAAGCAACGCGTTCAGCGGCTGGCGACGTAGCAGATAACGAATAAAACTACCGAACATATCCTGCTGGTGTAACGTGCCATCCAAATCAAAAAAGACAACGCGGCGCTGGTGATTGGTCAAACCTTATTCCTCTGGATCAGTGAATCCCAATAGCCAGGTAAACAGGAACCCGGCGATAACGGCTACCAGATAGCCTAACAGATAGAACATCACTTTTCCGGCAACAATCGTCAGTGCCAGCGGTAATCCGGAGATGCCAAAGGTGATGACCGTTGCCACCTTCCAGTAGCTAATCAGCGCCCCACCTACCGCGCCGCCAAGACAGGCACCGATAAACGGCTTACCCAACGGCAGCGTAACGCCAAAAATCAGCGGCTCGCCAATCCCCAGCAGTCCGACCGGTAGCGCCCCTTTGATCACTTTCTTTAGCCGCGCATTGCGGGTTTTCATCAAAACCGCAATCGCAGCACCTATTTGCCCAACGCCCGCCATCGCCAGGATTGGAAAGAGCGCGTTATAACCGTGCGCCTGGACCAGTTCAACATGGATGGGCACCAATCCCTGATGAAGCCCGGTAAGTACCAACGGCAAGAAGGTTCCTGCCAGCACGGCACCGACCAGAAAACCGCCGCGATCGATAGCCCAGGATGCGCCGTGAGCGATAGATTCAGAAATCCATCCGCCAAGCGGTTGCAGCGCCACAATCGCGATTACACCGGTAATGATGGTGGTCAGCAGCGGGTTAAGGATAAGCTCCAGTGATTCTGGCAACAACGTGCGGAATTTACGTTCGATCCAGCACATCAGCGCGACCACCAGCAATACCGCGATCACCCCGCCGCGCCCCGGCTGCAACGCTTCGCCAAACAGGGTAATTTGCGCCAGTTGAGGGCTGGAAAGGATCCCCGCCATCACCCCGCCCATTGCCAGGGAGCCACCGAAAACTTTGGCGGTATTCACCCCGACCAGAATATTCATAATGGCAAATACGGCGCTGCCAAATATGCCCATCAGCCCCAGCATATTCGGATAGTGGGTCGCAAAATCCCCCACAATATCCGGGCGCTTAAGGATGTTAATAATGCCGGTAATCAAACCGGAGGCGATAAACGCCGGAATAAGAGGGATAAAGACGTTCGCCAGCTTACGCAGCGCATCGCTCATAGGCGCTTTGTACTTCGCTTTGACCTCTGACTTGGTGCGCTCAATATCATTTGCATCTGCATGCTCACCGCCATCGGCAATCAGGGAACGCATAGCATCCACCACTTTGGCCGCTTTACCGGGGCCGACAATAATCTGGTGCTGTGCGCCCTGCTTCACGTAGCCGCTAACGCCGGGCAGTTGCCTGAGACGGGGAATATCGATCTGCCCGTCATCCTGAACTTCCACCCTGACACGGGTCATACAGTTTTCCAGACGCAGAATATTGTTCTCTCCGCCAACGCCCAGCAGGATGTCGCTGGCCAGCAACGCCGTCTTATCCATATACACCTCTTAGTGTTCTAACGCCGCGCGTAAAAAACCCTGGTGAGCGGCAAGCTTTTCGCGGGCGGCAGCGGCATCCAGGCCGGTGAGCGCCATTAAAATAGCCGGCTTAACATCATAATCCGTCTGCTTCAGCAGCGTTTCAGCTTGAGCACGCGCAATGCCGGTGGCTTCAACCACCATACGGCACGCCCGATCGACCAGTTTGACGTTGGTTGCCTGCATATCCACCATCAGGTTCTGGTACACCTTGCCAAATTTCACCATCGCGCCGGTGGAGATCATATTGAGTACCAGCTTTTGCGCGGTGCCGGATTTCAGTCGTGTTGACCCGGTCAGCGCCTCTGGCCCCACTACCGGAGAAATGGCAATATCCGCTTCATGCGCGATAGGGGAATCTGGATTGCAAGAAATAGCCGCCGTCGTACAGCCCACCGAACGCGCATATTTCAACCCACCAATGACATACGGCGTACGACCAGAAGCTGCCAGCCCCACCACCAGATCCTGTGCGGTAAGATTAAGCTCACGCAGATCGGTTTCGCCTAGCTGCGGGTTATCTTCCGCGCCTTCTACCGCCTTCAGTAAAGCGCCCGGTCCCCCGGCAATCAGCCCAACCACCAGACCGTGCGGGACGCCGAAGGTCGGCGGGCATTCAGACGCGTCCAGCACCCCAAGACGCCCGCTGGTACCGGCTCCCATGTAAATAATGCGTCCACCTGCTTTTAGCGCGTCAGCTGCTGCATCGACCGCACGCGCAACTTCAGGAAGAGTTGCTTTTACTGCTTCAGCTACCAGCGTATCCTGTTGATTAAAACGATGAACCAACTCCAGAGTAGAGAGCGCATCCAGATCCATAGTCTGAGGATTGCGGGTTTCTGAAACTAACGCACCGAGATTCATTTTTTGTTCCTTAGGAATTTTTAATTCATAATAATCTGTCATAATGGAATATTATATTCACTAAGGCGAGTGATATTTTGTTTTGTAATCGCCATCACATTTTCGCCAGGAGAAAGCATGAACTGTTTAATTCGCATTCGTCAGCGTTATCCGGATCTCGCGCAAAGCGATAAAAAACTTGCGGATTATCTTCTTGCTCAGCCGGATACTGCGCGTCATCTCAGCTCACAACAGCTGGCTTTTGAAGCGGGCGTCAGCCAGTCCAGCGTAGTGAAATTCGCGCAAAAGATGGGCTTTAAAGGATTCCCGGCACTCAAACTGGCGATTAGCGAAGCGTTGGCCAGCAATCCCAATCCCCATTCCATTCCGGTACATAATCAGATTCGCGGTGACGACCCTATGCGGATGGTGGGCGAGAAACTGATTAAAGAGAACGTGGCGGCAATGCATGCGACGCTGGACGTCAACAGCGAAGAGAAACTGATGGAGAGCGTCACGATGCTGCGTTCAGCCCGCCGCATTATCGTGACCGGGATTGGCGCATCGGGTCTGGTAGCGCAGAATTTTGCCTGGAAGCTGCTGAAGATTGGTTTTAATGCGGTGGTGGAACGCGATATGCACGCCCTGCTGGCGACAGTGCAGGCGCTTTCGCCCAACGATCTGCTGCTGGCTATTTCATATACTGGGGAGCGTCGCGAACTCAACCTGGCTGCGGATGAAACGTTGCGCACCGGCGCGAAAATCCTCGCCATCACCGGATTTACACCGAACGCCCTGCAGCAACGGGCAAGTCATTGCCTGTACACGATTGCCGAGGAGCAGGCCACACGCAGCGCAGCGATTTCCTCCACCCATGCGCAAATGATGCTCACTGATTTACTGTTTATGGCGCTGGTGCAACAGGATCTGGAGCATGCCCCGGAACGTATTCGCCACAGCGAAGCACTGGTAAAAAAACTGGTCTGAGCAAAGAATGCGCGTATAATGCCCGCCCGATTTGTGATGTTTTGAGAGTTTCCTGATGGCCCTGTTAATCACTAAAAAGTGTATCAATTGCGATATGTGCGAGCCCGAATGCCCGAATGAGGCGATTTCGATGGGTGATAGCATTTACGAGATTAACAGCGACAAGTGTACGGAATGCGTAGGTCATTACGACACGCCAACCTGCCAGAAGGTGTGCCCGATTCCCAATACTATTTTGAAAGATCCGGCGCATGTCGAATCAGAAGAGCAGCTGTGGGATAAGTTTGTGCTGATGCACCACGCCGATAAACTTTAACCGCGTCGCCATCTGGCGATGAAGCCTCTGCCCTGCCCCTGCAACAAACGCATAACCCGTAGGCCGGATAAGACGCTACGCGTCGCCATCCGGCAACGTCCTGAATCTAACTTTCGATAATCACCGTGGCGCAGGCGTAGTGACGCTCATCGGCCAGCGTCACATGCATATGCGCGACGCCGAGTTTTTCCGCCAGTTTTAACGCCTCTCCCCATAATCGCAGACGCGGCTTACCGAGTTCGTCGTTAAAGACTTCAAACTGATTAAACGCCAGCCCATTGCGAATACCCGTGCCAAAGGCTTTTGCTGCCGCCTCTTTGACTGCAAAACGCTTCGCCAGAAAACGCACCGGCTGCTGATGCGTTTCCCAGATTGCCCATTCGTTGTCGCTGAGCACACGTCTTGCCAGGCGGTCGCCGGAACGGGAGATCACCGCTTCGATGCGGGCAATCTCCACGATATCCGTACCTAATCCCAGAATCGCCATTAGCCACGAGCTTCCAGCATCAGGCGCTTCATTTCGACTACGGCCTCTTTCAGGCCGCTCATCACCGCACGTCCGATAATGGCATGGCCAATGTTCAGCTCGTGCATTTCCGGGATCCGTGCGATAGCTTTAACGTTGTGATACGTCAGACCGTGACCCGCATTCACCTTCAGGCCAAGACTTGCAGCATAGGTTGCCGCTTTGGCGATCCGCGCCAGTTCGCTGGCCTGTTCTGCGTCGGTTTTCGCATCGGCGTAACAGCCGGTGTGAATTTCAATAAACGGTGCGCCAACTTCCGCAGCGGCCTTAATCTGCTCTTCATCGGCATCGATAAACAGCGAAACCAGAATGCCTGCGTCCGCCAGGCGTTTGCAGGCATCGCGCATCTTGTCACGCTGACCGGCGACGTCCAGACCACCTTCAGTGGTAACTTCCTGACGTTTTTCCGGCACCAGGCAGCAAAAGTGTGGCTTAGTCTCAACGGCAATCGCCAGCATCTCTTCGGTGACCGCCATTTCCAGATTCATGCGCGTATCCAGCGTCTGGCGCAGAATACGTACGTCACGGTCGGTGATATGGCGACGGTCTTCACGCAGGTGTACGGTAATACCGTCCGCGCCCGCCTGTTCAACGATAAACGCTGCCTGAACCGGGTCCGGATATGCGGTACCGCGTGCATTACGTAAAGTGGCAATGTGGTCAATGTTGACGCCTAACAGTAATTCGGCCATGACAATCCTCGTTTTTTATTTTCGCTTCGGCATAAACTGCCGGAATAATTCGCGGCTCTTTAAGGGCTTACCACCAAGATACGGCTTTAACGCCATGCGGGTAAAGCGTTTCGCGGCGCGAAGCGTATCAGCATCAGGAAATTCCCGCGATTCGAGCGCTTTCAGATGGCGTCCGGTAAAGGTGGCGTTATCAATCACTACGCTTGCGATAAACCCTTTTTCTTCCCGGTAGCGATAGGTCATGGTGTCGTCTACCGGCTCGCCGCTACCCGCACAGTGGGTAAAATCGACGCCATACCCCAGATGACCAAGTAAGGCCAGCTCAAAGCGACGTAACGCAGGTTCTGGCGAACCCGTCGCGCCAGCCAGCGCCTGAATACAGTTCAGATAGTCGAAAAAGAGTGCAGAAAAGCGGGTTTCGTACTCGAGTACACGCGAGACAAGCTCGTTGATATATAAGCCGCTGTACAGCGTGATACCGCTAAGAGGGAGTGCCAAAGAAACAGCTTCGGCGCTACGCAAGGTTTTGACTTCACCACGTCCACCAAAGCGAAGCAGTAACGGAGTAAAAGGCTGGAGTGCGCCTTTGAGATTGGAACGTTTGGAACGCGCGCCTTTGGCTACAAGGCGCACGCGGCCTGACTCTTCCGTGAAGACGTCCAGCACGAGACTGGTTTCGCTCCACGGGCGGCTATGCAGGACAAAAGCGCGTTGCCATCCTTCCATATACTCGCCGCGTTTCAGAAGATGTGTTTAGACGTCGTCGCCGTAACCGAGGCTGCGCAGCGCTCGTTCGTCATCGGCCCAGCCGGATTTCACTTTCACCCACAGTTCGAGGTGAACAGGCGCTTCGAACATCTCCTGCATGTCTTTACGCGCTTCGATGCCGATGGTTTTTATTTTGGCCCCTTTGTTGCCAATAACCATCTTCTTCTGCCCTTCACGTTCAACGAGGATCAGACCGTTAATATCGTAACCACCGCGCTCGTTGGAGATAAAACGCTCAATCTCCACGGTAACGGAGTACGGCAGTTCAGCACCCAGAAAACGCATCAGCTTTTCACGGATGATTTCAGAGGCCATAAAGCGCTGAGAACGGTCGGTGATGTAATCTTCCGGGAAGTGATGAATAGCTTCCGGCAAATGCTTACGCACGATGCCCGCAACGGTATCGACATTCAAGCCGGTTTCGGCAGAAATCGGTACGATATCAAGGAAGTTCATCTGGCTTGCCAGGAACTGCAGGTGCGGCAGCAGATCGGCTTTTTCCTGAACGTTGTCTACTTTGTTCACAGCCAGAATAACCGGGGCTTTACCATCACGCAGCTTGTTGAGCACCATTTCGTCGTCCGGCGTCCAGCGGGTGCCTTCGACAACGAAAATAACCAATTCAACATCACCGATAGAGCTGCTCGCCGCTTTGTTCATCAGACGGTTGATCGCACGTTTTTCTTCCATATGCAGACCCGGGGTATCAACATAAATCGCCTGATACGCGCCTTCGGTATGGATGCCAACAATACGGTGACGTGTTGTCTGAGCCTTACGTGAGGTAATAGAAATCTTCTGCCCAAGCAGATTATTCAAAAGGGTGGATTTGCCGACGTTCGGGCGGCCGACGATGGCAATAAATCCGCAGTAAGTTTTCTCTTCGCTCATTCCAGCTCCAGTTTTTTCAACGCCTGTTCGGCGGCAGCCTGCTCAGCCTTACGACGGCTCGAACCTGTGCCAACCACCGGTTCACTCAGGCCGCTGACCTGGCAGTGGATAGTAAATTCTTGATCGTGTGCTTCACCACGCACCTGCACCACCAAATAAGACGGCAGAGGCAGGTGGCGACCCTGCAAATATTCCTGCAGGCGCGTTTTCGGATCTTTTTGTTTGTCGCCTGGGCTAATTTCATCCAGACGAGTTTGATACCAGTTCAGGATCAATTGCTCAACGGTTTGAATATCGCTGTCGAGGAAGACACCGCCAATTAAAGCTTCAACGGTATCCGCCAGAATCGATTCACGACGGAAGCCGCCGCTTTTCAGCTCGCCTGGCCCCAAACGTAAACATTCACCGAGGTCAAACTCACGGGCTAATTCAGCCAGCGTATTGCCGCGAACCAGCGTCGCGCGCATGCGGCTCATATCGCCTTCATCCACACGCGGGAAACGGTGATACAGCGCATTAGCGATAACAAAGCTCAAAATAGAGTCGCCTAAAAATTCTAAACGCTCGTTATGTTTGCTGCTGGCACTCCGGTGAGTTAACGCCTGCTGCAACAGCTCCTGATGATTAAAAGTGTAGCCCAGCTTCCGTTGAAGCCGATTAATTACGATGGGGTTCATGCGATACCAATAAATGAATGCGTCAACAATTCAGCACACGAAACAGACCTGATATACGCACTTCGCTTAGCCGTTTGGCTCCGGCTAAATGCATTTGTATACAAACCAACGCTGTTTCGTGTGCCGTGGCAACCTGTCGGTGCCAACCTAAAACTTCGGGGGAATATTCTATACACAACGACAAGGGATGTCGTTAGTCTGCGGGAATTTATCCGAGAAATAATTCACGCTGTCGCCATAATGACGACAACGTGAACGATTATCGGCAATTAATGAATGCCACCAATACGGCTTAAACGCACACCGGTCGGCCATTCGCCTTCTTGCTTATCGAAACTCATCCAGATAGCGGTCGCTTTACCAACCAGATTCGCTTCCGGTACAAATCCCCAGTAACGGCTGTCCGCGCTGTTATCACGGTTATCACCCATCATGAAGTAGTGCCCCGGCGGGACGATCCAGGTTGCCAACGGCTGACCAGGCTGACGGTAATACATCCCTACCTGATCCTGCGCAATCGGCACGGTCAGAATGCGGTGCGTAACCTCACCCAGCGTTTCTTTACGCTCGGAGAGGCGAATACCGTTATCTTTCGTTTCATTCAGCGGAACTTCAAAGAAGCCGCTGGTTGCTTCCCCGCCGTTACGGCGAGCAAAGGTCTGCACAAAATCACTTGGCTGAACATCAGAGTACGTTACCGGCAGCGCGTTTTCACACGCCTGGCCGGAACGGCATCCTGGCTGAATAGTCACCTCTTTCGCCACTGGATCGTACGTTACTTTATCTCCCGGTAAACCGACAGCACGTTTAATGTAGTCCAGACGCGGATCTTCCGGGTATTTAAACACCACGATATCACCGCGTTTCGGATGACCGGTTTCGATCAGCGTTTTCTGGTAAATCGGATCTTTAATCCCGTAGGCGAATTTCTCCACCAGGATAAAATCACCGATAAGCAGCGTCGGCATCATCGAACCTGACGGGATCTGGAACGGCTCATAAATAAATGAACGCACCACCAGCACAATCGCTAAAACCGGGAAAACGGACGCCCCGGTTTCCAGCCAGCCTGGCTTAGGTGCCACTTTTTTCAGCGTAGCTTTATCCAGTGAATCACCTGCAGCAGCTTGCGCTGCTGCCTGACGCTCCCGGCGTTTTGGCGCGAAGATGAATTTATCTACGCACCATAAAATGCCCGTCACCAGTGTGGCAATCACCAGAATCAGGGCAAACATGTTCGCCATGCCAACTCCTTAAGATTATTTGCTGTCTTTACCGACATGCAGAATGGCGAGGAACGCTTCCTGCGGCAGTTCGACGTTACCGATCTGCTTCATGCGCTTTTTACCCTCTTTCTGTTTTTGCAGCAGCTTTTTCTTACGGCTGATATCGCCACCGTAGCATTTCGCCAGAACGTTTTTACGCAGTTGCTTAACCGTTGAACGCGCGATGATGTGCGTGCCGATGGCCGCCTGAATCGCGATATCAAACTGCTGACGAGGGATCAGATCTTTCATCTTCTCGACCAGCTCACGACCACGGCTCTGGGAGTTGTCGCGGTGAGTGATCAGCGCCAGCGCATCGACACGCTCGTTGTTGATGAGGACATCAACACGCACCATGTCAGACGCCTGGAAGCGTTTGAAGTTATAGTCCAGCGACGCATAGCCACGAGAGGTCGACTTCAGACGGTCGAAGAAGTCGAGTACGACTTCTGCCATCGGAATCTCATAGGTCAGCGCCACCTGGTTACCGTGGTAAACCATGTTAGTCTGGACGCCACGCTTCTCGATACACAGGGTGATGACGTTGCCAAGGTAAGCCTGCGGCAGCAGCATGTGACACTCAGCGATCGGCTCACGCAGTTCGTAGATATTGTTCAGCGGCGGCAGCTTGGACGGGCTATCGACGTAGATAGTCTCTTTCGCCGTGGTTTCAACTTCGTAGACTACTGTCGGCGCGGTCGTGATCAGATCCAGATCGTATTCACGCTCAAGACGTTCCTGAATGATCTCCATATGAAGCAGACCAAGGAAGCCACAACGGAAGCCAAAGCCCAGCGCGGTAGAGCTTTCCGGTTCATAGAACAGGGAGGCGTCGTTCAGGCTCAGCTTGCCAAGCGCATCACGGAAGTTTTCGTAGTCGTCAGAGCTCACCGGGAACAGACCGGCGTAAACCTGCGGCTTCACTTTTTTAAAGCCTGGCAGCGGTTTGTCTGCCGGGTTACGCGCCTGCGTCAGGGTATCGCCAACCGGTGCGCCAAGAATGTCTTTAATCGCACAAACCAACCAACCTACCTCGCCGCATTTCAGCTCGGTACGGTCAACCTGTTTTGGCGTGAAGATACCCAGACGGTCGGCGTTATAGACCTGACCGGTGCTCATCACTTTAATTTTGTCGCCTTTACGCATGGTGCCGTTTTTAATACGCACCAGCGACACCACTCCAAGGTAGTTGTCGAACCAGGAGTCGATGATCAGCGCCTGCAATGGGCCTTCAGGGTCGCCTTCCGGCGGCGGAATGTCGCGTACCAGACGTTCAAGAACGTCAGTGACGCCAACGCCGGTTTTCGCCGAGCAGCGAACTGCGTCAGTTGCATCAATACCGACGATATCTTCGATCTCTTCCGCTACGCGTTCAGGATCGGCGGCTGGCAGGTCAATTTTGTTCAGTACCGGCACCACTTCCAGATCCATTTCCATGGCGGTATAGCAGTTAGCCAGGGTCTGCGCTTCAACACCCTGCCCGGCATCAACCACCAGCAGTGCACCTTCACAGGCGGCAAGCGAGCGGGAAACTTCATACGAGAAGTCAACGTGACCCGGAGTGTCGATAAAGTTAAGCTGATAGGTTTCACCATCAGATGCTTTGAAATCGAGCGTCACGCTCTGCGCTTTGATAGTAATACCGCGCTCACGCTCAAGATCCATCGAGTCGAGAACCTGCGCTTCCATTTCACGGTCAGACAGGCCACCGCAGATCTGGATAATACGGTCAGACAGCGTCGATTTACCGTGGTCGATGTGAGCTATGATTGAAAAGTTACGTATGTTCTTCATATAGTGTAATTATTGTGCCTTACGCCCGCCGGAGCAGGCTCTGAGAAGTCGCTGATCTGAGCTTAACGTCTGTTTAAGTGAAACGCCGCATTCTACACTACAACGCTGAGGCGAGGAAATGTTCATAGAGCAAGGATAGCGGGAACTGGAAACAACTTTGCAAAGTCGGTGAAACTTTTGCCGGATGGCGGCATAAACGTCTTATCCGGCCTACGTCTGCATCTGAGCACGCTGTAGGCCTGATAAGCGCAACGCCATCAGGCAAAGATATCACTGCTGGGTTTCGACGCGAATAAGATCGGGTGGGAGAGCAACGTTCAGAATGACCGGCTGCCAGGCTTCGCGTTCAGCAAGCTTACGAGAGTATCCACGAGCAATCAGGAAGCCGCCCACGCCCCCCAGCACTGCGCCGCTTAATGCCGCAAGATCGGAACCAAACAGCACCTGGAACAGCGCCGCGAAAAGAAACAGTCCTGCCAACGGAGACATGTAGACCAGCATCGCCGATCCCAGCAGGCTACCTTCGGCAATGCCCAGTTCAACTTTTTGACCAGGGGTCAAGGGTTCGTCGCAGGGCACCACGATGGTATGCGTGGTCTGTGGCCCCAGTTTGTTCAGCACGCGGCTCCCGCATCCGGCCCGGGAAGCACAGCTGCTACATGATGCTTTAACATCACAGCTGACCGTCGCCAGTCCATTTTGCCAGGAGACGACCGTCGCCCACTCTTTAATCATTGTGCTGCCCTGAACTTGATATTGTCCGCGATACGCTTCGCCGTTTGCGGTGGAAGCTCGCCCACAATCGTAATTTCCGCGTTATCACGCACGCTGGTGCTGACCGTTCTACGGCCGGTACGCAGCAGTTGATCGGCGCTATTCTGCGTCGCACGGTTCACGTTCACGGAGAAACTAAACAGGCCATCAGAATAAAGGCGTGATTCAATTGGCATGTTATCCATCGTCGGCAGCGGACGTCGACTGCTTGAGACCTCACTGAAACCTTGCGGCAACCACGACGGACTCCAGTTGAAGTTGGTTTTCTCCCCCGCAGGAACCGACAGCAACGGTGGTAAATTCGCTTTTGCTAACGTCTGCATGCTGTCGCTAACACCGTTATTCACGGTAAAGGCGATGACGCGGAACTGTTCCAGCGTTTCGCCATCACGATCGAGGAGATCGACACGCATTGGCAGCTTGGTCTCCGTGTCCATCCAAACGATATAGCTGTAACGGGTGCCGTCACGCGCCACAACGCGGATCACTTCACAGAGCCGATCGGCAATACGGGTGCGGCCTACTGAGATAAAATCATAGTAGGGAGCAAGGCGTTTGAAATCGGTGTAAATCAGGGATGGCAGAGAATCAACGATATAATCGCCGTTCAGCGTGAACGGTTCGAGACCAGGCTCAAAATAGCTAATTTCGTTGCCGCGTTGCACCACTTCCCGGCGCGGTCCATCCATTTGTAATAGTTGCGCGAGTGGACGGTTATCCTGGCGGGCATGACGATAACGTAGGGATTCAACACCCTGCTTATTGATGCTGACAAATGACAGCTCATAGGTTAGCGACTGGCTGGCCAGATTCATCTGCTGCAACAACGCCCCGGACGCAGGATTGGCCGAGGCGTTTACAGAGAAGAACAGGCTACCAGCCACAAGTGACATGGCAAACCAAAGTTGCTTCATTACTGCGATTGCGTTCCTAAAGTTTGAATTCCTGGCACCTGCACAGCGGCTTGCTGTGTTTGCGCCTGCTCAAACTGAAGCTGTTCAGAGTGCAGTCGACGTTGCAGTTCGTAATCTTGCAACATGGCATTAATACGACGACGCTGCTCCTGTACCTGCTGTTGCTGACCGCCACTTGCCGTCGCGTCAGAAGGTACACCCAGGCTTACCGGACTGGCTTTACCCATCATCGGTAATGTATTAAATACCGGTGTTTCGGGCTGCTGGGACGTTTCAGATTGCCCATTATAGTGCTGGACGCCAACGATAACTGCAAGTGATACGCACGCGGCCACACCCATTTGGGTAAGCTGCGCGGCCCACGGACGCATTTTCTTCCAGAATGGCATTTTCTGCCACTGGTGCGGTGCTGGCTGGGCCTCAGGAATCAATGGCGCCGTCTGACGTACTGGCTCATCCTGGATGGCGGCCATTACGCGGGCGGAAATATCGAAATGGAGAACGTCGGCGGTATCACCTCGCATGGAATCGCGAATCAGGTGATAACTCTCCCAGGTTTTTTGCATTTCCGGGTCGTGAGTTAGCTCTTTGAGTAACTCAGTATCCAGCGTTTCGCCATCCATTAAAGCGGAAAGTTTCTCTTTCTGCATGCCTAATACCTTTTCCAGTATCCCGCTATCGTCAACGCCTGATAAGCGGTTGAACTTTATTATCAATAGCTTCCCTCGCTCGGAAGATACGTGAACGCACCGTACCTACCGGACAATCCATGATAGCGGCTATCTCTTCATAGCTCAGGCCATCCAGCTCCCGCAAGGTTATTGCCATGCGTAAATCTTCCGGGAGGGACTCAATAGTTCGGAAAACTATCTGTCTCAGTTCTTCTGACAACATTAAGTTCTCAGGGTTCGAAATTTCTTTCAGCGCACCGCCACTTTCGTAATTTTCTGCTTCAATCGCATCAATATCACTTGAAGGTGGACGACGCCCCTGAGCGACCAGGTAATTCTTCGCTGTATTGACTGCAATACGATACAGCCAGGTATAAAAAGCACTATCTCCCCGGAACGAGTCCAGCGCACGATAGGCTTTGATAAATGCTTCTTGTACTACATCGGGTACATCACCCGACGGTACATAGCGAGAAACCAGACTCGCCACCTTATGCTGATAGCGCACTACCAGTAGGTTAAAGGCTTTCTGATCTCCCTTCTGGACCCGTTCTACCAGGACCTGGTCCGTTAACTGCTCGCTCATCCGAGGTAAAGTCTCCCCAAACCAAATTTCCACGCGCCTTCGAAACGCCACTCCATCAGCTTCACTATGAGCAAGCAAATGCTTAGAGTGCTCAAGTTTCGTAAAGTTCCGTTACGCATTGTTTTTTGTTTGTCATGTTGTAGACAGGTCTTATCTCTCATTATAAGTCTACATAACCCGATCAACGCACTATCTGTACAGAAATGCCCATTTCACCGCTTGCAGAGTAACCCAACGGGCACTTTATTTCATCACATAATCTGATGCTAACGGCCTGCTTCACAAAATATTTTTGCCTATTTAGCCCTCATCATGCTTTTCTTTCATGTTTAGTCATTGCAACACATTTAAAAATAAAACGTGCAGTATCGCACAATGTGGTGCTATGGTGACCAAACACTGTTTAGTAAATTAAACAAAAATCATGAATACGACTCCTGAATTATCCTGTGACGTGCTGATCATTGGCAGCGGGGCTGCCGGACTCTCACTGGCGCTGCGCCTGGCTGAAAAACATCAGGTTATTGTGCTGAGCAAAGGGCCGGTCAGCGAAGGCTCGACATTTTATGCCCAGGGCGGTATTGCCGCTGTTTTCGATGAAACCGACAGTATCGACTCCCACGTTGAAGATACGCTGATTGCCGGGGCCGGGCTGTGCGATCGCCATGCGGTTGAATTTGTCGCCAGCAATGCCCGCACCTGCGTTCAATGGCTTATCGATCAGGGCGTCTTATTTGATACGCAGGTTCAGCCTAACGGCGAAGAGAGTTATCACCTGGCCCGTGAAGGCGGTCACAGCCATCGACGCATCCTGCACGCTGCGGATGCTACCGGCAAAGAAGTCGAAACCACCCTCGTCAGCCAGGCACAAAATCATCCCAATATCCGGGTTCTTGAGCGCAGTAATGCTGTCGACCTGATTGTCTCCGATAAAATCGGTCTGCCGGGAACGCGTCGGGTTGTCGGCGCATGGATCTGGAATCGTAATAAAGAAGCCGTCGAAACCTGCCATGCGAAGTCGGTAGTGTTGGCCACCGGCGGTGCGTCAAAGGTGTATCAATACACCACCAATCCGGATATTTCATCGGGTGACGGAATTGCAATGGCCTGGCGCGCGGGATGTCGCGTCGCCAACCTGGAGTTTAACCAGTTTCACCCGACAGCGCTGTATCATCCGCAGGCGCGCAATTTTCTGCTGACCGAAGCGTTGCGCGGCGAAGGCGCACACCTGAAGCGCCCTGACGGTTCACGCTTTATGCCCGATTTTGACGAGCGTGGCGAACTGGCTCCCCGCGATATTGTCGCCCGCGCCATTGACCATGAAATGAAGCGTCTGGGTGCCGATTGCATGTTCCTCGATATCAGCCATAAGCCGGAAGAATTTGTTCGTCAGCATTTCCCGATGATTTATGAAAAGTTGCTGGGACTGGGCATTGATTTAACCAAAGAGCCGGTTCCCATCGTGCCTGCCGCGCACTATACCTGCGGCGGCGTGATGGTTGATGACTTTGGCCGTACCGATGTCGACGGGCTGTATGCGATCGGCGAAGTAAGTTACACCGGCCTGCATGGCGCCAACCGGATGGCATCAAACTCATTGCTGGAGTGTCTGGTTTACGGCTGGTCCGCGGCTGAAGATATCGACAGGCGCATGCCTTATGCTCGCGGCGTTAGCACGCTCCCGGGCTGGGATGAAAGCCGGGTAGAAAATCCGGATGAGTTGGTTGTTATCCAGCATAACTGGCATGAGCTACGGCTGTTTATGTGGGATTACGTCGGTATTGTGCGTACGACCAAGCGCCTGGAGCGCGCCCTGCGCCGTATCACCATGCTGCAACAGGAAATCGACGAGTATTATGCCCATTTTCGCGTGTCGAACAATTTGCTGGAACTGCGTAACCTGGTGCAGGTTGCCGAGCTGATTGTCCGCTGCGCAATGATGCGCAAAGAGAGTCGGGGCCTGCACTACACGCTGGATTATCCAGAGCAGCTTCCAGAAGCCGGCCCGTCCATTCTCTCGCCGCTAAGTCATCACATAAACAGGTAAAATGCCTGGGTCAGCGCCGTGTAACCTTCAGAGTAACGTTGGTCTGGCCCACGAATCACCAGCCTGTCGCTAAAGCACTCCCCGGCCTGCGGGGAGAATGCCAGCAATACCCGATGCGGTAGTCGAGCTTCCGTTTCTGCTACATCCGTACGTAATCGCAGATGCCAGCCCATACTTAATGCCTGCTGGGTAAACGCGTTCCCAATCTGTTCCGGCAGCACGACACAAAAAAAACCTTCTTCCGTAATACTGTCCGCCGCCAGCGTAAGCAACGCCTGGTGATCGAGCGTGGTGGTATAGCGCGCCTGCTCGCGTTGCGGTGTAGCACATTCCACGCCCTGTTCATAATAGGGAGGGTTGCTGATTATCAAATCAAAACGCACGGTCTGACGCGGTATCCACTGCTGCGCATCTTCTGTATGAACACTCACGCGATGCATCCACGGAGATTGCGCGATGTTCTCCTGCGCCTGCTGCGCGGCGTCGACATCAAGCTCCACGGCGTCAATGATGACGTTTTCATCAGTGCGCTGGGCCAGCATCAGCGCCAACAGGCCGCTCCCGGTACCAATATCCAGGATCCGCTTTACGCCCGCAACGGGAGCCCAGGCCCCCAATAAAATACCGTCTGTTCCGACTTTCATTGCACAGCGATCGTGTGCCACAAAAAACTGCTTAAAAGTAAATCCATTACGTCTCAGTACGGATGTAGACTGGGGCATGAAGAACAACCTTCCTGGAAAAAAAACGATAACATAGGATAAAAACAATACCTGAGAAGGTATATCCATACAAACAGATGAAGATTGCAGCCGTAACGTCTATAATCAGCGCCCCACTCAGAGGTAGAACATGACTGTAACGACTTTTTCCGAACTTGAACTCGATGAAAGCCTTCTGGATGCCCTCCAGGAAAAAGGTTTCACTCGCCCGACCGCCATTCAGGCTGCCGCCATTCCGCCTGCGCTCGATGGCCGTGATGTACTCGGTTCTGCGCCGACAGGCACCGGTAAAACGGCGGCATATTTGCTGCCAGCGTTGCAGCACCTGCTCGACTTCCCGCGCAAGAAATCTGGTCCGCCGCGCATTTTAATCCTGACGCCAACGCGCGAACTGGCGATGCAGGTTGCCGAACACGCTCGTGAACTGGCGAAGAATACGCATCTGGATATCGCTACGATTACCGGCGGCGTGGCTTACATGAACCACATGGAAGTCTTTAGCGCAAACCAGGACATCGTGGTTGCCACCACGGGTCGTCTGCTGCAATACATTAAAGAAGAAAACTTCGACTGCCATGCGGTTGAGACGCTAATTCTCGATGAAGCTGACCGTATGCTGGACATGGGCTTTGCCCAGGACATCGAGCATATCGCCGGTGAAACCCGCTGGCGTAAGCAAACCATGCTGTTCTCTGCCACGCTGGAAGGCGATGCGATTAAAGATTTTGCCGAGCGTCTGTTGGAAGATCCGGTTGAAGTCTCTGCGGATCCGTCCACCCGCGAACGCAAGAAGATCCATCAGTTTTACTACCGTGCCGATGACATCGAGCACAAAACTGCCATGCTGATCCACCTGTTAAAACAGCCGGAAGCGACTCGCTCGATTGTCTTTGTACGCAAACGCGAGCGTGTGCACGAACTGGCAGGCTGGCTGCGCCAGGCGGGCATTAATAACTGCTATCTCGAAGGCGAGATGGTGCAGAACAAACGTAACGAAGCGATCAAACGCCTGACCGATGGCCGAGTGAACGTGCTGGTAGCAACCGACGTTGCCGCTCGCGGGATCGATATTCCTGACGTCAGCCACGTGTTTAACTTCGACATGCCGCGCAGTGGCGATGCCTATCTGCACCGTATTGGCCGTACCGGTCGTGCTGGCCGTAAAGGCACTGCGATCTCTTTGGTTGAAGCGCACGACCATCTGCTGCTCGGCAAAGCGAGCCGCTATATTGACGAGCCGCTGAAAGCACGCGTCATCGACGAACTGCGTCCAACCACGCGCGCGCCAAGTGAGAAATCTAACGGTAAGCCATCCAAGAAAGTGCTGGCGAAGCGCGCTGAGAAAAAGGCGAAAGAGAAAGAGAAGCCGCGGGTGAAAAAACGTCACCGCGACGCCAAAAATATCGGCAAACGTCGTAAGCCGAGCGGAGCTGCTACCCAGCAGTCCGACAAAGAGTAAACCGAATGCCGGGCGATTTAGCCCGGCATTTTTTCACTTAATGTAAAACTCTCTTCAATACACTCAAGAAACACCCGCATCGCCGGGCTAACGACTTTTCCGGCATGATAACCGCACAATGCTGTAATGAGCTCAGGCTTTTCACTGAACGGTAATTCAATCAATTCCCCTGAACGTAGCTCCTTCTCGACGGCAAAACGCGGCAAAAAGCTGACCCCAAGATTTGCCGATACGCACTGCTTAATGCTTTCAATGCTCCATAACTCAATGGTGTTTTCCAACGTAATCTGTCGTTTACGCAGTAGCCCCTCGAAGCGTTGTCTGAAAATACATTGCGGCTCATTAATGATAAAACTGCAGGGAATGTGCTGGTTATGCTGGGTAAAATCAACGTGCTGAAGCAGTGGCGAAGCAACTAATGCCAGTGACTGATCGCCAAGCGGCATCAACTCCAGGGCATCGTCATTACCCACACGATAAAACACCCCCAGATCGACCTCATCACTGAGCAACGCGTCACGAATGACATAACAATTGAGCGACTGTAAAGACAACCGCACATGAGGCGCACGTTGTTTAAAACGCTGTAAAACCTGTGGCATTTTATACGCCAGCAGCGTTTCGCCTGTCGCGACACGTAGATCGCCGCCCGGCTGCGCATCCTGTTGTGCCGACTGTCGAATCGATGCCATCACGCGCGTCAGGTCATGGATATGCGGCATAAGCCGTTTCCCCTCACTGGTGAGACACATCCGGCGACCAATTTTTTCAAACAACTGCACCGAAAGCTCTTGCTCAAGCTGTTGAATATGAAAGGTAACTGTTGATTGTGTACAGCACAGTTTTTGTGATGCACGCAGAAACGAGCCCTCTTCCACCACCGTTTTTAGCGTAATAAACCGACGTAAATCCATCCACACCAACCCATCGAAAATATCGAACTCAGAATGCAAAAACATTCATTTTTTTTAATGTTTTTCCTCGGGTACTGTCTATCAAAACAGAGGAGATAACAAGTGACCCCCACGCTTTTAAGTGCATTCTGGACCTATACATTGATTACCGCGCTAACCCCCGGACCAAACAACATCCTCGCGCTCAGTGCCGCGACGTCACACGGTTTTCGTCAGAGTACACGCGTACTGGCCGGAATGAGTCTGGGCTTTTTATTCGTCATGCTAATGTGCGCCGGGATTTCATTTTCACTGGCGGTCATGGATCCAGCCATCATCCATTGGCTCAGTTGGGCGGGAGCTGCTTATATCCTGTGGCTGGCGCTGAAGATCGCCACCAGCCCGACATCAAACGATAGATTGCAGTCAGAGCCCATTAGCTTCTGGGCAAGTTTTGGCTTGCAGTTTGTTAACGTGAAAATCATTTTGTACGGCATTACCGCGTTATCCACGTTTGTATTACCGTACACTCAGGACGCACACTGGCTGATTGGGGTAAGTATTCTGTTGGCGCTGATCGGCACCTTCGGGAATGCATGCTGGGCGCTGGCAGGCCATCTTTTTCAGCGCGTTTTTCGCCGTTACGGTCGACAGTTGAATATCATTCTGGCGCTGCTGTTGGTGTATTGTGCGGTGAGGATCTTTTACTAACGGACGTAAAAAAGCGGAAGACACGCTGGCATCTTCCGCTTTCAGATTCTCTGCTAAACGGGGTTATTCCCCGTGAGCCTTACAGGCTCTCAGTAAAGGTACGAGCAATAACGTCGCGCTGCTGTTCTGGGGTCAGAGAGTTGAAACGCACTGCATAACCAGAAACACGGATGGTCAGCTGCGGATATTTTTCCGGATGCTTAACTGCATCTTCCAGCGTTTCGCGACGCAGAACGTTTACGTTCAGGTGCTGACCACCTTCCACGCGGACTTCCGGCTGTACGTCTACCGGTACTTCACGGTATTCGATTTCGCCCAGTTTGCTGACTGCAACGACTTCATCAGCATTGAAACCTGCTTTCGCAACGATGCAGCGTGCTTCGCCTTTTTCGCTGTCCAGCAGCCAGAAAGAGTTCAGCAGGTCGTCGTTTGCAGCTTTAGTAATCTGGATACCTGTAATCATTTGATGCCTCCCCGGCAAAATTATTTGATCTCGGTTGGCCGTCATCCGGCCAATTGGTAAAACCATTGTTGCTTGAGTGTATATATACCCCTCACACACCCTTGATTCTTTGATTTAAATCAATAAAAACCACACATGAAAAGTGGTGATAGGTGGATTTTATTGTTTTACATCAACTTACGCCATGTACGCAGCTAAACTTTTTACATAAATTTTCAACTATCTTTAAGGGGTAGACCATTGAGAAACGTACAGAATTTTGCGACGTCGAAAGAAGCAGTTAAGCTAGGGGGATTGAAAATTCGCAGGAGAGCGAGATGGCCACCGAATTAACCTGGCACGATGTGCTGGCTGAAGAGAAACAGCAGCCTTATTTTGTTAACACACTGCATACTGTTGCCGGCGAGCGTCAGTCGGGTATGACAATTTATCCGCCGCAAAAAGATGTGTTTAACGCTTTTCGCTTTACCGAGCTTGGCGACGTAAAAGTTGTCATCCTGGGTCAGGATCCTTACCACGGTCCAGGCCAGGCACACGGTCTCGCGTTCTCTGTCCGCCCAGGTATTGCCACTCCACCCTCGTTGCTGAACATGTACAAAGAGCTGGAGGCAACGATTCCAGGCTTCACGCGCCCAGCGCACGGATATCTGGAAAGCTGGGCACGCCAGGGGGTACTGTTACTCAACACCGTACTCACCGTCCGCGCCGGTCAGGCACATTCTCACGCCAGCCTTGGGTGGGAAACATTTACCGATAAAGTCATCAGCCTGATTAACCAACATCGGGAAGGCGTGGTTTTCCTGCTCTGGGGTTCTCACGCACAGAAGAAAGGCGCGATTATTGATACGCAGCGTCACCATGTGTTGAAAGCGCCCCACCCATCACCGCTCTCTGCGCATCGCGGTTTCTTTGGCTGCAATCACTTTGTTCTGGCGAATGAGTGGCTGGAACAACGAGGTGAAAAGCCGATTGACTGGATGCCGGTATTACCCGCAGAAAGTGAGTAAAAAAATGCCAGCGATTCGCTGGCATTTTTGTTATCAGGCTTTGTTCTGACGCCACCACTCCGCGAGCAGCACGCCTGTTGCCACAGAAACGTTGAGCGTTTCTACCTTGCCAGTGCCGTCAATTGCAACGCACAGGTCGTCGGCTGAACATGCTGCTTCTGGCAGAGCTTCACGCTCACGCCCTAATACCAGCACCATTTTTTCCGGCAGCGTGGTAGTAAACAGCGGTTTGCCTTTCGCGCTTGAGGTCATCACAACCGTGTAACCCGCCTGGCGGAAGTCGTCCAGTACATCAACGATGCTGTCACCGGTGATAGGTTGAACGTGCTCAGCCCCGCCCTCAGCGGTACGGATAGCCGCACCTGATTCCAGCAGCGCCGCATCCTGAACCACTACGCCTTTCACACCGAAGTGCGCGCAGCTACGCATCATGCCGCCCAGGTTATGCGGGTTAGCGATATCTTCCAGTGCCAGCACGCAATCCTGCGCCCCTGCCTGTCCGACCCACTGCTTAACGGTAGTACCGTTACGTTTTTTGATCAGGAAACAGACGCCACCGTGATGTTCTGTGCCAGAGGCTTTCGCCAGCTCGGCTTCGTCAACCACGTGATAGGCTTTGCGGTTTGCCGCCATCCAGCGTAATGCTTCTTTAAAGCGTGGGGTTACGCTCTGAACAAACCAGGCGCGGACGATGGCGTCCGGACGACTCTGGAACAGAGCCTGACAGGCATTCTCACCGTAAACGCGGGTTTCTTCCGCGCGCTGACGGCGTAATACTTCAGGATCGATAAAGCTCTTACCGCTAATACCGCCGTGATCGGCTTTATCCGCTGCGTCATCATTCGGTGCGCGGGACACGGTACGCCACGGTGAATCTTCACGTCTGCGGTCACGTTCTACATCGCGGTCACGACCACGTTCACGACCGCGTTCGCTGTTCGGACCCTTTCGGTCATCACGGGCAGGGCGACGACCGCCTTCGGCTCGGGAAGTACCGGGGCGACCGCCGCCTTTGCCAGTACGTGGATTTTGGGTGCGTTTATCCGAGTCATCGTCACTGCGGACGTACATCACTTTGACCTTGCCGTTTTTGTTCTTCAGTTCGTCGCTCATGTTTTTCTCCACCTGCTCTGCGCGAAGCGCGCAGATTACCCGATGTGCACGTCGTTAGCCATTATTTCATTTAAAAGCTAAGGACTATTGTACTCATTGAATAAAACGCATTGTTGTTTAGAACAGACTCCCCGATAATATGTAACATAATAGAAACATACTGGCGTTCCTGCCGTGAAGTCCACTCCACTCATCCAGAGGTTAGTTATGAATACCGTTTGTACCAGCTGCCAGGCTATCAACCGCATCCCCGACGATCGTGTCCAGGAAGCGGCTAAATGCGGACGCTGTGGTCACGACCTGTTTGATGGGGAGGTGATCAATGCGACCGGTGAAACACTGGATAAACTGTTAAAAGACGATCTCCCGGTGGTCGTTGACTTTTGGGCCCCCTGGTGTGGTCCATGTCGTAACTTCGCCCCAATTTTTGAAGATGTCGCGGAAGAGCGTAGCGGTAAAGTGCGTTTCGTTAAAGTGAATACGGAAGCCGAGCGTGAACTCAGCGCCCGTTTCGGTATCCGCAGCATTCCGACCATCATGATCTTCAGAAAAGGTGAAATCGTCGACATGCTTAACGGCGCTGTACCAAAAGCCCCGTTTGATAGCTGGCTTAACGAATCATTATAATCTCTACGGGGCGCATCTTGTGCCCCGTTTTCACCTCTGCGACAATAGCGTTTTTCAACGTGTTTCCCCATGACCGATAACGCTGTTCTTCAGTTACGCGCAGAGCGCCTCGCGCGCGCCACGCGTCCTTTCCTTGCCCGAGGTAATCGCGTTCGCCGCTGTCAGCGCTGCCTGCTGCCGCAGAAACTCTGCTTGTGCGCAACGCTGGTGCCCTCTGAGGCAAAAAGTCGCTTTTGTCTGGTGATGTTTGATACCGAGCCAATGAAGCCCAGCAACACGGGGCGTTTAATTGCTGATATTCTGCCCGATACCACGGCTTTTCAGTGGTCACGCACCGAGCCGCCGCAGGCGCTACTGGAACTGGTGAAAAATCCGGATTACCAGCCGATGGTTGTATTCCCGGCCTCCTATGCGGGCGAAGAGCGTGAAGTGATTTTCACGCCACCAGCCGGTAAGCCTCCATTGTTTATCATGCTCGACGGCACCTGGCCTGAGGCGCGTAAAATGTTCCGCAAAAGCCCGTACCTTGATAACCTGCCGGTGATCTCCGTTGATTTATCACGCCTTTCTGCTTACCACCTGCGTGGCGTTCACGCCGAAGGGCAATATTGCACTGCCGAAGTGGCCATCGCCTTGTTGGATCTGGCGGGAGATACGCAAGCCGCAGAAGGGTTAAGCGATCATTTTACTCGCTTTAAAACCCGCTACCTGGCAGGAAAAACTCAACATCAGGGAAGCATCACAGCAGATTCATCAGAAAACGTTTAAAATCATTCGGTCACTGGTGTCATTAAGGAAGCCGATATGAGTCAGCGTGGTCTGGAAGCACTACTGCGACCGAAATCTATTGCGGTGATTGGGGCATCAATGAAGCCTAATCGCGCGGGTTACCTGATGATGCGTAACCTGCTTGCCGGCGGTTTCAATGGACCTGTTTTACCGGTGACGCCCGCATGGAAAGCGGTGTTGGGCGTACTGGCGTGGCCCAATATCAACAGCCTGCCTTTTAGCCCGGATCTCGCCGTGTTGTGTACCAATGCCAGCCGTAACCTGGCGTTACTCGAAGCGCTTGGCGAGAAAGGCTGTAAAACCTGCATTATTCTCTCAGCTCCCACGGCGCAGCACGCAGAACTGCTGGCCTGCGCATCACGCTACAACATACGTTTGCTGGGCCCCAACAGCCTGGGGCTTCTCGCGCCCTGGCAGGGACTTAACGCCAGCTTTTCCCCCGTCCCGATTAAGCGCGGCAAGCTGGCTTTTATCTCTCAATCCGCCGCCGTATCCAATACCATACTCGACTGGGCACAGCAGAGAGAAATGGGCTTTTCTTACTTTATCGCACTGGGTGATAGCCTGGATATCGACGTTGATGAGTTGCTGGATTACCTCGCGCGCGACAGCAAAACCAGCGCGATATTGCTGTATCTCGAACATTTAAGTGATGCCCGGCGCTTTGTTTCCGCCGCCCGCAGCGCCTCGCGCAATAAACCTATTCTGGTGATTAAGAGCGGCCGCAGCCCTGCAGCGCAACGTTTACTGCATACCAGCGCCGGGATGGATCCTGCGTGGGATGCAGCTATTCAGCGCGCCGGTTTATTACGCGTGCAAGACACTCACGAGTTGTTTTCGGCGGTCGAAACCTTAAGCCACATGCGTCCACTACGTGGCGACAGGCTGATGATCATCAGCAATGGGGCCGCGCCTGCCGCACTGGCACTAGATGAACTGTGGTCAAAAAATGGCAAGTTGGCAACGTTGAGTGAAGACACTTGCCAGAAATTACGCGATGCATTGCCTGAACATGTTGATATCGCCAACCCGCTGGATCTGCGTGATGACGCCAGCAGCGAACACTACGTTAAGACGCTGGATATTTTGCTCGCCAGCCAGGATTTCGACGCGTTGATGGTGATTCATTCACCCAGCGCAGCCGCTCCCGGAACCGAAAGCGCACAGGCATTGATTGAAGCGGTAAAGCATCATCCGCGAGGAAAATTCGTCTCGTTGCTGACCAACTGGTGCGGAGAGTTTTCCTCTCAGGAAGCCCGCAGACTGTTTAGCGAAGCCGGACTGCCTACCTACCGTACGCCAGAAGGGACTATCACCGCATTTATGCATATGGTGGAGTATCGGCGTAACCAGAAGCAGCTACGAGAAACGCCTGCGCTGCCTGACAGCCTGACCTCCAACACCGCCGAAGCGCATAATCTGTTACAGCGGGCGATTGCTGAAGGCGCAACATCGCTTGATACCCATGAAGTGCAGCCGATTTTACAGGCTTATGGCTTACACACGCTGCCAACGTGGATCGCCAGCGACAGCGCGGAAGCCGTACACATCGCGGAGCAAATCGGCTACCCGGTGGCGCTCAAGCTGCGCTCTCCTGATATCCCGCATAAGTCGGAAGTTCAGGGGGTAATGCTCTACCTGCGTACAGCAACAGAAGTGCAGCAGGCTGCCAATGCCATTTTCGATCGGGTAAAAATGGCCTGGCCACAAGCACGCATTCACGGTTTATTAGTACAAAGTATGGCGAATCGCGCTGGTGCTCAGGAACTTCGCGTCGTCGTTGAACACGACCCGGTATTTGGCCCGTTGATTATGCTGGGTGAAGGTGGTGTTGAGTGGCGACCGGAAGATCAAGCCGTGGTGGCATTGCCGCCATTAAATATGAATCTGGCGCGTTATCTGGTGATCCAGGGGATCAAAAATAAAAAGATCCGCGCACGTAGCGCACTGCGCCCATTGGATATCGCCGGGTTGAGCCAACTTCTGGTGCAGGTCTCCAACCTGATCGTCGACTGTCCGGAAATTCAGCGTCTGGATATTCATCCGCTGCTGGCCTCCGCCGGTGAATTTACCGCACTGGATGTCACACTGGACATTGCCCCTTTCACGGGAGATAACGAAAGCAGATTGGCTGTACGTCCCTACCCCCATCAGCTTGAAGAGTGGGTGGAGTTGAAAAACGGCGAGCGCTGTCTGTTCCGCCCCATTTTGCCGGAGGATGAACCTCATCTACAGCAGTTCATTTCTCAAGTGACAAAAGAAGATCTTTATTATCGCTATTTCAGTGAGATCAACGAATTTACCCACGAAGATTTAGCCAATATGACGCAGATCGACTACGATCGGGAAATGGCCTTTGTTGCGGTGCGTTGTAAAGATAATCATGAAGAGATCCTCGGCGTAACGCGAGCGATCTCGGATCCTGATAACGTTGACGCCGAGTTTGCCGTACTGGTTCGTTCCGATCTCAAAGGACTTGGACTGGGTCGCCGATTGATGGAAAAATTAATTGCCTATACTCGAGATCACGGACTTATACGTTTGAATGGTATTACGATGCCGAACAATCGTGGGATGGTCGCCCTGGCCCGAAAACTCGGGTTTGTTGTTGACGTCCAGCTCGAAGAGGGAATTGTTGGGCTAACGCTTAATCTGGCCCAATGTGAGGAATCGTGAGTAAGGTACTGGAAATGTTGACCACATTAATGGGCACTGGTGGTATCATTGCCCGCTTATGTCGTCTGCATAGCACAGAGGACCCTTCAATGAACAGAGAAGAAATGCACTGTGATGTTGTCAAAATTTAAGCGTAATAAACATCAACAACACCTTGCCCAACTACCCAAGATTTCTCAGTCAGTTGATGATGTAGATTTCTTTTATGCTCCCGCTAATTTCAGGGAGACTCTGCTGGAAAAAATAGCCAGCGCGACGCGACGGATCTGCATTATTGCGCTGTACCTGGAACAGGATGACGGTGGTAAAGGCATACTTGACGCTCTCTATGCGGCAAAACGGCAGCGTCCTGAACTGGATGTCCGAGTGCTTGTCGACTGGCACCGAGCCCAGCGCGGTCGTATTGGGGCTGCGGCATCCAATACCAATGCTGACTGGTATTGCCGAATGGCGCAAGAAAACCCTGGTATCGATATTCCTGTCTATGGCGTTCCGATTAACACCCGTGAAGCGCTTGGCGTCCTGCATTTCAAAGGCTTTATTATCGATGACAGCGTCCTGTACAGCGGGGCAAGTCTGAACGATGTTTACCTGCATCAGCATGATAAATATCGCTATGACCGTTATCAGTTGATTCGCAATGCGCAAATGGCCGATATCATGTTCGATTGGGTAGCGCAGAACCTGATGAAAGGTCGCGGCGTTAACCGCCTTGATGATGTTAATCGCCCGAAAAGCCCGGAAATTAAAAACGACATCCGCTTGTACCGTCAGGAACTGCGCGATGCGTCATTCCATTTTCAGGGTGATGCTGATAACGAACAGCTTTCGGTGACGCCTCTGGTGGGCCTTGGGAAATCCAGTCTGTTAAATAAGACCATTTTCCATCTTATGCCCTGCGCGGAGCACAAGCTCACAATCTGTACCCCTTATTTCAACCTGCCCGCCATACTCGTGCGCAATATCATTCAACTGCTGCGTGAAGGGAAAAAGGTTGAAATCATTGTCGGTGATAAAACTGCCAACGACTTTTTCATTCCGGAAGATGAGCCATTCAAGATCATCGGCGCGCTGCCTTATCTGTATGAAATAAATCTGCGCCGCTTCCTGAGCAGATTGCAGTATTATGTGAATACCGACCAGCTGGTCGTACGCCTATGGAAAGATGATGACAACACCTATCATCTGAAAGGTATGTGGGTTGATGATAAATGGATGCTGCTCACCGGCAACAACCTTAACCCTCGCGCCTGGCGTCTGGATCTGGAAAACGCCATCCTTATCCACGATCCTAAGCAAGAGCTCACCCCTCAGCGCGATAAAGAGCTGGAGCTTATCCGTACGCATACGACAGTGGTTAAGCACTATCGCGACCTGCAGAGCATTGCCGACTATCCGGTAAAAGTACGCAAGCTCATCCGTCGACTACGCCGTATTCGTATCGACAGATTGATTAGCCGAATTCTGTAATCAAGACCCCGTCCAGTGACGGGGTTTTTCATATGGGGGAAACGGTGCGCCTGTTCATTCTTACCAGTATCCTGGTCATTTCTGGCTGCAGCCACATGGCTAACGACCAGTGGAGCGGGCAAGACAAAGCTCAACACTTCATCGCCTCTGCCATGCTTGCCGCAGCCGGCAATGAATATGCCCAACATCAGGGCAACAGCCGCGATCGCAGTGCGGCTATTGGCCTGATGTTCTCAGTCAGCCTGGGTGCGTCAAAAGAGCTGTGGGACAGCCGTCCCGCTGGGAGCGGCTGGAGCTGGAAGGACTTCGCCTGGGATGTTGCAGGAGCGTCTACCGGCTATGCTGTCTGGCAACTGGCACATTACTAGAGGCGCAGACCTTTCCCCTTCCCATGCAGCATTAGCGATACTAAAAACGCAACTACTGCCAGCGCAGTGACGTACCAGAAGAATGTCGTTTCCATACCAACAGACTTCAGGGACAACGCCACATATTCAGCTGAACCGCCAAACAGCGCATTGGCCACCGCATAAGATAAGCCAACTCCCAGAGCGCGCACCTGCGCCGGGAACATTTCGGCCTTCAAAATACCGCTGATTGACGTATAGAAACTCACGATTAACAGGGCACACATCACCAGAGCAAACGCCATGTAAGGGGATGTCACGCTTTGCAATGCTGTCAGAATGGGAACGGTGAAAATCGCGGCCAACGCGCCAAAACACAGCATTGAAGTACGTCGACCTATTTTATCTGACAAGGCACCAAACAGCGGTTGTACCAGCATGAACACACACAGTGCCGCCGTCATAATCCCGCTGGCTACGTTGGCATGCATACCGGCTGTGTTAACCAAGTACTTCTGCATATAGGTTGTGAAGGTGTAAAAACACAACGAACCCGCGGCGGTAAAGCCAAGCACCATGACAAAGGCTTTGCGATTACGCCACAGACCTTTCAGAGAGCCCGCTTCTTTCAGCGCGCGAACGTCCTGTTTCGAGGTTTCATCCAACTGGCGACGCAGCCATAGCGCAACAATAGCCAGCACGGCGCCCAACGCAAATGGAATACGCCAACCCCACTCTCTGAGCGCTGAGTCTTCTAACGTTTGCTGTAATATGACCACAACCAGCAATGCCAGTAACTGTCCGCCGATTAACGTTACATACTGGAATGAAGCATAAAAACCTTTCTTACCTTCAACAGCTACTTCACTCATATAGGTCGCGCTGGTTCCGTATTCACCACCGACAGATAACCCCTGGAATAGTCTGGCCAGCAGTAATAGCGCAGGGGCCCAGGTACCGATAGTTTCATACCCCGGTAGACAAGCGATCACCAACGATCCCATACACATCATACAAACGGACAGCAACATGGACTTTTTACGCCCGTGCTTATCTGCGATGCGACCAAACAGCCAGCCACCAATTGGTCGCATCAAGAAGCCTGCGGCAAACACGCCCGCGGTTTGTAAGAGTTGCGTGGTGGTATTTCCGGAGGGAAAAAAGATATGAGCAAAATAAAGAGAACAGAATGAATAGATATAGAAATCAAACCATTCGACCAGATTCCCTGAGGATGCTCCGACAATCGCCCATATACGACGACGGGTATCGCCGTCTGCCAGCGCCCCGTTCTCAGTTACACTACTATCAGCCATTAGAATTGTACCCCTGCCAACGATCGCGTGAATTTATCAATGATGGTTGTGTGTTTTTTAGTGAATTAAATGTTATATAATTGTTATATCTTATTGTGCGGGAAAGATCACGATTTTAATTAGCAGAGAAAGGATTCAGATATTTTCGAGGAAGAGATCCGTGTAATAGATTGAGGATGGTCGATTAAGGCGGTTACGTCGAATCCAGCAATGTACCGCCGGAATTGCCTGATGCGCTGCGCTTATCAGGCCTGCAGAATACGTTCAGTCCGGCGGTTTTTACCCCGCACAGACGCAAAAAAGCCCATCCGTCAGGATGGGCTTCTTCACTTTAATTAATGCCTGGCAGTTTATGGCGGGCGTCCTGCCCGCCACCCTCCGGGCCGTTGCTGCGCAACGTTC
>NZ_JAOWHK010000027.1:0-5139 GCF_030332665.1 Citrobacter sp. Cpo090 | reverse complement strand
GCGCATCAGGCACATCACGACATCGCACCATCGGGTGCAAAGCCATATCCTGAACCTCCATAACACAAGCCATCCTGCGGTATATGCGGTAAACTAGGCGCGATTTTGCATCAGGAAAGCGTCTATGAATCACTCCCTTAAAGCCTGGAATACCTTCGGCATCGATCAACAAGCTAACGAACTTGTCTGCGCCGAAAATGAACAACAATTACTGAATGCCTGGCAATCAGCCAATGCATCGCATCATCCAGTACTGATCCTGGGCGAAGGGAGTAACGTCCTGTTTCTTGATACCTTCCAGGGTACGGTGATCGTCAACCGTATTAAGGGTATTGAGATTACAGAACAACCTGATGCGTGGCACTTGCACGTAGGCGCGGGTGAAAACTGGCATCAGTTGGTGTGCTATGCGCTGGAGCACAACATGCATGGCCTGGAAAATCTGGCACTCATTCCCGGCTGCGTGGGTTCATCGCCAATCCAGAATATTGGTGCCTATGGCGTAGAGCTGCAGCGCGTCTGCGAATACGTAGGCTGCGTAGAGCTTTCGACCGGCAAACATCTGCGTGTTAACGCCGCAGAATGTCGATTTGGTTACCGTGACAGCATCTTCAAACATGAATACCAGGATCGTTTCGCAATTGTAGCCGTTGGTCTGCGCTTGCCTAAACAGTGGCAGCCCGTTTTGACTTACGGTGACCTGACGCGTCTGGATCCTGCAACCGTGACGCCTCAGCAGGTTTTTGATTCTGTCTGCCATATGCGTACGACAAAACTGCCCGATCCGAAAGTAAACGGTAACGCAGGAAGCTTCTTTAAAAACCCGGTTGTCGCCGCAGAGATTGCGCAGGAGCTCCTGGCAAAATTCCCAACAGCACCTCATTACCCGCAGGCTGATGGTTCTGTGAAACTGGCAGCAGGCTGGCTTATCGATCAATGTCAGCTAAAAGGTATGCGCATTGGTGGCGCAGCAGTACATCAACAGCAGGCACTGGTGCTGATCAATGCAGACAATGCGACGAGTCAGGATGTGGTGCAACTTGCACATCATGTACGCCAAAAAGTCGGTGAAAAATTTAATGTCTGGCTCGAACCAGAGGTCCGGTTTATTGGCCCGCAAGGTGAAATGAATGCTGTGGAGATCATTGCATGAAGGATAATACCGTCCCTCTGACGCTTATTTCATTACTCGCTGACGGCGAATTTCATTCCGGTGAGCAGCTCGGTGAAAAGTTGGGAATGAGCCGTGCCGCAATCAATAAGCATATCCAGACGTTACGCGACTGGGGGGTTGATGTCTTTACTGTTCCAGGTAAAGGATACAGCTTACCGGAACCTATCCAACTATTAGATGCCTCCCTTATTCATTCTCAACTGGATGGCGGGAATATCACTGTTCTGCCGGTTATCGACTCAACCAATCAGTACCTGATGGATCGAATAGGTCAACTAGAGTCAGGGGATGCCTGCGTCGCTGAATATCAGCAGGCCGGGCGCGGCCGCCGTGGTCGCAAGTGGTTTTCACCGTTTGGTGCCAACCTGTACCTTTCAATGTTCTGGCGGCTGGAACAAGGACCGGCTGCCGCGATTGGCCTGAGTCTGGTTATTGGTATCGTCATGGCTGAGGTTTTACGCGATCTGGGCGCAGAGAAGGTACGTGTAAAATGGCCCAACGACCTCTATTTGCTCGACCGTAAGCTGGCAGGGATCCTGGTTGAACTGACCGGTAAGACAGGGGATGCCGCGCAGATTGTTATCGGTGCGGGTATCAACATGTCCATGCGTCGGGTTGAAGAGAATGTGGTTAATCAAGGCTGGATTAACCTGCAGGAAGCGGGTATCAACATTGACCGCAATACCCTTGCTGCCCGACTGATACGTGAGCTGCGTGCTGCGTTGGTACTGTTTGAGCATGAGGGCCTGGCGCCGTATCTGTCCCGCTGGAAAAAACTGGATAACTTTATCGACCGCCCGGTAAAACTTATTATTGGTGATAAAGAAATATTTGGCATCTCACGTGGAATAGACGCGCAAGGTGCATTACTGCTTGAGCAAAATGGCGAGATCAAACCCTGGATGGGTGGAGAAATATCGCTAAGAAGCGCTGAGTAATAAGAAGGGGAGCAATTGCTCCCCTTTTTTATTTATTTTCTTAGCCTGACTTGTTCAACGGCATGATTGGCACTTTTCGTCATGATTAAGCTTGCTCGCTCACGCGTTGGTAATATATTTTGTTTTAAATTCAGCCAGTTAATCTCTTTCCACAACGACATGGCGGTGTTGATAGCCTCATCTTCTGATAATTTTGCATAGTTATGGAAATAAGAGTCCGGGTTGGTAAACGCCCCTTCACGGAATTTGAGGAAACGGTTGATATACCACGTCTGAAGTAATTCTTCTGGCGCATCAACATAAATAGAAAAGTCGACAAAGTCAGAAACAAATACATGATGTGGATCGTGAGGATAGTCCATCCCGCTTTGTAATACATTTAGCCCTTCGAGTATTAATATGTCGGGCTGGGCAACGGTTTTGTCGCCATCAGGGATCACATCATAGATGAGATGGGAATACACTGGCGCCGTGACGTTAGGTACGCCTGATTTCAGATCGGAAACGAATTTAACCAGGCGATGCATATCATAGGACTGGGGGAAGCCTTTCTTCTTCATGAGCCCACGTTCTTTCAACACCTGGTTCGGATGAAGAAAGCCATCGGTAGTAATCAACTCAACCTTGCGGTGCTCAGGCCAGCGACTGAGCAAGGCCTGCAACACACGCGCAGTCGTACTTTTACCGACGGCGACGCTGCCAGCAATGCTAATAATATAAGGAATACGCTCGCCATTCGTGCCTAAAAATTGCTCCAGCACTGCCTGACGTCGCAGGTTCGAACTGATGTAAAAGTTTAGCAAACGCGAGAGAGGCAAATAAATCTCGGCAACTTCTTCCAGCGATAAGTCTTCGTTAATGCCTTTAAGACGAGCAATCTCTTCCTCGGTCAGGGTCATCGGCACGGAATCACGAAGCGCAGCCCACTGGTTGCGATCAAACTGTAGGTAAGGCGACGTTAACGCTTGCTCTTTTATACTCATACGCATGGTCTGGCTGTCATTGCTATATCAGGTCTGCGGTAAAAAACGAAATCATCCCCGGTACGCAATGGCACGCACATTTCAGTTAATTTGGACAATGGGCAGGAGGGTAACACCAGATGGGGGGGAATAATAAGAAAAAATCATCCTCTGAAATGCAATGTGACGGGTATTCCAGATGTATAAAGATGTGCTTTCTCTCTATCAATGCGTACCTGCCGGAGCAAAATTCCTCCCAGAGGAGGCACCTGGCGTTGGAAATTTGTCCAATCCAGAGGGGAAATAGATTATTTATCGGTCGTATAGTGCAAAATGTGAGCGATAGAACATTTTATGCAATTTTTTAGTTGCATGAGTGCGCATGTCTCCATAAAATGCGCGCTACTTGATGCCGACTTAGCTCAGTAGGTAGAGCAACTGACTTGTAATCAGTAGGTCACCAGTTCGATTCCGGTAGTCGGCACCATCAAGTCCGGTGGGGTTCCCGAGCGGCCAAAGGGAGCAGACTGTAAATCTGCCGTCACAGACTTCGAAGGTTCGAATCCTTCCCCCACCACCACTTTCTGGCAGCATTATCGCCGCCTGAGTTGATTAAAAAATTAATCAGCTCGAACAGAAAAGAGAGAAATCTCTTTTTTGTTACAGAAAGAACTGGGTAGCCGAGTTTCAGGATGCGGGCATCGTATAATGGCTATTACCTCAGCCTTCCAAGCTGATGATGCGGGTTCGATTCCCGCTGCCCGCTCCAGACGTGCTGATATGGCTCAGTTGGTAGAGCGCACCCTTGGTAAGGGTGAGGTCCCCAGTTCGACTCTGGGTATCAGCACCACTTCACTTCTCCTTCCCGTTTCTCTCTGTTTACTTTTAAAAGCATTCAACAGCTCAGGTATATTGCCTGGTTGATGTGGTGATATCACCGATTTATCCGTGTCTTAGAGGGACAATCGATGTCTAAAGAAAAATTTGAACGTACTAAACCGCACGTTAACGTCGGTACTATCGGCCACGTTGACCATGGTAAAACAACGCTGACCGCTGCAATCACTACCGTTCTGGCTAAAACCTACGGCGGTGCTGCTCGCGCATTCGATCAGATCGATAACGCGCCGGAAGAAAAAGCACGTGGTATCACCATCAACACTTCTCACGTTGAATATGACACCCCGACTCGCCACTACGCACACGTAGACTGCCCGGGCCACGCCGACTATGTTAAAAACATGATCACCGGTGCTGCGCAGATGGACGGCGCGATCCTGGTTGTTGCTGCGACTGACGGCCCGATGCCGCAGACTCGTGAGCACATCCTGCTGGGTCGTCAGGTAGGCGTTCCGTACATCATCGTGTTCCTGAACAAATGCGACATGGTTGATGACGAAGAGCTGCTGGAACTGGTAGAAATGGAAGTTCGTGAACTTCTGTCTCAGTACGATTTCCCGGGCGACGACACTCCGATCGTTCGTGGTTCTGCTCTGAAAGCGCTGGAAGGCGAAGCAGAGTGGGAAGCGAAAATCATCGAACTGGCTGGCTTCCTGGATTCTTACATCCCAGAACCAGAGCGTGCGATTGACAAGCCGTTCCTGCTGCCTATCGAAGACGTATTCTCCATCTCCGGTCGTGGTACCGTTGTTACCGGTCGTGTAGAGCGCGGTATCATCAAAGTTGGTGAAGAAGTTGAAATCGTTGGTATCAAAGAGACTGCTAAGTCTACCTGTACTGGCGTTGAAATGTTCCGCAAACTGCTGGACGAAGGCCGTGCTGGTGAGAACGTTGGTGTTCTGCTGCGTGGTATCAAGCGTGAAGAAATCGAACGTGGTCAGGTACTGGCTAAGCCGGGCTCTATCAAGCCGCACACCAAGTTCGAATCTGAAGTGTACATTCTGTCCAAAGACGAAGGCGGCCGTCATACTCCGTTCTTCAAAGGCTACCGTCCGCAGTTCTACTTCCGTACTACTGACGTGACTGGTACCATCGAACTGCCGGAAGGCGTAGAGATGGTAATGCCGGGCGACAACATCAAAATGGTTGTTACCCTGATCCACCC
>NZ_JAOWHK010000026.1:0-27500 GCF_030332665.1 Citrobacter sp. Cpo090 | reverse complement strand
TAATCCCATCTGGGCACATCCGATGGCAAGAGGCCCGAAGGTCCCCCTCTTTGGTCTTGCGACGTTATGCGGTATTAGCTACCGTTTCCAGTAGTTATCCCCCTCCATCGGGCAGTTTCCCAGACATTACTCACCCGTCCGCCACTCGTCACCCAAGGAGCAAGCTCCTCTGTGCTACCGTTCGACTTGCATGTGTTAGGCCTGCCGCCAGCGTTCAATCTGAGCCATGATCAAACTCTTCAATTTAAGTTTGATGCTCGTGAATTAAACTTCGTAATGAATTACGTATGTTCACTCAGAGACTTGGTATTCATTTTTCGTCTTGCGACGTTAAGAATCCGTATCTTCGAGTGCCCACACAGATTGTCTGATAAATTGTTAAAGAGCAGTTGCGACGCGCTTTAGCGCTCTGTCGCGAGGTGGCGTATATTACGCTTTCCTCTTTCAGAGTCAACCCTCATTTTCAGGTTTTTCTCTTCAACCGAACCGGCTGTTTGTGTGAAGTGATTCACATCCGCCGTGTCGATGGAGGCGCATTATAGGGATCCCATTTTTTAGCACAAGTATTTTTTGGATCTTTTTTTCTGAATGCTTGTTTTTCACTCCTTTCGCTACATTCCTGCGCAATTTGGCTGATTTTTGATAGCTAAACCACTTGCACAGTCTCAATAATCCAACCAAAGTCTTCATTACTGCTCTATTTTCGTTGAGGTAAACATGTCTGATGTACTGCGTCCTTATAAGGATCTTTTCCCACAGATCGGAAATCGCGTAATGATCGACACCAGCAGTGTCGTCATTGGTGATGCTCGTTTGGCTGATGATGTCGGAATTTGGCCACTGGTCGCCATTCGTGGCGACGTTAACTATGTACAAATTGGTGCCCGTACAAACATTCAGGACGGCAGCGTTCTCCATGTCACACATAAGTCCACTTCTAATCCGCAGGGTAATCCATTGATCGTGGGTGAGGATGTGACGGTCGGTCACAAAGTCATGCTACACGGCTGCATCATTGGCAACCGCGTATTAGTCGGCATGGGTTCGATTCTGCTGGATGGCGTCGTCGTAGAAGACGACGTTATGATTGGGGCTGGGAGCCTGGTTCCCCAAAACAAACGACTGGAAAGCGGGTATCTGTACCTGGGAAGCCCGGTTAAACAAATCCGTCCATTAAGCGATGAAGAGAAAGCAGGCTTACAATATTCAGCTAACAACTATGTTAAGTGGAAAGATGAATATTTAAGTCAGAGTAACCAAACCCAACCTTGAGCATCTTCCTGCTGGGCCTGGATCAATCCTTCAGCTTCTTCTTCCAGATCCCAGCGATGCTGTTGAAAGATTTCCAACCACTGTTCAGGCGTGTCGCCGCCAAAGCGGGACGCCAGCATCTCTCCAGAGATGGCACATGTTAACTGCATACCATGAACCATCGCCGGAAACACAACGGCGTTAACATCCGTGCGCCATTCTTCTCGATCGGGAAACTGGATCGCCTGATTCATGCCGACAATTCCTGCTGCATGCTTTTAATGACGGGTTCAATCTGCGGCAAAACCCCATGCCAGAGTAAAACGGCGTGCGCTGCTTGTCCCACCAGCATACCCAGGCCATCGGCGTAATGTTTCGCCCCATGTTTGGCACACCAGGAGAGGAACGGTGTATCTCCTTTCTGATAAAACATGTCATAGCAATAGACGGAAGGGTGGATAAGAGATGTCGGAATAGCCGGTATCTCACCGCTAATTCCGCTGGATGTCGCGTTAATAATCAGATCAAAACTGTAATTATCAAGCTCGTCCATTCCTACCACCTGTACGCTGCCGGTATGTGAGAAGATTTGTGCCAGTTCTTCAGCGCGCGAAGCGGTACGGTTAACAATAGTCAACGCACAATCCATAGAAAGAAGAGGTAATAAAACTCCACGGGATGCACCACCCGCACCAATCAACAGAACTCGCGATCCGGGACGAATAAAAGATAAACGCTCAAGATCGCTCAACAAGCCGATACCATCCGTGTTGTCTCCCAGTAAACGCCCATCCTCCAGCCGTTTAAGGGTGTTGACCGCTCCAGCAAGCGATGCCCGCTCCGTTAGTTCATCGGCACGTGCAAATGCCTCTTCTTTAAAAGGCACGGTGACATTTGCCCCCTTCCCGCCCTCAGCAAAAAAAGCGTTCAGCGTATTCACAAAATCATTAATGGGCGCCAGTACACGCCCATAGGAGTGATTAATCTTCAGTTGCTCTGCAAATTGCTGATGAATAAAGGGCGATTTACTGTGCGCTATCGGATTACCAAAAACAGCATAGGCTTCTTTCATATTACCCCTGTCGAAACTGTTCACCTGTCAGAGCATCACGGATCTCCGAAGGATTCAAACGCCCTCCGGTCTCCCCTTCAACCACGGGAAAATCTGTACCGAACTGTGCGTGAACTTCCTCTACCGTTCTGCAAGGCGGTAAGCCACTCAAATTAGCACTGGTAGAAACTAACGGTTTGCCATAAGCCTGGCACAACGCAACCACCAGCGGGTGATCGGTGACACGAACAGCCAGAGAATCAAAGCGCCCGGTCAACCAGCGTGGCGTTGTCGCAAGCGCTGGGAAAACGAAGGTAACAGGACCAGGCCAACGGGCGAAAACAGCGTCACGTTGAGCATCGGTGAGCATGCTATCGTCGATATACGGTTTAAGTTGTTCAAAGTTTGACGCGATTAAAATTAACCCTTTATCGACCGGACGTTGTTTTAGCGCCAACAAACGGGTTACAGCCGTTTCGCTATCGGGGTCGCAGCCGACACCAAATACAGCTTCAGTTGGATAGGCGATGACTTTTTCTTGTTTCAGAACCGCTATCGCCGCAGCGATAGCGTCTGTGGGCAGGCTATTATTCACTTTTTCATTCCGCCGAAATCGGCTTTCCACATTGTTTACTGGCACAGAAATGCTTCACACCCTGCGCGGTTTTCTTTTCGATGAGAAGCGGATAATGACACTCAGGACATTCTCCGGCTAACGGTTTGAAGTTAATGACAAACTGGCACTCCGGATAGCGATCGCAGGAGTAAAAGGTTTTGCCATAACGGGAACGCCGCTGGACAAGATGACCAGTCTGGCATTGAGGACAGACAATTGCTGTTTCATCAGGCTTGTCGATGAGCTCGGTGTGATCGCACGCAGGATAATCACTGCATCCAATGAACATACCGAATCGTCCCTGTCTCAGCACCAGCTCAGCGCCACATGCAGGACAAAGCTTACCCTCCAGAACTTTGACAATATGTCCGTCCGCGGAAGGTTTCAGCGGACGGATGTAATCGCATTCTGGATAGTGTGAACAACCGAGAAATGGACCGTGTTTCCCGGAACGAATAACCAACTCAGCCCCGCATTGTGGGCAGGGCTCATTTTTACGCACCGTGAACAGTGCTGATTTAGCCATAACAACTCATACTGAATGAAGATTGATTAATGCAGCATACCTTCATTCACTTCAAAGAGTAATTCTTCCATTTGCTGATAGGCATTTTCACAACCTGGAATGTTGAATAGCACCATCAGAATCACCCACTTCAGGTCTTCCAGATCGAACTCTGCCGTATCCAGCGCGAGTACGCGCTCAATAACCATTTCTCGCGTTTCGAGGTTTAGCACCTGAATCTGCTCCAGGAATAACAGGAACCCTCTACAGCTTGCATCCAGTCGATCGCACTCTTCTGCAGTATAAATACGTATAGAAAGAGGGTCCGATGCCAGCTGCATAGGTTCAGCAAGACCATCCTGATAATCAGCAAGCTTTTCCAGCCAAAGTAACGCGTTGTAAATGTCTTCACGATCAAAACCAGCGTCGGTAAGATCCCGTTCCAGTTTGTCCTGATCCACACGCAGCTCAGCTTCGTTATGGATATATGTCTCAAACAAATACATTAGTACGTCGAACATGGCATGCCCTCCTCAATCGGACATAGCCGCCGGGTACAGCTGCGATCCACCCTGCTAACTCCAGTTCGAGCAGTTGAGCCACTACCTCTGGCACAGGTTGGCCGGCACGTTCAGCGACGACGTCAACAGGTGTTACCTCATCTCCTACGTTAGCCAGGAGCTCCGGAAATGGCAATGCCACCTCTTCGTGATCTGGCGAATAAATTGATTTTTCAGGTTCATCTGGCAACCATTGCAGCCCATATTGCAAATTTTCAAGAATTTCCTCTGGTGTCGTCACAAGCATGGCTCCCTGCTGAATAAGCCAATGCGGGCCTTCACTTCCCGGGCTCCCAATCGGCCCTGGTAAAGCAAACACCTCCCGCCCTTGTTCCAGTGCACAGCGAGCAGTAACCAGCGACCCGCTACGCTGTGCAGCTTCGACAACCAGTACACCTTTACTTAGACCACTGATAATGCGATTTCGTCGGGGAAAATTGCGCGGCAAAGGGAGCGTATCTAATGGGAACTCAGACACCAGTGCGCCCCCAGCTTCAATCAGTCGCTCCGCAAGACGGATATGCTGTCGCGGGTGAATGGTCTCAAGTCCATTTCCCAGAACTGCAATACTTGTGCCTTGTCGGTTTATTGCAGCATTGTGCGCCACGCCATCAATCCCCCGGGCCAGACCGCTGGTGATCGTCACCCCACATGCAGCAAGCTTTTCACAAAACAACCGTCCCCAACGTTCGCCATACCAGGAGTGTTGTCGACTGCCGACAACGGCAACTTGAAATGAGTGGAGGCATGCGGGATTTCCCGCGACAAAAAGCACCCCAGGATAATCCTCAATCGCACGGAGCTGTGGCGGATAATGCTCGCTGTCGGCAACCACAAAATGGTGGTTAGGCTGTTCAAGCCAGCGCAGCGTTTTTTCCAGCGTCAGATCTGAAAAAGTTAAAAAGCGTCTTGCCTGGCGTGGAGAGAATCCTGCCTGCAGGAGTACCGCGTTGTTAATACACGGTTGAGTATTGAGCCAGTGAGCAACGCGCACCATCTCATCACCATACAGTTCATTCACTTGCGCTAAACGTAGCCAAATTTCGATTTGGGTCATCCCTGTTCCCCTGCCACAAGCAGTCCTGGCAATCTTTGCGATTGGTCACTGATGCTGTCAATCAGAGGGGGTTTTGTCTAGAATAGAGGTAATAATCTTTTCAACTCCTGAATACAACTCTGGATAACTATGTCAGTTTTGCAAGTGTTACATATTCCGGACGAGCGCCTTCGCACAGTCGCAAAACCGGTTGAAGAAGTGAATGCAGAAATTCAGCGTATCGTTGATGATATGTTCGAAACGATGTACGCCGAAGAAGGTATCGGCCTGGCAGCTACACAGGTCGATATTCATCAGCGCATCATTGTTATTGATGTCTCTGAAAATCGCGACGAGCAGTTGGTACTCATTAACCCAGAGCTACTGGAGAAAGACGGCGAAACCGGCATTGAAGAAGGTTGTCTGTCTATTCCTGAACAGCGTGCGTTAGTACCACGTGCAGAGAAAGTAAAAATTCGTGCGCTCGATCGCGACGGCAAAACTTTTGAACTGGAAGCCGATGGCCTGCTGGCTATCTGCATTCAACATGAAATGGATCACCTGGTCGGTAAACTGTTTATCGATTATCTGTCTCCGTTGAAGCAACAACGCATTCGTCAGAAAGTTGAAAAACTCGACCGCCTGAACGCCCGAGCTTAAGGACAAGAATCAACGTGTCAGACTCACTACGTATTATTTTTGCGGGTACACCTGACTTTGCAGCGCGTCATCTCGACGCGCTGCTGTCTTCTGGACATAACGTCGTTGGCGTGTTTACCCAACCGGACCGCCCGGCGGGACGCGGTAAAAAGCTGATGCCCAGCCCGGTAAAAGTGCTGGCAGAAGAAAAAGGGATACCGGTTTTTCAACCCGTCTCTCTTCGCCCTCAGGAAAACCAGCAACTGGTTGCTGATTTACACGCAGACGTGATGGTGGTGGTGGCATATGGCCTGATTCTGCCAAAAGCCGTACTGGAAATGCCGCGCCTGGGTTGTATCAACGTTCACGGTTCCCTGCTTCCGCGCTGGCGTGGCGCTGCACCAATCCAACGCTCGCTGTGGGCTGGCGACGCCGAAACCGGTGTTACCATCATGCAGATGGATGTTGGCCTCGACACTGGTGATATGCTGCTGAAGCTGTCTTGCCCGATTACGGCAGAAGATACCAGCGGTTCGTTATACGACAAACTGGCAGACCTGGGGCCTCAGGGGCTGATTGAAACGCTAAAACAGCTGGCTGCCGGCACAATAAAACCTGTGGTACAAGATGAATCACTGGTTACACATGCAGAAAAACTCAGCAAAGAAGAGGCCCGCATCGACTGGTCGCTTTCGGCTGTTCAATTGGAACGTTGCATCCGCGCCTTTAACCCGTGGCCAATGAGTTGGCTTGAAATCGACGGTCAGCCAGTGAAAGTCTGGCAAGCCTCGGTTATTGCTGCAAACGCCCAGGCCGAGCCTGGCACCATTCTTGAGGCGACAAAGCAGGGTATCCAGGTCGCAACAGGCGACGGTATTCTGAATCTTATCTCTTTGCAGCCTGCCGGAAAAAAAGCCATGAGCGCGCAGGATCTGCTTAATTCGCGCCGGGAGTGGTTCGTGCCCGGAAACCGTCTGGCCTGACGGTTCATCTCTTTAAGCCCGGTGTCTCCGGGCATTTTTATTTTTGCGCTTATGAAAAAACATCTTAATTTACGCAGTATGGCGGCCCAGGCCGTCGAACAGGTTGTCGAGAAAGGACAATCATTAAGTAATGTGCTGCCCGCCATGCAGCAAAAAGTTGCCGATAAAGACAAAGCGCTGTTGCAGGAACTTTGCTTCGGCATGTTGCGTACACTCTCTCAACTGGAGTGGATGATCCAGCAACTGATGGAACGTCCAATGACGGGCAAACAGCGCACCGTTCACTACCTGATCATGGTGGGCTTCTACCAACTTCTGCATACTCGTATTCCAGCACACGCTGCGCTGGCTGAGACTGTAGAAGGCGCGGTTGTTATTAAGCGTCCACAGCTGAAAGGGTTGGTTAACGGCGTACTGCGCCAGTTTCAACGCCGTCAGGATGAACTGCTGGCCGAGTTTGCGCAAAGCGATTTGCGCTTCTTACACCCCTCCTGGCTGGTGAAACGTATTAAGAGTGCGTATCCGCAGCAGTGGGAAGCCATTCTTGAAGCCAATAACCAACGACCACCGATGTGGCTACGAGTCAATCGTAATCACCATACTCGCGACGCCTGGCTAGACCTGCTTACCGAAGCGGGATTAACCGGTTTCCCGCATCCAGACTACCCAGATGCAGTGCGTCTGGAAACACCAGCTCCAGTTCACGCTCTCCCTGGTTTTGATGAAGGCTGGGTCACCGTCCAGGATGCTTCCGCACAGGGTTGTGTCAGCTATCTGCGCCCAGAGAATGGCGAGCAGATCCTTGATCTATGCGCCGCGCCGGGCGGTAAAACCACTCACATTCTGGAAGTTGCTCCGCAAGCTAACGTCATGGCCGTCGATGTGGATGAAAAACGCTTATCGCGCGTTTACGACAATCTGAAACGGCTGGGCATGAAGGCAACCGTAAAACAGGGTGATGGCCGCTATCCACAGCAGTGGTGCGGTGAGCAACAGTTTGACCGTATTTTGCTGGACGCTCCATGTTCTGCTACTGGGGTGATCCGTCGCCATCCGGATATCAAATGGCTGCGCCGCGACCGGGATATTGCCGAACTTGCCCAATTGCAGGCTGAGATCCTGAATGCAACCTGGTCACACCTTAAACCTGGCGGTACGCTGGTTTATGCAACCTGCTCTATTCTGCCAGAAGAGAACCAGCAGCAAATTGCCGCCTTCCTGGCACGTACTACGGATGCGGTATTAAGCGAAACCGGTACGCCGGAAAAACCCGGACGACAGAATTTACCGGGTGCGGAAGATGGCGATGGCTTCTTTTACGCTAAGCTAATCAAAAAGTGATGAGATAACGGGTCGCGACTGATGAAAATTATCATTCTGGGCGCTGGGCAAGTTGGCGGTACGCTGGCTGAAAACCTGGTCGGAGAGAACAACGATATCACGGTAGTCGATACCAATGGTGAACGCCTGCGCAGCCTGCAGGACAAGTTTGATCTCCGCGTCGTGCAAGGGCATGGTTCGCATCCCCGCGTATTACGTGAAGCCGGTGCCGACGATGCCGATATGCTGGTTGCCGTAACCAGCTCAGATGAAACAAATATGGTTGCCTGCCAGGTAGCTTATTCACTGTTTAATACGCCTAATCGCATCGCCCGTATTCGTTCACCAGATTACGTTCGCGATGCCGACAAGCTGTTCCAATCCGATGCGGTACCAATCGATCACCTGATTGCGCCTGAGCAACTGGTTATCGATAGCATTTATCGCCTGATTGAATATCCGGGCGCATTGCAGGTGGTGAATTTTGCCGAAGGTAAAGTCAGTCTGGCAGTAGTAAAAGCCTATTACGGCGGGCCGCTTATCGGTAATGCGCTGTCAACAATGCGTGAGCATATGCCGCACATCGATACCCGCGTTGCGGCGATTTTCCGTCATGACCGACCGATCCGTCCGCAAGGTTCTACGATCGTTGAAGCGGGTGATGAAGTCTTCTTTATTGCGGCATCACAGCATATACGCGCCGTAATGAGTGAACTGCAACGTCTGGAAAAGCCGTACAAACGCATTATGTTAGTGGGCGGCGGTAATATCGGTGCGGGTTTGGCACGTCGTCTGGAAAAAGATTACAGCGTCAAACTGATCGAACGTAATCAACAGCGCGCATCCGAACTTGCGGAGAAACTGCAAAATACGATCGTCTTTTTTGGTGATGCTTCGGATCAAGAGTTACTGGCCGAAGAACATATCGATCAGGTTGATCTGTTCATCGCAGTAACCAACGATGATGAAGCAAATATCATGTCGGCGATGCTTGCCAAACGGATGGGTGCCAAGAAAGTGATGGTGTTAATCCAACGCAGAGCATACGTCGATCTTGTGCAAGGCAGCGTGATCGATATTGCGATATCGCCGCAGCAGGCGACCATCTCTGCACTGCTGAGCCACGTACGTAAAGCTGACATTGTTGGCGTTTCTTCACTACGCCGTGGAGTAGCAGAAGCCATTGAAGCTGTCGCGCACGGGGATGAAACGACATCACGAGTTGTGGGTCGCTCAATTGATGAAATTAAACTTCCCCCTGGAACCATTATTGGCGCCGTTGTGCGTGGTAACGATGTGATGATTGCCAACGATAACCTGCGCATTGAGCAGGGCGATCATGTAATTATGTTCCTGACAGATAAAAAGTTTATTACCGACGTCGAGCGACTATTCCAGCCAAGTCCTTTCTTCCTGTAATAATTTGGGCGCTAATACAGCGCCCTTTTTATTTCCCTTTATTTTTCATGGTCTAATAAATTTTCCTTTCGGCAATACATAAATGGAAATTGCCTAAACATTTGTTAAACTTATAAACGTCAGCTGCATAGGGAGAATAAAATGAGCATTATTAAAGAGTTTCGCGAATTCGCGATGCGCGGGAATGTTGTCGATTTGGCAGTGGGTGTCATTATTGGTGCGGCATTCGGTAAGATTGTTTCATCACTGGTTGCCGATATCATCATGCCGCCACTGGGGTTGTTAATTGGTGGAATTGATTTTAAACAGTTTGCTTTAACGCTACGTGATGCACAGGGAGACATCCCTGCCGTGGTCATGCATTACGGTGTATTTATTCAGAACGTCTTTGATTTCATTATTGTTGCGTTTGCTATCTTTATGGCAATCAAACTGATTAACAAACTGAACCGTAAAAAAGCAGAAGAGCCGGCAGCACCGCCAGCTCCATCGAAAGAAGAAGTATTACTGAGTGAAATTCGTGACCTGCTGAAAGAACAGAATAACCGCTCTTAAGCACTCACTGAAACAAGAAGGCCAGTGGTAAAAAAGTTAATTACTTTCTTGCCACTGGCCTCCCAGTTACCCCGATTGCCATGTTTGCCTTTACGTAGATAACTTCCTTTCCCTTTCTTATTTTTCTCAACGCGCTGTCTGAACAGTGGGTCATGCAGAAGCGCCTCAATGGCATTATCCTTTATCTGCCCTTTGGTGTGCTGATAACGACTCATAATATCTCCGGTTTGTTGTAATTTACGCCGCGAGTGTAGACCTGACAGTTCAAGAAATCAACAGCCTGGTGTTGTTCCACTGGCGCCTTGCTCAAGAGCTTCAAGAATAGAGCAATACACGCTGCTGTGTGCCTTGCCGCAACATGCATCATTCAATCGCTGCAGAGACCGTTGCATCGTCTGAAGTTCGGCAATACGGGCTTCGACTTCTTGCAGTCTTTCCTGGACGATCCCTTTTGATTCCTGACAGGTATGGTGTTCGGGATCAACACGGATCGAAAGCAATTCGCGGATCGACTCCAGAGTGAAACCAAGCTGCCGGGCATAACGAATAAACTTCAGGCGCTGAAGATCGCTTTCTGTATAGAGGCGAAATCCGCCTTCAGTACGCACTTCATGCTCCATCATCTGCTGCTTTTCATAGTAGCGGATAGTATCTGGCGTCACATCAGCCAGTTTCGCTATTTCACCAATTCGGTACATGCTCTCTCCGCTATTCATCGTTGATCTTTTTTAGCAGCTTATCTGCGTAGTCACCGCGCAAAAACTCAGTGCTGAGTCCTGCCTGCCGAAGTTTAAGTTCCAGTAGAGATAGTCTTCGGCTCACCTCCGGATAACTGGGATCATCTTTGCGGATCCCCGCGAGTATTTCAAGCAACTGTATTGCCTCTCTGCGCTGCTCGAGCTCAGGAGGAAGGCAGCCTGCATTTTTTAATAAACGGTATCCGGCTCGGAGTTCAAGCGGGACATGGGAGTCATCGTCAAGAGTCAGCGGTTCGCCCGTTCCCGGTAAATCATCAAACTCGCCTTTAGACTGTGCATCAATAATATGGCGCTCTGCCCACTGGTCCAGTAACCACATACAACACTCCAGGGGATGAACAAAAAGAATACAGATATTGTAGATAAGTGGGGATATGACGGATATAAAAAAACCCGCCGAGGCGGGTTTTTTTACGTTACTACAGATTACTCTGCAGCAGCTTCTGTTTTCTCTGAACGATCAACCAGCTCGATGTATGCCATCGGCGCATTGTCGCCTGCACGGAAGCCACACTTCAGAATGCGAGTGTAACCACCGGCGCGGCTCGCGAAACGCGGGCCCAGTTCGTTAAACAGTTTTGCCACGATCTCGTTATCACGAGTACGGGCGAATGCCAGACGACGATTAGCTACGCTATCAGTCTTGGCAAGAGTAATCAGCGGCTCAACTACGCGACGCAGCTCTTTCGCTTTCGGCAGAGTCGTCTTGATGATTTCATGACGAACCAGTGAACCTGCCATATTGCGGAACATAGCCTGGCGATGGCTGCTGTTGCGGTTCAGTTGACGACCACTCTTACGATGGCGCATGACCTTATCCTTCTCAGTAAAACCTTAACCTGTGATCCGGTTACTCGTCAGCGATGCTTGCCGGTGGCCAGTTTTCCAGGCGCATGCCCAGAGACAGTCCACGGGAAGCCAGCACGTCTTTAATCTCGGTAAGAGATTTTTTACCAAGGTTAGGCGTCTTAAGAAGCTCAACCTCAGTACGCTGTACCAGATCACCGATATAGTGGATAGCTTCTGCTTTGAGGCAGTTAGCAGAGCGGACAGTCAATTCCAGATCGTCAACAGGGCGCAGCAGGATCGGATCGAATTCTGGTTTCTCTTCTTTAACTTCCGGCTGACGTACATCACGTAAATCAACGAAAGCTTCCAGTTGTTCAGCCAGAATGGTTGCCGCACGACGAATCGCCTCTTCAGGATCGATTGTGCCGTTGGTTTCCATTTCGATGACCAGCTTGTCCAGGTCGGTACGCTGTTCTACACGCGCTGCTTCAACATTGTAGGCAATACGCTCTACAGGGCTGTAGCATGCGTCGACCAGCAGACGGCCGATTGGGCGCTCATCTTCTTCCGAATGAATTCGGGTAGAAGCCGGCACATAACCACGACCGCGCTGAACTTTGATACGCATGCTAATAGATGCATTCTCATCGGTCAGGTGGCAGATCACGTGCTGTGGCTTGACGATTTCGACATCACCATCATGGGTAATGTCGGCTGCAGTCACAGGGCCAATGCCAGATTTATTCAAGGTAAGAATAACATCATCTTTACCCTGAACTCTCACCGCCAGCCCTTTCAGGTTGAGCAGGATTTCCAGGATATCTTCCTGAACGCCTTCTTTGGTGCTGTACTCATGTAGTACACCATCAATCTCAACCTCGGTCACCGCGCAACCCGGCATCGATGAGAGCAGAATACGGCGCAGTGCGTTACCCAAAGTATGGCCAAAGCCACGCTCTAAAGGCTCAAGGGTCACCTTGGCGTGCGTCGAACTCACTTGCTCGATATCTACCAGGCGCGGTTTTAGAAACTCTGTCACAGAACCCTGCATTGTGTCCTCTCTTTGGTACTAAGCTTTACTTGGAGTAAAGCTCGACGATCAGGTGTTCGTTAATGTCCGCAGACAGATCAGAACGCTCCGGCTTACGCTTGAACGTACCTTCCATCTTGCCAGCATCAACTTCCAGCCAGGTTGGCTTTTCACGCTGCTCAGCCAGCTCCAGAGCGGCTTTCACGCGAGACTGCTTCTTCGCTTTCTCACGAATGCTAACAACGTCATTCGGACTAACCTGATAAGAAGCGATGTTAACAACACGACCGTTTACCATAATTGCTTTATGGCTGACCAGCTGACGTGCTTCTGCACGAGTGGCACCGAAGCCCATACGGTATACAACGTTGTCCAGACGACCTTCCAGCAGACCCAACAGGTTTTCACCGGTGTTGCCTTTCAGACGTGCTGCTTCTTTGTAGTAGTTACGGAACTGACGCTCCAGCACACCGTAGATACGGCGAACTTTTTGCTTTTCACGCAACTGCACACCATAGTCAGACAGACGCGGTTTACGCGCACCGTGCTGGCCAGGAGCTTGTTCAATTTTACACTTGGTATCGATCGCGCGAACGCCAGACTTAAGGAATAAGTCAGTGCCCTCACGACGGCTCAGCTTGAGCTTAGGACCCAAATATCTTGCCATTTTCTTTCTCCAACAATCCTAGAAACGACAGCGTTATACGCGACGTTTTTTCGGCGGACGACAACCGTTATGAGGGATCGGAGTCACATCAGTAATATTAGTGATGCGGAAACCAGCGGCGTTCAGAGCACGAACAGTAGATTCGCGACCTGGACCCGGTCCTTTGACCATAACTTCCAGATTCTTGATACCGTATTCTTTTACGGCTTCAGCGCAACGCTCTGCTGCAACCTGAGCTGCAAACGGAGTGGATTTGCGAGAACCACGGAAACCGGAACCACCGGCTGTTGCCCAACCCAGTGCGTTACCCTGACGATCAGTAATGGTAACGATGGTGTTGTTAAAAGAAGCATGGATATGAGCCACGCCGTCAGAGACTTGTTTTCTTACACGTTTACGTGCACGAATTGGTGCCTTTGCCATTATTCAATCACCCCGATTATTTCTTGATCGGTTTGCGCGGACCCTTACGGGTACGTGCGTTGGTCTTGGTACGCTGACCGCGAACCGGGAGACCACGACGATGACGCAAACCGCGATAGCAACCAAGGTCCATAAGGCGCTTGATGCTCATGCTAACTTCACGGCGCAGATCACCTTCAACGACAAATTTGGCAACTTCGTCACGCAGCGTGTCGATTTGTTCTTCAGACAGCTCACTGATCTTAACATCTTCAGCGATACCCGCGGCAGCCAGAATGGCTTTAGAACGGGTCTTGCCGACGCCGTAGATCGAAGTTAATGCGATCACAGCATGTTTCTGATCAGGAATGTTAATGCCTGCTATACGGGCCACTATGCACTCCTACTATTTAATATGTACGCACCATGCTGAAAAGCCCGTTTTCAGGATACTCAAATGGAAACGCACAGACATACAAAAGATTGGCTGGCTAATCTAGCCAGCTCAACCCAACTTTGCAAGAAAAATATGCGAATAAATCAGCCTTGGCGCTGTTTATGCTTCGGCTCGGCACTGCAAATCACACGGATGACACCATCACGCTTAACGATTTTGCAGTTACGGCATAATTTCTTGACGGAAGCACGAACTTTCATTTTTACTCTCCGTAACTTCTCGGGCGACTGTTAACGGCCGTAGCCTTTCAGATTCGCCTTCTTCAATGCAGACTCGTACTGACTTGACATCATCAGAGTTTGCACTTGAGCCATAAAGTCCATAATCACGACAACAACGATAAGCAGTGAGGTCCCACCGAAGTAGAACGGTACTTTCATTGCATCACGCATGAACTCCGGGATCAGGCAGATAAAGGTAATGTAGAGCGCACCAACCAAAGTCAGGCGGGTCATTACTTTATCGATATACTTCGCCGTTTGCTCTCCCGGACGAATTCCTGGTACAAATGCACCGGACTTCTTCAGGTTATCTGCTGTTTCACGCGGGTTGAAAACCAACGCCGTGTAGAAGAAACAGAAGAATATGATTGCAGACGCATAGAGTAACACATAAAGCGGTTGCCCAGGCTGCAAATACAGCGAAATTGTTGTCAGCCAGTTCCAACCAGTCCCGCCCCCGAACCATGACGCGATGGTCGCCGGGAACAGAATAATACTGGAAGCGAAGATTGCCGGGATTACCCCCGCCATATTCACTTTCAGCGGTAAATGTGTGCTCTGTGCAGCATAGACACGACGACCTTGCTGACGTTTCGCGTAGTTTACCACAATGCGGCGTTGACCACGTTCAACAAATACAACAAAGAACGTCACTGCGAATACTAATACTGCAACCAACAGCAACACGAGGAAGTGCAGGTCGCCTTGACGCGCTTGCTCGATAGTATGGGCAATGGCTGGCGGGAGTCCCGCGACAATACCGGCGAAGATAATGATTGAGATACCGTTGCCGATACCACGTTCAGTAATCTGTTCGCCCAACCACATCAGGAACATCGTCCCTGTAACCAGACTTACAACAGCGGTGAAATAGAATGCAAAGCCTGGGTTCATCACTAGGCCCTGCATACCAGGCATATTCGGCAGACCGGTAGCAATACCGATCGACTGGAATATTGCCAGCACCAGAGTACCGTAGCGGGTGTACTGGCTGATCTTACGACGACCAGACTCCCCTTCTTTCTTAATTTCTGCCAGCGTTGGATGAACCACCGTCAGCAGCTGGATAATGATCGACGCCGAAATATACGGCATGATCCCCAGAGCAAAGATAGAAGCACGGCTGAGAGCACCACCAGAGAACATGTTAAACATTTCAATGATGGTGCCTCGCTGTTGCTCAAGCAGTTTGGCAAGTACAGCGGCATCAATACCAGGGATCGGAATGAAAGAGCCAATACGGAACACAATCAGCGCGCCGATTACAAACAGCAGTCTGCGTTTCAGCTCGCCTAAGCCACCTTTGGCACTTTGAAAATCTAATCCCGGTTGTTTAGCCATCTGCTACTTATTCCTCGATTTTACCGCCAGCAGCTTCGATAGCAGCACGAGCGCCTTTAGTAACACGCAGGCCACGAACAGTTACCGGAGTAGTGACTTCACCAGCCAGGATCACTTTCGCGAACTCGATCTGGATACCGATAATGTTAGCTGCTTTCAGCGTGTTCAGGTCTACAACACCGCCTTCAACTTTAGCCAGGTCAGACAGACGAACTTCGGCTGTAATCGCTGCTTTACGTGAAGTGAAGCCGAATTTTGGCAGACGACGGTACAGAGGCATCTGACCACCCTCGAAACCGCGACGTACGCCACCGCCAGAACGAGACTTCTGACCTTTGTGACCACGACCACCGGTTTTACCGAGGCCAGAACCGATACCACGACCCAGACGGCGAGCCGCTTTTTTAGAGCCTTCGGCCGGAGACAGAGTATTTAAACGCATCTCTTACTCCTCAACTTTAACCATGAAGGAAACCGCGTTGACCATACCACGAACAGCAGGAGTATCCTCGCGCTCTACGGTGTGACCAATACGACGCAGACCCAGGCCAAGCAGCGTTGCCTTGTGTTTCGGCAGACGACCGATTGCACTGCGGGTTTGAGTAATTTTAATAGTCTTTGCCATGGTTTATTTCCCCAGAATTTCTTCAACGGATTTACCACGCTTGGCAGCGACCATTTCCGGAGATTTCATATTTTCCAGACCATCGATAGTTGCACGAACCACGTTAATCGGGTTAGTGGAACCATACGCTTTAGCCAGAACGTTACGAACTCCAGCGACTTCCAGAACGGCGCGCATTGCACCACCGGCGATGATACCGGTACCTTCGGAAGCCGGCTGCATGAATACACGAGAACCCGTGTGAGTACCCTTAACCGGGTGCTGCAGGGTGCCGTGGTTCAGCGCGACGTTAATCATATTGCGACGGGCTTTTTCCATCGCTTTCTGGATCGCTGCTGGAACTTCACGCGCTTTACCGTAACCAAAACCAACGCGACCGTTACCATCACCAACTACAGTCAGAGCTGTGAAGGAGAAAATACGACCACCTTTAACGGTTTTAGATACGCGGTTAACCGCGATCAGCTTTTCCTGCAGTTCGCCAGCTTGTTTTTCGATGTGAGCCATCTTACACCTCTACCTTAGAACTGAAGGCCAGCTTCACGGGCAGCATCTGCCAGTGCCTGGACACGACCATGATATTGGAACCCGGAACGGTCAAAAGAAACATCTTTGATGCCTTTTTCCAGAGCGCGTTCAGCAACAGCTTTACCTACAGCTGCAGCAGCGTCTTTGTTACCGGTGTACTTCAATTGTTCAGCGATAGCTTTTTCTACAGTAGAAGCAGCTACCAGAACTTCAGAACCGTTCGGTGCAATTACCTGTGCGTAAATATGACGCGGGGTACGATGTACCACCAGGCGAGTTGCACCCAGCTCCTGGAGCTTGCGGCGTGCGCGGGTCGCACGACGGATACGAGCAGATTTCTTATCCATAGTGTTACCTTACTTCTTCTTAGCCTCTTTGGTACGCACGACTTCGTCGGCGTAACGAACACCCTTGCCTTTATAAGGCTCAGGACGACGGTAGGCGCGCAGATCTGCTGCAACCTGACCGATCAGCTGTTTATCAGCGCCTTTCAGCACGATTTCAGTCTGAGACGGACATTCTGCAGTGATTCCCGCAGGCAGCTGATGGTCAACTGGGTGAGAGAAACCTAAAGCCAGGTTTACTACATTCCCTTTAACCGCTGCACGATAACCTACACCAACCAGCTGAAGCTTCTTAGTGAAGCCTTCGGTAACACCGACAACCATTGCATTCAGCAGGGCACGCGCGGTACCAGCCTGAGCCCATCCATCTGCGTAACCATCACGCGGACCGAAGGTCAGTGCATTATCTGCATGATTTACTGCAACAGCATCGTTGAGAGTACGAGTCAGCTCGCCGTTTTTACCTTTGATCGTAATAACCTGACCGTTGATTTTTACATCAACGCCGGCAGGAATAACGACCGGTGCTTTAGCAACACGAGACATTTTTTCCTCCGATTAGGCTACGTAGCAGATAATTTCGCCACCAAGACCAGCCTGGCGCGCTGCACGATCAGTCATAACACCTTTAGAGGTAGAAACAACTGCGATACCCATGCCAGCCATAACTTTCGGCAGCTCGTCTTTACGCTTATAAATGCGCAGACCTGGGCGACTGACACGCTGAATGCTTTCTACAACAGCTTTACCCTGGAAATACTTGAGAGTAAGTTCCAGTTCCGGCTTGGTGTCGCCTTCAACTTTAAAATCTTCAATAAAACCTTCTTCCTTCAGCACGTTGGCAATTGCCACTTTCAGCTTGGAGGAAGGCATGGTGACCGCAGCTTTATTCGCGGCCTGACCGTTACGGATACGGGTCAGCATATCCGCGATCGGATCTTGCATGCTCATCTGTCTTTACTCCCGTGATTCAATTGGTAATTACCAGCTAGCCTTTTTCAAGCCTGGTACTTCACCGCGCATGGCGGCTTCACGCAGTTTGATACGGCTCAACCCGAACTTGCCCACATAGCCATGCGGACGACCTGTTTGACGGCAGCGGTTACGCTGACGGGACGGGCTGGAATCACGCGGCAGAGACTGCAGCTTGAGAACTGCGTTCCAACGATCTTCGTCGGTCGCGTTCACATCAGAGATAATAGCTTTCAGTTCAGCGCGTTTTGCGAAGTACTTATCAGCTAAAGCTACGCGCTTTACTTCGCGTGCTTTCATTGATTGCTTAGCCATTCAGTAACCCTACCTTACTTGCGGAACGGGAAGTCAAAGGCAGCCAGCAGAGCACGGCCTTCTTCGTCAGATTTCGCAGTAGTGGTAATGGTAATATCCAAACCACGCACGCGGTCGACTTTATCGTAGTCGATTTCTGGGAAGATGATCTGCTCACGGACACCCATGCTGTAGTTACCACGACCGTCGAAAGACTTAGCGGACAAGCCACGGAAGTCACGGATACGTGGAACAGCAATAGTGATCAGGCGCTCAAAGAACTCCCACATGCGTTCGCCACGCAGAGTTACTTTACAGCCGATCGGATAGCCCTGACGGATTTTGAAGCCTGCAACTGATTTGCGTGCTTTGGTGATCAGCGGTTTTTGACCGGAGATTGCTGTCAGGTCAGCTGCTGCGTTATCCAGCAGTTTCTTGTCAGCGATCGCTTCACCAACACCCATGTTCAGGGTGATCTTCTCGACCCGAGGGACTTGCATGACAGAATTGTAGTTAAACTCAGTCATGAGTTTAGCGACTACTTCGTCTTTGTAGTAATCATGCAGTTTCGCCATCGTACTACTCCAAATTACTTGATAGTTTCGCTGTTAGATTTGAAGAAACGGACTTTTTTGCCGTCTTCGAATCTAAAGCCTACACGGTCAGCCTTGCCGGTTGCCGCGTTGAAGATAGCAAGGTTAGAGATCTGAATAGCTGCTTCTTTCTCTACAATGCCGCCTGGTTGGTTCAGGGCCGGAACCGGCTTCTGATGTTTCTTAACCAGGTTGATACCTTCAACAATGACCTTGCCGGAAGACAGGACATTCTTAACTTTACCGCGTTTACCTTTATCTTTACCGGTTAACACGATAACTTCGTCATCACGACGGATCTTCGCTGCCATGATTCGCTCCTTAGAGTACTTCTGGTGCCAGAGAGATAATTTTCATGAACTTCTCGTTACGAAGTTCACGAGTTACCGGCCCAAAAATACGCGTACCGATAGGTTGCTCGCTGTTATTGTTTAAAATAACGCATGCATTACCATCGAAGCGAATGACAGAACCGTCCGGGCGACGAACACCCTTCTTGGTGCGCACCACTACCGCCTTCAGCACATCACCTTTTTTGACCTTACCACGCGGAATTGCTTCCTTGATGGTGATCTTGATGATATCGCCGACGCCTGCGTAGCGACGGTGCGAGCCACCCAGAACCTTGATACACATTACGCGACGTGCACCGGAGTTGTCGGCGACGTTCAGCATAGTCTGTTCTTGGATCATTTTAGTGCTCCGCTAATGTCAACTACTACTGAGACCCGAAAATCAGGTCGTTAAAAAAGCCCCATATCGGGGGCGCGGCATTATAACACCGCTTCAACGATATGGGTAGAAAAAATAAACGGCTCATCGCTGAGCCGTTTATTCGTTGAGAATGCCTACTGTATTACAGAACGGCTTTCTCTACAACGCGAACCAGCGTCCAGGACTTAGTCTTGGACAGCGGACGGCATTCGCGGATTTCAACCACGTCACCAGTACCGCATTCGTTGTTCTCGTCATGTACGTGCAGTTTGGTCGTACGCTTAATGAATTTACCGTAGATCGGGTGTTTCACAAAACGTTCGATAGCAACAACGATGGATTTCTCCATTTTATCGCTAACAACGCGACCTTGCAGAGTACGGATTTTATCGGTCATTACGCACCCGCCTTCTCAGTCAGTAAAGTCTTAACGCGTGCGACGTCACGACGCACTTGCTTCAACAGGTGAGACTGTTGCAGCTGGCCACTTGCAGCCTGCATACGCAGGTTGAACTGCTCACGCAGCAGATTCAGCAGCTCGGTGTTCAGCTCTTCAACACTCTTCTCACGCAGCTCTTTTGCTTTCATTACATCACCGTCTTAGTTACAAAGGTGGTTTTAATCGGCAGTTTCGCTGCTGCCAGCTTGAATGCTTCACGGGCCAGCTCTTCCGGTACGCCGTCCATTTCATACAGGACTTTACCCGGCTGAATCAAGGCAACCCAATACTCCACGTTACCTTTACCTTTACCCATACGCACTGCCAGCGGCTTTTCAGTGATCGGTTTGTCCGGGAATACACGGATCCAGATCTTACCTTGACGCTTAACTGCACGGGTCATAGCACGACGTGCTGCTTCGATCTGACGGGCAGTCAGACGACCACGGCCAACAGCTTTCAGACCGAAGCTGCCGAAGCTAACATCCGCGCCAGCAGCCAGACCGCGGTTACGGCCTTTGTGCATTTTACGGAATTTTGTACGCTTTGGTTGTAACATCAGCGACGCTCCTTATTTACGGCCTTTACGCTGCTGCTTTTTAGGTTGCGCAGCCGGTTTTTCCGGTTGTTCAACAGCAGCCATACCACCCAGGATCTCGCCTTTGAAGATCCACACTTTAACGCCGATTACACCGTAAGTGGTGTGCGCTTCAGAGGTGTTGTAGTCGATGTCAGCACGCAGAGTGTGCAGAGGTACGCGACCTTCGCGGTACCATTCGGTACGTGCGATTTCCGCGCCGCCCAGACGGCCGCTAACTTCAACTTTGATACCTTTAGCGCCCAGACGCATTGCGTTCTGTACAGCACGCTTCATAGCACGACGGAACATAACACGACGTTCCAGCTGAGAAGTGATGCTGTCAGCAACCAATTTTGCGTCCAGTTCAGGCTTACGCACTTCGGCGATATTGATCTGAGCAGGAACGCCAGCAATATCCGCTACGACTTTGCGCAGTTTTTCTACGTCTTCGCCTTTCTTACCGATAACGATACCCGGGCGAGCAGTGTGAATGGTCACACGGATGCTCTTAGCCGGACGCTCGATAACGATACGAGATACAGACGCTTTCGCCAGTTCCTTAGTCAGGTACTGACGTACTTTAAAATCGCTGTCCAGGTTGTCAGCGAATTCTTTGGTGTTCGCAAACCAGGTTGAGTTCCATGGTTTTACAATACCCAGGCGAATACCATTAGGATGTACTTTCTGACCCATTGCTAGTCTCCAGAGTCTCAGCGATCGGACACAACCACAGTAATGTGGCTGGTGCGCTTCAGGATGCGATCTGCACGACCTTTTGCACGCGGCATAATGCGCTTCATGCTCGGGCCTTCGTCTACGAAAATTTTCGTAACTTTCAGATCGTCAATGTCAGCGCCATCGTTGTGTTCAGCGTTAGCAATGGCAGATTCCAGGACTTTCTTAACCAGTACAGCCGCTTTCTTATTGGTGTAGGTCAGAATATCCAGAGCCTGCGACACTTTCTTACCGCGAATCAGGTCTGCAACAAGGCGAACCTTCTGAGCAGAAGAACGAGCATGGCGATGTTGAGCTAAAGTTTCCATCTCTTCCTCCTACCTTATTTCTTCTTCGCTTTTTTATCAGCAGCGTGGCCGCGATAAGTACGAGTCGGTGCGAATTCACCCAGTTTGTGACCGACCATTTCGTCGGAAACAAATACCGGAACGTGCTGACGACCATTATGGACAGCGATGGTCAAACCGATCATGTTAGGAAAGATCGTTGAACGACGGGACCAAGTGCGCAGGGGCTTCTTGTCTCCGCTTTCCACCGCTTTCTCTACCTTCTTCAGCAAGTGCAGGTCAATAAAAGGACCTTTCTTGAGAGAACGTGGCATGGCTTATCCTCTAAAATTATTTGCTACGGCGACGTACGATGAATTTATCAGTACGCTTGTTGCTGCGGGTCTTCTTACCTTTGGTCTGAACGCCCCACGGAGTTACCGGGTGCTTACCAAAGTTACGACCTTCACCACCACCATGTGGGTGGTCGACTGGGTTCATCGCAGTACCGCGAACGGTAGGACGAACACCACGCCAGCGTGCAGCACCTGCTTTACCCAGAACGCGCAGCATATGCTCAGCATTGCCAACTTCGCCCAGAGTTGCACGGCAGTCTGCTTCGACTTTACGCATTTCACCAGAACGCAGACGCAGGGTGACATAAGCACCATCACGAGCAACGATCTGAACGTAAGTACCAGCGGAACGTGCCAGCTGACCGCCTTTACCTGGTTTCATTTCTACGTTATGAACGGTAGAACCAACCGGGATATTGCGCATCGGCAGGGTGTTACCTGCTTTGATTGCAGCATCAACGCCAGACTGAATCTGGTCGCCAGCTTTCAGGCCTTTAGGGGCCAGGATGTAACGGCGTTCACCGTCTTTGTACAGAACCAGCGCGATGTTCGCGGAGCGGTTCGGATCGTACTCAAGACGTTCAACAACTGCCGGGATACCGTCTTTGTTGCGTTTGAAGTCAACAATACGATAAGCCTGCTTGTGACCACCACCGATGTGACGAGTGGTGATGCGGCCATTGTTGTTACGACCACCGGATTTGCTGTTTTTTTCAACCAGCGGAGCAAAAGGTTTGCCCTTGTGCAGCTCTGGGTTGACCACTTTAACAACGTGGCGACGACCCGGAGATGTCGGTTTACATTTAACAACTGCCATTGTATTACTCCTCCGACTTACTCAGCGCCGCCGACGAAGTCCAGATTCTGGCCTTCCTTCAGGGTGACGTAAGCTTTTTTCCAGTCGCTACGACGACCGATACGCTGTCCGTGACGTTTAACTTTCCCTTTAACTACCAGGGTGTTAACGACTTCGACTTCGACTTCAAACAGTTTCTGCACAGCAGCTTTGATTTCTGCTTTGGTCGCGTCTTTAGCAACTTTGAGAACGATGGTGTTAGTTTTTTCCATCGCAGTAGACGCTTTTTCAGAAACGTGCGGTGCGCGCAGCACTTTCAGCAGACGTTCTTCACGAATCATGCCAGCATCTCCTCAACTTGCTTAACAGCATCAGCAGTCATTACGACTTTGTCGAAGGCGATCAGGCTAACCGGGTCGATACCAGTTGCATCGCGTACGTCAACCTTGTGCAGGTTGCGCGCAGCCAGGAACAGGTTTTCGTCCAGCTCACCGGTGATGATCAGCACATCTTCCAGAGCCATGTCTTTCAGTTTCTGTGCCAGCAGCTTAGTTTTAGGCGCTTCTACAGAGAATGATTCGACAACGATCAGACGATCCTGACGTACCAGTTCGGACAGAATGCTTTTCAGCGCGCCGCGGTACATCTTTTTGTTAACTTTTTGACTGTGGTCCTGTGGACGAGCAGCGAAGGTCACGCCACCTGAACGCCAGATCGGGCTCTTGATAGAACCTGAACGCGCACGGCCGGTACCTTTCTGGCGCCACGGCTTTTTGCCTGAACCAGTTACTTCAGCACGAGTCTTCTGAGCACGAGTACCCTGACGAGCACCAGCTGCATAAGCAACAACAACCTGGTGAACCAGCGCTTCGTTGAAATCACGACCGAAGGTAGTTTCGGAAACAGTCAGCGCGCTCTGCGCGTCTTTCAATACTAATTCCATTGCTATCCCCTTACGCCTTCACAGCTGGTTTAACGATCAGGTCGCAACCGGTCGCACCCGGAACACCACCTTTAACCAGCAGCAGGTTGCGCTCAGCGTCAACACGTACTACGTCCAGGCTCTGAACGGTTACACGTTCGTTGCCCAGCTGACCTGCCATTTTCTTGCCTTTGAACACTTTGCCCGGAGTCTGGTTCTGACCGATAGAACCCGGAACGCGGTGAGACAAGGAGTTACCGTGAGTAGCGTCCTGGGTACGGAAGTTCCAGCGCTTAACGGTACCAGCGAAACCTTTACCTTTAGAGGTACCGGTTACGTCAACTTTTTTAACGTCAGCAAACAGTTCAACGCTAATGTTCTGACCAACGGTGTATTCTTCACCATCTGCCAGACGGAACTCCCACAGGCCGCGGCCAGCTTCTACGCCAGCTTTAGCAAAGTGACCAGCTTCCGGCTTAGTTACGCGGTTAGCTTTTTTAGCACCGGTGGTAACCTGAACAGCGCGATAGCCATCGTTAGCCAGATCTTTAACCTGAGTAACGCGGTTTGCTTCAACTTCGATAACGGTTACTGGGATAGATACGCCATCTTCAGTGAAGATGCGGGTCATACCCACTTTTTTACCGACTAAACCAATCATTGTATCAACCTCTCAATCGCTCGATGACCTGATTAACCCAGGCTGATCTGCACGTCTACACCGGCAGCCAGGTCCAGACGCATCAGAGCATCAACGGTTTTTTCAGTTGGCTCAACGATGTCAACCAGACGCTTGTGAGTACGGATCTCGTACTGATCACGCGCGTCTTTGTTGACGTGCGGGGAGATCAGAACGGTGAAACGCTCTTTGCGGGTCGGCAGCGGGATCGGACCACGAACCTGCGCACCAGTGCGCTTGGCAGTCTCGACGATTTCCGCGGTTGATTGATCGATCAGACGATGATCAAACGCTTTCAAACGGATACGGATTCTTTGGTTCTGCATGAGACCAGAGCTCCAATTATTTTATAGACGAAATAGTTACTCCTCAAACCCATTACGATTGATGGGAGAGTGTAACCGTTCTTACAGAGTTCCCCGATTGGGAACATTGTCTGGTATTGCTTTCGCAGTACCGGTGGCTCATATCGAACCGCTGTCAATATTAGACAAGCCCGCGCATTATACGTAAATCTCAGTCTTAAGCAAGTGCCGCGTAGAAATTAATCACTTGTTCACAAATGCGGGCCTCCTTCCACTCTGATTGTATGTCCTGTGGTGCAACGCGTTTTCCGTGGAAGAGAGTATCCATAGCCCACATCCCGGACTTGCAGGGGCGCCGGGCTTACCCGAAGGTAAACTCTTTACCAGATAAGGTTTGCCCATGTACATCGACCTCCCCTTTCTGCTGTTTTATGTCTCGCTATCAGGGTTGCTCTTAGTCCATGACCTACGCACCGGGTTGCTGCCCGACAAATTCACCTGCCCTCTTTTGTGGGGCGGTCTTATTTATCATCAGTGCTGCAGACCTGCACAGTTATCCGACGCGCTTTGGGGTGCCGTCGCGGGTTATGGGATATTTGCGTTGTTCTACTGGGGGTATCGTTTGATATGCCGACAGGAAGGATTAGGCTTTGGTGATGTCAAATTTCTTGCCGCCCTAGGCGCATGGCATCGCTGGGAATCATTACCACTGTTGGTTTTACTTGCCGCGGGCATGGCATGTTGTCTCACCGGGATTTCCTGTGTCCGTTACGGGAGACAGGTACTAAAAAACCCGCTGCCTTTTGGGCCATATCTGGCGGCTGCGGGTTTCATTATTGGCTGGATAGATTTGATACAGGGCGTTTAGTCACTGACTTTAATTTGCGATTGCAGATAATTTTGCAAGCCAAGTTTTGCAATCAGGTCCAGCTCGGTTTCGAGCCAGTCAATATGCCCTTCTTCTTCAGTCAGGATCTCAATCATCATATCCCGGCTGACATAGTCATGAACGCTATCGGCATAGGCAATGGCTTCACGCAGATCTTTCGCCCCATCCAACTCGAGTCGAAGATCGGATTGCAGCATCTCTTCAACATCTTCGCCAATACCCAACTTGCCAAGATCCTGCAAGTTTGGGAGCCCTTCTAAGAATAAAATACGCTCGATGTATTTATCAGCGTGTTTCATCTCATCGATAGATTCATGGTACTCAACATCATTGAGGCGAGTCAGTCCCCAGTTTTTAAACATACGAGCATGGAGAAAATACTGGTTGATCGCGACAAGCTCATTTCCCAATAGTTTATTGAGATAATTTATGATTTTAACATCACCTTTCATTTTATAGTCCCTCCGCTTCCACTCTTAGAGCGTAGATGGGGCTACAGGGATGTCAAAAAAAAGAGTGTGACTTAGGCGATCTCTTTAAATTCTGGCATTTGCGTTAATTCATCCTGCATGACTTCGCGAGCAGCACGAATGCACTTACCGCATTGATTTCCAACAGGAATAAATTTACGTAATTGCTGAAAGGATTGAGGATGAAACTGGCGAACAGCCTGACGTATTTTTTTATCACTTATCGCATTACACAAACAAACGTACATGATCGCTCCCGTTCAATTTCTGTGCAAAGTGTAAATGAGAATAGTTATGATTACAATAGCACAATGCTATTTACGCGGCGGGAGAATGAATAAAAAATGCGAATAAATATGACAATCGCTAAATAACAGGCAGCAAAAAGGGCACCGAAGCGCCCTTTTTAAGCTCAAAGCTAATTAATTAATAATTAGCTCATTACTTTAGCAACAACGCCCGCACCAACAGTACGGCCGCCTTCACGGATTGCGAAACGCAGACCGTCGTCCATCGCGATCGGGTGGATCAGGGTAACAACCATTTTGATGTTGTCGCCCGGCATTACCATCTCTACGCCTTCCGGCAGTTCGATGGTACCAGTCACGTCAGTAGTACGGAAGTAGAACTGCGGACGGTAGCCTTTGAAGAACGGAGTATGACGGCCGCCTTCGTCTTTGGACAGAATGTACACTTCAGATTCGAACTTGGTGTGCGGCTTGATAGAGCCCGGCTTAGCCAGTACCTGACCACGTTCGATTTCTTCACGCTTGATACCACGCAGCAGAACACCAACGTTCTCACCAGCACGGCCTTCGTCCAGCAGTTTGCGGAACATTTCAACGCCAGTACAGGTAGACTTAGCAGTCTCTTTGATACCAACGATTTCAACTTCTTCACCAACTTTGATGATACCGCGCTCTACACGACCGGTAACAACGGTACCACGACCGGAGATGGAGAATACGTCTTCGATAGGCAGCAGGAACGGCTTGTCAATCGCACGCTCTGGTTCTGGGATGTAAGAATCCAGGAAGCCAGCCAGTTCGATGATTTTCGCTTCCCACTCTGCTTCGCCTTCCAGCGCTTTCAGAGCAGAACCACGAACGATCGGAGTGTCGTCGCCCGGGAAATCGTACTGAGACAGAAGTTCACGAACTTCCATTTCTACCAGTTCCAGCAGCTCTTCGTCATCAACCATGTCGCATTTGTTCAGGAACACGATGATGTACGGAACGCCTACCTGACGACCCAGCAGGATGTGCTCACGAGTCTGCGGCATCGGGCCGTCAGTCGCAGCAACAACCAGGATCGCGCCGTCCATCTGCGCAGCACCGGTGATCATGTTTTTAACATAGTCGGCGTGGCCCGGGCAGTCTACGTGTGCGTAGTG
>NZ_JAOWHK010000025.1:0-1814645 GCF_030332665.1 Citrobacter sp. Cpo090 | reverse complement strand
ACAAATCTGCGCGCGGGCGCTTTATCCGGCCTACGGCAGCGTGCAAATCGTAGGCCTGATAAGCGCAGCGCATCAGGCATTGTGGATTGCGGTTATTGTGTAAAACCGTTTTGCATACAAATCTGCGCGCTGGTTCTCAAAGTAAAGGCGACTTTGTCTGGGTACTGGCTGTAATAGTTATGCTCTTCTTCCAGCCCTTTTGCCTGTGCCAGACGTACCGTTTCCAGCGAGCAGGTACGGTAGATCAGGTCTTTATTCATATTGGTCTGCTTCTCGCGCTGTTTATCTGCGGACAGCGCCAGCCAGCTTTCGGACAGTGAGTAATCGTAGACCACCCGATTTTCTTTCGCCTGCACGTTCTCAATGGTAATAAATTCGTCGATTTTCAGTCTTGGCTGCCCACGCATTTTTTTCTTATCTTCTGCGGCGGCATATTGGGCCAGCGCATGAATATCCATACTGGCTATTTTCTGTTTATAAGCATCTACATAGGCACCAGGTTGCTGATAATGCTGAGCGTAAGCGTTTCTTAATTCCCCGTCACTCATCGTACAACCTGCCAGAAACAGAGGTAATAGCAGTGCCAGTTTTATTTTAGTCATGATGTTATCCCGTTCATTATTTTGATCCCAGTCGCCCATAACAAAATAGAAAAATTATTACGGATGATATTTAAGGTTGTATAAACGAGAGCGCGGTGGCACAAGTTCAATTGTCTTAAAATGGCAGGGCAGGCGTGAAACCCTGCCAGAATTGGCAGGGTTTTGAACATACGGATAAAAAATTAATGGCCGATCATGTTTGCCTTCGGGATCAGCTGGAAATACATATGATCGGGTACTGGCGTATCCCAGACATTGGCATAAACGGCATAACCAATGGTGGCAAACAGAATGCCAAGCACCAGTAGCGTCATGGCAACACCTGACATCGTCCTCTGACGCCATAACGATTTACCATCGTTGCCTTGTGCTCCAGGCGGAGTCTGCAGTGAAAAGCTCAGCGTTGAGGCTACCGGGCAGGATTCAACGCAGGTCATGCAGCCAGTGCATTCCACGGTACGCACCTGAATCAGTCTGTCGACCGGGATATTCGATGGGCAGTTTTTCGCGCATTTTCCGCAGTCGATGCAGCTGTCTGCGTTACGGCGGATTTTAAACGGCGAGAATAGCGAGAACAGGCCGAGCAGCGCACCATAAGGGCACAGATAGCGGCACCAGACATTGCGAATAAACAGGCTCAGTACGCTGACAACGACTACAAAGATGAGCGTAGCGGAGCCAATATGGCGAAAGAAATCGAGCATCTTCACGTCGATAATCATGCCATAGGCCGACATTAGAAAATACTGAATCCCCTGCGCAGGCATCGACAGGGCGATATACAAAAAGAAACTCAGCAACAGATACTTCAGGCTGAGCAGCGGGATATCCAGCCAGCGCGGCAGCGTGAAGTTGCGACCAAATACTTTTTTCCCCAGATTGCCGAGCAGTTCGGACAGCGTGCCCACCGGGCATAACCACGAACAGAAGGCTTTTTTTAACAACAAACTAATCAGGATAAACGCAACTAACAGCAGCATAGAGGCGGCATGGATAGGCGGAAGAAAACCAGTCTCCAGCGTATAGCGGATATTCATCAAACCCGCGATTGGTAGCCATCCTTCAATACCACCTGGCCTTGGAATATAGACGCTGGTACCGGCGGTTTCGAAATAGCGGACCCAGTAATAGAACGTTACGCCAATATAAATATTAATAGCCAGCAGGAGAAACTGTGTGGCTTTTCGCCAGCTGCTGGCGTTGCGCCAGTCGTTCCACGGCAGTTTGCCTCCGATCGTGCCAGGACGGCGCTGCCAGCGCGTTCTCTTCTTCCCGTTCATGATTTTATACTATCCCTCATATTTCCCCTTCTGCATTCAGAAGGCGTCATCACCGGGATATGCTAGCGCTATTCAGATTTGGTGTATTTGATTTGCATCTTATTACGTGGCTGTTATTTTCATCATGCCAATACGCCTGAATAAAAATAACAGCTTGATATTTATCGCAAGTCAGATAAATACCCTGAACGGGGTATTTATTTCTCTACAGGACAATGATTATTCCTGATAAACCTCAACGCGGTCGCGACCATTACTTTTTGCCTGATAAAGTGCGCGATCGGCTTTATCAACCAGCTGTTTGTAGTCGGGATGATAATCATATTCGGCAATACCGATACTGACGGTAATAGAAAACGTTTCTGTCGCAGAGGCTGCCATGCGCATCCCGGCAATTTTCATACGCAGCGTTTCCAGAATAATACTGGCCTGCGATTTATCTGACTCGACAAGCAGAATCATAAATTCTTCACCACCGTAGCGGAACACGTAATCGCTGCTACGGATATGATCATAAATGACCGCTGCGACATTTTTGAGCGTCAGATCGCCGGTATTATGCCCGAAGTTATCGTTAATTTGCTTGAAGTAGTCGATATCCAGCATCGCCAGGCTAAAAGGCTTACGCGCATGTAACGCCAGCGAGATTTCGCGTCGCATGATGGTCGGAATAAAGCGGCGATTAAGCAACTGGGTCAGCGAATCTTTACCATTTTCCTGCTTAACCAGCGCCTCAAACATTGAAGCGAGCAGGAAATGGATTTTTGCCGACAACTGGCGAACATCCTGTAATAAGCTCATCCGCTCGGGTTCTGTCGGCTGATGATGAGGTGACAGGGTGGTCATCAGACGGGCGTCGATCTCTGCAATCAGTGATTCCATTTCTTTGAGCAAATTGCTGTTGCCAAGAATATGTTTTCCCTTATGCGAGAACCACATACCAAAATCAGAGTTCGCCAGAAACACCATTTCACCGAAAGGCATTCCGGTGGCAATGTTATAGATAAACTGGTTTTCCCAGTCGGTAAACGAACGGATTTGCCGTTCGCGCTCGACGTTAACGTCATCGTAAATAGTCTGCAGACGATACTGCTCCTGCGTATGCAGGGAGTTTTGATGGCTTGGCGAATAGGAGACGGTCATGGCCTCCAGCGCTGTATCCATTGCCAGACTGCTGAAACAGATAGCATTGCTCAGCAGGGAAGATGAGTCGTCAGCTTTGGTTTTCAACACCCGATACAGCTCATCTTTGAGCTTGCGTGCACCGCGATTCACCAGATCGATGGGCAGACCGATGCGGGCATGCACCACGCCAATTTTGCGCTGTTTGTCCAGCAGTTGTGAGAGATCTTCATGCGCGCTGCCAAGCACGCTGCGTAACCAGTCAAACATACTGCCGCTGAGACGGGTACTGACCTGTTCTGTATTGAGGAACAATGCGCTCTGGGCATGGGAGAGCATATAGTCATAAAAAACGGTCACTAAATGGCGGATCTCTTCATCGCTTAACGATGTGAGGAGCGTGTGAACTTCAGGCGATGTTTGTCGTATCAGCGCCTGCCATTCCGTAAGGAGTAATGTGTCGTTTACCGGTTCAACCTGTTCCATCTCACTGCCACTCAACCTGCGATTAAAAATTCAGGCGGTATTACGGACAATTACGTCACGATGGTCAAGTTAAACTCTCTTAACGATGGCTAATACCTTCATAAATAAGCCTTAGCGCGAAGACACCTATTATTGCGCCAATGACTCGGCTGGCAACGCGTTGGATGCGGCCATAAGCACGGCGCACAGCGGGCAAAGAAAATGCCTGGCTGAGAAAAATACGCCAGATAACGGAAGACAACACAATGCCTGCCCAGGCCATCAGTCTGGCCCACGTAGGTGTGTCTACGCTCAAAGTGACCGAGAAGATACTAATAAAAAACAGCACGGTTTGCGGATTAGATAAATCCGTTAATAATCCACGGCGGAAAAACACATACCATGGAGCCGAAAGCGGCTGCTGTAGCGTGGGCATTTGCGGTGTAGCCTGATGGCGGATGCTGTTCCAGGCGAACCACAGCAGATAGGCGCCGCCGACAATTTTAATCAATGAAAATATCTCTTCACACTGGGTGATTAGCGTTGCCATACCAAAGAGCCCAAGACCGGAATAGAACGCATCGCCTAAGGCCACGCCAAGACCGGTCATCACGCCTGCGCGTCGTCCGGATGCCAGGCTAGTTTGTACCACCACGAACAGATTTGCGCCGGGGTTAAAAAAGGTTAAAACAAAGAGGCTGACGGTGAGTACAACGGCGTGCAAAGGTTCCATAGACAACGTTTCCATTAGTAAACACGGGAAAGACAGCTAACACTATAATTTTAGTGCGCACGTCATTCTGCGCATTCACTCACACTGCGCGTTAAACGCAGCGCCACTGCGTTTTTCGTAATTAACGATTCGCAAAATCTCTTTATATTTCCGCCTGCTCTGGATCTTTTTGTCAGCCTGAACTACTTATTAATCATCCTTGACTCGCATGTCGAATGTTCAGGGGGCGATGATGGCATATATAACAAAATCTGGAGCTTTTATATGAAAACTGGAATTAAAGTACTTATTGGTGCGTTAGCTTTTGTTGTTACCAACGCGTATGCCGCGGAATTTATGACGAAGGTTGAGTTTGAAAAGGTTGAGTCTCAGTATACAAAAATCGGTGATATTTCAACGAGTAATGAAGTCTCTACTTCGGATGCGAAAGAAGACCTTCTGAAGAAAGCTGAAGAGAAAGGCGCTGACGTGGTGGTATTAACCTCCGGCCAAACGGATAACAAAATCCATGGCACAGCGAATATTTACAAGAAAAAATAACGTGCAGCTGTAAAAAATACGACACCCGTCGGTCATTGTACCGGCGGGTTTTCTTTTAATCTGCGCCAGAACGTGGTTCTGCTAATTCCGAGATAGCGTGCAGCTGCGGTTTTATCACCATTGAATTGCGCCAACACCTGCTGCGGCGTCAACGATGTGGATAGCTGCGGGGAGTCAGCAGCAATGGCCAGTTCCGGTAATAGCTGTTGTAAAAAATCCACATTCAGCTCTGGCTGCGGCTCGACGCTTAAAAACAGCGCCAGGCGTTCCATCATATTACGCAGTTCGCGGATATTCCCCGGCCAGCCATAATTCAGCAGCGTCGGCTGACTTAATCCCAGCCCCTTGCGCACTGGCTCAGAAAAAGGTACGTCCAGTTCCGCCAGCGACTGTTTTAAAAAGCCCTCCGCCAGTGGCAGGATATCGGGCAACCGCTCGCGCAGCGGCGGCAGCTTGAGGCGTAAAATGCTCAGGCGATAAAACAGATCGGTACGAAACTCTCCCTGTTTCATCTCCTGCTCCAGATTACAGTGCGTGGCGCTAATCACCCGGACATCGACCGGAATCGGCTGATGTCCCCCGACCCGGGTAACCTCTTTTTCTTCCAGCACGCGTAGCAGTCGGGTTTGTAACGGCAGCGGCATCTCGCCTATCTCATCAAGAAACAGGGTTCCGCCGTGAGCGATTTCAAACAGGCCCGCGCGCCCTCCCCGGCGAGAGCCGGTAAAGGCGCCATCCTCATAGCCGAACAGCTCCGCTTCCAGCAATGACTCGGTGATTGCCCCGCAGTTGACGGCAACAAACGGCGGCGAGGGTTTACCGCGCCGATTCTCCTGACGGGTGAAAAACTCACGGTGAATGGCCTGTGCGGCCAGCTCTTTACCCGTTCCTGTTTCGCCCTGAATGAGGACCGGCGCACGCGAACGGGCGTAGAGCATAATGGTGTGCCGCACCTGTTCCATCTGCGCAGAGTGACCGCGCATATCTCCCAGCGCATAACGGGTGCGTAACGTATCGCCAGAAGCGTACTGACCGTTTCTGCGCAACGTCAGGCGGGTCATATCCAGCGCATCGACAAAAGCCTGGCGCACGGTGGCCGCCGAATAGATAAAGATGCCGGTCATACCTGCTTCTTCTGCCAGATCGGTAATTAATCCCGCACCAACCACCGCTTGTGTGCCGCCGGCCTTCAGCTCGTTGATTTGCCCACGGGCATCTTCTTCGGTGATATAGCTGCGCTGTTCAAGCTGCAAATTGAAGGTTTTTTGAAAGGCGAGAAGCGCAGGGATGGTTTCCTGATAGGTAATGACGCCAATCGACGAGGTGAGCTTCCCGGCTTTTGCCAGCGCCTGCAGCACGTCGAATCCGCTGGGTTTAATCAGGATCACCGGAATCGATAAACGGCTTTTCAGATACGCTCCGTTGGAGCCCGCCGCAATGATGGCGTCGCAACGCTCGGTGGCCAGCTTCTTACGGATATAGGCCACCGCTTTTTCAAAACCAAGCTGAATGGGGGTGATGGTCGCCAGGTGGTCGAACTCCAGACTGATGTCGCGAAAAAGTTCAAACAGGCGGGTGACTGAGACTGTCCAGATAACCGGTTTATCGTCGTTCACTCGCGGCGGTAGATGCGTATCTGCCATAACCAACCCCAAAAAGTAAGGAACCGAGTAGTAGGGTTTAGTTGTGTTTCATAAATGTTGCAATGAAACGTGAAGGAACGTTTCATGAAACGATAGCTGACACGCTTTTGTATATAAAAAATGCAGGTAATAAATATAATTCATTGTTTTAAAAATAAAAAATAGAATTTGAGCAGAAGTTAAGGTCTTTGGCATACCCCTTGCTTTAGAAATATCAACGAACGATAACAAGTTGATAACAAGAGGACGGGATATGTCTCTACACTCCCCAGGGCTGGCGTTTCGCGCTGCGCTCACCAAAGAAAACCCATTACAAATCGTTGGCACCATCAACGCCAACCACGCTCTGCTGGCTCAACGCGCCGGCTATCAGGCGATTTATCTCTCCGGCGGCGGCGTCGCGGCGGGATCGCTGGGGCTGCCGGATCTCGGTATTTCAACCCTTGATGATGTGCTGACTGATATTCGTCGCATTACGGATGTTTGCCCGCTGCCATTGCTGGTGGATGCGGATATCGGTTTTGGATCGTCTGCATTCAACGTGGCGCGTACCGTCAAGTCGATTTCCAAAGCGGGTGCTGCTGCGCTGCATATTGAAGATCAAATTGGCGCCAAGCGCTGCGGTCATCGTCCGAACAAGGCGATCGTCTCGAAAGAAGAGATGGTCGACAGGATCCGCGCCGCCGTTGATGCGCGCACCGATCCCAACTTTGTGATTATGGCGCGGACCGATGCGCTGGCGGTGGAAGGGTTAGAGGCAGCCATCGATCGTGCCCAGGCGTATGTCGAAGCGGGCGCTGACATGCTGTTCCCGGAAGCCATTACCGAACTTGCGATGTACCGCCAGTTTGCTGATGCGGTACAGGTACCAATCCTCGCCAACATTACTGAGTTTGGCGCTACGCCGCTGTTTACCACCGATGAACTGCGCAGCGCGAACGTCGCGATGGCGCTGTACCCGCTGTCAGCTTTCCGCGCCATGAACCGCGCGGCGGAGAAGGTTTACAACGTGCTGCGTCAGGAAGGTACGCAAAAGAACGTTATCGACATTATGCAGACGCGCAACGAGCTGTACGAAAGCATCAATTACTACCAGTTCGAAGAGAAGCTCGACGCGTTGTACACCAAAAAGTAGCCGTTGTAGGCCGGATAAGGCGTAGCCGCCATCCGGCAATAAATTTGTACCCTACATATTATAAAAATGACGAGGACAACATGAGCGACACAACGATCCTGCAAAACAGTACCCATGTCATTAAACCTAAAAAATCGGTTGCGCTGTCAGGTGTCGCTGCCGGAAATACTGCCTTATGTACCGTGGGTAAAAGCGGTAACGATCTGCACTATCGTGGCTACGATATTCTAGATCTGGCGCAACAGTGCGAATTTGAAGAAGTTGCGCATCTGCTGATTCACGGGAAATTACCCACCCGTGATGAGCTCACCGCCTATAAAAGCAAACTGAAAGCGCTGCGCGGATTGCCCGCTAACGTGCGTACCGTACTGGAAGCGCTTCCTGCTGCCTCACATCCGATGGATGTGATGCGTACTGGTGTTTCCGCGCTGGGCTGTACGCTGCCGGAAAAAGAAGGACATACCGTATCCGGCGCACGTGATATTGCCGACAAACTACTGGCTTCGCTCAGTTCTATCCTCCTGTACTGGTATCACTACAGCCATAACGGCGAGCGCATTCAGCCGGAAACCGACGATGATTCTATTGGCGGTCACTTCTTGCATTTGCTGCATGGTGAAAAGCCGTCGCAAAGCTGGGAAAAGGCGATGCACATTTCGCTGGTGCTGTATGCCGAGCACGAGTTTAACGCTTCTACCTTCACGGGGCGTGTGATTGCGGGAACGGGCTCTGATATGTACTCCGCGATTATCGGCGCAATTGGCGCACTTCGTGGGCCGAAACACGGCGGCGCGAATGAAGTCTCGCTGGAGATCCAACAGCGCTACGAAACGCCGGACGAAGCCGAAGCGGATATCCGTAAACGCGTTGAAAACAAAGAAGTGGTGATTGGCTTTGGTCACCCGGTTTACACCATCGCCGACCCGCGCCATCAGGTGATCAAGCGCGTGGCGAAACAGCTTTCTCAGGAAGGCGGTTCGCTGAAAATGTACAACATTGCCGATCGTCTGGAAGAGGTGATGTGGGAAACGAAAAAGATGTTCCCCAACCTCGACTGGTTCTCGGCGGTTTCCTACAACATGATGGGCGTCCCCACTGAAATGTTCACACCACTGTTCGTTATCGCCCGCGTCACCGGCTGGGCGGCGCACATCATCGAACAGCGCCAGGACAACAAAATCATCCGTCCTTCCGCCAACTATACCGGCCCGGAAGATCGCGAATTTGTCCCGATTGAAAAACGTTGTTAATTCAAAACCTCTATACCCTAAATAATTCGAGTTGCATGAAGGCGGCAAGTGAGTGAACCCCCAGGAGCATAGCGAACTATGTGACTGGGGTGAGCGAGCGTAGCCAACGCGCATGCAGATTGAAGTATGACGGGTATAAAGATAAAAACAGGAGTTGTACCCTATGTCCGCAAATATTTCGAACGTCCGCCCTGAATTTGACCGCGAAATCGTTGATATCGTTGATTACGTCATGAACTATGAGATCACCTCGAAGGTGGCGTATGACACCGCGCATTATTGCCTGCTTGATACCCTTGGCTGTGGCCTGGAAGCGCTGGAATATCCGGCCTGTAAAAAATTGCTGGGGCCGATCGTACCGGGTACTGTCGTCCCGAACGGTGTGCGCGTTCCGGGCACCCAGTTCCAGCTTGATCCAGTGCAGGCGGCGTTTAACATCGGCGCGATGATCCGCTGGCTGGACTTTAACGATACCTGGCTGGCCGCGGAATGGGGCCATCCTTCCGATAACCTCGGCGGTATTCTGGCGACGGCTGACTGGCTGTCGCGCAATGCAGTTGCGGTGGGGAAAGCGCCGTTAACCATGAAAAAAGTGTTAACCGGAATGATTAAAGCCCATGAAATTCAGGGCTGTATCGCGCTGGAAAACTCCTTCAACCGCGTAGGACTGGATCACGTCCTGCTGGTCAAAGTCGCCTCAACGGCGGTAGTTGCCGAGATGCTCGGCCTGAACCGGGATGAAATTCTCAACGCCGTCTCGCTGGCGTGGGTCGACGGTCAGTCGCTGCGTACCTATCGTCATGCGCCGAATACCGGCACGCGTAAATCCTGGGCGGCAGGCGATGCGACATCGCGCGCGGTACGTCTGGCGCTGATGGCGAAAACCGGTGAAATGGGGTACCCGTCCGCGCTGACGGCGAAAACCTGGGGCTTTTACGATGTCTCTTTCAAAGGCGAATCTTTCCGCTTCCAGCGTCCGTACGGTTCATACGTGATGGAAAACGTGCTGTTTAAAATTTCCTTCCCGGCAGAGTTCCACTCGCAGACCGCGGTAGAAGCGGCGATGACGCTGTACGAGCAGTTACAGGCCGCCGGTAAGACCGCTGCCGATATCGAAAAAGTGACCATTCGTACGCACGAAGCCTGTATCCGCATCATCGATAAAAAAGGCCCGCTGAATAACCCGGCGGATCGTGATCACTGCATCCAGTACATGGTGGCTATCCCGTTGCTGTTCGGACGCTTAACGGCGGCAGATTACGAAGACGGCGTGGCGCAGGATAAACGCATTGACGCCCTGCGTGAAAAGATTAGCTGCTTCGAAGATCCGGCCTTTACTGCCGATTACCACGACCCGGAAAAACGCGCCATCGCGAATGCCATCACGCTGGAATTCACCGACGGCTCACGCTTTGAAGAAGTGGTAGTGGAATACCCAATCGGCCACGCGCGCCGTCGTAATGACGGTATGCCGAAACTGGTCGAGAAGTTCAAAATTAACCTAGCGCGTCAGTTCCCGACCCGTCAGCAGCAGCGCATCCTGGATGTCTCCCTGGACAGAACTCGCCTGGAGCAGATGCCGGTCAATGAGTATATGGACCTTTATGTAATCTAAACCTGCGTGCGGCAAGGCGTAAGTTCAACAAGAGAGCATTATGTCTTATAGCGAGTTTTATCAACGTTCTATTACGCAGCCGGAGTCGTTCTGGGCCGAGCAGGCCCAGCGTATTGACTGGCAGCAGCCGTATACGCAGGTGCTGGACCACAGTAATCCGCCGTTTGCCCGCTGGTTTTGCGGCGGCACGACCAATCTGTGCCACAACGCCATCGACCGCTGGCTGGAGAAACAGCCTGACGCGCTGGCGCTGATTGCTGTGTCATCAGAAACTGAAGAAGAACGCACGTTTACCTTTCGTCAGCTGTATGACGAAGTGAACGTCGCGGCGGCGATGTTGTTGTCACTGGGCGTACAGCGCGGCGATCGGGTACTGGTTTATATGCCGATGATCGCCGAGGCGCACATTACGCTGCTGGCCTGCGCGCGCATTGGGGCGATCCACTCGGTGGTGTTCGGTGGTTTCGCCTCGCACAGCGTAGCGGCGCGTATCGACGACGCCCGACCGGTGGTTATCGTGTCGGCGGATGCCGGGGCGCGCGGCGGCAAAATCCTGCCGTATAAAAAGCTGCTCGATGATGCGATCGATCAGGCGCAGCACCAGCCGCGTCATGTGGTATTGGTCGATCGCGGTCTGGCGAAAATGGCGCGAGTAGAGGGGCGAGACCTCGACTTTGCCGCGCTGCGCCAACAGCATCTCGGCGCGCGGGTGCCGGTTGCCTGGCTGGAGTCGAACGAAACGTCCTGCATTCTCTACACCTCCGGGACAACCGGTAAACCGAAAGGCGTGCAGCGCGACGTTGGCGGCTACGCGGTCGCGCTGGCGACCTCGATGGACACCATTTTCGGCGGTAAATCGGGCGGCGTGTTCTTCTGCGCATCGGATATCGGCTGGGTGGTTGGGCATTCCTATATCGTGTATGCCCCACTGCTGGCGGGAATGGCGACGGTGGTGTACGAAGGGCTGCCAACGTATCCGGACTGTGGCGTATGGTGGAAAATTGTTGAGAAGTATCAGGTCAGCCGGATGTTCTCCGCGCCAACGGCGATACGTGTACTGAAGAAATTCCCGACCGCGCAAATCCGTAATCACGATCTCTCCTCGCTGGAGGTGCTGTATCTGGCGGGGGAGCCGCTGGACGAACCGACCGCCAGTTGGGTAACGGAAACGCTGGGCGTCCCGGTTATCGACAACTACTGGCAGACCGAATCCGGTTGGCCGATTATGGCGATCGCCCGCGGGCTGGACGACCGCCCGGCGCGGCTGGGCAGTCCTGGCGTGCCGATGTACGGCTATAACGTGCAGTTGCTCAATGAGGTAAGCGGTGAGCCATGCGAAGCGAATGAGAAGGGCATGCTGGTGATTGAAGGGCCGCTGCCGCCGGGCTGTATTCAGACCATCTGGGGGGATGACGCGCGGTTTGTGAATACCTACTGGTCGCTGTTTTCTCGCCAGGTGTACGCCACCTTTGACTGGGGCATTCGTGACGCTGACGGCTATTACTTCATCCTTGGCCGTACGGATGATGTCATTAACGTGGCCGGGCACCGGTTGGGGACGCGTGAGATAGAGGAGAGTATTTCCAGCTATCCGAACGTTGCCGAAGTGGCGGTGGTCGGCGTGAAGGACGCGCTGAAGGGGCAGGTAGCAGTCGCGTTTGTTATTCCGAAACAGAGCGACAGCCTTGAAGATCGCGACATCGCGCATTCGGAAGAGAAGGCGATTATGGCGCTGGTGGACAGTCAGATTGGTAACTTTGGTCGTCCGGCGCACGTCTGGTTTGTGTCGCAGTTGCCGAAAACGCGCTCCGGCAAAATGCTCAGACGGACGATCCAGGCGATCTGTGAAGGCCGCGATCCTGGCGATCTAACGACCATTGACGATCCCGCGTCGTTGCAGCAAATTCGTCAGGCGATTGAAGAGTAACATCGTGTGATGCCCGGTGGCGCAATGCTTACCGGGCCTACGTCCTAATCAACTTTCTTATACGGCCCGTGATAGTAATCAAACGGCGCATAAACCGTATCGGCCACGATCGATAACGGTACATCAACAAATAACAGCGCTAAATCGAAATAGTTATAATCGTAAGCGCCTGGGTTTTTTAGTTTATCAATATCATGATGCATACCCACGTAATAGGTATCTGAATTCTCGCCTGCCGTGCGTGCATCAATGCTGCCACATCCTGAAAGTAATGCGCTGATAAAGAGCGCCGTTACCGCAATTGTCTTTCTGCTCATGCTATGACCTGGCTTCTCGCCCCGTTTTACCATAATGGTAAAAAAGCGGTTTGTTGCCCGCAGAACTTAAACCTCCAGGTCAGGATGGTCGTGTGAAGATGGCGCGTTGTAGGCCGGATAAACCACGTGAGTGGTGCATCCGGCAAAGAGGCTTTTACAGCGCGACGCTTTCGCGACGCCGCCGCAGGGAAAACGGCCCCGGCCCGCTAAGGGTAAATACGGAAATCAGCGTGAAGCTCAGCGCAATAATCCCCAGCACCAGATACGCTCCCTGGAAACCAATACTCTCATACATTTTCCCGGCCAGAACTGACATGAAAATCATTGCTAACTGTTTGAAGAAACAGAAACATACCAGGTAAATCGTGGCCGAGAAACGTACTTCAAACTGACTGGTGATGTACTTGAAGCAGCCGACGATCAGGAACGGTATCTCAAACATATGCAGCGTTTTGAGGATCACGACCTCCAATGCAGTGGTAGCGAATGACGAGCCTATGATTCGCACCGACATGATCGTACCGGCCAGCAGCAGGGCGTTCTTCCCGCCAATGCGATTCACAATCAGCGGCGCAAAGAACATGATCGAGGCATTGAGTAATTCACCCATGGTCGTGACGTAGCCAAACACGCGGGTGCCCTGTTCGCCGGTGGCAAAGAACGAGGTAAAGAAGTTGGCGAACTGCTGGTCAAACACATCGTAAGTACAGGAAACGCCAACCACGTACAGGGAGAGAAACCAAAGTTTCGGTTGTTTGAATAACTCCAGCGCCAGTTTCAGGCTGAATGCCGAGTTATTGGCGCCTACCGCATCTGCGACTTTTGCAGAAGAGGGGGCATCTGTTTTTGAAAATAACAGCAGCAATGCCAGAATGACTGCACAGCCGGAGCCTAACCAAAAGACAAATTGGTTATTGATGGTGAACATAATGCCGGCAATCGAGGCGCACAGCGCCCAGCCCACGCAGCCAAACATGCGCGCGCGACCAAATTCAAAGTTGCTTCGGCGGCTGGCTTTTTCAATATAGGCTTCAATCGCCGGAGCGCCGGCATTGTAAATAAAGCCAAGATAAATTCCGCCGACAATTGAACCCAGTAAAATATTAACCTGTAATAACGGACCAAAAACGTAAATAAAGAACGGGGCAAACATTACCAGCATGCCGGTAATTACCCACAGCAGATGTTTACGCAGGCCAAGCTTATCGGATAGCAGTCCAAAAATTGGCTGGAATAACAAAGAAAACAGTGAGATACAGGCGAAGATGATACCGGTATCGCCTTTGCTGATATGGTTTACATCGTGTAACCAGATAGGGAAGAAGGGGAAATACGCACCCATAATAAAAAAGTAAAAGAAGAAGAAAAAGCCGAACATCCAAAAGTTAGTGTTTTTTAAATAATACATAACTGACTTCCTCAGGCAAAATAAGGGCAGGTCATAACCTGCCCATTATTATTATGTTTAACCCCAGATAACCTGGTAGTGATAACGTCCGGCGCTCAGCAGAAATTCCGGCGACACGGATGGACTCCACGAATCATCGCCGCCGACGCCCATATGGAAGCCATCAATATTGAGCCAGGTGCCCGCTTCAGGTTGCAGCAAATGGCGGTGGCTGGTTTCCATCAGTTGCTGCTGGCTAAAGCGGCTGATGTTGAACTGGAAGTCTCCGCGCCACTGATGCGCGCCGTAGTGCAGTTCGCGCGTGCCGCAGCGCAGACCGTTTTCACTTGGGAAAACATACGGGGTGTACATCTCATCAAGCGACAGATCCCAGCGATCAAAACAGGCGGCGCCCAGGCGGTCCGGGTAGTTCTCATGTGGGCCGAGACCTAACCAGTTCACTCGCTCTGCGACCTGCGCCAGCTGGCAGCTCAGGCCGATGCGGGCCGGATGCGGCGTACCGCTGGCAACGTAGACATCCACCGTTATTTGCATTTCACCACTGCCGTCAATGCGGTAGTTTTTTCGGCTGATGAACAGCGTTTTGCCCTGATACTGCCACGCATGTTCGGTGGTGATCAGTACCGCATTGCTGAGAGTATCGGCAGCACAGTGCAGTAACGTTGCTTCGACCTGATAATGACCGGCAGCCTTCCAACGCTCGACCCAGGCGTTAGGGTCGATGCGGGTTGACTCGCTCACGCCGATGTCGTTGTCCAGCGGCGCACGGGTGAACTGGTCGGTCAGCGGGGTTAACAGCTGGGCTGCATCATCAATCCAGTATTGTGTCAGCAGGCCGGACTGACGATCGAATTGCCAGCGTGTGTTGTTGGCCACCACGGTAAAATTGCTTTCGCTAACATCCAGTTGTGGTGCGCTGCTGGCGCGTGATGGACGTACCAGGCTGAGCTTCTCTTCCAGCTCCCACTGCTGCCAGGCGCTGATGTGCCCGGCTTCTGACCATGCGGTCGCCTGAGGCTGCTCTACGCGCACCGTCAGCCACAGCTCGCCTGCGGTGTCCGGCATCGGAACGTTCGGCAGGGTAATCACCTGGCGGCCCTGTGGGGCGATATCCAGAACGATTTCTCCGGCGGCCAGCGGGTTGCCATCCAGGGCAATCGACCAGTGCAGAACTTCGTTATCGCTGCGGCGGAACAGATATTCGCTGGTCACTTCAATCTGGCGTTCAGCGCCCGGCAGTAGCGTGAACTGGAAAAACTGCTGTTCATGCTTGGCCTCATATAACGCCGGATGCGGGGTGCGATCGGCGAACACCAGCCCGTTCATGCAAAACTGACGATCGTTAGGCGTGTCGCCAAAATCGCCACCGTAGGCTGACCACGATTTGCCGTTCTCATCATATTTGGTCAGCGACTGATCCACCCAGTCCCAGACAAATCCGCCCTGCAGGCGCGGATACTGACGGAACGCTTGCCAGTATTTGGCGAAGCCGCCAAAGCTGTTGCCCATAGCGTGGGCGTATTCACAAAGGATCAGCGGGCGTTGTTCGCCTGGCATCGACAGCCACTTTTTAATCGACCATTTGGGAACAGCCGGGAAGGGCTGATCCTGATCGACGCGGGCGTACATCGGGCAAATAATGTCGGTCGCCGCGGTATTTGCGCCGCCGCCTTCATATTGTACCGGACGTGACGGATCTTCTGATTTTATCCAGCGGTAGAGCGCGTCGTGATTGACGCCATGGCCGGATTCATTGCCCAGTGACCAGATGATAATGCTCGGATGGTTGCGATCGCGCTGCACCATGCGCGTGACGCGCTGGCTCATGGCTGGCAGCCAGGCGGGATCGTCGGTGAGGCGATTCATCGGCACCATGCCGTGGGTTTCAATGTTGGCTTCGTCGACCACATACAGGCCGTAGCGATCGCACAGGGTGTACCACAGCGGATGGTTCGGGTAATGGGAACAGCGCACGGCGTTGAAGTTATTCTGCTTCATCAGGATGATGTCCTGCACCATCGTCGCCTCATCCATCACCTGGCCGTTGACCGGATGGTGCTCATGGCGGTTGGTACCGCGAATCAACAGCGGCTTGCCGTTTAACAGCAGCAGACCGTTTTCGATACAAACCTGGCGAAAGCCAACGTCACAGGCTTCCGCTTCAATCAGCACTCCGTCCGCGGTACGTAACTGCACAACGGCGCGGTACAGATTGGGCGTTTCGGCACTCCACAGCGCCGGTTTTTCGACGTTCAGACGTAGAGTCACCCGGTCATGATAAGCGCCGCGTTCATCAATGATCTCGCTGCCGAGCGGTGAGGTCGTTTCGTGGCTGAGCGTTTCACCTTCCCACAATTGTAGGGTGACGCGTAAATCTTCGCTCTCGCTGCCCGCAACTCTGACTTCCGCTTCCAGCGTGGCGCGGCTGAAGTCGTCATTAAATCGGGTATTAATGCGCAGGTCGCGGATTTGCGTAGTGGGCTTATGCAGCAGGGAGACATCGCGAAAAATGCCGCTCATGCGCCACATGTCCTGGTCTTCCAGATAGCTGCCGTCGCTCCAGCGCAGCACCATCACAGCCAGGCGGTTTTCGCCGCGCAGCAGATAATCGCTAAGATCAAACTCAGACGGTAGACGGCTGTCCTGACCGTAACCGACCCAGCGACCATTGCACCACAAATGAAATGCGGAATTGACCCCGTCAAAAATAACGCGCGTCTGACCTTCATCTAACCACGCGTCTTCGATATTAAATGTGAGCGAGTAACATCCTGTCGGATTCTGTGCCGGAACGTACGGAGGATTAACCGGGATTGGGTAGGTGACGTTGGTATAAATTGGCGCATCATAACCGTCCATCTGCCAGTTAGAGGGGACGTTGATGATGTCTGCCTGTGGCAGATCGCTTGTCAGCCAGCTTTCCGGCACAGCCTCCGGTGCGGCAAACCAGGCAAATTGCCACTGGCCATTCAGCGAGCGTAACTGAGTCGAGCGCTGATTGGTACGTGCATCATCCGCTGAGCGCCAGCTACAAAAAGGCGGATGCGCTTCCAGCCGGTTGAGCTGCGTGACGCCGGGATTCTCCCAGTCGCGGCGGGCCAGAACAGCGGAGAGTGAATCTGTGTTCAGGTTCATAACGGTATCCTGTTTGAATTTGTTACTCGCTCACAATTTCAATCAAAATACGAACAAGCGCTCCTTGCTGTAAAGGATGGGGCGTTCAATAAGTGAACTGACTCACACAATTGTTATGCGTTCACATTTTAGGGGTGAGCTGAGAAACTTGCCGTGCCAGCTGGATCAGTGAATCCGCCAGCGCCTGGGGAGTGGTGGTTTGCGTATCGGGAGGCAGAACCGTTTTGCGCTTGACCAGGGTGACTGGCAGCAGTTGGTTGCCCGCGGTTGATTCGCCACGGGGGAGTTGCAGCAGCCTGTCGACGCTGGTTTCACCCAGCAACGGGAAATCCTGCCTGATGGTGGTCAGCGGTGGGATGTAACAGGCGCTGTCTTCTGTGTCATCGTAGCCTATTACCGATATATCTACGGCGACCCGCAGACCGAACTCGCTGATTGCCCGCATTGCGCCCAGCGCCATTTGATCGTTAGCGACCAGCATGGCGGTAGGGGGGTTACCGTTATTTAGCATGTGCATCGTTTGCTGAAAACCAGACATCGCGCTCCAGTCGCCTTCCAGCTCCACAGCGGGTTGTAGCTGGTAATGTGCCAGATACTTGTGCCAGCCCGCATGTCGAAGCCTTGCCGAAACGGAAGTGTGCGGCCCGCTCAGCAGGGCGATACGCTGATGTCCGTACTGCACCAGGTGTTCAACGCCGAGGCGCGCGCCATCGTCATGAGAGAAAATCACGCTGTTAATTGGCGTCAGGTCAGAGACATCGAGAAACAGCACCGGCACCGTACCGCAGGCGGCGGCCACGGCAATAGCGTCTTCTTCATCCAGCGGATAGTTGATGATAAGCCCGGTTACACGTTGAGCAAGCAGATTGTGGACCGCAGCTTTACAGGACTCCACGCCGCTGCGCTCGACCATGGCGATCACCACGCTGGCACCAGACTGGTCGGCGCGGGATTTTATGGCGGCAACGATTTGTGAGGGGGCATGCAGGGCAAGGTTTGCCGTCACAACGCCAATCAGCGGCGTCTGTTTGCCAGCCAGCTGCTGTGCGACGCGGTTAGGGATGTAATTGAGTTCCGCCATCGCGGCCTCAACTTTCTGTCGGGTTTTTGCGGAAACGTGGCTGGCCTGGTTCACGACGCGCGAGACAGTCTGGTAAGAGACGCCTGCATGGTCTGCAACATCGTATAGCGTTACCGGTTTCACGTTTATCACCCCTGTCATGACGTTATCTGTGCGCTATGATGCCACAGCGGGACGGTTTTGGGGTATTTGCGCATGGGTTCTGCGAGGCACATTCCAGGGTTTGAGGATAGTGTGCTGGAGGATTTATCGTCGTTATATACCTAACAGAAGAAAAAAGTGAGGACATTGTGAGCGATTCTGCGGCAAATAATATTCTGTCCATCTACCGACGTTATGCGGATGCCTTTGCCAGCCAGCGCTCGCGCACCTTGTTCGAGAAAAGCTGGCTCGATAAATTTATTTCCGTGATCGGCGGGCAGGGCAGCATTGTGGATATTGGCTGCGGCAACGGTCAGCCGATCGCCGGTTATTTTATCCAGCAAGGTTTTCAGCTTACCGGCGTTGATGGTTCCCCGGCGATGCTGGCGCGGGCCCGGAACACTTTTCCCGCACAGCGCTGGCTGGAGCAGGATATGCGCGAGCTGACACTCAATGAGACTTTCGATGGTCTGATCGCCTGGGACAGCTTTTTCCATTTAACTCAGCAGGACCAGCAAAAGATGTTCCCGATTTTTGACCGCCTAAGCCATCCCGGCAGCGCCCTGATGTTTACCAGCGGCACGGACAACGGCATCGCGATGGGGCAATTTGAGGGCGAGCCGCTGTTTCACGCCAGCCTCGCGCCGGACGAATACCGCGCATTGCTGTCAGCGCATGGCTTTGCGGTGATCGAGATGGTGATGGACGATCCGCACTGCACCGGGCACACCGTCTGGCTGGCGCAAAAAAGAGGCTAATCGCCGCGAAAGGTTTTACGCCATTCAGCCGGGCTAACGCCAAAGTGGGATTTAAAATGCTGGCGCCAGGTGACGGGCGACTGAAAACCAACCTGTTCGGCGATGCGTTCAACGGGTAACTGGCTGGACTCCAGCAACGTCTGGCTACGGCGCAGGCGCTCGGCAATCAACCATTCAGCCACGCTTGATCCGGTGGCTTTCATAAAATGACGGGTGAGGGTGCGACGACTCATCATCACCCGTTGCGCCAGCTCGTCGAGGTTATGTGGTTCATGGAGATGCTGGCGCAAATAGTCGAGCAGGACGTTGATGCGCTGATCATTGGTATTTTTCGCCACCGGCTGCTCAATAAACTGCGCCTGGCCGCCCTCGCGATGTGGCGGCACAATCATCCGTCGGGCAATCTGATTCGCTACCGTGCTGCCAAAGTGCTGACGGATGACATACAGACAGCAATCCAGCGCGGCGGCGGTGCCTGCCGAAGTAATAATACCGTCGTCATCCACGTATAGCGCGTTGATATCCAGACGAGCGGCCGGAAAGCGCGCCTGAAAATCCTGTTCGAACTCCCAGTGCGTAGCCGCCCGTTTGCCATCCAGCAGACCGGCATAGCCGAGAACAAACGCGCCCAGACATAGCCCGACAATCTGCGCGCCGTTTTGTCGGGCGCGGTTGAGCGCATCAAGCAGGCTTTGTGGTGGCCGATGCGCGGTGGTGCCCCACCAGGGGATCACCACAATATCGGCGGTCTCCACCGCTTCATAGCCGTAGGCTGCGGTAATGGAGAAGCCATCCTGCGAGGAAACGATGCCCGGCTGTTCAGCGCACAGTTGCACCTCAAAGCGCTTTTTCGCCGCTACTTTGTCGCTAAAAATAATGCACGGCACCGAGAAGTGAAACGGGCTGAAATCTTCCACGGCAACAATGGCGACGTTAAGCGGTTGCATACGATTCCTCTGTGGAGTTTAAAACGTCAGGGTTTCGCCATCTTCCGGCACGTTAACGAATTGCGCAATCTGGTTGTCGCGGGCGTACTCTTTCAAGGCTGAGCGAGTCAGCAGACAGTGGTTAATCGCCTCCATGTGGGTCGCCACAATTTGTGCTTCGGGCAGCGTGAAGTGGGTTTTTAGCACATCTTCCGCGCCCATGATAATTGGGCCAAAACCGATAACGTGGGCAAAGCCTGCGTTCAGAATGACTACGCCTGGTTGGAACGTCCGCATGTTGGTTTCCACCTCGTCGCGCCAGATGGTGTCCCCGACCAGATACAGCGTTTTTTCCGCCGGATGCTGGAAGATAACCCCGCAGGCATCACCCAGACGCTCTGCCATTTGCGGGATGGCGTAAGCGCGATCCGAACCGTGCTGGCCGCCTGTTTTACGCAGGGTGATATCTCCGAGCGCGGTGTTTTGCGTCAGTACGGTCAGTTGCGTGAAACCTTGTTCCCGCAGTACCTGCGCATCGCGATCGTTTTGCACATAAATCGGTTTGTCTTTCGGCACGACACGAGCCGCGGCTTCATCCCAGTGGTCTTCATGCAGATGGGTCACGATCAGCGCATCAACGTTGAGCAGGGTGTCGATATCGACGGGCAGATCAACGGTCGGGTTGCGGATCTCGGCGCGTGCCGTTCCAGCAAAGCCCGGATAAGTGCCTTTTGCCGCCAGCATAGGGTCGATCAGAAAGGTTTTGCCACCAAAGGTGATGTGCTGCGTGGCGTTACGGATTTGCGTGATGTTCATGGTGTTTGCTCCACGTGTTGGGTCAGTGGTGTCATCGTAGAGTGTTGTCCAGAAGATGAATGTGGGCAAATGGGCGACTAGCGATGGGATTGGGCCAACTGCAGATGACAGATATCAATTATGTAATTAAAGTAAATTAATATTTCCTTCCAGACTTATTATTTAATTCGTAGCCATTATATCGAACTGAATAAGAATACTGTTATTTAAATACGGAAAAGTTTATTAAATACGAAGTGGTGCCAGAAAACATTATTGATATATGTAATACATAGTGGCCAATAAAACAGATCGCGAACCATGAAATAAGAATGCTATCATTCACATCAGACGCGGCAGGCAACTGCTGGCACACGCATTTACCCCGGAGCAACTGATGAACAACGACATTCCGCTTAAATATTATGATATCGCCGACGAGTACGCGACCGAGGCCGCAAAGCCGGTGAGCGACACAGAACGTGACGCGCTGGCGCACTACTTCCAGCAGTTGATCACCCGTTTGATGAACAACGAAGAGATCAGCGAAGAAGCGCAGCAGGAGATGGCAACCGTGGCTGGTGTCGACGCTCAGCGTATCGATGATATCGCAGAGTTCCTCAATCGTTGGGGTAACGAGTAGCCAAAGACATGGCCTGTGTTTTACACTGCGCGCAAATTGAGTAGGTATACTCTACGAGTAATAGGTTAATCAGGCGGAAACAGCAATGAACGGAACAATCACAACGTGGTTTAAAGATAAAGGCTTTGGATTTATCAAAGATGAAAACGGCGACAACCGCTATTTTCATGTGATTAAGGTTGCTAATCCTGAGCTGATCAAGAAAGACGCGGCGGTGACTTTTGAGCCCACCACCAACAACAAAGGCTTGTCTGCCTACGCGGTAAAAGTCATACCAGACAGCAAATACATCTATATCGCGGGCGAGCGTCTGAAGCTCACGGCGATCAAGTCATTCCTGGTGTACAGCGAAGAAGTCCCTGTTGAGACCCGTATCGACAAAGAAAATGCAGTGCTGTCTGTCGGCGCGCTGATGAATAGCATCAAGCCGAAGTCAGACGTGAAGCCTGGCGACATGCGCACGCTGAAAAAGCTGGCCATCACCACCTTCCAGGGCACGACGCTGATCTTCTCGGAAGATGAAATCGACATCGACGCGACGGTGAAACTGCTTAAAGTCTGAAACCCTTCAGACTAAATAAAAACCGGAACGCTGCTCTTTTCAGGAGCGGGTTTCGGTTTTTTTATTTGTGTTTTGCGTCAGGATGCGAGATCCGAAATTGTATAAAATTAATTAACGAGCAACAGACTAAAGCTTCGTTAGTGTTGGGACTGGATGCCTTTTATATTAGTTTACAAGGGGGTATTATCAATCCAGTAACCAATTAAACCTGATTATAGATTCAAACTTCCCAGTATACCCAATGACTCTCGTCTCGCAGACGAATTTCAAACTCATTGCCCATGCAATCAAGCATAGTTTTTTTAGCAACAGTGAAACCTAATTCAGCTGCACCTACACCAGCACCAATAAATGCTGCCGCTACTCCGGTAATTAACCCCGCTTGAAGCGCTTGATAAAAACAACTCTTAGCTTTATCTTCATCAGGTCCGTTTATGGTTATATAAAGATTATGCTCAAGTTTTTTCATAGTCGTCTTTAAATAAAAATCAATGATACTTACACTGTGAATCTGATGACTATCTTCATAACGAGCTATTTTCTCATCTAATATCACAACCATGGTTTATACCTCTCGAAGTATGTAATGAATAAAGAAATATATATGGCACCTAGTCTTTAATAACTTACATATAAAGATATTGATAGTTTGAATATAAATGCAAAAGTGAGATTTTTATAACCCCATGTAGTCATTTAAATATAACCATCTTAATCTTTGATTTCACTATCACCTAAACTATTTTATAAATGACAAAATATAGACAGTCAACCTTCTGGACTGGTATTTTATCCTGAAGTATCTCTCCTCCTTGGAACAATCTCTTTGTAGGCTTGAGTCGGAAGTCGATTTTCTAATAGTAGTATAATAAATTCAGTTTTCTACCATTTAACACTGAATTCCAACAAAAATAGTCGAAAAGTTGTTTCGAGAAAGCATAGTTTTAAAAAAAAAGTATAATCGCTATCTTGGTTTTTACGCATAATAATCATACTTTATTCGTATACAAAACAAAAGAGTTATAAATTATAAAAATAAACACTATCAGAGGATGTTTCATCAGTTCTATACGGAAGATTGCAACAAGTTGTTTTTACTGTGATGAGGTGTTTTTCTATTAGTCTAATGGAATGTTTGTTAATGCTTATGTTTTGTATATGATAACCGCTAAGGTGATGTTATGGAAAAATTGATTTCTATTATTGGAGTGCTGATTTCATTAAGCATCGCTTCAGAGCGTTTAGTTGAAATCACTAAAGGTTTTATCCCCATGCTTCGGGAACCTCTGAGTGATCAAGCCAGCGAACATAAACGAAGGTCTATTTTACAAGTACTAGCAGTATTATCTGGAATAATTACTGCATATCTATCAAAAAACATTATGCCTACTGACATAGTGTTTTTAACAACAAATATGGGATTAATTACGTTGGGATTACTTGCGAGTGGTGGTTCTGCATTCTGGAATGCAATCTTGACTTATATGAGTAATGTCAAGGACATTAAGCGGGTAGAGGCGGACAAGGCAAAGATGGATGTCGAAAAACAAATCAGTGAGAAATAAAGAATAGAATGTTAGTTTGCGAAATAATCATCAAAACCAGTTTTGTAAATGAAACACTGCTTTGCAGGAGTAATACTCCTGGTGTGCTGATATTGAAATTATTGCGGTAATATATTGGGTGATACAATGAACCGGAGTATATGAGTGTCAGCGGTCTTCTCTATAGGATTTTAGTTTCATTACTAAACCTCATGAGAAGTAATTATTTTAGCTTCTTGATTTTATTGGATTCTGGAGGAGTTATGGCTTGGTTAGCAGGAACATTTGATGGAAAAGAAGAAGTTATTGGAGACGCGGTACCGAGACTTAGAACGACGATTGAATTATCAAAATCCCAAAGGGTGATATCTGGAGATGTGTTTATTGATTCATGGTTTTTTGGGGCAAAAGAGATACTTTTTAAGAAGGGGGCTAGACTTATATTTAGTGCAAATGCCCTTACGAAAAGATCTGAGCTGTTTATCGCTGCTCAGACTATTATTATTGAGGATGGTGTTGGAACGATAACTTGTCAGGTTTTGTCTCCTTCTGACCAAGTTGATAGAGGTCAGGCTGCATCGGGGGCTCCTGGTCTTGGAGAAGGTGCTCATGGATCCGCAGGGGCAGGTGGATTGGATGGGGTTGCAGGAATCGACGGACAAAATGCCCCAAATATAACCTTGTTTGTCTCTACTCTTGCAGGTAATGGGAATTTAGAAATTAATGTCAAAGGTGGTTCAGGTGGTAACGGTGGACGGGGACAAAAAGGTGGAGACGGCGGTACAGGTTCTCGAGGTAGTTCAGCAAGGCAAGCATCTCAAGATATTCTATTTGGAGGAAAAGCATGGTTGCCTTATTGCGCATCTGGTCCTGGGACAGGAGGGACTGGAGGGGCAGGTGGAGCTGGGGGGCCGGGAGGGGTTGGTGGTATAGGAGGGAATGGGGGGACAGTTACACTTTGTGCAGACCCAAACAATCACCAAATACTCACTCAAGCGATCAATGTTGTTGTCGAGGGGGGGGCTGGTGGTAAGGGGGGAGAAGGTGGATTAGGTGGAGGAGGTGGAGCCGGTGGAGCGGAAGGTCAATTGGCAAATTTCTGTAATTCTGCAGGAAGGAATGGCTCCCCTGGTGCTTCGGGTGGAGATGGTCTTTCAGGAAATACAGGAAATAGTGGTCATTCTGGCGCTATGTTCGTAATTGCTCTCGACCCAAACTTATCTAATAAGTGGTTTGGATTTTAACTGCGAAACTATAATCCTTTTATTGACTTTTTAGCATGTATCACTTCAAGTGTAATGCTAATACTTATCTACTTAGGTCCGATCTGACAGTTATCGGTCATCAATGCTGGTTTCTGTCAGATTGTATTTTGATATAAAATATATCCAGCCAATATACGAATCTTGTTTTTTTATTCATTTCGTTTTTAGGCAAGTGAATGAATTCCAAATTTAGAACATGTTTTTGGGATCGTTGATTTTCATTTTCTAACCGGCTGGTTTCCTTGGTGTAGAGCATCCTGCCAAAAAGTTATCCTCTTGCTTTCGTCATAACCCACCTGTCCACATTCCCCTGTTTTTATGTGACTGCCGGATTTACCATGTCATCCATCAGTATGTAACGAGCTTCCTGGCGCGTGTATTGATCGATTAGTGGTACAAGTCGTCGGAAATGCTCGCTGGCACAATGTTCATCGAGAGCGGCGTGGTTTGGCCATTCTTCGATAAAAATAAAATGGCCCGGATCTTTTTCATCAATATAGAGGTCGTAAGCAATGCAGTGCGGTTCTTTCTTCGTTGCTGATATTAGCTCACGATACAACGGGAGAACGGTTTCAATATACTCAGGTTTGATGAAATCCTCAGCAATGACCTTTAACATGCAGCCTCCTGGCAGAAAACGAATGCACACTATGTAATGAAGATATTTTTTGGGCAAGACGTCACAGAGTTATATCGGCCGGTTAGTGAATTATGCCAGCTATCAATCAGATGATCCGCATAACTGTGATCCATCTCACCTCCCGGCAACCAAAATCTCCTGTGACTCGACGCCGTCCTCTATCTGTTTCGCCACCTTTTGTAAGGCCGGAAGATGCTTTTCCGCGGCCTGTTCGATGGTCATGGCGCTGGCCATATACACCAGATTCAGGCAGCCGATCACCCTCTGTTCGCTGCGGATGGGGACGGCGATAGAAGCGATTTTCTCTTCCTGATCCCAACCGCGAAAGTTCTGGCCAAAACCGTCTTTTCGCGCGCGGGTCAAAATGGCATTGAGCTTCAGCGGTTCGCGCGCAAGCTGGAACTCTTCTCCCGGTCGCGAGGCCAGCATTTCAATCAGTTCCTGACGTTCATTCTCTGGGCAAAATGCCAGCCAGGTCAGGCCGGATGCGGTTTTCAGCAGTGGCAAACGACGCCCTACCATCGCCCGGTGAAATGACAGTCGGCTGAAGCGGTGGGTGGTTTCACGTACCACCATCGCGTCCACATCCAGCGTGGAAACGTCGGTCGGCCAGATGACCTCGCGCAGCAAATCCCCCAGCAGCGGGGCGGCGAGTGCAGAAATCCACTGCTCGTCACGAAACCCCTCGCTGAGCTGGCGGACTTTAATGGTTAAGCGAAAGCTGTCATCGGACAGGCTGCGCCGGACGTAACCCTCATCCTGCAGGGTTTCCAGCAGTCGTCTGACCGTGGTGCGATGCAGGCCGCTTAACTCAGCAAGTAAGCCAACACTGGCCCCACCATCAAGGCGGTTTAACATATTTAATAACATTAATCCGCGCGTTAATCCGCGTACGGTTTTGTACTCAGTGCTCTCGTCATTTTTCATATTTATTGACAAATCTACAGGTAAAACAACGTTGTGCACTTAGTGCACATCCAGGCATGTTTTGATTGTAGCGCAAAAACTCACTCCTATACTGACCGCACAACAAAAAATTATTCACATATTTTTAACAAAACAAATTGCGCCTCACCAGGGTCCGCAATTGCGTTTTGTCCGAGTCGTGAGGTTCTGAAATGACAACAAAAAACCCGGATATCCAACCCGCTGTGCAGCATACCGCACAGGTGGCGATTGCTGGTGCCGGTCCGGTAGGGCTAATGATGGCCAATTATCTTGGCCAGATGGGCATTGAGGTGTTGGTAGTGGAGAAGCTCGACACGCTGATCGACTATCCTCGCGCCATCGGCATTGACGATGAAGCGTTACGCACCATGCAGTCTGTGGGTCTGGTCGAGAACGTTTTGCCGCACACCACGCCGTGGCATGCGATGCGCTTTCTCACCCCAAAAGGCCGCTGTTTTGCTGATATCCAGCCGATGACTGACGAGTTTGGCTGGTCGCGCCGCAATGCGTTTATTCAGCCGCAGGTGGACGCGGTGATGCTGGAAGGGTTGTCGCGTTTTCCCAACGTGCGCTGCCTGTTCTCCCGCGAGCTTGAGGCCTTCAGCCAGCAAAACGGCGAAGTGACGCTGAATCTGAAAGCGCCGGACGGTCAACGTGAAACGGTGAAGGCCCAGTGGCTGGTGGCCTGTGACGGCGGCGGCAGCAACGTCAGACGCTCGCTGAACGTGCCGTTTGAAGGTAAAACCGCGCCGAATCAGTGGATTGTGGTAGATATCGCCAACGATCCGCTCAGCACACCGCATGTGTATCTGTGCTGCGATCCGGTGCGCCCGTACGTCTCCGCCGCGCTGCCGCATGCGGTGCGCCGTTTCGAATTTATGGTGATGCCGGGGGAAACCGAAGCGCAGCTTAGCGAGCCGCATAATATGCGCCAGCTCTTGAGCAAAGTGCTGCCGAACCCGGACAACGTCGAGCTGATCCGCCAGCGCGTGTATACCCATAACGCCCGTCTGGCCGAACGTTTTCGCATTGACCGCGTGCTGCTGGCGGGCGATGCGGCGCACATTATGCCGGTCTGGCAGGGGCAGGGGTACAACAGCGGCATGCGCGATGCCTTTAACCTGGCGTGGAAACTGGCGCTGGTGATTAACGGTAAAGCCGGCGATGCGCTGTTGGATACCTACCAGCAGGAACGCCGCGACCACGCCAAAGCGATGATCGACCTCTCCGTGACCGCAGGCAACGTACTTGCACCGCCCAAACGCTGGCATGGTGCGGTGCGCGACGGGGTTTCCTGGCTGCTGAACTATATTCCGCCGGTCAAACGCTACTTCCTTGAAATGCGCTTTAAACCCATGCCGCAGTACCACGCCGGGGCGCTGTTGCGTGAAGGCGACGTGAAAACGTCACCGGTCGGCAAGATGTTTATCCAGCCGAAGGTGACGCTGGAATCAGGCGAAGTGACGCTGCTCGACAACGTCATCGGACCGAATTTCGCGGTGATTGGCTGGGGTTGTAACCCGCTGTGGGGCATGAGCGAGGCGCAGATCCAACAGTGGCAGGCGCTGGGGACGCGTTTTATCCAGGTCGTGCCGGATACGCAGATACATACCGATCAGGATAACCACGATGGCGTTACCCGCATTGGCGATACGCAAAACCGCCTGCGCGCGTGGTTTGCCCAACACAACGCCGCGCTGGTAGTCATGCGCCCGGACCGCTTTGTCGCCGCCATCGCCATTCCGCAAACCCTGGGCAGCACCCTGAATAAACTGGCGTCGGTGATGACGCTCACTCGCGCTACTGCCGACATTCCTGTTGAAAAGGTTGCCTGATATGCACGCTTATCTTCACTGTCTTTCCCATTCGCCTCTGGTGGGCTATGTCGACCCGGCACAGGCCGTGCTCGACGAGGTTAACGGCGTGATCGCCAGCGCCAGGGCGCGTATTGCGGCGTTCGAGCCAGAACTGGTAGTGCTGTTTGCCCCCGATCACTACAACGGATTTTTCTACGACGTGATGCCGCCGTTCTGTTTAGGCGTTGGCGCTACGGCGATCGGTGATTTCGGCAGCGCGGCGGGGGAACTGCCGGTGCCGACAGATCTCGCTGAAGCCTGCGCTCACGCGGTGATGAAAAGCGGTATCGATCTCGCCGTGTCCTACAACATGCAGGTCGATCATGGCTTTGCGCAGCCGCTGGAGTTTTTGCTCGGCGGTCTGGATAAGGTGCCGGTGCTGCCGGTGTTTATTAACGGCGTCGCCACGCCGCTGCCGGGCTTTCAGCGCACCCGCATGCTCGGTGAAGCGATTGGCCGTTTCGCCAGCTCGCTGAATAAGCGCGTGCTGTTTTTAGGCTCCGGTGGTCTGTCGCATCAGCCGCCGGTACCGGAGCTGGCGAAGGCTGATGCCCATATGCGTGACCGCCTGCTCGGCAGCGGAAAACAGTTGCCTGAAAACGAGCGCGAGCTGCGCCAGCAGCGGGTGATTAGCGCCGCCGAGAAGTTTGTGGTCGATCAAAACACGCTGCACCCGCTTAACCCCGTCTGGGATAACCGTTTTATGACTCTGCTTGAGCAGGGGCGTTTGCAGGAACTGGACGCGGTCAGTAACGAAGAGCTGTCCGCGATGGCGGGCAAATCAACGCACGAAGTTAAAACCTGGGTTGCCGCCTTTGCCGCCATTTCTGCCTTTGGCAGTTGGCGCAGCGAAGGCCGTTATTACCGTCCGATCCCGGAGTGGATCGCCGGATTCGGCTCCCTGAGTGCCACTACACAGAACTGAACTGAACAGAACTGAATATGCAGGAGAACATCATGACTTACCAACCGCAAACCGAAGCCGCAACCAGTCGTTTTCTGGAGGTGCAGGAAGCAGGCGAAACCCTACGCGTGCATTTCAATGACTGTGGGCAGGGCGATGAGACCGTCGTGCTGCTGCATGGCTCTGGTCCGGGTGCAACGGGCTGGGCAAACTTCAGCCGCAATATCGATCCGCTAGTGGAAGCTGGATACCGGGTGATCCTGCTGGATTGTCCTGGCTGGGGCAAAAGCGATGGGATCGTTAACCGCGGTTCGCGATCCGATCTCAACGCCCGCATCCTGAAAAGCGTGGTCGATCAGTTAGATATTCAAACAGTCCACCTGCTGGGTAACTCGATGGGCGGTCACAGTGCCGTGGCGTTTACTTTGAGCTGGCCGGAGCGCGTGGGCAAGCTGGTACTGATGGGCGGCGGGACGGGCGGCATGAGCCTGTTTACCCCGATGCCGACCGAAGGAATCAAGCGCCTGAATCAGCTGTATCGCGAGCCGACCATCGAGAACCTGAAGCTGATGATGGATATCTTTGTCTTCGACACCAGCGACCTGACCGAGGCGCTGTTCGAAGCGCGTTTGAACAACATGCTGTCGCGTCGCGATCACCTGGAAAACTTTGTCCTGAGTCTGGAAGCCAACCCGAAACAGTTCCCGGATTTCAGCCCGCGTCTGGGGGAAATCAAAGCCCAGACCCTGATTGTTTGGGGACGCAATGACCGCTTTGTGCCGATGGATGCCGGTCTGCGCCTGCTTTCCGGGATTTCCGGGTCTGAGCTGCACATCTACCGCGACTGCGGGCACTGGGCGCAGTGGGAGCATGCGGATGCCTTTAACCAACTGGTGCTGAACTTCCTCGCTCGCCCTTAAGGAACGGACATGACGAATCGTAATCTTGAGCAGCTGGCCGCTGATTTACGTCAGGCTGAAGAAAAAGGGGAAGCCATCGCCCCGCTGCGTGAAGTGATTGGTGTGGATAACGCCGAAGCGGCCTACGCCATTCAGCGCATCAACGTGCAGTACGACGTGGCACGCGGGCGTCGTGTGGTTGGGCGCAAAGTGGGGCTGACGCACCCAAAAGTGCAACAACAGCTGGGCGTCGATCAACCGGACTTCGGCACGCTGTTTGCTGATATGTGTTATGGCGATAACGAAACCATCCCGTTTTCCCGCGTGCTGCAACCGCGGATTGAAGCGGAGATTGCGCTGGTGCTGAACCGCGATCTGCCCAATACCGACACCACGTTTGATGAGCTTTACAACGCCATCGAGTGGGTACTTCCCGCACTGGAAGTGGTCGGCAGCCGTATCCGCGACTGGTCGATCAAATTTGTTGATACCGTGGCGGATAACGCCTCCTGTGGCGTGTATGTGGTCGGCAGTCCGGCACAGCGTCCGGCAGGATTAGATCTGAAAAACTGCGCGATGAAAATGACGCGCAACAACGAAGAGGTCTCCAGCGGGCGCGGCAGCGAATGCCTGGGACATCCGATCAACGCTGCCGTCTGGCTGGCGCGCAAAATGGCCAGCCTCGGCGAGCCGCTGCGTGCCGGAGACATTATCCTCACCGGAGCGTTAGGCCCGATGGTGGCGGTGAATGCGGGCGATCGTTTCGAAGCCCATATCGACGGTATTGGTTCAGTCGCCGCCACCTTTTCAGCGGCGGTTACAAAAGGAAGTCAGTCATGAGTAAGCGTAAAGTCGCCATTATCGGCTCCGGCAACATCGGTACCGATTTGATGATAAAAATTCTGCGTCACGGCGTGCATCTGGAAATGGCGGTGATGGTCGGTATCGATCCGGAATCAGATGGTCTGGCGCGTGCCCGGCGCATGGGCGTTGCCACCACCCATGAAGGGGTGACAGGGCTTATCGCCATGCCGGAATTCGCCGACATCGACATCGTGTTTGATGCCACCAGCGCAGGCGCGCATGTGAAGAACGACGCTGCGTTACGCTCTGTTAAACCAGGCATCCGCCTGATCGACCTGACGCCCGCGGCAATCGGCCCGTACTGCGTGCCGGTGGTGAATCTGGCAGCCAACGTTGATCAGCAGAACGTCAATATGGTGACCTGCGGCGGGCAGGCGACCATTCCGATGGTGGCGGCGGTTTCTCGTGTGGCAAAAGTCCATTACGCCGAGATTATCGCCTCGATCGCCAGTAAATCGGCGGGACCGGGCACCCGCGCCAATATCGACGAGTTTACCGAAACGACTTCGAAGGCGATTGAAGTGGTCGGCGGCGCGGCAAAAGGCAAAGCCATTATTGTCCTTAATCCGGCCGAGCCGCCGCTGATGATGCGTGACACGGTGTATGTGTTGAGCGAAGCGGCCTATGAAGTTGAAATTGAAGCGTCGATTAATGAGATGGCGGCGGCGGTGCAGGCTTACGTGCCGGGCTATCGCCTGAAACAGCGTGTCCAGTTTGAAGTCATCCCGGAGGATAAACCGGTGAATCTGCCGGGTATCGGCCAGTTCTCTGGGCTGAAAACCGCGGTGTATCTGGAAGTGGAAGGCGCGGCGCACTATTTACCTGCCTATGCGGGCAACCTCGACATTATGACCTCCAGCGCGCTGGCGACCGCTGAGAAGATGGCGCAGTCCCTCGCTCGTCAGGCAGGAGAAGCAGCATGAATGGTAAAAAACTCTATATCTCTGACGTGACCCTGCGCGACGGTATGCACGCCATTCGTCATCAGTATTCGCTGGAGAATGTGCGCCAGATAGCCAAAGCGTTGGACGACGCACGGGTTGATTCTATTGAAGTGGCCCACGGCGACGGTTTACAAGGTTCCAGCTTTAACTACGGCTTTGGTGCGCATAGCGACCTGGAGTGGATTGAAGCGGCGGCGGACGTGGTGAAACATGCCAAAATCGCCACGCTGTTGCTGCCGGGGATCGGCACTATTCATGACCTGAAAAATGCGTATCAGGCTGGCGCACGGGTAGTGCGCGTGGCGACCCACTGCACCGAAGCGGACGTGTCGGCCCAGCATATTCAGTATGCGCGTGAGCTTGGCATGGATACCGTCGGTTTTCTGATGATGAGCCATATGACCACACCGGAGAACCTGGCGCAGCAGGCGAAGCTGATGGAAAACTACGGCGCGACCTGTATCTACGTGGTCGATTCCGGCGGCGCAATGAACATGAGCGATATTCGCGCCCGCTTCCGCGCGCTGAAAGCGGTGCTGAAGCCGGAAACAGAAACCGGAATGCATGCGCATCACAACCTGAGCCTCGGCGTGGCGAACTCGATTGCCGCGGTGGAGGAGGGGTGTGACCGTATCGACGCCAGTCTGGCGGGGATGGGCGCAGGCGCGGGCAACGCGCCACTGGAAGTGTTTATCGCCGCTGCGGATAAACTCGGCTGGCAGCACGGCACCGATCTGTATGCGCTGATGGACGCCGCCGATGACCTGGTGCGTCCACTACAAGACCGCCCGGTGCGGGTGGATCGTGAAACGCTGGCGCTGGGCTATGCCGGGGTGTACTCCAGCTTCCTGCGTCATTGCGAAGTGGCGGCAGCACGCTATGGCCTGAGCGCAGTAGATATTCTGGTGGAACTGGGCAAACGCCGGATGGTGGGTGGTCAGGAAGATATGATCGTCGACGTGGCGCTGGACCTGCGCAACCGCAAATAAAAAATGATTACGCGGCTGGCAACGTATCAGCCGCGATTCACCTGCATCGTGACCTCAGAGGGACATCTTATGACGACCCGTACCCCCGCATCTTACCGCCTGACGTTGACCGTTGGGCTTTGCTTTTTAGTTGCCCTGATGGAAGGGCTGGATTTACAGGCCGCCGGTATCGCTGCCGTCGGTATCGCCCACGCGTTTGCGCTGGATAAAATGCAGATGGGCTGGATCTTCAGCGCGGGTATTCTCGGGCTGCTGCCCGGCGCGCTGGTGGGCGGCATGTTGGCCGACCGTTATGGCCGCAAGCGCATTCTGATTGCCTCCGTGGGGCTGTTCGGCCTGTTCTCGCTGGCGACGGCGATTTCCTGGGATTTCTCATCGTTGGTGTTTGCCCGTCTGATGACCGGCGTTGGGCTGGGCGCAGCGTTGCCGAACCTGATCGCGCTGACCTCCGAGGCGGCGGGCCCGCGTTTTCGCGGTACGGCGGTGAGTCTGATGTACTGCGGTGTGCCGATTGGCGCGGCGCTGGCGGCAGCGCTCGGGTTTAGCGGTCTGGCCACCGCCTGGCAAACGGTGTTCTGGGTAGCCGGGGTGATCCCGCTGCTGCTGGTGCCGCTGTTGATGCGCTGGCTGCCGGAATCGCAGGTTTATACCCAACAAACGCAGGTGGTCGCCGCACCGTTGCGGGCCTTGTTTGCGCCAGCGACGGCGAGCGCCACGCTGCTGCTGTGGCTGTGCTATTTCTTCACCCTGCTGGTGGTGTATATGCTGATCAACTGGCTGCCGATGCTGCTGGTGGAGCAGGGCTTTCAGCCGTCGCAGGCGGCGGGTGTGATGTTTGCTCTGCAAATTGGCGCGGCCAGCGGCACGTTAATTCTCGGGGCGTTAATGGATAAACTGCGCCCGGTGGTGATGTCACTTTTGATCTACACCGGGATGTTGGCTTCACTGCTGGCGCTGGGTACGGTGTCGTCATTGAGCGGCATGTTAATGGCGGGATTTGTGGCGGGGATGTTTGCCACCGGCGGGCAAAGCGTGCTGTATGCGTTGGCGCCGCTGTTTTACAGCACGCAGATCCGCGCCACAGGCGTGGGCACCGCCGTCGCAGTCGGGCGTCTGGGCGCGATGAGCGGTCCGCTACTGGCAGGGAAAATGTTAGCGCTCGGCACCGGAACGGTAGGAGTGATGGCGGCTTCTGCGCCGGGCATTTTGCTGGCAGGCCTGGCGGTATTTATTCTGATGAGCCGCAAATCGCAGATGCCGATCCCGGCCAGCGGTGCTTAAGCATTCATCCGCTTGTGTGAGTGGGGAGATTCGGTTCCCACTTCCGGGTGAACGCCGTCAGTCAACTGTGTTGCCAAAGTTTAGATAAAACATGGCAACGGAGGCGTTATGAGCTGGCGGCCCTTTTTGTATTTGATTATTAATCCCCACCCGCTATTAAGCGCCCGGCGCGGTCATCTGCGTCTGGTGCAGGGTTGACTTTGCATTCTGTTAACAAACGCGGTATAACAAACCTTCTTTGGATGTTTAGATGTCCATACGTTTAGAAGGTTATATGCAAACAACACAACAAAATGCGCCACTGAAGCGCACAATGAAAACGCGTCACCTGATTATGCTTTCCCTGGGCGGCGTGATTGGCACAGGATTATTCTTCAATACCGGGTACATCATCTCCACCACCGGAGCGGCGGGAACGCTGCTGGCCTATCTGATTGGTGCGCTGGTGGTCTGGCTGGTTATGCAGTGTCTGGGCGAGCTATCGGTCGCGATGCCGGAGACCGGGGCGTTTCACGTTTATGCCGCGCGCTATCTTGGTCCGGCAACGGGGTATACCGTGGCCTGGCTCTACTGGCTGACCTGGACCGTGGCGCTGGGTTCGAGTTTTACCGCCGCCGGGTTCTGTATGCAATACTGGTTTCCACAGGTGCCAGTATGGATCTGGTGCGTGGTGTTCTGCGTGATTATTTTTGGCCTGAATGTGATCTCCACGCGCTTTTTTGCCGAAGGAGAGTTCTGGTTCTCGCTGGTTAAAGTGGTCACTATCATCGCTTTTATCATCCTCGGCGGGGCGGCGATTTTCGGCTTTCTCCCGATGCAGGATGGTTCCCCCGCGCCGGGGCTGAGTAATATCACGGCGGAAGGCTGGTTCCCGCACGGCGGCTTACCGATCCTGATGACTATGGTGGCAGTGAACTTTGCTTTTTCGGGGACCGAGCTTATCGGCATTGCCGCAGGTGAAACGGAAAACCCGCGCAAAGTTATCCCGGTAGCGATTCGTACTACCATCGCGCGACTGATTATTTTCTTTATTGGCACCGTGTTTGTGCTGGCGGCGCTGATCCCGATGCAGCAGGCGGGCGTGGAGAAAAGCCCGTTTGTGCTGGTGTTTGAGAAAGTTGGGATCCCGTACGCCGCTGATATTTTTAACTTCGTGATCCTGACGGCTATTCTTTCTGCGGCGAACTCCGGATTATATGCTTCCGGGCGCATGCTGTGGTCGCTGTCGAATGAACGTACGCTACCGGCCTGTTTTGCGCGAGTAACGAAAAACGGCGTGCCGCTGACGGCGCTGTCGGTCAGTATGCTCGGTGGTGTGCTGGCGCTGTTTTCCAGCGTGGTGGCCCCGGATACGGTATTTGTTGCGCTGTCGGCAATCTCCGGGTTTGCGGTGGTGGCGGTGTGGTTGAGCATTTGCGCCTCGCATTTTGTTTTTCGTCGCCGTCATCTGCAACAAGGTAAGGCATTGAGTGAATTGCATTATCGTGCGCCGTGGTATCCGCTGGTGCCGGTATTGGGCTTTGTGCTGTGCCTGGTGGCCTGTGTAGGGCTGGCATTCGATCCCGCGCAGAGAATTGCGTTGTGGTGCGGGTTACCGTTTGTCGCGTTGTGCTATGGTGCTTATTTCCTTACTCAACCCCGTAACGCAAAACAGGAGCCAGAACATGTCGCAGAATAATCCGTTACGCGCTCTCCTTGAAAAACAGGACATCCTGTTGCTGGATGGCGCGATGGCGACGGAGCTGGAAGCGCGAGGGTGTAACTTAGCCGACAGCCTGTGGTCAGCCAAAGTGCTGGTAGAAAACCCGGAGCTTATCCGCGAAGTTCATCTTGATTACTACCGGGCGGGGGCGCAATGCGCGATCACCGCCAGCTATCAGGCGACGCCGGCGGGCTTTGCCGCGCGAGGTCTGGATGAAGTGCAGTCGAAAGCGCTGATTGGCAAAAGCGTGGAGCTGGCGCGTAAAGCCCGTGAAGCGTATCTGGCAGAGAACCCGCAGGCGGGCACGCTGCTGGTGGCAGGGTCCGTTGGGCCTTACGGCGCGTATCTGGCGGATGGCTCTGAATACCGTGGCGATTATCATTGTAGCGTCGAGGCGTTCCAGGCGTTTCATCGCCCGCGAGTGGAAGCGTTACTGGATGCCGGGGCCGATCTGCTGGCCTGCGAAACCCTGCCGAATTTTGTCGAGATTGAGGCGCTGGCTGAGCTGCTGACCGCATATCCGCGTGCACGGGCGTGGTTCTCATTTACCCTGTGCGACAGCGATCACCTGAGCGACGGTACGCCGCTGCGTGACGTGGTTGCGTTGCTGGCGGGTTATCCGCAGGTGGTGGCGCTAGGCATTAACTGCATTGCGCTGGAAAACACCACCGCTGCGTTGCAGCATTTACACGGCTTAACGACGCTGCCGCTGGTGGTGTATCCGAATTCGGGTGAACAATACGATGCCGTGAGCAAAACCTGGCATCATCACGGTGAGCATTGTGCGCAGTTGGCGGATTATCTGCCGCAGTGGCAGGCCGCTGGCGCCCGGTTGATTGGCGGGTGCTGTCGCACCACGCCTGCGGATATTGCCGCGCTAAAAGCGCGAAGCTGAGAGTTTATCGGGCCTACAGTGAATGATGTGGCGATACGGCTGGATTGTTGACCAGATATAGGGTGCATTGATATAAAATTAAAGAAGGGACTCCAATGGAGTCCCTTTATTCAAAATGCAATAAACATACTTAGCAACACAGGAATAGATAAAATCCATAGCATTGCTTCAATTTTAAATCCTAGTGTTAATTTGCAAGGCAAGCCTCTTATTAAATTATAACCCTCTATGCTCATACCATAATTAGAAATTTTATTATATTTAAAAATTAAAGTCTCCATAATAAACGCGACTTTAGTGAGATATAATCCTGGTGTGGTAAATAGACTTGCATTTTTACATATTATTGCTGTAACAGGCAATGGTCCGATTTCCTTTTCATATATGTCAACAATTTTTTTATATGCTATCTTGTTGTAAAAATAAAAGATCATTATTAATAATTCATTAAGCATTAAAGCAAAGCTAATAATAATTTTTATATTATCTTCATTTTGAATGAAAAAAGTTTTCATAGATAATATGATCTCCTACATAATTACCTAATTTTTCACCAGCGTCCTCGCCATATTTTTCTGCAATCTTACCTGCCGCAATAGTAACACCAACCCCTGTAACAAAACACAGAGTAGCACCGATTCCGCCTGCTTCTATAGTAGAAATCCCTAATACCCATGTACAAACCACATTTGCTGCACGCCCGGCAGTACCTCCTACCAGTAAACTACTCCCCTGTTTTAATCCAAACTTACTATACTCTGTTATCGCCGCTTTTTTGCATGCACTTTCACGGCCTTTTGCACAGGCATCATAAATATTTGATGTATATCCGGCAAAATCTAAACCTATGCCAACAAAACCAACTGTTTTCATCAACTTCATTAATTTTGCCGAACGCTCAATATATGTAGCATAACCTTCAATATTATCTATTCCCGTTTTATCCCATTTATACATAATTGAACTTGTAGATAAACCTAATGCTTTTTTAATATTATTATATTCTTCTAAATTAAGCTGAGTTTTTGAAAGTTTGTTTAAAACAGCATCTAGCCTTTTAAACAGTCTTGCTCGTTGACCAAAGAATTCTTCCCCCGATATAATTCCTTTGTTGTGGCTATACGTATCTTTATACAACTCCTGAATTTCAATTAATATTTGTTTTATTTCTTCGTAATAGCTTTTACCTATCTCACTAATATATCCAAAACCATCTCCAGCATTTCCTAAATAATCACCGAAAAGTTGATATGAAAATGCATCCACGGCTCCTCTGTTATCATGCAATAACTTTGCATCCTGCAAGGTAAGTGGGGCCAGAGCTTTATCAATTCGATCACGCGCTTTTTGCAATGTTTCAATCTGTTGCTGATCTTGCTTTTCAGGATCAACAACAATCAGAATTGAACCAGGTTGTTTTTTCATATCAGGGTTCAGTTTGTGATACAGCTCTCTCGTACCCTCGGGGGGGTTAACGAAAATATACGGCTCATATGTTGATGGTTTTGACTCATAGGGCAATACACAAAATCCCCCATCGACAGGCTCACGAGGCGGTTTATCCTCTTCACCCGGACAATATGGTCCAGGTGCCATCGTGAGCGGTTTTGGCGCGTTCTGCGGCGCTACAGAGACCACTCTGTTTGTGACTGGCTTAGGTGCGGAGAGAACTTCACTCTCATAGAAATAAGTGACATTTGAAATTGAGTTAATAAATCTGCATTTGCAGGGGCATGTGCCAACGCTATGTGCTGTTCCGGCAGCTTGAACACCATGTATAAAATAACCCGGTTGTCCTCCTACTATATGGTAGAGTTTTTTATCTTTACCGCATATATATCTATCGCCATGTCGTGCCGTTGGCTGTCCGTCGAGTATATGATTAGTACAGCCTGTTAAAATAGTACCGCCACAGGTTGTTTTATCACCGACCCTTAAAAAATATGCAATTCCCATACAATTCTCATTTTAATAAACTTAAACTTTCCGGATTACAAAAAATCCAGTCATTTTTCCATGTTGCCATATAAACACAATCTTCGATTTTATTCGATTATTTGAATTGCATATTATTATAAGCGATTAGACTTTGTTCTTTTAAATAGTCATTATGATAATTACATTGCGATTGAGTATGACTTAGAAAATCAGGGAATCTTTTCTTCCACATTTGATGAAATCTATCTGTAACTTTTTCAGGTATTTTTAGGGTAGGAAATTTTTCATTTTCACTGAAACTGCTAAAGGTATATTTGACGGGGATTACAACTTGAGCTAAATGATAACCATGATATATAATATTGCATTGTTTATCAGCCCATAATCCTGCACTCAACAGCAGATAATAATCATCGCTATTTTTGATGGTTTTATTGTTTTTTACCATTTTCCCAATGTTAAAATCATTCAGTGCATATACGCTCCACTTTTCATTAAATTTTTTCTCTAGGTAAACAGAGTAAATTGATGCTTCCATCTTTGAATAAAAGATTAAAATCCCCTCGATACTTCGATCGTATCTCCTCCACAACGGTTCTAACATTTTTTCGTTTTTATGTGTTGTTTTGTTGTATATCCCGCTGACACGACCCAATACCCATAATTCGTGCTCACTTATATATTGAGTGATTTGGTTTTCTTCCTGGTAAAAATACATTTTTGAATCTCTCTCATCCGTTGAAAACGTGATGACATACTATTTTCTCTGTAAAAGTTGTGCGGCTGATCGCATAAGTAATAAAAAAGCCTGAATCCAATTAAGGATGATTCAGGCTTGGAATAATTAAGTTTATATGTATTTACTTAATAAATATTTTATAAGGATTTTTCCTTCTCTATAATCAAATTAATTTTATCTGGTCCGTTGTTTGATCGTAGCCCGGCACAAATCATGCCGCATCTGCCAGAACAAACATACCGTACGGATGGATTTCGAGATAATACTGCTCGCCGACGTCTGGTTGCAGACGCGTAGCGTTGACCTGCAATAAAATCTCCTGCCCGTGCCATTCTACCGTCACTTCATACTGCGGCCCCATATAGGCGACATGGCGGATCACGCAGCGTTGACTCTCCTCGCCGCGATCGCTGAGCGTGATCGCTTCCGGGCGCACACCGACCATCCCTTCGCCCTGCGTGCCAAAGTGCAGCGGGCGCGGCAGATGATAGCCGTAGATATCAACGTATCTGTCGCTGAAGGTCGCCGGGAACAGGTTGGCATCGCCCATAAAGCTCGCCATAAAGCGGGAGGCGGGCTGGCGATAGAGATCCTGCGGTGAGCCGATCTGCATGATGTGTCCTTTGTTCATCACCAGCACGGTATCGGAAACCGCAAAGGCTTCGCTCTGATCGTGGGTGACGTACAGCGAGGTGATATCAAACTGCTTTTGCAGTTCACGGATCTTGTCGCGCATGCTGCGACGCAGGTTGGCGTCGAGGTTACTCAATGGCTCATCAAACAGCAGTACTTTCGGCTTGAGGATCAGCGCGCGGGCCAGCGCCACGCGCTGCTGCTGACCGCCGGAGATCTGATCGACAAAGCGGTCTTCGAATCCTTCCAGATCCACCATCGCCAGCGCCTCTTTGACACGGGCTTTCAGCTCTGCGCGCGGTACGCCGAGCATTTTCAGGCCATAACCGACGTTCTCTCCCAGCGACATATGCGGGAACAGGGCATAGGACTGAAACACCATGCAGATATCGCGCTGTTGAATAGAGCGATGGGTGACGTCTTCGCCATCAATGAAAATTTGCCCTTCGCTCGGTTTTTCCAGCCCGGCAACCAGGCGCAAAATGGTGGTTTTGCCGCAGCCGGACGGGCCGAGCAGCGTCACCATTTGCCCTTGCGGGATGGTGAGGTTGATATTGTCGATTACCGTATTACTGCCAAATCGTTTGGTGACGTTGCGCAGTTCAACGAAATTTTTCTGAGTCATAGTGCGCTCCATTACGCCTGGTTTTTGGCTTTTGAACGGGAGGTACGTGATTCACCGATCAGCCAGTCAAAGATGAAAATAATCGCCAGCATCACCACGATCAGAATGGAACCGTAGGCAATCGCCACACCGTATTCGCCATCTTCCACGCGGTTGAGGATGTAGGCCGTCGCTACGCGGGTATCCGGCGTGACGAGGAACACGATGGCGCTGACGGTGGTGATGGCGCGCACAAAGCTATAAATCAGCGCCGAGAGGATCGCCGGGCGCAGCAGCGGCAGCAGGATATGCGTAATGGTACGCAGGGAACCGGCGCGCAGGCTGAGCGAGGCTTCATCCAGTGATTTATCGATCTGGCCGAGTCCTGCTATACCCGCGCGAATGCCGACCGGGACGTTACGCATTACCATCGAGATAATGACAATCGCCGCCGTACCAGTGAGGTACACCGGGGCGTTGTTAAAGGCCAGAATGTACGACACGCCCGCGACGGTGCCCGGAACGGCAAAGCACAGCATGGTGGTGAACTCGATGGTCTTCTTGCCTTTAAACTGCTGGCGCACCACGATCCATGCGATCAGCAGGCCGAAGATTGCGGTGATCGGCGCGGCAATCCCGGCGTAGAGCAGGGTGTCGAGCAGTGAAGGCCACGCGCCGTCGCTCATCCCCTGACCGAACAGTTTGGTAAAGTTCGCCAGCGTCAGAGTGTAGTCAACGCCCCAGTTGACGGTGAAACTGCCGTAGAAAATGCTGCCGTAGAGCAGGGCGTTAAAGGCAATCCACACCGCCAGCAGCGCGACCACGCTCCACACCAGCGTCACCGGTAATGGCTGTACGTCGCCCCGGTAGGATTTACCGGAAACGGTGACGTATGAGCGTTTACCAATCCACATATACTGCACGCAGAACACCAGCAGCGAGAACAGCAGCAGGAAGGCACCCAGCGTACTGGCGGCCTGGTAGTCGAGCTGCGAACCGGTGATGTAGAAGTAGATTTGCGTTGCCAGTACGTCGAAGTTACCGCCGAGCACCAGCGGGTTACTAAAGTCGGCCAGCGACTGCACCACCACAATTAAAAAGGCGTTCGCCAGCGCGGGTTTCAGCAGCGGGACAAACACGCCGTTAAAGGTCTGCCAGCGGCTGGCACGCAGGGTGTATGACGCTTCTTCCAGCGATGGATGAATGGTTTTGATTGCCCCGTCGAGGATCATAAACGCCATCGGCGTAAAGGCCAGAACCTGCGCCAGCCAGATTCCGGTAAAGCCATACAGCCAGTTGGTGTTGGTTAAACCAAACCATTCGACCATAAACTCGGTGATGTAACCGGAGCGTCCCATCATCAGCGTGACGCCTAAACCGACGACAAACGGCGGAGTGACGATCGGCAAAATCGAGAAGATACGTCCAATTATGGCGCTGCGCTTGGCGATACGGGTGGTGTAGATAGCCAGCACCAGACCAAAGAAGGTACAGCCGACGCCGACGGCAATCGACAGCATAATCGAGTTGAGGATCACCTGAATGATATGTGCCTGCGACAGCACATTCATAAATGCCAGCGGGGCAAATTCCCCGGCGTCGTTGGTGAACATCGGAATGAAAATGGCGATGCTCGGCCAGACGATAAAAATACCGATCAGAGCGACAATCGCGGTAAGCGAGCCGATGACGAAGCGGTCACCGCCCAGCCATTCGAGGCGGGTGAGCGCCAGGGTCATGATTGCGCCAAGCGCGACAAACAGCACGATGGTGGCATAGCCTAAACCGCGCCCTTCAAGGGTAGCGCTGGCGACGATAAAGGCCATACAGAAGAATGCCCAGCCCGCGTCAAGATAGTGGCGGCTGCGCTGTTCGCGCCTGGCTTCATGGAATGGGCGCACCAGCAGCAGGCTTGGCAGCAGATACCACAGCCAGCTGATATTGAACTGTGACCAGCCGTAGGCGGCGAGTATTTCCTCCCGCGTTGACTCCAGCAGACCGTAGTCCAGGCTCCAGCTCGGCAGCAGGGCAAATGCCAGCCAGCCGAGCAAAACCCAAAGGAATATCGCATCCCGTTTTTTCACGGGATGGAGTGCAAGTGTGTGTGACATAGCGTTTCCGGTAATCCAGGCCGGGTAAGGCGTTTACGCCGCACCCGGCAAATGAACGTAACGTGGGCTTATTTACCCATCTTAACTTCGCTAACCCACTTATTGATCAACGCCTTACGTACGTCGGTCGAGCCGTACTTATCCATGTCGTAATTGATAAGCTTCAGGTCGTCGAGCTTCAGCGAATTAGGGGACGTCTCGGCGGTGGTGTTGGTCAGGATCTGATAGGATTTCCCTTTCTTCCACGCCAGCTCCTGTGCGTCTTTCGACAGCACCCAGTCAACGAACAGTTTGGCGTTGTCGACGTTGCGCGCGCCTTTCAGGATGCTGACGCCGCCGATTTCATACCCGGTGCCTTCGCACGGAGAGATAAGCTCCAGCGGGGCGCCCTGTTCTTTTTCCAGCGAGTAGTCGTGCAGGAAGCCAATGCCGATAGCCGTTTCGCCACGGGCGGCGTTACGCGCCGGGGCAATACCGGATTTGGTGTATTGAGAGACGTTGGCGTTGAGCTGTTTCAGGTAATCAAAGGCCTGATCTTCACCCCACAGTTGAGCAAAGGTCGCCAGCGCGGTGTAGGCGGTACCGGAGCTTTGCGGGTCAGCAATCTGGATTTCGCCCTTGTATTCCGGTTTGGTCAGATCCTTCCAGCATTTTGGCACCGGCAGGTTTTTCTCTTTCAGGCGCTGGGTGTTGACGCCAAAGCCCAGAATACCGACGTAAACCGCCGAAGAGAGGTTACCTTTGACCTTCGCGGGATCGCGGAATTTCTCCATGATCTGCTCGAGGTTTGGTGATTTATACGGCTGCAGCAGACCCATTTCACCGGCCTGAGATTGCGGATCCAGCGTACCGCCGTACCACACATCTGCCTGCGGGTTTTTCTTCTCGGCATCCACTTTTGCCAGCGTACTGCCCGAGCCATTGCGAATGAATGAGGTTTTCACATCATATTTTTCACCGAAGGCTTTGGTTTCGGTTTCGCACATCTCGTTGGTGGCGCTGCAGTACACCACCAGACGGCCCTGCGCCTGGGCTGCGTTGCTGAAGGCCGCCAGCGTCAGAGCGGAAGCAATCAGGGTAGAGGTAAGCGTCAGTTTCATTGTTTTATCCTTTGACTGAGAGAAGGGGTAATGCCCGCAATGAGCAACGGCATCAGCAATAAACCCATAAAGACAGCGGCAACCGAGAGCAAACTGAACATTCCCGACCAGCCGTAATGTTCTATGACCAGCGACAGCGGCCAACCCGCCAGCGCGGCCCCCAGATAGGCGAACAGCCCGAGAAAACCAGTAATTGAACCTGCCGCCGCTTTGTGTCCGCATTCAACGGCTGCGAGGCCAATTAGCATTTGTGGGCCAAACACAAAAAAGCCCACGGTAAAGAAACACACTGCCAGTAGCGCGTAGTGGTGCACTGGTGCCAGCCACAGTGCGGCGACGGAAACCATAAGCCCCAGCGTGAACAGCAAAATCATCGGCGCACGCTGACCGCTGAACAGCAGGTCCGATCCCCATCCGGCAAACAGCGCCCCAAGCAAGCCGCCAACTTCAAACAGCATCACCGTGGCATTGGCGCTGAGCAGATTCACGCCGTGGCTTTCCGTCAGCCAGATGTTGCCCCAGTCGTTGAGCGCAATGCGGATCAAATAGACCAATACATACGACACGCCGAGCAACCAGATCATCGGGTTTTTCAGCATGGTGATGCGCAACATTTGCCACAGCCCCATCGGCGGGCTTTGCTGTTCCTGACGCAGCTCCAGCGGGTCATGCCGCCATTCCCCAACCGTGGGTAATCCTTCTTCCTGGGGCGTGCCTTTCAATTGCAGGGTGAGCCAGATTCCCAATGCCATGCTGATTATCCCCGGTGCCAGCATGGCTGCCTGCCAGCCCCACCAGTGGGCGGCAAAAGCGCTAATCAGCGGGATAATGGCGCCACCGATATTGATCGACATATTCCAGCAGCCCCACCAGAAGCCACGTTCGTTGCGCGAGTACCAGTGGGTCAGTAGTCGGGCACAGGGCGGCCAGCCCCAGCCCTGAAAAAATCCGTTCAGCGTCCAGACCACCAGCAGCAGCGTCAGCGATTCACCAAAGGCGAACAGCACGTTTAAAACGCCGGTAGCAAACAGGCCAATGCCCATAAATGCGCGTTGTCCGTGGCTGTCGTGCCACAGCCCGGCGGTAAATTTCGACAGACCATAGGTCAGATAAAACAGTGATCCGAGCAGGCCGATATCGCCTTTATCCAGACCCAGATCCGTTTGCAGCGCCGGAAGGACGTAGTTAACGCTTTTGCGCGTCAGATAAAACGCGGCGTAACCAATTACCATACACATCAGCAGCCGGGGGCGTAGCGCCCGGTATTGTTGGTCTGTTTCGCTGGCTGAGCGTGTAGGCATGGCAGTCTCCGTTTGTGCTGACTATAGGAAAGTGAAAGCAAAAGGGGATGAGAGAAAGTCCGCAGTGACTAAGACTTTTTCCTGGTTAGCGGCTGGTTTGTTGCAAATTTGTGGGCAGGTTAACAATTACTCGCGTGCCGTTGTTTGATTCGAGCGTCAGTTCACCGCCAAGGGCGCTCACCCGCTCACGCATCCCCTGGATACCGAAACCGGGAATTTTTTCTGGCAGAATACCAACGCCGTTGTCAGCGACGTCCAGAAACAAGCAATGTTCCCGCTGGCGCAGCGTAATCGACACATCGCTGGCATCGGCATGTTTACAGACGTTATTGAGTAACTCCTGCAACAGGCGATACAGCGTGAAGCGCACCGTTTCGTTTTCTGGCGTATTCTCTAGCTGATAATCAAAGCGACAGCGAATACCCCGTTCAGAAAAAGCAAATTCATTCACCAGATGATGTAGTGCATCTTTAAAAGACAGTTCATCGAGCGCGGGGGGCCGCAACTGGCGAAGCAACTGGCGAGTGGAGTGGTGAATACGCCGGGCAAGGTCGTTGATTTGATTCGCAGCCTCAAGCGTTTGCTCGCGACCCGGCGCGCGTTTGACCAGCTGCGACTGAATTTGAATGGCGGTGATGTTCTGACCAATTTCGTCGTGTAGTTCCCGCGCCAGGCTTTTGCGCGTATTTTCTTCGGTGCGGATCAACTGTTCGGTCAGCGCGCGACGCGCTGCCAGTTCGGTTTCCAGACGCTGGCGATAATGGTGCAGGTTTTGCGCCAGATGCTGCTGGCGGCTAATGGCGATCCCCAACCCTATGCCGAGCAGCGCCTGGGTAGCGAGGAAAATCTCCAGCTCCAGTAGGTTACTGAACCCGACGCCGATTTGCCGGGCGATGGTGATCATCATACTGCCGAGCAATCCGGACAACACACCGCCCTGCCAGCCAAATTTCCACGCCATCACCACGTTCGGTAAGAACACCACGATCAGCAACAGGCGCTCGATCTCCGGCGACAGCACCATCTGGGTGCCGATGCCAATAATAAAAAACAGGCTGCACCAGATGATAAGCGAAGTGCGCAGCGGGGGATTGGTGGTATCCAGCCCGAGCAGATGATAGCGGTGCTGTTGGCGCAGAAATTCATAGATCAGATAGACAAACGGCGTCAGCAAAACGCCGCCGGTAAACGACGCCAGGCCAATTAATGTTGCCGGGCTTTGAATAAATGGTGAAAGCAGGGCGGTATTGAGTAATGAAGTGATCGTCACCGCGGCCAGCAGCAGCGTTAAGCGTTGCCAGTACAGGGGAAAGCGGTGCCAGTATGACTGGCCGATGCTCGCCGGAACCAGGCTAATTAACGGCGCAGCCAGCAGGATATAGCCATTCAATAATTGCTCGCTGTGCAGCCAGAACAACATCAGTAGGGGTGGCAGTATCAGCGCGGGCCAGTAACGGCGAGAAAGCAGAATTAACAGGGCGAGATAGACGCCGTGCGGCAGGAATAGCGCCGCCTGCTGGCCGTTGTGGGTCAGGTAAAATCCCAGCGTCCACAACATCAGCCAGCCCGATCCCCAGGCCAGCAGAATAAACAGAGAAATAACCCAATGCCGAAGGCTACGCGACATTAATGCCCCGTCAATAGCTGGTGGTCGAGGGCAAAATGCACCAGATCGATGGTGCTGTGGCATTGCAGTTTGCCCAGCACGTTCGCTCGATGAACGTGCACCGTCTTGTGGCTGAGGTCGAGTTTGAAGGCGATCTCTTTCACGCTGTCGCCTTTGACCAACAGATCAAACACTTCACGCTCGCGCGGGGTCAGAACTTCCAGGACCTGCGCGGGCTGCTCGCCGCCGCGTAATGCCCGCAGCGCATCGGCGCACAGGTAATGTCCGCCCATGCCCACCGAGCGTACCGCCTGCACCAGTTCTTCCGGGCCGCAGCGTTTGGTCAGGTAACCGCTGGCGCCAGCGTCCAGCGCGCTTTGCACAAATGTCGGCGAGTCATAAATGCTGAGAATTATGGCGCGAAAACCGGGCTTTTGCGCCCGCAGTCGTTTTAACAGGCTCAGACCATTTTCATCCGGCATGGCGATATCCATTACCGCGACGCTGACGTCATCATGCAGAAGTGCAGGCCAGGCCTCCGCCGCGCTGCTGTACTGACCGGTAACGTTAAGATCGTCTTCGAGACTGAGTAATTGCGCAAAGCCGGAACGCACCACCACATGGTCATCCACCAGCACAACATGAATCATGATATTGCTCTCTTGCCTGACAATGGCCTCTATGATGCCTGCCAGCGCTGTGCTGGCAATCACCGTGGCACGGATATGTAACGAATGTAACAAAATCGCAATAATTTGCCGGGTGTTATAGCGAGTGTAGGCCTGATAAGCGCAGCGCATCAGGCATATGATTACCGGATGGCGGCGCAAGCGCCTTATCCGGCCTACGTTCTGTAATGAGCGAAATAGCTAACTATTGCCGCTTTTTTTCTAAAAACAGATCGCTATTAACCAGAATTTTTAATTCCTTTATCAAATAGTGCCGCAACGAAATACTGCCTCCATAACAAGACAGGGGAGCAGACAATCATGGCTATTTCATCGCGTAACGCACTTCTTGCCGCACTGGCATTCATCGCATTTCAGGCGCAAGCGGTGAACGTCACCGTTGCTTATCAGACCTCCGCCGAACCTGCCAAAGTGGCGCAGGCGGATAACACTTTTGCCAAAGAGAGCGGGGCGACCGTTGACTGGCGCAAATTTGACAGCGGCGCGAGCATCGTTCGTGCGCTGGCATCCGGTGATGTGCAGATCGGTAATCTTGGCTCCAGCCCGCTGGCGGTCGCTGCCAGTCAGCAGGTGCCCATTGAAGTTTTCCTGCTGGCGTCAAAGCTCGGCAATTCTGAAGCGCTGGTGGTGAAGAAAAACATCAGTAAACCGGAAGATTTGATTGGTAAGCGTATTGCCGTGCCGTTTATCTCCACCACCCATTATAGCCTGCTGGCGGCGCTGAAACATTGGGGGATTAAACCCGGCCAGGTAGAGATTGTGAACCTACAGCCACCGGCGATTATTGCCGCCTGGCAGCGCGGAGACATTGATGGCGCGTATGTTTGGGCGCCTGCGGTCAACGCGCTGGAAAAAGACGGCAAGGTGTTAACCGACTCCTCGCAGGTTGGCGAGTGGGGCGCGCCGACGCTGGACGTGTGGGTGGTGCGCAAAGATTTTGCCGAGAAGCATCCTGAGGTGGTGAAAGCCTTTGCCAAAAGCGCTATCGATGCCCAGCAGCCTTATATCTCTAATCCTGATGAATGGCTGAAGCAGCCGGAGAATATCAGCAAATTGTCGCGTTTGAGCGGTGTACCGGAGACGGATGTGCCGGGGCTGGTGAAAGGCAACACTTACCTGACAGCGCAACAGCAAACCGCTGAGCTAACCGGTCCGGTGAATAAAGCGATTATCGACACCGCACAGTTCCTTAAAGAGCAGGGCAAAGTTCCCGCTGTCGCGACAGATTACAGCCAGTACGTGACCGATCGCTTCGTGCAATAAATAAGGAGGCGCTGATGCTGCAAATCTCTCATCTTGCCGCCAGCTACGGTGGAAAACCGGCGCTGGAGGATATCAACCTGACGCTCGATAGCGGTGAACTGTTGGTGGTACTCGGCCCTTCCGGTTGTGGGAAAACCACATTGTTAAATCTGATTGCCGGATTTGTGCCATATCAGCATGGCAGCATCACGCTGGCGGGTAACAGGGTTGATGGCCCGGGGGCAGATCGCGGGGTCGTGTTCCAGAATGAAGGTCTGCTGCCCTGGCGGAACGTGCAGGAGAACGTGGCTTTTGGTCTGCAGCTGGCGGGGGTGGAAAAAACACAGCGTCAGCGTATTGCCCTTGAGATGTTGCAGAAAGTCGGGCTGGAGGATGCGGGCAAACGCTTTATCTGGCAGCTATCCGGTGGGCAGCGTCAGCGCGTCGGCATTGCGCGGGCGCTGGCGGCCAACCCGCAGCTGTTGTTGCTGGATGAACCCTTTGGCGCGCTCGACGCCTTTACCCGCGAGCAGATGCAAACCCTGCTGCTGAAGTTGTGGCATGAGACCGGCAAACAGGTGTTGCTGATTACCCACGATATCGAAGAAGCAGTGTTTATGGCAACAGAGCTGGTATTGCTGTCGCCAGGCCCAGGCCGGGTACTGGAGCGTCTGCCGCTGAATTTCGCCCGTCGCTTTGTGGCCGGAGAGCCGAGTCGCAGCATTAAGTCCGATCCGCAGTTTATCGCCATGCGCGAGTATGTGTTAGGTCGGGTCTTTGAACAACGGGAGGCATTCTCATGAGCGTGGTGCTTAATGATAAACCCCGTCGCCAGCGGGTGCTGAACTGGCGTTGGCCGTTGTCGCGACAGATTACCTTAAGCCTCGGTACGCTGGCCGTCATTCTGGCGGTGTGGTGGACGGTGGCGGCGCTGCAGTTAATCAGTCCGCTGTTTTTACCACCGCCGGGTCAGGTTTTGCAAAAGCTGATCGTTATTGCCGGTCCGCAGGGATTTATGGATGCCACGCTGTGGCAGCATCTGACGGCGAGTCTGACGCGTATTGTTATCGCGCTGCTGGCGGCGGTGCTGTTGGGCGTTCCGGTTGGGATCGCGATGGGGCTGAGTCCGACGATGCGTGGCATTCTCGATCCGATCATTGAACTGTATCGTCCGGTTCCGCCTCTGGCCTATTTACCGCTAATGGTTATTTGGTTTGGCATCGGTGAAACCTCCAAGATCCTGCTGATCTATCTGGCGATTTTCGCCCCTGTGGCGATGTCGGCGCTGGCGGGGGTGAAAAGCGCACAACTGGTGAGGGTGCGCGCCGCGCAGTCGCTGGGGGCTAGCCGTGTGCAGGTTCTGTGGTTTGTTATTTTGCCGGGGGCATTACCGGAGATCCTCACCGGGTTACGCATCGGGCTTGGCGTGGGCTGGTCGACGCTGGTGGCAGCTGAACTGATTGCTGCCACGCGAGGTTTAGGATTTATGGTGCAGTCAGCCGGAGAGTTTCTGGCAACGGATGTGGTGCTGGCGGGGATCGCGGTGATTGCAGTTATCGCGTTTATTTTAGAACTGGGTCTGCGCGCGCTTCAGCGCCGCCTGACGCCCTGGCATGGAGAAGTACAATGAGTGAACGTCTGAGCATTACCCCGCTGGGGCCGTATATTGGCGCACAAATCATCGGCGCGGATTTAACGCGTCCGCTGAGCGATAATCAGTTTGAACAGCTTTATCACGCGGTACTGCGCCACCAGGTGGTGTTTCTGCGTGAGCAGGTGATTACGCCGCAACAGCAGCGGACGCTGGCGCTGCGTTTCGGCGATCTGCATATTCATCCGGTCTATCCGCATGCTGAAGGGGTAGAAGAGATTATCGTACTGGATACCCATAACAATAATCCGCCGGATAACGATAACTGGCATACCGATGTGACCTTTATCGACACGCCGCCTGCCGGGGCGATTCTGGCAGCAAAAGAGCTACCATCAACCGGAGGAGACACCCTGTGGACCAGTGGGATTGCCGCTTATGAAGCGCTCTCTGAGCCGTTCCGTCAGTTGCTGAGCGGCCTGCGGGCAGAGCATGATTTTCGTAAATCATTCCAGGAATATAAATACCGCAAGACCCCGGAGGAGCATCTGCGCTGGCTGGAGGCTGTCGCTAAACATCCACCGTTGCTGCATCCGGTGGTGCGCACGCATCCGGTGAGCGGGAAGCAGGCGCTGTTCGTGAATGAAGGATTTACCACGCGAATTGTGGATGTCACGGAAAAAGAGAGCGAGGCATTATTGGGCTTTTTGTTCGCGCATATCACCAAACCGGAGTTTCAGGTGCGCTGGCGCTGGCAGCCCAACGATGTGGCGATTTGGGATAATCGCGTGACGCAGCATTATGCGAATGCGGATTATCTGCCGCAGCGGCGTATTATGCACCGGGCGACAATTTTGGGAGATAAGCCGTTTTATCGGGCGGGGTGATTGCCGGCGGCGATTGACTTATCGGGCCTGAATCTGTAGGCCCGATAAGGCGAAGTCGCCATTCGACAACAAAGTGATTAGCGCAGGATTTTTTTCTCAGCCAGATCCAGTGCGAAGTAGCTGAAGATCAGATCCGCGCCAGCGCGTTTGATTGAACCTAAGCTTTCCAGCACCACCTTCTCTTCATCTATAGCACCCGCCATCGCAGCGAACTTAATCATCGCGTATTCACCGCTGACCTGATAAGCGCCAATCGGCAGCTCGGTACGTTCGCGGATATCACGCAGAATATCGAGATACGCGCCAGCCGGTTTCACCATCAGGCAGTCTGCACCCTGGGCTTCATCCAGTAGCGATTCGCGAATTGCTTCACGGCGATTCATCGGGTTCATCTGATACGTTTTACGATCGCCTTTCAGCGCCGTGCCTGCGGCTTCACGGAATGGACCGTAGAAAGAAGAGGCAAACTTGGTGGAGTAGGACATGATCGCGGTATCGGTGAAGCCCGCGGCGTCCAGCGCCTGGCGAATCGCCTGTACCTGGCCATCCATTGCGGCGGAAGGGGCGATGAAATCCGCGCCCGCCGCGGCGGCAACAACTGCCTGTTTGCCAAGGTTAGCAAGGGTTAAGTCGTTATCAACACCGTGATCGCATAATACGCCACAGTGACCGTGCGAGGTGTATTCACAGAAACAGGTGTCGGACATGACAATCATTTCCGGTACGGTCTGCTTACAGATACGCGACATGCGCGCCACCAGGCCGTCTTCTTTCCAGGCATCGCTGCCGGTGTCATCAGTATGGTGGGAAATCCCGAAAGTCATGACCGAACGGATGCCCGCATTAGCAATGCGTTCGATTTCGCGCGCAAGGTGTTTCTCTGGAATGCGCATCACGCCGGGCATGGCGTCGATAGCTTTGTAATCGTCGAGTTCTTCTTCAACAAAGATCGGCAACACCAGGTCATTTAAGCTGAGTGTTGTCTCTTCAAACATAGCGCGCAGCGCAGGAGATTTGCGCAGGCGGCGAGGGCGTTGGATTAGGTCTGTCATGGTATGCCTGATGTTTGTGGAATCGAAGGCCGTAGTATACCCGAACCTGAGGGCGAGGGGTTTACGAAAGTTGGCGTTATGCCGGGGTTATGGTGATGGTGCCTATACTTCGTATTATGTGTAATTTCTATTTTTGCAATTATCATTATTTTAAATGGTGATTAGTTTTATGGTGAATTTAGTTTAATTTAATCTATAATTAAGCGATGGGGATTTAATGGAATTTATTAGCTGACGTTTTATTTTTAAGTTAATCATAGTTTCAATGTATTATTTTGTCATTTTTCTTGCGTGTAACTGTCTAAAATAAAAATGATTTTTACGCGATCTTACTGTTTCAAATGATTTGTTTGCCTATTGTCCGTAATCGGACTTAATCCAAAGAATAATTGAACCTTTCCATTGTGACACCGCATAATCCGCCCTGCGAAACATAAAATGTTTTCTTTGCATTGATAATTGATGGATCAACTATATTACGTCCCTGAGGAGGGATGACAAATGCACACTTGGAAAAAGAAACTTGTAGTCTCACAATTAGCATTAGCCTGCACTTTGGCAATCACTTCTCAGGCGAATGCTTCAACTGATATCTCTGGCACCACCTACACAACGTTTGCCCATTATAATGACGCCTCTTATGCTGATGGCGTCTATTACGATGGATATGTTGGTTGGAACAATTACGACACCGATAGTATTTATAACGGTGATATTTATCCGGTAATTAATAACGCCACTGTCAACGGCGTTATTTCTACTTATTATCTGGATGATGGGCTGTCTACTAACACCAATAACAACAGCCTGACGATTAAAAACAGCACCATTCACGGTATGGTGACATCCGAATGTATGACCACGGATTGTACTAACCGTACGGGTACCGACTACTACTACGATCGCCTGGCGATGAACGTTATCAACTCAACGATTGATGACAACTACGAACATTATACCTACAACGGTACGTATAATGACGCAACTGACACACACGTTGTCGACGTTTATAACCTGGGTACGGCTATTACTCTGGATCAAGAAGTTGATCTGTCTATCTCCGCCAACTCTCACGTTGCAGGTATTACGCTGACTCAGGGTTATGAGTGGGCAGATATTGACGACAATACCGTTAGTACCGGTGTAAACAGCGGCGAAGTGTTTAACAACACCATTGCTGTTACTGATTCTACCGTGACCTCTGGCTCATGGTCTGATGAAGGTACCTCTGGTTGGTTTGGTAACACCAGCAATGCAAGCGACTACAGCGGTAATTACAAGGATGCTGACGATATTGCATTAGCTGTGATTGCACATCCGGATGCGGATAACGCGATGCAGACCACCGCAACGTTTAACAATTCCACACTGATGGGTGACGTGCTGTTCTCCAGCAATTTTGATGAGAACTTCTTCCCGAACGGTGCTGACACTTATCGTGATACCGATGCTGACCTGGATACCAATGGTTGGGACGGTACTGACCGTCTGGATCTGACCCTGAACAACGGCAGTAAGTGGGTGGGTGCGGCAATGTCTGTGCACCAGGTTGATTCCGATGGCGACGGTGTTTATGACCGCTACGATGCGGGTACTGAAGCCACTGCTACGCTGATCGACATCGCCGCTAACAGCCTGTGGCCGGATTCAACCTACGGTATTGATAGCGACACAACTTCTTATGACGAAAATGGTCATGTAGTTGGCAACGCTGTCTACCAGAGTGGCCTGTTCAACGTCACGCTGAACGGCGCTTCACAGTGGGATACCACCAAAACGTCTCTTATCGACACCCTGAGCATCAACAGTGGTTCAGTCGTTAACGTGGGTGATTCTACCCTGATCTCCGACACTATTGGCCTGACCGGTGGTTCTGCACTGAACATCAACGAAGATGGCCATGTTGCAACAGATACTCTGTCTATCGACAACAGTACTGTAACGATTGCTGACGACGTATCCGCTGGCTGGAGCGTGGGTAATGCAGCTCTCTATGCAAACACCATTAACGTCACTAACAACGGCGTTCTGGATGTGGGTAACAGTACCGGTAATGCACTGCAGGTTGATACCCTGAACCTGACCAGCTACACCGACGCTTATAACCATGTTAACGCGGGTGTTTTCGACATTAACAGCACTGACTATGTGCTGAATGCAGATCTGACCAACGATCGCACTAACGATAAATCTCAGTCTAACTACGGTTATGGCGTGATCGCGATGAACTCTGATGGTCATCTGACTATCAACGGTAACGGCGATTCCGATACCTCAGGCGATCAGTCTGAAGTTGATAACTACGGTGACCACGTAGCGGCGGCAACCGGTAACTATAAAGTCCGTATCGACAATGCTACTGGCGCAGGTTCTGTTGCGGATTATAAAGGTAACGAGCTGATCTACGTTAACGACGCGAACAGCACTGCGACCTTCTCTGCAGCCAATAAAGCTGACCTGGGTGCTTACACCTATCAGGCACAGCAGCAGGGTAACACCGTTGTTCTGCAGCAGATGGAACTGACAGACTACGCGAACATGGCGCTGAGCATCCCGTCTGCTAACACCAATATCTGGAACCTGGAACAAGACACCGTTGGTACTCGTCTGACTAACGCACGTCATGGTCTGGTTGATAACGGTGGTGCATGGGTAAGTTACTTCGGTGGTAGCTTCGATGCAGATAACGGCACCATTAACTACGATCAGGATGTTAACGGCATCATGGTTGGTGTTGATTCCAAAATTGATGGTAACAACGCTAAGTGGATTGTCGGTGCTGCAGCAGGCTTCGCGAAAGGTGATATGAGCGACCGTACCGGTCAGGTGGATCAGGATAGCCAGACTGCCTACATCTACTCTTCTGCTCACTTTGCCAACAACATCTTCGTTGACGGTAACGTAAGCTACTCTCACTTCAACAACGACTTGTCTGCCAACATGAGCAACGGTCAGTATGTTGATGGCAGCACCTCTTCTGATGCCTGGGGCTTTGGCCTGAAGCTGGGTTATGACCTGAAACTGGGTGACGCAGGTTACGTAACGCCATACGGCAGCGTATCAGGTCTGTTCCAGTCTGGTGATGACTATAAGCTGAGCAACGACATGAAAGTTGACGGTCAGTCTTATGACAGCATGCGTTATGAACTGGGTGTAGATGCAGGTTATACCTTCGCCTACAGCGACGACCAGGCGCTGACTCCGTACTTCAAACTGGCCTACGTTTACGACGATTCTAACAACGATTCTGACGTAAACGGCGACTCTATCGACAACGGCGTAGAAGGTTCTGCGGTACGTGTTGGACTGGGTACTCAGTTCAGCTTTACCAAAAACTTCAGCGCGTACACCGATGCTAACTACCTCGGTGGTGGTGATGTTGATCAAGACTGGTCTGCAAACGTTGGTGTTAAATATACCTGGTAAGAACTGTCTTACAGTGAAATATAAGGTAATTTAATTCAGAAATAATGCCCGTCACGGATTTGACGGGCATTTATTGCAAGGAATGCGCAAATGCTAGCTTCAAATAAACCGCTTGTGGAATTTGGTAAGCTTGATAAATGTTTGTCGAAGTATGGCAAACACTTTGAATGTGATAACGATAAAGAAATAATATATTCAAGTGATGTAAATAGTGACGATACTTTCATTATTTTAAGTGGTGTTGTTTCCCTGCGTAGAGGGGAAAACGTGCTGGTTGGGATGGCACAGGCGCCATTCATTATGGGCCTTTCCGATGGCGTGATGAAAACAGATGTACCATACAGATTAATAACCGAAAGTGATTGTACTGGATATCATCTTCCCGCCTCACAAACAATTAATATAATTGAAGAGTGCCAGCTTTGGCGTGAAGCTTTTTGTTGGCTAGCATGGCAAAACTCTATGCTTGAATTGCGCGATCTGCAGTTGATCGGCAATAACTCCTACGATCAGATTCGCGCCACGCTGATATCCATGACGAAATGGGACGAGGTTCTTCGTTCGCGTATTGGCGTCATGAACTATATTCACCAACGTACACGAATTTCACGCTCGGTTGTCGCTGAGGTTCTCGCGGCACTGCGTAAAGGTGGTTACATTGAAATGAATAAAGGCAAACTGGTGTGCATTAACCGTTTGCCTTTTGAGTATTGAATCAGGATGCGGGAACGACCTGTGGTTTGTTCCCACTCAACTCTGCAACCAGATCGTTGATACCGTCGCTCATATTGGTAAAACGGGTCAGCGGAGAGCGCGTCACTACGACAAATGCCCCAACGTTTTGTTGTGGGATCATCGCCATATAGGTAATGAAGCCACCGCCGCCACCGGTTTTTTGAATAATTCCCGGTCTGCCATTCTTCGGCGCCATGTAGACCCAGCCCAAACCAAGCGCATCGGCTCTGCCTGGAACGTCCATTCCCACTACTTTAGTTAACTGCGTACGCTGGTAAATCAGCGTCTGCATCCGGTCAGCCTGCTGGCTACGATGATAAAAGTCAGAAGAGAGATACTGCTGCATCCAGCGCATCATATCGCCAGGCGTTGAATAGACGCCGCCGCTGCCCATCGCTGCCAGCGTATTGTTACAAGGGCTGGCACCTTTTTCCGCGACCATCAGGCGTCGACACTGATCGGGGGACGGCGTAAAGGTGGTGTCTTTCATCCCCAGTGGGCGGGTGATTTTTTCTTCAAACAGCTGCGGATAAGGCTTACCGGACGCGGTACCCAGCGCATCGGCCAGTAGGTCAAAAGCCAGGTTGGAATAAGAAGCCTGCGACCCTGGTGCGGCTTTAAGCGTAGCCGTTGAGAGATAGCTCCAGCGCTGCTCGCGGGTTGGCCAGACAAACACCGGGCGCTTGGCCGCGCCGCCAGGCTGTTCGCGCGGCAGCGCGCTGGTATGTGTCGCCAGATTCACCAGCGTAATTGGTGTTCCCTGATAAGTAGGTACGCGAGCGCCTGGTGGTGCATATTTACTCAAAGGATCGTTGAGTTTGACCGTGCCCTGATCGAGTAATTTCACCAGCATTTCGCTGGTCATTAATTTGGTAATTGAGGCAATACGGATTACGGAATCCAGTTGCGGATGAACATTATTGCCGGGGCGTGTTTCACCAAAACTGCGAAATACACGCTGATTACCATCAATCACCACGAGCGCCATCCCCGTAGCACCACTGCCGTAAAATATATGATCGGCATAACGATCAACGATATCAGAGGCGAAGACCGGATCGGTTATAGGCTGTGCCGCCTGGACAGATGTCAATGACGCCGCACACAGCGCGGCAGAAAAAAGCAGACTACGTTTCAACGGTGGTGTCCATGAGTTAGAGAAAGTGAAAAAGGATGTCGTGCGTATGCGTATTTATACTACTCATCGGCGTATTGCAAAGCGCTTATCAACCAATGATAGTGGGAAAAACGTAACGATGAGTAAACACAGGAGTTTCCTGGATTGCGGATGTTCGCTTTTGTGATCTCACGCTGTGATAATCTGCACGTACAGGAACGTTGTCGAGTGTGAAAACCACAGAAACAATTCTTCATAACCGAGGTGCGAACTAAGTGCCTTGGTTTTGGTCACAATTGTCGGTTTCAGCTTGTGTTTTTGGGCGTAAGCCGTCTGGCCACTGCACTCCACGGTGGCAAATGCACAGCAGTCGTCATAACGATAAGAAGTTAGCAGGAGAGCACTATGTTTAAGTCTTTTTTCCCAAAGCCGGGACCATTCTTTATTTCGGCATTTATTTGGGCACTCGTCGCCGTTGTATTCTGGCAAGCAGGTGGGGGAGCCTGGGTTGCACACATTACCGGCGCGTCGGGAGACGTACCAATTAGCGCGGCGCGTTTCTGGTCGCTGGATTACCTGATTTTTTATGCGTACTACATTCTTTGTGTCGGGGTGTTCGCGCTGTTCTGGTTTCTCTATAGCCCACACCGCTGGCAGTACTGGTCTATTCTGGGCACATCGCTGATTATTTTTGTGACCTGGTTTCTGGTGGAAGTCGGAGTCGCCGTCAACGCCTGGTATGCGCCATTCTATGACCTGATTCAAACTGCGCTCAGCGCACCGCATAAGGTGAAGATTGAGCAGTTCTACCATGAAGTGGGCATCTTTCTTGGCATTGCGCTGATAGCCGTGGTCATTGGCGTGATGAACAACTTCTTCGTTAGCCACTATGTGTTCCGCTGGCGTACCGCGATGAACGAACACTATATGGCGCACTGGCAGCATTTGCGTCACATCGAAGGCGCAGCGCAGCGTGTGCAGGAAGACACCATGCGTTTTGCTTCTACGCTGGAAGATATGGGCGTTAGCTTTATCAACGCGATTATGACGCTGATTGCTTTCCTGCCTGTACTGGTTACGCTCTCTGCCCATGTTCCTGACCTGCCGATTATTGGACATGTGCCTTACGGCCTGGTGATTGCCGCGATAGTCTGGTCGCTGATGGGAACCGGTTTGCTGGCCGTGGTCGGGATAAAACTTCCCGGGCTGGAGTTTAAAAACCAACGCGTGGAAGCGGCCTATCGTAAAGAACTGGTCTATGGCGAAGATGATGGCAACCGTGCGACGCCACCGACGGTGCGCGAACTGTTCCATGCGGTACGGCAAAACTACTTCCGTCTCTATTTTCACTATATGTACTTCAATATCGCCCGTATTCTTTACCTGCAGGTTGATAACGTTTTCGGCTTGTTCCTGCTGTTTCCGTCGATTGTTGCCGGTACGATTACGCTCGGCCTGATGACGCAAATCACCAACGTGTTTGGCCAGGTGCGCGGCTCGTTCCAGTATCTGATTAACTCCTGGACAACGTTAGTGGAACTGATGTCTATTTATAAGCGTCTGCGCAGCTTTGAACGAGAGCTTGATGGTCAGGATATTCAGGAAGTTACCCATACGCTGAGTTAATAATAAGGAGATGTTATGTCGACGGTTTCCCGTCTTTACCCCTTGACTGGTCTGGCAGCACTGGTGCTGGTGGGATGTAGTAGCCAACCCGCGCAGCCGCTAAAAAAGGGGGAGAAAGCCGTCGATGTGGCGAGCGTGGTGCGCCAGAAAATGCCCGCCAGCGTGAAAGACCGGGACGCATGGGCGCAAGATTTGGCAAAGACCTTTGAAAGCCAGAAGCTGGCACCGACGGTTGAAAACATCTGTTCGGTGCTGGCGGTAGCGCAGCAGGAGTCAAACTTCCAGGCCGATCCGGCTGTTCCTGGCTTAAGCAAAATCGCCTGGAAAGAGATTGACCGTCGCGCAGAACGCATGCATATCCCGCTGTTTGTCGTGCATACCGCGCTAAAGATTAACTCGCCAACGGGGAAAAGCTACAGCGAGCGTCTGGATACGGTGAAAACGGAAAAACAGCTTAGCGCTATCTTTGATGATTTCATCAATATGGTACCGATGGGGCAGACATTGTTCGGCTCGCTTAATCCGGTACATACCGGTGGGCCGATGCAGGTCAGTATCGCGTTTGCTGAGCAGCACGCCAGCGGGTATCCGTGGAAAATGGCGGGGACGGTACGTCAGGAAGTGTTTAGCCGTCGTGGTGGGTTGTGGTTTGGTACATATCATCTGCTCAACTACCCGGTGAATTACAGTGCGCCAATCTTCCGCTTCGCCGATTTTAATGCCGGATGGTATGCCAGCCGCAATGCAGCTTTCCAGAATGCGGTCAGTAAAGCCAGTGGGGTGAAGCTGGCGATGGACGGTGACTTGATTCTCTACGGCAGCAGCGAGCCTGGCAAAACGGAGCTTGCAGTACGTAAACTTGCCGGGAAGCTGGACATGAGCGAGAGTGAGATTCGCCGTCAACTGCAAAAAGGTGACAGCCTGGCCTTTGAAGAGACCGCGCTGTACGAGAAGGTTTATAAGCTGGCGGAAGCGAAGACCGGGAAAACGTTACCTCGTGAAATGCTGCCGGGCATTCAACTGGAAAGCCCGAAGATCACGCGTAATCTGACTACCGCATGGTTTGCTAAACGGGTGGATGACCGTCGGGCGAAGTGTATGAGTCAGTCATCTTTATGATGACGGTGGCGCCAGCGCATGACCGCCGCGATGGCGCCAAGAATCAGGCTTCCGGCCAGGAAGGGGATCAGTCCAAAGAGGGTACCGACGCCTAAACCGATTTCAACCCGCGGGCGTCCTGTCTCCTGCATTTGCAACTGCATCAGTTCTTCGTAGATGCCGGGCGCGTGGGCCAACAGATTTAAAATCTGTGCACCCGCCCAGAAGCAAAACAGCACAAATACGGCATACGCAATGTTGCCGGGCAGGGAGGAGGGATCCCGATGCTTGCCCTTAAACAGGGATTTTGAGAGCGTAAAATCAGCCATAAAGACCTCCGAAAATAACCTGCTTTTTTTGACGTAATGCCTGGAACTGAGAGTGAGTCTGACAGGTGATTGGCAATGTCAATATCAGAATGATGGTAATTTCAGGTAGAGATTATTCCTGGATTTCGGTTTTTTGTTGGTGGTCACAATTATGTAACTTTAAGTGAAATTTAGTTACATTTAAGAAATTCCGCACAGGCCACAGACGCCCACAGGGAAATGTGCGAGGATGCCTCCCTGTGTTGTATTTCCACCGGAGCTGTTATGAACCTGCCTGTAAAAATCCGCCGAGACTGGCACTATTATGCCTTCGCTATTGGGCTTATCTTTATTCTGAATGGCGTGGTGGGATTGTTAGGATTTGAAGCGCAGGGATGGCAAACTTATGCGGTGGGGCTGGTGACCTGGGTGATTAGCTTTTGGCTGGCCGGATTAATCATCCGTCGCCGCGTTGAAGATGATGAAGCAAAGGATGCCCAATAGCTATATCAGGCATCCTGGCGGGTTTACATACTGGTTTTTAGCGCGCTATCCGCAGCATGGCGTTCCAGCGCCAGTTCGATCAGGCGAGTGATCAAATCGGTATAGCCTAAACCGCTCGCCTGCCACAGCTTCGGATACATACTGATGTTGGTAAAGCCTGGCAGCGTGTTGATCTCATTGATCACAACGTCGTTTTCAGCAGTTAAGAAAACGTCCACGCGCGCCATGCCGGCACAGCCCAGTGTCTGGTAGGCCTGAATGGCGATTTCGCGGATCTTATCGTTAATCTCTGGTGCAATTGCTGCCGGAACGACAACTGTGGCACCGTTATCGTCAATGTATTTAGTATCGTAAGCGTAAAAATCGCTGTTCAGCACGATCTCGCCACAGGTACTGGCCTGCGGATGATCGTTGCCCAGTACCGCACATTCGATCTCGCGGCCTTTGATCCCTTGCTCCACCACGACTTTATGATCGAATTCAAATGCCAGCGCGACGGCCTGATCGTATTGGGCTTCGCTGGTTACTTTGCTGACGCCAACGGACGAGCCCTGGTTGGCCGGTTTTACAAACAGCGGCAGACCCAGGCGGGATTCCACTTCGCTAAAGCTAACGCTGTTGCGATTCGCGCGAGTGAGCGTAATAAATGGCGCGATGTTTAACCCGGCATCGCGCAGCAGACGTTTGGTCACGTCTTTATCCATACAGGCCGCAGAACCCAGCACATCAGAACCGACAAACGGCAGGTTTGCCACGCGCAGCATGCCCTGCAGAGAGCCATCTTCACCCAGAGTACCGTGTACGATCGGGAAAATAACATCGACCGTTGGCAGTGGTTGACCGTTTTGTGCATCGATCAACTGGTGCGCTTGTTTACCCGGTACCTGCGCCAGGCTGGTCTCAGAAGGTCGCAACGCAATATGCGCCGGATCGTCTGAATTGAGCAGATAGTTACTGGCATCGCTGACGTGCCATTGCCCTTGTTTATCAATACCTAACAGCACAACGTCAAAGCGAGTCTTGTCGATGGCATCGACAATATTTTTTGCCGATTGCAATGACACTTCATGTTCCGCTGATTTACCACCAAATACGATTCCTACCCGCAACTTTGCCATCTTAAAAACCCATTCCATGAATGCAAAGCACATACATTACCACGACAAAACGCAGGTTTCCTCGGCTTCTGGCAGATTGTTTTGGCGGACGACAGGGGAATAGAACAGAACAAACACGCGGCTCGTACGTGAAGCATAATCCCCTGCTTATATTATGGGTTTGATGTGAGCTGTATCACAAATATGATGAGCGGGAAGATAAAATCCTAAACTGTGATTTATCGCACCTGTGGACCCTTATTCAGCTAAGTAATTTGTTAAGCTGCTCGCAGTTTTCAGCTACTTATCGTTATGAGTCCTTATGGAATCCTGGAGAGTTAATCTTATTTCCGTTTGGTTCGGGTGCTTTTTTACCGGACTGGCGATTAGTCAAATCCTGCCTTTTTTACCACTCTATATCTCCCAACTGGGCGTGACCTCGCACGAAGCGCTTTCAATGTGGTCCGGGTTAACGTTCAGCGTCACCTTCCTAATCTCAGCCATTGTCTCTCCGATGTGGGGCAGTTTAGCCGACCGGAAAGGACGCAAGCTGATGCTGCTGCGGGCCTCACTGGGTATGGCCATTGCGATTTTGCTCCAGGCCTTTGCCACTAACGTCTGGCAGCTTTTTCTGCTGCGTGGGGTGATGGGGTTAACCTCCGGCTATATTCCTAATGCGATGGCGCTGGTCGCGTCACAGGTCCCACGCGAGCGCAGCGGCTGGGCGCTGAGTACGCTCTCGACTGCACAAATTAGCGGCGTCATTGGCGGGCCGCTGATGGGGGGCTTTATTGCCGACCACGTTGGCCTACGGGCAGTTTTCTGTATTACCGCCGCCTTGCTGGTGGTGAGTTTCATGGTCACGCTGTTTTTGATCAAAGAGGGCGTACGTCCAACAATCAAAAAAAGCGAACGTCTGAGCGGGAAGGCCGTGTTCGCTTCGCTGCCTTATCCGGCGCTGGTGATCAGTCTGTTTTTTACTACGATGGTGATCCAACTGTGTAACGGCTCAATTGGGCCAATTCTGGCGCTGTTTATTAAATCGATGGTCCCGGACAGTTCGAATATTGCTTTTCTCAGCGGGCTGATAGCCTCAGTACCGGGTATTTCTGCTCTGATTTCCGCGCCCCGACTTGGCAAATTAGGCGACCGTATTGGTACTGAGCGGATTTTAATGGCGACGTTAATCTTTGCGGTAGTGCTGTTTTTCGCCATGTCGTGGGTCACCACGCCGTTGCAGTTGGGTATCCTACGTTTTCTGCTCGGCTTTGCTGACGGCGCGATGCTGCCCGCGGTCCAGACGCTGTTGGTGAAATACTCCAGCGACCAGATAACCGGGCGCATCTTTGGCTATAACCAATCATTTATGTACCTTGGCAATGTCGCCGGGCCATTAATGGGGGCGACGGTTTCAGCAATGGCAGGCTTTCGCTGGGTGTTTATTGCCACCGCGAGCATTGTGCTTATCAATATCTGGCAACTAGCTATCGCGTTACGACGTCGGCGCGGGGTTCGTTGAGTTCCTGATTAACAACGCTGCTTGTCAGCGTTGTTAATCCATAATTGCGTATTATATATTTGTGTGATTATTAATTTTCTTACCTTTTTATATTGAATCATTCTGCATCCAGACGCATTTACCCTTATTTTGTGTTGTGATTGTTTTCGCAAAACGTTTTATTACGTCTAAAAATACAACTTTCATCCTCTAGGCAGTTGTGAATCTTAATGATAACGTGGCCTATATTTTGTTAAGGGAATAGGCAAATGAAAAACCTCGTCACTGAGTTGTTACTTAAGCTCGCGCAAAAAGAAGAAGAGTCGCAAGATCTGGCGGCACAGGTCGAAACGTTAGAGCGGGTAATCATCGAAATGCTGCGCCATATGGCGTGGAACGATCGACAAATATTTATTCGTCAAATTGAGGGGGCGCTGGCTGACGTAAACCGCATGCCCGCGTTTCTGACGAACATACATAACGCTTGCGAGAGCGTACCTAAAGCGTTTTGAACCATCTGTGGCGGGGCACCCACAAATTATCATAAAAGTGTCACATCAAATACTTATAGTCGCTTTGTTTTAATTTTACCGTATTTATACATGGAGAATATAAAGTGAAACAAAGCGCACTCGCTATTGCCCTGTTACCTTTGTTGTTTACCCCGATTATTAATGCAGAAACATCTACTGTAGCGGTTATGGATAATCGTGCCGCTCAAGGTGATATCACCACGCCGGGTGGCGCTCGCCGATTATCTGCCGACCAAACGGCGGCTCTGCGCGAATCCCTGAACGATAAACCGGCCAAAAATATAATTTTACTGATTGGCGATGGGATGGGCGATTCCGAAATAACGGCAGCGCGAAATTATGCTGAAGGTGCGGGTGGCTTTTTTAAAGGTATTGATGCTTTACCGTTGACCGGACAATACACACATTATGCGTTGGATAAGAAAACGGGCAAGCCCGATTATGTGACAGATTCAGCAGCATCCGCGACAGCGTGGACAACCGGTGTGAAGACCTATAACGGGGCGTTGGGTGTGGATATTCATGAAAAAGATCACACCACGATTCTGGAAATGGCCAAAGCGGCAGGTCTGGCGACAGGCAACGTTTCCACGGCTGAACTACAGGATGCCACGCCGGCCGCACTGGTTGCCCATGTCACTTCGCGTAAATGCTATGGCCCGAGCGTGACGGCTGAAAAATGCCCGACGAACGCGCTGGAGAAAGGTGGTAAAGGGTCAATTACCGAACAATTATTGAATGCCCGTGCGGATGTTACGTTAGGCGGCGGGGCAAAGACTTTTACTGAAACCGCTGCGGCAGGTGAGTGGCAGGGTAAAACGCTGCGTGAACAAGCACAGGCCCGTGGTTACCAGATGGTGAGCGATGCCGCGACGCTGGCGGCGATTACCGAAGCGAATCAGGATAAACCGCTGTTGGGTCTGTTCTCAGACGGTAATATGCCAGTGCGTTGGGAAGGGCCGAAAGCGTCTTATCATGGGAATCTGGATAAGCCGGTAGTGACCTGTACGCCAAATCCAAAACGTAACGACAGCGTGCCGACTCTGGCGCAGATGACGGATAAAGCGATTGAGCTGTTAAGCAAAAATGAGAAAGGCTTCTTCCTGCAGGTAGAAGGCGCGTCTATCGACAAACAGGATCACGCTGCTAACCCGTGTGGACAAATTGGTGAAACGGTCGATCTGGATGAAGCGGTGCAGCGTGCACTTGCCTTTGCGAAAAAAGATGGCAACACCCTGGTCGTGGTAACCGCTGACCACGCGCATGCCAGCCAGATAGTCGCGCCGGATACTAAAGCACCCGGTTTGACGCAAGCGCTGAACACCAAAGATGGAGCGGTGATGGTCATCAGCTATGGCAACTCAGAAGAAGAGTCCCAGGAGCACACTGGCAGCCAACTGCGTATTGCAGCCTATGGCCCTCATGCGGCAAATGTGGTTGGCCTGACCGATCAAACCGACCTTTTTTACACGATGAAAGCTGCGTTAGGACTGAAATAAGCGGTTACCCGGCGGCAATACTTATGCCGTCGGGTGGTATTTTTATCGTTAGCAGCCAAACTTACCTGTGTGTCGTCGTTCAGAAAAGGATGGTGCTATGAAAATTACATTATTAATGACGTTACTTTTTGGTCTGATTTTTTTAACTACCGTCGGTGCTGCCGAGAAGACGTTAACCCCGCAACAACAGCGTATGACCACCTGCAATCAGCAGGCAACGGCGCAGACCTTAAAAGGGGATGCGCGTAAGACCTATATGAGTGATTGCCTGAAAAACAGTAAATCTGCGCCTGAGGAAAAGAGCCTGACGCCGCAGCAGCAGAAAATGCGTGAATGCAACGTCAAGGCGACGGAGCAGTCTCTGAAAGGCGATGATCGTAATAAGTTTATGAGCGCTTGCCTGAAAAAATCTGCTTAGCACTTCCGGGTGAGCAGGTAAAATCGCTCACCCGAAATATCATACTTCCGCCACCAGACCCCTTCCTATAATTTGGGAAATTTGTTTCAGAATATTCCCAAATACGATGAATGATGAAAACTTTTATCAAAAGAAGGTCGTCCCGAATGAAGCATTTATATTGCTTCATCAAAATGACCACCAACGTTCCGGTCTGCGATTTGCCCGACGAATCAGGCTGCCGCGAGCGGTGGGATTGGGGGGAATGTTTTTCCCTATCGCGTCGGTATTAGTTTCTCAGCCAATAACCGGAGGCTGGTGGCTTTTGCTGGTGGGATGGGCGTTTGTCTGGCCACATCTGGCATGGCAATTGGCAAGTAAAGCGGTCGATCCACTGCATAGCGAATATACCAACTTAAAAGCCGATGCCATCCTCGCCGGGATGTGGATGGGGATTATGGGGATAAACTTGCTGCCATCCACGGCGCTGTTGATGATTATCTGTATCAACCTGATGGGCGCAGGGGGGATGCGTGTCTTCATCGCGGGCGCCGTGTTGATGGTGGTTTCCTGCCTGGTGACGTTACAGTTAACTGATATCCCCGTAGCTTTTAGCAGTACGCAACTGGGCGTGCTGCTGTCGCTGCCGGTGTTAGTGGTTTACCCGTTGCTGTTTGCCTGGGTGAGTTATAAGACGCTTATCAGGCTGGCAGAACATAAACGTCGCTTACAGGTTATGAGTACGCGAGATGGCATGACCGGGGTGTATAACCGACGCCATTGGGAACTGTTGCTGCGAAATGAATTTGATAATTGCCGCCGCCATCAGCGTGATGCCACGCTCCTTATCATCGATATCGACCATTTTAAGAGTATCAATGATACCTGGGGTCATGACGTCGGGGATCAGGCTATTGTGGCACTGACCCGCCAGTTACAGATGACCTTACGTGGTAGCGATGTGATTGGTCGCTTTGGCGGTGATGAGTTTGCGGTAATCATGTGTGGCACGTCAGCGAGCAGCGCGATTGCAGCGATGTCTCGTGTTCACGAACGGCTTACCCAACTGCGTTTATCTTGCGCGCCGCAGGTTGACCTGCGCATTAGCGTGGGCGTTGCGCCGCTGACATCTGAAACTGAACACTATAGAGAATGGTTAAAATCAGCAGATATGGCGCTCTATAAAGCAAAGAATTCCGGACGTAACCGCACTGAAGCGGCGGCCTGACGTCCGGCGGTGTTAACTCAGGAGCGGCTGAGTTTTTCCGACTGCTCCATGCACTTAATCATCGCTTCAATCACTGATGAACGGAAACCGCGTTCTTCCAGGACGCGTACTGCCTCAATGGTGGTTCCTCCTGGCGAGCACACCATATCCTTTAATTCGCCTGGATGTTTACCCGTTTCCAGCACCATCTTCGCTGAACCCATTACCGCTTGTGCCGCAAATTTATAAGCCTGCACGCGGGGCATCCCCCCCTGAACGGCGGCATCTGCCATCGCTTCGATAAACATAAATACATAGGCCGGTGCTGAACCGCTGACGCCAACGACCGGATGAATCATTGCCTCCGCAATAACTTCAGCTTCGCCAAAGCAGCGGAAGATATTCAGCACGTCGGCCGTATCTTCTGGCGTGACTAAGGCGTTTGGCGTGACGGAGGTCATTCCGGCGTTCACCAGTGACGGCGTGTTTGGCATCGCGCGAATGATTTTACGGTCATGGCCTAGTGCGCGGGCGAGTTGATCGAGGGTGACGCCCGCCGCAATCGAGACGACAAGAGAGTCTTTGTTCAGGCTGGAGGTAATTTCGCTCAGCACCTTAATCATAATGCCAGGCTTTACGGCCCCAAAAACAATATCAGCGATCTGCGCGACTTCTTGTGCTGACTGTGCCGCATTAATGCCGTACTGGTCGTGTAGCGCGGCGACCTTATCGGGGGAAGGGGTATAGACCCAGATTTGTCCGGGGAGAACCTGACCGCTGGCGATCATGCCGCCAAGAATGGCTTTGCCCATATTACCGCAGCCGATAAAACCAATTTTCTTGTCCATCTTGTCACTCCCTATGGATGATATTCATTGTTTTATACCCTAAATACTTTAAGTTACTTGAAGTATTTAGGGTAAATCTGGGAAAGCTAAGCTTAGCGCGGAATGAATATGTTCAGAAGGAGAAACAGCACTTTGCCTGAAAGTAAAAGCACGCGACAATGTGCGACAGCACACCAGTGGGGAGAAGTTATGACAATATGGGTGGATGCCGATGCGTGTCCGAATGTGATTAAAGACATTTTGTACCGCGCTTCTGAGCGCATGCAAATGCCGCTTGTTTTGGTGGCCAACCAAAGCCTGCGCGTCCCGCCTTCGCGTTTCATCAGCACATTACGTGTGCCTGCGGGCTTTGACGTCGCTGATAACGAGATTGTGCGTCAGTGCAGCGCCGGTGATTTAGTGATAACGGCAGATATTCCGCTGGCGGCTGAAGTGATTGAAAAAGGTGCGGCGGCGCTTAACCCGCGCGGCGAACGTTATACCGAAGCCACGATCCGCGAGCGTCTGATGATGCGTGATTTTATGGATACGCTACGCGCCAGCGGTATTCAGACCGGGGGGCCGGACAGCCTTTCGCCCCGCGACAGACAGCATTTTGCGGCTGAACTGGATAAGTGGTGGCTGGAAGTTCAGCGTAGAAAATAGAATGTGTAATTTATTATTTACACTTTATTCGTTGTGAATTCTTGTTATAGTAGGGATTAACTCATCTCGCCATTCTTTCTGTAATTTTTTCTTTACAATTTTGGCGATGTACTAGTTTGATGATATGATTATATTTTTAACCGCATCAGATCCCGCTTGTTGGCGGCTCTCTGGGGAAATTCTGTGATGACGCAACCTCTTTTTCTTGTTGGCCCCCGGGGGTGTGGTAAGACGACAACCGGTATGGCGCTGGCAAAGGCTATTGATTTCCAGTTCGTTGATACCGATCGCTGGTTGCAATCGCACGTGCAAATGACCGTGGCGGAAATCGTCGAAAGAGAAGGATGGGAAGGGTTTCGTGCCCAGGAAACGACCGCTCTGCAGGCTGTCACAGCACCAGCAACGGTTGTTGCGACCGGCGGCGGTATCATTCTTACTGAATTCAATCGCCACTACATGCGTAGCCACGGCGTGGTTATCTATTTAAGCGCACCGGTATCGGTACTGGTTGATCGTCTGGAGGCCACGCCTGAAGAGGGGTTGCGCCCAACATTAACCGGTAAGCCGTTGACTGAAGAGGTGCAGGAAGTGCTCGCCCAGCGCGATGTTCTGTATCGTGAATCCGCGCACTATATCGTTGATGCCACCAATCCGCCTGCGCAGGTGGTGGAAGACATTCTTGGGATACTGGCGCAGGCAGCGCCACGGTTGCAGGGTGGTGTCTATACTTAATGTTCATCCAGTGAAAAGGAAGAACTATGCCGACACAACCACCTTACCCACGTCAAGCGACCATTGTTACGGTTGAAAAAGGGACGCCAGGCCAGACGGTAACCTGGTATCAACTTCGTGCCGATCACCCTAAACCGAATTCGTTGATCAGTGAGCATCCTTCGGCTCAGGAAGCGATGGATGCGAAAAAACGCTACGAAGACCCCGATAAAACCTGATATGAAGACCGCCCGGGCACGAGTCTTAAAAGTGCCAGTCCGGGCGTGCATCACATTTTTTTAAATTTCGCCGTATACAGTAAAAATTGAAAATTAAACAATAACAATCCAGTACTGGAATGATCTGGAATCTTTACACAATACACCGCCGATCTACTGCTACGCTTTTGAGCATTTGTAGCACAGGTCAGCGCCCGGCACTTATCCGGGATTTCACAGCAAAGTAAGAAGACGGTGGAGCAACAAATGAGTACGTCGTTGGCTATCCTCACGATCGGCGTTGTGCCGATGTGTGAGATGTTACCGCTCCTGACGGAATATATTGATGAACAGCACATTACTCACCACAGTCTGCTGGGGCAGATGCAGCGAGAAGATGTGATGGCCGAGTACGGGGCTTCACCCGGTGATGAGCTGTTATTAACGCTGCTTAGCGACCATCAACTAGCTCATGTCTCACGCCAGAAAGTGGAACGCTCGCTGCAAAGCATCGTGGAGGTTCTTGATAATCAGGGATTTGATGTGATCCTGCTGATGAGTACCGCTTCAATCACCCGTCTGACCGCCCGCAATAGCATCTTGTTGGAACCCATACGCATTATCCCCCCGTTAGTGGCTTCGATTGTCGAAGGGCATCAGGTTGGGGTCATTGTGCCCGTCGCTGAATTGCTCAACGCTCAGGCACAAAAATGGCAGGTGTTACAAACTCCGCCAGTGTACGCCGTAGCGAACCCAGTAGAAGGTTCTGAACAACAGCTGATTGATGCCGGGAAGTATCTCCTTGAGCAAGGCGCTGATGTTCTCATGCTGGACTGCCTGGGTTTTCATCAACGTCATCGTGATTTACTGCAAAAGTCGCTGGATGTCCCGGTTCTACTGTCCAATGTGTTGATTGCCCGACTGGCTTCGGAATTGCTGGCGTAATTTTGCGTGACAGGTGGAACATCAGCCCCCTATATTGGTTCCTAACTTAATCACGAGATAGGGCCAGTTGTATGCTTCAAAGTAATGAATACTTTTCCGGCAAAGTAAAATCGATCGGTTTTACCAGCAGCAGTACTGGCCGCGCCAGTGTAGGCGTGATGGCTGAAGGTGAATATACCTTTGGTACTGCGGCGCCTGAAGAGATGACGGTGGTTAGTGGCGCACTGAACGTGCTGCTGCCGGGGGAAACCGAGTGGAAAGTGTATGCCGCAGGAGACGTGTTTAACGTACCGGGCAACAGCGAGTTTCATCTGCAGGTGGCAGAGCCAACATCCTATCTTTGCCGCTATCTGTAAGCGTAAAAATGACGAATGGCGACATTGAGCCGCCATTCGCTAAACACGGCTAACGTTGCGCTTCGCCGCCTAATCCTTCCACCAGACTTTTAATCAGCGCCGCCAGTTCACCCGTCATCAGGATGAAATCGGCATCAAAACGCTGAGCATAATCTTCGCGGTCGATATCTTCGTTCTGATCGCGCAGCTCGTCGCTGAACTTCAGGCGCTTAATAGAGCCGTCGTCACACATAACAAACTGAATGCGCTGCTGCCAGTCGAGGGCCAGCTTGGTGACCAGTTTGCCTGCTTCGATATGCACGGCGATTTCGTCGCAGACCAGATCCTGTTTTTTCGCGCGGATCACACCGCCGTCTTCAAGGATCGCTTTCAGTTCAGCTTCATCCAGCAACTGGAATCCTTGTGCCGTTGTGCCGGAGCGAACCCATTCGGTCAGCGTCAGCTCAATAGGGTTTTCCATCGTCAGCGGAACGACCGGCAGCGAACCGAGACTCTTACGCAGCAGCGCCAGCGTATCTTCGGCTTTCTTCGCGCTCGCGCAGTCAACCATGATCAGATCGTTGACGGTGTCGATCCACATCATTGTCTGGCTGAAGCGGCTAAAGGCGCGCGGCAGCAATGAGTGCAGAACTTCATCTTTCAGCGAGTCTTTTTCGGTCTTCTTAAGTTTGCGACCTTGCTCAGCTTCCAGTTTGAATATTTTGGCTTCCAGCGCCTGTTTGATAACCGGCGACGGCAGAATTTTTTCTTCTTTGCGGGCGCAGATAATAATTTGGCCATTGGCGGTATGCGTTAATGCATCGCTGTGCGATCCCATCGGCGGAACCCAGCCCATTTTTGCCATATCCTGGCTACCGCAAGGGGTGAACGTCATTGATGCCAGCTGTTTTTCCATCTCTTCGGCACGCAAAGAAACATCGCGGCTAAGACGGTAAACCATTAAATTTTTGAACCACAGCATGATAATTTCCACGGCCTTGTCGTTAAATCCAGCGGGCATGATAGCGAATTGTCGCTATGCTTGCATTGTTAATCGGGAAGAGGAGCAAACAGTGCGTATAGGTATCGATTTAGGCGGTACGAAAACGGAAGTTATTGCGCTTGGCGATGCGGGCGAACAGCTTTTTCGCCACCGCCTGCCCACGCCGCGTGATGATTATCGGCAAACGATAGAAACCATCGCCACGCTGGTGGAGATGGCGGAAAACGCCACCGGGCAGACGGGAACCGTAGGAATGGGCATTCCAGGTTCAATCTCGCCCTACACTGGGGTGGTGAAGAATGCCAACTCGACCTGGCTTAACGGGCAACCTTTTGACAAAGACCTGAGTTCGCGTCTGAATCGTGAAGTGCGGTTGGCAAATGATGCCAACTGTCTGGCGGTTTCCGAAGCAGTGGATGGTGCGGCGGCGGGGGCGCAAACCGTGTTTGCGGTGATTATCGGCACCGGATGTGGCGCAGGCGTGGCACTGAATGGTCGGGCGCACACGGGCGGTAACGGTACCGCGGGCGAGTGGGGGCATAATCCGCTGCCATGGATGGACGAAGATGAGCTGCGTTTTCGACAGGAAGTCCCCTGTTATTGTGGCAAACAAGGCTGCATTGAAACTTTCATTTCCGGGACCGGCTTTGCCACCGACTATCAGCGTCTGAGCGGTAAGCAGCTCAAAGGCAGTGAAATTATCAGCCTTGTTAATGCGCAGGATGCTCTTGCGGAGCAGGCGTTGAGCCGCTATGAGCGTCGTCTGGCGAAATCACTGGCACATGTGGTGAATATTCTCGATCCGGACGTCATTGTGCTGGGCGGTGGAATGAGCAATGTCGACCGACTGTATCAAAACGTTCCGACGTTGATTAAACAGTTTGTCTTTGGCGGCGAATGCGAAACGCCTTTACGCAGAGCGCTACACGGTGACTCCAGCGGCGTACGTGGCGCGGCCTGGCTGTGGCCGCAGGAGTAATGTTCGCGTAGCCGGGTAGCGCAGATGCTATCCGGCAGCGTGTGTCATCTGGGGTGCAGCACGCTTCAGGCGACCGTACAGCAACAGTGACGACATCGCAGAAAACGACAGCAGTGCCGCCGGTAGCGTCACGTAATTGTAGGCAAAGCCCAGCGTCAGCATCATGCCACCGCAGTAAGCGCCAATCGCGCTACCGAGATTAAAGGCAATTTGCCCGCCAGCCGCACCCAGCAGCTCCCCTCCTTTAGCATTTTGCAGCAGCAAAATTTGCAGCGGTGCCGACAGGGCAAACAGGCCCGCGCAGCAAATAAAGGCGAAGGTCAGAGACGCGGCTTTGATCCCGCCAAAGGCAAAGAGCAACAGCAGAGCCAGCACAATCACGAAGTCGGTTATCACCGCAATGCGCAGCGGCGTATAGCGACCAGACAGCCGACCGCTCAGCAGATTTCCCAACACCATTCCTAATCCTACCAGCATCATGATGAAGGTCATCAGCGCTTCGGAGAAGCCGGAGATATACATCATGTACGGTTTGACGTAGCTGAACCAGGCGAAAACCCCGGCGTTACCGAACATGGTGGCGGAAAAGATGAGCCATGGGGCGGGGCTTTTCAAAAAGTGAAATTGTTCGCGCAGTTTCCCTTTTGCCTCATCGCTGATGTTGGGTATCCAAAAAGCGACCGAGACCATTACGGCGATATTAAAGACGGCAATCAGCAGAAACGTGTAGCGCCAGCTAAATTCCTGGCTCAGCCAGGTGCCGAAAGGAATGCCAACCAGATTAGCAACGGTCATCCCCGAAATCATACCCGCGACGGCGGCAGTGACTTTTCCCGGACGGGCGAGCTTCGACAGGATAATTGCGCCAACGCCAAAAAATGCGCCGTGTGGGAAACCGGAAACCAGCCTGCCTACCGCCAGCATAAAATAGGAGGAGGAGAGGGTGAAGATGGCGTTGCCAATCACGCACAGTGTGACCAGAAACAGCAGAATATGCTTGAGTGAAAAGCGGCTGGAAAAGAGCGCAATAATGGGGGCGCCCAGCACCACGCCAAAAGCGTAAAACGAAATCATATGGCCAGCGGCAGGAATAGAAATTCCCACGTCCCGCGCCAGCTCGGTGAGAACGCCCATAATGCCAAACTCGGCCATGCCCAGCCCAAATGTTCCCAGCGCTAAAGAGAAAATGACTTTTTTCATACCACCTGCCAACAAGAAAGACGCAGGATGTGCGTCATAGCGGCGAACGTTCGCCGCCAATAGCGATAGCTTGCGGATAAGCGAAGTGGAATGCCATTTCATATCCGTCCCTGAGTATGCATTATTGTGCTACATACCGTGACGGATAGCGATGGCGCTTATCCGGCTTGTGACACCACATCCGCTGGCCGATTACTCCACTGCAAACATTTTGTCGAGTTTGCTGTAGCCCAGACCGTTGATTTTTTTCACTTTGATCTGCACCGGAATGCGTTCTTTCATTGCTTCGACGTGGCTGATCACGCCAATGGTTTTTCCGGTAGCGTTGAGCGCATCCAGCGCGTCCAGAGCGGTATCCAGCGTTTCGCTGTCCAGCGTGCCGAAGCCTTCGTCGAGGAACAGGGAGTCAATTCGTGTTTTGTGGCTGACCAGATCGGATAACGCCAGCGCCAGCGCCAGACTCACCAGGAAGCTCTCGCCGCCGGAAAGCGTACGTGTGTCACGTACGGCATCGGCCTGCCAGGTATCAACCACTTCCAGCTCCAGCGCTTCGCTGGCCTTGCGCTGCAACAAATAGCGACCATGCAGACGAGTCAACTGGTTGTTGGCAAGCCAGACCAGGTTATCCAGCGTCAGCCCCTGGGCAAATTTGCGGAACTTATCTCCCTCTTTCGAGCCGATCAGCGTATTTAAATACCCCCAGTCTTCAACCTGCTGCGCGACTTTTTCAATCTCCTGCATCAGCGCCTGCTGCTGCTGGCGGTTTTCAGCATCTTGCTTAAGCTGCTGGCGAATTTCGCCCTGACGAGTCGTGTTATCGCGTAGCTGCTGGGTGAGCTGCGCCAGCGTGTCGCGAAGATGTTGTGCCGTGAGCGTGAGATCCACTCCGGTTAGTTGCTGTTGTTGATGAGTCGCCAGCGCCTGCTGAGCCTGATTAAGCAGCGTTTGTGCCTGTTGTTGCTGGTTTTCCAGCGATTGTTTCAACTGCTCAAGGCGGTTAAATGTCTCTTCATCCAGCAGGGCGGCAATAAATGCATCACGATTATCAAAAATGCTGGCCTGCAACGCGGCATCAAACTGCGCCTGAATTTCTGCGGCGCGCTGAGCGTCCTGCGCCTCCTGCTGCTGCAAGGTTTGCCACTGTCCCTGTAAGGAGAGGCAATCGTCGTGCACCTGCCGCCAGTTTTCCAGCGACAAATCCTGAATGTTCTCAGAATGCGCCTCAGTTTCTGGCAGCGTTTCCAGTAGCGGCGCAAGCTGGGCAATCCGGACCTGTAACTCGGCCAGTTCATTCTGGCGCTGTTGCCACATTTGCGCTTCGTTCGCCCGTTCGCTTAGCCATGAGGTGACTTCATCCTCGGGCGGAAGGGCCAGACCATGGCGGGCCAGCTCGGCGGTTAGCGTCGCCTGGCGCTGGTCAATATGCTGCTGGAGTTGAGTAATCTGCTCGGTATGGGCTGCGATTTGCGCCTGCAGGGTATGACGCAGGCTCAACTGGTGAAGCTGTTGTTCGTGCTCTTCCTGAGCGGCCAGCCACGGGGCGATGTCATCCTGCGGTTGCAGGGGGACGTTGAGGCTGGTGGTGACGGTTTGCCACTCTTGAGTAAGTGCTTGCTCCTCCTGAGAAAGCGTCTGTACTTCGCGTTCATCGCGCTGAAGTTGCTGGGTTATGGCTTCAAGCTGGCCACGTAACGTTGAACCCTCATCGGCCAGTGTTTTGACCTCTTTTTCCAGTGCTTCACGCCGCGTCTGATTCACGCTCAACTCGAGCGTCTGGTAACGCTCAATAGCCGGATGTGTGGTAGAGCCACAAAGCGGACAAGGTTTGCCGGATTCCAGCAATGTCCGCTGGCTTTCCAGATCTTTGATGCGGGCTTCCTGCTCGCAAATGACTCTTACATCGGCAAGCTGCTGGTTTTTATCTTTATAGCGCTGGCGTTTCTCGGCAAGTACCGCGTTGCGCTGGGTCAACTCTTGCTGACGCTGTACAAGCGTGGCGTGTAACTGTGCCAGCTGCTTTTGCTTCGGGGCGATTTGTCCGTGCAGATTACTGAGGCGCTGGCGTAGCGGACGAAGCTGCACATGTTGCGCCAGCGCTTCTGTCACTTCCTGTGGCGAAAGGGTCAGCGCAGGAAGCGCCAGTGCATCGAGCTTACGTGTGTCGTTCTCCCGCAGCTGCTGCCACTGGCGTAGCTGGGCGCTGGCGTCGGACTGTTGCGCCAGCAGCGCTTTCCATCCCGCTAGTTCGCTACTCCATAAGCGGAAGCGGTCATGTTCGTTCAGCCAGTCGGTTAACGTCTGTTGTTCGGCGAGCATCGAGGTTGACTGCATTTGCGCCTGCTGACGAATACGTCCGCGCAGCGCTAAGCTGCTTTGTAAGCGAGCATTCACTTCCTGAATCTTCTGGCGCGTACGCTCGATAGTAGCCGTTTGTTCCTGGATTCGCTCCCAGTGCGGGCGTAACGCTCTGGCCGGTTGCGCCAGGCTCAGCGCTGCCAGCTGTGGCTGCGCGTCCTCTTGCGCCTGAAGTGCTGCCTGTAATGCCTGCTGGTGGCGGTTAATGTCCGTCTGAAGCTCATTTTGCCGAATAAGCCAGTTGAGGTGCTGCTGCTGGGTTTGTTGGCTGGTAAGGTATTGTTTTTCTTCGTCAGTAAGTACCTGCAAACTTTCTGTCAGGGATTGCACCTGCTCTGGTGCTAACAGCGCCACGCCGCTGGCCTGGGCCTGCAATTTTTCCAGCTCTGTACGCGCTGATTTGTGCTTTTCAAACACCATAGCGGAGATTTGGCCGTAGATCTCAGTACCGGTTAACTCTTCCAGCAGCTCGGCGCGCTCTTTCGGTTTGGCATTAAGAAAGGCGGCAAACTGCCCCTGAGACAGCAGCATTGAACGGGTAAAACGTCCGTAATCCAGCCCGGTAAGCTCGGCGGTCATCTCCAGCTTGTCTTTGACTTTATCAGCGAGGATTTTACCGTCGGCGCAGCGGGCCAGCTCTACGCGTGGGACCTGCAGATTGCCCTCAGGCTGGTTGCGTGCCCGGTTCTGGCTCCAGAATGCGCGGTAGGCTTCGCCCCGTACCTCAAACTCGACCTCGGCCAGACACTCTGCGGTGTCACGGGTCATCAGGTCGTTTTGCGACTGTGACACGGTATTCAGGCGCGGCGTTTCGTGGTACAGCGCAAGGCAAATCGCGTCCAGCAGGGTGGTTTTCCCCGCCCCCGTTGGCCCGGTGATGGCGAACAGTCCATTGCTGGCAAAAGGTTCTGCGGTAAAATCGACTTTCCATTCTCCCTTCAGGGAGTTGAGGTTCTTCAGACGCAGGCTGAGAATTTTCATGCTTCACTCTCCCCGGCAAGCGTGTGTAAGGTTGCGCTAAACAGCTGATTCAGCCGGTCGCGCTGAGGCTCCTCGAGCTCTTCCAGCGCCAGGCGGCGGTCAAAAACCTCTGTTACGCTCAGCTCGCTTAACGTTTCGCGTCGTTCATTGGCCATAATTCGTTCGCGCTGTTCCCGACTGCGGCGCACCAGTAACACCTCTACCGGTAAATCTTCGGTTAAGGCCTGAATCTTACGTTGCATGTCATGCAGATAGTCGTCGGTGGTGATTTCAATATCCAGCCATACCGGCGGCTCTTGCTGTACGTCGCGCCACTGCTCAAGCTGGGCGGTAATGGCGGCTAAATCGCCTTTCAGTACTGCAAGCGGCTGGGTGACCGGTACGGTGAGGTTTTCAACGGCGCTGAGTTTCCCCGCTTCAAAGCTCACCAGATGTACACATTTGCTTTTGCCGCATTCGTCAAAACTGAGTGCGATCGGCGAACCGCAGTAGCGAATATGTTCCGTGCCGCCGATAATCTGCGCCCGGTGAATATGCCCCAGCGCGATGTAATCCGCTGGTGGGAAATTTTGCGCCGGAAAGGCGTCCAGCGTACCGATATAAATGTCACGTACGGCGTCACTTTTACTGGCGCCGACGGTGGTCAAATGCCCGGTCGCAATGATGGGCAGGTTCCGATCGCCACGCAGCGTGCAGGCGTCCTGATACTGCTGCTGGTAATAGTCGGTGATGGCGCCCAGCAGATGCTGCTGTTTTTCTTGTCCGGTCAGCCCGGCCTGGCTGGTAATGATGTCACGCGGACGTAAGAAAGGAACCGGGCACAGGATCGCCCCCGGCGTGCCATCACGTTGCGGCAGTACCTGCGGCGCATGGCCGGCGCTGGCAACGACCGTGGTGTTGAGAAACGCCAGAATATCGCGGGATTCATTGAGCGTGGCGACGGAGTCGTGGTTGCCTGCCAGCACCACCAGATGACAGCCGGTTTGCTGTAAATTAACGACAAAACGGTTATACAGCTCACGGGCGTAGCTTGGCGGAGAGCCGGTATCAAAAATATCACCTGCCACAATAATGGCATCCACCTGCTGGGATTGTGCCGTCTCCAGCAGCCAGTCGAGAAAGGCCTGATGTTCAGCGGCGCGGCTCTTGCTGTAGAAATTTTGGCCCAGATGCCAGTCAGACGTGTGAAGGATGCGCATAAGAGTTCCATGACGATAAAACAATGGCGGGGATTATAACCTTTCAAGGACGGTAATATCTTGTCTCCGGGCTGTCATAATTCGTCGGGCTGCGTTAAACCTGGGCTATCTTTTCATAAATCTGTCATAAAACTGACGCATAATGGCACCGTATTGATGGCAAACGATTTAATTATTAACAGGGCAAATCATGGCGAGACGTATTCTGGTCGTAGAAGATGAAGCTCCAATTCGTGAAATGGTCTGCTTCGTGCTCGAGCAAAACGGTTTTCAACCCGTAGAAGCCGAAGACTATGACAGTGCTGTGAACCAACTCAATGAACCCTGGCCGGATCTCGTCCTGCTTGACTGGATGCTTCCCGGCGGCTCGGGTCTGCAGTTTATTAAGCATCTCAAGCGCGAAGCCATGACCCGGGACATCCCCGTGATGATGCTGACGGCGAGGGGAGAAGAGGAAGATCGCGTCCGGGGTCTGGAAACCGGTGCGGATGATTATATTACCAAGCCGTTTTCTCCCAAGGAGCTGGTGGCGCGTATTAAAGCTGTGCTGCGTCGTATTTCCCCCATGGCGGTGGAAGAGGTTATTGAGATGCAGGGGCTGAGTCTTGATCCCACTTCGCATCGCGTGATGACCGGCGAAGAACCGCTGGATATGGGGCCGACCGAATTCAAACTGTTGCACTTCTTTATGACTCACCCCGAGCGCGTCTACAGCCGTGAACAACTCCTCAATCATGTCTGGGGAACCAATGTCTACGTGGAAGACCGGACAGTGGATGTGCATATCCGCCGCTTACGTAAAGCGCTGGAGCACAGCGGACACGATCGAATGGTGCAGACAGTTCGCGGGACGGGATATCGTTTTTCGACCCGCTTCTGACTGACAAGAATCAGGGCCTGATGGATTAGGCCGTTTATGGAGTAAGACGTTTGCTAGAACGATTGTCATGGAAAAGGTTGGTACTGGAGCTGATCCTGTGCTGCATACCGGCATTTATCCTTAGCGCTTTTTTTGGTTACCTGCCCTGGTTTTTACTGGCGTCGGTAACGGGCCTGCTTGTCTGGCATTTCTGGAATTTATTACGTTTGTCCTGGTGGTTATGGGTCGACAGAAGTATGACGCCGCCGCCGGGGCGAGGCAGTTGGGAGCCGTTGTTATACGGGCTGCACCAAATGCAGCTCCGCAACAAAAAACGCCGTCGTGAACTGGGTAATTTGATTAAGCGTTTTCGCAGCGGGGCGGAATCGCTGCCCGATGCGGTGGTGCTGACCACCGAAGAAGGCGGTATCTTCTGGTGTAACGGACTGGCTCAGCAGGTTCTGGGACTGCGCTGGCCGGACGATAGCGGGCAAAATATTCTTAACCTGCTGCGTTATCCGGAATTCACACAATATCTGAAAACGCGCGATTTTAGCCGGCCAATCAATCTGGTGCTTAATACCGGACGGCATTTGGAAATTCGCGTGATGCCCTATACCGATAAGCAATTGCTGATGGTGGCGCGCGACGTTACCCAGATGCACCAACTGGAAGGTTCACGGCGTAACTTTTTCGCCAACGCCAGCCATGAGCTGCGCACACCGCTGACGGTGCTGCAAGGTTACCTGGAAATGATGCAGGAGCATCCGCTGGAAGGGTCAACGCGCGAAAAAGCGCTGCATACCATGCGCGAACAAACGTACCGTATGGAAGGCCTGGTGAAACAGCTGCTGACGCTGTCAAAAATTGAAGCTGCGCCGACGTTGCAACTGAATGAGAAAGTCGATGTGCCCATGATGCTGCGCGTGATCGAGCACGAAGCGCAAACCCTGAGCCAGCATAAGCATACGTTTACCTTTGATGTCGATAACAGCCTGAACGTGCGAGGCAACGAGGAGCAGTTGCGTAGCGCTATCTCGAATCTCGTGTACAACGCGGTGAACCACACACCAGCGGGAACGCACATTACCGTACGCTGGCAGCATGTGGCGTCGGGGGCGGAGTTTTGCGTGGAAGACAACGGTCCGGGCATTGCCCCCGAGCATATTCCACGTTTGACCGAACGTTTTTATCGTGTGGATAAGGCGCGATCGCGGCAAACGGGCGGTAGCGGGCTGGGCCTTGCCATCGTGAAACATGCGCTGCATCATCACGACAGCCGTTTGAATATCGAAAGCGAACCAGGCAAAGGGACGCGATTTAGTTTCATGATCCCGGAACGTTTCATTGCCAAAAGTAACGGCTAAGACGTATTCGTAAGATAATCTTTCCAAAAGCCAGCGCAAGCTGGTTTTTTTTATGTGGTCAATATATGCCTCCTGAATTTTACGACGTTTGATTGTTTTTTGTTCGAACTATTACCCATACCTTTTTCCATGAAATGGTGTTTTGTGCTAACCCTATTTTTCATATCGCTATATTGTTCTGGTTTTTGGATCCCACCTTGCTTTAAAACGTTATAAGCGTTTAAATTGCGCTCCAGGTGCTGTCATACCGACTGCATTTACGCGGTAAATCGAAAAACTATTCTTCGCCGCGTCAGGTCGGGAGTATTTCCCGCTGAAATTGAGCAAAAATGCCGCTGTATTGTCCCCCAGGGAAAGGCAAAAATTTACTATTTTCAACACCACATCCACAGGCAGTAAGACTTTATGACCCATCAGTTAAAATCGCGCGATATTATCGCTTTGGGATTTATGACATTTGCACTGTTCGTTGGTGCAGGTAACATCATCTTCCCCCCCATGGTTGGTTTGCAGGCAGGTGAACACGTCTGGACTGCGGCTTTTGGCTTTTTGATTACCGCCGTTGGCCTGCCGGTACTTACCGTTGTCGCGCTGGCGAAAGTCGGTGGTGGTGTGGACCGACTGAGCACACCTATCGGTAAAGTTGCTGGTCTGCTGCTGGCGACCGTTTGTTATCTGGCCGTTGGGCCGTTATTTGCTACTCCGCGTACCGCTACGGTCTCTTTCGAAGTCGGGATTGCACCGCTGACCGGTGATTCTGCGCTGCCGCTGTTTATCTATAGCGTTATCTATTTCGCGATTGTCATTCTGGTTTCGCTGTATCCGGGCAAACTGTTGGATACGGTGGGTAATTTCCTGGCACCGCTGAAAATCCTGGCGCTGGTGGTCCTGTCTGTCGCTGCAATCGTCTGGCCAGCAGGCCCGATCAGTAATGCGATGGAAGCCTATCAAACTGCGGCGTTTTCTAATGGCTTCGTGAACGGGTATCTGACCATGGATACGCTGGGCGCGATGGTGTTTGGTATTGTTATCGTTAACGCCGCTCGCTCGCGTGGTGTTACTGAAGCGCGTCTGCTGACCCGTTACACCGTTTGGGCGGGTTTAATGGCGGGTGTGGGCTTAACGCTGCTGTATCTCGCGCTGTTCCGTCTGGGTTCAGATAGCGCGATTCTGGTCGATCAGTCTGCTAACGGCGCGGCAATTCTGCATGCGTATGTTCAGCACACCTTTGGCGGTGCAGGAAGCTTCCTGCTGGCGGCGCTGATTTTCATCGCTTGTCTGGTCACCGCGGTTGGCCTGACCTGTGCGTGCGCAGAGTTCTTTGCCCAGTACGTTCCACTGTCTTATCGTACGCTGGTATTTATCCTCGGCGGTTTCTCGATGGTGGTTTCTAACCTGGGTCTGAGCCATCTGATTCAGATCTCTATTCCGGTACTGACGGCTATCTATCCGCCATGTATCGCACTGGTTGTATTAAGCTTTACCCGCTCATGGTGGCATAATTCTTCCCGCGTCATTGCACCTGCGATGTTTATCAGCCTGATTTTTGGTATCCTTGATGGCATTAAAGCTTCTGCAATTGGCGACGTGTTACCGGCCTGGACCCAGCGTTTACCGCTGGCGGAGCAAGGGCTGGCGTGGTTGATGCCAACAGTCGTGATGGTGGTCCTGGCAGTTATCTGGGATCGCGCCGCGGGTCGACAAGTGACCTCCAGCGCACACTAATATCACTGACAATAAGTTTTAACCACGGGGCTATTAACATGGCCCCGTGGTTTTTTTATTGTGTTAACAGGTTAGGAATCGATGGAAAGTAATAACAAGCTAAAGCGTGGGCTGAGCACCCGGCACATCCGCTTTATGGCATTAGGTTCAGCAATTGGTACCGGGCTGTTTTACGGCTCGGCCGACGCCATCAAAATGGCGGGCCCAAGCGTGTTGCTGGCCTATATTATCGGCGGTGTAGCGGCGTACATTATTATGCGTGCGCTGGGCGAAATGTCTGTTCATAACCCGGCAGCCAGCTCCTTCTCGCGCTATGCGCAGGAAAACCTCGGACCGCTGGCAGGCTACATTACCGGCTGGACCTACTGTTTTGAAATCCTGATTGTCGCCATTGCCGACGTGACTGCCTTCGGCATATACATGGGCGTCTGGTTCCCGGCGGTACCGCACTGGATTTGGGTACTCAGCGTGGTGCTGATTATCTGCGCCATTAACCTGATGAGCGTGAAGGTGTTTGGTGAGCTGGAGTTCTGGTTCTCGTTCTTCAAAGTCGCCACCATTATCATCATGATTGTCGCTGGTTTCGGTATCATCATTTGGGGGATTGGCAACGGCGGGCAACCGACCGGTATCCATAACTTATGGAGCAACGGTGGCTTCTTCAGCAACGGCTGGCTCGGCATGGTGATGTCGCTGCAAATGGTGATGTTTGCCTATGGCGGGATTGAGATTATCGGGATTACCGCAGGCGAAGCCAAAGACCCGGAAAAATCTATTCCGCGTGCCATCAATTCCGTACCAATGCGTATCCTGGTGTTTTATGTGGGGACCCTGTTCGTCATTATGTCTATCTACCCGTGGAACCAGGTGGGTACCGACGGTAGCCCGTTCGTGATGACGTTCCAGCATATGGGCATTACCTTTGCTGCCGGGATCCTCAACTTTGTGGTTCTGACTGCGTCGCTGTCGGCTATTAACTCTGACGTCTTCGGTGTGGGGCGTATGCTGCACGGCATGGCGGAGCAGGGCAGTGCCCCGAAAATGTTCGCCAAGACGTCGCGTCGTGGCGTGCCGTGGGTTACGGTGATGGTGATGACCATCGCGCTGCTGTTTGCGGTGTATCTTAACTACATCATGCCGGAAAACGTCTTCCTGGTGATCGCCTCTTTGGCGACCTTCGCCACGGTATGGGTGTGGATTATGATCCTGCTGTCGCAGATTGCTTTCCGTCGTCGTCTGCCGCCAGAAGAGGTCAAAGCGCTGAAATTTAAAGTGCCGGGTGGGGTAACGACGACCGTTGTTGGCCTGATTTTCCTGGTCTTTATCATCGCGCTCATCGGCTATCATCCGGACACCCGCATTTCGCTGTACGTCGGCTTTGCGTGGATTGTCCTGCTGCTGGTCGGCTGGGGATTCAAGCGCCGTCGCGAGCGCCAACTGGCTGAAGCACAGTAATATTTTTGCCGGGTAGCCTGATGTTACCCGGTAATTTTCTCCTCCCCCGAACTCCTACCCCAATAAACGTTAAGATGATGAGTGATCCTGTACTTCGCTATGGCAAGGTGACGTCATTATCATCAAAGGGGATACGTGATGTTGAACGCCTGGCACCTTCCGGTTGCCCCATTTGTTAAGCAAAACAAAGAACAACTGACGATTACATTATGGCTGGCGGGGGAAAATCCACCCCAGCGGGTGACGCTACGCGCAGAAAACGATAACGAAGAGATTTCGCTGGCTATGCATAAGCAGCGCAGCCAGCCGCAGCCGGGTGTGACCGCGTGGCGAGCGGCGATCGATCTCTCCAGCGGGCAGCCTCGTCGACGCTATAGCTTTAAATTACTTTGGCTCGATCGTCAGCTGTGGTTCACCCCGCAGGGATTCAGCCGTTTTCCGCCTGCGCGTCTGGAGCAGTTTGCGGTTGATGTGCCGGATAACGGTCCGCAGTGGGTCGCTGAGCAGGTTTTTTACCAAATTTTCCCGGACCGTTTTGCCCGTAGCCAGTCACGTGAAGCGGGCCAGGATAACGTCTATTACCACCACGCGGCCGGACACGACATCTTACGGCGTGAATGGGACGAACCGCTTACGGCCCAGGCCGGTGGCTCCACGTTTTATGGTGGCGATTTGGACGGCATCAGCGAAAAGCTACCGTACCTGAAAACGTTAGGGGTCACGGCGCTGTACCTGAATCCTGTATTTACCGCCCCGAGCGTGCATAAATACGATACCGAAGATTACCGTCATGTTGATCCGCAATTTGGTGGCGACAGGGCGCTGCTGCGCCTGCGGCACAACACCCAACAGCAGGGTATGCGTCTGATTCTGGACGGCGTCTTTAACCATAGCGGCGATTCGCACGCCTGGTTTGACCGACATAATCGGGGGACGGACGGGGCGTGCCATAACCCAGAATCCCCCTGGCGCGACTGGTATCATTTCTCAGCTGATGGCGTTGCGCTCGACTGGCTGGGGTATTCCAGCTTACCTAAGCTGGACTTTTCCTCGGAAAGTCTGGTGAATGAAATTTATCGTGGTGAAGACAGTATCGTCCGCCACTGGCTGAAAGCGCCGTGGAGTATGGACGGCTGGCGTCTTGATGTAGTGCACATGCTGGGAGAGGCCGGAGGCGCACGTAACAACCTACAGCATGTGGCCGGAATTACGCAGGCGGCAAAAGAAACGCAGTCAGAGGCGTATGTGGTGGGCGAGCATTTTGGCGATGCGCGCCAGTGGTTGCAGGCCGATGCAGAAGATGCCGCCATGAATTATCGCGGCTTTACTTTCCCCCTCTGGGGATTCCTTGCCAATACCGATATTTCATACGATCCGCAATCCATTGATGCCCAGACCTGTATGGCGTGGATGGATAACTACCGCGCGGGTTTGTCTCATCAGCAACAGCTGCGGATGTTTAATCAGCTCGACAGCCACGATACTGCCCGCTTTAAATCTCTGCTCGGTAAAGACGTCGCACGGTTACCGCTAGCGGTGGTGTGGCTGTTCACCTGGCCTGGCGTGCCCTGTATTTACTACGGCGACGAAGTAGGGCTGGACGGGAACAACGATCCGTTTTGTCGCAAACCGTTCCCGTGGCAACCTGAAAAGCAGGACGCTAATCTGCTGGCGTTGTATCAGCGGTTGGCAAAATTACGCCACCAGAATCTGGCGCTTCGCCACGGTGGTTGCCAGGTGATTTACGCCGAGGATAACGTGGTAGTGTTTGTTCGCGTGCTAAACCGCCAGCGCGTACTGGTGGCAATTAACCGTGGCCACGCTTGTGAAGTGGTCCTGCCAGCCTCGCCATTACTGAGCGTCAGTCAATGGCAGCACAAAGAGGGCAACGGCATGCTTGCCGACGATATCCTGACGCTGCCGGCGATTTCTGCCTCGGTATGGGTAGGTCATTGATACAAGCGTGCAATCTCCGAGCTTGCCAGCAGCGTTTCCCGCCACCAGCGCTGTGCCAGCCCATCGCGGTTATTGCGCCATGCCATATAAGCCACGTCTTTTTGGCGAAATGAGATAACCGTTTTTTCCACCAGCTCGCCCGTGGTAAGCCACGGGCTGGCAATATGGCGGGGGAGAAATCCGCAGCCCATACCGGCCCGCAGTAGCATCACTTTGCTGTGGAAGTCATCGACGCGGATTTGCGCCTGTTCCTCCATCAGATTGGTTTGTAACGGATGGCAGAAGCGAGCGCTGTCGCTGATAACAATCGCCCGATGCAGGCACAGCTGCTCGTTAGTCAGGCCATCTGGTGCTGCGGCCAGCGGATGCTCAGGCGCAACGACAAATACATTGTCCAACGTGCCGAGCATTTTGTAGGACCAGGCCGCTGACGTTGGCGGTTCATTGATCGCTCCCAGGATGATATCTGCTCCGTTATGGGTCAGTTCCTCCCAGGAACCCGCCAGCGTATGGTGGGTAAAACTGAGGCGAGTTTGCTTATTCAGCGCGTGAAATTCATCGATAATGGGTAACAGCGCGGCGAAAGGAAAAGAGTCGTCCAGCGCAATCGCCAGCTCTTTTTCCCAGCCTGAACTCAGTTGCACCGCCTGCTTTTCGAGATCTTTTGCCGCATTCAGCAGCAAACGCCCTTTTTCCAGCATCATCTGTCCGGTATCGGTAAATTTTGCCCGGTGCCCGGAACGGTCAAGCAGCTCGATATTCAAATCGCTTTCCAGCTTCTGAATCATATAGCTGAGTGCGGCAGGGGTTTTAAACAGCGACTCGGCTGCCGCGGCAAATGAACCCTGTTTGTCGAGTGCGTCGAGAATAAGCAAAACATCCAGATTAATGCGCATAAGCAGAAAATATCCTGAAAATTAAACCCTTCTGTTGTACCGAATGAAGAAAAACAATGCCAGTGAATAAATTAGATGAGTCATGCGCATTTTTTTGATGTTGTTTAGGATATATCGCAATACAAAATTAATAGTTTCACAGGATGGTAAGTTTTCTTTAATAACTCGTTAGAAATTTCCCGCTATACTCAACAAGCTTTCTGATTCAGGATCCTGCTGCTGACGGCAGATACAGACCGTTGCCTTTTAACTTATTGATTAAGAAGGTGTGCTATGTCTATTCGGGAACTGATTGACCCTCAAAACTCTACGCTTATTTTTATTGATCATCAGCCGCAAATGTCATTCGGTGTGGCGAATATTGATCGCCAGACTTTAAAAAATAATACCGTAGCATTAGCGAAAGCCGGGAAAATATTCAATGTTCCGGTGATTTATACTTCTGTAGAAACCAAAAGTTTTAGCGGATATATCTGGCCGGAATTGTTAGCGGTTCATCCTGATGTCAAACCCATTGAACGCACCTCAATGAACTCCTGGGAAGATGCGGCGTTTGTGAAAGCGGTGGAAGCGACCGGGCGTAAAAAACTGATTATCTCCGCGCTGTGGACCGAAGTATGCCTGACTTTTCCGGCGCTGATGGCACTGGAAGCAGGCTATGAAGTTTATGTGGTAACTGATACCTCCGGCGGCACGTCCGTGGATGCTCATGAGCGTTCTATCGACCGTATGGTGCAGGCGGGTGCCGTACCCGTAACCTGGCAACAGGTTCTTCTCGAGTACCAGCGCGACTGGTCCCGCAAAGAAACCTACGACGCCGTCATGGATCTGGTCCGCGAGCACAGCGGCGCTTACGGTATGGGTGTGGATTACGCCTATACCATGGTGCATGGCGCGCCGGAACGTAAAGCTTAAATACACGTCATCCTTCATGTTGCATCTTTGTTGGCTTCGCTTGCGTACCCCGGTCACTTACTTATGTAAGCTCCCGGGGATCCACAACCTTGCCGCCTCGATGCACCATGAATGATTTTGTGTATTGCTTTCCTGGCCTAAGCGGCCTGTTTCCTGTCAACAAGGAACCCTTCATGGCGCAGAACACACATGTGACGTTGGTGATTACTCACACTCTGCTACCTGAGCAGGCGCAGCGGTATGAGCAGTGGCTGGGGAAAATCATGCCGGTAGCGGCTGAATTCCCCGGTCATCTCGGGGCGAACGTGATTCGCCCGGCAGATGGCAACAACCTGTGGAACATCATTATCCGCTTCGACACGCTTGAGCATCTGTATAACTGGACCCAGTCCGATACGCGCCGCGTGTTGGTCGAAGAGATTGCTCCACTGCTGGCGGAAGGTGACAAAACCGAAATTCGCACCGAAGCGGCATTCTGGTTTACGCCGCCCGCGCCCCATGTACGCCAGCCCAAACGCTGGAAACAGTTTTTGATAACCCTGCTGGTTATATTTCCCAGCACCAATCTGGTGCCGTGGTTGACCGGCATTGTGCTGCCTGCAATGAAGGGCTCGTTACTCCTGCATCTCATCAATGATGCCTGTGTGGTTGCGTTGGTGGTCTGGTTCTGGATGCCCATCGTAACCCGTCTGTTTGCCGGATGGCTGAAAAAAGCCTGACCGGTATCTCAGGAGATTGTTATGTCTCAAACTGCCACACTGATTCTGACTCACGGAAAAATTCATACTCTCGACAGGCAAAGCCCGCAGGTCGAGGCGGTGGCGATCGCCAACGGAAAGATCCTGGCGACCGGTAGCCACGAACGGGTAATGAGCTTTGCCGCCGAAGGGACGCAGGTTATCGATCTGCAAGGACATACGGTGATCCCGGGCCTGAACGATTCGCACCTGCACCTTATTCGCGGTGGACTGAATTACAACCTGGAATTGCGTTGGGAAGGCGTGCCGTCGCTTGCGGACGCGCTACGTATGCTCAAAGACCAGGCTGACAGAACGCCGTCGCCACAATGGGTACGCGTGGTGGGGGGCTGGAGCGAATTCCAGTTTGCCGAACGTCGTATGCCAACCCTTGAAGAACTGAATGAGGCCGCCCCGGATACCCCGGTATTTGTTCTGCATCTTTACGACAGGGCTTTGCTCAACCGCGCTGCGCTGAAAGCGGTTGGCTATACCAAAGCGACGCCGGATCCGGCGGGCGGTGAGATTGTGCGTGATAGCAACGGCAACCCGACCGGGATGTTGATCGCTAAACCGAACGCCATGATCCTTTACTCGACGCTGGCAAAAGGACCAAAACTGCCGCTGGAAATGCAGGTTAACTCGACCCGCCAGTTTATGCGTGAACTGAACCGTTTGGGACTGACCAGTGCCATCGATGCGGGCGGCGGCTTCCAGAATTACCCGGAAGATTACGAGATCATTGAGCAGTTGCACGCCAACAAACAGATGACGGTGCGTATTGCCTACAACCTGTTTACCCAGCGTCCGAAGCAGGAACTGGAAGACTTTGAACGCTGGACCGATATGCTTAAGCCAGGGCAGGGAACCGACTTCTATCGTGCCAACGGGGCAGGGGAAATGCTGGTCTTTTCGGCAGCGGATTTTGAAGACTTCCTTCAGCCGCGCCCGGATCTGCCGGAGGGGATGGAAGATGAGCTGGAGCGCGTGGTGCGACACCTGGTGGAGCATCGCTGGCCGTTCCGCCTGCACGCCACCTACGATGAATCCATCAGCCGAATGTTGGACGTGTTTGAGAAAGTTAATCGTGATATCCCGTTCAATGGCCTGCACTGGTTCTTCGATCACGCCGAAACGATTACCGAACGGAATATCGAACGCGTAAAAGCGTTGGGTGGCGGGATTGCGGTCCAGCACCGTATGGCGTTCCAGGGAGAGTATTTTGTCGATCGCTACGGCAAAGACGCGGTTAAACATACGCCGCCGGTGGCGAAAATGCTGGCGGCTGATGTGCCAGTTGGCCTGGGTACCGATGCTACGCGCGTGGCAAGTTACAACCCGTGGACAGCGTTGTACTGGCTGGTATCAGGACGCACCGTTGGCGGTATGGCTATGTACGATGATAACAATCGCCTGCCGCGTGATGTTGCCCTGGAACTGTGGACGGCCGGGAGCGCCTGGTTTTCCAGCGAGCAGGGTAAGAAAGGGCGCATCGAGAAAGATCAACTGGCCGACCTAGTGGTGCTGTCTAAAGATTACTTCAGCGTGGCGGAAGAAGAGATCAAAGGCATCGAGTCAGTGATGACCATTGTCGATGGCAAAGTGGTGTACGCGGCCGGGCATTTCACCCCGCTGGCTCCACCTGCTATTCCGATAGTGCCGGACTGGTCGCCGGTGGTGAAGGTGCCAGGGCATTATCGCTCAGCGCCACCTGCAGCCGCAAAAATTGGCGCAATGGTGCAGATGCACCAGTGCTGCGGCAGCTGCGGCGTACACGGTCATCAGCATGATATCGCGCGTAAGTCGGGGATTGCGGTGTCTGATGACCGGGCTTTCTGGGGCGCGCTGGGCTGTTCCTGCTTCGCGTTTTAATCACTCATTGCAGCCCCTGCCCAGGGGCTGTACATTGTGGTGCAATCGTCTGTGACTCAGGCTAATGCCGTCGTGACAACGGCTGTAGAAGTGCTAACCGATTAAACGTGTTATCCTGAAGGGAGATGCGGGGATAAATTAAACAATCCGTAATAATTAATAATCAGCAGTGAATCATATAAATTATCATCGAGCCTACAGAAACAATACCGTAATAAAAAGCCCAGTTTCCATCGCCTAAACAAAGTGAAATGATAGTGCAACTTATTGTGGCAAGTGTCAGTATGAAGAAAATGGGTTGTAGCAATTTGTGATATCTAAGCATAAATATTTTCTCCTGTATGTCATTCTTGAAAAGAAATACTCGCCTCCCGATTTGAGGAGGACGAGTATTTTTTAAATTACATCAGAAGTTATAATTAAATACGGCCATTGCCCCCTGACCTGTCTGGTGTTCAGATGCGTCGAGATTGTAGTTGATACCGAAACTTACATTTCCTTTCTGCGCCTTCACACCGAGTTGTCCTGAGAACGAAGTATCATCAACAATCGTTGAAGACAGTGTATCGGATGCGTTAATACCGTAGGTACGAATATGCGTTTTCGCGTTGGTGTCGCCAGTAACCGGAATGACCGACAGATCGGCTTGTGGGCTAACTGCCCAGCCAGAATCAAGCGAGTAGGTGGAGCTTAAACGCACGCCAACCGGGAATTGCCAGAGGTTCTGCTTCTGCTCAGCGGTATCAAACAGCTTCTCTCCGGACTGGGTCGTAGTATCAAAACGTTCAGTTTTAAGTTGTACATAGCGTACACCGGCGTGTGGAACGATATCGATAGTGGATAAGTTGTACAGGTATTCACCCGTAATTCCCGCGGTCAGCATTTCGGAATCAATATCCGCTTTTAACTTACTGCCCATATCCACCCAAGCCGGAAGATTCTGCTCAACTTCATTACTGTTCCTGGATAATCCTAAATCAACGGTCATGCTGAAATTATTATTAGTCCAGTTCTCATAAAACGTTGCACCCCAAAAATCAACATCATTTTTGGTATATTGCAGATCACCTTTGGACGATGATTTACCGGTTCCGGAATGGAATGCTAAGCCACTGCGCAAATTACCCAGAGAGGTTTGATGAGTGATATCTGCGCCAACCATTAAACCAAAGTAGTTAACATTATTGCCGGTTTCCAGTGCGCCAGTTTTAAAACCACTGTTACTGTCGTGGCCATACAGTGTGCTGGCCCAGAAATTCAGACCTTCAGTTCCTGCGTTAGGTTGGAGTTTGCTGTTAAGCACTGAGTTACGATCGTTGATCGCTTTGGTGGCAGACAACCCTGTGGACAGGGTGGTGTTCTGTACACCTCCGGCCACAGCCAACTGTGCTGCACTGTTAATGGTTTTCACGATATCCTGCGTAGAGACGTAAGGATTATCTATCGCACGTGACAGAAAACGAACGCCGGCAAACTGACTTTGCGTGTCATTGATTCCCTGGCCCATCATAGTATCCAGCGTTTGCGTCAGTGCGACGCCAGGTAACGCGTCAGCAGAGGATTTAACCTCCGTGGTGACCTGCAATTGTCCGTTTTCTACATCCCAGTGACGCGTTGCAGATAGCAGTCGGTTGGTCAGTAAATTTTCACCATTCCATCCCTTTTCTGATACACCTGTTTGAGTGGAATCATCGATACGACTTGGTGAAACACCGTTAAAACCGTCAACAATATAATAGGTCTGACTGGTTTTGGCGTCGGCAATGTAAAGGCTGGCGCTGTCGCTGACGTTGAGCGTTCCATTTTCAGCTGTGAGCGCATACTGCCCGCCGGCAATGGTTTTACCATTCACCATTAACAGTGAATTATCGGCAAAAGTAGCCGTATTGGCATTTGCGCTGGGGGCTGAGGTCTGTGAACCATCCACAACCAGATTACCTTGGGTTGCATCCAGCAATTGCGGGGCATTAATGGCTAATGCGGCGGTAATCCCGTCAGCAGACCATTGCAGACCCGTTTTGGAAAACTGTGTTTCAGCCCAGTCGGTCGTTGCCTCACCCAGGACCAGTAAGGCGTTTTGCCCGGCAGTGAGCTTGCCGTCAATTTTGTCATCGATAAATTGTAGCGCAGCTTTGGAAGCCTGACCGATGGTGCTATTGGCTTGCCATTGCGGATCAAGAAACAGAGATGCCCCGTTCAGGCTTACGTTCTGTGCGAGCAGATGTCCCGCAGCGCCCTGATCTGCGGTAGTGCCCACATTGATAGTCGTACCTGCGTCGGCGTTGAGTGCAGCGGTTTGCAATACGCCATTGACCTGCATATTGGCGCCCGCCATATCAATTTTAGACGCTTGTAACGCCGCGCTGTCTGCAATGGTAATGGCGCTGTTATTTTTTGCTGAAATATCTCCGGAAACGCTGTATTTGCCACCAGCGATCTGTAAATTCCCATTGTCCAGGTTTACGGCGGCATTCAACGAACCTGTGGCTCCGGACAGAGATGCATGACCCAATTGCAATGTACCATTGTCGACATCAACACTGACACTGGCGTCTTCCCCTGCGGAAACAAGGCTGGTGTTCTCTTTGCCTGTGGCATCGCCAGTTAAGGTGAGCGTTTTTTGGCCTGTTACGCGTACGCTTGCTTTATTGCTTTCAGTAGTAGTTAATTCAAGATTTTTCACTGCAATACTGTTTTTGCTGCCGTCAACGCCGTCATCGCCAATAACAACGTCACTTTTATCAGATTTAACGGTAACACCGGCAAGCACGGTGTTTTCACCCACAGCACCGGCCGTGTCAAAATCTACACTACCAGCAGGACCAGTACCATCAGCAGACACCACGTTGCCCAGCATAATAAGTTCGGCATCGCCCACCAGACCATTAACAGATTTCACATAATCGAGGTTAAATAGCGCATCAGAGAGTGCTAATGTGCCATTTTCGAAAAATACCCGCTGGCCAGTTGTGTTCAGGTTGGTGGCAGAAGTATTAAGACCGTTATTACCCAGACCATCAATAAAGAGTTGAGCAGAACTGGTTTGCAAAGTTCCTTTTTCGATGTTTAACGAGGCACTGTCACTCAAGATGAGAGTCTCTGCCTGTAGCGTGGAATTACCTGCAACGGTGAGTTCGCCATTGCCCGTTATATTAACATCAGCAATGATGTGATTCCCCGTCAGCTTGAGTGCTGATCCTACGTTTGTGTCATTCAGACCATTGAGGATGGTACTTTTACCCAGCACGTTTAACACCGTAAAGTTGACAAATTTACTGCCGTCTAATTCAGTGACTTCTTTACCTAACTCAAGAGTTGAATTAGTTTTGTTGCCGGTGATTTTACTAACATTGCTGGTTGCGACATTATCGCCCAGAGACACGTTGGCTTGATTGCTCTTGCTGACATTGATGTCACCGAGTACTTTCGAGTTGTCATTAATACTGACAATACTTTCCCCATTACCGGCGACAATATTACCGGTGAGTGTTGTTTGCTTTGTCAATTCAACATTGACATCTTTAGAATATCCGGCTTGTACAGAACCGAAAATGTTACTTTCAGAAGCAGCAATGTTAACGGAGTCAGAACTGCCGGTAAAAATACCAGCTTTCCAGGTTTCTGAGCCTAACTGACTGTTATCAATATCGACAGTTACATCGCCTTTATCAAGGGGATCGACATAAATACTATATCCGCCATCACCATTTTGATTTGCAACCCAGTTTTTATTCTTTGCCACCCCATTTTTAAGGGCATTATCATAGTTGGTATCTATCTGAGCGCCGTTAAGCTGAGCGTCCTTTAAATTGATGGCTATATTAGTGTCGGTGCCAGACCCTCCTGATTCGATAAAATCAACGGTGGCATTGGTCAGATTCAGGGTGGACTGATTACCATCAAGAGTGGTTTTGCTAAAATTAATGTAGTATCCGCTCAGGTCAAGATCAGCAACATTTACTGTTCGATTTAGAAAGCTGTCATGTGGAGGGTTAAAATAGATATTACCTTTATTACTGGCGGAATCGAGAGAGGCGACCTTCTGGGTGTTATTAAAGTTCCAGGCATAAATTCCAGGAACGGCAGTATCGCCGGCGCCAGAGTTAGGTTCCAACAAACTCCAGTTAAGCCCACTCACCATGTCAGAACCTTCATCAGAAGCTGTAGCAGTACCTGATATTGCGAGTAGTATAGAGACGACTAATATCTTTTTTGAGAAAGAAACGCTTTTTTGCGACATAAATAAATCCTTATGTTTGCTAACACATGGCCCTTCTGTAAAATAGGGATGAAACAATAGAAACCGCATCGTCATTGATAGCGATTTTTTTATTTTGGAATTTAATTGAGCTCTACATACGCGTCATACTATTATTCATGCGCGGTTTTCTTTTCGGGTTTTTTCCAGTTTGTTGGTCCTGCATTTACCGTCAGTGAGTGAATGAAATCTCTGCTGTAATGGCGTACACCTAAAGCTTGCATCATCAGCCAGCGATAGTGGTACATCACTTTTTCACTTCTTTTCAATTGTTTTGCAGTTTCCCGAAGTGAAATGCCTCTGGCTAACCAATCCAGCGTAATTGTTCGTGTGCGTGATGAAGGTATCACTTCTGATAGCCTTCTTCTGATCCACTTTTCAAGTGAACCTAATACCACCTGCGGAGGAACGCTTGCACAAAAAAATCTGAGCCGAGGATATGCAGCTGAGAATATTGGTGACGTAAGATGCTCAGCAATGCCTATATTGGGATATCCAGATATTAAAGCATCATATTCCTTTAGTAATATCCCACCAAAATACTCAGCAACCATACGATCTGAGTAGAGAAAATAATGCTGAGTACAAATCATTTGTGCTTGAGGAAAACTTTTACGGAGAGCCAAGATTAATGCCACATATCTTCCTGGTGGGACATCCAGGATGATTATATGTGGTGGCGGTCCGGTGTATTCGCACAGCTCACTGATGGTGAGTTGTGGCAATGAAATATAGTTATCAGGAGTTTTTTTACCTCTGATTAAATTTTGCAATGCAGCCGCATGCGTCCAGTCTGCGGAATAAATAAAAAACCGCATGCATTTATCTTTACCGCCCATGCATATCTCTCCCTAATCTGCAAGAAAAACAATGTTAACAATGTGGTTTCCTGTCGAAATCCTAATCTGCTGATAAATTGATGTGTAATGATTAAAATCGATCGATAAGATCTGTTTTTTTAATTGAATTTGTAGAATGATAAGTAAAAAGTGTTAATGTTTGCTGGGATAATTAGCACGGTTAATAAATTTATAACTTATTCATAATCACTATGATTAGCATGGTTTTTTTAAAGTATTCTATTTTGAAAGGAAACAGGAATGCCTTATATAACAATGGGTTGCGGATTAAAATACAAGATGTGCGGCGGCATTATTCAGATGTGAAGACATTAAATATATTTATTTCATGTTGATTAAATTTAGCGAATTCACTCTTCCTTTATTGCTTTTTGTCTTGAAAATTCAGATATCATCTTAAAATTGTCAGGAAAATTCTTAGGTGGAAATATGTTGATGCGCTAAGGATGTTTATCCAGAGATAGGACAAAACAACGGTCTTGACGTCATTTACTTACTTCAAAATGAGCGGAGAGGTATAAGGAGAAAGGGATGCCTGGGGACCAAAAACCAGATGTAAAAAAGGCCCGCATTTGCGGGCCTCTTAAGATTCTTGCCAATTACAGGCTGGAAACGTTCTCGGTCAGGTATTTCGCCACGCCGTCCGGAGACGCGTTCATACCTTCTTTACCTTTTTCCCACTGTGCCGGGCAAACGTCGCCGTGCTCTTCGTGGAACTGCAGCGCGTCAACCATGCGCAGCATTTCGTCGATGTTACGACCCAGCGGCAGATCGTTAACCACCTGGTGGCGAACAACGCCGTTAGCGTCGATCAGGAAAGAACCGCGCAGAGCAACGCCCGCTTCCGGGTGCTCGATGCCGTAGGCTTTCTGAATTTCGCGTTTGATGTCAGCAACCATTGCGTATTTCACTGCACCGATGCCGCCTTTGTCGACAGGGGTGTTACGCCATGCGTTGTGGACAAATTCAGAGTCGAAGGAAACACCAACAACTTCAACGCCGCGCTTCTGGAATTCTTCGTAACGTTTGTCGAATGCGATCAGTTCTGACGGGCAAACGAAGGTGAAGTCCATCGGCCAGAAGAACAGAACGGTAGTTTTACCGTTGGTATGCTGTTTGAAGTTGAAGTTTTCAACGATCTCACCGCTACCCAGTACCGCAGCTGCTGTGAAATCCGGAGCCTGACGAGTTACCAGTACCATATAATTCTCCTGCAATGTTAAGGGGTTTTTGGAACGCAACGCGGGCCAGTATAGAGAGTGTTCGGGAATAAGACAAAGAGGCGCTGGCAATCAATGAGACAGGTTTTGTCTATCAATCTTTTGCCGGACGGCGGCTACTGCTTATCCGGCGGGGAATGCGGGCTGCGATCAAAGGGTTTTACGCCGCGCCTGTTCCATCATTTGTGGATAAAACTGCCAGAATCGTTCTTCTAACGCATCGTAATGCGTATCGAGGTCGTACCATGAGTCGCGCAGGGCATCGAGTCGTGGGCGGCGGCTGGCCATGCCGTTCAGGACGTTCTGGATAAAATCCATATCCCGGTAGCGCTCAAGCCATTTCTCTGACCATATATAGTTGTTCAGATTGATAAAGCGCGGCGGCGATTCCGGCAAAATAGTGGTTACCTGGGTGCGGGCATAGCGCACAAAGTCCACCAGCGGGAAGTCAGGGGAGATTTCCGACCAGTGGCGCGACAGAAAATGATCCCACATGACGTCCAGCGTAATCGGCGCGACGCGGCGCGTTTCACTACGAAACCATTCTTTGGCTTCACGCACCTGCGGTAAGTTATCGGTCATCACGTCGATACGACGATGCATAAAGATGCCTTCCACCACCTCAGGCGAGTAGTGCGTTTCCGGATTGCCCCGGACAAAATCGGCCAGCAGATTACCGGAAAGCGAGCTATCCGCTAAATGTGCTAAGTGCAGGTGTGCAAGAAAATTCATAGTTAAACGTTTATCCAGAGGGGTAAAGGTTGCAGGGAGAACGCCCCGGCACTAGACTACCCGCCTCTTATTTTAGTCTGAGTCAGTGTCATGCGCGTTACCGATTTCACCTTTGAACTACCCGAATCCCTGATTGCCCACTATCCGCAAGCTGAGCGCAGTAGCTGCCGCTTGCTGTCTTTGGACGGGCCGACGGGCGCGCTGACGCACGGTACTTTCACCGATTTGCTCGATAAGCTCAACCCTGGAGACTTGCTGGTCTTTAACAACACCCGCGTCATTCCTGCGCGTCTGTTTGGTCGTAAAGCCAGCGGTGGCAAGATTGAAGTACTGGTTGAGCGTATGCTGGATGACAAACGTATTCTGGCGCATATTCGTGCCTCGAAAGCGCCGAAGCCGGGCGCCGAGCTGCTGCTGGGCGACGACGAAAGTATTAAAGCGACGATGGTCGCCCGCCATGACGCGTTGTTTGAAGTTGAGTTTAACGACGAACGCAGCGTGCTGGATATCCTCAACGCCATCGGCCATATGCCGTTGCCGCCGTATATCGATCGTCCAGATGAAGACGCCGACCGCGAGCTGTACCAGACCGTGTACAGCGAAAAGCCGGGCGCCGTCGCTGCGCCGACCGCGGGTCTGCATTTTGACGATCCGCTGCTGGCTAAACTGCGCGATAAAGGCATTGAAATGGCGTTCGTCACCCTGCACGTTGGCGCGGGTACTTTCCAGCCGGTGCGCGTAGACACCATCGAAGACCACATTATGCATTCCGAATATGCGGAAGTGCCGCAGGATGTGGTGGACGCGGTGCTGGCGGCGAAAGCGCGCGGCAACCGCGTGATTGCGGTAGGTACCACCTCCGTACGTTCGCTGGAAAGTGCGGCGCAGGCGGCCAAAAACGATCTCATCGAGCCGTTCTTCGGCGATACACAAATCTTTATTTATCCAGGCTATAAATATCAGGTGATTGATGCTCTGGTCACCAACTTCCACCTGCCGGAATCGACGCTGATTATGCTGGTTTCCGCATTTGCTGGTTATAAAAACACCATGCACGCCTATCATGAAGCGGTAAAAGCGGAATATCGCTTTTTTAGTTACGGGGATGCCATGTTTATCACGTACAATCCGCAGGCTATTTCTGAGCGTGTCGGGGAGTAAGTCTCCGGCATGAGTGTTTAAAACGTCGGACTGTTTTTCTGACGCAGGAGTGAAGATGAAATTTGAACTGGATACCACAGACGGTCGCGCTCGCCGCGGCCGCCTGGTTTTTGATCGTGGCGTAGTAGAAACGCCTGCTTTTATGCCGGTTGGTACTTACGGCACAGTAAAAGGCATGACGCCGGAAGAAGTTGAAGCAACCGGTGCGCAGATCATCCTCGGCAATACCTTCCACCTGTGGCTGCGCCCGGGTCAGGAAATCATGAAACTGCACGGCGATCTGCACGATTTCATGCAGTGGAAAGGGCCGATCCTCACCGACTCCGGCGGCTTCCAGGTGTTCAGCCTGGGCGATATCCGTAAGATAACCGAGCAGGGCGTGCATTTCCGTAACCCGATCAACGGCGATCCGATTTTCCTCGATCCCGAGAAGTCGATGGAGATTCAATACGATCTCGGTTCCGATATCGTGATGATCTTCGACGAATGTACACCGTATCCGGCCGACTGGGACTATGCTAAACGCTCAATGGAGATGTCTTTGCGTTGGGCGAAGCGCAGCCGTGACCGTTTTGATAGTCTCGGCAACAAAAATGCGCTTTTTGGCATCATTCAGGGCAGTGTTTACGAAGATTTACGTGATATCTCCGTCAAAGGTCTGGTAGATATCGGCTTTGATGGCTACGCTGTCGGCGGTTTGGCTGTCGGTGAGCCGAAGGAAGATATGCACCGCATTCTGGAGCATGTTTGCCCGCAGATTCCGGCAGATAAACCGCGTTACCTGATGGGCGTTGGTAAACCAGAAGATCTGGTTGAAGGCGTACGTCGCGGTATCGATATGTTTGACTGCGTGATGCCAACGCGAAATGCCCGTAATGGTCATTTGTTTGTGACTGACGGCGTGGTAAAAATTCGTAACGCGAAACATAAAAGCGACACCAGTCCGCTCGATGCTGAGTGTGATTGCTACACCTGTCGCAATTATTCGCGCGCTTACTTGCATCATCTCGACCGTTGCAACGAAATATTGGGCGCGCGACTCAACACGATTCATAACCTTCGCTACTACCAGCGTTTGATGGCGGGTTTACGCAAGGCTATTGAAGAGGGTAAATTAGAGAGCTTCGTGACCGATTTTTACCAACGTCAGGGTAGACCAGTTCCACCTGTGAACGTTGATTAATTTTAATAATGAGGGAATTTGAATGAGCTTTTTTATTTCTGATGCGGTAGCGGCAACAGGTGCTCCGGCGCAGGGCAGCCCGATGTCTCTGATTCTGATGCTGGTGGTGTTTGGTCTGATTTTCTACTTCATGATCCTGCGCCCGCAGCAAAAGCGTACCAAAGAACACAAAAATCTGATGAGCTCCATTGCGAAAGGCGATGAAGTACTGACTAACGGTGGTCTGGTGGGTCGCGTGACTAAAGTAGCAGAATCTGGCTACATCGCTATCGCGCTTAACGACACCACCGAAGTGGTTATCAAACGTGATTTCGTAGCTGCCGTTCTGCCGAAAGGCACCATGAAGGCGCTGTAATTTATTGTTTTCCCAAAGGGAACTGCCGTGTTAAACCGTTATCCTTTGTGGAAGTATGTCATGCTGATCGTCGTTATTGTCGTCGGTCTGCTCTATGCGCTTCCCAACCTGTATGGTGAGGATCCGGCTGTTCAAATCACTGGCGTGCGCGGTGCCGCCGCCAGTGAGCAAACGCTGATCCAGGTCCAGAAAACGTTACAAGAAGATAAAATCACACCTAAGTCTGTGGCTCTGGAAGAGGGTGCTATTCTCGCGCGCTTCGACTCCACTGATACCCAACTGCGCGCACGTGAAGTGTTAATGGGCGTACTGGGCGATCAGTACGTCGTGGCGCTTAACCTTGCTCCGGCAACCCCGCGCTGGCTGGCTGCCATTCACGCAGAACCGATGAAACTCGGTCTTGACCTGCGTGGCGGCGTTCACTTCCTGATGGAAGTGGATATGGACACCGCGCTGAGTAAGTTGCAGGAACAAAATATCGATAGCCTGCGCAGCGATCTGCGTGAAAAGGGCATTCCTTATACTACCGTTCGCAAAGAAGATAACTACGGTCTGAGCATCACTTTCCGTGATAGCAGCGCCCGTGATGAAGCTATCTCTTACCTGAGCAAGCGTCACCAGGATCTGGTTATTTCCAGCCAGGGCAGCAATGCACTGCGTGCGGTAATGACCGATGCACGCCTGAGCGAAGCCCGTGAATACGCGGTACAGCAGAACATCAACATTCTGCGTAATCGTGTTAACCAACTGGGTGTTGCTGAACCGGTGGTACAACGTCAGGGTGCTGACCGCATTGTGGTCGAACTGCCGGGTATTCAGGATACCGCGCGTGCGAAAGAAATTCTGGGCGCAACCGCGACGCTGGAATTCCGTCTGGTAAATACCAACGTTGACCAGTCCGCTGCGGCATCCGGGCGTGTACCGGGTGACTCGGAAGTGAAACAGTCTCGTGAAGGTCAGCCGGTTGTGCTGTACAAGCGCGTGATCCTGACCGGTGACCATATCACCGACTCCACTTCCAGCCAGGACGAATACAATCAGCCGCAGGTTAACATCTCGCTGGATAGCGCGGGTGGTAACATCATGTCCAACTTCACCAAGGACAACATCGGTAAGCCGATGGCGACCCTGTTTGTGGAGTACAAAGACAGCGGTAAGAAAGATGCCAACGGTCGTGCAGTACTGGTGAAACAGGAAGAGGTGATTAACATCGCCAATATCCAGTCTCGCCTGGGTAACAGCTTCCGTATCACCGGTATCAACAACCCGAACGAAGCGCGCCAGCTTTCCCTGCTGTTACGTGCCGGTGCGTTGATTGCGCCAATTCAGATTGTTGAAGAACGTACCATCGGCCCAACCCTGGGTATGCAGAACATTAAACAGGGTCTGGAAGCGTGTCTGGCTGGTCTGGTGGTGTCTATCCTGTTCATGATCTTCTTCTATAAGAAGTTCGGTCTGATTGCGACCAGTGCGCTGATTGCTAACCTGGTGCTGATTGTCGGTATTATGTCGTTGCTGCCGGGTGCTACGCTAAGTATGCCGGGGATTGCGGGGATCGTCTTAACCCTTGCCGTCGCGGTCGATGCGAACGTACTGATCAACGAACGTATCAAAGAAGAGTTGAGTAACGGGCGTTCGGTGCAGCAGGCCATCAATGAAGGTTATGCGGGCGCATTTAGCTCCATCTTTGATGCGAACATTACGACGCTGATCAAGGTCATCATCCTGTACGCAGTGGGCACCGGGGCAATTAAAGGGTTCGCGATTACTACCGGTATTGGTGTGGCGACGTCGATGTTTACCGCGATTGTCGGTACACGTGCCATCGTAAACCTGCTGTATGGCGGCAAGCGCGTCAAAAAGCTGTCAATCTGAGGAGTGCGAAGTGGCACAGGAATATACTGTTGAACAATTGAACCACGGCCGTAAAGTCTGGGACTTTATGCGCTGGGACTACTGGGCTTTCGGCATTTCAGGTTTCCTGCTGATTGCGGCCATCGTGGTGATGGGCGTACGCGGGTTTAACTGGGGTCTCGATTTCACCGGTGGTACGGTTATTGAAATCACGCTGGAAAAACCGGCCGATATGGACGTGATGCGCGATGCGCTGGAGAAAGCGGGCTTCGTTGATCCGCTTCTGCAGAACTTCGGCAGCAGCCACGACATTATGGTACGTATGCCGCCAACTGAAGGCGCAGACGGTGGTCAGGTGCTGGGCAGCAAAGTGTTGAGTGTGATTAACGAATCCACCAACCAAAACGCCGCGGTGAAGCGAATTGAATTCGTGGGTCCGAGTGTGGGTGCAGACCTGGCGCAAACCGGTGCGATGGCGCTGATGGCGGCGCTGATCTCCATCCTGGTGTACGTTGGTTTCCGCTTTGAGTGGCGACTGGCGGCTGGGGTAGTTATCGCGCTGGCGCACGACGTGATTATCACACTTGGGATCCTGTCGTTGTTCCATATCGAGATTGACCTGACTATCGTTGCATCGCTGATGTCGGTAATCGGTTACTCGCTGAACGACAGTATCGTTGTATCTGACCGTATTCGTGAAAACTTCCGCAAAATTCGTCGCGGTACGCCTTACGAAATCTTTAACGTGTCACTGACTCAAACGCTGCACCGTACGTTGATTACGTCTGGTACGACGTTGATGGTTATTCTGATGCTGTTCCTGTTCGGTGGTCCGGTACTGGAAGGCTTCTCGCTGACGATGTTGATCGGTGTTTCCATCGGTACTGCATCTTCTATCTACGTGGCATCGGCGCTGGCGCTGAAGCTGGGTATGAAGCGTGAGCACATGCTGCAGCAGAAGGTCGAGAAAGAAGGGGCGGATCAACCGTCGATTCTGCCTTAACCCACCCTGGAGTGAAGACACTGGAATCCCGATCGCAAGGTCGGGATTTTTTTTGTCTGTGAATTAGCGACAGGCCATTATCTTTCCCTGTCGCCACACTACTGACAGTATGCTGTCAGTAGCCCTGTCTTATAGTCCTCCTGAGATTACCCACACAGGCAGGAGGAAGTATGAGCAACGTAATTAATTGGTTTGAAATCCCCGTGGCACAAATGGATCGCGCCATCGCTTTTTATGAGCCAGTGATGCAGGTTTCTTTGCGTCGAGAGAACATGGACTGCGCTGAGCTCGCCGTATTTCCGCATCAGGATCCCGCTCCCGGCGGGGCGCTGGCTAAATTTGACGGTATTACGCCTTCAGCGCAGGGCGCTATTATTTATCTGCATACGGACGATTTGGCAGCAACGCTTGAACGCGTCGCCACTGCTGGCGGTCAGTGTGTGTTTGGCCCACTCGAACTGGGGCAGGACATTGGTACGATTGCGCTATTTACTGACAGCGAAGGCAATCGTGTTGGTTTACATCAACCCGCGTAATATTTTCAGGACTGAGGATTAAAATGAGCAGACGCGCCGACCGCTTGTTTCAGATTGTACAAATCCTGCGTGGCAGGCGAGTGACAACGGCGGCGCTGCTGGCAGAACGTCTTGAGGTTTCTGAACGGACGATTTATCGCGATATCCGCGATCTCTCTTTATCCGGCGTGCCCATTGAAGGCGAAGTGGGCAGCGGATACCGCTTAATGGCCGGGTTTGATCTGCCGCCGTTGATGTTAACCCATCACGAATCAGAAGCATTGATGGTAGCGATTCGATTATTGAAAACATGGGGCGGAGATTCACTTTCACAGGCACTGGAATCCGCGCAGGAAAAAGTGCTGGCGATATTGCCGCCAGAGAGTCGGCGCAGGGCTGAGCAAACTCGGATTTTCGCTCCAGATTTTGGTAATCAGCCGCATTCACGCAGTGCCTTCGATCTCATACATCGCGCGGTTTCAGCGCAGCAGGTACTGGCGCTGCATTATCGCGATGAGTCCGGGAACCTCTCCTGGCGCGACGTTCAGCCGCTGGGATTATTTTTCTGGGGCGAACACTGGCTGCTGGTTGGCTGGTGCGAGAAGCGGGACGATTATCGCTGCTTTCGCGTTGATCGATGTCTGAAGATCACGCCGCTCGACAGGCGCTTTCGCGAATCGGCGGATCGTTCGCTAAGTGACTTTTTGCGTAAAGTACGCTGCGAAGACCAGCCATAAAAAAGCCAGCGGTTAAGCTGGCTTGTCTGCGATAAAATGTCTGGATTAGAAGTTGTAACCCACGACCAGGTAACCACCCCAACCGGTAGATTTCGCGCTGAAGTCGCCTTCGCCCCAGTTCAAGGTGTCTCCACCTTTCCACTGGCCGCCGTTATGGAAGTAACGCGCTACGACAGAGTAGTGCCAGTGATCGTAGTTCAGCGCCAGAACGTGGCTGGAAGCGATAGAGTTGCTGGTGCGGTTCGGATCATCACCCAAATCAGAGCCCCAGTCGAAGTTGGTGAAGCCGATGTAGGTCAACTGGCCGCCCCAAACCTGGGTGATCGGCACAAAGTATTTCACTTTGAAACGGTAGCCATCCCACTCGTTTTCGTTGGATGCACCATAGTTCTGCCACTGGTATTTAGCATACACGTTCAGGGACAGCCCCATCGGCAGACCGGTATCGATATCGGTACCCAGACCCATATACCAGGTGCTCTGGCGGCTGGCTTTGTTATCACCCATATCGTAGATGTAGTTGTTGGCGAAATACCATTCTTTGAACGGACCAAAGCTCAGGTCAGCACCGGTCAGTTTGTCGATGGAGAAACGCGGTTCGATTTCCATAAACAGCGGGGAACCGTCAGACCAGATACCTTTATCGTTGCCGTTACCCCAGTCGAAGGTTTTCGGAATATCGATGTAGCCATAGAAGTCGAACCAGTCTTTTTTGGCAAATGCTTCGTATTCCAGATACACGTCGTTGTTCAGTTTCGGGGAGAAACGGGTGTGGTAGCTACCCACCACGTTAACGCTCTGGTGCCACCAGTCGGACAGATATTGCGGTTTGTCATTTTCTGCTGCGTTGGCAGTAAAAGACGAGGAGAGCGCCAGCACTGCACCGGCTGCAAGTAATGTTTTTTTCATATGTATGCCACTGTTTGAAATCCCTTTCGGGAGTGAAAAATGCGCAATTTGCGTTTCTAAATATTTCGTAATTCTTCGGAGCCTATTATAAAAATCATTGTTCACAAAAATATGTCTTGTTTCACAGTTCTATCATTTACGTAATCGATTGCGTTCACGTTTGCGTACTTTAGGCGGCGAATTGTACTGGCTCCCATGAATGTTGCCAAGTTTTACCAGAAATATCGGTTATGTCAGGGGAGTAACAAAATGGAGCGGAGTGATGTTGCGGAACGCACAAAACGTTCCGCAAAAAAGTTTATTGGTTAACAGGCTGGACGTCGTGGATGCGAACAAATCCTAACTGATCTGGAGTGAGGCCATTTATCTGCAACGGAATGTCTACGTCGCTGGGAGCAAGAATACTCGCCGGAGCGTTGACCAACTGGTTGTGAACGTTCATTTCCTGATAGTTGTCCGTAGTGCCCTGAATTTGCCCGTACTCGACGGTGGCGCTAAAGGCGGGTAAAGGCGTGTTGGATTCACCCTGAATCCGTAGCGTCAGGCGCGTACCCTCGGCATTCGGTGCAATGTTCACCAGCGACATGCGTAAGGTGCCAATCTGGCTGTCCAGTCGTGCCGGGGTTTTGGAACCCGGTAGCAGATAGACGCCGCTGGTTGATTTTGCATTCAACATATTTTGTTGTGTAATTTTTACTGTTTCCTGATTAAGCTGCGTCATCTCTTTATTCAACGTGCTAACACTTTGATGCATCTGGCGTACTTCGCTTTGCTGTGCGCAGGCACTAAGACTAAAGAGACTTCCCACCAGGAGAATTCTTAGGTAACGTCTTGTCATTGTGATTACTTCCTTCATTGTCGCGATAGCATAATGGTAGTGTGCACTGAGCACGAAGGCATCGATCCTTTGTCTCAAAAGCGCATCGCCTTTGTTGTCACGGCAGTTCAGGGTAAAATAGATTCTGTTAACCACTGAGGTACAGGACGCCGTATGCATTGCCCATTCTGTTTCGCCGTAGACACTAAGGTAATTGACTCTCGTCTTGTAGGCGAGGGCTCCTCGGTACGCCGCCGTCGGCAGTGTCTGGTCTGTAACGAACGTTTCACCACTTTTGAAGTGGCTGAACTTGTCATGCCGCGCGTTGTGAAAAGCAACGACGTGCGTGAACCCTTTAATGAAGAAAAGCTGCGCAGTGGCATGCTCAGAGCGCTTGAAAAACGGCCTGTTAGCGCAGATGACGTCGAAATGGCGTTAAACCATATCAAATCACAGCTGCGTGCGACTGGTGAGCGTGAGGTGCCGAGCAAGATGATTGGCAACCTGGTGATGGAGCAGCTGAAAAAGCTCGATAAAGTCGCCTACATCCGCTTTGCCTCTGTCTACCGGAGTTTCGAAGATATCAAAGAATTTGGCGAAGAGATTGCTCGCCTACAGGACTAAGCCATGCAGGATGAATTGTACATGGCGCGCGCGCTGAAGCTTGCTGCGCGCGGACGTTTTACCACTCACCCCAACCCCAACGTGGGCTGCGTGATTGTGAAAGATGGGGAGATCGTCGGTGAAGGGTATCATCACCGTGCGGGCGAACCGCATGCCGAAGTTCATGCTCTGCGGATGGCTGGAGAAAAAGCGCAAGGGGCAACGGCCTATGTGACGCTTGAACCCTGTAGTCATCATGGCCGCACGCCGCCGTGTTGCGATGCGCTGATTGCGGCGGGTGTGTCGCGTGTTGTTGCGGCGATGCAGGATCCCAATCCACAGGTCGCAGGACGCGGGCTCTACCGTTTGCAGCAGGCGGGCATTGACGTCAGCCACGGGCTGATGATGAGCGAAGTTGAGCAACTGAATAAAGGCTTCCTCAAGCGCATGCGTACGGGGTTCCCGTATCTGCAGCTTAAGCTTGGCGCGTCGCTTGATGGCCGTACGGCGATGGCCAGCGGTGAAAGCCAGTGGATTACCTCACCACAGGCGCGCCGAGATGTGCAACGCTTGCGCGCGCAAAGCCATGCCATTTTAACCAGCAGTGCTACGGTGCTGGCAGACGACCCGCAGCTTACCGTGCGTTGGTCGGAGCTTGGGGAGTTAACTCAGGCGAGTTACCCGCAGGAAGAGCTGCGCCAGCCAATCCGCATTGTTCTTGATAGCCAGAATCAGGTCACACCGGAGCACCGAATTGTGCAACAGCCAGGAGAAACCTGGATTGTCCGAACTGAAGACGACCCTCGTAGCTGGCCGGAGACGGTGCGCAGTCTGAAGGTGCCGGAACATAACGGGCATCTGGATCTGGTGGTGCTAATGATGCAGCTTGGCAAACAGCAAATTAACAGCATTTGGGTTGAAGCAGGCCCAACGCTCGCGGGTGCATTGTTGCAGGCCGGTTTGGTCGATGAGCTAATCGTGTATGTTGCGCCTAAACTGTTAGGCAGCGATGCGCGAGGATTATGTGTGCTTCCAGGCCTTGAGAAACTGGCTGATGCACCCCATTTCAAATTCAATGAGATACGCCAGGTGGGCCCGGACGTTTGCCTGCATTTAACGACTGCGTGAGGCTTTCTGATTTAGAGGAAGCAGCGCACAGAATATTATGATAAAATCCGCCCCCCTTACGGGGCCATAAATCGAACCCGAAGGAAGAATATGAACATTATTGAAGCTAACGTTGCTACCCCGGACGCTCGCGTCGCCATCACCATTGCGCGTTTCAACAACTTTATCAATGACAGCCTGCTGGAAGGTGCTATCGACGCCCTGAAACGTATTGGCCAGGTTAAAGATGAAAACATTACCGTTGTTTGGGTTCCAGGTGCATATGAGCTGCCGCTGGCGGCTGACGCACTGGCAAAAACCGGTAAATACGACGCGGTGATTGCGCTCGGTACGGTGATCCGTGGCGGTACCGCGCACTTCGAATATGTGGCTGGCGGTGCAAGCAATGGCCTGGCGCATGTCGCTCAGGACAGTGGCATTCCGGTAGCCTTCGGTGTTCTGACCACCGAAAGTATTGAACAAGCCATCGAACGTGCTGGCACTAAAGCCGGTAACAAAGGCGCAGAAGCTGCACTGACTGCGCTTGAAATGATTAATGTATTGAAAGCCATTAAGGCCTGATTTTTGTAAGGGGAAATCCGTGAAACCTGCTGCTCGTCGCCGCGCCCGTGAGTGTGCCGTCCAGGCGCTCTACTCCTGGCAGTTGTCCCAGAACGACATCGCTGATGTTGAATACCAGTTCCTGGCGGAACAGGACGTTAAAGATGTCGACGTTCTGTATTTCCGTGAACTGCTGTCCGGGGTGGCGACTAACAGCGCGTACCTGGATGGATTGATGAAGCCTTACCTGTCTCGTCTGTTGGAAGAGCTGGGTCAGGTAGAAAAAGCCGTGCTGCGTATTGCGCTGTTTGAACTGTCTAAACGTAGTGATGTGCCGTACAAAGTGGCCATCAACGAAGCGATTGAACTGGCAAAAACCTTCGGCGCTGAAGATAGCCACAAATTCGTGAACGGCGTACTGGATAAAGCAGCACCTGTGATTCGCCCCAACAAAAAGTAATCCCGAGGCCGGCTGGATGGTGGAACCTGTTTCCGCTGTCCCCGGCTTTTTCTTTTTTTTCTGCTGAGGCATAACGTATGGCATGCGGCGAGTTTTCCCTGATTGCCCGTTATTTTGACCGCGTAAGAACGTCTCGTCTTGATGTCGAAACCGGTATTGGTGACGACTGCGCACTTCTGAACATCCCTGAAAAACAAACGCTGGCGATCAGTACCGATACGCTGGTGGCAGGCAACCACTTTCTCCCCGACATTGATCCCACCGATCTCGCCTGGAAAGCGCTGGCGGTGAATTTGAGCGATCTGGCGGCGATGGGAGCGGATCCTGCGTGGCTGACGCTGGCACTCACGTTACCTGACGTCGATGAAGCCTGGCTTGAAGCCTTCAGCGATGGCCTGTTTGAACTCCTCAATTACTATGATATGCAGCTGATTGGCGGTGACACCACGCGTGGGCCACTGTCGATGACGCTGGGTATCCATGGCTACGTCCCCGTTGGGCGGGCCTTAAAACGCTCTGGCGCGAAACCGGGTGACTGGATTTATGTTACCGGTACGCCGGGAGACAGCGCGGCCGGGCTGGCGATTTTGCAGAACCGATTGCAGGTTACAGATGCAACAGACGCGGACTATCTACTGAAACGCCATCTGCGTCCCACGCCGCGTATTTTGCAGGGACAAGCCCTGCGCGATCTGGCCAGTGCGGCTATCGATATTTCCGACGGTTTGATTTCCGATTTGGGGCACATCGTTAATGCCAGCGGCTGTGGCGCACGGGTTAACGTTGATGTGCTGCCATACTCCACGGCATTGTCACAGCACGTTGAGCCGGAACAGGCCCTGCGCTGGGCGCTCTCGGGCGGTGAAGATTATGAGTTATGCTTTACCGTACCGGAAATTAATCGTGGTGCGCTGGACGTGGCGCTGGGAAATCTCGGCGCAGCGTTTACCTGCATTGGGCAGATGAGCGCGGACGTGGAAGGCATTCACTTTACGCGCGATGGAAAACCCGTCACGTTTGACTGGAAAGGATATGACCATTTTGCCGCGCCTTAAAAAAGATGTCGCCAAAAGCCGCCTGAGCATGCGCAATCCGTGGCACCTGTTAGCCACCGGTTTTGGCAGCGGGCTGAGCCCAATTGTTCCTGGCACGATGGGATCGCTGGCGGCGATCCCTTTTTGGTATTTAATGACCTTTCTGCCGTGGCAGCTGTATTCGCTGGTGGTGATGTTATCTATCTGTATCGGCGTTTATCTGTGCCATCAAACGGCGAAAGATATGGGCGTGCACGATCACGGTAGCATAGTCTGGGATGAGTTTGTCGGGATGTGGATTACCCTGATGGCGCTGCCGACCAACGACTGGCAGTGGGTTGCCGCCGGATTTGTGATTTTCCGTATTCTGGATATGTGGAAGCCGTGGCCGATTCGTTGGTTCGATCGCAACGTGCATGGCGGCACGGGGATTATGATCGACGATATTGTGGCCGGAATACTCTCTGCCGGAATTTTGTATTTTATCGGCCATCACTGGCCGGTAGGTATCATTTAACCCTCTTCAGGGGCTATTGTAGGCCCGATAAGCGCCGGATGCGCTATGCTTATCCGGCCTACAATCTACAACCTCGCTTATTTAAATCCCACCACCGGATGCTGTTTGTACGGCGTTTCCAGCTCGGCAATCTGCTCCGGTTTCAACGTTAAATCTACAGCGTTGAGCAACTCATCCAGCTGTTCCTCACGTGAAGAGCCAATAATTGGCGCTGCCACGCCGGGTTTGCTCAGCAGCCAGGCCAGCGCAACCTGTGCCCGCGTTACACCCAACTCCTCACTGACACCGGTCAGTCGTGCGGCAATTTGCGCGTCGTTGTCATCGCTCTCGTTGTACAAATTTTTACCGACTTCATCGGAAACCAGGCGTGCGGTTGTTTCTCCCCAGGGGCGCGTCAGGCGACCACGCGCCAGCGGACTCCATGGGATCACTGCCACACCCTCCTGATAGCAAAGCGGCAGCATTTCGCGTTCTTCTTCGCGGTAGATCAGGTTGTAGTGATCCTGCATGCTGACGAACTGTGCCCAGCCGTGTTGCTTTTGTAAGGCCAGTGCCTGGGCAAACTGCGAAGCGTGCATGGATGAGGCGCCAATATAACGAGCTTTACCGGCTTTCACGACGTCGTTGAGCGCTTCCAGGGTTTCTTCAATAGGCGTGTTGTAATCCCAGCGGTGAATTTGCAGGATGTCCACATAGTCCATACCCAGGCGTCGGAGACTGTCATCAATCGAGCGCAGGATTTGTGCGCGGGATAATCCTTCCGCTAAATCATCAACCTGATGAAAAACCTTGGTAGCGACCACGACATCTTCGCGGCGGGCGAAATCACGCAGCGCGCGACCGACAATCTCTTCGCTACTGCCAGCGGAGTAGCTGTTGGCGGTATCGAAAAAGTTAATGCCGCCCTCAAGGGCGTGTTTGATTATCGGGCGGCTGCTTTCTTCAGGTAGCGTCCAGGCGTGATTGCCGCGATTGGGTTCGCCAAACGTCATGCAACCCAGGCAAAGGCGGGAGACCCGTAGGTCGGTTTTTCCTAAGATGTTGTATTTCATCAATCCACTCCTGCTTAGCTCGTGATGAATTAAGCATAGCAGGAGCGGGGAGGGGATTATGCCAGCCAGGCCTTGATTTTGGTCTCAATTCCGGCGGCATTCAGACCCAGATCGGCACGAGCTTCATCCTGAGTTCCCTGCGGAATGAAGAAGTCAGGCAGGCCAATATTCAGCACCGGGACGGGCTTACGATGGGCCATCAGTACTTCGTTTACGCCGCTGCCAGCACCACCCATAATGGCGTTCTCTTCAATGGTAACCAGCACCTCGTGTTGGGCAGCCATTTCAAGGATCAACGTTTCATCCAGTGGTTTCACAAAACGCATATCGACCAGCGTGGCGTTCAGCGACTCTGCGACCTGAGCAGCTTCCGGCATCAGGGTGCCGAAGTTAAGAATCGCCACTTTTTCCCCGCGACGTTTCACGATGCCTTTACCAATTGGCAGTTGTTCCAGCGGGGTCAGCTCAACGCCCACCGCGTTGCCGCGTGGATAGCGCACGACCGTTGGGCCGTCGTTGTAGTGATAGCCGGTGAACAGCATCTGGCGGCATTCGTTTTCATCGCTCGGGGTCATAATGACCATTTCCGGGATGCAGCGCAGGAAGGAGAGATCGAATGCCCCCTGATGGGTTTGTCCATCTGCGCCAACAATCCCTGCCCGGTCAACGGCGAACAGGACCGGCAGTTTCTGGATGGCAACATCGTGCAGCACCTGATCGTAGGCGCGTTGCAGGAAGGTTGAGTAAATGGCTACCACCGGCTTGTAGCCGCCAATCGCCAGACCGGCAGCAAACGTCACTGCGTGCTGCTCGGCAATCGCCACATCGAAATAGCGGTCCGGGAACTTACGTGAAAACTCCACCATACCGGAGCCTTCGCGCATCGCCGGGGTGATCGCCATCAGCTTATTGTCTTTCGCCGCGGTTTCGCACAGCCAGTCACCGAAGATTTTTGAATAGCTCGGCAGGCCGCCGCTGCTTTTCGGCAGACATCCGCTGGACGGATCGAATTTTGGTACCGCGTGGAAGGTAATCGGATCTTTTTCCGCAGGCTCGTAGCCACGACCCTTTTTGGTCATGATGTGCAGGAACTGCGGGCCTTTCAGATCGCGCATGTTTTTAAGCGTAGTGATAAGCCCCAGCACGTCGTGACCGTCTACCGGACCAATATAGTTAAAGCCCAGCTCTTCAAACAGCGTACCCGGCACAACCATGCCTTTGATGTGTTCTTCGGTACGTTTGAGCAGCTCTTTAATCGGCGGCACGCCGGAGAAGACTTTCTTCCCGCCTTCGCGCAGCGAGGAGTAGAGTTTGCCAGAGAGCAGCTGTGCCAGATGATTGTTCAGCGCGCCGACGTTCTCTGAAATCGACATTTCGTTGTCGTTGAGGATAACCAGCATGTCGGGCCTAATATCGCCCGCGTGGTTCATCGCTTCAAACGCCATCCCTGCGGTGATGGCACCATCACCGATCACACATACGGTACGGCGCTCTTTACCTTCTTTCTCGGCGGCAACGGCAATACCAATACCTGCGCTGATGGAGGTTGAGGAGTGCCCAACGCTCAGTACGTCATACTCGCTCTCACCGCGCCATGGGAACGGATGCAGGCCGCCTTTCTGACGAATGGTGCCGATTTTATCGCGGCGGCCAGTCAGAATTTTGTGCGGGTAAGCCTGATGTCCCACATCCCAGATTAACTGGTCAAACGGGGTGTTGTAGACATAGTGCAGCGCGACGGTGAGTTCCACCGTGCCCAGACCAGAGGCGAAGTGCCCGCTGGAACGGCTTACGCTGTCGAGCAAATAGCGGCGCAGTTCGTCGCAAAGCTTTGGCAGGCTCTCTTTTGGCAGCAGGCGTAACTCCTGGGTGGAGTCGACCAGCGCCAGGGTCGGGTATTTGGCTATATCAAAACTCATCGCAAGCTCATGGGATATGTTGGTTTATTTATCACGCTGGATTATGTAGTCCGCTAGCGCTTCCAGTGCCGAGGTATCGAGTGACTGTGCGGCCAGCAGACTTAGCGACTGGCGGGCATCCTCGATTAAATCCCGGGCTTTATTCTGGGCTTGCTCAAGACCCAGAAGTGCAGGATAGGTACTTTTGCCAAGCTGCTGGTCAGCACCCTGACGTTTACCCAATGTTGCAGTATCGCCTACCACATCCAGGATGTCATCCTGAACCTGGAAAGCCAGACCGATGCTTTCTGCGTATTTGTCGAGTATTGGCAGGCATTCTCGCCCTTTATCGCCAGCACTTAACGCCCCCAGACGCACGGCGGCGCGAATCAATGCCCCGGTTTTATGGCGGTGAATCCGCTCCAGCGCATCCAGCGCAACCTGATGACCTTCAGCTTCCAGATCCAGCGCCTGACCGCCGCACATACCGGCGATACCGCTGGCCTGAGCCAGTTCAGAGATCATCGCAATGCGGTCACGGTCAGATACTTCCGGCATTGGGGCGTCGCTGATAATAGAGAACGCCAGCGTTTGCAGCGCATCTCCGGCCAGGATCGCGTTTGCCTCACCAAATTTTACGTGGCAGGTCGGCAGACCGCGGCGCAGGTCGTCGTCATCCATCGCGGGCAAATCATCGTGCATCAGCGAATAGGCATGAATGCATTCGACGGCGGCAGCGGGAGCATCAAGCGTACTCAGGCTGACACCAAACATCTGACCGGTCGCATACACCAGGAACGGGCGCAGGCGTTTACCGCCTAATAATGCGCCATATTGCATGGTCTCGACCACGGGAGTGTTCTGAAAGGGCAGTGGCGCGATAAAACGGCTCAGTGCCTGATTGGCCTGCTCAACGCAAGCCTGTAGCTGCTGCGTAAAATCCATTTACTCATTATCCGGTGTAAAAGGCGTAAGGGCGGCGTCTTCAGTATCTGACAGCAGGATTTGTACGCGCTGTTCAGCCTGTTGCAATTTGACCTGTCCCTGACGCGCCAACTGTACGCCACGTTCGAATTCGTTCAACGCTTCTTCTAACGGCAGGTCGCCGCCTTCCAGACGGGTAACAATTTGTTCCAGCTCGCTCAGCGCGGTTTCAAAACTGGCTGGCGCTTCATTTTTCTTCGGCATAATGAATGTCTGACTCTCTGTATTGGCAGCACAAGACTATGGTAACGGACTCGCACTGATAAGCAAATAACGCGCAATGTGCACAGTAGCCGCGTGATGGTGATATACTTGCGCGCCTGGATGCAGTCGCGGGTATGGGCTGCTGTATTTTTTTCCATTACAAGTCATTCAGACTTGCCTAAGAACCATTGCCGCCATGAAGTTTATCATTAAATTGTTCCCAGAAATCACCATCAAAAGCCAATCTGTGCGTTTGCGCTTTATAAAAATTCTGACAGGGAACATTCGTAACGTTTTAAAGCACTATGATGAAGACCTTGCCGTTGTCCGCCACTGGGATCACGTTGAGGTTCGCGCTAAAGATGAAAGCCAGCGCCTGGATATTCGCGACGCGCTGACCCGTATTCCGGGTATCCACCACATTCTCGAAGTAGAAGACGTGCCGTTTACCGATATGCACGATATTTTCGAGAAGGCACTGGTGCAGTATCGCGATCAACTGGAAGGTAAAACCTTCTGTGTACGCGTTAAGCGTCGCGGTAAGCATGAGTTTAGCTCCATTGAGGTGGAACGTTATGTTGGCGGTGGACTGAACCAACATATTGAATCTGCACGCGTGAAGCTGACGAAGCCGGATGTGACCGTTAATCTTGAAATCGAAAACGACCGTCTGCTGCTGGTTAAAGGCCGCTATGAAGGTATTGGTGGTTTCCCGATTGGGACGCAGGAAGACGTGCTGTCGCTGATTTCCGGCGGTTTCGACTCCGGCGTGTCCAGCTATATGCTGATGCGTCGCGGCTGCCGTGTACACTATTGCTTCTTTAACCTTGGCGGCGCAGCGCATGAAATCGGCGTTCGTCAGGTGGCACATTACCTGTGGAACCGCTTCGGTAGTTCGCATCGCGTGCGTTTTGTTGCGATCAACTTTGAACCGGTGGTCGGTGAGATCCTGGAGAAAGTTGATGACGGCCAGATGGGCGTGGTCCTCAAACGTATGATGGTACGCGCGGCGTCGAAAGTCGCTGAGCGCTACGGCGTACAGGCGCTGGTAACCGGTGAAGCACTGGGCCAGGTGTCCAGCCAGACGCTGACCAACCTGCGCCTGATCGATAACGTATCAGACACCCTGATCCTGCGTCCGCTTATCTCCCATGATAAAGAACACATCATCAATCTGGCGCGTGAAATTGGTACCGAGGACTTTGCCCGTACCATGCCGGAATACTGCGGTGTGATTTCAAAAAGTCCGACGGTGAAAGCGATCAAAGCGAAGATTGAGGCCGAAGAAGAAAACTTCGATTTCTCTATCCTCGATAAAGTGGTTGAAGAAGCGAACAATATCGATATTCGCGATATCGCCCAGCAGACGCAGCAGACCGTGGTAGAAGTGGAAACCGTGAGCGGCTTCGGCCCTAACGATGTCATTCTGGATATCCGTTCTGTGGATGAACAGGATGATAAACCGCTGAAGGTTGAAGGCGTGGACGTCGTTTCTCTGCCATTCTACAAGCTGAGCACTAAATTCGGCGATCTGGACCAGAATAAAACCTGGCTGCTGTGGTGTGAACGCGGAGTGATGAGCCGCCTGCAGGCGCTTTATCTGCGCGAGCAGGGCTTTGAAAACGTGAAGGTATATCGTCCGTAATTGTGGTTTGCCCCGGCTTTACGCGCCGGGGCAACGCTAATCTTGCAGCTGAAGTGATGCAATGCTGTTGACCAATTGATTAGCAATCTGCGGAATAGCTTCGGCACTAAAAAAACCCATCGTTACAGCAATTGCAATGAGCTCACCTTTACTATTCTGAAGCGGACAAGCGATAGATTGCGCTCCAGGGATCCCCTGAGTTGGGTTGTAACGCACGGCATATCCCTGCGATATTATTTGTTTAATTAACTGTTTCTGCGCCGGATTTTGTGCCTGATAACCAGAAAAACTCATAAAAATTTGCCCTGCTGCACTGGCATGAAGTGGAACCTGCGTATTGGGCAGAAAATCGATATCGACGTTTCGAAAACTGCGATTGTAATGTTTGAGTATTAATCCGTTATCAGAGACAACGACGACTCCAGTAGAGTGGTTAAAGGTATCGCGAAAAGCAACCAGCATAGCGTTGAGCTCGTTAATCGCATTGCGTGTACCCGTTGGCGTCCCAGCCAGCTGCAGTGCAGTTGCACCCAGGCTGTAAAGCCCCTTTTCGTTTTGACATAGCATGCCTGTTCGGCAAAGTGAAACCAGATATTTGTGTAACCTGCTTTTCGACAAACCACATCCAGTAGCGATATCGATTGCCCTCGCTTGACCATTTTGACTGGCAACAAATGTCAAAATGCTGACGGCTATATCAACCGAATTTACCCCTTGTGATGTTTCAGTCATATGCGTTCTCTTTTTAGATACCTAGCGATTATATCATCGAGTCAGAAACAGGACTGCTTTCGCAATTCAAAAAGATCACTACCTCTAAGTGATTAGATCATGATTCACCTCAAGTTAATCATTAGTGAACCTTGATTCACTAATGATTAACTTTATGGAGGGGAAACCATGGATGCTTTGAGCAATATACGTTTAAAAAGAAGAACCCTGTTAAAAGGGCTAGGTGTAGTGGGTTTAGCTACATTAGGGCCAACCTTTCTCGGATTACGCCAGGCCAACGGTGCGCCGTTGCCCCGGTTTCGTCTTCAGCAATCGGATTACATGACATTTCGTTCGACCTGCGCAATGGAATGTCTGCATTGCAATCTGACTGCTTATGTCTGGAAAGATCGCTTGATGAAAATTGAAGCAACGAAAGGTTTTAACGTGAAATGTTGCTTACGAGGAATTAGCCGAACGAAGTGGGTGTACCACCCTCTACGTTTGACGCAACCGCTGCTGCGTACGGGGGAGAAAGGTGAGGGGAAATTTAAGCCAATTTCCTGGGATGCCGCACTGGATCTCATTGAAAAGAAAATCAGAGACACAATCGCGAGTGATGGCAATAAAGGCTTATTGTTAACTGCCGCCTCAGGGAACATGGACTCTATCAAGAATGATATGGGGAAAGCATTTTTTGATTATCTTGGCGGATCGACAAAACATGCTGGTTCACTATGTTGTGCTGCCGTCACCGCCGCGATGATACCAATGGTGGGTTTACGCTATGCGGATACCCGAGACACGATACCAGCAAGCCGCTATATCCTCTGCTGGGGAAATAACCCTGCCGTTACGATGCATGCTTACTTCAAGGATTATTCACACGCGCAACGTAACGGGGCGCGCATGGTCGTTATCGATCCTCGTTTTAACGAAACCGCAGCTAAAGCGGATGAGTGGGTGCCTATTGTGCCGGGGACGGATATCGCGCTGGCGCTGGGGATGATCAACATTATTATGCAGGAAAAACGCTATGACGCGGATTTTCTGCGAGCGCACACCGGTGCGGTTTATCTGGTGGATGGACAACAGAAATTAATGCGAGCCGACCCGCAGGATACGGACAGTTATCTGGTGTTTGATACCCTGACACAAAGCGTGAAGCGACATGATGCGCCGGGCGTTATTCCTGCATTGCTGAATGATGAACTGCCCCACGAGAGTGATTTTACGACCGTACTGGATAACGTTTGGACGCAGGCTAAGCCCTGGACAACACAGAAAGTCGAGCAGGAAACGGATGTGCCAGCGCAAACGGTGTTACGTCTGGCGCGAGACTATGCTTCCACGCAACCTGCGATGATTGTTCAGAATATGTCTGGAGCGCAGAGAACCGAATTTGGTACTTACGTAGCTGCCAGCCAATTTTATCTGGCGCTGATAACCGGCAATATCGGTAAGCCTGGTGCTGGGGTCTGTGATGCGGGCGGGGTCAGGCAAATGGCGAAATTTTCGCCCATTATCCCCCCCGCGCCAAATGCTGCCAAAGTTCCATCGATCCCCATTTCTAAAATTGGGGACTGGATCGTTAACGAAAAACCTCATCCAATAAAATTCTGGTGGAACATGACACTGGGGGCAATGACGCAGTTGCCGAATACAAATCAGGTCAGAGAAGCCTTTAAAAAAGTGCCATTTGTCGTAGTGGCAGACAATTTGATGAGTTCGTCTGCACTGTATGCCGATTTGGTGCTGCCCGTGACGACCATTTTTGAAGATGTCAGTTTAATGGCGGGGGTACGCAGCCACTATGTACAACTGATGGAGAAAGCGGTGGAACCACCGGGAGAAGCTAAACCGGATTACTGGATATTTGCACGCCTGGCCGAACGTTTTGGATTTGGAGACGTCTTTAATCAGCCCATTGAACATTACATTGATACTTGCCTCAAAGGGTCGGGTATCACCCGCGAAATGTTAAAAAAAGGGCCGGTATGCCCCGTTAAAGAAGACTGGATCCCCTTTAAGGATGGGCAGTTTTGTACCTCAACCGGAAAGGCGCATTTTTATATTGAGGAGTGGGCCAAAAAAGACTTCCTGCCGGTAGTGACCTGGAAACAGGTGAAAGAGTCAGTGAAAGGTTCACCTGAGCTGGCAAGCCACTATCCGTTAATGGCGGTACAGCGCAAACTGGCACGTAGCGTACATTCGAGCCACGGTATGAATGAATGGATCCTCGAGGTTCAGCGTAATCGTCCAAACGTTATGATTCACCCAGAAGATGCCCATAATCGTCAGATCCAGGCCGGAGAGTGGGTTGTTGTGTTTAATCATCGTGGAGAGCATAGAGCAATTGCCGATGTTACAACGCATATAAAACGGGGAGTTGTGAGCCTGGATAACGGCTGGTGGGAGCAACAGGGGGGAAGTAGCAGCCACGTCACCAACGATCAGGTCGAGTTGTTGGGCAATGGACACTGTTGTAACAGTACGTTAGTTGACGTGAGAAGGGAGGCTTAATCATGACGAAACAGTATGGATTTCTTATTGATATGCAAAACTGCTATGGCTGTAAAACCTGCAGCATGTCCTGCAAATCAGAAAATATGACGCCGCTTGGTGTGTTGTGGCGGCGGGTGCGTGAGCGCAATACGGATGAACCTAATACTCAAGCTTTTATCAGCATGTCGTGTAACCATTGCGATGACCCTCAGTGCATGAAAGTGTGCCCTGCCGGGACTTATACCAAACGAGCTGACGGAATTGTTGTACAGGACCACGAACGTTGTATCGGTTGCCGGATGTGTATTATGGCCTGCCCCTGGAGTGCACCGGTTTACGATGCGGAAGAGGGGAAAACCAGTAAATGTAATTTGTGTGCGGAACGCCTGGATGAAGGTTTGCAACCACGCTGTGTTGAATCGTGTCCCGCGGGGGTTTTACGATTTGGCGAGATAGAAGATCTTCGCAAAGAGCATACCACCCAATGGACGGTACTAGAGAAGCGCTACAACTTACCCGATCACAATATCAGTAAGCCCAATATTGTGATTATTGCGCCACGGGACTGAGGAGAGAGAAATGGAACACTATGAATTGCCATTAGTCTTTTTTACGGTCTTTGCTCAATGGGGGATTGGTGGTGTCCTGGCACTAACGTTGTGTCAGAATTTTGGTACGCTGAAATTCAATGCTGAACAATATCGTAGGCTGGCGCTGTTATTTTGGGTCATCACTGTGCTGGGTTCTTTGGCATCCCTTGTTCACTTGGGAACACCTACTGGCGCATACCGCTCAATAGCTGGGTTGGGAATATCCTGGTTGAGCCGGGAAGTGGTGGCATTTATCGTATTGAATGCCGTAATATTTTGTTGGCTAGCGCTATGCTGGCTCAAGCCTGAGCACCCTGGAGTGAATCTTCTGGGTGGCGTAACGGCGCTTGTTGGTCTTGTGTCAATTTTTGTGACGTCTCAGGTCTATTATCAAATGGCACTACACCCGCTTTGGCATACTCTGGCCACGCCGCTTGGCTTTCTGGCAACGGCGGTGTTGCTGGGTTTTATGAGTGTGGCGGTGGCAGGTGGCTATTGGCATAAATCCTCTTCACCGGTGTGTAATGCAGGGATCATAATTGGAATCGTGTTGACGGCGAGCGGGTTGTGGTTTCGCTATCATGTGCCTGGTGCTGATGCGTCAAGTCCTCTGCTATGGTGGCAGCTATTTTCCAGCATCTGTGTTGCTGTGTGGGGAATATCGCGTCTGAAATATAGCCAGCAGAGTTGGGTATGGGTCGTATTAATGGCGACGGGTGAACTGGCGGGAAGAATGTTGTTTTATAGCAACGTTATGAGCGGAGCACCTTGGTTTTAAATCTTTTACCGGATGGTTTCAACCATCCGGTAAGCATGTTTATTCGTAATAGTTATAGATTCCCGCGGCCATCACCAGTTGTGATGCCACCTCGTAAGCTTTTTCGCGACTCACCAGCAGATCAATGATTTTCAAACCGAAATCGATGGAAGTCCCCGGTCCCTGGCTGGTTAACAGGTTGACACGTGGATCCCATACCACTCGTTTGTCCTGCCACTGATCGGCAGGGATTTTGTCTTTCAGCGCCGGAAAACCGGTCATGTTACCGATGGGGAAAATATCGTGCGGAACGAGTACGGTGGCGGCAGCGGCACAGATTGCCGCGACAATGCGCCCGGAGCGATGAAACTGTTTCACGGTTTCGACCAGCAGAGGGCTATCGCGAAAACACTCGGCGCCTTTAATACCGCCCGGCAGCACGATAATGTCGAAATCGCCGTCAGCAACTTCGACTAATGGTGCATCCGCCAGCAGCTTCACTCCGCGTGAGCACACAATAGTCAGGCCACCATCGCTGGCGACGCTGGCGGTTGTGACCTTAATTCCGCCGCGAACCAGCAGATCGATAGTGGTGACCGCTTCGGTCTCTTCACTACCAGGGGCGAGACATACCAGTGCTTGAGCGCTCATACTCACTTTCCTTTCTCTTAACCATTTCAAACAGGTGGGCATTTTCCGGAACGGCGATGCCGTGCGCGCGGGCGCGTTTTAACAAATAACCGGTAATGTAGTCGATCTCAGTATGGCGCAGGGCACGAATGTCTTGCAGCATCGATGAGATATTTTCCGCCGTACTGTCAATCACTTGCTCGACATAATTGCGTAAATCATCCGCTGATGTATGGTGGCCTTCGCGTTCAATAACCGCGGCCACTTCCTCGCAGATGAGTGCTATTTTTTCAGGATGATGACGTAACTCGCCGTTTGGGCAATCCCATAATGCGGTCAGCGGGTTAATGACGCAGTTGACGGCCAGCTTGCGCCACAGCTCGGCACGAATAGTGTCGTGCCAGGCGACATCCGGTAGCACTTCTTGCAGGACTTCAGCCAGATAACTGAAATCACCGTCTTGCTCACGCGCGGGACCAATCCTTGTGGTTCCCTGAGCGACATGAATGATGACGTTCCCGTCACGGCGTGCCGCGTGGGTGGTGGTGCCCATCAGCAGAGGTTGCTTAATGCTATGCAGTTCCTCAATTGTCCCCATGCCGTTGTGAATCAAGAGAATGGGTGTGGTTTCAGGCAGGATTGCAGCCAGGCTTTTTACCGCATCAGAAACCTGCCAGGCTTTCAGGGTAACCAGCAGCAGGTCGCTTTTTGCCAAAAAGTCAGGGTCGTTTGCCGTCAGGGATTCATTAAAAACTGACCCGTCCGTGTCGATCAGGTTTACGCTGCAATAGGGTTGCGGTACGCGTAGCCACCCCTGCACCTCATGTCCATATTTGCATAGCGCGGTAAGCCAAAGCTGTCCTAGCGCTCCACATCCCAGTACGGTAATTTTCATTCTTCCTCCTCACCTGCAACAGCACCAGGTGTTAATCCATATCGGCCGTACCCCATTATTGTTCGCAGGTATCAGTACCACGTACAATTAAAGGATACAGCCTAGTATAGCGCTGTCTGTTGTGTAACTTTGCAGGTATTATGCTTCGCATCAAAAATGAAGGGAGAGGAAAAGATGCCATCTTTCGATATTGTTTCTGAAGTTGATCTTCAGGAAGCCCGTAACGCGGTAGATAACGCCAGCCGCGAAGTGGAGTCACGCTTTGATTTTCGTGGCGTTGAAGCGACTTTTGAGCTGAATGAGTCAAATAAGACGATTAAGGTGTTGAGCGAGTCTGATTTCCAGGTCAATCAGCTGCTGGATATTTTACGTGCCAAGCTGCTGAAACGCGGCATTGAAGGCACGTCGCTGGACGTACCAGAAACCTTTGTGCACAGCGGTAAAACCTGGTTTGTTGAAGCTAAGCTGAAACAAGGCATTGAAAGCGCAGTGCAAAAGAAAATCGTTAAGCTGATCAAAGACAGCAAACTGAAGGTGCAGGCGCAGATTCAGGGCGAAGAAATCCGTGTAACCGGCAAGGCGCGTGATGACCTGCAATCCGTCATGGCACTGGTTCGCGGCGGCGATCTCGGTCAACCGTTCCAGTTCAAGAACTTCCGCGATTAAGTCGTTATGTCAGATGGCGTGATCCGCCATCTGACAAATCTCATCTTTACGCCTGGCTGATGGCCTGCTCAACCTCAAATCGATTGGTGACTTTGCTGTCGATTTTCACGTAGGCCGAATGCTCTTTCGCCACAATTAAGACTTCGCTTATCCCTTCTTTTGCCAGCAGGCGCTGCTTTAACGTGTCATCGGCGGCAATCTCCGGTGGAATTTCCACACGCAGGCTGCTGACATACGGCGGCTCTTTCATTGTACTTGCCACAACTAACCAAACTGCCGCCAGAAGCGCACCGGCCAGGAATACGGCCTGACCATCAAACATTTCAACCACCCAACCGCCGAGCGAACCGCCAATCGCCACGCCAAGAAACTGGCTGGTGGAGTAAACGCCCATCGCCGTGCCTTTATAGCCAGCCGGAGACTCTTTACTGATAAGTGAGGGGAGGAGGGCTTCCATCAAGTTGAAGGCGAGGAAGAATATCTGTACGCCGGCAATCAGCCCCCAGAAATGAATGTTTGCGCTCCACAATACAATCTCTGCAATAAGTATCAGTAACACGCAGGCGAGGAACACGCGTTTCATCTTGCGCTTCACTTCGGCGTAAATGATGAACGGCACTACGGAAACAAAGGACAGCAGCATCGTCACCAGATAAATTTTCCAGTGCTCTGCGGCGGGGAAGCCCGCTTTCGCCAGTTGGCCTGGTAAGGCGACAAATGTGGACATCAGCAAAATGTGCAGGCACATGATGCCAAAATTGAGCTTCAGCAGCTTTGGCTCCGCCAGCACTTTGCTGAAGCTGCCTTTTACCATGCCCGACTCGCGGTTCAACACGTGGGTAGTGCTATTGGGAACGACCCAAATGGTTAGCACAATACCCGTGGTAGCAAGAGCTGCGATCATCCAGAACAGCGCGTGTAGTCCCAGCGCATGGGTAACGATTGGTCCTAGCACCATCGCAATGGCGAAGGTGATACCAAAGCTGACGCCGATAAACGCCATCGCTTTGGTACGGTTTTGCTCACGGGTTAAGTCGGAAAGTAGCGCCATTACGGCAGCAGCAATCGCGCCAGAACCTTGTAGGGCACGACCAAGAATAATGCCCCAGATTGAATCGGAGAGGGCGGCAATTATGCTGCCGAGAACGAATACCGCCAGCCCGCCGACGATAAGTGGCTTACGACCAATGCGGTCAGAGAGCAGGCCAAAGGGGATTTGGAAAACGGCTTGCGCCAGACCATATATGCCGATGGCAAGGCCTATCAGCGCTTCGCTGGCACCCTGTAGCGCCATACCGTATGTGGTCAGAACCGGCAGGACCATAAACATGCCAAGCATGCGCAAAGAGAATACGGTCCCTAAACCCCAGGTGGCGCGCAACTCACCGGGCGTCATTTTGTAATCGTTCATTCCCACCTCTGTATTAATTTCGCGCCTAGTGTAAAGCGGGGAAGGAGTGCGGTAAACCTCTACGATATGTGGAATTGTGTTGTGGGATAATTGAAATAATTACCTATGCAACTAATTTACTTGTGATAATTACGGGCGTAGTCTTTTTGTGGTTGTTTCTAATGGAAAGAGGGAAAAGGAAAATGGTATTTCGCGATAAATATAACCCATTGCTTCAAGCTGATGTTTGTATTCAATGGACATCATTCTAGTGAGTATTCAAGACGATGTGTTAAAAATTTTCAGGGAAGAAATACCTGGGTATTTGGATGAAAACTGGAAGGAGGTTCCTTTAGAACTCGACACAGATTTATTCGATGAGCCACGAGACGATCTCTCAGATGCAATTGAAGAGTTCCGGAAAGTATTCAACGTTGATTTATCGGAAGTAGACTGGACCCGCTATTTCCCCTGGGAAAACACGCCACTTTTGGCACGATGGTTCAAGGTTAAACGGGAGGAGGTTGAAGCAACACGTTTACCTTTAACCGTAAGGATGTTTGCGGAGTCAGCAGAGGAGGGGAAATGGTTGTTTGAGATCTGGCCTGATGAGCAAAAAGACGAGACCTGACGCTCTCAAAATCACGTAGTAAGTAAAAAGGGTGCCGAAGTACCCTTTTAGCATTCGCTGAATTTACCCAACCCAGGTCAACAGGTTGTGTGAATTATGCATCATAAAGTCTAATGATATCATCATATTAGTACGACCCAAAGATCGCATACAGTGGACATCCTTCTGATGAGAAATTATGAAGCTGAAGTTATTGAGTACATCATGAAGAATTACCCAATCAGGGAACGTTGGTTCAGACCTGGTCTTAAGCAGGTCACTAAAGAATGGACCCTTGAGGATGATTTTCAGTTTGTTCCGGAAGATGCGTATGATTTTTTAGCTGATTTATTTGAGCATTTTGATATTGAATACTCGAAGTTTGATGGAAGGAATTATATTGAACAAGAATACCCTTTCTGGCGAAAAGATCCTCCTGAAATTGAGTTAAAGCCTTTGACAGTAGGTATGATTATCGAGTCAGCAAAGGCTGGGAAATGGCTCTATGACTGAATAATATTCCTGCCAATAAAAAGGGTGCCGGAGCACCCTTTTCGTATCTGCAGATTCTTACCAGACGTAAGTCAGCAGGTTCTGCGAGTTTGGCACCATAAAGTCGACGGACATCATCACGGAAAGCGCGGTAATGGCGATGATGGAGAAACCGAACAGCTTGCGCGCCCAGACTCTGTCATCTTCCACTTTATAACCGCGCAGCGCCATGCCCAACCACCAGACGCTCACCGCCGCTGCAACAATCAGGTATTTATAACCTGCATAGCCGCCCAGGGTTAGCATCAGCGTGGCGATAGCAAACGCCACGATGTACAGCGTGATATGGTTCTTCGCGACCGAAATACCTTTCACCACCGGCAGCACCGGGATGTTGGCAGCCTGATAATCCTTGAAGCGGAAAATCGCAATCGCGTAAGAGTGCGGCATCTGCCACAGGCTGAAAATAGCCAGCAGAATCAACGCACCGCTATCGAACACACCGGTTACGGCACAGTAGCCAATCACCGGCGGCGCAGCGCCGGAGAGTGAGCCAATCAGCGTACCGTAAACGGAATGGCGCTTCATGTACAGGCTATAAACGCCCACATAGACCACGAAGCCCATTACCCCCAGCCAGCAGGCCAGAGGGTTCGCGCCAAACCACAGCAGCATAAAGCCAGCAATACCCAACAGGGTGGCGTATACCAGCGAGACCGCAGGGGAAATCAGACCTTTAACCAGCACGCGGTTTTTGGTCCTCTCCATCTTCCTGTCGATATCCCTGTCGATGTAGTTGTTAAATACACAACCCGACGCCACAACCAGTGACACCCCAACCAGCGTGTAGATAAACAGGGGATAATCAATGCTGCCTTTTGAGGCCAGCAGGAATCCCCCAATCACCGAGATCAGGTTGCCAAAGATGATGCCTGGTTTCGTTACTTGCAGGTATTGCTTAAACATCATAATCGCCGCTCTTAGTGCATCATCATGTTGTAGTTAAGGTTCCACATAATCCAGATGGAGCCCACAACCAGGATGGCGATGATTAGCACAGTAAAGACGAAGGCCGTCATGTTCCAACCTTCATCAGATTTGCTATTCATGTGCAGGAAGCACACCAGGTGCACCAGAATCTGTACCACTGCCATTACCAGAATAGTTCCCAGAATGACGGCCGGAGAGGCAGAACCTGTCATCACCATCCAGAACGGAATGACCGTCAGGATGATCGACAGGATAAAACCTGTCATGTAGGTTTTTACGCTGCCATGGGATGCGCCGCCGCTCTCGTTAGAATGACTCATTACATCGCCCCCATCAGATAAACAACAGTGAACACACAGATCCACACCACATCAAGGAAGTGCCAGAACAGGCTCAGGCACATGATGCGGGTACGGTTAGTACTGGTCAGGCCGCGACGAGCAACTTGCACCATCAGCACTGCCATCCAGATAAGACCGGAGGTGACGTGCAGACCGTGCGTGCCGACCAGCGCGAAGAACGCAGACAGGAAGCCACTGCGATCCGGGCCCATACCGTTAACAATCAGGTGATGGAATTCATAGAGTTCCATCCCGATGAATCCGGCACCGAACAAGAAGGTCAACGCCAGCCAGGAGATAACCTGGCTCTTGTTGTTCTTGTACATGGCAATCGCTGCCATGCCGTAAGTAATGGAGCTGAATAACAGCAGGAATGTTTCAACCAGAACGAACGGCAGTTCAAAAATGTCCTTACCTGTCGGGCCACCTGCGGTGCCGTTCACCAGAACGGCATAGGTTGCAAACAGAATAGAGAACAGAATGCAGTCGCTCATCAGGTAGACCCAGAATCCGAAGATCTTGGTCTGGCCTGCATCGTGGTGCCCGTGTTCGTGCGCGTGGGCAGTCGCGTGCGTTAAAGTATCAGTTGCCATTTTTCAGCCCTGCCTTAGTAATCTCATCGAAATGCTGGTTTTCCAGTTTTTCGACTTCCGGGACCGGCACGTAGTAATCCACGTCTTCATCAAAGCTTTTCACAATCCAGCTGATGATCATGCCTGCGAAGCTTGCAATCGCCAGCCACCAGATATGCCAGATCATGGCGAAACCAAACAGTGTTGCAAAGGCGGTAATGACGATACCGGCACCGCTGTTCTTCGGCATATGAATTTCTTCATAGTGCGCAGGCTGCTTGTACGCTTCACCTTTTTCTTTCATTTCCCAGAAGGCATCACGCTCGTGAACGTGCGGCACAACGGCAAAGTTATAGAACGGAGGCGGGGAAGAGGTTGCCCACTCCAGCGTACGACCACCCCATGGGTCACCGGTCAGGTCACGGTTCTGCTCGCGGTCGCGAATAGAAACGAAGATCTGAATCAGCTGGCACAGGATACCCAGTGCAATCAGCGCGGCACCGCAGGCGGCAACGACCAGCATCGGATGGAACTGCGGATCAATCTGCTGGCTGAGGCGACGGGTCATACCCATGAAGCCCAGCACGTACAGCGGCATAAATGCTACGAAGAAGCCGATGATCCAGAACCAGAATGCGCGTTTACCCCAGGTTTCGTTCAGCGTGAAGCCAAACGCTTTTGGCCACCAGTAGGTCATACCTGCGAAGCATCCAAATACGACGCCGCCGATGATAACGTTATGGAAGTGCGCAATCAGGAACAGACTGTTGTGCAGAACGAAGTCCGCACCCGGCACCGCCAGCAGTACACCGGTCATGCCGCCGACTGAGAAGGTGACGATAAAGCCAATCGTCCACAGCATTGCTGAGTGGAATACGATACGGCCCTGATACATGGTGAACAGCCAGTTGAAGATCTTCACCCCGGTCGGGATGGCGATAATCATAGTGGTGATACCGAAGAAGGCGTTTACGTTAGCGCCTGCACCCATGGTGAAGAAGTGGTGCAGCCAAACAACGAACGACAGAACGGTGATACACACGGTTGCCCACACCAGCGAGGTGTAACCAAACAGACGTTTACGCGAGAAGGTTGCCGCGATTTCGGAGAACACACCGAAGACTGGCAGAACCAGAATGTACACTTCCGGATGGCCCCAGGCCCAAATCAGGTTGATGTACATCATCATGTTGCCGCCCATATCGTTGGTAAAGAAATGGGTGCCCAGATAGCGATCCAGGGTTAGCAACGCGACGGTAACCGTCAGGATTGGGAAAGAGGCGATAATCAGGATGTTCGCGCACAGAGATGCCCAACTAAACACTGGCATCTTGAACATGGTCATTCCTGGTGCACGCATCTTAATGATGGTCACAAAGAAGTTGATACCGGTCAGGGTTGTACCAATACCGGACAACTGGACTGCCCATATCCAATAGTCGACCCCGACGCTTGGACTGTACTCTATTCCCGAAAGTGGCGGATACGCCAGCCAACCGGTCTGCGCGAATTCACCCACGCCCAGAGAAAGGTTAACCAGGATTACGCCGACAACGGTGAACCAGAAGCTCAGGTTGTTCAGGAACGGGAATGCAACGTCACGAGCGCCGATCTGCAGAGGAACCACCAGGTTCATCAGACCGATAACAAATGGCATTGCCACGAAGAAGATCATAATCACGCCGTGAGCCGTGAAGATCTGGTCGTAGTGGTGAGGAGGCAGGAAGCCTGCTTCACCTGCAGAAGCCAGCGCTTGCTGACTACGCATCATGATGGCGTCGGCAAAGCCACGAATCAACATGACGATTGCGACGATGACATACATGATGCCAAGGCGTTTGTGGTCAACCGAAGTTAGCCACTCTTTCCACAGGTAGGTCCACTTACCGAAGTAAGTGATAAGGCCCAGTAAGGCCGCACCACCGATGATAATGGCAGCAATCGTAACCATGACAATAGGTTCATGGAACGGCACTGCATCCAGCGTCAATTTTCCGAACATCGTATTCTTCCTCGGCCCCTTAGTGAGCGGATTCCGCGTGGCTCATGTCCATGCCTTCCATGCCTTCGTGTGCACTGTGCTCACCTTCGGGTTGGGTCATGTCCATGCTCTTACCGTGAGCCATAAATTTGTTAATAACGTCTTTAAACAAATCCGGTTTCACGTTGGAGAAATATTCCACCTGGTTGTATTCGCTTGGCGCAGCCACTTTCTCGAACGCAGCCATGTCGCTCATGGTGTTCGCGGACTGTTTAGCTTTAGCAACCCATTGGTCGAATTCGGCGCGGTCCTTTGTTGCGATAGCCTTGAACTTCATACCGGAGAAGCCTGGTCCGCTATAACTTGCGGAGATACCATCATAAGTACCGACTTCGTTGGCGATCAGATGCAGTCGAGTCTGCATACCGGCCATGGCATAAATCTGGCTACCCAGACGCGGGATAAAGAAGGAGTTCATCACGGAGTTGGAAGTCACTTTGAATTCAACCGGAGTATTCGCCGGGAAGGCGATTTCATTCACGGTAGCGATACCCTGTTCCGGATAGATGAAGAACCATTTCCAGTCCATGGAAACCACTTCGATGGTAATGGGCTTCTCGTCATGCGCCAGCGGTTTGCTTGGCTCAAGAGCGTGAGTGGTTTTCCATGTCAGCACTGCAAGGAAAATGATGATTAAGATCGGCACCGTCCAGACCACAGCTTCCACTTTATTGGAGTGTGACCAGTTCGGGCTGTACTTCGCATCTTTATTGCTTGCACGATACTTCCAGGCAAAACCAACAGCCATCAAGATGGCGGGAATAACGACAATCAACATCAGGCCAAATGCCGTCAGTATCAATGACCGTTGTTCCAGTCCAATCTGTCCTTTAGGGTCAAGCAGCGCAGAATTACAGCCACTGAGTAATGCAGTGCCTGCAATTAATGACAACCATCCCAAACTTTTATTGTATTTCCTGAGTCTCATTTAACGACCTCAATTCCACGGGACCGGGTGGCGTTTAAAGTGTGAGGGCATTTTACGGGAAGGTTACATTACTGTAAACATCTCTAGATCTGTGTTACTTGGTTCTGCCGTGCATGTCACATATGTTGCAATATATGTCGCTTTGGCTTTAAGAACCTGTTGCAACATCACGTTATAACGAAAGCGGGCAGGTGGAGGGCGTACTGAGGGCAATTGGTATAACCAATACGAAAATAAAACAATTGCTTAACAATTGATTATCAATAAACGGACAATTGAAGAACAAAAAATAAAACTATCGTGGCTGAATCGAGTAAGGAAAATAGTATATATAAAAGGCGTCAATAATTTCCAAATTCTTTGGCGCACAAAATAACAAATATTATTTTTAGCAGTTGTTGCTTATTTCGCCGTTATAATTACGCAGGGTGATTACAACGACCAAATATGCTCGTCATACTTCAAGCTACGGGTGTGTTGGCAATAACTCGGCCCATCCTGGGCCTCACCCTTACGGGCGCTGTAAACAGCGTTCAAATTCGTTCCCGACGAATTTGTCCTCGCTCACCCCAGTCACTTACTTATGTAAGCTCCTGGGGATTTGCTGCGTCGCCGCCTTCCCGTAACTCGAATTATTTAGAGCATAAATACGCAACATCACGCCAGACGGGTTTTACGCAGTGCCAGATAATCCAGCAATCCACCAAAAACGACCCCGCAGACCGCGACCACTACTGAGACTTCAAGCAGTTCCGGCAGGAAGGAGAAGTTGGTGTAATCCAGCGCGTTCATGGTTAACAGCAGCAGCCAAACCAGCAGCAGGCAGCAGCCCGCAACCAGCGTCATTAATGCCAGACTGTACGCCCCACGAAATTCCGTGCGTGGAATAAAGCTCTCATTTTGCCAGCTATGTTCCAGAGTCTGGCGGCATACCAGCAGCAGTATCAGACCGGGAATCGCGGCAAACACCGAGAACAGATAAAACGTCGGCCAGCCGTGTGCTTCGACAAACCAACCCGCTACCGGGCCAACATAAACGCGGCCAACGGCAGAAAGCGCGGAGAGGAGGGCGAACTGGGTCGCTGAGAAGGACTTATTGCACAGCGTCATTAATAAGGCGACAAATGCTGCCGTGCCCATTCCACCGCACAGGTTTTCAAAGAAGACGGCGGCCGCCATGCTGAACATGTGTTTGTCCGTGATGGACAGTAGCCAGTAGCCCGCATTCGACGCCCCTTGCAGGATGCCGAAAATAAGCAATGCGCGGAACAGCGAAAGGCGCTGCATCAGGATCCCGCCGTACAGCGCGCCAACAATGGTGGCCAGTAGCCCCAGTGTTTTATTCACCACGCCAACTTCACCGGCATCAAACCCAACGCCGCGGATTAAAAAGGTGGTGGTCAGGCTCATGGCGAAGGCATCCCCGAGCTTATATAGCACAATAAGCAGTAAGATCAGCCAGGCGTTGTTACGACCAAAGAAGTCGCGCAGCGGAGCCGCAACCGCCTGTTCCAGCGTTTTAGGCACCGGAATGGTGTCAGTCGGTTCGGGTGCTAACAGGGTGGCGATGATACAAGGAATCAACAGCGCAGCCATCAGCCAGTACATCCCTTGCCAGCCCAGCCAGCGATCGGCCATCCACAGGGCCAGTCCGCCTGAAACCAGCATCCCTAATCGATAGCCCAGCACGCTGATAGCCGCGCCGGTGCCGCGGTCTTCTGCGGGCAATACGTCGGTTTTCCAGGCATCAAAGACGATATCCTGCGATGCAGAGCAAAATGCGATCACTACTGCGAGTGCAGCCATCCAGCGTAACTGTGTGCCAGGCTCCAGAAAGCCCATCGCGGCGATAGAAATTAACAACAGCACCTGGGTCGCCAGCAGCCAGCCGCGACGTCGACCTAAAAACGGTGGCGTGTAACGGTCCATCAACGGGGACCAGAGAAACTTAAATACGTAGGCCTGACCGACCAGGGAAAAGAAACCGATGGTTTTAAGATCGATATTCTCGACCGTCATCCATGCCTGAAGCGTACCGGAGGTGAGTGCGAGCGGTAAACCGGAGGCGAACCCCAGAATGAGCAGGATAGCTGAGCGTGGCTGCTGAAAAATACGTAAGTAATGACTGGACATGGGCTTCTATAGGCCCGACGAACGCCGGGCCATATGGGCAGAAATTAACGAGCGTTCTGCTTGATGAAATCGTGAATGCTGGTGTCCTGAGACATATCAGCGATGGTATCGGTCAGTACGCTGTTAACGGCATTAGCGATATTTTTGTTAGAGGCCTGCAGGGCACCTTCAACAGAATAGCTTGCGCGGTAGTTTTTGGTCATCTTGTTGCCGTTAGCGGCGGTCGCGATGATAGCGATGTCTGCTTTGGTGGCGATGTTATAGCGTACGCTACCCTGAGACACGTCAGCATACAGTTGGCTAACGATGATTTGCAGATTGACTGCACCGTTCGGTCCAATCATATAACCGCGTGCGGTCATCTGTTTTTCCAGAACTTCTTGCAGCAGGAAACGCAGATCGCGGGACGCGGTCAGGGTCACCAGTTGGTTGTCACGGGTGACTTTTGCCAGTGCTTGATCCTGACGCTGGTCGGCACCGTTGATGCTAACGGTCACGCCCATCAGGCTCGGGTCCTGCTGCGGCAGGGTAATTTTCGGGGAGACTTCAATAGTGGTCGGCGGTGTTGCGCATCCAGCTAACATAAACAGTGCGACAAACGGGACGAGGATTTTTTTAAACATGCCAGGGCTCTCAGCGAATCTAAATTGTATGGTTAGAGAAAATTCCCGCCATCATAACATCGCCAACGATGAGGGGAAGTGGGTAACGCATGTAAATTCATTGTGTTGTCCGTTTTATGACTTTGTGGAGACTATAAACGGACTTTTTGCAATAAATTGAAGTGAGGAATCAGTGAACTTCATCCGTTTGAATGAGAAAATCAGACAAGCGCTAATTTTTTGTTGCTAAGGTGTAATGAAAACGGTAAAAGCGGCTAGTATTTAAAGGGATGGGTGACATCTCAGCGTTGTCGGAGGAAAAATTTCATGATGATTCGTGAGCAAATAGAAGAAAAATTAAGGGCAGCGTTCGAACCCGTGTTCCTCGAAGTTGTGGATGAAAGCTATCGTCACAATGTCCCGGCTGGTTCTGAAAGCCACTTTAAGGTTGTACTGGTTAGCGATCGCTTTACAGGTGAACGTTTTCTTAATCGTCATCGGATGATTTACAGCACGTTAACGGCGGAGCTTTCCACAACCGTTCATGCGCTTGCCCTGCATACCTACACTATTAAGGAGTGGGAAGCGTTGCAGGATACGATTTTTGCATCGCCTCCGTGTCGCGGGGCGGGAAGCATCGCGTAAAACGGATTTGCAACAACCGACGCTTTTCCAGTATGTTGCTACAGATTATGTGAAAACGGCCTGCGGGCCGTTTTGTTTTGTCTGAATTCTGGGGCAGTCGTACAGTATTCAGACAAAAATTAGCCGGGAATTGTGAAAAAAGCCGCAGCAACGCGCGATAACCGTTCTCGACTCATAAAAGTGATGCCGCTATAATGCGCGTCTTATTTTTCGGAATGTCTTCGGGATGATTCTGACGACAGGGAATGTGATTGCTTATGAGAACATCCCAGTTCCGCGAAGCCAACAACCTGTGCTTGCGGAGAAGAGTTGACCGAGCACTGTGATTTTTTGAGGTAACAAGATGCAAGTTTCAGTTGAAACCACTCAAGGCCTTGGCCGCCGTGTAACGATTACTATCGCTGCTGACAGCATCGAGACCGCTGTGAAAAGCGAGCTGGTCAACGTAGCGAAGAAAGTGCGTATTGACGGTTTCCGCAAAGGAAAAGTACCGATGAATGTTGTTGCTCAGCGTTATGGCGCGTCTGTTCGCCAGGACGTTCTGGGCGACCTGATGAGCCGCAACTTCGTTGACGCGATCATCAAAGAAAAAATCAATCCGGCTGGCGCACCGAACTACGTTCCGGGCGAATACAAACTGGGTGAAGATTTTACTTACGCGGTAGAGTTTGAAGTTTACCCGGAAGTTGAGCTGACTGGCCTGGAAGCAATCGAAGTTGAAAAACCGGTTGTTGAAGTTACCGACGCTGATGTTGACGTGATGCTGGATACCCTGCGCAAGCAGCAGGCTACCTGGAAAGACAAAGACGGCGCTGCTGATGCAGAAGACCGTGTAACCATCGACTTCACCGGTTCTGTAGACGGCGAAGAGTTCGAAGGCGGCAAAGCGTCTGACTTCGTACTGGCGATGGGCCAGGGTCGTATGATCCCAGGCTTTGAAGAAGGCGTTAAAGGCCACAAAGCTGGCGAAGAGTTCACGATCGACGTGACCTTCCCGGAAGAGTACCACGCTGAAAACCTGAAAGGTAAAGCTGCGAAGTTCGTTATCAACCTGAAGAAAGTTGAAGAACGCGAACTGCCGGAACTGACTGAAGAATTCATCAAACGTTTCGGCGTTGAAGATGGTTCCGTAGCAGGTCTGCGCGCTGAAGTCCGTAAAAACATGGAACGCGAGCTGAAAGGCGCTGTGCGTAACCGTGTTAAGTCTCAGGCGATCGAAGGTCTGGTAAAAGCTAACGACATCGACGTTCCGGCTGCTCTGATCGACAGCGAAATCGACGTTCTGCGTCGTCAGGCTGCACAGCGTTTCGGTGGCAACGAGAAACAAGCTCTGGAACTGCCGCGTGAACTGTTCGAAGAACAGGCTAAGCGTCGCGTAGTTGTTGGTCTGCTGCTGGGCGAAGTGATTCGCACCAACGAACTGAAAGCTGACGAAGATCGCGTTAAAGGCCTGATCGAAGAGATGGCTTCTGCTTACGAAGATCCGAAAGAAGTTGTTGAGTTCTACAGCAAAAACAAAGAGCTGATGGACAACATGCGTAACGTCGCTCTGGAAGAGCAGGCTGTTGAAGCCGTTCTGGCGAAAGCGAAAGTGACTGAAAAAGCCACTTCCTTCAACGAACTGATGAACCAGCAGGCGTAATTCGTCGCTTTTTTAGCTCGAATTTCGTACGCAAGCCCGTCACCTTTTGGTGGCGGGTTTTTTTTTGTCACGCATTTTGCATGGGAAGAGTGCGAAAACAGCGTTTCAGTGTTAGCGTTACAACAAAAGATTGTTATGCTTGAATTATGGCGATGTCGTACCCATTACTGAGGGACTAGCTGATAATCCGTCCATAAGGTTACAATCAGCACAGCAGGTTTTTTCAAATTTTATCCAGGAGACGGAAATGTCATACAGCGGCGAACGAGATAACTTTGCACCCCATATGGCGCTGGTGCCGATGGTCATTGAACAGACCTCACGTGGTGAGCGCTCTTTTGATATCTATTCTCGTCTACTTAAGGAACGCGTCATTTTTCTGACCGGCCAGGTCGAAGACCATATGGCTAACCTGATCGTGGCGCAGATGCTGTTCCTGGAAGCAGAAAACCCAGAAAAAGATATCTACCTGTACATCAACTCCCCTGGTGGAGTGATCACTGCCGGGATGTCTATCTATGACACCATGCAGTTTATTAAGCCGGACGTCAGCACCATTTGTATGGGCCAGGCGGCCTCAATGGGTGCGTTCCTGCTGACTGCCGGGGCGAAAGGCAAACGTTTTTGCCTGCCTAACTCTCGCGTCATGATCCACCAGCCTCTGGGCGGTTACCAGGGCCAGGCAACGGATATTGAAATTCATGCCCGTGAAATCCTGAAGGTAAAAGGGCGCATGAACGAACTTATGGCGCATCATACGGGTCAATCTCTTGAGCAGATTGAACGTGATACCGAGCGCGATCGCTTCCTCTCCGCTTCTGAAGCGGTAGAGTACGGTCTGGTCGACTCGATTTTGACCCATCGTAATTAATGCCCAGTGCGCAGGTGTGCCGCTATAATTACCTGGAGCGGCACAACGCTGACTAGCGTCTTGCGCCTGAGAATGGCATTTGCGTCGTCGTGTGCGGCACAAAGAACAAAGAAGAGGTTTTGACCCATGACAGATAAACGCAAAGATGGCTCGGGCAAATTGTTGTACTGCTCTTTTTGCGGCAAAAGCCAGCATGAAGTGCGTAAGCTGATTGCCGGTCCATCCGTGTATATCTGCGACGAATGTGTTGATTTATGCAACGACATCATTCGCGAAGAGATTAAGGAAGTAGCACCGCACCGTGAACGCAGTGCGCTGCCGACGCCACATGAAATTCGCAACCACCTGGACGATTACGTTATCGGTCAGGAGCAGGCGAAGAAAGTGCTGGCGGTCGCGGTATACAACCATTACAAACGTCTGCGCAACGGCGACACCAGCAATGGCGTTGAGTTGGGCAAAAGTAACATCCTGCTGATTGGCCCGACGGGTTCCGGTAAAACGCTGCTGGCTGAAACGCTGGCGCGCCTGCTGGACGTTCCGTTCACCATGGCTGATGCCACCACGCTGACCGAAGCCGGTTATGTGGGTGAAGATGTTGAAAATATTATTCAGAAACTGTTGCAGAAGTGCGATTACGACGTGCAGAAAGCACAGCGTGGGATCGTCTATATCGATGAAATCGACAAGATTTCTCGTAAGTCTGATAACCCATCTATTACCCGTGACGTTTCCGGCGAAGGCGTACAGCAGGCGCTGTTGAAACTGATCGAGGGTACGGTTGCTGCCGTTCCGCCGCAGGGTGGTCGTAAACATCCTCAGCAGGAATTCCTGCAGGTTGATACCTCCAAGATCCTGTTTATCTGCGGCGGTGCATTTGCTGGTCTGGATAAAGTGATTGCTAACCGTGTTGAAACCGGCTCCGGCATTGGTTTTGGCGCAACGGTAAAAGCACAGTCTGATAAAGCCAGCGAAGGTGAACTGCTGTCGCAGGTCGAACCGGAAGATCTGATCAAATTTGGTCTGATCCCTGAGTTCATCGGTCGTCTGCCGGTTGTGGCAACGCTGAGCGAACTGAGTGAAGAAGCGCTGATCCAGATCCTCAAAGAGCCGAAAAATGCCCTGACTAAGCAGTACCAGGCGTTGTTCAATCTTGAAGGTGTCGATCTGGAATTCCGTGAGGAAGCGCTGGATGCGATCGCTAAGAAAGCGATGGCGCGTAAAACCGGTGCTCGTGGTCTGCGTTCTATCGTCGAAGCCGCGCTGCTCGACACCATGTACGATCTGCCTTCTATGGAAGACGTCGAAAAAGTGGTGATCGATGAGTCGGTAATTGGCGGTCAGAGCAAGCCATTGCTGATTTACGGTAAGCCGGAAGCGCAGCAGGCATCTGGCGAATAATTCATCAATTCATACAGACATTTAATTAAAAAGGGGGGATTTTATCTCCCCTTTTATTTTTCCGTAAACATGGCGTTGAATGTGTGGGAAACATCCCCATATACTGACATACATGTTAAAGGTGGTGTGAAGCACAGTCGTACCACCTGATTACCTGGCGGAAACTAAACTAAGAGAGAGCTCTATGAATCCTGAGCGTTCTGAACGCATTGAAATCCCCGTATTGCCGTTGCGCGATGTGGTGGTTTATCCGCACATGGTCATACCCTTATTTGTAGGGCGGGAAAAATCTATCCGTTGTCTGGAAGCGGCTATGGACCATGATAAAAAAATCATGCTGGTCGCACAGAAAGAAGCGTCAACGGATGAGCCGGGTGTAAACGATCTTTTCACCGTCGGGACCGTGGCCTCTATTTTGCAGATGCTGAAACTGCCTGACGGCACCGTAAAAGTGCTGGTCGAGGGGTTACAGCGCGCGCGTATTTCTGCGCTGTCTGACAACGGCGAGCATTTCTCTGCGAAAGCAGAGTACCTTGACTCGCCAGCTATTGATGAGCGCGAACAGGAAGTGCTGGTGCGTACCGCTATCAGCCAGTTCGAAGGCTATATCAAGCTGAACAAGAAAATCCCACCAGAAGTGCTGACGTCGCTGAACAGCATTGACGATCCTGCACGTCTGGCGGACACCATCGCTGCGCACATGCCGCTGAAGCTGGCTGACAAGCAGTCCGTGCTGGAGATGTCCGACGTTAACGAACGTCTGGAATATCTGATGGCGATGATGGAGTCTGAAATCGATCTGCTGCAGGTTGAGAAACGCATTCGCAACCGCGTGAAAAAGCAGATGGAAAAATCCCAGCGCGAGTACTATCTGAACGAGCAGATGAAAGCTATTCAGAAAGAACTCGGCGAGATGGACGATGCGCCGGACGAAAACGAAGCGCTGAAGCGTAAAATCGACGCGGCGAAAATGCCGAAAGAGGCAAAAGAGAAAGCGGAAGCAGAACTGCAGAAGCTGAAAATGATGTCTCCTATGTCGGCGGAAGCGACCGTGGTTCGTGGCTACATCGACTGGATGGTACAGGTGCCGTGGAATGCGCGTAGCAAGGTCAAAAAAGACCTGCGTCAGGCGCAGGAAATCCTCGATACCGACCATTATGGTCTGGAGCGCGTTAAAGACCGTATCCTTGAATATCTCGCGGTTCAAAGCCGTGTAAATAAAATCAAGGGGCCGATCCTGTGCCTGGTTGGACCGCCGGGGGTAGGTAAAACCTCTCTGGGGCAGTCCATCGCTAAGGCAACTGGACGTAAATACATCCGTATGGCGCTGGGCGGCGTACGTGATGAAGCCGAAATTCGCGGTCACCGCCGGACCTATATCGGTTCTATGCCGGGTAAACTGATCCAGAAAATGGCTAAAGTGGGCGTTAAAAACCCGCTGTTCCTGCTTGATGAGATCGACAAAATGTCTTCCGACATGCGTGGCGATCCGGCTTCCGCACTGCTTGAAGTGCTGGATCCTGAGCAGAACGTGGCGTTCAGCGATCACTACCTGGAAGTGGACTACGATCTCAGTGACGTGATGTTTGTTGCGACCTCGAACTCCATGAATATTCCGGCACCGTTGCTGGATCGTATGGAAGTGATCCGTCTGTCCGGTTATACCGAAGACGAAAAGCTGAACATTGCCAAACGTCACCTGTTGCCGAAACAGATTGAGCGTAATGCGCTGAAAAAAGGTGAGCTGACGGTCGACGATAGCGCCATTGTGGGCATTATTCGTTACTACACCCGTGAAGCAGGCGTGCGTAGTCTGGAACGTGAAATCTCTAAACTGTGCCGTAAAGCGGTGAAACAGCTGCTGCTGGATAAATCGCTGAAACATATTGAGATCAATGGCGACAACCTGCACGACTATCTGGGCGTACAGCGCTTTGACTATGGCCGCGCGGACAACGAAAACCGCGTTGGTCAGGTGACCGGTCTGGCGTGGACGGAAGTGGGCGGCGATCTGCTGACCATCGAAACCGCCTGCGTACCGGGTAAAGGTAAGTTGACCTACACCGGTTCTCTGGGTGAAGTCATGCAGGAGTCGATTCAGGCTGCACTGACCGTGGTGCGTGCGCGTGCGGAAAAACTGGGTATTAACCCGGACTTTTACGAAAAACGCGACATCCACGTTCACGTACCTGAAGGGGCGACGCCGAAAGACGGTCCAAGTGCGGGTATTGCTATGTGTACTGCGCTGGTTTCTTGTCTTACCGGTAACCCAGTTCGCGCCGACGTGGCGATGACGGGTGAGATCACTCTGCGTGGTCAGGTTCTGCCAATTGGTGGTTTGAAAGAAAAACTGCTGGCGGCACACCGTGGCGGCATTAAGACGGTCTTAATTCCTGATGAGAACAAACGTGACCTGGAAGAGATTCCGGACAACGTAATTGCCGATCTTAATATTCACCCGGTGAAACGTATTGAGGAAGTTCTGACTCTTGCGTTGCAAAATGAACCCTCTGGAATGCAGGTTGTGACGGCAAAATAGTGACCTCGCGCAAAGAGCACTAATAAAAACAGGGCTGGCAGGCCATTTCGGGCTTGCCAGCCTTTTTTTGTATAGCTAATTTAGATAACGGATTGGGCTTGCCATCATTAACGGGTGTTGTAAGGGCATGGCAGGCCTGATATAACTGCTGCGCGTTCGCACTTTGAAGGATTCAGGTGCGATATAAATTATAAAGAGGAAGAGAAGAGTGAATAAATCTCAACTGATCGACAAAATTGCTGCAGGGGCTGATATCTCTAAAGCTGCGGCTGGACGTGCGTTAGATGCAATTATTGCTTCTGTTACCGAATCTCTGAAAGAAGGTGATGACGTAGCGCTGGTAGGTTTTGGTACTTTTGCCGTTAAAGAGCGTGCTGCCCGTACTGGTCGCAACCCGCAAACAGGTAAAGAGATCACCATCGCCGCGGCTAAAGTACCGGGCTTCCGTGCAGGTAAAGCACTGAAAGACGCGGTAAACTAAGTGATTTCCCCTTTGGGGATGTGACGAAGTACAAGGGCGCATCGACTGATGTGCCTTTTTTATTTGTAATTCCGGTACTTTCTACGCGTTGTGGGCTGACAATTGCCCCTGTTTCTTGTCACAATAGACCTTTGTGCGCAGCGTTCAGGAAACGCTATGCTGCGTGAAGCATATATACTCAAAATCCTTGTCGCCGTTGTTGTCGTCAACGCGGGGGCAGCATAGAGGATAACGCGTATAGTCATCTACAGCGGAGTGTGGTTACACCATGATGGACAGCTTACGCACGGCTGCTAACAGTCTCGTGCTCAAGATTATTTTCGGTATCATTATCGTGTCGTTCATTTTGACCGGCGTGAGTGGTTACCTGATTGGCGGGGGCAATAACTTCGCCGCCAAAGTGAATGGCCAGGAGATCAGCCGCGGGCAGTTCGAGAATGCGTTCAACAGCGAACGTAACCGCATGCAGCAACAGCTGGGCGATCAATACTCTGAGCTGGCCGCGAACGAAGGTTATATGAAAACGCTGCGTCAGCAGGTGCTGAATCGTCTTATTGACGAAGCGCTGCTGGATCAGTACTCCCACGAGCTTAAGCTCAACATCAGCGACGATCAGGTTAAACAGGCTATTTTCGCCACGCCTGCGTTCCAGGTGGACGGCAAGTTTGATAACAACCGCTACAACGCGATTGTCAATCAAATGGGAATGACTGCAGACCAGTACGCTCAGGCATTACGTAATCAGCTCACGACACAGCAGCTGATTAACGGCGTTGCCGGTACGGACTTCATGCTGAAAGGCGAAACGGATGAACTGGCGGCACTGGTCGCACAGCAGCGTATCGTGCGCGAGGCGACGATTGACGTTAACGCACTGGCCGCGAAGCAGTCTGTTACCGAGCAGGAAGTTGCCAGCTACTACGAGCAGAATAAAAACAACTTTATGACGCCGGAACAGTTCCGCGTGAGCTACATCAAGCTGGATGCTGCTGCTATGCAGGAGACAGCCAGCGATGCTGATATTCAGTCTTACTATGACCAGCATCAGGATCAGTTCACTCAGCCGCAGCGTAACCGCTACAGCATCATTCAGACCAAAACGGAAGATGAAGCCAAAGCGGTACTGGACGAACTGAACAAAGGCGGTGACTTCGCTGCGCTGGCGAAAGAAAAATCTGCCGATATCATCTCTGCCCGTAAAGGCGGCGATATGGGATGGCTGGAAGATTCCACTACCCCGGATGAGCTGAAAAATGCGGGTCTGAAAGAAAAAGGCCAGCTGTCTGGCGTAATTAAGTCTTCCGTTGGTTTCCTCGTTGCGCGTCTTGACGACGTACAGCCTGCGCAGGTTAAACCGCTGAGCGAAGCCCGTGACGAGATTGCGGCAAAAGTGAAGCAGGAAAAAGCGCTGGATGCGTACTATGCACTGCAGCAGAAAGTCAGCGACGCGGCCAGCAATGATAACGAATCTCTGGCGGGCGCAGAGCAGGCTGCGGGTATGAAAGCGGTTGAAACGGGCTGGTTTAGCCGTGACAGCCTGCCGGAAGAACTGAATTTCAAACCAGTCGCTGACATCATTTTCAATGGTGGTCTGGTTGGCGAGAACGGTACGCCTGGCAGTAACTCCGATATCATCACAGTGGATGGCGATCGCGCGTTCGTGCTGCGTATTGCAGAGCACAAAGCCGAAGCCGTGAAGCCACTGGCTGAAGTGAAAGAGCAGGTAACTGCGCTCGTTAAGCACAATAAAGCAGAGCAGCAGGCGAAGCTTGATGCCGAAAAACTACTGGCGGATCTGAAAGCCGGTAAAGGCGATGAAGCGATGAAAGCGGCGGGTCTGAGCTTTGGCGAGGCGAAAACGCTGAGCCGTACGGGTCAGGATCCGCTGAGCCAGGCCGCCTTTGGTCTGAGCCTGCCGGCGAAAGACAAACCGAGCTACGGCGTAGCGAACGATATGCAGGGTAACGTTGTTCTGTTGGCGTTGGACGAGGTGAAAGCCGGTTCTATGCCTGAAGCGCAGAAGAAAGCGATGGTTCAGGGGATCACTCAGAACAACGCGCAGATTGTCTTCGAAGCGCTGATGAGCAACCTGCGTAAAGCTGCAAAAATTAAAATCGGTGATGCGCTGGAACAGCAGCAATAACCGAGGCAGTTCGCAAAAAATTGCAAAAAGTTGTATCTACCAAAGGCCGCTTTCGCGGCCTTTTCCATTTCTGATATTTGCCGTTTGTCTGCCGTTCTGCACCTCGCTATCGTGATTCCACTGTTAACAAACAAGGAGAAAACAGTATGAAACATGGAATCAAAGCTCTGCTTATCACTCTCTCATTGACCTGCGCTGGTATGGCCCAAACCGCATTGGCGGCTGAGCCTGTCGCCAAAAGCCTGGCGACTCAAACCAAAGCGGAAAACTCAGGGGCGGCACAAAGCAAAGCCACACTGCCCGCTAAAACAAGCGACAATGAAGGCACCAGGGTAAGCATCAACAGCGCTTCTGCGGAGGATTTAGCGCGGGTCATGAATGGCGTGGGTCTAAAGAAAGCGCAGGCGATTGTGAGCTATCGTGAGGAGTACGGGCCGTTTAAAACGGTGGACGATTTAAAGCAGGTGCCGGGCATGGGCAGTTCACTGGTTGAGCGTAACCTGGCAGTTTTAACACTCTAATAACTTGCAGAGCGCTGAAAGTTTGCCAGACTGTAGAGGTCATACCAGTTATGACCTCTTTACCCTGAAATCTATTCCTATAAAAACAACGTAAGGCTCCTGCGCTATGCAAACACAAATCAAAGTTCGTGGTTTCCATCTCGATGTCTATCAGCACGTTAACAATGCCCGCTATCTGGAGTTTCTGGAAGAAGCCCGCTGGGATGGTCTGGAAAACAGCGACAGCTTTCAGTGGATGACTGCTCACAACATCGCTTTTGTGGTCGTGAATATTAATATCAACTACCGCCGCCCTGCGGTGCTGAGCGACCTGCTGACCATTACCAGCCAGGTCCAACAGCTAAATGGCAAAAGTGGCGTGTTAAACCAGACCATTACCCTGGAGCCGGAAGGACAGGTGGTGGCTGATGCGTTGATTACGTTCGTCTGTATTGATTTGAAGACGCAAAAAGCGCTGCCGCTGGAAGGGGAGTTGCGCGAAAAACTGGAGCAGATGGTGCAGTAGTGGCTGCGGCTGCCGGAAGGCGACGCTCAAGCGTCTTATCCGGCCTACATGAGTTACTGCAACTGCCGGTAGGCCGGATAAGCAAAGCGCCATCCGGCAATACAATCACTTTAACCCGGTTTTCTGCTTCATTGCCGCCATCACTGCCGGTTTATCCGCCAGATAATGGTTCAGGCCGTTGGCACGCAGATTACACGCCGCACAGTGACCGCAACCGTCACCTTTGATGCCGTTATAGCAGGTCAGCGTTTCTTCGCGTACCAGGTCCAGCTTGCCCCAGTAATCGGCCAGTGCCCAGGTTTCGGCTTTATCAATCCACATCAGTGGGGTTTCAAAGCGAATATCTTTTGCCATCCCCAGGCTCACGGCATGGTTCAGGGCTTTAACGAACTCATCGCGACAGTCCGGGTATCCAGAGAAATCTGTTTCGCAAACGCCAGTAATGACCGCCTCTGCCTGCACCTGGTACGCGTAAATTGCTGCCAGCGTTAAGAACAGAATATTGCGTCCGGGCACAAAGGTGTTGGGAATACCGTTCGCATCCGGTTCGTAATCAGGTACCGGAATGTTATCGCGGGTCAGGCTGCTGACAGCCAGTTCACTGAGCAGCGTGACATCAAGCACTTTGTGCGCGCGTGCGCCAAGTTTTAAGGCCAGGTCACGTGCGACATCAATCTCAGCGCGATGGCGCTGACCATAATCAAAGGTCACGCAATGCACTTCATCATACTGATGCAGCGCTTGCGCCAGACAAGTCGTGGAGTCCTGACCCCCACTGAATACAACAACGGCACGTTTCATGGCTTTTCCTGACAAATAACGAAAGCGCTTATGGTAGCGCCTGGGCGTGTCGCCGACCAGCTTCTTCACGCTGAAGGAGGTGGCAGCCAGGCTTCGGTAAACTCGAACCAGCCACGAGGATTCAGGCGTACGCCGTTCACCCCCGGTGGCGCGCTGATGCGATAGTGATAATTGAACAGCGGCGTCAGGATGGCGTCATGCATTAGCGTGGCGAAAACTTGTTGTAAAGCCGCGTGGCGATCGTCCTCATCAGCCTGGATTTGCAGGGCATCCAGGGTCGTTTGCAAATGTGTATATGCTGGCGCGTTCAATACATGTGACCACAGCTGATCGCAGCGCAACCACTGTTCGAGAGTATATTCAGGTGCCTCACCAATCAGCCTGTCGCCCATCATCAGGTCGGCCTGGGCTAGGGGATGATCGCCATCCCAGTTTTTAGCATTATGAAAAATGAGCGTTAATTCACAGCCGATCAGCGCCAGCGCCTGGCGAAGCTGTTCAGCCATAGCGTGGAGTTCTACCGGCAGGTGATAAGCCAGCGTCAGCTTTTCCGGTAATGCCACCTCGTCGAGTTCATCCCATTGCGGGATAGTCCATCCGGGCAGCAGTGCATTGCTTGGCGTGATCAGATTTTCATCCACTTCAAGCGTTTGTAGCAGGGAAGAACGGTGGATGATGTTGATCAGTCGACGGGCCTGCTGCGTATTCAGGCGCGTGCTTTTTCGTAGCGTGAGATAGCAAAAACCGAGGCTGATCCCACTGCTTACCTGGCTTAGCATAGGCAACTCTTCGGGTTTACCAATCGCAATTTGCACCGGATGGCGACAGCTGGTGCCCAAATCCTGGGAGAAGAGCTGCGGGGTTATCCAGTATTCAATGGCTTTCAGTAGCGGATGACTCAGATGGTAGTGATCGTGGCTCTCGATACGCACCAGCTCCGGAGTAAACAGCGTCAACCGGAACGGGCCGGTACCCACAAACGGGTGCTCAGGATGCGCCAGGTGACTGCTGTAGCTTGCCAGACGGTGCGCCAGCCAGAAGTCGGGACGATGCAGAATAAAGGTCAGACACTGGGGATGCGTCACCTCAATGCGCTTTACGCTGATAAATAGCTTATTCAGCGCGGGGAGTTCTAACAGCTTCAGCAACTGCTGATGTAGCTGCGTGCTGCTGACCGCATCGCCGTTATGCCAGTACAGGGTGGAACGAATATAGAAATCCCAGCGCAGGCCATCGGCGGAGATATTCCAGTGATGAGCTAAATCTCCACAGGGGCGTTGCGTCTTACTGTCGAACCGGGTCAGGCCAGAAAATATTTGTCCGGCGAGGTGTTGCTCTGCGCGACCGGGGAGAAATCCAGGGTGCAAAGGGTCGAGTGGACGGTAATAGGGGATACGCAGTGTTGGCGTGTCGTTTTGCCACTGGCCGCCCATAAACGGCTGTAGCAGCGTTCTTAATTCGCCCGGCGCCAACTGAGCCAGTTCCAGCACGCTGAGCTGTTCTCCCTTTTGCAGCGCCTGTTCCATCATGGTGTTGCGCAGTGAATCTGGGGTGACTAAAAAGCGCAGCTGTCCGCGTTTCCCGCGCCCCGACTGGGCGTGCCACTCCAGCCAGCCCGCATCCTGCGCTTGCTTTAGCAGGGTACGCACATGGCGTTCGCTACAAAAACAGCGTTCGGCCAGTTCGCCCACGGTCACTGACTGTGGTTCGCCGTTCGACGGTTGCCACAGGCGCTGGTACTGATTCAGTCGATTCAATAATCGCATATAAACCCGGAACAATTCATTTTATCTATTCACTATTACTTCCGTATATCTCAGGTGATACTGGAGCACAAGTTAACCGCGTCACAGTGTGGAGAAAGAAATGGCTCGTCTGGCTGCATTTGATATGGATGGCACCCTTTTGATGCCGAATCACCATTTAGGTGACGAAACGCTTTCAACGCTGTCGCGCCTGCGTGAACGCGATATTACTCTGACATTTGCTACCGGTCGCCATGTGCTTGAGATGCGCCATATTTTAGGCTCTATCTCACTGGACGCCTTTTTGATCACGGGGAATGGCACGCGCATTCACTCTCTTGAGGGGGATGTATTACACCGTCAGGATCTGGATCCGAATGTCGCGGATATTGTGTTACATCAGAAGTGGGATACTACGGCCAGCATGCATGTCTTTAATGACAATGGTTGGTTCACCGGACAAGAGATCCCCTCGCTGCTGCAGGCGCATGTGTATAGCGGATTTAGCTACCAGATCGTCGATGTGAAACGTATTCCGGCGCATCAGGTCACGAAAGTCTGTTTCTGCGGCGATCATGACTCTCTGATCCAATTGCGCATTCAACTGAATGAAGCGCTGGGTGAACAGGCGAATCTCTGTTTTTCCGCGTTTGATTGCCTTGAGGTGCTGCCGCTGGGCTGTAACAAAGGATCTGCGTTGGCGGTATTGAGCGACCACTTAGGGTATTCAATGGCTGAGTGTATGGCGTTTGGCGATGCCATGAACGATCGCGAAATGTTAGGCAGCGTTGGGCGCGGCCTGATTATGGGCAACGCGATGCCGCAACTGATTGCTGAACTGCCTCATTTACCGGTGATTGGGCATTGCCGTAATCAGGCAGTGTCACACTTTTTGACGCATTGGCTGGACAATCCACATCTACCTTATTCCCCCGAATGAGAGATCCCTTCCAGCAAGCCAGACTTCGCGTCTGGCTTTTTTTTATCCCATTAATGGGTGTTCAGTAGTCGGGCGAGCTCCGCTTTCCACGGCGTTAAATCACCGATGTGCGCGTCGACCCACTCTGGGTTGTAGTAGGTTTCCAGATAGCGTTCGCCGCTGTCACACAACAGTGTCACCAGCGAACCGGTAACGCCTGCATCGCGCATACGAGTGGCAAGCTGCAGCGTCCCCCACATGTTGGTACCGGTAGAGGCGCCGACTTTGCGGCCCAACTGCGTTTCCAGCCAGTGTGCGGTGGCCACGCTTGCGGCATCCGGCACGCGCAGCATTTCATCGACCACGTCAGGAATGAAAGACGGTTCTACGCGCGGACGCCCGATACCTTCAATTTTACTTCCTACCGGGCTGCGTAACGTAGCATCGCGGTCCTGCCAGAAGGGCAGAAAGACCGAGTTTTCCGGGTCCACTACCATCAGTTCAGTGTCGTAGCCCTGACAGCGGATATAGCGGCCAATGGTTGCGGAGGTGCCGCCGGTTCCGGCGCTCATCACGATATGGCGGGGAACGGGGTTGGGCTCGCACTGCATCTGACGAAAGATGCTGTCGGCGATATTATTATTGCCGCGCCAGTCGGTGGCGCGCTCAGCGTAAGTGAACTGGTCCATGTAATGACCGTTGAGCTCATGCGCCAGCTGCTCAGAGGCCGCATAGATTTCGCAGGCGCTTTCCACGAAATGGCAGCGACCACCGTAAAATTCGATCTGTTCAATTTTACGTTTCGCCGTACAGGAAGGCATGACGGCAATAAACGGCAGCCCTAACAGTCGAGCGAAATAAGCCTCAGAGACCGCCGTTGAACCGGATGATGATTCAATGATGGTGGTGCCTTCTTTGATCCATCCATTGCACAATCCGTACAGAAACAGTGAGCGCGCCAGACGATGCTTCAGGCTCCCGGTCGGATGCGTGCTCTCATCTTTTAAATAGATCTGAATGCCCGGGAACGCCGGTAGCGACAGACGAATGAGATGCGTATCCGCAGAACGCTGATAATCTGCGTTGATTTCATTGATGGCGTTTTTAACCCAGGAGCTATTCATCATTAAAAGATATCCGTTTGTCATTTTGTGCCCAGAATAGCGAAAAGCACGGAAAAAATTGTTGCCATTTAGCCTTTAAAATAGAATGTAAGGAGAAAATTCTTCTCTGTGGAGTGGTTATGTTAGACAAAATTGACCGCAAGCTACTCGGCTTACTGCAACAGGACTGCACCCTTTCTTTGCAGGCGTTAGCAGATGCCGTTAATCTGACTACCACCCCCTGCTGGAAACGTCTCAAACGGCTTGAGGATGACGGTGTTCTGCTGGGCAGAGTTGCTCTGCTGGATCCAGAAAAGCTGGGGCTGGGACTTACCGCATTTGTGCTGATCAAAACTCAGCATCACAGCAGCGAATGGTATTGCCGCTTTGTCACTGAAGTGACAGGAATGCCGGAGGTTCTGGGGTTCTGGCGTATGGCAGGGGAGTATGACTACCTAATGCGAGTGCAGGTCGCTGATATGAAAAGCTATGATGAATTCTATAAGCGCCTGGTGAACAGCGTACCGGGCCTGTCTGACGTCACCTCCAGCTTTGCGATGGAACAGATCAAATACACAACTGCTCTACCTATTGAATAATTCTCCCGGCGCTTCTTGCCGGAAATCTTGTCAGGACATAACGCGTGCGATTATTTGCTCAATTAAGCTGGTACTTCCGCCGGGAGTGGCGTCGCTACCTCGGGGCAGTGGCCCTGCTTATCATCATCGCTATCCTTCAGCTTATTCCGCCGAAAGTGGTCGGGATCATTGTCGATGGCGTGACGACTCAACGCTTCACTACCGAGCGCCTGCTGATGTGGGTGGGGACAATTGCCCTGATTGCCGTGGTGGTTTATTTGCTGCGCTATGTCTGGCGCGTGCTGCTGTTTGGCGCATCCTACCAGCTGGCGGTTGAGCTGCGGGAAGATTATTACCGTCAGTTGAGTCGCCAGCATCCAGAATTTTATCTGCGTCACCGTACGGGCGATCTGATGGCGCGGGCAACCAACGATGTCGATCGCGTCGTATTTGCTGCCGGAGAAGGCGTGCTGACGCTGGTGGATTCGCTGGTCATGGGATGTGCAGTACTGATCGTGATGTCAACGCAGATAAGCTGGCAACTGACGTTGATTGCGCTGCTGCCGATGCCGGTGATGGCGATAATGATCAAACGTTACGGTGATCGACTCCATAACCGTTTTAAGCTGGCGCAGGCGGCGTTTTCCAGTCTCAACGACCGTACACAGGAAAGCCTGACCAGTATTCGTATGATCAAGGCTTTTGGTCTGGAGGATCGGCAGTCGGCATTATTTGCCGCTGATGCTGAAGATACCGGTAAGAAAAACCTGCGCGTGGCGCGCATTGATGCCCGCTTTGATCCCACGATTTATATCGCCATTGGTATGGCTAACCTGCTGGCGATTGCCGGGGGAAGCTGGATGGTGGTTCACGGCTCGCTGACGCTCGGGCAGCTCACCAGCTTTATGATGTATCTCGGTCTGATGATTTGGCCGATGCTGGCGCTGGCCTGGATGTTTAATATCGTCGAGCGTGGCAGCGCCGCATATAGCCGAATTCGCGCCATGCTGGCAGAAGCGCCGGTAGTGGATGACGGTACTGAACCTGTGCCGGAAGGACGCGGCGAGCTGGCGGTGGCGATTCGCGAATTTTGCTACCCACAAACCACCCACCCGGCGCTGGAAAATGTGAGTTTTCAGCTTAAACCAGGGCAGATGCTGGGCATCTGTGGTCCGACCGGCGCGGGGAAAAGTACGGTGCTGTCGCTGATCCAGCGTCATTTTGATATCACCCAGGGCGATGTGCGCTTTCATGATATCCCATTAACGCGCTTACAGCTGGATAGCTGGCGCAGCCGGCTGGCGGTTGTCAGCCAGACGCCATTCCTTTTTTCAGATACCGTCGGTAATAACATCGCTTTAGGACGTCCGCAGGCCACGCAGGAAGAGATCGAGCATGTGGCGCGCCTTGCCAGCGTTCATGAGGATATTTTACGTCTTCCGCAGGGCTATGACACCGAAGTGGGCGAACGCGGTGTGATGCTGTCTGGCGGGCAAAAACAGCGTATTTCTATCGCTCGAGCGCTACTGCTGAACGCTGAAATTCTGATTCTGGATGATGCGCTGTCGGCGGTGGATGGTCGTACCGAACATCAGATCCTGCATAACCTGCGCCAGTGGGGCGAAGGCCGAACCGTGATTATTAGCGCTCACCGTTTATCGGCCCTGACGGAAGCCAGCGAGATTATCGTGATGCAGCATGGGCATATTGCCCAGCGCGGTGAGCATGAATCTTTAGTGCAACAGCCCGGCTGGTATCGCGATATGTACCGCTATCAGCAACTGGAAGCGGCGCTGTCTGATGCACCAGAGATAAACGAGGAGGTGGCTAATGCGTAGTTTCGGGCAATTATGGCCAACTCTGAAAAGATTACTGGCGTATGGTTCACCATGGCGAAAACAGTTAGCGATTGCAGTAGTCATGCTGTGGGTGGCTGCGGCGGCGGAAGTCAGCGGTCCGCTGCTGATTAGCTATTTTATCGATAACATGGTGGCGAAGAACAATCTGCCATTGGCGATGGTTGCCGGGCTGGTTGCCGCCTATGTCGGTCTGCAACTGCTGGCTGCAGGGTTGCATTACGCGCAGTCATTGCTGTTTAACCAGGTGGCGGTTGGCGTAGTACAACAGTTACGCACCGACGTAATGGACGCTGCGCTGCGCCAACCGCTCAGCGCCTTTGATACTCAGCCCGTCGGGCAGCTTATCTCACGCGTGACCAATGACACCGAAGTGATTCGCGACCTGTACGTGACGGTGGTCGCAACGGTCCTGCGCAGTGCGGCCTTAATCGGCGCGATGCTGGTGGCAATGTTCAGCCTGGAATGGCGCATGGCGCTGGTGGCAATGGCCATTTTCCCGGCGGTGCTGGTGGTGATGGTGATTTACCAACGCTACAGCACCCCGATTGTGCGTCGGGTGCGCGCTTATCTGGCGGATATTAACGATGGCTTTAACGAAGTCATCAACGGCATGAGCGTTATCCAGCAGTTCCGCCAGCAGGCGCGATTTGGCGAAAGAATGGGGGAGGCCAGCCGCTCGCACTATATGGCGCGAATGCAGACCCTGCGACTGGATGGCTTTTTGCTGCGTCCGCTGCTAAGCCTTTTCTCGGCGCTAATCCTCTGCGGTTTGCTGATGCTGTTCAGTTTTACCTCTGGCACCTCCATCGAGGTTGGCGTGCTGTACGCGTTCATCAGCTACCTTGGTCGTTTGAATGAACCGCTGATCGAGCTGACCACCCAGCAATCAATGCTGCAGCAGGCGGTTGTCGCCGGTGAGCGAGTGTTCGAACTGATGGACGGGCCTCGTCAGCGCTATGGTGAAGACGATCGCCCGCTCAAAAGCGGAGACATTGAGGTGGATAACGTTTCATTTGCCTATCGCGACGACAATCTGGTGCTGCAAAACATCAGTCTGTCCGTGCCTTCGCGCAGCTTTGTGGCTTTGGTCGGACACACCGGTAGCGGCAAAAGTACGCTGGCCAGCCTGCTGATGGGTTACTACCCGCTGACGCAGGGGGAAATCCGCCTTGACGGACGTCCGTTGTCTTCTCTGAGCCACGGTGCGTTACGTCAGGGCGTCGCGATGGTGCAGCAGGATCCGGTGGTGATGGCGGATACCTTCCTGGCAAACGTCACGCTGGGTCGCGATATCTCAGAAGAGCGGGTCTGGCAGGCGCTGGAGACCGTGCAACTGGCTGAACTGGCTCGGGGCTTGAGCGAGGGGATTCATACCCGGCTGGGTGAGCAGGGCAATAATCTCTCCGTTGGGCAGAAACAACTGCTGGCGCTGGCGCGGGTATTGGTTGAAACGCCGCAGGTGCTGATCCTCGATGAAGCCACGGCCAGTATTGATTCCGGTACTGAACAGGCCATTCAGCATGCGCTGGCGGCGGTCCGTGAACACACTACGCTGGTGGTGATTGCGCATCGGTTATCGACGATTGTCGATGCGGATACCATTCTGGTACTGCATCGCGGTCAGGCGGTTGAGCGTGGTACGCACCAGCAATTACTGGCGGCGCAAGGTCGTTACTGGCAGATGTATCAGCTGCAGCTGGCGGGCGAAGAGTTAGCCGCCAGCACGCAAGAGGATTCTGTTATCGCCTGACGGCACAGCGCTTATCCGGCCACGCGGTATCGCAGGCCGGGTAAGGCGTTTATGCCGCCATCCGGCAATCAACAATCTGGTGCAAAAATGTAACGCACTATGCACCGTTATAGTGCGTTTTTTCTTTTTCTCTCCCGGCAGTACCCGGCGAACCTGAATCATTCCGCGTTTTTCATTCCTGGCACATCCCTTGCAATATTCCTCTCGTGTATCTGCAGCCACTACTGAATTCTGACTGGAGGGGATCTATGAAGCTGGTTACCGTGGTAATCAAACCGTTCAAACTGGAAGACGTCCGTGAAGCACTGTCGTCTATTGGTATTCAGGGGCTGACCGTCACCGAAGTGAAGGGGTTTGGCCGACAGAAAGGTCATGCTGAGCTGTACCGTGGGGCTGAATATAGCGTCAATTTTCTGCCAAAGGTGAAGATTGATGTGGCGATTGCCGACGACCAACTGGATGGCGTGATTGATGTCATCAGTAAGGCGGCATACACCGGAAAAATTGGCGACGGCAAAATCTTCGTCGCCGAGCTGCAACGTGTGATTCGTATTCGTACCGGCGAAGCCGACGAAGCCGCACTGTAACTTCTGGCACACAGTGATAGGAAACCAAAAAATGAAGATAGCAACGATGAAAACGGGTATTGCCTCACTGGCGCTGCTGCCGGGACTGGCGATGTCGGCACCGGCGGTTGCGGATAAAGCAGATAACGCTTTTATGATGATCTGTACCGCGCTGGTGCTGTTTATGACTATCCCTGGCATTGCGCTGTTCTACGGCGGTTTGATTCGCGGTAAGAACGTGCTGTCGATGCTGACTCAGGTTACGGTGACATTCGCTCTGGTTTGTATTCTATGGGTGGTTTATGGCTACTCACTGGCCTTTGGCGAAGGGAATAATTTCTTCGGCAACTTCAACTGGGTATTGCTGAAGAACATCGCGCTGACGGCGGTCACGGGGAGTTTCTACCAGTACATTCACGTTGCTTTTCAGGGATCTTTTGCCTGCATCACCGTTGGGCTGATTGTTGGGGCGCTGGCTGAACGTATTCGCTTCTCTGCGGTGCTGATTTTTGTGGTGGTATGGTTAACGCTGTCGTACATCCCCATTGCCCATATGGTCTGGGGCGGCGGATTGCTGGCTTCTCATGGCGCACTGGATTTTGCCGGCGGGACGGTCGTGCACATCAACGCAGCGATTGCCGGTCTGGTTGGTGCGTATCTGATTGGCAAACGCGTTGGTTTTGGCAAAGAGGCTTTTAAACCGCATAACCTGCCGATGGTCTTCACTGGTACCGCTATTCTGTACATTGGTTGGTTTGGCTTCAACGCCGGTTCAGCGGGAACGGCGAATGAGATTGCCGCACTGGCCTTCGTCAATACCGTGGTCGCAACTGCTGCTGCCATCCTCGGATGGATCTTCGGTGAATGGGCGCTGCGTGGTAAACCGTCTCTGCTGGGCGCCTGTTCCGGTGCTATTGCGGGTCTGGTGGGCGTAACACCGGCATGTGGTTACATTGGTGTCGGCGGAGCGCTGATTATCGGTGTGGTTGCGGGGCTGGCTGGCCTGTGGGGTGTGACTATGCTGAAGCGTTTTCTGCGTGTGGACGATCCGTGTGACGTGTTTGGCGTGCACGGCGTGTGCGGTATTGTTGGCTGCATCCTGACCGGCGTTTTCGCTGCCAGCTCTCTGGGCGGCGTGGGCTTTGCTGAGGGCGTGACCATGGGGCATCAGCTGCTGGTGCAACTGGAAAGCGTGGCGATCACCATTGTCTGGTCCGGCGTAGTGGCCTTCATTGGCTATAAGCTGGCGGATATGACAGTGGGTCTGCGCGTACCGGAAGAGCAGGAGCGTGAAGGTCTGGATGTGAACAGTCACGGCGAGAACGCCTACAACGCTTGATGTTTCAATCTGCCGGATGGCAACGCTTTTGCGCCACCATCCGGTAATTCTCAATTGCGATTACGCATCACCCCTTCCTGCACGGTAGAGGCGACCAGTACGCCGTCCTGGGTATAAAACTCTCCGCGTACAAAACCCCGGGCACCGGAGGCCGAAGTGCTCTCGACGTTATACAACAGCCACTCATTAATATTGAACGGACGGTGGAACCACATTGAATGGTCAATGGTGGCGATCTGAATCCCTTTTTCCAAAAAACCAATCCCGTACGGCTGCAGCGCAACAGGCAGGAAGTTCAGGTCTGAGGCATAACCCAGCAGATATTGATGGACGCGCAGATCGTCCTGCAGTTCACCGTTAGCGCGGATCCATACCTGGCGCGACGGAGGTGCGACGTGACCTTTTAAGGGGTTGTGAAACTCAACCGGGCGCACTTCCAATGGACGATCGTTGATAAATTTTTCTTTCAACAGCGGCGGCAGTAAATGCGCCACTGAGCGGGCAATTTCTGTTTCTGATTTCAGCTCATCGGGACCCGGTGCATCCGGCATGGTTTTCTGATGTTCAAATCCGTCTTCCGGCGCCTGGAAAGAGGCGGTCATGTAAAAAATGGGTTTACCATTCTGGATTGCGGCAACGCGGCGCGCGCTGAAGCTGTTACCATCACGCAGGACTTCCACATCATAGATGATGGGCTTTTGGCTATCGCCGGGGCGTAAAAAGTAGCTGTGAAACGAGTGGACCAGACGCTCTTCCGGTACTGTTTCTTTGGCGGCATACAGCGCCTGACCGACAACCTGTCCCCCAAAAACCTGACGCAACCCTAAGTCTTCACTTTGGCCCCGAAAGAGTCCTTCTTCAATTTTTTCCAGATTTAACAATGTCAGCAAATTTTTCAGCGCCAGACTCATACGTGCTCTCCAGGTTATATCGTTCTCGCAGCGAGGTAGGCAGAGTATAACGCAATTTTGAAAGTGGTCCGATGGGTGCAATTGTCTGAATTAAAGGCCTATTACAGGCAAAAACAGCTGTCTTGTGCCACACTTAGTCACGTTATGTTTTTGTTAACCACTCTTCTGGCGAGGAAAGTTCTCGCTGGTGCATAGATGATAAGGAGAATTTAATGAAACTCGTGCACATGGTAAGTGGTTTAGCGGTTGCGGTCGCTCTTGCGGCTTGTGCTGATAAAAGCGCGGATATTCAGACACCTGCGCCAAGCCCTAATACGTCAATTGCTGACACACAGTCTAAAATTCAGCAGCCCAATGTTTCCGGTACAGTATGGATCCGCCAAAAAGTGGCCTTGCCACCCGATGCGGTGCTGACCGTTACGCTGTCGGATGCGTCGCTGGCCGATGCGCCGTCAAAAGTACTGTCGCAAAAAGCGGTCCGTACTGAGGGTAAACAGGCGCCATTCAGCTTCGTATTACCGTTTAACCCGGCAGATATTCAGCCTAACGCCCGTATTCTGCTGAGTGCGGCAATTACGGTTAATGACAAACTGGTCTTTATTACTGATACCGTTCAGACGGTCATTAATCAGGGTGGTACGAAAGCCGATCTGACGCTGGTCCCTGTACAGCAAACGGCAGTACCGGTTCAGGCGAGCGGTGGGGCAACCACCACGGTGCCGTCAACGTCACCAACCCAGGTAAATCCCTCTTCTGCCGTTCCTGCTCCCACGCAGTATTAAGGCAGTCGTAACCCTCTCCGCCTGGAGAGGGTTAGTACACCCAGCGATAACGCTGTAAATCTATCTGCCCGCTCCCTGAAACAACTATTCCTTCTGCCAGCAACGCCTGACGCTGTCGTTGCAGGTCGGGGCCGGTCAGCGAAATGGCACCATGACGATTAACCACCCGATGCCAGGGCAAAGTGCTGCCTTCGGGGAGACGCTTAAGCACGCCGCCTACCTGGCGTGCAGCACGCGGCGAACCGGCAAGTCTGGCAACATCGCCATACGTGGTGACGAAATCTTCGGGGATTGACGCGACGATTTGCCAGACGCGTTGGGGGAAAGTGTCTTGTATATCCATTATTTATTCCTGCGCTAATCCTCCAGCATAATGCCGAATGGTGAGGGAGTGAAGCCGCATTGCACAAGAAAACAGCATCCGATGCTGGATGGGTTGCAATTACAGGGTGCAGCAGTGATAATGCGCCTGCGCGTTGGTTAACAACGCTCTCAATGGGGGCTCTGTTGGTTCTCCCGCAACACTACTCTGTTTACCAGGTCAGGTCCGGAAGGAAGCAGCCAAGGCAGATGACGTGTGTGCCGGGATGTAGCTGGCAGGGCCCCCACCCAATTCTGCCGCCCGGCAATTTCCCCTCTGCTTATCTTCTTTTCTTTGTCATCGTATTGTCATTTTATTGTCATCAAATGCTGTCAATGTGTTTCGGGGATGTTATTTGATGCTTTTGCCGCCGCCATCGCACTGTAACGACGGGGTCTTACATTCGGTGTGTTTTGGCTGACCACAAGGATTTTCTACGATGTCGACCGCTGTATTGAATGTCAAAATTGATGAGGCGCTAAAAGAAAAGCTTCGCCATTACGCTGAAGTGCATAACGAAAATTTAAGTATCGCGACGGAAAAACTAATGCTGATCGCGTTTTCCGCCGTTGAAGAGGCGGGAGTCTCCGCTGAGGATATCGATAGCCAGCATACGGAAGAATCCGTGGTTGAAGCACTGACTCCTAAAGAAATCAAAGCATTGCGAAGACTACTGAAGAAGAAAAAATGAAACAACAACCGCTCTCAACCGCCTGTAATTATGGCGAAGCCTGTGAAATGCTGCGCTCCGGTTATGTGAAACATGTTCGTCTGAGCTGGAACGTCGGCAGCGATGAGTTCTTCCGTATTGCCTCCGACTGGTGTGATGCCGGGGCAAAAATTAAGAAAGACGGTGAGGATTTCGTGATTTCTCTGAAGGGGTTTCCGGTTCCTCCTCAGCGGTAATATTGCCGGGACATCCTCGTCCATCACGGCATTCAAAGACGAGTCCTTTGACTCGTCGTTTAGATTATTTTACGTATTTTCCCGCTGCTGGCCTGCAAACGCAGGTTATCCCAAATGGGTTGCAACACCCGGAAGGCTGCACGCGCTGTGTCATCCGGTAACGCGAAGGGCATACGCAAAAAGCGGTCAAATGCACCATCAAGACCGAAACGCGTACCGGTTCCCAACTGAATGCCTGCGCTTTCGGCGCGCGTAGCGAATAGCGTTGCCAGCGTATCGGGCAGTTCAACCCAGAAAGAGAGTCCTCCCTGCGGCTGGGTAAACTGCCATTCCGGGAAATGTGCGTTCATCAGGTCCGAGCACAGATCTCGCTGCGATGTGAGTAGCCGTCTTCTGTCAGGAAGAAAGTCGTCGGCGTTATCCAGCAGCCAGCTGGTGGCGAGTTGTTCAAGCACCGGGGAGCCTAAATCGAAGGTGTCGCGGGTTTGTACCAGCGCCGCAATGGTTCGCGCCGACGTCCGGATCCAGCCCAGACGCAATCCCCCCCAAAAACTTTTCCCGGCAGATCCCAGCAGGATGATCGGCGCATTGCGGTTATATGCGGCAAGCGGCGGCGGCGGTGGGGCGTCATACCACAGGTTCACCATCGTCTCATCAATCACCAACGTGGTGCGGGTCCTTTCAGCAATATCTGCCACGACCTGGCGAGTTGCAGCGTCCATGCAACGCCCGGTCGGGTTGTGAAAGTCCGGCATCAGATAGGCCATTCTCGGTGCAGTTTGCGCAAGGGTAGCGACAAGACCTGCAGTATCCCAACCGTGTTCGGGCAGTGACACGCCGACGGGGCGACAGGATGCGCCTTGAATCGCGGCAATCGCCAGCGGATAAGTGGGGTGATCGACCACTACGCGATCGCCGGGGCCGGTGAGTAAACGCAGGATCAACGCCAGACCGCTGACAGCGCCGTTTACAACCATGATTTCATCGGGCTGCGTCGGGAGTCCGCGTTCACAATAATGCCGGGCGATAGATTCACGCAAAACCGACAGTCCCTGTGGCAAATACCCGGAGCTCAGCAAATGCTGCGGCATCGCGAACAGCGCCTGCTGGTAAGCCTGATGAATTTCGGGTCCGGCACTTAGCGCTGCCGTGGACAAATCAAGCGCTGTGCCGGTGCTGGTCCGGGTTGGCACATGGCGAATATGTTCCGGCAGGATCACCCGTGAGCCGCTACCATGACGGCTTTCCAGATATCCCTCTTCACGCAGTTGCGCCATAGCGCTGGCGACGGTAGTTCGACTTACTTGCAGGACGACGGCGAGCTCGCGTTCACCCGGTAAGCGGCTATCCAGCGCCAGCCGACCATCGAGGATAAGCAGACGTAACCCTTCTGCCAGCTGTCGCCAGATGGGCGTTCGCGAGGGGCTTTCCTGCCAGTGTCCGAGCAGGCGCTGCAAAGACTGGCTTCCGTAACGGCGAGATGACATAGCAGTCCACTTTTTGAAAACTGGACATTAATCATAGTGCCAATTGCGGTGAAGATGAAAGTTATCTGAGAGTGAGAGGGGAAAAGCATGCTGCGTCGTTTACTTCAGCTGTTTATCGGGCTGACGCTGTACGGTGTGTCGACGGCGATGTTTGTCCGTGCCGATTTAGGGGCCGATCCGTGGAACGTGTTTCACCTGGGTGTAGCCAATTTATTGTCGATGAATATCGGCGTGGTGATTATTGCCGTGGGTGTGTTGGTGCTGCTGGCGTGGATACCGCTGCGCCAGCGTCCAGGGTTTGGCACGTTTAGCAATGTGATTATGATCGGGCTAGCGGCAGATGTCGCGCTGCTGGTGATTCCGGGATTTGAATCCCTGCTGGCGCGCAGCGGGCTGTTGGTGTCAGCGGTGATCCTGAATGCGTTAGCAACCAGCCTGTACATTGGCGCCGGTTTTGGCGCCGGTCCGCGTGACGGTCTGATGACTGGTATCCACGCACGTACCGGCTGGCCGGTACGGCGGATTCGAACCGCAATCGAAGTGTCGGTACTGCTTATCGGTTGGTTGCTGGGAGGAACCGTGGGGGTTGGTACGGTGCTGTATGCCCTGGCTATCGGGCCGCTCATTCAGCTTTGCCTGCCGTGGTTTCGGCATCAGCCGCAGGCTCGTATTCGCATCAAGAATACGCCTGGGGCGCGATCGACTGCTGGAGACTAAACTTAACCTCGACTGACGCGGCCGGAATCGGCTTGCCGCGCAGTACACTTCGGAGGTTTTTCTCATGAAGTATGTTGATGGCTTTGTGGTTGCCGTACCCGCTGAAAACAAGGAGGCGTACATTGCGATGGCGGCAAAAGCAGCTCCGCTGTTCAAGGAGTTCGGTGCATTGCGCGTGGTGGAGTGCTGGGCAGATGATGTCCCTGACGGCAAATTGACCGATTTTCGCATGGCGGTGAAAGCGCAGGATCATGAAGAAGTGGTATTCAGCTGGATTGAATACCCTTCCAAAGAGGTCCGCGACGCGGCGAATCAGAAGATGATGTCCGATCCCCGTATGAAGGAATTCGGTGAATCTATGCCATTTGATGGCAAGCGAATGATCTACGGTGGATTTGCGCCCATTATGGAAGAGTGATGTGACTGGCTGTGCGGCGTGCCGCCAGCCATCTCAACATCAACAGCCATGTTAAAGCCGTTTTTCTGCCCACAGAATAAATTCCGCTTTCGGCAGCGCTTTGCTGTAAAGCCAGCCCTGACCGTACTGCACGCCGTGCTTGCGTAACCAGGCTTCCTGATTCTCGGTTTCGATACCTTCCGCCACCATTTCAAGTTTCAGCGTTTTCGCTATCTCGATGATATGCGGCGTGACGTTATTGTACTCCAGCGCATCGACGAACGATTTGTCTATCTTCAGGATGTCTACATCCAGATCCTGCAAATAACTCAGGCTGGAATAGCCGGTACCAAAGTCATCAATATAGATTGAATGACCAGCCTGACGGTATTTGGCAATAAACGGCGCGCTGTTTTTCGGGTCGGCAAATTCGCGTTCAGTGAGCTCCAGCGCGATTTGCGCAGGCTTAAGTTGCCAGTGGTTCACCTTCTGGCTTAACAGGGCAGGAAGCGTTTCGGAGGACAGATCGGCTGACTCAAGGTTGATGGATATATGCTGCTCCGGGTGCTGACGCAGCCATTTGCCTAAATCTTCAAATACGCTTTCAATGATCAACCGGGTGAGGGACTCTGTCATCCCGGTTTCATGCGCCAGCGCGACAAAGATTTCCGGCGACAGATAGCTTCCGTCGGCCTGCTGCCAGCGAGCCAGTGCCTCTGCCCCAACAACTTTCCCCGTTTTGAGCGAGATAATTGGTTGGTAGTGGACTTTGATGTCCCGATGCTGGATAGCATCCTGCAACTGGTGATGGGGCGACTGCAAGCGGCGCAAAATACGCAAAACAAAGGCGGCGGTGAGCAAGCCGATAAGAATGCCTGCCGGGAGCCAGATCAGTGCCTGCCGGTGCCAGGTTTTTTGCAATGGCAGGGTGGAAGCCCAGGTTACGATCGTGATGCCTAACTCAGGAAAGGGGCGGGCGTTATAAATGCTGCCATCTTTTTTAAAATGAGTAATCGATCGTTCTTGCTGTACATGCTGCAAAACGTCCGATGGCAGATCGGCGCTACTGGCAACCACGACGTTGCGCACGGTGCCAATGATAGTCACTTCAATCGGCCATGAGCCAAACGGGATGACGTCAATAAAAGAACCCGGATCGACCATCACAATATAATGTTCGCTCCCTAATGCTGCCATAAAGCGCTTGATGCCCAAATCATTTTGCGTGGTAAGCCATGCGCGATATCCATCAGGCGTGACTTTCATTGCGGGTGGAAATGCGTCAGCCTGGCTTCTTTTTTCCAGAGATGAGCATTGCGGAACGTTATCCTTGAGGTACAGCACTTCCTGAATATAGCGGTAGCTATATGACAAACGACGCATTTCCAGTAGATGCTCTTCACTACAAGGCACCCCCTGAAATGCTTCAATATGGCGCAATGCTTTTTTCGCCTGCTCGCCTACGCGTTCCGTACGTAATGCGACTCGCGTTGAGAACATATCGAGTTCATCGATAAATTTCGTTTCGACCTGACGATGCGCCAGCCACAGGCTTAAACCTACAGGCGCGAGGATAGAAAGGAACAGTACCCCAGTCACCAGGCTTATCAGATGTCGTGTTGTCACAGTGATATCCTTATTTACACAGCGTAGGGAAAGTATATCCGAAACCCCAAAAAGCTATTCGATTGGCATCATATATTTACGGCCACTTATCATCCCGTTTAACTCCCAGTAGCGTAAATCAGGTTGTGGTTTGTACAAGAGTGGTGTATTTTATTGGTTATGTTATAACGTAACAAATTGAGGTTGTCATGAAACCGGATATTCATCCTTTTTACCGTACCGTGGTGTTTCACGATACCAGTGCCAATGAATTCTTTAAGGTCGGTTCGACCATCAAGACTGAGCGTGAAATTGAGTTTGAGGGGGAAATGTACCCGTACGTGACCCTCGATATCTCTTCTAAATCGCATCCGTACTATACCGGGAAACAAAAAACCTTTGATAATGAAGGTAGTGCAGCACGTTTCCAAAAACGTTTTGGTCATTTTATTGGCGCTAAGCGGGGTTAAAATGCAGGTACTCAATTCACTTCGCAGCGCAAAACAGCGCCATCCTGACTGCCAGATAGTAAAACGCAAAGGGCGTTTGTACGTTATCTGCAAAACGAATCCGCGCTTTAAAGCAGTACAGGGGCGTAAAAAAAGACGTTAGTTTCTTTGCCAGCATTTCAGGGATTAAAGTGCGTTGCCTTCGCAGGAACGCACTTTTTTTATTTATGCTGAGATGTCGTTACTGGCTGGTCTGGGCGCGGGTAAGCGTAAAGACATCGTAAAACGAGAGTTCGCCTTTGCGCGATATCATCTTTTGCAGTTGCGCTTTATGTTCGCTATCCACGGACGGTGAGTGCAGGATAGTATCGATGAGTGAGGAGGGGACAAAGCGCGTGTTGTACCATTCTCCGTTATAGCAAACTCTAAAATCCAGAACGTCGATGTCTTCAAAGCGGTATCGTGGCGCAACGTCGAAAAAGAAAAAGCCGTTGAGTACAACGAACAGTACCACCAGCAGCCATACTGAATCGACTAACGTTTCTGATTGTAGCATCACCGCCAGCGTGGCAAACCACGCAACATACATGCCGATAAACAGCCCTGGGTGTTTGCGAATAAAGCTGATGCTAAAGCGCGGTTTGTTGTCGCGCTTCTCGCGAATATTTAAATCGTCGATTGTTTCAGTAAGCAGGCGCTGTATTTCTGTCATCTCTTGCCTTCGTGATATCTGCAAAATTCAGGAGGGATCGCCCTATTTTAAAAGGGGATACCCTTTGAAGAAAGTAACAGATTAACCGCAATTTAGCATAACAGTTACATTTAAGATCACAGCGTTTTGATGATCCTTGCGGGATTGCCCCCAACCACGGTGTTGGCCAGAACGCTTTTAGTGACTACTGCGCCTGATGCCACAACCACGTTATCGCCCAGCGTGACGCCGGGATTGATCACTGCACGGCCACCTATCCAGACATTGTTGCCGATAGTCACGGGCTTTCCGAACTCCAGGCCACTGTTGCGCTCGGTAGCATCCAGCGGATGGGTCGCGGTATAGATATGAACGCCAGGTGCCAGCATGCAGTTGTCGCCAATATGAATTGGACAGACGTCTAGCATAACGCAGTCGAAATTAGCGTAAAAATCTTTACCAAGATAGATGTTATAACCGTAATCACAACGGAAAGAAGGTTCAATATAGGCCCCCTCACTCTGACCTAACAGATCACGCAGGATTGCCTGACGCTCATTTTTTTCATCGGGAGCGGTGAGATTGTAGCGATGGATCAACTGACGAGCGCGTAGCCGTTCACTGCGCAGCGTTTCATCTGCCGGGCGATAGTATTCGCCGGCGATCATTTTTTGCTTTTCATTACGCATTACGAATTCCCTGTGTACTGATGGTTATTTCAGCACAGTAAAACGTAATGCAAAAAAGGGGAACGTTCCCGCTTCTTTGCTGTGATCATAGTCACGCGATTTGAATTAAATAACCATTGTAAATACGAAAATGGTTAGCCAGACAACTGTACCGCTATACCTGACTTACCCTTGAGTGCAATTAGCGAATGAATTTCCAAACAGAAGTTGGAATCTTGTCGTAAAGCTTATTCATGGTCAATTCAGCAAGGCGATGATCTGCTGCTGAGTAAAATACAGCCAGTTCGTTGTCGGACAATTCATATTTATTTTTTTCAATAACGCGCTCTAACGTATCAATTGTCTGGCAACGTCGCAGGCGCATCAAATAATCTGTTTTAGTTAATGGTTTATCGGACATAACTCTTACCTATGATTGTAATAATTTTTAACAAGACAAACTAACAGGATTAGCCCTGGTGGCATTGACAAAACAGCGAAACAGTCGATTACCTGACTTCCGCCATTTCTGCAGATCCTGCGTATTAATACCATAACTGCTGAACAACATAAAAGTGTCATCCAGGTATTCATCTATCTGCGCGATCAGCTTATTGTCCTCATTGTACTTAATTTTATAATTAAGTGCGAAGGTTGCAATATGCTCTATCAGTTCATTGAGCTGCAAGCTGGTTGCAGAGGTAGGGTCATTAACCCAGCCATGGTTACTTTGTTCAAGGTTTGCAAGACAGTCATGATACAGAGTTTCGCAGAGAAATTTAAGCTGCGCGATATCATGTCTTTTGGGTGAGTATTCATCCATAACGCATCCCCTTCTTAGTGGCTTAAACTAACCGAACACCTTCGGGATGGATACAACAACTACCTGGAACTTGCCCGCGACTCCTGATGATTTAACTATAATCTACTCTAAAAAAGATTTCATCGTCATATCACGAAAAATTACAATTATGTAAAATTATGATGCTACGTCATTTTTACATTTTAACAGATAAATGCCGCTATTCGAAATGGGACAAATTCTTTATTCTTCGGGCAATCATCGGGTTATCTTGTTTAGGTTTAGCAACGAAAGGCAACAACCGACAATGTGAACCAGTGGATAGGATTAATCTTAATATTTATTAAAGTAAATAAGAACTCTCGCTGTTTTTTTAAGAATAGCCTTTAAGGCTACAAGGATTATATCGCTTATTTACCCGAGAGAAAATAAACGGAATGGCAATAAGTGATTTTTATGATTTTTCCAGAAAAAAGGCCGCTTGCGCGGCCTTATCTTTAGAGATGTATCAATGATGCTCTACTGAGTGGCTATGCTCAATATCTTCATTTTTGCGGCTAAAGCGGCGGCGTACCACCACAAAGAACACCGGAACAAAGAAGATCGCCAACACGGTTGCCGTCACCATCCCACCCATTACGCCAGTACCAACGGCGTTCTGCGCACCGGAACCTGCGCCGGAGCTGATGACCAGCGGCATTACGCCCAGAATAAAGGCCAGTGACGTCATCAGGATTGGACGTAAACGCATGCGTACTGCGTCCAGCGTCGCCTCTATCAGACCTTTACCCTCTTTATCCATCAAGTCTTTGGCGAATTCGACGATAAGTATCGCGTTCTTCGCCGACAACCCAATGGTTGTGAGCAGGCCTACCTGGAAGTAAACGTCGTTGGTCAGGCCGCGGAACGTTGCTGCCAGCAATGCACCGATAACACCCAGCGGTACAACCAGCATTACGGAGAACGGAATTGACCAACTCTCGTACAACGCTGCCAGACACAAGAACACGACGATCAGTGAAATGGCATACAGGGCAGGGGCCTGGTTGCCGGACAGTCGTTCCTGGTAGGACATACCGGTCCAGTCATAACCGATACCGGAAGGCAGTTTGCTGGCCAGTTGCTCCATCATTGCCATGGCTTCACCGGTACTTTTACCCGGAGCGGCCTGGCCTAAGATTTCCATGGAAGGCAGACCGTTATAGCGTTCCAGACGCGGTGAGCCGTATTCCCAACGCGAAGTAGAGAAGGCGGAGAACGGTACCATCTGTCCATCGCTACCGCGGACGTACCAGTTTCCAATATCTTCCGGCAACATACGGTATTTCGCTTCAGACATGACGTAAACTTTCTTCACACGACCACGGTCGATGAAGTCATTCACGTAGCTTCCGCCCCATGCTGCACCCAGCGTTGTATTAATGTCACTAATGGAAACACCCAGAGCCTGCGCTTTTTCCTGATCGATATCGATCTTGAACTGCGGGGTATCTTCCAGACCGTTAGGACGTACGCCGACCAACAGATCAGGATGCTTCGCAACTTCACCAAACAGCTGGTTACGCGCCTGAGTCAACTTCTCATGACCCAAACCTGCCTGGTCAATCAACTGGAAGTCGAAACCGGTCGCGGTCCCTAACTCCACAATAGCTGGCAGGTTAAAGGCAAAGACCATCGCGTCTTTAATCTGCGAGAATGCGCCCATCGCACGTTGAGTAATCGCCTCAACCTTGTTCTCTTCGCCTGGACGTTCACTCCAGTCTTTCAGAGAAACGAACGCGATACCGGTGTTCTGACCACGACCTGCAAAACCGAAACCGTTAACGGCAAACACCGATTCAACGTTCGCTTTTTCCTTGGTCAGGTAGTAATCCGTCATTTCATCCAGCACCTTCTGGGTACGCTCTTGCGTTGCACCCGCTGGCAACTGAGCCATAGACAGGAATACCCCCTGGTCTTCATCTGGCAGGAACGAACTTGGCAGACGAACGAACAGATAGGCCATGCCCACGACGATGATCAGATACAGCGCCAGATAACGACCGGTGCTGCGCAGAATACCGCCCACGCTATCGGTGTAATGGTGCGTGCTCTTATCGAACATGCGGTTAAACCAGCCGAAGAAGCCTTTTTTGCCTTCTCCGTGATCGCCTTTAGCAATCGGTTTGAGCATGGTCGCACACAGGGCCGGGGTCAGAATCAATGCCACCAGTACAGACAGTGCCATCGCGGAAACAATGGTGATGGAGAACTGACGGTAAATTGCACCGGTAGAACCCCCGAAGAACGCCATTGGGATAAATACCGCTGACAGTACCATCGCGATACCCACCAGTGCGCCCTGAATCTGGCCCATCGATTTACGCGTTGCTTCCTTCGGCGGTAGCCCTTCCTCAGCCATTACACGTTCAACGTTCTCGACCACAACGATGGCGTCATCCACCAACAGGCCGATGGCGAGCACCATCCCGAACATCGTCAGCGTGTTTATCGAGAAGCCGAAAATCGCCAGGACGGCAAACGTACCCAAGAGCACCACCGGCACGGCGATAGTCGGAATCAGCGTCGCGCGGAAGTTCTGCAGGAACAGATACATTACCAGGAACACGAGGATGATTGCTTCCGCCAGCGTTTTCACTACTTCGTGAATAGAGATTTTCACGAACGGCGTGGTGTCATACGGGTAAACGATCTTCAGACCTGACGGGAAGAACGGCTCCATCTTCTTCAGTTCTTCGCGGATAGCGTTTGCTGTATCCAGGGCGTTAGCACCTGTCGCCAGCTTGATACCCAGACCGGATGCCGGTTTACCGTTGAACTTCGCAATGATGTCGTAGTTCTCACCGCCCAGTTCCACTTTCGCCACGTCACGCAGACGAACCTGGGAACCATCCTGATTCACTTTCAGCAGAATTTTACTGAATTCATCAGCGGAGGTCAGACGGGTTTGCGCGATGATTGACGCGTTAAGCTGCTGGCCTTTCACCGGCGGCGTACCACCTAACTGACCGGCTGCAACCTGGGCGTTCTGCGCTTTGATGGCGCTGATTACATCAACCGGCGTCAGCTGGAAGTTGTTCAGTTTGTTCGGATCCATCCAGATACGCATCGCGTACTGAGAACCGAACAGCTGAACATCACCCACACCTGAAGTACGGCTAATGGCATCCTTCATGTTGGCGCCAACGTAGTCGGAAATATCCTCCTGCGTCATGGTGCCGTTGGTGTTGATAACACCTACAACCATCAGGAAGCTGCTGGATGACTTCTCAACGCTAACCCCTTGCTGCTGTACTTCCTGAGGCAGCAACGGCATGGCCAGCTGCAGTTTGTTCTGCACCTGTACCTGCGCGATATCCGCATCAGTACCAGACTGGAAGGTTAGAGTGATCTGCACGGTACCCGTGGAGTCACTGTTAGAGGACATGTACATCAGGTTATCGATACCGTTCATATTCTGTTCGATAACCTGCGTAACAGTATCCTGTACTGTTTTGGCATCAGCGCCAGGGTAGGTCGCGGAGATCGTCACTGCTGGCGGTGCAATAGTCGGATATTGCGCTACCGGCAATTTGAGGATCGCGAGCCCCCCTGCCAACATGATGATAATGGCGATCACCCACGCAAATATTGGGCGATCGATAAAGAAATTAGGCATGTCTTAACGGCTCCTGTTTAAGTTAAGACTTGGACTGTTCAGGCTGGCTACCGCTTTCGCCTTGCTGGTTGTTATCAGCGGTGATTTCCTGCGCTTTTACCTGCGCGCCAGGACGTACTTTCTGCAGCCCAGTAACAATCACGCGGTCGCCCGGCTTAAGTCCATCGGTGACTAACCATTTGTCACCAATCGCTTGTGCGGCGACAATTTGACGAGTTTCAACTTTGTTGTCTGCGCCGATAACCAATGCACTGGCATCGCCACGCGGTGTACGGGTAACGCCTTGCTGCGGGACCAGTAATGCAGTTGGGTTAATCCCTTCTTCCAGACGTGCACGGACGAACATACCCGGCAGTAAGGTGTGATCCGGGTTAGGGAAGATCGCGCGTAACGTAATCGACCCGGTGGTTTGATCAACCGTCACATCAGAAAACTCCAGCGTACCGGACTGCGGGAATTTAATGCCGTCATTGGTTACCAGTTCGACTTTCGCTTTGCCGTTCTCTTGCTTCAGCGTGCCGTTGGCCAGCTCTTGTTTCAGGCGCAGGAAGTCGTTGCTTGACTGCGTCACGTCCACGTAGATCGGGTCCAGCTGCTGAACGGTCGCCAGTGCGGTCGCTTGACCGTTTTGCACCAGAGCACCTTCCGTAACGGATGATTTACCAATGCGGCCGCTGATAGGCGACGTCACTTTGGTATAGGCCAGATTGATGCGTGCAGTTTCTACTGCGGCTTTCGCGGCGACAACGGCGGCATTTGCCTGCTGTGCGTCTGCCAGCGCGCTATCGTAATCCTGTTGACTGATGTACTTAGTACCCAACAGTTTCTGATAACGTTTAACTGTCAGTTGAGCGATATTTGCTGCGGCTTGTGCTTTGGCCAGATCGCCTTTTGCGCTTTCATAAGCGGCCTGGTAAGTCGCAGGATCAATCTGATAGAGAGATACACCTGCTTCGATGTCACCACCTTCAGTGAAATTACGCTTCAGGATAATACCGCTAACCTGAGGGCGAACTTCTGCAATGCGAAACGCACTGGTGCGACCCGGAAGCTCGGTTGTTATCTGTAGAGGTTCAGTTTTGAGTGTAACAACTCCAACCTCTGGCATCTGCTGGCCCCCTTGTTGGGCCTGTTTGTCGTCACATCCTGTTAGCGCTAAGCTGCCTGAGAGCATCAGAACGACTGCCAGAGGCGTTAACCCTCTGTTTTTGTTCATATGTAAACCTCGAGTGTCCGATTTCAAATTGATCAATGGCTTAAAGCCCATAAACCCATTGCTGCGTTTATATTATCGTCGTGCTATGGTACATACATTCACAAATGTATGTAAATCTAACGCCTGTAAATTCACTGACATATGGCACGAAAAACCAAACAACAAGCACAGGAAACACGACAGCATATTCTCGATGTTGCTCTGCATTTGTTTTCGCAACAAGGGGTATCATCCACCTCGCTTGCGGAGATCGCAAAAGCCGCTGGTGTCACGCGCGGCGCAATCTATTGGCATTTCAAAAACAAGTCGGATTTATTCAGTGAAATCTGGGAGCTAGCAAAACCTAACATTGATGAGTTAGAGACTGAGTATCAGGCAAAATTCCCCGACGATCCACTATCAGTATTAAGAGAAATTTTAATTTACGTTCTTGAAGCTACCGTGACAGAAGAACGCCGACGTTTGTTGCTGGAAATTATATTCCACAAATGCGAATTTGTCGGGGAAATGGCCTCTGTTCAGTTAGCTCAACGCCATCTTTGTATTGAAAATTACGATCGTATCGAACAAACATTGCGGCACTGTATGGATGCCAATATGCTGCCGGAAAACCTGAACACCCGTCGCGTGGCGGTCCTGTTGCGTAGCTATATTACCGGAATCATAGAAAACTGGTTATTTGCCCCCGAATCGTTTGATCTGAAAAAAGAAGCTCGGGAATACGTCGCTGTGCTGCTGGAGATGTGCCTTATGTGCCCAACTCTGCGGGTTGGCGTGGCGGAAATCCACTAAACGTTTTGGCCTGTACCAGGAATTCTCCTGGTCGTTTTGCCTGCTGCTATTCTGCCGGTCACAGCCGTGATATTCTTGCCGCTTGACTATTTTCGGTCACTTTTCCGGTTCAGAAACGTTCACTCTCATGACTATGTTGCAGCTCTATAAACGTTCACAGCATCTTATTGCTATTACCATTTTTTTCTTCATTCTCTTGCTTTCTTGCCAGTCGTCTGCTTTTGCGCGGGCGCAACAGAGTGGTGAACTGCCGACGAAAGCGGATATTCAGAGCCAACTGGATGCACTGAGTAAACAAAAAGATCTCTCCGCGCAGGATAAGCTGGTTCAACAGGATCTCATCGATACCATCGCCACGCTGGATAAAATCGAACGCGTGAAAGATGAGACCGTACAGCTTCGCCAGAAAGTTGCCCAGGCACCGGAGAAAATGCGTCAGGCGACGGATGCGTTAAATTCGCTCAGCGATGTCGATAACGACGATGAAACGCGAAAAACGCTGAGTACACTCTCCTTGCGACAGCTTGAGTCGCGCGTGGCACAAGTTTTGGATGACCTGCAAAGCTCGCAAAACGATCTTGCTGCCTACAACAGCCAACTGGTGTCGCTCCAGACGCAGCCAGAGCGTGTGCAGAATGCGATGTACACCGCGTCGCAGCAAATGCAGCAAATCCGCAATCGACTTGATGGTACCAATGTGGGAGAGGCGGCGTTACGCCCCAGTCAGCAGGTGTTGCTGCAGGCGCAGCAGGCGCTGCTGAATGCGCAGATCGACCAACAGCGTAAGAGCCTGGAAGGCAATACTGTTTTGCAGGATACCTTGCAAAAACAACGTGATTACGTAACAGCTAACAGTAACCGGCTTGAACATCAGCTCCAGCTCCTGCAAGAAGCGGTGAACAGCAAACGATTGACGCTAACCGAAAAGACGGCTCAGGAAGCGGTAACACCGGATGAAGCCGAGCGTATTCAGTCAAATCCGTTAGTGAAGCAGGAACTGGACGTTAACCATCAGCTAAGTCAGCGTCTGATTGCCGCGACCGAAAACGGCAACAACCTGATGCAGCAGAATATCAAAGTCAAAAACTGGCTTGACCGCGCGCTGCAATCCGAACGCAATATTAAAGAACAGATCGCCGTCCTGAAAGGCAGTCTGCTGCTGTCGCGTATTCTGTATCAGCAACAACAAACTCTGCCGTCGGCGGATGAACTTGCCGATATGACTAACCGAATCGCCGATTTGCGTCTGGAACAGTTTGAGATTAACCAGCAGCGCGATGCGCTATTCCAGAACGATGCGTTTGTCGCCAAACTGGAAGAAGGGCACAGCAACGAAGTGAATGGTGAAGTCCATGATGCCCTGCTGCAGGTTGTGGATATGCGCCGTGAACTGTTGGATCAGTTGAACAAGCAGTTGGGCAACCAGTTGATGATGGCGATTAACCTGCAAATCAATCAACAGCAGCTAATGAGCGTGTCGAAGAACCTGAAAGGGATCCTCACGCAGCAAATCTTCTGGGTTAATAGTAACCGTCCGATGGACTGGGACTGGATCAAAGCCTTCCCACAAACGCTAAAAGACCAGTTTAAGTCGATGAAAATCACGGTGAACTGGGAAAAAGCCTGGCCCGCCGTCTTTATTGCATTCCTTGCGGGGCTACCGCTGCTGCTTATTGCCGGGTTAATCCGCTGGCGTTTGAAATGGCTGAAAGAGTATCAGGAGAAATTAGCCGCCGCAGTGGGGAACTTGCGTAACGACAGTCAGCTTAATACGCCAAAAGCGATACTGATCGATCTGATCAGAGCGTTGCCGGCGTGTCTGATTATCCTCGCCGTGGGCCTGATTCTGCTTACCATGCAGTTGAATATCAGCGACCTGCTGTGGGCGTTCAGTAAGAAGATGACGGTCTTCTGGTTGGTGTTTGGTCTGTGCTGGAAGGTGCTGGAAAAAGATGGCGTGGCAATTCGTCATTTTGGTATGCCAGCGAAACAGACCAGCCACTGGCGCCGCCAGATCGTGCGTATTAGCCTGGCGCTGTTGCCGCTTAACTTCTGGTCAGTTATTGCTGAGCTGTCGCCACTTAATTTGATGGACGATGTGCTGGGTCAGGTGGTTATTTTCCTCAACCTGTTGCTGATCGCCTTCCTGGTATGGCCAATGTGCCGCGAAAGCTGGCGCGACAAAGAGTCGCATGGCTTGCGTTTAGTCACTATTACCGTGCTGTCTATTATTCCAATTGCACTAATGGTGCTGACGGCGACAGGGTATTTCTACACCACGCTGCGTCTGGCCGGTCGTTGGATTGAAACGGTCTATCTGGTTATCCTCTGGAACCTGCTGTATCAGACGGTACTGCGTGGATTGAGCGTGGCGGCACGCCGTATTGCCTGGCGTCGTGCTCTGGCGCGTCGTCAGAACCTGGTGAAAGAAGGGGCGGAAGGTGCCGAGCCGCAGGAAGAACCGACCATCGCGCTTGAGCAGGTTAACCAGCAAACGCTGCGCATTACCATGCTGGTAATGGTTGCCCTGTTTGGTGTTCTGTTCTGGGCTATTTGGTCTGATTTGATAACCGTATTCAGCTACCTCGATAGCATTACGCTCTGGCATTACAACGGCACCGAAGCGGGGGCTGCGGTGGTGAAAGACGTCACCATGGGCAGCCTGCTATTTGCGATTATTGCCTCAATGGTCGCGTGGGCGTTGATCCGCAACTTACCCGGCCTGCTGGAAGTGCTGGTGCTGTCGCGACTGAAGATGCGTCAGGGCGCTTCGTATGCGATCACCACGATCCTTAACTATGCGATCATCGCCATCGGCGCGATGACGGTCTTTGGATCGCTCGGTGTTTCGTGGGATAAGCTACAGTGGCTGGCAGCAGCCCTGTCGGTTGGTCTTGGTTTTGGCTTGCAGGAAATCTTCGGTAACTTTGTTTCCGGTCTGATTATCCTGTTTGAACGCCCGGTCCGCATCGGCGATACCGTGACTATCGGTACGTTCTCAGGAACGGTCAGCAAGATCCGTATCCGTGCCACCACCATTACCGACTTCGATCGCAAAGAGGTGATCATCCCGAACAAAGCATTTGTGACGGAGCGCTTGATCAACTGGTCGCTTTCCGATACCACCACGCGTCTGGTGATCCGCATCGGCGTGGCCTACGGTTCGGATCTTGATAAAGTGAAGAAAGTGCTGTTGCAGGCGGCGATGGAACATCCGAAAGTGATGCACGATCCGGAGCCTGCGGTGTTCTTTACCGCCTTCGGCGCCAGCACGCTGGATCATGAACTGCGATTATACGTGCGTGAACTGCGCGATCGTAGCCACACGGTTGATGAACTGAACCGTGCGGTCGATCGTTTGTGCCGTGAAAACGACATTGATATCGCCTTTAACCAGCTCGAAGTGCACCTGCATAACGCGAAAGGTGATACCGTAACCGAGGTTAAGCGTGACATCATTAAAGGTGATGATCCGACGCCTTCGGTAGGCTAATAGAAAAACTCATCAGGCCTGCGAGCTTCGATTCATTCGTAGGCCTGATGAGTGTAACGCTTTCAGGCATTTCAGCTATAGCGCGTTTTTTGAAGAAGAGAGCTGTTTCTTTTCGTAATCCCGTTTAACAATCTCCAGCGCCTTCAGTACGGTTTCAGGCGCAACCTGATTTTCCTCAAGTAAAACAATCAAATCGACGGCCAGTTTGACCTCGTCCGGGGCGTTCTCTAATGACATAAATTCTCCGGGGATTAACGGGTTAAACGCGCCAGCACGTTTTCTATTCTTGCCAGGGCATGGCGACAGCGCGCCAGTCGCGCCTCGAATGCTTCTACTTCACGATGCAGTTTTTGCTGTTCTTCAAAGCCGGTAGCCTGAGCCAGCCGTTCTTTGCGTACACGCGTCATTTCAACCAGACGGCGTTCAAATTCCTGATGTTGGACCCGCTTGCGCTGCCAGCGCGCCAGACCTGGAGAAGCGCTGTCCCACTCTCGAAGAGGCCAACTGGTAGTTTCACGTGAAATCGCCTCTAACTGTGAGGCAAGGTGTTCCGCAAGCCATGTGATTTGTGGGAGTTGTTGCTGCTCAACGGCGCGACGTAGGGCAGTAAGATTATCGTCAGCTTCATCCAGGCAGGCCTGTAGCAACGTGCTGCGCGTGTGGAACAGATGCCTGTCAAAGCGGGCGCTAAGCGTTGTGTGATGCGCCAGCGGAGCACAACACTGTCGCAGGCGGTTAAGCTGGCTTTCGAGCGTCTGTAACAGCATGGCGGTTTTCACAACAACACTCCGATGAAAATGAGAACCGTTATGCTAAAGTAGCGATTCTCTGTGTTAAGTACTCATATTATGCAACGTATTATTCTAATCATCATTGGCTGGATAGCGGTAGTGTTAGGAACGCTGGGCGTTGTATTGCCTCTGTTGCCTACTACGCCATTCATCCTGCTGGCCGCCTGGTGTTTTGCCCGCTCATCGCCGCGTTTTCACGACTGGTTGCTATACCGTTCGTGGTTCGGCGGGTATTTGCGCCACTGGCAAAAACACCGTGCGATGCCGCCGGGGGCAAAACCGCGCGCTATTTTGTTGATCCTGGTGACGTTTGGCATTTCGCTCTGGCTGGTTAATATGATGTGGGTGCGCGGCCTGCTGCTGGTTATTCTCGCCTGTTTACTGATTTTTATGTGGCGGATCCCGGTGATTGATGAAAAACAACAAAAGCAGTAAAGCGCAATAATCGCTGTTGCAATTGTCTCTCACAGCCAGTAAATTCGACCGTTTTCGAGCACAGGCGCAGGTGGTCAAAGGTTAAGCAAGTGTAACCTTGACTCTTATATAGACACAAAATCATTCAAGATACGTCGAGGATGAAGTGTATAGTGCGCCGTGAAGTAATACTGTATTAATCAGGCACAAACTTATGACCGCGACAGCACAGCAGCTTGAGTTTCTCAAAAATAGCATCAAAAGCATCCACGACTACCCAAAACCGGGCATTCTCTTTCGTGATGTCACCAGTTTACTGGAAGACCCGAAAGCCTACGCTCTCAGCATTGAATTGCTGGTTGAGCGCTACAAAAATGCGGGTATCACTAAAGTGGTTGGCACCGAAGCGCGTGGCTTCCTGTTTGGCGCGCCGGTAGCGTTGGGTCTGGGCGTCGGCTTTGTTCCGGTACGCAAACCCCGTAAGCTTCCGCGTGAAGTTATTGCTGAGACCTATGAGCTGGAATACGGCACCGATCAGCTGGAAATCCACGTTGATGCCATCAAACCGGGCGATAAAGTGCTGGTTGTGGACGATCTGCTGGCAACCGGCGGCACGATTGAAGCGACCGTGAAGCTGATCCGCCGTCTGGGTGGTGAAGTGACCGATGCCGCTTTTATCATTAACCTGTATGATCTGGGCGGCGAACAGCGTCTGGAAAAACAGGGGCTGACCTGTTATAGCCTGGTTCCATTCCCGGGCCACTAATTTAGGGCTATCTTTTTTGCCATTTTGGCCCCGGTCAGTGCTCGAAATCCTCACGTACTGCGTGTACGCTCCGGTTTCTGTGCGCTGCCCGAAACCAAACTGACTGCAACGATAACGCCCGAATATAACGTGTCAACCTCGCCGTCGCTGCGAGGTTGTGTTAGCATTATCCCCCTGTGAATCCACCCTCCAGCCTTTCAGAGCCTGCCAATGAGTTATCAGGTCTTAGCCCGAAAATGGCGCCCACAAACCTTTGCTGACGTCGTCGGCCAGGAACATGTGCTGACGGCACTGGCGAACGGCTTGTCGCTAGGGCGTATTCATCATGCTTATTTGTTTTCCGGCACCCGTGGCGTCGGGAAAACCTCTATCGCCCGTTTGCTGGCGAAGGGATTAAACTGTGAAACCGGCATCACCGCCACGCCGTGCGGCGTGTGCGATAATTGCCGGGAAATCGAGCAGGGGCGTTTTGTCGATCTGATTGAAATCGACGCCGCCTCACGCACCAAAGTCGAAGACACCCGTGACCTGCTGGATAACGTCCAGTATGCGCCTGCGCGTGGTCGCTTTAAGGTCTACTTGATCGATGAAGTGCACATGCTGTCGCGCCACAGTTTTAACGCCTTGCTGAAAACGCTCGAAGAGCCGCCCGCGCACGTTAAGTTCCTGCTGGCGACTACCGATCCGCAGAAGCTGCCGGTGACTATCCTGTCGCGCTGTCTGCAATTCCATCTTAAAGCGTTGGATGTCGAACAGATTCGCCATCAGCTTGAGCATATCCTCAAAGAAGAGCATATCGCCCATGAACCACGTGCACTGCAACTGCTGGCTCGCGCCGCGGACGGCAGCCTGCGTGATGCGCTGAGCCTGACCGATCAGGCGATCGCCAGCGGCGATGGTCAGGTCTCGACCGACGCGGTGAGCACCATGCTCGGCACGCTGGACGACGACCAGGCGCTCTCGCTCATTGAAGCGGTTGTGGCTGCGGACGGCGAACGCGTTATGGCGCTGGTGAACGACGCCGCCGCGCGCGGTATCGAATGGGAAGCGCTGTTGGTTGAGATGTCGGCTTTGCTGCATCGTATTGCCATGGTTCAGCTTTCGCCTGCCGCGCTCGGCAGCGATATGGCCGCCATTGAACAGCGTATGCGTGAACTGGCGCGAATTGTTCCGCCAACCGATGTGCAGCTTTACTACCAGACTTTGTTAATCGGGCGCAAAGAACTGCCGTATGCGCCGGACAGGCGAATGGGCGTCGAAATGACGCTGCTGCGTGCGCTGGCTTTTCATCCGCGCATGCCGCTCCCGGAACCTGAAGTCCCGCGACAGTCGTTTGCCCCGGTCGCACCCACTGCGGTGATGACTCCGACTCAGGTGCAGCAGCAGCCTGCGCCTGCTCAGCAGCAACAGAATGTGCCTCTCTCCGATGCCACCAGCCAGGTGCTGGCGGCGCGCAGTCAGCTGCAACGCGCTCAGGGAGCAACCAAAGCAAAAAAGAGTGAACCGGCAGCCGCTTCCCGCGCGCGGCCGGTGAATAATGCTGCGCTGGAAAGACTGGCTTCGGTGTCGGAACGTGTTCAGGCGCGTCCGGCAGTCTCTGCGCTGGAAAAAGCACCGGCGAAGAAAGAAGCGTATCGCTGGAAAGCGACCAATCCTGTTGCAGAAGTCAAAGAAGTCGTCGCCACGCCGAAAGCGCTGAAAAAAGCGCTTGAGCATGAAAAAACGCCGGAACTGGCGGCAAAGCTTGCGGCTGAAGCTATTGAACGCGACCCGTGGGCCGCCCAGGTGAGCCAGCTCTCGCTGCCTAAACTGGTGGAGCAGGTGGCGCTTAATGCCTGGAAAGAAGAGAATGGCAACGTGGTTTGCCTGCACCTGCGTTCCACGCAGCGACACCTTAATTCCAGCGGCGCGCAGCAAAAACTGGCTGAAGCACTGAGTTCCTTAACGGGGTCAACGGTTGAATTGACCATCGTTGAAGATGATAATCCAGCGGTGCGTACGCCGCTGGAGTGGCGTCAGGCCATTTATGAAGAGAAGCTCGCGCAGGCGCGTGAGTCGATTATTGCGGATAATAACATCCAGACGCTGCGTCGTTTTTTCGATGCGGAGCTGGACGAAGAGAGTATTCGCCCCATTTGATCGTGAACCTAATGGTTTGGCGGTCGTCATCCCTTAACGTGATTGAGAGAGAAGCCTATGTTTGGTAAAGGCGGTCTGGGTAACCTGATGAAACAGGCCCAGCAGATGCAAGAAAAAATGCAGCAGATGCAGGAAGAAGTCGCCAAGCTGGAAGTGACCGGCGAATCTGGCGCGGGTCTGGTAAAAGTGACCATCAACGGCGCGCACAACTGCCGTCGTGTGGAGATCGATCCAAGCCTGCTGGAAGACGACAAAGAGATGCTGGAAGACCTGGTTGCTGCGGCATTCAACGACGCTGCACGTCGCATTGAAGAGACGCAGAAAGAGAAGATGGCCTCTGTTTCCTCCGGAATGCAGCTGCCGCCTGGCTTTAAGATGCCGTTCTGATGCAAACCAGCCCGCTGTTAACTCAGCTTATGGAAGCACTGCGCTGTCTGCCGGGCGTTGGCCCGAAGTCGGCGCAGCGCATGGCGTTCACGCTACTTCAGCGCGATCGCAGCGGCGGGATGCGTCTGGCGCAGGCGTTAACGAAGGCAATGTCGGAAATCGGCCACTGTGCCGATTGCCGCACCTTCACTGAGCAAGACGTCTGCAACATCTGCTCGAACCCGCGTCGCCAGGAAAACGGTCAGATTTGCGTGGTGGAAAGTCCGGCGGACATCTACGCCATTGAGCAAACCGGGCAATTTTCTGGACGTTACTTCGTGCTGATGGGACACCTGTCGCCGCTGGACGGTATTGGCCCTGATGATATCGGGCTGGATCGTCTCGAACAGCGACTGGAGTCTGAGCACATCAACGAACTGATCCTGGCGACCAATCCCACGGTCGAAGGAGAGGCGACCGCCAACTATATTGCTGAGCTTTGTATGCAATATGGCGTTGAAGCCAGCCGTATCGCCCATGGCGTTCCGGTAGGCGGCGAGCTGGAAATGGTCGATGGCACTACGCTGTCGCACTCTCTGGCAGGACGACACAAGATTAAATTCTGAACAAACGGAGGCCGCGACGGCGGCTTCCGCTTGAAATCCTTCCCGCTTGTCCCCATTTCACCCTCAACGTGTTTTTACCATTGAAAATGGCATTGTTGAGGTAGATCTACATGAAAGGACAAGAAACTCGTGGTTTTCAGTCAGAAGTAAAACAGCTTCTGCACCTGATGATCCATTCTCTGTATTCCAATAAAGAAATCTTCCTGCGTGAGCTTATCTCTAACGCCTCGGATGCGGCAGACAAGCTGCGTTTCCGCGCCCTGTCTAACCCGGACCTGTATGAAGGGGACGGTGAGCTGCGTGTACGTGTTTCCTTCGATAAAGATAAGCGTACGTTGACCATTGCCGATAATGGCGTGGGGATGAACCGTGATGACGTTATCGATCATCTGGGGACTATTGCGAAATCCGGTACTAAATCTTTCCTCGAATCCATGGGTTCCGATCAGGCGAAAGACAGCCAGTTGATCGGCCAGTTCGGGGTAGGTTTCTACTCTGCGTTCATCGTGGCGGACAAAGTCACCGTGCGTACCCGCGCTGCGGGCGATAAACCGGAAAACGGCGTTTTCTGGGAATCTGCGGGCGAAGGCGAGTACACAGTTGCCGACATCACCAAAGACGATCGCGGCACCGAAATCACTCTGCACCTGCGCGAAGGCGAAGATGAGTTCCTTGATGACTGGCGCGTACGTTCCATCATCAGCAAATATTCCGACCATATCGCTCTGCCGGTAGAGATCGAAAAATCCGAAGAGAAAGACGGCGAGACCGTGGTTTCCTGGGAAAAGATCAACAAGGCGCAGGCGCTGTGGACCCGTAACAAGTCGGAAATCAAAGACGACGAGTACAACGAATTCTACAAGCACATCGCCCACGACTTCACTGACCCGCTGACCTGGAGCCACAACCGTGTGGAAGGTAAGCAGGAGTACACCAGCCTGCTGTACATCCCGTCCCAGGCTCCGTGGGATATGTGGAACCGCGATCACAAGCATGGTCTGAAACTGTACGTCCAGCGTGTGTTCATCATGGACGACGCCGAGCAGTTCATGCCGAACTATCTGCGCTTTGTCCGCGGTCTGATAGATTCCAACGATCTGCCGCTGAACGTTTCTCGTGAGATCCTGCAGGACAGCACCGTCACCCGTAACCTGCGCAGCGCGCTGACCAAACGCGTACTGCAGATGCTGGAAAAACTGGCGAAAGACGATGCGGAAAAATACCAGACCTTCTGGAAGCAGTTCGGCCTGGTGCTGAAAGAAGGCCCGGCTGAAGATCACGCCAACCAGGAAACTATCGCTAAGCTGATGCGCTTCGCGTCTACGCATACTGACTCCTCCGCACAGACCGTGTCGCTGGAAGACTACGTGTCGCGTATGAAAGAAGGGCAGGAGAAAATCTACTACATCACCGCAGACAGCTATGCGGCGGCGAAGAGCAGCCCGCACTTGGAACTGCTGCGTAAGAAAGGCATCGAAGTGCTGCTGCTTTCTGACCGCATCGATGAGTGGATGATGAACTACCTGACCGAGTTCGACGGTAAGGCATTCCAGTCCGTTGCCAAAGCTGACGAGTCCATCGACAAGCTGGCGGATGAAGTTGACGAATCGGCAAAAGAAGCGGAAAAAGCGCTGACGCCGTTCGTTGAGCGCGTGAAGACCCTGCTGGGCGACCGCGTAAAAGAAGTGCGTCTGACACACCGTCTGACCGACACGCCAGCCATCGTCACCACCGATGCAGACGAAATGAGCACCCAGATGGCGAAACTGTTTGCCGCTGCGGGCCAGGCCGTACCGGAAGTGAAATATATCTTTGAACTGAACCCGGACCACGTGCTGGTAAAACGCACGGCGGATACCCAGGATGAAGCGCAGTTTAAAGAGTGGGTCGAACTGCTGCTGGATCAGGCGCTGTTTGCTGAGCGCGGCACGCTGGAAGATCCGAACCAGTTCATCCGTCGTATGAACCAGTTGCTGGTGTCCTGATACCCGTAATGTGATGCCGGATGGCGCTAACGCTTATCCGGCCTACACTCTCGTCAATCTCATGCCGGATACGCGGTTTACACCGCGATCCGGCATTTTCTCGCCTTATTTTTAATTTTCCCACCGTTAACCGTTTCAGCGCCGGGCGTCTTTCTTGAGCCAATTGCGTGATGGTGGTATCGTTTAGCGCTTTTTAAAAAATATCGACAACCTTTAAGGGGATTTTCGTAATGCGTATCATTCTGCTTGGCGCTCCGGGCGCGGGTAAAGGAACTCAGGCTCAGTTCATCATGGAGAAGTATGGTATTCCGCAAATCTCCACCGGTGATATGCTGCGTGCCGCCGTGAAATCTGGCTCCGAGCTGGGCAAACAAGCGAAAGACATCATGGACGCCGGTAAGCTGGTGACTGATGAACTGGTGATCGCGCTGGTAAAAGAGCGTATTGCTCAGGAAGACTGCCGTAATGGTTTCCTGCTTGATGGCTTCCCGCGTACTATTCCGCAGGCAGACGCCATGAAAGAAGCGGGCATCAACGTGGACTACGTTCTGGAGTTTGACGTACCTGACGAACTGATCGTTGACCGTATCGTGGGTCGTCGCGTACACGCTGCTTCTGGCCGCGTTTACCACATCAAATTCAACCCGCCTAAGGTTGAAGGTAAAGACGACGTGACCGGCGAAGAGCTGACCACCCGTAAAGACGATCAGGAAGAGACCGTACGTAAGCGCCTGGTGGAATACCATCAGATGACCGCTCCGCTGATCGGCTACTACTCTAAAGAAGCGCAGGCGGGTAACACCAAATACGCGAAAGTTGACGGTACTCAGGCCGTGGCTGACGTGCGCGCAGCCCTGGAAAAAATCCTCGGCTAATTTTTTCGCGTAATAAACCTCTTATCAGGCCTGCCATTATCTCGTAGGCCTGATAAGCGCAGCGCCATCAGGCAAATTCTCGTCTTACCTCTCACAGCAATTAGTTATTCTTGATCGCTTTTCCGCTACAATTATCAACAATTTGAATCGATAAGAGGCGGTAATGCGTCAGACGAAAACCGGTATCCTGCTGGCAAACCTCGGCACTCCCGATGCCCCAACCCCCGAAGCCGTTAAGCGCTACCTGCGCCAGTTTTTAAGCGATCCACGCGTAGTTGATACGTCACCTGCACTGTGGTGGCCGCTGCTGCGCGGGGTGATTTTACCGTTGCGTGCGCCACGCGTAGCCAAGCTATACCAGTCAATCTGGATGGAAGACGGTTCCCCGCTGATGGTCTACAGCAAGGCACAACAGCAGGCGCTGGCAGAACGCCTACCAAATACCCCTGTCGCGCTGGGAATGAGCTACGGTTCGCCATCGCTCGAAAGCGCGGTCGATGAACTGTTGGCAAGCGGGGTTGAACACATGGTGGTGTTACCGCTGTATCCGCAATATTCCTGTTCAACTGTTGCAGCCGTCTGGGATGAACTGGCGCGTATCTTAGCGCGTAAACGCGGTATTCCTGGCGTTTCATTTATTCGTGATTACGCCGATGACAGCAGCTACATCGATGCGCTGGCGAAGAGTGCCCGGGATTCATTTGCTCAACACGGTGAACCTGATTTGCTGCTGCTCTCTTACCACGGCATTCCGCAGCGTTACGCCGATGAAGGCGATGACTACCCGCAGCGCTGTCGCGATACCACCCGTGAGCTGGTTTCAGCGCTTGGTCTGCCGCCAGAAAAAGTAATGATGACCTTCCAGTCTCGCTTTGGCCGCGAACCGTGGCTGACGCCGTATACCGACGAAACGTTAAAAATGCTGGCGGAGAAAGGGACACAACATATCCAGGTTATGTGTCCGGGCTTCTCGGCAGATTGCCTCGAAACGCTGGAAGAGATAGCGGTACAAAACCGGGAAATTTTCCTCGAGGCGGGCGGTAAGCAATATGAGTATATTCCGGCGCTTAATGCCGCACCGGAACATATTGAAATGATGGTTAAACTGACCGACGCTTACCGTTAAAGCTGGGCTCTGAAGTAACGAGCGCCTTCCCGCAACGCATCGTCGGCGGTTTTCATCATTCGCGAATAGTGCAGGAAGGCGTGCAGCGTGCCGGGGTACATTTTGTACTGACAGGGCTGCTGATGCGCCTGCAACGTCTGGAATAGTAAGCGGCTATCGTCAATCAGCGGATCAAATTCAGCGCCGGCGATAAAACACGGCGGCACGTCACGCGTCAGGTCGTTATTAAACAGGCAATAATACGGTGACTCGCGATCGTCAGCGCTACGCAGGTACGCGTTTTCGTACATCTGCAAGTCCTCGCGGGTTAACCCATCCCACGCTCCGCCCATCAGCCGTCGGCTCAGTGAATCCTGCAGGCCGTAAAGCCCATACCACAACAGCACTCCAGCCACCTTGCCGCAGACAATGCGTTTATCCCGCAGCCACAGCGCGCTGGCAAGCGCCAGCATGGCCCCGGCGGAATCACCCGCAAAACCAATATGATTCACATTAAGAGAATAGTCGCCAGCGTGCTGATGAAAATACTGGCAGACGGCGGCAATCTCTTCGATGGCTTGCGGGAAACGGGCTTCCGGCGCAAGCGAATAGTCGATACCAATTACAGTGCACTGCGTATAGCGCGCCAGCAAGCGCATAATACGGTCGTGGGTATCCAGATTACCGAGAATAAAACCGCCGCCGTGCAGGTAATATAGCGTTGCCTGGCTATGGGGTTGCGGAGCGTAGATGCGTGTGGCCACGGGGCCGCATGCGGTAGAAATAACGCATTCGCGGGTATCCATTTCTGGGGCATCGGCATTCCACAACTGCCGTTCATGAATGTAGTGTTGGCGCTGGGCCACGAAGTCATCGGCAGCGGGCCACGGCGGCAGATCGTCGCGATGAAAATTCACCACGCTTTTCATTTCATCCGAAATTCTGTCGAGTACGGGGATCTTGTTTTCCGGCTTCATAAAACGCTCCTTGTGAAGGTGAGTTATTGTAGAAATTACTCCCGTATAAACTGCGATCTCACCGTCTGATATTGAAACTTAGCGCTGCATCGCATGCGTGGCAGGGAATGTGCTACCATGCATCGCTCAGTTAACCACCCGTAAAATCGACCATGAAATTTCCCGGTAAACGCAAATCCAAACACTATTTTCCCGTCAGCGCGCGCGATCCGTTGCTGCAACAAATTCAGCCAGAAAATGAAACCAGCGCAGCCTGGGTGGTGGGCATCGACCAGACGCTGGTGGATATTGAAGCCAAAGTGGATGATGATTTTGTAAAACGTTATGGATTAAGCGCCGGGCACTCTCTGGTGATTGCCGATGATGTTGCTGAAGCGCTCTACCAGGAACTGGTGCGTGAAAATTTGATCACCCATCAGTTTGCGGGCGGTACTATCGGTAACACGATGCACAACTACTCCGTACTGGCGGATGACCGCTCGGTGCTGCTGGGCGTGATGTGCAGCAATATCGAGATTGGCAGCTATGCGTACCGCTATTTATGCAATACCTCCAGCCGTACCGACCTGAACTACCTGCAAGGCGTTAACGGACCGATTGGCCGCTGCTTTACGCTGATTGGCGAGTCAGGTGAGCGTACCTTCGCAATCAGCCCTGGGCATATGAATAAACTACGGGCGGATAGCATCCCTGAATCGGTGATTGCCGGCGCGTCCGCGCTGGTGCTGACGTCCTATCTGGTGCGCTGCGAACCGGGTGAGCCGATGCCGGAAGCGACCATGAAGGCGATTGAATATGCCAAAAAACACAATGTGCCGGTGGTTCTGACCCTGGGCACCAAATTCGTCATTGCCGATAACCCACAGTGGTGGCAGGCATTCCTGAAAGAGCATGTCTCTATTCTGGCGATGAATGAAGAAGAGGCCGAAGCGCTGACCGGCGAAAACGATCCGCTGCTGGCGTCTGACAAGGCGCTGGATTGGGTGGATCTGGTGCTGTGCACTGCGGGGCCGGCGGGTCTGTATATGGCGGGCTTTACGGAAGAAGAAGTCAAACGTAAAACCCAGCATCCGCTGCTGCCCGGTGCTATTGCCGAATTTAACCAGTACGAATTCAGCCGCGCCATGCGCCATAAAGACTGTACCAATCCGCTGCGCGTGTATTCGCACATCGCACCGTATATGGGCGGGCCTGAAAAGATAATGAATACCAACGGCGCGGGTGATGGCGCGCTGGCGGCATTGCTGCATGATATTACCGCCAACAGCTATCACCGCAGCAACGTGCCTAACTCCAGCAAGCACAAGTTCACCTGGCTGACCTATTCGTCGTTAGCCCAGGTGTGTAAGTATGCTAATCGCGTGAGTTATCAGGTGCTGAACCAGCATTCACCGCGCCTGACGCGCGGTTTGCCGGAACGTGAAGACAGTCTCGAAGAGTCGTACTGGGACCGTTAAATCTTGCATAGGCCGGATAAGCAATAGCGCTATCCGGCACGGACATTAACTGGCCGTAGCAACTTCACCTGCAGGCGGCGTTTCAATTAGCTCCAGCATGGTGCGGGCGATTTCACGCTCACCCATGACGACCTGGTTGGCGCCGCGTTCGGTAATATATTCCACCTCATCGTCATAATGCGCACGGGCGATAATCTCAATCGACGGGCATTTCTCACGTGCAGAAGCGACAATTTCACCCGCTTCATAACCATTGGGAATGGTCAGCAGCAGCCAGCGCGCGCAGTCCAGATGCGCCAGATTCATAATCTCTTCGTTGGCGGCATTTCCCAGCACAGCGCGGATCCCACGCTCGCGCAGTTCATCCACCCGGGTACGTGAGGTTTCAATAACCACCAGCGGGATCCCCGCAGCCATCAATTTCTCACCCAGCAGGCTGCCGACGCGGCCAAAGCCAACCAGCAAGGCGTGATTGCAGATATCCACCGGAATTTGCTTCTCTTCTTCGATAGCCTCTTCCAGCGTCTGCTCTTCCAACGTTTCTGTTTTGGCGAGGTATTTTTCTAACACCGCGAACAGCACCGGGTTGAGCATGATGGACAGGATTGCCCCAGCCAGCACCAGATTCTGTCCGGCCTGCGGCAGCAGGTTTAGCGCCATTCCCAGACCCGCCAGGATAAAGGCAAATTCACCAATCTGCGCCAGGCTGGTGGCAATGGTGAGCGCCGTACGTTGGGAGTGACCAAACAGACGCACCAGGAAATAGGCGGCAAGGGATTTACCAAAGATAATAATCGCCAGCGTGCCCAGTACCGCCAACGGCTGCTGGATCAGAACTAACGGATCGAACAGCATCCCGACGGAAACAAAGAACAGCACGGCGAACGCATCGCGCAACGGCAGGGTATCATGGGCCGCACGGTGGCTCAGTTCAGATTCATTCAGCACCATACCGGCGAAGAACGCGCCCAGCGCAAAGGAGACATCGAACAGCTCTACTGCGCCAAAGGCGATACCTAAGGCGAGAGCGAGGACTGAGAGGGTAAACAGTTCGCGCGAACCGGTTGCGGCGCTGCGGGCCATAATCCACGGTACCAGGCGACGACCCACCAGCATCATAATCGCGATAAACGCCACCACCTTACCGATGGTAATGCCCATATCGACGGCCAACGAGGCGAAGCCAACATCTTCTTTTTCCAGCATCCCGGCGACGGCTGGCAGGAGAACCAGCGTCAGTACCATCATCAGATCTTCGACAATCAGCCAGCCAATGGCAATTTGCCCGCGCTGGCTGTCAATGAGCTGTCGTTCCTCAAGCGCACGCAGTAGCACCACGGTACTGGCGGTTGAAAGACACAGACCAAACACGATCCCTACCATCAGCGACCAGCCTAATACGGCTGAAAGCGCCATACCCAGCAGCGTTGCCACTGCTATCTGGGCAATCGCACCGGGAATGGCGATAGACTTTACCGCCATCAAATCCTTCAACGAAAAGTGCAGTCCCACGCCGAACATCAGCAGAATAACGCCAAGCTCGGCCAGCTCAGGCGCGAGCTTAGTATCAGCAACAAAACCAGGTGTAAATGGACCGGCCAGAACGCCCGCTAACAGATATCCCACCAGAGGAGAAATACGTAGTTTATTGGCAATCATGCCTAATATAAAAGCGAGCACAAGGCCGCCGACAATGGTGGTGATAAGCGGGGTGGCGTGATGCATTCCGTCTCCTTTGGTTGCTGTGATGATCCTAAAAACCCAAACTACGAGTAATAGTTTATGACAATTTTAATGTTTATGTTTATGAATAATTATTGAATTTTGAAGAAAACGGGATTTTACGCGCAAAAAAGCACGGATCGGAAAAGTACAGCGATATATGAGAGGTAAAGGCTGATGGCTACTGTAAGTAATGACGGCCAAAGTTTACTTTTGGCCGTCAGAAAATCAGGCTTTGTGTCGGTTATCAGGTAAGAATATGGTCAGTATCCCCAGAAGTGGCAGGAAAGCACATATTTTGTAGACCAAATCGATGCTGGTATGGTCGGCTATCAGCCCTAGCACCGCGGCTCCCAAGCCGCCCATGCCGAAGGCAAAACCGAAAAATAGCCCAGAAACCATGCCGATACGCCCAGGAAGCAGCTCCTGCGCGTAGACCAAAATGGCAGAAAACGCCGATGCGAGGATAAAACCAATGATCACGGTTAAAATCCCGGTCCATTCCAGCGTTGCGTAGGATAAAACGAGGGTAAATGGCGCAACGCCGAGGATAGAGCCCCAAATAACATATTTTCTGCCAATTTTATCGCCTAATGGTCCGCCAATCACCGTCCCGGCCGCGACGGCAAACAGGAAAGCAAACAGGTGAAACTGGGCGTTTTGTACCGATAATCCGAATTTTTGCATCAGATAAAAGGTGTAATAGCTGCTGATGCTCGCCATATAGAAGTATTTGGAGAAAATCAGTACCAGCAGGATGCTTACTGCCAGCACCACTTTATTGCGCGGTAACGGATTTACGATGGCGACTTTCGGTTTTCCTTTACTCATCCGATGCTGCGCAGCGTACCAACGGCTGATTTGTGCCAGGACGACAATCGCTAATAACGCAGCCAGAACAAACCAGGCCACATTACCCTTACCATATGGCGCGATGATGACAGCTGCCAGCAAGGGTCCCAAAGAGCTACCGAAGTTACCGCCAACCTGGAAAATTGACTGTGCCAGGCCATGACGACCGCCGGAGGCCATGCGTGCCACGCGGGACGATTCAGGATGAAATACCGAAGAGCCGGTGCCAACCAGCGCCGCGGCGAGCAGCACCATATGGAAACTGCCGGCCATGGCCAGCAAAACAAGCCCGCTCAGCGTGAAGCACATCCCAATGGGCAGCGACCACGGCATCGGGTATTTGTCCGTCCAGTAACCCACCACCGGTTGCAGCAGCGAAGAAGCAAGCTGGAAGGTTAGGGTGATCATCCCGATCTGCATAAACGTCAGCGAGAACTCTGACTGCAATAGCGGATAAATCGCCAGGATCAGCGACTGAATCATATCGTTTAGCAAATGGGAGAGGCTGATCGCTCCTAAAATGCCAAATGAGGTGCGTGCTTTAGCAACCGACGCTGACGCGCCAGCCACAGGCGGGGTTGGTTCACTTATTGCCATAGAAAGTCACTTCTGTTTGGGTTGCGATTATGAGGGTAATCTATTTTGTTATTATTACCTGACTAACATACCTGCGGAAGGTGTTTGAAGGAAGTCTCATTTCTGAAAACATTTTCGACTATTATTTCATATCATTGTAATTTCAGTTGTTGATTTTGGCTCAGGGAGAGAAATATGAAGTTTTTAAAACGGGGCGTGGCGCTGGCGTTATTCGCCGCATTTACGCTGGCAGGTCAGCCTGCACAGGCGTACGAAAAAGATAAAACCTACAAAATTACCATTCTGCATACCAACGATCATCACGGTCACTTCTGGCGCAGCGAATACGGAGAGTACGGGCTGGCGGCGCAAAAAACGCTGGTGGACGGTATTCGTAAAGAGGTGGCAGAGGAAGGGGGCAGCGTACTGTTGCTTTCCGGTGGCGACATTAATACCGGCGTACCGGAGTCCGATCTGCAGGATGCGGAACCTGATTTTCGTGGGATGAACCTGATTGGCTATGACGCAATGGCAGTCGGAAACCACGAGTTTGATAATCCTATGACCGTATTGCGCCAGCAGGAAAAATGGTCCAAATTCCCTTTTCTCTCGGCCAATATCTATCAGAAAAGCACCGGCGAGCGTTTATTTAAGCCGTGGGCCATCTTCAAGCGCCAGGATTTAAAAATTGCCGTACTCGGTTTAACCACTGACGATACCGCTAAAATAGGCAACCCCGAGTTCTTTACCGATATTGAGTTCCGTAAACCTGCTGATGAAGCCAAACTGGTTATCCAGGAACTGAATATGGGTGAAAAGCCAGACATCATTATCGCGACCACCCATATGGGACATTATGACAACGGCAACCACGGTTCGAACGCCCCCGGCGATGTCGAAATGGCGCGTAGCCTGCCGGCGGGATCGCTGGCGATGATTGTCGGTGGTCACTCGCAGGATCCGGTGTGTATGGCTTCAGAGAACAAGAAGCAGGTTGATTACGTACCGGGTACGCCGTGTGCGCCAGACAAGCAAAATGGGATCTGGATTGTGCAGGCGCATGAGTGGGGGAAATACGTGGGCCGGGCGGACTTTGAGTTCCGTAACGGCGAAATGAAAATGGTTAACTACCAGCTCATTCCCGTCAACCTGAAGAAAAAAGTGACCTGGGACAACGGTAAAAGTGAGCGCGTACTCTACACCCCGGAAATAGCTGAAAATCAGCAAATGCTTTCGTTGCTGACGCCGTTCCAGAATAAAGGTAAAGCGCAGCTCGACGTGAAAATCGGTAGTGTTAATGCGCGCCTCGAAGGCGACCGAAGCAAAGTCCGTTTCGTGCAGACCAACATGGGACATTTGCTGCTGGCTGCGCAAATGGCGCGAACCAGCGCTGATTTTGGCGTGATGAGCGGCGGCGGTATCCGTGATTCCATCGAAGGTGGCGATATCACTTATAAGAGCGTGCTGAAAGTACAGCCGTTCGGAAACATCGTGGTGTATGCAGACATGAGTGGGAAAGAGGTGATTGACTATCTGGCCGCGGTGGCGCAAATGAAGCCGGACTCCGGGGCCTATCCGCAGTTTGCTAACGTCAGCTTTGTGGCGAAAGATGGCAAGCTTAACGATTTGAAAATCAAAGGCGAACCCGTTGACCCAGCCAAAACCTATCGTATGGCGACCCTGAGCTTCAACGCGACCGGCGGCGATGGCTATCCGCGAATTGATAACAAACCAGGCTATGTGAATACCGGGTTTATTGATGCGGAAGTGCTGAAAGAGTACGTGCAGAAGAACTCACCGCTGGATGCCAGTATGTATGAGCCGAAGGGTGAAGTTACCTGGCAGTAACAGGGCTATTTTGTTCGCCATTTTGAACGCGGGCAGTGCTCGGACAAAACTCACAGAGTTTTGAACGCCCATCAGGGCGGCCCGGAGGGGGAGCGTAGCGAATAATCCTCACGTACTACATGTACGCTCCGGTTCCTGCGCGCTGGCCGCGTCCAAACTGCCTTCACCAATAACGCCCTGTTGAGTATTCGATTTGTAGGCCTTAAAGCTGGGCGCCATCAGGCAATCATTCTAAAATCGCTTAATCACGGCGGGCGATGTCGGCGAATTTCGCATCCAGAATTTTCGCCAGATCGCCCGCTGCCAGTTCGATATCCAGCCCGCGTTTGCCGCCGGAAACATAAATGGTGTCAAACGTCTGGGCAGGAGCATCAATGAGCGTTGGCAATCTCTTTTTCTGTCCTAATGGGCTGATCCCCCCCACCAGATAACCGGTGGTTCGTTGCGCAACCATTGGATCGGCCATATCGACCTTTTTAGCCCCCAACGCCTTAGCGACCTTTTTGAGATCCAATTGACCGGCTACAGGCGTGACCGCAACCGCCAGATGCTTCATATCGCCATTCACGGCAACCAGCAGCGTTTTGTAGACCTGGTCCGCATTCAGACCTAACTTGCGCACCACTTCATCACCAAAGTTCGTCTCGGACGGATCGTGATCGTAGGTGTGGATCTGGAAAGAGATTTTGTTTTTTTCGAGTAATTTAACGGCGGGTGTCATAGCAATTTTCCTGGACCAGACAAAATACGACTCAAGCATACGCCTGATGTCTGTCTAAAAAATAGTACCATCTTGCGCAATAGTATTGGCAGGATGATGACTTTGAGCGACAATCGAACTACACCGATGCTTTAAGCATTGGGATCATAATAATGATGAAATTCCTCTTTGACGGGCCAATAGAAATATTGGCCATTTTTTTTACCGTAACATCTCCGGCAAATTTCCTTCTCCGTACAGATGCAACGCGCCAACGGCCACGACGTAATGACCAGCAGGCATCGCTCTGAGCCGATCGCGCCAGGCGGTGTTGCGTTGATGCATCAATACGTCATACAACGACTGGCTAAAGGTATTGGGAAGCGTCAGTTCGCTATTGCGTGGTGGTGTTTTAAGCCACCAACCCATCATCTGTTGCAACAATCTGGCATTGGTATGCCAGTGCGTCAGAGTATCGTCCAACAGGGCCAGCCCGTTATCAGGTAACTGACATAACAGCTCGATTTGGCTGGATGCGCCTTCCAGTTCGATGACGGGTTTATGCGCTTGTTTTGCCGCTTTCAGCAATTGGTAATCAATTCCGTATTCCGCCCGTAGCCCCAACTGCTGTGCCTGTGTCGCCTGTAATATCATGGCGATTTGCCACAACGGCTGGGTAGACAGCAGAGAAGGGGAAATCCCCAGTTCGCTGGTGACTTTACGCAGGTTTTCTAACTGCTCCGGGCTGATACGTTCTTCGAGTGCGGCAAATGTAGGAAGGTTAGCAAACGGCGCGTCGTCACCGGAAACATCTGCTTCGACAATCAGCGCGTCGGCATGGTTGAGTTTTTTGAGTAATTTGGCAGGCAGAGGTGCCATATCGCGACTGCCCATGTGAATACTGCCAATCAGATGAAAATGGCGGTTGCCGGGCAATGAAATGTCGATGGCAGGCCAGGTATAGTGGTTGCCGCGTAGCGCGGTGAAAAATGTTTTTACCCGGTATAACAGATCCATACGACCTCCCTAAGTAGACTTTCATGCTAGCGCGTGGTCCAGGAAGGTGCAATGCGAGAATCGCCGGATGGCGACGCGAAATCGTCTTATCCGGCCTACAATGTTACCTGCACTTTGTAGGCCGGATAAGCGTGAGCGCCATGCGGCAGAGGGTTACTCTTTCGGTTTGAAGCGCAGCAGTCGGTTAGCGTTGCTCACCACAGTAATGGAGGAGAGCGCCATCGCCGCCCCTGCAACGACCGGATTCAGCAGTGTTCCGGTGAACGGCCACAGGATCCCAGCGGCAACGGGGATACCGATGCTGTTATAAATAAACGCGCCGACCAGGTTCTGCTTCATATTACGCAGCGTTGCCCGGGAGATAGACAGCGCATCCGCAACGCCCATCAGGCTATGACGCATCAGCGTAATCGCGGCGGTTTCAATCGCCACATCGCTGCCGCCACCCATGGCAATTCCGACATCGGCCTGAGCCAGCGCAGGTGCATCGTTGATACCGTCACCCACCATGGCAACCTGACGCCCCTGGCTTTGCAGACGTTTAATCGCCTCGGCTTTACCATCCGGCAGAACACCGGCAATCACCTCATCAATACCGGCTTCTTTGGCAATAGCGTTAGCCGTGGTTGGGTTGTCACCGGTAAGCATCACCAGACGATACCCGTTGCGGTGCAGGCGCTGAAGTGCTGCCACGCTGTCGCTACGCAGTGGATCACGCACCGCTAACAGCGCCGCCGCTTTGCCATCAATCGCCAACAGGACCGGGGTTGACCCCTGGGATGCCTGAGCGGTGATTTCAGCTTCCATTTCAGTGGTATCTACCTGCTGTTCATTAAGCAGCGCCTGGTTACCCAGCAGCAGCGTATGACCCTCTGTTTCGCCACTGACGCCTAAACCACGCAGCGTACGGAAACCATTGACCTGTGGCAGCGTAACATCACCGGCTTTGTCCAGTATCGCTCTGGCCAGCGGGTGGCTGGAGCCCTGTTCAAGGGCTGCTGCCAGACGAATTGCCAGCGCTTCATCGGTGTTGCCAAACGTTTTGATGGCGACAACCTGCGGTTTACCTTCTGTCAATGTCCCGGTCTTATCAAACACGACGGTATCGAGCGTGCTGGCGCGCTGCAGCGCATCGGCATCACGTACCAGAACCCCAAACTCAGCGGCACGACCCACACCGGAAATAATCGACATTGGCGTTGCCAGGCCCAGCGCACAAGGGCAAGCAATAATCAGTACGGTGGTGGCTATCACCAGCGTATAAACAATTTGTGGTGCCGGCCCGAAGAAATACCAGATTGCCGCACTCACCAGCGCAATGACGACGACGACCGGAACGAACACTGAGGAGATACGGTCAGCCAGTTTACCAATCTCCGGTTTACTGCTTTGCGCCTGGCGCACCATACGAATAATGCGTGACAGTGTGGTGTGGCTGCCAACGGCACTGGCGCGGAACAGCACGCTGCCGTCCTGTACGACCGTACCGGCGTGGACGCTATCGCCTTCGCCTTTTTGTTGCGGAATAGGCTCTCCGGTCAGCATGGCTTCATCCAGCCAGGCTTCGCCCTGAGTGATTTCGCCATCTACCGGAACGCGGTCACCGGTGGTCAGGCGCAGCAACATTCCCGCCTGAACGTCTGCCAGCGGCACGTTCTTTTCACCTTCGTCGGTAACAACACGCGCGGTCGGTGGTGTCAGATCGAGTAATTTTTCCAGTGCTTTGGACGAGCGCTGACGAGCCCGCGCTTCCAGCATGTGCCCGAGGTTAATCAGACCGATAATCATCGCACTGGCTTCATAATAGAGGTGTCTTGCTTCCATCGGGAACCATTGCGGCCAGAGGTTGACGCTCATGGAATAAAGCCATGCCACCCCCGTACCCAGCGCCACCAGTGTATCCATGGTCGCGGTGCCGTTCATCAGGCTTTTCCACGCATTGCGGTAAAAATGACCGCCCGCGAAAACCATCACGGCAAGCGTTGCCAGACCAATCGTCAGCCACAGGCTGCGGTTGTCGGCAGTGACCATCATGTTTTCACCAATCATTCCCCATACCATGACAGGGATACCCAACAGCAGCGCGACGGCCGCCTGCCAGCGAAAACGTTTCATGGTTGCCACGGCGGTTTCTTGCTGACGCTCGCGGCGCTTAACATCATCTTCAATAGCTTCTGCGCCGTAGCCCGCTTTCTCCACCGCTTTCACTAATTGGTCGGCGGACGCACTGCCCATTACCAGCGCAGTTCGTTCCGCCAGGTTTACCCGTGCCTGCGTGACACCCGGTACGCTTTGCAGAGCATCTTGTACGCGGATAACACAGCTGGCGCAGCTCATGCCGTTTAACAGCAACTGTTGGCTGTCATCATCAGCCGTAGCTGCCGGAAGCTCGGAAGGGACCGCTGCCAGTGCTTCCGACGGGATTGATGACTCCGTCAGCGGTTTAGCCTTTGGGTGGCTTAACTCCGCGCCGTAACCGGCTTGTTTGATGGTTTCAATCAGCGCTTCAGCACTGGCGCTCCCGGTGATGTGCGCTTCAGTCACAGTGACATCCGCTTGCTCAACGTCCGGACGTTGTTCCAGACTCTCTTTAACGCGTTTTACGCAGTGACCACAGGACAAGCCGTCCAGGGTTAGATCGATTGTTTGAGACATAACCAACTCCTTTATTGCAGGATTAACTGACTGTGATAAAGGTTAAACCTTCCATCTAGGGGAAGGTCAAGCATTTAGATCGCTGATTGAGAATCGATTTTTAAATCAGCGTTCACACTTCGAAAAAGTGTCCACAAAACAAAGATAAAGCCTTGCGAAATCTGCAGGGCTTTTTTTGTTGCATCAGTTGACTAATTTTAGATAAAGGAATTATAAATGTTTGTTTTATAACTATATGAAAATATAGGATAAAAATATAAAAATAAAGGGTGGAAATATGAAGCAATACTTTTACTAACAGCAACGTGCATTATCGCTCTTGTGTTCCCCCTCAGCCTTGCTGAGGGGAGTACACGTACTGTTATTGATTGAGAACAATAAGCGGCGTTTGATGCTCCGGTTCATTCATCACCGTGAGATCGGCACCGTACAGTGCATTTAGCGACGATTGCTGCAGAACATCCTGCGGACGACCGTTATCAACTATCCTGCCGCGTTCCATCAATACCACGCGGTCAGCATAGCGCGCCGCAAGGTTGAGATCGTGCAGGACGCAGCAGACGCTGAACTGTCGTTCACCTACCAGATGACGCAGCAGACGAAAAAGATGCTGTTGGTGGTGAATATCCAGGGCGGAGGTGGGTTCATCGAGAAACAGCCATTTTGGCCTGGGTTCGGGCTCCCAAAGCTGAACCAGCAGGCGCGCCAGCTGTACCCGCTGTTGTTCTCCTCCCGACAGATGTCGGTAATCGCGCGTGGCCAGCGCCTGACAGTCACACAATGTCATGATGTGCTCCGTTTCATCTCCCGTGTTGCGCGTACGATACGGATGCCTGCCCATGCGGATGACCTCCTGCACGCTAAACGGGAAGGCCATATGACTGTTCTGGCGCATCACGGCGCGGGTTTTTGCCAGCTCGGTGATTGACCACTCGTTCAGCGGCTTGCCAAACAAGCTACAACGCCCGCTGTGGGGCTGCAGATAGCCCGTAAGCTGGCGAAGCAGCGTCGATTTTCCGGCCCCATTCGGACCAAGAATCGCGATGATTTCTCCATCAGGTAGCGTCAGAGAAACGTCATCGGTCAGTCGTCTGCCCTGAATGTGGTAGACCAGATTTTCAGCGACGATCATGACATCCTCCGGCTACGCAGTATTAACCACAGGAAATACGGTCCGCCGATCAGGCTGGTTAACAGGCCAACGGGCATTTCGGCAGGCTGAACAAGTGTGCGGGCCAGCGTGTCGGCAATCAGCAGTAAACAGGCGCCGGCCAGCGTAGAGCAGGGAATCAACCAGCGATGATCGGCGCCGGTAGTCATTCTGATCAGATGCGGGATCACTAGGCCAATAAAGCCAATCACGCCGCTGACGGAAACGGCAGCACCGACAAGGAGCGAGCTGAGCAACAGTAGCTGCTGGCGCTTACGTTTGACGTTTACGCCGAGGTAATGCGCCTCTTCATCACCCAATTGCAGCAAATTAAGCGTTCCCGCCAGACAGACAGTGACAGCAATGGCTGGAAGAATAAACGTGCTGGCAACCAGCAGCGTTGGCCACTGGGCCTGGCCGAGACTCCCCATCATCCACAGCGTAAGTTGACGTAGCTGCTGTTCGTCGCCCACATAGCTCAGCACACCAATAGCCGAACCGCACAGAGCATTGATAGCGATACCGGCTAACAGCAGTTGCATCATTCCGCCGTGGTTATGACGCTGGCTTATCAGGAAAATAATCGTGCAGACCACCATGCTGCCCGCGACGGCAAAAATCATCTGCTCATACAACACCAGCACTACGGGGAATGAAAAGGGGATAATTATCGCGATGCCGACCATCAGCGCGGAGCCGCTGCTGACGCCAAGCAGGCCAGGATCGGCCATTGGATTGCGAAAAAGCCCCTGCATAATGACCCCTGCCGTAGCCAGCGCAGCACCGACCAAAACGGCCAGCAGCACGCGGGGCAGGCGGATGTTCAACCAGATATCACGGTATTCGTCGTTGAACAGGGCGTTGAAGCTAATGTTCAACGCCCCCTGGCTGGCACCGAACAGCATCAGAGCGACCAGCAAGAGAGAAAGGCCCGTCAGAATGCTGACGGAAGAAAGCGAGTCCTTAAGCACGCAACGCTCCATAACGTCTTTGCGGCGCGAAATTTCCGCGCCGCGAGGGGTTTACGCGGGTTTCAGTCCCGGCTCAACTAAACTGTAAATCTGGTTATTGAGTGCCGGCGCCGTGGCCAGTTCGTGAATGTGCCTGGCAACATCTGCGCGCATCACAAAGCCATGACACTCCTCGGCCTGTATTCGTTGCGCCAGGCCTGTGGCTTCACCGTTCAGCAAACCGCCGGGGCGGAGAATGGCGTAGTCCAGTTGACTGGTTTGTAGCCAGCTTTCAGCCAACGATTTTTCCCGTACGGCCTGGCCAAATGCGGCCCTGGCGCGCGGGGACAAAAAGGGCCAACTGTCGCCACAGCCCAGGGAGGTGACCAGAATCATGCGTTTGATCTCAGCTTTTTCTGCTTCATCAATGACGGTTCTGTGCGCCAGATAATCCTGGGCACCACCCATGGAGGAGATCACCGTGGCATGCTGACCCGCTGCGCGACAGGCACAGGCGGTGACCTGGCTGTCGCAAGCATCGCCAATAAAGACCTGCACACCTTTTTCCTGCAGCCCGGCAGCGACCTGGGGATTGCGAACGACGGCAATCACTGGACGATGCTCCGCCAACGCGAGTTCCAGCGTTTTCGCGCCGACGCCGCTACCACCTGCACCAAAAATGAGCCATGGAGCCATCAGGCATGTTCCTTTAAAGATGAAGACAACGCGTGAAAGGCGCTGACCTGTTCGGCCAGTAGCTGTCGATGCTCATCGCGACCGAGGAAGATTTTGAACATAGTGCTACCCGCCTGGTTGAAGAAGAGAATGGACGCGGTGTCCATTCCCATAAATTTGCGTTCAATCAGAGCAATATGCGTGCAGTTTTCTGCCTTGATATGCCCGGTCATGCCTTTTTTTCCGCGCAGGTTGAAGTAACCGTGGCGGTGGAATCCGGAAGGTAATTCACCGGTGAATTCCAGAATGACATCAGCAGTATGGACCAGGGTGGTGACTTTGCCCCATTCGCAGACGGTTTCCCAGACGGTATCAAATTGACTGCCGGAAACCAGCGTCGGGGAAGGGAGGTTTTTCACCACCTCCAGCAATGTAGTGTTGTACTGGGCTGCGATAGCTTCCAGCGTACCGTCCGGCTCAGTTTTCAAAAAATCCTGTAAAGAGACATGGCTCATAATTCACTCCTTTTATGGTTGCTCTACCGCAATGCGCGGCGCGTTAAGTGCCTGAATCAGTTCATCAAGAGACTGCAAAATATTGCTCGCCCAAAAACGCCCTTCATTAGTCAGGCGTACACAGGTGCTGGCATCTCGCGTCAGTCCTGCGTGATGCCATTGGGTCAGTAGCGGGGCCAGTTTTTGTGCATGAGGCGTCAGTTCATCCAGCGGAACGCGGGCCGTCTCAATACCGGCCTGGAGAGTGTGTCGCCACTGGAAACCACGCTCGGCGGTGCGCATCATCATCATTAGCGGTTTTTTTCCGGCGGCGATAGATTCATGCCATGTATTCAGGTTGCGCTCGACCATCCAGGAATAGCCATTGACTGACCCTCCTGCGCCAGAGCCGAATGCCAGACAGTCTGCACCCTGTTTAATCAGCAGGTTATACAGATTGCGTTCCCGTGTGGTACGCGCCCAGTGGCTGTTGCTGATGCAGCGCCAGCCCGCGCTGTCCATGAAATCGCAGCCCTGAAGATAGAGATCGCGGCGTTCGGCGGGAGAGGGAACGGTTGTGCGCCCGGTTTCAACCGCTTTGCCAAGCGGTGTATTAGGGATCAGATTCAGCGCATAAAGATCTACGCCATCGAGGCCGATGTCGCGAGCAATCGCCAGATCCTCGCCCCACAGTTTTGCGTCTTGTCCTGGCAGACCAAACAGCAGATCGCACACCACGGCGGCACGATCCCGTTTTACCAGTCCCTGCATAAAGGCCGTCGCAGTCGGGCCGTCCGAAGTACGCGCCATTTTCTTGCGAATTCGGCTGTTAAAAGACTGAATACCGATTGAAAATCGATTGGCGCCAGCGTCAAGGCAGGCATCGATTCGCGCATCGTCAAAATTGAGCACTCGCCCCTCAATGGTGATTTCGCAGTCCGGCGCCAGCGGTAGCTTGTCACGCAGCGCGGTGATGATTCTGGCCAGGTCCTGTGCAGACAGCGCAGAAGGCGTACCGCCGCCAAAATAGACGGCGTGAATGGGGGCCGACTGATGTAATGCGCTATCAGCTTCCATCTCTATTTCGCGCAACAGCGCTTTGGTGTAGCGGGCGCAGTTGTCTTCTTCAAACCGGTTTTGATAAAAACCGCAGAAAGTACAATGTGTTGCACAAAAAGGGATATGCAAGTACACCAGCCGTTTACGCGGCGGGGTTGGCTGGCTGATGACCTCCTGCCAGGTTTGTGACAATAGCTCTTTGGCAACCGGGATCGCCCCACGCCAGGGCATCGTGGCGCGGCGATCCTTAAATGGCTGACTTCCCTCGAGCGCAAAATGCGCGGTGAGATCCAGCGAGTGTTCAGTTTTCATTCTTCTTAATAAATCCAGTTAGTGAGGCCAGAATTGCTGGTGTAGGGCTTCAACCGCATCGGCGACGCGAGGTCCCATCCCCAGAATCAGCGCCTGGTCTACCGCCACAATGCGCTGGTTTTTCCAGGCCGCAGTATGGGTAATACCGGCAATTGCGCTCAGACGAGCCAGATCGCCATCCACCATTTGCGACGTCACCACGATCACTTCCGGGTTGGCAGCGATCAGTGACTCCGCGCTGTAGCTTTTATACTGCGCGTGGGTGGCGACATTTTGTGCGCCTGCGAGGGTCATAATGGCATCGGCAACGCTGCCTTTTCCGGCGACCTGCGGCGCACTGCCGCCAGCAGAGAGAATGAACATCGCTTTTACCGGCGCGTTTTTCGCCGCCACGCTGTGCTGAACACGCTCCAGACGTTGCTGCAGGCGATTGACTAACGCCTCGCCTTGGTCAGAAATGTGCAGTGTTGTAGCCAGTTCCCGAATGTTGGCGTACATCTGTTCGACGGTGGCCGGTACGCGCGGCAACGTCACGACGTTAACCTTTTGCGCCCGCAGCTGATCCAACACGATTTGGGGACCTGCATCCTGCCAGGTGATAAAGCTGTCCGGATGCAGCGATAAAATGCCCTCGCTGCTTAACTGCTTCCAGTAGCCGATATGCGGGAGTGCGGCAGTTTCGGGCGGATACGAGGTGGTTTCATCAACGCCGACCACCCGGTTGCCGACGCCCATGGCGTATATCAGTTCGCTAAGCGAGCCGCCCGCCACCACCAGGCGGTCGGCGGACTGGGCACTGAAAACGCAGGCGAGGCTCAGTAAGCCAATCATGAGTTTTTTCATCGTCAGAAATTCCACGCAAAGCCAACGGCGGCATTGAAACCAGCGTCTGGGATAGATTCATGTGCGGTTCTGTAACGCTTGTCGGTCAGGTTGTTGAGCGCGAGGTTGACCTGATACTGGTCCTGCGGACCGAACTCGGTGTTGAATGCGAGGTTAAGTGTGGCCCAGCCTGGGTAGTTAATTTCCGTGGCGCCGGTATTATCTTTAGCGCTGGACGCCGCGCGGATAAAGGCATCGGACGTCACGTTAGCGACATTCATCAACCAGGTATGTTTCAGGCCGACGCGCCCGGTCAGCGTGGGTTCGCCGGTATCCCAGGTTTTTAGGGTATTGCCTTCGTACTGACGGCGAATGAGATTACCGCTCAGGTAGGGTGAAACCGCCCAGCCGTTGTATTCTGCGGTGAGTTCCATGCCCCAGGTTTTGGCCCGATCGATGTTTTCGTAGTAGTAATAGCCGCCCCGTGAAGAGGTGGTATTACCGCTGCAAACGGGTTGGCCTGAACAGGCCAGGCTGGCGATATAGTCTTTGGCTTCGGAGTAATAAATGGCGCCGTCAATCAGCCACATATTCCCTTTATACCGTGCGCCCAGCTCATAGTTATTCGAGTGTTCCGCCTTCAGGTTTGGGTTGCCGTAGGTCACGCTTCCGCCTGCGGACGTCTGCATAAACAGCTGAGTCAGCGTGGGGAAGACGTAGCCTTGGGCATATGCTGCCCGGAGTTCAAGATCTTTAAAACCGGAATAGCGTAGGTTGGTTGAGGTCACCAGTTCATCATCGTGTACTGAATTTCCCCCGGTGGATTGCCAGGTGCTGCCGCTGCTTTGCAGGGTTTGCGTATCGTTGCGATTGAGCTTCGAAGACAGCCAGTACTGACGTGCGCCAACGGTCCACGTCCAGTTATCGGCAAAGCGCCAGTCGTTTTGCGCGAACAATGAGGTGTTGCTTTGCTCCGCTTCGTTGTATGACAGGGTACGGGTTTGCGTATCGAAGAAGCCAGTAGCTGCGGTCTGGCGCGTACTGCCGTCCGTGTCCTGTTTGATTTTGTCATGCTGATATTGAGTGCCAATCACCAGTTCGTTGTTAGCGGGAAGGGAGAAATTGCCCTGCAGCGTTACTCCCTGGGTATACTGTTTGTCGTTGGTATTGGTTTGATTGTTTATCGTCAGCGCTTTAATCGCCGGGCTGGGGATTACCTGGGTCGTTTTGACCCGGTTTTCAAATTTGCGCTCTATTGTCTGGGTGTATGCGTCAACATGGATTTTCTTCAGGTAATCTCCGTCGGCCGCATAGTCGTAGAAAAGACCGATTTTCTCGCGTTCCAGCTTAGGTATTTTGACGCTAAAGTCGTCGAACTGGCCCTCTGGATCGTCAAACCAGGTTTGAGTAGACAGTTTGTACCGATCGAGGGAGAGTCCGATTTTATGGCGATCGAAGTTGTAGCCAAGCCATACGCCCTGGCCGTTATTACGGAAGTTGGTGTCGGGCAATCTTCCGTCAGGCGTATCGCGGTCCCCCTGGTCGGAATAGCTGCCATTGATGCGGTAGTCAAAGTTTCCGATGCTGCCCCAGGCCGCTGCTGATTCTTCCCATCCTGCCGTTGCGGAGTTATAAACGGCCTTAACGCTGCCGCCGAGAGGCTTATCGCCGCCTTTTTTGGTAATAAAGTTCACGACGCCGCCAATCGCCTGCGAACCGTAGAGGACAGAGTAGGGGCCTTTGACCACTTCAATTCGTTCCAGTGCGGATTCGTCAATCAGCAAACCGGCTCCGTAGTTTTGTCCGGCGCGCTGGTAGCTGACGACCTGACCGTCTATCAAAATCAGCACCCGCGAAGAGGCTTCGCCACGGATACGAATTTGTTTCCGACCAGCAAGGGCGTTATCGGTGACTTCGACGCCGGGAATATCTTGTAAATCATCAGCAATAGAAACGCTGGTGGAGTTTTGCAGCGTCTGGCGATCGATAACCTGAATAGTTGCCGGGCTATCCCAGAGACTACTTTCAGAGCGGTTAGCCGTGACGATCACCGTATCATCGTCGGGCGTTGAAGCGTGTGTTGTAGAGGTAGCTGCAGAAGCAGCGCCGGACATGCATAATGTCAGGGCTGAAAGAATAAATGGCCTTTGGTTAATCCGTGGCAACATAAGAGAACCTTTATTGAATGTAAATGATCATCATTATCATTCGCGTTTATATATAAAATTGTTTCCTTTTGTTCAAGACGAAAGGTGCAGAACCAATACACCTTTTGATTTGAGTCAATTTTGTGCGGTCAATAAATGCAGAAATGTGATCTGAACCGGATATAACAATGTGAATTAAAAGGACTTGTGCATTGCGGTGTTGGTGGGAAATGTGCCGGGTTCTCGGGTAAACGATTACGGCAATCTGGGCTATAATGTGGCTCAGCACCAACAAGCACCGCGGGGGAAATGTGAATATTAGTGATGTTGCGAAAAAAACCGGTTTAACCAGCAAAGCCATTCGCTTTTATGAAGAGAAAGGACTGGTGACGCCGCCGCTGCGTAGTGACAATGGCTATCGCACTTACAACCAACAGCATCTGAATGAACTGACTCTGCTGCGCCAGGCGCGCCAGGTTGGTTTTAACCTGGAAGAGTGCGGCGAGCTGGTAAACCTGTTTAACGATCCGGCGCGTCACAGCGCGGATGTGAAAAAGCGCACGTTAGAAAAAGTGGCGGACATTGAGCGGCATATCAGAGAATTGCAGGCCATGCGCTTGCATTTGCTGGCGCTGGCAGACAGTTGCCCCGGCGACGATAGCGCCGAATGCCCAATCATTGATAATCTCTCAGGCTGCTGCCATCACAAAGCCAAGGCTTAACGGCGAGAGGGATTGAGCATAAACACCACCGTGCCGCGATACCACGGGGATTTCTCAAGCTGCGCTTCAGCCTGTGGATCACGGTTACCGTTTTGCACCAGTCCCAGCTTGAATGGAATGCGCAGGTGGCTGAGCGCGGGCAAATACGCCTGATAATTCGTCACCGTGTGACGCCCCTGATAGCTTTGCACCACCAGTTCATCGACCGCCAGCTCGTTCAGCGTGGCGACGTCGCCCGTTTTTGCCCAATCCAGTAGTCCGGTTACGCCAAGTGCAAATTCGGTTGGTAGCCGTTGGCGCAACTGTTGTAGAAAGTGCGCGTAGTCGGCAAGCTGATGGGTCGCTGCGTCAAAATCAACCTGCAGGCCGACGACGTGATTCCCGGCGGTCTGCCAGCGCTGCATCAACCGTATGATACGCGCCGGGATCTCTTCCGGTACGTCGAGGGTGGTAAAGCGTACGGTCAGCCAGATTGAGGGAAAAGACAGACGACTGACCGGCAAACCGAGACGCTGGAAAACCACGTTACCGGAGCGAATCAGAACTTCGCCCTGATGTAGATAGACCGTTTGCGCGTTTTTCAGCTCGTCACTGGCCTTCACTCCGGACCACAGCCAGAAGGCTGGATGCTCACGGGCGGCGACGATATCCGCCGCCTGTGCCTGGCCCAGCAGCAGTGCGGTTACCAGTAGTATTTGAGTTTTTGCGCCCACGGGCTTCCCGGATACTGCGTTTTCAGTTGGGTGAACCAGCCCTTACGCTGCAGTTTATCCACTTCCTCACCGCCACATTCGTTAGCGCCTGACGGCGCATAACACATGATGGCGCGATACAGCGCGAAGCTCTTATCTTCGACTTCCGCGGTGGGCGAGGTGATTACCTGCTGGTAGTAACTCTGTCTGTCGAACTGGCCCAACGGTTTCTTGCGCGAGATAGCTGATTCAAGCACGTCGTTGCCAGCGCTGTTTTTCCACAGATCAACATGTGTTTGCGTGGTGCGGAAGAATTCGCCCAGGCAGTTCAGCGCGTGAGCATCATCCGCTTTTTTGCTCAATACCGTTACCGTTTCATTGAGGCTGCGACACGTATAGCCCGCCTGCGCCGTGTCGCCATTCCAGTCGAATATGCTCAGGTTAACGTCAGCAAACGCTTCGCCAATGACCGGAGGCGTAATTGCGCTGGCCAGTTTTCTGTCATTCAGCCAGTCGCTAAAGCGGTTTTCAGTAAGATCCCGCACCAGCAGCGTATGCAGCGCAATGGTACGCTCTTCGTTATTAGGACCGTGGACGGTCTGCTGGCGCAGCAGTTCTGGTGTGGCCTGTGTTTTCAGCACCTGCGAGCGAAAGCGCAGGTTGGTCACAGCGCTATTCGGTGCGAAGATTGCTGCCACGTCGCCGCTATACACCAGCGTGGCGGCCAGTTTGGCCTGTACATATTGCTGCTGTTCGTTATCCTGGCTGAGTTTTAACAACTGCTGCCAGAAATCGCGCGCCTCGGCCCATTTCTTCTGACCCATTAGTGCTTCGCCGTAAAGTACCTGTTCGCTGAAGGCGAGAGTATCGTGAGCGGCAAGCTTCTGCGCTGGCGTAACTGCCTGAATAATCGCGGCGTAGTTGCTCGTCGCCAGCCACAGATTCAGTTGCAGATCGCGCCACAGCGCCAGTTTTTGGCTCTGTTCAAACACCGGTTTGCTGGCATCGAGCTGTGCCTGCGTCAGCGTCGGTTTGCTGTTGTTATCCAGGCGCAACGCGCGTAGCAGTTCGATATAGCTGACTCGCGGCGCGTCGGGGAAGGCCTCAACGACGGACTGGTCGTAGAACGCCATGCCATAGACATTATCGTATTCGATGACATTTTCGCGCAGTTGATGTGCGTCAGCCGACTGCTGAAGCGTCTGCTCATACAACCCGGCTAACTGCGGCCATGACTGTAAATACCAGTTAATCCGGCGCAACATGCTGCGCGCTGAGTCGGCGTAGAGTCCTTGAGGAAAACGCTGCAAATAGGCCTGCGCCAGCGTCTGAGCCTGAGTAGCGTCCTCGCGGTTAATTTTCGCGATATCAAAATCGCCGTACTCGCCTACGCTGTTCTGACTGCTCTTGTTCAACGCCGTGCGCATCAGCATGTATTGCGCGGTCTCTGCCAGCCACGGACGATCGCTTTTGGCAAGCTGAGTGAAATCCCGTTCGGCGCTGGCATAATCACCGGCATAGAAACTGGCGGCTGCTGCCAGATAGCTTTTATAGGGCAGAGCAGGAGAATCTGCCGGGAAAGTGGCAAGAGCAGACTCAATTTGCTCGCGGGTTGCTCCGGAAAGCAATCCTGTACGCGCCTGGGCTAAGGCCTGACGCTGCTCCGCCGTTAACGTGGAATCGGCCAACAGCGCGGCAAAAAACGCGCTGACGCTCTCGGTGTTATTCGAAACATGGCGGTTCTCAAGCTCAGCGTCGTTGATGTTTATTTCGTCGGCGCTAATGTTCAGCTCGGCCATCTGTCGGGAGAGAGGGCTGTCTGCGGCGGATGCCGGAGCAGCGGCTGGCTGCGGGGCGGCCTCATCCCACTGCGGGTGATAGGCAAAATAGAAATCACGGGAGCGGGTGATGTCTGCGGGCATTGATTGCACCGGCAGAGCAAATGATTTTTCCTGGCTCAGCAGCCGCAGCAGGTTGTCACGGCTGTCGTTTTCAGGGTTAAAGGTCGGCGTTCCCTTTAGTAGACAGCTGTCGTCGCTCCATTTGCAGTCTTCCATATCGAACGAAGCGAATGCCTGCGGAGCGGCGGTCAGTAATGTGCAAAGGGCAAAGGCAAGGGGTGTCTTCCTGACCATAGTCTTATTTCCTGTCTCTTTAGTGTGATACCGCTTTTATAATCAGGGTGATTCCCTCAACGGCAATGACTTCAACCTGCATTCCGGCGCTCAAATCATCGCGGGCGCTAACGGGCCAGGAGCTGTCGCCGACGCGCATATGTCCCCGGCCATTGACCAGGGCGGTTTCCAGAATAAATCGACGGCCAACCAGCTGTTGTCCGCGCTGGTTCAGATGGCTGTCGGCGGGTTTCTGTTCCTGAACGCGCTTTGCCAGCCACTTCCACCACAGCCAGGCCGCCAGCAGAGTGAGGGCAGCGAACATTGCCCCCTGCCACGCCCAGTCCAGCGGAACGAGCCAGACGACAAGACCGGTAATCACCGCAGCCACGCCGCTCCACAGCAGATAGCCGTTGCCGCCCAGCATCTCGGCGGCGAGTAGCAAACCGCCGAGGCTGAGCCAGAAGATGTGCGGGTGCACCAGAATCATCGCTATCATGATTTTTTCCGCTCGCTGGCGCTGTCCTTAACCAGTTCGGCGATCCCGGCAATGGAGCCCATCAGGCTACTGGCATCCAGCGGCATCATCACCACTTTGCTGTTATTCGACGAACCGATATGCTGCAGCGCTTCGGTGTATTTCTGCGCCACGAAGTAGTTCACGGCCTGAATATCTCCGGCGGCAATGGCCTCAGACACCATCTGCGTTGCGCGGGCCTCTGCTTCTGCGGAACGTTCACGCGCTTCAGCCTGTAAAAACGCGGACTGGCGTTCACCTTCCGCGATGAGGATTTTCGACTGCTTCTCACCTTCGGCTTTGACGATTTCTGCCTGACGGATCCCTTCTGCTTCAAGAATGTAGGCGCGCTTGGTTCGTTCGGCTTTCATTTGCGCGTTCATGGCGTCGATAAGTTCCGCAGGAGGACGCACGTCACGGATCTCAATACGGGTGATTTTGATGCCCCAGGGATTCGTGGCCTCATCAACGATATGCAGCAGGCGCGTGTTGATGTTGTCGCGCTGGGAGAGCATTTCATCGAGCTCCATCGAGCCGAGAACCGTACGAATGTTGGTCATGGTCAGGTTGATGATCGCCAGTTCCAGGTTGCTGACTTCATACGCGGCTTTCGGCGCGTCGATCACCTGAATAAAGCACACAGCATCAATCGAGACGTTGGCGTTATCTTTGGAGATGACTTCCTGAGAGGGGATATCAAGCACCTGTTCCATCATGTTGATCTTACGACCAATGCGGTCCATGAACGGTACAACAAGGCTTAAACCCGGTTGCAGGGTTTTGGTGTAACGGCCAAAACGTTCTACCGTCCACTGATATCCCTGCGGGACGATTTTGACGCCTGCGCCGACGATCACCAGCGCGACAAAAATAAGAATAGGAATAAAAATGAGCATTGATGAAACCTCCTGTTGTGCTGTCCTTTACTGCCTCATTAGTCAAATTATACCCGATTTATCAAGGTGAGCTCCCCTATAATAAATTACAGGGATACACTGTCAGCACGAAAGAGGTAAAAAAGGGATTGGTAATGGAAGAAAGCAGCATTCTGCTTCAGTTAAAAAATGTCGCATGGCAGGCAGGGGCGACGCAGGTTCTTAATAACATCTGTTTTGATCTCCGCGCCGGAGAATTTAAGCTGATTACCGGTCAGTCCGGCTGCGGTAAAAGTACGTTACTCAAGATTGTGGCGTCGTTAATAAGTCCGACTGGTGGTGAGATTCTCTTTGAGGGCAAAGAGATAAATACCCTCAAGCCGGAAACGTATCGCCAGCAGGTCTCTTATTGCGCGCAAACGCCCGCTTTGTTTGGTGACACCGTTTACGACAATCTCATTTTCCCCTGGCAAATCCGCAATAAAAGTCCGGATCCAGATGTGTTTCTGACCGATCTGGCCCGCTTTGAGTTACCCGAGACGATCCTCAAAAAAAACATCAATGAACTGTCCGGCGGCGAAAAGCAGCGCGTCTCGTTAATTCGTAATTTGCAGTTTCTGCCTAAAATTCTGCTGCTTGATGAAATCACCAGCGCGCTGGATGAAGCCAACAAGCGTAATGTGAACGAATTAATTCACCACTATGTTCGCGATAAGAATATTGCTGTGCTGTGGGTGACGCATGACAAAGATGAAATTGATCATGCAGATAACGTCATAACCCTTCAACCGCACGCAGGTGAAATGCAGGAAGTAAGCAATGAACGAGCATAATATTACCAATGAATCCCTGGCATTAGCGATGATGCTGGTGGTGGTCGCGATACTGATCAGCAACAAAGAAAAGCTGGCGCTGGAAAAAGATATTCTCTGGAGCGTTTGCCGGGCAGTGGTTCAGCTTATTATCGTAGGCTACGTGCTGAAATATATTTTCGGCGTCAACCATAGCATTCTGACCTTATTGATGGTGCTGTTTATCTGCTTTAACGCGGCCTATAACGCGCAAAAACGCAGTAAATATATTGATAACGCTTTTCTCTCGTCGTTTATTGCCATCACGGCGGGGGCGGGGTTAACGCTTTCGGTGTTGGTTCTTTCTGGCTCTATCGAGTTCACACCGATGCAGGTCATCCCGATCTCCGGCATGATTGCAGGTAATGCGATGGTTGCGGTGGGGCTGTGTTACAACAATTTGGGCCAGCGATTTAACAGCGAACAGCAGCAAATTCAGGAAAAACTCAGCCTCGGCGCAACGCCGAAAGTGGCCTCTGCGCCGCTTATTCGCGACAGCATTCGCGCCTCGCTGATCCCGACGATTGATTCAGCGAAGACCGTGGGGCTGGTGAGTTTACCGGGGATGATGTCAGGATTGATCTTTGCAGGTATTGACCCGGTAAAAGCGATTAAGTATCAGATTATGGTGACGTTTATGCTGCTATCAACCGCCAGCCTGTCGACCATTATTGCCTGCTACTTAACTTATCGAAAATTCTATAATTCGCGCCACCAATTAGTTGTAACGCATTTGAAAAAGACGTGATGTGATGCCGGATTGATCGGTATTTGTCGAATTTACAGGCCCGATAAGCGCGCAGGCGCCATCGGGCAAAATCAAATGGATTAGTACAGCAGCGCGTACAGCTGGCGGCGGTACTTCGAGGCCAGCGCATCGCCCGTACCCAGTGCGGCGAGGATCTCCTGGAAGGTCTTACGTGCCTGACCATCGGCAGCCGTAAGATCTTTCTTCAGGTGGCTGAACAGTAATTCCAGTGATTCTTCATTACGTCCGACCTGGTGTAACTGAATAGCCAACTGTGTTGCCAGTGCCGCATCCTGCGGATTGCTGGCGACCTGCTGCTGCAACTGTTGGATTTCCGGCGTATCAGCTGCCTGCTTCAGCAGTTCAATCTGTGCGATCAGCCCCTGATAGCGGGTGTCCTGATCCTGCAACGGAATGGTTTTCAGTACCGCTTCGGCTTCATCAGAACGGTTCAGGGCGATTTGTGTTTCCGCCAGCAGCAGACCAATTTCGCTGCTCTGGTTGGAGATCTGCCAGGCTTCTTTCAGCAACGGCAGTGCATCCGCGTGATTACCGGCTTCGATGAATTCGATAGCCTGGCGTGCTTTCAGCTCTTCTTCGCTCGGCAGCACTTTCTCCAGCAGCGCGCGAATAACTTCTTCCGGTTGCGGGCCCTGGAATCCATCGACCGGCTGGCCGTTCTGGAACAGATAAACTGTAGGGATCGCGCGCAGACCAAACTGGGAGGCGATCATCTGCTCGGCGTCGCAGTCCAGCTTAGCGAGAATAAACTGACCGTTATACTGGGCGGCAAGGCTCTCCAGTACTGGCGTTAATTGCAGACAATGCTGGCTGCGCTCAGACCAAAAATAGAACAGGACCGGCGTGGTCATCGACTGTTCAAGGGTCTGCTGTAGGTTCGATTCGTTAATGTTAACAATATTCTGTGTGGACATGGAGTTACTCTCTTTTGTCGATTTCTTGTTACATGGGGGCTGACGCGCGAGCTTCAACTCAACCCTGTAAAATTTTGTCCATTATGCGGCCTGGCAACAGGCGTTTAAGCAGCATCACTGCCCAGGTCACCAACGTAACCGGATAACGTAGCTTCGGTTTATCGCTCTCAAACGCATGACGCACTTTGGCGACAACCGCTTCTGGTCCCAGCGTAAAACGCGCGGCAATGCCGGGGTTTTCCACAGGAGCATCGCTCTGGGTCTGGTTGACGTTTTCGGTAAAGCGGGTGCGAATGGGGCCGGGTTCAATCAGGCTGACCTTAATCCCGCTGTGGCGCAGTTCCATACGCAGCGCGTCGGACCAGGCTTCCAGCGCATATTTGCTGGCGGCATAGGCCCCACGTCCCGGCGTTGAGATCAATCCCATCACCGATGAGGTCATCACAATGCGCCCTTCACCGTGGGGTAACATGGCGGGCAACAGGCGCATGGTAAGCTGATGTGCGCCAAAGAAGTTGGCGGAAAACTGCTGCTCCATCTGTTCGCGGCTGATGGTGGGCAGGGGGCCATAAACGCCGTATCCGGCGTTGTTAAAGATCCCATATAAACGATTATCGGTCAGGGCGTTCACCTCGTCGGCGGCGCGATCCACACTTTCGGGTGAGTCCAGATCCAGCAATACGCCGGTGAATCCCATGCTGTTCATACGCGCGACATCGTCAGGTTTGCGACAGCCTGCCAGAATTTGAAAACCCTGGCGCTTTAGCTCAAGCGCACTTTCCAGGCCGATTCCGCTGGAACATCCTGTTATTAAGACCGATTTTTGCATAACTTTACCTGTCAGGATCTCCGTTGAATTACGAGTCGTGATTTACTATATCCGTCATACTTCAAGTTGTCTGTGCGTTGGCTACGCTCGCTCACCCCAGTCACATAGTTATCTATGCTCCTGGGAACTCTCTCACTTGCCGCCTTCATACAACTCGAATTATTTAGGATAGAAAAGGGGTGAGATGTTGCGCCATCCAGTCGGCGATAAACGGCTGGGCGTCACGGTTAGGATGAATACCATCATCCTGCATCCACTGGGGTTTTAGATAAACCTCTTCCATGAAAAATGGCAGCAGAGGAATATCAAACTCTTTGGCGAGCTTTGGATAAATCGCGCTAAAGGTTTCATTATAACGGCGACCGTAGTTTGCCGGCAGACGAATTTGCATTAGCAGCGGTTCGGCATTTGCCGCTTTCACGTCCTGCAAAATTGTTCGCAGAGTTTGTTCGGTTTGCGCAGGCGCAAAGCCGCGCAGGCCGTCGTTGCCGCCAAGTTCGACCAGTACCCAACGCGGCTGGTGCTGCTTGAGTAGTGCAGGCAGACGGGCCAGACCTTGTTGCGAGGTGTCGCCGCTAATGCTGGCATTCACCACCGGTGTTTTGGTTTGCCATTTATCATTAAGTAGCGCAGGCCACGCAGCGCTGGCGGACATACGGTATCCGGCGCTCAGGCTGTCACCCAGAATTAATAACGTGTCCGCAGCGGCGGCGCGGAAAGTTAACAGGACCAGGAACAGGAAAGGCCAATGCCAGCGGAAAACATTGTTGAAGTTCATCATCTTAAGAAATCCGTCGGTCAGGGTGATCATGAGCTATCCATCCTTACCGGAGTTGAACTGGTTGTCAAACGCGCCGAGACCATTGCGTTGATTGGCGAGTCGGGATCGGGGAAATCCACGCTGCTGGCGATCCTTGCTGGGCTGGACGATGGCTCCAGCGGTGAAGTCAGCCTGGTGGGGCAGGCGCTGCACACCATGGACGAAGAAGCACGGGCGCAGCTGCGAGCGCGGCACGTGGGTTTTGTCTTCCAGTCATTCATGTTAATTCCGACCCTCAACGCGCTGGAAAACGTCGAACTACCCGCGTTGTTGCGCGGCGAAAACAGCGGAAAAAGTCGTGACGGGGCAAAAACGCTGCTGGAGCAACTGGGGTTGGGAAAACGTCTTGATCATCTTCCGGCCCAGCTTTCCGGCGGGGAGCAGCAGCGCGTGGCGTTGGCGCGGGCCTTTAACGGTCGCCCTGACGTGCTGTTTGCCGATGAACCAACGGGCAATCTGGACCGCCAGACCGGAGACAAAATCGCCGACCTGCTGTTTTCTCTGAACCGGGAACACGGTACTACCCTGATTCTGGTAACCCATGACCCGCAGCTGGCGGCGCGTTGCGATCGGCGTTTACGCCTGGTGAACGGACAGTTGCAGGAGGAGGCATGATTGCGCGCTGGTTCTGGCGCGAATGGCGCTCGCCTTCATTACTGATTGTCTGGCTGGCGCTGAGCCTGGCGGTAGCTTGTGTGCTGGCGCTGGGCAATATCAGCGATCGTATGGAAAAAGGGCTGAGCCAGCAAAGCCGTGAGTTTATGGCGGGCGATCGGTCGCTACAAAGTTCGCGTACCGTGCCGAAAGCGTGGATTGACGAGGCGCGACAGCGTGGCCTGAAGGTGGGGGAACAGCTCACCTTTGCCACCATGACTTTTGCCCGCGATACGCCGCAGCTGGCGAACGTCAAAGCGGTGGATGATGTGTATCCAATGTACGGCACGCTGCAGACCAATCCGCCGGGGCTGAAACCACAGCCTGGCTCGGTGCTGCTGGCCCCGCGACTGATGGCGCTGCTCAACTTAAAAGTCGGTGATTCCATCGACGTTGGCGATGCCACGCTGCACATTGCCGGGGAGGTGGTGCAGGAACCGGACTCTGGTTTTAATCCGTTCCAGATAGCACCGCGCCTGATGATGAACATGGCGGATGTCGAAAAAACGGCGGCGGTCCAGCCGGGAAGCCGCGTGACCTGGCGCTATAAATTTGGCGGCACGCCGTCGCAACTGGAAGCCTATGAAAAGTGGCTGCTACCGCAGTTAAAACCTGAACAGCGCTGGTATGGGCTGGAGCAGGATGAAGGGGCGCTAGGGAAATCACTGGAACGTTCGCAACAGTTCCTGCTGCTGTCGGCGCTGTTAACGCTGCTGTTAGCGGTCGCCGCGGTTGCCGTGGCGATGAGCCATTATTGCCGCAGCCGTTACGATCTGGTAGCTATTCTGAAAACCCTCGGCGCGGGCAGGGCGCAACTGCGCAGGCTGATTGTTGGTCAATGGCTGATGGTGCTGGCGCTGTCTGGCGTGACCGGCGGACTGTTCGGGCTGTTATTTGAGCGCGTGCTGGTGCTGCTGCTCAAGCCGGTTCTGCCCGGCGAACTGCCGCCTGCCAGCCCCTGGCCGTGGCTATGGGCATTAGGCACCATGACGGTGATTTCGCTCTTGGTGGGGTTACGTCCTTATCGCCTGCTGCTGGCAACGCAGCCGCTGCGGGTGCTGCGCCGTGACGTGGTGGCAAACGTCTGGCCGCTGAAGTTTTATTTGCCGGTGGTAGTGATAGTCGTGATTGCACTGCTCGCCGGACTGATGGGCGGAAGTCCGCTGCTGTGGGCGGTACTGGCTGGCGCGGTGGTACTGGCGCTGTTGTGCGGGGTGCTCGGCTGGATGCTGCTCAACGTGCTGCGTGGTCTGACGCTCTCCTCACTGCCGCTGCGTTTGGCGGTCAGTCGACTGTTACGCCAGCCGTGGTCAACGCTCAGCCAGCTATCGGCATTTTCGCTTTCCTTTATGCTGCTGGCGTTGTTACTGGTGTTGCGCGGCGATTTGCTCGACCGCTGGCAGCAGCAAATGCCGCCGGAAAGTCCGAACTATTTTCTGATCAACATTGCCACCGAACAGGTGGTTCCGCTGAAGACTTTCCTGTCTGAGCATCAGGTGATCCCGGAATCGTTCTATCCGATTGTGCGGGCGCGTCTGACGGCAATCAATGATAAGCCGACCGAAGGCAATCAGGATGAGGCGTTGAACCGCGAGCTTAATCTGACCTGGCAGGATACCCGACCGGATCATAACCCGATAACCGCCGGAAGCTGGCCACCAAAAGCGGGCGAAGTGTCGATGGAAGAGGGGCTGGCGAAACGGCTGAACGTCAGACTTGGCGATCGGGTGACCTTCATGGGCGATACCCAGGATTTCAGCGCCACGGTCAGCAGTCTGCGCAAAGTGGACTGGGAAAGCCTGCGGCCCAACTTCTTCTTTATCTTCCCATCCGGCGCACTGGACGCTCAGCCGCAAAGCTGGTTAACCAGCTTTCGTTGGGAGAACGGCAACGGCATGCTGACGCAGCTTAACCGCGAATTCCCGACCATCAGCCTGCTGGATATTGGCGCCATCCTCAAACAGGTGAGCCAGGTGCTGGAGCAGGTGAGCCGGGCGTTGGAGGTGATGGTGGTACTGGTCACCGCCTGCGGTATGTTGCTGCTATTGGCGCAGGTTCAGGTCGGTATGCGCCAGCGTCACCAGGAGTTGGTAGTCTGGCGCACGCTGGGCGCGGGCAAGAAACTACTGCGTACCACGCTGTGGTGCGAGTTCGCCATGCTCGGGATGGTCGCCGGACTGGTAGCGGCCATCGGCGCGGAAACCGCATTGGCGGTGCTGCAAACCAAAGTGTTTGATTTCCCGTGGGAGCCAGACTGGCGACTGTGGGTCGTGTTGCCGGTTTGCGGAGCATTGCTGCTCTCTTTATGCGGCGGATGGCTCGGTTCACGTCTGCTAAAAGGCAAAGCGCTGTTCCGTCAGTTCAGTAGTTAATTCATATTAGTGATAATTACGCACCGGTTTTTTAAATCGGTGCGTTTTTTTATCTATGCAGCACAAATTGATAACTCGTTGATATTTAACAGCACAGAACAATAAAAACCCGACAACACGAGTGTATTAATAAACGTTAATATTTGTACGCTGAATAATTGGCAGGCTATCTATCAAGGTACAAATAATGACTATAAAAAAAACGGCGCTGGCGGTATCGATCGGCGCAGCAGTGGCATTAACGACTTTCGCTTCTCAGGCGGAAATCACGGTCCTGAAACAAGATCCGCAGGCGGGCAACCCGCTGAGCCGTCTTAACTTCACCGTCGGCGGGAGTATTCGTCCGCAGTTCCAGAATATGGCCGGTGACGATGGTAAGAATGGCTACAAACGTAATGGCTTCGATGGCGGTACACGTTTCCGCTTCGCCGCTGACTACTATCTGTTTGATGATATCAGTTGGGTGAGCTACTACGAGTTGGGCGTTAACTTCCCGGCGATGTTCAACTGGGATAACCACTACGCTGACGGTGCCAACGATACCACGCGTCGTATGTTGTACACCGGTCTGAAGAGTGCGACCTGGGGTACGCTGACCTTCGGTCAACAGAACAGCATTTACTATGATGTAGTCGGTGCGAAAACGGATATCTGGGACTATGACATGATCGGTCAGGCTCCGGGTAACGGTATCAATGGCGACTATGACGGTTCCTATCGTACGCGCAAATCTCTGAAGTATAAGAATACCGTTGGTGATGTTGATCTCTACGCGTCTTACCTGTTTAGCGATGATTACAACCCGAACAACGGTCTGCGCTACAAACGTAAAGGCGGCGGCTCGCTGGGTGTGGATTATCACATCACCGATGATCTGACCTGGGGTACGGCGTGGAACTACACCCGCGCGGAAATGCGTGGTAACACCAGCAAAACCTACGATCAAAACATCGTCGGTACTGCGCTGAGCTGGAAACCGGACAACTGGACCTTCTCGCTGGGCGGCGGTTGGTATCAAAACTTCATGACCACCAAAAAAGTGTCTGTTAACGATTACTTTGCCGGTGATGCGTGGGGTCTGGAATACTTCGCGGGTTACACCTTCCCGGTGGGTCAGTATGCGCTGCAATCCGTTCAGCCTTACTTTATGGGCGACCGTATTGAGTACGTGAATGGCCGTAACTACCTGCGTACCGACAACGGCGTGGGTATCAGCTTCCAGCTGGATTACGGTTTCCGTGTTGATTACGAACACGTATTCACTTCCAGCACCGACAATCTGGGTGATATGAACCTGGTTCGTCTGCGTTACGACTTCTAATCGAACGCCTGCCGCCCGATACGCTTGCGTTTATCGGGCCTAAGATAGTTGTTGTAGGCCGGATAAGGCACTTGTGCCGACATCCGGCTTTTTCATGCCTTCTCACATTTAAAAACATACTCTGCAACATCATGAAATAATTTCAAGGACAGCAGGTTGTGATCTGTGTCATGTTAACAATCAGCCTGTTAACGGGCCAACAAGAACAACGCCGCAAGAACGGCGTGAGACATGACACCACAACGTTAAAATGGAGAGAATATGGGATTGCGTCAGAGTTTACGCGTCGCGACCGGGGCGCTGTTACTGGCCTGTGGATTACAGTTTGCTCATGCGAACAGTGACCCGCATACAATCGTGTTTGGCGTCGCGCCTGGGCCATACGGAGATATGGTGAAACAGGCCATTGCTCCGACGCTGAAAGAGAAAGGCTATAAGGTAGTGGTGCGCGAATTCAGCGACTACGTGCAGCCGAACATGGCGCTCTCCAACGGTAGCATTGATGCCAACCTGTTCCAGCATTCGCTCTACTTTGACAAATTCACCGCCGATAAAGGACTTAAGCTGAGTAAGCTGATTGTGGTCCCGACGGCCGGAATGGGGTTTTACTCACATAAAATCAAAAGCCTGGATGAGTTGAAAAAAGGGGATGTGATCACGCTCTCCAACGATCCCACCAACCTGGCTCGCGGTCTGCGTTTTCTGCAGTCTATTGGCCTTATCACCATCAAAGACAATATTGATCCAACTAAAGCCTCCGAGCGCGATATCGCCAGCAACCCGAAAGGGCTGGTGTTTAAACCGCTGGAAGCGGCACAGCTGCCACGTACGCTGGACGGTGTGACCGGTGCGCTGGTCAACGGTAACTTTGCCGTGGCGGCAAAAATGGATCTCGCCAGCGCCATTAAGCAGGAACACCTGGACGAAAATCTGAAAAATATCATCGCGGTACGCACTGAAGATGCAGATAAACCGTTCGCCAAAGATATTGTTGAGGCGGTGAAATCTCCGGCATATCGCGCGGTGATCGACGATCCGCAAAATATCTACAGCGCCTTCCAGAAACCGGAATGGATGTCGGCAGCCCAATAATCGCTGCGCACAAGGGTTAACAGGGGCAGCGACGACTGCCCTTTTCGCATTTCTGAGGTGGCTATGATTGAGATAGAGAAAGTTTGCGTGGATTTTAGCGCAGGCCGTGGACCATCAACCCGGGCGGTTGATGACGTCAGCTTGCGCATCGGCGCAGGTGAGATATTTGGCATTGTCGGGACCAGCGGCGCAGGGAAAAGTACGCTGCTGCGCACCCTGAACGCCTTAACGCGTCCGAGCCAGGGAAGCGTGAAGGTGAATGGCGTAGAAATCTCTGCGCTGGAAGGCGCGCATCTCCGTAAAGCCCGTCAGCGTATCGGGATGATTTTTCAACATTTTAACCTGATGCATACCCGTACCGTGGCGCAAAATGTCGCCTTTAGCCTGAAGGCTGCCGGATGGGAGCGCAGTAAAATTGGCCCGCGCGTGAGCGAAATCCTGGCGCTGGTGGGGCTGTCAGACAAGGCGAACCGCTTTCCGGTTCAGCTCAGCGGCGGACAAAAGCAGCGTGTGGGTATTGCCCGCGCGATTGCCAATCACCCGGATGTGCTGCTGTGTGATGAACCTACTTCGGCGCTGGACCTCGAAACCTCAGCCACGATTCTGGCGTTGCTTAAGCAGATCAACCAACAGTTGGGGATCACGATCGTGCTGATCACTCACGAGATGAACGTGATCAAATCGATTTGCGATCGCGTGGCGGTGATGTCCGGCGGCAAGGTGGTGGAATCCGGTGAGGTGTTTGACGTTTTTGCTCACCCGCAGCACGCGTTCACGCAGCAGCTGGTGTCGCATACCCTCAATCTGACGCTACCCGAGCGTCTGCGCCAGCATCTGCCTGGCCAGCTGCTAAAAATTCTGTTCATCGGCGATTCGGCGGAACAGCCGGTGTTGTCAGAAGTGGCGGTTAAATTTGGCGTGGCGGTGAACATTCTGCACGGCAAAATTGAATATATTGGCGAACGTGCGCTGGGGATTCTGGTGGTGCAACTGACCGCGCCGCACAACCCTTCAGCGGTGGAAGTCGCCGTGGAACATATTCGTCAACGTACTGCACAGGTGGAGGTGATTCGTGGATGATTTATTGCCTGATTTAACGCTGGCGTTTAATGAAACTTTCCAGATGCTGAGCATCTCTACGGTGCTGGCGATTATTGGCGGTCTGCCGCTTGGTTTTCTGATTTTCGTCACCGACCGGCATTTATTCTGGCAAAACCGTTTTGTGTATCTGCTCAGCTCCGTGCTGGTGAATATCATTCGTTCGGTGCCGTTTGTGATCCTGCTGGTTCTGCTGCTGCCGCTAACCCAGTTTTTGCTCGGGAATACCATTGGCCCTATTGCGGCGTCGGTCCCGCTCTCAGTGGCGGCAATCGCCTTCTATGCCCGTCTGGTCGACAGTGCGCTACGTGAAGTTGATAAAGGCATTATTGAAGCGGCGGAAGCGTTTGGCGCCAGCCCGATGCGCATCATCTGCACCGTCCTGTTACCAGAGGCGAGCGCGGGTCTGCTGCGTGGGTTGACGATTACGCTGGTGAGTCTGATCGGTTACTCCGCTATGGCCGGGATCGTTGGCGGCGGTGGAGTCGGCGACCTGGCGATTCGCTTTGGTTATTACCGCTACGAAACCCAGGTCATGATTGTCACCGTGGTGGCGCTGATTATTCTGGTGCAGGTCGTTCAGGTGCTGGGTGACTGGCTGGCAAAACGCGCAGATAAGCGCGACAGACACTGATCACCGTGCGTTAAGCCAGTCGGCAACGTCCTGCCATGTGCCGCGAAAGACGATTTTCGCGGCTTTCTTTTCCAGCTGATAGCGATACATCGGGTCGTAATACTCGTTGAGCAACGGCACCAGCCAGCCCATATGGGCGTCGGTGCTGCCCGTTGCCTGCTGTTCGCGCAGAGCCACGTCGAGCAGGGTGGTCAGCTCGGCAAAACGTTGTAAACCCAGACGACGGCGGATAGCAAACAGTCCGTGGTGCAGATACTCGCTGTACTCCTGCCAGCCCTGGCTCTCGCCATAAGCGTGGGTAAAATCGTGGTGCATCTTCACGAAATACTCTTCGCGCAGTCGCTCCAGACGACGCTCAAAAGGATCGTCCACCACCGCAATTGATGCATGGGCCATGCGCTCGCGCAGGCATTCGGGCAGATGATTAGCCCCGATCATGCGGCCTTCATCTTCCAGTACCCACAGACGTAAATCCTGATGGCTATCGGTTTTGAGCATTTCAACCGCCAGCAGGTTTTCAAAACTTGCCTGACTCAATTGAGGTTCAACGGTACGACCAAACGAGGAGCCGCGATGGTGCGCCAGACCTTCGAGATCCACACCGTTTGGCTGCTGTTGCACCAACTGGGTTTTACCGTTCCCGGTACAGCCGCCAATTAAGACGATCGGCTTTTGCACTAATTCTTCAGTCAACTGTATAACTGCCTGGCGCAGGGCTTTGTAACCGCCTTGTATCAGCGGATAGTCAATGCCGGACTCATGCAGCCACTGCTGCACAATATGCGAACGCTGACCGCCGCGCGCGCAGCATAAATAACCCGCAGGATTTTGACGGCAGGCATCCAGCCAGGCGCTCATGCGCTGTTGACGGGTTTCACCCGAAACCAGTTGATGACCAAGCGCGAGGGCAGCTTCAGGTCCCTGGCGCTTGTAACAGCTACCCACGGCGGCACGTTCGTCATCGTTCATTAAGGGAAGGTTGATTGCGCCCGGCATTGCGCCCTGTTGAAATTCGACGGGGGCGCGTACATCGATTATAGGCGTACCGGCGAGCAAAATTGCGCGGTAGTCCGTTCCATCGTTCATGTTTGATCCTGAAAATACAAAACAGCAATGGAGGGGATTTTACGCGCCAGAGGAGGGACCGGGGAAGGATAAAATCAACTCCCCGGCATTAATGGCTTATTTCAGCTTTGACTGCGCCCAGATAATACCGCTGGCATATTCCGGCGGCAGCAGGGGGATAAGCGCTTCCAGCGTCGCGCTAAGGCGTGCGGTATCGCTGTCGCTCAGGTTCAGGTGGCCCACCTTACGCCCTTCACGCACCTCTTTGTCATACCAGTGCAGATGCACCAGCGGCAGCTTCAGCCAGTCGTAGTTCAGGTCGCTACCAATCAGGTTTACCATCACCGAAGGATGGTTCACCACCGGCGTCGGTAATGGCAGGTTGGTAATGGCGCGCAGGTGCAGCTCAAACTGGCTGATGCTGGCGCCGTTTTGCGTCCAGTGCCCGCTGTTGTGCACGCGTGGAGCCAGTTCGTTAATCAGCAAACCTTCCGGGGTGATGAAACACTCCATCGCCATCACGCCGACATAGCCCAGCTCCTGCATGATGGCAGAGAGCATTGCTTCAGCCTGTTCCTGCTGTCTGGCGTTAGCCTGCGGGAATACCACGCTGGTGCGCAGAATACCGTCCTGATGCAGGTTATGGGTCAGCGGATAGAAAACGGTGCTGCCGTCGTGCGCACGAGCGCCAACCAGGGAGACTTCACCGGAGAAGTTGATTCCCCGTTCGACGATACACTCGCCGTAACAGTCGTCCGGCAGTTGCTCGGTTTCATTTGCGCGCAAGCGCCACTGTCCACGTCCGTCGTAGCCGCCGACACGACGTTTCACAATCGCCAGCTCACCGAGTTTGTCGAATACCGCAGACCATTCGCTTTTATCTGCCAGCAACTGCCACGGTGCAGTCGCCAGACCGAGCTTGTCAAAAAGCTGCTTTTGCGTCAGACGGTCGGCAATAATCGGGAAGACGTCGCGGTTAACAAACGCCGGGTGGCACGCCAGTTCGCGGGTGAGTGCCGTTTCCGGCCAACGCTCAATCTCAGCGGTGATCACGCTTTGCTGAAAAGGGACCGCAGCCGGTTCAGCGTCCAGCCCGACGGGCCAGACTGCTATGCCCAGTGGCTCACCGGCCTGGCGCAGCATGCGCCCTAGCTGTCCGTTGCCAAGTACGCAGACCTGCTTCATGCGACACCTCGTGGGTCCGGGTTCTCCAGCACCTCATCGGTTTGCGCTTTGCGCCAGTCGTTCAGACGCTGATGCAATTCTTTATCGTGTGTAGCCAGAATTTGTGCTGCCAGCAGGGCCGCATTTGCCGCGCCCGCTTTGCCGATCGCCAGCGTGCCGACCGGAATACCGCGTGGCATTTGAACGATGGAGTAGAGGCTATCTACGCCGCTCAGCGCTGCGCTTTGCACCGGAACACCGAGAACAGGCACCAGCGTTTTCGCCGCAATCATGCCAGGCAAATGCGCTGCGCCACCGGCCCCGGCAATAATCACCTGATAACCGTTCTCTTCAGCGCTTTCGGCGAAGCTAAACAGTTTGTCTGGGGTGCGGTGGGCGGAGACGACTTCAACATGATGTGGAACGTCCAGGATTTCGAAGATTTCGGCGGCGAACTGCATGGTAGCCCAGTCGCTTTTGGACCCCATCACGATGGCGACACGCGCCGGATTATTGCGGGAAGACATGCGTCTGAAAACTCCTGTGGTGCACTACACTCGACTTTTGAGGCCACAGAGAATAGCATAATTCACCGCCAAGGAAAACGATTGCGCGCTTTGCACGTCACTCTTCAAGCTGCCTCTTTGTTGGCTGCATCTGCTCACCCCAGTCACTTACTTTTGTAAGCTCCAGGGGACTCACAGATTTGCCGTCTCGATGCAACTCGAATAGTTTTGTGTAAAGAGGAACTGGGTATCTGCAGAATTAAAACGGAAATGCGATCAGTTCAACGTCGTCTGGTGTGACTTTGATCATCGAACCTTCGGTGTGCCATGCGCCTAATACCACGCGGAAAGCGGGTTGCTCATTGGCCGTAAGCTCGTGGACGGCCGGGCGGTGGGTATGGCCGTGAATTAACCACTGAACCTGATGTTTTTCCATCTCGCTAATCACGGCCTGCGGATTCACATCCATGATCTCCAGTGACTTGCTACTGTTAGCCGCTTTGCTGTTGGCGCGCATTTTTGCAGCGATTCGCTGGCGAACGAACAGCGGCAGGGCGAGGAACAGCTTCTGTAACCAGGGTTGATGCACTTTGGCGCGAAACGCCTGATAGCCTGCGTCGTCGGTGCATAAGGTGTCGCCATGCATGATCAGTACTTTACGGCCATACAGGTCGAGCACTTTTTCTTCGGGAAGCAAGGTCATGCCGCTGTCACGGGCAAAACGTTTGCCGATCAGAAAATCACGGTTGCCGTGAATAAAAAAGCAGGGAACGCCGGAGTCAGCCAGTGATTTTATCGCCGCGGCCATTTCACGATGCAGCGGATTAGGATCGTCGTCGCCAATCCAGGCTTCAAACAGGTCGCCAAGAATGTATAGCGCATCGGCCTTTCGCGCATCACCGGCTAAAAAACGCAGAAAACCGGCGGTGATCGCCGGTTCTTCTGTGCAGAGGTGAAGATCTGCAATAAACAGTGTCGCCACGATTACTCGCTGACGGTCACGTTTTCGATGATAACGTCTTCTTTTGGCACGTCCTGATGCATACCGCTGCGACCAGTGGAAACGCCTTTGATTTTATCAACCACGTCCATGCCTTCAACAACTTCAGCAAACACGCAGTAACCCCAACCCTGCATGCTTTCGCCGGAGAAGTTCAGGAAGTCGTTGTCTGCAACGTTGATGAAGAACTGTGCGGTTGCGGAGTGCGGAGCCTGAGTACGCGCCATCGCCAGCGTACCACGGGTGTTTTTCAGACCGTTGTTCGCTTCGTTTTTGATCGCTTCTTTCGTGGCTTTTTGCTTCATGCCTGGCTCGAAACCGCCGCCCTGGATCATGAAACCGTTAATAACACGGTGGAAAATGGTGTTGTTGTAAAAACCTTCGCGGCAGTAGTCCAGGAAGTTTTTAACTGTTTCAGGCGCTTTATCATCAAACGTTTTGATTACGATATCGCCGTGATTAGTGTGGAAAGTAACCATTTTTGCATCCTGTTCCGATAGATTGGTGCTTCGACCCCGTCAAGGGTCAGAGTTAGGGGTGTGTTATAGCATAACCGCAAGCTGCGATCACCTCGCAAAGTGTGCTGCTTCCGGTCTAAATTATGGGTATTATACAGACTTTACTATCCACACACGTCTACACGGAATCTTCGATGTTAAAAATCTTTAATACACTGACGCGCCAAAAAGAGGAATTCAAACCTATTCATGCCGGGGAAGTCGGCATGTACGTGTGTGGTATTACCGTTTACGATCTCTGTCATATTGGCCACGGACGTACCTTTGTTTCTTTCGACGTCGTCGCGCGTTATCTGCGCTTCCTCGGCTATAAGCTGAAGTATGTGCGCAACATTACCGATATCGATGACAAAATCATCAAGCGCGCGAATGAAAACGGCGAAAGCTTTGTGGCGTTGGTCGACAGAATGATCGCGGAAATGCACAGCGATTTCGATGCGCTGAATATTCTGCGCCCGGACCTGGAGCCGCGTGCTACGCATCATATCGCTGAAATTATCGAAATCACTGAACAGCTGATTGCCAAAGGTCACGCTTACGTTGCTGATAACGGCGACGTGATGTTCGACGTGCCGACTGACCCGAACTACGGCCAGCTGTCGCGCCAGGAACTGGATCAGCTGCAGGCAGGCGCGCGCGTTGACGTGGTTGATGTGAAGCGCAACCCGATGGACTTCGTGCTGTGGAAAATGTCCAAAGAAGGCGAGCCGAGCTGGCCGTCTCCGTGGGGCGCGGGCCGTCCGGGCTGGCACATCGAATGTTCTGCGATGAACTGCAAACAGTTGGGCAACCATTTCGATATTCACGGCGGCGGTTCGGACCTGATGTTCCCGCACCATGAAAACGAAATCGCTCAGTCCACCTGTGCGCATGACGGTGAGTACGTTAATTACTGGATGCACTCCGGGATGGTGATGGTTGACCGCGAGAAAATGTCCAAATCGCTGGGCAACTTCTTTACCGTTCGCGACGTGCTGAAATACTACGACGCCGAAACCATTCGCTACTTCCTGATGTCTGGTCATTACCGTAGCCAGTTAAACTACAGCGAAGAGAACCTCAAGCAGGCGCGTTCTGCGCTGGAGCGTCTGTATACCGCGCTGCGCGGCACTGACAAATCCGTTGCTCCAGCGGGTGGCGAAGCCTTTGAAGCGCGCTTTATTGAAGCGATGGACGATGACTTCAACACCCCGGAAGCCTACTCGGTGCTGTTTGATATGGCGCGTGAAGTTAACCGTCTGAAGGGTGAAGATATGGCGGCGGCTAACGGCATGGCTGCGCATCTGCGTAAGCTTTCCAGCGTACTGGGCCTGCTGGAACAGGATCCAGAAGCGTTCCTGCAAAGCGGTGCGCAGGCGGATGACGGTGAAGTTGCTGAAATTGAAGCGTTAATCCAACAACGTCTGGATGCACGTAAGGCGAAAGACTGGGCGGCAGCTGACGCCGCGCGTGACCGTCTCAACGAGATGGGCATCGTGCTGGAAGACGGCCCGCAGGGTACCACCTGGCGTCGTAAGTAACTCTGTAATGCCCGGTGGCACCTACGCTTACCGGGCCTACAAAAGAGTGAGTGTAGGCCGGATAAGACGCAGCGCGTCGCATCCGGCAGATTAATATTTCCGATACCACCACAGCACACCCATCATTACGATTCCCGGCAGCCATACCCACATCAACTCCGACATGATCACCTGGTGCCCGTACGGCGTGGCGTAGCGTGATAACGCAAACGGGGCGACTTTAATCACCTGCCATGGCGCGAAGAAGCGCTCATCCGACCACGGCCACAGCCAGCCGACGCCTTTACCGCCGGTCGTAACGGAATCCAGCAGACTGTGTGACAGCAGTGAAACCGTCAGGAATAGCCAGCAGCGAATCAATCCCGCCTTAAACCATCGTCGGCCAATCAACACGCAGAGCAGCGGTACCACGAAGGCGAACAGCAGGGAGTGGGTAAATCCCCGGTGACCAAACACGTTGCCGTAGGCGACACCGAGTTTAAATGACAACACGTCGGCATCTGGCAGCATGGCCAGAACGACGCCAGCAAACAGTAATCGTGGGGGGATGACTTTAAGTCCGAGACCTAAGCCTAAACAGAGCGGAACGGCCGCGTGCGTAACGATAGTGGGCATGATGATCGCTTCGTGTGGAAAAACAACATGCTAACAGTTCACTGTGAAGCGGGGATGAAGTCATTATCTGAAAACGAGAGGGGAAAGTGGCCGGATACGGTGTTAACCTCATCCGGCACTTAGGGTCACGCTACGACGTTAATGCTGTGGCCTTCAAAGCTGACGGTCTGTCCGGCAACGATTTTGCAGCGTTTACGCGTTTCAACAACGCCATCGACCTTCACTAACCCTTCGCCAATAGCAATTTTTGCCTGGGCGCCGCTTTCGCTCCAGCCTTCCAGCTTCAGCAAATCGCAGAGTTCAACGTGTGGGTGTTTACCCAGTGAAAATGTGGCCATCTTAAACGTCCTTTACATCATGATATTCAACACACGCCTGCAGCGTGTTTTCGATAAGTGTGGCGACCGTCATTGGGCCTACGCCGCCGGGGACCGGCGTGATATATGACGCACGTGCGGCTGCATCGTCAAAGACCACATCGCCAACAACCTTACCATTCTCCAGACGGTTGATGCCGACATCAATCACAATCGCGCCTTCTTTGATCCACTCACCAGGAATAAAGCCTGGTTTACCGACGGCAACAATCAGCAGGTCAGCATGTTCTACGTGGCGGCGCAGATCTTTGGTGAATCGGTGGGTGACGGTGGTGGTGCAGCCAGCCAGCAGTAGCTCCATACTCATTGGGCGACCGACAATATTCGAGGCGCCAATGACCACGGCATTCAGACCGTAGGTATCGATGTTGTAACGCTCAAGCAGGGTAACAATACCGCGCGGAGTACATGGGCGCAGGCGCGGCGCGCGCTGGCACAGACGACCGACGTTATACGGGTGGAAACCGTCAACGTCTTTATCTGGCGCAATACGTTCCAGGACTTTCACGTTGTCGATACCCGCCGGCAACGGCAGCTGTACCAGGATACCGTCGATGGTGGTATCTGCATTGAGCGTATCGATCAGCTCAAGAAGCTCCGCCTCGCTGGTGGTTTCAGGCAGGTCATAGGAGCGGGAGACAAACCCCACTTCGTCACAGGCTTTGCGTTTACTCGCAACATAAATCTGCGAAGCCGGGTTGCTACCTACCAGCACAACAGCCAGGCCTGGGGCGCGTAATCCAGCCGCTAAACGCGCCTGAACTTTTTGAGCAACCTCAGAGCGCACCTGCTGCGCAATCGTTTTACCGTCAATAATCTTTGCTGCCATCAGAGAGAGAATTCCGTCTGTTACGTTAAACCGAAGGGGATGCCACTATTTTGTCAGAAGCGGGGCGCGCTGTCAGTTTTCGTTTGCGTTTTTACGTGCGATAACGGGCGTCATGGTCAGAGAATGGGATCAGCACAGGGGCTGAAGTCCCCCCGGATAATTAATGAGCATGCGAATTAAAATTAACGTGAATGAAACAATTCATCACCCTGATGTTTTCAGGGGTAATGCGCCATAAACCAGTCTGTTACGTACCTTTATGGAAGGATTTAAGTAATATTCACCCAGATTTTTCCTAGGTCCCAATAAGAATTAGCCAGGGCCAATAAAAGGATTTGCAGGTATTTTTAATTAATTGAAATGTTTAATTTAACCCTGTGACGAATAGTCATATTCGCGAAGATTAATTAGTGAATCAAATACTCAGGAGAGTTGGGGTAAAAGATTAGCTAATTCTCTTGCGATATATATCTTTACAGGATGCAGAGATAATTAGCCTGACATTTAATGTCGATAATGATTCAAACGGATCCCGCAGGATGCCGGAGCCGGATGTGTGTAATTCAAGGGAAATCCATGAAACGTAAATTAATGACCTCTTCTGTTATTGCCAGCCTGATGTTAGTTGCAGGTGCAGCGGTTGCAGCCGATCCGGTAAGCGTTAGCGGCGGTACTGTGCATTTTGAAGGTGAACTGGTCAATGCAGCCTGTGCAGTCAGTACTCAGTCATCCGATCAGGTTGTCACCTTAGGCCAGTATCGTACCGCCAGTTTTACCGCAGTTGGCGATACAACGGCGCAAATTCCGTTCTCAATCGTGCTGAACGACTGTGATCCGAAAGTTGCCGCAACCGCAGCCGTGGCTTTCTCTGGTCAATCCGATATTACCAACAACAACCTGCTGGCTGTCACTTCTGCAGACAACGGTACCACTGCCAGCGGTGTCGGGATTGAAATTCTGGACAATACGTCCACCGCGCTGAAGCCGGATGGAGCCACCTTCTCTACCGCTCAGGCACTGGTAGAAGGGACCAACACCCTGCGTTTCTCTGCGCGTTATAAAGCCACAGCCACCAGCGCTACGCCGGGTCAGGCAAATGCCGACGCAACGTTCATCATGAAGTACGAATAAGCCGTTTTGATTTGCGCAAGGATGCAGTACGCCTCACTGGATGAGGCAATTTCCGGGGATGATGAAGGATGCGGCAGATGATAGGGAAAGGCGTGGCGCTGGCGGGAATGCTGTGCGTACTGCCTGTGTTTGCACATACGGTAATACTGGAAAGTGGCCGCCTTCACTTACGGGGGCAGCTCGTCAATGGTGCCTGTACGGTCGCTACCGACAGCCAAAATTTGCGGGTGCAAATGGGGCAGTATCGCACCAATGCTTTCTCCGGGACGGGAAGCTTTGCCTCTACCAGCGTGCCGTTTTCACTGCGCTTAACCTCATGCAGCTCCGATGTTTATGACCACGTTGGGATTGCGTTTGCAGGTGTGACGCCAGCGGAAGATCCGCAGGTTTTTCTTGCCAGTGGCGATGCGTCTGCGGCTTCGGGGATCGGTCTGGCGTTATTTGATGAGCGCCAACGGCAAATTATTCCGAATGCACTGCCGCTTCATTATGCGCCGATTATAACGCAAGAGATGACGTTTCATTTCACTGCTCGTTATCGGGCTGTCTCGGAAAATATAACGCCGGGAACGCTTCGTTCAGACGTGTGGTTTACGTTGGTTTATCCCTGATTTATTTCCCAACGATAATCACACCAAAGGTATTTGTAGCTATGTTTAATTATCTAAAATCAGGTTTTATCCTTTTACTGGTCTTATTTCCTGTTGCCAGTGTTCAGGCTGCCGGAGGCATTGCATTAGGCGCTACCCGCGTTATTTATCCAGCGGATGCCAAACAAACATCACTGTCTATTAGCAATAGTGATACCAAAGAACGTTACCTGGTCAATTCATGGATTGAGAATAGCGCAGGCGTTAAAGAAAAATCGTTTGTGGTTACGCCTCCGTTGTTTGTCAGCGAACCCAAAAGCGAAAACACGCTGCGTATCATCTATGCCGGCGAACCGCTGCCCAAAGATCGTGAGTCGCTGTTCTGGATGAACGTGAAAGCCATTCCGTCAGTCAATAAAAACAGCCTCGAGGGTAAAAACGTTCTGCAACTGGCGATTCTGTCCCGCATCAAGCTTTTTGTCCGTCCGAATAATCTGCCGCAAATTCCGGAAGATGCGCCTGGGATGCTGAAATTCTCCCGAACCGGCAACCACCTGAAAATCAATAATCCGTCAGCGTATTACGTCACCCTGGTCAATCTCAACGTGGGGGACTCGAAGATCGACAACGCGATGGTTGCACCGAAAAGTGATGCGCAGGTCCTGCTACCAACGGGCGTTCAGGGCAACGTCACGTTCCAGACGGTCAATGATTATGGTGCCGTGACCCCGGCCAAAACGGTTAGCGTGCGTTGAGATAACGATGAATAAGACAACGTATTTTCTTGGCCTGTTACCGGGGGTTACGCCACCGCTGGCGGGGGTGGCGTTGTCCACGCTGGCGGCGCTCTTTCCCTCTTTAAGCCATGGGGAAAGCTATTTTAATCCGGCCTTTTTATCTGCGGATACGGCAACCGTGGCAGATTTATCACGTTTTGAAAAAGGTAATCATCAGCCTGAAGGCGTTTATCGTGTGGATATCTGGCGCAACGATGAGTTTGTTGCCACTCAGGATATACGTTTTACGACCAGCGCGGGAAAAGCCGGGGAGAAGTCCGGTGGGCTGATGCCGTGTTTTGGACTCGACTGGGTGAAGCGCCTTGGCGTTAATATTGCCGCGTTTCCGGCACTCAGTAAGGAGCCGAACGATACCTGTATCAATCTACCTGAGGCGATTCCAGGCAGCGAGATTGCATTTGATTTTTCTACCCTGCGCTTAAACGTCAGCCTGCCGCAGGCGTCAATGTTAAACAGCGCGCGTGGCTATATTCCGCCAGAGGAGTGGGATGAAGGGATCCCGGCTGCGCTGGTCAACTACAGCTTTACCGGCAGCCGCGGCAGTGACACTGACAGCTATTTCTTAAGTATGCTCAGTGGCCTGAACTATGGCCCCTGGCGCTTGAGAAATAACGGCGCATGGAGCTATTCCAAAGGTGACGGATACCACTCACAAAGCTGGAAAAACATCGGCACATGGCTTCAGCGCGCGATTATCCCGCTGAAGGGTGAACTGGTGATGGGCGACAGCAACACCGGCAACGACGTTTTTGACAGCGTCGGATTTCGCGGGGCGCGGCTCTATTCCTCAGACAGTATGTATCCCGACAGCTTACAGGGCTACGCGCCTACCGTTCGCGGTATTGCGCGCACCGCAGCGAAACTCACCATCCGTCAGAATGGCTATGTGATTTATCAAAGCTATGTTTCACCGGGCGCTTTCTCGATAACCGATCTCAACCCGACGTCATCCAGCGGTGACCTTGAGGTGACGGTGGACGAAAAGGACGGCAGCCAACAGCGTTATAAGGTGCCGTACTCCACGGTTCCCCTGTTACAACGAGAAGGGCGTTTCAAATACGACGTGGTTGCCGGGGATTTTCGCAGCGGCAATAGCCAGCAATCTTCACCGTTCTTTTTCCAGGGAACATTAATTGCCGGGTTACCTGAGGGCTACACCGCATACGGTGGTACGCAGCTGGCCTCGCGTTACACCGCGGTAGTTTTAGGCACAGGCCGAAACCTGGGGGACTGGGGGGCGGTTTCTGTGGATTTAACCCATGCGCGCAGCCAACTGGCGGATGACAGTACGCATCAGGGGCAGTCTCTGCGTTTTCTGTATGCAAAATCGCTGAACAACTTTGGCACTAACTTCCAGCTGTTGGGATATCGCTACTCAACGCGCGGCTTCTATACCCTCGACGATGTCGCGTATCGCAGCATGGAAGGCTATGAGTATGAATACGACAGTGAAGGCAATCGCCACGACGTGCCCGATGTGAAGAGTTATCACAATCTGAGTTACAGCAAAAAGGGCCGCTTCCAGATTAACATTTCGCAGAATCTGGGAGACTACGGATCGCTGTATGTCTCGGGCAGTCAGCAAACGTACTGGAACACCTCAGACACCAATACCTGGTATCAGGTGGGCTATGCCAGCGGCTGGCAGGGGATTAGCTATTCACTCTCCTGGTCGTGGAATGAATCGGTAGGCATCTCCGACACCGACCGTATTCTGGCATTCAATATGTCAGTGCCGTTCAGCCTGCTGAGCGGACGGCGCTACTCGCGTGATAACGCGCTCGATCGCACCTATGCCACCTTTAATGCCAACCGCAACAGCAACGGACAAAACAGCTGGCAGAGCGGGATCGGCGGCACGTTACTGGATGGGCGCAACCTGAGCTACAGCGTGAATCAGGGCCACAGCAGCACCAACGGCTACAGCGGAAACGCCAGCGCCAACTGGCAGGCGGCTTATGGCACGCTGGGCGTGGGATACAACTACGATCGCGATCAGCATGACTACAACTGGCAGCTCTCCGGCGGCGTGGTGGGGCATGCGGACGGTATTACGCTCAGTCAGCCGCTGGGGGACACCAACGTGCTGGTTAAAGCGCCTGGCGCGCAGGGCGTGCGGATAGAAAACCAGACCGGCGTGCAAACCGACTGGCGTGGATATGCGGTGATGCCGTATGCCACCGTTTATCGCTATAACCGCGTCGCGTTAGATACCAATTCAATGAACAACAATACCGATGTGGAAAATAACGTTAGCAGCGTCGTGCCAACGCAAGGGGCATTGGTGCGAGCGGCGTTTGATACGCGTATCGGTGTGCGGGCGCTGATAACCGCGAAATATGCAGGTAAACCTGTGCCATTTGGCTCCGTTGTGCGTGAAAACAACAGCGGCGTGACCAGTATGGTGGGCGAAGACGGGCAAATCTACCTGAGCGGCTTGCCGCTAAAAGGCGAATTACTGATCCAATGGGGGGAAAGCGCTAACGCTCGCTGCGTGGCGCACTATGCCTTGCCTGAGGAGAGTCTGAAACAGGCGGTGACGCTCACGAATGTGACGTGCGAATCTCCAACGGCACGACAGGAATAATACGATGAAACGACAAACGGGTTTGTTACTGGGATGCGCTTTACTGCTGATGGCCCATTCGTCCTGGGCGACGGTCTGCCAAAACTCGAATGGTACACCAACGGATGTTTTTTACGATCTGTCTAACGTCTTTAACAGCAGCAACAACCGGCCAGGACAGGTGGTGACGTTACCGGAAAAATCGGGATGGATTGGCGTTAATGCTACCTGTCCGGCCGGGACGACGGTGAATTACACCTATCGAAGCTACGTTACGGAACTCCCTGTGCAAAGTACAGAAAATGGTTTTCAGTACCTGAAACTCAATGACTACCTGCTGGGAGCCATGAGCATCACCGACAGCTACGCCGGGTTGTTTTATCCTCCGCGCAATTATATCCGTATGGGCGTTGACTCGAACGTTTCGCAGCAGAAGCCTTTTGGCGTACAGGATTCAAACCTGGTGTTTAAACTCAAAGTGATCCGCTCGTTTATTAACATGGTGCCGATCCCTCGGCAGACGATGTTCAGAGTCTACGTTACCACCAGTACCGGAGATGCGTTAAGCACACCGGTTTACACCATCAGTTACAGCGGCAAGGTGGAGGTTCCACAAAACTGCGAGGTGAATGCCGGGCAGATTGTCGAGTTTGATTTTGGCGATATTGGCGCATCGTTATTTAGCAAGGCGGGGGCAGGAAACCGGCCCGAAGGCATTAATCCGCAGACCAAAACGGTGGCGATAAAATGCACCAACGTCGCCGCACAGGCTTACTTAACCATGCGCGTAGAGGCCGAGAAAGCCAGCGGGCAAATGATGGTATCGGACAATCCTGACTTAGGATTTATTGTCGCCGACAAAACCGGTAGACCGCTGACGCCCAATAATCTGTCCAGCACTATCCCGTTTCAATTGGATGATAACGCCGCTGCAAGCGTGGGTATTCGGTCATGGCCGGTCAGCGTGACGGGGAATAAACCTACCGAAGGGCCTTTTACTGCCCGTGGCTATCTGCGAGTAGATTATGACTAACAAGCAAACGCCAACTGTATGGGCACTTCTGGTGATGCTGCCCATACTGACATTCAGCTCGTTGTGCCATGCGTCCTCGTCGCTGGGTGAAATCAATATTGAACTGCGCGGAAACGTGGTGGACTTTACCTGTGCGGTGATTGCCAGTGACAGCAATAAGTCGGTTGAATTGGGCACCTGGCCGACAAAACAGTTACAGACCAGCGGGGATACTACCCAACCAGTCGCGTTTACGCTGAAGCTGGAAGGCTGCCCGCCGGGCTCCGCATCGATAACGTTTTCTGGTACTCCGGCCCCCGGCACGACGTTGCTGGCGCTCGACGATGTGGTGATGGCGCAAAAGGTGGCGATCGAACTGCATGACAGCGACCGTACGCGATTACCGCTCGAGCAGGCCAGCCAAACCGTAGGGATTGATGAAAGCGGCAATGCCACGCTGACCTTTTTCGCCAACTATATCGCGTTAGCAGACGGGGTTCAGCCTGGCCTCGCCAGGGCCGATGCCACATTTATGATTAACTATAACTAATCAATGCGCGGATAAAACGCTCCCGAACGAAACCTCGTCGGGAGTGCTATTACATTAATTCATGCATTTTTGCGTAATCGATCAGCTCAACGATAGTGTGCAAGCCGAGTTTGGCGTAGATATTAGCCTTGTGAGCACTAATCGTTTTATTGCTGAGTAACAGCTGCTCAGCAATTTCCTTATTAGAGAGCCCATTTGCCAGATAACGCAAAACCGTAACTTCGCGGTTAGAGAGCGGCATGTCATTCAATACACCTTTTTTCATATTTATATTGTTAATGAAGTTAAGGGTGTCTGAAGGGAAAAAAGAATAGCCCGATAAAATCATTTTTACCGCATTGTAGATATCATTCAAATCCTTTCGTTTACTGACAAAACCATTTGCACCGGCCCGGATAGCACGCCCGGCATAAAAAGACTCCGATTTGGAGGAGAGAAACAGTACCCGAGTTTTCTCCTGCAGGGACTTTATTCTCTTGAGTAATGTAAATCCATCTGAACCAGGTAGTTCAATATCCAGAATGACAAGGTCGACAGGGTAAGTGCGCAGGTGCTCTATTGCCGTGCGGCTGTCATCGGTCTTCAACACAACCTGGATATTACTGTTCTTTTCAAGTAGTACTTCTATCGACATTCTGACAATAGGGTGTTCGTCCATAATGATAACGGATGCTGGTTTCATTGTTGTATGCCTCAAACTGTATGCGTATCTTGATAATTTTATAAAACATCAGGCGTTATAATATTGTCAAATAGCCAAGGGTTGTTCTGAGGGAGAGTCGAATAAATATTATTTCATCCTTGTTTATTCGGTTGCTCTTCTACAGAACAATGAATTTGTGGAAAATCCATTTCACACTGGGAAAACTAACAATTAATCAGAAAACTATGGGGATTATACCTGCTCTGTTCTTTCGGAAAAGGCTTACAACATTCAGGTTGTTAATGTCAGTTAGGATGTTCTAAAAGATCCAGATGTGTTAATGACTATTGGCATTATTTTACTGCTGTTTGAATTATGGCAGACTGAAAAAAATTTTTAAATGGTAAAAACAATACAATAAACTAATTGTTTAGGATTTGTTAAGGTGGGAATGAGGCTATTTGTGTTGATATGCGCAGAATCAGTATGGTTTACTGGGATGGTGGAAGTTGACATAATACCAGGAATAGTTGTAAATATTAAATAGTTGTGAAATTTGGATCTTTTGTCTCATGTGAAAATAAGTAATTTCCTAAAAAATCTTATGACACATAGGGTTAGGGTGTTAAATTAAATGAGCAGTGGTAACACTGAGGCGATGTATCAGATGCAAAAAATGCTGCCGTTTTGCTAACCCCAGACGGGCAATCAGCTGGTTCAGGCGATAGATGATACGGTGGTAGGGTCGAGCTTGTAACGAAGCAATCTCTTTTAAGGAGTTACCTTGTAAAAGTAATTCCACCATCTCCCAATCGAGCTGGTTTATGTGCCTGGTGTGAATATAGTTAAGGACTGGCGATAATAAAGCGCGGCGCATCTCCGGAAGGTGCAGGCTACGTGACAAGATATAAAATGGACCGGACAAAGAAATAAAAGGGATTAGGTCTTCATCATGGCGGGAAAGTAATATGAAGATTTGGATGTTATTCCGCGGTTTAATTAGTTGACGCAAATACTCCAGAACATCAAAATAAGAGATTGTTAAACCTTCCATATCAACCACTAACTGACTAATTACCGACTCTCGCAGGCTGACTTTGACCGATTCAATGGTCTGGAAGATCGCGGTATGTGCACCTGAAAATAAATGTCGACCCAGCGCATAGGCAAGATAGTTATCTGTCGTAATAATCGCCTGAGATATAGTGTCACTCGGTAATGTGTATTCGAGTTTTTGCGTCAGATACTCAAGTTGGTCAAATACCTGTGATGTATAGTGAGGATATTGCCAGGTACAGTTAGTGTTTCGTATACGGCGATGTCGGTCCCGGCGTTTTGCGCTGTGCATCCTTTTCCATTCCATTTCTGTTGCGGCAGGTCTGGATAAATTGCTGGCTATAAACATCCCTGACCCAAATTTTCTCCAGCGTAAAGGCGAGTTTCCTTGTGCCGTTGGGTTTCAATGCTTCAGCAATCATCAGACTGGCAATTGCGTATCCCATCAGAATAATCTGCCGGAAGTTTTCTGATGTCTTACTCAATGCCAAAAAAGTCGTTTTATCCAGTTCAACCTCTCTATGGGATTAGATAAAATATTACCGGGTGTGTCTTTTTGTTACCCCGGAAATAATAAGCCAGGATTATTCTGGCAGCATGAAGATAGGTACAGTAGGTGCCGATACTTAATTGGTGATGAGATTTTTCGCAATAAAAAATCAGGCAGAGAGATGCCACCTAATTTTGTAGAAAGTTCAGATGTGCCCGGATGTATCTTAAGAATTGCTGATCGTTTTTCACATGCAGCTTTTTCATAATGCTGCGGCGGGTGGCTTTGGCCTGAATTTCGCTTACCGAGAGCAAGTGAGCCGTTTCGGCTAAGGTATAGCCGCTGGCGAGAAACATTAAGAACTGGCGTTCTGCGATGGAAAAATTGCGGGTGGTACAGTAATGGCAGATAGTTGCGGGCACGTTGTTGCGCAGCGCACGTTTTTGCAGGATGAGGACTAATTTTTTAGTCATTTCCTCAACGTCATCTTCCCGATAGATCAGCGGTAACATGTACAGGCAGGGCCGGAACATCAGCTTATCTTTATCGTTTCTGTTGCAGATGACAACCCGGTGTTGGCGGCGGGTATGGACCGGAATCTGATAGCAATCGGCGCTGAGCCAATCTTCATCCAGGGAAATAAATGCGATGTCAGCGCGATCGATATCCTCGACTGGCAAAAAGCAAATCTCCTGATGCCACTGATTTGCCAAATGGGAGATGATAATTTTCAGTCCATGTTCGAAGTGACTGTTTTCTTCCTTGATGGCGATACTTAACATTAAAGAGTTCCTGAACCGCTGGAGGGGTAAGGGAATGTTAAGCAAAATCATAAATATTCTAAATACATGTATCCCTAAATCTGGCGTTTCGTGGGCTGAGTTGTTACCAGGCGATTTCCTGGATACCTTTGAACAAGCAGAAAAAATCAACATTCGTTCACTTCGCCAGCAACTGAAACAAAAGGCATTGACTCAGCAGACGCTGACCGTATAATTCACGCGTTTCATCTGCATGAAGTAATCACTTCGCAATGCGCCCTTAGCTCAGTTGGATAGAGCAACGGCCTTCTAAGCCGTAGGTCGTAGGTTCGAATCCTACAGGGCGTACCATTCAAAGTCAGTCTCTATGTTCAGCTTCAACGTACCGTTACGCGCGGGACGGTTTTTCTGCTTCCAGCCAACGTTCTACCTCATAAAGACTTTGTTGGACTTCCTCTCTGAGTGAAAAATCAGCCAACGGCTGCTGTTCAAGTGCTGCACACATCGTGCTGGCTGAGCGCATACCCATGCTGGCGCAGCTGCTTTTGAGCTGATGTGCCAGACGTTTTATCTGCTCGTGCTCATTTAAATCGCGCGCTGCCTCAATTTCATCTAATAAAGGAAGGGCGTGTTGCTTAAAGAGCGCTAACCATTCGTACACCTTTTGCCATCCCATGACCTGGATATCTCCAGTCAATTGCTGAAAATCTAACCGTTTGTTGTCATTTTCTGATGCAAGCGGGAGAGGCGCACTACCGTGTAGATAATGCGTAATAAGTCGACTGAGTTCGTCCTGAGGAACCGGTTTTTGAATAATGCCGAGGAACAGGGTGCTGGTTCTTTGGCTTAGCGTTTCATCGATGACGTGTGCGCTAAAGCCGATCAGGCTAAGTGCCGGATAGTCGTGGGCTAACTGCTGCGCCAGCGTGATCCCGTCGATATCAGGAAGATCGAAATCAACCAGAGCAGCATGAAAGCTGGCATCTTCCCGCAGCAGGCGTAACGCCTCAGCGGCACTGCCGGCAGCGGTAACCTGTGCGCCATTGAGGGTGAGCATTTCAGCACTGATACGTTGTGTAAGAGGATTATCCTCGATAAGCAATAAGCGTAAGCCCTGTAACGATATGGAACGTTGTGCGGGTTTAATGATGGGCATCGTGGTTGCCCGCAATGGCAGACGCAGCTGGAAACAACTCCCGACGCCAGGTGTGCTGGTGACGCTCAGCTCTCCCTGCATTGCCTGGGCGAGACTGGCACTGATGGTTAGTCCGAGTCCGGTTCCACCTCGTTTACCGCTTACCTGAACAAACGGCTGAAAAATATCGTGCTGGCGGGCAGGGTCAATTCCACATCCCGTATCTTCAACTTCGATGTACCAGTTTTTGCCCTCACATCGGCTACGCAGGATGATGTGTCCCCGATCGGTAAAGCGTAGTGCGTTGTTTAATAAATTAGTAATGATTTGCCGGATGCGGCGCGGATCGCCACGTAGGGAAGCGGGAACGTCATCAGCAAAATCCGCAACCAGCACAACCGGGCGACCGGCAACGCGGCTGTTCATGAGTTGAAGCGTACTTTCCAGCAAGGGTTTGGGTTCAAAAGGCTCATCGCCTATCGCCACATTTTTTCCACCGGCTTCGATAGCGGAATAGTCGAGGATATCGTTGAGGATGGTCAGCAAAGACTCACCCGAGTCGGTGATGGCGCGTAGATTTTCCTGATGCTGTGCCAGGGCGGGATTGTCTGAGAGCAACTGCGCAGTGCCGAGGATACCATACAGCGGGGTGCGTATTTCATGGCTCATGGCGGCAAGAAAAGCCGATTTTGCCTGGTTAGCTTTTTCGGCTTCTGCACGGGCCTGTCGGTGTTCAGATACCATAGAGCGCAGCTCGGCGGTGCGAGCTTTAACCTGGGCGGCCAGATGTTCTCGATGGCTATTGAGGGCGTGAACGCTGCCGCGAAAGGCATCCATCAATCGCCCGATGGTATCCAGTTCACGAACGCCTGCGGTTTCCGGGAATGGGGAGTCAATATCTCCCTCAAGCAGACGCTGTAACGCCTGGGTTTGCTGTGCCAGTGGGCGTGTGACTGAGCGATAAACCACACGCCAAAGTATAAGAATCAGCAAACATAAGGACACGCCACCTAACAGCAGCAGCAAGTGTTGCCCGCGCTGGCTGGCCTGTTTGAGATACGCCAGTCCGCTTTGATTGCGTTGGCCGATGATTTCTACCAACTGGCTGACTTCGCTACTGAAACGGGTAAATTGCTCGATATTATTCTGCGATAAGATCTGCAATTGGGTGGTGATGTCATTATCCTGGCGATACAGGGCCAGCAGATCAACATAACGGCTAATCGTACTCACGGCGTCGGCAACCTGAGTGCACACCACCGGATCTTCGATACGTATTTGTCGGCGGTGAAGTACTCTGACGGCGGCATTTAGCTGGCTTTCCAGCGCCGCGAGGTTATTCTGCGCCTGGTTATTCCCCAGGTTCATGACCATTTGCTGCACGCGTAGCGCACTCAGGCGCAGTTCATTCATCTGGTTATAATATTCCAGATCGATATCGATGAGCCTGTCCAGCGCGCGTTCAGCGGCCTGCCCCTGATGGCTCTCAATCAAATCGTAAATGCTGGCCTGTGTCGCACCCGCCGACGTGGCGGCATTACTGGCCTGACCGCGTGCCATTTCGGCAACGTCAGCGGTGGCCTCAATAATTTGCTGGCTGAGTTGTTGCTGTTGAATGCGTAATTTCAGGCGTTCGCCAACCATCTCCCCCTGATGGCTTAACGACCGGGCGATTTCTTTCTCCTGCTGTTCAATGGCAGAAGTATCAAAGCCCTGTTCACGAAGGGTTTTGAGTAATGTGGTTATTTTCAGGCTCTGGGCGGTTAGCATTCTCCCCTGAGCCAGCCACATGTTTTCATTGTCTGCGGTGGTCAGATTTTGTGCGGAAAACAGTTCCCAGGCACTGGCCTCGCTGAGCTGGCGCGCCATATCCATAGTTGGAATTAGCGCCTGGGTATTGGCCTGCTCAACCTGGCTGACAAAACGCAGGTTATACCAGCCTGTCAGCGTACTGATAAGAGTCAGTGCCGCCATCAGGGCAAAGCCTATCCACAGTCGTTTGGTCAGAGATAAATTCACTGTCTGGTCGCCACAGATTAAAAAGGTTGAGTCCAAAAGAGGAAAGCAACTAGGATAAAGCCTTATCAATGTTGAGGCTATCATGCGCGTATTGCTTTTCCTGCTTATAACGCTTATTCCCGGCCTGGGTCACGCGACCGGGTCCGCATTGCTGCGCTGGCAGGATACGCAGCAGGCAGTCCCGGAACGGCAAACGGACGTTACTGCAAACAAAGTCTGGAAACTGTGCGCGCTGTATCCCAGCCTGAAAGACTCCTATTGGCTTTCCGTTAATTACGGCATGCTTGAGGCGGCGAGGAAATATGGAGTAAGCCTGAAGGTGTTAGAGGCGGGAGGGTATCGTCAGTTCTCCACGCAAAAAACACAAATCGCCCAGTGTCAGCAATGGGGAGCGGATGCCATATTGCTGGGAAGCAGCACGACGACCTTCCCGGATCTTTCCGTGCAGGTGGGCGCGTTGCCGGTCATTGAGGTAGTGAATGCGATACACGATCCGACGGTGAAAGCACGGGTCGGCGTTCCGTGGTTCCAGATGGGGTATCAGCCAGGACGCTATCTGGTCAAGTGGAGCGGCGGCAAACCGTTAAAGGTTCTGCTATTGCCAGGACCTGATGACGCCGGAGGCAGTCGCGAAATGGTGGCAGGATTCCGTCAGGCGATTGCCGGTAGCCAGGTGCACATCGTGGATGTGGCGTTGGGGGATAATGATATTGAAGTTCAGCGCAACCTGTTGCAGGAGATGCTTGAGCGTCACCCGGATGTCGATGTGGTTGCCGGTACGGCAATTGCTGCGGAAGCGGCGATGGGAGAGACGCGGAATCAGGGGACGCCGCTCACCGTGGTCTCATTTTACCTGTCGCATCAGGTATATCGCGGACTTAAACGCGAAAGAATCATTATGGCTGCCAGCGATCAGATGGTCTGGCAAGGTGAACTGGCGATTCAACAGGCGATCAGGGTGTTACAAGGGCAACCGGTTCCGGAAAATATCAGTCCGCCGATTCTGGTGCTCACCCCGAAAAATGTCGACAGCCAGCATGTTCAGCGCTCGCTGTCTCCTGGTGGGTTCCGTCCGGTTTATTTGTATCAGTACACGTCGGCCGCTAAGAAATAACCTTCGCCGTGCTGTGTAACCAGCAAATCGGCCCGCAGCTTGTGGCGCAAACGGCGGATCAATACATCCACGGTGCGTAAGTCTGGATTGTCTACCCGTCGTGCCGAAAGCATACGCAGTAAACGTTCGCGGCTGAGAATTTCCCCCGGATTGGTGACAAAGGCGACCAGCATTTCATACTCGGCGCGGGTGAGTTTGATCGTCTCATCGCCCAGCTCCAGGGTATGCCGGGAGACATTCAGACAGTATCCGGCAAACTGATAGCAGTTATCTTTGGTCTCCGGCTGTGCCTGGCGGGCAAGATCGATACGCCAGAGCAAATTTTTAACCCGAACCACCAGTTCACGTAGCTCCAGCGGCTTGGTGACATAATCATCAGCGCCCATTTCCAGGCCAACGATCCGGTCAATTTGATCGCTACGGCCTGTCACCAGAATGATCCCCACCGTTGAGCGTTCACGCAGGGCGCGGGTCAGCATTAAGCCATTTTCGTCCGGGAGGTTGATATCCAACAGAATAAGATCGACAGGATGTTGTGACATGATCTCACGTAGGCCTGTAGCGCTGGCGGTGACCGAGACGTGGTAACCCTCCTGTTCAAAGTATGCCTGCAACCTCGCCTGGGTGACGGGTTCATCTTCAACAATGACAATGTGATGCGACATCCTGATGGCGTTCTCTTTCTGTTCATATCTGTTCACATTGTGCAGTAAGCCATTCATCCTGACCAGTGTTGCTGTTCACATTTGCGAAATAAGATCCTCTGTAACTAAACCATAAGAATACAGGGGCTATTATGCGGAAACTATGGAGGGCGCTGCTCAGACCGAGCGCACGTTGGTCAGTGTTGGCGCTGGTCGTTATCGGGATTGTGATCGGTATTGCGCTGATCGTCTTGCCGCACGTTGGTATTAAATTAACCAGCTCAACCGAGTTTTGCGTGAGCTGCCACAGTATGCAGCCAGTTTACGAAGAATATAAACAGTCTGCGCATTTTCAGAATGCCTCCGGGGTGCGCGCAGAATGTCATGACTGCCACATTCCATCCGATATTCCAGGCATGGTGAAACGTAAGCTGGAGGCCAGCAACGATATTTACCAAACCTTTGTTGCCCACTCTATTGATACTCCAGAGAAATTCGAAGCCAAACGCGCTGAGCTGGCGGAACGAGAATGGGCGCGAATGAAGGAGAACAACTCCGCGACCTGTCGTTCTTGTCATGACTATGATGCGATGGATCACGCTAAACAACATCCTGAAGCTGCGCGCCAGATGAAGATTGCAGCCAAGGACAACCAATCCTGTATCGACTGCCATAAAGGTATTGCGCACCAGCTTCCCGATATGAGCAGCGGTTTCCGCAAGCAGTTTGATGAGTTACGCGCCAGGGCGAATGACGATGGCGAGACGCTCTACTCTCTGGACATCAAACCTATTTATGCCGCCAAAGGTGATAAAGAACCTGCAGGCTCACTGCTGCCCGCCTCTGAAGTGAAAGTGTTAAAGCGTGACGGTGACTGGCTGCAAATTGAAATTGTGGGTTGGACTGAGAGCAATGGGCGTCAGCGCGTGTTGGCGCAACTGCCGGGCAAGCGCATTTTTGTGGCCTCCATTCGTGGCGACATCCAGCAGCACGTGAAGACGCTGGAGCAAACCACCGTTGCGGAAACGAATACGCCATGGAGTAAATTGCAGGCCACTGCCTGGATGCAGAAGGGCGATATGGTCAACGACATCAAACCTATCTGGGCCTATGCCGACTCGCTCTATAACGGAACCTGTAACCAATGCCACGGCGCGCCAGAGAAAGAACACTTTGATGCTAACGGTTGGATTGGCACGTTGAACGGCATGATTGGATTTACCAGTCTGGATAAGCGTGAAGAACGTACCTTGCTGAAATATTTGCAGATGAATGCCTCTGACACTACGGATAAGCCGCATGGCGATAAGGGAGAAAGCAATGAAAAATAACGATCTCTTTCAGGCATCTCGCCGACGTTTTCTACTGCAGTTGGGCGGCTTGACCGTAGCCGGTATGTTGGGACCTTCTTTGCTCACGCCCCGTAGCGCCAACGCTGCAGAAGTCCAGGGCATTGGCGTCAAAGAGGGAATTCTGACCGGATCTCACTGGGGGGCAATTCGTGCCACCGTGGTTGACGGTCGTTTCATTGAGGCCAAGCCGTTCGAGCGCGATAAATACCCGTCAAAAATGATCGCCGGACTTCCGGATCACGTACACGGTGGAGCGCGTATTCGCTACCCGATGGTTCGCGTGGACTGGTTGCGTAAGCGCCATCAGAGCGATACCTCGCAACGTGGAGATAACCGCTTTGTGCGCGTTTCGTGGGATGAAGCGCTGGATTTCTTCTATCAGGAGCTGGAGCGCATTCAGAAGACCTATGGTCCGAGCGCGCTGCTGACGGCCAGCGGCTGGCAATCGACCGGGATGTTCCACAATGCTTCCGGGATGCTGGCGCGCGCCATTGCGCTGCATGGCAACAGCGTGAGCACGGGGGGCGACTATTCCACCGGTGCCGCTCAGGTCATTCTGCCGCGCGTGGTAGGGTCAATGGAGGTGTATGAACAGCAGACCTCCTGGCCACTGGTACTCGAAAACAGCAAAACCATTGTGTTGTGGGGTTCTGACCTCATCAAAAACCAGCAGGCGAACTGGTGGTGCCCGGATCATGATGTCTACGAATACTACGAGCAACTGAAGGATAAAGTGGCGCGGGGCGAGATTTCGGTCATCAGCGTTGACCCGGTCATCACCTCGACTCACGACTACCTGGGCCGCGACAAGGTTAAGCATATCGCCGTGAACCCGCAGGCGGATGTGCCGCTACAGCTGGCGCTGGCGCACACGCTGTATACAGAGAAGCTCTACGATAAGCATTTCCTCGATAACTACTGCGTTGGGTTTGAGCAATTTCTGCCTTATCTGCTGGGAGAAAGTGACGGACAGCCTAAAGATGCCCAGTGGGCGGAAAAAATCTGCGGAATTGATGCGGATACGATTCGTGAACTGGCGCGGCAGATGGCGGGCGGCAGAACGCAAATTATTGCCGGCTGGTGCGTGCAGCGTATGCAGCATGGGGAACAGTGGGCGTGGATGATCGTAGTGCTGGCCTCAATGCTCGGGCAAATTGGCTTACCCGGCGGGGGATTTGGTTTTGGCTGGCACTACAACGGCGCGGGCACCCCGGGGCGTAAAGGCGTTATCCTGAGCGGATTTTCTGGTTCCACCACCGTTCCACCGGTACATGACAGCTCCGATTATAAGGGCTACAGCAGTACCATCCCGATCGCGCGTTTTATCGATGCGATTCTGGAGCCGGGCAAGAGCATTAACTGGAACGGTAAAACCGTCAAGCTGCCGCCGTTGAAGATGTGCGTTTTTGCCGGGACCAATCCGTTCCATCGTCACCAGCAGATCAACCGTATTATTGAGGGCTGGCGTAAGCTGGAAACCGTTATCGCCATCGACAATCAGTGGACATCGACCTGTCGGTTCGCTGATATCGTATTGCCGGCGACGACCCAGTTTGAACGTAACGATCTCGACCAATATGGCAACCACTCCAACCGCGGAATTATCGCCATGAAGCAGTTGGTGCAGCCGCAGTTTGAAGCGCGTAATGATTTCGATATTTTCCGTGACCTTTGCCGCCGCTTTAACCGTGAAGAAGCGTTCACTGAAGGGCTGGATGAGATGGGCTGGTTGAAGCGCATCTGGCAGGAAGGAAGTCAGCAAGGGAAGGGACGCGGTGTTCATCTTCCGGCCTTCGACGTTTTCTGGGATCAGCAAGAGTACGTTGAATTTGATCATCCGCAGATGTTTGTACGCCATCAGGCCTTCCGCGAAGATCCCGACCTTGAACCGCTGGGGACGCCGAGCGGTTTGATCGAGATATATTCGAAAACTATTGCCGATATGCAATATGACGATTGCCAGGGGCATCCGATGTGGTTTGAGAAAATCGAACGTTCACACGGTGGGCCTGGGTCGCAACGTTGGCCGCTGCATCTGCAATCCGTCCACCCGGATTTCCGTCTGCATTCACAGCTCTGCGAGTCCGAAGCGCTGCGTAAGCATTACGCGGTTGGTGGCAAAGAGCCGGTGTTTATTAACCCGCAGGATGCCAGCGCCAGGGGGATCCGCAACGGCGATATAGTTCGTGTATTTAACGCCCGTGGACAAGTGCTGGCCGGAGCGGTTGTTTCCGATCTCTACTCGCCGGGCGTGGCGCGTATCCATGAAGGTGCCTGGTACGATCCTGATAACGGTGGAGAAATCGGAGCGCTGTGTAAATACGGCAATCCGAACGTGTTAACCATAGATATCGGCACGTCTCAGCTGGCGCAGGCGACCAGCGCCCATACTACGCTGGTGGAAATTGAGAAATATACCAGTAAGGTGGATAACGTGACGGCGTTCAGTGGCCCGATAAAAATGGTGGCGCAGTGTGAATATGTCCCGGCTGAGCAGGTGAAGTCATGATGAAACACATCTCCCTGACGACAGAACAGATGGCCTGTGTTTATGCATGGTTGGCGCAAATGTTTTCCCGGGAGCGTGACGGTGAGGGATTAGCGCAATTGCAGTCCAGCGAAATGGCTGAGTGGTTCACCGTACTCAAAGGCGAGCCGCTGCTTGAGGCGCAGGTCCTTCAGTTGGAAGCGAAAATTGCCGCGCTTAAGGTGCGTGAGGATGCCACCCTGGAACTGGCTGCTGATTTTTGCAGCCTGTTCCTGATGTCGGATAAACACGCAGCGTTACCCTACGCATCGGCTCATCTTGAAGAAGGACCAAACTACGGGGTCATTAAACAACTGTTATCTGATGCGGGCATGCAGGTAAGCGATACGTTTAGCGAGTCAGCCGATCATCTGGCGATTTTTATCGAACTGCTGAGCCATCTGCATTTTTCTCTTGGAGAGCCAGAGGTTAGCCGTCAGCGTATTGATGCGTTGCGCAGAGAAACGCTGGCTGGGCTGTTACGCTGGTTACCGGAGTTTACCACCCAATGCCGCCGGTATGATGACTTTGGTTTTTACGGTGCATTGAGCCAGCTGTTGCTGGCGTTGGTAAGACTGGATACTCAGAACGAAGGGATGGCCTGAGCCACAAAAAAACGGGAGCACATTCGCCCCCGTTTTAACCCTATCACCGCACAACCAGCACCGGGCATTTCGCGTGGCGGACTACGGCTGCCGCCGTTGAACCCAGTAGATAAGTGCTAAACCCCGGCTTATGTGAGGCAATGACAATAAGCTCGGCGTCAACCGCCTCCGCCACCTTGAGGATCTGATCTTTTGGTGGGCCGTAAACGACGTGGGTCTGACTCCTGCCGGCAGGAATATTGAACTGTTTAATAATCTCTTCGAGTTTTTCGCTGGCTTTGGCCTGCAGACCACTTCTGTCCGGGAATTCGGTAGAGTAGGCCAGCCCCAGCGAGGCATAGAACGGAACGGTAGGAATAACGGCTAAAAAGTGAACCTTCGCGGTTTTGGCATGCGCCTGGACCTGCGGAACAACATGACGGGTTAAATCGGTTTCAGAGATATCAATGGGCACCAGAATTGAGCGATACATATTCACTACCTCCTGTTTGTTTACCTCTACCCTGAGTGTAGCGAAAGTTGTCTTTGTATAATAAGTGACCAGATCAAGGTTACGTGCATAAATGCGCGTCAATGAAATGTGTGTGTCGCATGTCTGGCCGTATATGTATATGTGTGGAAAACTGTAAGACAGGTATCTTCATTAATACGTGTAATCACAAAATAGAAAAAGGTTCTTTTTCATATGTTTTCATTGTATATTTTATTATATAACGAGTGCTGCCACGGGATTAATTTCAGCGGCTTTTAGCGTTTATTAAATTTTTATTCTGAAGTTTTTATTATTGATGGATAATCAAACTTTATATGCGGGATAAAACTCTAATTTTAAACGAAATTTGATATTTGCATTTCGTTCTCACTAATTATGCGAGCCCCTTCAAACTTACCCGTTGGTTGATTCTAATTTCTATCTTCGCTTGATGAATATCAATAAGTAGCTGCTTTAGTATATTTATTGTCTACCTCTAAAAGGGTATTCGTCTTGTGGGAATAAAAGATGAGAAAAATAAATAAAACCATCCTCTGGTCGATGCTGCTATGCATTGCGCTTGGGGCCATTATTGTGTTGGCAGGACAATGGACATTACACAAAACCTCGAGCACCGAATTTTGTTTGTCGTGCCATACGATGCAGGCGCCCTACGAGGAATATACCGGATCGGTTCACTTTCAGAATCAGAAAGGCATTCGCGCAGAGTGCGCTGACTGTCATATCCCCGAGGGCGGCCTGGATTATCTGGTGGCTAAGCTGCGGGCCTCAAAAGATGTTTACCATCAGTTCATAACCAAAAAAATCGATACCCCGGAAAAATTTGAAGAACACCGTCTGGAGATGGCGCAAACCGTCTGGGCGCAGCTCAAGGCTAATGATTCTGCGACCTGCCGGAGCTGCCACAGCATGGACGCGATGGATCTTGCCGCACAAAGCGCAGATGCCCAGAAGATGCACAAAATGGGCATCGCGGAAAAGCAAACCTGCATTGATTGCCATAAAGGCGTCGCCCATTTCCCACCTGAAATAAAAATGGATGACAGCGCGCTTAAAGGGCTTGAAGCGCAGTCAGCCTCCACTCCGGCCTCGGCAACTGAACTTTATGCCGTAAGTAATACCGCACTTGGCGATCTGGGAACCGTTTACCCGGCAACAAAAATGCAGGTTCTGAAAACAACGGACAACGCGCGACTGGTCGAGATCCGCGGTAGCCAGATGCAAGGAAGTGAACAGGTTATTTACTACGCAGCAGGGCAGCGTTTGATTCTTGCCAGTCTGAGTGAAAAAGGTCAACAGTCGCTGAAGATTCTTTCCGACTGGAAAAAAGATGATTACGGCAATGCGTGGCGAGATGTCGTGCTGCAGGGCGAATGGAGCGGTTCCGCTCTCGCCAGTCGCGAGCCGATGTGGGATTACGCACGCCAACTCGACAATGTGTACTGCGCGGGCTGTCATGCGCCAATTCCGGCGAATCATTTCACGCTTAACGCCTGGCCTTCAGTAGCGAAAGGGATGGGCGCTCGCACCAATATCAGTGAAACCGAACTGGATATCCTGAGCCGTTACTTCCAGTACAACGCTAAAGACATGAACAAATAAGCGATAAATCAGGAGAAATCATGAAACTCACAAGACGTGACTTTATCAAGACGGCTGGCGCGGCAACCGGGACAATGGCGATTTCTTCGGTGATCCCAATGCCAGCCTGGGCCGAAGGCCAGAATGGCGGAGCGATTCTGACGGCTGCACGTTGGGGCGCGGTATATGTGGAAGTAAAAGACGGCAAAGTGGTTTCCTCAAAAGGTGCGTTGCCGAAAACGGTGCCGAACTCATTACAGCAAACCGCGCCGGATCAGGTTCATACCAATATCCGCGTTAAGTATCCGATGGTGCGTAAAAGCTATCTGGAAAACCCGGGTAAAGCGGATGGTAAACGTGGTAACGATCCTTTCGTGCGGGTTAGCTGGGAACAGGCGCTGAAGCTCATTCATGAACAGCATAGCCGGATCCGCAGCAGCTATGGCCCGGCTTCGATATTTGCCGGTTCTTATGGCTGGCGATCCAGCGGCGTTCTGCATAAGGCGCAAACCTTACTGCAACGCTACATGAGCATGGCCGGTGGCTACGCCGGGCATACCGGAGATTATTCAACCGGTGCCGCGCAGGTGATCATGCCATACGTTGTGGGATCGGTTGAGGTCTACGAGCAGCAAACCACCTGGCCGATGGTGCTTGAGCACAGTCAGGTTGTGGTGCTGTGGGGGATGAACCCGCTCAACACCCTTAAGATTGCCTGGAGCAGCACGGATGAACAAGGGATCGAATACTTTAATCTGCTGAAGAAATCAGGGAAAAGCGTCATCGCCATCGATCCGATGCGTTCTGAAACCATCGAGTTCTTTGGTGATAATGCGACCTGGATTGCGCCACATATGGGGACCGATGTGGCAATGATGTTAGGGATCGCCCACACGCTGGTGAAGAAAAATCTTCACGACAAAGCCTTCCTGGAAAAATACACCACCGGATATCCGCAGTTTGAAGAGTACCTGCTTGGCAAGAGCGATAAAGTAGAGAAAACTGCCGAGTGGGCATCTGGCGTGTGTGGCGTGCCTGCTGAGCAACTGGAAAAGCTGGCGGAAATTTTCTCCGGCAACAAAACCATGCTCATGGCAGGTTGGGGGATTCAGCGCCAGCAATACGGTGAGCAAAAACACTGGATGCTGGTGACTCTGGCGGCGATGCTGGGGCAAATAGGTACCGAAGGCGGCGGTTTCGGGTTCTCTTATCACTATTCCAACGGCGGTAACCCAACGCGCACTGGTGGGGTCTTACCGGCGATCTCCGCCAAAATTGAGGGTGGGTCATCGGCAGGTAACGACTGGGCGGTTTCCGATGCGGTGACCAGCCTGCCGGTAGCGCGAATTGTCGAAGCGCTGGAAAACCCAGGCGGCAAATATCAGCATAACGGTAAAGAGCAAACCTTCCCGGATATCAAAATGATCTGGTGGGCGGGCGGCGCTAACTTTACCCATCATCAGGATACCAACCGCTTAATCAAAGCCTGGCAGAAGCCTGAACTGGTTGTCATCTCTGAGTGTTACTGGACCGCCGCGGCCAAACACGCCGATATCGTTCTGCCAATCACCACCTCGTTTGAGCGTAACGATCTGACCATGACCGGTGATTACAGTAACCAGCATCTGGTGCCGATGAAGCAGGTCATTGAGCCGCAGTTTGAAGCGCGTAGTGACTTTGACGTATTTGCCGATCTGGCTGAAATGCTCAAGCCGGGCGGGAAAGCGGTCTACACCGAAGGCAAAGACGAAATGGCGTGGCTGAAGCAGTTCTACGATGCCGCGCAAAAAGCCGCCCGTGCCCAGCGTGTCGCCATGCCGCAATTCAACGCATTCTGGCAGCAGAATAAACTGATCGAAATGCGTGAGAATGAAAAGAATAACAAATACGTGCGCTACGCGGATTTCCGCAGCGATCCTGTGATGAACGCACTCGGAACGCCGAGCGGCAAGATAGAAATCTATTCGAAAACGATTGAAGGCTATCAGTATAAAGACTGTCCGCCGCATGCGTCCTGGATTGAACCGGATGAATGGAAAGGAACGGCGGATAAAGATCAGCTGCAGCTACTGACGGCGCACCCGGCACATCGTCTGCACAGCCAGCTGAACTACGCGTCTCTGCGTAAAGAGTACGCGATTGCCAATCGTGAACCGGTGACGATTCATCCGGATGACGCGAAAGCCAGAGGGATTGTCGAGGGCGATCTGGTCCGCGTATGGAATGCTCGCGGACAGGTTCTGGTGGGGGCGCACGTCAGCGACGGCATCAAACCGGGCATTATCTGTATTCATGAAGGCGCCTGGCCGGATATTGAAAACGGTATCTGTAAAAATGGCGGCGCGAACGTACTGACGGCGGATATCCCGACTTCACGGCTGGCGAATGGTTGTGCGGGGAATACCAGCCTGGTATACGCAGAAAAATACACCGGTGAAGCGCCAAAACTCACCGTCTTTGATGAGCCAGCAATTGTCACTATGTAATAAAGGCTGATAAACGGGAGCCGCAAGGTTCCCGTTTTTTATTGTTGTATTGGCAACGTTGACTGTCGTTACTCTGCCAGCACAATTACATCTCCCGTTGCCGGGGCGTCAGTTCCCGGTAGCCACAATCGCCCCCACGAACCGGTACAATGACAGCCGAGCAGTTTTTCGGGTTGTTGTTGCTTAATAAATTGTCGGGTCCGCCATAGCTTAGTGGGGGAGGCTGCACGTAAATGAAACCCACCGACGAGGGCATAAATTTGGTTAACCCCGGTGATTTTCTGGCAATGGCGTACGATGTTCTCTATTCCCCGATGCCCGCAACCGGTAATGATGACTAACCCGCGTTCAGATTTATAGATCAATACGCCTTCGTCACTGATGTAATCTGGTTGCAGAGTTTTCTCGCTAATTACACCATAGGACCGTGGCGTGGGGACGCTAATTTCCCCGGACCACAAAAAGCGATCGCTGATAGCCAGCGGCTCACGGGTGTATTCCATGATGAATCGAGAGTAGTTGTTATCACGCGAGAGTTTTTTAATTTTTCGTGGTGTTCCCGCAACCGTAACTGAGGCATATCGTTCGCAGGCTATTTGGGGATGGCAAATGATACGGCTGTTATCCGCAAGCCACGGCACGCCGCCGCAGTGATCGTAATGGCCGTGCGACAGCACTACGGCGGTTAAGTGCGTCAGGTCCACGCCCATTTGCGCAGCGTTATGCATGAAGCTGTCATCCGGACCGGTATCAAACAATATTGTGGTTGTCTCATCCTGAACTAACAGACTTAATCCAGGCTTTGCCAGTAATGTTTTTCCAGCGCCTGCAGCATGTCGGTTTTCAAGCAGCACCGTGAGGGTCAAAGCCATGTCTGACTCCAGTATTAAAACGGCATACTGTAATGCATGGCTGTTGAGGGTGCTGTGATCGCAGCGCTCTTTAGCGGTATCTGTTATTCACGCACAATTTTGCCAGCGTTTCCTGCATCGCTGTCATTCCAGCTACCGCGACCATTTGTTTTAATCGTGTAAGTGGCATAGCCGACGCGGAAGGTCATCGTATCCTTATAGGTATTTACGTCACGCACTTCATTACCATTGACGTAAACGCCGGAATCTTCGACGTGAATATCAACGCTGCGTTGACCATTGGCAAATTTGGCTACGTAATTTCCGCTGAATTTGCCATCAATACCGGCATTATCGTGGTTATCCCGGTCTGCGGTATTTTGCTGCTCTTCACCATGGCGATGATGACGATTCTGCTGGCTGTTATCGTTCCCGATAAAGCCATGATCGCGGTTCCACTGATAGGATTTATTCACATCACAGCCATTGAGTTCACTCATTTGCGTACAACCTGAACGTTCATACTTTTTCTGCATTGCCGGGGTAATTGCACATGCCGTTGTGGCCGTTGTCAGGCCAAGGACCAGGAGGGTCAGCAGACGTTTATTCATTTTTCACTCACTATCATCATTAAGTTTATTTATAGGAATACGAACTTTTTGGCTGTCATGTTTACGACGACGGCAGTCTCCCATTAAATATTAACGACGCATACCAGGGGGAATCCTAATTTATAATTAGTATTAGGTGATGAATGTTGTAATACGCAACATAATAAGCAGTTTATTTACTTGTTTTGTACAATTTAGATAGAGAACTAAGAGGTGATTACTTTTATATGAAGGATTTAATGAATTATTAATATTGACATTAACAGTGATCAAGGACGCGGGCTTGTCTATAAACAGACCCGCGTGGGGAGAGTAGTCCACAATATTCAAACTTAGCGTATTAATGGATATCGTCGTCAATACAGTTGGTCTTTACCCTTGAGTGGAGATCTGTGCGCGGTGCTGCTCGACCTGTACCTCATGGGCAAACGAATGGCCGTTGTTGACTGATTGGTGAACGACCATCGCTTTTTCATGTTCATTCATTTGTGAAAATGATTGCGCATTGGCTGGTGCTGACGATGAATTATTTGCCTGCGCGGCGTGTGCTTGTGCCATTTGTTGATGTGCAGGGGCATCACTGTTATTCATCATTTCATGAGCCATTGCGGCCTGTTGATGCATTTTGGGTGTTTCTGCCGCATTAACGCCTGCTGAAATAAAAAACGCGATAGCTAAAAAAGAGGACATCTTATTCATCATATTTCTCCTGTTTGGGTTTACGGAAGAAAGTATAATTAATAGGGGCTGTCAGTGGCGTGACAGGATTATGACGGTTGTGTCAGACAACAGGTGATGACAGATATAAGCGTCATCACCATAAATTACATCGCGTGCTTGGGCAGCGTCAGAATAAAGCGAGTGGCATGATGGTCGGAAGTCACCGAGACTTTTCCTTGATGAGCAATCACAATCGATTTCACAATCGCCAGACCAATGCCGCTGCCTTCGCCTTTACGCTGTCGTGAAGGGTCTACCCGATAAAATCGGTCAAAGAGTCGCGGAAGATGTTGCGGGGGAATGGGGTTTCCGGGGTTCTCAACGACTATCTGGACCTGGCCATCCGCCTCTTTCACCCGCACGGTTACCGACTCGCCTTTTGGCGTATAGCGCATGGCATTTGACAGCAGGTTACTCATTGCCCGGCGTAACATTAATGGGTCGCCTGAAACCCAGCATGCGCGTCCTTCAAACCGTAAACCAACCTCACGCTCTTCTGCCCAGGCTTCGAAAAAGTCGAACACTTTACCGACCTCATCAGCCAGATTGAGCGCTTTTTTTTCTGGAATCAGCTGATTGTTGTCCGCCTGTGCCAGAAACAGCATATCACTCACCATCTTCGACATACGGCCAAACTCTTCGAGATTGGAATACAGTACGTCTTCGAGTTCTTTTTGGCTGCGGGTCTGGCTGAGCGCAATTTCCGTTTGGGTGACGAGATTAGTTATTGGCGTGCGGATCTCATGAGCAATATCCGCCGAGAAGTTCGACTGGCGTTTAAATACGTCCTCGATGCGTTCGATCATGTGATTAAACGAACTCACCAGCTGTTCCAGTTCAATAGGAACCGCTTGCGGATCGAGGCGTACATCGAGATCTTTCGAGGTGATATTTTGGATGCGACGACTGACATTACGGATCGGTTCATGGCCTTTGTATACGGCGAAAAGCACGATAAAAACAATCATCATGCTAATCAGCGATGCCGTCATAATCAGCTTGTTTTTCAGATCGTTAATATAGTGCAGATGAAAGTCGATCGATAATGCCAGATACAAGGTATACGCTGGTTTTCCATCGGCAAGCTGTCCTACCGGCAGGCGAATCATTCGCCAGTTAGACGATGTTTTCTGTCCGTGGATATGTTTGGAGGTTTGCAGTGTTGGGCCTGAGATAATAAAAACGTCACTGGCATGGGCATTTTTATCCGGCCTTGCGCTGGCGATAAATTGCCGGAGATCCGGCGCATTGGGCGAATGAAAAATGGCCTTCTGGTTGCTATCTTCCAGAGAAATAATGACGTTCGAGTAACCCGCCACCACATTTTTTAGCGTTTCCAGGCGGCGTGATTCTGGCTCGTTGGGTTGGTTTATAATCCGCTCCAGCGTGGCGCTAATCTCTTGTAAATCATTGATGTCCTGCTCGGCAAAATGGACTTTTACGGAGTGGATCATTATCCATGCAAAGGCGAAAAATGAGGCAATTGTCGCCAGGCTGATAAAAAAGGTCAGTCGTGTCGCCAGCGAAAAAGGGCGCCGCCATCGTTTACTGACCATCAGGAACCTCAAGCATATATCCCACGCCGCGTACGGTCTGAATCAGTTTCGGCTCAAAGTCGTTATCAATTTTGGCGCGCAGACGCTTAACTGCGACGTCGATGGCATTTGTATCGCTGTCAAAATTCATATCCCAGACCTGGGAGGCGATCAGCGAGCGGGGTAAAACTTCCCCCTGATGGCGCAGAAAAAACTCAAGCAGCGTAAATTCTTTGCTGGTCAGGGTGATGCGCGTACCGCTGCGGGTGACTTTTCTGCTGACCAGATCGACCATTAAATCGGCGACCTGAAACTGGCTTTCGACAATCACCGCAGCGCCTCGACGTAGCAACGTTCTGACCCGTGCCAGCAGTTCGGCGAAGGCAAACGGTTTAACCAGGTAATCATCAGCACCCAATTCCAGACCTTTAACCCGATGTTCAATGGTACCCAGTGCGGTGAGGAGAAGAATGGGCATTCCTTTGTTGGCGGAACGCAGCATGCGCACGATATCCCAGCCGTTTACATCCGGCAGCATGATGTCGAGTATGAGCAGGTCGTAATCGCCGGTCATCGCCAGGTGATACCCGTTCAGGCCGTTATCCGCTAAATCCACGACAAAACCCGCTTCCGTCAGGCCTTTCGTCAGGTATTCACCGGTTTTTTTCTCATCTTCGACTATCAAAACCTTCATCGCATTCTCCTTCTCGCACTGGTTGTGCGGACTTTCAATTCTAGGGAAGCGGGATCGGATAGCAATCGGTTATTGGGAAAATGACAGTTTTGTCATTTTCCTGTCACCGGTTAAACAGAGTCACTTCGTTAAAGTACAAGACTATAAATTCCTACTTATTTTAGGGACATCAGTCCGGTCAGGACGAGAAGAACTATGAGCAAATTTAAGCTTCTTACTCTCAGCGCTATATTCGTGCTCGCTGGTTGTTCATTGGCACCGGACTATCAGCGCCCGGCCTTGCCGGTGCCACAGCATTTTTCTTTAAGCCAGAATTCCCTGGTGCCAGCTTCTGGTGAATATCAGGACACGGGGTGGCGAACCTTTTTTGTTGACGACCAGGTGAAGGCGTTGATTGGCGAGGCGCTGATCAATAACCGCGATTTACGCATGGCGACGCTGAAGGTTCAGGAAGCGCGAGCGCAGTATGGTGTCACGGACGCTGACCGTTATCCGCAAATCACGGCAGGCTCCAGCGGTACCTACAGCGGTAAATTAAAAGGTGACAGCAGCACCGATCGTGAATTCGAAGCTGGACTCACTCTCAGTTTCGACCTGGATTTCTTTGGGCGGCTTAAAAATATGAGTGAAGCCGAACGGCAGAACTTCTTTGCCAGCGAAGAGGCGCGTCGGGCGGTGCATATCTTATTAATTTCCAACGTGTCGCAAAGTTATTTTAACCAGCGTCTGGCTTACGCGCAGCTGCAAGTTGCCGAAGAAACGCTGCAAAACTACCAGCGCTCTTACGCTTTTGTAGAGAAGCAACTGGTAACCGGTAGCACCAACGTACTGGCGTTGGAACAAGCGCGCGGTGTGATTGAAAGTACACGTAGCGAAATTGCCAAGCGTAAAGGTGAGTTGGCACAGGCCAATAACGCGCTGCAACTGTTGCTGGGTACATACGGGAAATTACCCAATGACCAGGCGCGCAGCCGTGGGGATATTAAACCGGTAACGCTACCGCCATCGCTCTCATCGCAAATATTGTTGCAGCGCCCGGATATTATGGAAGCTGAGCACGGGTTATTGGCGGCAAATGCCAATATCGGTGCTGCGCGGGCGGCATTTTTTCCGTCTATAACGTTGACCAGTTCCGTGTCCAGTAGCAGCAGCGATCTTTCCAGTTTATTTAATGCCGCCAGCGGCATGTGGAATTTTGTCCCCAAAATAGATATTCCAATCTTCAACGCCGGACGTAATCAGTCCAATCTCGACCTGGCAGAAATTCGCCAACAACAGTCGGTAGTGAATTACGAACAGAAAATTCAGAACGCATTTAAAGAAGTGGCGGATGCACTGGTGTTGCGCCAAAGCATTGCCGATCAAATTAGCGGGCAACAGCGTTACCTGGATTCGTTGCAAATCACACTACAACGCGCCAGAGCGCTTTATCAGAATGGTGCAGTTAGCTATATCGAAGTATTAGACGCAGAACGTTCTTTATTCGCTACGCGGCAATCGCTGCTCGATCTTAATTACGCCCAACAGGTTAATGAAATTAAGCTGTTTGCTGCCTTAGGCGGCGGTTGGGTGGAGTAATCCTTAATATTAACTTTTCAGGAGCATGATGTATGAATACTACCGCCAAAGCCGTGCTGTTTAGCCTTTTCTCTGTGGTCATGTTTAACGCTCAGGCCAGTGAGCATCAGCATGGCGAGATGATGAATATGCAGCCAGCGGCTCAACAGGAACAACTCATTAGCGCTACCGGGGTGGTTGAAGCTGTTGATATGGAAAGTAAAAAAATCACGATCAAACATGACCCTATTCCTGCGGTGAACTGGCCGGCCATGACAATGCGTTTTACGCTGGTTGCTGATACGAAGGCTGATGATATTAAGCCAGGCGATAAGGTCGCGTTTACGTTTGTTCAGCAGGGAAATCTCTCTGTGTTACGCGATATTCACATCAGTAAATAACGTTCTCGCAGGTCTCTTTTATTCTTGCCCGGTTTTTTGTAAACGCGGGTGAGACTATCGCGCAATGGAAATCACTATGGCGTCTTTAAATATTAAAAATACCGCGCTTATTCTCGCTGGCATGATTGCCGGAGGGGTTATTTCTGTCGGTATTTATACTTATTATTCATCGGCAAAAGCAACGGCTGAAACCGGGCAGGCTTCGCCAAAAGAAGCCAGGAAAGTGTTGTTCTGGTATGACCCCATGTATCCGAACACGCGCTTTGATAAACCGGGTAAATCGCCGTTTATGGATATGGATCTGATCCCGAAATATGCCGATGAAGAGACCGCGAACGCGTCATCACCAGGCGTGCGCATCGATCCCACCCAGACCCAGAACCTGGGGTTGAAAACAGAGCCAGTTCGTCGTGGACCGCTGCATTATGCGCAAACTTTCCCGGCCAATGTTAGTTATAACGAATACCAGTTTGTTATTGTCCAGGCACGCTCTGCAGGCTTTATCGAGAAGGTTTATCCGCTGACCGTGGGGGACAAAATTAAGAAGGGTTCGCCGCTGATCGATCTGACTATTCCTGATTGGGTTGAGGCGCAGAGCGAATATTTATTGCTGCGGGAAACTGGCGGCAGCGCCACGCAGGTGGAAGGGATTCTGGAGAGATTACGTCTGGCTGGAATGCCTGAAGCGGATATTCAGCGCTTAAAATCGACGCGTAAAATTCAGACTCGCTTTACCCTGAAAGCGCCTATCGATGGGGTGATCACCGCATTCGATTTGCGTACCGGTATGAACATTTCTAAAGACAATGTGGTCGCGAAAATTCAGGGTATGGACCCGGTATGGGTCAGCGCGTCGGTCCCGGAATCTATCGCCTGGCTGATTAAAGACGCCTCACAATTTACCATCACCGTGCCCGCCTGGCCGGATAAGCCTTTCACCATCAGCAAGTGGAGTATCTTACCAAGCGTTGATGCGACTACGCGGACGTTGCAAATCCGTTTGCAGGTTGATAATCCCGATGAGGCGCTCAAGCCTGGGATGAATGCTTACCTGCAACTGAAAACACAAAGCGAGCCAATGCTGCTGATCCCGTCTAAAGCGCTGATTGATACGGGTACCGAGCAGCGGGTAATCACCGTTGATAACGAAGGCCGATTTGTACCGAAACAGGTTGCGGTATTCCATGAATCTCAGGGGCTGACGGCTATCCGCTCCGGCCTGACCGAAGGCGAAAAAGTGGTGTCCAGTGGCCTGTTCCTGATTGATTCCGAAGCGAATATCTCTGGCGCACTGGACCGTATGCGCGCCCAGAACAGTAAGACGCAAGACGCAGCCGCCATGCCAGCCCAGGCGACCCATTCACACTGAGGACATAATAAATGATTGAATGGATTATCCGTCGTTCGGTGGCAAACCGTTTTCTGGTGATGATGGGGGCGCTGTTTCTCAGCGTCTGGGGAACCTGGACCATCATCAATACGCCGGTTGATGCGCTACCCGATCTCTCTGATGTTCAGGTGATCGTCAAAACCAGCTATCCGGGTCAGGCGCCGCAAATTGTTGAAAATCAGGTGACCTACCCGTTGACCACCACCATGCTGTCGGTACCGGGCGCAAAAACCGTGCGCGGTTTCTCGCAGTTTGGCGATTCCTACGTGTACGTCATTTTCGAAGATGGCACCGATCCTTACTGGGCGCGCTCGCGCGTACTGGAGTACCTCAACCAGGTTCAGGGAAAATTGCCGGCTGGCGTTAGCGCGGAAATGGGACCGGACGCCACGGGCGTCGGCTGGATATTTGAGTACGCGCTGGTGGATCGCAGCGGGAAACATGATCTGGCGGAATTACGTTCTCTTCAGGATTGGTTTTTAAAGTATGAGTTAAAAACGATTCCTAACGTGGCGGAAGTCGCCTCGGTAGGCGGCGTGGTTAAACAGTATCAGGTCGTTATCGATCCAATGAAGCTGACGCAATATGGCATCAGCCTGGCGGATGTGAAATCGGCGCTGGATACATCAAATCAGGAAGCGGGCGGCTCATCTGTTGAGATGGCTGAAGCGGAATATATGGTCCGCGCCAGTGGATATCTGCAAACGCTTGATGATTTCAATAACATCGTCCTGAAAACGGGGACCGACGGTGTCCCTGTTTACCTGCGCGATGTGGCGCGCGTACAGATTGGGCCGGAAATGCGCCGTGGGATCGCCGAACTGAATGGCGAAGGCGAAGTCGCGGGCGGGGTGGTTATCCTGCGTTCCGGTAAAAATGCGCGTGAGGTGATTTCCGCCGTTAAAGCCAAACTCGACACGCTGAAAAGCAGCCTGCCGGAAGGCGTAGAGGTAGTTACAACATACGATCGCAGTCAGCTCATCGATCGCGCCATTGATAACCTCAGCTACAAGCTGCTGGAAGAGTTTATCGTCGTGGCGCTGGTGTGTGCGCTGTTCCTGTGGCATCTGCGTTCGGCGCTGGTGGCGATTATTTCCCTGCCGCTGGGGCTGTGTATCGCGTTTATCGTGATGCATTTCCAGGGGCTGAACGCCAATATCATGTCGTTAGGGGGAATTGCCATTGCCGTCGGGGCGATGGTTGATGCCGCAATCGTGATGATTGAAAACGCCCATAAGCGGCTGGAAGAGTGGGGGCATCAGCATCCGAATGAAAAGCTCGATAACGCAACGCGCTGGAAGGTTATTACTGATGCCTCGGTAGAAGTCGGCCCGGCATTGTTCATCAGCCTGTTGATCATCACGTTGTCGTTTATCCCCATTTTCACACTTGAGGGGCAAGAAGGGCGACTGTTTGGGCCGCTGGCGTTCACCAAAACATATGCCATGGCAGGCGCGGCGTTTCTGGCGATTGTGGTCATTCCGATCCTGATGGGATTCTGGATCCGTGGCAAGATACCGGCCGAAAGCAGCAACCCGCTTAACCGCTTCCTGATCCGTATTTATCATCCGCTGTTGCTGAAGGTGTTGCACTGGCCCAAGACCACTATTCTGGTGGCGGTGCTTTCAATACTGACGGTTATCTACCCGCTGAATAAAGTCGGTGGTGAATTCCTGCCGCAGATTAACGAAGGCGATCTGCTGTATATGCCTTCGACATTGCCGGGGATCTCAGCGGCGCAGGCAGCGGACATGCTGCAGAAAACCGACAAGCTGATCATGACCGTTCCGGAAGTGGCGCGCGTGTTTGGTAAAACCGGTAAGGCAGAAACCGCAACAGACTCCGCGCCGCTGGAAATGGTTGAAACGACGATCCAACTGAAGCCACAGGACCAGTGGCGTCCGGGAATGACGATGGACAAAATCATTGCCGAGCTGGACAAAACCGTACGCTTGCCGGGGCTGGCGAATCTGTGGGTTCCGCCGATTCGTAACCGTATCGACATGCTCTCTACGGGGATCAAAAGTCCAATTGGCATTAAGGTGTCAGGTAACGTTCTGGCAGATATCGACGCCACGGCGGAGCAAATTGAAGAGGTGGCCAGAACCGTGCCGGGAGTCTCTTCGGCGCTGGCTGAGCGTCTGGTGGGTGGACGCTATCTCAACGTAGATATTAATCGTGAAAAAGCGGCCCGGTACGGCATGACCGTAGGTGCTGTGCAGCTGTTTGTCACTTCTGCGGTAGGAGGGGCAATGGTGGGCGAAACGGTGGAAGGGATTGCACGCTACCCTATCAATCTGCGCTATGCGCAGAGCTATCGTGATAGCCCGGAAGCATTGCGTAATCTGCCTATTCTGACGCCCATGAAACAGCAAATCACGCTGGCGGATGTCGCCGATGTGACGGTGGTTTCGGGTCCTTCAATGCTGAAAACCGAAGATGCGCGACCAACCAGTTGGATTTACATCGACGCCCGCGATCGTGACATGGTCTCCGTGGTGAACGATCTGAAAAAGGCTATTGCTGAAAAGGTCCAGTTAAAGCCGGGTACCAGCGTGGCGTTTTCCGGACAGTTCGAGCTGCTTGAGCGCGCCAGCCATAAGCTCAAGTTGATGGTGCCGATGACGCTGATGATTATCTTCGTTCTGCTTTATCTGGCTTTCCGTCGCTTTGGCGAAGCGCTGCTGATTATCACCAGTGTGCCTTTTGCGCTGGTGGGAGGCATCTGGTTCCTTTACTGGATGGGGTTCCATATGTCGGTTGCAACCGGAACCGGATTTATCGCCCTGGCAGGTGTTGCTGCGGAGTTTGGCGTGGTGATGCTGATGTACTTGCGCCACGCTATTGAAGCCGAACCCGCGCTGGAAAATCCGCAAACCTTTACGGCGGATAAGCTGGATGACGCGTTGTATCACGGTGCCGTGCTGCGCGTGCGGCCAAAAGCGATGACCGTGGCGGTAATTATCGCGGGTCTGCTACCTATCTTGTGGGGAACGGGGGCAGGCTCAGAAGTCATGAGCCGCATAGCCGCGCCGATGATTGGCGGCATGATCACCGCACCATTGCTCTCACTGTTCATTATCCCGGCAGCCTATAAGCTGATGTGGCTTCACAGGCACCGTAGCCAAAAGTAATGCCTTGAAACGCTCGCCTGCGTCGGTTTGGTCGCCGAAGCAGGCGTTGCGTTATGCCGCTAAAGATTTTACGCGTTTGCGGTACTCGCCCGGCGTGCAGCCAAATTCCCGTAAAAAGACTTTGTGGAATGACGATTCGCTGGCATAGCCCACTGACTCGGCCACCACAACCAATGGCTGCGACCCGCGTGACAGCATCTGGGCAGCGAATTGCAGGCGCAAAGTGGTTAATACAGCGAGCGGCGTGGAGTTTGAGACTTCACGAAATAGCTGCGCGAAGCTGGCTCGCGACATATGCGCACGTTTCGCCAGTTCTTCGACGGTCCAGGCAAACGCCGGTGACTCCAGCATCATGAAGACGACGGCCCCTAGTTTGGGATGCAGCAGTAGATTCAACACGTTCTCTGCGGGCGTCGCTTTGGTTAGCCACTCGCGAACGGCCAAGGTGAACAGTGTGGCGCATTGTTGACTGCAGACTACACTGGAGCCCGGCAGCGTACTCATGGACTCCTGCTGCATCAACGCAATCATAGCCTTAATCCAGTGGCCGACAGGGCTATTTTCATCAGGTGCCAGAACTAATACTTCTGGTAACGCAGTTAAAAAATAGCGCGAGGAAGCGTGCAATCGTAGGCTACCGCAAACAATGTGCGTTTGTTCATCGCCAGTCTGGCACAGCCGATGTGCAGAGTTTTGCGGCAAGATCACGATAGTACCGGCCCGCAGGGTAAAAGAGGACCCATCGGGCATGTCCAGTTGGGCTGCCCCTTGTGTGACCGTATGCCAGCGGATGACGGACAACTCACCCGCAGCATGCGGTAGTTGCCAGTCTTTGCTCAGCAGGCAATTTTGATCGATCGAGCCTTGTGGGTCGTTAAGCATAAGCAATCGGCTAAGGGCATCCATAGAGACTCCTGAACATTTTTTGATGTCGTTTATTGAAACGGTATTATCTCTTTAATTTATTATTATATTAATACCTTCAAAGTGTTATGGTGATCATTCGTTCTCGAGATGTTAATCATCTTTAAGGCTAATTTAGACGATTTGACAGTTATTGGCGAGTTGTGGATACATTGTTCTCGCAGAGTTCAACCTATACTTCAGTTCATCAAACGAACAGTGACTTGGCGGAGAGACAGCATGAATCAGTATCAGGCGATCGTTATTGGATTTGGCAAAGCGGGTAAAACGCTGGCGGCAACGCTGGCCAAAACGGGTTGGCGGGTAGCGATTATTGAACAGTCAAACACCATGTATGGCGGGACATGCATCAACATCGGCTGTATCCCAACTAAAACGCTGGTACATGATGCTGAACTTCAGCATGACTTTGCCGAGGCAATGCAACGCAAGGCCTCCGTTGTCAGTTTTCTGCGCGATAAAAATTTCCATAATCTTGCCGATCTGGAAAACGTGGATGTGATTGAAGGTCGTGCTGAATTCGTTGATAACCATATTGTGCGAGTCGTGCAGTCAACAGGTGAGGTTGAACTGAGTGGCGAGAAAATCTTTATTAATACTGGCGCCCAGTCAACGATTCCAAACGTTGAGGGATTAACCACGACACCTGGCGTGTTTGACAGCACCGGGCTGTTGAATTTGACGCAACGTCCAGAGCGTCTGGGCATTTTGGGTGGTGGGTATATCGGCGTTGAATTCGCATCGATGTTTGCCAACTTTGGTAGCAAAGTCACCATTTATGAAGCAGCTCCACAGTTTTTGCCTCGTGAAGACCGGGATATTGCTGACGCTATCGCCAACATTTTACGCGATAAAGGTGTTGAGCTGATCCTCAATGCCAACGTGCAGTCGGTCTCCTCTCATGATGGAGCAGTACAGCTGCACATGCCGGAAGGTGCCCAGACAGTGGATGCGCTGTTGGTAGCATCAGGTCGCAAACCGGCGACAGAAAACCTGCAATTGCAGAAAGCGGGTGTGGATGTAAACGATCGTGGTGCCATTGTTGTGAATAAATATTTGCGTACATCGGCAGACAATATTTGGGCAATGGGCGATGTCACTGGTGGATTGCAATTTACCTATATCTCGCTGGATGACTTCCGTATTGTGCGCGACAACCTGCTAGGAGAGGGATTACGTAACACGGGCGATCGCCAAAACGTACCGTATTCCGTCTTTATGACGCCGCCGCTTTCCCGCGTCGGAATGACTGAAGAACAGGCTCGCGCCAGCGGTGCGGCGGTGCAAGTCGTGACGTTGCCGGTAGCGGCTATCCCCCGTGCGCGAGTGATGAATGATACGCGTGGTGTTCTTAAAGCAGTAGTGGATAGCGAAACGAAACAAATATTAGGCGTGTCGCTGCTGTGCGTGGATTCTCATGAAATGATTAATATCATCAAGACGGTTATGGATGCAGGGTTACCTTATACCATATTGCGTGACCAAATATTTACCCATCCAAGCATGAGCGAATCACTAAACGATCTCTTTTCTCTCATTAAATGATAATAGTGTAGTCTGCATATTTGCCCCACCCGTGTGGGGCTTTTTTTTATTTGTATTTTTATGTTCCTGATACTAATTGACAGTTATTTTGGCGTTACGGATGAAATAAAATGAAGTGACATGTTTTATTATATTCCAACTGAAATGACTCGTTAATGGAAATAGAAATGAACATGCTTAAAACTATGTTACTAATGACTACGTTACTGACTGCTCCGGTGACATTTTCCGCGTTAGCGCAAACCGAGGTTGCCCACGTTAGCGTATCAGCCGTGTCTGGTTCTCCTTCCATGGTGGAAGATGCCATTGCGAAACTGGCGCAGGAAAAGAATGCGACTTCCTGGAAAATTACCTCAATGCGCATTGATAGCAGCACTCACGCAACGGCAATTTTGTACAAGTGAGGAGCGCCGGAATGGAAAAATATCTTCGTATATTGGGCAACGGTGACAGGGTTGGATTAACCTTGATTCGCCTGAGTATCGCGATTGTTTTTATCTGGATTGGCTTATTAAAATTTGTACCTTACGAAGCCGACAGCATTACACCGTTTGTCGCCAATAGTCCGGTAATGTCATTTTTTTATGAGCATCCAGAAGAATACAAACAACATTTAACCCACGAAGGTGAATTCAAACCGCAGGCTCGTGAATGGCAGACGGCGAATAACACGTATACATTCTCAAATGGTCTGGGTGTAGTCGAAATTCTTATCGCTTTGCTGGTGCTGGCTAATCCTGTTAGCCGTTGGTTGGGATTAATTGGCGGTGTTCTGGCCTTTGCCACACCAATTGTAACCTTATCATTTTTAATAACCACGCCAGAGGCATGGGTAATGCCGCTGGGTGATTTACACCACGGATTTCCGTACTTATCAGGTGCCGGGCGGTTGGTGTTAAAAGATACGTTAATGTTGGCGGGAGCAGTGATGATTATCGCAGATTCATCCCGATCAATAATTAAGCAGCAGTATTGAATTTTTAACGTTGTGCCCTCTGTAAGATAGTAAGCCACTATAGTTCGATTCGGTACTTACCGGGCCAGCAGGATGCTGGCTTTTTTCTGTCTTAAGGTAAATTTATCATAAATATACAATTATTCACTTTATAAGAATAACTAATCAGAGCTATCTTCCTGGTTAATGATATAGTGCTGTAAGCATTTTTCCTCCTTCCTGTGAAAGCGCATCACCCCGCATACTGCGTAGTCTTCCGGCCACGAAAGCTCCATTTTTCTCTATTTTTTTCTGTGCAATTCTTGCTATTTGTTATCTCAAAAAAGTTTGTTATTCATTTTTGTTATAGTTAATCAACAAGTTCGCGTGGTTTTAGGCATGTCTTAAGCTAGAATTAATCCTGATTAAATGTTTTTACGTATCAATAAATGACTAAAGATAGTTAAAAACTTAACTTTTAACCAACTGTTTGACATGGAATCCACTATGGTAATTAAGCACCAGGGGTGGATGCTGATCTCGCGTTTTGTGAGTAACCAAAGGCGAGGCATATCTTAAATATGGAAATAAGGGTTTTAGAATGAGCTTTGGCTTAGCAAAGGAAGACAAGTTTGAAATCATCGCTATCCTTCGTGAAGAGCTGCATAAGAAAACGAAACTGGAAATCTTATGTGGAGACAGTAGCGTTATCACGCAGTTAGAGAAGGTTGATTTCGAACGGTTTGTTATCTCCGGACACGGAGACATTGTTCCTGAAAAGGTCCAATACTTTATCCTGCACAGCGAAAGCGGGATTGTAAAATTTAGTGCCAGGTTCGAACAAACCCCAGCAGCAGGTGCGGAGGCAGGATTATCCTACTTCATCCCGGATATGATTTTCTTTGCCCAGCAGAGACAAAATCAGCGTTTTTCATTCCTGAAGGGCTATGACTTTTTCTGTTTTGGTCGTTACAAAAATGGAGAAAACTACTCTCTTAAGATTAAAAATATCTCGCAGGGTGGTTGTGCGTTAATTGTTAAAGATGTAAACGCCCGTTTTCTTTATAAAGATGCGGTGATTAAAAATGCATCTCTGGATTTCGATACATTTGGCAGTTTACAACTGGATTTAAAAGTGATCGATGTTGTCCCGATCAATGAGTTTGATGAGGATAACCAGTTGTATTCCTGTCATCAGATCTCATGTGAGTTCGATTTTAAAAATCGTCGTGAAGAGACTGAAGTCGAGAAAATTATTATTAAATTTTTAATGAGTAACAAGATTAGAAGCTTATAAGGAACGGTGAACAGGATGTTGATGTGTGGCAGTGATAATTTTGTGGGCAATGGTATGTTTGCCTACCTGACCAGCAAACATGTGCCGATAAAAACATTCCAGTTTGAGGATATGTTGCATCAGTCATCATTATGCCAGCATCAAACCATGGTTTTTAATATCATTGATAATGAACAAGCGTGTTCGGACATTGTTCAGTTTTTGAATAAAAACCGATTCAAATTTTATAATAACATCGTGGTGATTGTTGCTGATAGTTTGGTGGCGAAATTATGCGTAGAGTTATTATATGTAGAGAAAACAATAGTTTTGACTGAAAAATCTTCACTGCGTGATTTTGGTCAATTGGCGACATTATCAGTCGGGAAATGGAACCCCCGACTGTATCGTTCGCAGAAGAGATTAACCGAAAGAGAACAGCAGATCCTGAACTTACTGGTAAGTGGTTATACAGCCAAAGAAATTTCTGAGTTAGTTAGCCTGAACTATAAAACGATTCAGGCACATAAGATGAGAGTCGTTGCCAAACTTGGCCTGACCAATACCTCTGATTTAAATAAGTTAATTGTCAGATTTACCCATCGTATGTCTTTTTTACCCTAACCTGACCATTCTTTTCTGATGTAATACACCTAATAGTAGATACAATTCGGGAGTGATTTTGACTGGTTTTTAATTTTATGATTTGTAGAGGGAGAGGGGAATGTTTAATTCCAACGAGGTGCTAACTGCGCTTGAAAAAGCTTTGAATACCAGTCAACTTTATATGGTTTATCAGCCTATTTTCAATTTGCATGTCCAGCGTATAAGCGGATTTGAAGCATTAATGCGTTGGAATAGTCCTCAGATGGGTATGATCTCTCCCGATGTTTTTATTACCTTACTGGAAGATAGCGGCAATATTATTTCTATTGAAGATATGGTTACTCACTCTCCGTGGGATGTTGCAGCTTCCTGGCCTGACCCCATTGTATTATCCGTCAATATTTCCGCGCTTGAATTCTGCGATCCTCTGTTACCCCAACGTGTCAGACAAAACCTTGCCTCTTCCGGATTGCCGGTCCATCGATGCCAAATAGAGGTGACGGAAACGTCACCTCTGTGCGACAGTCAGATTGCGGCTAAAAATATGACGGAATTAAAGGCGATAGGGGTCAAGCTTGCGCTTGATGATTTTGGCACCGGCCATGCTAATCTTAATTACCTGTTGAAATATCCTTTTGATACCTTAAAAATTGATAAGGAATTTGTCACCGGTATTGAGCCCGACACTCGATCGACAAAGATTGTTGAGGGTATTATTTCCCTGGCGCATAATTTTGGTATTGAAGTTCTTGCCGAAGGGGTGGAAACCCAGTCCCAACTGGAGCGGTTGATGCAGATTGGTTGTGACAAAATTCAAGGCTTTTTCATTTCTCCCCCGGTGCAGGCAGAAGAGATCCCTTCACTCTTAGCACAATATAATCGTTAATCCCTCCTTATTTACGTTTCCCAAATCCTTGATTGTTCCGCGTTGCTGCTAAGTCTGTAGGCTTGATAAGCGTAGCGCATCAGGCGGCCCTGAACGGCAAAAAAAAGCCCCCTGCTGAACAGGGGGCTGGCGAGTTTATGTCAGCTTAGAACGATTTCTTAAAGCCGATAGAGGCATTGACCGGCGCTTCTACCTGCGACTTACTGCCGCCGTTGCTGAATTGCGTACCCAGCTCACCGTAGACCTGCAGGTTTCTGTCGATAGACCATGACAGGCCGGCAGCAACTTCAGTGCTGGAGTACTGCTGTGAAGATTCCAGCGTAGTGGTGGCTACCGCATTGCTAAAGTGCGTTTTGTCTTTTGAACCCAGACCCTGCCAGACGTTAACCCTGCCGTACGGCTGGAATTTGCCATGGTTGGTGTCATAGTCAGCGACCAGACGCACGCCCAGACGCGCGGTAAAGGAATCCGCGGTATCCATTTTCACTTTCGTTGGGGTCACACCATCCAGCGTGCTGTTATCAAAGTCGCTGTACTGGTAGATCAACTGAGCCTGAGGTTCCAGACTCCATGCGCTGGCACCTAAACGGAACGATTTACCTACCTCTGTCGACGCCGTCAGCGTGTTGCCTCTGACGGTATACGAGCCGTTGTTACCGGTCGCCTCCAGGCGGGATTTATGGTTACCGTACTGCAGGACGTTATCAACATACATACCGTCCCCCGAGAACCAGGTCGCATAACCGCCAACGTAAAATGCGTTGTCATCGATGTTACCGCCTTTGCCATCGCTGCCTGTCTTCGTGCCTTTCACGTTGCTGTCGATATCAAGAATGCTGGTATACATCCCGGCTTTCCAGCTTTCGTTAGCATACATATCAACGCCGACCTGAATGCCCATGGTATGGGAGCTGGTTTGCGTACCGGCCGCATCATCCAGTTTGGTTTTACCGGAGTAGCCAATCATTCTTGCCCAGGCGCGATTGTCTTCATCAATGCCCGGTTTAACCTCGTCACCCATACGTTGGTGCATGTTACCCAACAGGCTAATATCACCCTGGCGTACGACGCTGGCGAGGCCAGAATACAGCATGGTTTCCGGACGGTATTCACTTCTCAGATACCAGTTTTCACCCTGGCCTTGAGCATTACCCGCATGCAGTTGGTACTCAAATGCACCTGCAGCCATACGATCGGCGGCAAGGTGGAAGGCATCCCGCGACGTTTGCGCGGTGGTGGTTGCGCCATTGAGCGCTGTCACCACTTCGATACCATCCCCAATGGTCGGCGCGCCGAGACCAGAACCATCGACATCCAGCAGCGTGCTACCGCTGGCTTTACCGCCATCGATAATCAGACGGTCGGCAATGCCTGCGCCGCTACCATTCTGGATAGCCGCCATGTTGATAGTCCCTTTTTCGCCGGTGTAATCCCCTTTGACGGTTAAGGTTGTGCCAGTCTGCTGACCGATGAGTGAAACATCACCGCCGTTGCTCAGGCCCGCTACCGTTTGGTTGTAACCCTGAGTGTTCAAGGTGGTGTCTGCAACCACATAGTGGTGTGATGCGGCACTCAGGGTATTGGCATTACCCGCTTGCAGCACGCCGTTGGCGATCAGCGTCGCGCCGCTGTAGCTGTTTTCACCTTGCAGCTCGGTAATGCCGCTACCGGTCTGATGCAGCTGGCCTTTACCACTGATATTTCCGGTTAGCGCCAGGGTATCGCTACGATTGACGTTGAGTACGCCGTTATCAACGACATCCCCCTGAATGCTGCCAATATCACCGCCGTTACCCAGCTGTAAAACGCCTTGTTCGATGGTGGTGCCACCGGTGTAGGTGTTATCCAGCGTCAGGGTGAGGGAGCCTTTACCGGTTTTGGTCAGTTGACCGTTACCTTCGACTTCCGTCAGCAGAGAAACGTCATGCCCGTTGGTGTCGAATGTCCCGCCTCCGGATTCCAGCGTCACCTGACGGGCAGTATCAAACGCTTCGCCATACTTCAGCGTACCGCCATTAAAGGTAATTCCCGTATCTGCCGCACCCAGGTTGGTATCGCCCGCTACCTGCAGCGTCCCGGAGGTGATGGTTGTTCCACCGCTGTAGGTGTTGTCGCCCGTGAGGATCAGGGTACCGAGATCGCCTTTATTCAGGCCGCCTGTACCGCGGATAACGCTGTCGATAGTCGCGGTGTAGTTGGCGCCGTCTACTGTGCCATCGCCAACGCGAATCAGGGTGTTGGCCGTATCGGTGGTAATGGCTTCGCCGCCCACACGATAACCATCGGTAGCGAACTGCGCGCCGCTGATAATGACGTCGCCTTTGCTGTTATCGACGGTCACGTTGCCTGCTTCACCCTGGAACACGGCAAACGCGGCATCAGTAAACGGTGCGTTCAGCGCGCCTTCCGGCGTTGATTCATCGGTTGTCCAGTTGTCGTTACCCTGGCTGGATTGCCAGATACCGTCGCCGCCGTTGATGACCCCGTTATTTTTCAGCTCGCCATTCTCACCGCCGGTGCCGTCCCAGAAGCGCAGCGTCAGTCCGGCGTGGTTGACCAGGTTGACCTGATTTTTCACCGATGTCTGCACGTACAGGCTGTCTGCCGCTTCAGGCGCGTTAGCAATATCCATCACATTGTTGGTCAATGTGCCGGTGTAGTTGATGACACGATAGACGCCCACATCAAAGCTTCCGCCCGGTGAGGTTTCAATGTTGAGCTTACCGTCGAGCGTCAGATCGCCGTTTACGTCAATCAAGTCGTTGAAGGCGCCGCCCGGGGTATAAGCCTGACCAAACTGATAATCCAGCTGTGCGTTATCACTGAGCGTCAACGAACCGGTAGTCAGTTTACCCACGCTGTTGATGGCCGCACCTGCGGTAATATGAGCGTCGTCCAGCACATCAACCGCGCCGCCAATAATACCGTTACCGCCGAGCGTTGCCCCGGTTTTCACCGTCACCTGGCCGGTAGCCGCAGACTGATTACCGTTGACCAGCAGCACACCTTCATTGACGTCAGTGGTACCGGTGTACGTGTTGTCGCCGGTCAGCGTTAACGTGCCGTCACCGATTTTCACCAGGCTACCGTCGTTGCCGCTGATAATGCCGCTGATGGTGTCATCAAGATGCAGATTACCCAGCGACAGTTCTTTATTGCCCAGTTCGACATTACCCGCACCGGACAACGAGCCGATAGACGTTGCGCTGTCGACTGCGCTGATATCGACCTTACCGCCCGCCAGGTTTTTAACGACGGTATTTTCTGCCATCGCCTGGTCAGCGAAGGTCATCAATCCGCTGTTGTTCACAGTGGCATTGCCGCCGCTGGAGTCTTCTTCCAGCGCCAGAGTACTGTCTTTTGACACGTTAACCGTCGCGTTGCCCGCGGTGGCTTTGTTGGTTAGCACCGCTTTCGCCGTGCCCGTCAGGTTCAGCATTGCGCTCGCTGCGGTGACGTTATCTGCCAGCGTTAACAGGCTGTCGGCAATGTTCATGGTCAGGGATTTCAGGCTGGTATCTGTCCCGCTGACGTTGAGCGTCGCGCCCTTATTGACATTCACGGTGCTGCTTTCATTACTGCCAAAGGCTCCGGTTTTGCTGACGTTGACCGTCACATTGTTGGCGTTTCCGGTACCGGCAATTTCTGTGTCGCCTTTGTAGCTGTTGGCGCGGTCGAGCGACAAGGTGCTGCCCGCATCGCTAGAGCTGCTGGTGACTTTCAGTTTACCGTCGCCGGTAATCTCGCCGGTTGGCGTGAAGTGGTGCGAATTGAGATCGAACACCGCTGCGTTCTCATTCGCTCCCAGCTCAATGGTGCGATTACTGGTCAGGTCCGCGCCCAGTTGCAGCGTTGAACCGTTATTGATTGCCAGGTCAGTTCCGCTCTGGCCGAGATTGCTGTCGGAGGAGATCTGCAACGTGCCGCCATCAATGCGCGTACCGCCGCGATACTCGTTGTCACCGCTGAGGATCAGACGGCCAAGGTCGGTTTTTACCAGCGTCAACTTGTCAGCAGTACTGGCTTCGCGGATAACGGACTCAATGGTCGCGGTATAGTTTTGCCCCGCGCCGCCGGCGCCAACGCGCAGCAGCAGTTCACCGGTTCCCGGCGTCTGGCCTGCATGGGTCGCGTTTTCCGTGGTGGCATACGCGTTAAGCGCATCGCCTTTAACGACATAGCCATCGGCATCAAACTGTGCCCCGGAGAAGTTAACTTCTCCCGCGGCGTTATCCACGGTAACGGTACCGCCTTTGGTGGTGAAGACGGCGAAGGACTTCTGTGCCCAAGGGGCGTTACCTTCACCGGTTGCGGTGGTCCAGTTGTTATCACCCTGGCTGCCGATCGCCATCCATTTGCCATCGCCACCGTCAATTTTGCTGTCGCCTTCAATGCCCGACGCGCCGTGGCTCTTATTGACGGTTGCGCCGTCCCAGAACTGCAGGGTAACGCCGTTGGCGTTCACCAGGTTGACCTGTTTGTCGATGGAGGTCTGGACAAAAATATTGCTCTTATCCTGGCTATCCGGTATCGCGCCTAACTCCAGCGTCTGGTTATCCAGCGTGCCGCCGTAGTTATAGATACGGTACACGCCCGGTCCGAAGTTACCACCCTGTGAAGTGGTGACATCCAGAGTCCCGTCCAGTTGCAGATCGCCTGCGACGTTAATCAGATCGTTTAGCGCGCCGCCTGGCGTATAGGCCTGACCCAGTTCGAAAGCGGAGGTCGTTTTGCTGCCAAGCTGCAGATTACCGTTAATGGATAACGTACCCGCACCGCCGTCACCGGCGCTGAGGGTCGTGGCATCGTTCATCAGTACGTTGCCGCCGATAGTGCCATTACCGCCAAGTGTGGACGTGCCGCTAACGGTGGTGGCACCTCGCGCTGCGCTTTGATCGCCATTCACCAGCAGCGTGCCGTTGGTAACGGTGGTGTCGCCGGCATAGGTGTTGTTGCCGTTCAGACGGGTAATGCCGCCACCGATTTGCTGTAGCGCGCCGATACCGGAGATCACGCCGTTGAGCAGCACGGTGTTGGCGCGATTAATCGTCAATATGCCGTTGTCGATAATGTCAGACACGGCGCTGACTTCGCCTGTATTTCCACCGTCACCCAACTGCAGCGTACCGGTTGGAGCGATAGTGGTAGAACCTGTGTAGGTATTGTTGGCGGTAAAGACCGTGGTACCGCCCGCCGCACGTTCGAACTTCCCGTCACCGCTGATGATACCGCGATAAATTTGCGCCGCTGAAGCATCACCCTGGGTATCGAAGATAACCTTGCTTTCTACGCCCTGGGTGGTGACATCGTAATCGCCAATGCTTGCCGCAGTACTGGTCGGCTCGACGTGGTCGCCGGTGCTCAGGGTTGCGCCATTGTTCACGGCGATGGTTTTGCTTGACAGCGTCAGGTTTTCTACGACGCGGACATTTGCGTTTGAGCCGCTGATGGTCAGCGAATCCCAGCCGGTGCCGATGTTGGTGCCAGTGGTCAGATTGTCGCTAGCCAACGTACCAATCTTCGCACCATTCGTATCTGTGAAGGTGAGGGCGTTGCCGCTACCTGCTTCAGTAGTGATGTGGCGTGTTTTATCCAGCGTCACATTGCCGATGTTAGCTTTATTGTTACCGCCAGTACCGGCGAAATTCACTTCGCCAGCATAGGTGCCGCTACTCCAGATAAAGGTGTCCCGGCCTTCGCCGGTATTGATTACGCCGCTGGTCACACCGCCGCTAATATCAATGGTGTCATTGCCTTTACCGGACTGAATGGCTACGGCCGTGTCGTTGGTAGCCTGCAGGGTTCCCCTGTTGGTAACGGTTTTACTGCGGTCGCCGCTGGCGTCAATCACCGGCGAGGTGGTGCTGGCAGAGATAATCTTGCCGGTGTTGGTGACCGCGCTGACGTTCTTCGCGATGATCGCCGAACCGCCTGCGCTGCTATGCACGTTGATGTCGGCATTGGTGGTGATACGACCGCTGGTATTTGCGCGGATACCGCTGCCTTCGCTGTTTAGTACCTCAATGGTATAGCCTTTGCCGATGGTCAGATCGCCCGTCACCGAACCGCCATCGCGTTGCTCAAAAGCGAATCCGGTACCTTTCCCGTTGACGTTGAGGATATTGTTCAGCCCATCTTTCATATTCAGCGCCACGCTGGTGCGGATCCCTGGGCCATCGTTGGCATTGATGGTCACGTCGTTGAGCGTGATATCGGTGTTGTTGGCATCGTTTTGAATGCCAGCACCAGTCCCTTTCGCGCTGATAGTCACACCTTTTGCAGACAGCTTACCGGCTCCCGTATCGAGACGAATACCATCGGCCGTACCATTGGTCGTGATGGCATCGCCGGTATTACCGGTAATACTCAGGCTTGCACCATTGGTCAGCAGAACACCTGCGGTTCCATCATCAACGGCTACCTGGCCCAGTTTTTTAATCTGAGCGCTGGCGCCTGAAGCCCGTACACCGATGCCGTTGCTGACATGCAGGGCGCTGGAAGAGTTATTGGTTAAGCTCCCGCCTTTTTGCACATCAACGCCGATGCTGTCGACACTGGCCAGATCAATAATCGATTTGGTATCGAGGATCAGGTTACCCAGATTCCTCGCCACATAGGCGATAACCTTTTTGCCGCTGGTTTCAGAGGTGATATTCGCGTTCGAGGTGAGGGTAGTGCTCGTGGCATTACCTTCCGTGTCACCATTTAACTGATGCGCCTGACCATCCACAACCCCGGCAATGGTTCTTTCGCCGGTTAAATTGATAGTGGTTTTATCACTGATAGTCCCTTTCGCGCCGCCTTCGATAACCAGTGCCGCGGAGTCGGTACCCTTAACGGTAAACGTTGCTTCACCGGTATCTACGCTACTGCCAGCACCTGTGGCGAGAACGCCAACAGAATTGTTACCGCTGAGAGTCAGATTCAGGTTGGAACTGGACTGATCTTTCGGGTTAGTCGTGTTACCGGCCAGCAATGCGCCATTAGCAATACGGAAAATAGTGGTGCGATCCTGACCATTGTCATTCATCACCGCCTGACCAATATTGGCGGTAGCGCCTTTACCATACAGGTAATAACCAATTTGATCGGTACTGTTAAATGACGGGCTACTCAGGCTGTCAACGTTAGCGATGGCGTTATCACGTACGTGCACACCGATGTTACCGGCCTTATCCAGCGCAATGTTGGAGTAGACGTTGACCACAGCCTTACCGTTGTTGCCACCTTCAGCCCAGATGGCGTAGTTACGGCTACCAACGCCACCTTCACCGTCCACCACGATAGAGCCTGCAGCGCTGGTGGTGACTTCGGCATTTTTGTTATTGGCGCTGACGTGGATCCCCACATTATTGATGCCATTAACGCTAATCTTGCCGTCGTTGCGGATTTCCTGATTATTTTCCGCGCCGCTGTCGCGTACGGAAATGCCGTAGTTCTTACTGTTGCCCCCGTCAGAACCTCCATTGATCACGATATTGCCGGTATTGAGTACGTTGCCCGTGGCATTCCCGACCAGAATCCCCGCGGCGTTGCGTATGCCAGTTCCCAGTGTGATCAGACCGTTGTTAATCACCTCTTTGGCACTCTTGGTCATGATCCCGGCGCTCAGACTAGAGCCGCCAGCCATGGTGATATCTTTAGACGGATCGCTTGCGTCGCGACCAAGATAAATTGAGGCATCCTGAGCGTTGGTAAAGGTGGCATTCCCAGCGACTTCTACGCCATAAGCGGTGCCTTTGGCAAAGGATGCACCGTTTTTGCGCCCATCTACGATGTTGATATCGCCGTTGTTGATGCCTTGCGAATCGTCAGACAGCTGCATCCCAATAGCCAGCGTCAGCGAAGAGTCGGGTACGTCTTTGCTCCAGGGATCGGCTGCCGACGCGGTACCGAAGTTATCGGTGGTGATGGCCTGGTTAATCGTGCCATCGTTAGTCATCTGGCTGGTGCCTTGCCCCTGCATGCCAAATGCGCCATAGCTGTTGACGTTTTGGTTGCCGTCTTTGTCGATAAACAGCCCGGAGTTGATGATCCCGTTGTTGGTTGCCGTCGCGTCTTTTGCCAGCATGCCAATCGCCAGACTCTGTCCGGTAGATGTGCGTAATGCGTTCAGTTCGCCGAGGTTGGTGATAACCCCGCCATCAAGGGCTTTCATGACGCCATTGATACTGCCGTCAACGGCAATAATCGCATCTTTGTTCAGGGTGCCGGAGGTGCCTGCACCGTTGGCGTAAATAGCATGCAGCTCACCGCGGCCAGCGGTTGCGTTATTGCTATGTGACAAGCCGTCGGTCCAGACGTCGTAATCCCAGGTGAGCACGTCTGAATATTTGCTAGAGTTGATCAAGCCATCAATCAGCTCCGCGTATTTTGCCTGCGCGGCGGCGACGGTTGTGATATCACCGTTCTTAACATCCAGCCATAGCTGCAGTTGGCTGACCTTTTGCCCTTCAGGGGTTTCCGCTGCGTCGCTGCTTTTACCCAACAGCCAGTCGTTAAAATCGGCCAGATCCTGCGTACTGGTAATGGTAAATGTGCGCTCACCCTTTTCGACGACATTGCCGTCTGCATCATAGCCGTAGGACATGAGCGAAAATTCATCGCCAAACACGGAGGTTTGCGCTGAACCAGCAAACGTTTTTTCAGGGATAACGGGAGCGGCGTTAAATTTTATATAGTTATCGGATTGCCAGTTCACCTGGCTGTCAGTGCCTTGCGCTTCCAACAACGAGGAGTCTTTGGCCAGTAACTCAATGGTATTGGCTTTGTTTCGTACATTGAGCGCGTCGTTGCCAATATCCAGGTTGGCCGTGGCCCCATTCGTCGCTAGCGCGATGCCAAATTGCTTATAGATTTCAGTGCGCGTTGCATCGTAGGTATTTAATACCGAATCGCCGATCTGTGATTCGGTAAGAAAGCTACTTAACTCTTGGGTATCAAAGACTTTAATTGATGCTGCTTCACCAGGAAACGCCGGGTCGTTAATAGAAAAATCTGTGCTCTGAGAAGGCGTCAACGACCGGTTGTATGTCAGGTATTCCGCGAGTTCTTCAGCGGTAGTAATCGTTTTTACGCTCTGGTCAGGGCTGGTGGCCTTAAGCGTGATTTTACCGTTTTGCAGCAGTTCTCTGATGGTGGTCGAATCGACAACACCACTTTGACCCGGACTGATCGTTGGGATCGCCCCGCTTATATTGAGCGCCTGACCCGCTGTGTTATCTTCATATAAGAAGCCGTAATTATGCACATCCGGATCAACTCCAGCGAAAATACCTGCCTGGTAGTCGGTGAAAATATTGTGATCACCGATATCGATAATCGGATCAGCGGAAACCTGCATTGACGCAGCGCTTAATGCACCTGCTGCCAATACTGCAACCGTTTTACGCGAGCTGCTTTTTTTCTTTCCTTTGGTTAATTCAGAAACGACCACCCAGATACCGAGCGCCGCGTTCCAAATAATGCTGTAAACTTTGTTCATATATAACCCTCGTCTACATTCCTGTTATGTATGTGTTAATACGTTGAGTTGTTGGCTATGGTTGGCACGCGGATGTGCTACCCGGTAATAGATTTTGGAAATAGGGTTCCCTTCCGTGCGATGCGGAATTAAAAAAGCGAGTCGAAAGAGAACCTTTTTAAATAATAACCGTGATAATTGTCCTTAAATAAGTCAGTTACGGCTGGCTATAGTGAGAAATGGTGTACTTGAGCCGGGTGTTATTTTTGCCGAGTTTTCTGGCAATATTGCTTTTGTACGCCCCGATGGTTTTTTCACTTTTTTGTGATGCCCCGGCGATTTGTGTCAGTGACCATCCTCGGGCCAGCATCATCATTACGTTGAATTCGTTCGCTGTGATCTTGTTGTGTAATTCTTTGATATTTTGTTGTTTTGTGTTCTTTATGATACGTGTGACGGCATGGTGTAGCCGATCAAGACTGGCATCTTGATCAAGAAACAACATGTTCTTCCCGCAAACGGTTTGAAAAAGAGTAAAAGTAGCTTCATCTGCCAAAACAATAATTTTGGTGACAGGTCGTAAAGCCATGTTGCGGATAATCCTGGCATATTTTAAAAAATCTGATTTGTCAGGATTAATGATGATGCAATCCGTTTCACAAGGGAGCATTTTGACAGCAGAAAGCGTCTGGGAGGAGTAATACGAGATATCAATATATAATGATGAGCCACGTAGGATTTCTCGCATGCCTAGCCAAGGGTAAATTGAGTCACCCAAAAAAATAGCCTTTGACATAACGATCTCCTTGAAATTTTGATGCAAGCGGCCGCCTCTTTTTTTTAGGTCAAAAAAGAGTTTCTTGCGACACGTGAAATGTTAATTAAATCTCGTATAACGTTCTGTGCTGTGAACGTATCCTTATTAATTCCAGATTAAACAGATATTCTCTGTATTTATTAGAATCATTAACTATTCTTAAAGTAGATATTACACTTTGTTAAAATTTAAGATAAATCGTTTATTTCAGCTCTGTGTAAATGATTGATAGATTTCGCTTATGGATCACGTGAATAATGATTGAGTGATTTCTATAAAGACAGGATATTCCTATCCAGTTGGGAGGGGGTTTATATGGAAATTCTTATATTTCAGAAGGATAACCGTTTTTCTTAATGGGATGACTGGTGACCAGGAGAATTCTTAATCAAGACCAGGACAAAGAGAAGGGGTGTCAGGGGGAAGAGAGAAATATCGCTAGATTTGCAGTTATCGACCTGAAACTCGAGTATTCAAGTTGATAATTCTTAGTATTGTTGAATTTTTAGGGAATTACCCTATTTTTAGCTTTTTGTGCTTAATTTCAAAAACTCACTTGAAGAGGTTATTTTTTCTGATTGCTATTGCTGATAGCACTTAGCCCGCCAACAGTTCCTGTTCAACCTGATGAACCTGCTGTTCCAGTGTATTGCGGATTTCCGTAAGCGCCCGTTGTTGATCGGAGAAGTAGGCTTCTTTATCTGTCACGGAGGTGGCAAGCCGCCAGGCGTTCTCAGCTTCCAGTTCGGTAATCTCTTTGAGCAGCGCGTTAATTTGTTCTCTGAGCTGTTGTATTTTGCTACGTAAATGCTGCAAATCGTTCAATCGATCGCTCGCCATCATCGGTTCGAGGCCGCTTTGCAATTGAGTCAGTAGCGCCCGGACGGCGGCAAGATCGGCATTTTGGCGTGCCTGGTTAAGCTGCACCATCATCTGATGCGCTTTCTCTTTCAGATCATCGGCTACCACGTCCGGGTGGCAAAGACGGCTGGCCTGACGCCACAGGCGTTTTAACTCATTACGTTCATCAGAGGAAAGTCGCTGGTCACGGCTAAAACGATGCCGTGCATCCTGCTGCTGCTCCTGATATTCATCATATTCATGGCTGGCCTCTTCCTGTGCCTGGCGGGTTGCGCTGTCGTCCTGGCGAGAGAAGTCGTTTTCCAGCTCACGAATCTCCGCCAGCAGGGCGGTAATCAGTTCCGTTTGCTGCTGAATACGTTGGCGTGTTTCCACCGATTCGCGCGAATCTGAATTCTGGTTCATCCAGTGCTGCTTGAGCCTGGCCAGTTGATCAACTGCCTGGGAAATATAGTGCTGACAGGATTGATAGTCTTTTTCCCGGCGTTTTCGCTCCGCTTCCTGTTTGCGCTGGGCGCTTGCGGCGAGCTGTTTACGCAGTTCGAGAATGCGGCTCATCAGCGGTCCAAGACGAAGGTGATACAGATCGTTGAAATCATCGAGGATTTGAATGCGCGTGTTGCGCTTATCGATCAGGTCACGCAGCTGTGTTTCGAGCGCTTTGAGTTCCAGCTTACTGGCGGCAATGGCTGGATCCTGCCACGTAGAGACTGCTCGTTGAGATTGCAGCCAGGCCGAGATTTCACGCAGGGCATCACTAAAGCGTCGTTCTTCGATCGCCTGCACAATGGTGACCGGTACGACTGACAAAGGCTCATTTTTAAGATGTGCCACCTGCTGGAAAATAATCTCCTCATCTTCCAGTTCAATAGCGCTTTTGACGATTTCCAGTCGTTTGATGATCTTATTCATGACGGTCGTTGCCTGGCCTGGCTAAAAAACGAGTGGCTGAAGTACAACAGGTTCACCCGTTTGAAAATGTTAGAAAAACAGTAAAGCGCATTCTGTGGCCTGCGATGCCTTTTCGTCCAGAATAATTCACTGTAATTATGAAAAACCGGAAGTCGCGCGCACCTGTCTGCATCTTTAAACCTCTGTTTCATGTTTTTTACTATCGGGTAATTATTCTTGATTCAATAAAGATAATGCGTATAGTTCTCATTCTCTTTTGTTATTAACTCCCTGTATTACTTCTGGTAAGGATCCCGACAATGAAAAAAACAACATCCGCGCTGGCATTGCTGATTGCTGCGGCGTTAAGCGGTTGTGCGGCGCATACCACGCCAGCCAGCAACGCCAGCATTACGGAAAAAACAGCGCAACCTGCCGTCAGTGATGTGCAGCAACGCGCGCTGGCGGATGGATTATATGAAATGGCGCTTAGCCCGGCAGGGGATGCGTTGTACGTTGCCAGCGCCGAAGGATTTAAAGATGTGCAGGGCGGCGTGGTTTATAAGCTGGATCCGAAGACGCTTAAAACGCTCGGCTTGAGTCATACCGATATGAAAAACTTTGGTATGGCTATCTCGCCGGACGGTAAAACGGTGTATGTCACCAACTCACTGGATGGTGGCCTGAGCGCGCTGAATACCGCTGACGGCAAAGTGAAAAATCGCGTACTGTTCCCGGAACGTAACCCAGAAGGTTTCCCGTATGGCGCGCGCCAGGTGCTGCTGCATAACGGCTTGCTCTATATTGGCGCCGTGGCGGATCCGGCGGTGATTTGGGTAGTTGACGCTGAAACCCTGAAGCTAAAAACCCGCATTAAGAATACGGGTAAATGGATGACCGGACTGCATTATTCAGACCTGACGCAGCGAATTTATGCAGCTAACGGCGGCGGTGAAATCCTCGTCATCAACCCGCGTAATCAGCGCGTAGAAAAACGCTGGAAACCGCTGGGGGAACAACCTGCGCTGCTGCTGAATATGGCGGAGGACGCACAAACGGGTCGCTTGTTTGTCACCGACAACTCAAAAGCGAAAACCACCCTGGTGCTGGATATCCATACCGGTAAGCTGCTGAAAAAATTGGATGTGGGTGATTCGCTGGCGGTGAAATTTAACGCAAAACGCAACGAAATCTATATTACCCAGCGTGATTCAGGGAAATTGCTCAGCTTGAATGCGACCGATTACAGCGTGAAGAAAAGCTGGGATTTACCGCCTAACCCTAACAGCCTGCTGCTCTCGGCGGATGGGCAAACCCTGTTTGTCACCGTGAAACAAAAATTTAATAAAGACCACTCCACCTCTGCGCCAGATAACGTGGTGCGTATCGATCTGAATAAATAATAACAACATGTTGCCGGGGGCTCTCCGGCAACGTCGTCAGACTTTTAATGGCATGGCTATGGACAACACTAAAACATACGCACACTTAATGAGAAAAACTGTGCTGGCCGCTACTATTGGCGCGCTTTCCGGCACCGTGAATGCTGCTGAGACTCCCACAGAAGCGGAAGAGACCATTGTGGTCCAGGCTGCCGAGAGAAGTGATTTTAAACCCGGTGGCGATACGTTACTGCCTGCTTTTCTCGACGGCCAGGTTGCTAATGGCGGCAGGCTGGGGATACTTGGTCAGCAAAATGCCATGGATGTACCATTTAACGTTATAAGCTACACCTCAAAACTGGTCGAAGATCAGCAAGCTAAGACCGTTGCCGATGTTGTCGCCAATGACGCGAGCGTGCAGGCGGTACAAGGCTACGGTAACTATGCAGAGACATACCGGATTCGCGGTCTGAAACTTGACGGCGATGATATGACCTTTGGTGGACTATCCGGTGTGCTGCCGCGTCAGGTGGTGGATACGCAGATGATCGATCGCGTTGAAATCTTTAAAGGCGCGAATGGATTACTCAATGGCGCTGCCGGTAGCGGCGTTGGCGGAATGATTAATCTTGAACCCAAGCATGCAGACGATACGCCGATCACACGCCTCGGTATGGATTACACCAGTGACTCACAGGTGGGAACGTCGCTCGATGCCGGACGCCGTTTTGGTGACAATAACCAGTTCGGTGCCCGTGTGAATCTGTTGCATCGTGAAGGGGAGGGGGCGGTTGACGACGATAAACGTCGTACCACGCTGGCATCGCTGGGACTGGATTACCGTGGCGACCGTTTCCGCAGTTCATTAGACGTTGGTTATCAGAAAAAGACGTTTCACGGTGGCAACATGGGGATCAATATTTACTATGTGCCATTTGTCCCCGATCTACCGAAAAATACGCACAACTATAGCCAGAGATGGGGTTATAGCGATATTGAGAATGAGTTCGGTATGGCGCGTACGGAATATGATCTGACCGATAACTGGACCGCTTATGCCGGTTTAGGTGCGCAACACGCGCATGAGATTGGCTTGTACAGTGCCCCGGAAATATACAACCAGGCCGGTGATGCGAAAGCCGGACGCCTTGATACCAATCGTATTATTGATGCGTTCAGCGGGATGGCAGGACTGCGCGGGAATTTTGATACGGGTTTTGTGTCGCATAAGGTTAACGTAGGTTATTCCGCCGTCACTAAAGAAGACAAAATCGCCTGGCGCATGGGGTCACGAGCCGCGCGCCCGGACGTCAATATCTACGATACACAGAGTGTACCAAAACCGGCGGTGACGGCGACGGGGGGCAACTATAGCGATCCGCTAACCAGTGGGCGTACGCGTAGTCAGGGGTGGTTGCTCAGCGATACGTTGGGTGTGCTTGATGATCAGCTTCTGTTTACCGTCGGCGCGCGCCACCAAAAGGTCGTGGTGCGTGATTACAACAAAGAAACTGGCGCTGAAAACGTTAAGAACAGTTTTGACGACAGCCGCTGGATGCCGACGTACGGAGTTGTATATAAGCCGTGGCAGGAACTTTCTCTTTACGCGAACCATACCGAATCGCTACAGCCAGGCAGCACCGCGCCAAGCAGTGCGGTGAACTACGGTCAAAGCACCGGAATCATCCATGCAAAACAGAATGAGATTGGGGTTAAAACAGACTTTGGACGTGTAGGCGGTTCACTGGCGCTGTTTGAAATCAAAATGCCGGTCGCACAGTTGGATAGCCAGACCCGCTATTACGCAATCAACGGCGAGCAGCGTAATCGTGGCGTAGAGCTGAATGTTTTTGGTGAGCCGATGTTAGGACTGCGGCTGAACGCCAGTGCAACGTGGCTGGATGCGACGCTCAGTAAAAATCAAAACGGTGTCAACGACGGTAAGACGGCAATCGGCGTACCGGACTTCTATGCCGTGCTGGGTGCTGAATATGATATTAAACCTGTTGAAGGACTCACCGCGACGGCGCGGCTGAACCATTCTGGTGCTCAATATGCCAACGCGGCAAATACCAAGAAACTCGACAGTTTTACCACACTGGATTTAGGTGTGCGTTACCGTATGTCACTCAATCAAAACCAGAATCAGATGATTTTGCGTGCAGGGGTGGATAATGTCACCAACGAGAATTATTGGTCAGGTATTGATGATACCGGGACTTATCTGTTCCAGGGTGAGCCACGCACGCTGAAGGTTTCCGTCAGTTACGACTTCTGATTTTTCTCCCGAGCCTCGGTGCGTTGGGCAAGGAAGCCCGGCGCATCCAATCGATTGCGCCTTGCGACAACCAGGTTGAAATGTTAAAAGAAGCCCCTTCAATAAAAACCACACAGGGGAAGGGCGTGAAAAACGCGTCAACTGCATCTGACACCAGCGTGTCTGATGCCGCGTCGACGAACGAGCCGACGCTTCAACGAGGGTTGCAAAACCGCCATATTCAGTTAATTGCGCTGGGCGGCGCAATTGGTACCGGCCTGTTTTTGGGCATTGGCCCGGCTATTCAGATGGCGGGACCTGCGGTGTTACTGGGTTACGGCGTTGCCGGGATCATCGCTTTTTTGATTATGCGTCAACTGGGCGAAATGGTAGTGGAAGAACCCGTTTCCGGATCCTTTGCCCATTTTGCCTATAAATACTGGGGACCGTTCGCGGGTTTTCTCTCCGGCTGGAACTACTGGGTGATGTTTGTGCTGGTCGGCATGGCGGAACTGACAGCTGCCGGGATCTACATGCAGTACTGGTTGCCTGATGTCCCGACCTGGATTTGGGCCGCGGCATTCTTTGTGATCATCAACGCCGTCAATCTGGTCAACGTACGCCTGTATGGCGAAACGGAATTCTGGTTCGCGCTGATTAAAGTGCTGGCTATTATCGGCATGATTGGTTTTGGTGTGTGGATGCTGTTTTCCGGTAACGGCGGGGAACATGCAAGCATCGATAACCTGTGGCGTTACAACGGCTTTTTTGCTACCGGCTGGAACGGATTAATCCTGTCGCTGGCGGTGATTATGTTCTCCTTTGGCGGGCTGGAGCTTATCGGAATTACTGCCGCAGAAGCGCAGGATCCGCAGAAAAGTATTCCAAAGGCGGTAAACCAGGTGGTGTACCGTATTCTGCTGTTTTACATCGGTTCTCTGGTGGTGCTGTTGGCGCTGTACCCGTGGGTGGAAGTGAAATCCAACAGCAGTCCGTTCGTGATGATTTTCCATAATCTTGACAGTAACGTGGTGGCTTCTGCGCTGAACTTTGTCATCCTGGTGGCTTCGCTGTCGGTGTATAACAGTGGTGTCTACTCTAACAGCCGTATGCTATTTGGTCTCTCGGTTCAGGGTAACGCGCCGAAGTTCTTAACCCGCGTTAGCCGTCGCGGCGTACCGGTGAACTCACTGATCCTTTCCGGTGCTATTACGTCGCTGGTGGTACTCATCAACTATGTACTGCCGCAAAAGGCCTTTAGCCTGCTGATGGCGCTGGTGGTGGCGACGCTGCTGCTGAACTGGATTATGATCTGCCTGGCACATCTGCGATTCCGGGCGGCGATGCGTCGTAAGGGACGTGACACGCAGTTTAAAGCACTGCTATATCCGGCAGGGAACTACCTGTGTATTGCTTTCCTTGGCATGATTCTGGTGCTGATGTGTACGATGGATGAGATGCGCCTGTCAGCTATCCTGCTGCCAGTGTGGATCCTGTTCCTGTTTGTGGCCTTCAAACTGCTGCGTCGTAAGTCCCGCTAATACCTAACCGATCTCATCCGGGTGATGAGATCGGTTCTTTCTTCATATTACCGATTAACGCTGAAACGCGCCTGACAGCGCGCGAATATCATTTCCGGTTGGCGACTGATGAATGCGCAAGCCAAACTCTTCGATCACGGCAAATATATGGTCGAAGATATCAGCCTGAATACTTTCATATTCCAGCCAGACCACCGTATTGGTAAAGGCATAAATTTCGATCGGTAAACCATGATCGTCTGGCGCAAGCTGACGCACCATTAATGTCATATCTTTGCGAATACGCGGATGATGACGCAAATATTCGTTCAGATAAGCGCGGAAGGTGCCAATATTGGTCATCTGGCGGTGATTCAATACCGATTCAGGCGCATCTAACTGCTGATTCCACTCGTCTATTTCCTGGTGACGTGTGGTTAAATACGGTTTCAGCAGGTGAGCTTTATGCAGTCGCTGACGCTCATCCTCATCAAGAAAATGGATGCTGGTGGCATCAATGCTGATGCTGCGTTTAATTCTCCGACCGCCTGAAGCCGACATTCCGCTCCAGTTTTTAAAAGAGTCTGATACCAGTGACCAGGTGGGGATCGTGGTGATGGTGTTATCCCAGTTGCGCACTTTGACGGTGGTTAAGCCAATATCGATAACAGCACCATCTGCGCCGTATTTCGGCATCTCCAGCCAGTCGCCAAGCTTTAACATATCGTTGGCGGAGAGCTGTATTCCGGCCACCAGACCGAGAATCGGGTCTTTAAATACCAGCATTAGCACGGCGGCCATTGCACCTAAGCCGCTTATCAGTATTGCTGGTGACTGGCCAATCAGCAGGGAAATCATCAATATTCCGACGAGAATTGCGCTGATTAGCTTGATGCCCTGGAATATGCCTTTTAGCGGCAGTTGCGATGCAGCAGGGAGTTTTTGCGACAGATTGAGAATAACATCCAGCAGGGAAAACAGGGACAGCAGGGCGTACATCATGATCCACAGCTGTGCGCAGGTCACTAATATTTCTGCGGCTTCGCTGCCTTTCTGTAGCCAGAGTGCGGCCTGTATATTGACAATGATACCCTGCAGGGTGAATGCCAGCCGGTGAAATAACTTGTTCTGCGTGATGATTTGTAGCCACAGGCGGGAGCTGGCGTTGGCGCGCTTTTCAAATGCGCGTAGTACCACCCAGTGCAAAATAACGTGAACAATAATGGCGGTGATAAAAATAATGCCAAAAATCATCACCAGCGAGGTGGTGTGATTTATTTCAATGCCGAGTTCTTCTACCTGAGATATCAATTCCTGCATAACGTCTCCTTAATAAACAGCGGTCTATGATGACCGCTGTGCGGAGCTTATGCAAATGCGGAGGATTAGACTTCTGTCAGCGTCGTTTCCAGCGGCAGACGAGATTTCGGCAGCGCGGCGTTGAAATCTTCTACGCTATGATGACCCACCGGAACCACCACTACGCTGGTGAAACCTTTTTCTTTCAGGCCAAATTCTGCATCCATGACCGCTGAATCAAAGCCTTCGATCGGCACAGCATCCAGGCCCATCGCCGCAACGCCCAGCAGGAAGTTACCGACGTTCAGGTATACCTGTTTTGCCATCCAGTGGTTGTCATCTTTCAGTTCTTTGCGATGCATGTCGGCAAAGAAGGTGCGGCCTTTATGGTTTGCGGCTTTAGCTTCAGGCGTGGCGAAACGACCATCGCTCTCTTCTTGATCCACCACGCGTTCCAGCCACGCATCGTCCATCGCCATTTTGGCGCAGAACACCACGACGTGGGAAGCATCCAGCATTTTACGTTCGTTGAATACAAAACCGCCGGCTGCGGATTTGGCCACACGCGCCTTACCTTCGTCAGTGCTGGCGACAATAAAGTGCCACGGCTGAGAGTTGGTGCTGGACGGACTAAACTGCAGCAGCGTTTTTAATTTTTCGGCCTGTTCAGCGGTCAGTTTTTTATTCGGATCGAATGCCTTAGTGGAGTAACGTTTTAAGGCGACAGAAACAATATCCATAACTACTCCTGGTGATTTTCCATACCCTGCGGGTGCGTTTTGTTTCAGCAGGGTACAGGGTTAGCAGGAAAAAGATAAGACAGGAAAATGCAAAAACACTTATCGGGGTTAGCGATAAATCAACCTGGACGCAGGCGTTTTTGATCCCGCTTCGGCAAGCCGTCGACGACGCGGTGCCAGGAATCATTCACCAGCTCTGCCAGTAATGACTCGGTAATGTCGTCGCCTGGATAGACCGAAATCCAGTGCTTTTTATTCATGTGATAGCCGGGCTTAATGCTGGGGTAGATCTGCTGGTTTAACAGTGATTTTTGCGGATCGGATTTCAGGTTAATAAGCGGACATCCGCGAAGCTCCGTGACCAGCATAAAAATTTTACCGCCAACCTTGAAGACATCGTATTCCGGGCCGAATGGCCAGCAGTGTTCGGTAAAAGGCAGTTCAAGCGCAAGACGTTTCGCACAGGCAGGTAGAGTCTGGCCGTCCATTATTGTTCCTCGCGGGTCAGTGCGCGCCACATGGCTTCAAACCCCATCGAAATATAGTCATTTGCGCGGGCAACGTCGCGGGCGGCGAACTCCATGGTGGTCTCTGCCAGAGAAAGAAACAGCGCGTCACCAAAGGCGCGATATTCGTCAGACATAAACTCGGGTCGTACGGAACGATGACAAAGATCGCGTAGTTCCGGGAACATATCGTCAGCCTGTTGTTCGGTTTCTTTGCTTATTTTCTCGCTGACCGCCAACTGACGAATCGTGCGATGCCCGCAGGTATGGTTCAGGCCCCAGCTAATGTAGCTGTTCCAGATGTAGTGAGTCATAGTTTTGGCATCGGTCACTGAGCGATCCAGATTTGCCATCATCGACTGACAAAGGTCTTGCTTCAAAAAGAGGTAAAGCTCGTTGATCAAATCATCTTTGGTTGCGAAATAGCGAAACAACGTTCCCTCCGCAACCCCTGCATTGCGGGCTATCACGGCGGTAGACGCCGCAATTCCTGACTGTGCAAATGCTGTGGTTGCAGCTTCCAGTAATGCCAGTTTTTTGTCTTCACTCTTCGGACGAGCCACTACACTTTACCCTTAAGTCTGTAAAAAACATGATTGAATCACGGCCTCTGCTGCGCCGCAACGGCGAATGTCAAAGATTGAAAATCATCTTGACGGAGAACTTTCGATTTCTATAATGAGTGCTTACTCACTCATAATCAAGAGTCAGTCGCGCAAACCAACGGAAAGGGGGCGCGTTTAAGGTCAGGATATGAAGCGTCTCACAGTTTGTGTGGTTGTTATTATGCTTATTGCCGCAGCTGCAAGTTTACCGTTTGTATTTAATGCCGGGTTTGGTCAGGCACCGCAAGGGGCACAACTGAGTCAGGTTGAACAGTCACCGCACTATCGTGATGGACAGTTTCATAACCAGGTGCCGACACCGGGCTATACCGGCAACAAAGGTATGCTGGCGGCCTGGTGGGAGTTTTTGGTCGCAAAGCGTGAAAATGCACGACCAGCACAACCGCTACCTATGGTGGCGACCGATCTCGCCGGGCTTTCGTCGCAGCAGGATACCCTGGTCTGGCTGGGCCATTCTTCGTGGTATTTACAGCTGGCGGGTCAACGTATCCTGATTGATCCGGTGTTCAGCAATTATGCCGCACCGTTCTCGTTCCTGAACAAGGCCTTTGCCGGTGATTATCCATGGACTGCGCAGACGATGCCGGAGATTGATCTGCTCATCATCTCGCATGATCACTATGACCATCTGGATCTCGCCACTATCAAGGCGCTAATGCCAAAAATTAAGCGCGTGATTACGCCGCTTGGCGTCGGGTCACATCTGCGTTACTGGGGAATGCGCAGCGAGATAATCGAAGAGCGGGACTGGAATCAGTCCGTCAGAGTGACGGATTCGCTGATCGTTCATGTGCTGCCCGCCCGTCATTTCTCTGGACGCGGTATCAAGCGCAACCAAACGCTATGGGCGAGCTTCATGTTCGAAACGCCGGAGCAGAACGTTTATTACAGCGGCGATTCCGGCTATGGACCGCATTTTAAAGCCATCGGTGAGCAGTTTGGCTCGGTTGATCTGGCGATTATGGAGAACGGTCAGTATGACCAGGACTGGAAGTTTATTCACATGATGCCGGAAGAGACGGCACAGGCTGCGGCAGATCTGCATGCGAAAGCCGTGTTGCCAGGGCATGCCGGCCGTTTCGTTCTGGCTAAACATACCTGGGATGATCCTTACAAACGACTGGCGCTTGCCAGCCGTCATCAGGAATACCGACTGCTGACGCCAATGCTGGGCGAACCGGTAATACTGTCCGAACCGGACCAACCGTTTACGGCCTGGTGGCAACAGGTGACTCAATGAATACAGGGGAGAGCATGATGACGATTTCTGCTCAGGTAATTGATACGATTGTTGAATGGATTGATGATAATTTGAATCAACCATTGCGCATTGATGATATTGCACGCCATGCGGGATATTCAAAATGGCACCTGCAGCGTCTTTTTATGCAGTACAAAGGCGAAAGTCTCGGGCGTTACATCCGCGAACGTAAGCTGCTGCTGGCGGCGCGCGATCTACGCGATACCGACCAGAAAGTGTACGACATCTGTTTAAAATACGGATTCGATTCGCAGCAGACCTTTACGCGTATTTTCACCCGTACGTTCAGCCAGCCGCCGGGCGCTTATCGTAAAGAAAATCATAGCCGAACGCATTAGCAGCAGAGGGTTCTCGCGGGCCTAATCCGCCAGCGAGAACCAGCGCCGCCAGATGAAGCGCAGCACCAAATATTCAATCACGCCCAGCAGTAAAAACCACAGGCAAAACAGCAAAGTATAAAACTGATTGAGATCCATCAGATGAAAAATGGCGACGAGTTTTTGCGCCAGCACCAGGCCAAGCGAGGGGGCGGGCAGCAGCAGGCAAGACAAAAAAGCCAGTAGCAGGATCCCTGCGACGGTCATCAGTGATTCAAGCGGGTGTTTCATGACATTGTTAAACTTGAGTTAAAAAGCCATTGTCCGGGATCTCTGCGGGCAACGCAAATTCCCCGCTTACTACCACGCCCAAATCTCACAATGTTTTTTCACCAGACCACTCAGTGACCCACCTTCGGCGACAAAGTCACGCATGTTTTGTGCTTCATCATGACCATTTTTAACCTGCAGATGTATAGCTTCAATCGCGCTGATTGCGCCTACTTTATCTGCTGAGGTAGCGATATTCTCCAGTAGTCGCAATGTGTCTTCTGACAGGCGGCAGCCGTCACCGGTATTGACGTCGGTGACGATTCCCGCCATACCAAAGCGACAGGCCTGAAAGCGATTGAATTTATATAACAGGTAATCACGCTCCTGGTGTTTGAACGGACGTTTGGTGAGTAACCAGTGGGCGGTAGCCTGAATAAGCCCTGCCATATTGACCGCATGATCAAGGGTCAGCGGCGTATCCATTACCCGAACCTCTACCGTGCCAAAGTGTGGGCTGGGGCGGATATCCCAGTGTAAATCTTTAATACTATCAATCATGCTGGTGTAAGCCAGTCGACGAAATAACCCCTCGAATTCCTGCCAGTTATTCACCCATGGCATCGGGCCATTATCGGGAAATCCGGAGAAAATATTCAGCCGCGCGCAGGCAAACCGCGTGTCGGACGTCTGCATATAAGGTGAAGCGGCAGAGAGCGCAATAAAATGGGGAACAAATCGCGAAAGGCCGTGTAGCAGGTAAATGGCATCATCGCCGTTTGCGCAGCCGATATGCACATGCTGGCCAAACACCGTCGCCTGCTGGATAAGATAGCCAAAATTTTCCAGGTTGCGTCGATAGCGTTCGTCATCGCAGACTTCCTGACGTTGCCATTTTTGAAACGGGTGAGTCCCTCCGCCACAAATGGCGAGGTGGTGCTCTGTAGCAACTCGCGTAATTATCTGCTGCATGGCGGATAATTCAGCACTCGCCTGGTCGATATTGCGACAAACCCCGGTCGCCATCTCCAGCATACTTTCCGTGATATCGTGCTTCACTTCCCCGGCGGTAAGCAGCGGTTTTACGGCGTCAATCAGCCGGGAAGAATCCTGGCTCAGGTCGTAACCCGGAGGATTGACCACCTGCATTTCCAGTTCAATACCTAACGTGAAAGGGTCGGAAACATGAAAATCGGGTAGTGGCATAGGGTTCTCTTCAGCATTGATTTTTAATCAGTATAGAAGGGCTGTTGATTTTCTGTTCGTCGTCAAAATCACCCAGGCGACGCTTTGAAGGTGTAATGGCCGGTGTTATAACTATTTTTTACTTCGCAACTGGGGTTGAATCGTGCCGGAAATAAATCTTTATGGGCAGACCGTCGGCGATGTTGTGCCGGACTGGAATGGCGCTGCCGTACTGCCACGGGAAACGCTTATAGGGCAATATTGTCGACTGGTTCCCCTGGATGCCGACAGCCATGCCGCCGATCTGTTTGATGCCTACGCGCAGGCGCCAGACGATCGCGACTGGACCTGGCTTGCAAGCTCTCGCCCCACAAGCGTTGAGGCCGCAGCTTGTTGGGTACAGGGAAAATCCACGGATGCATCTCTGGTTCCCTATGCCGTCATTGAACAGCGTTCAGGCCGAGCCGTCGGACTGGTGTGCTTTATGGCGATTGAACGGGAGCACGGTTCGGTCGAAATTGGTCATGTGACCTGGTCACCGCGTATGAAAAATACGGTTCTCGGCACCGAATGCATCTGGCTGCTGCTGCGCCAGGCGTTTGCGTTGGGCTATCGTCGCGTGGAGTGGAAATGCGATTCCCTGAACACCGCTTCCCGTCGGGCAGCGGAACGCCTTGGGTTTATCTTCGAAGGACGCTTTCGCCAGAAGATTGTGCGCAAGGGGCGTAATCGTGACAGCGACTGGTTATCAATGATTGATAGTGAATGGCCCCAGTGTGACGCCGTTTTACAGCGCTGGCTGGCCGCGGAGAACTTTGATGAACACGGGCGGCAACGCCAGTCGATGGCAGAGTGCTTTTCCTGTGAGACTGCCAACGCTGAGACTGTACAGATGCAACAGCAAGGTTATCAACAGCGCTGGCAACAGGAAAACGGCTCGCTGACGCAAACTCCGCCCGCGCTTCTGGCTGATTTTCTCGCTGCACAATCTCGCAATCCCAACCCCTGCTACGACACGCTCAGCTCAAGAGCAGGGTTAGCCGCGCTGACAAAAGCAAATGTGTCCACCTCAGAACCGATGGCGGCGATTATTAATGCTGACGTGGATACCGGAGAGCGTCGCATCCCGGTACGGATTTATCGCCCGGCACTGACCGGAGAGCCGAAGGTGGTGGTGTTTATCCATGGCGGTGGGCATCTGAGTGGTTCAGTGGAGGTGTACGACCCGGTTGCCCGCCATCTGGCGATGGCGACAGGAAATATCGTAGTTTCGGTTGATTATCGACGTGCACCAGAAAACCCGTATCCGGCTGGTCTTTCCGATGCTAAAGCCGTAATAGAAAACATCTGGTCGCTGCTCGATAGTCAGCATATTCCTTACGCTCGCCAGCTCACGCTTATTGGCGACAGCGGTGGCGGTGCATTTAGCGCGACGCTGGCGGCCTACTTTTCCCGCGAACAACCAGGATTTATTCATCGCCTGGTGCTGATTTATCCGAGCCTGGACTACACGCTGAACTGGCCGTCGGTGCAGGAGAACGGCACAGGAAAGCTACTGGATGAAAGCAAAATACGTTGGTATTTTCAGCAGTATTTCCGTAATGGAGAAGATCGCAAACAGACGTCTCCGCTTTATCTGCCGCTGAACCAGGATTTTCCATCCACTCTGGTCTTCAGTGGTGGGCTGGATCCGTTGCGGGATGAAGATTTTGCTTTTGTCGCCAGACTGCAAGCTGAGGGGATACCCGTACAGCATGTTCACTTTCCTGGGATGACGCATGCTTATCTAATGCTGGAGGACAAAGTCCTGCAGGAAGCAAAAGCCACCTATCTGGCGATTGGTGAGTTCGTTAAAAATTAACGTCGCACAGCGTAATGACCTGGCGGTCGCGTTGCCGCCAATGAACGTTGACTTCTCGCCCGGCGAGGTTAGGCGAAAATGATGGCATGATTTGCAATGTTAATTGCTGAGTCGTGAGTGCGGTGATTTTTGCGCTGGTGAAACCTGGTAATCCGGATGCCTGAGTGGAAAACGCCTTATACAGGCTCTCCTTGGCGCTGAATGCCAGAGTTAAGGCGAGCGGAAAGGGCAGTTCAGAATGATGCAAAATTGGTCGTTCGTGGTTATCGATAATACCGTCAGTCAGCTCAACAGCGGTTTGTGGCGTAAAAATAGCTTCTATATCCAGCCCGACGGGATGCGTCGATACCACCGCCAGCGCAGTTGATGCACTGTGGCTGATGCTGCCAAACAACTTTTGTGGCCACAGCGGTTGGCGTTGCGCGCCGATGCCGGGTACGGTTTTGATACCGTATTCACGTAATGCATGTACTGCGGCAATACGCCCTGCTAAGTGCTCAGCTTTACGCTTACGTCCATTGGACAGAAGCTGAGAGTGGTGGGGGAGCCAGAGCAGGTCGTGCTCATGGAAGCTGTCGGGATCGAACTCGACAATGTGCAGCGTGTGCTCTGCGAGAGTGAGTGGTGTGTGCGTTGTGTGCATCATAGTTATGATTTCCCTCTCCCCGCAGCGAGGAGAGGGAAAGCGTTATCAGAAGTGTGTGTTAACGCTCATGAACCACGTCCGGCCCGGTTCGTTATAGGTGTACGCGCCAGCGCCCGCCATATAGTCGCCAGTTTTGATATCACTGGTTGTTTGGGCATTACCTTCACGCCACAGACGTTTGTCGAAGACGTTATCCACGCCGCCGGTCAGGCTGACGTTTTTCGTCACATCCCAGGTCGCGCTCAGGCCAACGATGCTGTACGGGCTCACTTCCTGGGCTGAACTGCCGGTCACCGGTTTACCCTGGTAATCATATTTCTTCGGCTGTTGTTTGCCGTACCAGGTAAAGGTGGATTGCAGTGACAAATCTTCACGCGCCTGCCAGCTCAGCGTTGAGTTCAGAGTGTATTCAGGAATAATCGACAAGCGTTCGCCGGTCTCTTTATTCTTACTTTGCAGCATGTAAGTGATGTTGTTGGTCCAGGTAACGGTTTCGCTAACCGGTACGTTCAACGTCCCTTCCAAGCCTTCCACCACCGCTTTAGGTACGTTTTCCCACTGATAGATATCGGTGTAGGTTGTTGTTTCTTTACCCGTAGTCGGGTTTTTCTGGGTAATTGACGTTCTGCTTAGCGGTACAGTCCCCGCTTCGATCTTGTTACGGTAATCGTTGCGGAACCAGGTTACGCCGGCCAGCCAACCGTCACGTTTGAACTCCAGACCAATCTCTTTGTTGATACTGGTTTCGGCCTTCAGGTCATCATTGCCCATCATGTAGCAACCAATGCCCGTCGCAGAACCGGTGGCATAGCAGCCCTGGCCTTTGCTGTACAGAATATAGTTCGGGTTAGTCTGGTACAGGCTAGGTGCTTTATAGGCCCGTGCTATACCCATTTTCAGCGTAAAGTCGTCGCCCAGACCTTGGGACAGGTTCAGGGACGGGCTCCAGTTGTCACCAACGACGCTGTGGTGGTCGAAGCGCAGACCCGGCGTCAACATGGTGCTGTCGGTCAGCTCCATGTTATTTTCTGCAAACAGGGAGAAAATTTCAGCCTGTGAATACGGGCTACGATCGGTGCTGCTGGCACCAGGTATGTTCCCGCCCATAAAGGTCTGGGTATTGGAACTCATGTCTTTCATACGCTGCTGGTTCCATTCGGTACCGAGCGTCAGGTTCTGGTTAACCAACAGGTCGAATGGAATGCTAATTTCGCTGTGCAGGGTGACATCCGCCAGGTCAGTGTCGGTAAATTGATTACTGTTAAATAACCCTTCAAGGCCACCTGCCAGACCTTCACCCAAACGGGAGTTACGGGTGTGTTCGTATTGCGCCCAGTTGCTGGTGGTAATGCCGTTGTCCCAGCCGCCGTTCCACGTCAGCGCATAGTTCTGGCGGTACATACGGTTAGTTTCTTTACCGTAGTATTTTTTTACCAGCCCGTTAGTTTTGTTATCGTTGTTGGTGTTTTGAGTGTCACCCGCATACAGGTTGCCCTGACGGCTGTAGCCGGCTTCAAACTCCAGCGATTGCATTGGGGCAAAATCCCAACGCAGCAGACCGTTGATATCTTTGTTTTTTACCCCTTCACGACCCGCAGGCATCGTATCGGCATATGACCCTGTACGTGCTGACTGGTGACCGTCGTTGATGTCCCAGGCATCGGCCTGGGTTTTGTCGAGGTTACCGTTCAGGCGGAAGCTGAAATCTCCGCCCAGCGGGCCATTCAGACTAAAGTTGGTACGCTTGGTTGAACCTTCTTCTTTGTGTTCTGGGGCGTTGAAATAGGTATTCCAGGAACCATGCCACTCATCGCCGCCTTTCTTGGTGATGATATTCACCACACCGCCAGCTGCGCCATTGCCATAGCGTGCTGCGGCAGGACCGCGCAGCACTTCAATACGTTCAATCATTTCCGGAGCAACCCATGCGGTATCGCCGCGGGTATCGCGCTCGCCACGCCAGCCCTGGCGCACGGAGTTACGGCTGGTAACCGGTTTACCGTCGATCAAAATCAGGGTGTTTTCTGGCCCCATGCCGCGAATATCGATCTGGCGGTTGTTGCCGCGCTGACCGCTGGTTGAGTTACCGGTCAGGTTAACGCCAGGCATGGTACGGATGATTTCCGACACGTCGCGAGCGGGAGGGTTCTTACGAATTTCATCAGCGGTAATGGTTGAAACGCCCGGCGCCTGCAGGTTCTGCTGGGCGGCGGTAACGACGATGGTGTCTTCATGAGAGACAGCGACGCTATCGGTTTGATCTTCTGCCATTGCTGGCAGGGCTACCCCGTAAATCCCTAAATTGACCAATAAGGCCAGTGAATGAATCTTGTTGTTCATTGTATGTCCTGCTGTTCTTTTAGCCACGAGTACCAATGTGCCGTGGTGCGGCATTTGGTCTGATGTCGCCCGCATCTGCGTAAACTATCCATTCCAGAAAAAGTACGCAGCGCCAGGTCGGTTTATAAGTGGTGAAAAACTGTACGCGCTTCCCACAGCGCGACAATACGCTATTGCAAATGCAAATAGTTATCAATAATATTATCAATATATTTCACGCTAGATCATAAAATTTCACAATAAACATGGGGTTATGGCTGTGACGACGTTAAAGATGGGAAGCGAGGCGTGGTGGCAGTCGAAAAAATGCCCGGAGTGGGAGCGTGAAGACAACGGAAATTATCGGGTAACCTTCTGGTGGCGTGACCCACAGGGAACGGAAAAAGAGTCAGCCATTCATCGCGTTTGGGTTTATATCACCGGCGTCACCGACCACCATCAAAATGCCACCCCTCAGTCGATGCGACGCATTGATGGAACAAATGTTTGGTGCTGGAGTGTTTCTCTCAGCGCCAACTGGCGCGGCAGCTACTGTTTTATCCCAACAGCACGAAACGATATCTTTTCCTCGCTGGCGGTGGGCGCAGCGCCTGACCGAAGCGTGCTGCGTGAAGGCTGGCGGCAATTGCTGCCGCAGGCCATTGCCGATCCCCTCAATCCACAGAGCTGGCAGGGCGGTCGCGGTCATGCGGTGTCTGCGCTGGAAATGCCGGAGGCGCCCGCACAGCCTGGATGGGATCGCCCTGAAAATCCCGACTCGCCCGCTGTTTGCCTGCAATGGCGTAGCGCCAGACTCGGCAATACGCGTCGCGTATGGGTGTTTACCACCGGTGATGCTCAACCCGAAACGCGCCCGTTGGCTATCCTGCTGGACGGGCAGTTTTGGGCACAGAGTATGCCGGTCTGGCCTGCACTGACTTCGCTCACCCATCGCGGACACCTTCCTCCTGCCGTTTATCTCCTGATTGATGCCATTGATACGTCTCATCGTAGCCATGAGCTACCGTGTAATGCGGATTTTTGGTTGGCGGTGCAGGAGGAGCTATTACCACTGGTGAAGACGACGACCGCGTTTAGTGACGATCCGCAGCGCACCGTCGTCGCCGGGCAAAGTTTTGGCGGGTTGTCATCGCTGTATGCCGGGCTGAACTGGCCCGCGCGCTTTGGCTGTGTACTTAGCCAGTCGGGTTCTTACTGGTGGCCGCATCGTGGTGGTCATCAGGACGGGGCGATCGTCGAGCAACTGAAGACCGGGAGCATCAGCGCTCAGGGGTTGCGTATTGTCCTGGAAGCGGGGATCCGCGAGCCCATTATTTATCGCGCTAATCAGGCGTTATATGCCCAGTTACCTTCTGCACCACAGTCTATTTTCTGGCGTCAGGTTGATGGCGGACACGATGCGCTTTGCTGGCGCGGCGGTCTGATGGAAGGGCTAATGACGCTCTGGCAACCGCTTACCGACACGATTTAACCGGACGATGTTCCACGACAGGAGTTGAGTATGGAATTCAGTAACCCCTTCGATAATCCGCAGGGCCAGTTTTACATTCTGCAAAATCCCCAACATCAGTTTAGCCTGTGGCCGCAGCAGTGTTCACTTCCTGCTGGCTGGCAAATTGCTTGCGAACCTCAATCCCAGGAAGCCTGCCAGCAATGGCTGGAAGCAAACTGGACCACGCTGACGCCAGCGAACTACGTTGATGTACAGGAGGCTCCATGACTCAGCGTTTACCGTTAGTGGCGGCTCAGCCGGGGATCTGGATGGCGGAAAAACTCTCCACATTGCCCTCGGCGTGGAGCGTAGCGCACTACGTAGAATTAACCGGCGAACTGGATGCGTCGTTGCTGGCGAAAGCGGTTGTGGCGGGTCTGGAGCAGGCCGATACCCTGCGGATGCGGTTTAGCGAAGATAACGGTGAGGTCTGGCAATGGGTGGATTCTGCGCTCGCCTTTGCACAACCTGAAATTATCGACCTGCGCGATAAATCCGACCCACATGAGGCGGCGCGTGCGTTGATGCAGGCAGACCTGCAGCAGGACATACGTGCTGACGGCAATAAGCCGCTGGTTTTTCACCTGCTTATACAGGTGGGAGAAAAACGTTGGTATTGGTATCAGCGTTACCATCATTTGCTGGTCGATGGCTTCAGTTTTCCGGCCATTACCCGCCAGATAGCCGCAATTTATCGCGCATGGCTACACGGCGAGCCTACGCCAGACTCGCCTTTTACGCCGTTCGCCGAGGTGGTGGAAGAGTATCAACAGTACCGTCAAAGCGATGCCTGGCAACGCGACGGTGCCTTCTGGAGCGAGCAGCGAAAGCAACTTCCGCCTCCTGCTTCGCTGTCGAACAATCCGTTGCCGGGTCGGTCGGCCAGTGCGGATATTATTCGTATGAAGTTAACCGCGCCTGAAGGGGCGTTTCGCCGGCTTGCGGCACGTATGCCTGACGTTCAGCGTGCGGATCTGGCCCTCGCGCTGGTGGCATTGTGGCTGGGACGTTTATGCAGCCGAATGGATTATGCCGCCGGGTTTATCTTTATGCGGCGCATGGGGTCGGCGGCGTTGACGTCCACTGGACCGGTTTTAAACGTACTGCCATTTGGTGTGAGGTTGGATGCGGCAGAAAGCTTGCCTGCGTTAGCACAACGACTGGCCGGACAGTTGAAGAAAATGCGTCGGCATCAACGTTATGATGCCGAACAAATCGTTCGTGACAGCGGGCGTGCAGCCGGTGCTGAGCCGCTGTTTGGCCCGGTGCTGAACGTGAAAATATTCGACTATCAGCTGAATATTCCCGGCGTTCAGGCGCAAACCCACACGCTGGCGACAGGGCCGGTGAACGATCTTGAACTGGCGTTATTCCCGGATGAAAACGGTGGGCTGAGTATTGAAATCCTGGCCAATAAACAGCGCTACGATGCAGAAACGCTGGCGCAGCATGCCTCGCGTTTAATCGGGCTTATCGAGCAGTTTGCCGACAATCCGGCGCTATGCTGCGGCGACGTCGGGATGCTGTTGCCAACAGAACATGAGCGGCTGGCGAAGATTAATGAAACCACCGTGGAGATCCCGTCCACTACGCTGAGCGCGCTGGTGGCGCAGCAGGCCGATAAAACGCCGGATGCTCCGGCGCTGGCCGATGCCCGTTATCAGTTTAGCTATCGCGAAATGCGCCAGCAGGTTGTGGCGCTGGCGAGCCTTTTGCGCGCACGCGGCGTCCGCCCTGGCGATAGCGTAGCTGTGGCATTACCACGTTCTGTGTTCCTGACGCTGGCGCTGCACGGTATTGTGGAGGCCGGAGCTGCCTGGCTGCCGTTGGATACCGGATATCCGGACGATCGCCTGCGGATGATGCTCGAAGACGCGAAGCCAAAATTGTTGATCGCGACCGATGAGCAACTGGCGCGCTTTAGCGATATCCCAGGGCTGGAAAGTCTGTGTTATGACTCGCCGCTGCCAGCAGAAGATGCTGCTCCGTTGGCGCTATCTCAACCCAATCATACGGCCTATATCATTTTTACTTCCGGCTCTACTGGTAGACCAAAAGGGGTGATGGTTGGGCAAACCGCCATCGTTAACCGTCTGCTGTGGATGCAAAATCACTATCCGCTGACCGCGGATGATGTGGTGGCGCAAAAAACACCGTGCAGTTTTGACGTCTCGGTATGGGAGTTTTTCTGGCCGTTTATTGCTGGGGCAAAACTGGTAATGGCAGAACCTGAGGCGCACCGCGATCCGCTGGCGATGCAGCAGTTCTTTGCTCGTTATGGGGTGACGACCACGCACTTTGTCCCCTCTATGTTGGCCGCTTTTGTCGCTTCACTAACTCCGGAAACCGCGCGGGAGAGTTGTGCCTCGCTGAAACGGGTATTTTGCAGCGGTGAAGCCTTGCCAGCAGATTTATGCCGAGAGTGGGAACAGTTAACTCATGCGCCACTGCACAATTTGTATGGACCAACGGAAGCGGCGGTTGATGTGAGCTGGTATCCGGCCTGGGGAGAAGATCTCGCAGCCATAACCGGCAACAGCGTACCGATTGGCTATCCGGTATGGAATACCGGTTTACGTATCCTGGATGCCATGATGCGCCCGGTGCCTTTCGGCGTGGCTGGTGACTTATATCTGACTGGGATCCAACTGGCGCAAGGTTATCTGGGCCGTCCGGATCTGACCGCAAGCCGCTTTATCGCCGATCCGTTTAACGCTGGTGAACGTATGTACCGTACCGGAGATGTGGCGCGCTGGCTGGAAAATGGCGCGGTGGAATACCTTGGGCGCAGCGATGACCAGCTTAAAATTCGCGGACAGCGCATTGAGCTCGGCGAGATTGACCGGGTGATGCAGCAGTTGCCTGATGTCGAGCATGCCGTTGCCCACGCTTGCGTATTCAACCAGGCGGCGGCGACAGGTGGCGATGCGCGTCAACTGGTGGGGTATCTGGTGTCGCAATCGGGTTTACCGCTGGATACGTCAGCGTTGCGGGAAAAGCTGCGTGAAAAATTGCCTGCGCATATGGTGCCGACGGTGTTGTTGCAGTTGGCGGAGCTGCCGCTTAGCGCGAACGGTAAACTGGATCGTAAAGCGCTGCCGATGCCGCAGTTGACGTCGTGTGTTTCCGGGCGCGCACCGCGAGCAGGGACTGAAACCACCATCGCACAGTCTTTTGCGGCTTTGCTGAATTGCGAGGTGAATGACGCGGCGGCAGACTTCTTTGCGCTTGGTGGGCATTCGCTGCTGGCGATGAAGTTGGCAGCGCAGTTGAGCCGGGTTTTTGAGCGTCAGGTGACGCCGGGGCAGATTATGGTGGCCTCTACCGTTGAGCAACTGAGCGCTCTGCTGGAGAGCACTGATGATGAGCAGTCGCAGCATCTGGGATTTGAGACGCTGCTGCCACTGCGTGAAAGTCACGGCCCCACGCTGTTCTGTTTCCATCCGGCGTCGGGTTTTGCCTGGCAGTTTAGCGTGCTGTCACGATATCTCAGCCCGCAGTGGTCGATTATAGGTATTCAGTCGCCACGACCGGATGGGCCTATGCAGACGGCGGAAAACCTCGACGCAGTATGCGAACATCACCTGGCAACGTTGCTCAGTCAACAACCTCACGGGCCTTACTATTTATTAGGTTATTCGCTGGGCGGCACGCTGGCACAGGGGATCGCCGCGCGCTTACATGCCAGAGGGGAGACGGTTGCATTCCTCGGACTGTTGGATACCTGGCCGCCAGAAACGCAAAACTGGCAAGAAAAAGAGGCTAATGGCTTGGATCCAGCGGTACTGGCGGAGATCGAGCGTGAACGCGAAGCGTTTCTGGCGGCGCAGCAGGGGAATGCGTCAGAGGCTTTATTTAACGCTATCGAAGGCAACTACGCCGATGCGGTTCGCCTGCTCACCACGGCGCACAGCGTGCCGTTTGCAGGCCACGCCACGCTGTTCGTTGCTGAGCGCACGTTAGTACCGGGTGTGAGCCCTGAGAGCAGTTGGTCGCCATGGATATCCAGCCTGGATGTATACCGCCATGACTGCGCGCATGTTGATATTATTTCCCCTACCGCGTTTGAGTCGATAGGGCCTGTAATAAATACACTGATTAATAAATCTGTGTAACAAGACGAATAATGCTATCGCGGTGATCGAACAGCTTCATAATGTAAATAATATGTTATGAGGCTGTTATTTTTCATGTAATGCAAAGTGATGAAAGGGGTGGATAAATTCCGAATATAATTTTTGGTAGGGCGACAAGCACAAAGAGTGTTTCGGATAATTCTGACTAGCTGGTAGACTTCTCCCACAGGAATGTTTTTCTTTTAGGAAAGTTTTCAGGTCACGCAACATGTCATCATTAAATATAAAGCAAGATAACGTTTCGGAATTTACTGGGTATCCTCAGACAACGGCAAACGCAAATGAAATCGATTTAGTTAACCTCATCGAAATTTTATGGCGCGCCAGAACAAAAATTATAGCGACCGTTTTCGCCTTTGCTTGTGTGGGTATTCTGGTCTCTTTCCTGCTGCCGCAAAAATGGACCAGCGAGGCTATCGTGACACCGGCAGAACCGGTTCAATGGCAGGATCTTGAGAATACGTTGACCAAATTGCGCGTGCTGGATATGGATATCAGCGTGAGTCGTGGTGATGTGTTTAATCTGTTTATCAAAAAATTCCAGTCACCTTCATTGTTAGAAGAGTATCTACGCTCTTCGCCTTACGTGATGGAGCAATTGAAAGGTGCAGATATCGACGAAATGGATCTGCATCGGGCAATTGTCAGACTCAGTGAGAAAATGAAAGCGGTTGATACTAACCAGGGTAAGAAGAACGAAACCTCGCTGTATACCGCGTGGACGTTGAGCTTTACCGCACCTCAGGCTGAAGAAGCCCAGACTGTGCTGAAGGGGTATATCCAGTATATTTCTGATATTGTGGTGAAAGAAACGCTGGAAGATATTCGCAATAAACTGTCCATCAAAACCAGCTATGAGAAAGAAAGACTGGAGATGGATCGCGTCAGGCTCAAGAATCAGCTGGACGCAAATATCCAGCGACTGAACTACTCGCTGGAGATCGCCAATGCCGCCGGGATTAAAAAACCGGTCTACAGTAATGGCCAGGCGGTGAAAGATGACCCTGATTTCTCTATTTCACTGGGTGCTGATGGCATCGAACGTAAATTAGAAATAGAAAAATCAGTAACGGATGTTGCCGAAATTAACGGTGAATTACGTAATCGCCAGTATCACGTTGAGCAGCTGTTAGCGATGAATGTGAGCGACGTAAAATTCACACCGTTTAAATATCAACTTACGCCGTCGCTGCCGGTGAAAAAAGATGGTCCGGCTAAATCAATGATCGTTATTCTGGCCGCATTATTGGGTGGAATGGTGGCGTGCGGTGGTGTTCTGCTGAACTACGCTATGGTATCGCGTAAGCAAAAAATGACGTTTATTGATCAGCAACTGGTGTGATGAATTGTCGTATGGCGGCAAGTTGGCCGCCATACGGTATTACTTGCTATTTGTTACGTCCGAGCGGTACCACTAACGGCGTTCCGGCAACCGGATCGTCGATAATCATACAGCGCAACCCATAGATTTTTTCAATAAGCTGTGCGGTGACTATTTCCTTCGGCGCACCCTCGGCAATAATTTTTCCGTCCCGCAGCGCAATCAGATGCGTCGCATAGCGACAGGCCTGATTGAGGTCGTGCAAAACGGCGGCCAGCGTGTAGCCTTTCTCCCGGTTTAACTCACTCAGCAGTTCCAGCAGATCGATCTGATGACTGATATCCAGCCAGGTGGTGGGTTCATCGAGCAGCATAATCGACGTTTCCTGCGCCAGCACCATCGCAATCCATGCACGCTGACGTTGTCCGCCGGAAAGGGTATCCACGCTTTGTGATGCCAGGTGGGTAATCCCCGTCGCCTGCATGGCGTTTGAAACCGCAATTTCATCCTCTTGCCGCCAGCGGGTAAACAGCGGCTGGTGCGGGTAGCGCCCACGAGCAACCAGCTCCTGTACCGTAATATCTCCCGGCGTGGTGGCGTTTTGCGCCAGCAAACCTATTCTGCGGGCGACTTCTTTGCTGGCATAGTGCTGAATATGCTCGCCGTCGAGCCAGACCTTGCCGTGCGCGGGCGTCATCAGACGACTCAGCGTGCGCAGCAGCGTTGATTTCCCGCAGCCGTTTGGCCCGATAATCGCGGTGAAATGGCCGTCGGGAATCGACACATTGAGGTTTTCCGCTACGGTAAACTTGCCATAACCCAGCGTTAACTGGTCGCCACGCAAACGGGCTACTGATTCGATCATTTTTTGCGGGACTCCTGAATTAACAAGACGATAAGATAAATACCGCCGAGGCTTACGGTGACAACGCCCACCGGAAGCTGATAAGGCATAAACAGCTGCTGGGCGCATAAATCCGCCATCAGCAGCAGCAAGGCGCCGCACAGCGCTGACAGGGTTAATCCCCAGCGCGATGTGCCGCTTATACGTCGCGCGATATGCGGCGCGACAAGGGCAATAAACGAGATAGGGCCTGCCAGCGCGGTGGCGGCAGCGGTCAGTACTACCGCAACTAGCATCATCATCAGGCGTGAACGCTCTACGCTGACGCCAAGCGCACAAGCACTGTCATCACCCATTTCCAGTAAGCGCATCCGGCGCACCAGCAGCGTGGCGCACACCAGCATGATGATAATCAGCGGGGCAGACGGCCAGGTTTTGGCCCAGGTCAGGCCATTGAGCGATCCGGCGTTCCACAGCCCGGCCGTCAGCGCGGTTTCTAATGATGCTTTCAGCAGTAGCCAGGTGTTGAACGCCACCAGCATGGCGCGAATGCCGATACCGATAATAATCAGCCGGAAGGTGTCGATACCATTGCGCCAGGCGAGCGCCCAGACCACCAGAGAGGTTAGGATCCCACCCAGCATGGCCGCCAGCGCGATAGCGGTGAGATGCTGTCCGAACAACACCATAGCCACCAGCACGCCGCTCCAGGCGCCAGTATTGAAACCCATCACATCCGGGCTGCCCAACGGGTTACGCATCAGCGACTGAAATATTGCGCCGCTCACGCCGAGCGCTGCGCCAATCAATAGCGCCATCAGCACGCGTGGCAAACGCCATTCGGTCACCACCAGCGTAATACTGCGCGGCGCATCACCGAGCAGGGCGGCAATAATTTGCTCGGTTTCCAGCGTGACAACGCCGCTACGCAGGCTCCACAAACCAATGACGAGACAACCTGCAACCAGCAGCAGGCTGCTGATTATCAGGCGGCGGGAGAGGTGCATCATGCGCCACCTCCGCGCGATTTACGGCGTACCAGAAAGATAAGCACCGGTGCGCCGATGAAGGCGCTGACCACTGACACGCGCAGCTCGCCGGGAACGATCAGGCGACCGATGATATCGGCAATTAGTAACAGAGAAGGGGTTGCCAACAGGGTTACGGGCAGTGACCAGCGGTGGTCTGCCCCCACCAGCCAGCGCGCTATGTGCGGCATCATCAGGCCGATAAAGGCGATAGGACCGACAATCGCGGTCGCACTGCCGCACAGTACGGTAATAACCAGCAGGCCAATAAACTGCGTTCGAGCGACTTTACTGCCAAGCGCGGTAGCGGTGTCGCTGCCGAGGCTCAGGCTATTCAGGGCGCGACTGAGGAACAGGGCGACAGCCGCGGCAATCAGTACCGGTACCAGCACAACCTTCAGCGTTTGCAGGCTGCGGATATCCAGTGAGCCGGCCTGCCAGAAACGCAGCTGATCGTAAACGTCCGGGTTGAGCAGGGCGATGCCGGTGGATAATCCTTCCAGCACCGCGCCCAGCGCAACGCCCGCCAGCGTCAGACGTACCGGACTTAACTGCCCGCCGCCCTGACTGCCGGTAAAAGCTACGATCAGCGACGCAGCCAGCGCACCGCAAAAGGCCATCAGCAGCTGCTCTTGCGCAGAGGAAAAGCCGAACAGCGCGGCCCCCAGCACAATAGCGAAGCTGGCGCCGGAGTTGACACCCAGAATGCCGGGATCGGCGAGAGGGTTACGCGTGAGCGTTTGCATTAGTGCACCAGCCAGGCCCAGCGCACCACCGGCGAGCAGCCCCGCCAGCGTGCGCGGCAGGCGCGCGTCCAGCACGATGGTGCAATCAGCACTTTGACAACTGCCGGTGAGCGCATCCAGCACCACGGAGGCAGGTAGCGACTTGGCGCCAATAACCAGACTTAATACCGTGGTGAGAACAAGTAATAACAATAGTCCGGGCACAGCGAAGGCGCGTGTCGCGGAAACAGAGCATGACATATCAACTTCCCTGATAATGATAGTAATTATCGTTATCGATCTTATTTGGATATGTTAGCATGTGCAGCCATCGAATGGATATTGAAAAAGTACCTGGTAAGGCTCTGTAATGAATCGACAATCCTGGCTGCTCAATCTCAGCCTGTTAAAGACCCACCCTGCATTTCGCGCTGTCTTCCTCGCCCGTTTTATTTCCATTGTCTCTCTGGGGCTACTCGGCGTGGCGGTTCCGGTACAGATCCAGATGATGACCCAGTCGACCTGGCAGGTGGGTTTGTCGGTGACGTTGACCGGTAGCGCAATGTTTATTGGCCTGATGGTGGGCGGTGTGCTGGCCGACCGCTATGAGCGTAAAAAAGTGATCCTGCTGGCACGTGGAACCTGCGGTATTGGCTTTATTGGTCTGTGTCTGAATGCGCTGCTGCCCGAACCGTCGTTACTGGCAATTTATCTGCTTGGCTTATGGGATGGTTTCTTTGCCTCGCTGGGTGTAACCGCTTTGTTGGCGGCAACGCCGGCGCTGGTTGGGCGGGAGAATCTGATGCAGGCCGGGGCGATTACCATGTTGACGGTACGCCTGGGCTCGGTAATTTCACCGATGCTTGGCGGGGTGCTGCTCGCGACCGGCGGCGTGGCCTGGAACTACGGACTGGCGGCGGCTGGCACATTTATTACTTTGTTACCTCTGCTGAGCCTTCCCGCACTGCCACCTCCGCCGCAGCCGCGCGAGCATCCGCTGAAATCGCTGCTGGCAGCATTTCGCTTTCTGCTTGCCAGTCCCCTGATTGGCGGCATTGCGTTGCTTGGTGGTCTGTTGACCATGGCGAGCGCCGTGCGCGTGCTGTATCCGGCATTGGCGATTAACTGGCAGATGTCGAGTGCGCAAATTGGCCTGCTGTATGCAGCCATTCCTCTTGGCGCTGCGGTGGGGGCATTGACCAGTGGCCAACTGGCGCACAGCGTGCGTCCGGGACTGATTATGCTGGTATCGACCGTGGCTTCGTTCCTGGCTATCGGTCTGTTTGGCTTGATGCCCGTCTGGCAGCTGGGTGTGGTTTGTCTGGCGCTGTTCGGTTGGTTGAGTGCGGTCAGCTCTTTGTTGCAGTACACCCTGTTACAGACGCAGACGCCGGAAGCGATGCTCGGGCGAATTAACGGTTTGTGGACGGCGCAAAACGTCACCGGTGATGCGATTGGCGCGGCGCTGTTAGGTGGTCTGGGCGCGATGATGACGCCGGTTGCTTCGGCAAGCGTGAGTGGGTTTGGACTGGTGATTGTCGGTCTGTTACTGCTGCTGTTGTTGGGAGAGGTACGCCGATTCCGGCAAATCCCCGTGAATGTCTGATCGCGTTGTGCCCTACGTTTTGTAGGCCGGATAAGGCGTTAGCCGCATCCGGCGCTGGCCATTAAAACAGAGCCGACAGACGTTGCAGCAGCAGCGTTGCGCTGTAGTAGTCGAGACGGAAGGTTTCCGTACCCAGGGCGTAAACTCGTTTGTTTTGCACGGCTGGCAGATGCGCCAGAAGCGGATTGGCGTAAATAGCGTCGGCATCTTTGCTGTCGCCAGCAAACAGGAACAGCGCTTCGCCGTTCAGGCCTGCCGCCAGGTTCTCACCGCCAAGCTGGATGATATCGTGGCGTTTGCCCTGACTCTGACTGGTGTGCAAGTTGGCAGGCAGCGTTGCCAGCGTGAAACCTAACTGCTCCATCAGCTTGCCTTGCGCTGACTCAGGCGTCCACAGGTTGGCGCTGTGCGCCGCGGCGGTATATACCAGCGCGCTGACCGGTTGTGGTGGCAGGGTAATACGTTGCTTAACCGCCTGCAGTTGCTTATCAAACTCGGCAATACGCGCAGCTGCCTGTTGCTCCTGACCGGTAATTTCACCTAACTGGGTCAGCAGCGACTGCCAGCTTTTATCGTCGTAATTAATGATGAGCGTTGGCGCAATGGTGGACAGCTGATCGTATAGCGCGAGGGCAGAATCTCCCCCGGTGGCGCTGACCAGAATCAGATCCGGCATTTGAGCTGCGACAGCCTCGGCGCTCGGTTCGCCGATATACAGGCGGCTCAGTTTGCGTTCTTTTGCCACTTCGCTCCATTGGCGTAAAAAGCCCTGCGCATCGCCGATGCGATTGTTCGGCGTAGTAGCGCCGCTGGCAATGACCGGGGCATCAATCGCCAGCAGCGAGCCGGTGAGGGTCACGCTGGTGGAGACAATTCGCTGCGGTTTATGTTCCAGCGTATGCGTGCCGCGGCTGTCAGTAACCTGACGCGGCCAGTCGGCGGCGTGACCTGAAGAAATTCCTGAAAGAGATAAACCTGCCAGTAAGAGCACGGTGCGGCAAAAAGAGGGGAGACTCACGAATCAGCTTCCTGTTATCAGTATAAGTAATGCTTCTCATTTTCATTGTTAGCGAGCAAGGATGCAAGCCAAAGTCGCACATTGTGCTACCACAAGAGTTGACATACCGCCGCTTTACTTTTAGGTTAGCGACCGAAAATATAAATGATAATCATTATTAGAGCCTTTATCATTTTTGGAGGATGATATGGATACGTCACTGGCCGAGGAAAAAACGCAGACTATGCCGACGCTCGCTCCCGACAGTTTTTTCTTTATGTCGCCGTACCGTAGTTTTACGACGTCAGGATGCTTCGCCCGCTATGCGGAACCGGCAATTGATGGCGATTCGCCAGACAGCCCTTTCCAACAAAAAATGAACGCACTGTTTGCTGATGCCAAATCGCAGGGCATCGCGAACCCTGTCATGGTCGGGGCGATTCCCTTTGATACCCGCCAGCCATCATCGCTGTTTATTCCCCAATCGTGGCAGAGCTTTTCTCGTACGGCGAAGCAGCAATCATCACGTTACTTTACCGCGCATCAGTCGCTGAACGTCGTTGAACGTAAATCGATCCCGGAACAGGACTTTTTTGAAGATATGGTCGCCCGGGCGGCTGCGCTGACGTCCACTCCGGAAGTCGACAAAGTGGTGTTGTCACGCCTGATCGATATCACCGCCGATGCCAACATTGACAGCGGTGCGCTGCTGGAGCGTCTGGTGGCGCAAAACCCGGCGAGCTACAACTTCCATGTACCGATTGAAGACGGCGGCGTATTGATTGGTGCCAGCCCGGAACTGTTACTGCGCAAAGAAGGCGATCGTTTCAGTTCTCTGCCGCTGGCGGGCTCTGCACGTCGTCAGCCTGATGATGTGCTGGATCGCGAAGCAGGGATCCGCCTGCTGGCATCTGAGAAGGACCGCCATGAGCACGAACTGGTGACGCAAGCGATGAAAACGGTATTGCGCGATCGCAGCCGTGAACTGCAACTGCCTTCTTCTCCGCAGCTGGTTACCACGCCGACGCTCTGGCACCTCGGCACGCCGTTTGAAGGTAAAGCCAACCCGCAGGAAAACGCCCTGACGCTGGCGTGCTTGCTGCATCCGACGCCTGCGCTGAGCGGCTTCCCACACCAGGTTGCGCGCAAGCTTATCGCCGAGCTGGAGCCGTTCGATCGCGAACTGTTCGGCGGCATTGTCGGCTGGTGTGATGCCGAAGGTAACGGCGAGTGGGTGGTGACGATCCGCTGTGCGAAGCTGCTGCGCAATCAGGTACGTTTCTTTGCCGGAGCAGGAATTGTTCCAGCCTCTTCCCCGGTTGCGGAATGGCGCGAAACGGGGGCTAAGCTCTCCACGATGTTGAATGTTTTTGGACTGCACTAAGAGCCTTGTGGACTGGTTTTAAGGAGCAATAATGAGTATTCCTTTCACCCGCTGGCCGGATGAGTTTGCCCGCCGCTATCGTGAAAAAGGTTACTGGCAGGATTTGCCGCTGACCGACATTCTGACCCGTCACGCCGACAGCGAGCATACGGCGGTAATTGATGGTGAACGCCATCTGAGCTATCGCCAACTGAATCAGGCCGCTGACAATCTTGCCTGCAGCTTGCGTCGCCAGGGGATCAAACCCGGCGAAACCGCGCTGGTACAACTGGGCAATGTGGCTGAGCTGTATATCACCTTCTTTGCGTTACTCAAGCTGGGCGTAGCTCCGGTGTTGGCCCTGTTCAGCCATCAGCGTAACGAGCTCAACGCCTATGCCAAACAGATTGAACCGGCGCTGCTGATTGCCGATCGCCAGCATACGCTGTTTAGCGGGGACGATTTTCTTAACGCTTTTGTGGCCGAACACAATTCAGTGCGCGTGGTGCAACTGCGTAATGATGAAGGTGAACACAATCTGCAAACGGCGATAAACCAGCCTGCGACTGATTTTAGCGCCACGCCATCGCCTGCTGATGAGGTGGCGTACTTCCAGCTTTCTGGCGGGACGACCGGGACGCCAAAGCTGATTCCTCGCACTCATAACGATTACTACTACAGCGTACGTCGCAGCAATGAGATTTGCCGCTTCACCGGGGAAACGCGTTATTTATGCGCGATCCCGGCGGCGCATAACTACGCCATGAGTTCGCCAGGCGCGCTGGGTGTATTCCTGGCCGGTGGTACCGTGGTGCTGGCGGCTGACCCGAGCGCAACCCTGTGTTTCCCGCTGATTGAACAGCATCAGGTTAACGTCACGGCGCTGGTGCCACCTGCGGTGAGCCTGTGGTTGCAGGCGATTGCGGAGTGGGGCAGCAATGCGCAACTGGCTTCGCTGAAACTGCTCCAGGTTGGTGGAGCGAGGCTTTCCGCCACGCTTGCGGCGCGTATTCCGGCCGAGATTGGCTGCCAGTTGCAGCAGGTCTTCGGCATGGCTGAAGGGCTGGTGAACTACACCCGTCTGGACGACAGTCCTGAGCGCATCATCAATACCCAGGGTCGCCCGATGTGTCCCGATGATGAAGTCTGGGTAGCAGACGCTGACGGCAACCCCTTAGCCCAGGGAGAGACCGGACGTCTGATGACGCGTGGTCCGTACACCTTCCGCGGTTATTTCAAAAGCCCTGAGCATAATGCCAGCGCCTTTGACGCCAACGGTTTTTACTGTTCCGGCGATCTGATCGCTATCGATCCGGATGGTTACATCACCGTTCAGGGGCGTGAAAAGGATCAGATCAACCGCGGCGGAGAGAAGATCGCCGCTGAAGAGATTGAAAACCTGCTGCTGCGCCATCCAATGGTTATCCATGCCGCGCTGGTCAGTATGGATGACGAACTGATGGGCGAGAAAAGCTGTGCCTGGCTGGTGGTGAAAGAACCGCTGCGCGCGGTGCAGGTGCGCCGTTTTCTACGCGAACAGGGCATAGCGGAATTTAAATTACCCGATCGTGTTGAGTGCGTTGAGTCATTACCGCTGACTCCAGTTGGGAAGGTAGATAAAAAACAATTACGTCAGTGGCTGGCATCACGTTCACTGGCCTGAAGGAGAAATAGAAATGGCAATTCCTAAACTGCAGGCTTATGCGCTACCAACGGCGCTCGATGTTCCGGTGAACAAAGTCGACTGGGCATTTGACCCTGAACGCGCCGCGCTGCTGATCCACGACATGCAGGATTATTTTATCGGCTTTTGGGGTGATAACTGCCCGATGATGGAGCAGGTCGTCGCGAACATCGCCGCGCTGCGCCAGTACTGCAAAGAGCATAACATTCCGGTGTATTACACCGCTCAGCCGAAAGAACAAAGTGATGAAGACCGCGCTCTGCTCAATGATATGTGGGGACCGGGCCTGACGCGTTCGCCGGAACAACAAAAGATCGTTGAGGCGCTGGCTCCGGATGAAGCGGATACCATTCTGGTGAAATGGCGTTATAGCGCATTTCATCGCTCCCCGCTGGAACAGATGCTCAAGGAAACCGGGCGTAATCAACTGATCATTACCGGCGTGTATGCGCATATTGGTTGTATGACCACCGCAACGGACGCATTTATGCGTGATATCAAGCCGTTTATGGTTGCCGATGCGCTGGCGGACTTTAGCCGTGACGAACACCTGATGTCGCTGAAATACGTGGCGGGACGTTCCGGGCGAGTGGTAATGACCCAGGAGTTATTGCCGACGCCGGTCCCGGCCAGTAAAGATGCGTTGCGCAGCATTATTCTGCCGCTGCTGGATGAGTCCGAAGAGCCGATGGATGACGAAAACCTGATCGACTACGGGCTGGATTCCGTGCGCATGATGGCGCTGGCGGCGCGCTGGCGTAAGGTTCATGGTGACATTGATTTCGTGATGCTGGCGAAAAAACCGACCATTGACGCATGGTGGGCGCTGCTCTCCCGCGAGGTGAAGTAATGGCTGGATTTGATTTTGCCGGGAAAACCGTCTGGGTAACCGGGGCGGGAAAAGGGATTGGCTACACCACGGCGCTGGCATTTGCGAATGCAGGCGCTGAGGTGACAGGATTCGATCGCGAATTTCCTCAGGATAACTACCCGTTTGCGACTGAAGTGCTGGATGTGGCGAATGTCGGACAGGTAGCTGAAGTGTGCCAGCGCGTCCTCAAAGCGTGCGAGCGTTTGGATATTTTGGTCAATGCCGCAGGTATTTTGCGTATGGGGGCCACCGATGCGCTGAGTACTGAGGAGTGGCAGCAGACGTTTGCGGTTAACGTTGGCGGGGCGTTCAATCTGTTTCAGCAGACGATGGCGCAGTTTCGTCGCCAGCAGGGCGGGGCGATCGTGACCGTCGCGTCGGATGCAGCACACACGCCGCGTCTCGGCATGAGTGCTTACGGTGCGTCAAAGGCCGCGCTGAAAAGCCTGGCGTTGACCGTTGGACTGGAACTGGCGGGCAGCGGTGTGCGTTGTAATGTGGTGTCGCCAGGCTCGACCGATACCGACATGCAGCGTACGCTGTGGGTCAGCGATGACGCGGAACAACAGCGCATTCGTGGATTTGGCGAGCAGTTTAAGCTCGGGATTCCGCTGGGGAAAATCGCCCGGCCACAAGAGATTAGCAACACTATTTTATTCCTCGCCTCCGATCTGGCCAGCCACATTACGTTACAGGATATCGTGGTGGACGGCGGTTCCACGCTGGGGGCATGACGATGATCTGGAAACGTCATTTAACGCTGGATGAACTCAATGCCACCAGTCAGAACACGATGGTGGCGCATTTAGGCATGGTCTACACCCGGCTGGGGGATGATGTGCTGGAAGCCGAAATGCCGGTGGATAGCCGCACGCATCAGCCGTTTGGCCTGCTGCACGGTGGCGCGTCGGCGGCTCTGGCGGAAACGCTGGGTTCGATGGCGGGTTATCTGATGACCCGCGACGGGCAATGCGTGGTGGGGACGGAACTCAACGCCACGCATCATCGGGCGGTATCGCAGGGGAAAGTGCGCGGTGTTTGTCAGCCGTTGCACCTTGGGCGTCAAAATCAAAGCTGGGAAATCGTCATCTTTGATGAGCAGGGACGACGCTGCTGCACCTGCCGTTTAGGCACTGCGGTGATGGGGTAAAAGATAAAACGCGTCTGAGCATACCAGACGCGTTTTTGTGTAGATTACCAGTTATAGTGCAGGTTAACGCTGCCACTGAGATCGCTGAAATCGTTGTTTCCTTTCTGCCCTGTTGCCTGCGCGCTAATGCTCCACTGATTGTTGATAGCGGCCTGGATCCCGAGTTTTATTTCAGCGCGATCGGCGGGAAGATCCAGGTTTACCGTTGAGTTATCAAAGGATACCGCCATATCATCGGTCATATGTAGCCAGTTGACTTCGGCGAATGGCTGAAGAACCGCATTGGTTGTCGGTGACGAACCCTCGACACGAAGACCGAGGCGAGTGGTCCAGTTTTCGCTATTTTGACCGTCAATACGCGTATTGTGTGCTTGCACGCTGTCTGCTTTGTAGCTTTGCCAGACAACCTGTAATTGCGGTATCAGACTTAACGATTGGTTACTGGCGAAGTCCATCGTATATCGATAGCCGCTTTCCAGAGAGAGAGCGTTGGCGGTTGAGTCGTAATGTGTTGTTCCTGCATCACCGTTTTCAACGCTATTATCGTAGAAACCATATTGATACCAACTGTCGACATACCAGCCACGATGACGCATAGCATCAGCATACCAGGTTGCGTAAACGCCCAAATTGTAGCCGTCGATATCTCCAGTGGCTGAAAACTGGCTGCCATCTGCGCCGCGGTTTCCTGTGCTATCTGTACTGCCATTGATATAGCTTCCCATGAGTCCCAGCGTCAGACTTTGCTGACCGTTGTTCCAAGTGGCGATATCCCCGCCAAGTTGGAACTGGACGTAATCGCTGTCCATGTCGACATTTCCATCCGCAGCAGTAGAGTCCGTGTTTCCGCCTTTTACACGTAGCCATAAGTCGCCTTCATGTGAACGATACTGGCTATCTTCACGGTCGAACAGCGTTTGCATTTGTAGCTCGCGGGCCAGCCACTGATTCCCCAGATAAGCACCGATATCGGCACGGTATTGTGGATTTGATGGTTTCCCGTCGCTGCCGCCGCCGTCGGGGTCGACAGGGGTTACGTCGCTGCCGCCGTCGTCGGGGTCGACAGGGGTTACGTCGCTGCCGCCGTCATCGGGGTCGACAGGGGTTACGTCGCTGCCGCCGTCATCGGGGTCGACAGGGCTTACGTCGCTGCCGTCGTCGTCAGGATCGACAGGAGTAATATCTCCCCCGTCATCGGGTGTCTCCGCCTGTGAACGCAAATACCAATTTTCATTATCTTCGTATAAGCGATATTCATACGGCCCAATCAGGACCCGATTGCCCAGCGAGAAAGCATCATCTGTTGATGTACCGCCAACATTCACAATTTCAATACCCTGGTCGGTGAATGCGCCTTCTCCTCCAGCCTGGTTGATGTACAGCGTGGTTTTACCGTCCACGTCACCCGTTACAATTAGCTGATCGGTTGGGGAGCTATCATCCCCTAAATAGGTATTGAGTGTCAGGCTACCGTCAGTGCCGGTGTAGTCGTCGCTAATACCGGTATAGTTGCCGTTAATGGTCAATGTATTGCCCGGCGTCGTCCCGGAGCTTGCGATACTGCCCTTGTTGGTGACATTACCGTTTATGATAAAACCGCTTTGGGCGGCAGTATTGTCGGCAAAGCGTAATGTTCCAGCGTTGTCCACGTTGCCGTTAACGACGCCATTGCCACCTAAGGTTGAACCTTGCCCGACGGTGACATACTGCTGACTGCCTGCGGCACCAATAATGCCTGTCTCTATTAGCCATAACGTTCCCTCCTGCACGGCGGTGGTACCGCTATAAGTGTTATTCGACGTCAGAGTGAGTGTGCCTTCTCCTTTTTTGGTCAGGCTCTTACCGTCCCAACCGCTGCGCGTATCTGATGCGACGTCTTCCAGTTGGCTATTGACAGTAAACTGTTTGCCGCCATCGAGGGTGAATGTGCCGTGCGCAGGGGTGGCGACGGAGCCAGAGTGTCCGGCATACCAGCTCAGGCCAACACCCAATTGGTATTGGGTGTTATCTGTGGCGCTGATTTGCCCGAATACTGACAGGTAATCCGGCATTGAGTCAGTATCCGTTGATAAGCTGGCAAAATCTCCGGTGATTGCAGAGTCTGTATCAATCAACGTAATGGTTTCAATGTCTTGTAATTGAGCGTCGGAGGTGAGTGTGCCGATATCCAGTGCGTTGCCGCTATTACTGATATGTAAATCACCATCTAACGCAATTTCACCCCCGGTAATCAATGGTGCGCTATTGGCGCTGGCCAGGGCTGCTGCGCTAAGATCAACATTCAGGATGCTACTTTCCTGCAACGTCAGGCTATTAGCATGTAATGTGCTGTCGGCTGCCAGTTCTACGGTACCCGCATTGTCCAGTGATGTCAGGGTTGAACTGTCAGTAACGACCCATTTACCTTGATCGGCGAGCGTAAGGCTAAGCTCAGAGTCCAGACCCTGGGTGTTAAAGTCGTGATTGATGGATGTTGCGCCCTCAAAATAAGATCCCGCATCCATTGTCAGATTGATATATCCCCAGCCGCTGTTAACGATGTCGCCGATAATCGTCATTTTTCCCGTACCGTTGATGGTGCCACCGGGCAATATATTGCTGCCGGACGACACTTTAGGTACCCAGATAGCGATTCCATCGTCGTTGGTTTTAATCGTTGTGTCACCACTCAGATTGACGATGCCGCCCTGTTGAACCATAACGCCAGAAGCGTTGCTGGCTCCTGTCATGTCGATGTTCATGTCGCTGGCATTAATAATGCCAGCGCGGGTAAAACTGTTATCGCCTATAGCCGAAAGCCCGTAGGAATTGCCTCCGTTCATAATGATGTCGGTATTGGATATATTAATAGTTGAACCACTAAATTGTGCTGATGCGCCATAGCCTCCCGAGGCATAAATTGTGTTTCGATTATCTTGAGAACCGTTGAAATTGATCGTTGATGGGTCAGAAAAAGATGTGTTGGCTACCAGCCCGTACGTTTTGGCGGTGTCGCTTCGTCCGTCGATCGTACTGCCTTCACCAATATTAACGACGGTGGCATACATGCTGCTTTGAGCTGTTATCGCTGTTCCTTGCGCTGTTTTTACCGTCAGGTTATCCGCGTCAAGTTCCCCGTATCCTCGGCCAGTGAGGTAAATAGTTGACGCCGTTCCGGTGGCGCTGATGGAACTGCCGGAACCGAGATCTACCAGACCTCCCTCTATACGGATACCTTCGGTTTTGCCGCCGGTCACTTCAATTGTCAGGTTTTCGGCATGTGCTACGGCAGTGACGTCTTCTTTTTTTGTCGCCGAATAATCTCCGACAAACAGACCATATCCTTCGGAAAAGCCTGCCACGGTTATGGTCGAGTCGTGGCCAAAGTCGATGTTGCCTGAGATGTCTGCGCCGCGGCCACTTGTGTGTCCTGTAGAGGTAGTGGATACATCGATCGTCAGGTTATTAGCAGCGATCTGACTTCCCATTCCTGACGTCAATCCATAGGCCGTTCCACCTGGAGTGGAGAGCGTTATCTTACTGCCTTCACCCAGATTAATATGGTTGTTTGACCCTGTCTGAATTCCATAAATCATCACTGTATTTGCCGAGTCTACCGTTGTGACATCGATAACCAGGCCGTTCGCATTGAGTGTTGTATCTTTGCCGAAATAGAGACCACTGCCTCTCTCGGTACCACTGTTGATTTCTATGTGGGTGTTGTCTCCCAGATTGAGCGTGGTTTTCTCTGCCCTGGAGGTATCGATACCCGTCGCTTTACCGGCGGAGTTGGAGGTGACATGAATGGAGCCGCCATCCATGGTGAATGTATTACCGCCATCATAGAAAAAGACCCCGGTACTATTTCCGTTATGGGATTCAACGTTGATTTTGCTTCCTTGCCCGAAGTCGAGAGATGAATCCTTACCGTGAATATAAACACCATAGGCGGTGTTGTTACTAGCAACGTTAATTAATAGGTTGTTGGTATCGATGCGAGTACCCGGATTTACATTACTAATGTAAACACCATTTGTTGAGCTTGTGGTGGTTGAACCAGTATCGGTTACGTTAATCTGTGTATCGTTTCCTAAATCATTTATCACACCGTTATCGAGTTTAACGCCGATTGAACCGCTATCCCCCGTAACGTTAATTGATGCCTTACCCTCAATTTGCACTCCTTGACCACCGGTCACGGTGCTATCGATACCCGTCTCTCCTGATAATGACGTTATAGTGTCACCATTGTTCAGGATGATGGTTTCTCCGCTCAGTGGCCCTTTATCTGCGGCAAGGGCGCCGCTGGTCATGATGCCGACGGTTGATAAAAGTACCCCGGCAACGGTGGTTCGTACCCGGTTATCGCCACGAGAGCGTTCTGACACGACGATGAACATGTTTCGCGCGATATTCCAGACAATGCGATAGCATTTATTCATTATTTATATCCTTATAAAATTATGCCGCTATTAATGAACAACATTCTGCGTAAAATGATTTTGGATGTTTCTATGTGTGCTTTTGAAATATATATCAGAAGGTGGTGGTGATAATTTTATGTAATTTTGCTTAATCAATATTGCTTTGGATTATAGGTAGGCGTTATCGCTAAAGGTAGCTTTTAATGTCTGATTTTTCATCAGGATTAATAAAGGCACTCAATGTATAAAAAATGAGAATATCCTAAGGTTATTAATGGTTTTTATAATTAAGGATGTTGCTACTTATGATTTTAAAATAAGGGCACATCGGCAGAGTGATGAAAGGCTAAATAATTATAATTTACTATAAATGTATCTATGTTGATGATGGATTCTGTAATTGGCCTCCTGGGCAAGCAAAACGCTGGCCCAGCCGCATAAGTAACGTAATTGTTTCAGCTATAGTTGTAGCAAAGGTGATCCAGTTAACAATGCAATGTAAATACTCAGTGATACTTCGGGTTTGTATAGTTGTCAGGTTGTTAAATTCAGAAAAGATGTTATAGAAACAAAATGTAACATCTCTCTGGATCGGACAACGGATAACAACTATGAACAAATCAGGGAAGTACCTCGTCTGGACAGTGCTCTCCGTTATGGGAGCATTTGCCCTCGGCTATATCGCATTAAATCGTGGTGAACAGATCAACGCGTTGTGGATAGTCGTGGCGTCGGTCTGTGTCTACCTTATCGCTTACCGTTTCTACGGCCTGTACATCGCGAAAAATGTACTGGCGCTGGACCCGACGCGTATGACGCCAGCCGTGCGTCATAACGATGGTCTGGATTATGTTCCCACCGATAAAAAAGTGCTGTTTGGTCACCATTTTGCGGCGATTGCCGGCGCGGGTCCGTTAGTTGGACCGGTGCTGGCGGCACAAATGGGCTATCTGCCAGGGATGATCTGGCTGCTCGCCGGGGTAGTGCTGGCAGGGGCGGTGCAGGACTTCATGGTGCTGTTTGTTTCTACCCGTCGCGATGGTCGTTCCCTTGGCGAACTGGTGAAAGAAGAGATGGGCCCAACGGCGGGCGTTATTGCGCTGGTGGCCTGTTTTATGATCATGGTGATTATTCTCGCGGTACTGGCGATGATCGTCGTGAAAGCGCTGACCCACAGCCCGTGGGGAACCTACACCGTGGCGTTCACCATCCCGCTGGCGATCTTCATGGGGATTTACCTGCGCTATTTGCGCCCGGGCCGCATTGGTGAAGTGTCGGTCATCGGTCTGGTGTTCCTGGTGTTTGCCATTATTTCCGGTGGTTGGGTAGCGGAAAGCCCGACCTGGGCACCGTACTTTGACTTTACCGGTGTACAGCTGACGTGGATGCTAGTGGGCTACGGTTTTGTCGCTGCCGTGTTGCCGGTTTGGCTGCTGCTGGCGCCGCGTGATTATCTCTCTACCTTCCTGAAAATCGGCACCATTGTGGGTCTGGCGGTAGGGATCCTGATCATGCGTCCGACGCTGACCATGCCAGCGCTGACCAAGTTTGTTGACGGTACGGGTCCGGTCTGGAGCGGCAACCTGTTCCCGTTCCTGTTTATTACCATTGCCTGCGGTGCAGTCTCTGGTTTCCACGCGCTGATTGCCTCCGGTACCACGCCGAAGATGCTGGCGAATGAAGGCCAGGCCTGCTTTATCGGCTACGGCGGGATGCTGATGGAATCCTTTGTCGCCATTATGGCACTGGTGGCTGCCTGTGTTATCGACCCGGGCGTGTACTTTGCGATGAACAGCCCAATGGCAGTACTGGCACCGGCAGGAACTACCGATGTGGTTGCATCAGCGGCACAGGTAGTGAGCAGTTGGGGCTTTGTGATCACGCCTGATACGCTGCATCAGATCGCGAATGATGTCGGCGAACAATCTATTATCTCCCGCGCAGGCGGGGCGCCGACGCTGGCGGTAGGCATGGCGTATATTCTGCACGGCGCGCTGGGCGGTATGATGGATGTGGCGTTCTGGTATCACTTCGCCATCCTGTTTGAAGCGCTGTTTATTCTGACGGCGGTCGATGCTGGTACACGCGCCGCGCGCTTTATGCTGCAGGATCTGCTGGGTGTGGTGTCACCGGGTCTGAAACGTACCGATTCCCTGCCTGCAAACCTGCTGGCAACAGCGCTGTGCGTGCTGGCCTGGGGTTACTTCTTGCACCAGGGCGTAGTGGATCCTCTGGGCGGTATCAATACCCTGTGGCCGCTGTTTGGTATCGCTAACCAGATGCTGGCGGGTATGGCGTTGATGCTCTGTGCGGTGGTGCTGTTCAAGATGAAACGTCAGCGCTACGCATGGGTGGCGCTGGTGCCAACGGCCTGGCTGCTGATTTGTACCCTGACCGCTGGCTGGCAGAAAGCGTTTAGCCCGGATGCGAAAATCGGCTTCCTGGCTATCGCCAACAAGTTCCAGGCGATGATCGACAGCGGTAACATTCCGGCGCAGTACACCCAGTCGCAGCTGACGCAGCTGGTGTTTAACAACCGTCTGGATGCGGGTCTCACTATCTTCTTCATGGTCGTCGTTGTGGTGCTGGGTCTGTTCTCCATCAAAACTGCGCTGGCAGCATTGAAAGAGGACAAACCAACTTCGAAAGAGACACCGTACGAGCCGATGCCTGAGAATGTCGAAGAGATCGTGGCGCAGGCGAAAGGCGCGCACTAATATTCTCTTAACCAACGAGCCCTCTCCTGAATGGGGAGGGCGTTTGTACGACAGGGAAACACTATGTTTGAAACACTCGCCAAAGCCGGGAAGTATTTAGGTCAAACCGCCCGATTAATGATAGGTGTGCCGGATTACGACAACTATGTTGAACATATGCGCGTCACGCATCCGGACCAAACGCCAATGACCTACGAAGAATTTTTCCGCGAGCGCCAGGATGCGCGCTATGGGGGGAAAGGCGGCGCGAAGTGCTGTTGATTTTTTGCCGGATGGCGCTGACGCTTATCCGGCCTACAACAATGCTTTGACCGTAGGCCTGATAAGGCGAAGCAGCCATCAGGCAACCCGCACCCTAATCACACCGTAAACGACTCTACCTTTTCGAATGCTGCGCGCAGGGTCTCTGGCGTTAACGTTACCGGCAGGGCGTGAATGGACTCCACCGGGCGCAGAGTGTGCGCAATTACTTTGTCGATTTCGGCGCGGTTATTGATGTCCACTTCCAGTTGAGCTAATCGGGTTGGCAGGTTGAAGCGCTGATAAGCGGTAATTAACTGCGCCAGCACGTCATCTTGTCCCAACAACGCACTTTGTACCAGGATGCCGTACGCCACTTTGGTGCCATGTAAAAACTTCTCGGTTTGTGGGAGGACGGTCAGGCCATTGTGAACAGAATGCGCCGCCGCCACGCGGGTGTAGCGCTCGCCCAGACCACCAACCATGCCGCCTCCGGCAATGATCGCATCAACCACATCGCAAAACGTGCGGCTTAGCGTGCCTTGTTGTTTGTCTGCCAGCGCCTGCTCGCTGCTTTCCAGCAGGACGTCGCGGATAGTCTGGGCGGCTTGAATACCCAGACGTACTGTCAAAGGTAGAGTTTCCGGCTGAGGTGCGAGCACGACGGCTTCATACCACTTCGCCAGCGTGTCGCCGATCCCCGCCAGTAAGTATTCTTCTGGTGCATTGAGAACGATCTCGGGTTCGACCAGCACGAGGAAGTTCGCGTCAGCGAAAATTTCGAAATGCAGCGCCTGGCCCGCATCGTTATACCAGACGGAGAGCGGCGTCCAGGCAGCGCAGGTCGCCGCGATAGTAGGAATACCGACAAAAGGCAGATCCAGACGGCGGGCCAACGCTTTAGCGGTGTCGAGCAATGTTCCGCCACCCACGCCAATCACCACGCTGCGATCCTCTCCCGACTCTTTTGCCAGTTGAGCAACATCGGTTTCGCTGCAATGTCCCGTAAACAGCAGCCGTTTAGCCTCGGCAAGATGAAAAGCCTCTGGCAGGTAAGGGCGGGCTGCATCGATGGCGCGCTCACCATAAACCCATACGGCGTGCGAAAGTTGGTCGGTAGTGAAAAAATCGTTGAGTCTCGACAGGCTGCCGGGATGGGAAAAATAGTTGGCTGGGCCGGTGACGACGCGAATCTCGGTAGTACTCATGTTGTGTTGTCCTTTTGGCTGTCCTGTCCAGGCAGGTTATTTTTATATAGACGTCTGAACGTCTTGATTGCCAAATACTAGCATCGTGCTATAGTGGCTTCAACCACAACATCACACGCTGGGATAACAATAATGAGTAATAACCCGCTGATTCCGCAAAGCAAACTGCCTAATCTGGGCACCACTATCTTCACGCAAATGAGTGCGCTGGCGCAGCAGCATCAGGCCATTAACCTCTCGCAGGGGTTTCCTGATTTTGACGGTCCACTCTTTTTGCAGGAGCGTCTGGCGTATCACGTCGCGCATGGCGCAAACCAGTATGCGCCGATGACGGGCGTGCAGCCGCTGCGCGAAGCCATCGCGGATAAAACGGCAGACCTGTACGGCTATAAACCCGATGCGAGTAGTGAAGTGACCATCACGGCGGGGGCAACGGAAGCATTGTATGCCGCGATCACTGCGCTGGTTCGTCCTGGTGATGAGGTGATTTGTTTCGACCCAAGCTACGACAGCTATGCGCCTGCGGTTGAATTATCCGGGGGCGTAGTTAAACGTATCGCGCTGCAACCGCCGTCTTTTCGCGTCGACTGGCAGGCGTTTAGTGCCTTGCTCAGCGACCGCACCCGATTAGTTATCCTGAACACGCCACATAATCCTTCTGCCACCGTGTGGCATCACGCTGATTTTGATGCGCTGTGGCAGGCAATTAAAGAACGCGAGATCTTTGTCATCAGCGATGAAGTTTATGAACATATCTGCTTCACCGAACAGGGACACGCCAGCGTGCTGGCACATTCAGAGCTACGTGAACGCGCCGTTGCCGTTTCATCGTTTGGTAAGACCTACCATATGACTGGTTGGAAAGTCGGCTACTGTGTCGCACCTGCCGCTATTAGCGCTGAATTGCGTAAGGTACACCAGTATCTGACGTTCTCCGTCAACACGCCAGCACAGTTGGCGCTGGCGGATATGCTACGAGAAGATCCCGCACACTATCGCGAGCTGCCCGCGTTTTATCAGAAAAAACGCGATGTATTGGTGAATGCACTGCGTGACAGCCGACTGGAAATTCTGCCGTGTGAAGGCACGTACTTTCTGCTGGTCGATTACAGCGCCGTTTCCACACTTAACGACGTTGAGTTTTGTCAGTGGCTGACCACTGAAGTGGGTGTGGCGGCAATTCCGCTGTCGGTGTTCTGCGCCGATCCTTTCCCACATAAGCTGATTCGCCTCTGTTTTGCCAAGCAGGAATCGACGCTGTTAGCGGCAGCCGAACGTCTGGCATTGCTGTAGCTATTTCACCGTCCAGGCTTTAGAGAATCGACGGTCTGCAAACAACTCTTGCAGGCCGTTGATTTGCTTCAGACGCAATACTTCGTCGCTGTCCATGCCGAGATCTTTGCCAATTTTTTCTTCACTCCAGCCTAGCATTGATAATTCACGGACAATTTCGGACATGGCGTGGATTTGGTGACGCCCGCGAGCGCGGTTGTGGCGAATGGTCGCTGCCATGCGTTCATGGCGTTCACGCTCTAAACAAGCAACCGGCAAATATCCTTTCAGCCTTGTACGAAGCGAGGCTTTGCTTTTCCCTAATTCATGACGGTGGAAACCATCGACAATTTCGTATTTTTCAGCCGTTGAGTGAACGACCACAATGGGCTGCGTGAATCCGTCAGCTTCGATGGACTTCAGCAGCAACTTCTTCTCCGGCGGCGCGACGTTATTGGGATTGTAGTCGTTGGGTGAGATATGATCATTTTTAACCCACAGCACACAATCTACGGGTTCTTCGCGAAAGGGACTGACGCTATGTATTGCCTGTCTGAATTGATTGATGGCTTCAATTTTCTCTGGTTCTGATAAACCAGAAAGAAAGCCGAGGAGTTCCTGAGTTAATCGTTGTTGCATAAGATCCCCCATTCCTGGCGTTTGGTTTTCATGCGTTCGTTATAACGTTGGTAGTTTTTCGGTTTTGTTGGGCTGAATGACAGCGCCCGACACCAGTAGTCGTTATTCAGCAGAACCTTGCAGATACGCCGCCACGACGGAATATCCACTGAACCAATATCTCTTTCCTGGGTTTGTGGGATATTGTCCATGCCCTTTTTCTTATACCACTGTAAATAGACGGCGATTTTATTGCGGTAATGTTCGGCGGTCGTTTCCGGCATACTCTTCAATAACAGCATGGCGTATTCCTGCCAGCTTAAATGTTCGGGTTTTAATATTTTGCGGTGACCGTAAAAATGGTTGTCCTGACCCGCATAAATTCCGCCACTTTTTACGCCGCTGACACGCGCACACATCTCCGCCCAGCGTTCAGGCTCAATAACATGGTAAAGCCACAGTCCCTGGCGTTGTTCTGGCCCAAAGGGTTCGCATATACGCATGTATCGTGTAGGAACCCCCGCCTGATACATTAGGTTGTACAGGGGATTACACGGGAGCGTTGACTTGGCAAACCACGTCCAGATGTCGGCAGTTTTCCAGTCATAAATCGGATAAATATACCAGGTATGCCCGCCGGGGGCGCTGGTGGTCCAGGGTTTATCATCGGCAAAACGCTGTTTTTTCGAGTTCGCAATGGCGACGAAACGATTATATGACTCATCGGCGCGGATCCCGACCATCATGGCGGCTGGCCGTTTCTGCGAAAACCAGTCAGCGAACTCGCGAACAAATTGTTCAAAAGTCATGCCGGGTTGGTAGAAAGAGAAATATTCAGGATCGGTTATGGCATCTGCGGGCGGCTGGCGAACCCATTGCGTACCCGGCTCCCAACACTGCCATTCGGGTTGAAATTGTGACAGTGAATTCTGCGTCGTTAGCGGTAATGCCACCCAATAGAAATTTTCGATGACATCAGAGTAAAGTTCCCGTAGTGCTTGTACATAGTCGATGGTGCAGGAAAATTGAGCCTCCCAATCGATAAACAAAATGTCTATTTTTTTCTGTAAATTGCGAGCAATGGCGGCTGTCAGATGTAACATCAGACCTGAATCTTTACCCCCAGAGAAAGAAACGCAGACACGCGGCAGAGTCTCAAGAGTCCAGGTAATGCGTTCCTGAGTGGCTTCAAGAACATTCTGGCTTAACGGTATTTTATAAACAGACATATCACGTCCATATCAAGATTTTATTTTATACTAAAATAAATACCCATAATAAAATATGCCAATCTTTAAAATATGCAACGCTTAAAGAAATATTCGCAACATGAATGCATTTTTATTTTACATTCCAGAAATTGATTTTTTATACTTTTGATGATGTGAGTTGCTGGTTTTCAGCGGTTATTATATTGATATGTTCTGCGAAATTTTTATTGCTAAGTGAGGCGCGATTGTACATTAAGTATAATTTGATTGATGGGAGCTTGAAATCTATATTGATTTCTTTTAAATTAAGTCGGTCAGCATGATATTCATAATTAAGCTTGGGGATTATACCAATAATATCTGTACCAGCAATCACATTAGTAATTGACATCAGAGAGTCGCTACTAAATCCAATTTTACGATTGATTAGCAGGGCATTAGCTTGTGATTGATACTCTTTAATACCCGCTTCCTCTGTAAGATATAAAGTAAATTGTTCTTCCAATATTTGTGCAAGAGTCGCAGATTCATTCATTCTGGGGTGATTACGGCTACATGTTAAAACACATTCAATAGTTTTAAACAGCGTACATACAATAGATCTGTTATATACAGGAGCGGTGGTGATGATTAAATCCGCTTTCCTGTAGGCCAGGATGTTCTCTGCAGTATCGGCAGTCATTATTATGTCGTGATGTTCAACTTCGACATCTGAGTTTTTTCTTAACGTATTGATTAACTCAATCACCCCTAAGTTAGTCGTAATTTGTGGGCTATAAATAATAAATTTCTTTTTCAGGCTGGAACCATGCATAATATTAATGGTTTGTTCCAGATTATTAAGATTTTGCTCAAGGTGGTGATGAAGATTAACTCCGGTTACGGTTGGCGTAATACCTTTACCGGAGCGAATAAACAGGGGGTCGTTAAACTGTGTACGCAGTCGCTGTAATGACTGGCTGACGGCTGAAGGGGTGATATACAGTGTTGTCGCAGCTTTACTGATGCTCAAATGTTGATATATGCATTCAAATATCACTAACAAGTTGAGATCGAATTTTTTGAGATCATAGAGGTTAGCCATGCCTACCTTCCTGTGATGGTAATGTAATGAAAAATTGAATTTCGGAATAGTTTAAATGCTAGTTATTCTTGGAATTTATGTTTATGTGCTTAATGAATAATTAACTTTAGCTAAAATAGCACAGATTGCGTAATTTTCACCAGAAAAGTTAATTTAAATGAGTGATTGAAATGAGAACGATAACAATCACTCATTTTGTTACCTCTATTTATTTCCCATGATAATGTTTAATTTCTCCTTATCTGGTAATCCCACTTCCTGTTGTAACGTATCGTCTTTACTCATGTAATAGATAGCCGGCGTTACGTTGGCCCCTAAATCATCCATCAATTTTTGATTGATATTCAGTACCTTCATCTGTTCAGGATGGACCGACGTCGGGATTTCCAGCTTTATTTTGCCGCCGGACGCCTCATAGTCATGCCAGGTTTTGGCCGGATCTTTGGCTGCCAGAATTGCCGCGGCGGTGGCCGGGCTTTCGGGTTTTATGACGCCAACCAGTAATGTACGCAACTGAACTTTACCGGCTTCGACCCACGGACGCGCCTGCTGCCAGAACTGTTTGCAATAGGGACAGAAGGGATCGGCAAACACGTAGACGATGACCGGGGCCTCTTTATTTCCGTCCAGAATCCACGACGCTTTTTCCATTCGCTGCCACATCTCACGTCCGGCAGGGGCATAGATCTCTTTTTCTATGAGCGCATTACTGAGGTTTTCGCCTTTCTCGTTGTACATGTAGCCGGAGATGGCATGTTTACCGTCAGGCGTGACATAGATAGTGACCCCCATGTCCTGGTATTTCCCCAGATAGCCTTTCATTCCACCCGGTGCATCGAAGGGCTTCAGGATGGTAATGCCCTGTTTCTCAATGGCTTTAACCGGGGCAGGGAGCTCCTCTGCGTGCACGATAGCGGGGAGAAGAGTTAAGAGTAAGGTGCGTTTAAACATTGATTTTCCTTATAAAATCAGCAGGAAAGGGGACTTAGTTGCAAAACCTATCGCAGCCATAGGTAAGATCGACGGTCTGTCGATTGCCCTTTCTTGAGTTGGGTGATGTAATCCCAATCGCTGTTACGACCTTTGTTAAGGTAATGTAGAGCGCAACACATAGCCAGCCCTGCTGGCACTGACGTTACCTGCGGGTAGCTCAGGTAATGAGGCTCCCTGCAAAGGGGGCCTTTTTTACTTTTGTCTTTAAGTTCACAACATGTGTTTGAGTGAGTTGTTAGTTATCGCTTATTGATTTGATAAAGGAAACGCATTAGCCCTGCGAAGAGATTTTCGTTAACTTATCTCTCAACGAAAACACGGAGGAAGTACAGATGTCTTTGATTAATACCAAAATTAAACCTTTCAAAAACCAGGCGTTCAAAAACGGTGAGTTCATCGAAGTAACCGAGAAAGATACCGAAGGTCGCTGGAGCGTCTTCTTCTTCTACCCGGCTGACTTCACTTTCGTATGCCCGACCGAGCTGGGCGACGTTGCAGACCATTACGAAGAGCTGCAGAAACTGGGCGTAGACGTGTATTCCGTGTCTACCGACACCCACTTCACCCACAAAGCATGGCACAGCAGCTCTGAAACCATCGCGAAAATCAAATACGCGATGATCGGCGACCCGACTGGCGCCCTGACCCGTAACTTCGACAACATGCGTGAAGATGAAGGCCTGGCTGACCGCGCAACCTTCGTTGTTGACCCGCAGGGTATCATCCAGGCAATCGAAGTTACCGCTGAAGGTATCGGCCGTGATGCGTCTGACCTGCTGCGCAAAATCAAAGCCGCACAGTATGTCGCTTCCCACCCAGGTGAAGTTTGCCCGGCGAAATGGAAAGAAGGTGAAGCTACATTAGCTCCATCTCTGGACCTGGTTGGTAAAATCTAAGTCGCATAGTTTGTAGGCCGGATAAACGTAGTGCATCCGGCATTCCACAGGCGCAAATTTGCGCCTGTTTCATTCCAGCACCATGACGCAAGTTGCATTAATGCAGTCCAGCTAAGTCGGCTTGCATGATGATGTTTTCAGAGAGGGAAGAAGAATGCTCGACACAAATATGAAAACCCAGCTCAGGGCTTACCTTGAGAAACTGACCAAACCTGTTGAGTTGATTGCGACGCTGGATGACAGCGCTAAATCGGCAGAAATCAAGGAATTGCTGACTGAAATTGCTGAGCTGTCAGAAAAAGTCACCTTCAAAGAAGACAATACTCTGGCGGTGCGTAAGCCATCGTTCCTGATTACCAATCCCGGTTCTCACCAGGGGCCGCGTTTTGCAGGTTCTCCGCTGGGCCATGAGTTTACCTCTCTGGTGCTGGCGCTGCTGTGGACCGGTGGTCATCCGTCAAAAGAGGCGCAGACGTTGCTGGAGCAGATCCGCGACCTCGACGGTGATTTTGAGTTTGAAACCTATTATTCGCTTTCCTGCCATAACTGCCCGGACGTGGTGCAGGCGCTGAACCTGATGGCGGTGCTGAACCCACGTATCAAACATACGGCGATTGACGGCGGTACATTCCAGAACGAAATCACGGATCGCAATGTGATGGGCGTTCCGGCGGTATTTATGAACGGCAAAGAGTTCGGGCAGGGTCGTATGACGCTGACTGAGATCGTGGCGAAAGTGGATACCGGCGCAGAAAAACGTGCGGCTGAAGAGTTGAATAAGCGCGATGCTTATGACGTGCTGATTGTCGGTTCAGGTCCTGCGGGTGCGGCGGCAGCGGTGTACTCTGCACGTAAAGGCATTCGCACCGGTCTGATGGGCGAACGTTTTGGCGGTCAGGTTCTTGATACCGTTGATATTGAAAACTATATCTCAGTACCGAAAACTGAAGGTCAGAAACTGGCGGGGGCGCTGAAAGCACACGTTGATGATTATGATGTCGATGTGATTGACAGCCAGAGCGCAAGCAAACTGGTCCCTGCAGCGCAGGAAGGCGGTTTGCATCAGATTGAAACAGCCTCCGGCGCGGTGCTGAAAGCACGTAGCATTATCATCGCCACCGGCGCGAAATGGCGCAACATGAACGTTCCGGGTGAAGATCAGTATCGCACCAAAGGCGTAACCTACTGCCCGCACTGTGATGGCCCACTGTTTAAAGGCAAGCGTGTTGCGGTGATTGGCGGCGGTAACTCCGGCGTTGAAGCGGCTATCGACCTGGCAGGTATTGTTGAACATGTTACGCTGCTGGAGTTTGCTCCTGAAATGAAGGCCGACCAGGTGCTGCAAAATAAGCTTCGCAGTCTGAAAAACGTCGACATCATTCTGAATGCGCAAACGACAGAAGTGAAAGGCGATGGCAGCAAAGTTACTGGCCTGGAGTATCGTGACCGCGTGAGCGGCGATATTCACAATGTAGAACTGGTAGGTATCTTTGTTCAGATTGGTCTGCTGCCGAACACCAACTGGCTGGAAGGCGCCGTTGAACGTAATCGCATGGGCGAAATCATCATCGATGCCAAGTGCGAAACCAGCGTGAAAGGTGTTTTCGCCGCCGGTGACTGCACCACCGTACCGTATAAGCAGATTATCATCGCGACCGGTGAAGGCGCGAAGGCCTCATTGAGTTCGTTTGATTATCTGATTCGCACGACAGTAGCATAAAAAAAGTAAGACTCACCTGCAATGCCTAAACCGCCAGCCATCTGCTGGCGGTTTTTTATTTCCACGCTCTCAAATTGTCAATTCTTGAAACAATTAACCGCTTAAAGCATTCACTTAATTAGTCTGATCATTAGTTTTATCAAAGAAAGATTAGGCGTTTTCTTTATTATATCAACCTGCATTATGTTTTCATTTGTTGTATGAATAAATGGTTGGTTAATTCATGGGTGAAATATATAAAACCCTGACGATCTTTGAATCGACAGGGTTATTATTGCGTGATTTTTTTATCTCTCACGATGGTCAAACACTGAAAGCGGCTTATTCAGCTCTGGATAAAAATGCCGTGGCGCTAACAGAGCAGGAGTGGCTGGAAGCGGAGTACGACTTCAATGCGCTATTTGTCGGGCCGCAGACGCTAAAAGCCCCGCCGTTTGCTTCGGTTTATCTCGAAGAAGATGCCCTCGTAATGGGTAAATCTACCCTAAGCATTCGGGAATTCATGGCGAACATAGATCTATCTATAAGTCATGTAAATGATATCCCGGATGATCATATTTCCTGTGTATTGGAATTGGCCGTTTTATTATTGGCTAATGCCAGAGTATCAGCTGAATACCAGGTTATGCTCAATCGATATATAAAAGGGTATATAGCGATGTGGGTGCCCGAGTATATAGAAAAAATAAATATAAATGCACAAACCGCCACGTTGAAAACCGTAGCGGAAAGATTGTCTTCTTGGCTTGATGAATTAAACACGAGAGTATCAATATGAGTAATGAACCGGGAGTTCTGAACAGACGTTCATTTTTGAAAGGGTTAATTGCCCTTGGAACAGTAGCTGCCCTGCCAGGGGGATTGCTGACTTCACGCTGTGCATTAGCGCAACCGCCCATACCGTTTAACCCTAAAACCTACAAAATTTCTCGCAACGCCTGTCCGCGTAACTGCTATGACACTTGTAGCCTGAAAACCTGGGTGAAGGATGATGTAATCACCTTCGTGGAAGGCGCACCTGAGTCAACGTTTACACATGGAACTCCGTGTGTAAAAGGTCTGACTTACCCACGCCGGGTATATAGCCCGGATCGCATTAAATATCCGATGGTTCAGGATGTTCGCGGTAGCGGTAACTGGCGTCGTATCTCCTGGGAAGACGCAATGCAGCGCATTGCAACCAAGATGCTGGAGATTAAAAAGAAAGATGGCTCAATGTTAGGGCTGGCGCTGTCAAAATACTCAGGCAACCTTGGTGTGATGGGCTATGCCGTTGAAGGGATGATGTCTTCGCTGGGTTACACCACCCGTTTTGCCGGGACGCCCTGCTGGCCAGCCGGTATCGATGCCCAAAACTATGACATGGGCGATATGTGGTGTAACGACCCGGAAGATTTTGTTAAAGCCAAATACATTATCATCTGGGGCGCGAACCCCGCCTGGTGCTCTATGCACACCATGAAATATATCTATCAGGCGCGAGAAAAAGGCGCAAAAGTGGTCGTTATCGATCCGCTTTTAACCCAAACCGCCGCGAAAGCCGATCTCTATTTACGTGTTCGCCCTGGCTCAGATGGCGCTCTGGCGCTGGGTATGGCGCGCCACCTGGTGGATAAAGGCTTGGTTGACCAGGATTTCGTTAACAACTATTCGCATGGTTATGCTGAGTTTGAAGAGTACCTGCGTAATAACGTTACCGTCGAGTGGGCAGCGGAAATTTGCGGACTGTCGGCGGATGTCATTCGCCAGTTGGCGGAAGAGTTTACGGCGGTTAATCCTGCCACCGTGTGGATTGGCTACGGTATGCAGCGCCATGTCAACGGCGGCGCGAATGTACGTGCGATCGACGCCTTTGTGGCGATGACCGGCAATATTGGTATTGAGGGCGGCGGCGCTCGCTACGGCCATCTGCAGACATGGGGCTATAACTACCATGGAATGATGCAAAAGCCTCCTGCAGGTTCTGTCGGCATGAAAGGCGCTGGTGGTCCGGTGGGTGAGTTTGTCAGTGATAGCGGTGAGAAAAGCGAATACTCCGATCGTGCGCTGAATATCAACCAGACGGCACAGGGGATCCTGGACGCCAGCGAACCGCCGGTACGTATGCTGTGGGTGGCCTCTAAAAACCCATTTGCTCAGGATTTTGACCGCAACAAGATGATTAAAGCGTTTGATAAACTGGAAATGGTGGTTTGTGTTGACCAGTTCTTCAACGAAACCGTCCAGCATGCGGATATCGTGCTGCCTGTCACTACAACCTTTGAACAATGGGATGTCTCTTCGTCCTATTGGCACTATTGGTTATCCGTCAACGAGCCAGCTATCAAACCGCTGTATGAGTGCAAGAGCGATCCGGAAATCGCTGCGCTGCTGTCTAAAACCATCAATAAACTGGAACCCGGTTCATGTACCTTCCCGCAGGAGTTTGATGCTAAACGCTGGTTGGATCAGGAATTCAATGAGGGGATGGGCAAACAGTTCGGCATAGCGGGCTGGAATGACCTGCTGGAAGGACCCCGCAAAGCAAAAATGGTCAGCAGCGCAGCCTGGTACGATCGCAAATTCAAAACGCCGTCAGGTAAGTATGAATTCAAATCAGAACGTTGTGCGGAAAATGGTCACACGGCTTTGCCGGAATATAAAGCGGGTGCGCAGGGGGCGTTGCCGTTCCACCTGTTTACACCTCATCTTCAGTACGGTCTGCACTCGCAGTTTGTCAATCTGGACTGGATGCAGGTTTTCTGGCCAGAACCTTTTGTCTATATCCACCCGCTTGCTGCACAGAAAAAGGGCATCACGGAGGGCGCTCACGTCAAAGTCTTCAACGAGGCGGGGCATGTTGAGCTGCGCGCCAAAATCACCACGAATGTGCCGGAAGATTTCCTTGTGATGTACGAATCCTGGTTCAACAAGCTTAGTTACAACGTACAGAACGTGGTCAAAGATACGCCAGCCGATATGGGGAAAATGGCGACCGGCGCACCGGGTGCGGCCATTCACAGTCAATTTGTAGATATTACGCTGTCAGGAAATGAAGGAGCTGCGGCATGAGACGCGCGTTTTTAGTTAATAGCGATAAGTGCATCGGCTGCCGTGGCTGTGCGATGGCGTGTAAAAGTTTTAACCAGCTGGAGCCTGAACGTTTCTGGCGCTATGTCTACCCGCTGGATAAAGAAATTTATCCGCATGAAGAGCGGGCATTCTACTCGCTGGCCTGTAACCACTGCGAAAATCCGGCCTGCCTGGCGGCTTGTCCGGTAGAGGCGTACACCAAACGTGAGGATGGTGTTGTGGTACATAACCCGGAACGTTGTATCGGATGTAAAAACTGTATCCGCAACTGCCCATACGGTGCGCCGCGCTTTAATGAAGAGACGAAAAAAGCGGAAAAATGCAGCATGTGCTATGAGCGCCTTGATGTTGGCATGCAGCCAGCGTGCGTGAATGCCTGTCCGGTAGGTGCGCTGACGCTCATCGACCTGGATGCCGATCCGATCCCCAACAATGCCGTGCAGTATCCGCCGGGGTTCCCGCGTATGCCGCAGCTTAATCCTGGCACGCGTTTTATCCTCGCGCGTCAACCGAAGCAACCGGAGGGCAAGTAATGGAAAAGTATGAACTTCCTCTGGTGATTTTTACCGTGTTGAGCCAGATGTCGGTCGGGATCACGCTCATTCTGACGCTACGCGCGCTGCAAGGAAAGCTGGAAAGCAAACGCCTGTACTGGCTGGTTAGCGGACTGGTTCTGGCTGCGGCTTCGGTGGCGGCGGTATTGCACCTTGCGCATCCGGATCGCGCTTACGATGCCCTGATTAACCTGCAGCATGCCTGGCTGAGTCGTGAAATTCTGGGCGCCACCTTATACGGTGCAGCGGTCGGGGTGACGTTTTTGGCAAAAGGGCACAAAGCGCCAGCTGTTCTGGCCTCTGTTCTCGGTATCGCGCTGGTGGCGGTACAGGGGATGACCTATGCCGCCCCGGCAATGGTGGCGATCGCCAACGGTCTGACAATGCTGTTGTTCTTTATCACGGTGTGGGTGATGGGCTGTGCGGCAATTCCGTTGCTTAACCTCGCGCCTGCCGTTGCCGCATTGCGCCAGGGGATTGTCGTGTGTATGGCAGTCATGATCGCCGCGCCCATTATCTGGCTAAGCGGCGGCACCATCATGCAGATGACGGCGCATGCCTGGCTGACGTCGCCGCTTTACCTGGCAAGTCTGGTGTGCCTGGCGGTGGCCTTTGTGCTTAGCCGTCAGGGAGAACGTCGCGCAAAAGCGCTTTTTGTCCTGCTGTTTGTTGGCATATTCCTGAGCCGTCTGACGTTTTTTGGCGATACGGTTAGCACCATCGTGAATATCGGTCATTTGTACTGATCGTGAGGTAATAAAAACCCCTGTCAGGCGTTAACCTGGCAGGGGTTTTCTTTAACAAATCAGTGGCTGTTAACGTACAACCAGTACCGGTAAAGTTGCATGGCGAACAACGCTGGAGGCGTTAGAGCCGAGCAGATGGGTGCTGATTGATGGGTTACGCGACCCAATGACAACGACATCCGCATTCAACTCTTCACCCAACTCGTTGACCACGTCACGGACGCTGCCAAAGCGGACGTGTTGCTTAATACGGGAAGGATCGATGCTGAAGTGACCGACCATTGTTTGCAGACGGGTTTCCGCTTCGTGTTGCAGATGTTCTTCAAAACGACGAACGTCAGCGGCAAAGCGGTGCAGGCTTAAGCTCGCTGAGCCTGGCAGCACGTGCAGCAGATGGATAACCCCTTTATCCTGGGCCAGAAATTCTGCATGGCGAATAGCCTTGTCGCTCAGTTCCATTTCGAATACATCAACAGGCATTATGATTGTGTTGTACATAAACATTCTCCTTGTCATTACATGAACACATAACAGCATAGTATTAAAAATGATTCTGTCAGTCACGACACAGATTTATGTTTTGCGAACAGGAAAGAAAGCGAGGAACAGGGAGATCTAAGCGGAAAGAGGATGCGGATGCATCCCCTGTAAGATAAAGCGAGTGGCTTTGATAAGACAGAGTTAGCGCAGGTAGTCGCCTGCAGCTTCAGGCTGGTACTCAAGCTCGATAACTTCGAGGTGCGTTGAGGTCCCGCCAGGCAATTCCCAGTGAATGGTATCACCAACGCGCAACCCCAGAAGTGCAGCGCCGACAGGTGCCATTACTGAAAGCTGTGTGCTGCTGTCAGTCATATTGGCCGGATACACCAGGGTACGCACACGGACTTCGCCATCACTCAGATTGCGGAATTTCACGCGGCTGTTCATGGTTACGACATCGTGCGGCATGGTTTCTGGAGAACACATTTGGGCACGATCCAGCTCGGCGTTAAGGGCGTCGGCAATCGGTAAACCAGCAAACGCAGGTTGCTCCAACAGGCGGTCAATGCGTTCCGCATCGAGGTCGTTAATGATGATAGTTGGTCTGGACATTTATTACTCCATGTCGTCGATACTGCGGGTGCGCAGGTAAATAATCCCAAAAGAAAACCCTCACCGTCAGGCGGCAAGGGTTTAGCTTTTATGATGATACTGAGACTTACCCCATGTTTGAAGTGATTTAGTTCACATTCAGGTAAATCATCAACATTGTCGCATATGGTGTGATTTTAGCCGAAAAACGTGATCGTTCTCCAATTTGCATTATGCTTTTTAAGCGCTCGCTGCGGGCGCGTCAAACAACTCAGTGTTCCGCAACAGGAGATCTCATGAGCCAGTACGACAAACTTACCTTGAAAGACGGCAGCTATTTGCATTTTAAAGATTGGGGAAGTGGACAACCTATTGTGTTTAGTCACGGTTGGCCGCTGACGGCAGATGCGTTTGAAGATCAGATGTTGTTTCTTGGATCGAAAGGATTTCGTGTGATCGCCCATGACAGGCGCGGGCATGGGCGTTCGGCTCAACCCTGGGATGGTCATCATATGGATCAGTATGCTGATGATCTGGCTGAACTTACCGCGCATCTCAATCTTAAAGATGCTGTACATGTCGGGCACTCTACCGGCGGTGGGGAAGTGGCTCGTTATATTGGCCGGCATGGGACGCAGCGGGTGGCAAAAGCGGTGTTAATTGGTGCGGTGACGCCCATCATGGTCAAGACTGACTTTAATCCAAATGGCGTGCCGAAAGAGGTATTCGATGGCATCCGTGAGGGGGTTGTGAACGATCGCGCCGCCTTTTTCTATGAACTGACTGCTGCATTCTATGGCTACAACCGTCCGGGCGCAAAAGAGTCGAAAGCCGTCAGGGAGAGTTTTGTTGAACAGGGTTTACAAGGTTCAATCAAAGCGTTGTACGACTGTATACACGCGTTTTCGGAAACAGATCTGCGTGAGGACCTCAAAAAGATGACCATCCCGACGCTGGTGATCCACGGTGATGACGATCAGATTGTCCCGTTTGAAACCTGCGGAAAGGTCGCGGCGGAAATACTGCCGGACTCGCAGTTGAAGGTATATGTCGGCGGCTCGCATGGAATTTGCACCACCCATAAGCAACAGATCAACGGTGACCTGCTCAACTTTATTCAGTCGTAATCGTTGGCAGATTGTTCTACGCTGATCTTCTTTTTCCAGGGGGATGAGCGAAGCATAATTTGTGCTGAGCTGACGTCAACTTCAACAGGGAACGCTATGTATTTCTATCAACCGTCACAGGGACACGGCTTACCGCATGACCCGCTAAATGCCATCATTGGACCGCGCCCGATTGGCTGGATTGCGTCGTGTGACGGCAATGGTCGGCACAATCTGGCACCCTACAGTTTCTTTAACTGTTTTAACTATCATCCGCCGATTATCGGTTTCGCCAGCAGCGGCTGGAAAGACAGCGTGCAGAATATTATCGAAACCGGTGAATTTGTCTGGAACCTGACGACTCTTGAGCTAGCCACTGCGATGAACGAAACGTCAGCCAGCTTGCCGCACGGTGAGGATGAGTTTTTTGCCGCCGGGCTTAGCAAGGCAGATAGCCGGATAGTCAACGTGCCGCGCGTGGCGCAAAGCCCGGTCAATTTTGAGTGTCGTTTATCGCAAACTCTGCAACTGACTACTGCTGATGGCGCACCTGTTGAAACCTGGCTGGTGTTGGGAGAGGTGGTGGGCATCCACATAGATGAAACGCTTCTGGAAGACGGCATCTATCAGACGGCGAAAGCGAAGCCTGTACTGCGTGCAGGTGGGCCAACGGCGTATTATTCGATCAGTGAAACACACCGTTTTGATTTAGTTCGCCCGGACGCCCGAGCAAAACGCTAAGCTTACGGACCGACGCCAGCTTGCAGCGTCGGTCGCGCGTTTCAGTATCCCACTTTGTCGATAATAAACTGTTTACCGCAGCTACCCGGATGCGGTTGCGGTAAGAATGACTGTGCAGATAACGTCTGGTTGATGTTGTCGGCTTTCAGGGATAACTGGATCTCAGTGAGATACGCCGGATTGCCGTGGCAGCTTAGCTTCACTGCTTTGACGTTCTCTTTCCCCCAGCTTTTGGCAACGGCGGCGTCAAATGCGTTACGGCTGACGGTTTTGCCGTAGTTTTCCGCCAGGAATTTGCCCACCTCGCTGTTCTTAACCTCATTATTCAGCCGCACCATCGTGCCGAAGTATGCGTCGGGATCAAAACCGAAACACGCGCCATGTTTGGCATACTCGTAACGTTCCAGACAGGATCTCCCTCCAGCGCCGGGCATTACAGCGCTGAGTTTTGCCGCGCTTTCCAGCGACAGCCCGGTTTCGGGGGCCGCGCATTTACGGCTGGCGCGGGCTTCAGGCAGGTTGGGAATAGGGCGAGTCGCGCAGCCAAAACGCATCCAACGGCGGTTGTCTACTCCACGGGCGGCAATGGATTTAGGCAGGCTGGGCCATAAACCGTGAACGGTCAGGAAATCTGCTTTGTCTGCGCTCTCTTTTTGTAAACGACATTCGTCAGGCTCCTGACGATTACGCTCGTGTTGGCTTTGGCAAAATCCGGTTTGCCAGGAGAGGGCCAGCACGTAGCTGTCAAAATCAGCGTACTGTTTTGCCTGAAGTTCATCGGCCTGAGCTGCAGAAACTGGCAGCAGGAGTGCTGCCAGCAACGAAGAATAACGCCATGTTGATGTCATGATGATTTCGGATACTTATATAAATTCTGAATATCATCTATTTAATCATAAAAAATGCCAGTCAGGTTTAGCTGACTGGCATCATTTTGATCAGGCGTGAACAGGAATGATTAGCTCCACATTGCCAGAATCGGCCAACCGACCAGCAGAAGCATAGCGATGTAGATAACGCCGAAGATAGCACCCAGACGCCAGTAGTCTTTGGACTTCACGTAACCACAGCCGTAGATGATAACACCAGGACCTGTTGCATATGGAGTCAGACAGCCCATGATACCGATGGACAGTACCAGCAGGATACACAGGTGTTCCATCGGCACGCCCGGGATACCTTTACCGACAGCCAGAATAACCGGCAGCATGGTGGCGGTGTGAGCAGAAAGGCTGGCAAACAGGTAGTGAGCAAAGTAGAACACCAGCACCAGAACGATCACGGTCGCGTTAGGCGAGAAGCCTTCCAGGTGCGTGCTCATAGTGTTGGCGAACCAGTCGATGAAGCCTGAACGGGTTAAACCATTCGCCATAACGACCAGCGTGGCGAGGTTAACCAGGGTGTTCCATGCACTGTTATAGCGGGTAATGTCTTTCCATGGTACCACGTGCAGCGCCAGCATCAGGGAGACAGCCAGCAAACCCACTGCGGTTGCATCAATCAGTTTACCACCAAAGACCCACAGACCCAGGCTGAGCAGAACCAGACCGATCAGGGTCATCTCTTTGCGCGTCAGTTTACCCATGGTTTTCAGTTCATCACCGGCCCATGCGGCAACTTCAGCACTGTGAGTGACTTCTGGCTTGTACAGAACATAGGACAGCCACGGAGCAACGATCAGCAAAATAATACCGACCGGCAGGAAGCTGAGGAACCACTGCAACCAGCTGATTTGAATACCGGCAATTTTGTTGACGAATTCCAGGCCCAGTACGTTAGGCGCAGCGCCGGTCACGAACATAGAGGAGCTCAGGCTGGTACTGATTACCATCATCCACATCAGGTATCCGCCGATACGGCGCGCGGAAGGATCGTTCGGGAATGACTTAAACAGCGGCGGCAGGTTTTTGATAACCGGGAATACGGTACCACCGGTACGCGCGGTGTTAGACGGTGTAAACGGCGCCAGCAGAATGTCGATGATAACAATCGCATAGCCTAGCGTCAGGGTACGTTTACCCATGAATTTCACCAGGAACAGCGCGATACGACGACCCAGACCGGTGACTTCATAACCCAGTGCGAAGATAAACGCACCAAACACCAACCACACGGTGGTGCTGGAGAAACCCGCCAGACCCCATTTCAGCGCTTGCTTACCCGCTTTAAACGCCGGGTCGGCCAGTTCTGAAGCATCAAACAGCAGATAGTTGCTGCCGATAACGCAGATCGTTACGGCGATAAAGCTGATCGCTGTTGCCGGGATTGGCTCCAGGATCATACCGACAATCATTGCCACGAATACGGCAAAGTAGTGCCAGGCCTGCGGAGGCATTCCATCAGGGACGGGGATAAGAAACATGACGCCCATTACGACCAATGGGGCCAGCAACTTCCATATTTTATCTTTTGCTAAAGACATGTGTGTGATTCTCCGGAAAGGATCTTTAATTGTGATAATGATGAACTTGTGAAATCTGAGCTAAGAACCAGGTGACGATCAGCAGATCGGCGCAGCCTCCGGGACTGAGGTTGCGTTCAATGCACTGTTGGTCGAACTGGTGTAGATATTCGAGATCGGCAGGGGTACGAATCCCCCCTTGCTGCATCAGGGCGGTGGCCTGCTGCTGTAGCCAACGCAGACCTTCTGCGCCGCCACGTGAAGCCACGTTGGTGTCGCCGTTGATAGACATCAGCAGCAATAATGTGTCGAGTAACGCCAGTTCAGGGTCGCGGCCCTGAGTCAGCAGTGCGCGGTAGTGCGGCAGGGCATGCTGGATGACCAGCGGGTATCCCGCTTCGGCTTCGCCCCGTGCGCCGGTTAATCCCAGTTGCTGATAAAGACGTTGGCCAGCCGTGAGTTGTTGATTGTTCTGGCGCAGTTCGCGCTCGGTCAGGCCACGGCAAAATGTTGCTGCCGTAGAGCAAATGGTTTCAGCGGTAACAGTTAGTTGGAGCTGGTGCAGGCGGCCAATGGCGGCACACAGCAGGCCCAGAGAAAAGATGCTCCCTTTATGGGTGTTCACCCCGGCGGTAGCGCGGAACATATCGGCTTCGCAGGCCATACCCAGCGGGCGCAGTCCTTTCAATACATCCTCAGGCGACAGCTGTGCGCTAAACGCCCCATATTCAATAAAACGTGGCAGCCATGACTGAATCGCTTCAGCGCTGCGATGAAAATCTTCCAGCGCCATATCTTTATGCGCGCCGTTGTTAATACGGTCTACCAGGCCGGGTTTGGGCGACAGGTTGACTTCAGTCAACATGGCGCGCCACGCAAGCGTTGCGTAAGCATCAGGCAGATCCAGAGGAAGGACTGCGTTATTGGTTGATGTTGCGGGAATCGGCATCATGCAGCAGTGCCTCCATCTGAGTGAGTAAGTCGGAAAGCGCGTGGGTTTTACCCCGCGCACAGTCGGCAGCACTTTGCTCGCACAGCAGACAGCGGCGGGCAGGGAGTGCGAAATGACGCCGGGACAGAATTTCCCCTTCAGGAGTCAGGACATCGATGTCCCATAGCCGTCCCAGCGGGTGTGAATGCTCGAGTTCAATCGTGGCGAGCTTGAGGTCATGGGCCGGAGCCTCAATAGACAAAAGACCTTCCGGACCGCTGGCAGAAACCAGCGCTGTTTGCTCCCTGACAATCCAGGCGGATTGTTCCGCTAACGCGAGCAGGGCGGTTACGCCGTGATTAAAGATGCGACGCGTTAATTCGCTGTCTTTAATCGGCCCCGGTGCGACTACGGTAAACGAGACCAGCGGCGCAGAGTGGCGTGTCAGCCAGTCCTGTTGCCTTGCTTGTCTCTCATCACGGCTGGCGAGCAGCTCGGGAATGGAAACCGCGTGTTGGGTGGCGTATTCAGGGAGCAGGTGCATGGCTTATTCCTTCACCTGATGCACAACGTCAATCACTGAACCATCGCGGTAACGCACAACGGCAATCACGCGGTCAGTGAATTCGATAGCGCGAGGCTGGCCGGTAAGTTGCTGTGCACGTTCGCGCAGCCATTCGATGGACACCACTTTCATACCGGCTTCTTTCAGACGTTCTGCCAGTTCCGGACGTGCAGGGTTGACGGCGATACCGTGGTCAGTGACCAGAATGTCAACGCTGGAGCCAGGGGTTACGCAAGTCAGCACGTTATCAACCAGCGTCGGGATGCGTCCGCGAACCAGCGGCGCGACGATGATAGACAGCGCAGCGGCAACCGCGGTATCGCAGTGACCACCGGAAGCACCACGCAGTACGCCGTCAGAACCGGTCAGTACGTTAACGTTGAAGCTGGTATCAACTTCCAGCGCGCTGAGCACCACGACGTCCAGACGATCGACGGACGCGCCTTTCGAGCCCCAGTTGGCATACTGGTTGGCACTGATCTCAATGTGGTTCGGATTGCGGGCCAGTGATTCTGCGGCGTTACGGTCGAAACTCTGAACGTCCAGTAGCTTGCGAATCAGGCCTTTTTCGTGCAGGTCAACGATGGTAGCGGTAATGCCGCCCAGCGCGAAGTCAGCACGGATATCGCGGCTGCGCATTTTGTCTTCCAGGAAACGCGTAACGGCCAGAGAAGCGCCGCCGGTTCCTGTCTGCAGTGAGAAGCCCTCATTGAAGTAGCCGGAGTTAGCAATGACCTCTGCCGCGCTACGGGCGATTAACAGTTCACGCGGGTTGGTGGTCATGCGGGTCGCATCGGCACCAATTTTGTCCGCATCGCCGACCTGATCGATCTGCACGATCAGATCCACCTGATCCTGCGTAATGCTGGCCGGGTTATGCGGATAGGTCAGCAGCTGTTCAGTTAGCAGGACAACTTGTTTCGCGTTTTCGGCGTCTACGCGGGCATAGCCCAGTGAGCCGCAGCACGCTTTACCGGTATAACCGTTGGCGTTACCAAACTGATCGCAGGACGGCACGCCGAGGAACGCCACATCAATGCTGAGTTCGCCACTTTGTACCAGATGTACACGGCCACCGTGGGAGTGAATCTGTACCGGTTCGGCCAGCAGGCCACGTGAGATTTCTTCCGCCAGCGGACCACGCAGACCGGAGGTATAAATGCGGCTAACCACGCCCTGACGGATGTGCTCAACCAGCGGAGCATGGCAATCGCTCAGGGAACTGGAGGCCAGCGTCAGGTTTTTAAAGCCCATACTGGCGATGGCGTCCATCACCAGGTTAATCGTCAGATCGCCACCGCGGAAAGCGTGGTGGAAAGAGATGGTCATGCCGTCCTGTAAACCTGAACGGCGAATGGCGTCTTCCAGGTTAGCGCACAGCTTTTTGTCGCGCGGTTTTTGCGCCTGCAATTCTGTTTTTGCGGTGCTCTGATAAGCGGAAAGCTCACTTTCTGCATGACGGCTCCAGGTCGCCACGCGATCCTGGCGTTGAGACTGTTCGATTTTCTGCGTCATTTTTTTGCCTTATTCTTCGCGAATGCCGGAAAGTTCTGCACGGGAGATAACCAGAAGGGCGCGCTCGATAACCGGGCTGTCGACCATTTTGCCATTCAGGGAAACTACGCCACGACCTTCGCGAGCAGCGGCTTCAGCGGCTTCTACGACCAGACGGGCGTGAGCCAGCTCTTTGCGCGTTGGGGCGTACAGGTTATGCAGGAGTTCGATCTGGCGCGGGTTGATGAGCGATTTGCCGTCAAAACCCAGTTGCTTGATGTGTGCGGCTTCGTGCAGGAAACCCGCTTCGTTGTTGGCATCGGAATACACGGTGTCGAACGCCTGAATACCGGCAGAACGTGCAGCCTGCAAAATAGAGCAGCGGGCAAACAGCAGTTCAGTCCCTTCCGGGGAGCGCTCAGTGCGCAGGTTACGTACATAGTCTTCCGCACCCAGGGCAATACCGATCAGACGTTCGGAAGCATGGGCAATTTCTACCGCACGGGTAATGCCTAACGGCGATTCGATGGCGGCTAACAGACCGGTGCTGCCGGGTTCACGGCCACAGGCGTTTTCGATACGCAGAATTTCGCTTTCGATGTCGATGACATCCTGCGCGGTATCGGTCTTCGGTAAACGTACGATGTCAGCACCGCCGCGTACCACGGCTTCGAGGTCGTTGATGCCCCATTCGGAGTTGAGGGCGTTTACGCGCACGATGGTTTCAACGTCGTGATACAGCGGATGCTGCAGCGCGTGGTACACCATGCGGCGAGCGGTATCTTTTTCACGCAACGCGACGGAGTCTTCGAGATCGAACATCAGCGCATCTGCCGGGTAGATGAACGAGTTGCTGACCATGGCGGCATTGGCGCCCGGTACGAACAACATGCTGCGGCGGGTACGGGTTTTACGTTGTTGCAAAGATTCGGAAATCACTGGCAATCCTCCCATGGCAGTGCCGGAATACCGCCAGCGCGGGCCAGTAGTGCTTCCAGTCGCGCACGTAAAATGCAGTCCAGTGCGCCTTTATCATCAACATTCAATTGCACGCCGCGTACGTTGTAGCGGGACAGAACGTCCAGAATGGTGGCCCGGATGGCATCACCGAACTGCTTTTCGACGCTACTGTTAACCTGCAGGTCAATATCCTGCGAATCGAGTGGGGCGATGCGAATCATCACATCACCGGACTCGAGTGTGCCTGCGACGGCTGCCTGGTTTATTTTCATTTTTCACCTGTTGCTAATGCGGGGGTATTTTGGCGGACTGCCGCACCCGATGAGGCTCGTTCAACCATGCTTTGCAGATACTGCAGCGTGGCGTCCGGGACCAGGGATGCGATAGCCGTGAGATCTTTTTTAACCAGCAGCTTGCGCACCCAGGAGGCGGAAATCGGCAACTCCTGGAAGCACAGCCGCTCAATTTCCACCAGTTCAATCGGCGGGGCGGGAAGCGTTGGGGTCTCCAGCCAGTAGCGCATATCGTTGTTGTACTGGGAGGTGACGGTGCAATAGGGCTCAGTACCGACGAAGCGGTGTGTGACGCCGAGAGCTGGAGCCAGATACTGGCGGAAGATTTTCAGGTCTATTTCGGTGTAGCAGTGGTTAATAACGCTCTGCTCTTTGATGAAGTAACACGGGAACGTGGCGCGGGAAATGATGTACTCCGAACCGCGATGCACGGTTAAACGTGGAATATCTTTTGTCCCTTTAAGCACCAGATCCAGACGGTCTTCATACGGAAAACGCGAGGTATCTTCTTTCACCAAAAACAGATGCAGCCAGTCACATTGCGCGGCTGCCTGTTGGATCAGAAAACGATGTCCGTTAGTGAAAGGGTTGGCGTTCATGACGATACAGCCAATTTTTTTCCCATCATGGCGTTGTTTTGCCAGTGATTCGGCGTAGCGTTTCAGGCGCGTAGTACTGTTTTCCATCAGCACCATAATGCCCGGCACGCTGGTGAGCGTAGAAAAACCGCACTGTTTAAACAGCGATTCGTACTCGGTTTTGGTATAGATGAAGAGGTGCGTACAGTGGCGTTCATAGGCAAGGTTGATTAACTCGGTCGCCAGTGTTAGCGCCAAGCCCTCGCCACGGACAGATTCACAGATTGCGACACACTTAATAATATTCCCAGCGATACCACCGCAGGCAATCAGACGATCGTCACGGGTGACGGTGATAAATACTTCGACGGTGGTATCAACGCTCAAATCATTCTCTTTCAGAAATTGCGCGATAGCCGCCATCTTTTTATTTTCTGAGCGTTTAACTTGCGTGAATATATTATTACCGAACATAGTGAATAGAGCCCCGATGCTATATTTGTTACTGGGTTTCTGTTTTTGTTGCTCTGTTTAGCAACCTGATAACGTTTTGTTTGCAACTGAAGGGAATGGTTTTTTATTACGGAGTATTTCTTTTTTTCCCTGCTGCATACATCGTAAGGGGTATTTTAGAGGTAATTTTTGATTTATTTCACAATAAGTTAGAAGGTTTTAATGTGTTTTATGGTTTTAAGTTTTTTAATTAATTTAACCCTAAAATAAGGTGTGGTTTTAATTTGTTTAATTGATTTAAGGTGGGGAATCTGCAACGATCATGTTTTATACCATAACGTGTAAATAGAACATTTTAATTACAACTACAATGAGAAATTAGTTTTAGTTAACGTCGGTGAGGAAAAATGTGATGGTAAAACAGAAAAATAAAACACGGTTTCCTTTTTTTCGCAGTCTGGCGTTTCCTTTACGTATCTTTCTGCTTATTTTGGTCGTTTCTGTTTTTATCATCGCCGCCCTGGCACAATACTTTACCGCCAGCTTTGAAGATTATCTGGCAACGCATGTCCGCGATATGGCAATGAACCAGGCCAAAATCATCGCCTCTAACGACAGTATCATCACGGCGGTTAAGCATCGTGATTACAAGCGTTTGGCGACGATTGCCGACAAACTGCAGAGCGGAACTGATTTCGACTATGTGGTTATCGGGGATACCAACTCCATTCGTCTATATCATCCGAACCCGGAAAAGATTGGCTATCCGATGCAGTTCACCAAACCCGGTGCGCTGGAAAAAGGGGAGAGCTACTTTATTACCGGTAAAGGGTCAATCGGGATGGCAATGCGCGCTAAAACGCCCATCTTTGATGATGATGGCAAAATCATTGGCGTAGTCTCAATTGGTTATCTGATCAGCAAAATCGATAGCTGGCGATCGGACTTCTTACTCCCGATGGCCGGTGTGTTTATTTTGCTGTTGCTGGTACTTATGCTGCTCTCCTGGTTTTTCGCTGCCCATATTCGTCGGCAGATGTTGGGTATGGAACCGAAACAAATTGCGCGGGTGGTACGTCAGCAGGAAGCGTTGTTCAGCTCGGTATATGAAGGATTGATTGCCGTGGATCCTGATGGATATATCACTGCAATAAACCGCAGTGCGAGGAAAATGCTGGGGCTGTCTTCACCTGGGAGAAAGTGGCTTGGAAAACCGGTGAGTGAGGTGGTTCAGCCAGCGGACTTTTTCACCCAACAGATTGCGGAAAAACGACAGGACGCGATGGTCAACTTTAATGGACTGAGCGTTATCGCCAACCGTGAGGCGATTCGCTCCGGTGACGAACTGCTTGGGGCAATCATCAGTTTTCGTAGTAAAGATGAAATTGCTACTCTTAATGCGCAGTTAACGCAGATCAAACAGTATGTAGAGAGCCTGAGAACGCTGCGTCATGAGCACCTGAACTGGATGTCGACCATCAATGGCCTGCTGCAAATGAAAGAGTATGACAAGGTTCTGGCCATGGTGCAGGGAGAATCTCAGGCGCAACAGCAACTGATTGACAGCCTGCGCGGCGCGTTTGCCGATCGTCAGGTAGCCGGTCTGTTGTTTGGTAAGGTGCAGCGCGCGCGGGAACTGGGTCTTACCATGACTATTGTTCCAGGCAGCCAACTGCATCAACTCCCCGAGGGGCTGGATAGCACAGAGTTTGCAGCAATTGTTGGCAATCTACTTGATAATGCATTTGAAGCGAGCTTGCGTACCCAGCAAGGCAACAAGGTCGTAGAGCTCTATTTGAGCGATGAAGGGGATGACGTGATCATCGAAGTTGCCGATCAGGGATGCGGTGTGCCGGAAGCATTGCGTGAAAAAATATTTGAACAGGGTGTGAGCACCCGTACCGATGAACCAGGTGAACATGGCATCGGTTTGTATCTTATTGCAAGCTATGTGAGGCGCTGTGACGGGGTGATTACGCTCGAAGATAACTCCCCCTGCGGCACCTTATTTTCTTTATTTCTTCCGAAAGTGAAAAAAAACAATGACGGAACCATTAACGCTATTGATCGTTGAGGATGAAACGCTACTGGCGGAAATGCATGCTGAATATATCCGCCATATACCCGGCTTCAGCCAGATATGGCTGGCGGGTAATCTTGCGCAAGCGAGGATGATGATTGAGCGTTTTAAGCCCGGTTTGATTCTGCTCGATAATTACTTGCCGGACGGCAAGGGAATTACGTTATTGCATGAGCTAACCCAGGCGCGTTATCCGGGCGGTGTGGTGTTTACCACGGCGGCCAGCGACATGGAAACAGTCTCCGAAGCTGTGCGTAGCGGCGCGTTTGATTATCTGGTTAAACCCATTGCCTACGAGCGGCTGGGGCAGACCCTGACGCGTTATCAACAGCGTCGACGCATGTTGGCGGGTAATGATAGCGCCAGTCAAAAGCAGATAGATGAGATGTTTAATGCCTACGCGCGGGGCGAGCCGAAAGGGGATTTACCGACCGGGATTGATGCCTTAACGCTGAATGCAGTGCTGAAATTATTTGCCGATCCGACGGTACACCATACAGCAGAAACGATCGCCCAGGCGCTCACCATCAGCCGAACGACTTCCAGGCGCTACCTGGAGTACTGTGCCAGCCGTCATTTGATTATTGCGGAGATTATTCACGGTAAGGTGGGTAGGCCGCAGCGTATTTATCACGGCGGCTAATACACGTCATCCTTTAAGCTGCCTCTTTGTTGGCTGCGTGGAGAAACCCCAGTCACATAGTTATCTATGCTCCTGGGGATTTCTTCACTTGCCGCCGCGATGCAGCATAAATGATTTTGTGTATTAAGGTCAGGTATTGACAGGTATTGTTAACCGCCAACGACGGCTGAAGAAGAACCTGGTACCATCACTTCAGTTGCGATAATCACAACCAACAGCCCAACCAGAACCGGAACCGAGGTACGTTTCACCACTTCGAACGGAGAAATCTTCGCCATACCTGCAACAGCAACCACCACGCCGGAGACCGGGGAGATTGTGCGTCCAAGGTTTGACGCCTGCAGCATCGGGATAACAAGGTAAGCTGGGTTAATGCCGGAGGAATGCGCCAGCTTAGGGATCATCTCAACGAAGGCATAGAACGGAGCGTTACCGGAACCCGTAGTCATTGCCGCCAGCATAGTCAGGATCACCAGCACCATCATCAGAATAATGCTCGCTGAACCAAACGAGGTGGCGATAGAAATCAGACTCTGAATAAAGCCGATTGTGCTCAGACCCTGGGCAAAAACACCCGCAGCGACTAACAACATCACCACGTTAGCAAAGGCATCCGCCATACCACGGTAAGCGACTTCCAGACCAGAGAAAACCTTTTGGGTGTTGAACCCACGTACGAACTCCAGAATAGCCGCGATGAGCATGCACAGAACCAGAATCGTAATGATGTGCAGCTGCGGGCCCCATTTACCATCAAAAATCAGGACGCCAACGATCGGGGTAAACGGCAGAATGGCGTAAAATGACGGGGCAGTCGTGGTGATTTCAGCCACATCTAACATTTCATGAGAAATGTTCTCTTTTTTATCCAGATAACGCTGCCAGAAAAAGTGGGCAATCGCCATAGCAATGATGGCGGCAATGGAAATGGGCAGCGTGGTTTTAAAGGCGAAATCGATCAGTGGCATTTCCGCAGCTTTTGCCGCCAGTACTACATCACCGGATGTTGGTGAAAGAATGATCGCGGCAGGGGAGGCACAAATGGCCGCTGCAGCGCCACGGCTGATCCCAACGTTAACCATGACCGGGAACAGTGTTGCCATCAGCAATACGCCCAGACCGGTTGCTGAAGAAACCGCCAGTGACATCAGGCAGGCGACAAAATAGGCGGCAATCATTAACAGGTAAGGAGAGTTGATATATTGCAGAGGTTTGGAGGCCAGCTTAACGACCATATCGTTCGCGCCAATATGGGTCATATAGGCGGCAAAACCACATAGCATCATGATCATCATGCCGAGATCGCCACCACGGCTCATCAGCAAAATTTTAATATATTCAACAATGTCTGTTGCCGTATAACCCGTCGATGCCGCGCTGGATGGCAAAACTTTATGCCCCATCAGCGCACTGATAATCAGCAAAACCAGACCGCCAACAAACAGTACGCCTGTCGCGGAATAACCTTTAATGATGTAGCGCGCTACACCGACAATAACCACAACCCCAATAAGGAGTTCAATAAATGTCAACATCGTTTCCCCTGTCGCATCGCTGCCCAGAAAGTAAAAAAACTAAAAAAAGTAAAAAGTGGTGACAGAATGTGCCTAATAAACCGATAACTCTTGCTGATTAAAATCAATAAAAATACGGATTCAAGCGATGGCTAAGCCGTTTTTTCAGCATCGTGGTTAAAAAAAGAATCTCACAATAAAAAACTGTGAAGCGCAGTGCTGATGTGTGTGTTTTGTTGCGATGTTGATTCTTGGTTGTTAATTTATTGTGATGATATTTAACTTTTTCCGGAGGAAAGAACAATTTATTGGCAATAAAGAGAAAATAGTTCCTATCAGATGGCTCAATAAATTAAGGGATAATTATCTTAAAAATTATAGGCTGAGGAATATTCTGATTTTTTAGCTGCGCATTTTTGTTAAGCTAACATTAAGGTTGGGTTTGCTACAATTAATAATAAATCCCAGGATGGTAATTAAGTTGTGATTGTCGCTAAACGATATTTTCTCATTTTTTCATTTCTTTTTATTCAGTTAGCTTTCATTCCCCAGGGCGCTGCTGAAGATAAAGGTTGGTTCGCTACTTTTAAAGACAACGTCAGTGAAACCTGGCAGCAGCCGGAACATTATGATCTATATGTGCCAGCTATTACCTGGCATGCGCGTTTTGCCTACGATAAAGAAAAAACGGATCGTTACAATGAACGCCCGTGGGGGGCTGGATTTGGTCAATCCCGTTGGGATGATAAAGGTAACTGGCACGGGCTTTATATAATGGCCTTTAAGGATTCCTACAATAAATGGGAACCTATTGGCGGCTATGGCTGGGAAAAAACCTGGCGACCGCTGGCGGATGAAAATTTCCATACAGGTCTCGGTTTTACCGCCGGTTTTACCGCGCGCGATAACTGGAACTACATTCCGGTACCCGTGCTGTTACCGCTGGCATCGATAGGGTATGGCCCGGCAACGTTCCAGATGACTTACATTCCGGGAACCTACAACAACGGTAACGTCTACTTTGCGTGGATGCGTTTCCAGTTTTGATGGACTACCTGTATTGTCAGGTGGATTATTAAAAAGTATTTTAAAAACAGTGAGATATCAACTTTAACTGAAAAATAACGCGACATTTATCACTTTTTGATAAAGTTCGACTGGACAAAGCGCACCACAATTGTTGTACTGATACCCGACACAGCATTTGTGTCTATTTTTCATGTAAAGGTAATTTTGATGTCTAAGATTAAAGGTAACGTTAAGTGGTTTAATGAGTCCAAAGGATTCGGTTTCATTACTCCGGAAGATGGCAGCAAAGACGTGTTCGTACACTTCTCTGCAATCCAGACCAATGGTTTTAAAACTCTGGCTGAAGGTCAGCGTGTAGAGTTCGAAATCACTAACGGTGCCAAAGGCCCTTCTGCTGCAAACGTAATCGCTCTGTAAGCATACGGCAGCAAGCATTCAAAACCCGCTTAATTGCGGGTTTTTTTTCGCTTCAGTGTGCGGGAGAGGCCGAAACCAGCCAGAATGCCAGGGCGGTCATCGCAAATGATCCCAACAGATTCACCAGCACATTCACCATAGCCCAACCAAAGCGTCCTTCCTGTAGCAAAAACACCACTTCAGCAGAGAAAGTGGAAAACGTTGTTAGTCCCCCGCAAAAGCCAGTTGTAATCAGTACCTTCCACATTGGGTCAATGTTTGTCATGCGATTAAACCACGCCAGACCCATACCAATGATAAATGCGCCAAGTAAGTTTGCAGCCAGCGTACCGAATGGAATGGCCTGATGCAGCGGGTTAAATCGCATGCTCAACATCCATCTTGCTACACTACCTGTACCACCACCAATAAAAACCGCTAAAAGGAGTTGTAACACTGCATAATCCTGCTATTTGATTGTATATAGAATCAGTGTAACGCTGAATAATCGTGGTTGGCGAGCCTAACAACGTTTTCTGGAGGGAATATGTTCGTTGCTGCAGGGCAATTTGCCGTGGGACCTTCATGGGAAAAAAATGCAGAAACCTGCGCCTTACTGATGTCCCAGGCTGCGGGAGAGGGGGCATCGTTACTGGTATTACCGGAGGCACTTCTGGCTCGTGACGATCTGGACCCAGACCTGTCAGTGAAATCAGCTCAATTGCTGGAAGGTGGATTTTTGACGCGCTTGCTGCGAGAAAGCGCGCAAAACGAGATGACGACAATCCTGACGATTCATGTTCCTTCTGTGTCTGGCCGGGCATTTAACATGCTGGTGGCGCTACGGGCAGGGCAGGTCGTGGCCCATTACGCTAAATTACATCTCTACGACGCCTTTTCGATTCAGGAGTCACGAAATGTGGATGCAGGGGACGCCATAGCGCCTCTGCTGGACGTAGACGGATTAAAAGTAGGGTTAATGACCTGTTATGATCTGCGCTTCCCTGAGCTGGCGCTGGCGCACGCATTGCAGGGAGCGGAAATTCTCGTATTACCCGCAGCCTGGGTACGGGGATCGCTTAAAGAGCATCACTGGTCTACGCTTTTGGCTGCCAGAGCGTTAGATGCAACGTGTTACCTGATTGCGGCGGGAGAGTGTGGTAATAAGAATATCGGCCAAAGCCGGGTCATCGACCCTTTTGGTGTGACCATTGCTGCTGCGGCAGAAACGCCTGCGCTAATTATGGCCGAGGTTTCTGCAGAGCGGGTAAGGCAGGTCAGGGCGCAACTTCCGGTGTTAAGTAACCGACGCTTTGCGCCACCGCAATTATTATGACGTTTTTTTAAACAAGGCTTGATTCACCTTGTTACAGATTGGTATTGTGTGCGCGCGTCGAAAGGCCGTTAATATTCTCAGGTTAATATGGCGCTTTATGCAGCCTGGTTTAAGTGAAGAAGGTATCTATGGGTGAGATTAGTATTACCAAACTGCTGGTGGTTGCCGCACTGGTTGTTCTGCTGTTTGGTACCAAGAAGTTACGTACACTGGGTGGAGACCTGGGAACGGCAATCAAGGGCTTCAAGAAAGCAATGAACGACGATAATGCCGATGCTAAGAAAGATGCTGATGGTAGCGTTCAGGCTGAGAAGCTTTCTCATAAAGAGTAATGTCAGGAGCATGATGCTCATACTGCATACTCTGCATGAAAAAAAACCGGCAATTTGCCGGTTTTTTTATTGCTGATATGTAAGTGAGTATTACACGATTACTTCACTTCCAGACCTTTGGCCTGCATGTCAGCATGGTATGAAGAGCGAACGAATGGACCGCAGGCTGCATGGGTAAAGCCCATTGCCATAGCTTCGGCTTTCATCTCATCGAACTCATCCGGGCTTACATAGCGTTGAACCGGCAGGTGATGGCGGCTTGGCTGTAAATACTGCCCCAGCGTCAGCATGGTGACACCATGGCTGCGCAGGTCACGCATGACCTCAATGATTTCAGCATTGGTTTCGCCCAGACCGACCATCAGACCTGATTTGGTCGGGATCTCCGGGTGCGCTTCCTTGAAACGTTCCAGAAGCTTCAGTGACCAGTTGTAGTCAGCCCCAGGGCGTACATTGCGATAAATACGCGGTACGTTTTCGAGGTTGTGGTTAAACACGTCTGGCGGCGTGTCGGTGAGGATATCCAACGCGCGATCCATACGACCACGGAAGTCTGGCACCAGCGTTTCGATTTTAATCGACGGGCTTTTCTCACGAATAGCGGTGATGCAGTCAGCAAAGTGCTGAGCGCCGCCGTCACGCAGATCGTCGCGGTCAACGGAGGTAATGACGACATAGCGCAGCGCCATGTCAGCAATCGTCTGAGCAAGTTTTAACGGCTCGTTAGCATCAGGAGCAACCGGACGGCCATGGGCAACGTCACAGAATGGACAACGGCGAGTACAGATTGCGCCGAGGATCATAAAGGTTGCGGTTCCGTGATTGAAACATTCAGCCAGGTTAGGACAGGAAGCTTCTTCGCAGACAGAGTGCAGGCCATTTTTGCGCATTGCTGCTTTGATGCCCTGGATGCGAGTGGAGTCCGCTGGCAGTTTTATTTTCATCCATTCCGGTTTACGCAGCAGGGCTTCACGCTCTGTTGCCACATTTTTTACCGGGATAAGAGCCATCTTATCGGCATCGCGGTATTTAACACCGCGTTCCATCACAATGGGTTTACTCATAGCTTGCGTGTTCCAGTTGCGAATTACGAAGGAAAGCGTTTCAATTCAAGGGAATGTTGCATTTATCAACTATTTTTGAATTAGTGATACGCAGTATATCATTGAAACGGGCCAGAAAGCAGCCTGACAGGCTGGCAAAATGTAAAATAGTTGTTGTTTTGTGCCATTTGCCACAACATATGCCGTGGCAAAGTATGCGCGTATTTTCAGTCCGCGATGTACTCGTGCGGTGGGTTACCCAACAGCGCCAGAATGTTGCTCAGCAGCCTTGGGCGAATGCTCTCGGTCGTGGCGGTGCTATCCCACTGCGATACCTTCGCCATTTCCATTCCGGCATAACCACAAGGATTGATACGCAGGAAAGGCGACAAGTCCATATCCACGTTGAGCGCTAAGCCGTGAAATGAGCAACCTTTACGGATACGTAACCCCAAAGAGCAGATTTTCTTCTCTCCAACGTATACGCCTGGCGCATCGGCTCGCGGGTGGGCATCAATACCGATTTCCGCAAGGGTATTCACCACGGTTTGCTCCAGCAGCGTAACCAGTTCGCGAACGCCAAGTTTACGACGCTTCAGGTTCAACAGCACATACATGACCTGCTGGCCCGGCCCGTGATAAGTCACCTGACCGCCACGATCGCTCTGGATCACCGGAATATCTCCCGGCATCAGTACGTGCTCTGCTTTACCTGCCTGACCCTGGGTAAAAACAGGATAATGCTCTACCAGCCAGATTTCGTCATAACTGTTTTCATCGCGGGTATCGGTGAATTCGTGCATGGCCAGAGAAACTGGCTCGTAAGGTTGAAGACCGAGCTGGCGGACAAGAATTTTATCCTGATACAAAACGGCATCTCCGTAGATACTCACATAGAGTAGAGAATATAAAAGAGGGGAAAAAGTATATCACAGGAGGGAGGGGTTACCCGAGCGGGGATGCAGCGGGTAACCAACAGGTTTTTACAGTACCATGCGAACGATATCGATATTGCCTAATTCTTCGTACAGCGTTTCAACCTGCTCAATGTGTGTAGCAGTAATAGTGATTGAGACCGAGTGGTAGTTGCCTTTGCTGCTCGGTTTTACCGTCGGAGAGTAATCACCTGGCGCATGGCGCTGTACCACTTCAACCACCTGATCAACCAGCTCAGGCAACGCCTGCCCCATTACTTTGTAAGTAAATGGAGTAGGGAATTCAAGCAGTTCGTTAAGTTTGGTTTTCATGTCAGCTCCGGCGTTACATCAATAAATAATAACTCCCACAGCGCGTGGGAGTTATCTGGATACCTAGTATATGGGGACGTAAATCACACTTTCAAGTGTTCGATTTTTAGCCAAACCAGTGATGGAACATTAATTTAATGTAATCAATGATTTTCCCAAAGAAGTTGCCTTCAGGGATTTCCTGCAGGACTACCAGCGGGCGCTGCTCGATAGTTTTGCCATCTAACTGGAAGTTGATGGTGCCGACAACCTGGTTTTTCTGCAGCGGTGCGTGCAGTTCCGTGGTGTTCAGTACATAGCTTGCTTTCAGATCTTTCATGCGGCCGCGCGGAATAGTCAGGTAGACATCTTTATCTACGCCTAACGATGCACGATCGGTGTTACCAAACCAGGCGGGTTCTGAAGCAAACTCTTTACCGACTTTCAGTGGGTTCACGGTTTCAAAGAAACGGAAGCCCCAGGTCAGCAGTTTTTTACTTTCGGTTTCGCGACCTTTATAGGTGCGGCCACCCATGACGGCAGAGATCAGACGCATCTGACCTTCGGTTGCGGATGCAACCAGGTTATAGCCAGCCTTGTCGGTATGACCGGTTTTGATACCGTCGACATTCAGGCTGTTATCCCACAGCAGGCCGTTACGGTTTAACTGACGAATGCCGTTAAAGGTGAACTCTTTTTCTTTATAGATAGAGTATTCGTTAGGCACGTCACGAATCAGTGCCTGGCCAATCATCGCCATGTCGCGAGCCGAGCTGTACTGACCGTCAGCATCGAGACCATGAACGGTCTGGAAGTGGGTGTTTTTCAGGCCCAGCGCGTTTACATAGCTGTTCATCAGACCGACGAAAGCATCCTGGCTACCGGCTGCGAAGTCCGCCATTGCCACACACGCGTCATTCCCGGACTGCAGGTTTATACCACGGATCAGCTGGGAAACAGGAACCTGCATTCCTGGCTTCAGGAACATCAACGATGAACCTTTGAAGACCGGGTTACCCGTAGCCCAGGCGTCATTGCCGACGGTGACCAGATCGGTTTCTTTGAATTTCCCGGCTTTCATCGCCTGGCCGATGACGTAGCTGGTCATCATTTTGGTCAGGCTGGCGGGGTCGCGGCGAGTGTCAGCGTTCTGTTCTGCCAGAACTTTGCCTGAATTGTAATCAATCAGGATATATGACTCCGCATCGATCTGCGGAACACCCGGGATCATGGTTTTAATATTCAGGTCATCGGCATGGGCAGCAGAGAGAGAAGCTGCGCAGAGAGCCGCGGTGAGCGCCATACGCTGCACGAAACGAGCGGAAAAAGTGGTCTTCATGGTCTGAACTACGACGTCCGTGATGAAATTAAAAAAAGTGCCCTACTATAGCAAATGCAAAACGGGCAGGCATCTGACTTTCCGCGTGACTTTGTTAATGTCATTTACAGAAACTGACAGTTCAGATACCTGATTTACGTTATTACACGCCAGTGATGAAGGACTGTAATTGCGCCTCGGATTGAAGACGCTGTTGCAATGTGGAGGCTTCAGCTTTGCTGGCGAACGGCCCCATCTGGATACGCCAGACTGCGCCGTTTTGTACCACCCGACCTGGGACGCCAAACTGTTGGCTTAAACGTTTTTGATACTGCTGCGCACGCGACTGCTCGCTGACAGCGCCAACCTGAACCACGTAGCGTCCGTTGGCTACTGCCGCTGCCGCTGGCGCAGGTGCCGCGACGGCGGTTGGTGTTGCTGCTGGTGCGGTTGGCGTTACCGGTGCGGTAGTGGTCGGTTGCGGAGCCGGAGTCGGTTCACTACCTTCCAGCACGCCTGCAGCGAGTGTGGTCGGCGCACCGAGGAATCCACTGCTGTTCACTGGCGCACCAGTTGTATCATCGCTTTTCAGCGTGGAATTGCTGATCGGACGAATATCGCCTTGCGGCTGACCCGCATCCGATGGCGCAGGCATGCTGCCCATATTGCCACCGCCGCTTAAATCAGGACGCGCGGGCAGGGCATAGGTTTGCTTTGCGACTGTCGTACAAGTCATTCCTGGACCGGACAATGAACCATCCTGGGCGACGATGATCGGGTCGATACGCACTTTGGTGTTGTTGGAGGTATTCAGACGGTCGGCTGCCGCACGTGAAAGTGAAATCACGCGATCGTTGCCATAAGGGCCGCGATCGTTAATACGCACGACAATCATCCTGCCGTTTGCCAGGTTGGTTATTCTGGCATAGCTTGGGACTGGCAGCGTCGGATGCGCTGCGGTTAACTGCATCGGGTCGAACGCTTCACCAGACGCGGTTAAGTTGCTTCCTGGTTCCGCATCATAGATAGCGGCAAGCCCTGCCTGGCTAAAGCGGGAAGGGTCCTGGACGATTTTGTAGCTCTTACCATCACGCTGATAGTCCTGATTCGCCGTTGGGTTCAGGGGTTCAAAGCGCGGATCGGCCCCGCTGATTTCAACAATCGGACCATTACACACCGCAGGCTGCGGCGCGACAGCACCCTGTTGCTGACCATCATCACTCGAACACGCCGCAAGCATTCCTGCTGCGATGCAGATACCAAGCCACTGCTTACGCATTGCGTACCCCTTACACGCTTTTCGACAACATTTTTCTATGGGTATGGATCGACATAACAATCCCGAACCCGGCCATCAGCACGATAAGTGCCGAGCCTCCGTAACTGACCAGTGGGAGAGGAACGCCAACCACGGGCAGAATACCGCTCACCATACCAATATTTACGAAGACATAAACGAATAATATCAACATTAAACCACCCGCCATGACGCGACCAAAGGTGGTTTGCGCGTGGGCAGCGATCCATAATCCGCGCATAATCAGCAAAATGTACAGCGCCAGCAGAATTAAGATCCCTACCAGACCCAGTTCTTCCGCTAATACCGCGAAGATAAAATCTGTATGACGTTCGGGTAAAAACTCAAGCTGCGACTGCGTACCGTGTAGCCAGCCCTTACCGCGTAGACCGCCGGAGCCAATAGCAATTTTAGACTGAATGATATGATAACCCGCACCCAGTGGATCGGTTTCCGGATCGAGTAACATCATGACGCGCTGACGTTGATAATCATGCATCAGGAAGAACCACAGTATCGGGATAAACGCCGCAACCAGGACCACCGCAACACCGATTAAGCGCCAGCTCAAACCGGAAAGGAACAGAACAAACAGGCCGGAAAGGGCAACCAGAATTGAAGTGCCGAGGTCAGGCTGGGCTGCGACCAGCAGGGTAGGCATAAATATCAGCACCAGCGCAATGGCGGTATTTTTTAGCGATGGCGGGCAAACATCACGGTTGATGAAGCGCGCGACCATCAGCGGCACGGCGATTTTGGCAATTTCGGAAGGCTGAAAACGCACAATACCCAAATCCAGCCAGCGCTGCGCCCCTTTGGAGATAGCGCCGAAAGCATCTACCGCCACCAACAGAATGATGCAAAAGATGTAGAGATAGGGGGCCCAGCCTTCATAAACCCTGGGCGGGATTTGCGCCATCACCACCATGATGACCAGACCCATTGCGATCTGACCGACCTTGCGCTCCATCATGCCGATATCCTGGCCGCTGGCACTCCAGATGACCAGCGAGCTGTAAACCAGCAGTGCCAGCAAAATAAGCAACATCGTGGGATCGATGTGGATTTTGTCCCAGAATGTTTTTTTGTTCGGATTATCCGTCACGATTATTGGTCCTCCGCTGCTGCAACCGCGGGGTTTTCTGCAGGCAGATTGGTGTTGTTGTCGCCCAACATAATGTGGTCAAGGATCTGGCGCATAATGGTACCCACAGCCGGGCCCGCGCCACCGTTTTCAAGGATTATGGCAACAGCAACCTGGGGCTTATCATAGGGTGCGAAGGCCGTCATCAGCTTGTGGTCACGTAAGCGCTCGGCGATCTTGTGCGCGTTATAGGTTTCATTGGCTTTCAGGCCAAAGACCTGTGCAGTACCGGATTTCGCCGCAATTTTGTAAGGTGCGCCAGCGAAATATTTGTGTGCAGTACCGTTAGGACGGTTCGCGACACCGTACATGCCGTCTTTTGCGATTTCCCAATAACCGGAATGAATGTCACCAACGGGTGGTTCGTGTGGCTGTACCCACGGTACCTGCTTGCCGTTTTCTGCCGTGCTCATCAGCAGATGCGGGACTTTTACCAAACCGTCGTTGATAAGGATCATCAGCGCTTTACTCATCTGGATAGGGGTTGCCGTCCAGTAACCCTGACCGATGCCGACCGGAATGGTATCACCCTGGTACCATGGCTTTTTAAACCGTTTTTGCTTCCACTCGCGGGTTGGCATGTTTCCGGCGCGCTCTTCGGCAAGATCGATGCCCGTATATTGGCCGTAGCCAAACTTGCTCATCCATTCTGAAAGGCGGTCTATCCCCATATCATAGGCGATTTGATAGAAAAACGTATCCGCGGACTCTTCCAGGGAACGGGTGATGTTCAGATGGCCGTGCCCCCATTTTTTCCAGTCGCGGTAACGTTTTTCAGAGCCCGGTAATTGCCACCAACCCGGATCGAACAGACCAGTATTGCGGGTGATGACGCCTGCACTTAATGCAGAAACCGCGACGTAAGGTTTAACCGTCGAAGCAGGAGGGTAGACACCCTGAGTCGCGCGGTTAACCAATGGGGTATTCGGGTCATTGAGCAACCCGGAGTAATCTTTACTCGAGATACCATCGACAAACAGGTTCGGGTCGTAGCTCGGCATGGATACCAGTGCCAGTACGCCACCGGTACGCGGGTCGGTGACGACCACCGCGGCACGACTGCCCGCCAGCAGCGTTTCAATGTACTGCTGGAGTTTCAGGTCAAGGGTGAGATAGATATCGTGCCCGGCCTGCGGTGCCACTTCTTTCAGTTGGCGAATGACGCGGCCGCGGTTGTTCACTTCAACTTCTTCATAACCAGTCTGGCCGTGAAGTACGTCTTCATAATAGCGTTCAATACCCAATTTACCGATGTCGTGCGTTGCCGCGTAGTTGGCCAGCTTGCCGTCTTTGTCCAGGCGGTCCACGTCTTTATCGTTGATCTTCGATACGTAGCCAATGACGTGGGTCAGCGCAGAGCCGTAGGGGTAATAGCGGCGTTTATAGCCTTTAACTTCGACGCCGGGAAAGCGATATTGATTAACGGCGAAGCGTGCCACCTGCACTTCACTCAGGTTAGTTTTTACCGGAATGGAAGTGAAGCGGTGTGAACGGGCACGCTCTTTTTTAAAGGCGGCAATGTCATCGTCCGTCAGGTCTACGACGTTACGCAGCGCGTCAAGGGTATCCTGAACGTTGTCGACCTTTTCTGGCATCATTTCTATCTGATAAATGGTGCGGTTAAGGGCGAGTGGAATTCCGTTACGGTCATAAATGATGCCGCGACTGGGGGCGATAGGCACCAGTTTGATGCGGTTTTCGTTCGAGCGGGTCTGGTAATCAGTAAAGCGAACGATTTGCAGATTATAAAGGTTGGCGATCAGCACGCCGGTGAGCAGCAAAATCCCCAAAAAAGCGACCAGCGCCCGGCGCACAAACAGCGCGGACTCAGCCGAATAGTCGCGAAAAGAATTCTGTAGTTTCATCCGCTGCTTAATCTACTCAAGAATCAATGATCACTCACGGTGATAAGGATGGTTGGTGGTGATGCTCCACGCCCTGTACAGACTCTCCGCGACCAGAACCCGAACGAGAGGGTGAGGAAGGGTTAACGCAGAGAGTGACCAGCTTTGTTCCGCTGCCGCTTTACAGGCAGGAGAGAGACCTTCCGGCCCGCCAATCAACAGACTGACGTCACGACCGTCCAGTTTCCAGCGTTCCAGTTCAGTCGCCAGCTGCGGCGTGTCCCAGGGTTTACCAGGGATATCAAGGGTGACGATGCGGTTCTTGCCTGCGGCAGCCAGCATCTGCTCACCCTCTTTGTCGAGAATGCGTTTAATATCCGCGTTCTTGCCGCGCTTTCCTGCCGGGATTTCGATCAGCTCAAAAGGCATATCTTTTGGAAACCGACGGAGATACTCCGTAAAACCGGTTTGCACCCAGTCAGGCATTTTCGTACCCACAGCGACAAGTTGCAGCTTCACGCATTAACTCCAGAGTTTTTCCAGTTCATACAGGCGACGGCTTTCTTCCTGCATCACATGGACAATCACATCACCGAGGTCAACGACGATCCAGTCTGCGACGTTCTCGCCTTCTACGCCGAGCGGCAGCAGGCCTGCAGTGCGGGACTCCTGAACAACGTGGTCTGCGATAGACATTACATGACGGCTGGATGTGCCGGTGCAGATAATCATGCAATCAGTGATGCTGGATTTGCCCTGAACGTCTAAGGCGATGATGTCTTGACCTTTCAGGTCATCAATTTTGTCGATTACAAAATCCTGAAGTGCTTTACCCTGCAAGTGTTCCCCCTGGGTGAAAAGAGTTAAAAACGTCTGTTAGTATACCTGAACCAGAGGCGATATCGGGACAAATGTCTCCGAAAGCGCTTTTGAAGTGCGCTATCATCCCACCCCACGCCGCAGAATGCATCGCCATTTTTGTAAAACAATTTCTGCAAAGCTCTGAAGGGCGGGAAAAGTCAGGTTGCGGAGAATAACAGCCTGTCATGGGGTGTCAATGGGAGAGAAGCCCTTCGGCAGAAAAAACAGTGCTTTCACTCCCCGTCGCGCCATACAGCCCGGCTGTTAAGCACTTTCAGAACCGCAAAATCGTCGCAAAAATCAATTGCGCTCCAGCAACCTTGTTCGACGCGAAAATGCCACATTGCTGCAGCCGGCATGGACAGCAGACGGGCGATCAACACGCTCAGAACACCCTGATGGCTCACCACCAGCAGGTTTTGGCACGTTTTGTAATCAGCGAGCTGAGCAATAAAGCGTTCCACGCGCTGGGAAAACGCCTGAAAACCTTCACCATTGGTTGGTGTCGCATTCTGCCAGTCGTTACACCACACGGCGTAGTTTTCGGCGTCTTCGCGCGCCAGATCGCGATGATGGCGCATTTCCCAGTCACCAAAAAACATTTCATTAAGCTCAGGCATGTTGCGCACAGGGACCTCGCGATCGCCTAAGATCAACTGCGTTGTATGGCGGGCACGTTCCAACTCGCTGCACAGAACGTTGTCGACAGGCACATGGCGTAACAGCGTACCCAGTGTTTGCGCCTGAGCGATACCCCGTTCCGTTAGCGGTGTGGGGGCGTGGCCGCTGTATAAACCAGCGACATTGGCTTCAGTTTCGCCATGACGTACTAACCAGAGTCTCATTTTTTCCTCTTGAGGTTATTCGCACAAAACATGATGTTTGCCCTGATTGCGCAGTGATTTTTCACTAAAATACCTTTTTTTGCGTGGAGCGGCACGATGTCTTTATTGAAGAGCGCGCATGGCGGTAATACCCGAGAAGCCGCTGAACTGTTGGGCATCTCGCCTGAACAATTGCTGGATTTTAGCGCGAATATTAATCCGCTGGGTATGCCAGCAAGTTTAAAACGCGCGATCGTCGACAATCTGGACTGCGCGGAGCGTTACCCGGATGTTGATTACGCTAAACTGCATGCAGCGCTGGCGGAGCATCATCAGATTCCTGCCTCATGGGTACTTGCCGGAAACGGTGAGACTGAGTCGATTTTCACTTTGGTGCAAGGTCTTAAACCACGCCATGCGATGATCGTGACGCCTGGGTTTGCTGAATATCGTCGGGCGCTGCAATGGGGAGATTGTACGATCCATGAGTTTGCGCTGCGCGAAGATGATGGCTGGCAGCTTAACGATGCGATCCTCGATGCGTTAACCTCAGAGCTGGACTGCCTGTTTCTTTGTACGCCCAATAACCCCACCGGCTTGCTGCCAGATAACCGCCTGCTGCGCGAAATAGCCGCGCGTTGTGAACGGCTTGGGATCAATCTGATCCTTGATGAAGCGTTTATCGATTTTATTGCCGGGGAGCAGGGGTTTATTCCGCTGCTTCGGGATAACCCGCATATTTGGGTGCTGCGCTCGCTCACCAAGTTCTATGCGATACCGGGGCTGCGTCTGGGGTATCTGGTCAACAGTAATGAACAGGATGTTGCACAGATGCGCCGCAGGCAAATGCCGTGGTCAATTAACGCATTTGCTGCACTGGCTGGAGAGATTATTTTACGCGACAGCGCATATCAGCAGGCAACGTGGAAGTGGCTGGAGCAAGAGGGCGCGAGGTTTGATCGGCAGTTGAAAGAACTGCCCGGCCTGACGGCGTATCCCGGTCGGGCAAATTATCGTTTATTGCGCTGCGAGCGGGCGGATATTGATCTGCAACACGCAATGCTGGAACAACATGTCTTGATTCGCAGTTGTGCCAACTATCCGGGGCTGGATGCGCGCTATTATCGGGTAGCCGTTCGCAGCCAGGAAGAAAATTACCGCCTGTTGGCGGCTTTACGCAAGGTGCTTAGCGGTACAACCCCTGCTGATTGATATAGTCAAGCACTGCGCCAGGCATCAGGTCGTCGCACGGCTCGCCTTTTTCCAGACGCTCACGGATGAGCGTGGCGGAGATGTTAAACCACGGCGTTTCAGCCAGATAAATTTTCCCGCAAGGCAGGTTGTGCAGGTCATCTGGCGAATGGGTCAGATGATCCTCCAGCCACTGCTGGTGCTTTTCCTGCGCCATTTCGAGCGGATAGCCCGGACGTCGGCACACAATAAGGTGGGTGTTACCCAGAATCGTGTCGTAGTCATGCCAGGAAGGGAAAGTGAGCAGTGAGTCCTGGCCAATAATAAATGCTAATGGCACGTCCGGACCTTGCTCCTCGCGCCACTCTTTGAGCGTTTGTGCGGTGTAGGAAGCGGTATCACGTTTCAGTTCGCGTTCATCGAGCGAGAACAACGGCTTATCGGCAATGGCCAGTTCAACCATGCGCTGACGTTGTTCGCCGGACGCTTCGGGTTGCGCACGATGCGGCGGCACGTTATTGGGCATGATAATAACCCGGGAAAGGCCAATCAGATTCGCCAGAATTTCAACCGGTTTAAGATGACCATAATGCACCGGATCAAAGGTGCCACCGAACAGAGCCTGCAATGATTTCATATCAACCATCAATAAAAACATCGGCCAGCGATTTATGACAAAGCAAAAGGGAAAGTCCCTCAAGTTCTGCCCACACTGACTGACCATAGTCTTGTTTAAGCGTAATTTCCGTACGCGTTAACAACGTTACTGCCTGACGCAACTGCGCCGGATTCAGCCGGTTTAGCGCATCTCCTATCATACCCCGACGATTTTGCCACACCCGGTGTTTATCAAACAACGAGCGCAAAGGCGTATGGGCTGACTGCCGTTTTAAGTTGACCAACAGCAGTAATTCACGCTGTATCGTACGCAGCAAAATAACCGGCTCACTGCCTTCCAGGCGTAACTGTTGCAGAATGTGCAGCGCGCGTTTACTTTTGCCCATCAGCAGCGCATCCACCCAATGAAACGGGGTAAAGTGCGCGGCATCGTTAACGGCTTTCTCCACACGAGGCAGCGTTAATTTGCCATCAGGCCAAAGCAATGCCAGCCGTTCCAGCGCTTGTGCCAGTGCTAAAAGATTACCTTCATAGCAATAACACAGCAGCTGATTGGCTGCGTCATCCAGTTGCAGATTGTTAAGCTTCGCTCTGGCGGCGACCCAACGCGGGAGCTGTGCTTGCTCCGGCGTCTGGCAGCTTACCTGCACCGCATTATTGGCAAGTCCGGTATACCATGCGGCGTTTTCTTGCGCTTTAGTCAGCTTGTTGCCGCGAACAATCAGCAGCAGGTCGTCATGTAGCAGTGTGACGAGTGAAGCGAGCTGTTCGTTAATGGCAGCATTAGGGCCATTTTCAGGCAACTGCAGGAGCAGGGTTTGACGGCTGGCAAACAGGCTCATCGCCTGGCAGAGTGAAAAAATCTCTCCCCAGTCGGTGCTGTTGTCCAGAGTGAAGGCATGGTGTTCTTCGAATCCTTGCGTGGCAGCAGCCTGACGGATGGCGTCCTGGCTTTCCTGCAATAAGAGAGGATCGTTACCTAAGAGCAAATACGCCGCGCGTAGCCCCTCATTGAGCTGTGCGCGGAGTTGTTCAGGGTACAACTTGAGCATCAGTTACCCAGCGTGGTGGAGACACGCGCCGGAGATGACGCAGGCGCCTCGGCTTTATTCACCGCAGGCTCAGCATCAGCCCTGGATGACTGAGTATCGGCCAGATGTACGCTTGGCAGCTTACGAATTAACTGTTCAGCAGCTTTGTCATACATCTCTTTAACGATCATCTCTTGCTCGTTATCCTTCGCCAGTGCAGCCTGTGGGTTGTCAAAGAACGAACGATAAACTTTGGCGCTGATTGGATAAATATCATGACCTGGGATCAGCACGGTAGCACTTACGGACATCACCATCTGGTATTCAGCCGTTTGACCGTTCTGGAATACCGACGCCGTATCCTGCGAAATGCTGACCGCGCCAAGACGTAAGGATGTCACATCTTTACGCATTGTACCGTCTTCAAGCAGCGTAACGCCGTTCAGACGCAGCTGATTACGAACCGCGCGGCTTAATGGGCCGTTCGGATCACCAGAGTTCAGGATCATGGTTTTCATTGAGGGTGGAACCTGCGTAGTACTACGCAGATGCCAGCCACACCCGGCGGTGACAAGCACCGCCAGAGATAACAACAATGTTGTCAGAAGTCGCACGCTTCCTCCCGCGCTTAGCCAACGACCAGATTGAGGAGTTTACCCGGTACATAAATCACTTTACGTACGGTAACGCCATCAAGATATTTTGCCACCAGATGCTCCTGGCCAGCACGTTCACGAACCTGTTCTTCTGTCGCATTTACCGGAACGGTAATTTTGCCACGGACTTTACCGTTCACCTGAACAACAACCAGCTTCGAGTCTTCAACCATTGCGGTTTCGTCTGCCACCGGCCACGGTGCGTTGTCGATATCGCCTTCGCCTTTCAGCGCCTGCCACATCGTGAAGCAAGCGTGTGGGGTGAACGGGTTCAGCATGCGAACGACGGCCAGTAACGCCTCCTGCATCAGGGCTCTGTCTTGTTCGTCTTCCTGCGGTGCTTTCGCCAGCTTGTTCATCAGCTCCATAATCGCCGCAATTGCGGTGTTAAAGGTCTGACGACGACCGATATCATCGGTAACTTTAGCAATGGTTTTGTGCACGTCGCGACGCAGCGCTTTTTGGTCTTCGCTCAACGCATCAACGTTCAGGGCAGCAACATCGCCTTTGGAAGTATGTTCGTAAACCAGCTTCCATACACGTTTCAGGAAGCGGTTCGCCCCTTCAACGCCAGATTCCTGCCATTCCAGCGTCATATCAGCCGGAGAAGCGAACATCATGAACAGACGTACGGTGTCGGCGCCGTAACGTTCAACCATGACCTGCGGGTCGATACCGTTATTTTTCGACTTGGACATTTTGCTCATGCCGGTATACACCAGTTCATGACCTTCTGCGTCCTGAGCTTTGACGATACGACCTTTTTCGTCGCGCTCAACGATGGCATCAACCGGAGAAACCCAGTTACGCTCGCCGTTTGCACCAACGTAATAGAACGCATCGGCCAGCACCATACCCTGGCACAGCAGCTGTTTAGCCGGTTCGTCAGAGTTGACCATGCCCGCATCACGCATCAGCTTGTGGAAGAAGCGGAAGTAGAGCAGGTGCATGATGGCATGTTCAATACCACCAATGTAGATATCAACCGGCAGCCAGTAGTTTGCCGCTTCAGGATCCAGCATCCCTTCGTTGTACTGCGGGCAGGTGTAGCGCGCGTAGTACCAGGAGGATTCCATAAAGGTATCGAAGGTGTCGGTTTCGCGCAGCGCAGGCATGCCGTTAACGGTGGTTTTTGCCCACTCTGGATCGGCTTTGATTGGGCTGGTAATACCGTCCATAACCACGTCTTCCGGCAGAATAACCGGCAACTGGTCTTCTGGCGTCGGCAGTACGGTACCGTCTTCCAATGTGACCATCGGAATTGGCGCACCCCAGTAACGCTGACGGGAAACACCCCAGTCACGCAGACGGTAGTTCACTTTACGCTCGCCTACGCCTTTCGCTACCAGCTTGTCAGCAATGGCGTTGAAGGCAGCTTCGAAGCCGAGGCCGTCAAACTCACCGGAGTTAAACAGCACGCCTTTTTCGGTCAGGGCTTGTTCAGACAGATCCGGCTCTGCGCCTTCAGCGGTCAGAATTACCGGCTTGATGGTCAGGCCATATTTTGTCGCAAACTCGTAATCGCGCTGATCGTGGCCCGGAACGGCCATGACTGCACCCGTACCGTATTCCATCAGGACGAAGTTTGCTGCCCAAACCGGGATCTCTTCGCCAGTCAGCGGGTGAACAGCTTTAAAGCCCGTGTCGACGCCTTTCTTCTCCATGGTTGCCATTTCGGCTTCAGCAACCTTGGTGTTGCGGCATTCGTCAATGAAGGCGGCCAGTTCTGGGTTATTTGCAGCAGCTTTCTGCGCCAGCGGGTGACCTGCGGCAACGGCCAGATAGGTCGCACCCATAAAGGTGTCCGGGCGGGTGGTGTAAACGGTCAGCGTGTTGTCGTAACCGTTCACATCGAAGGTGATTTCCACGCCTTCAGAACGGCCAATCCAGTTGCGCTGCATCGTTTTCACGGTGTCAGGCCAGTGATCCAGGTTATCCAGGTCACGCAGCAGTTCGTCAGCGTAAGCGGTGATTTTGATGAACCACTGTGGGATTTCTTTACGCTCGACTTTGGTATCGCAACGCCAGCAGCAGCCGTCGATAACCTGTTCGTTCGCCAGTACGGTCTGGTCGTTCGGGCACCAGTTGACCGCAGACGTTTTCTTGTACACCAGGCCTTTTTTGTACAGCTCGGTGAAGAATTTCTGTTCCCAGCGGTAGTATTCCGGGGTACAGGTCGCCAGCTCACGGCTCCAGTCGTAACCGAAACCCAGCATTTTGAGCTGGTTTTTCATGTATGCGATGTTGTCGTACGTCCACGGTGCCGGCGCGGTGTTGTTTTTAACCGCTGCGCCTTCCGCAGGCAGACCGAACGCATCCCAGCCAATTGGCTGCAGTACGTTTTTACCCAGCATGCGCTGGTAGCGGGCGATCACGTCACCGATGGTGTAGTTACGTACGTGGCCCATGTGTAGTCGACCAGAAGGATAGGGAAGCATAGACAGGCAGTAATACTTCTCTTTGCTCTCGTCTTCGGTAACTTCAAATGTGCGCTTCTCATCCCAGTGAAGCTGTACTTTGGATTCTATCTCTTCCGGGCGGTATTGCTCTTGCATGGCAGCCAGTGGTCCTGTTTTCAATACAGCTACAAACGTAGCTCTAGATGTGGTGTTTCAGATCCGCATAGCATAGCCCAAACGCCCGCGCCAAAACAGCCTTTCGCGCATTCAGCGTTGAATTCCCGCAAGGATAATTCTTGCACGAATTTACACACTCTGTGGACAGTCTTGCAAAGCGTAGCGTAAATAACGTCTATTATTATAGACAGTTAACGACCCAGGAGGCGAAGCGATGAACAAGGTTGCTCAATATTACCGTGAACTGGTGGCTTCACTGAGCGAACGTCTGCGTAATGGCGAACGCGATATCGATGCGTTGGTGGAGCAGGCGCGTCAACGAGTTATGCAGACCGGGGAGTTAACGCGAACCGAGGTGGAAGAGGTCACCCGGGCCGTCAGACGCGACCTGGAAGAGTTTGCTCTGAGCTATGAAGAAAGTCTCGATGAGGAGACAGACAGCGTCTTTATGCGGGTTATCAAGGAGAGTATCTGGCAAGAACTAGCCGATATTACTGATAAAACGCAGCTCGAATGGCGCGAAGTGTTCCAGGACCTCAGTCATCACGGGGTTTATCACAGCGGCGAGGTGGTCGGATTAGGTAATCTGGTCTGCGAGAAGTGCCACTTCCATTTAGCGGTTTACACCCCGGATGTGCTGCCGCTATGTCCGAAATGCGGACACGATCAGTTTCAGCGCCGACCGTTTGAACCGTGATCGCTTATTGCCGGATGGCGACGTAAAGCGTCTTATCCGGCCTACAAATTGCACGATTTTGTAGGCCGGATGAGCGTTAGCGCTATCCGGCGTGTATTAGGCGTAAAACTTCAGCCGTTCTGCCAGCAAATCGACAAACCATTCGCGATCCACGTCCACCATTACGGTGGCATTTGGCGTATTGCCGCTCAGGAAGTAGTAATCCACCACGGTCATTCCCTGGGTATATTTACCCTGAGTTTCCACGCCGACCCAGCGTTCAACGGTGGTAAATAGTTCAGGTTTCAGCAGCCAGGCAATGGTGCATGGGTCATGCAGCGGTGCGCCGACGAATCCCCATTTTTCATCTTTGTGATATTCAAAGAAGAAGTCGAGTAGTTCAGCAACGATCGTCGAAATAGGATTGCCGATAGCGCGGAACCGCTCGGTATCTTCGCGATGTATTTGCGCTTTATGTGTGACGTCCAGACCAGCCATCACCACCGGAATACCCGACTGGAATACGATTTCAGCGGCTTCAGGATCCACGAAGATGTTGAACTCGGCGGCGGGCGTCCAGTTTCCGAGGCCCATTGCACCACCCATAATCACGATACGGGCGATTTTGGCGTGCAGCTCCGGATAGCTATTCAGAAGCAATGCTACGTTAGTTTGCGGCCCGGTGGAGACAATGGTCACCGGTTCCAGGCTGTCACGCAGGGTTTTCGCCATCAGTTCCACAGCGGTACAGTCCAGTGGCGCAAAAGCGGGTTCCGGCAGCGCCGGGCCATCCAGCCCACTCTCACCGTGGACGTTATCGGCAATAATCAGATCGCGCATCAGTGGCTTCACTGCGCCGCCGGCCACGGGGATATCCGTACGGTTGAGCAACGTTAACATGCGCAACACGTTACGCAGCGTTTTGTCGGGTGTCTGGTTACCGGCAGATGAGGTTATCGCTTTCACATCCAGTTCAGGTGAGGCGAGGGCGAGAACAATTGCGATAGCGTCGTCATGACCTGGATCGCAATCAAACAGGATAGGAAGTGCCATTGTTGCTCCTTGTAAGTGGGACTTTGTGACAAGGTTAACGCTGGGCTGTATCTGTTTCGAGAAGTGAAGAGATAAATCGTGAGGTGGCGCGCACATGGAGGTGCGCGCCAGCAAGATTAATGCAGGATTTTCGCGAGGAAGTCTTTGGCTCGGTCCGATTTCGGATTAGCGAAGAACTCTTCTTTCGGTGAGTCTTCAACAATTTTCCCTTCATCCATGAAGATCACCCGGTTCGCCACTTTACGCGCAAAGCCCATTTCGTGGGTTACCACCATCATGGTCATCCCTTCATTGGCCAGTTCAACCATAACGTCCAGTACTTCGTTGATCATTTCAGGATCAAGCGCTGACGTTGGTTCGTCAAACAGCATGGCGATAGGATCCATACACAGCGCCCGGGCGATAGCGACACGCTGTTGCTGGCCCCCTGAGAGCTGAGCTGGAAACTTCTCGGCATGTGCTGACAGACCAACGCGTTCCAGTAACTTTTGCGCTTTGTCGCGGGCCGGCTTTTTATCGCGCTTAAGCACTTTTACCTGCGCCAGAGTCAGGTTCTCAATGATCGACAGATGCGGGAACAGTTCAAAGTGCTGGAACACCATACCAACGCGGGAGCGTAGTTTAGCCAGATCGGTTTTTTTATCATTCACCACGGTGCCATCAACGGTGATGACGCCCTGCTGTACCGGCTCCAGCCCGTTCACCGTTTTGATAAGCGTTGATTTACCTGAACCTGACGGGCCGCAGACCACCACCACTTCACCTTTTTTCACTTCTGTGGAGCAGTCGGTCAGCACCTGAAAGTGACCATACCATTTAGAAACATTTTTCAGGGTAATCATTAAACTGTCCTTTTCTTCAAATAGCTGACCAACAACGATGCGCTCAGACTGAATACAAAATAAACGGCGCCAGCAAACAGGATCATTTCAACCTGTGTGCCGTCACGCTCGCCAATGGTAGAGGCGGTACGGAAGAAGTCTGCCAGACTTAATACATAGACCAGCGAGGTATCCTGGAAGAGTACGATGCCCTGGGTCAGCAGCAGCGGTACCATCGCGCGGAATGCCTGCGGCAGAATAATGAGCTTCATCGACTGCCAGTGGGTCATCCCCAGCGCCAGCGCGGCACTGGACTGCCCACGAGAAATACTCTGGATACCGGCACGGATAATCTCGGAATAGTACGCGGCTTCAAACATCGAAAACGCGACCATCGCTGAGATCAGGCGAATATCTGTTTTTGGCGACAGGCCCAGTACGTTTTGCAGGAAGCCGGGCACAATCAGGTAGAACCACAGCAGCACCATGACCAGCGGAATGGAACGAAATACGTTGACGTAGCCTTTCGCAAACCAGGCAATTGGCGCAAAGCTGGACAGACGCATTACTGCAAGGATGGTTCCCCAGACAATACCAATGACCACTGCCGTAACAGTGATTTTCAGCGTGATGATCAGCCCATCCAGCAGATAAGGCAGGGAAGGGACGATTGAACTCCAGTCAAATTCGTACATTATTTGCCTCCCAAATTGCCAGGCAGGCGGATTTTACGTTCAACGAGATTCATCACCAGCATGATGACGGCGTTAATCAGGACGTAGGCCAGAGTGATAGCGGTAAACGATTCCCATGCGTGGGCGGAGTAATCCAGCAGTTTGCCGGCTTGTGCAGCCATATCGACCAGGCCGATGGTGGAGGCGATCGCGGAGTTCTTCACCAGGTTCATCATCTCTGAGGTCATCGGCGGAACAATCACGCGGTATGCGTTTGGCAACAGAACATAGCGGTAGGCCTGCGGTAACGTCAGCCCCATCGCCAGTGCGGCGTTTTTCTGCCCACGAGGCAGAGACTGAATAGCGGCACGAACCTGTTCGCAGACGCGAGCGGCGGTAAACAGCCCCAGACAAAGCATCGATGAGAGGAAGAACTGGATGTTGGGATCCAACTCAGCCTTGAACCACATCCCAATGTTTTCCGGAAGCAGTTCAGGAATAACCAGATACCAGGTGAAAAACTGGACGATGAGCGGAACGTTACGAAACAGCTCAACGTATAGCGTGCCGATCCCGGAAAGAAAACGATTTGGAACGGTACGTAAGATGCCGAATAAAGAGCCTATGAGGAAAGCGATAATCCAGGCGGTGATGGATAACGCGACCGTGACCTGGAAGCCACTCCAGAGCCAGCCGAGATAGGTGGTGTTGCCGAACGGGGCTTGTTGTAAAAAAATACCCCAGTTCCAGTCTATAGACATAAATCTACTCCAGAAAAAAAAGGGTAGCAGCGCTACCCTCGAAGATTGTTATTCGGCGTTTTGCGGTTTTCAGGCCTGGTGGGGAACGACCATCAGGCTTATAGTCTGTCCGTGCCGAGTAGCAATCGAGAGGGAGGGGAAGCCTCCCATTTATTTTAGTTAGTTAAGCGCTTTATCATTCGGTTCTTTGAACAGGGCTTTCATCTCGTCTGACAGTTCGAAATTCATGTTCAGGTTCTTCGGTGGAATTGGATTTTTAAACCACTTATCAAACCATTTCTCAGCTTCGCCTGAGGTTTGCGCCTTGGCGATAGTGTCGTCCATCAGCTTTTTGAACTCAGGGTCATCTTTGCGCAGCATGCAGCCGTAGGCTTCCTGAGACTGTGGTTTGCCGACGATCTCCCAGTTGTCTGGTTTCTTCGCTTTCGCGCGCTCGCCAGCCAGCAGGGCGTCATCCATCATAAAGGCAACGGCGCGACCGCTTTCCAGAGTACGGAAAGAGTCACCGTGGTCTTTCGCGCTGATGATGCGCATATCCATTTTTTGTTCTTCGTTCAGCTTATGCAGCAGAACTTCTGAGGTGGTACCCGAAGTCACGACTACGGCTTTACCTTTCAGATCGGCGAAATCTTTGACGTCGCCGCCTTTTTTCGCCAGCAGGCGGGTGCCGACAACGAAAATGGTGTCAGAGAAAGCCGCTTGTTTTTGGCGTTCGACGTTGTTGGTGGTGGATCCGCACTCAAAGTCGAAGGTGCCGTTTTGCAGCAGCGGGATACGGTTTTGTGAAGTAATCGGGATCAGTTTCACCTGCAGATCAGGCTTGTTCAGCTTTTTCTTCACGGCTTCAACGATCGCGTTGGAGTAATCCTGTGAATAACCGACCACTTTTTGCTGATTATCGTAGTAAGAAAACGGTACTGATGATTCACGGTGGCCGACAACGATCACACCATTTTTGGCGATCTTATCCAGCGTGCTGCCTGCCGCTGGTGCTGCGTCTTCTGCGTGCGCCAGACCGGCGGACATTCCCATGACCAGCATGGCAGTGGCGAGCTTACGTAATTGCATATCCAACTCCTTTATCGTCTGCGCCAGGGACGCATTGATACCCATTGTGATGTTGTTATTGTTTGCTACTAAAACGTGCAGTCTTGTATGTGTTTGTTAACATTTAGTTTGGATGAATGTAAAGAATTTGCTGTGTTATTGTTTATTTTTGCGAAGTGCGCCGCACCATTTGGGGGCAAAAATATCTTGTTGCACTTTTCAGGTGCTACCGGCGCTCAACTTTGGTGCGACCAGGTTGCACATTCAGCCAAAACAGCGTTTGCCTTGTAGAACAAAGCAATAGACGTGCCAGAATGGTCTTTTGGAGGGGGAGTAGGCCTGATAAGCGTAGCGCCATCAGGCACGATGCTGCACAACTGCCGGATGGCGGCGTACCGCCTTATCCGGCCTGCATTTGATGGGGCACTGGTTTATTTGCGACGCTGGCGCAGACTCATTACCACCGCGCCAAAGCCAAATAGCGCGGTAAGCAGCCAGAGCGGCCAGTTACCGGTACGGGCATAAGGGGTTAAGCCTGTGGTTGGCGTCACGCTGGTGGTCAGCACCTGGCGGGTAAACTGCGGGATCATCGCCTGAATCTCACCCTGTGGGCCAATCACCGCCGTAATACCGTTGTTGGTGCTACGCAGCAGAGGGCGCGCCAGTTCGAGAGAACGCATACGCGCCATCTGGAAGTGCTGCCACGGACCGATGGATTTACCAAACCACGCATCGTTGGAGATGGTCAGCAGGTAGTCCGTATCCGGGCGGAAGTTATCACGAACCTGTTCGCCAAGAATGATTTCGTAGCAGATGGCTGCCGTCAGCTTAAAGCCGTGCGCATGCAGTTGTGGCTGCACATAAGGGCCACGGCTGAACGAAGACATTGGCAGGTCAAAGAACGGCGCTAACGGACGCAGGATCGATTCCAGCGGGACAAACTCGCCAAATGGTACCAGATGGTTTTTGTTGTAGCGGTTGCTGGAATCGTAGCTGTACGGACTGTCTTTACCCAGCGTGATAATGGTGTTGTAGGTGTCGTAACGATTCTGCTTGTTCAGACGTGCGTCTACGATACCGGTAATCAACGTGCTGTTTTTCGATTTCAGCAGGTCATCCATCATACTCAAAAAACGCTGCTGGTTAATTTCCAGGTCCGGAATAGCGGATTCTGGCCAGATGATGAGCTGTGATTTGCCCATCTCAGGCTGGGTGGCGTCGAGATAAATCTTCAGGGTGTTGAGTAACTGGCCTTCATCCCATTTAAGCGACTGCGGAATGTCACCCTGCACCATCGAGACCTGGGTGGTTTTTTCCGGCTCAAGCGTGTACCACTGGATATAGCGCAGCGGAAAGGGCAGAGCGAAAAGCACCAAGGCGGCAACCAGCGGCTTCCAGTTACGCGTAACCAGCGCCAGCGCCAGCAGGCCGCTAATCATCATCAGCAGGAAATTAATCGCCTCAACGCCCATTACCGGCGCCAGTCCTTTTAACGGACCGTCGATCTGGCTGTAGCCGAACTGTAGCCATGGGAAGCCGGTCAGCACCCAGCCGCGCAGGAATTCAGTGATTTGCCAGACTACCGGCGCGGCAATCGCTACGCGTATCCAGGTGGTTTTCGGCCACAGACGCGCCAAAACACCGGCAAACAGACCCGTATAGAGGGAAAGGTAAGCAGCAAGCAGAACCACGAGGAAGACGTTAACGGGGCCCGGCATACCGCCAAACTGCGCGATACTGACGTAAACCCAGTTGATGCCTGAGCCAAACAGTCCCAGTCCCCAGAAGTAGCCGATAGCGGCAGACTGGAGCGGACGGCGGTTGAAGGTGAGAGCCTGCAGGCCCATCAGCGAAACAATCGCAGCGGGCCAGATGTCATACGGTGAGAAAGCCAGTGTCCCGCAGGCACCGAATAATAACGCCAGCAGCAGGCGAATGCGCTGGCGTTCAATTAATGGGGCAAATGCCATGTAGTCTTAGATCCAGTTTCGGGTTTATTCGTCCAGTTTGGGCTGGGGTGAGTCGTCCGGAATTCTGACATGAACCTGAATAATACGACGGCTGTCGGCCATTGCCACTTTGAACTGGTAACCATCAATGTCGATGGTCTCTCCACGTGCGGGCAGATGACCGAAGGCCTGCATGACCAACCCGCCAATGGTATCCACTTCTTCATCGCTGAAATGCGTGCCGAAAGCTTCGTTGAAGTCTTCAATTGGCGCCAGCGCGCGAATAGTCCAGGTGTGGCGACTGAGCTGACGGAAATCAATATCGTCTTCTTCGTCGTACTCATCTTCAATTTCACCGACGATCAGTTCAAGGATGTCCTCAATGGTCACCAGACCTGAGACACCGCCAAACTCGTCGATAACGATAGCCATATGATAACGCTGGGAGCGGAACTCTTTCAGCATGCGGTCAACCCGCTTGCTTTCAGGGACGACAACCGCCTGGCGTAACACTTTCTCCATGCTGAAGGCTTCGGCATCGCTACGCATAAACGGCAGCAGATCTTTGGCCATCAGAATCCCTTCAATGTGATCCTTGTCTTCGCTAATTACCGGGAAACGCGAGTGGGCAGACTCGATAATGACATCGAGGCATTCGTCCAGAGTTTGGTTGCGTTTCAGGGTAATCATCTGGGAGCGAGGGATCATGATGTCGCGAACACGTTGGTCCGCAATATCCATTACCCCTTCGAGCATATCGCGCGTATCTTCATCGATAAGGTCGTTTTGCCCGGAATCACGGATCAGCTCCAACAGTTCGTCGCGGTTTTTCGGTTCACCGTGGAAAAGTTGGCTCAGTAACAGGGAAAAAAATCCCTTTTTGCTGTTTAAGGTGTCACTACTGTGTGAATTGTCGTCGCTCATGGCGTCGTATGGGTTCTCATGTTAGTTAATACAAAGCTCGTCATGCGCGTATATTCAGCTGTTGACGGCATATCTCTTCATTGTACTTCAAACCTTGTAGGCCTTATCAGGCCTACAAGATGTCGAAATGCTTACTCTTTCTCGGCAATGTACGGATCCTCATAGCCCAGAGCAAGCATAATCTCTGTTTCGAGGGATTCCATCTCTTCCGCTTCATCGTCTTCAATATGGTCGTAGCCGAGTAAATGCAGGCTACCGTGCACCACCATGTGCGCCCAGTGGGCCTCAAGCGGTTTGCCTTGCTCCTGCGCTTCTTTCTCAACCACCTGACGGCAGATGATCAAATCGCCCAGCAGCGGCATCTCAATGCCCGGCGGAGCTTCAAACGGGAAAGAGAGCACGTTGGTGGATTTATCTTTCCCGCGATAGGTCAGGTTCAGGTCGTGGCTTTCCGCGTCATCGACCAGACGAATCGTCACTTCAGACTCTTCCTGAAACTGCGGGATCACCGCATCCAGCCAGCCCTGAAACTGACTTTCTGTTGGTAAACCGGATTCGTCTTCACATGCCAGCTGTAAATCGAGGATAACCTGACTCATTTTTGTTCCTGCTCCTGAGCTTCGCGCTTGCGTTCTGCAGCCTGCTCGGCTTTGCGTTTCTGTTCTGCTTCTTCCCAGGCTTCATACGCTGTGACGATACGGGCGACCACCGGGTGGCGCACCACGTCTTCGCTATGGAAGAAATTAAAACTAATTTCGTCGACTTCAGCCAGCACTTCAATGGCATGACGCAGACCGGATTTGGTGCTACGCGGCAGGTCAATCTGGGTAATATCGCCAGTGATGACCGCTTTGGAGTTAAAGCCGATACGGGTCAGGAACATTTTCATCTGTTCGATGGTGGTGTTCTGGCTCTCATCAAGAATGATGAATGCATCGTTCAACGTACGACCGCGCATATAGGCCAGCGGCGCAACTTCAATGACGTTACGCTCAATCAGCTTTTCAACCTTTTCAAAGCCGAGCATTTCGAACAGCGCGTCATACAGCGGTCGTAAATACGGATCGACTTTCTGGCTGAGATCTCCCGGCAGGAATCCCAGTTTTTCACCCGCTTCTACAGCCGGACGGGTCAGCAGAATACGACGGATCTCCTGACGCTCAAGCGCATCGACCGCAGCGGCAACCGCGAGATACGTTTTACCCGTACCCGCAGGGCCAACGCCAAAGGTGATGTCGTGGTCGAGGATATTCGCAATGTACTGTGCCTGGTTCGGCGTACGCGGCTTAATTACCCCACGCTTGGTCTTGATGTTCACCGCTTTGCCAAATTCAGGCACGCTGTCTGCGCTTTGCTCAAGCACACGCGCTTCTTTGATCGCCAGATGAATTTGTTCAGGCTCGATGTCCTGCGTCTGACCGCGCATTGGGGCGGTATCGACGTACAGACTACGTAAAATATCTGCCGCAGCGGTGACGCAAATTGGGCGACCGGTCAGTTTAAAGTGGTTATCACGGCGGTTAATTTCGATGCCGAGGCGACGTTCCAGCTGTTTGATGTTGTCATCAAATGGGCCGCAAAGGCTCAACAGGCGGGCATTGTCTGCGGGTTCAAGGGTGATTTCGCGAGTGTCTATGTTCAAACTGTTCCTCTTATGCATGTCTCGCCGGACGCTGAACATTTACCGGCATCTAAGGAAATTATTCACGCCATGGGGGAAAGGCGCAAGCATTGCAGCAAATATGGGGATGATAGGGCAGATTACAAGGCCCGCCGGGACAGCGAGCCCAGGATTGTAGGCCCGATAAGTGTAGCGGTATCGGGCTCTTTTACGTCTTTCAGCGGGATTAAGGTTGATAAATACCGACGCCCAGATCGTTTTCTTTACGGGTACGCGCAATGACCGATTCAGGGGATTCTGCGATACGCAGACCCATTTCATCTTCGGTACGCACCACTTTACCGCGCAGGGAATTAGTCCAGACATCGGTAATTTCTACGTCTACGAACTTACCGACCATATCCGGGTTGCCTTCAAAGTTCACCACACGGTTATTTTCGGTACGGCCTGACAGTTCCATGATGCTCTTACGCGATGTGCCCTCAACCAGAATGCGCTGGGTCGTGCCGACCATACGACGGCTCCAGGCCATAGCTTGCTGGTTGATACGCTCCTGAAGAATGTACAGACGCTGTTTCTTCTCTTCTTCCGGCACGTCGTCGACCATATCGGCGGCAGGGGTGCCAGGACGCGCAGAGAAAATAAAGCTGTAGCTCATGTCAAAATTGACGTCAGCGATAAGCTTCATGGTTTGCTCGAAATCCTGCGTGGTTTCACCCGGGAAGCCAACGATGAAGTCGGAGCTAATCTGGATATCCGGACGCGCTGCGCGCAGTTTGCGGATGATCGCTTTGTACTCCAGCGCGGTATGGGTACGTCCCATCAGATTCAGTACGCGGTCTGAACCGCTCTGTACCGGCAGATGCAGGAAGCTCACCAGCTCTGGCGTATCGCGATAAACTTCAACGATATCATCGGTGAATTCGATCGGATGGCTGGTGGTGAAGCGAATACGGTCGATGCCGTCGATCGCGGCCACCAGACGCAGCAGATCGGCAAAAGATCCGATCGTGCCGTCGTAGTTTTCACCGCGCCAGGCATTCACGTTTTGCCCCAGCAGGTTCACTTCACGCACGCCCTGGGCTGCAAGCTGGGCGATTTCAAACAGAATATCATCCGCCGGACGGCTGACTTCCTCACCGCGGGTGTAGGGCACCACGCAGTAAGTACAATATTTATTACAACCTTCCATGATGGACACAAACGCGCTTGGACCTTCAGCACGCGGTTCCGGCAGGCGGTCGAACTTTTCGATCTCCGGGAAACTGATATCAACCACCGGGCTACGGGTGGTGCTCCCTCGCACTTTGTTGATCATTTCCGGCAGGCGGTGCAGCGTTTGCGGTCCAAAAATAATATCGACGTAATGTGCGCGCTGGCGAATATGATCGCCTTCCTGAGACGCAACACAGCCACCGACCCCAATAATGAGCTTGGGATTTTTCTCTTTTAACAGCTTCCAGCGGCCCAGTTGATGGAACACTTTTTCCTGAGCCTTCTCACGGATTGAGCAGGTATTCAGCAGCAGCACATCCGCTTCTTCCGCCACGTCAGTCAGTTGATACCCATGAGTGGCATCCAGCAGATCGGCCATCTTCGATGAATCGTATTCGTTCATCTGACAGCCCCAGGTTTTAATATGGAGTTTTTTGGTCATCGACTTGCTCTTGCGAAATTGTGGCTGAAATGCAGGGCGCATAGTGTACTGCTTTGGCGCGGTTGTGACCAGTATGACGGATGTCAGCCTCAAGGGGTAAAAAATCCTGTAAACTTACACAATACATGTAACTGGATAATTGACCATGACAAATCAACCAACGGAAATTGCCATTGTCGGCGGGGGGATGGTCGGCGGCGCGCTGGCGCTTGGACTGGCGCAGCATGGATTTACGGTAACGGTCATTGAGCATGCCGTTCCCGCGCCGTTTGTGGCTGACGGACAGCCTGATGTCAGAATTTCTGCCATTAGTTCCGCGTCGGTGTCGTTGCTAAAAGGGCTTGGCGTCTGGGATACGGTGCAGGGGATGCGCAGCCATCCTTATCGTCGACTGGAAACGTGGGAGTGGGAAAATGCCCATGTGATGTTTGATGCCGCCGAGCTTAAGCTGCCTCTGTTGGGCTATATGGTGGAAAACACGGTCTTGCAGCAGGCGCTCTGGCAGGCGCTGGAAGCTCACCCCAAAGTCACGTTGCGCGTACCGGCGTCCCTGATTTCTTTGCATCAACATAACGATCGACATGAGCTTGAGCTGGCAGGCGGCGAAACCATCAGCGCGAAGCTGGTCATCGGCGCCGATGGTGCCAACTCTCAGGTGCGAAAAATGGCCGGGATTGGTATCCATGCCTGGCAGTATGCACAGTCCTGTATGTTGATAACCGTGCAATGCGAAAATTCACCGGGAGATAGCACCTGGCAGCAATTTACGCCTGACGGCCCGCGCGCGTTTTTACCGCTGTTTGATAACTGGGCCTCGCTGGTGTGGTACGACTCACCGGCTCGCATCCGCCAATTGCAAGCGCTGAATATGTCGCAATTGCAGACGGAGATTGCTAAACATTTTCCATCGCGACTCGGTAACGTGATGCCAGTGGCTGCGGGGGCGTTCCCGCTTACGCGTCGTCATGCGCTGCAATATGTGCAACCGGGGCTGGCGCTGGTAGGTGATGCCGCGCATACCATTCACCCACTGGCGGGGCAGGGCGTTAATCTGGGTTTTCGTGATGTCGATGCGTTGATTGATGTGCTGGTGAACGCGCGCAGCTACGGTGAATCCTGGGCCAGTCAGCCGGTGCTCAAGCGCTATCAGAATCGCCGTATGACTGACAATTTCATCATGCAAAGCGGTATGGATCTGTTCTACGCCGGATTCAGTAATAACCTGCAGCCGCTGCGCATCATACGTAATCTCGGGCTCATGGCCGCAGAGCGCGCTGGCGTACTGAAACGTCAGGCACTGAAGTATGCGTTAGGGTTGTAGCTCGAGCGGTGCCTGATGGCGCTACGCTTATCAGGCCTACATAACCTGTAGGCCGGGTAAGACTTGCCGTCACCTGGCGTTAGAAAAGCAAAAAGCTCGCCGAAGCGAGCTTTTTTAATATGGCTGGGGTACGAGGATTCGAACCTCGGAATGCTGGTATCAGAAACCAGAGCCTTACCGCTTGGCGATACCCCAACGGGTGCACCCACAGAGTGGACGACTTTTTGAAATTGGCTGGGGTACGAGGATTCGAACCTCGGAATGCTGGTATCAGAAACCAGAGCCTTACCGCTTGGCGATACCCCAACAATTTTTTGGATTTACCGAACGAATCGATACGTCCTTAATATGGTGGCTACGACGGGATTCGAACCTGTGACCCCATCATTATGAGTGATGTGCTCTAACCAGCTGAGCTACGTAGCCAAATACTAACATTTTCTTCGATGGCTGGGGTACCTGGATTCGAACCAGGGAATGCCGGTATCAAAAACCGGTGCCTTACCGCTTGGCGATACCCCAATGACCGTTGCGGTGAACCGCTATATCGAAGAAAAAATGGCTGGGGTACCTGGATTCGAACCAGGGAATGCCGGTATCAAAAACCGGTGCCTTACCGCTTGGCGATACCCCATCCGTGCAACGCTTACGGGTGAATGGTGCGGGAGGCGAGACTTGAACTCGCACACCTTGCGGCGCCAGAACCTAAATCTGGTGCGTCTACCAATTTCGCCACTCCCGCAAAAAAGATGGTGGCTACGACGGGATTCGAACCTGTGACCCCATCATTATGAGTGATGTGCTCTAACCAGCTGAGCTACGTAGCCATCTTTTTTTCGCGTAACCTTATCGGCGTTGCGGGGCGCATTATGCGTATTGAGCCTTGAAGCGTCAACCCCTTTTTCATTGAAAATAGCTGGAATGTGACTGTTTGGTTAGGTTGCGAACAGCATGACGCAATATTCGGCAATTATTAGTTATTAATTGTTTTTTTGCACAGAAAACAAACATAAAAAAAGAGCCCCGCAGGGCTCTTAGCTAAGGATTAACTTATTTATAAGCGGACTGGTGTACGCCAACGGCGCGGCCAGACGGATCGTTCATGGTTTTAAACGCCTCATCCCATTCGATCGCCTTGGCAGAAGAACAGGCAACCGACGGCCCGCCAGGCACGCATTCGGCAGCGCTTGCTACCGGGAATAACTCTTCGAAAATCTCACGGTACAAATACGCTTCTTTGGACGATGGCGTGTTGTACGGGAAACGGAAGCTGGCAGTTTCCAGTTGTTGGTCTGAAACTTGTTCTGCAGCCACCTCTTTCAGTGTGTCAATCCAGCTGTAACCGACACCATCAGAGAACTGCTCTTTTTGACGCCATGCGACGCTTGCCGGCAGGTAGGACTCAAAACATTCGCGCAGAACGTGTTTCTCCATTTTGCCGTTGCCGCACATTTTATCCTGCGGGTTGATGCGCATCGCCACATCAAGGAATTTCTTATCCAGGAAAGGCACGCGAGCTTCCACGCCCCAGGCCGACATGGCTTTGTTGGCACGGGCGCAGTCGAACATATGCAGCGCCTGCAACTTGCGCACGGTTTCTTCGTGCAGTTCTTTCGCATCTGGTGCTTTGTGGAAGTAGAGATAGCCGCCAAACACTTCGTCAGAACCTTCACCCGACAGCACCATTTTAATGCCCATTGCTTTAATTTTACGCGACATTAAGTACATTGGCGTTGAGGCGCGAATCGTCGTGACATCGTAAGTTTCGATGTGGTAAATCACGTCGCGGATCGCATCCAGACCTTCCTGCACGGTGAAGTGGATCTCGTGGTGGACAGTACCCAGATGGTTCGCCACCTCTTGCGCGGCTTTCAGATCCGGAGCGCCTTCCAGGCCGACGGCGAAGGAGTGCAGCTGTGGCCACCAGGCTTCGCTACGTTCCTGATCTTCAACACGGCGTGCCGCGTATTTTTTAGTGATTGCGGAAATGACGGATGAATCCAGACCGCCGGACAACAGAACTCCATAAGGAACATCTGACATCAGGTGGCTTTTCACCGCATCTTCCAGCGCCTGACGCAGCTCGTTTTTATCGGTAACGTTATCTTTGACTGCATCATATTCGAACCAGTCGCGCTGGTAGTACTGACGAATTTCACCGTCTTTACTCCACAAATAGCTACCGGCCGGGAATTCTTTGATCGTGCGGCATACAGGAACCAGCGCTTTCATTTCAGACGCTACGTAGAAGTTACCGTGCTCGTCGTAACCCATATACAGCGGGATGATCCCGATATGATCGCGACCGATCAGGTAGGCGTCCTGCTCGCTGTCGTACAGCGCAAAAGCAAACATGCCTTGCAGGTCATCGAGGAACGCGGGTCCTTTTTCCTGATACAGCGCGAGGATAACTTCGCAGTCGGAACCGGTCTGGAACTGGTAGCGATCGCCGTATTCAGCACGCAGCGTCTGGTGGTTATAAATTTCACCGTTAACCGCCAGGATATGTGTCTTCTTCACGTTGTACAGCGGTTGAGCACCGGCATTGACGTCGACGATGGACAGACGTTCGTGTGCCAGAATGGCGTTATCACTGGCGTAAATACCTGACCAGTCCGGGCCGCGGTGGCGCATCAGACGAGACAGTTCCAGGGCCTTTTTACGCAGTTCAACTGCGTCAGTTTTAATATCGAATACGCCAAAAATAGAACACATAACCTTCTCCGTTAACCTGTTGCGTGATGCTTTTTATGTTTGCTTGATAAAGAAAATGCCGCAAAGGCGGAGAGGGCGCAAGTGAATTACGGGGCAAAAAATAAAAAACGCAATGGTCATTGTGGATTAGTGAAAAAAGATTACAGAATAGACGCGTTTATTGATGAATCGACAGTTTTATGGCGGTTTTATTAAATGGAGGGGCTGCCGTAGGCCGGATGCGGCGTTGATGCCTCTATCCGGCAATAACGCCGCAAAATTGCTGGATAAGACGCACTCGCGTCTTATCCGGCCTGCGAATTAAATCACATCAATTTCCGCAACGGACGGGTAAATCCAGCTTGGTCTGAACGGCATGTTGTCAATATCATCAAGCTTGGATACGCCAGACAGAACCAGGATTGTTTCCAGACCCGCCTGGAAACCAGCCAGAATATCGGTACGCAGGTTGTCGCCAACGATAACGGTTTCTTCTGAGTGCGCCTGCATTTTGTTGAGCGCCGCACGAATAATCCACGGGCTGGGTTTGCCGACATAAAACGGTTTACGACCTGAGATCTTCTCAATACCGGCACAGAGCGCTCCACAGGCGGGATAAAAGCCGCGACCGTGGGTATCCGGGTTAGTGGCGATAAAACGAGCGCCGTTGGCGACAAAATACGCCGCTTTGTGCATCATGTCCCAGTTATAAGAACGTGTCTCGCCAACAATCACAAAATCGGGGTTCACGTCGGTAATGGTAAATCCAGCTTTATACAGTTCGTGAATTAACGCGCCTTCGCCTACCACGTAGGCCTTTTTCCCTTCCTGGCGACGAAGAAAATCAGCGGTAGCCATCGCGGAAGTATAAAAGACGCTATCAGGGACATTCACACCCGCTGTGGCAAAGCGGTTTGCCAGATCTTGCCCGGTCTGCGAAGGGTAGTTAGTCAGCAGGACTAACGGCAGACCTTTTTCCAGGATCCCAGTCAGAAATTCTGCCGCACCTGGTACGGCAACATTGTCGTGCATCAGCACGCCGTCGATATCACAAATTACATTCTTAATGGCCATGGACAATCCGACATTAAAAAAAGAAGGCATTACTATACACAAAATACACTACATCATTCGAGTTGCATCAAGGCGGCAAGTCTGCGAACCCCTGGAGCTTACTGAAGTAAGTGACCGGGGTGAGCAGATGCAGCTAACGCAGAGGCAGCTCGAAGAATGACGTGTATTAGTTTTCCAGCAAACGTTGCAGCAGTGTACCGTTGAGCATTGCGCGCTTCACCAGCGCAAAAGCGCCAATGGCGGAGCGATGATCCAGCGTGGACCGAACCACCGGTAAATTATGGCGAAACGCCTTCAACGCCTGCGTGTTGATACAGCTTTCTATTGCAGGCAGCAGCACCTTATCCGCCTCGGTAATTTCGCCTGCAATGACGATTTTTTGTGGATTAAACAAGTTAATGGCGATGGCGATGGTTTTACCCAGGTGGCGACCAACGTGCTCAATGACTTCTGCTGCCAGATTATCGCCTTTATTTGCTGCCTTACAGATGGCTTTGATGCTGCAATCATCCAGCGTGAGTCGACTTGGATAACCCTGCTTCAGTAAGTTCTGCACGCGATGTTCAATAGAAGCATTGGCGGCAATGGTTTCCAGGCAGCCGAAATTACCGCAGTGACAGCGCTCACCCAGCGGCTCTACCTGAATATGACCAATCTCGCCGACGTTGCCATTGCGACCGATGAAAATTCGGCCATTGGAGATGATTCCTGCCCCGGTTCCGCGGTGCACTCGCACCAAAATGGAGTCTTCGCAATCCTGACTTGCCCCGAAATAGTGCTCAGCCAGCGCCAGGCTGCGAATATCGTGACCAACAAAGCAGGTGACTTTGAAGCGTTTTTCGAGCGCTTCGACCAGTCCCCAGTTTTCGACCTGAATGTGTGGCATATAGCGGATGACGCCGCTTTCAGGATCGACAAGGCCAGGCAGGATGACAGAAATTGCGATCAGCTCACGGATTTTCCGCTGGCAGCTCTCAATAAAGATGGCAATGGTGTTGAGCAGCGCATATTCCAGCGTTTCCTGGGTGCGCTCCGGGAGGGGGTAATGCTCTTCAGCGACAACTTTACTGCTCATATCATAGAGCGTGAGCGTTGTGTCGTGGCGACCCAGGCGTACGCCGATGGCGTGGAAGTTGCGGGTTTCTGTGACGATAGAGATAGCGCGGCGGCCCCCGGTGGAGGCCTGCTGATCGACTTCTTTGATCAGCCCGCGTTCGATCAACTGACGCGTAATTTTGGTTACGCTGGCGGGGGCAAGCTGGCTTTGCTCGGCAATTTGAATTCGCGAGATTGGCCCATGCTGGTCAATCAGGCGATAAACCGCCGCGCTGTTAAGCTGTTTTACGAGATCAACATTACCTATTTGAGCTTGTCCGCCTGGTGTCATTCTTTCTCTTACTCAGTAACGACCTCGTTGCCATTAACGATGGTCTTGATGATTTTAAAGTCGTGCGTGAACGCAGTCAGGTTGGCTACTTTGCCTGGCGCGATGCTGCCGAGTTGTTTGTCGACGCCAATGGCGCGAGCAGGGTAGAGCGTTGCCATGCGTAAGACTTCGTCGAGGGCGATATTTGCATGCTCGACCAGATTGCGTACGCCTTCAATCATGGTTAATGATGAACCGCTTAACGTGCCATTCTCATCAACACACAGTCCATTGCGGTAGTATATTGTTTTACCAGCGAAAATGAACTGTTCAATGTTTGCACCTGCCGGCGCGGTCGCGTCAGTGACCAGGCACAGCTTGTCGCCTTTCAGGCGCTTAGCATTACGAATGTTAACGTAGTCAACATGCAGGCCATCGGCGATGATACCGCAGTAGATATCGGCTTCATCCAAAATAGCGCCCGCCAGACCGGGTTCGCGGCCGGTAATGTACGGCATCGCGTTGAACAGATGCGTTGCAAAGGTAATACCTGCACGGAAGCCGATTTTTGCTTCTTTTACCGTCGCATTGGAGTGACCCGCAGAAACCACGATACCCGCATTCACCAGTTTGGTGATGACCTCTACCGGGACCATTTCTGGTGCCAGTGTGACTTTGGTGATCACATCCGCATTATCGCACAGGAAATCAACCAACGCAGCGTCCGGCTGACGGACAAATCCCGGATTATGGGTGCCTTTTTTCACCAGGTTCAGCCACGGGCCTTCAAGATGAAGTCCTAATGCCTGATTCGGGTGTTTCGCCAGGTATTCACGCATCACGCGAACACCTTGTTTCATCAGGTCATCGCTGGTGGTGATAAGCGTTGGCAAATAGTTGGTGCAGCCAGATTTTTCATTGGCTTTCTGCATGATTTCTAGCGTTTCAACGGTCACGGCTTCTGCCGTATCGTTAAACTGTACGCCGCCGCAGCCGTTCAGCTGTACATCAATAAAACCGGGGGAAACAATGGCCCCATTCAGTGAGCGCTGTTCGATCCCTGACGGTAATTCAGCCAGTGGGCAAACGCTGTCGATCAGGCCATTGGCGACAACAATCGCATGGTCATCAAGAATTTCGTGACCGGTAAAGATCCGGCCCTGGGTTAAAGCATACATTCCGACCCCCGATTTCAAAAAAATGCCGCCCTGCAACTTATCGACAGGGCGGAGACATCAATTACAGACCTTTAATATTTTCCGCTTCTAACTCGTTGAAATATTTCAGCGTCTTCACTTTCAGTTCCATGGTGGAAGGTTCATCGCAGACCACAACGGCTTTTGGATGCAGTTGCAGGCAACTGATGGTCCACATGTGGTTAACGTTGCCTTCAACGGCGGCTTGCAGCGCCTGTGCTTTTTGGTGGCCCAGAACCAGGATCATCACTTCTTCAGCATCCAGCAGGGTGCCCACGCCAACGGTCAGCGCATATTTAGGCACCTGGCTTACGTCGCCGTCAAAGAAGCGTGAGTTAGCAACACGTGTGTCGTGAGTCAGCGTTTTGATGCGGGTACGGGAAGCCAAAGAGGAAGCAGGTTCGTTGAACGCGATGTGACCATCGTTGCCTACACCGCCCATAAACAGGTGGATTTTACCGTAAGAACGGATTTTTTCTTCATACTGACGGCATTCTGCATCAATATCCGGCGCGTTACCATTGAGGAGGTTGATGTTTTCTGCTGGAATATCAACGTGATCAAAGAAATTGCGGTGCATAAAGCTGTGGTAGCTTTCCGGATGCTCTTTCGGCAGGCCAACATATTCGTCCATGTTGAAAGTAACAACATGCTTGAAGCTCACCTGGCCCGCTTTGTGCATTTCAACCAATGCTTTATAAGCTGTCAGCGGAGTACCGCCAGTCGGCAGGCCCAGAACGAACGGACGATCTGCCGTTGGTTTGAACGCGTTAATACGGTTAACGATATGGCGAGCAGCCCATTTGCCGACTTGTTCAGCGGTATTCAGGGGGATCAGTCTCATTCTTCACCTCAAAAGTAAATGTAAGCAATTGGCGGATTGAGTCTCTGTGCAGTATTAAGCGTAACCTGGTTTTGCATCGGTAAGGATCAATCCGTTTCGATTTTTTGAATGATAAAATAAGTTTTCGTAGTTAGCCAGTGAAAGGGAGGGTTAATAACGATATTTGGTGACTGGAATCACAAAAAACATGCGTTTAATTTGCGATACGAATTAATTTTTCACACACTCTGAATGTAGATGAATGGTTAATATCGTTGTTCCAGAATCTTGCTGTCAGGAATGGTCGCACAATAAAAATATGGCTTCAAAGAAGCCTAATCGGGGTCTCGTAGGGGGAATAAAATGAATATTTTAGGTTTTTTCCAGCGGCTGGGTAGGGCGTTACAGCTCCCCATCGCTGTGCTGCCAGTCGCGGCACTGCTGCTGCGATTCGGCCAACCAGATTTACTTAACGTACCCTTCATCGCGCAAGCGGGTGGGGCCATCTTTGATAACCTCGCGTTAATATTTGCGATCGGTGTTGCTTCCAGCTGGTCAAAAGACAGTGCAGGTGCAGCAGCACTGGCAGGTGCGGTCGGTTATTTCATATTGACCAAAGCAATGGTTACCATTAACCCTGCAATCAATATGGGCGTGCTGGCTGGTATCATCACCGGTCTGGTCGGCGGTGCCGTGTATAACCGCTGGTCTGGTATCAAACTGCCTGACTTCCTGAGCTTCTTTGGCGGCAAACGCTTTGTGCCGATCGCCACTGGCTTCTTCTGTCTGGTGCTGGCTGCTATCTTCGGTTACGTATGGCCACCGGTACAGAACGCCATCCATGCGGGTGGTGAGTGGATCGTTGGCGCTGGCGCGCTGGGTTCCGGTATCTTTGGTTTCATCAACCGTTTGCTGATCCCAACCGGTCTGCATCAGGTGCTGAATACTATCGCCTGGTTCCAGATTGGCGAATTTACTAACGCTGCAGGTACCGTATTCCACGGTGACATCAACCGCTTCTACGCGGGTGACGGCACTGCGGGTATGTTCATGTCTGGCTTCTTCCCGATCATGATGTTTGGTCTGCCGGGTGCGGCGCTGGCGATGTACTTCGCGGCTCCGAAAGCACGTCGTCCGATGGTTGGCGGTATGCTGCTGTCCGTTGCGATCACCGCGTTCCTGACCGGTGTTACCGAGCCGCTGGAATTCCTGTTCATGTTCCTGGCTCCACTGCTGTACCTCCTGCACGCACTGTTAACGGGTATCAGCCTGTTCGTTGCAACACTGCTGGGGATCCACGCAGGCTTCTCCTTCTCCGCAGGTGCAATCGACTACGTGTTGATGTACAACCTGCCGGCAGCAAGTAAGAACGTCTGGATGCTGGTCGCTATGGGCCTGGTGTTCTTCGTCATCTACTTTGTGCTGTTCAGCGCGGTGATTCGTATGTTTAACCTGAAAACGCCGGGCCGCGAAGATAAAGAAGACGATATCGTTACTGAAGAAGCCAACAGCAACACTGAAGAAGGTTTGGCTCAACTGGCAACCAACTACATTGCAGCGGTTGGCGGTACTGATAACCTGAAAGCGATTGATGCCTGTATCACTCGTCTGCGTCTGACTGTTGCCGACTCCGGTCGCGTAAACGATGCGATGTGTAAGCGTTTAGGTGCATCGGGTGTAGTTAAGCTGAACAAGCAAACTATCCAGGTCATCGTGGGGGCGAAAGCCGAATCCATCGGCGACGAAATGAAGAAAGTTGTCGCGCGTGGCCCGGTGGCAGCAGCGTCTGGTGAAAGTGCGCCAGCAGCAGCGGCTCCGGTAGTAAAACCGCAGGCTGTAGCGAACGCAGTCACCGTTGAAGCGCTGGTTTCTCCGATTACCGGTGACGTAGTAGCGCTGGAGCAGGTTCCTGATGAAGCCTTCGCCAGCAAAGCTGTAGGCGACGGCGTAGCGGTGAAACCAACAGATAAAATCGTGGTTGCGCCGGCTGCGGGTACCATCGTGAAAATCTTCAACACTAACCATGCGTTCTGTCTGGAAACTGTTAAGGGCGCGGAAATCGTGGTCCATATGGGCATCGATACCGTTGCGCTGGAAGGTAAAGGCTTCAAGCGTCTGGTTGAAGAAGGTGCGGAAGTTACTGCAGGGCAACCGATTCTGGAAATGGATCTGGAGTTCCTGAACGCTAACGCACGTTCCATGATAAGCCCGGTTGTGTGCAGCAACAGCGATGATTTCGGCGCTCTGGTCATTAAAGCCGAAGGTCATGTGGTTGCTGGTCAAACACCACTGTATGAGATTAAAGGTAAATAACTGCTCCTGAGTAAAGTGAGTTAAGTGCCTTAAGCGGCGGGGGATATTCCTCCGCCGCTTTTTTTTGCAGCAAATACCCTCATATATCCTGTTGAAACACCTTTTTTGTGCAACTAATAGTTGTCTCCTGACGTCGCTTATAAGATCATACTCCGTTATACGTTGTTTACGCTTTGAGGAATCCACGATGAGTGAGGCTGAAGCCCGCCCGAGTAACTTTATTCGTCAGATCATCGATGAAGATCTGGCCAGTGGTAAGCACACCACTATCCATACCCGTTTTCCGCCGGAGCCAAATGGCTATCTGCACATTGGCCACGCGAAATCCATTTGTCTGAACTTTGGCATTGCGCAAGATTACCAGGGCCAGTGCAACCTGCGTTTTGATGATACGAACCCGGTTAAAGAAGATATCGAGTACGTTGAGTCGATTAAAAACGACGTTGAATGGTTAGGTTTCCACTGGACTGGCGACATTCGCTACTCTTCGGATTACTTCGATCAGCTTCACGCCTATGCGGTAGAGCTTATTAATAAAGGCCTGGCTTACGTTGACGAACTGTCAGCGGACGAAATCCGCGAATACCGCGGTACGCTGACTGCGCCTGGCAAAAACAGCCCGTACCGCGATCGTAGCGTCGAAGAGAACCTGGCGCTGTTCGAAAAAATGCGTACCGGTGGCTTTGAAGAAGGTAAGGCTTGTCTGCGCGCGAAAATCGATATGGCTTCGCCGTTTATCGTGATGCGCGATCCGGTGCTGTACCGCATTAAGTTCGCCGAACACCACCAGACCGGTAACAAGTGGTGCATCTACCCGATGTACGACTTTACCCACTGCATCAGCGATGCGCTGGAAGGCATTACGCATTCCCTGTGTACGCTGGAGTTCCAGGATAACCGTCGTCTGTACGACTGGGTGCTGGACAACATCACCATTCCGGTTCATCCGCGCCAGTACGAATTCTCGCGCCTGAATCTGGAATATACCGTGATGTCCAAGCGCAAGCTAAACCTGCTGGTGACCGACAAGCACGTTGAAGGCTGGGACGATCCGCGTATGCCGACGATTTCTGGCCTGCGTCGTCGTGGTTACACCGCTGCCGCGATCCGTGAGTTCTGCAAACGCATTGGCGTGACCAAGCAGGACAACACCATTGAGATCGCTTCTCTGGAATCCTGTATCCGCGAAGATCTGAACGAAAACGCCCCGCGCGCAATGGCAGTTATCGATCCGGTGAAACTGGTTATCGAAAACTATCCGCAGGGTGAAAGTGAACTGGTCACCATGCCTAACCATCCGAACAAACCGGAAATGGGCAGCCGCGAAGTGCCATTTAGCGGTGAAATTTGGATCGATCGTGCAGACTTCCGTGAAGAAGCGAACAAGCAGTACAAGCGTCTGGTGATGGGCAAAGAAGTACGCCTGCGTAATGCTTATGTGATCAAAGCCGAACGTGTTGAGAAAGATGCGGAAGGGAATATCACCACCATTTTCTGCACCTACGATGCCGATACCCTGAGCAAAGATCCGGCCGATGGTCGTAAAGTTAAAGGCGTTATTCACTGGGTGAGCGCGTCCCATGCGCTACCGATTGAAATCCGTCTGTACGACCGTCTGTTTAGCGTGCCAAACCCAGGTGCGGCGGAAGACTTCCTGTCCGTTATTAACCCGGAATCGCTGGTCATTAAGCAGGGGTACGGTGAACCGTCGCTGCAGGCAGCGGTTGCAGGTAAAGCGTTCCAGTTTGAGCGTGAAGGTTACTTCTGCCTGGACAGCCGTTATGCAACGGCTGATAAGCTGGTGTTTAACCGTACCGTTGGCCTGCGTGATACGTGGGCTAAAGCGGGCGAATAAGCTGCAACACATCCTCTCTAAACGCCGCTTCATGCGGCGTTTTTTTTCGCAAAAAAACCGTGAAACAGGCTCCATTTGCGGAGCGAATTAATTACATGCTTGTAATAATGGCTTAGCTGAATGTTTTTGCGTTTAAATAACTTACCTCAATGTGAAATGGGCTGAAACCGATTTCATCCCCATGGAAAACAAGCGCTTTTTTCATTTTTTCAACGCTTTTTTATCTCCCAATGAAAATGTAACAGAAAGCAATGAAATATGTGCGGTTGCTCATACTATTACATACTCGTTACAGAAAGAGATTGATAATTCGCGTCGCGAAAAATAGTCTATTCATTGTAGTCACTGAGGTTTTCTTGGCGCTACTTTTTTAATTTTTGTTTTTTCGCTGACCGCTTTTATCGGCAGCATTTTATATGTCAAAGAGGATTAACATATGCGTACGTTTAGTGGCAAACGTAGTACGCTGGCGCTGGCTATCGCCGGTATCACAGCAATGTCGGGCTTTGTTGTCGCTCCCCAGGTACACGCCGAAGGATTTATTGATGACTCAACCTTAACCGGCGGCATCTATTACTGGCAGCGTGAGCGTGACCGTAAAGATGTGACCGATCATGACAAATACAAAACCAACCTTTCTCACTCCACCTGGAACGCTAACCTCGACTTCCAGTCCGGTTATGCGGCCGATATGTTTGGTATTGATATCGCAGCATTCACCGCTATTGAAATGAACGAAAGTAGTGAAAGCGGTCATCCAAACGAAATCGCATTCTCTTCCAAAAATAAAGGCTATGACGAGGATTACTCCGGCGATAAGAGCGGGATTAGCCTTTATAAAGCAGCAGCTAAATTTAAATACGGCCCAACCTGGGCGCGTGCCGGTTACATTCAGCCAACCGGCCAGACTCTGCTGGCACCGCACTGGAGTTTTATGCCAGGTACCTATCAGGGTGCTGAAGCTGGTGCCAACTTCGACTATGGTGATGCTGGCGCGCTGAGCTTCTCCTATATGTGGGCTAACGAATATAAAGCACCGTGGCACACCGAAGTTGATAAATTCTATCAGGCGGATAAAAAGACCAGCGTTGATTACCTGCACTCAATTGGCGCGAAATATGACTTCAAAAATAACCTGTTGCTGGAAGCGGCATTTGGTCAGTCTGAAGGTTATGTCGATCAGTACTTCGCAAAAGCCAGCTACAAATTCGATTTAGGCGGTAACCCATTTACCACCAGCTACCAGTTCTACGGTGCACGCGACAAAGTTGATGATCGTACCGTGAACGATATTTATGATGGCACAGCCTGGCTGCAGGCGTTGACCTTTGGCTACAAAGTGGCGGAAGTCGTTGACCTGCGTCTGGAAGGGACCTGGGTTAAAGCGGACGGCCAGCAGGGTTACTTCCTGCAGCGTATGACCCCAACCTACGCCTCTTCGAACGGTCGTCTGGATGTCTGGTGGGATAACCGTTCTGACTTTAACGCCAACGGTGAAAAGGCAGTCTTCTTCGGCGCAATGTATGACCTGAAAAACTGGAATCTGCCGGGCTGGGCGGTAGGCGCGTCCTACGTTTACGCATGGGATGCTAAGCCATCAACCTGGCAGCTTAACCCGGATGCGTACTACGACAAAAACCGGACTATCGAAGAGTCTTCTTACAGCCTGGATGCGGTATACACCCTGCAGGAAGGTCGTGCGAAGGGCACCATGTTTAAGCTGCACTTCACTCAGTACGACAACCATTCAGACATTCCGAGCTGGGGCGGTGGTTACGGCAACATGTTCCAGGATGAGCGCGACGTGAAGTTCATCGTTATTGCTCCGTTCACCATCTTCTAATGCCAACAGCGGCAGGCCAGGTGCCTGCCGCCTCGTTGAGGAAAGTGTTATGAAAAAACTGATACTCATCGCCGTTATGGCATCAGGGCTGGTGGCGTGTGCGCAATCTCCTGCGCCGAAAGAAGACAGCCGTCTGAAAGAAGCCTACAGTGCGTGTATTAATACCGCTCAGGGTTCGCCGGAGAAAATTGAAGCCTGCCAAAGTGTGTTAAATGTGCTGAAGAAAGAAAAACAGCACCAACAGTTTGCCGATGAAGAAAGCGTACGCGTGCTGGATTATCAGCAGTGTATCCAGGCCACGCGCACGGGTAACGGTCAGTCCGTTAATGCTGACTGTGACAAAGTCTGGCAGGAAATACGCAGTAAGAATACTGCGCAGTAAATCGAAAAATGAAGAAGACGACGGGCGGAGAATTTTCCGCCCGTTTGCATTTTAGAGCTTATGTTCCACTGGTTGATAACCCCGACTCAGCCGGACAAACAGCATTGCCGTGGCGGCGAGTCCGCAAAGTGCCGCGCACATCAGCCACCATCCCGGTGAGCTTTTATCCCCGGTTAGCTGAACCAGCGCCGTGGATATGACCGGCGTTAGGCCGCCAAAAATCGCCGTGGCAAGACTGAATGCCAGTGAAAAGCCCACCGTACGCACATAGACCGGCATCACCTCGGTGAGAGCGGCTACCATTGCCCCGTTATACATACCAAAAAAGAACGAGAACCAAAGCAGGACCAACGTCATGCGCGTAAAATCTGGTGCGGCGGTGAGCCAGTGCATTACCGGCCAGGTGGTGATCAGTGCGAGTACGGTAATCCCCATTAACACCGGACGACGACCAATTCGGTCAGAAATTGCCCCGCCAATCGGCAGCCAGATAAAGTTAGAAATACCGACCAGCATGGTGACTACCAGGCTGTCGCGAGCGCTCAGGTGGAGTACAGCCCTGCCGTAGGTCGGGGTGTAGACAGTAATGAAATAGAACGTCGTAGTGGTCATCGCCACCAGCAGCGTACCCGCAGCAATGAGGCGCCAGTTTTTGATGATAGTGGTGAAAATTTCCCTGGTGTCGGGACGATGTGTTCGTTGTAAAAATGCGTCTGTTTCCTGAAGCGAGCGGCGTAGCACGAAGATCAAAGGAATAATCATGCAACCAATAAAGAAGGGAATGCGCCAGCCCCATTCAGAGATCTCATCGTGTCCCAGCGTGGCGTTCAGGCCGTAGCCAATCAACGCCGCCACCACAATGGCGACCTGTTGGCTGGCGGACTGCCAGCTTGTGTAAAATCCTTTATTGCCAGGTGTGGCGATTTCAGACAGATAAACTGAGACGCCGCCCAGCTCCACGCCCGCGGAGAAGCCCTGTAATAATCGGCCGAGCAATACCAGCACGGGGGCCAGCAGACCAATACTATGATAACCGGGTACCAGGGCAATCAGCAGGGTACCGCAGCCCATAATGGCCAGCGTCACCATCAGCCCTTTCCTGCGACCAATTCTGTCGATGTAAGCGCCCAGCACAATTGCGCCAACCGGCCGCATTAAGAAACCCGAGCCGAAAACAGCAAAGGTCAACATTAGCCCGGCAAATTCACTCTCCGCAGGAAAGAAAGTCCTGGCGATATAGGTGGCGTAAAAACCGAACAGAAAAAAGTCGAACTGTTCGAGGAAATTACCGCTGGTTACCCGCAGTATTGCGCCGAAAGTTCCGGCACGCGATGGTTGTTGTGTCATTGGGTTTGCTCCACTGTCTTATCATAATATTTATAGAGGTAAGAGTTTGCGGGTTAGTTGCCTGTGACCCCCGCCTGTTTGCCGCGCCGTTTCTCAATCGCCCACTTGAGTAAGGCCGCGCAGCGGTAAAATCCATGGGCAAATTTTCCGTAAGGAATGGTCAGAAAGAGCGCCATGACCACGCCGAGGTGAATGGCGAGTAAAATAGCCATCCAGGACGAGTCTCTTCCTGCCAGCAGGGCTAAACCGGTCAGACTGGTCAGCAGCAGCAGCAAAATAAAACCGCGATCCATCGGTTTTTGCCGTGCGTCGCCATGTAGCGGTGAGCGCTTGAGATTGAGCCATAGCAAGCCAGCCGGGCCCACAACCAGGCCAATGCCTCCCAACGTGCCCAGCATGACCGGAACGCTGAAGAACGGATAGGGTGCTTCTATGCCGGCAAAGTAGTGATAGCCCGTTGCCACCACGGTGGCGGCAAAGCAGAGCAGAAAACCGTAGAAGGTGAAGTGATGGAAACGGCGGCGCATCAGGGTGAAAGCATCATCTGCTTCGTTACAACCTTTGCCGTGCCCACCATCGAGATACTTCAGCGTCAACGCATCGTGTGAAGCTTGAGCAATTTCGACGGAACGTGGCATACCGGGAGAGATCTCGCGCCAGAAGCGGATAACGCCCGCCATCAGCAAACCTATCGCCAGAATAAATACCGAACCAAACATCCAGGCCAGCAGGTTATGCGGGAAAATTTGGTAGAAATCTCCGGCCAGCGGTGGATGGAGTAACGAGCCTGTTAAGCCTATGGCGAGGAGTAAAAACAGGATCAGACCGAAAACCAGCGCCAGCGTTACGGTAACGCCTGCACGACGATAAAGCGCGCCAAAGACGGCAGGTTGCGCGTAGTGCTGATAGGTTTCAAGCCGGACTTCCGCCATCGCCTTCGGCACGTTGATGGCAAACTCATGAGGCGGGGCATACTGACAGGCGTGCAGGCAGGCACCGCAGTTATGGCACAAGTTCGCCAGATAATTGATATCCGCTTTACCGAATTCCAGGCGCTGTGTCATGGCCGGGAACACGGCACAAAATCCTTCACAATAGCGACAGGCGTTGCAGACCTGCATCACGCGTTCAACTTCCGCTTCCGGTTCGGTGATAATTTGTGCTTCGATGATCAGTTTCTCAAGCGGCTTCATGACGAGTCTCCTTACGTGCGGCCAGCGCGGCCTCTTTTCCGGCAATACGACCAAAGGTTGTGCCGATTGACATGCCCACGCCTGCGGTGTAGCCCTTGCCCAGCACGTTGCCCGCCATCATCTCTCCGGCGACGAACAAGTTGCGGCTTGGCTGCCCGGCAAAGTGTACGGCAGCGCGCTCATTCACTTTTAACCCGAGATAGGTGAAGGTGATCCCTGGCCGCAGGGCATAGCCGTAGTAAGGCGGCTGGTCCAACGGTCGCGCCCAGTGTGTCTTCGCGGGGGTTAACGCTTTTGTCGTGCAGTTATCCAGAACCGTATGGTCGAACTGACCTGGCTGGCAGGCGTTGTTGTATTCCGTTACGGTGTGGGTAAAGCGTTCGCCATTCAGCCCCAACTGATGAGCTAGTTCAGCCAGTGTATTGGCCTGTGCGCCGGGAAAAACGGGGGGCATGAAGTGGCCGATGGCCTTACTGTCGATGATGGAGTAGCCAATCTGTCCCGGCTGCTGGGCGACCAGACGTCCCCAGATGGCGTAGCGCTTAGGCCAGAAATCTTCGCCTTCATCATAGAAACGCTCAGCGTCACGGTTGACGACTATGCCGAGCGAAACGCAGTCCACGCGGGTACAAATCCCGCCGTCATATAATGGCGCTCTGGCGTCAATGGCTACGCAGTGTGACTGGGAGGGTTCGCCGATGATGTCCGCCCCTGCATCCATCATAAATTTGAGCAATACGCCCTGATTAAAACGCGTGCCGCGAATCAGAAAGTTATCCGCAGGCCACTCGCCGCGGGCATTTTCCCCCCAGGCTTCGCGCAACCACTCCCGGTTAGATTCGAATCCGCCAGCAGCAAGCACGCAGGATTTCGCTGTGATACGCTCTTTGCCTGCCAGCGCCGCCACGAACTCGCCGTTGTGCAGTTCAAGCGCCTGCACCGGTGTGTTATAGCGGATTTGCACGCCCAGCTTTTCTGCGCTGCGATAATAGGCATTGACGAGAGCTTTACCGCCACCCATAAAAAAAGCGTTGGTTCGCGCCACGTGTAGAGCGCCAGAGAGTGGGGGCTGAAAATTGACGCCGTGCTGGCGCATCCAGTCGCGACACTGTGATGAGGTACGGATCACCAGACGCGCCAGGGCTTCGTTGGTATTTCCTTCTGTTACGCGCTGCAGGTCTTGCCAGAACTCCTCTTCCGGATAGCTTTCCACCAGCACATCCTGCGGTGCGTCATGCATACAGCGCAGATTACGCGTGTGTTGGGAATTTCCCCCACGCCATTCCCGGGGAGCCGCTTCGAGTAGTAAAACGGAAGCGCCTTGCTCCCGGGCGGTAAGGGCAGCGCATAAGGCAGCATTGCCACCGCCAATCACCAGAACATCAACCATCGTATACTCCATTACCATTTAACTAATTGTTAAATTTGTAATTGAAATGTATACGCACGGCTTGTGCGGGCGCTATGACGTAGCGCTAAAGTGGGCTTTAGTTATTGTAAAGGATGGCGCCTGGCCAGCTTCCTGCTTCTACCAGTTGATGCATCACTTTCGTCAGCACCACGCGGGCAGCGAGGCCCGCCGGGGTGAGCTCATCGTCAGAGAGGCTCACCAGAAAGTTGGGGCGGCTAAGTATCGGATTATGGACGCCGATCACTCTTAGCGTCTCTTTATCAAGATGGGAAATCGCCGCTCCGGGTTGAAGAGTGGCGCCAATGCCACTGCGCACGGCGCGCATCAGCAGCGCCAGGCCATCAATTTCTGTAGCGATCTCAATGTTCAGCGCGTGTTCATGGCAAATTGCGTCCAGCCTGCCGCGCAGACCGTGGCCTGGGCTTGGCATTATCAATGGAATACTCGCCAACTGGGCAGGAGCAATATTGTCATCGGCAATACCAGCCAGTAGGGCGTGGGTCCCAATCAAAAACAGCCGTTCTTCGAGAATCGGTCTGGCACTCCAGCGCAGGATCTTTTCTTTTTGAAACACCACAGCCAGATCAATCTGGCGGGTATTAATCATCCGTTCCAGATTACCAGAGAGACTTTCCACCACGTGCAGGCGAACATCGCTATAGCTTTCCCGCATGGCGTGAATAAAAGGCATACCGAGAACGGAAGCGGTACTGGGTGCCATGCCGACGCTGACGTGTCCGGAAAGCCGGGACTCTCGTGCAGCGAGGATCGCATCGTCTGCGTGACGGAGCGCCAGCTGTGCCTGGGAGTAAAAAGCCAGTCCGGCGCTGGTAGGCGTCACGCCTCGCGAAGTGCGCTGCAGCAGGCGAATAGCGAGTTCGTTTTCAAGACGCGACATTTGCTGGCTGAGTGCCGAAACCCCGATATTGAGATCGAGCGCCGCGCTACCCATGCTGCCGGTTTCTACAATGCGCACAAAATAGCGTAGTTGGCGAAGTTCCATTTCGATTCTCCGGAAGGGGCAATTGATTTTTACATTAAAGCAACACAGGAACAGAGGGAAGGGGAAAAGGGCAGGTAACGCCCATAAAAAAAGCCAACCGGAGGGTTGGCTTTTCAGAAAGCATTACATTATTTGCCGTCGTGGGCGTGCTCATCTTCGCGGCAATCGCCTTCGGCGCAGTGACCGTAAAGATAGAGACTGTGGTTGGTTAAACGAATACCATGTTTAGCCGCAATCTCACGTTGGCGGGCTTCGATGGAATCATCGCTGAACTCGACCACTTTGCCGCAGTCAAGGCAGATGAGGTGATCGTGATGATGCTGTTGAGTCAGTTCGAAGACGGATTTACCACCTTCAAAATTATGGCGGGTCACGATACCGGCATCATCAAACTGGTTCAGCACGCGATACACGGTCGCCAGACCAATTTCTTCACCCATATCGATCAGGCGTTTGTATAAGTCTTCCGCACTGACGTGATGGTTATCCGGTTCCTGAAGAACTTCCAGAATTTTTAAACGAGGAAGCGTTACTTTCAGGCCAGCCTTCTTTAATGCGGTATTGTTGTCAGTCATGCGGAATCTGTCCTGTAGCTAAACGATTCACTTCATTAACAGAAGTGACAGAAATTGCACTTGAGATAATGCGTATCATTATAGAACTGCCATGGCTAAATGAAAACTGCAAGTCTCTGGCATATATTGTTAATCAAAACGTGGTATCGCCGACAAACACACTGTGCAACACCCGATTGGCATCCAGCCATTGTACAGGGTCAGACGAAAAAGTTACAAATTTGTAGCAATTATTTTGATTGGTTTTATCTATTGATGCGGCGCAGATGGAAATCTGCGCCGCACGAAATCAGGCATTAATGATTTCGTCGAGGTGCAGCTCTTCAGAGATCTGCTTAACCCATTTTTCTACGCGTTCTGCGGTCAGTTCAGGCTGGCGATCTTCATCGATAGCCAGACCGACAAAGTGGTCGTCGTCAGCCAGGCCTTTGGACGCTTCAAAGTGATAACCCGCCGTCGGCCAGTGACCAACGATAGTTGCGCCGCGCGGTTCGATGATGTCGCGAATGGTTCCTAATGCATCGCAGAAATATTCTGCGTAATCTTCCTGGTCGCCACAGCCGAACAATGCAACCAGTTTGCCGTTAAAATCAATATCTTCGAGGGTAGGGAAGAAGTCGTCCCAGTCACACTGCGCTTCACCGTAGTACCAGGTTGGGATGCCTAGCAGCAGAATGTCATAACCTTCGAGGTCTTCTTTGCTGCTTTTTGCAATGTCATGAACATCGGCAACGTCTTTACCAAGCTGTTTTTGAATCATTTTTGCGATGTTTTCGGTATTACCGGTGTCGCTGCCGAAAAAGATGCCAGTGATTGCCATGAGTTAAATAACCTCTTGAAACTTATTGAAATGGTGGTGGCGCATTGCCCACGGATAAGGGCAATCATAGCAGAACAGTCAGGCATGCGGAAACAGCAAACACGCAGGACTGCACTCTGTGCTACACGATTTATGATTTAGAGCAGAAATTCAGACTATGCCTGACCGCGCAATGCGCTGAGTTGATTCATCAGCATTTCTTCGATGAGTTCACTGCGACTCATGTTGCGTGCCTCGGCCAGCTCGTTCAGAGCATCAACGGCATCAGCGTTCAGTTTCAGTTCGACACGCTTAAGCCCGCGAACTTTATCGCGTTTAAGCTGATTACGTTTGTTAATACGTAACTGTTCATCACGCGAGAGCGGATTGGTTTTGGGTCGTCCCGGGCGACGCTCCTGCGCGAACAGATCTAATGTCGTACGGTCCGTTTGTTCTTTGGCCATGATCTTGGTGACTTCGGGGAAACAATCAGCCAGGCGTCTGCCCGGATGGATAGCGCGCCATAATACATCAGCAGGGGAGGCACGCCAACGCCCACGCGCGTAATCGCGCGCAGACGCTGAGTTTTTAATCAGTTAGCCTGTTCGTTCAGATAACGACGGATGGCACGCAGCACCGCCTCCGGTTTTTCCGCATGTACCCAATGCCCCGCGCCAGCAATAACATGCGCCCGAGCCTGCGGGAATTGCGCCAGCAGCTGTTCGCGATACGCTTCGGTAACATACGGTGAGTTGCCGCCTGGGATAAACAACGCCGGGTGCTCCCACGCAGGAATGGTTTCCCAACCGACGATATGAGGATATTGATCCCACAGCACGGGAACATTAAAACGCCACTCGCCGTCAACGAAAGATTTCAGCAGAAACTGGATTACGCCTTCTTCTTGCAGATGTTGACGCATGACGCTGGCCGCCTGCTGACGCGAAGTGGCCTGGGCATCGGTTACGGCATTAATAGCGGTAAAGATCGCATCGTGACGGCGAACATGATAGTCGACCGGCGCAATATCAATAGCCACAAGTCGATCGATACGATCAGGGGCCAGCGCGGTTAACGCCATGACGGCTTTTCCACCCATAGAGTGACCAATAAAGGTCGCCTTCTCTATTTGCTGATCGTCCAGCGTATCCAGCAAATCTTGCGCCATGGCCGGATAATTCATCTCAGGGGAGCGAGGGGAGAGGCCATGATTTCGCATATCGACCTGGATGATATCGTGATCGACCACCAGATCGCGCGCCAGGATCCCCAGGTTATCCAGACTGCCAAACAGGCCGTGAACCAGGACGATGGGAGAATTATTGTGCAGGTTTTGCGCAGATTGCGCTCGGATATTCAATTTCATGGCAAAGTTCTTTTTTTCACACTCACGGGTTAGGGTATCATGTTGACCATTCTGCCACATGGCTGCAACAACTACGGTTACTCTGAGTTTTGCTGGCCACCAGGCTTGACGCTATCCGCTGTTGGGATTTGCCTTTACACTACGTGTGTTTACCCCGACAACTTGTATTCAGCTAAACACTGCACTGGATTAAGATGAAAACGATTGAAGTTGATGATGAACTCTATAGCTATATTGCCAGCCACACCAAGCATATTGGCGAGAGCGCATCCGACATTTTACGGCGTATGTTGAAATTTTCCGCCGCATCACAGCCTGTCACTCCGATAGTCAAAGAAGTCCGCGCTGTGCAACCTGTCGTGGAAGCCAAGCCGGTTAACCCCGTAAAAGATAAAGTGCGCGCGATGCGTGAACTGCTCCTGTCCGACGAATACGCGGAACAGAAGAAAGCAGTAAATCGCTTTATGCTGGTGCTGTCTACACTCTATTCACTGGATCAAAACGCGTTTGCCGAAGCAACGGAATCGTTGCATGGCCGTACGCGCGTTTATTTTGCAGCGGATGAACAGACGCTGCTGAAAAATGGTAATCAAACCAAACCGAAACACGTGCCAGGCACGCCGTACTGGGTGATCACCAACACCAATACCGGCCGTAAATGCAGCATGGTTGAACACATCATGCAGTCAATGCAATTCCCCGCGGAATTGATTGAAAAGGTTTGCGGAACAATTTAATCCTTGCATTAGAAGGACCAGGCAATGGCAATCCACAACCGCGCAGGTCAACCTGCGCAACAGAGTGATTTGATTAACGTCGCCCAACTGACGGCACAGTACTACGTACTGAAACCAACGGCAGGGAACGCTGAGCACGCCGTTAAGTTCGGTACGTCCGGACATCGCGGCAGTGCAGGTCGTCATAGTTTTAACGAGCCGCATATTCTGGCTATCGCTCAGGCGATTGCTGAAGAACGTGCGAAAAACGGGATTACTGGCCCGTGCTATGTGGGCAAGGATACCCACGCGCTGTCTGAACCGGCTTTTATCTCTGTACTGGAAGTGCTGGCGGCGAACGGCGTTGACGTCATCGTGCAGGAAAATAACGGCTTTACGCCAACCCCTGCGGTGTCGAATGCTATCCTGGTCCACAACAAAAAAGGCGGCCCGCTGGCTGATGGCATTGTGATCACGCCGTCCCACAACCCGCCGGAAGATGGCGGCATTAAATACAACCCGCCAAACGGTGGTCCGGCCGATACCAACGTCACCAAAGTGGTGGAAGACAGAGCCAACGCGCTACTGGCTGATGGTCTGCAAGGCGTGAAGCGCATGTCGCTGGACGCGGCGCTGGCATCTGGTCATGTAAAAGAGCAGGATCTGGTTCAGCCGTTTGTTGAAGGACTGGCTGACATCGTCGACATGGCGGCGATCCAGAAAGCGGGTCTGACGCTGGGTGTCGATCCGCTGGGCGGTTCCGGTATCGAATACTGGAAGCGTATTGCTAAGCACTACAACCTGAACCTGACTATCGTTAACGATCACGTTGATCAGACTTTCCGTTTCATGCATCTCGACAAAGATGGCGCAATCCGCATGGACTGCTCCTCCGAGTGCGCGATGGCGGGCCTGCTGGCGCTGCGCGACAAGTTCGATCTGGCCTTTGCCAACGACCCAGACTACGACCGTCACGGTATCGTGACCCCGGCTGGGCTAATGAATCCGAACCACTATCTGGCGGTGGCGATCAACTACCTGTTCCAGCATCGCCCGCAGTGGGGCAAAGACGTTGCCGTCGGTAAGACGCTGGTGTCCTCGGCGATGATTGACCGTGTGGTGAATGATTTAGGGCGTAAACTGGTCGAAGTGCCGGTTGGCTTTAAATGGTTTGTTGACGGTCTGTTCGACGGCAGCTTTGGCTTTGGTGGTGAAGAGAGCGCGGGGGCATCTTTCCTGCGTTTCGACGGTACACCGTGGTCAACCGACAAAGACGGCATCATCATGTGCCTGCTGGCGGCAGAAATTACCGCAGTGACCGGTAAGAATCCGCAGGAGCACTACAACGAACTGGCTGCCCGCTTTGGTGCGCCGAGCTACAACCGCCTGCAGGCAAGCGCGACCTCCGCGCAGAAAGCGGCGCTGTCTAAGCTGTCTCCGGAAATGGTGAGCGCCAGTACGCTGGCGGGCGATCCGATCACCGCACGTCTGACGGCGGCGCCGGGTAACGGTGCTTCTATCGGCGGTCTGAAAGTAATGACTGACAACGGCTGGTTTGCCGCGCGTCCGTCAGGTACGGAAGACGCTTACAAAATCTACTGCGAGAGCTTCCTCGGTGAAGAACATCGCAAGCAGATCGAAAAAGAAGCGGTTGAGATCGTCAGCGAAGTGCTGAAGAACGCGTAAACCGTAGGCCGGATAAGACGCTAGCGTCGCTATCCGGCATGAATAATGAAAAAGCCGGACAGCTAATATGCTGATCCGGCTTTTTTTATTCGGCTTAGATTCACGGCATAAACCGATAACCAATCCCGGTTTCGGTCAGAAAATGACGCGGACGTGCCGGATCCAGTTCCAGCTTCTGGCGCAAATGTCCCATGTAAATTCGCAGATAGTGGCTGTGTTCGACGGCGTTTGGCCCCCAAACCTGATTTAACAACTGGCGTTGCGTCAGTACCTTTCCGGCATTATTTAGCAGTACTGCTAACAGGCGAAACTCAATCGGCGTCAGATGAATCTCTTCATCACCACGATGTACGAGCCGGGCGGCGATATCTACTTTTACGTTGGAAAAATGCACCACCGGTTCGGGAGAGGCACCGCTGGCGTGGCGACGCAATGCCACACGCAATCGCGCCTGTAGCTCGCCTATACCAAAGGGTTTACTGAGATAGTCATCGGCACCGGCATCCAGGGCGGCGATTTTATCGCTTTCTTCGCTGCGGGCTGAGAGCACAATTACCGGTATCGCGCTCCATTGTCGCAGGTCACGAATAAAATCAATGCCGTCACCGTCCGGCAGACCGAGATCGAGAATGATGAGATCGGGTTTTCGCGTGGCGGCGTCCAGCAGACCACGTTGCAGCGTTTCCGCTTCATATACACGCAGACCATCGGCTTCCAGCGCGGTGCGCAGAAAGCGGCGGATAGCCTGTTCATCTTCAACAATCAGTACGTTCGTCACATATCCTCATGAAAATCTTCAAGTTCAGGGGGGATTTCCTGGGGCAGTGTAACACGGAAACATGCTCCTCCCTGTGCGCGATTGTGGACGGAAATTGTACCGCCGTGCACGTCCACAATGGCCTGACAGATTGCCAGCCCCAGCCCAACCCCCGGCACAGATGACTCTTTGTTTCCCCGGGAAAACTTGTCAAAAACTCGCTGCTCCATACCCGATGGAATGCCGGGGCCATTATCCCAGACGTCCAGTTGCAGGAGCTCGCCATCGACGCTGGCATCAATACCGATTTGCGCCTGTGGACCTGCGTATTTAACGGCGTTTTCCAGCAGATTAATCAGCACCCGTTCAAAGAGCGGGCCATCGACGTGGATCAGCGTCAACGGTGATGGTAGCGACAAATTAATAGGAGCAGAGAGTCCTGGCTCCAGCATCTGCAGGGCGCTGCCGACCACCTCTTCCAGCGTTAACCACTCTTTCTTAAGATTAAAGCCTCCAGACTGAATTCGCGCCATATCCAGCAGGTTATTAACCAGTCGGGTCGTATTCAGGACGTGCTGGCGAATCTCACTGGCCTGGCGCGCGTGCGGCGATCCTTCGCTGGCCAGATCCAGCGTTAAAATCTCTGCCTGACCGAACAACACCGTCAGCGGCGTGCGTAAATCGTGGGAAAGGGCGGCGAGCAGGGCGTTGCGAATGCTTTCACGCTCGCTGGCAAACCGGGCCTGCTCTTCACTGGCGGTCAGCGTCAAACGCTCCAGCGCACTGGCGACCAGTAAAGTGAAGGTTTCCAGCAGGCGTTGCTGTTCGGGGATCATTAGCTGGCGTAAATTTCCCGGTTCCACCACCAGCAGCCCATGCGTTTTATCAGCGCTTTTTAGCGGTAGAATTTGATACGGCACACCCGGTAACGTGTCAGTACCTGCGCCAGCCGGTTGCCCTTTATCAAAGCTCCATTGGGCGATGGCATCATCCCACGGCGTCATGCCCTGTTGATGGGTGAGAGGGGCCAGCTTACCGTTCTCACCGGGCAGTAAAACCTGGCTGCGGGCCTGAAACGTTGAGGCAATAAACTGTTCGCTGGTGGCGGCGATATCCTGTTGACTCCGTCCGACGGCCAGCGCTTTCGACATTTCATACAAATGGCGCGTACGCTGTTCACGATAACGGGCAACTCGCGCCTGATAACGCACTCCAGCGGTCAGATTACCAATAACCAGACCTACCGTTAGCATCACGGCGAAGGTGAGCAGGTACTGGACGTCGGAAACGGCTAGCGTACCGCGTGGGGCAATAAAGAAGAGATCGAAGCTGGCGACGTTAATAAAAGTTGCCAGCACTGAAGGCCAGCGTCCGTAAAAGAGGGCGATAACTACCACACCCAATAAATAGATCATCACCAGGTTGGCGGCGTCAAAGGCCATCAACCACTGCATGGCAATTAACGTAATAATGGCGCACAGCGCGACGGCAACCACACAACCCTGAATTTGTACCCGCCATTTATCCTTAAAGGTACGGTTATCTGCGGTTTGTAGCACAGGGCGCGGAGGTGGCTCATCGAGCGCAACAATCATCAGGTCGAGATCCGGTGCGCGATGGGCCAGTTTGTCAGCAAAGGAATCACTGCGCCACCAGCGTCGTGTAGTCGGACGTCCGAGGACAATTTTTCCCAGATTATGCTCACGGGCGTAGCGGATTACCGCTTTGTCTTCAGCGGGATCGGAAAGGGTGGCGGTTTCTGCACCCAGCTCCTGGGCTAACCGCAGAGCGCTTAAAATTGCGCGGCGCTGTTTTTCGGGCAGTCGGTGCAGCGCTGGCGTTTCGACATACACCGCGTGCCATACGCTGCCGAGGCGCGCTGCCAGACGCGCGGCGGCACGCACCAGCTTTTCGCTGCCGGTGTTGTGTCCAATACACAGCAAAATGGCATCGCGGGTATGCCAGACTTTCTCCTCTCCCGGACGTCCACGCCAGGCACGCATCTGATCGTCAACCCGATCGGCCGTGCGGCGCAGGGCCAGCTCACGTAGCGCGATCAAGTTCCCTTTGCGAAAGAAATGCTCGATGGCTCTTTCCGCCTGACCGGCGATATAGACCTTGCCTTCGTTCAGGCGTTGGCGCAAATCGTCGGGGGGAAGATCGACCAGCACCACATCGTCGGCGGCATCGAAAAAAGGATCGGGCACGGTTTCGCGCACCTGAATGCCGGTAACGCCGCTGACCACATCATTGAGGCTTTCCAGATGCTGTACGTTGACGGTAGTAAAAACGTCAATACCGGCTTCCAGCAGTTCTTCAATGTCTTGCCAACGCTTAGGGTGGCGTGAGCCAGGCGCATTACTGTGCGCCAGTTCATCCATCAAAATGAGCGCCGGACGGCGGGCCAGCGCCGCGTCGAGATCGAACTCGCTGATATGACGACCATGGCGCGCCTGTCGCTTTAGCGGCAGGATGCTGAGACCGTCCAGCAGCGCGGCGGTCTCTTTACGTCCGTGGGTTTCCACCACGCCAATCAGCACATCTAACCCCTGCGCCCGCAGCCGCTGGGCCTCTGCCAGCATGGCCCAGGTTTTACCGACGCCTGCACACGCGCCGAAGAAAATTTTCAGTTTTCCCCGGTGCGGGGCTGTGGTCTGCTCCAGCAGGCGATCGGGGTCGGGGCGTAAGGGTTCGTTATGCATGTCCTTTTTCTCAGTGCTTATCCAGCGCTAAATTAAGTTCCACCAGGTTCACCACCGGCTGGCCGATAAAACTGACCAACGGCTTTTGCGTGTATTGTGCAACCAGGCGCGTGACCTCTTCAACGCTGAGGTTGCGAGCCTGCGCCACGCGGGGGATTTGCCAGGCCACCGCGGCGGGTGTCAGGTTGTTGTCCAACCCGCTGGAAGACGCCGTTACCAGCTCTACCGGAACGGCAGGACTTGCCTGCGGGTTGGCGGCACGTAGCGCGGCAATTCGGCTTTGCAGCAGTTTATCCAGTTCCGGGTTGCTGACTGCCAGATTGCTGCCGCCTGAAGCCATTAGATTATAGGGCATTTCTGCTGTAGCTGACGGGCGTCCCTGAAAATAACCAGCCGCGGTAAAATGTTGCCCAATGAGCGCAGAGCCGCGAACGACCTGACCTTCACGCAGAAGCGAGCCGTTAGCCTGATGGGGAAACCACCATTGCCCCAGCGCGGTGGTCAACAACGGGTAAGCTCCGCCGGTGATAAGCATCAGGAAAATCAATGTTGATAATGCAGGACGTAATCCACTCATCTGAAACCTCACACCAGACCCAGCAGGGTCAGCAGTAAATCAATTGCTTTGATACCGATAAACGGCACAACCAGACCACCCAGACCATAGATCCACAAATTGCGGCGCAGCATCGCGGACGCGGATAACGGTTTGTAGCTCACGCCTTTAAGCGCCAGTGGGATCAGAAAGACGATAACCAGTGCGTTAAAGATAACCGCACTGAGGATCGCCGAGTCCGGCGAATGCAGCCCCATCACGTTAAGCGCATTGAGCTGCGGATAGGTGGCGGCAAACGCGGCCGGGATAATGGCGAAATACTTCGCCACGTCGTTGGCTATACTGAAGGTGGTCAGCGAGCCGCGCGTCATCAGCATCTGTTTACCAATGTGCACCACTTCAATCAGTTTGGTGGGATTAGAGTCAAGATCCACCATGTTGCCTGCTTCCTTCGCCGCCTGGGTTCCGGAGTTCATGGCGACCGCCACGTCGGCTTGCGCCAGCGCCGGGGCGTCATTGGTTCCGTCGCCGGTCATCGCCACCAGACGACCTTCCGCCTGATACTGACGAATCAGCGCCAGCTTGGCTTCCGGCGTGGCTTCAGCTAAGAAGTCATCTACTCCGGCTTCAGCGGCGATCGCGGCGGCGGTCAAACGGTTGTCGCCGGTGATCATTACCGTTTTGATCCCCATTTTGCGCAGTTGGGCAAAACGTTCTTTGATCCCGCCTTTTACAATATCTTTCAGGGCAATCACGCCCAGCACGCGGGAGCCTTCGGCAACAACCAGCGGCGTAGCGCCAAGGCGTGCGACGTTTTCAACCTTCTGCTCCACGTCGGCAGGGAAGTGGCCGCCGTTGGCTTCGACGTGACGACGAATAGCATCGACCGACCCTTTGCGGATCATACGGTTGTCGATGTTAATACCGCTCATCCGACTTTGAGCGGTAAATGGCACAAAGGTGGCGTGCAGCGATTGTACGTCGCGAATACGCAGATTAAATCGCTGTTTAGCCAGAATCACGATGCTGCGGCCTTCCGGGGTTTCATCGGCCAGCGATGAAAGTTGCGCGGCGTCGGCCAGCGTTTTTTCGTCCACGCCCAGAGCGGGCAGAAAATCCGAAGCCTGGCGGTTACCCAGCGTAATGGTGCCAGTTTTGTCCAGTAGCAGTACGTCCACGTCACCCGCCGCTTCAACTGCACGTCCGCTGGTGGCGATAACGTTCGCGCCCAGCATGCGGCTCATCCCAGCGACGCCAATTGCGGAGAGCAACCCGCCGATGGTGGTGGGGATCAGACACACCAGCAGGGCAACCAGCACCGTGACACTGACCGCGCTACCGCCCCAGGCGGAGAACGGCCACAGCGTGGCAGTCGCCAGTAGAAAGACGATGGTCAGGGCTATCAACAGGATCGTCAGGGCGATCTCATTGGGCGTTTTACGCCGCTGTGCACCTTCAACCATGGCGATCATCCGGTCGAGGAACGTTTCACCAGGGTTTACGCTGCATTCGATCACCAGCCAGTCGGAGAGGATACGAGTCCCGCCGGTGACGGAGGCAAAATCACCACCGGATTCACGAATGACAGGCGCGGATTCACCGGTAATGGCGCTTTCATCTACCGATGCGCCACCTTCGATGACCTCGCCGTCACACGGGATAATATCGCCAGCTTCCACCAGCACGATATCCCCTTTACGTAAATCATCGGCGGGAACGTGATCCATAGCCGCGCCGTATTTTGGCTCGCGAAGTTTGCGGGCAAAGGCGGTTTTTTTAACGCCTTTCAGACTGTTAGCCTGAGCTTTACTACGTCCTTCTGCCAGCGCTTCGGCAAAGTTGGCGAACAGAACGGTAATCCACAGCCACAGACTTATCGCGCCGGTAAACCACGGATTGCCTTGCATATGGCCTGCTGCCATTGCCACCGTTAACAGGGTTGTCAGCAGACTACCCAGCCAGACGATAAACATCACCGGATTGCGCCACTGGGTATGTGGGCTTAATTTTTTCACGGCGTCCATCAGCGCCTGTGCGACCAGAGAGGGTTCGAACAGCGCCAGTTGCTTGCGACTCATAGTCATGTGCTCCGCATCACTCAGTGTAATGACAGGTATTCTGCGACCGGGCCAAGCGCCAGGGCAGGAACAAAGGTGAGGGCGCCAACCAGTAACACCGTACCGATTAACAACCCGACAAACAGTGCACCGTGGGTAGGCAGTGTGCCAGGACTTGCTGGTTGGATCTTTTTACTGACCAGCGATCCGGCAATTGCCATCACGGGAATGATCACGCCGAAGCGGCCTAAGAACATGCACAGGGCCAGCAGACAGTTCCAGAACGGGCTGTTGGCACTTAATCCGGCGAAGGCGCTGCCGTTGTTGTTCGCGGCAGACGATACGGCGTACAACACCTCACTAAAACCATGTGGACCAGGATTCAGCATGGCGCTGCGCCCGGCATCGCTCATCATCGCTATCGTCGTACCGAGCAGCACCAGCGCAGGGGTGACCAGAATCGCCAGCGCGGTCATTTTCATTTCGCGCACGTCTATTTTCTTACCCAGATATTCAGGCGTGCGACCAATCATCAGGCCCGCGATAAACACCGCCAACAACACGAACAGCAGCATGCCGTACAGACCCGAACCGACACCACCGAAGACCACTTCGCCAATCTGCATTAGCCACATCGGCACCATCCCGCCCAGCGCGGTGAAGGAGTCATGCATCGCATCGACAGCGCCGCAGGATGCGGCTGTCGTCACGACGGAAAACAGACTCGTGGCCAGCACGCCAAAGCGGCTTTCTTTGCCTTCCATATTGATATTGCTGTCTGCACCAAATGCCATCAGGTGCGGGTTGCCTTGAACTTCAGCCCACATCACCACGGCTACGCAGACTACAAATATCAGCGACATGGCCCACAGCAGGGTCCGCCCCTGGCGACGATCGCCCACCACGTCACCAAAGGCAAAACACAGTGCGGTGGGAATCAAAAAGATCGCCAGCATCTGTACCAGGTTGGTCAGCGCAGTCGGGTTTTCAAACGGATGTGATGAGTTAGCGTTAAAGAAACCGCCCCCGTTAGTACCAAGCATTTTAATCGCTTCTTGTGAGGCGACGGGCCCCATCGGCAGCAGTTGTTTCACTCCTTCAAGGGTAGTAATGGGCTGATAGGGCAACACGTTTTGCAGCACACCTTGCTGAATGAAGAACAACGCAATAAGCAATGCAATGGGGAGCAGGATCCACAGCGTAATGCGAACCAGATCGACCCAGGCGTTACCCAGCGTGTTCATACTCTGGCGAGTAAAGGCACGGGCCAGGGCAAAAATCACCGCAATCCCGGTTGCCGCTGACAGGAAGTTCTGCACGGTCAGCCCGACCATCTGGCTGAAGTAGCTTAAGGTGGTTTCACCAGCATAGGATTGCCAGTTGGTATTAGTGACAAAACTCACCGCTGTGTTGAGTGCCAGATCCCACGACAGCCCTGGTAACTGTTGCGGATTTAGCGGCAGCAGGTTTTGTGCCATCAGCATTGAAAACAGGACCAGCAAACCCAGCACATTAAGTGCGAGGATCGCCAACAGATACTGCCGCCAGTTCATCTCTTGCTGCGAGATGCCCAGACCGCGCCAGAGCAAACTCTCCACGCCAGCCAGGCCCGGCAGGGACGTATTATTGATCAGCCGAGCCAAGCCAAAACCCAGCGGTCTGGCGATGACAAACAACACCAGCAAGAAGCAGGCAATGAGTAAAAATCCTTGGGCCGCCATCAGAACGCCTCCGCATTAATCAGGGCATACACCAGATAACCTAATAATAAAAAGACCAGCACAATGCCGGTTATCACGCCTGCACTCACGGTGCACCTCCAGTGGCATAAATGTGATAACCAGAGCGTAGATTTTTGCTTGCAAAGATTTCGCAAAAATCAGTGGGTAGGGTGTAAAAAAAGTATAAAAATGGCAAAGACCATTATTTAACTAATGATTAGTATTAATTTAACTTTTATGTAACTTAATTACGGTTTTTAGCTAAACGGAGCATCAATAGATAAAAATAAGTGGTCGGATGAGTAGCAAAATTACACACAAGGCGGTATTATTTTCATCAGTTAACCAAGTTTATTTTTCCGGTGCGATTCACCGAACAGATATATGGGAGAGGATTATGGACTTTTATAAAGAATATCCAGCACACATTGTTTTCTTGCGCCGTACCTTTGCCGTTGTGGCGGGCGTGCTGGCGCTGCCGGTCATGTTGTTCTGGAAAGACCGCGCCCGTTTTTACAGCTATCTGCACCGCGTCTGGTCCAAAACCAGTGATAAACCGGTGTGGATGGAGCAGGCTGAAAAAGCCACCTGCGACTTCTATTAAGTTGTCGTTTTTGCTCAAGAAAACCGCTAACAGCAATGTGGCGGTTTTTTTATACGCCGCCGTCTACACTTATCTGAGTAATGGATAAGGAGTGGCGATGAGCACGAGAATTCCTGTTGGTATCCGCACCTGTCTGACCACAGAAGCGAGTGAGGCACCTCAGTTCGACGAAAATACATTAATACGTATTTATGCTTTGCACGAATTGCACCGTATGCGTCAGCGAAGATTAACGCGGGGCGCATTAATTGACTATCATACCCGCTACAAACTGGTACTACTGGCGCATTCCCAGCCAGAGTATCGGGAGCTTGGCCCCTTCGTTGCCGCAATCCACGAATGGCAAAATCTCGATGCCTTTTTTATCGAGTATCGCCTACGCTTGACCCATCTGTTATTAAATCCTGCTACCCGGCGTAACCATACCAATGTATTGATGCACGTACAGGGCTATTTCCGCAATCAGCTCGATCTGCGTCAACGTCAGGAACTGACCTCGATAATCGATAACTATCGACGCGAGGCGCAGCCGCTACTTGCACCCTTAATGCTCCTCAAACACTATATGGCTGAGCACCCGAACACCTGGTTGTCCGGGCAACGTTATTTTGAACTCTGGCCTGCGATTTGGCGTTTACAGGGCAATGATTAATTTTTATCAGGGAGTGTTATGACCACGCATCTGGTCTGGTTTCGGCGTGATTTACGTCTGCATGACAATCTCGCGCTGGCGGCGGCTTGTCGGGATCGTTCTGCACATGTACTCGCGCTCTATATCTCCACGCCTGAACAGTGGAAGGCGCATGATATGGCCCCACGTCAGGCGGCATTGGTTAACGCGCAGTTGAACGCGTTACAAACGGCGCTGGCAGAAAAGGGCATCCCGCTTCTGTTTCATGAAGTTGCTGATTTTGCGACCAGCGTGGAAACCGTCATAAACGTCTGCGTAAAACATGGCGTCAGTCGATTATTTTATAACTATCAATATGAAATAAACGAACGCCAGCGTGATGCTGCCGTCGAAAAGTCATTACCTCAGGTGGTGTGCGAAGGGTTTGACGACAGCGTGATCTTGCCTCCGGGGGCGGTCATGACCGGTAATCATGAGATGTATAAAGTCTTTACGCCGTTTAAAAATGCCTGGCTGAAGCGGATAAAAGACGGGATCCCAGAATGTGTCAGTGCACCGAAGGTAAGAGAAAGTGGTGCTCTTGACTCTCCATTAACATCCATCGCGCTGAGCTACCCGCAGCAAGATTTTGATACGCAGCTGTTTCCGGTAGAAGAAAAATTGACCATCGCGCAATTACGCCATTTTTGCCAGCAGGCCGCCGGAGAGTATGAGCAGTTGCGTGACTTTCCGGCGATTGACGGAACCAGTCGATTATCCGCGAGCCTGACGACAGGAGGGCTATCACCGCGCCAGTGCCTGAATCGACTTCTCGCTGAGCAACCGCAGGCACTTGAGGGCGGGACGGGCAGCGTCTGGCTGAACGAGCTTATCTGGCGTGAATTTTATCGTCATCTGATGACTTACCATCCGGCGCTGTGTCGGTATCAACCTTTTATTCGCTGGACCGATCGCGTGCAATGGCAGAATAATCCGACGCATTTGCAGGCCTGGAAAACGGGGAGTACGGGTTACCCAATTGTGGATGCGGCCATGCGTCAGCTCAACGCCACGGGCTGGATGCATAATCGTTTACGCATGATTACCGCCAGTTTTTTAGTGAAAGACCTGCTGATAGACTGGCGTAAAGGCGAACAATATTTCATGTCGCAACTGATCGATGGCGACCTGGCGGCTAATAACGGCGGCTGGCAGTGGGCCGCCTCAACCGGAACCGACGCCGCACCGTATTTCCGTATCTTTAACCCCACGACGCAGGGCGAAAAATTCGACCGTGACGGTGAGTTTATCCGCCAGTGGGTGCCGGAACTGCGCGACGTGCCGGGTAAAGCCATTCATGACCCGTGGACGTGGGCTGAAAAAGCGCAGGTAACACTAAGTTATCCTCGCCCGATTGTGGAGCATAAACAGGCAAGGCTGGCGACGCTGGCGGCATATGAGGCAGCACGTAAGGGATAAGCTCGCAGCGGATTTCTGCGTAATACCTTCCAGCAAAATGAATATGTTGCAGTGGGGCGCAGTTAGTGCTGAAACGTGCGCGCAAGGCCGTAAATGCCTTGATGAAGACGTTTTTCTCCCGCAGTAAAGTTCCGTTATCTTCAGTCAGGTGACGGAACTTGATGACAATGCCAACGACACCCACACCGCACGATGCGGTATTTAAAACGTTTTTACATCATCCGCAAACAGCTCGGGACTTCCTCGAAATTCATCTTCCCGCAGATCTGCAAGTGCTTTGCGATTTAAATACGCTGAAGCTGGAGTCAGAAAGCTTTATTGAAGCGGATTTACGTACCCGCTACTCCGACGTGCTCTGGTCTGTGCAGACACACGACGGTGAAGGTTATGTCTATGTGGTTATAGAACACCAGAGTTCAGCCGATCCGCATATGGCTTTTCGTCTTCTGCGTTACGCGATGGCGGCGATGCAGCGTCATTTGGATGCCGGGCACAAAGAACTGCCGCTGGTGATACCCATGCTGTTTTATCATGGCTGTCGAAGCCCGTATCCGTACTCACTTTGCTGGCTTGATGCGTTTACCGATCCTGTAACGGCACGGCAACTTTATGCCAGCGCATTTCCATTGGTGGATATCACAGTGGTACCGGATGATGAAATTATGGCTCACAGGCGAATGGCACTGCTGGAACTCATGCAAAAACATATCCGTCAGCGGGATTTGATGGGGCTGGTAGATCAGTTGGCCACGCTGTTACTTACAGGGTGCGCTAATGACACGCAACTACAGGCGATGTTTAATTACATTCTGCAATCCGGTGATGAATCTCGTTTTAATGAATTCATGCAAGAGATGGCGCAACGGATCCCCCAACACAAGGAGAAGCTGATGACGATTGCCGAGCGTTTACGATTAGATGGATTACAGGAAGGGATGCAGCGAGGACTACAACAAGGATTACAACAAGGATTACAACAAGGAACACGAGAAGCTGCAATACGTATAGCGCAAACCATGTTGGAGCAGGGAATAGATCGCGATATGGTGCTACTGGTTACAGGTCTTTCTGAAGAGGACTTGACTGCCAGTCATGCGTAATTCCCTGAAAAAACAGGCCCGAATCAGATTGCATCATCGGGCCGTACACTCAGGATTCTACCACCAGCGGACGGTTTTTGAACTTAAGCGACTGGTACAGCCAAATCAGCAGCACCAGCACCACACAGGCCAGCGCGCCCCAGGTAATTTCACTAAAGACATCAATATAGGCATTGATGGAGTAGTTGATAGCGCCCGCAGCATCAAACGAGCCTTGTGAGGTCTGATCGGCGATAACACCTGCCAGGTAATTGGCGATGGCACCGGAAAGCAGCATATAAATGCCAGTTAATACGCCGGTAACACCAGGGATCTCAATACGCGTAATTTGTGACATTGCCACCGGATCGATAAACAGTTCGGCAAAGCCCATGACCGCCAACCCAAGTACCATCAGCGGCATGGAAGAGTGGCCGTAAGCTGCGGACCAGCGAGCGCTCAAGGTTAGAATACAGAACCCAGCGCTCATTAAGCCGAGGCCAAGGGCAAATTTACCCCAGATACGTACGGTACGATTGCCACTCACGCTCTCTTTGACTACCCATGCCAGCACGATACCGCACAGCATCACGGCAAAAGCGTTAACCGACTGGAACATCGCGGTAGGGACGGAGTATCCCATGATATCGCGGTTAACGAAGCGGTCGATATACAGGCTAATCGAGCTGCCGCCCTGTTGAGCAAAGGCCCAGAACAACAGGCTGAAGAAGGTCAGGGTGACGATAAGTCCCAGTTCTTTGCGCTGTTTCTGCGTCTGTGCCTGGCGGTAAATCTTTGTCAGAACCGCCAGACCAATAATGGTGGCAACGATCAGGGCGTAAACGGACCACTCTTTCCAGAACAGGACAGTAATCAGCAGCGGTGCTGCAACCAGCAGAACTAACAGCCAGGCCCAGTTTGGCAGGATAAAGGTTTTAGCACACAGAACGGCCTTGTTGACGCCGGTGGTGTGAGCGAAATGGCGATTACCACATAAGAAAATCACCAGTCCTGCCAGCATGCCGATGGCAGCCAGCGCAAAGCCCATCGCCCAGCTGTATTCTTCCTGCACGTAGCCGCAGGCAATTGGTGCAATGATCGAACCGATGTTACCGGCGGCGTAAAGCAGAGAGAATCCACCGTCGCGACGCGGGTCTTCAGGTTGATACAACTCGCCCAGCAGGCAACTGATATTTGATTTAAACAGACCGTAGCCGCAGACAATTATCGCCAGCGATAAATAGAGGAACGCCGGGGCCATTTCGCTGGCACCCAATACCAGATGTCCCACCGCCATTAGAAATGCGCCGATCATCACCGCCATTCGATTGCCGAGCACTTTATCGGCCAGGTATCCCCCGAGAATAGGGGTGACATAGACCAGCGAGCAGTAGGCGCTGAACAGTTCATATGCGTGGTTATCGTCGTACTTAAGCTGATTGGTGAGATACAGGATCAGCAGCGCACGCATGCCGTAAAAACTGAAGTATTCCCAGATTTGTAGCGCGACAACGTAGTAAATCGCCCGTGGTTGAGATGCTTGTTTATTCATTATTTTCTCGAAGTAAATGCCTCGCGACTGGCTGAACGTGCTGCGCGAGTGTGTTTCCTTAAAGTTGTAACTTTGATACAGATCTGATTATTTTTGCAATATGCTGTCTGATTGCATAAATATACATGAATTAGATCGGGTGGTGGTAAGCAAATTACGTTCAAAGCGGGAGTGATTGTTTCTTGATGTGTCAGTGAAATGGCTATCGACGAACGCAGGCGGGGACGCTATTTTAACCTAAGCTGTGTTGCTGATTGGGCAGGCAGAAATGATGACTACGAGGACGATGATGAAAAACACCGAACTGGAACAACTGATCAACGACAAACTAAACAGCGCCGCCATTAGCGATTATGCGCCGAATGGTTTGCAGGTTGAGGGCAAAGAGACGGTGCATAAAATCGTGACCGGCGTGACTGCAAGCCAGGCATTGCTGGACGAGGCGGTACGCCAGCAAGCGGATGCGGTTATCGTTCACCACGGTTATTTCTGGAAAGGCGAATCTCCGGTTATTCGCGGCATGAAGCGCAATCGTCTGAAAACGCTGTTAGAAAATGATATCAACCTGTATGGCTGGCACTTGCCGCTGGATGCGCACCCGGAACTGGGGAATAACGCGCAGTTGGCCGCGCTGTTGGGAATCACCGTGATGGGGGAAATTGAACCGCTGGTGCCATGGGGAGAACTCTCCATGCCGGTTCCGGGACTGGAGTTGGCGTCGTGGATTGAAGCACGTTTAGGTCGTAAACCGTTATGGTGCGGTGATACCGGGCCGGAAAACGTTCAGCGCGTAGCCTGGTGTACCGGGGGCGGTCAAAGTTTTATTGATAGCGCAGCCCGATTTGGTGTCGACGCCTTTATTACCGGTGAAGTCTCTGAGCAAACCATTCACTCAGCCCGCGAGCAGGGGCTGCATTTCTATGCTGCCGGTCACCATGCGACCGAACGCGGCGGCATTCGCGCATTAAGCGAATGGCTGAATGAAAATACCGATCTGGACGTAACCTTTATCGATATTCCTAATCCAGCGTAATAAAGAGGGATGAAAGTGCAGCGAGCGCGTTGTTATCTGTTAGGTGAAACGGCGGTGGTTCTCGAACTGGAGCCTCCCATCACGCTGGCGACTCAGAAACGCATCTGGCGTCTGGCTCAGCGTTTAGTTGACGCCCCGAATGTGCTTGAAGCTATTCCGGGAATGAACAATATCACGGTTACCCTGCGCGACCCGCAAACGCTGGCGCTGGATGCTATTGAACGCCTGCAGCGCTGGTGGGAAGAGAGCGAAGCACTGGAGCCGGATTCACGCTTCATTGAAATACCTGTGACCTATGGTGGTGAGTTTGGCCCCGATCTGGCAGAGGTCGCCCGACACAGTGGATTAAGCGACAAGCAGGTCGTCGAACTTCATGCGTCAGTTGACTATGTGGTGTGGTTTATCGGTTTTCAGCCGGGATTTCCCTATCTCGGGAGCTTACCTGAACAGCTGCATACCCCCAGACGTGCGGAACCGCGCTTGCTTGTTCCTGCAGGTTCTGTCGGTATCGGTGGATCTCAAACGGGGATCTACCCGCTTTCCACACCCGGTGGATGGCAATTGATTGGGCGTACCTCCGTTTCGTTATTTGATCCAAAACGGGAGGAGCCGATTCTGTTACGGGCTGGCGATACCGTGCGTTTTGTCCCGCAGAAGGAGGGGATATGTTAAACATCATCCGCGCTGGCATGTACACCTCAGTACAGGACGGGGGACGCCATAGTTTTCGTCAATCCGGAATCAGTCACTGTGGCGCGCTGGATAAACCGGCGCTGAACGTCGCCAACCTGCTGGTGGGTAATGATGCGAATGCTGCCGCGCTGGAAATCACGCTGGGGCAACTGGTGGTGGAGTTTGAAGCCGATGGCTGGTTTGCCCTGACCGGTGCCGGATGCGAAGCACATCTGGATCGTACTCCCGTATGGAGTGGGTGGCGGCTACCGGTAAAAGCCGGGCAGCGCCTGACGCTAAAACGTCCGCTTCATGGCATGCGCAGTTATCTGGCGGTAGCGGGCGGTATTGATGTTCCCGAAGTGATGGGCTCGCGCAGTACCGATCTGAAAGTGGGCATTGGTGGGTTTGAAGGGCGTCTGCTGCGTGATGGCGATCGACTGGCGATTGGCGTATCTGCCCGGCAATTCAACGGGCCACAAGGTGTAAAACAACTGATGTGGGGTAATCTCATCCGCGCACTGCCTGGCCCTGAATATCAGGAGTTTGATGAGGTATCGCAGGCCTCTTTCTGGCGCTCGCCGTGGCAACTTAGCCCACAAAGCAACCGTATGGGGTATCGTCTTCAGGGGCAGCCGCTGACGCGCACGACCGATCGCGAGTTGCTGTCGCATGGTTTGCTCCCCGGCGTGGTGCAGGTTCCGCATAATGGCCAGCCAATCGTGCTGATGAACGATGCTCAGACGACGGGTGGCTATCCGCGCATCGCCTGTATCATCGAGGCAGATATGTATCATCTGGCGCAGATCCCGCTCGGTCAACCGATTCATTTTGTGCAGTGTTCGCTGGAGGAAGCGCTGAAGGCGCGGTACGACCAGCAGCGTTACCTGGAACAGTTAACATGGCGACTTAACAATGAAAATTGATCTCAACGCGGACCTCGGTGAGGGATGTGCGAACGATGCAGCGCTGCTGCAACTCGTGTCTTCAGCCAATATTGCCTGTGGGTTTCATGCCGGTGATGCGCAGACCATGCTCTCAAGCGTGCGCGAAGCGCTAAAAAATGGCGTGGCGATAGGCGCGCATCCGAGCTTTCCTGATCGGGAAAATTTTGGCCGTAGCGCCATGGCACTGCCTGCGCAAACGGTGTATGCACAGACGCTATATCAAATTGGCGCGCTGGCTGCCATCACGCGGGCAGAAGGCGGCGTGATGCGTCATGTCAAACCGCATGGCATGCTCTATAACCAGGCGGCGAAAGATCCTCAATTGGCCGATGCGATTGCTAAAGCGGTTCATGCCTGCGATCCGTCGCTGGTTCTGGTCGGGCTGGCGGGTAGCGAACTGATTCGCGCCGGAGAACACTATGGCTTGATAACACGTCAGGAGGTTTTTGCCGATCGCGGTTATCAGGCCGATGGCAGTCTGGTACCTCGCAGTCAGCCGGGCGCACTGATTGAGGATGAAGAGCAGGCGCTGGCGCAAACGTTAGAAATGGTGCAATCCGGCAGAGTAAAAAGCCAAAGTGGAACATGGGCAAGCGTGACCGCCCAGACGGTATGCATTCATGGGGATGGCGAGCACGCACTCGCTTTTGCCCGTCGCTTGCGTAGCGCCTTTAATGCATGCAATATTCAAATTAGCGCATAATTTTTTAATATAAAACAATAAGATATTACACAACAACATAAGGGTTTTAATTATGGGAGAGGCTATTTCTCTCTGGCCATTGACGGGCATCGCCGTCATTGTGGTCGGATTTCTTTTACGTTTTAATCCGGTATTGGTGGTAATTATTGCCGGGATCGTCACGGGACTGGCGGCGCATATGCCGATCGCCACCATTCTCGAGAAGCTGGGTGAAGGTTTTCTTAACACCCGCAACCTGCCGTTTATCCTGCTGATCCCACTGGCGGTTATTGGCCTGCTGGAACGTCACGGACTCAAAGAGCGCGCTCAGGCGTGGATTGCTAAAATCCGCAGCGCCACCAGTGGCCGTCTGCTTATTGTCTATCTGTTCATTCGCGAAGCGACCGCTGCGTTAGGGCTGACCAGTCTGGGCGGGCATCCGCAGATGGTGCGCCCGCTGCTGGCGCCAATGGCGGAAGGGGCCGCCGAGAAAAATCACGGCGAGATACCCGGCGCGGTTCGCTATCGACTGCGCGCAATGTCAGCGGCGACCGATAACGTTGGGCTGTTTTTCGGTGAAGATATCTTTGTTGCCTTCGGCGCGATCATATTCATGCACAACTTTATGCTGGAGTCTGGTGGCATCCAGACTGAACCGTTGCATATCGCCTTGTGGGGGATCCCAACGGCAATTTGTGCTTTCCTGATCCACGGCACGCGTTTGTGGCGTCTGGATAGCTATTTGCAACGAGAGGTGGCGAAAGCGAATGCCGCAGCGAAAGGGGAAGCGAAATGAATTTTCAACAAAGCTATCTCTACTGGCTGGCGGGTGCGGTATTACTGATTGTGGCGCTGATGTCCTGGCAGGACAAAGCGAACCCGCGTCGTTTCACCACAGGCCTGTTTTGGGGCATATACGGCGTACTGTTTCTGCTTGGTGACTGGACATACTCGCTGTTTGGCGATAAACGCGCAGTGCATATTGCCGTCGGCGTTGCGGTGGTCGTGCTGGCCCTGATCGCAGGTTTTGGCGGTGTGAAGCTGGGAAGCTACCATCAACGCACGCAGCAACAGCGCGAAGAAAGCGCCAGCCGCCTGGGCAACCGCCTGTTTTTCCCAGCGCTGGCGATCCCGGTGGTAACGGTTATTGGCGTACTGATGTTCAACCATATTCCGGGCTTACAGGATGCGCTGTTTGGGCCGGGTAATCACGCCACGCTGGTGACGCTCTTTTCAATGACAGCGGGCTCGTTGATTGGTCTGGCGATGGCGATAAAAATGACCCATGAGCGGGTGCATCAACCGATTCAGGAGGCGCGCCGTCTGCTGGACTCCATTGGCTGGGCGTTCATTCTGCCGCAGATTCTGGCTACGCTCGGGCTGCTGTTTACAGCGGCGGGTGTCGGTAGCGGCATTTCATACCTGACGCAGGAATATCTGGCGGTGGATAGTCGCTTTATTGCGGTGGCGGTGTACACCATCGGCATGGCATTGCTGACCATGGTCATGGGTAATGCGTTTGCTGCTTTCCCGATCGTGACCGCAGGGATTGGTATTCCGATCCTCGTACTGCAACACGGCGGCAATCCAGCGGTAATGGCGGCGATTGGTATGTTCTCCGGCTATTGCGGGACGCTGATGACGCCGATGGCGGCGAACTTTAATATTGTTCCAGCAGCGCTGCTGGAGCTACCGGACAAAAACGCGGTGATTAAAGCGCAGGTGCCAACCGGCGTACTGCTGCTACTGGTCAACGTATTCCTGATGTATTTCCTGATGTTCCTGTAAGGAGGAAGGATGAAAACAGTACTCATCACGGGATTTGAACCCTTTGGCGGCGAGTCAGTTAACCCTTCCTGGGAAGTGGTCTCGAGCCTCGACAATGCTATTATCGGCGGATGCCGCGTTATTGCCCGCCAACTACCGTGTGTATTTGGCGAGTCTCTTGCCGTACTCAATGCCGCGATTGACGCGTTGTCGCCATCACTGGTGCTGGCGGTGGGGCAGGCGGGTGGTCGCACGGATATCACCGTGGAACGCGTGGCGATTAACGTTGACGATGCGCGTATTGCGGATAACCAGGGACAACAGCCGGTAGATGTGCCGATTGTAGTCGATGGCCCGGCGGCATGGTTTAGTACGTTGCCGATTAAAGCGATGGTTGTCGCCATGCGCAACGCGGGAATTCCGGCCTCGGTTTCCCAGACTGCGGGTACTTTCGTGTGTAACCACGTGATGTATGGCCTGCTGCATAAACTACGCGACGTACCTGCGGTGAAGGGCGGCTTTATTCATATCCCTTATTTGCCGCAACAGGCTGCACAGCATCCCGGGGCGCCAAGTATGGCGACAGAAACGGTGCGCCGTGCGCTGGAGATTGCGATTGCCACCGCCTTGCAGGTGGAAAGCGATATCGCAGTGACGGGCGGCGCAACACATTAACAAAGGACAGTATTATGCCTGAAGGCCCGGAGATTCGCCGCGCGGCGGATAACCTGGAGGCGGCAGTCAAAGGCAAACCCCTGACGGATGTCTGGTTTGCCTTTGAGCAGTTAAAACCGTATCAATCTCAACTGATTGGGCAACGTGTTACCCAGCTTGAAACGCGGGGGAAAGCATTACTGACCCATTTTTCTAATGGCCTGACGCTGTACAGTCACAATCAGCTCTATGGTGTGTGGCGAGTGGTGGATACCGGCACAATCCCGCAAACTTCGCGGGTACTGCGCGTCAGTCTGCAAACACATGACAAGACAATTCTGCTCTATAGCGCGTCTGATATCGAAATGCTGACGCCAGAGCAGGTTGCCACCCATCCGTTCCTGCAACGGGTTGGGCCGGATGTACTGGATTTACGTTTAACTCCCGATGAGGTTAAAGCGCGTCTGTTATCTCCGCGTTTTCGCAATCGCCAGTTTTCTGGTCTGCTACTGGACCAGGCGTTTCTGGCGGGATTAGGTAACTACCTGCGGGTAGAGATCCTTTGGCAGGTTGGGTTGACCGGGCAGCATAAAGCGTCGCAGCTTAGTGATGAGCAACTGGATCAACTGGCACATGCGCTGCTTGATATTCCGCGCCTGTCTTATAATACCCGCGGCCTGGTCGATGAGAATAAACATCACGGCGCGCTGTTTCGCTTCAAGGTCTTTCATCGGGACGGTGAAGCCTGTGAGCGCTGTGGTGGAATCATCGAAAAAACGATGCTCTCTTCGCGCCCCTTTTACTGGTGTCCGGGATGTCAGCACTAAGCGGGCTGTTTTGGCGCGTGCACCGAAATAAATCTTGCGACTGCGGGGCCAGTTAACAAAATGCTGAACAGCCGCAGGGTTTGCATCGCCATGATGAGCGCCATATCTGCGTGGCTTCCTGCGGCGATTACCGCAACAGAATCCACTCCTCCAGGACTGGTTGCCAGATAGGCAGTGAGAAAGTCGATCTGCATGTAATGCGCCAGTCCCCAGGCCATGGCGGCGCAGATCGCCATCAGTGAAAAAATGGACAACAGGATCTGCGGCAGTGGTCGTAATGCCATTAAAAAGATCTGCTTATCAAAGCCAAGACCGATTTGCCAGCCAATTGACATGTAGGCTATCGCCAGCAGCCACTCCGGCAGTTCAATCACCATCACTCCGCTTGCATTCAGCAAGGCACCCACCAGCATTGGCAATAGCATGACGCCAGAGGGAATACGCAGTAGGCGTCCAGCCGTACCGGCAACGGCGGCCAGCATCAGAGTGCTGAAAAGATTGCCGCTTAGCGGTGGAAACCAGATGATTTGTTCACTGACCGTTTGCGCCTGGTCGCCCATCACTAACCGGGTGACCAGCGCTGCCGCGCCGACCACCAACAGTACGCGCAGATACTGCATAAACGCCACCAGCCGGATGTCGGCACCGTAATCCTGGGCCATCGCGACCATTGCCGCTGCGCCGCCTGGTGACGAGCCCCACGCACCGGTATTCCCCGGTAGATTACTGTAGCGAACCAGCAGCCAGCCGATTATCGCGCTGCTGATAAGGGTTACCAGCAGGATAGCAATCACCATCGGCCAGTGGGCCGCAAGGGTTGTGAAGATTGAACCGGTCAGATTTTGGGCAATCATGCAGCCGAGAATTGCCTGCGCGCCAAGAAATGTGCAGCGGGGAGGGTGCAGAGAGATGCCGCGCATACTGAAAATGATGCCGACGATCATCGACCCGAGCAGCAAGGGTCCTGGAAGATGGATAAACAGAAAGAGCAGGGAAAGAAGGAGCGATAGCACAAACAGCAGGCTCCACTGCAAAACAGGCATCCCATGCTCCTGAGTAAAATGTGAGAAATCTCAGTAAATCATAGAGAAAGCACGATAAGAATAAAATAATGTGGATCAAATAAAAACAGGTCGGATTCTGGCTTTAATGCCTTGTCCGACCCGTGATAGTTAATGGCAATAAGCCGGACAGGCATTGGCACCGTCCGGCAGACAATTAACGCTTAATAGCAGACTTAAAATCGCGCTTGTCGTAGCCGGTGTACAGCTGACGCGGACGGGCGATTTTCATGCCGTCGGTGTGCATTTCGTTCCAGTGTGCAATCCAGCCAACGGTACGCGCCATGGCGAAGATAACGGTGAACATGGAGGACGGAATACCCATCGCTTTCAGGATGATGCCGGAGTAGAAGTCTACGTTCGGGTAAAGTTTCTTCTCAATGAAGTACGGGTCGTTGAGCGCAATGTGCTCAAGTTCCATCGCCACTTCCAGCAGATCATCTTTGGTGCCCAGTTCTTTCAGTACTTCATGGCAGGTTTCACGCATGACGGTAGCGCGCGGGTCATAGTTTTTATAAACACGGTGACCAAAGCCCATCAGGCGGAAGGAATCATTCTTGTCTTTCGCGCGACGAACAAATTCCGGAATGTGTTTAACAGAGCTGATTTCTTCCAGCATTTTCAGCGCAGCTTCGTTTGCGCCGCCGTGAGCCGGTCCCCACAGGGAAGCAATACCGGCCGCGATGCAGGCAAACGGGTTAGCGCCAGAAGAGCCCGCGGTACGTACGGTAGAGGTTGAGGCGTTCTGTTCGTGGTCAGCGTGCAGGATTAAGATACGGTCCATTGCGCGTTCCAGGATCGGATTCACTTCGTATTTTTCGCACGGCGTAGAGAACATCATGTTCAGGAAGTTACCGGCGTAGGAGAGATCGTTACGAGGATACACGAACGGCTGCCCGATGGAATATTTGTAGCACATCGCTGCCATGGTTGGCATTTTGGACAGCAGGCGGAAGGCGGCGATTTCACGGTGACGCGGGTTATTTACATCCAGCGAGTCGTGGTAGAACGCAGCCAGCGCTCCGGTGACACCGCACATAACGGCCATCGGGTGAGAGTCGCGGCGGAAACCGTGGAACAGACGGGTGATCTGCTCGTGGATCATGGTATGGCGAGTGACTGTGGTTTTGAACTCGTCGTACTCTTCCTGCGTCGGTTTTTCGCCGTACAGCAGGATGTAACACACTTCCAGATAGTTGGACTCGGTCGCCAGTTGGTCAATCGGGAAGCCGCGATGCAGCAAAACACCTTCGTCACCGTCGATGAAAGTAATTTTGGATTCGCAGGATGCGGTAGAGGTGAAACCTGGGTCAAAAGTAAACATCCCTTTTGAGCCAAGGGTACGAATATCAATAACATCTTGACCGAGCGTACCTTTCAGCACATCCAGTTCAATAGCAGCGTCACCATTTAGAGTGAGTTTTGCTTTAGTATCAGCCATTTACGGTCTCCTTAGCGCCTTATTGCTTAAGACTGCCGGAACTTAAATTTGCCTTCGTGCATCAATAAACCGTTACCAGTTTGTTATTTGGCTCGCCGCTCTGCGAAAGAGGGGATGACCTGGGTACAGAGCTATGGGCGCTTGCAGGTAAAACGGTCTTTTCATGGCGAATAAACTGCAAATCAAGAACTTAGCAATCCGAATTATTTAACCTGTCTATCACTAATAACTGTCCTGAAGGTATTGGTCAATACTTCCACACTGTTACATAACTAAATCTCCGGTGAAAGAGTGACCCCATAACTTTTACGCATTATATGCTTTTTCTGGTGTTGTTTGTAACAACTTTGTTTAATGATTGTCAAATCAGATGATTAAAAATTAAAATAATGTTGTTATCGTGACCTATGTCACTGTTCGGGATAAAACCCGACAAACTATATGTAGGTTAATTGTAATGATTTTGTGAACGTCCTATACTGCCGCCAGGTCTCCGGAATACCCTGCAATCCCGAGCCAACCAGCGTTGTAACGTGTCGTTTTAGCATCTGGAAGCAGTGTTTTATATGACGCGTAGTTATAGTAAGGACGCTGTCTGACCCGCACGCAGACCGGAGGAAGGAAATCCCGTCGTCTTTCAGGCTACAGGTGTCTTCATCTTCTGTACCCGAAGTCCAAAGGGAATAATAAGAACAGCATGTGGGCGTTATTCATGATAAGAAATGTGAAAAAACAAAGACCTGTCAATCTGGATCTGCAAACGATCCGGTTCCCAATCACGGCGATAGCGTCCATTCTCCATCGCGTATCCGGAGTGATCACCTTCGTGGCGGTCGGGATTCTGTTGTGGTTATTGGGTACCAGCCTTTCCTCCCCTGAAGGTTTCCTCACCGCGTCATCCATTATGAATAACTTCTTTGTGGAGTTAATTCTGTGGGGGATCCTGATTGCGCTGGCATATCACGCCGTAATGGGCATTCGCCATCTGTTGATGGATTTTGGCTATATCGAAGAAACCCTCGAAGCAGGGACACGCTCCGCCAAAATTTGTTTCGTTATCATTGTCGTGCTTTCACTTCTCGCAGGAGTCCTCGTATGGTAAGCAACGCCTCCGCATTAGGACGCAATGGCGTACATGACTTCATTCTGGTCCGTGCTACCGCTATCGTTCTGACGTTATACATCATCTATATGGTCGGTTTCTTCGCCACCAGCGGCGAGTTGACGTATGAAGTCTGGACCGGTTTCTTCTCATCGGCATTCACCAAAGTCTTCACCCTGCTGGCACTTTTCTCCATCTTGATTCATGCCTGGATCGGCATGTGGCAGGTGTTGACCGACTACGTTAAACCTCTGGCTGTGCGCCTGATTCTGCAACTGGCTATCGTCGTTGCGCTGGTGGTTTACGTCATTTATGGATTTGTTGTGGTGTGGGGTGTGTAATGAAACTGCCAGTCAGAGAATTTGATGCTGTTGTGATTGGTGCCGGCGGCGCAGGTATGCGCGCGGCGCTGCAAATTTCCCAGAGCGGTCAGACCTGTGCGCTGCTCTCCAAAGTGTTCCCAACCCGTTCCCATACCGTATCCGCGCAGGGTGGCATCACCGTTGCGCTCGGTAATACCCATGAAGATAACTGGGAATGGCACATGTACGACACCGTTAAAGGGTCGGACTACATTGGTGACCAGGACGCTATTGAATATATGTGTAAAACCGGTCCGGAAGCGATTCTGGAGCTGGACCACATGGGGCTGCCGTTCTCTCGCCTCGACAATGGCACAATTTATCAACGTCCGTTTGGCGGCCAGTCGAAGAACTTCGGCGGCGAGCAGGCGGCACGTACCGCGGCAGCGGCAGACCGTACCGGTCATGCGCTGTTGCACACGCTGTATCAGCAGAACCTGAAAAACCATACCACCATCTTCTCCGAGTGGTATGCGCTGGACCTGGTGAAAAACGCCGATGGCGCCGTTGTCGGTTGTACCGCGCTGTGTATCGAAACCGGTGAAGTGGTTTACTTCAAAGCCCGCGCGACCGTGCTGGCGACCGGCGGTGCTGGCCGTATTTATCAGTCCACCACCAATGCCCACATCAATACCGGTGACGGTGTTGGTATGGCTATCCGCGCTGGCGTGCCGGTGCAGGATATGGAGATGTGGCAGTTCCACCCAACCGGTATCGCCGGTGCAGGCGTTCTGGTAACAGAAGGCTGCCGTGGTGAAGGTGGCTACCTGCTGAACAAACATGGCGAGCGCTTCATGGAGCGTTATGCCCCGAATGCGAAAGACCTGGCGGGTCGTGACGTGGTGGCGCGCTCCATCATGATCGAAATTCGCGAAGGTCGCGGCTGCGACGGCCCGTGGGGTCCGCACGCCAAACTGAAACTCGACCACCTGGGTAAAGAAGTACTGGAATCCCGTCTGCCGGGCATTCTCGAACTGTCCCGTACCTTCGCTCACGTTGACCCGGTTAAAGAGCCGATTCCGGTTATCCCTACCTGTCACTATATGATGGGCGGTATTCCGACCAAAGTTACTGGCCAGGCGCTGACCGTGAATGAGCAGGGCGAAGATGTGGTGATCCCTGGGCTGTTTGCCGTCGGCGAAATCGCCTGCGTATCGGTTCACGGCGCCAACCGTCTGGGCGGCAACTCGCTGCTGGACCTGGTCGTATTTGGTCGTGCGGTTGGTCTGCACCTGCAGGAATCTATTGCTGAGCAGGGTGACCTGCTGGATGCGACCGAAGATGAAATCGACGCTTCTCTGGCGCGTCTGAACCGCTGGAACGGTAACCGTAACGGTGAAGACCCGGTGGCGATTCGCAAAGCGCTGCAAGAATGTATGCAGCATAACTTCTCGGTATTCCGCGAAGGCGATGCGATGGCGAAAGGTCTGGAAGAGCTGAAAGCGATTCGCGAACGCCTGAAAAATGCCCGTCTGGACGATACTTCCAGCGAGTTCAACACCCAGCGCGTTGAGTGTCTGGAGTTGGATAACCTGATGGAGACCGCGTACGCCACTGCAGTATCTGCAAACTTCCGTACCGAAAGCCGTGGCGCGCATAGCCGCTTCGACTTCCCGGAACGTGATGATGAAAACTGGCTGTGCCATTCCCTGTACCTGCCAGAGTCGGAATCCATGACGCGACGTCAAGTCAATATGGAACCGAAGCTGCGCCCGGCATTCCCGCCGAAGATTCGTACTTATTAATGCGGAGACAGGACAATGAAACTCGAGTTTTCAGTTTATCGCTATAACCCGGATGTTGACGATGCTCCGCGCATGCAGGATTACACCCTGGAGGCGGAAGAAGGGCGCGACATGATGCTGCTGGATGCATTGATGCAGCTGAAAGAAAAAGATCCGTCGCTGTCGTTTCGTCGCTCCTGCCGTGAAGGGGTTTGTGGCTCCGACGGTCTGAACATGAACGGCAAAAATGGACTGGCCTGTATCACACCTATTTCTGCGCTGAATCAGCCGGGCAAGAAAATTGTCATTCGCCCGCTGCCGGGCTTACCGGTTGTGCGCGATTTGGTGGTAGACATGGGGCAATTCTACGCACAGTATGAGAAGATTAAGCCTTACTTGTTGAATAATGGGAAAAATCCGCCGGCTCGTGAGCATTTACAAATGCCAGAGCAGCGTGAGAAGCTCGATGGGCTGTATGAATGTATTTTGTGTGCATGCTGCTCAACGTCCTGTCCATCATTCTGGTGGAACCCGGACAAGTTTATTGGCCCGGCAGGCCTGCTGGCAGCGTATCGCTTCTTAATCGATAGCCGCGATACCGAAACCGACAGCCGCCTGGAAGGTTTAAGTGACGCTTTCAGCGTATTCCGCTGCCATAGCATCATGAACTGCGTCAGCGTATGTCCGAAAGGGTTGAACCCGACGCGCGCCATCGGCCATATTAAGTCGATGCTGCTCAAACGTAGTGCGTAAGTTGTTGTTGCCGGGGAAGTGATTCCCCGGTAGTGCAGGAAACCTCTAAAAACTGCCACATTGATAGCAATAATCGAGATGTTCAGTGCGAGACAAGGCGCGCACGGAACGAATCTTCGGGAGCATAGTTAACTATGTGACCGGAGTGAGTGAAGGTTGCAACGCAGTCGCAGCCTGAACAGCGACGATTATTAGACAGTTTTTAAAGGTTCCTTAGCGGACGCAGAAAACACGACAGTCCGCAACAAGTGAACCCCGGCACGCACATCGGTGTGCGTGGTAGTATCCACGGCGAAATACTCGTCATAGATCACGTTGCATGTGCGTTGGCTGCACTTGCTCACCCCGGTCACTTACTGGATGTAAGCTCCCGGGGATTCGCAAGCTTGCCGCCTTCCTGAAACGTGATCTATTTAGAGTATTAAATAAGCAGAAAAGATGCTTAAGGGATCACGATGCAGAACAGCGCTTTGAAAGCCTGGTTGGACTCTTCTTACCTCTCTGGTTCTAACCAGAGCTGGATAGAACAGCTCTATGAAGACTTCTTAACCGACCCTGACTCGGTAGATGCTAACTGGCGTTCGACGTTCCAGCAGTTACCTGGTACCGGAGTCAAACCGGATCAACTCCACTCAAAAACACGTGATTATTTCCGTCGACAGGCGTTGATTACCCCACGTTACTCTTCTTCTATTTCCGACCCTGATGCCAATGTGAAGCAGGTTAAAGTCCTGCAGCTCATTAACGCCTATCGTTTCCGCGGTCATCAGCATGCGAATCTCGATCCGCTGGGACTGTGGCAACAAGAAAATGTGGCCGATCTGGACCCGTCTTTCCACGATCTGACCGATGCGGATTTCCAGGAAAGCTTTAACGTAGGTTCTTTTGCCGGCGGCAAAGACACCATGAAGCTGAGCGACCTGGTTGTTGCGCTGAAACAAACCTACTGCGGCCCAATTGGCGCCGAGTATATGCACATCACCAGCACCGAAGAAAAACGCTGGCTTCAACAGCGTATCGAGTCTGGACGTGCCGCGTTCAGTAGTGAAGAGAAGAAACGCTTCCTCAGCGAACTGACCGCAGCGGAAGGTCTGGAACGCTACCTGGGCGCTAAGTTCCCGGGCGCAAAACGCTTCTCGCTGGAAGGCGGTGATGCGTTAATCCCAATGCTCAAAGAGATGATCCGCCACGCCGGTAACAGCGGTACCCGTGAAGTGGTGCTGGGCATGGCGCACCGTGGTCGTCTGAACGTTCTGGTTAACGTACTGGGCAAACGCCCGCAGGAACTGTTCGACGAATTTGCGGGCAAACATAAAGAACACCTCGGCACCGGTGACGTGAAGTACCACATGGGCTTCTCGTCTGATATCGAAACCGAAGGCGGTCTGGTACACCTGGCGCTGGCGTTTAACCCGTCGCACCTGGAAATCGTTAGCCCGGTGGTTATCGGTTCCGTACGTGCACGTCTGGATCGTCTGGACGAGCCGAGCAGCAATAAAGTCCTGCCAATCACCATTCATGGTGACGCGGCAGTTACCGGGCAGGGCGTGGTTCAGGAAACCCTGAACATGTCGAAAGCGCGTGGTTACGAAGTGGGCGGTACCGTTCGCATCGTTATCAACAACCAGGTAGGCTTCACCACCTCTAACCCGCTGGATGCGCGTTCTACACCGTACTGCACCGACATCGGTAAGATGGTTCAGGCGCCGATTTTCCACGTGAACGCGGATGACCCGGAAGCGGTTGCTTTTGTTACGCGTCTGGCGCTGGATTTCCGTAATACTTTTAAACGCGATGTATTCATCGATCTGGTGTGCTACCGCCGTCACGGCCACAACGAAGCCGACGAGCCGAGCGCAACCCAGCCGCTGATGTATCAGAAAATCAAAAAGCATCCGACCCCGCGCAAAATCTACGCTGATAAGCTGGAAGCGGACAAAGTTGCCACGCTGGAAGATGCGACCGAAATGGTCAATCTGTACCGTGACGCGCTGGATGCTGGCGAATGCGTAGTGAAAGAGTGGCGTCCAATGAACATGCACTCCTTCACCTGGTCGCCGTACCTCAACCACGAGTGGGATGAAAACTACCCGAACAAAGTTGAGATGAAGCGTCTGCAGGAGCTGGCAAAACGCATCAGCACCGTACCTGAAGCGGTTGAAATGCAGTCGCGCGTTGCCAAGATTTACGGCGACCGTCAGGCCATGGCCGCAGGCGAGAAGCTGTTTGACTGGGGTGGTGCAGAGAATCTGGCTTACGCCACGCTGGTTGACGAAGGCATTCCGGTCCGTCTGTCGGGTGAAGACTCCGGTCGCGGCACCTTCTTCCACCGTCACGCGGTAATTCATAACCAGGCGAACGGTTCAACCTACACGCCGCTGCAGCATGTGCATAACGGCCAGGGGACGTTCCGCGTATGGGACTCCGTGCTGTCTGAAGAAGCTGTGCTGGCGTTTGAGTACGGTTATGCCACAGCAGAACCGCGCACGCTGACCATCTGGGAAGCGCAATTCGGCGACTTCGCCAACGGTGCACAGGTGGTTATCGACCAGTTCATCTCTTCCGGTGAGCAGAAATGGGGCCGTATGTGCGGTCTGGTTATGCTGCTGCCGCACGGTTACGAAGGTCAGGGTCCGGAGCACTCCTCCGCGCGTCTGGAACGTTATCTGCAACTTTGCGCTGAGCAAAACATGCAGGTTTGCGTCCCGTCCACCCCGGCGCAGGTTTACCACATGCTGCGTCGTCAGGCGCTGCGCGGTATGCGTCGTCCGCTGGTGGTGATGTCACCTAAGTCGCTGCTGCGTCATCCGCTGGCGGTGTCTACGCTGGACGAACTGGCAAACGGCACCTTCCTGCCAGCCATTGGTGAAGTCGATGAACTTGATCCTAAAGGCGTGAAGCGTGTCGTGATGTGTTCTGGTAAGGTTTATTACGACCTGCTGGAGCAACGCCGCAAGAACGACCAAAAAGATGTTGCCATTGTGCGCATCGAACAGCTCTATCCGTTCCCGCATAAAGCGGTGCAGGAAGCGCTGAAACCGTTTGCTCATGTACATGATTTTGTCTGGTGCCAGGAAGAGCCGCTCAACCAGGGCGCATGGTACTGCAGCCAGCATCATTTCCGTGAAGTAATTCCATTTGGGTCAGCTCTGCGTTATGCAGGTCGCCCGGCCTCTGCCTCTCCGGCAGTAGGGTATATGTCCGTTCACCAGAAGCAGCAACAAGATCTGGTAAATGACGCGCTGAACGTCGATTAAATAAAGGATAAATAATGAGTAGCGTAGATATTCTTGTTCCCGACCTGCCTGAATCCGTAGCGGATGCAACGGTTGCAACCTGGCACAAAAAACCGGGCGATGCAGTACGTCGTGATGAAGTACTGGTAGAAATCGAAACTGACAAAGTGGTACTGGAAGTACCGGCATCAGCGGACGGTATTCTTGATGCGGTTCTGGAAGATGAAGGGACAACCGTCACTTCTCGCCAGATCCTCGGTCGCCTGCGTGAAGGCAACAGCACCGGTAAAGAAACCAGTGCTAAGTCTGAAGAGAAAGATTCTACTCCGGCACAGCGCCAGCAGGCGTCTCTTGCTGAGCAGAACAACGATGCCCTGAGCCCGGCGATCCGTCGCCTGCTGGGTGAGCATAACCTCGAAGCCAGCGCTATCAACGGCACCGGTGTCGGCGGTCGTATCACCCGTGAAGATGTTGAAAAACATCTGGCGAAAGCTCCGGCTGCGAAAGCCGAAGCAAAAGCGCCGGCAGCAGCACCTGCACCACAGGCTCAACTGGGCGCGCGTGGCGAAAAACGTGTTCCGATGACCCGTCTGCGCAAACGCGTAGCCGAGCGTCTGCTGGAAGCGAAAAATTCCACCGCCATGCTGACCACGTTCAACGAAGTCAACATGAAGCCAATCATGGACCTGCGTAAGCAATACGGTGATGCGTTCGAGAAACGCCACGGTATCCGTCTGGGCTTTATGTCTTTCTATGTGAAAGCGGTTGTTGAAGCGCTGAAACGCTATCCGGAAGTGAACGCGTCCATTGATGGTGATGACGTGGTTTACCACAACTACTTTGATGTCAGCATGGCGGTCTCCACGCCGCGTGGCCTGGTCACGCCGGTCCTGCGTGATGTGGATCTGCTGGGTATGGCTGATATCGAGAAGAATATTAAAGAACTGGCAGTTAAAGGTCGCGACGGCAAGTTGACGGTCGAAGATCTGACGGGTGGTAACTTCACCATCACTAACGGTGGTGTGTTCGGTTCCCTGATGTCCACGCCGATCATCAACCCACCGCAGAGCGCCATCCTGGGTATGCATGCCATCAAAGATCGTCCGATGGCAGTAGACGGCAAGGTTGAAATCCTGCCGATGATGTATCTGGCGCTGTCTTATGACCACCGTCTGATCGATGGTCGTGAGTCAGTGGGCTTCCTGGTAACCATTAAAGAGTTGCTGGAAGATCCAACGCGTCTGCTGCTGGACGTGTAGTTAATAAGAGTATCACCTGCCCCGTAGGTCTGGACGCTTATCAGGCCTACGGGTAAAAGATAACGATTACCTGAAGGATGGACAGAACACATGAACTTACATGAATATCAGGCAAAACAACTTTTTGCCCGCTATGGCTTACCGGCACCGGTGGGTTATGCCTGTACTACTCCGCGTGAAGCCGAAGAAGCTGCATCTAAAATCGGCGCTGGCCCGTGGGTAGTGAAATGTCAGGTTCACGCTGGTGGCCGTGGTAAAGCGGGCGGTGTGAAGGTGGTAAACAGCAAAGAAGACATTCGCGCTTTTGCTGAACACTGGCTGGGTAAACGTCTGGTTACTTACCAGACAGACGCTCATGGCCAACCGGTAAATCAGATTCTGGTTGAAGCCGCGACCGACATTGGTAAAGAACTTTACCTCGGCGCAGTTGTTGACCGTAGCTCCCGTCGCGTGGTCTTCATGGCGTCTACCGAAGGCGGCGTGGAAATCGAAAAAGTAGCGGAAGAAACCCCGCACCTGATCCACAAAGTGGCGCTCGATCCGCTGGCAGGCCCAATGCCTTACCAGGGTCGTGAGCTGGCGTTCAAACTGGGTCTGGAAGGCAAACAGGTTCAGCAGTTCACCAAGATCTTCATGGGTCTGGCGACTATCTTCCTGGAGCGCGATCTGGCGCTGATCGAAATCAACCCGCTGGTGGTGACCAAGCAGGGTGACCTGATCTGCCTCGACGGCAAACTGGGCGCTGACGGCAACGCGCTGTTCCGCCAGGCTGACCTGCGCGAAATGCGCGACCAGTCTCAGGAAGATCCGCGTGAAGCGCAGGCTGCACAGTGGGAACTGAACTACGTCGCACTGGACGGTAACATCGGTTGTATGGTTAACGGTGCGGGCCTGGCAATGGGCACCATGGACATCGTTAAGCTGCACGGCGGCGAACCGGCTAACTTCCTCGACGTTGGCGGCGGTGCGACCAAAGAGCGTGTAACCGAAGCGTTCAAAATTATCCTCTCTGATGACAATGTTAAAGCCGTACTGGTTAACATCTTCGGCGGTATCGTACGTTGCGACCTGATCGCTGACGGTATCATCGGCGCGGTAGCAGAAGTAGGTGTAAACGTTCCGGTCGTGGTACGTCTGGAAGGTAACAACGCTGAACTCGGCGCGAAAAAACTGGCTGATAGCGGCCTGAATATTATTGCAGCGAAAAGTCTGACGGATGCAGCTCAGCAGGTTGTTGCCGCAGTGGAGGGGAAATAATGTCAGTTTTAATTAATAAAGATACCAAGGTTATCTGCCAGGGCTTCACCGGTAGCCAGGGGACATTCCACTCTGAACAAGCGATCGCTTACGGTACGCAAATGGTCGGTGGCGTTACGCCGGGTAAAGGCGGCACCACGCATCTGGGTCTGCCAGTGTTCAACACCGTACGTGAAGCGGTAGAAGCGACCGGCGCAACCGCCACCGTTATCTACGTTCCGGCGCCGTTCTGCAAAGACTCCATCCTGGAAGCTATCGATGCAGGCATCAAGCTTATCATCACCATCACCGAAGGTATCCCAACGCTGGATATGCTGACCGTGAAAGTGAAGCTGGATGAAGCTGGCGTACGTATGATCGGCCCGAACTGCCCAGGCGTTATCACTCCGGGTGAATGTAAAATCGGTATCATGCCGGGCCACATTCACAAGCCGGGTAAAGTGGGTATCGTTTCCCGTTCTGGCACCCTGACCTATGAAGCAGTTAAGCAGACCACCGACTACGGTTTCGGCCAGTCTACCTGTGTGGGCATCGGCGGCGACCCGATCCCTGGCTCTAACTTCATCGACATCCTGAAGCTGTTCCAGGAAGATCCGCAGACTGAAGCGATCGTCATGATCGGTGAGATCGGCGGTAGCGCGGAAGAAGAAGCGGCTGCTTACATCAAAGATCATGTGACCAAGCCTGTTGTGGGTTACATCGCGGGTGTGACTGCGCCGAAAGGTAAGCGTATGGGTCACGCGGGTGCGATCATCGCGGGTGGTAAAGGTACAGCGGATGAGAAATTCGCTGCGCTGGAAGCCGCAGGCGTGAAAACAGTTCGTAGCCTGGCCGATATCGGCGAAGCACTGAAAAGCGTTATTAAGTAAGAAATAAAAAAACAGCCCTGACTGTCTGCGTGGTCAAGGGCTGGTCCCGTTTCGACATGGTTGGCCATCTGATGATGGCCTTTTTTTTGCCGGGAATTTAGCTTTCAGCCAGCGTTTTTAACCAGCGAATACCGCTTTCCGGTGAGGTCATTACCGGCACCGGTGGGGAAGGGAGCTGTTGTAAAACGCGCGCCATCGAAGCCTGCGCCAGCATCACGACATCCGCTTGAGTAAAGGCGCTCTGTAACCCTTCACTGACGATACGGTCATGGGTATCCATATCTCCCGCCAGCAGCGCGTGGAATGCCTCCTCCATTAATACAGGCGTAATGGTTCGCGATTTACCGCTTTGTTGAACTTTGCGCTGGACGTAATCCAGCGTTGGCTTCAGCGTGGTTGCCACGGTTGCTAACACGGCGATCCGTTCGCCTTTTTCAATCGCCTCTTCCACCATCGCGCAGTCAATGCGCGCGAGCTGGAGCGGGGTCATAAACTGGCATTGCTCTACCGCAGTACCAATTGAGGAACAGGCGGTAATAAAGATATCGCAGTCCGCCTTTTCGGCAATATGCACATAGTCGGCGATGCGGGCGGCAATATTTGGCGATACGCCTCCGGCTTTCATCACCTGTTTAATCATAGATTCTTCAACCAGGTGCATCACTTCAACGTCCGGCATAATGTCGGCGATCAGCTGTTGCATCATCGCAAGCGTGGCTGCACTGGTATGCAGCATGGCGACCTTTTTCATTGGGCAATCTCCTTAAGTAACGTTTCCGCGACGGTCAGCGCCGCATCATGATCTTCCTGCGCGGATAAACCGCCTACCGCGACGGCTCCAAGGCATTTTCCCTGGTGCAGAATTGGGATCCCGCCCGGCAGCGCCGTAAAACGCGGGTCGGCAAAATAGCTAATGTCCAGTTGCTCTTTTTGCAGACGCTGTAAAAATGCCTGCGTGGTACAGCCCAGGCGGCTACTGGTGCGCGCTTTACGCTGGGTTAACTCGATGGTTAACAGTTTGGCGTTATCCATCCGCGCAAAGCTAAGCAGTTCTCCATTTGCATCGCATACGGCCACGCTTAACGGGCGATTTGCGTAACGTGTTTCGGCGAGTTCGAGCGCACAGGTTACGGCGCGCTGGGCGTGTTCCAGAGTGAGAGTTGTCATCGTGATTATCCTTTCGACAGATTTTCGCAAGCGGGTTGAACGGGATCTTTGGCTGCGGCAGTCTGCGCCTGTCTGGCGTCTTTTTTGCGCCAGTAGTTGGCGAGCAGCGAGCCGCTAACGTTACCCAGAGGTGTCATCACCGCTGATGCGAGGCCAACCGTTGCCAGTTTGCCCATCGCCGCGGCGAGCCCGGATGCCATACCGCCGTTTTGCAGGCCAACTTCAAAGGCCACGGTACGGGCAGACTGCACGTCCATGCGGAAGATCCAGCGGCTCATCAGATAACCAATCAGGAAGCCGCCGAGATTATGCATCAGCATGGCGAAACAGAGCAGGAAACCGACCTGCACCAGGTTGTCGCGCCCGGCTGCTGCGGCGGTGGTGGTAAAGAAAATGATCCCCATCATTGAGATGGTTGGCATGACCTTCTTCACGCCCGCCACGCGGCCATACAGCCAGTTGTAGAACAATGCCCACACGAGACCGCCTGCTACGAAGTTGAGGACCACCGCGTACATCTGTGCTTCGGCGCTGGCGTGACCAAACAGCGCGTCCCAGCCGCCGGCAATCATATACAGCAGCCAAAGCGCGCCGATCCCGGCCAGCATCTGGACGACACGGCGGCCGCGCACGTCGGCATAGGTTTTCAGATAGTCATGCAGAATTGCTGCGCCAATGGGAATTAATACGATTTTCACCACGTCCATCACCATCGCGGTGAGCTGGATATCGATCATCGAACCGGCCAGCAGATTAACCCACAGTGGCGTCATTACCGTTGCTGCCAGCGTTGAGACTGCGGCGATTGACACAGCCAGCGCGAGGTTAGCGTTGGCGATGTAAACCATCACCGTCGACGAGAGGCCACTGGGGCAAGCGCCAATCAACAAAATGCCCACCGCCACTTCAGGCGGAAAATCAAAGATCAGGGTAATGCTCAGACCGAGCAGGGGCATGATCACAAAATGGCAGAAAGTACCGATAAAAACGGCCCACGGCATTTTGGCGACATCAATAAAATCCTGGATCGTCAGCTTTGTGCCCATGCTGAACATGGTGGCCTGAATCACGAGGAACACGATCCATTTATGGGTGATATTGAAACCGCCCCAGACAATCAGATCCGTAGACCAGGTCATGGCGGCAACAAAACCGGCGATGATCCACAGCGTAAACTGATAGCTGCGTAAACCAGGCCAGTAGCCCGCGCCGGCGGCGAATCCGGCGGTGAACATCACCAGCCCAGGTTGCCATAGCGCCGCGGACTGGATGAGTGCGCCGATAATCGCCAGCGCCGCGCCCGCAACGCTGACGCCGAGTCCGGTTTTGTGAATAACAGTGGTCATAGTCATGTTGAAATGTCCTTGCTGTTGTTATTGCTGCCGGGGTGGAATAGATAACATGCGCCGCGCAATTTCCGGCGTAGCGACTTTTTTATCCATGCTGCGAATGAGCGAAGCGAGTTTGGCGACCTGCTGATAATTATGCTGCGCTTTTTCTTCGGCGCTTAAATAATAACTATCTTCAAAACCGATTCGCACTTCACTGGCACCCATAGCGACCGCAGCAGCGATAATATCGAAATTCTTTCTGCCAAAATGAGTAATTCCCCATAAGGCGTCGCGTGGGATCATGCTACGCAGAGCAATTAATGCGTCAACGGTTGCAGGCGTACTGCCGCGGTGACCGAGCACGATATTAAAGAGCATGGGTTTTCGAAATTTTATTTTATCTTCAAGGTTCAGGATATTATTAATCATGCCGATTTCAAAAACTTCAAACTCTGGAATAATATTGCGTTCGGTTATTTGCCGGGAACAATATTCCACGTCAGGGCCGGGATTAAAATACACCGCATCACCGAGGTTGACGGAACCGACGTTCAGCGAGGCCATCTCCACGCCGGGGCAGGCCAGTGGTGCGCAGCGCTCGGCGATGGACATAGAAGAGACGCCGCCGGTAGAAGCCTGAATAATCAGGTTTGAATGGCGCATAACGCGGTCAATGGTTGCCTGAAAGTCGGTAGTATCTGGCGTCAGACGTCCCTGTTTATCGCGAACGTGTAAATGTACGATGGACGCGCCATGTTCTACGCTGGCGAGTATTTCCTGCGCCAGTTCTTCGGGTATAACTCTGGGGCAATCCGCGGCAACGGGTGCCAGCGAAATAATAACAGTATCCGACATTTTTTCCTCCGGTACAGAGATAAAGATATTAAAATTATAGGTAAGGCGTTATCCAGCGTAATGATTCCGGCCCTGATGTTGACGGTTGATATTCACAGCCAATCCAGTCCTGGTAATTCATTTTTCTTATAAAATTAAATAACCATGCTTCATTTAACTCCCCGGTTCCCGGTTCATGGCGATAAGGAACAGAGGCGATTTGAAAATGTTTAATAAGGGTAAAATAGCGTTCGATATTTTTCGCCACGTTGCCATGAATTTTCTGACAGTGGTAAATATCAAACTGTAAGCCGATATTTTTCTTACCAACCTCGTGAATGATAGATTCAGCCAGCGGGAAACTGTCAATAAAATAACCGGGCATATCCTGCGAATTTAATGGTTCAATCAGAACATCGATTTCCGCATCTGCCATCACATCGCAAGCGATGCGCAGTCGGTTCGTCAGGAGATCGCGCTGAGCGTGCAGCGTCAGGTCATTACAGAGCAAGCCGGACATAACGTGAACCCGGCGACAACCCAGTGCTGTGGCGTAATCTCGCGCCACGTTCAGGCTGTGATGAAATTCCTGCTCTCGACCAGGCAATGCAGCGAGCCCCCGTTCACCCTGCGCCCAGTTGCCAGCCGGGGCGTTCATCAGCACCACCGGCAGTGATGTTTCCCGCTGAGCGGCTCGCAAATGCTCCAGCGGGTGCTGCCAGAGAAACAGCCCTTCTACGCCGCGAAAACCAGCCGCCTGCGCCGCTGAAAATCGCGCTGCTATCGGTAAATCAGTAAATAACCAGTCGAGGTTAGCCGCTAACTTCAGCATGGCGTGCACCCTCCCGGCCATCAACCAGATGCAGCTTAACGCCCTGGCTGGCAATAGTCTGCTGAGCATTTTCCGGTAACCGGTTATCAGAAATAATGTCCGTTAACTGCTCCAGCCCACAGATGTGGAACATGCCGTATTTGCCAAACTTACTGCTGTCGCAGACCAGCACCCGACGCCGTGAGACGGTGAGTACCGCTTCTTTGACTGAGGCTTTCCCTTCACTCGGCGTCGACATGCCGCGCTCGGTATCCCACGACGATGAGCTGAGAAACGCCACATCAATATTAATGGTGCGCAGAAAACTGGCGGCGCTTTTGCCAAGACATGAGCGGTTACGCTGATCCACCAGACCGCCGGTGTGGTAGAGCGTAATGTGTGGCATATCCATCAGATAGTGGCTGATAGAAAAATCGTTGGTGACGACCGTCAGATTGAAACAGTGGCTGGCGGCCACCGCTTTCGCCACTTCAAACAACGACGTTCCGGCATCCAGATACAGCGTTTGTCCGGGCTCAATGAGCATTGCGGCGAGCTGGCCCATCTTACGCTTCACGTCATGATTCAACTCGGCTTTTTCCCGCCACGGCAGTTCGGATTTCAGCAGGTTATTGAGCTTTACGCCGCCGTTAATGGCAATAACTTTGCCTTCTTCTTCCAGCAACTGAATGTCGCGACGCACGGTCATATGCGACACGCTCATCAGATCTGCCAGTTCATTAAATGAGGCGGCATTCTTTTCGTGCACGTAGCGGTAGATAAAATCACGTCGTTGCTCGGGGATCATCATGTCACCTCACGCTTGCCGGGAATGTTCAAGTTCGGCCACCGCCTCTTCTGAGAGCGGAACATAGCCGAGCGGTTTTAATGTCAGCCAGATGCGGGCGCTGTCTTCCAGCTCCTCGGCGTTAAACACTGCCTCACGCAGCGAGCGACCGCTTACTACCGGCCCGTGATTAGCCAGCAACGCTGCCGTATGGTCTGCCGCGATTTCACTCAGTGCGCTGGCAATGCCTTCATGGCCGGGTTTGAAATAAGGCAGCAGCGGTAACTGTCCGACGCGCATCACATAGTATGGCGTTAGTGGCGGTAGACAGTTTTCTGGCGTGGAGCAAGGCAGACAGGAGAGCGCGGTCAGCCATGGAGAATGCAGGTGCACAACCGCGCCGCAGGATGGCCGATGCCGATACCACGCCAGATGCATGGGCACCTCTTTTGACGGTTTGTCGCCGCTAAGATGCACGCCGTTGGCATCCAGCCTACTCAGCGTGGCAGGATCAAGCTCGCCCAGGCAGGAGTTGGTCGGGGTTACCAGATAGCCGCCATCCGGTAATTTGACGCTGAGGTTGCCGGAGCCGCCGCTGCTGTAACCACGCATAAACAAGGAACGGCCATAGTGGACGAGTAGTTCGCGTAGTTGGTGTTCACTCACCGGATTCATGATGCGTACTCCTGGGCTGTAAAAAAGAAATCTTCGTCACCAAAGTTGCCTGACTTCAGCGCCAGCGCCAGACCGGAGGAAAATACCCACGGCACGCCTGGGGCAATGGCTTTGCCAACGGACAGACGCTTCACCTGCAGCGCCTCTACCACTGTGCCGGATGTTTCTCCGCCTGCGACGATAAAGGTGTTTACTCCTGCAACCTGTAGCTTTGCGCTCAGTCGGGAAAAAGCGTGTTCGATCGACTGGCTGGCAGCCTGTTCGCCGTACTCTTGTTGAATGCGTTTGAGTACGTCTGGCGGCTGGGTGGCGTATATCATCGGCGCGAATGGGTCGTTGATATGCGTCATCGCCCAGGCACACAGTTCATCAGTGTAGCGTTCTGCATCAGACAGGCAGCGGGCCACGTCGAGTACACGAGAAGCTGCCGCGGCCTTATAACGAGTAACCTGACGATTGCTCATCGCCGAGCAGCTACCGGAGAACACCACCGTTTTAGCGGGTAGTGGAAAAGCGTCCGGCGGCATGGTTTGCTGAGCTCCGGTGCAGGCGGCCAGTGCGCCGCCAAGCCCGGAGCCCCCGGCTAACAGAGGGCTGGCATGGAGAGCCTGTGCCAGCGTGGTGAGATCTGTTTCATCCAGAGTATCGACGATAACGTGACGCGTACCTTCAGCCTGAAGTTGGGCCAGAGCGTTAGTGACCGCTTCCACACCTTGACGCAGTATCGTGAAGTTGATGCAACCAACCTTACCCTGCGTTTGCGCGCTCAGCAGGCGCGGCAGGCTGGCATCGGTCATAGGATTGAGCGGATGCTTTTCCATCCCGGATTCGTTAAGCAGTACGCCGTTTACAAAAAGATGGCCATGCACCACCGTGCGCCCGTTTTGCGGCAGGGCGGGGCAGTGGACGATCACAGGAGTCTGCAGGTCATTCATCAACGCATCGCTGACCGGTCCAATGTTGCCTGTTGGCGTGGAGTCGAACGTCGAACAATATTTAAAATAGATCTGGCGGACACCTGCCTTTTGTTTCAGCCAGCGGGCACAGGACCGAGATTGTGCGATGGCCTGTTCTGCGGGTAATGAGCGGCTTTTCAGCGAGATGACGATAGCGTCAACCTCTTCATTCCAGCATTGAGCGGTATCAGGCATTCCGGGCAGTAGCGCAACGCGCCACCCCTGCTGCGCCATAAAGCTTGCAATGTCCGTTGCGCCGGTGAAATCGTCGGCGATAACGCCTGTGGTGACGGCCATGGATCAACTCCGTTCAGATTGTTTGCTAATTGAACATATTATTCAGGAGGGCCTTTCACATTCACATGATGATTATCACAAATAAGCACATCATTGATTCACAGTAAAAATAAGTAATCTATTGAAAATAATAGAGAAAGATGTTTAGTGTTGCGAAAAGAGCCTCACAAGAGAGTGTGAAGATTCGTTAATCTTTGAGAAAGCGAAGTCAGTAGTGTGTAGTGGAGTATTATCGTGGTCGCTATAATTCTCTTGCCAATTGATCATAATCATCTGCATAAATGAGATTATTTTTTGCGGTGAGCATCATTCTTTCTCTTGATTAAATTCTGCATATTACCGGCTTTAATTTCATTAATTCCGGAGGATACCGTGTCGTTGAAAATCCAGGATGATTATCTACAACGTTTTTTCTCGATAGCAAAAATATTCTCCAGTGCGACTGGATTAGCCACTGTTGTGACTGATGTTAGCGGAAAAACTCTCTCGGATTGCCATAACTTTAATTCGTTCTGCACATTAATGCGGGCGGATGAACGCTATTGTGTGAGCTGCAAAAAGTGTGAAAAATATTGTGCTTTTGAAGGATTAAAACACCTTAAGCCCAGAATACTCAGCTGTCACGCGGGGCTAAGTCTGTTTTCTATGCCATTAATTCGCGAGGGGCATCTGTACGGGTTTATGCTCTGTGGGCAGGTGCGGGCAAAATATCAGGAATATAAAACTATCGTTATTGATAATGAATGTTCATGGATGGATGAACCAAAAATAAAAGCTGAATGGAGTCAGGTGGCGGTAGTGGATAATAATACGCTGGTGGCATCAGCTAATTTATTAAATTTCATTATTGATAATTTTGAGACAGAACAGCAACAATCTGATGAATTTGTTATCCCGCCGACCAGTTACATGTGTCATTATTTTACAGAGCCTTCCAGACACGAGAAAAAGCTTCTGGCAGCGTTGCGTTATATTGATGAGAATTTATATAGCGAAATATCCCTGGAATCCGTAGCAGCTCATGTTTGCTTAAGCGCAAACTATTTCAGCCGTTTTTTTAAGAAACGCCAGGGCGTTAACTTTAAAACCTGGGTGAGTCAGAAAAAAATGCAAAAAGCGGGGGAGTTATTGCACGATCCCGTTCATTCAATAGACAGCATTGCCCGGAAACTCCAATACGCACAAACCAGCTATTTTTGCCGTGTTTTCCGGGCGGCGCATCAAACGTCGCCCCAGTCTTTTCGTCATGCCAGACTGTCACAGTAAAGGTTTTCTGGCAGCGTGATGGCTTCAGGGATAAAAGAGAGCCGATCGCTCAGGGTTACCACATCACCAATCACTATCAGCGCAGGGGGAAGGATGTTAGCTTCCTGCGCCTTGCCCAGTAGTGAACCGAGCGTACAGGTCAGTCGCCGTTGGTTCTCGCGGGTAGCGGACATAATTAGCGCTGCAGGCGTATCTGCTGATTTTCCACCCATCAATAATTCCTCACAGATAAACGCCAGATTGGCGATACCCATGACGATAACCAGCGTACCATTCAGTTTGGCCAGTTGACGCCAGTCCTGCTGTTGGTTGCCCTCCCGCGTATGACCGGTCACCACGTGAAATCCCGAGGCGAAATCGCGGTGTGTTACCGGAATTCCGGCATAGGTCAGGCCACCAATGGTTGAGCTGATACCCGGCACCATTTCAAACGGGATGCCCGTCTCGACAAGATCCTCAACTTCTTCAGCGCCACGGCCAAAAACATACGGATCGCCACCTTTCAGACGCACAATATTATTGTGCGTTTGGGCATACTGGACAAGCAGCGCATTGATTTCATCCTGGGGTACACAATGGAAACCAGGGTTTTTGCCGACATTGATAAGCAGACAATCAGGTAATGCCCATTCCAAAATTTTAGGATTGACCAGCCGATCGTAAATAATGACATCAGCCTGTTTAATGCACATCATTGCTTTGAGAGTAAGTAATGAAATATCACCGGGACCTGCCCCAACGAGCCAGACCTTTCCGAAAGTTTTCACATTGTGTCCTTTATCACATCGATCAAAAAAAGGCAGAAACTACATCAAGGAATGATAAAAAGCAGTCGTTTGCCCGTAAGTTATAACGTGAAATTATCCAGAATTATCGCACTGATAATATTGATTAATCTCGCAAAGTTTTTTCTGCAATAAACAAGATGACTTGAAAAATTATTAAGAACTTATTGACACTATTTGCTTAGGTTTAACCTTATTTAAATTGTGTTTATTGTTGACCTTGAGTATTATTGGTTAATATTTATCCGCCATCAGTGTGAGCAAATCATGGATTGGATCAATGACATTAATGGATGAAATAAAATATAACTCTCGGTGCTTATCTGGGTATCTTGAATTATTTTTTATAAATTAAACTATTTTTGCACGCTGCATATGGAAGAGGTTATGAGAGGAAAAATACCTAAGACGGAGTTGCTGGTAACTTTTGAAGTTGTTGCGCGTCACGAAAGTTATACCCGGGCAGCTGAAGAGCTGGCTTTAACACAAAGTGCTGTTTTCCGCCAGGTAAATGCACTGGAGGATTTTCTCAATACCGCGCTATTTAATCATGCCAAAAAACGCATTTTTTTAAATGCGGCTGGCAAACACTATTTAAGCATCGTTAAAGAAACGTTAAATAAACTTGAACGAGATACGACGACGATAATGACCTGGCAGCCGACGATACAGGTTATTGAGCTGGCGGTGAATCCGACGTTCAGCACGCACTGGCTGATCCCAAATCTGCGTGAATTTAACAAACTTAATCCTGATATTATCGTGAACATTCATTCCCTGGCGAATATTGGTGATTTTCTCAATCGAGAGTATGACGCGGCAATCATGCGCGAAGACTTTTATTCTCCATGGTCAGGGGTTGAGTACCTGTTTGAAGAGGAAATTCTGCCGGTATGCAGTCGCTGTTTGCTGGCCGAGCCGGAACGAAAACTGGCTGTTGACGAACTGTTGAACGAATACCCACTCTTGCACCAGAGCACGCGAATCAAAGGCTGGCAGGAATGGTTTGCGCTGTCAGATGTCAGCAGCCCGCTGGTGAATAAAGGTCCGAGATTTGATTTGTTATCAATGCTGATCGCGGCGGTCCGCTCTAATCTGGGCGTTGCGCTGCTCCCGCGTTTTGCTATTCAGCACGATCTGGACAGTGGTGATATGGTCATTCCTTGCGATGTTCCAATGCGTACCGGGAATCGATTTATTATGACGTGGCGCGAAGAGAAATCAGAGTCCGAACATTTACAGATCTTTCGTAACTGGCTGTTGAATAAATCGGTGGTGTCGCCTGTTTGATGGCGATGGCATAACATTGGAACCGGCCTACAGCTCTGCGAACTGTAGGCCGTGTGATTACCAGTCGATCCCAACCTGCGCCTGAATCCCGCTGTCAAACGCGTGCTTGACCGGACGAATTTCACTGACCGTATCGGCCAGTTCCAGTAGCAGCGTATGGCATCCGCGCCCGGTAACGATAACGCTTTGCTCCGCAGGACGATTTTCGATGGCGTTGATAACCTCTTGCGTATCCAGATAGTGGTAAGCGAGCATGTAGGTGAGTTCATCCAGCACCACTAGATCGTAATGCGCATCAGCCAGCATGCGCTTACTTTCCTGCCATACGACCGTTGCCGCCTCGATATCTGCTTGCCGATTTTGGGTTTCCCAGGTAAATCCGGTACCCATAATATGGAACTCGACGCCGAGGGGGTGCAGTGTGTTGTACTCGCCATTATCCCACTGACCTTTAATAAACTGCGCGATGCCAACGGTTTTTCCGTGACCCACTGCGCGCGTTGCCGTGCCAAAGGCTGCGGTTGATTTTCCTTTTCCGTTGCCGGTGAAGACAATCAGGATCCCTTTCTTCTCCGTTGCAGCCGCTACGCGGGTATCAACCTGTTCTTTCAGTTTCTGCTGACGCTGGCGGTGTCTGTCGTTATTGGCGCGCGCTTCCATGGAAACTCCTTAATGCCCTGCCGGACAGGTTGCACAGCGATGCTGCTGCTCGAACTGGCTGAAGAAGTTATTACCTTTGTCATCCACTAATACGAAGGCGGGCATATTTTTAACTTCCATCATCCACACCGCTTCCATTCCCAGTTCGGGATATTCAAGGCACTGCAGACTCTTCACGTACTGCTGCGCCAGTAGGGCAGCGGCACCGCCAATGCTGCCGAGGCTAAATCCACCGTGTTTGTGACAGGCATCAGTGACCTGCTGGCTACGGTTACCCTTGGTGAGCATAATGAGGCTTCCGCCTTGTGCCTGGAAAGCATCGACATACCCATCCATACGCCCACCGGTGGTGGGACCCATTGAGCCACAGGCCTGATTTTCCGGGGTTTTGGCGGGACCTGCGTAATACACGATATGCTTTTTCATGTACTCCGGCATCGGTTCACCGTTATCCAGCCGCGCTTTGATGTTCGCGTGGGCAATATCGCGAGCGACAACAATCGGGCCACTTAACGACAAACGTGTACCAATAGGCAGGGCGGAGAGATCATGCAGGATTTCACGCAGCGGACGGTTCAGATCCAGTTGTACGGTCTGGGCGCCGTTTTCTACCCGGTGAGAATCGGGGATAAATTTGCCCGGATTATGCTCGAGTTTTTCCAGCCAGATACCGTGTTTATTAATTTTGGCCTTAATGTTGCGGTCGGCAGAGCAGGAAAGGGCCATCGCGATTGGGCAGGAGCCGCCGTGGCGCGGTAAGCGAATTACGCGGATATCGTGGGCAAAGTATTTGCCGCCAAATTGCGCGCCGATGCCAAACTCGCGGCTGGCATTGAGCAATTCGGCTTCCAGCGCCGTATCACGGAACGCCTGGCCCAGCTCGTTCCCGCTGGTGGGCAGATTATCGTAATATTTGGTTGAAGCCAGTTTGGCGACTTTCAGCGCCTGGTCGGCGGATAAGCCTCCAACCACAAAAGCGATGTGATACGGCGGGCAAGCGGCTGTACCCAGTGATTTCATTTTTTCGATCAGGAACGCGGTGAGCTTTTCCGGCTGCAGGATGGATTTGGTTTCCTGGAATAGCGCTGCTTTGTTGGCAGAGCCGCCGCCTTTGTTGACGAACAGGAAACGGTATTCGTTACCTGGGGTGGCGCTAATATCGATTTGTGCGGGCAGGTTGGTCTGGGTATTGACCTCGGTATACATATCCAGCGGGGCATTTTGCGAGTAACGCAGGTTGTTTTCGGTAAAGGTGGTGTACACGCCTTTGCTTAACGCTTCTGCGTCATCGCCGCCGGTCCAGACATGTTGCCCTTTGCTGGCCACAATGGTTGCCGTCCCGGTATCCTGGCAGTTGGGCAGTACGCCTTTAGCTGAAACCTCTGCATTGCGCAGCAGCTGCAATGCGACGTACTTATCGTTACTGCTGGCCTGTGGGTCGTGCAAAATGCTGGCAATCTGTTTTAAATGTCCGGCGCGCAGGAAAAATGAAGCCTCATAAAACGCCTGCTGTGCTAACAAGGTTAACGCTTCCGGTGCAACCTTGATCACTTCCTCTCCGTCTAACTCCGTTACTGTAACGTGCTGGTTACTCAGTAATTCATATTCGGTACTATCTTTACTCTGAACAAAGAGTTCCTGCCAGACAAATGGTTTAGACATGTTTACTTCTCACCTCTTCGTGTTGTTTACCGAATGGCGCTTCGCTTATCTGGCCTACGATTAACGCATTGATGTAGGCCGGATAAGCGAAGCGCCATCCGGCGTAAAGTTATTTGGCTAAAAAAACATTGGCTTTTGTCGCTTCGGCGACATATTCGATAGTTTTCTGGGCACGAACGCTGTTTCCGGCTTCATCAAGCGGCGGAGAATAGACCGCAATTGCATATTCGCCTGGGACAACGGCAACCATGCCACCGCCGACGCCGCTTTTCGCCGGAATGCCAACGGTGTACAGCCATTTACCGCTGCCGTCGTAAAGCCCGGCAATTGCCATTTCTGCCAGCACTTGTGGAACATATTTCTCATTCAGCAACTGTTTGCCGTTGAACGGAGATTTGCCTTTGTTTGCGAGTACCGCACCCATTTTGGCCAGTTGCTCAACGGTGATATCCACCGAACACTGGCGGGTATAAATTTCGACGGCTTCGTCAGTGTTGCCATAGAAGCTGTTATAGGATTCCATCAGTTTGGCCAGCGCCTGATTGTGCTGGTTGGTTTCCATTTCAGATTTGAAAACCGGTTCGTTCACGGTGAGTGTGGCATCGGCCCAGACGTTCAGGTTGTCGAGGATTTTGTTCCAACGATCGGTTTTGTCTTTGGCTTCGATCAGGCTAACGGTGCTCATGGCCCCGGCGTTTACCAGTGGGTTTTCAGGCGCGCCTTTGGTCAGTTCAACGGCTAAACCTGAGTTGAATGGCATACCGGTGGCATTGGCGCCAAGTTTATCCAGCACTACCTGAGGACCGTGCTGCTCCATGGCGAGCGCCATGGTGAACACTTTACTCAGGGATTCCATTGGGAAAGGTTTGTTAACATCGCCAACCTGATAGATCTTGCCGTCCACCGTCGCAATGGTGATGGCAAAATTTTTCGGGCTATAGGTCGCCAGAGCAGGGATGTAGTCGGCGACTTTTCCATCGTTGTTACTTTTGTACTTCTGATGAGCCTGTTCTATCAGCTTGGCGTAGTCGGGCGTGGTTTGCGCGAATGTGGTTGCGCTAAACAAGACGCTGAAAGAAAAGAGACTCACGCCGAGAATTGTTTTATTCATTATGCATTCCTGTTGGTGTGCTTATCTTGGTGCCGGATGGCGGCGTACCGCTTTATCTGGCCTACGGATAGTTAAACGTTATGTAGGCCGGATAAGCGCAAGCGCCATCCGGCAATAACGTAGTATCAGGACAAAGCGACTTCTGTTTCGGTAACCGGGCGTTCCTGTTCCGGAGTTTTCACCGGCGCAGTTCCACGGCAACCCTGGCCGTAGTGTTCGCCTTCCCAACGGCCCACGATGGCAGCACCCATGGCGTTACTCATAACGTTGGTGGCGGAACGACCCATATCGAGGAACGGATCGACGCCCATCAGCAGGATCAGACCGGCTTCCGGAATATTGAACTGGTTCAGGGTTGCGGCGATAACCACCATGGATGCACGCGGTACGCCCGCCATCCCTTTCGAGGTCAGCATCAGGATTAACAGCATGGTAATTTGCTCGCCCATGCTCAGTTCGATGTTGCACGCCTGGGCAATAAAGACGGTGGCAAATGAGCAATAAGCCATGGAACCGACCAGGTTAAAGGAATAACCGATAGGCAGAACGAAGCTGGCGATTTTTGAAGAAACGCCGAATTTTTCCAGTTTGTCCAGCGTACCCGGGAAGGCGGCTTCAGAGCTTGAAGTGGTAAAGGCCAGCAGAGCGGGTTCGAGGATTGATTTAGTTAACCGTGCGATGCAAGGCCCGACGATCATCGTAGACAGGCCAATCAGGATCGCCCACAGCATACCCAGCGTCAGGTAGAACTCACCCATGAAGATCCCGGCGCTGACCATCACACCCAGACCACGTTCGGCAATCAGACCGGAAATAGCGGCAAACACGGTCAGTGGCGCAAACAGCATGACGTAACCCGTCAGCTTCAGCATGACGTGCACCAGTGAATCCAGCACTTTCACAATAGGGTCGGCTTTTTCACCAATCGCAGCGAGGCTGCAACCAAGGAAGATTGAGAAAACGACGATCTGCAGAATTTCGTTACGCGCCATCGCATCAACAATACTGGTCGGTACCGCGTGTGAAATGAACACTTTCAGCGTGAATGGCTCTGACTTAACGGCGGCAACGGCTCCGACGTCATGTGGTACAAAGTTGATACCTGCGCCTGGCTGGAAGATATTAACGATAACCAGACCCAGTGCAATTGACACCAGAGAGGCGCAAATAAACAGGAAGAAGGTTTTCGAAAATATACGTCCCAGCGTTTTGGCATCGCCCATTTTGGCAATACCTACAACCAGAGTTGAAATAACCAATGGAGCGATAATCATTTTCACCATACGTAAGAATATGGTGGTGAAAATGGAAATATCTGCTGCATAAGATTTTGCTGTTTCAGCCGCGGCCATATTATTTATGACCACCCCGGCAATCATGCCGAGTATCAGGCCTAATATGATCATCTTCGTTAAACTAATTTTCTTCATGTGTACTCCATCGGATAAAGGCTGGTAATTGGAATTGTGTAGGGTGGCGTGCGCCTGAACCTGGACAGCAGCTCAGACGCACGCCTGTTGTGACCAACCGCATGAATAATTCGAAGCACCGTGATACAGCTGAATTCTGTGCTCCAATGGCTGTTATTGTGTTTTTTTGTTACAAGTCGAACTCAATACTTAATAATGGAGCGTGTTGCTGCGCACCATAAACATCATTGTCACCGACATTGCCGGAAATAATATCTCGCGGCATGACGATTTTTACGGCATTCGCTGGGTCGAACCAGACGATATTGTGAATAAACTCAGGCTCAACATTATATAAACCGGCAATAAGCTGCGGCGTTAATTGCTCGCAGGCTTTTACCCGTTGATAGTCTTCCCTTGTTTTAAATAAAATATCTAAAACTAGTTCGTAGGGTCCGGCGTTTTTGGATCGAATAACTTGTGCCAGTGAACAAATTGAGTGTTTCATGCCTGAACTCCTTCTGGCGTCACCTGTTCAATATGGAAATCAAAACGCAGCGCATCGCTCGCTTCAATCAGGTGATAGATAGAGAACTCATACACCGGTCCACTCTGAATATCAGATGGCGAGAACGGGAAGGCGAGGTTGCCCGCAGTCGCAATGCGATTTTCATAGCCGTAGTGCAGCAGGGTAGAGCGCACCAGCGAGCAAACGCTGTTAGCGATATCCTGCGTTGGCGCAACGACATCCAGTAAAATTCCCAGTTCATGTCCCGCAGTTTTCATCGGCTCATGGTTGCCCATTACACCGTTCTTACCGTACAGGTGGAACGTCATGCGGATACTGTCATCATTCAGCGAGAGGTTACGTGCCACGCTGGCCTGTACCTCTTCGAGAATGGTGTCAATCCCGGCAATCATGATCGGGTCGCGCGTTCCGGCGATGGTCAGGCAGCGGAAGCCAACCTGACGCGCGCCTTCCAGTTTCAACGCATACGGTGTTTCTTCATGACGTGAACCGCTGACATACACTTCGCCCTCGTTAACCTGGGTGAAGGTACATGCTTTCAGGTTCAGCACACCGCCTGGCCCTGGCAGGAAGTACGGATCGGACTTCTCGTACAGAGTGTGCGCCGCCGCGGAAGTTTCAGTGAACTTACGCTTGGGATTGAACGCCTTCAGCGTAAAGCCGTTATCGTCAATGATTCCCATCGCACAATCTGAGCCAGAGCCAGGGGTGGCGGCAATGGCGGCACACTCAAGGATCTTACCGCAATGAAGCGCCAGACCTTCATCAAAGCCCTGCATAATCGGCAGCGCGGCGAAGCAGGCCGGATCGTAGGCACGTCCGCCCAGGACCACCTGCGCACCGGCTTTCAGCGCACGCTGGAAAGGCTCGACGCCCATCTGTGCGACAATGTAGGTGCTCTCTTCAATGGCCTCGTGAGTCAGTTCAGGCACAAAATCGAGCGCGGTGATTTTGCCGTTATCCAGCGCCTGATGAACGATTTCTTTGTCGACATCAGACGGAATCAGCGCCATTGAGAAAGACAGTTTTTCTTCCTGCGCGATCTCATGGATTATCTGGCGACACCACTCCAGATGCGGAGCTGCGCCAGAACCACCGGCTGTGCCGATTACTACCGGGATGTTGTTCTTAACGCCTGCCACAATCATATAGCGCAGATCGCGTTTCACACCGGCCCTGTCAGTAAAGGGTTTACCTGCCCCCAAATAGTGGGGGCCAGGATCGGAGGAACCTGCGTCAACAGCAATAAGATCCGGTGACTCTTCCATGGCTTTACGAAAACTTTCTTCCGGGAAGCCATAACCCAGGATAGCCGTAGGCGATAAGATCTTAAATGTGCGTGCCATCTCTTAATCCTTAGTTTGCAACAACGCGATGGTGCGGTTCATTTCGTTAAACACGATGTTGAGACCTTCATCGAAACCCATACCCGGTTTAACCAGCATGCGCATTGGACGCGCGGCAAGTGCCACGTGTACGCAGGTGCGGGCACTGATCTCGGTTTCGTTACAGGTACCGCCCTGATAGGCTTCCATCGCGTGTTTGTTGCAATACAGCACCGCATCAACGATGTTGTGAATGCCGCCCAGATCCGGAGTCTTGATCTGTACCATGTGGCAGCTGCCCGCATCGGTAAAGTCCACGATATCCTGATAGGTGTTACACCATTCGTCGGCGACAATTTTCACGCCGGAACCCAGACGAGTCAGCTCTTTGGTGATGGCGGTCAACATGCGGATCTGATCCGGCTTGTTACCGGCATCAACCGGACCCTCGATATACAGCGGCAGACCCTGGGCTTCGACTTCCAGGCTGGCGATGTACGCGGCGCAGCGAACCGGATCCATATCGAAGATCAGACCGATCGTGCCATACACATCAATGTGCAGCGTCGGGTGATAACGTTCGCTGGTGCGCAGGCTTAAGATGCGGTCGGATAACCAACGTACATACTCACGCAGTTTTTCGCCTTTAAAGCCCAGCTTCTCTTCCACGTTGTTGATCAGCGCATGCGGCAGGACGTCCACACCTTTGAGGATCATCTTATCAACGGCGATATAACGGTCGTCGCCGCTCTGACCAAATAATGGAATGGCTTCCGGGACGCACGGCAGTTGCCATTCATCGCAAACCACTTCAGTTTTCAGACGACCGGTAGCCAGCGCCGCAGCGTCGAGCAGCGCCTGAGACAAACCATAGCGGACGGCGGTATGCAGCAGATGACCGTCAATACGCAGTTGGTCAAAGAAACGCGCGTTCGGCAGGAACGCATCAACGTCACGGCCTTCCAGCAGCGGTTTGATGTGATCGTTGAGGAACGGAATGAAGTTTTCAGCCAGGAACAACGGGTCACGACCGCCTGCACCTGAATATTGCACCGCTGCGCAATCGCCCACCGCTACCGCGCCGTTTTCCAGAATCAGCTGTACGGAAACGCATTCACCCGCCTGACGAACAGAGGTAAATCCAGGCGTTACCGGATCGCCGGTATAGATAAACCCGTCATGACCGGCGCCATTTTTGATGGCCTGCTGATCGTCAAAATAAAATGAGGAGTAGCCAGCGGTGAAAAGGGCCTGTTTAATTTTCATTATGGTCTTCCTATTAATTTACTGTGGGATACGGCGTTGATGTCATCAATGACCATCTGGAAAGAAGGTTTGCGACCTTCGAAATGTGCGCGCTCTGCAACGTAGTCATGGTGCAGGGCGAGAATATCTTTCGGCAGCGGCACGGCACCGGCTTCAAGAATACGGATTGCGCCTGTGTTATCGCGAACAGGCAGGATCTTACCGGCGTTACAGGCGGCAGGAGCGAAAGGCACATCCAGCACGCCAGCTTCAAAGGCCAGCACCGTACCGCGTGCAATGTCGCCATTGCCCAGTTCGAAGACTTTCTTCAATACCGCGCGGACTTCGCTCTTAATCAGGTCAACTTCTTGCTCCACGGCAGCGCACTGCGGGAATTTCTGGTCGCTGACCATGTTGAGCATCTGGCGTGACGCTTTCAGACCCTGGGCGTTAGCTGCCGCGGTTGGGATACCGAACGCTTCGTGCGGGCTTTTGGTAATGACTTTTGTGGCACCGGACATACCGGCAACCGCTGCACCCCAGGCGATAACGGAGAAGGCTTTTGCTTCATCTTCCGGGAATCCGCCCATCCACTGGTGGAAAACGGTGCTCAGCTCGTAGTCGTCGAAGCCATGGTTATGGAAGTATTCGTGGGACAGTTCACGCAGTGCCTGAATAGCAGCGATATCCTGTGTCAGGCTGCCGACCTGGCCGTAACCGACGGTAATAGACTTCACGCCCTGTTCCAGCGCCAGCAAACCTTCGATAATCGCAACTGAGTGGGACATGAACGGCGGGATCAGCGTGCCGGTCAGCGGACCAAACGGTTCACGGTTGATGCGAATGCCGTTCTCTTCGTACAGTCCCATCAGACGGTCGCAGTACTGCCAGTCGCGGATGGATTTTTCCAGAGTGACGCGTTTGGCGTAAGGGATGTTGTAGGAGATACCGCCGCCTTCGTAGCTGGTAAAGCCACTGGCCATGGCGATTTCTGCCAGCAGACGCGCATCCGGTGTTCCGTGGCGAACCTGGATCGGTTTATCCAGCGATTCAGTCATACGACGGCAGGCAGCAACCCCGTGATTGACGACCGGTAAACCATTCAGCTTGGAAGTACCTGCTTCGATGGATTTCTGGATCCCGACAGCGGCTTCTTCATAGCGGTTCAGACGGGTATAGGCATCGATAGTACTTGGCAGGAGGTCGCACTCTTCCTGCAAGGTTTTGAGCAGCGCAATATGCTCATCCATTAATGCCACACCTGCGCGCGGCTGGCTCAGAGTTTTACCTTCCTGATCGGCCTTCAGCAGGGCGAGGGAGAAACGCTTTTTCTCTGGAATTGATTGCTGGTACTTCACGCCATCTTCGAAGTTCTCAACGTCTTTGCCGGTTTCCCAGGTTTGTAACACCTGATGCCTTTCGGTCATGAATTCGTCGTGGGTCAATTTTTTATTTCGAAGTTCCATTCGTAGCTGCCTTAAGTTTTATAGGGTTAAACACTGAATGCTGGTGCGAGCAGCGGCTTGCGGGTACAGCCTGGCGACGTTTGCCAGTAGAGGGAGCAGGCCATTTGAATCGCGGTAATACTCAAACTGATTCGGTAACAGAATTCTTTTACCCTGGTCGTCCAACTCCCTGTATTTGAGCCAGTTATGGATATCGAACTGGCTGGCGCGAGAGAGCCATCCCCCTGAACCGACGACTTTGCGTACGGTGGTGAGATCGCGACCCATCTGTAAATCCACATTACCCACGCAGGTGCAAACCTGCTTTTTAGTGCCCGCGTGGCGCTCAGCGGCATAGCCCACGCATAAACCTGCCAGCAGGGTGTCGAAATATTTCTCTTCCTCGCTGAGTGGCAGGTAATCCGGTTGCCCAACCAGGTGGCGTAGATAGCGGTAAAACGCTTCCTCGCGCTGCGGCTGCTGGGCGAAGATGACTTTCACCATATCCTGCGTGCTTTCTCCCACCACGACGGCGGAAACGCGCATTCCAAGGTCGCCTTCAACGGTACGTTTGACGAACGGTTCAGGAACACCATGCAGGACGGTATCGGGGGAGAGGGTATTCGCGCTGGCCGAATAGACATCCGTGGTGGCTCCGCCCATATCAATCAGCATGAATTCCTTCCATGCGCTGTCGTAATCGCTAATAGCTTTGACTAACTCATATACCGTCCATGGCGTCGGCATAGGCTCTTCGCCTGTTTCGCCGACGATGACGTCCAGACCTTTGCCTTTGACGATGCGTGACAAGAACACATCGCAAATCGCCTGGCGTGCGGCAAACGGATTCGGGTGATCGAGGTCCGGCAGAATGTTGTCTACCGTGGTCAAATCCTTGTGTCCCAGAATCGTTTGTATTTCGTCCTGAATGTCCCGGTTTCCGGCGTAGATAATGGCGCAATCAAGCTTTGAGCCTGCCAGCGCGTGCGCATTCGCCAGGCCGTAACTTTCTTCGCCACCATCTGTTCCGCCGGTAAACAACAGAATGTCTGGCGGTGATGATTCCAGCTCCTGGATGTCATGACGGTTCAGCTTGTACGAATAATATTGCGCGATTTTCGCTCCTGCCGAATGGGCGGTAACTTTTGCCGACTCCAGCGTAATGGAAGGCACCAGCCCCATTGCTGCAACGGCGAGCCCACCTTTCGCTGAGGAGGAGTATTTCAACTGCACTTCACCACTTTTCAGTAACGGGCGAGCATCGGCAACATTCAGCACCTGATTCAGGCTGGCAAAAAAACCGTCTGCCAGATGATGTGTGGTGGTTGGGGTCAGGACATGGTTTATCAGGGTTAATTCCTCGCCTTCATGGGCGAAGAGGGCCGCCTTGGTCCATGTCGAGCCGATATCGACAGAAACTGTTTGCATCAGATGGCCTCTTCCAGGCAACGCTGTTCGAGGCCATTGTGTTGGTGAATATCATTGGTGATGAGTGCACAAACATCTTCCAGGTCATGGCTCGGTGCGAAAACCCGGTTAAAGCCCATCTCTTTAAACTTCACTTCCACATCGGCGAAGTCATGTTTACCGACGACCAGGTTGCCGCCGACGTACAGCAGAATGTCGCCAAGGCCGCGCTCGATGCAGCGCTCACGTAATCCGAGGCAGTCAATGTCGCCATGACCGTAGATAGAGGACACCACGATGGCATCGGCGCCTGTTTCAATCGCAGCATCAATATATTCATCCTGGCTCACCATCACCCCGAGGTTGATTACGTGAAAATCATGAGCAGTAAAAACGCGATCCAGAACTTTATTACCTACTGCATGGCAGTCAGCACCGATGACGCCAATAACAAGTGTAGATTTCTTCATGGGTAATCCTCTGTAGGGCTGATGGTCAATAAGTGAAATTATTTTCTAATATTTAGAGCATGGATTGTGACAACCTCTTAATAGGGTTGGAGTTTCTGTGGAAGCGAAAAAGGAAGCAATTGATCTATTTTCAAAATATCCTGCGCAAAATGATTGTTATATTTGAATTCTATAAAACTCTTTCATAATCAATGTGATGGGTTGGATTTTCTTAGCCGGATTTAATTTATTAGGGAATTGGGTAATAAATGACTTGCCATGTTTGTGATCGAAATCTTATTTTGTTATGCGCGCCATTTATGACGTGTTTTAAATAATTTCAAAAATCCCGATTACTAATTAACTTGTGAACGGCATAACGGTTTTTTGTTTTTTAATCTTATATGTCATAATTCATTTTTGTTAAATTTAGGATAAAAATGATAATGAAATGTTTGTGGCATATTTAATCTTTGCCACATAAGAGAAAATGGACGTTAAAGATAACTTTCAGTGATGATTTAAGCGAAACGTCAGCGTTCTCTTGCAGAACACCAAACGCAATGCATCGGTCAATGTGGAACGTTTTCGCTTCCAGCTGAGATAGTTACATCTCGGTGTTAATTATAAGTAAAATTTAATTGAATAAATTGTATGAAATAACAAGCCCATGACTTGCTAAACAAAAAACTGTGAGCTACCCAGCATTAATGATTCTTTATCTGCTATCAATTTTGTCAGCCGGGCTGGTTAAAAGATCGTGTACATTTAAATAAATATCCTATCATTTGTAGTAACGGCAATTACTCATTGAAAAACATGTTGTTAACATCATGTTCACTAGTGGTGTGAGTGCTAAACACTATTAACATTAAATTTGAAAATTGATTTAAATCAATGTTTAAAACTTGGAAAACAGTATCAAAAGAGGTTAAATTGCTTCAGATCAAATTGGTCTGAAAGTGGTAAATTAGCTATAAATTGATCACTATCGAAAAATGCAAATTTGTCTCGATAAAAACCTGTTTATTGTAAGGATTTTACGGCGTAATATAATTGCGGGATCAATTTGAGTGTTTTATTAACATGTTTGTAACCTTTCATCATTGTCCTTTCTTCAAATGAGAGGAAAGGGCAGCGGCGGAAGGAAGCAGATAAATTTGTATTGGGGCATGCGTGTGACCCTTTCTAACGGGGTTCACTCTCGGAGTCTTCATGCGATGAGCAAGGAGTCATGATGTTAGATATAGTCGAACTGTCGCGCTTACAGTTTGCCTTGACCGCGATGTACCACTTCCTGTTTGTGCCACTGACGCTCGGTATGGCGTTCTTGCTGGCCATCATGGAAACGGTCTACGTCCTTTCCGGCAAACAGATTTATAAAGATATGACCAAGTTCTGGGGCAAGTTGTTTGGTATCAACTTCGCTCTGGGTGTGGCTACCGGTCTGACCATGGAGTTCCAGTTCGGGACTAACTGGTCTTACTACTCCCACTATGTAGGGGATATTTTCGGTGCGCCGCTGGCGATCGAAGGTTTGATGGCCTTCTTCCTCGAATCCACCTTTGTAGGTCTGTTCTTCTTCGGCTGGGACCGTTTGGGTAAAGTCCAGCATATGTGTGTCACCTGGCTGGTGGCCCTGGGTTCTAACCTGTCCGCATTGTGGATTCTGGTTGCGAACGGCTGGATGCAGAACCCAATCGCAGCGGATTTCAACTTCGAAACCATGCGTATGGAGATGCTGAGCTTCTCTGAACTGGTGCTCAACCCGGTAGCACAGGTGAAATTTGTTCACACTGTGGCATCTGGTTATGTATGCGGCGCGATGTTCGTTCTGGGTATCAGCTCCTACTATATGCTGCGCGGTCGTGACTTCGCGTTTGCTAAACGTTCTTTTGCAATCGCTGCCAGCTTTGGTATGGCTGCTATTCTGTCTGTTATCGTTCTGGGTGATGAATCTGGTTACGAAATGGGCGACGTGCAGAAAACCAAACTCGCTGCGATTGAAGCAGAATGGGAAACTCAGCCTGCTCCGGCTTCCTTCACGCTGTTCGGTATTCCGGACCAGGACGCGCAGGAAAACCATTTTGCGATTCAAATTCCTTATGCGCTGGGCATCATTGCCACCCGCTCTGTTGATACACCGGTCATTGGTCTGAAAGACCTGATGGTGCAGCACGAAGAGCGCATCCGTAACGGGATGAAAGCGTATCAGTTGCTGGAAGAACTGCGTGCTGGTACTACCGACCAGGCCGTTCGCGACCAGTTCAACAGCATGAAGAAAGACCTGGGTTATGGTCTGCTGCTAAAACGCTATACGGATAACGTCACCGACGCGACCGAAGCGCAAATTCAGCAGGCAACGAAAGATTCTATCCCTCGCGTTGCGCCGCTGTACTTCGCTTTCCGTATCATGGTGGCATGCGGCATTCTGATGCTGGCAATTATCGCGGTGTCCTTCTGGACTGTGCTTCGTAACCGTATCGGTGAGAAAAAATGGCTGCTGCGCACCGCGCTGTATGCGATTCCTCTGCCGTGGATTGCTATTGAATCCGGTTGGTTTGTCGCAGAGTACGGTCGTCAACCGTGGGCGATTGGTGAAGTGTTACCAACAGCTGTAGCGAACTCTTCGCTGACTGCTGGCGACCTCATCTTCTCGATGCTGTTGATTTGCGGCCTGTATACCCTGTTCCTGGTGGCTGAACTGTATCTGATGTTCAAGTTCGCACGCCTTGGGCCGAGTAGCCTGAAAACCGGTCGTTATCACTACGAGCAGTCCACTGTGACTTCTCAGCCGGCACGCTAAGACAGGAGTCGTCAAATGATCGATTATGAAGTATTGCGTTTTATCTGGTGGCTGCTGGTTGGCATTCTGCTGATTGGTTTCGCGGTCACTGATGGCTTCGACATGGGGGTGGGCATGCTCACCCGTTTCCTCGGTCGTAATGATACCGAGCGTCGAATTATGATTAACTCCATCGCCCCGCACTGGGACGGTAACCAGGTTTGGCTCATCACCGCGGGTGGCGCACTGTTCGCTGCCTGGCCGATGGTGTATGCCGCTGCGTTCTCCGGTTTCTATGTGGCGATGATTCTGGTTCTGGCGTCCTTGTTCTTCCGTCCGGTCGGTTTTGACTACCGCTCTAAGATTGAAGACATGCGCTGGCGCAACATGTGGGACTGGGGCATCTTCATTGGTAGCTTCGTGCCACCGCTGGTGATTGGCGTGGCGTTCGGCAACCTGCTGCAAGGGGTTCCGTTCCACGTAGATGACTATATGCGTTTGTACTACACCGGTAACTTCTTCCAGTTGCTGAATCCGTTTGGTCTGCTGGCAGGTGTTGTGAGCGTTGGGATGATCATCACCCAGGGTGCGACCTATCTGCAGATGCGTACGGTAGGTGAACTGCATCTGCGTGCTCGTGCTACTTCACAGGTTGCGGCGCTGGTGACTCTGGTCTGCTTCGCGCTGGCCGGTGTGTGGGTGATTTACGGTATTGACGGTTATGTTGTGACCTCAGCACTGGATCATCATGCTGCCTCTAACCCGCTGACCAAAGAAGTGGCTCGTGTGGCTGGCGCATGGATGGTGAACTTTAACAATGCACCTATCCTGTGGCTGGTTCCTGCACTGGGCGTGGTTCTGCCGCTGTTGACCATCCTGACTTCTCGTATGGAGAAAGGGGCATGGGCGTTCGTCTTCTCTTCACTGACGTTAGCCTGCATCATCCTGACTGCCGGTATCGCAATGTTCCCGTTTGTGATGCCATCCAGCACCATGATGAACGCAAGTTTGACCATGTGGGATGCTACCTCCAGCCAGCGTACATTGAATCTGATGACCTGGGTCGCGGCGGTATTTGTACCGATCATTCTGCTGTACACCAGCTGGTGTTACTGGAAGATGTTTGGTCGCATCACTAAAGAAGATATTGAAAGCAACACCCACTCTCTGTACTAAGTAAGGAGCTTAAAATGTGGTATTTCGCATGGATTTTGGGAACGCTTCTTGCCTGTGCATTTGGGATAATCACAGCGCTGGCGCTTGAGCACGTTGAATCAGGCAAAGCCGGGCAAGAAGATAGCTAATGACCAACATTATCGCGATGGTATACAACGCGATGGACAAGCGCCCCTTGCGGGCGCTTTCATTTGTGCTGGCAATCGTGTTGGCTGGCTGCATATTCTGGGATCCGTCGCGTTTCGCGGCCAAAACCAGTGAGCTTGAAATCTGGCATGGTTTCCTGCTGATGTGGGCGGTCTGCGCAGGCATCATTCACGGCGTTGGCTTTCGTCCTCGCGCCGTACATTGGCAAGGCATCTTCTGCCCGCTGATCGCGGATATTGTCCTCGTTGTTGGTCTGATTTTCTTCTTCTTTTGAATAAGAAACATCCTTAAATATTTATGGGCTTGCATAAGCCCATAAATTTTTACTCTCCGTTTACTTTCCCCCATTCCAAAGCACCATTCCCGCGCGTATAGTAGCGAAGTTTGAAAGCACTAACCTTTTGTTGCATTACCGGGATGTAAAGTGAACACAGCGCGATATACAACGACATTCTTGATGCATCGCGGCGGCAAGAACGCGAGTCACCAGGCGCTTACCAGGGTAAGCAACTGGTGTGAGTGGGCGAAGCCAACAAAGAGGCAGTAAGAATGAATAAGTATATGTTTCGATGGCCGGTTCGTGTCTACTATGAAGATACCGATGCCGGTGGGGTGGTTTACCACGCCAGCTACGTCGCTTTTTATGAAAGAGCACGCACAGAGATGCTGCGTCATCATCATTTCAGTCAGCAGGTACTGTTGGCCGAACGCGTAGCCTTTGTGGTACGCAAGATGACCCTCGAGTATTTTGCGCCTGCCCGGCTCGACGATATGCTCGAAGTTCAAACCGAAATTACGTCAATGCGTGGCACCTCATTGGTTTTCACGCAACGCATTGTCAACGCAGAGAACACCGTGCTGAATGAAGCCGAAGTTCTGATTGTTTGCGTTGATCCACTCAAAATGAAGCCTCGTGCGCTTCCCAAGTCTATTGTCGCGGAGTTTAAGCAGTGACTGACATGAATATCCTTGATTTGTTCCTGAAGGCAAGCCTTCTGGTTAAACTTATCATGTTGATTTTGATTGGTTTCTCAATCGCATCCTGGGCCATCATCATCCAACGGACCCGTATTCTTAATGCTGCTTCACGTGAAGCTGAAGCATTTGAAGACAAGTTCTGGTCCGGCATTGAATTGTCGCGCCTGTACCAGGAAAGCCAGGGGCGTCGTGATAATTTGGCGGGCTCGGAGCAAATTTTCTACAGCGGATTCAAAGAGTTTGCGCGGTTGCATCGGGCAAATAGCCACGCGCCGGAAGCGGTTGTTGAGGGGGCTTCCCGTGCGATGCGTATCTCGATGAACCGTGAACTGGAAACGCTGGAAACGCATATTCCATTCCTCGGCACCGTTGGCTCCATCAGCCCGTATATCGGTCTGTTCGGTACCGTTTGGGGGATCATGCACGCATTTATCGCGCTGGGTGCGGTAAAACAGGCGACGCTGCAAATGGTCGCACCAGGTATCGCAGAAGCGTTGATTGCAACGGCTATCGGTCTGTTTGCGGCAATCCCGGCGGTTATGGCCTACAACCGTCTGAACCAGCGCGTGAACAAACTGGAACTGAATTACGACAACTTTATGGAAGAGTTCACCGCGATTCTGCACCGCCAGGCGTTTACCGTTAGCGAGAGCAACAAGGGGTAAGCCATGGCCAGAACGCGTGGACGAGGTCGTCGCGAACTCAAGTCCGAAATCAATATTGTACCGCTGCTCGACGTACTGTTGGTGCTGTTGCTGATCTTTATGGCAACCGCGCCGATCATTACACAGAGTGTGGAAGTCGACCTGCCGGATGCGACCGAATCGCAAGCCGTCAGCAGTAACGACGAACCCCCGGTCATTATTGAAGTTTCCGGTATTGGGCAATACAGCGTGGTGGTTGAGAAAGATCGTATGGATCAACTGCCGCCGGAGCAGGTTATCGCGGAAGCGAAAAGTCGCCTGCAGACCAATCCGAAAACGGTCTTTTTAATCGGTGGTGCGAAAGACGTGCCTTATGATGAAATAATTAAAGCGCTGAACTTGTTACACAGTGCAGGCGTAAAATCGGTTGGCTTGATGACGCAGCCAATCTGATGACTGCGTTTTGCTGGCTTGAAAGATAGCGCGTAACAGGCGAACAGTTTTTTGGGAACCGAGAGTGTCAAAGGCAACCGAACAAAACGACAAGCTCAAAAGGGCGATAATTATTTCAGCGGTGCTGCATGTCATTTTATTTGCAGTGCTGATCTGGAGTTCGTTCGATGAGCACATTGATGCTTCAGCCGGCGGCGGTGGCGGTTCGTCTATTGACGCCGTCATGGTCGATCCTGGCGCCGTTGTGCAACAGTACGACAGGCAGCAGCAACAGCAGGCAAGTGCGAAACGTGCTGAAGAGCAGCGTGAAAAGCAGGCGCAGCAGCAAGCTGAGGAACTTCGCGAGAAGCAGGCAGCTGAGCAGGAGCGACTGAAGCAGCTGGAAAAAGAACGTTTAGCCGCACAGGAAAAAGTGCGTGAACAGGCGGAACAGCAGAAGCAAGCTGAAGCCGCCGCCGCGAAAGCGCAAGAGCAACAGAAACAGGCTGAAGAAGCTGCGGCGAAGGCTGCTGCAGACGCGAAGGCTAAAGCCGATGCTCAGGCTAAGCAAGCGGCAGATGCCGCGAAGAAAGCCGCTGCGGACGCACAGAAAAAGGCTGAGGCTGAAGCCGCTAAAGCCGCCGCTGATGCGAAGAAAGCTGCAGAAGCACAAGCTGCTAAGGCAGCCGCGGATGCTGCGAAGAAAGCACAGGCTGAGGCCGCTAAGCAAGCTGCAGCCGAGAAAGCTGCTGCTGAGAAAGCAGAAAAAGCCGCTGCCGCGAAAGCTGCCGCTGCTGAAAAAGCGGCGGCTGATAAGAAAGCCGCTGCAGAAAAAGCAGCAGCAGACAAAAAAGCTGCAGCCGAGAAAGCCGCTGCCGATAAGAAAGCTGCGGCAGATAAAGCAGCTGCTGCTAAAAAGGCTGCGGCCGAAAAAGCCGCTGCAGCCTCTGGCGTTGACGACTTGTTGGGTGACCTGAGCTCCGGTAAGAATGCACCGAAATCGGGCGGTGGAGCGAAAGGAAACGGCCAACCGGCGAAAGATAGTGGTACAAGTGGTGCCAATGGTGGTGCTTCTGGCGCGGATATCAGTGCTTACGCATCTCAAATTCGTAATGCGATCCAGAGCCGTCTGTATGGTGCAGATTTGTATGCCGGTAAATCTTGCGTATTACATATCAAGTTAGCACCCGATGGTCTGTTACTGGATGTGACCGAAGAGGGCGGGGATCCGGCATTGTGTCAGGCTGCGCTGACGGCTGCGAAAACCGCCAGAATTCCTAAACCGCCTAGCCAGGCAGTTTATGAAAAAGTAAAAGATGCCAAACTGGACTTCAAACTGTAATAACGACCCCTGAGAAATCAGGGGAAACGGTCTAAGGTTGAGACAGAGTTCTGGTAGTTTTGTGTATTTGAGTTTGTTAACATTCTGCTAAATTATCGTGGGCTTTCCGTCCAGATAAGGGAGATATGATGAAGCAGGCATTACGAGTAGCATTTGGTTTTTTGATGCTGTGGGCAGCGGTGCTGCACGCAGAAGTACGTATCGAGATCACCCAGGGGGTGGACTCGGCGCGCCCGATTGGTGTTGTCCCCTTCCAGTGGGCAGGCCCGGGTGCTGCACCTGAAGATATCGGTGGTATCGTAGGTGCTGACCTGCGTAACAGCGGTAAATTTAACCCGTTAGACCGTTCTCGTCTGCCTCAGCAGCCCGGTACCGCGCAGGAAGTTCAACCTGCCGCTTGGTCTGCGCTGGGCATTGATGCCGTAGTCGTCGGCCAGGTTACGCCGAACCCGGATGGTTCTTACAGCGTTGCCTATCAGCTGGTTGACACCGGTGGCGCGCCGGGTACCGTACTGGCACAGAACACCTATAAAGTGAACAAGCAGTGGCTGCGTTACGCGGGCCATACTGCAAGTGACGAAGTGTTTGAAAAACTGACGGGCATTAAAGGTGCATTCCGTACCCGTATCGCTTATGTTGTTCAGACCAACGGTGGTCAGTTCCCGTACGAATTACGTGTGTCCGACTACGATGGTTACAACCAGTTCGTGGTTCACCGTTCTCCGCAGCCGCTGATGTCTCCGGCGTGGTCCCCGGACGGTTCAAAACTGGCGTACGTTACCTTCGAAAGCGGTCGTTCTGCACTGGTTATTCAGACACTGTCTAACGGCGCGGTTCGTCAGGTAGCCTCGTTCCCACGTCACAACGGTGCACCTGCGTTTTCTCCGGATGGCAGCAAACTGGCGTTTGCCCTGTCTAAAACCGGTAGCCTGAACCTGTATGTTATGGACATTGGTTCCGGTCAAATCCGTCAGGTGACGGATGGTCGTAGCAACAACACGGAACCGACCTGGTTCCCGGACAGCCAAAACCTGGCCTTTACGTCTGACCAGGCCGGTCGTCCGCAGGTATATAAAGTTAACGTCAACGGCGGTGCTCCGCAGCGCATTACATGGGAAGGTTCGCAAAACCAGGATGCAGATGTGAGCAGCGACGGTAAGTTTATGGTAATGGTAAGCTCGGCCAATGGTCAGCAGCACATTGCCAAACAAGATCTGGTAGCGGGTGGCGTACAAGTTCTGTCGTCAACGTTCCTGGACGAAACGCCAAGTCTGGCACCTAACGGCACTATGGTAATCTACAGCTCTTCTCAGGGGATGGGATCCGTGCTGAATTTGGTTTCTACAGATGGGCGTTTCAAAGCGCGTCTTCCGGCAACTGATGGACAGGTTAAATTCCCTGCCTGGTCGCCGTATCTGTGATAATAAATAATTGATTAATAAAGGAATCATTGAAATGCAACTGAACAAAGTGCTGAAAGGGCTGATGATTGCTCTGCCTGTTATGGCTATTGCAGCGTGTTCTTCTAACAAGAACGCCAGCAATGACGGCAGCGAAGGCATGCTGGGTGCCGGCACTGGTATGGATGCAAACGGCAGCGGCAACATGTCTTCTGAAGAGCAAGCGCGTCTTCAGATGCAACAGCTGCAGCAGAACAACATCGTTTACTTCGATCTGGACAAGTACGATATCCGTTCTGACTTCGCTGCAATGCTGGATGCTCACGCTAACTTCCTGCGTAGCAACCCGTCTTACAAAGTCACCGTAGAAGGTCATGCGGACGAACGTGGTACTCCTGAGTACAACATCTCCCTGGGTGAGCGTCGTGCGAACGCCGTTAAGATGTACCTGCAGGGTAAAGGCGTTTCTGCTGACCAGATCTCCATCGTTTCTTACGGTAAAGAAAAACCTGCAGTACTGGGTCATGACGAAGCGGCTTACGCCAAAAACCGTCGCGCCGTACTGGTTTACTAAGAGAATTGCATGAGCAGTAACTTCAGACATCATCTGTTGAGTCTGTCGTTACTGGTTGGCATAGCGGCCCCCTGGGCCGCTTTTGCACAGGCGCCAATCAGTAGTGTCGGCTCTGGCTCGGTCGAAGACCGTGTCACTCAACTCGAGCGTATTTCTAACGCTCACAGTCAGCTTTTAACCCAACTCCAGCAACAACTCTCCGATAATCAGTCCGATATTGATTCCCTGCGCGGTCAAATTCAGGAAAATCAGTATCAGCTGAATCAGGTTGTTGAGCGTCAGAAGCAGATATTGCTGCAGATGAATAATCTGGGCAGCGGTAGTGCACCTGCGGCGCAATCTGCGGGAGGCGATCAGAGTGGGGCAGCAGCAACCCCTGCGCCTGATGCGGGTGCAGCGGCAGCGTCAGGCGCTCCGGTGCAAACAGGCGATGCGAATACCGATTACAATGCGGCCATTGCTCTGGTGCAGGATAAATCCCGCCAGGATGACGCGATCGAAGCATTTCAGAACTTCATCAAAAAGTACCCAGACTCGACTTACCTGCCAAATGCGAATTACTGGCTGGGTCAGTTGAATTACAACAAGGGGAAAAAAGATGATGCAGCGTTCTATTTTGCTTCAGTAGTCAAAAACTTCCCGAAATCACCAAAGGCTGCAGACGCGATGTATAAAGTCGGTGTCATCATGCAGGACAAAGGTGATAAAGAGAAAGCTAAAGCCGTTTATCAGCAGGTTATCACTAAATACCCTGGCACTGATGGCGCGAAACAAGCGCAAAAACGCCTTGGCGCGATGTAATGAACACCATGCGACCAGAAATCGTGTTAATTCTGGTCGCGTCGTGTGATTCCTAAGCAGTTGAGTTATTTACATCGAAATTTTTGTTGCGCTAAAATCTGAAATCAGTAATATATGCCGCCGTTGCCAAGGGATATCAAACAGCCCGAAAGCGGCGAAAAAAGTGGGGCGTTAGCTCAGTTGGTAGAGCAGTTGACTTTTAATCAATTGGTCGCAGGTTCGAATCCTGCACGCCCCACCACTTAATGCAGTATCCAGCGTAGTATCGGGTGATTAGCTCAGCTGGGAGAGCACCTCCCTTACAAGGAGGGGGTCGGCGGTTCGATCCCGTCATCACCCACCACTCGGGGCGTTAGCTCAGTTGGTAGAGCAGTTGACTTTTAATCAATTGGTCGCAGGTTCGAATCCTGCACGCCCCACCAATTTATTGGTGGTACCGAGTAAAAATTTTCAGGTTATACCCGAGCGGGTCGTTAGCTCAGTTGGTAGAGCAGTTGACTTTTAATCAATTGGTCGCAGGTTCGAATCCTGCACGACCCACCATCCTGAAAGTATAAAGAAGTAAACCCCATAAGGGGGCGTTAGCTCAGTTGGTAGAGCAGTTGACTTTTAATCAATTGGTCGCAGGTTCGAATCCTGCACGCCCCACCAAATTTAACATCGAACTCAGATGTTGAAAGTGAAGGATAACGTTGCTTTAGCAACGGCCCGTAAGGGCGAGACGAAGTCGAGTCATCCTGCACGCCCCACCAGTGTAAAAAGGCGCCCTAAAGGCGCCTTTTTGCTATGCGCAGAATTCAGCGATTCGAACCTGCTTGCCTGATGCGTTTCGCTTATCAGTCCTACAGACGACACTATTCACGTAGGCCGGATAAGACGTCAGTCGCCATCCGGCATTCATCACACGCAATTATTGTGACTTTCTTACGCCAATCCGCTATCTTGTTTAGCATATAAAACAAATCTAACCGAATGCGGCGTGCGTCACGCTTTTAATCGGTTATTTCGTTAAGCCAGTAAAACGAGAAAGCAAGATGAGCGTGATGTTTGATCCAGAAGCAGCAATTTATCCGTTTCCGCCGAAGCCAGCCCCGCTGAGTGTGGATGAAAAGCAATTTTATCGTGAAAAAATCAAGCGCCTGCTGAAAGAGCGTGACGCCGTTATGGTCGCACACTATTACACCGACCCAGAAATTCAGCAGTTGGCCGAAGAGACCGGTGGTTGTATTTCTGATTCTCTTGAGATGGCGCGGTTCGGCTCAAAGCATCCCGCATCTACGCTGTTGGTTGCTGGCGTGAGGTTTATGGGGGAAACCGCCAAAATCCTCAGCCCGGAAAAGACCATCCTGATGCCGACCCTACAGGCGGAATGCTCATTAGATCTGGGCTGTCCGATTGATGCGTTCAGCGCGTTTTGCGATGCGCACCCGGAGCGTACCGTGGTGGTTTACGCCAATACCTCAGCCGCCGTTAAAGCACGTGCGGACTGGGTCGTCACGTCCAGTATCGCGGTAGAACTTATTGAGCACCTTGATAGTTTAGGTGAAAAAATCATCTGGGCTCCGGACAGACATCTGGGCAACTACGTACAAAAACAGACCGGTGCAGACGTTCTTTGTTGGCAGGGGGCCTGTATCGTCCACGACGAATTTAAAACTCAGGCTTTAACACGCATGAAGGGGCTTTACCCTGATGCCGCGGTGTTGGTGCACCCGGAGTCCCCTCAGTCTATCGTTGATATGGCTGATGCGGTTGGCTCAACCAGCCAGTTAATCAACGCAGCTAAATCGTTACCGCATCAACAGCTGATTGTGGCGACTGACCGGGGCATTTTTTACAAAATGCAGCAGGCCGTTCCGGATAAAGAATTGCTTGAAGCGCCGACGGCTGGTGAGGGGGCAACCTGCCGCAGCTGTGCGCATTGTCCGTGGATGGCGATGAACGGCCTCAAGGCGATTGCTGAGGGCCTGGAACAAGGCGGAGCGGCTCATGAGATACATGTTGATGCTGCGCTGCGAGAAGGGGCGTTGTTGCCGTTAAACCGCATGTTGGAATTTGCGGCTACACTTCGAGCTTAATTAATATTTTTGGCTCTGGGGGAAAAGATGGACTTTTTTAGCACGCAGAACATTCTGGTACATATTCCGATTGGCGCTGGCGGTTACGATCTGTCGTGGATCGAAGCTGTGGGGACGATCGCCGGGTTGCTATGTATTGGCCTGGCGAGCCTTGAGAAAATCAGCAATTACTTCTTCGGCCTGATAAACGTCACGCTGTTTGCGATTATCTTCTTTCAGATCCAGCTCTATGCAAGCCTGTTGCTGCAAGTTTTCTTCTTTGCCGCCAACATCTACGGCTGGTATGCCTGGTCCAGGCAAACCAACCAGCATGAAGCGGAGCTGAAAATCCGCTGGCTGCCGTTACCAAAAGCGATCGGCTGGTTGGCGGCTTGCGTGGTGGCGATCGGCTTGATGTCGGTCTATATCGATCCAGTCTTTGCGTTCCTGACCCGCATCGCGGTGAACATTATGCAGGCATTAGGATTACAGGTTGTTGTGCCTGAGTTGCAACCCGATGCCTTCCCGTTCTGGGACTCCTGCATGATGGTGTTGTCGATTGCGGCGATGATCCTGATGACGCGTAAGTACGTTGAAAACTGGCTGCTGTGGGTGATCATTAACGTAATAAGCGTAGTGATTTTCGCCCTGCAAGGCGTATATGCTATGTCGCTGGAGTATATGATCCTGACGGTTATCGCCCTGAACGGTAGCAGGATGTGGATTAACAGCGCGCGTGAGCGGGGTTCCCACGCACTGTCCCATTAATGGTGATGATGTGAATGGCCGGATACGCCCTGGTACAGGTGGCAGTCCGGCCCATTACACGGCTGATACTCCATCTGGATCGTTGCATGTTCAATCTGGTAGTGATGGATAAGGAAGTGCTGAATACGCTCCAGCAGGGCATCATGATCGTGCGGTGGAATCACCTGTACATGCAGCGTCATTACCGGTTTTTCACCCACCATCCAGACATGGACATGGTGCACATTGCGGACTTCGGGGATATCCCGGCTGAGATGACGCTGCAGTGCGGCGATATCCAGCGTTAGCGGGGCGCCTTCCAGTAATTCATTAACGCTATCTTTTAACAGTCGCCAGGCGCTACGCAGTACCAGCACGGAAACCAGAATCGAGAGTATCGGGTCCGCAGGTGTCCAACCGGTCCAGATAATAATCAGCGCAGCGATGATCGCCCCGACTGAACCGAGTAAATCGCCCATCACATGCAGTGCCGCGGCGCGGACGTTCAGGTTTTTCTCTTCACTGCCGCGGTGTAGAACCCAAAAAGCCAGCACGTTGGCGAATAAACCCGCGACAGCTATAACCATCATCATGCCGCCAGCCACGGGGCGGGGCGTATGGAAGCGCTCAATGGCTTCCCAGACGATTAAAATGGTGATCACGACCAATGCGATAGCATTAACAAATGCGGCCAGTGTCGTGAGTCTCAGCCAGCCGAAGGTATGTCGTATTGTGGGCGGGCGATGGGAAAACCGGACGGCCAGCAGCGCAAAAAGGAGCGCTGCGGCATCAGTGAGCATATGCCCGGCATCGGCCAACAAGGCCAGTGAACCTGAAAGTATTCCACCCACCACTTCAACCAACATAAATCCGGCTGTAATGCAGAATGCAAACATCAAGCGGCGGGCATTATTGTCCTTGGGTTGCTCAGAGGAAGTATGAGTATGCGAGTGCGCCATTATGCCATCCCTTTGTTATTCTCATCTTTACTGTATGCCATCATACCGTTTTTGGGATGATAAAATTAAAAAGGAGAGCTATTGCTCTCCCGTTATTAGCTTTATTTTCAGCGTTACTGCGTAGTGCCATCAGTTTTTGTCTCGACATCATTATTAATGCCGTTTCCGGTTTCAACCTTCTTATTCACATCAGGGCAACGACCGTCTTTACACATGGTGTTTTTGTGCATCTCATCTTTGGTCATCCCTTCATGGTTCATTGATGAACCGTTCGGGTGCAGCATTGTGCCACCTGAATTCACGTTACTGTTGTCGACATTATTTGGGGCTACGTTTTCGCGTGCGTCTGGGGCGACCTGACCGGCATCCGCCGAGGAATTTGCCTGGCCGTTATTGGACTGCGTGTTGGTTTCAGCTGCCAGCGCCGCGCCGCTGGCGAGGCTGAGTGTAGCGGTAAGAAAGAGTGAAGCCAGCTTTGTCATATGCATAATATGCTCCTGTTATGGTCGATATGTCGGATAACGTCTTCCAACAGTGCATGTGCCAGTTACATCATCAATATGTGGTTAATAGTTTTGCCAGAGAAATTAAACCCAGCATAGAATCTTGAAATTTATGAAAATTAAAGCTGTTACAGTTATAAATTGTAGGTTGGATCTCGTTTTTCGCTACTTTATTGCGTTTTTTTGGCCAATTCCAGGATTAATCCGTCCAAAGTGTAAAACCCCGTTTACACTTTATGACTGAAGATATAGATTGGAGGGATTGCATTCATTTATATAAGTATGGCAACGCTGGAATAATCATGAATTATCAGAACGACGATTTACGCATTAAAGAGATCAACGAGTTATTACCGCCAGTCGCATTGTTGGAAAAATTCCCCGCTACTGAAAATGCCGCAAACACGGTGGCTCATGCCCGTAAAGCGATCCATAAAATCCTGAAAGGGAGTGACGATCGCCTGCTGGTAGTGATTGGGCCGTGCTCAATTCATGATCCGGCAGCAGCCAAAGAGTATGCTGCTCGCCTGCTGGCGCTGCGTGAAGAATTAAAAGGCGAGCTTGAAATCGTCATGCGCGTCTATTTTGAAAAACCGCGAACCACCGTCGGCTGGAAAGGGCTTATCAACGATCCGCATATGGACAACAGCTTCCAGATCAACGATGGGCTGCGCATTGCGCGTAAACTGCTGCTGGATATCAATGACAGCGGATTGCCTGCTGCGGGTGAATTCCTCGATATGATCACCCCGCAATACCTCGCCGATCTGATGAGCTGGGGCGCGATTGGGGCACGTACCACTGAATCTCAGGTGCACCGTGAGTTGGCGTCTGGTCTGTCCTGCCCGGTTGGCTTTAAAAACGGTACTGATGGCACGATAAAAGTAGCGATTGATGCGATTAACGCCGCAGGAGCGCCGCACTGCTTCCTGTCTGTGACCAAATGGGGTCATTCGGCGATCGTAAATACTAGTGGTAATGGCGATTGCCATATTATTCTGCGCGGCGGCAAAGAGCCGAACTACAGCGCTCAGCACGTTGCTGATGTGAAAGAAGGTCTGATCAAAGCAGGGCTTTCAGCTCAGGTGATGATCGACTTTAGCCATGCCAACTCCAGCAAGCAGTTCAAAAAGCAGATGGATGTCGCGAAAGATGTTTGCGGACAAGTTGCTGGGGGCGAAAAAGCAATTATTGGCGTGATGATCGAAAGCCATCTGGTAGAAGGTAATCAGAACCCGGATAACGGTGAGCCGCTGACCTACGGTAAGAGCATCACCGACGCCTGCATTGGCTGGGAAGATACCGATGCAGTGTTGCGCCAGCTGGCGGATGCGGTAAAAGCGCGCCGCGGTTAAAAAACGCATCCGGGCGGCTACGCTTGGTAAGCCGGATAAGGCAACGCCGCTATCCGGCAATAAAAAAAGCGTGGAGCATTCCACGCTTTTTTCGTTTGACCCGGGATGAAAATTATTTCGCTTTACCCTGGTTCGCAACGGCTGCCGCTTTTGCTGCGATCTCGTCAGCGTTACCCAGATAGTAGTGTTTGATCGGTTTGAAGTTTTCGTCGAACTCATATACCAGCGGTACGCCGGTCGGGATGTTCAGTTCAAGGATCTCATCTTCGCCCATGTTATCCAGGTATTTAACCAGCGCACGCAGAGAGTTACCGTGAGCGGCGATAATCACGCGCTCACCGCTTTTCATGCGCGGCAGAATGGTTTCGTTCCAGTAGGGGATAACGCGATCGATGGTCAGCGCCAGGCTTTCGGTAACCGGTAACTCTTTGTCGGTCAGTTTCGCATAACGCGGATCGTGACCCGGATAACGCTCGTCATCTTTGGTCAGTTCCGGTGGCGTTACCGCAAAGCCGCGGCGCCATTGTTTAACCTGCTCGTCACCGTATTTTTCAGCGGTTTCAGCTTTATTCAGACCCTGCAGCGCGCCGTAATGACGTTCGTTCAGTTTCCAGGATTTTTCAACCGGCAGCCAGGCCTGATCCAGTTCGTCCAGTACGTTCCACAGAGTGTGGATGGCACGTTTCAGCACAGAGGTATAAGCAAAATCGAAGCTGTAGCCTTCTTCTTTCAGCAGTTTACCTGCTGCTTTTGCTTCGCCCACGCCTTTCTCTGACAGATCAACGTCATACCAACCGGTAAAACGGTTTTCGTTGTTCCACTGACTTTCACCGTGACGTACCAGAACCAGCTTAGTTACAGCCATACACTCACTCCTATAAATCATATTGAATGATAATAATTCTCATTATATTGCCGTAAAGCGTCAGCGGCAATGCTTACGCATAACCATAGCGAAAATAGCGCCACAGTGTAAGGTTCTTGTGAATTCAAGGTTGCGATTTTGTCTTTGAGTGGTGGGGATTTGAGCGGAACGACTGCGGTAAACAAGTGACAGGCCCGACAAGTTATGTCATCGGGCCTGTAAGGGGGAACGATCAGGCAGGAATAAACTGATATTCCGTTACGCTGGCATATTCTTCACCCGGAAGCAGGATGCAATCCGGTTGCGGCCATTCCGGATGGTTCGGGCTGTCTGGCAGAAACTCACTTTCCAGTGCCAGACCTTGCCAGTCTTCGTAGGCATCAGGCCCGCGAGATGGCGTACCGCCGAGGAAGTTGCCGGAGTAAAACTGCAATGCCGGGGCCGAGGTGTAGACCACCATCTGCAGTTTTTCATCCTGGGACCACAGTCGAGCGACTGGCGTACGCGCATTGCCCTGTGCCTGAAGCAGGAAGGCGTGATCGTAACCTTTTACCTTGCGCTGATCGTCATCGGCAAGAAATTCACTGCTGATGATTTTAGGCGTGCGGAAATCGAAAGTGCTACCAGCGACGGATTTCAGTCCGTCATGTGGGATGCCCATTTCATCAACCGGCAAGTACTCGTCCGCCAGAATTTGCAGCTTATGTTGACGCACATCCGTTTTGTCAGCGTCGAGGTTAAAATAAACGTGATTCGTCAGATTCACCGGACAGGGCTTATCGACCGTGGCGCGGTAGGTTATCGAAATACGATTATCGTCAGTCAGGCGATACTGTGCGGTGGCGCATAGATGGCCAGGGAAACCCTGGTCGCCATCGTCAGATGTTAAGGCGAACAGTACCTGACGGTCATTCTGATTGACTATCTGCCAGCGGCGTTTGTCGAAACCGTCCGGCCCGCCGTGCAACTGGTTTTCACCCTGACTTGGTATTAATTCAACGGTTTCGCCGGCAAAGGTATAGCGGCTGTTGGCGATACGGTTAGCGTAGCGACCAATCGAAGCCCCCAGAAATGCAGCCTGCTCCGGGTATTGTTCCGGACTGGCGCATCCGAGTAATGCTTCGCGCACGCTGCCATCGCTAAGCGGAATACGTGCAGAGAGCAGCGTCGCGCCCCAGTCCATGAGCGTGACGACCATCCCTGCGTCATTACGCAGGGTGAGCAGGCGAAACGGCTGACCGTCCGGAGCCTGCACAGGGATTTCGTTTAACATTGTCCTGCTCCTTGTGAAGGTTTGCAGACATAGAATGTTTCTTTGATACCTGTTTTCGCTTCGTATTGTTCTGCGACGGCCTGCTGTACGGCAGGTACCAAATCTTGCGGGATCAGCGCCACGATGCAGCCGCCGAAACCGCCACCGGTCATACGGACACCACCTTTATCGCCGATGGTTGCTTTGACAATTTCGACCAGCGTATCAATTTGCGGCACGGTGATTTCAAAGTCATCGCGCATTGAGGCGTGAGATTCCGCCATCAGCTGGCCCATGCGCAGCAGATCGCCTTTTTCCAGTGCCTGCGCGGCTTCAACGGTACGTGCATTTTCCGTGATAACGTGGCGAACGCGTTTGGCGACGATCGGATCCAGTTCGTGGGCGACAGCGTTGAAGGCTTCAAGGCTGACATCACGCAGCGCTGGCTGCTGGAAGAAACGCACGCCGGTTTCACACTGTTCGCGACGGGTGTTGTATTCGCTACCGACCAGCGTGCGTTTAAAGTTACTGTTGATGATCACCACCGCGACACCCTCAGGCATAGAAACGGCTTTGGTGCCAAGCGTTCGGCAGTCGATCAGCAGCGCATGATCTTTCTTACCAAGTGCCGAGATCAGTTGATCCATAATGCCGCAGTTACAACCGACAAACTGGTTTTCAGCTTCCTGGCCATTCAGGGCAATCTGCGCGCCGTCGAGCGGCAGATGATAGAGCTGCTGGAATACCGTTCCAACTGCGACTTCCAGTGAGGCAGAAGAGCTTAAGCCCGCACCCTGCGGGACGTTACCGCTGATCACCAGATCAGCACCGCCAAAGGCGTTATTGCGCTTTTGCAGATGTTTTACCACGCCACGTACGTAGTTTGACCACTGCTGGCTGTCGTGGGCGATAATCGGCGTATCAAGCGAGAACTCATCAATCTGATTGTCGTAATCCGCGGCGATCACGCGGACTTTTCGATCGTCGCGAGCCGCACAGCTAATAACGGTTTGATAGTCGATGGCGCAAGGCAGAACGAAGCCGTCATTATAATCGGTATGTTCGCCAATCAGGTTTACACGGCCCGGTGCCTGAATAGTATGGGTGGCAGGGTAGCCAAATGTTTCTGCAAACAGAGATTGTGTTTTTTCTTTCAGACTCATTATTTAAACTCCGGATTCGCGAAAATGGATGTCGCTGACCGCACGCAGTCGTTCAGCTGCTTGTTCTGCCGTCAGGTCACGCTGGGTTTCCGCCAGCATTTCATAACCGACCATAAATTTACGCACGGTCGCGGAACGCAGCAGCGGCGGGTAAAAGTGTGCGTGCAACTGCCAGTGTTCGTTTTCTTCACCGTTAAACGGTGCGCCGTGCCAGCCCATAGAGTAGGGGAATGAGCACTGGAACAGGTTGTCGTAACGACTGGTCAGTTTTTTCAACGCCAGCGCCAGGTCAGTACGCTGTTCATCGGTCAAATCAGTAATACGCAGCACGTGCGCTTTCGGCAGCAGCAGCGTTTCGAACGGCCACGCGGCCCAGTAAGGTACAACCGCCAGCCAGTGCTCGGTTTCAACGACCGTACGGCTGCCATCCGCCAGTTCACGCTGGACGTAATCAACGAGCATCGGCGCGCCTTGTTCGGCGAAGTACGCTTTCTGCAGGCGATCTTCACGTTCGGCTTCGTTAGGCAAAAAGCTGTTGGCCCAAATTTGTCCGTGTGGGTGCGGGTTCGAGCACCCCATCGCTGCGCCTTTATTCTCAAAGACCTGCACCCAAGGGTAGGTTTTCCCTAAGTCTTCGGTCTGTTCCTGCCACGTTTTTACGATTTCTGTCAGTGCAGGGACGCTGAGTTCCGGTAGCGTTTTGCTGTGATCGGGTGAGAAGCAAATCACGCGGCTGGTACCGCGCGCGCTCTGGCAGCGCATCAACGGATCGTGACTGTCCGGCGCGTCCGGGGTATCGGACATTAGTGCCGCAAAGTCATTAGTAAAGACATAAGTCCCGGTGTAATCCGGGTTTTTATCGCCGGTAACGCGCGTATTGCCAGCGCACAGGAAGCAGTCCGGGTCATGTGCAGGCAGTACCTGTTTAGACGGAGTTTCCTGCGCCCCTTGCCACGGGCGTTTGGCGCGATGCGGTGATACGAGGATCCACTGCCCGGTGAGCGGGTTAAAACGGCGATGTGGATGATCGACAGGATTGAATTGCGTCATGATTGGTCCTTAATCCGAATATCCCTGCGGGTGGCGTGACTGCCAGTGCCAGGTGTCTTGTGCCATTTCATCCAGGGTGCGGGTCACGCGCCAGTTGAGCTCGCGATCGGCTTTGCTGGCATCTGCCCAGTAGGCCGGAAGATCGCCATCACGGCGCGGGGCGAAATGGTAATTAACTGGTTTACCGCAGGCTTTGCTGAAGGCGTTAACCACGTCCAGCACGCTGCTGCCGATGCCTGCACCGAGGTTGTAAATATGCACGCCTTGTTTGCCCGCCAGTTTTTCCATGGCGGCAACGTGGCCATCGGCGAGATCCATCACGTGGATGTAGTCGCGAACGCCGGTGCCATCTTCAGTAGGGTAGTCATTGCCAAATATGGCAAGAGACTCGCGGCGGCCAACGGCAACCTGCGCGATGTAAGGCATCAGGTTGTTTGGAATACCTTGCGGATCTTCCCCCATATCTCCCGTTGGATGAGCGCCAACCGGGTTAAAATAGCGCAGCAGGGCAATGCTCCAGTCGGGCTGGGCTTTTTGCAGATCGGTCAGGATCTGTTCCACCATCAGCTTGCTTTTGCCGTACGGACTTTGCGGCGTGCCCGTGGGGAAGCTTTCAACGTAAGGAATTTGCGGCTGATCGCCATAGACGGTCGCGGAGGAGCTGAAAATGAAGTTTTTCACGTTGGCAGCGCGCATTGCATTCACCAGACGCAGAGTTCCGTTGACGTTGTTGTCATAGTACTCCAGCGGCTTGGCAACGGATTCTCCAACGGCTTTTAAACCGGCAAAATGGATGACCGTATCAATGGCATGATCGTGCAGAATTTCGGTTATCAGCGCTTCGTTACGGATGTCTCCTTCCACGAAGGTCGGATGCTTGCCGCCTAAACGCTCAATGACGGGCAGTACGCTGCGCTTGCTGTTGCAGAGATTATCCAGGATCACCACCTCGTGACCGTTTTTCAGCAACTGCACGCAAGTGTGGCTTCCAATGTAACCGCTACCACCTGTAACCAATACTCTCATAATTCGCTCCGTTAAGCCTATGGTATGCAATAACCATAGCATAACAAAGATGCGAAAAGTGTGACACGGAATAAATTAGTGGAATCGTTTACACTCCATTGTTTTCACTCGATGCTGCTGGTTACTTTATTATAAATCATTATGTTAGGTTGCTATTTCAGCTCTTGTCTGAAAAAAAAGCACAAAAAAGGGCGTGATAAACGCCCTGGCATGAAAATTAACGCAGAGAGGTTTGCCGATAGGCGTAGATATCGCCCTCGGGTACAAACTCTAGCCGATGGGTAATGCAGGCCGGGGCATCTTCGGCGTGATGAGAGACAAACAAAAGCTGAGTTTCACCTTCACCGATCAGGACATCCACAAACTGACGGATCAGTTGACGGTTGAGCGGATCTAATCCTTGCAAGGGTTCATCGAGGATCAGCAATGTTGGATGTTTGACCAGCGCACGAACAATCAATGCCAGCCGCTGCTGCCCCCAGGAAAGACTATGAAATGGCGCATCCGCGGTACGTTTATCGATGCCCAGAATATCCAGCCACTGTTGTACCAGCTTGTGTTGCCTGTCGGAGACGGCCTGATAAATGCCGATGGAATCAAAGTAACCGGAGAGAATAACGTTGCGTACCGTTGTACTTACCCGGTAATCCAGATGCAGGCTGCTGCTGACATAGCCAATATGTTTTTTGATATCCCAGATAGTTTCACCGCTGCCCCGGCGGCGGCCAAACAGGGTCAGGTCGTTGCTATATCCCTGGGGATGATCGCCGGTGATTAAACTGAGCAGGGTTGATTTCCCCGCACCGTTGGGGCCGATGATTTGCCAGTGTTCCCCCGGATTTACCCGCCAGCTCAGATGATGCAGGATAGGGCGATCGTTATACGAGACGGTGCCGTCGTTAAGCACAATGCGCGGCTCGTTATCTGACAACGTGTGGCGCACCGAAGGCTCATCCGGTTCGGGTAACTGGATGCCTTCCAGCCGCTCGCTATGAGCAAGCTGAGCGATTAATGCCTGTTGCAGAAGGTCGGTTTTTGCGCCGGTTTCCGTCAGTGTGCAATCGGCAAGCACACCGGCAAACTGCACGAACTCGGGAATTTCATCAAAGCGATTAAGCACCAGCACCAGCGTTAAACCGGCCTGGTGCAGCTCATCGAGCAATTCTGCTAACTGGCGGCGGGACGCGACGTCCAGCCCGTCAAAGGGTTCATCAAGGATCAGCAAATCTGGCGCGGACATTAATGCCTGGCAGAGCAGAGTTTTGCGTGTTTCACCGGTGGAAAGGTATTTGAAACGCCTGTTGAGCAGGGCAGAAATGCCAAACTGCTGTGCCAGTGCAGTGCAGCGGGCGTGATCGTTGACCTCATCCTGAATGATTTCTGCGGTGGTGCGCCCGGTGTCGTCTTCACCGGGACTAAGAAGATCGGTGTTGTTTCGCTGCCACTCGTCGCTGACCAGCTTTTGGAGCTGCTCAAAGGAGAGTCGGGTAATACGCGTAAACTGACAGTGACGCTCGCCTTTCAGGAGCGGCAACTCACCCGCCAGCGCGCGGGCCAGCGCAGATTTCCCGCTGCCGTTAGAGCCAACAAACGCCCAGCTATCACCCGCGTTTAACGTCAACGCATCTAACTGGAGCGTTTTTGTGTCGCTAAGACGAAACGTGCCTTGCGAAATTTGCAACGATGACATTTTGTATCCCATTATTTGCAGCGATGAATAACAGGGATACGTGTTCTTCAGGCCGATGTCAATTAACTCAGCACAGTGTGGCGATAATCACTCTGTCCGCATTAAAATATGCTGTGACGTTAGCGCCTTCCGTTAATGTGTGGGTCTGCTCTATCGGCAACGTCGCGCACAGCGTCTGACCGTCTGGCAACGTCATCAACACTTCACACTGCTCTGCGCCGCGTTCAATATGGCTAATCGTGCCCTGCAGCTGGTTATCAGCAGCCTGAGCGATGGCGTCGTCCTGAGTGATTCCCACCCACGGCGCTTTTAACAGAATCAGGACTTCTTTGCCTTCCTCAAGCCCGAGACGCTCGCCGCTTTGCGCAGTGATTGCCACTTTCAGGCGCATTTCGCCATCCGCCAGCAGCACGTCGACATGCTGTTGAACCTGATCGTGGTCGCGGGCGGTAATGGTGCCAAACCACTGATTACGGGCGCTGGTTTGCAGCGAAAAGCGAGAGATAGCTGCCAGCAGGCTGTTGAGCGGTAGCGCATCGTCATCGCTCAAAACATCAAAGGCTTTTTGTTGGATTTGCGCCAGTAAATCGTACAGCTGGATTAAGCGTTGGCCGTAGCGTGTTAACACCGCGCCGCCGCCGCCTTTGCCGCCTGTGGCGCGCTCAACCAGCGTCTGCTCGCTGAGCTGGTTCATTTCGTTAATCGCATCCCAGGCGCTTTTATAACTGATACCTGCATCCTTCGCGCCCTGACTGATGGAGCCGGAAAGCGCAATGTGTTTAAGCAGAGAAATGCGACGGGGATCGGCAAACAGTTTTTGCTGAAGTTTCAGCGTAAGAAGGATTTCGGCCTGCATCACAAGCTCCTGGCAAAAAAGGGTATTGTGACGGAAAACCGCGCGCGCGCAAAGCCAACCGCACAAAAGGGGAGTGCTTTTCTGCGTTATGTGGTTAGAATACAACTAAGGACTATATCTGGAGTTGACCATGTTAGAGTTATTGAAAAGTCTGGTATTCGCCGTAATCATGGTACCTGTGGTAATGGCCATCATTCTGGGTCTGATTTACGGACTGGGTGAAGTGTTCAACATTTTCTCCGGTATCGGTCAGAAAGACCAGTCCAGACAGAATCATTGATTCCCCAAACGCCCGCTCAGTCGGGCGTTTATATTTTTTGCCTTCCTACTCGTTTTCTCTGTCTACAGTTTCTCAAGATCCTGCTTTCCCTGCCGATATTTTCTTTGTGTAACCTCTAATTGGTATCAATAACCACTGGGAAAATCCTGGTTTAATCGTTATATTTGCGCCTACATAACGAAACGCAAAGGAGTTACAGATGGCACGTACATGGTTACGCTTGTTTGCAGGGGCAACACTTTCTCTTACTGTTGCCGGGCATGCGCTGGCGGATGAAGGAAAGATTACTGTTTTCGCAGCGGCTTCGCTGACCAACGCGATGCAGGACATTGCAACGCAATATAAAAAAGAGAAGAACGTTGATGTTGTCTCCTCTTTTGCTTCTTCTTCCACACTGGCGCGTCAGATTGAAGCAGGCGCACCGGCCGATCTGTTTATTTCTGCCGATCAGAAATGGATGGACTACGCGGTAGACAAGAAATCTATTGATACCGCAACGCGTGAAACGCTGTTGGGTAACAGCCTGGTGGTGGTGGCGCCGAAAGCCAGCGCGCAGAAAGACTTCACTATCGACAGTAAAACCAACTGGACCAGTCTGTTGAACGGTGGACGCCTGGCTGTTGGCGATCCGGAACATGTTCCGGCAGGCATTTATGCCAAAGAAGCGCTGCAAAAACTGGGTGCATGGGATACCCTGGCCCCGAAACTGGCTCCTGCTGAAGACGTGCGCGGTGCGCTGGCGTTGGTAGAGCGTAACGAAGCGCCGCTGGGGATCGTCTATGGTTCCGATGCTGTCGCCAGCAAAGGCGTAAAAGTTGTTGCGACTTTCCCGGAAGATTCGCACAAAAAAGTGGAATACCCTATCGCGATTGTTGATGGGCACAAAAACGCAACGGTTAGCGCGTTCTATGATTACCTGAAAGGACCGCAGGCTGCTGAAATCTTTAAACGTTATGGATTTACGACCAAGTAATGATACTGACCGATCCTGAATGGCAGGCCGTCATACTGAGCCTGAAAGTTTCTTCCCTGGCCGTCTTGTTTAGCCTGCCGTTTGGGATCTTCTTTGCCTGGCTGCTTGTGCGATGCAAGTTCCCGGGCAAAGCGCTGCTCGACAGTGTTCTGCATTTGCCGCTGGTTCTGCCGCCGGTCGTGGTGGGCTATCTGCTGTTGGTCGCCATGGGGCGGCGCGGGTTCATCGGCGAATGGCTGTACGACTGGTTTGGCATTACCTTTGCTTTTAGCTGGCGCGGTGCGGTACTGGCTGCGGCGGTGATGTCCTTTCCTCTGATGGTAAGGGCAATTCGTCTGGCGCTGGAAGGTGTTGACGTCAAGCTGGAGCAGGCGGCCCGCACGCTGGGAGCCGGACGCTGGCGCGTATTCGTGACCATTACGCTGCCGTTGATGCTGCCCGGCATTATTGTCGGTACCGTGCTGGCGTTCGCGCGTTCCCTCGGGGAATTCGGCGCAACCATTACTTTTGTTTCCAACATTCCAGGCGAGACCCGCACCATTCCTTCGGCGATGTATACCCTGATCCAGACTCCCGGCGGCGAAAGCGCGGCGGCAAGGTTGTGTATCATTTCTATTGTGTTGGCGCTGATTTCGCTGCTGATTTCTGAATGGCTGGCGCGTATTAGCCGTGAGCGGACGGGGCGATAATTATGCTGGAACTCAATTTCTCCCAGACGCTGGGGACGCATTGTCTGACGCTCAACGAAACGCTGCCAGCCAGCGGCATCACCGCTATTTTTGGCGTTTCCGGTGCGGGCAAAACCTCACTGATTAACGCCATCAGCGGCCTGACGCAGCCGCAGTCCGGACGCATCGTGCTCAACGGTCGGGTCTTAAACGACGCCGAGAACGGTATCTGTTTAACACCGGAAAAACGCCGGGTGGGCTATGTTTTTCAGGATGCGCGCCTGTTCCCGCACTATAAAGTGCGCGGTAATCTGCGTTACGGAATGGCGAAAAGCATGGCCGGACAGTTTGATAAGCTGGTGGCGCTGTTGGGCATTGAGCCGCTGCTTGACCGTTTACCTGGCGGGCTTTCTGGTGGTGAAAAGCAGCGTGTCGCCATCGGTCGGGCGTTACTGACCGCACCTGAACTGTTACTGCTTGATGAGCCGTTAGCCTCGCTGGATATACCGCGTAAGCGCGAACTGCTGCCTTACCTGCAACGCCTGGCGCGAGAAATTAATATTCCGATGCTGTACGTCAGCCACTCGCTTGATGAGATTTTGCACCTGGCGGATAAAGTGATGGTGCTGGAGAACGGGCAGGTCAAAGCGTTTGGTTCGCTGGAAGATGTCTGGGGCAGCAGCGTGATGCACCCCTGGCTGCCTAAGGAACAGCAAAGCAGTATTCTGAAAGTCAGCGTGCTGGAACATCATCCACACTATGCGATGACCGCGCTGGCGCTTGGCGATCAGCATCTGTGGGTCAATAAGCTGGAGCAACCGCTGCAAACCGCGCTGCGTATTCGTATTCAGGCCTCTGATGTTTCACTGGTGCTCCAACCCCCCCAGCAGACCAGTATTCGTAACGTGCTGCGGGCAAAAGTCGCGCAGTGTTATGACGATAACGGTCAGGTGGAAGTTCAGCTTGAGGTGGGCGGTAAGACGCTGTGGGCAAGGGTTAGCCCGTGGGCCAGGGATGAACTGGGTATCAAACCTGGCCTGTGGCTGTACGCGCAAATTAAGAGCGTGTCGATAACAGCCTGATTACAGCAGGTGTGAGTAAATAAATTTCGCGATGCTGTCGGTGGTGTTGTCACCAATCACGATGTTGGCGCGGGCTTTGACCGCGTCATCCGCGTTGCCCATCGCCACGCCGGTACCTGCGGCTTCCAGCATACTGATATCGTTAAAGTTATCACCAAAGGCAATCACGTTTTCCATTGATCCACCCTGCGCTTCAATCCACTGGGTCAGGCGTCGTCCTTTGCTGTTACCTTTACGGGCAATGTCGACCTGATCGTGCCAGGACCATTCACACTCCAGCCCCAGCTGTTGCTCGACGTACTGACCAAACTGCTGCAGTTTCGGAATATCTTCGTCGGTCAGAGCAAATTTCCAGACGGCGTTGACGTCATGTGCGGCCTGTGCCAGCGAAGGAACCTGGGTGAAGGTCGGGCGCTGTTCCGGCGGCAGAGTTTGTGCCCAGTTAGCGGTACGCACCACATGCCCGGTCGGGCGCTCATACAGCATGGCCTCATCCACATACATCAGCCCGTGGATCTGATGTCTATCCAGCATTTCGATCAGCTGTAATGCCTGGTCTACCGGAAGGGGATCGGATTCCAGTACCTTTTTTGCTTGATAATCATACAAGTAGGTACCGTTACAGCAAATTGCAGGTGTATCCAGCGCCAGTGCCTGATAAAAAGGATGAATAGCAACGTGATGGCGACCTGTGACAATGATAAGTTGGTAGCCTGCTTCTCTGGCGCGCGAGAGCGCTTCGAGAGAGGATGGCAGCAAGGTTTTTTTCGGGGTCAGCAGGGTACCGTCTAAATCCAGGGCAATCACGCGTGCGGTCATAGGTTTTTCCAGATTAAGGTTGAGAGTTTTGTCTGCTGGAATGGTACACCGAGACGGGAGCCGGACAAAATTCTGAGCCTTAATTAAGCATTCACCGTTAAAAGCGTCTACCTTAGGCGTGTGTCAGGCAATTGCAGCCACCTGCCAAAAAGCAAAGGAGTATTCATGAAGCAAACCGTTTATACCGCCAGCCCTGAAAGTCAGCAAATCCACGTCTGGAGCCTGAATCATGATGGTTCTCTGACGCTGACGCAGGTGGTTGATGTACCGGGTCAGGTACAACCGATGGTCGTCAGCCCGGATAAGCGTTACCTCTATGTTGGCGTGCGCCCGGAGTTTCGCGTGTTGGCTTACCGTATTGCACCTGATGACGGTGCGCTGACCTTCGCGGCAGAGTCTGCGCTGCCGGGTAGCCCGACGCATATTTCTACCGATCATCAGGGACGTTTCGTGTTTGTCGGCTCTTATAACGCGGGCAGCGTGAGCGTCACACGTCTGGAAGATGGCCTGCCGGTGGAACTGGTTGACGTGGTTGAAGGTCTGGATGGTTGCCACTCAGCCAACATCTCTCCGGATAACCGGACCCTGTGGGTTCCAGCGTTGAAGCAGGATCGTATCTGCCTGTTTGACATTAGTGATGATGGTCATCTGGTTGCGCAGGAACCGGCTGATGTGACTACCGTTGAAGGCGCGGGCCCGCGTCATATGGCGTTCCATCCGAATAAGCAATATGCCTACTGCGTGAATGAGCTGAACAGCTCTGTTGATGTCTGGGAGCTGAAAGATCCGTACGGCAAGATTGAGTGCGTGCAGACGCTGGATATGATGCCTGCTGATTTCGCTGATACCCGTTGGGCAGCAGATATTCACATCACACCGGATGGGCGTCATCTATATGCCTGTGATCGCACCGCCAGCCTGATTACGGTCTTTAGCGTATCTGAAGATGGCAGCGTGCTGACCAAAGAGGGTTTCCAGCCTACCGAAACTCAGCCGCGCGGCTTTAATATCGACAACAGAGGTCAATACCTGATTGCTGCCGGGCAAAAATCACACCATATCGCGGTGTACGAGATTGCTGGCGAACAAGGGCTGTTGACGGAGAAAGGTCGCTACGCAGTAGGACAAGGCCCGATGTGGGTGGTGGTTAACGCGTACTAAAACGGCAGGCGTTACAAAAAATCCGCAATCTTGTGAAGATTGCGGATTTTTTTTGTTCATTTAACGAGCGGTGGATTTTCATGACAATCAGCAACGGATGTCCAAAGACTGTCTTTATCATCTGCCCATAAATTAAGCAGAAGAGAGAAAAAGCGTTCAGCGGGAGGTGAGAGTATAGCGTCCTTACGCCGAATAACCCCCAGCGTGCGTCGAATGACGGGTTCAATCAGTGGGATACCTATCAGAGTGGGATGCGGTGTTTGCGGCATTGCCAGCCCAGGTAACGCGGAGACGCCCAGTCCAGCTTCAACCAGACCCAGCGAAGTAGACAGATGACGGACCTCGTAAAACCAGTTCAACTTCCACGGTTTATCGGCCAAATGTTGTTCAATCAACAATCGGTTACCGCTTGAGGAACGAACGCCTATCAGTTTGTAATTCAGCAATTCCTGCCACTCCACCAACTGTTTATTGGCGAGAGGATGATCGCGCCGACAGGCCAGAACAAACGGTTCATTAACCAGTGGAGTGAACTCGATAGAGGAATTTGTGATGTTGTTCATGTTTATTCCAAAATCAGCCTCATTGCAAAGTACGGATTCCATACAATTATTCGTACCTTGTTCAATAATTCGCACTTTGATATTGGGATACCGCTCATTAAATTTTCCTATTGCCAACGGCAAGAAATAGAAAACCGCGGTAGGAATACAAGACAATGTCACTATACCATGATGATGAACATTCATTTCGCTGATGTTAAAAATGGTCTCATCTAATGCCCTGATTAATTCTCTGGCTTCAGGTAAAAGCATTTTTCCCGCTTTTGTTAATGTCACTTTGCGAGTTGTTCTTTCAAAGAGTTGAGTGTGTAAATACTCTTCCATCTTTTTAATTCTGCGCGTTAATGCAGGTTGCGTAATATTAAGTAACTTGGCGGCATTGTTAAAAGAATCGGACTCTGCCAACGTAACAAATGCCTTCATGCTCGATAACTCGTGTTTCATTTTGACTCCGGACTCAATCAGGGAAGCCCCTGTCTCAGATGAAAGTGTTCAGTGTATCCGCAATTCATAAATTTTAATTAATAAAAATAAATCACTAATCACGAAAATGAAGTCATTAGTCACCCTAATCATGACATGCAACCATGTATATAGTGGAAATAATATTGAGAACATTGTTATGAAAAAAATAGCTTGCGTTATGATGCGTGGAGGAACCTCCAGGGGTGCATTTTTATTAGCACAAGATTTACCAGAAGAAGAAAAACAGCGGGATGAAATATTGATTGGGATTATGGGTTCTGGCAATGCGTTGGAAATAGACGGCATTGGCGGTGGTAATCCGTTAACCAGTAAAGTCGCGATTATTAGTCTTTCAAACGATCCCAACGCTGATATCGATTATTTATTTGCTCAGGTACTGGTACATGAGCAACGGGTCGATACCACACCCAACTGTGGCAATATGCTTTCCGCCGTTGGCGCGTTTGCTATTGAAAAGGGGTTGATTGCAGCTTCTACGCCGACCACCCGCGTACGCATTCGCAATGTGAATACCAACACGTTTATCGAAGCTGATATACAGACACCGCATGGTGTTGTTGAGTATGAAGGAACGGCAAGAATTGACGGCGTCCCGGGAACATCGGCCCCTATTGCGTTGACGTTTCTTAATGCCGCAGGTTCTAAAACCGGGCATATTTTTCCGACGGGCCAACACATCGATTATATCAACTCAGTTCCGGTGACCTGTATGGATATGGCGACACCTGTCGTAATTATTCCTGCCGAATACCTGGGGAAAACGGGGTATGAATCAGCGGAAGATCTGGATGCAGACAACGAATTATTGTCGCGCATTGAGTCTATTCGTTTACAGGCCGGTGAAGCCATGGGGCTGGGTGATGTCAGCAATAAGGTTATCCCAAAACCGATTCTCATCTCCGCACCTCAATACGATGGCGAAATTAATGTTCGTTATTTTATGCCGCACTCTTGCCATAAAGCGCTGGCGATTACCGGGGCGATAGCTATCGCCAGTAGCTGTGTCATTAACGGTACTGTTTCGCGTCAGGTAACGGCAGGCGCGCATTATGGGAATATCACTATCGAACATCCTGGCGGCACTCTTGATATTCATTTAACCAATGAAGGGGATGAGCCTGAAACTATCAGAGCTTCGGTTATTCGTACCGCCAGAAAAATATTCGCTGGTGACGTTTACCTTCCCTGACAGCATTGGCCTCATTTCTCTGCGAACGCAGAAAAACGGAAAAATACTGTATTGCCTGTACAGATTATTCAGGATTAATAAATGAACGTTAAATCATTATGGAAGCTAATTTTAATATTAGCGATCCCCTGTATTATCGGTTTGATTCCCGCCCCGGCGGGATTAAGTGAACTAGCGTGGGTGCTATTTGGTATTTATCTTGCGGCCATTGTCGGCCTGGTGATCAAACCATTTCCTGAACCGGTGGTGTTATTGATTGCCGTTGCCGCCTCTATGGTAGTTGTCGGAAATTTAGGCCATGGTGTATTGAAGACCAGCAGCGTGCTGAGCGGTTATGCTTCCGGTACGACATGGCTGGTTTTCTCCGCGTTTACGTTAAGTGCTGCTTTTGTGACGACGGGGCTGGGTAAGCGCATTGCTTATATTCTGATCGGTAAAATTGGTAACACCACGCTTGGCCTTGGCTACGTGACCGTATTCCTTGATCTGGTATTAGCTCCGGCAACACCGTCAAATACCGCGCGAGCGGGAGGAATCGTATTACCCATCATCAATAGTGTGGCGGTGGCGCTGGGTTCTGAACCGGATAAGAGCCCGCGCCGTGTCGGTCACTACCTGATGATGTCGGTCTATATGGTCACTAAAACAACCAGCTATATGTTTTTTACCGCGATGGCAGGAAACATTCTGGCGTTGAAGATGATCAACGATATCTGTCACTTGCAGTTGAGTTGGGGCGGATGGGCGCTTGCTGCAGGTCTGCCAGGACTGGTCATGCTGTTGGCGACGCCGCTCGTTATCTATTTTATGTATCCACCTGAAATTAAAAAGGTTGATAACAAAACCATCGCTAAAGCTGGCCTTCAGGATTTAGGACCAATGAAAGGGCGCGAAAAAATGCTGCTGGGCATTTTCGTTCTCGCGTTATTGGGATGGATCTTCAGTAAAAGCCTCGGCGTTGATGAATCAACGGTGGCGATTGTCGTCATGGGTACGATGCTTTTATTTGGTGTAGTCACCTGGGATGATGTGGTTAAAAATAAGGGGGGCTGGAATACATTAATCTGGTACGGCGGTATTATCGGGTTAAGTTCGCTATTGTCGAAAGTGAAATTCTTTGACTGGTTAGCAGAACTGTTCAAAAACAATCTCGACTTTGGTAATCATGGCAATGTGGCGTTCTTCGTTATTTTGTTCCTGAGCATTATCGTTCGATATTTCTTTGCCTCAGGCAGTGCATATATTGTGGCAATGATGCCGGTATTTGCCATGCTGGCGAATGTCTCCGGCGCACCACTGATGTTAACCGCGCTGGCATTACTCTTCTCTAACTCCTATGGCGGAATGGTCACCCATTATGGCGGTGCCGCGGGTCCGGTTATTTTTGGCGTTGGCTATAACGATATTAAATCGTGGTGGCTGGTGGGGGGCATGCTGACCTTACTGACCTTTATTGTCCATATCACCCTGGGCGTGTGGTGGTGGAGCATGTTGATTAACTGGAACATGCTGTAAACCATAAGACAGATTCAAATTATTAATTGACCGCGCACAAATATAAGTACAGGACTAGGGAGTATCAAATGATTACGTTGTATGAAAAAGGAGTTTATCTCTCCGATAATAATGAAATTGTCGCTGAGGAGTCTTTTCCTGGGCATATCTGCAAAGAGGACGCGAAAAAAGGAACCATCGCGTGGTCGATTCTCGCCGCGCATAATACGTCCGGTGATATGGATAAGCTTAAAATTAAGTTTGATTCATTAGCTTCACACGATATTACCTTTGTCGGTATTATTCAGACCGCAAAAGCCTCTGGCATGGAGCGGTTTCCGCTGCCGTATGTTCTGACTAACTGCCATAACTCATTATGTGCAGTAGGGGGAACTATTAACGGTGACGATCATATGTTTGGTCTGTCTGCGGCACAGCGTTACGGCGGAATCTTTGTGCCGCCACATATTGCTGTTATCCATCAATACATGCGTGAAATGATGGCAGGCGGCGGCAAAATGATCCTTGGCTCAGACAGTCATACTCGTTACGGCGCATTAGGCACGATGGCGGTAGGAGAAGGGGGCGGTGAGTTGGTCAAGCAGCTGTTAAACGACACCTGGGACATTGATTATCCAGGCGTTGTTGCCGTTTATCTGACCGGCAAGCCTGTTGCGGGCGTTGGTCCACAGGATGTGGCGTTAGCGATCATTGGCGCAGTTTTTAAAAATGGTTACGTCAAAAACAAGGTCATGGAGTTTGTTGGCCCTGGCATTCGCCATCTCTCAACGGATTTTCGCAACAGCGTTGATGTGATGACCACCGAAACCACCTGTCTGAGCTCCGTCTGGCAAACAGATGATGAAACTCGCAGTTGGCTGGCATTACATGGGCGCGAACAAGACTATCGCCAGCTCAGTCCGCAGCCGATGGCCTGGTACGACGGTTGTATTTATGTCGATTTGAGTGCGATTAAACCGATGATTGCGCTGCCATTCCATCCAAGTAATGTCTATGAGATTGATACACTCAATGAGAATCTCACTGATATTCTCCGGGAGATTGAAGTTGAGTCTGCACGTATCGCGCAGGGTAAAGCCAGCCTCTCGTTGTTGGACAAAGTAGAAAATGGCCGCTTAAAAGTACAGCAGGGGATCATTGCCGGATGCTCGGGCGGCAACTATGAAAACGTGATTGCTGCGGCGCAGGCATTGCGCGGCCAATCCTGTGGTAATGATGCTTTCTCGCTGGCTGTCTACCCTTCTTCACAACCGGTGTTTATGGATTTAGCGCAGAAAGGTGTCGTTACAGATTTACTGGGTGCGGGGGCCGTCATCAGAACCGCATTCTGCGGTCCATGCTTTGGCGCGGGCGATACGCCTATCAACAATGGTCTTAGCATCCGCCATACCACGCGCAACTTCCCTAACCGTGAAGGCTCGAAGCCGGGCAATGGTCAAATGTCAGCCGTTGCGCTGATGGATGCGCGATCAATTGCGGCTACGGCAGCCAACGGAGGATTCCTCACTGCTGCGACGGATCTGGACTGTTGGGATACGGTGCCAGACTATGCGTTTAATCCTGCGCCTTATAAGAGTCGCGTATACCAGGGATTCGTGAAAGGGGCCACGCAGCAGCCGCTTATATACGGCCCGAACATTAAAGACTGGCCGGAACTGGGCGCATTAACGGAAAATATTCTGCTGAAAGTGGCCTCGAAGATCCTTGATGACGTGACAACAACGGATGAGCTTATTCCGTCCGGTGAAACCTCGTCGTATCGCTCTAATCCACTAGGACTGGCGGAATTTACGCTCTCACGACGAGATCCTGGGTATGTGGGAAGAAGTAAAGCGACGTCGGAGCTGGAAAAACGGCGCGTGGAGAGGGGCGATGTCAGCGAACTGGTGTCAGTTTTCGAACGCATCCAACAGATTGTCGGTCAGGAAAATGTGCAACCGTTGGATACTGAGATTGGCAGCATGATTTACGCCGTCAAACCTGGCGACGGCTCGGCGCGCGAGCAGGCGGCGAGCTGTCAGCGAGTGATTGGTGGACTGGCAAATATTGCCCAGGAATATGCCACCAAGCGTTACCGTTCCAACGTTATCAACTGGGGTATGCTACCGCTCCAGATGGCAGAGCAACCCTCTTTTGAAGTGGGTGACTATATCTATATTCCCGGTATTCGCCGCGCGTTAGATGAGTGCAGTAAAGAAATCAAAGCGTATGTGCTTCACGATGATGGTGCGGTGAGTGAAATCAGTGTGTATATGGAAAACCTGACCGCAGAAGAGCGTGAAATTATTAAGGCCGGGAGTTTGATTAACTTTAATAAGTCACGTTTGGTGTAAGTCTACTTGTTGGCCGAATGGCGGTTTTCGCCGCCATCCGGCACATTGCCCGGTGGAGCATGCGCTTACCGGGCTTATATCAGAGAATGGCTTTTACTTCTTAGGTTCAGCAACCACTTTGCTACCGATACCGCGGTTGTTGTATTCCCACATACGGTTGAAGTTGGTGTCGTTCAGGTTACGCTGGATTTCACCTTTGTCATCTTCCGCACCGGTATTACCGGCAAACGGGCGTTTTGCGATAACGCTGTCAGCCCATGGTTTTGCCATGTTAAAGCCTTCGTTAATCACGCTGTCACGAATCACGACCTGACCGTTAGTGTTGGAATCGACATCCAGCGAACGGCCTAATTGCGCCACGCCATCGCCACTTGCCGTGAAGCGGCTATTAATCGCCAGGAAACCGTAGTAGATGTTTGACAGGGTAGCTGGTGCGAACACGTAACCTTCCTGCTGGGTACGGGAATTCACTACGCGGAAATCGGTGTTCTCGAACACCACAGCACCGCGACCAGAAACGATATCCACATCGCCTTCAATGTAGCTGTTGGTAACCAGTGTGCGCGGTTGACGATCGTTTTCCAGACGGTTTTGTACGCCGCTGTTGGTTACAAAGAACGTATTCTGACGGCCCAGAATATTGACCTTGTTGATCTGCACTTTATCGCCATCGGTACGCAGTGCAACGGCCGGGTGGTTGCCTGCATCAACGCTGTCACCGAGGTTGTTTTCGATGGTCAGGTTCTGCAATTGCAGACCGTTGTTTTGCGACCAGACGACGGCAGAACACATCACACCAATATTTGCGCCACGTTTGTTCTGGCAATTATCAAACATATACCACGCAGGTTTACCCGGCATATATTTACCGCCTGGGTTCACCGTACGACGCCAGTCTGCGGTGCTCATGTCACCGTCAATGGCCTGGCCAATTTTCACATCCAGCGGTTTTTCACCCATACCGTACAACGTCAGGCTACCCGTTGCTGCCGGGATATATACCGTGCCCTGATACTCGCCCGGCATAATCGCGATGTACTGACGTTTGTTAGTACGTTTGATGATTGCCGCATCAACCGCAGCCTGAATGCTGGTATGGGTTACGCCCTGAGTCCCTGCCGGGCCAACGACGAAGTCAGGTTGCGCAGGCAGAGAAATAGAAGAAGGGCTCCATGGCGCCGTGTTTGGCGTCAGCGCGGAAAAATAGTGCGCAGCAACGAAATTTTTCGCTTCATTGGCCGACAAGATCGGGCGCGAAGAGGTTCCTGGCGCGGTTTGATCGGAAGGAATTTGATCGGGCGGCGTAGAGCTACAGGCGGTCAGCGTCACGCCAAAAGCCATTGCCAGCGCCAGACGGGAAACTGATGATATGTTCACAGGTTGCTCCGGGCTTTGAAAGTTATCCATTAAAGCCTGCTTTTTTATACTAAGTTGAGCGAAACGGGAAGGCGAAAAGGTAAAAAGTTGTTTTTTATCGCAGCAATGTCTGGCAGGGAGAGTCTTTATATCACAAATAGATAACAATTATGGTTCTTCAGGTTGACAACATCCCTATAATCAAAAATAAATGTCTATACAACCTATGACAAGTGGTGAGTCGAATGCAGCAATTCTTCCCTGATGATGTTATCTGGCGCAATGTTCGTCTGGCGACTATGGATCCTGAACGTGGTACCCCATATGGGCTGGTGGATGGTCACGCGCTGATCGTCCGCGAGGGCAAGATTCGCGATATCGTCCCGGAATCATCGTTATATCTCACACATGACAATACTTTTGATATGCAGGGCAGGCTGATTACGCCTGGCCTGATTGATTGCCATACGCATCTGGTCTTTGGCGGAAACCGCGCAGGTGAGTGGGAGCAGCGGCTAAATGGTGTCTCCTACCAGCAGATAAGCGCTCAGGGTGGGGGGATCAATGCCACCGTTTCGGCGACCCGCAGCGCCACGGAGGAACAACTCTTACAGGTAGCCCATCAGCGGATGGAACAGCTGGTCAAAGAAGGTGTTACGCTGCTGGAAATAAAATCCGGCTACGGCCTGGATTTGTCGACAGAAGAGAAAATATTGCGCGTGGTGGCAGCGCTGGCGGCAGAGAATATCGTTGAAATCAGTCCGACGCTGTTGGCCGCGCATGCAACTCCAGCGGAATTCCGTGATGATCCTGACGGCTATATTACGCTGGTGTGCGAAACCATTTTGCCGCAGCTGTGGGAACAAGGGCTGTTTGAGACCGTCGATCTGTTCTGTGAGAGCGTTGGTTTTTCGTTGGCGCAGAGCGAGCGGGTGTTTCAGGCTGCGCAGGTGCTTGGCATCCCGATTAAAGGCCATGTTGAACAGCTGTCATTGCTTGGCGGCGCAGAGTTGGTAAGCCGCTACCACGGGCTATCCGCCGATCATATTGAATACCTTGATGAAGCTGGCGTGGCGGCGATGAGCCAAAGCGGTACGGTCGGCGTGCTGCTGCCCGGTGCATTCTATTTCCTCAAAGAGCAGCAGCGCCCACCGGTAGCGTTGCTGCGTCTATATCAGGTACCGATGGCGGTAGCGACAGATTTTAACCCCGGTACCAGTCCGTTTATCAGCCTGCACTGGGCGATGAATATGGCTTGTGTTCAGTTTGGCCTAACGCCGGAAGAAGCATGGGCGGGCGTAACCCGTCATGCAGCCCGGGCGCTGGGGCGTCATGCCACCCACGGTCAATTGAAGGCCGGGTTTGTGGCCGATTTTGTGGTGTGGGATGCAACTCTCCCGGTCGAGATCCTGTATGAACCTGGGCGCAACCCGCTCTACCAACGCGTATTCAAAGGGAAAATAGTATGACTCACTGGCAACCTGCTTCACCTGCGCTATGGCAGGGACGTGATGACCGCGCCGAATCGCCGAATGCGCTGCGCCTGTTTCAGACTATCACCCTGAGCCCGACGTTTAGCCCAGAAATGTACCGCGGGCAGATAGCGTTGCTCGGGTTTGCCTGCGACGAAGGCGTTAAACGTAATCAGGGGCGCACGGGCGCCGCCGGAGCACCCGATGTGCTACGCAAGGCGCTGGCGAATTTAGCCAGTCATGATGGGCATCATCGTCTGGTGGATCTGGGAAATATTGTGGCACAGGCTCCCGATCTTGAGGGCGCGCAGCAGGCGTTACGCAATGCGGTACAGCGCTGTCAGCAGGAGAATATGCGTACCTTCGTTTTGGGCGGAGGACACGAAACCGCCTTTGCGCACGGCGCAGGCGTACTGGACGCGTTCCCGCAGGCGAAGGTGGGGATTGTCAACTTCGATGCGCATCTCGATTTGCGCAAAGCTGAACAAGCCACATCCGGTACGCCGTTTCGCCAGCTGGCGCAGCTTTGCGATGAACAGCAGCGCGAATTTCACTATGCCTGCATCGGCGTCAGTCGGGCGGCAAATACCGAGGCGCTTTGGGATGAGGCGCAACGGCTCGGTGTGACCGTAGTGGAGGATCTGCATTGTGATACGGCGCAGGCGCAGTTAGCGCAGTTAGCGCAGTTTGTCGCCAACCTGGATGTCATCTATCTGACAATCGACCTCGACGTGCTGCCGGTGTGGGAAATGCCCGGCGTGTCGGCCCCCGCCGCGCTTGGCGTACCGTTGGCGACGCTGCTGAGACTGATTGAGCCTCTGTGCCGTAGCGGTAAACTACAAGCGGTGGATATGGTTGAATTTAATCCACGCTTTGACGATGATGGCAGGGCGGCGCGGGTTGCGGCGCGGTTAGGCTGGCAAATCGCCCACTGGTGGCACTGACATACCTGTTGGCGTTGCGCTTATCAGACTCGGGTAATGCCTGTAAACTGTACCCATTCACATTTTCAGCTTAAGGAAGGCTCACGCATGCTCCCATCCCGTTCTGCTCCGGCTCCTTTTTACGAAAAGGTCAAACAGGAGATCAGCGAAAAAATAGCCAGCGGTATCTGGCAGCCTCACGATCGCATTCCGTCTGAGGCAGAGCTGGTGGCGCAGTATGGTTTCAGCCGCATGACCATCAACCGGGCGCTGCGTGAGTTAACGGATGAAGGTTTACTGGTGCGTTTGCAGGGCGTGGGGACGTTTGTCGCCGAGCCAAAAGGCCAGTCCGCGCTGTTTGAAATCCGCAGCATTGCGGATGAAATCAACGCCCGTCAGCATCAGCACCGGTGCGAAGTGCTGACGCTGGAAAGAACCCAGGCCAACGCGCAGCAGGCTTTGGTGTTAAACGTCAAAGAAGGCACCTCCATTTTTCACTCTGTCATGGTGCACTACGAGAACGATTTGCCGGTGCAGATTGAAGATCGCTGCGTGAATGCCGAAATTGTGCCGGAGTATCTGGCGCAGGATTACAGCCAGACCACGCCGCACGCTTACCTGTCGCTGATAGCCCCTTTAACGGAAGGTGAGCATATTGTTGAAGCGGTACGTGCCAGCGCTGAAGAGTGCGCGCTGCTGAATATCAAAGAACACGATCCCTGCCTGCTGATCCGCCGTAAAACCTGGTCTGCGTCATCCATTGTCTCTCATGCCCGTTTGCTGTTCCCGGGTTCCCGCTATCGCCTGCAAGGGCGGTTTATGTCCTGATACAGGATATGAAAACCGTGATTGCTGACGCAATATAATAAAAATGTATCTTAATTGTTAAAATCATCCTTGCGGTGACTTGTATAGACAAGTATATGTTACTTATCTATCCGACGTTCGCGAGGAGTTTTCTGTCATGTCCCATAGCAAATATCGTCAGCAGGATATTCGTGCCCCACGCGGCACCACCTTAACGGCCAAAAGCTGGCTGACCGAAGCGCCGCTGCGCATGTTAATGAATAATCTGGATCCCGATGTGGCGGAAAATCCGCATGAGCTGGTGGTTTACGGCGGGATTGGCCGCGCCGCGCGGGACTGGGAATGCTATGACGCCATCGTCAACGCGCTGACCAAACTGGAGACCGATGAGACTCTGCTGGTCCAGTCCGGAAAACCGGTAGGCGTATTCAAAACTCACGACAACGCACCGCGCGTGTTGATTGCCAACTCCAACCTGGTCCCGCACTGGGCGACCTGGGAACACTTCAACGAACTGGACGCCAAAGGACTGGCGATGTACGGCCAGATGACCGCCGGGAGCTGGATCTACATCGGCAGCCAGGGCATCGTGCAGGGGACTTATGAAACCTTCGTTGAGGCCGGGCGTCAGCATTATCAGGGTAACCTGAGCGGACGCTGGGTGCTGACCGCCGGGCTGGGCGGCATGGGCGGGGCGCAACCGTTAGCCGCTACGCTTGCGGGTGCCTGTTCGCTGAACATTGAATGCCAGCAAAGCCGAATTGATTTCCGTCTGCGTACCCATTACGTCGACGAGCAGGCGACATCACTTGACGATGCGCTGGCGCGTATCGACAAATACACCCGCGAGGGTAAAGCGGTCTCCATTGCGCTGTGTGCTAACGCCGCTGATGTTGTACCGGAACTGGTGAAGCGCGGTGTGCGCCCGGATATGGTTACCGACCAGACCAGCGCCCACGATCCACTGCATGGTTATCTGCCGTCCGGCTGGAGTTGGGAAGAGTATCAGGCAAAAGCGGTGTCCGATCCGCAGGGCACGGTGCAGGCGGCGAAACGTTCAATGGCAACACACGTTGAGGCGATGCTGGCGTTTAGCAAAATGGGCGTGCCGACGTTTGATTACGGCAACAACATTCGCCAGATGGCCAAAGAGATGGGCGTGGAAAACGCCTTTGATTTCCCCGGCTTCGTACCTGCCTATATTCGCCCCCTGTTCTGTCGCGGCATAGGGCCATTCCGTTGGGTGGCGCTGTCGGGCGATCCGCAGGATATTTACAAGACAGATGCCAAAGTGAAAGAGATCGTGGCTGATGATAAGCACCTTCATCACTGGCTGGATATGGCGCGTGAGCGGATTAACTTCCAGGGCTTACCGGCGCGTATCTGCTGGGTCGGCCTGGAGTGGCGTCAGAAACTGGGGCTGGCGTTTAATGAAATGGTACGCAGCGGTGAAGTATCCGCGCCGATTGTTATTGGTCGCGATCATCTGGACTCCGGTTCTGTTGCCAGCCCAAACCGCGAAACCGAAGCTATGCGCGACGGTTCAGACGCCGTATCCGACTGGCCGCTGCTGAACGCGTTGCTTAACACCGCCAGCGGCGCGACCTGGGTGTCGCTGCATCACGGCGGCGGGGTTGGCATGGGTTTCTCCCAGCATGCCGGGATGGTCATTGTTTGCGATGGCACCGATGAAGCCGCGGCGCGCATCGCCCGGGTATTACATAACGATCCGGCGACCGGGGTGATGCGTCACGCTGATGCCGGGTATGACATTGCGGTGGAGTGCGCCGTCGAAGAAGGGCTGAATTTGCCGATGGTTGCTGCGACGCAGGAGAAACGCTGATATGAACACCATGACACTCACGCCGGGCCATCTGAGTTTTTCCCAGCTTCGTGAAATCTGGCAGCAGCCGGTCAAACTGAGTCTGGATGCCGGAGCGATTGATGCTATCAACGCCAGCGTCGCCTGCGTCAATAATATTGTCGCTGAAGGTCGTACGGCGTATGGCATTAATACCGGGTTTGGTCTGCTGGCCCAGACCCGTATCGCCACGGAAGATTTGCAGAATTTACAGCGTTCGCTGGTGCTTTCCCATGCGGCAGGCGTTGGTGAGGCGCTGGACGACGCGATGGTTCGCCTGATTATGGTGCTGAAAATCAACAGCCTGGCGCGCGGTTTTTCCGGCATTCGCTTGAGCGTGATTGAAGCGCTGATTGCGCTGGTGAATGCCGAGGTGTATCCGCTGATTCCGGCGAAAGGATCGGTGGGCGCATCGGGTGACCTGGCGCCGCTGGCGCATATGTCTCTGACGTTGCTGGGTGAAGGTAAAGCGCGCTGGCAGGGGGAATGGCTCCCGGCGACCGACGCGCTGAAAAAGGCCGGGCTGGAGCCGATAACGCTGGAGGCGAAAGAAGGGCTGGCGCTGCTCAACGGAACTCAGGCTTCCACCGCCTTTGCACTGCGCGGGTTAATTGAAGCTCAGGAGCTGTTCGCGTCTGCGACGGTGTGCGGGGCGCTGACCACTGAAGCCGTGCTGGGCTCCCGTCGTCCGTTTGACGCGCGTATTCATGCCGCGCGAGGGCAGCGTGGACAGATTGATGCCGCAACGCTGTACCGTCATGTGTTGACCGACACCAGTGCGCTTTCCCAGTCGCATCATAACTGTGAAAAAGTGCAGGATCCGTATTCTCTGCGCTGTCAGCCACAGGTGATGGGGGCATGTCTGACACAAATGCGCCAGGTGATGGATGTCCTGCTGGTTGAAGCCAACGCGGTTTCCGACAACCCGCTGGTGTTTGCCGAAGAGGGCGATGTGATCTCCGGTGGGAATTTCCATGCTGAACCGGTGGCGATGGCGGCAGATAACCTGGCGCTGGCGATTGCGGAAATTGGTTCGTTATCAGAGCGGCGCATTGCGCTGATGATGGACAAACATATGTCGCAGTTGCCGCCGTTCCTGGTGAAAAATGGTGGGGTTAACTCCGGCTTTATGATTGCTCAGGTGACCGCCGCCGCGCTGGCGAGCGAGAACAAAGCGCTGGCACATCCACACAGCGTGGACAGCTTGCCGACCTCCGCTAACCAGGAAGATCATGTGTCTATGGCTCCGGCGGCAGGGCGCAGACTGTGGGAGATGGCGGCAAATACGCGCGGCGTGATTGCCGTGGAGTGGCTGGCGGCGTGTCAGGGGATTGACCTGCGTGAAGGGTTAACCTCCAGTCCGCTGCTGGAGCAGGCGCGCCAGGCTTTGCGCGAGCAGGTTGCCCATTACACGCAGGATCGTTTTTTCGCCCCGGATATTGAGTGCGCGACCGAGCTGTTAGCGCAGGGGGCGTTGTTAAAATTATTGCCTGAGTTTTTGTAATACCCTGCCGGATGCGCTGACGCTTATCCGGCCTACAAAACCAGGAAACCCGTAGGCCGGATGAGGCGAAGCCGACATCCGGCGCTGCGTTTAACTAAACATCGCGGTAATCGAGGCGCTGGCGAGCGAGTGGAAATGGACGTTAAATCCAACCATCGCGCCGCTGGCACCTTCATCGACATCAATACGCTCCACATCCAGTGCGTGAACCGTAAAGATATAGCGGTGGGTTTCCCCCTTCGGCGGCGCAGCGCCGCCATAACCGGCTTTACCAAAATCTGTACGGGTCTGAATCACCCCATCAGGCTGTGCAACCAGCCCGGAGCCGAAACCTTGCGGGAGTACGCGGGTATCAGCCGGCAGATTTACCACCACCCAATGCCACCAGCCGGAACCAGTTGGCGCATCAGGATCAAAGCAGGTCACCACGAAGCTTTTGGTTCCTGCGGGCACGTCGTCCCACGCCAGATGCGGAGAAATATTATCCCCGTCATACCCCATGCCGTTAAAGACGTGGCGATGGCCAAGCTTATCGCCGTCGCACAGATCGTTACTGATTAGTTTCATGCTGACTCCTCTTGTTAGCCAAAAAGTGTAGCCAGAAACCGTAGAGCTTACCGCTGATTAATCGCTAAAAAATGTTGCATTGCGCACAGCCTCGTTCACGGCCTGCGTCAGGCGACGCAACTGATCGGGCTGAATGATGTACGGCGGCATCAGGTAGATGAGCTTGCCAAACGGTCTTACCCACACGCCCTGTTCGACAAAGAACTTCTGTAACGCTGCCATATTCACCGGATGCGTGGTTTCAATTACGCCAATGGCGCCGAGCACGCGCACGTCAGCGACCCAACTGGAATCTGCCGCTGGGGCGAGCTCTGTCCGCAGCTGCGTTTCAATGGCTGCTACCTGTGAGCGCCACTCGTCGGTTTCGATTAACGACAGGCTGGCGGAGGCGACGGCGCATGCCAGCGGATTGCCCATAAAGGTTGGGCCGTGCATGAAGCATCCGGCTTCACCGTTGCTGATGGTTTCTGCGACCTGACGTGTGGTCAGGGTTGCTGAAAGGGTCATTGTCCCGCCGGTTAACGCTTTGCCCAGGCACAAAATGTCCGGGGTGATGTCGGCGTGCTCGCAGGCAAACAGCTTGCCTGTACGGCCAAATCCGGTGGCGATTTCATCGGCAATCAGCAGGATCCCTTCTCGGCCGCACATCTTACGGATGCGTTTTAACCATTCGGGATGATACATGCGCATACCACCAGCGCCCTGTACGATTGGCTCAAGGATCACCGCCGCAATTTCGTGGCGATGTGCGGCCATCAGACGGGCAAAAGGCACCATATCCAGTTCGTCCCACTCGCCGCCCATGCGGCTTTGTGGGGCAGGCGCAAACAGGTTCTCCGGCAGATACCCTTTCCACAGACTGTGCATTGAGTTGTCGGGATCGCAGACCGACATCGCGCCGAAGGTATCACCGTGATAACCGTTACGAAATGTCAGGAAACGCTGGCGGGATTCGCCTTTAGCCTGCCAGTATTGCAGCGCCATTTTCATCGCGACTTCTACGGCAACCGATCCTGAATCCGCGAGAAAAACGCACTCCAGCGCCTCTGGGGTCATCGCCACCAGCTGGCGGCACAGTGCAATGGCCGGGGCATGGGTAATGCCGCCAAACATCACATGCGACATGGCATCAATCTGCGTTTTCATCGCGGCGTTCAGCTGCGGGTGATTGTAACCGTGGATCGCCGCCCACCAGGATGACATGCCGTCAATCAGCTTCTCACCGCTGGCTAAGATCAGTTCGCAACCTTCGGCACGCGCCACCGGATAAACCGGCAACGGGGAGGTCATGGAGGTGTATGGGTGCCAGATATGGCGTTGGTCAAACGCAAGATCGTCCGTTGTCATAATCGACTTGTAAACCAAATTAAAAAGATTTAGGTTTACGAGTCTACACCAAACTAACAACGAAACGTATACCAATATGGCTCATTCTTCTCGCTGGACAATGTCGCAAGTCACCGAATTATTTGAAAAACCGCTGTTGGATCTGCTGTTTGAAGCGCAGCAGGTTCATCGGCAGCATTTCGATCCGCAGCAGGTTCAGGTCAGTACGCTGCTGTCGATTAAGACCGGTGCTTGCCCGGAAGATTGCAAATACTGCCCGCAAAGCTCCCGCTATAAAACCGGTCTGGAAACAGAACGGTTGATGGAGGTTGAACAGGTACTGGACTCGGCACGTAAGGCTAAGCAGGCTGGCTCAACGCGGTTTTGCATGGGCGCGGCGTGGAAGAACCCGCATGAGCGCGATATGCCGTACCTGGAAAAAATGGTGCAGGGCGTAAAAGAACTGGGGCTGGAAGCCTGTATGACGCTGGGCACGCTGGACGAATCTCAGGCCAAGCGCCTCGCCAATGCGGGTCTGGACTACTACAACCACAACCTCGACACCTCGCCGGAATTTTACGGCAATATCATCACCACTCGTTCGTACCAGGAGCGCCTGGATACGCTGGATAAAGTGCGCGAGGCGGGCATTAAAGTTTGCTCCGGCGGAATTGTGGGGCTGGGGGAAACGGTGACCGATCGCGCGGGTTTGCTGCTGCAATTAGCTAACCTGCCGACGCCGCCGGAAAGCGTGCCGATCAACATGCTGGTGAAAGTGAAGGGCACGCCGCTTGCCGATAACGACGACGTAGATGCTTTTGATTTTATTCGTACTATCGCCGTGGCGCGCATCATGATGCCGACCTCATACGTGCGTCTTTCTGCCGGGCGCGAGCAGATGAACGAGCAAACCCAGGCGATGTGCTTTATGGCCGGGGCCAACTCGATTTTCTACGGCTGCAAACTGCTGACCACGCCGAATCCTAACGAAGATAAAGATTTACTGTTGTTCCGCAAGCTGGGTCTTAACCCGCAGCAAACGGCGGTGCTGGCGGGTGATAACGAACAACAGCAACGTCTGGAGCAGGCGCTGCGTACCCCAGATACCGACGATTACTACAACGCGGCAACCGTATGACCTGGCAGCAAAAAATAGACGATGCGCTAACGGCGCGTCGTCGTGCTGATGCGTGGCGTCAGCGCTATGCGGTGACGCAGGGCGCTGGTCGCTGGCTGCAGGCCGACGGTTGTCAGTATCTGAACTTCTCCAGCAACGACTACCTCGGCTTAAGCCACCATCCGCAGATTATCTGCGCGTGGCAGCAGGGCGCTGAGCGTTTTGGCGTCGGCAGCGGCGGCTCGGGCCATGTCAGCGGTTATTCCGTTGCTCATCAGGCGCTGGAAGAAGAGCTGGCGCAGTGGCTCGGCTATTCCCGGGCGCTGCTGTTCATCTCTGGTTTTGCCGCCAATCAGGCGGTCATTGCCGCACTGATGGGAAAAGATGACAAGATTGTTGCCGACAGGCTCAGCCATGCATCGCTGCTGGAAGCTGCCAGTCTTAACCCTGCCGTGTTACGTCGCTTTACCCATAACGACTCGCAACATCTGGATCGTCTGCTGACTGCCCCCTGTCCGGGACAGCGGCTGGTGGTCACAGAAGGCGTGTTCAGCATGGATGGCGACAGCGCGCCGCTGGCAGAAATCCACGCGGTGGCGAAACGACAGGGCGCGTGGCTGCTGGTGGATGATGCGCATGGGATTGGCGTAAGAGGTGAAGAAGGGCGCGGTTCGTGCTTTCGACAGCAGGTGAAACCTGAGCTGTTGGTGGTGACGTTTGGCAAAGGGTTTGGCGTCAGCGGTGCGGCGATCCTGTGTTCTGATAGCGTGGCCGATTATCTGCTGCAATTTGCCCGTCATCTGATCTACAGCACCAGCATGCCGCCAGCCCAGGCTCAGGCTTTGCGCGCCGCGCTGGCGGTGATCCGCAGCCGCGAAGGCGATGAGCGCAGAGAAAAGCTGGCGATGCTGATCCAGCGTTTTCGCGCAGGGGTTGATACCACGGATTTGACGCTGGCGCATTCAGACAGCGCTATTCAACCGCTGATCGTTGGCGACAACCATAAAGCCTTGCAACTGGCACAGACGTTACGGCAACAGGGATGCTGGGTGACGGCGATTCGTCCACCGACGGTGCCGGTTGGGACGGCCAGGCTACGGATTACGCTGACCCAGGCGCATGAAGTCCAGGATATCGACAACTTACTGGAGGTGCTGCATGGCGCAGGTCAATAAGCAGGCGATTGCCGCTGCGTTTGGGCGCGCGGCCACGCACTATGAACAACATGCGGAGCTTCAGCGTCAGAGCGCCGATGCGTTACTGGCGCAACTCGATGGCCGGGCGTTCTCACGGGTTTTGGATGCGGGCTGTGGGCCTGGGCGTATGAGTCGCTACTGGCGGGAGCAGGGGAGCGAGGTCTGTGCGCTGGATCTGTCGGCACAAATGCTTACGCAAGCGCAGCGTCACGATGTCGCCCATCATTATCTGCTGGCGGATATCGAAGCCATTCCGCAGGCCGCTGCCACTTTCGACCTGGCCTGGAGCAATCTGGCCGTGCAGTGGTGCAACGACCTGCGCGGTGCGTTATGCGAGCTATACCGGGTGGTGCGTCCTGGCGGGACGGTGGCGTTTAGTACGCTGGCGCAAGGGTCCATGCCGGAACTTCGTCAGGCGTGGCGAGCAGTTGATGACCGGGAGCATGCCAACCGTTTTTTGCCGGTGGAGCAACTGGAAAACGCGCTGTGCGGCTGGGACGTTGAATACCAGTCTCATACCGTCACGCTGTGGTTTGACGATGCGCTGAGCGCCATGCGCTCGCTGAAGGGCATTGGCGCGACGCATTTGCACGATGGACGCGAGCAGCGTGTGCTGACCCGCTCGCAACTGCGCCAGTTACAGCTCGCCTGGCCCTGTCAGCAGGGGAAATATCCGCTGACCTATCATCTTTTTTTGGGAGTGATTCAACGTGACTAACACCTATTTTGTTACCGGGACGGACACCGAAGTAGGTAAAACTATCGCCAGCTGTGCGTTGCTTCAGGCAGCGGGACTGCTGGGGTTGCGAACCGTCGGCTATAAGCCGGTGGCGTCAGGCAGTGACATGACGGCTGAAGGTCTGCGAAACAGCGATGCGCTGGCTCTACAGCGCAACAGCAGTGTGGCAGTGGATTATGCGGCCATCAATCCGTATACCTTCGCCGAACCCACTTCACCGCATATCATCAGTGCTGACGAAGGGCGCCCCATTCAGGCCTCAGTGATGTCTTCGGGTTTACGCTTGCTTGAAGAACAGGCTGACTGGGTATTGGTGGAAGGCGCAGGCGGATGGTTTACGCCACTGTCGCCTACGCTGAGTTTTGCTGACTGGGTAAAAGCGGAACAACTGCCGGTGATTCTGGTGGTTGGCGTTAAGCTCGGTTGTATCAATCATGCCATTTTGACCGCCCAGGCGGTGCAGCAGGCCGGGCTGACGCTCGCCGGATGGATTGCCAATGATGTGATGCCACCCGGCAAGCGTCATGCTGAATATATGGCGACACTAAAGCGTTCGCTTGCGGCTCCGCTACTGGGGGAAATTCCCTGGCTGGCAGAAGAGCCGGAGCGAGCAGCGACAGGTCGTTATATCGATCTTAGCGTTTTGTCTCTGGTGCCCACCAGTCGTTGATTAGCGGGTCGCTGAATTGTGTTATTTGCCCTTGAGCCACGTTGCGGCCACGATGTAACAAGCAATAGCAGTCGGCGACCCGACGAATGAACGGCAGGCTTTGTTCCGCGAGCATAATGGCGATGCCAAGCTCCTGGCTTAGCCTCACAATCAGATTACCCAGTTTGTGGATATACGCCTGGCCACTTCCTCGCGTCGGCTCATCGAGGATCAGCAGGCGCGGGCGAGTGACCAGCGCACTGGCGAGTGCAAGCTGGTGCTGATTTTCCTCCGACAATGCCACCCCTTTGGCCTGACGCAGTGTAAACAGCTGTGGAAACAGGCGGTAAATATCGCTGCTGTTCATTGCTTCGCTTTCCTCAACCGCCTGGCGCGCAATGTGCAGATTTTCCTCTACCGTCAGCTGCGAAAAAATTCGCCGCTTCTGTGACACACAGTTAATACCCAGCGCAATGCGCTGTGCCGCCGGAATCTGCAGCAGATCGCAAGGTGGTGCACCGGCCTGATGCCAGAACATGGTTCCGCTCTCAATCGGTAAATTGCCGATGATGCAATTGGCCAGCGTGGTTTTTCCCATCCCTGGAAGACCTAGCACGGCGGTACATTTGCCGGGCAACAGGTCGAGATCGACATCCCAAAGCGAGTGTTGATTACCGTAATAGTGATTCACTGCACGAAGACTCAACATAGATTTCTCCCTCATGATGATATCCGCCTCGCGGGCTGATGGTCGGGAGAAAACTGCAAATCTCTTGCCAGAAGCTGAATGAGGGGAAAATACAGCAGGGTAGCGGGTTGCGGTATCCGCTTGTTGTGGATGAGCGCCGCAGTGTGCACATTGTCAGTGCCTGGTGGCGTTGTGATGGTGCAGGCAGGAAAATGATGAAAATGCGAGCAAGATCTCGGCCATCCCAGGTCGCTTCGTTAGCTGATAAATATCAAAAAATAGCGATAATTTTTTTTTATGCCACCGGAAAAGGGAGTGAGGACGTTTTTGCCAGGCTACAGTCCGTACGGGCTGGAGGCAGTTATCCACTATTCCTGTGGATAACCTTGTGTATTAGAGTTAGAAAACACAAGGTAAGCGAGAGAAGACGCGGCCTGCGACTAAATTGATGCGAAAGACGGCTTGAGATAATAGTCATTAAATTACAGTGTGTTAGATAAATGCAATGGCTGTCGCAGAAGTGTCATGTGTTGCCACAAAACTTTCATCGGGTAGCTTGACAAATGTTAAAAAAGTCATTGGTTTGGGGATAACACATTTTTGCTGGTGTTTTATCTTGCCTGCGGACAAATTTTAGCCTGTAGTCACGGCCATTTTGCTGGCGTAACAGAAATATTCTGGCGTGTTACTGTTTTTTCATCCAGTATATTTTACTGGCAAAATATACTGTTGCGAGTAAAATTACACACCTGCCCGCCCATTGCTTCAGGTAGCTGCTCATGAGTAAACCGTTCAAACTAAATTCCGCTTTTAAACCCTCTGGCGATCAGCCTGAGGCGATTCGTCGCCTGGAAGAAGGTCTGGAGGATGGTCTGGCGCATCAGACGCTGCTGGGGGTGACGGGGTCGGGGAAAACATTCACCATCGCGAACGTGATTGCGGACTTACAGCGCCCTACCATGGTGCTGGCCCCCAATAAGACGCTTGCCGCGCAGTTGTACGGTGAGATGAAGGAATTCTTCCCGGATAACGCGGTGGAGTATTTCGTCTCCTACTACGACTATTATCAGCCGGAAGCCTACGTGCCAAGTTCTGACACCTTCATCGAGAAGGATGCCTCGGTTAACGAACACATTGAGCAGATGCGATTGTCAGCGACCAAAGCGCTGCTTGAGCGACGGGATGTCATCGTTGTGGCGTCGGTTTCCGCAATTTATGGTCTGGGTGACCCGGACCTGTACCTGAAAATGATGCTGCACCTGACGGTGGGGATGATTATCGACCAGCGTGCTATCCTGCGTCGTCTGGCGGAGCTGCAATATACCCGCAACGATCAGGCGTTCCAGCGCGGGACCTTCCGCGTGCGCGGTGAAGTGATCGACATATTCCCGGCGGAATCTGACGACATCGCGTTGCGCGTGGAACTGTTTGATGAAGAGGTCGAACGTTTGTCGCTGTTTGACCCACTTACCGGGCAGGTCGAATCGACTATATCGCGCTTCACCATCTATCCTAAAACGCACTACGTGACACCGCGCGAACGTATTGTACAGGCGATGGAAGAAATTAAAGTTGAGCTGGCTGAGCGGCGAAAAGTCCTGTTGGCAAATAACAAACTGCTGGAAGAACAGCGCTTAAGTCAACGTACCCAGTTCGATCTGGAAATGATGAACGAGCTGGGTTACTGCTCGGGGATTGAAAACTATTCCCGCTATCTGTCCGGGCGTGGTCCGGGCGAGCCGCCGCCGACGCTGTTTGATTACCTGCCTGCCGATGGCCTGCTGGTGGTGGATGAATCCCACGTGACTATTCCGCAAATTGGCGGCATGTATCGCGGTGATCGGGCGCGTAAAGAAACCCTGGTCGAGTACGGATTCCGTCTGCCATCGGCGCTGGATAACCGTCCGCTCAAATTTGAAGAATTCGAGGCGCTGGCACCGCAGACCATCTACGTCTCGGCAACACCGGGCAACTATGAGCTGGAGAAATCCGGCGATGAAGTGGTCGATCAGGTGGTACGACCGACCGGGCTGCTGGATCCGGTTATTGAGGTGCGTCCGGTGGCGACGCAGGTTGACGACCTGCTGTCTGAAATCCGCACCCGTGCGGCGATTAACGAACGTGTGCTGGTCACCACGCTCACCAAACGGATGGCGGAAGACCTCACCGAGTATCTTGAAGAGCACGGTGAACGGGTGCGTTATTTGCACTCTGACATCGATACCGTGGAACGTATGGAAATCATTCGTGACCTGCGTCTGGGCGAGTTTGACGTGCTGGTGGGTATCAACCTGTTACGTGAAGGTCTGGACATGCCTGAGGTCTCACTGGTGGCGATTCTGGACGCAGACAAAGAAGGGTTCCTGCGTTCTGAACGGTCACTTATTCAGACCATCGGTCGTGCGGCGCGTAACATCAACGGTAAGGCGATTCTCTACGGCGATAAAATTACCGCCTCAATGGCTAAAGCGATTGGTGAAACCGAACGTCGTCGTGAGAAACAGCAGCTCTATAACGAAGAGCACGGTATTACGCCGCAGGGGCTCAACAAGAAAGTGGTCGATATTCTGGCGCTGGGTCAGAATATCGCGAAGACCAAGGCGAAAGGCAAAGGGAAGTCACGTGCAGGCGCGAAGTCTGAGGTTGTCGAACTGGATATGACGCCAAAAGCGCTGCAGCAGAAGATTCACGAGCTGGAAGGGCAGATGATGCTGCACGCGCAGAATCTCGAATTTGAAGAGGCCGCGACAATCCGCGACCAGTTGCATCAGCTGCGCGAGTTGTTTATTGCGGCATCGTAAGACGGTGTCGGATGCGGGGTAAACCCCTTATCCGACCTACGGGGTAGATTGCGTACGTAGGCCGGATGGCGGCGCAGAACGTTTTTGTAGGCCTGATAAGCAAAGCGCATCAGGCAAATCCGTTTAGCCCAACGCCTGCACCGCTTTCTCCAGTGCACTATGCAATAGCTGGCGGTCATGGCGGTAGGGAATATCGCTGGCTTCCAGCACTTCCTGAATAACCACGCGGTCGGTAACGGCGGAAGCATCCACTTTCGGCCCCACAACCACCGCATCAATCACTTTCTTCCCGACGTACTGTTCAATAATGGCCAGCTTATCGCTAAGCGTCAGGCTGGCTGCTGGCAGGCTTAATTCGCGCCCAAGATTGCCTATGTAGACCATCGGAGCCGGTGTGCGACGTAATGCCTGTGACATTTCATCGAGTAACAGAATCGGCATCAGGCTGGTGTAAAAACTGCCGGGGCCTATCAAAATCAAATCCGCTTCAGCGATTGCCTCAACGGCCTCGCGCGTAGTCGGGACTTTTGGCGACAGCATCAGTTCCTGAGGCGGGACGGTGAGTTGATCGATATTCACTTCGCCATAAACTTCGTGCCCCTGGTCATCAATGGCCATCAGATCCACCGGCAGCTCCGACATCGGAATTAAATGTGCGTCAACTTTCAGCAGGCTACGAATTAAATTGATGGCTTCCAGAGGCCGCACGCTGAGGTGGTCGAGCGCCTTTAACATCAGATTTCCGAGGTTATGCCCGGAAAGTTCGCCGTTACCGCCAAAACGATACTCAAACATCGCGGATGCAACGCTGGGTTGGGTAATTAACTGGTTCAGACAGTTACGCATGTCTCCCCATGCTATTCCCCCTTCAGAGCGACGAATACGACCTGTCGACCCGCCGTTATCCGTGGTGGTGACGATACCCGTCAAGCGGGAACCTAATGGGGAAAGAGAGGAGAGAACGCGTCCTAATCCATGCCCTCCGCCGAGAGCGACAACGCGGTCCAGATCTGCCAGCGTGCGAGTGCGCATATATTTTCCTGATATCAATTGATCGGCGCTACAGTAACGTAAATAGCGTGTTTTCAGCAATTATCCAGTCGGCATTTGCCGTAATTTTTTTCTGCGATCTACTCCTTTCTGACGACACCCACCTGATGGCAAGATGATGTATATCAATGCAAAACTGTGATTTTTGCTTATTCTGTAGCGAAATTGCACGATCATGTCGCTATATACATATTTATACAGCGAAAGTGTACATGGAAAAATCGCCATTTACACGCTAGTATCGGCATAACCACAAAGTACTCTTAATAATTTGAGTTGCCGGAAGCCAACGCATCTGCAACTCGAAGTATGATGAGTATAAACACTCTAGCCTCTGCACCTGGGTCAAATGATACGGTGCTTTGGCCGTGACAAGACTTGAAAAAGTTTGTCACCAGGGCGCAGGAAGAAATGACTACGTCTCCCGTATTTGGAAAGGTGTACATGGGCTCTCAACTTACCGATGCTTTCGCACGTAAGTTTTACTACTTACGTTTGTCGATTACAGATGTGTGTAACTTTCGTTGCACCTACTGCCTGCCGGATGGCTATAAGCCCGGCGGGGTCACCAATAACGGCTTCTTGACCGTTGATGAAATTCGCCGCGTCACGCGTGCGTTCGCCAGTCTGGGAACGGAAAAAGTGCGTCTGACGGGGGGAGAACCTTCACTGCGTCGCGACTTCACTGACATTATCGCCGCCGTGCGCGAAAACGACGCCATCCGCCAGATTGCGGTAACCACCAATGGTTATCGTCTGGCGCGCGAAGCTGCCGCCTGGCGCGATGCCGGACTGACCGCGCTCAACGTCAGCGTCGACAGCCTTGATGCCCGTCAGTTTCACGCCATTACCGGACAGGACAAGTTCCAGCAGGTGATGGCGGGCATTGATGCCGCCTTTGATGCCGGTTTTGAAAAAGTGAAAGTCAACACCGTACTGATGCGCGACGTAAACCATCATCAACTGGACACCTTCCTTGCGTGGATCCAACCTCGGCCAATCCAACTGCGTTTTATTGAACTGATGGAAACGGGTGAGGGCAGCTCTCTCTTCCGTAAACACCATATCTCCGGACAGGTACTTCGCGATGAGCTGCTGCGTCGCGGCTGGATCCACCAGATCCGACAGCGTAGCGACGGCCCGGCACAGGTTTTCTGTCATCCTGATTATGTTGGCGAAATTGGTCTGATCATGCCTTATGAGAAAGACTTCTGCGCCACCTGTAATCGTCTGCGCGTTTCCTCTGTCGGTAAGCTTCATCTGTGTTTATTTGGTGAAGGCGGCGTAAGCCTGCGTGATTTGCTGGAAGACGATGCTCAGCAACCGGCGCTGGAAGAACGCATTTCAGCCGCGCTGCTGGAGAAAAAGCAGACCCATTTCCTGCATCAGAACAATACCGGTATTACGCAAAACTTATCTTACATTGGCGGCTGATCGCTAAAAGGAGTTTTTCATGAGTCAGGTAAGCGCTGAATTTATCCCGACACGCATTGCTATTCTTACTGTTTCCAACCGTCGCGGCGAAGAAGATGACACCTCCGGCCATTATCTGCGTGACTCGGCGCAAGAAGCGGGTCATCAGATTGTCGATAAGGCGATTGTCAAAGAGAACCGCTACGCCATCCGCGCCCAGGTTTCTGCCTGGATTGCCAGTGACGATGTACAGGTGGTGCTCATTACCGGCGGCACTGGCTTAACTGAAGGGGACCAGGCACCGGAAGCGCTGCAACCGCTGTTCGACAGAGAAGTTGAAGGGTTTGGCGAAGTCTTCCGTATGCTGTCATTTGAAGAGATTGGCACCGCGACGCTGCAATCCCGCGCGATTGCCGGCGTGGCGAATAAAACGCTGATTTTTGCCATGCCGGGTTCGACCAAAGCGTGTCGTACCGCCTGGGAAAATATCATTGCGCCGCAGCTTGATGCCCGTACGCGTCCGTGTAATTTCCACCCACATTTGAAGAAATAAGTATGTCGCAACTGACTCATATTAACGCCGCTGGCGAAGCGCATATGGTGGATGTCTCCGCCAAAGCGGAAACCGTACGCGAGGCGCGTGCCGAAGCATTCGTGACCATGCGTAGCGAGACGCTGGCGATGATCATCGATGGCAGCCACCATAAAGGTGATGTTTTCGCCACGGCGCGTATTGCCGGTATTCAGGCAGCCAAACGCACCTGGGATCTTATCCCGCTGTGTCACCCACTGATGCTAAGCAAGGTCGAAGTCAATCTTCACGCCGAGCCGGAGCACAACCGCGTACGTATTGAAACACTGTGTCGCCTGACCGGTAAAACCGGCGTTGAAATGGAGGCGTTAACGGCAGCCTCCGTGGCGGCGTTGACCATCTACGATATGTGCAAAGCGGTACAAAAGGATATGGTGATTGGTCCGGTGCGTTTGCTGGCAAAAAGCGGCGGCAAATCGGGTGATTTTAAGGTGGATGCGCATGATTAAGGTTCTTTTCTTTGCTCAGGTACGGGAACTGGTGAACACAGATGCCTTAGAAGTTGCCGCCGAGTTTGCAACGGTAGAAGCGCTGCGCAAGCATCTGGCGGCGCAAAGCGATCGCTGGGCGCTGGCGCTGGAAGACGGCAAATTGCTGGCGGCGGTAAATCAGACGCTGGTCAGTTTTGACCATCCTCTTAACGCGGGTGATGAAGTTGCTTTCTTCCCGCCGGTAACCGGAGGCTAAAATGGCTGAAACGCGAATTGTTGTTGGTCATGCGCCGTTCAGCGTCGGGGATGAGTATCCCTGGCTGGCAGAGCGCGATGAAGACGGCGCGGTAGTCACTTTCACCGGTAAAGTACGCAATCACAATCTCGGCGACAGCGTAAAAGCGTTAACGCTGGAACACTATCCGGGAATGACCGAAAAAGCGCTGGCGGAGATTGTCGACGAAGCGCGTTCACGCTGGCCGTTGGGTCGGGTGACGGTGATTCATCGCATTGGCGAACTGTGGCCGGGTGACGAAATCGTTTTTGTTGGCGTGACCAGTGCGCATCGCAGCAGCGCGTTTGATGCCGGGCAGTTCATTATGGATTACCTGAAAACCCGCGCGCCGTTCTGGAAGCGCGAGGCCACGCCGGAAGGTGAGCGCTGGGTTGATGCCCGTGACAGTGATAAGCTAGCAGCAAAACGCTGGTAGAGTACAATTGTTGTAGGCTCATACTGACTCAGGAGATTGTCATGGACCGATTCCCACGATCCGATTCTATTGTACAGGCCCGTTCCGGCCTACAAACGTATATGGCGCAGGTGTACGGCTGGATGACCTGCGGACTGTTGCTGACGGCGTTTATCGCCTGGTATGCGGCAAATACGCCCGCGGTGATGATGTTTGTCTTCTCCAGCAAAATCACCTTCTTTGGCCTGATCATTGCTCAACTGGCGCTGGTGTTCGTCCTGTCCGGCATGGTGCAAAGGCTGAGCGCGGGTATGGCGACCACGCTGTTTATGCTCTATTCGGCATTAACCGGGTTAACGCTATCAAGCATTTTTATTGTCTATACCTACTCGTCTATCGCCAGCACCTTTGTGGTTACCGGTGGGATGTTCGGGATCATGAGTCTGTATGGCTACACCACCAAACGCGATCTGAGCGGCTTCGGCAATATGCTGTTCATGGCGCTGATCGGTATTGTGCTGGCCTCGCTGGTTAACTTCTGGCTGAAGAGCGAAGCGCTGATGTGGGCGGTGACCTATATCGGGGTGATTGTGTTTGTCGGTCTTACCGCCTATGACACGCAGAAGCTGAAAAATATCGGTGAGCAGATTGACCTGCGAGACAGCTCCAATCTGCGTAAATACGCGATTCTTGGGGCCTTAACGCTGTATCTGGACTTCATCAACCTGTTCCTGATGCTGCTGCGTATTTTCGGCAATCGTCGTTAATTCTCTGTTGCCGGATGGCGCTGCGCTTATCCGGCCTGCAGTTGTGTATCGAAAGTAGGCCGGATAAGGCGTTAAGCCGCATCCGGCACTATAAGCACCATCATTTCGCCATCGCCTTCTCGTTCTTTGTTCGTAGCTTTTTCGCCCGACTTTCCAGCAGCAAATAACACATCAGCGCCAGCAGTAGCGGAATAAAATAGTACAGCACGCGATACGCGAGCAGGGCAGCAATGATCGTGCCCTGAGACGTATTCTCTCCCGCCAGCAGCGCTATAAACACCGCCTCCAGCACGCCGATCCCCGCCGGAATATGCACAATAACCCCGGCAATACTGCTTACCAGCAGCACGCCCAGCACGAAGAAATAGTTAATATTCTGACCCAGTAACAACCAGATAATCGCCCCCATAACCATCCAGTTAGTCCCGGATATCGCCATCTGCAAGAGGGCAAATTTCCATGAGGGGAGCACCAGTTTCTGGCCCTTGATGGTGATGTGACGATGTTTAGCGAAGGCGCAAAACCACAGATAAACGCCAATTATCAACAGCAGCGCAATGCCTAAGATACGCAGCGTACCTTCATCGATATACCAGTGTGCGGGCAGTTCGACGACGCCGAAGGTAAATATAAAACCGCCCAGCAGAATATAGCCCAGCCAGTTGGTGGTAATGCTCAGTGAAAAAATCCGCGTTATTGTGCCCCCCGGCAACCCGAGCCGTGAGTAAAGCCGGTAGCGCATCCCAATACCGCCCACCCAGGTGCTTAACGTCAGGTTGAAGGCGTAACAAATAAACGACACCATCATGACCTGGCGTTTTGCCAGTTTGTGACCGCAGTAGTAGCGCCCGAGCAGATCATAACAGCCGTAAAGTAAATAACTGACGATCACCAACCCTACTGCGCTGAGCAGGGCGATCCGATTGTAATCGCGAATTACCGTCCACACTTCCTGCCAGTTGACCTTGCTGGCATAAACAACCAGCAGCACGATCACCGCAATAAAAAATAACCATGTGAGGATCTTTTTCGCTAACCGCCAGCGCCGGTGATTTTTTGCCATCAGGTTTTCCCTCCTGCATCCTCAGTTTGTATACGGTCCTGAGTTTCCAGAGCGGGCTGCGCGGGCGGCTCTACCTCGGCCAGGTGCGGGGTATGCGCCGGCAGCCAGCCGACCAGCGCCGGGAAGTGGCGTAAAAAGTGGAAGGCCAGCACGCTTTTGGTCAGGTTCCACCAGGTGCGTTTTGGCAGCATAGATTCGTCAACCCGCTTGCAGTCCTGCGCAATAATAGGGTTCAGGTTATCGCGCAGGGTCTGGTTAAACGTGCGGTCATGAATAATCAGATTTGCTTCCAGATTCAGCGACAAGCTCAGCGGATCGAGATTGCTGGAGCCCACCGTCGCCCAATGATCGTCCATCAACGCCACTTTGCCATGCAGAGGTTTACGGCGGTACTCATAGACATGGACGCCGCCTTTTACCAGATAGTTGTACAGCAGGCGGGCGCCCACTTTCACAATCGGCATATCCGGTTCACCCTGCACAATGAGTTTTACCCGAACGCCGCGTCGTGCTGCTTTACGCAGGGCATGCAGCAGGCGATAACCAGGAAAGAAATAGGCATTGGCAATGATCACTTCCCGCCGGGCCTGGGTCAGCATTTTCAGGTAGTGGCGTTCAATATCATCGCGATGCTCTTCGTTATCGCGCCAGACAAACAGCGCCTGCGCTTCGCCAGGTCGATGATTGTCGATTGCCCGGTGATGACGCCGCCACCAGCGTCGTACGGCGCTTTGCCCGGGCAGGTTTTCCAGCACGAATCTCAGGATGTCGGCTACGACAGGGCCTTCAACGCGCACGGCGTAATCCTGTTTGGCCTCCGGGCCGTAATCAGACATATGTTCAGCGGAGTAATTGATGCCGCCGACAAAGGCAACACGGTCATCTATGACCACAATTTTTCGATGCATACGGCGAAAGAGATTGGTGCGCATACCGAACAGGCGCGGGCGCGGATCGTAGTAGCGGAAAACGACACCGGCTACGGTAAGTTCTTCAACAAAACTGTCGCTAAGATCCGGCGAACCGTAGCCATCCAGCAGCACCTCTGCTTTGATGCCTCGCCGGGCGGCTTCGAGCAACGCGGCATGCAGCTGTTTTCCGACCGCATCCTCAAACCAGATAAAGGTCTCAAGGATAATTTTTTGCTGTGCCTGCTCAATGGCGTCAAAGACGGCGGGGTAGAATTGATCGCCGTTTTCCAGCAGTTGAATTTGATTGCCTTCACGCCAGCCATATTTCATAAATGAATCTCCGCACTCAGGGGGGCATGATCGGACAAATGTCGCCAGTGACGCAGCGCCAGCGTCGTTGGGGTACTGGCATTCGCGTTTTTCACATAAATCCTGTCCAGGCGCAGCAATGGGAACTGCACCGGAAAGGTTCGCGCCGGGCGGCCGTGGGCGCGGGTAAAAATCTCGTCAAGGCCAGCTTTGGCTTTCAACGGGCGATTGGCCGTTGAAAGCCAGTCATTAAAATCTCCGGCAATCACCACGGGCTCCGAATTGGGCAAGGCGTTAACCCAGTCTGCCAGCATAGCGAGCTGGGCCTGGCGGTGAGCTTCACGCAGGCCGAGATGCACGCACATCACATGAATGGGGTGGGAGAGCATTGGCGGTACGATTCGGCAGTAAAGGACTCCGCGCTTTTCACTTGCGCCGACCGACACATCACGATTTTCATAATGCTCAATGGGATACCGCGACAGCACCGCATTACCGTGATGTCCCTGCGGGTACACGGCGTTACGCCCGTAGGCGAAGTCGCTCCACATCGTGTCTGCCAGAAATTCGTAGTGGCTGGTCTCCGGCCAGTTCTCAATGTGCAACGAATGAGCTTCGTGCGCGCCCATGACTTCCTGCAGACACACAATGTCTGCACCGACCGTTCTGACGGCCTCCCGCAGCTCAGGCAAAATAAAACGTCGGTTGAAGGCGGTGAACCCTTTGTGAGTATTAATGGTGAGCACATTGAATGAAAATTGAACTCCCGATCCGCTCATGAGCCTCCCGTTGGCGTCACTTCCTAAATAAAATAGTGTAGTCGTCGTCACAAAAAGATGCGGTGTTGCGGAATTTTCCGTAAAGTCCGGTACTCTGAACAATTAGTCGAAAATCCTTCAGGAGAATAGCCATGAGGTGGCAACAACGTGTTCGTGTCGCAACGGGTCTAAGTTGCTGGCAGATAGTGTTGCATTTACTGGTAGTGGCGTTGCTGGTAATGGGCTGGATGAGCGGTAGACTGGTGCATGTCGGCCTGGGATTGTGCGTCGTTTACGGCGTTACGGTTTTATTGATGCTTGCATTGCAACGTCACCACGAACAGCGCTGGCGCGACGTGGCTGACGTGCTGGAAGAGTTGACCACGACGTGGTATTTCGGTACCGCAGTGATCGTACTGTGGCTGCTATCACGCGTGCTGCAAAACAATGTCTTGCTGGCACTGGCGGGGCTGGTAATCCTTGCCGGACCCGCCGTGGTCTCGCTGCTGGCGAAAGACAAAAAACTACATCACCTTGCGTCTAAACATCGCATACGCCGCTGAGCCAGTCGTGGCCGCTATTACCAACAGCGGCCACAAGCTTCCCCAGACAATCTGCAGACTCGCATCTTTCAGGTAAATCTGTTTCGTGATGTCCGTAAAATGGCGGATCGGGTTTATCCACGTCAGATTCTGCAACCAGACCGGCATGTTTTCGACCGGTGAGACATAGCCTGAGAGTAAAATCGCCGGCATCATAAACACAAACACGCCGATGAACGCCTGCTGCTGGGTGGCGCACAGTGACGAAATTAGCAGACCAAAGCCGACCAGCGACAGCCCGTAAATCACCATCGTGAAATAGAACAGCCCCAGTGAACCGGCAAACGGAATGTGATAAGCCCAGATACCAATCGCCAGCACGATGGTGGCCTGAAAAGTAGCCACAATTAGCGCGGGCACCGCTTTACCGATAAAAATCTGCCAGGTGGTCAGCGGAGAGACCAGCAGTTGATCCAGCGTGCCTTGCTCACGCTCGCGGGCAACCGACAGCGAGGTGACGATCATTACGCCGATAGTGGTGATCATGGCGATCAGCGACGGAACCACAAACCATTTGTAATCCAGATTCGGGTTATACCAGTTACGCACCACCAGCTCGCTGTTGTTCGGTTTCGGCTTACCGTCCATCAGCTCCTGCTGATACTCCTTAACGATTTGCTGCAGGTAATTCGCGGCAATTTGCGCGCTGTTTGAGTTGCGCCCGTCGAGGATAATCTGCATGGGTGCCTGCTGGAAGGTATCCAGATTACGCGAAAAGTTAGCCGGGAAACGCACCAGTAGCAGGGCTTTTTGCGTGTCGATGGTGGGCTGGATCTCCTGCGGGCTTTTCAGCAGCAGAACATGCGTAAAAGCGCTGGCGCGGGCAAAGCGCTGGGTAAGCTCAACCGAATGTTTACCGTTGTCTTCGTTATAGATAGCAATAGTGGCGTTGGTCACTTCCAGCGTTGCCGCGAACGGGAACAGGATAACCTGAATCAGCACCGGTAAAATCAGAATGGCTCGCGTCTGCGGTTCGCGTAACAGCGATTGCAGCTCTTTGCGAATTAATGTCCATAAGCGATGAAACATGCCCGCCTCCTTAATCCAACCGACGTTTGGTTTTAAGCCACGTCAGGCCGATAAACATCACCGCCGAAGCGATTAAAAACAGCACGTTGATAATCAATACCACCGGAATATTTCCCGCCAGAAACAGGCTTTGCAGGGTACTGACGAAATAACGCGCCGGAATAATGTAGGTTACCGCCCGGATAATCGCGGGCATGCTGTCTATCTGGAAGATAAAACCCGACAGCATAATCGAGGGCAGGAAGGCGGCGTTTAGCGCGACCTGCGCGGCGTTAAACTGGTTGCGGGTAATGGTGGAAATAAGCAACCCCATGCCGAGCGTACTGAGCAGAAACAGGCTGGTAATGAAAAACAGGATCAGCAACGAGCCGCGGTAGGGCACGCCAAGAATAAACACCGACACCAGCATACATAGCAGCATCGCCAGCATACCCAGAAAGTAATACGGGATTAGTTTACACAGCAGCAGCTCGACGCGGGTGACTTCGGTAGACAGCAGCGCTTCCATGGTGCCGCGCTCCCATTCGCGCGCCACCACTAATGAGGTGAGGATGGCGCCAATCACCGTCATGATGATGGTGACTGCCCCGGGAATAATAAAGTGCTGGCTGATGGCCGCCGGGTTAAACCAGTAGCGGGTTTGTACGTCGATCAACGGTTTGAACGATTCCCCACGATCTTCTGCCCGCTGTTGCTGCCAGATTTGCCAGATGCCTTCGACATAACCCTGCACAAAGTTGGCGGTATTCGGTTCGCTGCCGTCGGTGATCACCTGGATCGGTGCCACGTCATTGGGGCGTGCCATCTGCTGGGCAAAATCCACCGGGATCACCACCAGACCGCGAATACGCCCGGCCTGCATTTTCTCAATCAGTTCCTGACGGTTATCGCTGATGGTGGCGTCAATATACGGCGAGCCGGTCATGGTATGGGTAAAATCCAGCGCCTCTTCACTCTGCTGTTCGAGCAAAATCCCTACCCGCAGCTTGCTGGAGTCGAGGTTGATCCCGTAGCCGAAGATAAACAGCAGCAGCAGCGGGATCACCACCGCAATCAGCCAACTGCTGGGATCGCGGACGATCTGGCGCGTCTCTTTCACACACAGCGCACGTACGCGACGCCAGGAGAGAGCGGAGTTACTCATGCGTATGCTCCTTATCCCAGTCATTGATTAGCGTGATGAACGCCTGTTCCATGGTCGGGTCCGGCGTGTCGCTGTCGGCAGCCTGAGCCTTCAGGTCGTCCGGTGTACCGCTGGCAATCAGTTTGCCGCGATACACCAGCCCGATGCGATCGCAGTATTCCGCCTCATCCATAAAGTGGGTGGTCACCATCACTGTGACGCCTTTTTCCACCATGCTGTTGATATGCAACCAGAACTCACGACGGGTGAGGGGATCGACCCCGGAAGTGGGTTCATCAAGGAACAGAATGTCGGGTTCATGCATCAGCGAGCAGGCCAGCGCCAGACGCTGCTTAAACCCCAGCGGCAGTTCGTCGGTGGCGTGGGAAGCGATACTCTTCAGGCCGAATGCCTCGCTCATACGATCGATTTTCTCTTTCTGCGCCCGACCGCGCAGGCCGTAGACGCCAGAGAAAAAGCGCAGATTCTGTTCAACCGTCAGGTTACCGTACAGGGAGAATTTCTGCGCCATATAGCCCAGATGCTGACGCGCTTTGCCGGAGCTGACTTTCAGGTCCATATCCAGTACCAGCGCTTTGCCGGAGGTGGGGACCAGCAGGCCGCACATCATTTTAAAGGTGGTGGATTTGCCAGCGCCATTAGGGCCTAACAGACCAAAAATCTCGCCGCGCTGCACGGCAAAGTCTACGTGGTCGGTCGCGGCGAAATCGCCAAATTTTTTGGTCAACGCTTTGGCTTCGATCACCGTTTCGCCAGGCGTGCCTTCCACGGTATGCAGGATAGCGCCCAGCGGAGACTCTGATGTTCCAGCTCCGCCGAGTAAATCGATAAAGGCATCTTCGAAGCGGGGGGCGGTTTCATTGATGGTTATCTGCGGCATGCCGTCAGCGTTTTGGATCTGCTGAGCTGTTGCCTCTTTTTTCAGGATTAAACGGACGGATTTCCCCTGAATCATTCCGTCGCTGACCAGCGGCAGTTTTAACGCGCGTTGCAGCAGTCGGCGGTTGTTTTCCTGCGGACTGCTCATCAGGAAGCTGCGACCTGCCATGGTTTGCGTAAGCTGAGTAGGATCGCCCTGGTATAACAATTCACCTTCGTTCATCAGCAGCACATCGCGGCATTGCTCTGCTTCATCCAGATATGACGTACTCCAGAGGATCAGCATGCCGTCCCCGGCCAGTTCGTGGACCATTTGCCACAGTTCGCGGCGGGAAATAGGGTCGACGCCCACGCCTGGCTCATCCAGCAGCAACACTTTGGGTTCGCCGACCAGCGTACAGGCAAGTCCGAGCTTCTGTTTCATGCCGCCGGAAAGCTTGCCTGCCAGTCGTCCGGTAAACGGCCCCAGCGAGGTGAATTCCAGGAGTCGGGCAAAAGTTTTTTCTCGCGCTTCACCGGTGACGCTGCGCAAATCGGCATAGAGATTGAGGTTCTCCATGACGGTTAAATCTTCGTACAGACCAAATTTCTGCGGCATATAGCCGAGCACCGCATGCAGCGCGCTGTCGTCTTTGATGGGATCAAAACCAATCACCGCAGCACTTCCGGCATCAGGTTTTAATAACCCCGCCAACATTCGCATCAGCGTGGTTTTGCCCGCGCCGTCCGGCCCGACCAGCCCGGTCACGTAGCCCGCATGAACGGTACAGTCGAGCGGGGCGACGGCCGGTTTTTCCATTCCGGCAAAGTTTTTCGTCAGCCCTTTAAGCGTAATGACGGCGTCATTCATGCCGTGCCTCATCGCCAAACTTAATCGTTACCGGCATTCCCTGGCGCAGCGCATCGTCCGCGTCGGTTACGACAATTCGCAGGCGATAAACCAGGTCGGTACGCAGGTCAGGGGTCTCGACCGTTTTCGGGGTAAATTCGGCGGTAGGAGACACAAAGCCGATTTTGCCGTGATACGGTTTATCCGGGCGGCCATCGGTATAGAGCAGGATCTCGCGTCCTGGCTGAGCCTGGCTCAAATTGCGTTCGTCAACGTAAGCACGAACCCAAACCGGACGCGTGAGCGACAGCGTCAGTACCGTACCCCCTTCGTTCAGCATGCTGCCGGGTTCAACCGCACGGGTGAGAAGCGTGCCGTCAGACGGTGAGGTCAGCGTGGTGTCATGCAAATTAAGCTCTGCCTGTGCCAGCTCGGCCTGAGCTTGTTCGAGCGTGGCTTTTGCCTGCTCGATGTCCTGCACACGATTACCGCTGCGATACTGGGTGAGTTTATCCTGTGCGGATTTCAGCGAAGCTAACGCCTGATCGCGTGATGAACGGGCGTTTTCCAGATCGTTGGCAGAAATGGTGCGGCTTTTCCACAATCCCACCTGCCGATTGTAAAAGTTCTGCGCGTAATCATAGGCGGCCTGCGCCTGTTTGACTGCCGCCGCGGTTTGCGCGATCTCTTCTTCACGATACCCAGCCAGCATCAGATCGTATTGCGCCTGTGCGGCGGCAACGTTGGCTTTTGCCTGCATCAATGCGTTTTCATACGGTGCGCGGTCCAGTTCGCCCAGCACCTGGCCGGCGGTAATCGCATCGCCTTCGTCAACCGCCAGCGAGGCCAGCCTGCCGCCGACACGAAAACTCAGGTTGACGCTACGGATATCGACATTGCCGTATAGCGTCAGGCCGTTATCTTGCCGGTTCTGATACCACCACGTTCCACCGGCAATCACGGCAACGAGGGCCGCGATAACCAGCCCGAGAACGACAGGTTTTTTCATGACTCCAGACTCCTTTGCGTTAAACCTTGCAGAATAAGATCGATGTGACAGGTGATCGTTTGGTCAATCAGCGCGGTTTTATCCTCATCAAATTGTGACCAGCCCGTACGTAACAGAATGGTTTCTTTCCCCAGACGAAAGGCCAGCACCTCGCCGAGTATGGCGTGGGTATGCAGGATCATTTGGGTATCATTGGCATCGCCGCCGGTATAAGCGGCAATCAGGCGCGTCAGATGAGTATGCAGCGGATTGATAACCTGGTCGTGCACCAGTTGATAAGCCGCGGTGGGGGAAAGCTGTTCGCGCGAGATAAATTTGCTCAGGTTAACGGTGTCGTCCTGAGTTAACAGCATGATCATATTTTTGCAGGCACGCAGGATCAGTTCGCGCATCGCGCCACGATCCGGCTCCGGCTGGGCGAATAAACGCTCGGCCTCTTCAACGTGCGGGCGAAACTGCGAGCCGATAAAATCTGCAATCCACTGGGCGCAGGCGAGATATAAATCCTCTTTTGAGCCAAAATAGTAGGTGATAGCCGCAATGTTTTGCCCGGCCTGTGCAGCGATATCGCGCGTCGTGGCGTGCAGACCATACTCGCCGAATTGCGCCAATCCGGCGGCAATGAGCTGGTTCTTCGCCTGTTCACCTTTGGTTGTCATGGTGGGTGTATTCATGGCACGACTCTGATCTTAATCAATCGATTGATTAAGATTATGACTGATGTGCAGCCTTGTCCAGTCCAGAGCGTTATTTTCCAGTGAAGGGATAATTTATGCGGCACATCACAAAAACTGCTACACTCCGCCCCTTCATGACATTGTGGTTTTTGTCATCTCTATTGTATGTATCTCCCTGAAAACGACACCGGTAACGGTCAGGGCGGTTCGGAGTTGTTATGTCTTTTGATTCCCTTGGTTTAAACCCTGAAATTTTACGTGCCGTTGCCGAGCAGGGTTACCGTGAACCTACCCCTATTCAGCAGCAGGCTATTCCTGCCGTGCTGGAAGGCCGCGATCTGATGGCCAGCGCCCAGACCGGTACGGGGAAAACGGCAGGTTTTACCCTGCCGCTGTTGCAGCACCTGATCACCCATCAGCCGCATGGTAAAAGCCGTCGTCCGGTTCGTGCGCTGATCCTCACGCCAACCCGCGAACTGGCGGCCCAGATTGGCGAAAACGTCCGTGATTACAGTAAGTATCTGAATATTCGCTCGCTGGTGGTCTTCGGCGGCGTCAGCATTAACCCGCAGATGATGAAGCTGCGTGGCGGCGTAGATGTGCTGATCGCCACTCCGGGTCGTTTGCTTGATCTGGAACACCAGAATGCGGTGAAACTGGATCAGGTTGAGATCCTGGTACTGGACGAAGCTGATCGCATGCTGGATATGGGCTTTATTCACGATATTCGTCGCGTTCTGGCAAAACTGCCGGCAAAACGTCAGAACCTGCTGTTCTCGGCAACGTTCTCTGATGACATTAAATCGCTGGCCGAAAAACTGTTGCACAACCCGCTGGAAATCGAAGTGGCGCGTCGTAATACCGCGTCAGAGCAGGTTACTCAGCATGTTCATTTCGTTGATAAAAAACGTAAACGCGAACTGCTGTCGCAGATGATTGGTCAGGGCAACTGGCAGCAGGTGCTGGTGTTTACCCGTACCAAACATGGCGCGAACCATCTGGCAGAACAGCTGAATAAAGACGGCATCCGCAGTGCGGCAATCCACGGTAATAAATCTCAGGGTGCGCGTACGCGTGCGTTGGCTGATTTTAAATCCGGTGATATTCGCGTGCTGGTAGCGACCGATATTGCCGCACGAGGTCTGGACATTGAAGAGCTGCCGCACGTGGTGAACTACGAGCTGCCAAACGTCCCGGAAGATTACGTGCACCGCATTGGTCGTACCGGTCGTGCGGCCGCTACTGGCGAAGCGTTGTCTCTGGTGTGTGTCGATGAACACAAGCTGTTGCGTGACATCGAGAAGTTGCTGAAAAAAGAGATCCCGCGTATTGCAACGCCAGGCTACGAGCCAGATCCGTCCATCAAAGCAGAGCCGATCCAGAATGGTCGCCAGCAGCGTGGCGGCGGCGGTGGTCGCGGGCAGGGCGGAGCAGGGCGTGGCCAGCAACCGCGTCGTCAGGATGGCGGTGCGCCAAAAGCGAAACCGCGTAGTGGCGAAGGCAAACCGGCAGGTGATAAACCTCGTCCACCGCGTCGTCCGCGCAAACCGTCTGCAGCGCAGTAATTTACCTTGCTGTATGGCAGTATAAACACGCTAGCCGGCCTACACACAGTGTAGGCCGGCTAGGTCAATCACTCCCCCGAACTTTGCGATTTCAGCACGATTGAGCAGGTATAGCGTCCTGCCGGGTGAATCGAAATCGTCGTCTCAAATACTTTCCCGTCCCTGTCCAGATAACGACGCACGATTCTCATCGCTGGTGAATCAGGTGCAACATTGAGGATCTTTGCCACCTTTTTTGGCACGCCGACAGCCGTAATGGTCTGGTGCACCTCATGACTTTTGATACCGTAATGGGTTTCGATCAAATCGCTGATTAGCGAGTGTGGGTCGTCACGGATGTACGTACGCAGCTTGGCGTAATCCGTGCTGGCATAGCTGTCTGTCCAGCAGATTGGCGCGTCGGGGTTTTGAGCATCTTCGCGAGTGCTGGCAATGTGCAGCCAACGCGAACCTGGTGGGCAGCCAATCATCTGGGACAGCTCTATGTCCGCCACAATCTCATCGATTTTCTTGATGACGCGCAGATTGTTTTTGGCTAGCAGCAACAGATCCTCAAGATGCGATAGCGGGTGATTGACGCCGTTAGCCTTAGGTTCGCAAACGCGGGTTCCCGCGCCTTTACGCCGTGATATCAGACCTTGCTCTGTTAATTCCCTTAGCGCCTCACGCATGGTGTGGCGGCTGACCTGCCATGTTTCGCACAGTTCCATTTCCGTAGGAAACAGCGAACCGGGGGCAAAAGTTCCCACCGCAATTTGCTGCGCCAGTTCACGTGCTATTCGCTTGTACAGAGATTCTTTCATCGCAGTTTCATCAAAATATTAGTGATCTTTATCACGAAAATTTGTACGGACTATTCCCTACATTTCTTATGAATACTATAAATGTCCGTACATTTAAATGTGCGGACATTTACTTATGTCTGGACATTGTGGCGGCATTTGAATATCCAACAAACTGCCGTAAACACGCATCTTATCATTATCAGATTTTCCAGGGGGATTTATGGCTTCGAATGTACTTGATTCTGTTCTGTTCAGGGATTCTTTCGGCACACCGGCGATGCGCGCGGTGTTTGACGATCGTGAGCTGGTGCGCAAATACGTGGAAGTGGAAGTGGCATTAGCCAAAGCCCAGGCACGCTGCGGTGTGATACCCGAGGCTGCGGCGCAGGAAATCGCAGAAAAATGTAATGCTGACACGCTCGATTTTGATTTATTGCGCCATGAAACCGAAATTGTGGGTTATCCGATCCTACCGCTGGTGCACCAGATTTCTAAACAGGCTGGCGAGTCCGGTGGCTATGTGCACTGGGGGGCAACCACTCAGGACATTATGGACACCGCAGTGGTCCTGCAAATTCGTGATGCTTTTGCGCTCATTGAATCCGATATGGACAAACTCCGTGCAACGCTGGCCGATCTTTCACGCCGCTACCGTGATACGCCGATGGCCGGGCGAACCCATTTACAACAGGCTTTGCCCGTGACCTTTGGCTACAAAACGGCCATCTGGCTGGATATGTTTGAACGCCATGCGGAACGTCTAACCCAGGCGCGTCCTCGTGTATTGGTCGGCGAATTTGCGGGTGCAGCTGGTACGCTGGCATCACTGGGGGATAAAGGCCTCGCGGTACAAAAAGCGATGATGGAAGAGCTTGGGCTAAATGTCCCAACATCCACCTGGCACGTCGCGCGTGATGGTTTTGCCGAAGCGGTGAACCTGTTAGCGGTGATTACCGGGTCGCTGGGCAAGATTGCCTACGACGTAATGCTGCTGGCAGCAAACGAGTTTGGCGAACTGTATGAGCCGTTTGTTAAAGGGCGTGGCGCCAGCAGTACCATGCCGCAGAAACGCAACCCTATTTCCAGTGAGCTGATGCTGGCCTGCGCCAAAGGTGTTCGCCAACAGGCAGGGCTGATGCTTGATGCGATGGTGCAAGATCTGGAGCGAGCAACCGGGCCGTGGCATGCCGAATGGATTGCTATCCCGGAAAGTTTCGTGCTCAGTGCGGGGGCATTGCATCAGGCCAACTTTATGCTGGCGGGGCTGGTGGTTGATGAAGATGCGATGAAACGTAACCTCGGCATGACTAACGGATTGATTGTGGCTGAAGCGGTCATGATGGGGTTGGCTCCGTATATTGGTCGTCAGGATGCACATGACGTGGTGTATGACGCCTGTCGTATCGTCAACGAACAAGGTGGACGATTGGCTGATGTGCTGAATGCGATGCCGTCCGTCTCTGAACGACTGGACCCACAGTTGATTGAAAAACTGACCGATCCGGCAAATTACCTTGGAATGGCACCGGCGATGGTGGATCAGGTATTAGCAAGATACATGTCGCAGAAATGAATGCTCTCGGGCTAACGGAATAAGGATATTTTTATGTCAACGAATTCTGTCACGGGAAAATCCATTCTGTCGTTCCTGATACCGCTGGCGATAGGCGCGATCGTTTGGTTTTATCCCGTTCCTGATGGTCTGACGCCTCAGGCCTGGCATATGTTCGCGATATTTGCCGCGACTATTGCAGCCATTCTTACTCAGCCGCTCCCTTCGGGGGCGGTGATGTTAATTGCACTTTGCGTGGTTATTTTCACCAAAACGTTGCCAGAGGCAAAGGCGCTGTCAGGGTTTGCGTCCGGTACGGTATGGCTCATTTTCTGTGCCTACGTCTTGTCTCTGGGGTTTGTGACGTCAGGCCTGGGGAAACGTATTGCGTATAAAATGTTATCGCTCTTTGGCGGCAGCAGCCTGGGTATTGCTTACTCACTGGGGGTTTCCGATCTGATTATGGCCCCGGCAATGCCGTCAGTAACTGCACGGTCCGGGGGCATAATTTTTCCCATTACGCGTTCCATCAATGATGTGTTGGGCTCCGCGCCGGGGGTAACAGGCAAACGCATTGGCGATTTCTTAACCATGGTGTGCTTCCAGTTTACGCCGATTACCGGGGCGATATTTCTCACCGGGATGGCGGCGAATCCGCTGGTAGCGAGCCTGGCGAAATCGTCATTGGGCATGGAGATAACCTGGGGCGAATGGTTTATTTCCGCAGTGGTCCCTGCGATGGTTTGTTTCTGTCTGATGCCGCTACTGGTCTATAAATTATTGGATCCTGAGCTTAAGCGTACACCAGAGGCAAAAGCGATGGGTAAGAAGGCGCTCGGTGAGCTCGGTTCGATGAGCAGCAACGAGAAAAAGGTCGCGTTTGGTTTTGTGCTGGCGCTGGTTGGCTGGGGCACCAGTTTGATTACTGGATTGTCTGCCACATCTGTCGGACTGGGGCTGGCTGCTTATCTGTTTGCCTCGGGGGCCGTTAGCTGGAAAAGCCTGCTTAATGACCATGCAGCCTGGGATACGGTTATCTGGTTTAGCGTCATTATTAGCCTGGCGACCGGACTTGCCGATCTGGGCTTTATTAAATGGATGACAATAAAGTTAGGCAGCGGCATTCAGGGGTTTGGTGCGATCGAGTCCTTTATTGTGCTGGGGATCCTTTACATTTACGTCCACTATCTCTTTGCTACGGCTACCGGACACGTAGCTGCACTGTATGCTCCTTTCGCGGCCACGGCGATTGCTGCGGGTGCGCCGCCGATGATGGTCGCTATTTGCTTCGGCATCTTTAGTAACCTGATGTGGGGGAATACCGAGTATGGCGGCGGACCTGGTCCTATTTATTTTGCCCAGGGATATTTTGAACGACCGCGCTTTTACAAAATTAACCTCTGTGTGGTAACGGCAAATGTGATCATCATTTTTGCCGTGGGCATGCTGTGGTGGAAGCTGCTGGGATACTATTAACCGACACGTTTATTCGGCCTGCAATGCACCTGACTGTAGGCCGGATAGGGTGTAAGCCACCATCCGGCAATTTAAGCCAGAGCCGCGAAGCGCTTTCCAGAATGGGGGAAAAAGGTACATCCAACGCCTGAAATGTGCCACAATAGTGGCTGTTTATACAGTATTTCAGGTTTTCTCATGGCACTTACGGCTGCGCTAAAAGCGCAAATCGCCGCCTGGTACAAGGCGCTTCAGGAACAGATCCCCGACTTTATCCCCCGTGCGCCGCAGCGGCAGATGATTGCTGACGTCGCGAAAACGCTTTCCGGGGAAGAAGGGCGGCATCTGGCGATTGAAGCACCGACCGGGGTGGGGAAAACCCTGTCGTATCTGATTCCCGGTATTGCCATTGCGCGTGAAGAGCAAAAAACGCTGGTGGTCAGTACTGCCAACGTCGCTTTGCAGGACCAGATCTACAGCAAAGATTTACCGCTGCTGCGCAAAATTATCCCCGACCTGCGTTTCACTGCCGCGTTTGGTCGCGGACGCTATGTCTGCCCGCGTAACTTAGCGGCGCTGGCCAGCACCGAACCCAATCAGCAGGATCTGCTGGCTTTTCTCGACGATGACCTGACGCCCAACAACCAGGAAGAACAAAAGCGCTGCGCCAGGCTAAAAGGCGATCTCGACAGCTACAAGTGGGACGGGCTGCGCGATCACACCGATATCGCCATTGACGACGGACTCTGGCAGCGTCTGAGTACCGATAAAGCCAGCTGTCTGAATCGTAACTGTCACTACTATCGTGAATGCCCTTTTTTTGTCGCCCGCCGGGAGATTCAGGAAGCTGAAGTGGTGGTAGCCAACCACGCGCTGGTGATGGCGGCCATGGAAAGCGAAGCCGTTTTGCCGGAGCCGAAAAATCTGCTGTTGGTGCTTGATGAAGGCCACCATTTGCCGGATGTCGCGCGCGATGCGCTGGAGATGAGCGCAGAAATCAGTGCCCCCTGGTATCGGCTGCAGTTGGATCTATTTTGCAAATTAGTGGCTACCTGCCTGGAGCAGTTTCGGCCAAAAACTACGCCGCCGCTGGCGAATGCCGAGCGTCTGAACGGTCACTGTGAGGAATTGTATGAGCTGATTTCATCGCTCAATAACATTCTTAATCTGTACATGCCTGCTACCCAGGAGGCGGAACACCGCTTCGCGATGGGCGAATTGCCTGCTGAAGTGATGGAGATTTGTCAGCGTCTGGCGAAGCTAACAGAAATGCTGCGCGGTCTGGCGGAACTGTTCCTCAACGATCTCAGTGAAAAAACCGGCACTCACGATATTGTGCGTTTGCATCGGGTTATTTTGCAGATGAACCGGGCGCTGGGCATGTTTGAGGCACAAAGCAAATTGTGGCGGCTGGCATCGCTCGCGCAGTCGTCAGGCGCGCCGGTGAGTAAATGGGCAACGCGCGAGGTGCGTGACGGGCAGATCCACGTCTGGTTCCACTGCGTGGGGATCCGCGTGAGCGATCAGCTCGAACGACTGCTGTGGCGTAGCGTCCCGCATATTATTGTCACTTCCGCCACGCTGCGCTCGCTCAACAGCTTCTCGCGTTTGCAGGAGATGAGCGGTCTGAAGGAAAAAGCAGGGGACCGGTTTGTCGCGCTGGATTCACCGTTTAATCACGTTGAACAGGGCAAAATCGTTATTCCGCAGATGCGCTACGAACCGTTAATTGATAACGAAGAGCAGCATATTGCGGAAATGGCCGCCTATTTCCGCGAACAGCTGGAAAGTAAAAAGCATCAGGGCATGCTGGTACTCTTTGCCAGCGGTCGGGCGATGCAGCGTTTTCTTGAGCACGTTACCGATCTGCGCCTGCTGTTGCTGGTACAGGGCGATCAGCCGCGCTATCGTCTGGTGGAGTTGCACCGCAAGCGGGTGACTAACGGCGAGCGCAGCGTGCTGGTTGGGCTGCAATCTTTTGCTGAAGGTCTGGACTTGAAAGGCGACCTGTTGACCCAGGTGCATATTCACAAAATTGCTTTTCCGCCTATCGACAGCCCGGTTGTGATCACCGAGGGCGAGTGGTTGAAAAGCCTGAACCGCTACCCCTTCGAGGTGCAGAGCCTGCCCGCGGCGTCGTTCAATTTGATCCAGCAGGTTGGGCGACTCATCCGTAGCCATGGCTGCTGGGGAGAAGTGGTTATTTATGACAAGCGTTTATTGACCAAAAGCTATGGCAAGCGTTTACTGAACGCGTTACCCATATTTCCGATAGAGCAACCTGCTGTGCCAGACGTTATAGTAAAACCAAAAGAAAAAGCGAAACCCACGCGCCGTCGTCGGCGTTAACGATGCGAGCAACAGGCAAGGAGTTATCGATGGATTACCGCAAAATCATTAAAGAGATTGGGCGAGGAAAAAATCACGCGCGTGACCTGGACAGGGATACTGCTCGCGGACTGTATACCCATATGATGAACGGCGACGTACCTGACCTTGAGATGGGCGGGGTACTGATTGCGCTACGTATCAAGGGCGAAGGCGAAGCGGAGATGCTGGGCTTTTACGAAGCGATGCAAAACCACACCATTCGTCTGACTCCGCCGGTAGCCAAACCTATGCCGATTGTCATTCCCAGCTACAATGGTGCGCGTAAGCAGGCGAATTTGACTCCGCTGCTGGCGATTTTACTGCATAAGCTCGGCTTCCCGGTGGTGGTACACGGCGTCAGCGAGGATCCAACCCGTGTGCTGACAGAAACCATTTTCGAACTGATGGGGATTACGCCAACGCTGCATGCCGGGCAGGCGCAGGCAAAGCTGGATGGTCATGAGCCGGTGTTCATCCCGGTGAGCACCCTGTGTCCTCCGCTGGAGAAACAACTGGCGATGCGCTGGCGTATGGGCGTGCGTAACAGTGCGCATACGCTGGCTAAATTAGCCACGCCGTTTGCCGAAGATGCCGCGCTGCGTCTTTCCAGCGTGTCCCACCCGGAATACGTCTCGCGCGTGGCGAAGTTCTTCGGCGATATCGGTGGGCGTGGCCTGTTGATGCATGGTACCGAGGGCGAAGTGTATGCCAACCCGCAGCGCTGCCCGCAGATAAGCCTGATAGATTCATCCGGTGTGCGAGTGCTACAGGACCGACAGAGCGAGATGCCTGACGAGCCGGTACCGCTACCGGTAGCAAAAGATCCGGAAACCACCGCGCGCTGGATTGAGCGTTGTCTGGCTGGCAGTGAGCCGGTTCCGGCATCGTTGAAAATTCAGATGGCCTGCTGCCTGGTGGCAACCGGTGAATCCGCCTCACTGGCTGAAGGACTTTCCCGCGTCGAGCAAAGTTTCTAAACCATTTGTTATCCCGACGGGCCTGTTGCCTGGCCTGTCGGTTTACTCTTTTCGGCAATGTGAAATTTCTGCACGTTTATTGACCTCCAGAGCGCCGTGGCGCAGCATAGTTTGTTGAAAAATAAGAAACACAACAAACACGCGACACAACAGGAGATAACAATGAACAGTGGACATCGCTTCCATGTGCCAACGCTGCACGCCTTTATCCAGGCCGTTTTTCATCAGATGGGAAGCAATGATCAGGAGGCGCGGCTGGTGGCCGACCATCTGATAGCCTCTAACCTCGCCGGTCACGACTCCCATGGTATCGGTATGATCCCAAGCTATATTCGCTCATTCTCGCAGGGGCATCTGCAGATCAACCGTCATGCCAAAGTGGTAAAAGATGCGGGGGCGGTGATTACGCTTGACGGCGACTGTGCGTTTGGTCAGGTGGCGGCGCACGAGGCAATCACGCTTGGAATCGAAAAAGCGCGTCAGTACGGAATCGCTGCCGTGGCATTACATAATTCGCACCATATCGGACGCATTGGCTACTGGGCGGAGCAATGTGCAGCGGCGGGTTTTGTTTCGGTGCATTTTGTGAATGTGGTAGGGATCCCGATGGTCGCGCCGTTTCATGGCCGCGATAGCCGTTTTGGCACCAATCCCTTCTGTGTCGTATTCCCGCGTAAAAATACCTTCCCACTGTTGCTGGATTATGCAACCAGCGCTATCGCGTTTGGCAAAACCAGGGTGGCATGGCACAAGGGTGAGCCGGTAGCTCCGGGATGCTTGATCGATGCAGAGGGGGCTCCCACAACCGATCCTGCGGTAATGCAGGTTTCTCCGCTGGGGTCGTTGCTGACCTTTGCCGAGCACAAGGGGTATGCGCTGGCGGCGATGTGCGAAATTATGGGGGGGGCGCTTTCTGGCGGTAAAACCACACATGAAGAGAGCCTGCAGACTAGCGCGGACGCCATCATTAACTGTATGACCACCATTATTCTGAATCCGGAATTGTTCGGCGCGCCGGACTGCGACAAGCAGGTTGCGGCATTTGCTGAATGGGTGAAAGCATCTCCGCATGCTGAAGAGGCTCCAATCCTGTTGCCAGGGGAGTGGGAAGTCAATACGCGTGAGGAACGGCTGGAACACGGTATTCCGTTGGACGCCGGAAGCTGGCAGGCTATTTGTGACGCGGCACTGCAAATTGGGATGCCAGACGCCGTGTTGCGGGAATTTTGCCAGCGGCTGGAACAATAGGCAAAAAAAAGCCCGTCCAGTGGCGGACGGGCAAACAAAGGGTAACAAACAGGGTCAATGAGGGTTGGAGCATTGGGTCGTACAGGTAATCTTTCGGTTATTTATAGATAACCGCGGTGCCGCTCATTTTGTCTTTACCGACAGCGGAAGTGATGCTGTAACCAGATGCACCGGCAGCAGCCGCTTTCTCAGCCAGTTTTGCTTCCAGGCCATCCAGCGTGGTGGCGCCATCAGCAGAAACCACACCAATTTTATTCATGCTTTGTGCCTGAGTGGAGGAAACCGGCTCGGCAGCGAAAACGCCAAATGACAGGGTAGACAGGGCGATAGCAGCAACAGCATATTTAATGTTTTTCATGATTAATCTCTCGCAGGTTTGTTCTGTTAGTAAGTGTTCTGTTAAGAAGACGTTGTTCCGTCGATGTGATAAGTATCACGTTTTTTTTGGCGAGAGAAAATCGAATAGAATTGACGACATCAATCAAAAAAATTGAATGACAAATAACTTATTGAATATTAATAAATTCGAGTAAGGGATTTACAGTTCTTGTCATTGCGATTTACAGAGAAGACGACAACGGCACATTTTGCTACACAGAGTGCAAAAAAGCGTGCTCGTAAAGGAAAGCGTATGCGCTGAAACTTTAGGTAAAGATGAGTCAACGTAGCTGGCTGTCTTTCGAACCTCTGCGATTATATCCTGAAAATGATGAACTATGTGAATCTTTATCCTGTTGGCAAGTGATGCACAAGCGTACGCCAGGCACGGCCTCACGTCTGGCCTGAGGGATAGGATTGCCACATTCTTCGCATTCATACAGACTTTCCCCCGTCGGTAACTCACCGCGGGCGCGGGCAACAGCATCTTCAATAGTATTGTTGATCTGTTGGTTAACTGCGTCGTCATTTGCCCATCCGGATGCCATGTGTACCTCCTGCTGATGTCTACAGACTAAGTATAGCGAAGGTGATGGCTGAAAAACGACCATGCGCCAGCAGTATCAGATTTCAGACCATTCGCGCAGCAGGTTATGGTAAAGATTGAGTAATGACAGGATCTCGCTACTCTCCCCATGACGAGCCTTTAAAGACTGAATGTTTTTATCCAGCTCAAAAAGCATGGCGCGATTTTTGTCGTCACGGACCATCGACTGTATCCACATAAAGGATGCCACGCGAACCCCACGAGTCACCGGCGTGACGCAGTGCAGGCTGCTGGAAGGATAAAGCACCAGATCGCCTGCCGGAAGCTTCACCGCATGCTGGCCGTAGGTATCATTGACCAGCAGTTCTCCTCCTTCATAATCATCCGGGTTACTCAGGAATAAGGTTGCGGAAAGGTCTGTGCGCATCCAGCCGTTTTGCGGATGGCTACGCACCGCACCGTCAACGTGAAAACCGTAGGTCTCGTTGTCCTGGTAGCGATTAAACAGCGGTGTGGAGAGCGTTTTTGGTAGTGCTGCGGCGAAGAAAAGCGCGCTGTTATTTACCGCAGTCTGTACCGCCTGTTGTAAAACGCTGTAGCGTTCACTTTGCGTATTCACCTGCTGGTTGTTTTTCACCTGCGCCCCCTGAGCGCCGGTGGTTGCGCGGCCATCAACCCAGTCGGCAGCGTCCAGTTGTTCGCGAAACCAGGCTACATCCTGCGCCGACAGAACGCCGGGAATGTGGTACATCATCAGTGTTTCTCCTGAAAGTGGGGCTGACGCCCCACGCGATGGATCAGAAATGCATATTGGCGGTGAGCAGGAAAGTTCTTGGCTCGCCCGGATGATAACGGTATCCGCTCTTGTTTATGGAGGATACATAATCGGTGTCGAACAGGTTATAGACGTTCAACTGGAAATCGAGATTGCGATTCACGCGATAACCCAGTTTGGCGTCGGCGACCCAGTAACCTTCGGTGTAGGATGGCGTACCCACGGCTCCATCTGAACCACGATGCATACTGCCCACGTAGCGAGCGCCTGCGCCAACGGAGATATCATCAGTAGCCTGATACTGGTTCCACAGGGTGAACGCATGTTCCGGTGTATATGGCAGTGAAGAGGATCCATCCTGAGCAACGTTTTTGCCACTGTGGATGGTCGCGCGTTGCTGGGTGTAACCCCCAATAATCTGCCATGCGGGGGTGATGTTGCCTGCTACCGAGAGCTCGTAGCCTTCAACGCGTTTCTCTCCGTACTGGGAATAGGTACCGTCGTCGTTCTGCTCAACTTCATTCTCAATATCCGTGCGGAAAATTGCGGCGGTTAACAGCAGGCGCTTATCCAGCACCTCCCATTTGGTGCCGATCTCGCTGGTTTTTGCTTTCTGCGGTTTGAAATCGGTACGGTTCGCACTGTTACCGCTGCCGCCCTGAGCAAGAGCAAAGTTGCTGCCGCCCGGCGGTTGCTGAGAAACGGCATAGTTGATGTACACGTTACCGTTATCGGTCAGGTGATACAGCGCGCCCGCTTTCCAGTTCACCAGATTGCCTGATTTAGCAGTATCCACAGTGGTGACCGGGGAACCTTTGGCCACACCTGTCGGGCACGCGACTGCGCCGCGGCCGGAAGCGCCGCAAGCGGTGGCGCTATCATATTCAGTGCGGTAATTGTCGAGGCGAATACCACCGTTCAGCTCAAACTCACGGGTAATTTGTAGCGTATCAAAAGCGTACACACCGAAGGTATCTGTTTGCCCGTTAGCGTTGGCGCCGTTACGAGACAATCCGCCGATATTCACATTGCTGTCGGGGTGATAGATATTCACCGGTGGTGGGGTGATAGGCGCCACGCCATAGTTGGTTTGTGTTTCGCGCGTCAGCTCAACGCCGGTGCTGATGTCGTGACCGATGGATCCCGTGTAGAACTTTGAGGTCAGGTTGGTCTGGTTGGTCAGGATTTTATTGCTGACATCTTTGGTATTTGCCAGGCGTGACCAGGTCCAGGTGTCGACACTGCTGGTGGGTTGAGTGATGTTAGACGCGCCGCCCATCACCGCCGTCATCAGATAATCCTGTTTAATGCGCGACCAGCGGGTGGTGTTGCGAATAGTGGTGCTGTCGTTCAGATCATGTTCAAAACGCATCGTCGCGGTATCGGTTGTCGAATCGTCGTAATCTGAGTTGGTACCGTAGAAATTGTGCGTATCTACTTTGCCTGACTGATTCAGTGCAGAAGTCCCCGCAGAAGGCGCGGAATATCCCGGCAGGCCGATGGTAGGGATGCCGCCATCCGGCGTGTTGTGCTGGGTGACATGTAGATAGTTCAGGTACAGTCGGTTCTCAGTGCCTAAGCCAAAAGCGAGAGAGGGGGCCACACCGTAACGTTCATTCTTAACGTTATCGCGACCGGCATCATGCGTTTTTTCACCCATCAGGTTTAAACGTGCGGCGGTGGTCTCGCCGATGACCTGGTTAATGTCCAGCGTACCCCGGCGGAACCAGGCGCTACCGACGCTGGCCGATGCATCGATTCCTGAGTCGGTGCGCGGCTGTTTGCTGATCATATTGATAGAGCCAGTCGGTGCGCTACGTCCATAGTCGGTGCCGGAAGGACCTTTGATCACTTCCACCTGTTCGGTATTGAAGGTGTCGCGCGTGACGCTGCCAATATCACGTACACCGTCGATATAAATACTGTTCGAGGTATCCGCACCACGCATATAAACCGCGTCACCGGTGGTGGAGTTACCGTTCTCACCGGCGAAAAATGCGCCAACGCCCGGGACGTTTTTCAGCGCATCGGTCAGATTTGTTGCGCCTTGATCCTTAATCACCTGCTCAGAAATCACCGTTATGGTGCGGGTTGTATCCGCCACCGGGCGGGAGAATTTAGGGTCGGCAGACTGTGTTGGGGCGTACAGCGAAGGTTTGGCCGCTTCAACGACCAAAGTGTCTTCTTGTTTTTTATCCTGGTCGCCCGCAGCGACAGCCTGAGCTATCGGGGACAGACCAATGCACAGACCGGCAAAAAAAGTCAGTGAGTGGAAGCTACTGGACGGCAAGTTGCGATTTTTATCCATGTTAATGAGTGACTTATTATTTTTGGAGTGGACGATTTCACTCGCGCGAAGGGACATCTCTATGGATGTTATACCCTGCAGGCCTCGCGGAAATGAATGTGTAATTGATAATGATTTTGATAAGCATTGCTAATCAGTGCGACGTTTTAGCATTCATTACTTCAAAAATAAATACATTTATTTACATTGTATTCAAAATGCCAACATATTGATTACAATTTGAGCGGCAAATGAAGTGAACAGCGCACAGAAAACTGCATTCGGGATGAATGCAGTTGGGCTTAGGAAGGGGTTACTTATAGATGGTTGCGGTGCCGTACATCTGATTTTTACCGCCCGCAGAATTAACGACAAAGCCTTTTGCCCCTTGCTCTTTCGCTTTCTCTGCCAGCTTGTCTTCCAGGTCACTCAGGTTAGAGGCGCCGGTAGCGGATACTGTTCCGGAAGCTTGTAGCTGACCGGTAGCCGGGCTGGTGTATGGCTGTGCTGCAAAGGAGGCAAATGTCATGCCGGTAAGTACGGTAGCGGCAAGTAATGTGAGGCATTTCTTCATGGTGATGTCCTCTGAAAAACAACAGGTGTGCCTGATAAGTTTAGGTCGTTAGCGGATGACATTTACCGCAAAAAACTGGTGATGAACTGTCTGTTTTTTGAACAACACGCAAAGCGTCAAACAGGCGTAAAAAATCAAATTTCCTTGTTGTGTGTGTTTACCGCGTGGCGTTATGCGGGTATCTTACGCCGCTGTTAAAAGGAGAATGCTATGTCCGCCCAGAAACCGGGATTACACCCACGCAACCGCCACAATGGCCGTTATGATCTTGCGACTTTATGCCAGGTTACGCCCGAGCTGACGCAATTTCTCACCCTCACGCCCGGCGGCGAGCAGAGTGTTGATTTCGCGAATCCGCAGGCAGTAAAGGCGCTCAATAAAGCACTGCTGGCGCATTTTTATGCGGTGAAAAACTGGGATATTCCAGACGGTTTTCTGTGTCCGCCGGTGCCTGGTCGTGCTGACTACATTCACCATTTGGCTGACCTGTTGGGTGAAACCAGTGGAACCATTCCGGCAAATGCGAGCGTGCTGGACGTGGGAGTAGGGGCAAACTGTATTTATCCGCTGATCGGCGTACATGAGTACGGCTGGCGATTCACCGGCAGTGAGACCAGTAGCGAAGCGTTTAACAGCGCTCAGGCGATCGTCAACGCCAATCCGGGGTTAACCCGCGCTATTCGTCTGCGTCGCCAGAAAGATGCAACGGCAATCTTCAACGGCATCATTCACAAAAATGAGCAGTATGAAGCCACATTGTGTAACCCGCCATTCCATGATTCTGCGGCCTCAGCCCGCGCCGGAAGCGAACGCAAACGCCGTAATCTGGGCCAGGACAAAGATGATGCGCTGAACTTTGGCGGACAACAGCAGGAGCTGTGGTGTGAAGGCGGCGAAGTGGCGTTCATCAAAAAAATGATTGCCGAAAGCCAGGCCTTTGGCCGTCAGGTGATGTGGTTTACCACGCTGGTTTCGCGCGGTGAGAACTTGCCTCCACTGTATCACGCGTTAACGGATGCGGGTGCGGTGAAAGTGGTTAAGAAAGAGATGGCCCAGGGGCAAAAGCAGAGCCGCTTCATTGCCTGGACCTTTATGGATAACGATCAGCGTCGTCGTTTTATGGCGCGTAAACGTTAAAGCGTTGGCTCGGTTGGCGGTAGCGGTTCGCTTGCCGCCGGCGCTGGGCCATTCCCTGGTGCAGGCAACACTTGATACGTCTGTACCGGGGCGCGTATGTTGGCCAGATCGAAGTATTTCTTCACTTGGCTGTCGAGCGCGAAACGTACCGTCCACTGCTTCAGCGGCAAGGTGGTAAACGAGACCCGTAGCGTGAATGCCGTATTGGTTAATCCTACAATCCCGGCAAACGACGGCTCGCCGATAATCAGCCCGCGAATATCATCTTTTTCCATCACCGCAGCAACCGCGTCTTTCAACGCCTGATTCGCTTTATCCGCATCCTCATGACGGTCTACGTCGTAATTGGCGACGACAGATCCAATTCCACGCACAAAGTTGGCGAAGGTCGTTATCGATGACCAGGGAATGATATGGTATGCCCCGGTGTCCTGACGCACGCCCACAGAACGGATGGACATCCGTTCAACCGTACCGGTGAGTGGACCTATGGTCACCAGATCGCCGGTGTTCATGCCATTTTCAAACTGAATAAAAATCCCGGTAATAATATCTTTTACCAGCGTTTGCGAGCCGAAAGAGATAGCCAGCCCCAGCGCACCGGCCCCGGCCAGTAAGGGGGCGATATTGACGCCAATTTCCGACAGCACAATCATGATGGTGATCGTGCTGATGATTACCGCCAGAGCGTTGCGAAACAGCGTCAACAGGGTGCGTGTACGAGCGCTGGGGAGCGGACGGCCGTGAATATCGGAAGCCAGACGATTTTCAATCAGGCTGGCAAGGATCGTCCAACCGATGGCGGAGAAGAATAAAATCAGCGCGATACGGATCAGAATATCCACCGTTTTTTCTCCTGCGCCGTAATGCAGCCAGTTCCAGAAGTCGAACAGTCCCCAGGCATTCAGTAGCAGCATCACCGCAACGCACACCGTCAGGATCCTGGCCACGCTTAACGCCGTCGACAGCCAGCCATTCAGCCGCTTTTGTAGTTCCGGATAGCTGCGCTGGGTGTGAGGTGAAAGGGTAATAGTTTTGGCTATCCAGCGGGAAAACATGCCGGAAACAAAGGCGGCAATGCCAATGATTACCAGGCTGCGCAGCGTAGCACCCATCATGAATTTCAGGCTGTTGCCCGGATCAAACAGCGAAAAGAAAAACAGCACAATGAAATAGGCGCTGGCCAGCCAGTGCCATACCAGCGCAAAGGCGCGGATAAACAGGCTGAAAAAAGCTAACGATCTTTCCGCCAGATTCTGTAAATGTTGCGTTATCTCTTTCTTGTTTCTGAAAATCAGGTACAGCGCCCATAGCGTGATACACAGCATGATGATGACGTTGGCCATCGCGCCGACCTGCACGTTGACCTGATTGGAGATAATGGGAACGGCAACGATCAGTCCGTAACCAATCAAACTGCTTAATGAACTCAAACGTCGATTCCAGTAGCGCGCACCGGCATCCTGAATATTAAACGGGCGCAGTTCGGCCACCATTGGGCAAAATATCAGACGCAGAATGGCTTTGAAGAACTCAATCAGGGCGAAGGCATTGAGAAACAGGCTTTGCTGAAAGGCGATGGTGCGACTGCCAGCGTTCATTCTGTCGCTCAGTATCTGCCCGACAAACAATGTCAGCGCCAGCAGAAGCAAATCAATAATGAATGCGCCAACGATCATCGCCGGAAGCTGCAGCCAGTTGCTGCGTTCGCGGTTTTTGCGCCGCGCCCATTGCCCCATTTTGCGATACAGCGGCAGCGCGCACAGGCGAATCAGCCAGAAAAAACCGAACACTGACGCCGCCAGCATTAAAAAATGAGTCAGGGCATTAGTGAACGTTTGCGGGTTAAAGGTCTTGTGCGGTGCATCGGTAATATTGCGATAAAGCTGAGCAAAGCGGCTGGAGAGCGCCTCACCGTAGTGCCGGGTGACGTCCGTGACGTTTTCCAGCACCGTTTTTTCTTCCGTTAACGTGGGTGGGACAATGGTTGGCACCGGCTCGGCAGGGGGGGCAGTTGCCACTTTGCGTAACTGATCGATCAGTTCCTTCCGCGAGGTGTCATTTTCCAGCACATCAGCCAGTGCGCCGTAGGCCGCTTTCTTCTGTTCAACATCCGGCTCTTTTGCCGGGGCGGTTTGTGCGTTGGTTGACGTTGGCGTGGTGACGCCAGGTATCGTCACTGCCTGGGCCGGAAGACTCAACAGACAAACAAAGATGAACAGGATCCAGCGCATGACTCCTCCCATGAGAAAATAAATGCAAAAGGATAAGTATAGATGTCAGGGCGGGAGGGAATTGAAATGAGAGGATTCTGGTGAAAAACCTCCCTTCGGGCGAAGGGAGGTTGAGCTATCAGGAAACGTGCTGCAAGAATTCCTGTAAGCGTTGGCTGGGCGGATTTTCAATCAGGGCCTGCGGATTACCGTCTTCGGCAATACGTCCCTTATCAATGAAAATCAGGCGAGAGGCCACTTTTTCGGCAAAGCCAATTTCGTGGGTCACAATCACCATGGTCATCCCTTCTTCCGCCAGGTCTTGCATAACTTTCAGAACTTCATGGCGCAGTTCCGGGTCGAGTGCTGAGGTTGGCTCATCAAACAGCATCATTTTCGGTTTCACCGCCAGCGCACGGGCGATAGCCACACGCTGTTGTTGACCACCGGACAGTTCGGAAGGGTAGTGATGCGCACGTTCGGCCAGACCCACTTTCGCCAGCAGCTCTTTCGCCAGTTTCTCGGCCTGTTCTTTATTCGCCCCGCGTACGCGCTGCGGTCCGAACATGACGTTTTCCAGCGCCGTCAGATGTGGGAACAGGTAGAACTGCTGAAACACCATCCCGGCTTCCTGGCGGATTAAGCGCTCGTCTACCTTCGGATCGTTTACTTTCAGACCATCGACGATCAGATCGCCGGAGGTTATCTCTTCCAGTTTGTTAATGCAGCGCAGCAGGGTAGATTTACCGGATCCTGACGGCCCGATAATCACCACTACTTCACCCTGCTGAATGTTCAGGTCAATATTGTGCAGCACCTGGGTTGGACCAAAGTGCTTAGAAACGTTTTTAAATTCAATCACAGGATTTTCATCCTTCTTTCCAGACGACGCAGAATGAAGCTCAGCACCAGCGTAATGATCAGATAGAACACCGCAACGGCGCTCCAGATTTCCAGTGCGCGGAAGTTACCGGCAATGATTTCCTGGCCCTGACGGGTCAGTTCAGCGACGCCAATGACAATAAACAGCGAGGTATCTTTAATGCTGATGATCCACTGGTTGCCCAGCGGCGGCAGCATACGACGCAGCGCGAGAGGTAAAATAACGTGGCGGATAGTCTCTGTGCGTGAAAGTCCAAGCGCCAAACCGGCTTCGCTGAACCCTTTATGGATTGAGAGCACCGCACCGCGGGTGATTTCCGCAATATAGGCCCCGGAGTTGATCATGATGGTGACAACGGCGGCGCTAAAGGGGTCAATACGTAAATCGTTAAATGCCATTGGCAGAGCGAAGTAAATAAACATTACCTGCACAACGATTGGCGTACCGCGAATGACTTCGATAAACACCAGCGCTACGTGGTTGGCGATCCAACCGCCGAAAGTGCGCGCAAACCCTGCTGCAAGTCCGATTATCAGACCGCCAGCCAGACCGAGGACAGAGATCCACAGGGTCATTTTGGCGCCTTCAATCAAAAGCGGGATGGCGGGCCAGATGGCACTCCAGTCAAACTGCATATGTCGTTCCTGTTACCGTGGTGTAAATATTCAAATGCCCGTTTTGGCGGATGCGCTGTGCTTATCCGGCCTACAGGTCTCAAAAATCCAGGCGTAGGCCCGGTAAGCATCACGCCACCGGGCAACGCTACCGGTTATTATTTAGGTTCAGTACCGAACCATTTTTTGTAGATTTCGTTGTAAGTACCGTTCTCTTTCAGCGTTTTCAGCGCGCCGTTCACTTTCTCACGCAGGTCGTCGCTGCCTTTCGGGAAGGCGATACCGTACTGCTGGGCTTCCAGTGATTCGCCTACAGCTTTGAACTGACCATTGCCCGCTGTTTTGATGAAGTAAAGAATGTTTGGTGTGTCGTGCAGTACGGCGTCTGCGCGGTTGGTGCCCAGTTCCATATATGCGTTATCGATGTTCGGGAACTGGCGCAGATCTTTGGTTTTGATATTCGCTTTCGCGTAATCAACGGAACCGGTGCCGCTCTTAACCGCAACGACTTTACCATCCAGGTCTTTCACACTTTTCACGTCGTTGTTATTTGCTTTGACCATCACTAACAGACCACTTTTATAGTAGCCGTCAGAGAAGTCGATCGCTTTTTTACGCTCGTCGGTGATGGTGATACCCGCCAGAGCCAGGTCGATATTTTTGGTTTGCAGAGCCGGGATGATGCCGCTGAAATCCATTGGTTTCAGTTCATAATCCAGTTTCAGTTCTTTGGCCACGGCAGCCCACAGATCCACATCAAAACCAACGTATTTGTCACCCTGTTTGAATTCAAACGGTACAAACGCGGTGTCGGTTGCGACAACCAGTTTCTTGTCTGCGGCATTGGAGGATACCGCAAAAGCCAGGGTAAGTGCAGCCAGTGAAACTTTTAATACAGACTTCATAGGATTTCCTTTTATATCCACGGGGCGATCCCCTGCGAGAACATATGGCTTAATGAAAAAATCGTGCCAATTTTGCAACTCATTGTTTTAACAAGAGGGTGTCTCGTTTCTCTGCACAATAAGTAGGGCAAAGCGAGTAATCTGCACTGTTTTGGGGCACTCATTTGGTGCGAACCAGACGCGGTGCAAACGGTATGACTATTTAGCGTAAAAATTGTTGATAAAACAATCTTTCGTTAACGATTGTGTGAGGTGATTATTACAAATAATTTACTTTGGAGTGACGAATGATCAATGTTATGCACCATAGATGTGCAAAACCCCCGCCGGAGCGAGGGTTATATAGGTAATTCTTATGTCTGCTGTTACTCAATGTTGGCTTCGATAAACCACAGGAATTTATCGAGGTCGCGAGACGCTGCGGTAAAGATATCCGCGGTATCTTCGTCTTTTGCTTCGCTAATAGCTTTACGCACGCTGTTTGCAACTACGGCATAACGTTCGGCTAGCTCTTTTAAGTGGTCCTGTACGCTATGGATATCCAGCGGGTAACTTTTCAGAGGCGTTTTGCTATTAATAACCTGAGTTGTGCCCAGTGCCACACCGCCCAACTGTACGGCGCGTTCAGCCATGGTGTCGAGGTGATCGGTCAGAGCTGTACGGAAGCCATCCAGCATTTCATGTACCGCAATGAAGTTTGCGCCGCGCATGTTCCAGTGAGCCTGTTTGGTGATCAATGACAGGTCAATGAACTGGATTACTTGCTGATTCAGCAGTTCTACGGTCGCTTTCTTTTCGCTATCAGACACATCGTTGCGGGTATAAAGGAGGGCGGATGCTTTTGTTTTTACCAGTTTCGCGGTACTCATATTTTCATATCCTCTTGATATTTATGTCCCAACTCTTCAACGGAATTAAGTATAGCGCTAAATTTTGATTTTTGTTTCCGGTGTTGCCTATCACTTTAATAGCGAAGAAGAGGGTGAATATAAAATATCGAATAAAATCAATGCAATGAGTGTTTTGTTACTTACGTTGTGTTATTTTTATGTTAATTTTGAGATTAAATGAAATATGCGGATGAGAAAATTATATTTATTAGAATTATTATCACGCAGGTTTACAGTTGGATATTCTGCATGATTATGCAAACCATGCAGAATATTACGAGGTTAATTCACGTCGACTTGTTTTATTTGTGGTTCTTTACGAATAGTGAGCGTAGAGCCCATTGATGCAACGATAATGGCACCCAGAGCGAGCGTCTGGATAAGCGTCAGCGTTTCACCGAGGAAGATCATTCCGGAAACCGCTGCCAGCGCGGGTTCCATGCTCATCAATGTACCGAAAGTACGCGTAGGCAGGCGCGTCAACGCAATCATTTCCAGTGAATAGGGAAGCGCAGTTGAGAGGACTGCAATGGCCAGGCCTGATGGCAGAATGGACCAGTGCCACAGGGCATCTCCGGCCTGGAGTGCGCCGATGGGTACAAATACCAGTGCTGCAATGAATGACCCTACTGCGACGGTTGCCGGGCCGTGTTCCGCCCCGGCTCGCTGCCCGGTAAGAATATAGATGGCCCAGCAGGCGCCAGCCCCCAGCGCCAGCGCTGCGCCGGTTAAATCCACGTGAGAAACGTCCTGACCTAACGGCAGCAGGAACCAAAGCCCGAGTACTGCCAACGCAACCCAAATGAAATCCACCGGGCGTCGGGATGAAAACAGCGCTACCGCGAGCGGGCCGGTAAATTCCAGCGCCACGGCGATTCCCAGTGGGACGGTTTGGATAGACAGGTAGAAAAGGTAGTTCATCCCGCCCAGAGACAGGCCATAAAACAGTAGCGGCAGGCGTTGTTCTTTGGCGAACCGTAAACGCCAGGGCTTAAAGAAAGCGATAAGAATGAGCGTGCCCAGCGCAAGGCGCAGCGCGGTAACGCCCGGCGCACCGACGAGTGGGAACAAAGATTTTGCCAGTGATGCTCCGCTTTGAATGGAGGACATAGCAATAAGCAAAACCAAAATAGGCAACCAGACTGGCGCTTTACGTGACAACCCCGGCATCCTTTCTCCTGTCAAATGATGATTACACGTCTCCATCTGTGCCACGCTTCAGCATTGTTACGACGCAGATGACTTTATGTATAGAAAAGTAAAACAGCGAGTGTAATGGAATTACGCTCAACTGGTTGAGTATTCGTTGAAAAAAAAATTGCTCAGTTCCGTACAATGGCATGAAAATGATGGATTAATAATCTGTGTGATTAGGAATGTTCTGGATGAATGTGCCATATTGTGCGCGCAATAATGGTATTTTCAGTTGAAAAAGTGATGTTAATTGAAAGAGATAGCGGGTTTTTGAAACGTTCTGTTACATGAAAGACACCGTTAGACATCGCGAATCGCAAAGAGTTTCCCATCAATTTTTGGTATATTTAAAACTTAAGATTTACTTGAAGCACATTTGAGGTGGTTATGAAAAAAATTGCATGTCTTTCAGCACTGGCCGCTGTTCTGGCTTTCTCCGCAGGTACTGCTGTAGCTGCTACTTCTACCGTTACCGGTGGTTACGCTCAGAGCGATGCTCAGGGCGCAGCGAACAAAATGAACGGTTTCAACCTGAAGTATCGTTACGAGCAGGACAACAACCCGCTGGGTGTTATCGGTTCCTTCACTTACACTGAAAAAGATCGTACCGATGCTTCTGGCGACTACAACAAAACCCAGTACTACGGCATCACTGCTGGTCCGGCTTACCGTCTGAATGACTGGGCAAGCATCTACGGCGTAGTGGGTGTTGGTTACGGTAAATTCCAGAACGCAGCATCCCCGGCTGACAACCACACCACCAGCGACTACGGTTTCTCTTACGGTGCTGGTCTGCAGTTCAACCCGATCGAAAACGTTGCTCTGGACTTCTCCTACGAGCAGAGCCGTATTCGTAGCGTTGACGTTGGCACCTGGATTGCTGGCGTGGGTTACCGCTTCTAATCACTTCGGTGATATGAAAAATCCGCCTCTTGGGGCGGATTTTTTTTGCCTGTAATCCTGGAAGGAAGTTCGTCGAGATCGGATAAGACACAGTGCGTCTTATCCGGTTTACAAGAGTATTATTTGGTTGAGAAAATATCGGTGCCCAGATGGTTGTAGTCCACCTTCTGCAGTTTGAAGTTGGTGATGTACACCGGCCCGGCCTTTTTCTCTGAGATAAAGCGGTAGCTGTTGGTAATTTCTTTTGCGCTGATCCCTGTCCACTGCGAGAAAAAGCTGAGGAAATCATTGGCGGAGCGACGGGCTTTAATTACCCGATGCGCTTTATCATCGCTCGACAGCACCATGAAAGGCACCTGGAAGTTCTGCTGGAACTGATCGTCATGCGCCAGGTACTGCACCTCTTTTCCCCGCTCTTTAAACGCGAGGCCATGATCGGAGAAATAGACCATCGAGAAGCTATTACCGCTGTTACGTAACTGCTCGTAAAGCTGGCGCAGCAGGTCATCCGTCTGCGTCATGGTGTACAGATAGCAAGATGTCTCTTTTGACTGGACGAAAGTCTCGTATTTACCCTGCGTTCGGTCGCAGGCCTGCGGATGCGAGCCCATTAAATGCAGTACGATGAGCTGTGGCTGAGTGCGCTCGGTTGCCAGCACCTGGGCAGTCATCTTCAACAGCGCTTCGTCACGGGTATTTTTATCCGCTTCGAAGTCACCGCTTTTGAGGAACTGAACTTCATCAGCTCGCTTCGCAATACTGGCGATGGCCGTATCGTATTCACCAATCTGTCCCTGATTGGAAAACCACCATGTCTGGAAACCTGCACGGTTAGCCAGTGTGACAAAGTTATCCTGGAACTGGGGTTTATTATCCACCACCCGATTAAGCGTTAAGCCAAGCGATTTTTGCGTTGAACCGCTGGCAGCAATGTAATCCGCGAAGAAATAACCGTTAACGGAGCTGGCAAACGGGGTGTTATCCCAGTGACCGCCAAACGCGCCTAACGCATCGCGGCGTGCGCTTTCACCGATCACCACGACATAGGTGTGATACTTCGGTTTAACGGCGGTTACCGTCCAGCTGTCTTTCACGCTCGACAGTTTCGCCATACGCTCTTGTTCGTCGAGCACTTCGTTGTTATTGACGATAACGTCCTTGGCAAAACGGAAAACCGGATAGCCAGTATCTTTCAGCTTGAACACGCCGCCCCAGGCCAGGTTTTGTACCGGGGTAACAAAGAATGCGACAACGCTAAACAGCAAACAAATACTGTCGAATTTATTCCAGTTGCGCTGTTGTATTTCTTTTTTACGGCGTACGGCGATAACACCAAGAGCAAAAATAAATACCCCAACCAGATAACTGTACCAGGGGAAGATAGTCAGGATCTCGGTTGACTCTTCCATATTGGTTGAGTGCAGCGCCAGCAAAGTATTGAAGTTCGGTGAGCCGTAAGCCTGGCCGAACGGAAAGTACATTGCCGCAATGAGTGAGCAAATGCCAATCAGTGCTTTCTGCGCGCGCGGCGCGCTACGCCACAGCAGCATCAATATACAGGTGAAAGCAACGCTATAGAGCAGGCTAAGCGGGTAGCCCAGTGCAAGGTTGATCAGCAGAGACTGTAAGAAATAGAGGCCAGTCCACGGACTAATTGCCCGGCTACGAGCAATGATTGAATCTTTGAGGGTTAAATTCATATGCCACTGTTACAAAAACGCCATGTGCTTACCCTGGCGCTAAGGGTCATTGCCTGCCTGAGAGAGCGAGAAGAGGGATAGGGTCCGCATCCGCGAGCCGCAATATACGCAGGGCTGCGAAAAGATAGAGTGTGCGCAAGAGAAGGTCAACTACTACAAAGAAATTGTTTTGCGAGGGACGTGGCAAAACTGACAAAAAGAAGGGTTATTGAGACGAAAACCACCACCGTACCCAAATGACGGCAGGAAAATGAAGCGGCGTACCGCGACGCCGCATTATTTTTCTGAAGGTTTATCCTGCTCTGGTTTGCTGTTAATCATGTCACACAGCATAGAGATCAGCATCAACCGTACTTTAAAGGGAGAGTGGCTAAACACGCGTATACACCTCTTAAATTCATTCATGTAAACCTCCTGACTTCACGATCCCATCAGTCCTTGAGGGATGTCTTTATTATATACAGATATAGCACAGGCTATATTATATAGCTATTGCTAAAACGTTAATTTTTTGTGCCCACGCAACTCTGGTTTACAATGAGCGCTCTCTAATCAGATGCCGTTAACGCGTCACAGTAACGAGGAAGCAGAATGAGTCGTCGCGCAGGTATGCCAACAACAAAAAAAGTGACGCAATTGGTGAATGTCGAAGAACACGTTGAAGGGTTTCGTCAGGTCCGTGAGGCGCATCGCCGTGAGCTGATTGATGACTACGTAGAGCTGATTTCCGATCTCATTATTGAGGTGGGTGAAGCGCGCCAGGTGGATATGGCCGCGCGACTTGGGGTTTCCCAGCCGACGGTTGCCAAAATGCTTAAGCGCCTTGCTTCAGTCGGATTGATTGAAATGATCCCCTGGCGTGGGGTGTTCTTAACTGCAGAAGGTGAACGACTGGCCCAGGAGAGCCGGGAACGTCATCAGATTGTGGAAAACTTCCTGTTGATGTTAGGCATCAGCCCGGAAATTGCCCGTCGTGATGCGGAGGGGATGGAGCATCACGTCAGTAAGGAAACGCTGGAGGCTTTTAGCCGGTTTACGCAACAGCAAGGAACTGGCTCTGAATGAGTTTTCCTTTACTGCGTGCCTTACAGCGCGACCGCTTTTTCCAGTTATTAATCATCGTCGGGGTTGTACTAAGCCTGTTCACGCCATTTACGCCCCGGTCGTGGCCAGGGGCGATTGACTGGCACACGATCATTACGCTTAGCGGTCTGATGTTACTGACCAAAGGCGTGGAGCTAAGCGGTTATTTCGATGTGTTAGGGCGCAAGATGACCCGCCGCTTCAAAACAGAGCGCCAGTTGGCGATATTTATGGTGCTGGCGGCGGCGTTGTTGTCGACGTTTCTGACCAACGACGTTGCGTTGTTTATTGTTGTTCCGCTAACCATCACCCTGAAAAAATTATGTGCCATTCCAGTGAATCGCCTGATTATCTTTGAGGCGCTGGCGGTAAACGCCGGATCGTTGCTCACGCCAATAGGCAATCCACAAAACATTCTGATGTGGGGACGCTCAGGCTTATCGTTTACCGCGTTTACCTGGCAAATGGCACCGCTTGCGGGGGCCATGATGCTGACGCTGGTGGTGCTGTGCTGGTTCAGTTTCCCGCATAAAGCGTTGCACTATCATACCGGTACGCGCGCGCCTGACTGGCAACCGCGCCTGGTATGGAGCTGTCTGGCGTTGTATATCATTTTCCTGGCGGCGCTGGAGTTAAAGCAAGAGCTGTGGGGCCTGGCGATTGTGGCGGCAGGTTTCATGGTGCTGGCTCGCCGCGTGATCCTCAGCGTGGACTGGACGTTGCTGTTGGTGTTTATGGCGATGTTCATTGATGTGCATTTGCTGACGCAGCTCCCGGCCTTGCAGGGGATTACCCACCAGATTGGCACGCTCTCAGCGCCGGGGCTTTGGTTAACCGCCATTGGCCTGTCGCAGTTTATCAGTAATGTGCCCAGTACGATTTTGCTGCTGAACTACGTCCCGCCAACGCTGCTGTTAGCCTGGGCGGTCAATGTAGGCGGCTTCGGGCTGTTGCCGGGATCGCTGGCGAATCTCATTGCGTTACGGATGGCAAACGATCGACGGATCTGGTGGCGTTTTCATTGGTATTCGGTGCCGATGCTGATATGGGCGGTGCTGGTGGGGTATGGTTTGTTGTTATTAATGTAATAACGGCATTGAGGCAATAAAAAAGGCGGATGAATCATCCGCCTTTTTCGTTTTAGGTATGTGCTTAGTTCAGACGAACCGGCATACCTGAACGGTTCTGTACCGCCTGCTCAACGACGGCCTGATCGACGTCAGACTGGCCGGTGATGCTGGTAATGCTCTTGTTCAGGGTAATCGGTACGATTTCTCCGCCTTCGAACTGTGCCTCAGTCGTAGACAGCGGGTTATGTACTTCGATGTAACGGCTGCCGTCTGGTTCGGTAGTGGCTTTTACCGGCTCATCAATAAACTGTACACGGGTGCCGACCGGAACATTTTCAAACAGGAATTTGATGTCGTCGTTACGCAGACGCACGCAACCGTGGCTGACACGTAAGCCAACGCCGAAGTTAGCATTGGTGCCATGGATTGCATACAGGCGGCCGATATACAGCGCGTACAGTCCCATCGGGTTATCCGGACCCGCCGGAACAACGGCTGGCAGCGGCTCGCCTGCAGCGCGGTATTCCGCATGCATTTTCGCCGTTGGCGTCCAGGTTGGGCCCGCTTTTTTACGTTCTACTTTGGTGGTCCAGTTGATTGGCGTGTCTTTGCCCAACTGGCCGATACCGATCGGCAGAACAATTACGGTGTTGGTGCCTTTCGGGTAGTAGTACAGGCGCATTTCAGCGCTGTTGATAACAATACCTTCATGCACGGTATCCGGCAGGATCAACTGCTGAGGAATGTTCAGCACGGTGCCGCCTTTCGGCAGGAAGGTATCCACGCCCGGGTTGGCTTCCAGCATGTTAGACAGACCCATCTGATACTCTGCCGCATAATACTCCAGCGGTTGGGTGTTGCCTTCAGGAATAGTAATGACCTGGTTTTGGCCAATTAAACGACTACCATCGGTAGGCAGCGGGTACGTGACGGCTGAAGCGGTATTACAAAAACCAACTATTGCGAGTGCCGCCGCGAAAAGCGTTGTTAATTTCATATTCATCTTCATGTATGCGAGATTCAGTGCCAGGCAGGCTAGTGGGTTGAGATTTATGTAGTGTTGGGCACGCATTATATGTGCAATCTGAGCAACAAGGAATTCGGATGTGTACTAAATCACATTTTTTTCCTTTTGGTTTCACTTTTACCCTTCCGCATGAAGACGCGATCTTCTTGCAAACTTATGGCATAATAAGCGGTTTGTCACATATTTCTTTCTCTTTCAGGATACGCCAGTGTTAGTTTCCAGCAACGTCACCATGCAGTTCGGCAGTAAGCCGCTGTTTGAAAATATTTCCGTCAAATTTGGCGGCGGCAACCGTTACGGCCTGATTGGCGCGAACGGTAGCGGTAAATCCACTTTTATGAAAATTCTCGGCGGCGACCTCGAACCGACGCTGGGTAACGTTTCCCTCGATCCTAACGAGCGCATTGGTAAGCTGCGCCAGGATCAGTTTGCCTTTGAAGAGTTCACCGTGCTTGACACCGTGATCATGGGTCACGCTGAACTGTGGGAAGTGAAGCAGGAGCGCGATCGCATTTACGCTCTGGCCGAGATGAGCGAAGAAGACGGCTATAAAGTGGCTGACCTCGAAGTTCAGTATGGCGAAATGGACGGCTACTCTGCGGAAGCGCGTGCGGGTGAACTGCTGCTGGGCGTAGGTATTCCGGTAGAACAGCATTACGGCCCGATGAGCGAAGTTGCGCCCGGCTGGAAGCTGCGTGTGCTTCTGGCGCAGGCGCTGTTCTCTAACCCGGACATTCTGCTGCTCGATGAACCAACGAACAACCTGGATATCGACACCATCCGCTGGCTGGAGCAGACGCTGAACGAGCGTGACAGCACCATGATCATCATTTCGCACGACCGTCACTTCCTGAACATGGTCTGTACGCATATGGTGGATCTGGACTACGGTGAACTGCGTGTTTATCCGGGTAACTACGACGAATACATGACGGCGGCAACCCAGGCGCGTGAACGTCTGCTGGCCGATAACGCCAAGAAGAAAGCACAGATTGCCGATCTGCAATCCTTCGTCAGCCGCTTTAGCGCCAACGCGTCTAAATCTCGACAGGCGACTTCTCGTGCGCGTCAGATTGATAAGATTAAGCTCGACGAAGTGAAAGCGTCCAGCCGTCAGAACCCGTTCATCCGCTTCGAACAGGATAAGAAACTGTTCCGTAACGCGCTGGAAGTGGAAGCGCTGGCGAAAGGTTTTGATGAAGGCCCGCTGTTTAAAAACTTCAACCTGCTGCTGGAAGTAGGGGAGAAGGTTGCCATCATTGGTGCCAACGGCGTGGGTAAATCTACCATGCTGAAAACATTGGTTGGCGACTTGCAGCCGGACAACGGTACCGTTAAGTGGTCTGAAAACGCCCAGGTCGGTTACTACGCGCAGGATCACGAATACGAGTTCGAAAACGATCTGACCGTTTTCGAATGGATGAGCCAGTGGAAACAAGAAGGCGACGATGAGCAGGTAGTACGTAGCTTCCTTGGTCGTCTGCTGTTCAGCCAGGACGATATCAAGAAACCTGCAAAAGTGCTCTCCGGTGGTGAAAAAGGACGCATGCTGTTCGGTAAGCTGATGATGCAGAAACCGAATATCCTGGTCATGGATGAACCGACCAACCACCTGGATATGGAATCTATCGAGTCGCTGAACATGGCGCTGGAAATGTACCAGGGCACGCTGATCTTCGTTTCTCACGACCGTGAGTTCGTCAGCTCGCTGGCAACCCGCGTGATTGAAATTACGCCGGAACGCGTAATCGACTTCACCGGTAACTACGAAGATTACCTGCGTAGCAAAGGCGTCGAATAATTATCCCGTCCTTCTCGTGTTACAGGTGTGATGGTTGCACCTGTAACACGAGATACTTAGGGATAAGGGTATATAAAATCAAACAATCCCCAGCGCGCGTTTACCGTGGATATTCAAATCCTCCAGCGTGAAGCGTCCTTCCCAGTTTGTTTCGTAATCCTCCCGCGGGAAATCACCCGGCGACGCGCCTTTTTCCAGCGCGGCCTTCACTTTGTGGGCGTAAGCCAGATTCTTTTCGCACATCGGGGCGGCAGGGATGTACATCACGTTACCCCAGCCCTGCTGATTTTCCACCGGTGCGACGGAGTGGATCACATCACAGTGCCACCAGACGGAGTCTCCGGCGTCCAGTTGTGGAATGCTGGTTAACGCTTCAATCAGTAGCGGATGCCATTGCGCGGAAATCGGCAGCACTCGGCCAGGCGCTACGCCGCAAAGTTCATCTTCCGGCACATCGTCAAGCAATGGGCGTAACAGCACATACGCCATCGCTTCAGGAATAGGGACCACGTGCAACAATCCCTGACCTGGCAGCATATCGGACAGTGCAGTCCAGCCCTGGAAGGTACGGAATACCGAACATTTGGTGGTGTTATCCACCGTGTACTCTTCTACTTCAGTGCGATGTGCCGCCTGCCACGGATCGTAATCTTCCAGCTTGCCATTGAAAACATGAGCAAAGACCTGCTGATATGCCGGAAGAAGCCAGCGTTCCAACGCGCCGGAATCCGTATGCGCGCCCAGCCCTTTGGACGTGGTTCCCGGCGGTCGACGGCGAATACGGTCAGGGTAAATAACGCTGACATCCGGGTTAAACCATTGTTTACCTTCGCTAGTAAAGGTCCACAAACGATTGAGGAACGACTGTGCATTGGCCATTTCTTCACTCTGGCGGGCCTGCATCTGCGCCTGGGACCAGTAGATGGGGTAGATTTCAGGCCGTGATGCGCTCAGAGTACCGAAGAAATTATCGCCGGGTCCTTTATAGACGTCGTCAAAGTGGTTGCGGTCCAGATAGTCCAGCATTGAGCTGTCCCAGCCGAGAGCCTGTTCGCGAGGGAAATGACCTTTAATGACTGCGCATCCGCGACGCTTAATTTCTTCACGCTGCTCTGCATTTACGTGGCCCGCTTTGATATCTGCATAAGATATCACTGGCCATACCGGGGCTCCCTGCGCTTTGAGGGCGTTGATTTCCGCCACGCGGGTGGCGATAGCGTCGCTCAACTGATTGAAGATCAACTGAACATCCCCAAGCTGTGCCCGCAGTTGCTGTTTCATCTGCCGGATTGCCGCTTTGTGATCGGCGGGCAGCGTGTCGCTGGTAAAAGTAAAAGCCATATCCACCTCGCATTAACTTTCATTCGAAACTAATTTAACTTACAGATGATAATATAAGTTAAAATTTAGTTAACGCAAGTTTAAAATTTGATGGAGTGAGCAAAATAGAAAAGGAGTGAAAACCGGGATGAGGGATACCCCGGTTGGCAGGGTTAGACGTTAAAAGGAGAGGTGTTATCCAGCACTGCCTGAATTACGTTCAGCGCGCCCTGATGGTTGTTGTCGTCGGTCTGAAAGCGGGCAATCGCTTTGATACTCTCTGCCGCGTTGGCCATGGCGAAAGAGTAGTGCGCCATTTTCAGCATTTCCGCGTCGTTGCCGCTATCGCCAATGGCGACTACGTTTTGCGGTGACAGGTTCCAGCGTTTAAGCAGGCGGCTGATCCCGTTGGCTTTATGTAAGCCCGGAATGATCAGATCGATAAACCCGAAGCCGCTGGTGACGGGCTTCATAATGCCATCCAGCGCAGCATGCAGGTGATTGATAACCAGTGGGATTTGTTGGTCCGGTAAATTTAGCGAGAACTTGAACAGCACATCGTCGATATCCTGATAATCCTTTACGGGCTTCAGGCGATGGTAGTGTTTTGACATCAACGCGACAAAGGACTCCGGCGCATTTTCGCTAACGTAAGCGCTTTGCAGCCCACAAGCCACAAAGTTGAGCTGCTTATCTTTTAGTAGTTCACCAATGACAATGCGGGATTCGTGGCGGGTTAGCTCGCCGTAAAACAGCTGTTTACCATGTTCAAAAACTAACGCCCCGTTCTCGGCGACAAAGGAAATTTCCTCTTTGAGCTCCGGGAAAAAGGAGATCAGCTGGTAATACTGGTTGCCGCTGGCCACGACAAATTCAATATTTCGTTTTTTCAGTTCCTGATACTGCGCCATAAAACGTGCACGATCGTATTTCTTGGCGTCGTCGAGAAAAGTTCCGTCCATATCGGTGACGATAACTTTGATGGTCATAAAGATAGGCTCCTGGCGATTACTGCAACCAGAAACATTCTAATAACAATGTGACCTGTAGCACAAATTTAATTTCGAATGAAAGTAAAAAGCCGGGCGGTAGCTTCGCCTTACCCGGCTAAGGGGAGAGTCGTTGTAGGCCGGATAAGCGTCAGCGCATCCGGCAATGGGGAGGGTAGCGTGCCGGATGGCAGTGTGGAATCTCATCCGGCCAACAATATTGCTTACAGCATATGTTCAGTACGCGCGATGATGTCGTCTTGTGCATCCGGAGACAGCGCGGTGAAGAAGGCGGAATAGCCTGCGACGCGCACCACCAGGTCACGATATTGATCCGGGTGTTTTTTGGCTTCCAGCAGCGTTTCACGGGACACGATGTTGTACTGAATATGCCAGCCTTTGTGCTCTTCAAAGAAGGTACGCAGCAGGATCATCAGCTTTTGTTTATCTGATTCATTTTCCAGCGTGGCCGGATTGAGCTTCTGATTTAACAGCACGCCGCCGAGAATCGAACCGGTCGGCAGTTTACCCACCGAGCCAATTACCGCCGTTGGGCCGAGATGGTCCGTACCGGAAGCCGGGCTGGCGCCTTCTGCCAGCGGAGTGTGCGCTTTACGGCCATCCGGCGTTGCCATCGTTGCTGCACCAAACGGCACGTTTGCGGAGATAGACGAGGTGCCGGCGTAGTAATTGCCGCCAACCGGGCCACGTCCGTAACGCGGATTATGATACTGTTTCAGTTCATCGATATAGGTCTGATAAGCGCGGGCCAGCAGCGTATCAACGCTATCGTCATCGTTGCCGTATTTCGGCGCGCCGTTGATTAGTCGTTGGCGTAACTGCTCATGGGTCAGACCGTCAAAATCATCGGCCAGCGTGGCGGCCAGTTGTTGTTGACCGATAGCGCCCTGTTCAAAGACCAGTTTCTTCACTGCTGCCAGGCTGTTACCGAGGTTGGCAATACCCACCTGCAAACCTGATACCCAGTCGTATTTCGCGCCGCCTTGCTTAATGCTTTTCGCCCGCTCAATGCAGTCGTCTACCAGCGCGGAGCACAGAATATCGTGCACGTTCTCTTCCAGCATGGTGTCGACGACATACTCAATTTCGATGGATTTACGCGTGTAGTAGCGGATCTGCGTATCCCATGCTTCCATTACTTCGTCGAAATTGTTGAAGTTACCAGCCGAGAGCGCTTTTTCCTGTGGCAGAAAGACTTTGCCGCTGGTGGCATCGCGCCCACCTTCCAGTGCCGCCAGCATCACGCGGGCAAAGTTAATAAAGCTCATGCCGGTGCAACGGTAGCCCCATTTCCCGCCAACGGCGGTTTCGATACACCCAATGGCCGCATAGTCATAGGCATCCTGAGGTTCAATGCCCAGCTTAATGAATTCTGGTATGACGATTTCATCGTTGTTAAAGGCAGGCATCCCGAAGCCGCAGCGGATCACCTGCACGCAGGCATCCAGGAAGTCATTACTCATCCCTGCGTGATAACGCACGCTCAGGTTTGGCTGCGTAGAACGCAGACGGCCGCAGGACTCCAGAATCGCGTAGGAGAGCGGGTTGACGGCATCCATCGGCTGGCCGTTGACCAGATTTTGACCACCAATGGTCACGTTCTGATACAGCGGGCTGCCCGCTGAGGCTTTCGAATGGGAGCCGGAGCGGATTTTGTTCACTTCCAGCAGTTTCAGCCAGCAGCTGTGCAGCAGCTCAATGGCGTGCTCGCGATCCAGACTCTGGTTCAGTTCGACGTCGCGACGATAGAACGGGTAGAGGTATTGATCCATACGACCAAACGACACCGAGTGACCGTTTGATTCAATTTGCAGGATCAGCTGGATGAAATAGCACAACTGCAACGCCTGCCAGAACGTTTTTGGCGGCTCATGGGCGATCACATCGCAGTTTTCCGCCATGGTCAGCAGTTCATCACGACGACTGGTGCGGGTTTCCGTGGATGCCATTTTACGCGCCAGCGCGGCAAAGCGCTCAATGTGCAGACTGACGGCTTCCAGCACGATATCAATCGCTTTCAGGAACTGATCGCCATGGAGATCGTCCAGACACGTCAGATTGATACGGGAGCGACGTTCATCAACTTTGTGACGCAGACCATCAAGACCTTTTTCCAGCAGTAGCGGGAAGTTTACCGCCAGGTGTGCATCGCCGGAGGTCATGTTACCTTCGGCTTTGATAATGCCGGTTTCCAGCAGCCCTTTCTGTTCGTCGGTAAACATCCCGTAGCAGCGATCCTGCACGGTCTGACCACGCCACCATGGGCACACCTCGTGCAACACGCGTTTGTTCTCTTCGCTTACCGCAAAGCCTGCACCTGGTCTGTCGGCGAGGTCGTCGATCTCTTTTTCAATCCAGGAGACGGTGTATTCCGGGAAGATAGGCGCGGCACGCACTTCGCTTGCCTGGTTACCAATGATCAGTTCGTCATGTTTGATCCAGATGGTGCGTTCCGCCAGATGATGGGCCAGTGCCAGTGCGCGACGTACCGGGATAGGCTTATCCAGGTGTTGCTGATACATCTCGGTATAGTGCTGGGCGCGCTCGGTACAAACCGGCGGCTTCACGATGTGGATCAGGGCCGTTTTATGCGCTTTGATACGGTCGCTGAGTGTATCCAGTTTCAGAGTGGTCATGGCGATTATCCTCGTAGGGTCGCGGTTAAACCTTTAAGGCTGGCGTACTGCTGGGCAAATTCGAGCAGTGCTGGCGCATCAAGCGGTTTATCCGGTGCGTTGTAGGGTTGACTGAGTAAGTGGTATTTGTTGATGCCAAGGGTGTGATAGGGCAAAAAATGGATCTCACCGACGTGAAGCTCATCGGCGGCAAAATCGGTAATGGCCTGAATAGCGGCTTCATCTGCGTTGAATCCCTGAATCAGCGGTACACGGATGATCATTTTTTTACCGGCGGCGGCCAGTTTTTTTAGATTTTCCAGTACGCGAGAGGCGCTGCCATCGGTCCACTGTTTAAACGGCGCATCGGCTACATGTTTTAAATCAGCCAGGAACAGATCGATGTAAGACAGTGACGGTTCAATATACTTCCACGGAACATGCAGACAGGTTTCCACCGCGGTATGAATGCCTGCGTCGTGGCTGGCTTTGAGCAAAGCCGCTGCCAGCTCTGGTTGCATAAACGGTTCACCGCCGGACAGGGTGAGGCCTCCGCCACTACGGTCGTAAAACGGTTTATCTCGCAATACGGTCGCCATGATATCGTCCACGCTTTTTATCTCTCCACAGACGGTTAACGCCTGAGTCGGACAGCAGTCGGTCAGCGCAGTGAGAGCGTCATCGGTCAGTTTTTCGCGATGAATCAGTAATCCGCCCAGCGCCCGTTCAATCACCGCGGGTGCTGCCTGAGCACAGAGATCGCAACCGTCGAGGCACAAACGCGCGTCATAAAGCAGGTCCTGCGCGCGGGCGCGGCTTTCCGGATTCTGGCACCACCGACAGCCCAGGGAGCATCCCTTAAGGAACACCACGGTACGAATACCGGGGCCATCATGCGTGGAATAGCGCTGAATATTGAAAATCATAAGCGGCCTCATTTCTTTCGTATAAAGATTAAATTACTTTCGAATGAAAGTTATATTGACATGCGTCAACTAACCGTGAGGTTTCGCCGTGCTACCTTTTATTCATGCTAATTATTCGTTTGAGGAAAGGTTATGGAACTCTATTTAGATACGTCTGATGTTGATGCGGTAAAAGCTCTGGCGCGCATTTTCCCGCTGGCAGGGGTGACCACTAACCCGAGCATTGTGGCGGCAGGGAATCAGACGCTGGAAGTACTACTGCCGCAACTGCAGGAAGCGATGGGAGGGCAAGGCCGTCTGTTTGCTCAGGTGATGGCGACCACCGCCGAAGGGATGGTCAGCGATGCGCGTAAGCTGCGGGCAATCATCGCTGATATCGTGGTCAAAGTGCCGGTGACAGCAGAAGGTCTGGCGGCTATAAAATTGCTGAAAGAAGAAGGGATCCCGACGTTGGGTACTGCGGTATACGGTGCAGCTCAAGGGTTATTAGCTGCTCTGGCGGGTGCGGAATACATTGCGCCATACGTTAACCGCGTGGATGCGCAAGGAGGGGATGGCATTCAGACGGTGACCGACCTGCAGACGTTACTGAAAATGCATGCCCCGCACGCCAAAGTACTGGCAGCCAGTTTTAAAACGCCGCGTCAGGCGCTGGATTGTCTGCTGGCGGGCTGCGAGTCCATCACGCTACCGCTGGACGTTGCTCAGCAGATGATTAGCTCTCCGGCGGTTGACGCTGCCGTCGCGAAGTTTGAGCATGACTGGCAGAGCGCATTTGGACGCACGTCAATCTGATGCTGTTGCCGGGTGGTGCTAACGCTTACCCGGTCTACGTTCGAGTCGTTGTAGGTCGGGTAAGGCGAAGCCGCCACCCGACTTTTTTACCGACTACAAACCTCACACCCCGGGTTGCGCATCAGCTTCATTTCGCGAAACTGGCAGGTCATGGCATCGTACATGACGATTTTTCCGGATGCCGGTTTACCGTAGTTTGCCAGCAGCTTAATGGCCTCCATTGCCTGTAACGAGCCGATCACGCCGATCAGCGGGGCCATCACTCCGGCTTCTACGCAGGTCAGGGCATTTTCACCGAACAGACGACTCAGGCAACGGTAGCAGGGCTCTCCTTCCTGATACGTAAATACGGTAATTTGCCCTTCCATGCGAATTGCCGCACCGGAAACCAGCGGAACTCTGGCGGCAAAACATCCGGTATTCAGCTGATTGCGGATGCTGACGTTATCCGTACAGTCCAGCACCAAATCGTGTTCGGCAATAAGCGCGTGAATCTCGCTATCGTCCAGCAGCGCATTCACCGGCGTAATGGCGATATAAGGGTTAATCCGCGCTAGCGCATCACGGGCTGATAGCACTTTGGGTTGCCCTACGGTTGCATCGCTGTGCAGCGTCTGGCGTTGGAGGTTCGATACGGAGACCGTGTCAAAGTCGAGCAGGGTTAAATGCCCGACGCCAGCGCCCGCAAGGTACTGGGTTGCTGCGCATCCCAGTCCCCCCAGACCAACGACCAGTACCCGCGCATCTTTGAGCGCTTCCTGACCTTCGAAATCGAAGCCGCGCAGAATGATTTGCCGGTTATAGCGCATCATCTCCTGGTCGCTGAGTTCTGCCATTACAGGCCTCCAAACAGTGCGTTAAACGGCTCGACCTCAACCCATTCACCGGCCTCAACGTTACCGCGATCGCGCTCCAGCACGATAAAGCAGTTGCCCTGGCTAAAGGAGCTAAAAATATGCGAGCCCTGGTGTCCGGTGGTGGTGACTTCCAGCTCGCCTTCCGCGGTACGCTGCAATACACCGCGCTGAAAATCCAGACGACCAGGTGTTTTCTTCAGACGTGATGCGGTGCGCACGCGCTGGCGCGGAGGCAACCCACAGGCGGTGTTGCCGCTGAGTTTCGCCAGCAGCGGTTGCACCAGTTGATAAAAGGTGAGGGCCGCAGAAACCGGATTACCCGGCAGGCCACAAAACCAGCTGTTGCTCAGTTTACCAAACGCGAACGGTTTGCCGGGTTTAATGGCCAACTTCCAGAAGGCAATTTCTCCCAGCTCTTCCAGAATGGTTTTGGTGTAATCCGCTTCGCCTACCGAAACGCCACCAGAGCTGATGACGATGTCGGCCTGGCTGTCGGCTTCGATAAACGCGGCCCGCAGCGCGTTGGGATCGTCGCGAATAATTCCTAAGTTGATCACTTCGCAGCCCAACTGCTGCAGCATCAGGTGAACGGTCAGACGGTTTGTGTCATAAATCTGCCCGTCGCCCAGCGGCTGACCCGGCAGTTGCAGCTCATCACCGGTGGAGAACAACGCCACGCGAACTTTGCGAACGACCGGTACTTCGGCAATGCCGAGCGAGGCCAGAACAGGAAGCTCGGCGGTTGTCAGACGAGTTCCGGTAGGGAATACCACCGCGCCGTTTGCGATATCTTCACCGCGCAGACGAATATTTTGTCCGCTGCGGACGTCGGCGGTAAAACGCACACCGTCGTCAGTTTGTTCCGTTTGCTCCTGCATCACCACGGCTTCACAACCGGCAGGCACCGGGGCACCGGTCATAATGCGGATGCAGGTTCCCGCAGGCCACTCGCCGTGGAATGGTTGACCAGCAAAGGCTTTGCCAGCCACCGCAAGAGGCTGGTCTGATTGTAAATCGGCTAATCGCACCGCATAGCCATCCATTGCCGAGTTATCGAATCCCGGCACATCAATCGGGGAGACGACGTCGGTGGCCAGAATGCGACCAAAGCATTGAACCAGCGGCAGCGTTTCGACGGCGGTGAGTGGGGTAATACGCGAAAGCATCTGAGAGAGAGCCGTTTCAAGCGGCATCAGTCCGGCGGTAAATTCCATGAGAAGACTCCTGCGGGGCAAAATCGAATCCGCTCATTATGTCAGAAAATGGACGCGGACAGTATGCTACCTCAGGCTTAGGATCAGATCTGATACAGGTTTTCTGCCAGAGAATAGCGCTACAGGAAAAATGCAGTATAGACTCATTATTTCTGCTTTTTCGCCAGGAGGCTAAATGTCTACGACTATCCCGGATTCAATTCGACGGCAGGTGAATGCCGCCAGTGCACTGATTGCGCGGATTATCGAGGGCGACCTGGTAGCTGTTCATTTGTATGGCTCTGCAGTTGAAGGTGGCTTAAAGCCCCAAAGCGATATCGATTTACTGGTTACCATTAGGCAGCCACTTAATACCCGGCAAAGAAAAGATCTGATGCAGGGTTTTCTGGAAATATCAGCACCGCCTGGCAGCGTTGATAGCTATCGGGCGCTGGAAGTGACCATCGTGGTCTATTCACAACTTGTACCCTGGCAATTCCCACCGTCAAGAGAAATGCAATTTGGCGAATGGTTGCGTGACGATATTCTCGCGGGAATTGTTGAACCGACACAGCTGGATCCTGATCTTGCCATTCTGCTGACCCAGGCCCGGCGCGCCAGCGTAGCGTTGTTCGGTGAACCCGCAGGGACGTTATTCAATGTCATCCCTTTTAGCGATGTCGTGCAAACATTTCGGCATATCCTTGATATATGGCAGAAACCGGGCGATTTAGAGGGTGACGAGCGAAATATCATCCTTACTCTGGCGCGTATTTGGTACAGCGTAGTTACGGGCAATATTGTCGCTAAAGATGAAGCCGCCTCCTGGCTTATACCGCAATTACCCGTTGAGTATGCTGATACGCTGCAAGCTGCACGTGCGGAATACTTGGGATTAACCAAAAAAAACTGGGCTGCGTCTATGCCATCTGTTGAACGCTTTGTGTGTTATGCAAAAAAACAGATTACCGATAGGTTTAAATAATTTATTAATTACGTTTAGGGATCTCTTTTGCGTTAAACACGTCTGCATGACCTGATGGGGCGAGTTGTAAGGCGCGAGCCTTTACCTTTACATGACGTCTGCATCTTTCTATATTCAAAAATCGAATCAATAAGTCACAGAAATTCTGATATTTATAACCCCGGTACCTGCCAGCTAATGGACGAAAAAAATGGGTAAAGCAGTCATTGCAATTCACGGCGGCGCAGGGGCTATCACCCGTTCGCAGCTGAGCCAGGAGCAAGAGTTGCGTTATATACAGGCGCTGTCGGATATCGTTGAAACCGGCCAGCGGATGCTTGAAGACGGTCGTAGCGCACTGGATGTCGTTACCGAAGCCGTACGTCTGCTGGAAGAGTGCCCGTTGTTTAATGCCGGAATTGGTGCGGTGTATACCCGTGATGAAACCCATGAACTGGATGCCTGCGTGATGGACGGTAACACGCTCAATGTGGGAGCCGTCGCCGGAGTCAGCCATTTACGCAATCCGATTCTCGCGGCGCGCCTGGTAATGGAACGCAGTCCACACGTCATGATGATAGGTGAAGGGGCTGAAAACTTTGCCATTGCGCAGGGTATGGAGCGCGTATCCGCGGATATTTTCTCGACGCCAGAACGCTACGCTCAACTATTAGCGGCGCGAACAGCGGGTGAAACGGTGCTGGACCATAGCGCGAGCCCGCTGGATGAAAACAACAAAATGGGTACCGTGGGTGCGGTCGCGTTAGATATGTTTGGCAATCTGGCGGCAGCAACATCGACCGGCGGGATGACCAACAAATTACCGGGGCGGGTGGGCGACAGTCCGTTGGTCGGCGCAGGCTGTTATGCCAATAATGCAAGTGTGGCAGTCTCCTGCACCGGAACCGGGGAAGTCTTTATTCGTGCGTTGGCGGCCTATGACATTGCGGCGTTGATGGACTATGGCGGCCTGAGTTTATCCGAAGCGTGTGAACGCGTAGTGATGGAAAAATTACCGGCGCTTGGCGGCAGTGGCGGTTTAATTGCTATCGATCATGAGGGCAACGTCGCCTTGCCGTTTAACAGCGAAGGCATGTACCGCGCCTGGGGATACGCAGGCGATACGCCAACCACCGGTATTTATCGGGAAAAAGGAGAGAGCGTTGCCACACAGTGATGAGCTTGATGCCAGTGACGTGCTGGCAGTCAGCAATCTGAATATTGCCTTTGAACAGGAGCAGCAGCGTGTCAGCGCAGTGCGCAATCTGTCATTTCGCCTGAAGCGTGGCGAAACGCTGGCGATTGTTGGTGAGTCCGGTTCAGGAAAGTCGGTAACGGCCTTGTCGCTGATGCGTCTGATTGAACAGGCAGGCGGCGAGGTAAGCTGCGATGAAATGCTGCTGCGACGCCGCAATCGGCAGGTTATTGAGCTGGGTGAACAGAGCGCATCGCAAATGCGTCACGTGCGCGGTGCGGATATCGCGATGATCTTCCAGGAGCCTATGACATCGCTCAATCCGGTGTTTACCGTGGGCGAGCAAATTGCCGAGTCTATCCGCTTGCACCAGGGTGCCAGTCACGAAGAGGCGATGGTAGAAGCGAAGCGAATGCTCGATCAGGTGCGTATCCCCGAGGCGAAGGCGATTTTATCGCGTTATCCACATCAGCTTTCCGGCGGTATGCGTCAGCGAGTGATGATCGCCATGGCACTGTCATGTCGGCCTGCGGTTTTAATTGCCGATGAGCCGACGACCGCGCTGGATGTCACCATTCAGGCGCAGATCCTGCAACTGATAAAAGTGTTGCAGCAGGATATGTCGATGGGCGTGATCTTCATTACCCACGATATGGGCGTTGTGGCGGATATTGCCGACCGCGTGCTGGTGATGTATCAAGGCGAGGCGGTAGAAACCGGCAGCGTTGAACAGATTTTTCACGCTCCCCAGCATCCCTATACCAAAGCGCTGTTGGCAGCCGTGCCGCAGCTTGGGGCGATGAACGGGCATGAGCTTCCGCGCCGTTTCCCGCTTATTTCATTGCAGGATCCCAGTCATGTAGAACCGCAGACCGAGCAGGACACCGTGGTTGAAGGCGAGCCTATTCTGCGGGTACGAAATTTAGTGACGCGTTTTCCTCTGCGCAGTGGCATTCTAAATCGCGTGACTCGCGAGGTGCATGCAGTGGAAAACGTCAGCTTTGACCTGTGGCCGGGAGAAACGCTCTCGCTGGTGGGGGAGTCGGGCTGCGGGAAATCCACCACCGGGCGGGCGCTGCTGCGCCTGGTTGAGTCTCAGCGTGGGGAAATCATTTTCAACGGACAGCGTATTGATACCCTTGCTGCCAGCAAGTTACAGCCGCTGCGTCGGGATATTCAGTTTATCTTCCAGGATCCGTATGCCTCGCTCGATCCGCGCCAGACCGTGGGATATTCCATTCTGGAGCCGCTACGGGTACATGGGTTATTGCAGGGTGACGCGGGATCAAAACGGGTTGCATGGTTGTTGGAACGTGTAGGCTTGCTGCCTGAGCATGCCTGGCGCTATCCGCACGAGTTTTCCGGCGGTCAGCGTCAGCGTATCTGTATTGCACGTGCATTGGCGCTCAATCCCAAAGTGATTATTGCTGATGAATCTGTCTCGGCGCTGGATGTTTCAATTCGTGGGCAAATCATCAACCTGATGCTCGACCTGCAGCGAGAATTGGGTATCGCATACCTGTTTATTTCCCACGATATGGCGGTGGTGGAACGGATCAGTCACCGTGTGGCGGTCATGTATCTGGGACAGATCGTTGAGATAGGCACCCGGCGGGCGGTGTTTGAAAATCCGCAACATCCGTACACTCGCAAGCTGATGGCGGCAGTTCCGGTCGCCGATCCATCGCATCACCGTCCCCAGCGCGTGCTGTTGTCGGACGATATCCCCAGCAATATTCGCAAACGTGGCGAAGAGATTTCCCCCGTTTCGCTCCAGTTAGTTGGTCCGGGGCATTTTGTTGCGCGTGGGCAACCAGAAAATGCGCTTTCGCGTTTATAACAGGCAGGCAGGGTTTAAGGAGAATAACATGACAAAAATTGTTGCTCGAAAATGGCTGGTTGCTGTGGGAGTGGCCTCTGCACTGGCCGCATCGCCTGGCTGGGCCGCCAAAGATGTGGTGGTGGCGGTGGGATCCAATTTCACGACGCTCGACCCCTATGACGCGAATGACACGTTGTCGCAGGCGGTAGCGAAGTCGTTTTATCAGGGGCTGTTTGGTCTTGATAAAGAAATGAAGCTGAAAAATGTGCTCGCGGAGAGTTATACGGTTTCTGATGATGGGCTGATCTATACCCTCAAGCTGCGCCAGGGTGTGAAGTTTCAGGATGGTACTGACTTCAATGCCGATGCGGTAAAAGCTAACCTCGATCGGGCCAGTAACCCAGAAAACCATCTGAAACGCTACAACCTGTATAAGAATATCGATAAAACCGAAGTAGTCGATCCGTCGACGGTGAAGATTACCCTGAAACAGCCGTTCTCTGCCTTTATCAATATTCTGGCGCATCCGGCAACGGCGATGATTTCTCCCGCCGCGCTGGAGAAATACGGTAAGGAGATCGGTTTCCACCCTGTGGGGACCGGGCCGTACCAGCTTGATACCTGGAATCAGACAGATTTTGTGAAGGTTAAGAAGTTCGCAGGTTACTGGCAGCAGGGGCTGCCAAAGCTGGATACGATTACCTGGCGTCCGGTGACCGACAACAACACGCGTGCGGCCATGTTACAGACCGGGGAAGCGCAGTTTGCCTTCCCAATCCCTTACGAGCAGGCGGCGTTACTGGCGAAGAACAAAAACCTGGAACTGGTGGCCAGTCCGTCTATTATGCAGCGTTATATCAGCATGAACGTCACGCAAAAACCGTTCGACAACCCGAAGGTGCGTGAAGCGCTGAATTATGCCATCAACCGCCAGGCGCTGGTGAAAGTGGCTTTTGCCGGTTACGCGACGCCAGCAACCGGCGTTCTCCCACCGTCGATAGCCTATGCACAAAGCTATACGCCATGGGCGTACGACCCGGCGAAAGCGCGCGAACTGCTGAAAGAAGCAGGTTATCCGAACGGTTTTACCACCACGCTATGGTCTTCGCATAACCACAGTACCGCGCAGAAAGTGCTGCAATTTACCCAGCAGCAGTTGGCGCAGGTGGGTGTTAAAGCTCAGGTAACAGCGATGGATGCCGGCCAGCGTGCGGCGGAAGTTGAAGGGAAAGCGCAGAAAGAGAGCGGGGTGCGGATGTTCTACACCGGCTGGTCTGCCTCTACGGGTGAAGCTGACTGGGCGTTGTCGCCGCTGTTTGCATCACAAAACTGGCCGCCCACTCTGTTTAATACGGCGTTCTACAGCAACAAACAGGTGGACAGTGATTTAGCTGCAGCGTTGCAAACCAACGATCCGGCGCAGAAAGCGAAGCTGTACAAGGATGCGCAGGATATTATCTGGAAAGAGTCGCCGTGGATCCCGCTGGTAGTGGAAAAACTGATTTCGGCGCACAGCACCAGGTTGACCGGATTCTGGATCATGCCGGATACCGGATTTAGCTTTGATGATGCGGATTTAAAATAAGCTATTCATTCGGCCCCGAAGCGTAGGGGCCGGCGAAGGGAGCGTGATGCTTAACTATGTTTTCAAGCGCCTGCTGGGGTTGATTCCAACTCTGTTGATTGTTGCGGTGCTGGTATTTTTATTTGTTCACCTGCTACCCGGCGATCCGGCCCGGCTGATTGCCGGGCCGGAAGCTGACGCCGAGGTGATTGAACTGGTGCGCAAGCAGCTGGGTCTGGACCAGCCGCTGCATGTTCAGTTCTGGCATTACATGACCAACGTGTTGCAAGGCGATTTTGGCACGTCGATGGTTTCTCGTCGTCCGGTTTCTGAAGAGATAGCCAGTCGTTTTATGCCATCACTATGGCTGACTATTGCCAGTATGGCGTGGGCGGTATTGTTCGGCATGACGGCGGGGATCATTGCTGCCGTATGGCGCAATCGCTGGCCGGACAGATTGAGCATGACGCTGGCGGTCACCGGGATCTCGTTCCCGGCGTTTGCGCTTGGCATGCTGCTGATGCAGATATTCTCCGTTGAGCTCGGTTGGTTACCCACCGTTGGCGCTGACACCTGGATGCACTATATCCTCCCGTCTATTACGCTGGGCGCGGCGGTGGCTGCGGTGTTAGCCCGATTTACTCGCGCTTCGTTTGTCGATGTGCTCAGTGAAGATTATATGCGGACCGCGCGGGCTAAAGGGGTGAGTGAAACCTGGGTGGTGTTAAAACATGGTCTGCGTAATGCGATGATCCCGGTGGTCACCATGATGGGGCTACAGTTTGGCTTTTTGCTTGGTGGCTCTATTGTGGTTGAGAAGGTGTTCAACTGGCCAGGGCTTGGACGGCTGTTGGTGGACTCCGTCGAAATGCGCGACTACCCGGTAATTCAGGCCGAGGTACTGTTGTTTTCTCTGGAATTTATTCTTATTAACTTAGTGGTGGATGTGCTCTACGCCGCCATTAATCCGGCTATCAGGTACAAGTAAGGATGCGATTTTTTAACTGGCGCCGACAGGCGATTTTAAATGCGATGCCTCTTGTTAAGCCAGAGCAGATACGCACACCGTGGCATGAATTCTGGCGTCGTTTCCGTCGACAGCACATGGCGATGTTCGCTGGATTGTTTGTATTGCTCCTGATCATGGTGGCGATTTTTGCCCGCTGGCTGACACCATTTGATGCCGAGAATTACTTCGATTATGACCGTTTGAATGATGGACCATCAATGCTGCACTGGTTTGGCGTTGACTCACTGGGACGGGATATCTTTAGCCGTGTGCTGGTTGGCGCGCAAATCTCGCTGGCGGCAGGGGTCTTTGCCGTGTTTATTGGCGCGGCGATTGGCACAGTGCTGGGGCTGCTGGCGGGATACTACGAAGGCTGGTGGGATCGACTGATTATGCGAATCTGCGATGTGCTGTTCGCCTTTCCGGGGATATTGCTGGCGATAGCCGTGGTCGCCGTTCTGGGCAGCGGTATTGCTAACGTGATCATTGCCGTAGCCATTTTCTCCATTCCAGCCTTCGCGCGCCTGGTGCGCGGGAATACGCTGGTGCTGAAGCAGCAGACGTTTATTGAGTCTGCGCGCAGTATTGGTGCCAGCGATGCGACCATCATCTTCAACCATATTCTGCCTGGAACGGTCTCATCGATCGTGGTCTTTTTTACCATGCGAATTGGTACGTCGATTATCTCTGCCGCGAGCCTGTCATTTCTGGGATTAGGCGCACAACCGCCGACGCCGGAGTGGGGGGCAATGCTTAATGAAGCGCGTGCTGATATGGTGATCGCGCCGCACGTGGCGATTTTCCCGGCGGTAGCGATATTCCTGACGGTGCTGGCGTTTAACTTACTGGGAGATGGTCTGCGCGACGCGCTGGACCCGAAAATAAAAGGGTAAACCGTAGGCCTGATAAGACGCTTCAGCGTCGCCATCAGGCATTGCCGGATGCGGCATAAATGCCTTATCCGGCCTACGTTGGGTTGCGCTTAATTAAACGCGGGTGCCCCACAGATCGTATTCATCTGCGTTTTCGACTTTCACGCGGATGATATCGCCAGGTTTCACCTTGGTTTCACCATTCAGATATACCGCGCCGTCGATTTCCGGAGCATCAGCCATGCTACGACCAATTGCGCCTTCTTCGTCAACTTCATCAACGATGACCAGAATCTCGCGGCCCACTTTCTCCTGCAAACGTTCAGCAGAGATCTGCTGTTGCAATTGCATAAAGCGATTCCAGCGTTCTTCTTTCACCTCTTCCGGGATTTGATCCGGCAGGTCATTAGCGCCAGCGCCTTCTACCGGGCTGTATTTAAAGCAGCCCACGCGATCCAGACGCGCTTCCTTCAGGAAGTCGAGCAACATCTGGAAGTCTTCTTCCGTTTCACCCGGGAAACCAACAATGAAAGTGGAGCGCAGCGTCAGTTCAGGGCAGATTTCACGCCACTGTTTGATGCGCGCCAGCTGTCTGTCCACGGAGCCTGGGCGTTTCATCAGTTTAAGAATACGCGGGCTGGCATGCTGTAACGGGATGTCCAGATATGGCAGGATTTTCCCTTCCGCCATCAGCGGGATCACATCATCAACGTGCGGGTAGGGGTAGACGTAATGCAGGCGCGTCCAGATCCCCAGTTTTGATAGCTGTTCGCACAGATCAACCATGCTGGTTTTGACCGGCTCGCCGTTATGGAAACCGGTACGATGCTTAACATCTACACCGTACGCAGAGGTATCCTGAGAGATTACCAGAATCTCTTTCACGCCCGCATCGACCAGACGCTTGGCTTCGCTGAGGACGTCGCCAATCGGACGGCTCACCAGATCGCCGCGCATGGATGGAATAATGCAGAACGTGCAGCGGTGGTTACAGCCTTCAGAAATCTTCAGATAGGCGTAATGGCGAGGAGTCAGCTTGACGCCCTGCTCAGGAACCAGACTCTGGAACGGGTTGTGTTTTGGTTTTGGCACATAGTGGTGAACGTGCTCCAGAACCTGTTCGTAGCTATGCGGCCCGGTGATTTCCAGCACCTTCGGGTGGACTTCACGGATCTGATCGACTTTCGCGCCCAGACAGCCGGTGACGATCACCTTACCGTTCTCGTTCAGCGCTTCGCCAATTGCTTCCAGGGACTCCTGAACCGCACTGTCGATAAAGCCGCAGGTGTTAACGATAACCATATCCGCGTCGTCGTAGCTTGGCACAACATCATAGCCTTCGGTACGAAGTTCGGTCAGGATGCGCTCAGAATCGACGAGGTTTTTCGGACAACCTAGTGATATAAAACCAATTTTTGCCATTTTCTTATTCTGTACATTGCTCGTAATCGGGGGATTATACAGATGCCTTCACGGTACATCTATATCTGATCAGCATAAGACGGAGAGAATAAAGAGCGATACCTATAAAGAGTAGATCGGTTAGTGAAAGGTGTTTAGTGAGTCTAATTCCGGCTTTAAGTGCCGCTTCTTGGCTATAGGCACTCATTATCGTAAATTTTATCTCGTCGAGCGTTACTAATGAGGTTTAATTTGAAAGATATTGTTTTGAAGTCGAAACTTGAAATGGCTAAAACGCTTTATGCTAATGGTGTGAGTTTATATTATATCTCACTTGCCACAGGCTTAAGTTGGCGTGTATTAATGACAGAATTAACGTTCATCGCCAGTCATGAAATTATTCGACAAAAATCTGACGCTCGTAACCCAGAAATTAAATAATTTACCTGTCTATTACCCATCCTACAAAATTTGAAAGGTAACGTTAATATGTATATTTCGCCACTGCCGCCTACGGCGGACTCTGATGTTGATAAACTGAGAGATGATATTGCTAATAAACTTTTATTTACTATTGGCAAAGATCCCGCAATCGCCACGAAACGGGAGTGGCTTAATGCAACGTTATATGCGGTACGCGATCGAATGGTCGAGCGCTGGCACCGTTCTAATCGGGCGCAATTCTCTCAGGATGCGCGCCAGGTATATTATCTGTCGATGGAATTTTTAATTGGTCGTACGCTATCCAATGCATTGCTCTCTTTAGGTATTTATGACGAAGTCAGAAGCGCGCTGGAGGCAATGGGGCTTGAACTGGAAGAACTGATTGATGAAGAAAACGATCCCGGGTTAGGTAATGGTGGTCTCGGTCGTCTGGCGGCCTGCTTCCTTGATTCACTGGCGACGCTCGGATTACCGGGATGTGGATACGGTATTCGTTATAACTACGGTATGTTTAAACAAAACATCGTTAACGGTGTACAAAAAGAGTCGCTGGATTATTGGCTGGAATACGGTAATCCGTGGGAGTTCAAACGTCATAATACGCATTATAAAGTGCGTTTTGGTGGGCGTGTTCAACAGGAGGGGAATAAAACCCGCTGGCTTGAAACCGAGGATATTCTGGCGGTGGCGCATGATCAAATCATTCCAGGTTATGCGACGGACACGACTAATACGTTGCGCTTGTGGAACGTGCAGGTGAATAACGAAGTTAATGCGGGCAAACTGAATCAACAGGCCGACTTTGCTACAGAAGTGGAGAACAAATATCACTTCGATCGAATCTCGCGGGTTTTGTACCCGGATGATTCCACCGATGCGGGGCGTGAATTGCGTTTACGCCAGGCCTATTTCCTGGCCTCGGCAACGATTCAGGATATTCTGAGTCGTCATTATCAGTTGCACAGAACATACGACAATCTGGCCGATAAAATTGCGATTCACCTTAATGATACGCATCCGGTACTGGCGATCCCTGAGTTGATGCGCTTATTGATTGATCATCACCAGTTTAGCTGGGATCACGCGTTTGACGTGACCTGCCAGATTTTTTCTTATACCAACCATACGTTGATGAGTGAGGCGCTGGAGACCTGGCCGGTAGAAATGCTAAGTCGAATTTTACCGCGCCATCTGCAGATTATTTTTGAGATTAACGATCGTTTTCTGAAGACTTTACAGGAACGTTATCGTAATGACGGCGATCTACTGAAACGTGTGTCGTTAATTGAAGAATCCAATGGTCGTGTGGTGCGTATGGCCTGGCTGGCGGTAGTTGTCAGTCATAAGGTAAACGGCGTATCGGCGTTGCATTCAAAACTGATGACCGAATCACTGTTTGCAGACTTCGCGCGTATATTTCCCCTGCGTTTCACCAATGTAACCAATGGTGTGACTGCGCGTCGTTGGCTGGCGCTGGCGAATCCACCGCTTGCCAAAGTGCTGGACGACAATATCGGTGACAGCTGGCGGGCTAAATTAATGCAGTTGGGCGAGCTAAAGCAGTTTATAGATTATCCGTCGGTGAATGAGGCTGTGCATCGTGCGAAACGTAAAAATAAGCAGCGGCTGGCGCACCATATTGCCACCTACTATAGCGTGGTGGTGAATCCTGATGCGCTGTTTGATGTGCAGGTGAAACGCATCCACGAGTACAAGCGGCAACTCATGAATGTGCTCCACGTTATTACACGTTATAACCGGATTAAAGCCGCACCGGATGCCAACTGGGTACCGCGAGTGAATATCTTTGCCGGAAAAGCAGCATCCTCTTATCACATGGCAAAACAAATTATTCGCTTGATTAATGACGTGGCGCAGTTAGTCAATAACGATCCGCAAATTGGCGGCAAACTAAAGGTAGTCTTTATTCCGGATTACAGCGTCAGTCTCGCTCAGCTAATTATTCCGGCAGCCGATCTGTCAGAGCAAATTTCCCTGGCCGGGACGGAAGCCTCCGGGACCAGCAATATGAAATTCGGTATGAATGGTGCGCTGACTATCGGTACGCTCGACGGCGCAAATATCGAAATGCGCGAATACGTTGGGGAAGATAACATCTTTATCTTTGGTAATACGGCGAACCAGGTTGAAACTCTGCGACATGATGGCTATGACCCGAGACAAATCTTTGAAAAGGATGAGGAACTTCATCAGGTGCTGACGCAAATCGGTACGGGGGTATTCAGTCCGCAGGAACCAGGGCGTTATAGAGGCGTGCTGGATTCATTGATTAACTTCGGCGACTACTATCAGGTGTTGGCAGATTATCGCAGCTATGTAGATTGTCAGGATGCGGTGGATGAGTTGTATCGTAATCCCCGTGAGTGGACGACAAAAACCCTGCACAATATTGCTAACATGGGGTATTTCTCGTCGGACAGAACGGTTCAGGAATATGCCGACTATATCTGGCGAATAGCAAAAATTCGCGTGTAGCCAGTATTCCTAACGCTCAGCCTCCCTGGTTTTCATAACAGGGAGGCTGTTTGCAAATTAGCCAGAATAGGGGCGAGGACCTTATGGGTATTGCCTTCTTTGCGCGATGAGGCAAACACGCTAAATTGTGGCAAGGGAAACGGAGTGTTTATTTTTTTTAGTCCATACAGGTGGGCGTGTGTTTCATATACCTTTTCCGGGATCACCCCTAAACAATGGGTATTGGACACAATCGTCAGAATCGCCGTAAACGATGAGGTAAGCAGGCAGCGTTCTCCTGTTCTGAATTTTTTATCCACAATACTGCGATGATAAATGATTTTCTCATTCTTAGTATTGTAACCGACCAGGCTAGCGTTTCTGAATTGCGCTTCGCTGATGGTGTTACCATATAAAGAATTATTTTGCGAGGCCGCCAGAACCAGGCGCATATCGCATATTTTCTGGCATGAAAGACTTGCTGACTCTACAGAAAAGGTAGAAAAAACGGCATCTGCCTGACGCATATTCAGCAGTTCAATAATACTCTGTTCATTCAGGTCGGCGGTAAGGTGCAGGAGGCTGATATCGGCGTCAGTCTCGATTATTCTGGCGGTGACATCTGGAATAACGATAGGGGAAATAAAAGATTCTGTATAAAGCGTTAACCTTTTTTTTGCGGCAGGCGTGGAAAGCGGCATCAGCGTTGACAGCTTATCGATAATTGGGATTGTATTATCATACAGCTCATCAGAATAGACCGTCGGTAACAGTGCATTACCGCTACGGACAAACAGATTATCCCCCATCATTTCGCGCAGTTTTCTTAATGACTGGCTGACGGCGGAAGGCGAGATGTTCAGCATGTCAGCGACTCTGGAGATGCTACCCACGCTATAGATCAAGCAGAAAATGGTCAGCAGATTGAGATCTATTTTTGATAGTGTGCGTATTTTTTCTGCATCATTTGCTTTCGACATAGACCCCTCATCATCAACGCCATGGCAGTAACCACATCAGGTATAGCAAAAAATGTCAGACGAGTCAGACACTGAGCGCCTTCGAAAGCGTACAGAATGAAGTTGTAACATTGTAAATTATGTTAATCAATTGAGCTTTATTGATGTAGGACATCTATTTGTTCAAAAAACAACCATACTATTAAGTTGCACCATAGTTGGAAAGAGGAGGAACAAAGTATGGTTGTTGACAGACTGAGAACCGATCTTCTCAACAAATTGATAAACGCCCGTATCGAACTTGCCGCTTATCTGCAGTTGAGAAAAGCGAAAGGCTACATGTCAGTTAGCGAGAGCGATCGCCTGCGTGATGTTTTTTTTGCACTGAATCGTGAATTACACGAGCAATCACAGCTTCACGGTATGCATCTTGATCAGGAAGAGTGGAATGCCCTTCATCGTGCTGAAGGGGCGTTAGCCGCCGCTGCTGTTTGTCTTATGAGTGGACATCACGATTGTCCAACATTCATCGCCGTTAACGCAGAGAAACTGGAAAACTGCCTGACAACGCTGACGCTGAGTATCCAGAGTTTGCAATCTTACCCAACGCTGGAACACGTCTGAATCAGGGGGAGGGCGCTCCCCCTTTTCGTCAATATTATGTAAAGGTAGCGGGATAATTCCCCTTGCTGGCTACGCTTTATGCAGAGCCATTCAGGAGGTGTTATGCGTCGACTCTTTCTCTGTGCTGCCTCATTCGCGTTACTTTCATCTTATGCCGCTGCGGTAAAGGTAGAAGTGCTGCAAACTAAACTTGATCACCCATGGTCACTGGCTTTTTTACCCGATAACCGCGGTATGCTCATTACGCTCAAAGGTGGACAACTTCGACTCTGGCAGCCTGATAAAGGGCTGTCCGACCCGCTGACCGGCGTACCAAAAGTCTGGGCGAATGGTCAGGGCGGGTTGCTTGATGTGGTGTTAGCTCCGGACTTTGAACGATCCCGCCGGGTGTGGCTAAGCTTCGCTGAAGCCGACCGTGAAGGCAAAGCGGGCACCGCAGTAGGCTACGGGCGATTGAGTGACGATCTCAAACATGTGCAAGGATTTCAGACCGTTTTTCGCCAACAGCCAAAGCTTTCCACCGGAAACCATTTTGGTGGACGTCTGGTATTTGATGGTAACGGTTATCTGTTTATTGGCCTGGGGGAGAATAATCAACGCGCTACCGCCCAGGATCTGGATAAATTGCAGGGCAAATTAGTCCGACTGACCGACGAGGGCAAAATTCCGCCGGATAACCCGTTTGTGAACATGGCGGGAGCACGGGCAGAGATTTGGTCGTATGGCATCCGTAACCCGCAGGGTATGGCGATGAATCCGTGGAGTGATGTGCTGTGGCTCAATGAGCACGGTCCACGCGGAGGCGATGAAATCAATATCCCCGAGAAAGGGAAAAACTACGGCTGGCCTATCGCGACCTGGGGGGTTAACTACAGTGGTTTGAAAATTCCCGAAGCAAAAGGTCAAATTGTTGCTGGCACGGAACAACCCATCTTTTACTGGGAAAAGTCGCCGGCGGTCAGCGGAATGGCTTTTTACAATAGCGATACCTTCCCGCAGTGGCGGCAGAAGTTGTTCATCGGCGCGTTGAAAGATAAAGAAGTGATCATGTTGAGCGTTAAAGGGAATACGGTCAGGGAGGATGGTCGCCTGTTGCAGGAAAGGGGGCAGCGGATCCGTGATGTGCGCGTCGGACCAGACGGTTATTTGTACGTGTTAACCGACGAGTCCGACGGGGAATTACTGAAAGTGAGTCCCTGATTTGGTTAGCTGACCGGGATCATCACGATTTTTTGAAATGCTGGGCGCTCGGTCAGTTGTTGATACCAGCGTTCCAGATGCGGGCGTGGGGTCCAGTTCAGGCCAACGTTGAACAGGTTATAGATGAACGGCGCAACAGCGATATCCGCGGTGCCAAATTCAGCCCCGGAGAACCATGGCTGGTCTGCCAGCGCGTTATCCAGAATGGCAAACAGGTTATCGCAAACTTGCTTACTTGCCTCAATGGCCGCCATATCGCGCTGATCGGCAGGTGTTCTGACCAGACCAAATAAGATAACCCGATGCGCTGGGCTTAGCGTCTGATTTGCCCAGTCCATCCATTTTTCACCGACAGCGCGCGCGGCCGGGGCGTCAATCCACAAACGTTTTTGTCCGTACTGAGCGGCCAGATAGCGGACAATGGTATTGGATTCCCACAGAACAACGTCCGTTTCATCATCGCGTAGTAGCGGGACCAGTCCGTTCGGGTTCAGTGCCAGATAGTCGGCATCGCGGTTACCGCCATGCTGCCCGCCCGCCAGAATTTGGTTATACGGCAGTTCCAGTTCCTCGAGCGTCCACAATACTTTTTTTACGTTGGTCGAGTTATTGCGACCCCACAGTGTAATCATAGTAACCCCGCAAATTAATTGAGCAGCTTTATGGCTGCAGATGCCATCTGACTAGCTCACATGGTGGGGTAAACCTAATATTTACGCAACAAAGTCTAAAAAAATCGTGCCAGGAGCAGCGCAGCGCGGCGTTATTGCATAAACTTTAAAAACTTTACCAACTTACGGTTTCTTTAAGCTCGTTAGTGCGTTATTACTCACCGCACTTATTTTACACGTCATCCATCAGACTTTTTCTGCATGGGTTGGCCGAGGTAGTCTGGCCGGTTTTGTGTAAACACGGTGTGGTATGACGTGGTTTTTTGGAATGGATACTCGGGTGGCATTTATGACGCAATACTTCTCTTCACTTCGCAGCTTTGCTGCAGGTTCTGCACTCTTAATCCTTTTGGCGCCGACCGTACAGGCGGCGGAGCAACCGACGGCCCCGCCGAGCGTGGACGCGCGCGCGTGGATTCTGATGGATTACGCCAGCGGCAAGGTGCTGGCGGAAGGTAATGCTGATGAGAAACTGGACCCTGCCAGTCTGACCAAAATCATGACCAGCTATGTGGTTGGGCAGGCGCTAAAGGCCGGAAAAATTAACCTCAACGACATGGTCACCGTGGGCAAAGACGCCTGGGCGACCGGTAATCCGGCCCTGCGCGGTTCGTCGGTTATGTTCCTCAAGCCCGGCGATCAGGTTGCGGTATCCGATCTGAATAAAGGCGTTATCATTCAGTCAGGTAACGATGCCTGTATTGCACTCGCTGATTACGTTGCCGGCAGCCAGGAATCCTTTATTGGTCTGATGAACGGCTATGCGAAAAAACTGGGGCTGACCAACACGACTTTCCAAACGGTGCACGGCCTGGATGCGGCAGGACAGTTCAGTACCGCACGTGATATGGCGCTGCTCGGGAAGGCGTTAATTCACGATGTGCCGGAAGAGTATGCTATCCACAAAGAGAAAGAATTTACCTTCAATAAAATCCGCCAGCCGAACCGCAACCGTCTGTTGTGGAGCACCAACCTGAACGTGGATGGTATGAAAACCGGGACCACTGCCGGGGCGGGATACAACCTGGTGGCTTCCGCGACCCAGGGCGATATGCGCCTGATCTCCGTGGTGCTAGGAGCGAAAACCGACCGCATTCGTTTTAATGAGTCAGAAAAGCTACTGACATGGGGCTTCCGCTTCTTTGAAACCGTTACGCCGATTAAACCAGATGCCACTTTCGTGACCCAGCGCGTCTGGTTTGGCGATAAGAGTGAAGTAAATTTGGGCGCTGGAGAAGCGGGTTCGGTGACTATCCCGCGTGGTCAGCTCAAAAATCTGAAGGCCAGCTTTACCCTGACTGAACCACAGCTAACCGCGCCGTTGAAGAAAGGTCAGGTTGTGGGCACTATCGACTTCCAGTTGAACGGAAAATCCATTGAGCAGCGTCCGTTGATGGTGATGGAAGATGTGGAAGAGGGTGGTTTCTTTAGCCGCATGTGGGACTTTGTGATGATGAAATTCCACCAGTGGTTTGGTGGTTGGTTCTCTTAATCTTATCCGTTGCCGGATGGCGCAATCGCCGTCCGGCAGTATCTGTTAGTACTTCAGCGTGATACGTTGCGCTTTAGCGTACTCAACAAACGCATCGTCAGGACGGTTATCACTGATGATGGTATCAAAGCGTTTTAATTCCCCCATCCTCGCAGGTCGCACCTTGCCAAACTTGCTGTGATCGACCACCAAAACGTGATGCTGCGCCATCGACATTGCCCAGTGCTTCACCGGCAGTTCTTCCAGATTAAAACAGGTTGCGCCTTTTTCGATATGAACACCTGCCGCAGAATAAAAGGCGATATCCGGACAGAGATTGTTCAGCGTTTCCTGGAAATCGAGCGGTTTAAAAATCGCGTTACTGGCATGGAATTCACCACCACACAGAATGACGCGGCACTGCGGTTTTTCCTGCAGCACCAGAAACGTATTCAACGAGTAGCAGATTGCGGTGAAGGGCAATTCATTGTCGATCGCTTCAATGATCCACGGCGTGGTAGTACCGCAATCGAAAAAGATGGTCTGATGCGCCTGCACGAGACTCGCCGCCTGCTGGGCGGCGCGACGCTTTTCATCAACCAGACGGGATTTTTGATCGCTGATTAAATAATGGTTAGCGCTGCGGGGTTCCAGAACAATATAGCCCCCGAGCAGCACGACGGGAGCATCATGATTATTCAGGTCGCGACGAATGGTCATCTCAGATACGCCCAGCAACGCCGCGGCTTCTTTGAGGTGTAATTTATCGCTGCGTTTCAGCGCCTGCAGTAATTGACCAATACGCTCGTCGCGTCGAGTTTCCATAGTTCCCCTGGAGAATAGAATAAGTACTCAGTTTCGCGCTTAATACTACTCTTTTTACCGTGGGTTAGTCACGTACCCAACCTTTACGGATGGGGAGGGCGAAGCAGGTGCGATAGCAAGTCTGCAAGCCGAGGTACAGGGGGGTGCCAAAGCGCTGCCAGATCATCTGGGCGCTCAGACAGCCGATCAATCCAGCCAGTAATCCGCCCAGCATATCCAGCGGCCAGTGTACGCCAAGGTAGACTCGTGACCACGCAATCGCCACGGCAACGGCCATCAGCAGAGCCCCCGTCCATAGGCGATGCCAGAACAGGAAGGCCAGAGCAAAGGTAAAGATAACCGTACCGTGGTCACTCGGGAAAGAGTCATCTGCCGCATGGTGCAGGAAGTTATAGCCGATGTGGTTAACGAACGGGCGATCGTGGGGGAAAAGATGCCCCATCAGCCAGGAAATCGTCAGACCGATTACCAACGCAATGGCCATTTTGATGACCAACTGGCGCTGGAGCGTAACCTGACCACGAGGTCCCCAAAGCCAGAGCACAACGGCTAACAGCGGCACAATGCTGATCAGATCTTTGGCAATGAAAATGGCGAGCGAAATGGCCCATTGCGCAGAGTCGGGTGTTGCATTGATCAAGTAAAAAAGCGAATTGTTCAGATTTTCCAGCATAACGTCCAGACTCAGTGTAATCGTTAAAAAGGCCCATAAGGGGAGAGCATAAAATTGCTTTCACGGGATAAAAAGCGGTCTTGTCTTATTTGCCTGTTAAATGACGATTTTTAAGACAATTTATGAGGCTTATTGAGCATGATAGCGGTCTCAACTTAAATTAACCTTAAAGCAAAATGTTCCTGAGCAAATGAATGTAAAAATGAATGTAAAAATGTGCGCATTTTGCTTTCAAATCACATAATTCACTATCACCAGTACGGCGCATTTATTACACTTTGCGCGATTTTTCTATAGTTAAGAGATTGCATGCAGAACCGTTTATCTTCAGGCGTCCGTTTGGGGCGTCAGGCATTACTTTTCCCGCTTTGTCTGGTGCTTTACGAATTCTCCACTTATATCGGCAACGATATGATCCAGCCCGGAATGTTGGCGGTGGTGGCGCAATATAACGCCGGATTAGATTGGGTACCTACGTCCATGACCGCCTATCTGGCAGGCGGCATGTTTTTGCAGTGGTTGTTAGGACCGCTGTCGGACCGTATTGGTCGTCGTCCGGTAATGTTAACTGGTGTGATCTGGTTCATCGTTACCTGCCTTGCGACCCTGCTCGCACAGAATATTGAGCAATTTACTTTTCTGCGTTTTTTGCAGGGGATAAGCCTGTGCTTTATTGGTGCGGTGGGTTACGCCGCCATTCAGGAATCCTTCGAAGAAGCGGTCTGCATAAAAATTACCGCGCTGATGGCAAACGTGGCGCTGATTGCGCCACTACTGGGGCCGTTGGTAGGCGCAGCCTGGGTACATGTTCTGCCGTGGGAAGGGATGTTTATCCTGTTTGCTGCTCTGGCGGCCATCTCCTTTTTTGGTCTGCAGCGCGCGATGCCGGAAACGGCGACCCGGCTTGGTGAAAAGCTATCCATTAAAGAGCTGGGCAAGGATTATAAGCTGGTGCTGAGGAATGTGCGCTTCGTTGCAGGCGCGCTGGCGTTGGGTTTTGTCAGCCTGCCGTTACTGGCATGGATTGCGCAGTCCCCGATTATTATCATCAGCGGTGAACATCTCAGCAGCTACGAATATGGTCTGTTGCAGGTGCCGATTTTTGGCGCGTTGATTGCCGGTAACCTGGTGCTGGCGCGTCTGACTTCGCGAAAAACCGTGCGTTCGCTAATTATCATGGGCGGCTGGCCAATCGCCGTTGGCTTGATTATTGCCGCTGCGGCTACGGTGGTGTCATCTCATGCATATCTATGGATGACGGCGGGTTTGAGTATCTATGCGTTTGGCATTGGGGTGGCGAATGCGGGGCTGGTGCGCCTGACGCTGTTTGCCAGTGAAATGAGTAAAGGTACCGTTTCTGCTGCAATGGGCATGTTGCAGATGCTGATTTTTACCGTTGGTATCGAGCTGAGTAAACACGCGTATCTGCTGGGAGGGAACGGCTTGTTCAGCCTGTTCAATCTGGCAAGCGGCATACTGTGGCTGATTTTGATGGTTATCTTCCTGAAAGATAAACGGGTAGGGAATTCCCGGGAAGGTTAAGGCCCGGTTGCCCGGGCCTGGCAAAAACTTAGTGGTGGTCGTCAATCTGATGTTCGATAACCATCCCTTCACCGACGCTTGCCACATGTCGCGCATAAGGATGCGCGCGATAAACCGGTGCCGGGGCAGGCGCTGGAGCAACATAGACTGTTTGTGGTGCGCTCGTTACGCTGACCGCCTGCGGCACGCTGACAGAGGAGGGTACAACCACCACTTTATAACCGCTGGGGACATCAACGGTAACGCTTTGTGCAAATGTTGTCCCCGCAAAGCCCAGCAACAATGTCGCCATCAGTACACTTTTCTTCATGATCCGCTCGCCTGAAATATTCACTGGAAGTAATAATCCAGCGGGTTAATTTGAGGCGGATTATGAATAGATCATGCCATCATTTTGTTGCCGTCTGTGCTGAGAGGTTAATGCGTAAACGGTGCTTCATTCTTTAACACGCGGTCGATAACATTCAGCACACCCTCTTCGTTGTTCGACCCCGCGCGGTATTTCGCCGCCTCGATCACCGGTTCATGGGCGTTTGCCATCGCATAGCTAAATCCGGCCTGACGCAGCATCTCAATATCATTTCCGCCATCACCAAACACAACAACCTCATCGTCGTTAATATTCCAGCGTTGTTGCAGCAGCCGCAAACCGTTTGCCTTATGCACGCCGGGAATTATTAAGTCGATGCTGCCGTAGCCGGTATGCACCGGCACCATAATATCGCCAATCGCCTCGTGGAGATCGGCCTGCACCTGCGGGATTCGGTCATCGGAAATATTCAGCCCGAACTTGAAGAAAACGTCGTTAAGATTGTCAAAATTATCTACAAATTCAAGACGATGATAATACATGGCGGAAACTCTTTTATGCTCATCGCTGTACTGTTTCAATGTATAGGCGCTGTTTTTACCACAGGCAATAATGTCGATATCGGCGCGGGTCAGCAGATGCTCTACGATGGCGTGGAAATCGTCTTTAGCCAGTTCGCCGTTAAAGACATCTTCTCCTTCACTGACCACCCAACCGCCGTTTTCGGCGACAAATGAGATTTCATTGGCCAGCTCGGGGAAAAAGGAAATCAACTGATAATATTGGTTGCCGCTGGCGACCACAAAGCGGATCCCTTGTTCTTTCATCTGGCGGTATTGCGCCATAAAGCGCTCACGGTTATAGGTTTTTTGGTCGCTTAAAAATGTGCCGTCCATGTCGACCGCAATTAGTTTGATACTCATTAGCTGTTCTCCATCACCGTGGTATTTTTGAGATCCGGTTTCGCTACCGCTTTCGCGACGACGGCGGCGACAAGCACCAGCGCCAGCACCACCAGCATAGCGCTGCGCAGGCCATAGTGTTCACCCAGATAGCCCAGCAGCGGGGGGCCAACCAGGAACGCCAGATAGCCGGTGGTCGCGACAACACTGACGCGGGTTGGTGCGTCGGGGCCGGTGTCGCTGGCGGCTGAAATGGTCAGCGGGAAGCCGAGTGAAGCTCCGAGTCCCCACAAAATAACGGACACACCCGCCACCCAAGAGCTGTCGACAAAAATAATCAGGCTAATCCCGAGAGCGCCCATCAGCGCACTGGCACGCACCACCGCAACGCGGCTGTAACGGTCGATGAACCAGCCGCCGGTAAATCGTCCAACGGTCATACCCAGCGTAAAACCGGCATAAATCAGCGAGCCTGATGTCGGGCTAAATCCATGTCCGTCCACCATTAACAGTGGGAGCCAGTCGTTGGCGGAACCTTCAGCAAATGCCATCGCCAGCACTACAACGCCGATCAGCAATAGCTGGATATCACGATAAAAAGGCAGTCCTTTTTCACCGGAGTGAGAACCGTCAGCGGCATTTTTGCCCGTGCCGTCAGGAATAGCTTTGATGGCTATGAAAATAGGTGTGATAGCAACTATCGCAGCCAGCAGAATATGCGCGGTAGCCGGGACGCTGAAGGCGGTGAGCATCATTCCAACCCCAGCCCCTGCCAGCGTTCCCAGGCTGTAAAAACCATGCATCATCGGCAGCACGGTTTTGTTCATTTCGCGCTCAACCGCCGCACCTTCGACGTTGATGGCGACTTCTGCCGCGCCAAAGCTGGCGCCAAAAACACCCAGACCAAACGCGAAAAGCCAGGCGGAGTGTAACCATAGCGCCAGGCTGAGGATCGCCATTCCGAGGACTGCGCAAGACATGGTGGTGCGGATCACCTTACGCGTGCCAAATCGTTTCACCAGCCAGGCCGAACAAAGTATGCCACTCATCGAACCAATAGAGAGTCCAAACAACACCGCGCCCATTTCGGCGGTAGAGATGGAGAGAATATCTCTGATGGCAGGGGTACGCGTTGCCCAGGAGGCCATTAATAATCCTGGTAAAAAGAAGAACGTGAACAGCGCCCAGGTGCGACGTCTTAAGGCTTTGCGTGATGAGATGCCAGTCATGAATTCGAGCCAAAGAAAAGAGGGAAGGAGACAACATTAGCAAGACTGTGTACATTTGTACACAAATGCAAGAAGAGGAAATGCAGTGCGACGTGCAAACGATCCGCAGCGGCGGGAAAAAATAGTTCAGGCGACTCTGGATGCAGTAATAGCCCATGGTATTCATGGGGTTACACACCGTAAAATCGCTATGATTGCCGAGGTGCCACTGGGTTCTATGACCTATTACTTTTCGGGAATCGATGAGCTTTTGATGGAGGCATTTGGCCGTTTTACTGACAGGATGATGCTGCAGTATCAGGACTTTTTTGCCGACGTTAAGGATGCGTCGCAGGCTTGCCATGCCATTACCGATATGATTTACGGCTCTCAGGTCACAACGCCTGATAATATGGAGCTCATGTATCAGCTGTATGCTTTCGCCAGCCGTAAACCAGCGTTGAAAACGGTGATGCAGAACTGGATGCTACGCAGCCAACAAACGTTAGAGCAGTGGTTTGACCCAGTTACGGCGCGGGCGCTGGATGCGTTTATTGAAGGAATGACGCTGCATTTTGTCACGGACAAAAAACCGCTGCAGCGAGAAGATATCTTGCTGATGGTGGAGCGTATTGCAGGGGTACCCGCGACAGTCAGCTGTGCGTAGCGCCCCCGGTAACATTCACCACCGTCGCGGTCATGGCGCTGGCATGGCCTGAAGCGAGAAAGGTTATGATCTCAGCGATTTGTGCAAGCGTAGGCAGGCGCGCGAGCATGGTACTTTGCGCTGCACCCCCTAACCATTGATCGATGGTTAAACCCATTGACTGTGCTTTAGCGGAGAAAATTTCTCCGGTATAGGAGCCAGCTGCAACAGCATCCACAATCGCATGCGAGCGCACGCCGACGACCCGGATATTTGCCGGTCCCACCTCACTGGCGAGCGCTTTAATAAAAGCCTCTGTTCCTGCACAACCGACAATATGACCCAGGTGACCAGGCATCGCCATCGGAGCCGCGGGGGCAACAACGCTTAGGATGACGCCTGCACGATTGCCGCCCATGTGCGGCGTTACGGCTTTTGCGATATTGAACTGCGCCGAGAGGAAAGGGGTGATACCGCTCATAAACTCAGAGAGGGATAATGCGTCAATGCGCTTGCCCTGTTCGTGCATAAAGCCGGTCGCGTTAACCACCACATCTATTCCACCGGTTTGCAGCGCAAGTTGAGTAATTTGTTTTGATGCGTCGTGTTCGTCGAGTACATCGGTGATAAAGGTATCGACGGTACAGCCTGCCGTTCGAAGGCGACTGGCCGTCCAATCCAGCTTTTCCTGGCTACGCGCGCCCAGGTATACATGAGCACCTTCGCGCGCCATGGCCTGCGCAACCGCACTACCAATAGCCCCGCTGCCACCAAAAATTACTGCGACTTTGCCAGTAAGCAACATGACTAACCTCCATCCCCGAAAAAGCATCGTTTTAAAGTATGTGCCATAACCGGCATGCTGCAAATTTGTCGCCACTTGGCAGAGTAGCTAACCTTTTATCCCTATCACCTGCAGCACGTTCTGTCATCCCGAGCTGGCGACGGATTGAACAGGTAGCTGGTCGCCGAGGTGCTCTCCGCGTCGTTCTGTACGCGTAGCGAAGTGGCGCTAAACAAGGGGGGTAATCAGCAAAGGGTCATCCTGAACTCATTTCAGGCCATTAAGCTCGGAAAACAGAAATACTTCGGAATGGCTGTTTTACAGGTGTCTGAAAATGATGTGGCCCCGGTAACTGCGTATCATGCATCCGAGGCCAAGATCAAAGCTATTAAAAAATAATCAATAGCGCATAAAGCGTTGTAGTGTGGAGGTCAAACAGGACGTAAGTCCGCTCAAGGAGATCAGGCACACAACATCAAATTATTTTCATAAAATCAGGCTATAACGCGGTAACAATCAACGATAAATAAGGACATCAATGGACACTGTAGAGGAACTCAACGGGACATATTTCTATGCAGGGAAGTCCAATCTGACGGCTGCTGAGCTTTTGTTTATGATTTTCTGTGAGAATACCGCCAGCCAGTTCGGGATTGGTGTTGCAGATTTCGGGGCTATCGTTGCCCTGGTATCAGGTCGCAATAATCTTTGGACAAGGGCAAAGCCGATTGGTGCGACTAAAGGTACTTCATACGCCTCCAAAGCAGCACGCGCAGTGTTTAAAAAGTCAAAATTCCCTTTTGGTATATCATTACCGACCTGGCTTGGCGGCTACACTCCGTGGACAGCTCGCCGTGTTATGGTCCACAACATTGGATCATTTGTTGGTCGCTCAATCCCCTTGGTTGGCATGATTATTCTGGCAGCTGACGTGTCTCAAATTACCTACCGTACTATTCGCGACTATAACGTTATAGCAAGGGGCAGTGATAAGTTATGGTAAATAGTCTCGAACAAAGAATTTATGATCTGATACGGCCCTACGCAGGGACTTATTTATTCAACATAAAGAAAGTGGTGCTAACACCTAAAACTGACCTCGATACTGATCTGGATATTGATGAAGTGGAAGCCGAAGATCTGATGAATGATTTTTTTGAACAGTTCAATGTTGAGCGGGGCAATTTTAAGGTTGAAACATACTATCCTGCTGAATCATTCTCACTGAATCCATTTAAAAAATCACCACCTGTACCTGTACCTGATTTCACTATAGGCATGTTGATTGAATCAGCAAAAGCAGGACGCTGGTTATATAACTGAGCATAAGCAAGGAGCTTTAAAATGGCTGTACCTGTTCACTTATTTTTGACTGATGATGGCGGTTCGATTATCCGTGGATCGTGCGATGTTCGAGACCGTGAGGGTAGCGTGGAACTAAGGGGACTACATCACAACATAATGCTACCTACAGATCCAATGACAGGTAAGGTAACGGGAACACGTCAACATTCGCCATTTCAGTTTACTAAGGAGCTCGACAGCTCAAGTCCGTACCTGTTCAAAGCCGCGGCTACTGGTCAGACTCTCAGATCTGCTGAATTTCGTTTCTACCACATCAACGATGCAGGGCAAGAGGTAGAGTATTACCGGATCACACTCGAAAATGTGAAAGTAGTTTCAGTGAGTCCTTTAATGCACGACACTCGGGGATGCCCTGGAACAGGCCACATGGAAGATGTTGCGCTGAACTACGAAAAAATTACGCATCTGTACAAAGACGGCAATCTTTTAGCCCATGATGCATGGAATGAGCGCTCCACTGCGTAAATCACAATAGATCTACAAATATGATTTTAAAGATTTTGAATTTCAGGCAACAAAAAACCCATCAACCTTGAACCAAAACGGCGGGGTTGATGGGCTCCACAAATTGGGGACATCAAAGAAAAGCAGTGGCAATAGTTATGACTGACGCCTTGAAGAAAAGTTCTGCTTACCTGCAAAAAATTTTCGTTTAAGGGTAAATTTCAGTGCTAACCAAGGCCAGGCCAGACAATGACGATGAGTGTCCCCGCTAATGTCAGCAGAACGTTGGCTATCGCGTAGGTCCCGGCATAGCCTAACGCAGGGATGTTGCTGCGTGCGGTGTCGCTGATGATTTCCATTGCCGGAGCACAGGTACGTGCGCCCATCATGGCGCCAAACAGCAGGGCGCGGTTCATGCGCAATACATAAGCACCAAACAAGAAACAAATGACAACCGGCACCAGGCTGACCACCAGACCGGCAATCAGCATTTGACCACCGACGGCACCCAGGCCATTACCAATGCCACTGCCTGCGCTTAAACCGACGCCTGCCATGAATACCATCAGACCAAACTCTTTCACCATATTCAGCGCACCCTGTGGGATGTAGCCAAACGTAGGGTGGTTGGCTCGCAGGAAGCCCAGCATGATCCCGGCGAACAGCAGTCCAGCCGCATTCCCGATGCCGAAGCTGAAATTACTGAACTGGAAGGTGATCATCCCGATCATCAGACCGATGATAAAGAAGGCGCAGAAGGCCAGCAGATCGGTCACCTGACTGTGAATTGAAATAAAGCCGATACGATCGGCAATGGTTTTCACGCGACGAGCATCACCGCTGACCTGCAATACGTCGCCTTTATTGAGCACGACGTTGTCATCAATAGGCATTTCAATCTGGCTGCGGATCACGCGGTTGAGGAAGCAACCGTGGTCGGTCAGTTTCAACTGGGCCAGGCGACGACCAACGGCATTGTGGTTTTTCACCACAATTTCTTCAGTGACGATGCGCATATCGAGCAGATCGCGATCGAACACCTCTTTACCGTTACGGAAGCTGGGATCGAGGCGAGCATGGGCGTCCGGATAACCCACCAGGGCTATCTCATCGCCCATTTGCAGCACCGCGTCACCATCCGGATTCGCCAGAATGCCGTTGCGACGGATGCGTTCAATGTAACAGCCGGTCTGGCGATAAATACCCAGTTCGCGCAGATTTTTGCCATCGGCCCATGCCACCAGCTCAGGGCCAACGCGATAGGCGCGAATCACCGGGAGGTACACTTTACGATTGGCGTCTGTGTCCAGACCCCGTTCACGCGCGATTTGTTGGGCGCTGGTTTGCAGGTCCTGATGCTGAAGTTTCGGCAAATAGCGCGCACCAACAATCAGACTGACCAGACCAATCAAATAGGTGAGGGCGTAACCCAGGCTCAGGTTATCGAGAGCGCTTGAAAGTTGTGTCCCTGACATTCCTGAATGGCGCAAGGTGTCACCTGCGCCGACCAGCACCGGAGTTGAGGTCATCGAGCCAGCCAGCATACCCGCCGTCAGGCCGATGTCCCAGCCAAATAGCTTACCCAGCCCCAGGGCGATCAGCATTGCGCTACCGACCATCACCAGAGCAAGCATTAGATAATTTTTCCCATCGCGAAAAAAAATCGAAAAAAAGTTGGGGCCGGCTTCGACGCCGACGCAAAAAATAAACAGCATAAAGCCGAGATTTAATGCATCGGTGTTAATACTAAAGTGCTGCTGACCTAATAATAGGGAGACCACTAAAACGCCAATGGAATTACCGAGTTGGACTGAACCCAGACGTAATTTGCCCAGACACAGGCCCAGTGCCAGGACCACAAATAATAACAGGATGTAATTCCCATTTAACAAATCTGCGACGTTTATATTCACGGAGACTAACTTCTTGTTTACTAGTAAGCTATTGAAAGAAATGGCAATTTACGCTAATGTTTTTGCCAGAAATTAAGGGGCGATAGCATCGTACACAGCCCCGAATAATGCAGCATAACAATATATGCGGCTAGTTTAATCTCATTACGTATCAACGGCTATAAGAATCGTGTGGGTGTGTTTTTGGCATGGAATGCCGAGTTACTTTATCTGACTGGACGCCTGCGGGCGAAAAGAGTGTTCGATAGAGAATGTGTCAGGAGGAACGATTGAAACATAAGCAAAGTTGGGCGAGTGCGGTCTGCTGCTTTGTGCTCTTTATTGTGGTGTGTCTTTCATTAACGCTGAACGTGAAAGGGGCATTCAGAGCGGCAGGGCATCCTGAGGTCGGATTGTTGTTTTTTATCTTACCTGGTGCTGCAGCAAGCTTTTTTTCCCATCGTCGGGAAGTGCTCAAACCCCTTCTTGGTGCAATGTTGGCGGCGCCGTGCTGCCTGTTACTGATGCGGTTCGTTTTTATGCCGACGCGTTCATTGTGGCAAGAGCTGGCGTGGTTGTTTAGTGCGGTGTTTTGGTGCGCGCTTGGCGCATTATGTTTTTTATTTATCAGTAGCTTATTCAATCAGCATCAACGGCGGAAAAAGAACTGATGACGCCCTCAAGGTGAGGGCGTAGAAACAGCTATCAGGCGAACAGATTCATGTTCTCTTTTGCCCAAGCTTCAAAATCCGTGCAGCCGCCGATGTGTTTTTGATCGACAAAAATCTGCGGAACGGTTTCAACTGGCTTACCTACCGTCTTTTCCAGATCTGCTTTGGTAATTCCTTCAGCATGGATATCAATGTAGCGGAAGTTAAAATCGTCATGCTCATTGCTTAATTTTTCTGCTAATTCTTTTGCGCGCACGCAATACGGGCACCCTGGGCGACCAAAAATAACGGCAAACATCTCTTTCTCCTCGAACTTATCAGGCCGGATGGCAATACTGGTTATGATGCCGCGATTTGTGACGGATGGAAAGCAGGTTCAGCCTGTTGCTTTGATATCCTCAAGCTATATCTGTTAAACACGGCAAGCCGGAACGTTTTATAATGAAAGCCATTTCGCCGGGAGGCCGCGTATGCGCACAATTGGTGTATTACCCAAAAGCGTATTGATGCTGGAAATAATTGGGATGGTTTTGTTATCGCTGGCGCTACTATCGCTTAACGATTACCTCACCTTACCCGCACCGCTTAACAGCCCGTTAGCCTGCGTGGTGATGATATTTCTGGGCGTACTGCTGATGCTCCCTGCTGCGGTGGCGTTGATGTGGCGTATTGCTCAACTTTTGGCACCGCAACTAATGTCACGCGCACCCGGTGATTCAACTGATTCAGACAGAGACAAAAGAGATGACACCAACCATTGATTTACTCCGCAGCCACCGTTCCATTCGCCATTTTACCGATGATGCCATTTCGGATGCACAGCGTGAGGCGATTATTGCCGCCGCTCAGGGAACGTCCAGCTCCAGTTTTCTTCAGTGCACGACGATCGTTCGCATAACGGATAAATCTCTGCGCGAATCGCTGGCTACCTTATCTGGCGGCCAAAAGCATGTGGCACAGGCCGCTGAGTTCTGGGTGTTTTGCGCTGATTTTAATCGTCATTTGCAGATTTGCCCTGATGCGCAACTTGGGCTGGCGGAACAGCTGCTGCTGGGCGTGGTCGATACTGCGATGATGGCGCAAAATGCGTTGACGGCGGCAGAGTCGCTGGGACTTGGCGGCGTGTTTATTGGCGGTCTGCGTAACAATATTGAGTCGGTCACCGAACTGTTGAAGCTTCCGCAACATGTTCTTCCGCTCTTTGGATTGTGCCTCGGCTGGCCTGCGGATAACCCGGATATCAAGCCGCGACTACCAGCATCGATTGTGGTGCACGAAAACCAATATCAGCCACTCAACAGCGATGCTTTGGCGCAATATGATGAGCAGCTCGCGCAGTACTATCTGACCCGAGGCAGCAATACTCGTCGCGACACCTGGAGCGATCATATTCGCCGTACCATCATTAAAGAAAGTCGCCCCTTTATCCTGGAATATTTGCATAAACAGGGGTGGGCCACGCGCTAAAGATTTTAACCCAGTGTATGATACGCCAGCTTTTACCAGGTCATTCAGAGAGGTGCAGGGTGAAAATTGCCATTTTGTCCCGGGACGGAACGCTCTATTCTTGTAAACGCCTGCGTGAAGCGGCGATGCAGCGCGGTCACCTGGTTGAAGTTATCGATCCCCTTTCTTGCTATATGAACATCAGCCCGGCGGCATCCTCTATTCATTACAAGGGCCGTCAGCTTCCCCATTTCGACGCGGTGATCCCGCGGATTGGTTCCGCGATTACCTTTTATGGGACGGCGGCGCTGCGCCAGTTTGAGATGCTGGGTAGCTATCCGTTGAATGAATCGGTAGCGATTACGCGAGCGCGCGATAAGCTGCGTTCGCTACAGCTGCTTGCGCGTCAGGGAATTGATTTACCCATCACCGGAATTGCTCACTCTCCGGACGATACCAGCGACATGATTGACATGGTTGGCGGTGCGCCGTTGGTGGTCAAACTGGTTGAAGGCACCCAGGGTATTGGCGTGGTGCTGGCGGAAACGCGGCAGGCTGCAGAAAGCGTGGTAGATGCCTTTCGTGGGCTGAATGCCCATATCCTGGTTCAGGAATATATCAAAGAAGCGAAAGGGCGGGATATCCGCTGTTTCGTTGTGGGCGACGAAGTAGTGGCCGCCATTGAACGCCGGGCTAAAGAGGGTGATTTTCGTTCTAATCTCCATCGCGGTGGTGTGGCGACTATTGCGAGTATCACGCCGCGCGAAAGAGAAATTGCGCTCAAAGCTGCCCGGACTATGGGCCTGGACGTTGCAGGCGTTGATATTCTGCGCGCTGATCGAGGCCCACTGGTCATGGAGGTCAACGCGTCCCCAGGGCTGGAAGGCGTGGAGAAAACCACCGGGATAGACATAGCTGGCAAGATGATCCAGTGGATCGAACGTCACGCTACGCCTGAATTTTGCCTTAAAATCGGCGGCTAAGCGCAATATCGATTGCGATCGTGGTATGACACGCTCTTTTTGCGTAAGCTGTGCCGGTATTTTTTTCATCAATAGAGGTCGCACATTATTATGACATCACTGGTCGTTCCCACTCTGGATACGTTGCGTCAATGGCTCGACGACCTGGGCATGAGTTTTTTTGAATGCGATACCTGTCAGGCGCTGCATTTGCCGCACATGCAGAATTTTGACGGCATCTTTGATGCAAAAGTTGATTTGGTCGATAACGTCATTCTGTTTTCCGCGATGGCGGAAGTCAGACCTTCTGCGCTGCTGCCGCTGGCCGCCGATCTGTCCGCGATCAATGCTAGTTCACTGACGGTGAAAGCGTTTCTGGATATGCAGGATGATAATCTGCCAAAACTGGTGGTTTGCCAGTCTTTATCCGTTACGCCGGGCGTGACGTTTGAGCAGTTCGAATATTTTATTCGCCAGAGCGAAGAGCAGATATCGATGGTGATCCTTGAAGCCGGTGCGCATCAGTTGTTATTTAATGCTGAAGAAGATGCGCAAAACAGCACCGCTGAAATTCATTTCCTCCATTAATTCTTCCTGAGTCTGGACATATATTGCGCAGCCGCTGCCATAGCGGTTGCGTATTGCCCGTTTTTATTCTGCATTTAACCTTTCATTAAAGAATTATTCACCTCGATTCAGCGCCTTCCGCTTTACGTCATAGACAATTCCTGCATAAAAAATTGATAAAAGGCGTTTTTTAAGCTGGGCTATATCCACAATTCCTGGCTAAAGTTATTCTTGCGAAGCTTACCAACGTCATCATTTAAACAGCCCTTGTGACCAGTCCTGTGGCCACGATGTATGTTGAATGCCTGGGCGGATGCCAGCGAGCAATAGCGGCGTGAGGAGAGGTCCCTCTTTTCATCGGTGCCGCATGAAAGAATATGCACGTTTCTTGCATATCATTAGAGTGTGACATTTTTGTTCGTTTGTTAACGAACTTTCAGAAGGAAAGAGATTATGACCGCCTTAAATAAAAAATGGTTATCAGGCCTGGTTGCGGGTGCTCTGATGGCCGTCTCTGCCGGCACGCTCGCTGCTGAACAAAAAACGCTGCATATTTATAACTGGTCTGATTATATTGCCCCGGATACGGTGGCTAATTTTGAAAAAGAGACCGGAATTAAAGTTATCTATGACGTATTTGATTCCAATGAAGTACTGGAAGGTAAGCTCATGGCTGGCAGTACCGGCTTTGACCTTGTCGTTCCTTCTGCCAGCTTCCTTGAGCGTCAACTGACTGCAGGCGTATTCCAGCCGCTAGATAAGAGCAAATTGCCGGGCTGGAAAAATCTTGATCCTGAACTGCTGAAGCTGGTGGGTAAACACGATCCGGATAACAAGTTTGCGATGCCGTATATGTGGGCAACGACCGGCATTGGCTATAACGTGGATAAAGTCAAAGCGGTGCTGGGACCGGATGCGCCGGTTGATAGCTGGGATCTGATCCTCAAGCCAGAAAATCTGGAAAAACTCAAAAGCTGCGGCGTCTCTTTCCTCGATGCGCCCGAAGAGGTGTTTGCCACGGTGCTGAACTATTTGGGTAAAGATCCAAACAGTACCAAAGCGGATGATTACACCGGACCGGCAACCGACCTGCTGTTGAAGCTGCGTCCAAATATTCGCTACTTCCACTCCTCGCAATATATTAACGACCTGGCAAACGGTGATACCTGCGTTGCGATTGGCTGGGCAGGGGACGTATGGCAGGCGGCAAACCGTGCGAAAGAAGCGAAAAATGGCGTCAATATCTCCTTCTCAATTCCTAAAGAAGGTGCAATGGCGTTCTTTGACGTATTCGCGATGCCTGCCGATGCGAAAAACAAAGACGAAGCCTATCAGTTCCTCAACTATCTGCTGCGCCCTGACGTGATTGCGCATATTTCCGACCATGTGTTTTATGCCAATGCCAACAAAGAAGCGACGGCTCTGGTCAGCCCTGAAGTTCGTGACAACCCGGGCATTTACCCGCCTGCGGATGTGCGAGCTAAGCTGTTCACACTGAAAGTACAGGATCCGAAGATCGATCGTGTACGTACCCGCGCATGGACAAAGGTAAAAAGCGGGAAATAAACCGATGTTTGGGACATGACCCGGCAGGGTTTGTGCCTGCCGGGCAGCGTTGAGCCCGGACACATATAACCCGGCAATACGCACCGTTATGGTGCGTTATTTGCACCGTTTCTTTGTTTTATGCCGGAGAGCACCTGAGTGAATGATGCAACCCCACGTCCACAAGCGAAAATCCGCAAGGCGCTGACCCCGCTGCTTGAAATTCGCAATCTGACCAAGTCATTTGACGGTCAGCACGCCGTTGATGACGTCAATCTTACTATCTACAAAGGTGAAATATTTGCTCTGCTCGGCGCGTCCGGCTGTGGCAAATCGACCCTGCTGCGTATGCTGGCGGGGTTTGAATTGCCGACTACCGGGCAAATCATGCTTGATGGCGTCGATTTAGCGCACGTCCCGCCTTATCTGCGTCCGATTAATATGATGTTTCAGTCCTATGCTTTGTTTCCGCACATGACTGTCGAGCAGAACATTGCCTTTGGCCTCAAGCAGGACAAATTGCCAAAGGCTGAAATCGCCAGTCGGGTGAATGAGATGCTGGGACTCGTGCATATGCAGGAGTTCGCCAAACGCAAACCACATCAGCTTTCTGGCGGTCAGCGTCAGCGCGTGGCATTGGCGCGCAGCCTGGCAAAACGCCCGAAGCTGCTGTTGTTGGATGAACCAATGGGGGCGCTGGATAAAAAACTCCGTGATCGCATGCAACTGGAAGTGGTGGATATCCTGGAACGCGTCGGTGTGACCTGCGTGATGGTGACGCACGACCAGGAAGAAGCCATGACGATGGCGGGCCGTATTGCGATCATGAACCGTGGCAAATTTGTCCAGATTGGCGAGCCGGAAGAGATCTATGAACATCCGACTACGCGTTACAGCGCAGAGTTTATCGGTTCGGTAAACGTTTTTGAGGGACTGCTAAAAGAACGCCAGGAAGATGGTCTGGTGATTGAGTCTCCAGGACTGGTGCATCCGCTGAAGGTGGACGCCGATGCATCTGTTGTCGATAACGTCCCGGTGTATGTTGCGCTGCGCCCGGAAAAAATCATGCTCTGCGAAGCGCCTCCGCCAGAGGGATATAACTTCGCGGTTGGCGAAGTGGTGCACATTGCCTATCTGGGTGATTTGTCGGTGTACCACGTACGTTTGAAAAGCGGCCAGATGCTTAGCGCTCAGCTACAAAATGAACATCGTTATCGCAAGGGATTACCAACCTGGGGTGACGAAGTTCGTTTGTGTTGGGATGCGGACAGCTGTGTGGTGTTGACGGTTTAAGGAGCGAAGATGAGTACACTTGAACCTCCGGCACGCGTGGATAAAGCAGGGCGATTCACGCTGTTTATGTCACGGCTGCAAATGAAGCACGGGCGCAAGATGGTGATCGCGCTGCCGTACGTGTGGCTGCTGCTCCTGTTTTTGCTGCCTTTTCTGATTGTCTTCAAAATCAGTTTGGCTGAAATGGCGCGCGCTATTCCACCCTATACCGACCTTGTTTCATGGGCTGACGATCAGTTATCCATCACGCTCAACTTAGGCAACTTCCTGCAACTGACGGACGATCCGCTCTATTTCGATGCCTATCTGCAATCGTTACAGGTGGCGGGAATTTCGACAATCTGTTGCCTGCTGCTGGGATACCCGCTGGCATGGGCAGTCGCGCACAGTAAACCCTCAACGCGTAATATTCTGCTGTTGCTGGTGATTCTACCGTCCTGGACCTCGTTTTTAATTCGCGTGTATGCCTGGATGGGGATCCTGAAAAACAACGGCGTGCTGAACAACTTTCTGATGTGGCTGGGCGTCATCGACCAACCGTTGACGATTTTGCACACCAATCTGGCGGTCTATATCGGTATTGTTTACGCCTATTTGCCCTTTATGGTGCTGCCGATCTATACCGCGCTGACGCGTATTGATTACTCGCTGGTCGAAGCGGCGCTGGATTTAGGTGCCCGACCGCTGAAGACCTTCTTTAGCGTGATTGTGCCGTTGACCAAGGGCGGGATTATCGCTGGGTCAATGCTGGTGTTTATTCCGGCTGTCGGGGAGTTTGTGATCCCGGAACTGCTGGGTGGTCCGGATAGCATCATGATTGGCCGTGTGCTTTGGCAGGAGTTTTTTAATAACCGCGACTGGCCGGTGGCTTCTGCTGTCGCCATTATTATGCTGCTGTTACTGATTGTGCCAATTATGTGGTTCCATAAATATCAGCAGAAAAGCGTGGGGGAACACGGATGAATAACTTACCGGTCGTTCGCTCGCCGTGGCGTATTTTTATCCTGGTAGTGGGCTTTACCTTCCTGTACGCGCCGATGCTGATGTTGGTTATCTATTCGTTTAACAGCTCCAAGCTAGTGACAGTCTGGGCGGGGTGGTCAACACGTTGGTATGGCGAGCTTTTTCACGATAGCGCGATGATAAGCGCCGTCGGCATGAGTTTAACGATTGCTGCGGGCGCTGCGACGATGGCGGCAATCCTCGGCACCATCGCCGCCGTGGTAATGGTGCGCTTTGGTCGTTTTCGTGGTTCGAATGGTTTCGCTTTTATGATCACCGCGCCGCTGGTTATGCCGGATGTCATTACCGGTTTGTCGCTGCTGCTGCTGTTTGTAGCGTTGGCTCACGCCATCGGCTGGCCGGCGGATCGCGGCATGTTGACCATCTGGCTGGCGCACGTCACTTTTTGTACGGCGTACGTGGCGGTGGTGATTTCCTCGCGTTTGCGCGAACTGGATCACTCCATTGAGGAAGCGGCGATGGATCTTGGCGCCACGCCGCTGAAGGTCTTTTTCGTCATCACGCTGCCGATGATTATGCCGGCGGTGATCTCCGGGTGGTTACTGGCCTTCACACTGTCACTCGATGATTTGGTCATTGCCAGCTTTGTCTCTGGTCCTGGCGCCACAACGTTACCGATGCTGGTGTTCTCCAGCGTACGTATGGGGGTGAACCCGGAGATCAACGCGTTGGCGACGCTGATCCTTGGTGTGGTAGGAATTATCGGATTTATCGCGTGGTATCTGATGGCGCGAACAGAAAAACAACGGATCCGCGATATCCAACGTGCAAGACGCGGCTGAAAAAACTAAAATCTGCCAACCTGTCTATACGGCGCAGCTGTGGTGGTTGCGCCGTTTTCATGGAAGACGACGCGTTGGGATTTTTTAAGAAATCATCCACATCACATGCTCGCTTAAACGTCCCTGCTTTGGTGCAGGTGGCGGCGCTGGCTATTATCATGATCCGCTGTCTCGATCTGTTGATGATTTTTAATACGCTTGGGTTTCGTGGAACCAGTGAGTTTATTCATCGCAGTGTGCAGACCTGGAATTTGACGCTGGTGTTTCTGGGCAGTCTGGTGCTGCTGTTTATCGAAATTTTCTGCGCATTCTCGCTGGTAAAAGGCCGAAACTGGGCACGCTGGATCTATCTGTTGACCCAGATTATTGCCAGCGTCTATCTGTGGGCGGCTTCGCTGGGTTACGGATATCCGGAACTGTTCAGTATTGCGGGGGAGTCCAGACGCGAAATCCTGCATACTCTGGTAATGCAAAAACTGCCGGATATGCTGGTATTGCTGCTGCTGTTTGTTCCTGCGTCCAGCAGGCGGTTCTTCCGTTTGCAATAACGTGTATAATCTTTGCCCCCGGTTAATTTGTAGGTCTTTGTATGCAGTGCGCACTATATGACGCCGAACGCTGTCGCTCCTGTCAGTGGATAACACAGCCTGTCGCCGATCAACTCTTCGAAAAAACAGCCGATCTGCAGAATCTGCTGGCCGAGTATCCGGTCGGAGAATGGTGCGCGCCGGTCAGTGGTCCGGAAAGCGCGTTTCGTAATAAAGCCAAAATGGTAGTCAGCGGCAGCGTGGAAAAACCGCTGCTGGGGATGCTGCATCGTGACGGTACGCCTGAGGATTTGTGCGACTGTCCGCTCTATCCTCAGTCTTTTGCGCCCGTATTTTCCGCGCTTAAACCGTTTATCGCTCGGGCGGGGCTGACGCCCTATAACGTAGCGCGCAAACGCGGGGAACTGAAGTATCTGCTGTTAACGGAAAGTCGGTTTGACGGCGGTATGATGCTGCGTTTTGTCCTGCGTTCTGAAGCAAAATTAGCACAGCTGCGCGCGGCGCTCCCCTGGTTGCAGGCACAACTCCCACAGTTAAAAGTGATCACTGCCAATATTCAACCGGTGCATATGGCGATCATGGAAGGGGAGACAGAAATCTTCCTGACCGAACAACAGGCGTTGGCGGAACGCTTTAACGATGTGCCGTTGTGGATCCGCCCGCAGAGCTTCTTCCAGACTAACCCGGTGGTGGCGGGACAATTATATGCCACGGCGCGCGACTGGGTGCGCCAGCTTCCGGTTAATCACATGTGGGATCTGTTTTGCGGCGTCGGGGGTTTTGGTCTGCATTGTGCTACGCCGCAGATGAAACTGACGGGTATTGAAATCGCGCCAGAGGCGATTACCTGCGCGAAGCAGTCAGCGCAGGAGCTTGGGTTGCAGAATCTGCATTTTCAGGTGCTGGATTCAACTCAGTTTGCTACCGCTCAGGGCGAAGTACCGGACCTGGTGCTGGTGAATCCGCCGCGTCGCGGGATTGGAAAGCCGCTATGCGATTTTCTCTCCCGCATGGCTCCGCGTTTTATCGTTTATTCCAGCTGTAATGCGCAAACCATGGCGAAGGATATTCGTGAGTTGCCAGGGTATCGCATTGAACGCGTCCAGCTTTTCGATATGTTCCCACACACCGCGCATTATGAAGTGTTAACGCTACTCAGCCGACAATAACTGACTTGCCTGATGGCGCTTCGCTTATCAGGCCTACGTGCTGTTCGTCATTCGTAGGCAGGATAAGGTGCTTGCACCGCATCCGGCAAATGCAACATGCGAAAAAAAAGCCCGTACTTGCGTATGAGCTCTTCTTAAGATATGGCGGTGAGGCGGGGATTGACTCGCTTTGCTCGCCCCTGCGGGGCAGCCCGTTCGCGATGCTCCCGGTCTGTCCAACTGGCTGCGCCAGTAGTCGAACCCTGGTCCGGGCTTCTCATCCCCACCTGGCTATGCAACATGCGAAAAAAAAGCCCGTACTTGCGTATGAGCTCTTCTTAAGATATGGCGGTGAGGCGGGGATTCGAACCCCGGATACGTTGCCGTATACACACTTTCCAGGCGTGCTCCTTCAGCCACTCGGACACCTCACCATATTGTATTGCTGCCTGACCGCTTGGGGGGCAACGGGGCGCTACTATAGGGAGTTGCGCTAAAACGGTCAAGCAGAATTTACGTGTTAACTCTCGTTTGGTTACGCATTATACATATTCCTCCGCCCAGGCAGGCGCGGAGGATAGGATTAGCGCTGAGAGTCCAGTTTTTCGCCGTTGGTCACGACTTCCTGGGCTTTGCTGTAGCTTTCGATCAGCAACTGATAAGCCGGGAAGACTTTGGTATACACTTCAGCCCATTCGGCGGCGTCTTCACGGTTCCATGTGCCCTGAATTTCAGAAGCGACGGCGGCGGTATCCATCGGCACAACGCCAGCCTGAACTACGCGAGCCAGGGTGATTTCCTGCGCCATTTTGCTGTAAGTACCGGAAGCGTCGATCACAGCGAAAACCTTGTAGCCTTCCGCAACCGCGCTGATGGCCGGGAAAGCCATGCACACGCTGGTAATTGTACCGGCGATAATCAGCGTTTTACGACCCGTTGCTTTGACCGCTTTCACGAAGTCTTCGTTATCCCAGGCGTTGATTTCGCCTTTACGTGCCACGTATTGGGCATGTGGCGCATTAGCGTGGATCTCAGGGATCAGCGGGCCGTTAGGTCCCTGCGGTACGGATGCCGTGGTAATCACCGGCATCTTCGCCAGGGTTGCCATTTTTGCCAGCGCGGCGGCACGCGCACGCAGTTCTGGCATTGGCATGTCGCCGACGGTCTGGAACAGCCCGCTCTGATGATCAATAAGCAGCATGACGGAATCATTCACATCGATGACCGGACGTGAACCATTAAAGTTTGCAGGACTGGACATATTCTTCTCCTTCGATTCAGATTTGGCCAAAGCGGCCAGAGTTAAAATCGCGTACGGCTTCAGCGATTTCTTGTTTCGTGTTCATGACAAACGGACCGTAACCTACAATCGGCTCGTTCAACGGTTCTCCAGAAAGCAGCAGCACGCTGGCGTCGCTGGAGGCTTCAAGATGCAGCGTTTTCCCTTGCTGGCTCAGCACCACCAGTTGCGCTTCGCTGGCAGACGTAGTGCCGTTTACGGTGATATTCCCTTTCAATACCACCAGCGCAGTGCTCCATCCTTCCGGCTGGGACAACGTGAGCTGATGATTACGTTGCAAACGCATATCCCAGACGTTCAGCGGCGAGAAGGTATGTGCCGGGCCTTTTGTATCCTGATAGCTGCCCGCAATCACCCGAACGCTTCCTGCTTCATCGGGCAGGGCGACAGTGGGGATCACATCACTGCTGATGCCCTGGTAACCCGGAACGGTCATTTTGTCCTTTGCTGGCAGATTGACCCACAGCTGTACCATTTCCAGTTCGCCACCCTGACGGGTAAATTCAGGTGAATGGAACTCTTCGTGTAATATTCCTGCTCCCGCAGTCATCCACTGCACGTCGCCGGGGCCGATAATGCCGCCGCGCCCGGTTGAATCACGGTGTTCAACTTCGCCGCTGTAAACGATGGTCACCGTCTCAAAACCACGGTGAGGGTGTTCGCCTACGCCGCGTTTTTCGTTACCCGGTGTAAACGTATGTGGACCGGCGTAATCCAGCAGCAGGAACGGACTTAGTTGCTCAGCATGAGACTGGTAAGAAAACATCGAGCGAACCGGAAATCCATCGCCAACCCAGTGCGGGCGAGGTGCGGTGTAGACGCCTGTTACTTGTTTCATATGTGTCTCCTCTGTGGCGTTATCTTGATGTGAATAAGCTTATATTCATGACAGCGAGCTGAGTAGTAGCTAAAATAGTCCTCACTGTCTCATAAATAGGACAATTAGATGACAAAGCCAGATCTCAATGATTTTGCATGGTTTGTGCATGTTGTAGAGGAAGGGGGATTCGCGGCGGCGGGTCGGGCGCTTGATGAACCGAAATCAAAACTGAGCCGACGTATAGCGCAACTGGAAGAGAGGTTGGGGGTACGGCTGATTCAGCGAACCACCCGGCAATTTAATGTGACGGAAGTTGGGCAAACCTTTTACGAACACTGTAAAGCGATGCTGGTGGAAGCACAGGCGGCACAGGATGCGATAGCCGCGTTACAGGTTGAACCGCGTGGCGTGGTGAAGTTGACGTGCCCGGTCACGCTGCTGCATGTGCATATCGGGCCAATGCTTGCCCGTTTTATGGCGCGTTATCCTGACGTATCAGTGCAACTGGAAGCCACTAACCGCCGCGTGGACGTTGTTGGAGAGGGGCTGGACGTGGCGATTCGCGTCAGGCCCCGGCCATTTGAGGATAGCGACCTGGTGATGCGCGTCCTGGCGGACAGGGGACATCGTTTGTATGCCAGCCCGCAGTTAATCGAGCAAATGGGGGCGCTACACTCTCCGGCGGAGCTGACGCGCTGGCCGGGCCTGAGTCTGGCGACGGGTAAACATGTACATCGGTGGGAGTTATTTGGCCCGCAGGGCGCGCGGGCAGAGGTGCATTTCACGCCGCGTATGATCACCACCGATATGCTGGCGCTACGTGAAGCCGCAGTTGCCGGTGTGGGGGTTGTTCAACTTCCGCAGCTGATGGTAAAAGATCAATTAGCCGCAGGTGAACTGGTGGCATTGCTCGACGGTTGGGAACCGAAGCGAGAAATTATTCACGCGGTCTTTCCATCACGCAGGGGATTATTGCCATCAGTGCGCGCATTAGTGGATTTCTTAACGGAAGAATATGCGCGGATGATTGAGGATTAAATACCTGACCTCAGCCCACAAAAAAGGCCGGTTAAACCGACCTTTTATTATCTGGACGCCATTCGGGCGTTAAAAACAATCAGCGACTACGGAAGACAATGCGGCCTTTGCTCAGGTCGTACGGGGTCAGCTCAACAGTCACTTTGTCGCCCGTCAGGATGCGGATATAGTTTTTACGCATTTTACCGGAGATGTGTGCAGTAACCACGTGACCGTTTTCTAACTCTACGCGGAACATGGTATTAGGTAACGTATCGAGAACGGTACCCTGCATTTCAATATTGTCTTCTTTGGCCATCTAATCCTCTGGGGTATCACTACCGTAATTTGAACCGGCAAGATAATGCCGAAGTTCTTTTAATAAGTAAAGATTTGTGCGTTTAAAACACAGCAAATCGGGTTTGGCGCATTACTCTAACCACACACGGCGAAGCCGCACTTAAAGCGCAACGTGTAAGGGAACGAGGAGATAAACGATAGGCGTTGCCTGACGCGAACTGTTCCTTAACGGCGGCGGGGTAATGGGCTAAACCAACTCTGCGCGACAATTATAACACCCCGACAAAAAATGTGCCGAAAACATTCACCTCTGAGGCGAAAATAACGTCCTGGGAACCCAGAAATGGCTCGGTAGCCGCTGCTGGCGCAGTCTGCTCAGGTGTTCAAGGTACTCCCGACGTGGGGTTTCGACGGCGCCCAGCGAAGCTGTGTGGCTATTTAATACCTGGCAGTCGATTAATTTTCCGCCCTGACGGATAAATTCAGCGCAAAAAACAAGCAGTGCAGTTTTGGACGCATTTTCCTGACGGCTGAACATTGATTCGCCACAAAATAGTGTACCTTGCGCCACGCCATACATACCGCCCACTAATACATTTTGTCGCCACACTTCAATGGAGTGCGCATGCCCCAGTTCGTGCAGGCGATGGTAGGCATCCACTACATCATGCGTTATCCAGGTGCCTTCTTCCCGGTCGTTCGCACAGCCTTCAATCACCTGACCGAACGCGTAATTGAGCGTCACGCGATAAGGCGAGTTTTTATGAAAGCGCTTCATGCTGCGGCTGAGATGAAATTTTTCGGGCCAAAGAATGGCGCGTGGATCGGGCGACCACCAAAGGATGGGGTCGCCAGGCGAAAACCACGGGAAAATTCCGCGCTGATAGGCCATTAACAGTCGGGCTGGACTGAGATCGCCGCCAAGCGCCAACAAACCGTTAGGCTCGCGTAGAGCGCCTTCCGGTGAAGGGAAGGCTATAGAATGGCGGGACAATTGCACCAGGCGCATGACAGCGAAACTCCACTACGCGAGTTTGATCGTTCAATAATAGCTTACAGACGTTGCTTAAACTGGTAATAACGCCCCTGCCGGGCTAACAAATCTGCGTGATTACCTTGCTCAATAATGTGTCCGTTGTCCATCACTATTATTTGATCAAAACGTGACAAGCCGCGCAGACGATGTGTCACCATCAATACGGTTTTATCGCGCATGACATCGCCAATTAATTCAAGCATTTGGCTTTCTGTTGTTGCATCAAGCCCTTCGGTCGGTTCATCCAGCAGCATCAGTGGGGCATCGTGCAATAAGGCGCGGGCGATAGCCAGACGACGGAGTTCGCCGCCAGAAAGCTGTCGACCACCTTCACCTAACCAGGCGTTGAGTCCATCACCCTCAAGCAGTTTGTCCAGACCGACGCGGCACAGCATCGCGGATAATGTGTCATCACTGGCGTGCGGTGCTGCCAACAGCAGATTATCGCGAAGCGTTGCGCTGAACAGGTGCACGCGCTGTGGCACGACGCTGATGCTCTGGCGCAGCGTGGTTTCACTGAGGGCTGAAATCGGCTGCTCATTAATCAGAATTTCGCCGTGCTGCGGATCCCATGCGCGGGTCAGCAATTGCAGTAACGTTGACTTACCGCAACCGGTGCGACCGAGAATCGCAATGTGTTCACCGGGCTGAGCCTGTAGGGAAAGGGTGTCGAGTGCTTTTTGTGCTTGCCCCGGATAACTGAATGAAACATCGCGCAGCGTGAGAGTGACCTGCTCAGAAACCGGAGAACCGGCATCCGGGAAGGTGACTTCTGGCTGCTGTTCGGTCAGTTCGGTGATGCGCAGCGCAGAGGCAATAACCTGTCCGAGATGCTGAAACGCGCCGGTGACGGGTGCTAATGCTTCAAACGCGGCCAGCGCACAGAAGACAAACAGCGCGATCAGTGCGCCAGGCTGGGTATTGCCACCCACGCCGCCTGAGGCCATCCATAACATTACAACCACTGCCAGTGCGCCGACTAACAGCATGACCGCCTGTGATAGCGCCGTTAATTCAGACTGACGTCGTTGGGCTTCATGCCACTGCAACTCGGTGGCTTCCATTTGGGCGCGGTAACGTTCACTGGCGCCAAAGATGGTCAGTTCGGCCTGGCCCTGCAGCCAGGATGTTAACTGCTGACGATACTGCCCACGTAAATGCGTCAAACTTTGCCCGGTGCTTTTACCTGCCTGATAAAAGAGTGGAGGCAAGATAAATAAGGTCAGCAGCATAATACCGCCGAGAGTGATAGCCAGCGTGAAATCGAGAACGCTTAGCCCCAGCGTGACCACCATGATGACGACAAAAGCGCCCACAAGTGGGGAGAGTACGCGCAAATAGAGATGATCGAGCGTGTCGACATCCGCCACCACGCGGTTAAGCAATTCACCTTGTCCATAACGGGACAGGCCAGCAGGGGAGAGCGGCAGCAGTTTGCTGAAGGTATAAATACGCAAATGTTGCAGCACGCGGAACGTCGCGTCGTGGCTGACCAGTCGCTCGAAATAGCGGCCCGCGGTTCGGGTGATTGCCGCACCGCGTACCCCGGCTGCAGGGAGCATATAGTTAAAACTGTAAATCCCGGTGACACCTACCACCGCAGAAGCCGACAGGAACCAACCTGAAAGCGTCAGCAAACCAATACTTGCCAGCAGTGTGACGATCGCCAGAACGATCCCCAGGGTTAACATCCATTTGTGACGTTTATACAGCGTCAGATAAGGTAGCAAAGCGCGCATTTAGATGTCCTCCTGACGATGAGCCAGTAATGTCGCAAACGCCCCGTTGGCTGCGCTAAGTTCGGCATAAGTGCCTTGTTCAACGATCTGTCCGTCCTGCATCACCCAGATAACGTCCCAGTCGGCAAGATCTTCAAGTTGGTGTGTCACCATCAGCGTGGTCTGGCGGCGTGACGCTGCGTTCAACGCCTGCATCACGCGTTGTTCGCTGTGTGCATCAAGGCTGGCGGCGGGCTCGTCCAGCAACAATAACTGACATGGATTGAGTAAGGCGCGAGCCACGGCAACGCGCTGCGCTTGTCCGACAGAAAGTCGAGCAGCCTGATCGCCTACTGGTGTATCCACACCCTGTGGCAGAAGTGGTAAAAACTCACTGACCCAGGCGCTGTCGAGTGCGGCTTGTAGCTGTTCTTCGTTGGCATCGGGGCGAGCGAGCAGCACGTTATCGCGTAACGTGGCGGCAGGGAGCTGCGGATTTTGTCCAACCCAGGACAGCTGTTTGCGCCAGCAATCAGGCGACAGGTCGCGCAGCTCAAAGCCGTTAATCCGCAGCGATCCCTGATAAGAGAGAAAACCGGACAGGACATTGAGCAACGAACTTTTACCGGAGCCGCTGCGGCCAACCAGCACTGCGCGTTGGCCCGCTGGCAGGGTAAAGTTGAGCGGACCTGCAAGCACTTTACCTTCCGGCGAGGTGATGACCAGATCTTCTGCTTCAATTGAAACAGCGTCTTTTGTCGTCAGCTCAATGTCGCCACGCTCAGGATGTGCAAGCGGGGTTTCCATGAAGGTTTTCAGACTATCCGCGGCACCAACGGCTTGCGCTTTTGCGTGATAAAACGTGCCCAGATCGCGCAGGGGCTGGAAAAATTCCGGCGCCAGAATGAGCGCAAGGAAGCCTGCAGCCAATGTGACGCCTGTCCCGTAGTGGCCAAAATCGAGCTCACCGAGGTAGGAAAAACCGAAGTAAACCGCGACCAGTGCGATGGACAGGGAGGTAAAGAACTCAAGGACACCGGATGACAGAAACGCCAGGCGCAGGACTTCCATGGTGCGCTGGCGGAAATCTTGTGACGCTGCGCGGATGCTTTCTGTTTCAGCTTCGCCGCGACCAAAGATTCTTAGCGTCTCCATACCCCGGAGGCGATCGAGGAAATGGCCACTGAGGCGAGCAAGAGCCTGAAAATTGCGGCGGTTAGCGTCGGCTGCACCCATACCAACCATCGCCATAAACAACGGGATCAGCGGGGCAGTTCCAAGCAGAATAAGGGCGGCTACCCAGTTTGACGGGAATACCGCCGCCACGATTAATAAGGGGACGCATACGGCCAGCGCCATTTGCGGCAGATAACGTGCATAGTAATCATGCATGTCATCAATCTGTTCCAGGATTAGCGTAGCCCAACTCCCGGCCGGTTTGCCTTGTATCCATGCGGGACCTGCTTGTTGTAGACGGTCAAGCACCTGACGGCGGATCTCAAAGCGGATATGTTGGCCTGCATGAAACCCGACGCGTTCGCGTAACCAGACGACCCATGCTCGCAGGATGAAAATCAATACCAGCACAATGAAAGGGAGCAGAAGCGCCTCTCTGGGGATATTGTCCATGATCATATGGTCGAGAATTCGGGCCATGAGCCAGGCCTGAGCGACAATTAACAGGCCGCTCACGAACCCCAACAGGCGTGAAATGTTCAGCCATCGTTGGGAAATTACACTTTGCTGTTTTAACCAGCGGGTCAGTTCTTTTTGACGGGTTTTATTCATTGCACGCTTAGCAGGTGAGTTATTGGAATTTTTGGGCAGGGCAATGTTACAACGGGGCAAAAATAAAGGCGACTTATAGTCGCCTTTTTTACTTTTGTAACTGATTTGTAAAACTTATTTGCAAGCGTCTGCCAGACCGTCGAGATAACGTTCTGCGTCAAGCGCAGCCATACAACCGGTGCCTGCTGAAGTGATCGCCTGGCGATAAATATGGTCCATTACGTCACCGGCGGCGAATACACCCGGAATGCTGGTTTGGGTGGCATTACCATGAATACCGGACTGAACTTTGATGTAGCCGTTCTCCAGTTCAAGCTGACCGTCGAAAATGGCGGTATTCGGGCTGTGACCGATAGCGACAAACAACCCTGCAACGTCAAGTGACTCGACGTTGTCAGTGTTTTGCGTATCGCGCAGGCGCAGTCCGGTTACGCCCATTTGATCGCCGGTCACTTCTTCCAGTGTGCGGTGGGTATGCAGCACGATGTTGCCGTTTTCGACTTTATCCATCAAACGCTTGATCAGGATTTTCTCGGCGCGGAAGCTGTCACGGCGGTGAATCAAATGCACTTCAGATGCGATATTCGCCAGGTACAGCGCTTCTTCAACAGCGGTGTTGCCGCCGCCGATCACCGCAACTTTTTGATTACGGTAGAAGAAACCGTCGCAGGTCGCACAGGCGGAAACGCCACGGCCTTTGAATGCTTCTTCTGAAGGCAGACCCAGGTAGCGTGCTGACGCACCGGTGGCGATGATTAATGCGTCACAGGTGTATTCACCGCTATCGCCGGTCAAACGGAAAGGACGGTTTTGCAGATCAACTTTGCTGATATGATCAAAAATGATTTCAGTTTCAAATTTGGTCGCATGTTCGTGCATGCGCTCCATCAGCAATGGGCCTGTGAGATCGTGCGGATCGCCAGGCCAGTTTTCCACTTCTGTTGTTGTGGTCAGCTGACCACCTTTTTCCATACCGGTAATCAGTACCGGTTGCAGGTTAGCGCGTGCAGCGTAGACCGCAGCGGTATATCCCGCAGGGCCAGAGCCCAGAATAAGAAGTTTACTGTGTTTGGTTGCGCCCATGAGATCCCCATAGTTGTTGGCAGGCAATGAGCAGGATTGTAGGGAATTTACAGGCGTAAAAAAAGAGTATGGCGATTTTGTTAACAATATGTGTAATAGCAGAAACCGATGAACGGGTGAATTAAGCGTAATACTATAACGATTTCTACTTAAAATCGGTCAGTTATAAGGTGATAAAATGACGATTTTCCATCACTGCGAATGAATAACTGGCATGTTGTACTAAAAATCGATGTTTTGCTTTGACAATCACCTGCTGTTTTGCGAAAACATTCAAGGAAGAAAAAAACTGTGTCATGTATGTGCTGCATAATCATGCATGTAGATACCATGTTTACCGTGTTAGCGAAATCTACGCATGGTGTGGACAGATGCCATTCGTGATGTCGATAGCCGCCGACAGGCAACGGTCTTCTCACCATAAACCCAGACATTGCGAACCGAAAATCCCTCTGGGTTGCGGTTTATTTTGATGGGGAGCGACTCTGAACAGTGATGTTGGTAGAGTCAGGCAGGAGTAGGGAAGGAATACAGAGAGACAATAATAATGGTAGATAGTAAGAAGCGCCCTGGCAAAGATCTCGACCGTATCGATCGTAACATTCTTAATGAGCTGCAAAAGGATGGGCGTATTTCTAACGTCGAGCTTTCTAAACGTGTGGGACTTTCACCAACGCCCTGCCTTGAGCGTGTGCGTCGGTTGGAAAGACAGGGTTTCATTCAGGGCTATACAGCGCTGTTAAACCCACATTATCTGGATGCATCACTTCTGGTTTTTGTTGAGATTACTCTGAATCGTGGCGCTCCGGATGTGTTTGAACAATTTAACACTGCGGTACAAAAACTTGAAGAAATTCAAGAGTGTCATTTGGTTTCCGGTGATTTCGACTATTTGCTGAAAACACGCGTACCGGATATGTCGGCATACCGTAAGCTGTTGGGGGAAACCCTGCTGCGTCTGCCTGGCGTGAATGACACACGTACCTATGTAGTAATGGAAGAAGTCAAACAGAGCAATCGTCTGGTAATTAAGACGCGCTAACACGGAACAGGTGCAAAATCGACGCAGTTTGATTACACTCCTGTTAATCCATACAGCAACAGTGCCGGGGCAACCCGGTGCTGTTGTCCGTTTTAGCATCGGGCAGGAAAAGCCCGAAACCTGGAGAGCCGTTTTTGAGCCAGGAATACACTGAAGACAAAGACGTCACATTGACGAAGTTAAGCAGCGGGCGCCGACTTCTGGAAGCGCTACTGATCCTTATTGCCCTTTTTGCCGTCTGGTTGATGGCTGCCTTACTCAGCTTTAACCCTTCGGATCCCAGTTGGTCACAAACCGCCTGGCATGAGCCTATCCATAATCTGGGCGGAATACCTGGGGCATGGCTGGCGGACACGCTGTTCTTTATTTTTGGCGTCATGGCCTACACCATCCCCGTCATCATTGTCGGTGGCTGCTGGTTTGCCTGGCGACATCAGGCCAGCGATGAATACGTCGATTATTTTGCCGTCTCGCTGCGCATTATTGGCGTTCTGGCGCTGATTCTCACTTCCTGCGGGCTGGCCGCAATTAACGCCGATGACATCTGGTATTTCGCCTCTGGTGGCGTGATCGGCAGTCTGCTCAGCACTACGCTACAACCATTGCTGCACAGCAGCGGCGGCACGCTGACGTTGTTGTGCATTTGGGCTGCGGGATTAACGCTGTTCACCGGTTGGTCATGGGTGAGCATTGCGGAAAAACTGGGCGGCTGGTTACTCAATATCCTGACGTTTGCCAGCAACCGTACCCGCCGCGACGATACCTGGGTCGATGACGAAGAATATGAAGACGAAGAAGAGTCTGTCGATGCCGCTGATGGCAAACCCCATGAATCGCGCCGTGCTCGTATCCTGCGCGGTGCGTTAGCGCGCCGTAAGCGTCTGGCTGAGAAATTTACCAACCCGCTTGGCCGTCATACCGATGCGGCGCTGTTCTCCGGCAAACGCATGGATGATGAAGACGAAATTGAATACAGCGCCCGTGGCGTGGTTGCTGATCCTAACGATGTGCTGTTCTCCGGAAATCGCGCGACGCTGCCTGAATATGACGAACTTGATCCACTACTTAACGGGCACTCGGTGACCGAGCCTGTGGCTGCAGCAGCTGCAGCTACAACAGCCGCTCAGGCATGGAGCGCGCCGGTTGATCCATTGCTGCAAACGTCGCCTGTGACCAATACTGTTATGGAGCAACCGGTCCCAACCGTGGCCTGGCAACCCGTGCCTGGTCCGCAAACCGGTGATGCCACGATTGCACCAGCGCCAGAAGGTTATCCGCAACCAACCCAGTACGCGCAACCTCCGGTGCAGCAGCCGTATGAGCCATGGCAACAGCCTGTTGTGGAGGAGAGTCCGCAGCCGCAATATTACGCACCGCAGCCCGTTGAACCTGTATATGCGCAGCCAGTCGCGCCGCAGCCGGAACCTGTTTATCAATCAGAGCCCGTGCTGCAACCTGTCTATCAACAGGATCCGACATCTCAACAGAACTCCACATTCCAGCAGCCTGCTTATCAGCCGGAGTCTGTGCCGCAACCTGTTTATCAGCAGGAATCAATCCCTCAACAGAACACTACGTTCCAGCAGCCTGTGGTTGAACAACCACCAGTGGTGGAACCTGAGCCGGTGGTTGAAGAAGTTAAACCGACTCGTCCGCCGCTCTATTACTTTGAAGAAGTCGAAGAGAAACGTGCGCGTGAACGTGAGCAACTGGCCGCATGGTATCAGCCGATTCCAGAACCTGCTCAGGAGCCTGAGCGTGTTAAGCCGTCTACGCCATCTATGCCGACGACGGCATCTATACCGCCAGTTGAGTCTGTTGCTGCCGTTGCACCGCTGGCTGCCGGTGTAAAAAGCGCCGCTTTAGGGGCGGGGGCCGCTGCCGCAGCGCCTGTCTTTAGCCTTGCGGGTGGCGGTGCGCCGCGTCCGCAGGTGAAAGAGGGCATTGGCCCGCAGTTGCCGCGTCCGAATCGTGTGCGCGTGCCTACTCGTCGTGAGCTGGCTTCATATGGCATAAAACTGCCGTCACAGCGTATGGCTGAAGAGAAAGCGCGCGAAGAGCAGTTTGATACAGATGCGTACAATGACGATGAAATGGATGCAATGCAGCAGGACGAGCTGGCACGTCAGTTCGCTCAGTCGCAGCAGCATCGTTATGGCGAAGAGTATCAGGACGATACCCACCAGACTGATGACGAAGATTCAGCCGCAGAAGCGGAACTGGCTCGCCAGTTTGCTTCTTCTCAGCAGCAGCGTTATTCCGGTGAACAGCCTGCCGGAGCGAATCCGTTCTCTCTCGATGACTTTGAATTTTCGCCAATGAAAACGTTGGTGGATGAGGGTCCGCATGAGCCGCTGTTTACGCCTGGCGTAATGCCGGAGCCCGCGCCGCAGTACCAGGAACCCGTTGCGCCGCCGCAGCACTATCAGCAACCGACACAGCCAGTTGCACCACAGCAGCACTATCAGCAACCAGCGCAGCCAGTTGCACCGCAGCAGCATTATCAGCAACCGGTGCAGCCAGTTGCACCGCAGCAGCACTATCAGCAACCGGCGCAGCCAGTTGCACCGCAGCAGCACTATCAGCAACCAGCGCAGCCAGTTGCACCACAGCAGCACTATCAGCAGCCAGCGCAGCCTGTTACACCGCCGCCGCAGGATAGTCTGATCCATCCGCTGCTGATGCGTAATGGGGATAGTCGTCCGGCGCACCGTCCAAGCACGCCGCTGCCATCGTTAGATCTGCTCACGCCGCCGCCGAGTGAAGTTGAGCCGATAGATACGTTCGCACTGGAACAGATGGCACGTCTGGTGGAAGCGCGTCTGGCGGATTTCCGCATTAAAGCCGATGTGGTGAACTACTCTCCTGGCCCGGTGATTACTCGCTTTGAGCTTAATCTGGCTCCAGGGGTTAAAGCGGCGCGTATTTCTAACCTGTCACGAGATCTGGCGCGTTCATTGTCGACCGCGGCGGTGCGTGTGGTTGAGGTTATTCCAGGCAAACCGTATGTCGGACTGGAATTACCGAACAAAAAACGTCAAACCGTTTATCTGCGTGAAGTGCTGGATAACGCTAAATTCCGTGATAACTCATCTCCGCTGACAGTGGTGCTGGGCAAAGATATTGCGGGCGAACCGGTAGTGGCCGATCTGGCTAAAATGCCGCACCTGCTGGTGGCAGGGACAACCGGTTCCGGTAAGTCTGTTGGGGTGAACGCCATGATCCTCAGCATGCTCTATAAAGCGCAGCCGGAAGACGTTCGCTTTATCATGATTGACCCGAAAATGCTGGAACTTTCTGTTTATGAAGGTATTCCGCATCTGCTGACTGAAGTTGTGACCGACATGAAAGATGCCGCCAATGCCTTGCGTTGGAGCGTCAATGAAATGGAACGTCGCTACAAACTGATGTCGGCGCTTGGCGTGCGTAACCTTGCCGGTTATAACGATAAGATTGCTGAAGCCGCCCGTATGGGACGTCCAATTCCGGACCCATACTGGAAGCCGGGCGACAGCATGGATGTTCAGCATCCGGTTCTGGAAAAACTGCCGTATATCGTGGTGCTGGTGGATGAATTCGCCGACCTGATGATGACCGTTGGCAAAAAGGTGGAAGAACTGATAGCTCGTCTGGCGCAAAAAGCGCGTGCGGCAGGGATCCACCTGGTGCTGGCAACCCAGCGACCATCAGTTGACGTTATCACCGGTCTGATTAAAGCGAACATCCCGACGCGTATCGCCTTTACGGTGTCCAGTAAAATTGACTCGCGTACCATCCTTGACCAGGGCGGTGCGGAATCGCTGTTGGGTATGGGTGACATGCTTTATTCTGCACCAAACTCGACGATCCCAGTACGTGTACACGGCGCCTTTGTACGCGATGAAGAAGTTCACGCGGTGGTTCAGGACTGGAAAGCGCGCGGTCGTCCGCAATACGTTGATGGCATTACCTCTGACAGCGAAAGCGAAGGCGGCGGTGGCGGCTTTGATGGTGGCGAAGAACTGGATCCGCTGTTCGATCAGGCGGTGAACTTTGTTACTCAGAAACGCAAAGCCTCAATCTCTGGCGTTCAGCGTCAGTTCCGTATCGGTTACAACCGAGCGGCGCGCATCATCGAACAGATGGAAGCGCAGGGAATTGTCAGCGAACAAGGGCATAATGGTAATCGTGAAGTGCTGGCTCCGCCGCCCTTCGAATGATTGCAAAGTTAAGTAATTCAGTATTTTCTACTTTCCTCATGCTGATTTTTGGCCTGAAATGGATAGCAGAGGGATCTCCCCGTTGGGAGTGACGTATTTTGAGGAATAACGATGAAAAGAATCGCAATCACCTGTGCATTACTGTCGAGCTTTGTGGTGAGCAGCGTCTGGGCTGATGCTGCCAGCGACCTGAAAAGCCGTCTGGATAAAGTCAGTAGCTTCCATGCCAGCTTTACTCAGAAGGTCACGGACGGTAGCGGCGCGGCGGTGCAGGAAGGTCAGGGCGACTTATGGGTTAAACGCCCTAATCTGTTTAACTGGCATATGACGCAGCCTGACGAGAGCATTCTGGTTTCCGATGGTAAAACGCTGTGGTTCTTTAACCCGTTTGTCGAGCAGGCGACCGCGACCTGGCTGAAAGACGCCACGGGCAACACGCCGTTCATGCTGATTGCGCGTAACCAGGCCAGCGACTGGCAACAGTACAACATTAAGCAAAACGGCGACGATTTCGTGCTGACGCCAAAAACCAGCAGCGGTAACCTGAAACAGTTTACTATCAATGTTGGGCGGGACGGGACGATCCACCAATTTAGCGCCGTTGAGCAAGACGATCAGCGCAGCAGTTATCAGCTGAAATCACAGCAGAATGGTGCGATTGAACCTTCTAAATTCACCTTTACCCCGCCGCAAGGTGTAACGGTTGACGATCAACGTAAGTAGAGGCGTGTGAGTGAGCAATCTGTCGCTCGACTTTTCTGATAATACCTTTCAGCCACTGGCCGCACGCATGCGGCCAGAAAATTTAGCACAGTACATCGGCCAGCAGCATCTGCTGGCTGCAGGTAAACCCTTGCCGCGCGCCATCGAAGCCGGGCACCTGCACTCTATGATTTTATGGGGGCCGCCGGGGACGGGGAAAACCACGCTAGCCGAAGTTATTGCCCGTTACGCCAACGCCGATGTTGAACGAATTTCGGCGGTTACCTCTGGTGTAAAAGAAATTCGTGAAGCAATTGAGCGGGCGCGTCAAAATCGTAACGCGGGTCGACGTACGATCCTGTTCGTGGACGAAGTTCACCGTTTTAATAAAAGCCAGCAGGATGCGTTTTTACCGCATATTGAAGACGGCACCATCACGTTTATTGGCGCCACCACAGAAAACCCCTCGTTTGAACTTAACTCGGCACTGTTGTCGCGGGCGCGTGTTTATTTACTGAAGTCGTTAACCACCGACGATATTGAACAGGTGCTTGATCAGGCGATGTCAGATAAAGCCCGTGGTTACGGCGACCAGGATATCGTACTGCCGCCAGAGACGCGTCGGGCGATTGCCGAACTGGTTAATGGGGACGCGCGGCGAGCGCTGAATACGCTGGAAATGATGGCCGATATGGCCGAAGTTGATGATTCTGGCAAGCGCGTATTGAAACCAGAATTGCTCACTGAAATTGCCGGTGAACGCAGCGCACGCTTCGATAACAAAGGCGATCGTTTTTACGATCTCATCTCCGCATTACATAAGTCGGTTCGCGGCAGTGCTCCGGATGCAGCGCTTTATTGGTATGCACGCATCATTAGTGCAGGCGGTGACCCGCTGTATGTTGCTCGTCGCTGTCTGGCAATTGCCTCTGAAGATGTGGGCAATGCCGACCCTCGCGCCATGCAGGTGGCAATTTCCGCATGGGACTGCTTTACCCGCGTGGGACCAGCGGAAGGCGAACGTGCGATTGCACAGGCGATTGTTTATCTGGCCTGTGCGCCGAAGAGTAATGCGGTTTATACCGCCTTTAAAGCCGCGCTGGCAGATGCCCGCGAACGACCGGATTACGACGTGCCGGTCCACCTGCGCAATGCGCCGACCAAGCTGATGAAAGAAATGGGCTATGGTCAGGAGTATCGTTACGCCCATGATGAACCAAATGCCTATGCCGCTGGAGAAGAGTACTTCCCGCAGGAAATGGCACAAACGCGCTATTATCACCCCACAAACAGAGGTCTTGAAGGCAAGATTGGCGAAAAGCTCGCCTGGCTCGCCCGACAGGATCAAAATAGCCCTATAAAACGCTACCGTTAGTGTTATCGTTGCGGTAATGTTGTCTCTGTATCCCTGTGACCGCAGGCTGTGGTCACTTTCTCCTATTTTAATTCGATAAGCACAGGATAAGCATGCTCGATCCCAATCTGCTGCGTAATGAGCCAGACGCAGTCGCAGAAAAACTGGCAAGCCGGGGCTTTAAGCTGGATGTAGATAAGCTGCGCGCTCTTGAAGAGCGTCGTAAAGTTCTGCAGGTACAAACTGAAAACCTGCAGGCAGAGCGTAACTCTCGATCGAAATCCATCGGCCAGGCAAAAGCGCGCGGGGAAGATATCGAGTCTTTACGTCTGGAAGTGAACAAACTGGGCGAAGAGCTGGATGCCGCGAAAGCTGAACTTGATACCTTACAGGCCGAGATCCGCGACATTGCGCTGACCATTCCTAACCTGCCAGCGGACGACGTTCCGGTGGGTAAAGATGAAAATGACAACGTCGAAGTCAGCCGTTGGGGTACTCCGCGTGAGTTCGATTTTGAAGTGCGCGATCACGTTACCCTGGGTGAAATGCACACGGGTCTTGATTTTGCCGCTGCGGTTAAGCTGACCGGCTCTCGTTTCGTCGTGATGAAAGGGCAGATCGCGCGTATGCACCGTGCGCTGTCTCAGTTCATGCTGGATCTGCATACCGAACAGCATGGTTACAGCGAAAACTACGTTCCGTATCTGGTTAACCATGACACGCTGTACGGTACAGGCCAACTGCCGAAATTTGCTGGTGATCTGTTCCACACCCGTCCGCTGGATGAAGAAGCTGACAGCAGCAACTATGCGCTGATCCCAACGGCTGAAGTTCCGCTGACTAACCTGGTGCGTGACGAAATCATTGACGAAGATGCGCTGCCGATCAAAATGACCGCGCATACGCCGTGCTTCCGTTCTGAAGCAGGTTCTTACGGTCGTGATACCCGTGGTCTGATCCGTATGCACCAGTTCGATAAAGTTGAAATGGTGCAGATCGTTCGCCCGGAAGACTCTATGGACGCGCTGGAAGAGATGACCGGCCATGCCGAGAAGGTTCTTCAGCTGCTGGGCCTGCCGTACCGTAAGATCATCCTGTGCACAGGCGACATGGGCTTTGGCGCATGCAAAACGTACGATCTGGAAGTGTGGATCCCGGCGCAGAACACCTATCGCGAAATCTCCTCTTGCTCTAACGTGTGGGATTTCCAGGCCCGTCGCATGCAGGCGCGTTGCCGCAGCAAATCCGACAAAAAGACCCGTTTAGTACATACGCTGAACGGTTCCGGTCTGGCGGTTGGACGCACGCTGGTTGCGGTGATGGAAAACTATCAGCAGGCTGATGGCCGTATTCAGGTTCCGGAAGTGTTACGTCCGTACATGAATGGCCTGGAATTTATCGGCTAAGCTACCTTTCTTTGCTAAAAAAGCGCCTCAGGGCGCTTTTTTTATGCCCGTTTGACGTCGGACAATAACACCTACCTCCATAGGAGTAATACTGCCTTCGAATGAAAGTCAGTATTTATCTCTGTCTTTTTGCAAATTCAGTATCTACCAGTCTGAATATCGCTATTAACGCTATATAAAAATCTATACAACGAGTATTTCTCTTTTGTTTATTGTGAGCAGCAGAGTGAGCCACTATGAAAACTAAGATCCCCGATGCCATGCTGGCAGCTGAGGTTAGTCGCCGAGGTTTGGTGAAAACGACGGCGATAGGCGGACTGGCGGTGGCCAGTAGCGCGTTTACCCTGCCATTTACCCGAATTGCAAATGCTGCAGAAGCCCTTAATCCGACACAGTCCAATGAGAAAGTCATCTGGAGCGCGTGTACGGTGAACTGTGGTAGCCGCTGTCCTCTGCGTATGCACGTGGTAGACGGTGAAATAAAGTATGTTGAAACCGACAACACCGGTGATGACAACTACGACGGCTTGCACCAGGTACGTGCCTGTCTGCGTGGTCGCTCCATGCGCCGTCGCGTTTATAATCCCGACCGTCTGAAATACCCGATGAAACGCGTCGGCCAACGCGGCGAAGGTAAATTTGAACGTATCAGCTGGGATGAAGCTTACGACATCATTGCCAGCAATATGCAGCGTCTTATCAAAGACTACGGCAACGAGTCTATCTACCTGAACTACGGTACAGGTACGCTGGGCGGTACCCTGACACGCTCCTGGCCGCCGGGCAAAACGCTGGTGGCACGGTTGATGAACTGCTGTGGTGGTTACCTGAATCACTACGGTGACTACTCTTCAGCGCAAATCGCTGCCGGGTTGAACTACACCTACGGCGGCTGGGCAGACGGTAACAGCCCGTCCGACATTGAAAACAGCAAGTTGGTGGTTCTGTTCGGGAATAACCCAGGTGAAACCCGTATGAGCGGGGGTGGGGTAACCTATTACCTTGAACAGGCGCGACAGAAATCCAATGCCCGCATGATCATTATCGATCCTCGCTACACGGATACTGGCGCGGGTCGTGAAGATGAGTGGATCCCGATCCGCCCAGGTACCGATGCGGCGCTGGTTAATGGTCTGGCGTATGTGCTGATCACCGAAAACATGGTCGATCAACCGTTCCTTGACAAATATTGCGTGGGTTACGACGAGAAAACCTTACCGGCCAACGCACCGAAAAACGGTCACTATAAGGCGTATATTCTTGGGCAGGGCAAAGACGGTATCGCTAAGACCCCGGAATGGGCAGCGCAAATTACAGGTATTCCTGCTGAACGAATCGTCAAACTGGCCCGTGAAATCGGTAGCGCTAAACCGGCATACATCAGCCAGGGGTGGGGACCGCAGCGTCATGCTAACGGTGAAATAGCGACCCGTGCCATTTCTATGCTGGCTATTCTGACCGGTAACGTTGGGATTAACGGCGGCAACAGCGGGGCGCGTGAGGGCTCATATAGTTTGCCGTTTGAACGTATGCCTACGCTGGAAAACCCTGTAGAAACCAGCATCTCTATGTTTATGTGGACGGACGCCATTGAGCGAGGTCCGGAGATGACGGCGCTGCGTGACGGTGTTCGTGGGAAAGATAAACTCGATGTTCCGATTAAGATGATCTGGAACTATGCGGGTAACTGCCTGATTAACCAGCACTCTGACATCAACCGCACACATGAAATCCTGCAGGACGATAAGAAGTGCGAGATGATCGTTGTCATCGACTGCCATATGACCTCCTCGGCGAAATATGCGGATATTTTGCTGCCGGACTGCACCGCTTCGGAGCAGATGGACTTCGCACTGGATGCCTCCTGCGGAAATATGTCGTATGTGATTTTCACCGATCAGGCGATCAAACCACGCTTCGAATGCAAGACTATCTACCAGATGACCAGCGAGCTGGCGAAACGCCTTGGCGTTGAGCAGCAGTTTACAGAAGGTCGTACTCAGGAAGAGTGGATGCGTCATCTCTACGAGCAGTCGCGCAAAGCCATTCCCGAACTGCCAACGTTTGAAGAATTCCGCAAGCAGGGGATCTTTAAACAGCGCGACCCGCAAGGGCATCATGTGGCGTACAAGGCGTTCCGTGAGGATCCTAAAGCTAATCCGCTGACCACGCCGTCAGGTAAGATCGAAATTTATTCGCAGCAGCTTGCCGAGATCGCGTCAACCTGGGAACTGCCGGAAGGTGATGTGATCGATCCGCTGCCGATTTATACCCCAGGCTTTGAGAGCTTAAACGATCCTCTGGTGGAGAAATTCCCTCTGCAGTTGACCGGTTTCCACTACAAGTCTCGCGTCCACTCGACCTATGGCAACGTGGATGTTCTGAAAGCATCCTGCCGCCAGGAAATGTGGATCAACCCGATGGATGCACAGCGGCGCGGCATTAACAACGGCGACAAGGTGTGCATCTTTAACGATCGTGGTGAAGTGCATATCGAGGCGAAAGTAACGCCGCGTATGATGCCAGGCGTGGTGGCATTGGGCGAAGGGGCGTGGTATGACCCGGACGCAAAACGCGTGGACCAGGGCGGTTGTATTAACGTCCTGACGACCCAGCGTCCGTCTCCTCTCGCGAAGGGGAATCCATCACACACGAACCTTGTTCAGGTTGAAAAGGTGTAAGGAGTAACCGATGACAACCCAGTATGGATTTTTTATTGATTCCAGCCGTTGCACCGGTTGCAAAACCTGCGAACTGGCCTGCAAAGATTTCAAAAATTTAACCCCTGAAGTCAGCTTCCGCCGCATTTATGAGTACGCGGGCGGTGACTGGCAGGAAGACAACGGCGTCTGGCATCAGAACGTCTTTGCCTATTACCTCTCCATTGCGTGTAACCACTGTGAAGACCCGGCCTGTACCAAGGTGTGTCCGAGCGGTGCGATGCACAAACGTGAAGATGGCTTTGTCGTTGTCGATGAAGATGTGTGCATCGGCTGCCGCTATTGCCACATGGCCTGTCCTTACGGCGCACCACAGTACAATGCTGACAAAGGGCACATGACCAAATGCGATGGCTGCCATGAGCGCGTCGCTGAAGGTAAGAAGCCTATTTGCGTCGAGTCCTGTCCACTGCGTGCGCTGGATTTTGGCCCAATTGATGAACTGCGCAAGAAACACGGTACTTTGGCTGCGGTTGCGCCACTGCCGGGAGCGCACTTTACCAAACCGAGTATTGTCATCAAACCTAACGCCAATAGCCGCCCAACCGGGGATACCACAGGTTATCTGGCCAATCCGAAGGAGGTGTAAGATGGGAAGTGGATGGCATGAATGGCCGCTGATGATCTTCACGGTCTTCGGACAGTGTGTGGTTGGCGGTTTTATTGTTCTGGCGCTGGCGTTGATGAAAGGTGACTTACGCCCAGAATCGCAGCAGCGCGTGATTACCTGTATGTTTGGGTTGTGGGTATTAATGGGCATTGGTTTTATTGCCTCCATGCTCCACCTGGGCTCACCGATGCGTGCCTTTAACTCTCTCAATCGCATTGGGTCATCTGCGTTGAGTAACGAAATTGCCAGCGGCTCACTCTTCTTTGCTGTTGGCGGTATCGGCTGGCTGCTGGCTATGATGAAAAAAGTGTCGCCCGCATTACGCAATCTGTGGTTAGTTGTCACCATGGTGCTTGGTGTGGTTTTTGTCTGGATGATGGTGCGCGTGTATAACACCATTGATACCGTACCGACCTGGTACAGCGTCTGGACACCGCTGGGCTTCTTCCTGACGATGTTTATGGCCGGTCCGCTGCTGGGATATCTGTTACTGAGAATTGCTGGCGTGGATGGTTGGGCGATGCGCCTGCTGCCGGCTATATCAGTGCTTGCTCTGGTCGTGAGCGCCATCATGTCGGTAATGCAGGGAACTGAACTGGCGACGATCCACAGTTCGATTCAACAGGCATCTGCACTGGTTCCGGATTACGGTTCGCTGATGGCGTGGCGGATTGTGGCACTGGCGTTAGCGCTGTGCTGCTGGATAGTACCGCAGGTGAAGGGTTACCAGCCTGCCGTTCCACTGCTTTCCGTCGCGTTTATTCTGCTGTTGGTCGGCGAGCTGATTGGTCGTGGCGTATTCTACGGGCTGCATATGACCGTCGGTATGGCGGTGGCAAGTTAATTCATAATATGCCGGATGGCGGCTCGCGTTTTATCAAGCCTAAAGTATCCGTAGGCCTTAACGCTGCGCGCCATTCGGCAATATGTCAGGCCAGGGGTTTGCCCCAGTCTTTACTTCTGCTTAGTTAACGTGTCATAGCTGGTCATCAGATTGCGATAATCCGGAATGTGATTAGAGAACAACGTCGCCAGACCTTCGATATCGTTGCGCCAGTCGCGGTGCAGTTCGCACGCTACTCCGAACCATGTCATCAATTGAGCGCCTGCTTGAGACATCCGATCCCATGCTGAATGGCGGGTAATTTCATTAAACGTACCTGAAGCATCGGTGACAACAAAAACGTCAAAACCTTCTTCAATAGCCGAGAGCGCAGGGAAGGCGACGCAAACTTCCGTCACGACACCAGCGATAATCAGCTGCTTTTTGCCGGTCGCTTTTACTGCCTTCACGAAATCTTCGTTATCCCACGCGTTAATGTTTCCTGGGCGAGCAATATAAGGCGCATCGGGAAATTGAGCTTTCAGTTCCGGTACTAGCGGTCCGTTTGGTCCTGTTTCAAAACTGGTTGTCAGAATGGTTGGGAGGTTGAAGTATTTTGCTAAGTCACCCAGGGCTAGCACGTTGTTTTTAAATTTATCGGGATCGATATCCCGAACCAGAGAGAGCAGGCCAGCCTGATGGTCGACCAGCAGTACTGCCGCATTGTCTTTATCAAGTCTTACGTAAGGTTTAGTCATGGTATTTCTCCTGTTCAGTATCCGTGGGGGAAATTTGATGAGTTTAAGTCTACGAAAAGAACGATATTTGGATTAGATAGATAAATAAGAACTCACAGTTCTATTTTGGAGACAATGCAGCTCAGCATCCCGCATAGAGTTTAGTAAGAAATAAAAGTAAGGGGAGTCCATGAAATTTTTCGACTGAACGTAACGCGAGATTTTTGTTTTAGATCAATAAAAACAAGCAGATGTGTTTTTGTGTTTTTTATCTATTCACATTAAGAATCAGTAATGCAAATCGATCGACCAGAAAGCGCCTCAGCCCTCTGATTACGCCGATTGACAATGTTTTTAGCGGTGGCATGATGCGCATGAAATTTGAACTTCCTCACGGTTTTTATTCATGTCCACCTATACCCGTCCCGTCATGCTATTGCTGTGCGGGCTACTTCTGTTGACCTTGGCGATCGCCGTGTTAAACACGCTCGTCCCGCTTTGGCTCGCCCATGAAAATCTGCCCACCTGGCAGGTAGGTGTGGTGAGCTCGTCTTATTTTACCGGTAATCTGGTAGGGACGTTGCTGACAGGGTATTTAATAAAGCACCTTGGTTTTAACCGCAGCTATTACATCGCCTCGCTTATTTTTGCAGCGGGTTGTGTCGGGCTGGGGATTATGGTGGGATTCTGGAGCTGGATGACCTGGCGTTTTATCGCTGGTGTTGGCTGCGCCATGATCTGGGTGGTCGTGGAAAGCGCGCTGATGTGCAGCGGGACGTCACGTAATCGCGGACGATTACTTGCCGCCTATATGATGATCTATTACGTGGGTACGTTTTTAGGCCAACTGCTGGTCAGTAAAGTATCAACAGAATTGATGAACGTCCTGCCGTGGGTGACGGGTACTATCCTGGCGGGTGTTCTGCCATTGCTCTTTACGCGCATCGCCAATCAGCAGGGTGATGAACAGCAATCTACGCCTATTGCCTCCATGCTGAAGCTGCGTCAGGCGCGTCTGGGTGTTAATGGCTGCATTATTTCCGGGATCGTGCTGGGATCTTTGTATGGTTTGATGCCGCTGTATCTCAATCATCAAGGAGTGAGTAACGCCAGCATTGGTTTCTGGATGGCGGTTTTGGTAAGTGCCGGTATTCTGGGACAATGGCCGATTGGCCGTCTGGCGGACAAGCTGGGACGCCTGTTGGTTTTACGCGTCCAGGTTTTCGTGGTGATCGTCGGAAGTATCGCCATGCTGAATCAGGCGGCGATGGCGCCTGCGTTGTTTATGTTGGGTGCGGCAGGTTTTACCCTCTATCCGGTCGCGATGGCCTGGGCCTGTGAAAAGGTAGAACATCATCAACTGGTCGCCATGAATCAGGCATTGTTATTGAGCTATACCGTGGGCAGTCTGCTGGGTCCTTCATTTACAGCGATGCTGATGCAGAATTATTCAGATAGCTTGCTGTTTATCATGATTGCCAGCGTATCGTTTATTTATTTACTGATGCTGCTGCGTAAGACGGGCCATACGCCCAATTCTATTGCGCACATTTGATGTGATTTAACAGAATATGAACAGGTTCCCATACATATTGTTTATGTATGCTTTATGGGAACCTGCATTATTTAATCACACACTTCTGTCCTGAAAATAAAGTGTGCAGAAGGTTATAGTTTTACATCCTGCCGTTTCCGCTCTCTCATTTTACCGCGCATAATCCCACGCCTCATTTATTGATAATCAAAAAGCTTCCTCGAAGGATCGCGTATGGCTGGTGTGCAGGAAAAACAATTGCGATGGTACAACATTGCATTGATGTCATTTATTACCGTTTGGGGTTTTGGCAACGTCGTTAACAACTATGCTAATCAGGGATTGGTTGTTGTCTCCTCCTGGATATTTATTTTCGCGCTCTATTTTATTCCTTATGCGTTGATCGTCGGGCAGCTTGGCTCAACCTTTAAAGAGGGTAAAGGCGGCGTCAGTACCTGGATTAAACATACCATGGGGCCAGGGTTGGCCTATCTTGCTGCCTGGACCTATTGGGTTGTGCATATACCTTATCTGGCGCAAAAACCGCAGGCTATTCTGATTGCGCTGGGATGGGCGCTGAAGGGCGATGGTTCGCTGATAAAAGAGTACACCGTCGTGGCGTTGCAGGGGCTGACGCTGGCACTGTTTGTCTTTTTCATGTGGGTTGCGTCCCGTGGCATGAAGTCGCTGAAAATTGTTGGGTCAGTGGCGGGTATCGCGATGTTTGTGATGTCCATTTTGTATGTCGTGATGGCGGTAACTGCGCCTGCAATTACGGATGTACAGATAGCGACAACCAATATCACCTGGGAATCGTTTATCCCGCACATCGATTTTACCTACATTACCACGATCTCCATGCTGGTCTTTGCCGTGGGCGGCGCGGAGAAAATTTCACCCTACGTTAATCAGACACGTAATCCGGGCAAAGAATTTCCGAAAGGGATGCTCGTTCTGGCTGTTATGGTAGCGGTATGCGCGATTCTCGGGTCGCTGGCTATGGGAATGATGTTTGACTCCCGGCATATTCCAGATGACCTGATGACGAATGGTCAATATTACGCCTTCCAGAAATTGGGTGAGTATTATGGCATGGGTAATTCGCTGATGGTTATTTACGCGATTGCCAATACGCTGGGACAGATTGCGGCATTGGTATTTTCTATTGATGCACCACTTAAAGTTCTGCTGGGCGATGCCGATCGTAAATATATTCCCGAGAGCCTGTGTAAAACCAACGCTTCCGGTACGCCGGTAAATGGTTATATTCTGACTCTGGTGCTGGTGGCGATTCTGATTATGTTGCCAACACTAGGAATTGGCGACATGAACAATTTGTATAAATGGCTATTGAATCTTAACTCTGTCGTGATGCCATTGCGTTATTTATGGGTGTTTGTGGCGTTCATTGCCGTTATTCGCCTGGCGCAAAAATATAAATCGGAATATGTCTTTATTCGCAACCGATCGCTTGCGATGACCGTAGGGATCTGGTGCTTCGCCTTTACCGCCTTTGCCTGTCTGACCGGGATCTTCCCGAAAATGGAAGCCTTTACCCCTGAGTGGACATTCCAGCTCACGCTGAATATTGTGACGCCATTTGTGCTGGTTGGATTGGGATTAATTTTCCCGCTACTGGCGAGAAGAGGGCGCTAAAGACGAGAGCAGGAGATAGCGTCGCTTTCTCCTGTTAACCGCACCTTCGATTCAAATATTGTCGCTTAGATAGCAAAACGGCTGCCATTTGGGGCAGCCGTTTCGTGGAGGCTAAAACTCAATACATCACTTTATGTCCATATTGCTCGAGAATGCCCTTCACGCGCTCCATGGTCTCTTTCTTTGGTGGTTTGACGCCATCCAGTTTGTACTCTTCGCCCATTGCCACCCATTTGTGTTTGCCCAGTTCGTGGTAAGGCAGCAGCTCGATTTTTTCAACGTTGCCCATATCGCGGGTAAATTCGCCGAGACGGTGTGCGGAGTCGTCGTCATCAGACCAGCCAGGGACGACAACATAGCGGATCCACACTTTGATGTCTTTGTTTGACAGGTAACGCGCGAACTCCAGCGTACGATGGTTAGATACGCCGACCAGATTCTGATGGATTTCATCGTTCATCTGTTTGAGATCGAGCATGACCAGGTCGGTGACTTCCAGCAGCTCATCGATCACCGGATCGTAGCGGCGAACAAAACCGTTAGTATCCAGACAGGTATGAATACCTTCTTTTTTACAGGCGCGGAACCAGTCACGTACGAATTCAGCTTGCAGGATAGCTTCGCCGCCGGACGCCGTCACGCCACCGCCGGATGCGTTCATAAAGTGACGATAGGTCACCACTTCTTTCATTAATTCGTCGACGGTGACTTCTTTACCGCCGTGCGTATCCCACGTGTCTCGGTTATGGCAATACAGGCAGCGCATCAGGCAGCCCTGAAAGAAGGTAATAAAGCGGATGCCCGGGCCATCAACAGTGCCACAGGATTCAAAGGAGTGAATGCGACCAATAACTGACATTGCGGTGTTTCTCCAGGTGTGGCCCATCCGGGGCCAGTGTTAGTGCACAGTTATTAACTGTGTCGAGTCTGTTTTGGCTGTTATCCATACTTTTCGTCTTTCAAGCTGCATCTTTGTTAGCTTCCTTCGCTCACCCCAGTCACGTACTTCTGTACGCTCCAGGGGATTCACTCCGTTGCTGCCTCAATGCAACTCGAAATCCATCGAATATATAAGTATAGATAGCTGACAAAGCAGGCTATTAAAAAGGCCCCACTTACGTGGAGCCTTTATTGTACGCTTTTTAAAGTACGATTTCAGTCAAAACCAATTACATGGTCTGAGTGAAGGTACGAGTAATAACGTCCTGCTGCTGTTCTTTAGTCAGGGAGTTAAAACGTACTGCGTAGCCAGAAACGCGGATGGTCAGCTGCGGATATTTTTCCGGATGTTCCATCGCATCCAGCAGCATTTCACGGTTCATGACGTTCACGTTCAGGTGCTGACCACCTTCGATGGACGCTTCGTGGTGGAAGTAACCATCCATCAGACCCGCCAGGTTGGTCTTACGAACTTCGTCGTCTTTACCCAGAGCGTTCGGAACGATAGAGAAGGTGTAAGAGATACCATCTTTAGCGTAAGCAAACGGCAGTTTAGCAACGGAGGTCAGAGAGGCAACAGCACCTTTCTGGTCACGGCCGTGCATTGGGTTAGCACCCGGTCCGAACGGCGCGCCAGCACGACGACCATCTGGGGTGTTACCAGTTTTCTTACCATAAACCACGTTAGAGGTGATGGTCAGAACAGACTGAGTCGGGATAGCGTTACGATAAGTAGTCAGTTTCTGAATTTTCTTCATGAAACGTTCTACCAGGTCAACTGCCATGTCATCAACGCGAGAGTCGTTGTTACCAAACTGCGGGTATTCGCCTTCGATTTCGAAGTCGATAGCCAGACCGTCTTCGTCACGAATCGGTTTAACTTTCGCATATTTGATTGCAGACAGGGAGTCAGCAGCAACGGACAGACCAGCGATACCACACGCCATGGTGCGGATAACGTCACGGTCGTGCAACGCCATCAGAGAGGCTTCGTAGCTGTACTTGTCGTGCATGTAGTGGATAACGTTCAGTGCAGTGACGTACTGTTTAGCCAGCCAATCCATGAAGTGATCCATGCGCTCCATAACTTCGTCGAAGTTCAGAACGTCGCCTTTGATCGGTTCAGATTTAGGACCAACCTGCATTTTCAGTTTTTCATCAACGCCACCGTTGATTGCGTACAGCATGGTTTTCGCCAGGTTTGCACGCGCACCGAAGAACTGCATTTGTTTACCAACAACCATCGGGCTTACGCAGCAAGCGATAGCGTAGTCGTCGTTGTTGAAATCCGGACGCATCAGGTCATCGTTCTCGTACTGCAGAGAAGAGGTGTCGATGGACACTTTAGCGGCGAATTTCTTGAAGTTCAGAGGCAGTTTTTCAGACCACAGAACGGTGATGTTCGGCTCCGGAGAAGGACCCATGGTGTACAGGGTGTTCAGGAAGCGGAAGCTGTTTTTGGTAACCAGAGTACGGCCATCAACGCCCATACCACCGATTGATTCAGTTGCCCAAATCGGGTCACCGGAGAACAGTTCATCATATTCAGGAGTACGCAGGAAGCGAACCATACGCAGTTTCATGACCAGGTGGTCGATCATTTCCTGTGCGTCTTGCTCGGTGATTTTGCCTGCTTTCAGGTCACGTTCGATGTAAGCATCCAGGAAGGTGGATACGCGACCGAAGGACATTGCTGCACCGTTCTGAGATTTAACTGCGGCCAGGTAGCCGAAGTAAGTCCACTGGATAGCTTCCTGAGCGTTGGTAGCCGGACCAGAGATATCGCAGCCATATTTAGCAGCCATTTCTTTGATCTGACCCAGAGCGCGGTGCTGTTCAGCGATTTCTTCACGCAGACGGATAGTTGCTTCCAGGTTTACGCCGTTTTCCAGATCGGACTGCAGAGAGACGAACTGAGCGTATTTGTCTTTCATCAGGTAGTCGATACCGTACAGCGCAACGCGACGGTAGTCACCGATGATACGGCCACGGCCATACGCATCAGGCAGACCAGTCAGAACACCGGATTTACGGCAGTTCAGAATGTCTTTGGTGTAAACATCGAATACGCCCTGGTTGTGGGTTTTGCGGTATTCGGTGAAGATTTTTTTCAGCATCGGGTCCAGTTCGCGATTGTACGCTTTGCAGGAACCTTCAACCATTTTGATGCCGCCAAACGGAATGATCGCACGTTTCAGCGGAGCTTCAGTCTGCAGACCAACAATCTTCTCGAGCGCTTTGTTGATGTAACCAGCGTCGTGAGAAGTGATGGTAGAAGCAACGGAGGTGTCAAAGTCAACAGGCGCGTGAGTGCGGTTTTCCTGTTTAACGCCTTCCATCACGCTGTCCCACAGTGCAGTGGTCGCATCAGTTGCGCCAGCCAGGAAGGACTCGTCACCCTCATACGGAGTGTAGTTTTTCTGAATGAAGTCACGTACGTTTACTTCATTCTGCCAGTCACCTTTGGTAAAACCTTCCCAGGCTGTGGCTAACTTTTCATTAAGCTCGGACATGTAACACCTACCTTCTTAAGTGGATTTTTTATTTACTGCGTGTAATGGGCATCATCAGATTAATGATGATCGTTACCACGCAGATAAATGACCCAGTATGTCAACCCGACCAACAAACCGCCGCCGATAATGTTACCGATCGTAACCGGAATCAGGTTATCGGTGATGAAATTCATCACGGTCAGGTGAGAAAAATTCTCCGGAGAAGACCCAACTGCGGTCCAGAATTCCGGGGTGGCGAAATCGCGTATTACAATACCCATAGGGATCATAAACATGTTTGCGATACTGTGCTCAAAACCGCTGGCAACAAACATTGCGACCGGTAATACCATGATAAACGCTTTGTCCATCAGGCTACGGCCCGAGTAGCTCATCCATACGGCCAGACACACCATCAGGTTAGCCAGGATACCAAGGCTCACTGCCTCAACAAAAGTATGGTGCACTTTGTGGTCGGCTGTTTGCAGAACGTTGAGCCCCCATGCGCCGTTGGCGGTCATATACTCGCCAGAAAGCCACATGAGTAACACAAAGATCAGGGCGCCAATCAGGTTGCCGACATAAACGTTAAGCCAGTTTTTCGCTAACTGACCCCAGGTAATACGACCACTGGCTTTAGCAACGACGATCAGTACGGTTGAAGTGAATAGGTCCGCACCGCAGACAACACAAAGAATCAGCCCCAGGGAAAAGCAGATACCACCTACTAATTTCGCCATGCCGAAAGGCATAGTACCAGTGCCGGTTGTGGCGGTGATATAGAAAACAAAGGCAATTGAAATGAATACACCGGCAGTAATTGCCAGATAGAACGTCTTAAGCGGATGTTTCGTTGCTTTATAGACGCCTGCTTCTTCGGCAACTTTGGCCATTGCAGCAGGTAGAATAAGATCAAAAGGGTTGTCAGCTTTCACACTAACTCTCTCTTTATTAAGTCGGCGACGAGATACTAACAAAGCATTATAGATGAGAATTTGATATAGATCATATCTCGCCTGGCTTATAGGCCCGTAAGACGCATGGTTTTTATGCGATTACGGTGTAACGTGTTGATTATCCATATAAAAATAAATTTTAAAAATTATAAAGTGAGTTGAATTTTTTCTTTCAGCCTCCTGTCGGACGGTTAATTAAAATGGAGTAATTGAGATAAAAAACCACATTAATAAGCTAAATTTTTTAATATCAACTACTAATATTTAACCTTGTTTTTACATTTATTTTTTGATTTGACCAAAATAAAAAACAGGGCGCTTTAAGCGCCCCGTAATATAGCCCAGACAATACATTTAGCCTACTCGAGGCAAGTTGTTTGTCACTATTTTGACCAGTGTGCAGCTTTCGCGCGTTGCAATTTCTCATAGGCTTTCAGCAGAGACTGATGTGCCGGGAATGCGTGCAGATCGCTGTCTACTGGCTGAAGTCCATAAAATGGCGCTTCACCACTCAGTGCCGCACTTGCCGCTTCAACTGCCTCTGCGCCGTACATGCGGACAAATGCGTTCAGATATTGCAGCGGCTGACGGTCTTCTTCCTGAGACAGCAGCAACAATGTTTGCAGGCAGCGATAGTAGTTTGCACGTTCCGCGCTAAAGACGGAGGCGTTAAATTCCATCGTCCATTCTGTCCACACCAGTGCCTGTTCCAGGTCGCCACCGGCCAGCGCCAGCATTACTTTAAGCTCGCCAATGCGCAGGGTGTACCAACCGTTATCCGCACCGGTCGCCAGGCCGAGCAGCTCGCGCACGCGGGTGAAGTCGTCAAAACCTTCTTCATCCAACTGTTCAATCAGATTGAGATAGTCTTCTTTATCCCACTCACTGCCTGGCAGAGAGAGAATGGTGTCACGTAGATGGGCGGCCATGGCGTTGTTGGCTAACCACAGATCTTCTGCCGGATAGATGTCAGACATTCCCGGAACAATAATGCGGCACGCGTAAACGCCCAGGTGCTCATAGTCAGCGATATACACTTCTTTATCTTCAGCATTGAAGATGGCCATCAGGGTGGCGAACTCTTCTTCCGTGGTGCCGGAGAAATTCCAGTCAACGAACGGATAGTCGGCATCCTGCTTGAACAGATCCCAGGAGATCAGACCGCTGGAATCGATGAAGTGAGTTTCAAGGTTGGTATGTTCTGCCACTTCCTCATCGTCGAAGGTCGGTGGGGTGAAGACATCAAGATCCTTCAGACCACGGCCCTGCAGCAGTTCAGTCACGGTACGCTCCAGCGCAACGCCGAAATCCGGGTGTGCGCCGAAGGAGGCAAAGCAGGTACCGTTGGCCGGGTTGAACAGGACAACGCAAATCACTGGGTACTTGCCGCCCAGCGAGCCATCATAGGCAAAAATTGGGAAACCTTCTGCTTCCAGTGTGGCGATGGACTCCACCACTGCCGGATAGCGCGCCATCACCTCGGCCGGGATTTCCGGCAGGCTGATGCTTTCGGCGATAATGCGGTTCTTCACATGGCGCTCAAAGACTTCAGACAGACCCTGAACGCGAGCTTCGTTAGGCGTGTTACCTGCAGACATGCCGTTAGAAACATACAGGTTGCCGATAATATTCATCGGAATGTAGACGGTCTGGTTATCCGACTGGCGGGTAAACGGCAGGCCGCAGACGCCACGCTCTTCATTACCAGACTGCAGATCGATAAGCATGCTGCCGGTCAGTTCGTTATCTGGATCGTAAAACGCACGCAGACGTGTATCCAGTAAACCTTCTGGAACATCGTCTTCTTCAGTCAGCGGGAACCATTTTTCGTTCGGGTAATGTACGAACGGGCCATTGGCGATAGTTTCGCCCAGCCAGAAATCCGCAAAGAAGTAGTTAGTCGACAGACGCTCAAAGTATTCGCCCAGCGCAGAAGCCAGCGCCGCTTTTTTTGTCGCGCCTTTACCGTTGGTGAAGCACAGCGCGCATTCTTTGTCGCGAATATGTACAGACCAGACGTTAGGGACGGGATTCAACCACGAAGCTTCTTCAATTTGAAAACCGAGGTCGAGCAATTTTTGCTGGAAGCGTGCGATGGAGTCTTCCAGAGCGGCATCTTTGCCGGGGATAAATGTTTGCGTCATGAAAATCACTTTTGTCGTACGGAAAGCGCGCAATGATACGGGTTTTCAATGAATGGCGCTATCGTCGCCGGAGCCCATGCGTAAATAAAAGCATTGGCTATGCTTTCTTACAGCCAACCACGTTTAGAGCATACTAATGAAAGCTTTCGATTTACACCGTATGGCGCTTGATAAGGTGCCCATGGATTTTCTTGGGGAAGTTGCGCTACGCAGCCTTTACACCTTTATATTGGTTTTTCTGTTTTTAAAAATCACCGGACGGCGCGGCGTACGCCAGATGTCGCTTTTTGAAGTGCTGATCATCCTTACGCTGGGTTCTGCAGCGGGAGACGTGGCATTCTATGACGATGTCCCGCTGCTGCCGGTGCTGGTGGTCTTTATTACTCTTGCTGTGCTGTATCGGCTGGTGATGTGGCTGATGGCGCATAGTGAAAAAATGGAGGACCTGCTGGAGGGCAAACCTGTTGTGATCATTGAGGACGGTGAGCTGGCATGGTCAAAGCTCAATAGCGCCAATATGACGGAATTTGAATTCTTTATGGAATTACGTTTGAACGGCGTGGAGCAATTGGGACAGGTGAAACTGGCCATTCTGGAAACGAATGGGCAAATCAGCGTCTACTTTTTTGCCGATGAAGACGTAAAGCCGGGGCTCAGTATTCTGCCTAAACGTTGTACGCAACGATTTAAAGTAATACCTGAAGCAGGGGACTATGCCTGCATACGTTGTAGCGAAGTGGTGCAAATGAATGCCGGAGATCATCAATTATGTCCGCGCTGTGCAAATCCAGAATGGTCGAAGGCCAGTCGGGCAAAACGGGTTACCTGACAGCGAAAATCTCGGTTTTTACCCGTCAATCCGATAGATTCTGTTGTGTGACCGATGACACATTTTTACCCTTGCCAGTTTTACCCATTGCGGCGCGTGTCACTGAATGATAAAACCGATATCCACAGGAATAACTTATACCAATGTCTGTCACCGGATTATCGTCAATGACAGGATGTTGATTGGACAACAACACAACGTGGTGAGGGGAAATGGCTCAGGTCTTCAATTTTAGTTCAGGTCCGGCAATGTTACCGGCAGAAGTACTTAAACTGGCTCAACAGGATCTTTGTGACTGGAACGGTCTTGGCACGTCAGTGATGGAAATTAGCCACCGTGGCAAAGAATTCATCCAGGTAGCAGAGGAAGCGGAGCAGGATTTTCGCGATCTTCTCAGCATCCCCTCCAACTATAAAGTGTTGTTCTGCCATGGCGGTGGTCGCGGGCAGTTCGCGGGTATCCCGTTAAATATTCTGGGCGATAAAACCACCGCGGATTACGTCGATGCCGGTTATTGGGCCGCCAGTGCAATTAAAGAAGCGAAAAAATACTGCACGCCAAACGTTATTGATGCCAAAGTCACCGTGGACGGCTTGCGTGCTGTTAAGCCGATGAGTGAATGGCAGCTTTCTGATAACGCGGCGTACCTGCACTATTGTCCGAACGAAACCATCGATGGTATTGCGATCGATGAAACGCCGAATTTTGCCAGCAATGTAGTGGTCACGGCGGATCTGTCCTCTACCATTCTTTCCGCACCGCTTGACGTTAGCCGTTATGGCGTAATTTATGCCGGGGCACAGAAAAACATCGGTCCGGCCGGCCTGACGATTGTCATCGTCCGTGAAGATTTGCTGGGTAAAGCTCATGTCTCATGCCCGTCAATCCTCGACTATACCGTGCTGAATGACAACGATTCCATGTTCAATACGCCGCCAACCTTTGCCTGGTATCTGTCTGGCCTGGTCTTTAAATGGCTGAAAAAGCAGGGCGGTGTTAATGCGATGGATAAAATTAACCAGCAAAAAGCGGAACTGCTATACGGCGTAATCGATAACAGTGATTTCTACCGTAACGATGTGGCGAAATCCAACCGTTCACGCATGAACGTACCGTTCCAGCTGGCTGACAGTGCATTGGATAAACTGTTCCTGGAAGAGTCTTTTGCTGCGGGCCTGCACGCGCTGAAAGGGCATCGTGTGGTCGGCGGTATGCGTGCGTCCATCTACAATGCAATGCCGCTTGAAGGTGTTAAAGCACTGACCGATTTCATGGTCGATTTCGAACGCCGCCGCGGCTAATCTGCTGTACTTTTCATCCCCACAGCCCGTCTGTGGGGTTTTTATGTCTGTTTTTGAGAGTCGAGTTTCATGGAATCCCTGACGTTACAACCCATTGCGCGGGTGGATGGCACCATCAATCTGCCTGGATCCAAAAGTGTTTCTAACCGCGCTTTGCTGCTGGCTGCATTAGCCAATGGCACCACTGTCCTGACCAATCTGCTGGACAGCGATGATGTTCGCCATATGCTCAATGCTCTGAATGCGTTAGGGATTAGCTATACCCTTTCTGCCGATCGTACCCGCTGCGAGATAATTGGCAATGGTGGTGCGTTGCACGCAGAAGGTGCAGTTGAGCTGTTCCTTGGCAACGCCGGAACCGCAATGCGCCCGCTGGCCGCAGCGTTATGTCTGGGCAGCAATGACATCGTGCTGACGGGCGAACCGCGCATGAAAGAGCGCCCGATCGGCCATCTGGTTGATGCGCTGCGCCAGGGCGGAGCCAAAATTGACTATCTGGAGCAGGAAAACTATCCACCTTTACGTCTGCGCGGTGGCTTTACCGGAGGCCAGGTTGAGGTAGACGGTAGCGTTTCCAGCCAGTTCCTCACTGCGCTGCTGATGACTGCGCCGCTGGCGCCGCAGGATACGACGATCGCAATTAAAGGTGACCTGGTATCCAAACCTTACATTGATATCACACTGAACCTGATGAAAACGTTTGGTGTTGAAATTGAAAATCAAAACTACCAGCGCTTTGTCGTGAAGGGGCAGCAGCAGTATCAGTCACCGGGTGCATACCTGGTTGAAGGCGATGCTTCTTCCGCTTCCTATTTCCTCGCGGCGGGCGCCATTAAAGGTGGCACGGTAAAAGTTACCGGGATTGGCCGCAACAGCATGCAGGGTGATATTCGTTTTGCTGATGTACTGGAAAAAATGGGTGCGACCATTACATGGGGCGACGATTTCATTGCCTGTACTCACGGCGAGTTGAACGCAGTGGATATGGATATGAACCATATTCCTGATGCGGCGATGACCATTGCAACGGCGGCGCTGTTTGCGAAAGGCACCACGACATTACGTAATATCTACAACTGGCGCGTCAAAGAGACCGATCGTCTGTTCGCGATGGCGACGGAGTTACGCAAAGTGGGCGCGGAAGTGGAAGAGGGGCATGATTTTATACGCATCACCCCGCCTGCAACATTGCAATTTGCGGACATCGCGACCTACAACGATCACCGCATGGCGATGTGTTTCTCGCTGGTGGCGCTGTCTGACACGCCGGTGACCATTCTTGACCCAAAATGTACCGCCAAAACCTTCCCGGATTATTTCGAACAGCTGGCTCGTATTAGTACACCTGCCTGATTTTATTGCCGCACTTTCGGGTGCGGCACATTCTGACATCTCCAGTTGCCTATTTATTCTACACTCAGCTTCAATGATTCTGCATTTTTCACACAAAGATAACGATCGTTGGCGTTGGCGCGTATAATGCGCGGCGTTCACGTTAATGTACGCCCGTTTAAGGAGAAAAAGATGACGGCAATTGCCCCGGTTATTACCATTGATGGCCCAAGCGGTGCAGGTAAAGGCACCTTGTGCAAGGCAATGGCGGAAGCATTGCAGTGGCATCTGTTAGATTCAGGCGCGATCTACCGCGTACTGGCGCTCGCAGCGTTACATCACCATGTTGATGTCACATCTGAAGATGCTCTGGTACCGCTTGCCTCACACCTGGATGTGCGTTTTATCTCAACAGACGGCAACCTTGAAGTCATTCTTGAAGGTGAAGATGTCAGTGGTGAAATACGTACCCAGGAAGTGGCGAATGCCGCCTCTCAGGTCGCGGCTTTTCCCCGCGTGCGTGAAGCGCTTCTACGTCGTCAACGCGCGTTTCGCGAAACCCCAGGTCTGATTGCCGATGGACGTGATATGGGAACCGTGGTGTTCCCGGATGCGCCGGTGAAAATTTTTCTGGACGCCTCCTCGCAAGAACGTGCGCATAGACGTATGCTACAGTTGCAGGAGAAGGGCTTTAGTGTTAACTTTGAACGCCTTTTGGCCGAGATCGAAGAACGCGATTATCGCGATCGTAACCGTGCTGTAGCGCCGCTGGTTCCCGCTGCTGATGCTTTAGTTTTGGATTCAACCCGATTAAGCATTGAGCAAGTGATTGAAAAAGCGTTACAATACGCGCGCCAAAAACTGGCTCTCGCTTAAGTGCGACCGAATTTGCAGTACCCCCGTTGCAATGGATTGACAGCGGGTATGTTAAACAACCCCATCCGGCATGGAGCCAGGTGGACGTTAAATATGAAACCTGAAGATTAAACATGACTGAATCTTTTGCTCAACTGTTTGAAGAATCCTTAAAAGAAATCGAAACCCGTCCGGGTTCCATCGTTCGTGGTGTTGTTGTTGCTATCGACAAAGACGTAGTACTGGTTGACGCTGGTCTGAAATCTGAGTCCGCCATTCCGGCAGAGCAGTTCAAAAACGCCCAGGGCGAGCTGGAAATCCAGGTTGGTGACGAAGTTGACGTTGCTCTGGATGCAGTAGAAGACGGCTTCGGTGAAACCCTGCTGTCCCGTGAAAAAGCTAAACGTCACGAAGCTTGGATCACGCTGGAAAAAGCTTACGAAGAAGCTGCAACCGTTACTGGTGTTATCAATGGCAAAGTCAAGGGTGGCTTCACTGTTGAGCTGAATGGTATTCGCGCGTTCCTGCCGGGTTCCCTGGTAGACGTTCGTCCGGTCCGCGACACGCTGCACCTGGAAGGCAAAGAGCTTGAATTCAAAGTAATCAAGCTGGATCAGAAGCGTAACAACGTTGTTGTTTCCCGTCGTGCCGTTATCGAATCCGAAAACAGCGCAGAACGCGATCAGCTGCTGGAAAACCTGCAGGAAGGCATGGAAGTTAAAGGTATCGTTAAGAACCTCACTGACTACGGTGCATTCGTTGATCTGGGTGGCGTTGACGGCCTGCTGCACATCACCGACATGGCATGGAAACGCGTTAAGCATCCGAGCGAAATCGTAAACGTTGGCGACGAAATCACTGTTAAAGTGCTGAAGTTCGACCGCGAGCGTACTCGTGTATCTCTGGGCCTGAAACAGCTGGGCGAAGATCCATGGGTAGCTATCGCTAAGCGTTATCCGGAAGGTACCAAACTGACTGGTCGCGTGACCAACCTGACCGACTACGGCTGCTTCGTTGAAATCGAAGAAGGCGTTGAAGGCCTGGTTCACGTTTCCGAAATGGATTGGACCAACAAAAACATCCACCCGTCCAAAGTTGTTAACGTTGGCGATGTAGTGGAAGTTATGGTTCTGGATATCGACGAAGAACGTCGTCGTATCTCCCTGGGTCTGAAGCAGTGCAAAAACAACCCATGGCAGCAGTTCGCGGAAACCCACAACAAGGGCGACCGTGTTGAAGGTAAAATCAAGTCTATCACTGACTTCGGTATCTTCATCGGCCTGGACGGCGGCATCGACGGCCTGGTTCACCTGTCTGACATCTCCTGGAACGTTGCAGGCGAAGAAGCAGTTCGTGAATACAAAAAAGGCGACGAAATCGCAGCAGTTGTTCTGCAGGTTGACGCAGAGCGTGAGCGTATCTCTCTGGGCGTTAAACAGCTCGCAGAAGATCCGTTCAACAACTGGGTTGCACTGAACAAGAAAGGCGCAATCGTAAACGGTAAAGTCACTGCAGTTGACGCTAAAGGCGCAACCGTAGAACTGGCTGACGGCGTTGAAGGTTACCTGCGCGCTTCTGAAGCTTCACGTGACCGCGTTGAAGATGCAACTCTGGTTCTGAGCGTAGGCGACGACGTTGAAGCTAAATTCACCGGCGTTGATCGTAAGAACCGTGCAATCAGCCTGTCTGTTCGTGCTAAAGACGAAGCTGATGAGAAAGATGCAATCGCAACTGTTAACAAACAGGAAGATGCTAACTTCTCTAACAACGCAATGGCTGAAGCTTTCAAAGCAGCTAAAGGCGAGTAATATCGAGTGCTCTAAATCCTTTGTGCTGTTAACGGCACAAAGGGTAACGAGTAGCTTGACAGATTACAGGATTCGTCCTGTAATCAATGACAAAGGGCGGCTACGGCCGCCCTTAATCAATGCAGCAGCTAATTATGCCTTTAAGGAACCGGAGGAATCATGACCAAGTCAGAATTGATTGAAAGACTTGCAACCCAGCAACCTCATATTCCCGCGAAAGCGGTTGAAGATGCAGTTAAAGAGATGCTGGAACATATGGCCTCGACTCTTGCGCAGGGCGAGCGTATTGAAATCCGCGGTTTCGGCAGCTTCTCTTTGCATTACCGCGCACCACGCACCGGACGTAATCCGAAGACCGGCGATAAAGTGGATCTGGAAGGGAAATACGTTCCGCACTTTAAACCAGGTAAAGAACTGCGCGATCGCGCCAATATTTACGGTTAAGTTTTTAGCGAGACTTAACGCCGAGAAAAGCACCCAAATGGGTGCTTTTTTCATTTCTGTCCGCCCATCCTGGAATCTTCATCCCAGTTAATTTGTGCGTTACAACCACCACTAAATGTCTGCGGAACTCAGGTCGTATAACGATAAATTGATGCCAGACAACCGTCGAAGAGTACTGCACACTTCCTGTAACAGGGAGGTGATTGATGAAAATAACAACGGTGAGTACCTGTGCATTATTCGGCATTCTCCCACTCATGCTATTACCTACGCTGCCAGGCATGTTGTGTATCGGTATTGTATTTTGTCTGGCATGTCTGCTCTGTTTTCTCCCCCACAAATATATACGTTCCGTCGGAATAACCCTGCTGTTTTTTCTTTGGGGAATCCTGGCCGCGAAAGAGGCTCTGTGGGCCGGTAATACACTGCCTGCGAAAACCCAGCAAGCCATTGTGCGGATAACTGGAACTGACAATATAACAACGCACTACGGCCAGATCACTCACCTTCAGGGGAAACGAATCTTTCCTGCGCAAGGAGTCGTCTTGTACGGGCAGTATTTACCCGGTGATGTTTGTGCGGGTCAGACATGGGCGATGACGTTGAAAGTCCGCGCCGTACACGGTCAATTAAACGAAGGCGGATTTGATAGCCAGCGTTACGCGTTGGCGCAGCATCAACCGCTGACGGGACGATTCTTGCAGGCTTCGGTAATCACACCACAATGCAGTTTGCGTTCGCGGTATCTCACCTCGCTGAAAACGGCACTTGCCGACTATCCCTGGCAGCAGGTCATACTGGGTCTGGGAATGGGGGAGCGCTTGTCCGTGTCACAAGAGGTGAAAACGATTATGCGTGATACCGGCACGGCTCATTTGATGGCAATTTCCGGGCTGCATATTGCATTTGCCGCATTACTGGCCGCAGGATTGATACGTGCTGGACAATTTTTTATGCCAACAAGGTGGATTTGCTGGCAGATGCCATTAGTGGGTGGGATTGTCTGCGCCACATTTTATGCCTGGCTGACGGGGCTGCAACCCCCGGCATTACGAACGGTTGTTGCGCTGCTAGTCTGGGGGGCGCTGAGACTTAGCGGCAGGCAGTGGAGTGGATGGTCGGTCTGGATTTGCTGTCTGGCAGCCATTCTGGTGGTGGATCCTGTTGCTGTTCTTTCGCAAAGCCTATGGTTGTCTGCATCCGCCGTTGCGGCACTGCTGTTCTGGTACCAATGGGTACCGCTCCCGGACTGGCCGCTGTCGCGTGCTGGACGTCAATTTCTGGCGCTGGCGCATCTGCAATTGGGTATTACGCTTCTGCTTCTTCCCGTACAGATCGCAATGTTTCACGGTTTTAGTCTGACCTCGTTTCTGGCTAATTTGTTTGCTGTCCCTTTGGTCACGTTTGTTTCTGTACCCTTGATATTAGCAGGCATGATCGTGCATTTAGCCGGGGCGGTGATGGTTGAATCGAGCCTGTGGTATCTAGCGGATCGTTCTCTGGCACTGTTATTTTGGGAGCTCAGAAGCCTGCCTGAAGGGTGGATCAATATTGATGCACGCTGGCAATGGCTTGCATTTTTACCCGGAATGATGATTATCGCATGGCGACTAAATATCTTGCGTACGCTACCTGTGGTCTGTTTCTCTGTGCTCCTTTTGCTGAGTGGGACGCTTTGGCGTGCACCGCGTACAGATGTGTGGCAAGTGCATATGCTGGATGTCGGGCAGGGGCTGGCGATGGTGATCGCGCGTAATGGGAAAGCGCTGCTTTACGACACCGGTCTGGCATGGCCTGAAGGCGATAGTGCGCAACAGCTGATTATTCCCTGGTTGCGTTGGCATAATCTGGAGCCGGAAGGGGTCATTTTAAGCCATGAGCATATGGATCATCGTGGCGGGTTGCGTTCGCTGCAGCAAGTCTGGCCGTCGCTATGGATAAGAAGTCCGCTGGGCTGGAAAGACCATCTCCCGTGTTTTCGCGGAGAACGTTGGCAATGGCAACGGTTAACCTTCAGTGCGCACTGGCCTGTGCGTGGAAATACAGGGCAGGGGAATAACCACTCCTGCGTGGTTAAGGTTGATGACGGGTATCAGAGTATTCTGCTGACCGGGGATATTGAGTCCCCCGCTGAACAAAAAATGCTAAGTCACTATTGGCAGCACCTTCAGTCGACGGTGATGCAGGTTCCGCATCATGGCAGCAATACCTCATCATCATTAGCATTGATTCAGCGGGTCGGCGGACAGGCCGCGTTGGCCTCCGCATCCCGTTACAATGCCTGGCGTCTGCCATCCTGGAAAGTGAAGCAACGTTATCGGCAACAAAACTATCAGTGGCTGGATACACCACATCAGGGGCAGATTACGCTGGATTTTTACCAAAAAAACTGGCGAATACGCAGCATGCGGGATCAGATTTTACCTCGTTGGTATCATCAGTGGTTTGGCGTGTCGGAGGATAACGGGTAGAATATGCGGCTATTCTAACAAATGCTGGTTTTTTGAATGCATAACGATAAAGATCTCTCTACGTGGCAGACGTTTCGCCGACTATGGCCAACCATAGCGCCTTTTAAATCGGGTCTGATCGTGGCGGGTATAGCGTTAGTCCTTAACGCGGCCAGCGATACCTTCATGTTATCGCTCCTTAAGCCATTACTGGATGATGGTTTTGGTAAAACTGATCGCTCGGTGCTGCTGTGGATGCCACTGGTGGTCATTGGGCTGATGATAGTTCGTGGCTTAACCAGCTATGTCTCCAGCTACTGTATCTCATGGGTGTCAGGCAAAGTGGTTATGACCATGCGCCGCCGCCTGTTTGGCCATATGATGGGCATGCCCGTCTCATTTTTTGATAAACAGTCTACAGGGACATTGTTATCGCGTATTACCTATGATTCAGAGCAGGTTGCGTCATCGTCTTCCGGCGCGCTGATAACCGTGGTACGTGAAGGGGCCTCAATCATTGGCCTGTTTATCATGATGTTCTATTACAGCTGGCAGCTGTCACTGATCCTGATTGTACTGGCGCCAATTGTGTCAGTGGCAATCCGTGTAGTTTCCAAGCGCTTTCGCAGCATCAGTAAAAACATGCAAAACACCATGGGGCAGGTTACGACCAGTGCGGAGCAGATGCTGAAAGGCCACAAAGAAGTTCTGATTTTTGGTGGTCAGGAAGTCGAAACCAAGCGCTTTGATAAGGTTAGCAACAAGATGCGTTTGCAGGGCATGAAGATGGTTTCTGCTTCTTCTATCTCCGACCCTATCATCCAGTTGATAGCGTCTCTGGCGCTGGCCTTTGTGTTATATGCGGCCAGCTTCCCAAGCATAATGGAAAACCTGACAGCAGGGACTATTACGGTTGTCTTCTCCTCAATGATCGCATTAATGCGTCCGTTGAAATCGCTGACCAACGTCAACGCGCAGTTCCAGCGCGGTATGGCGGCATGCCAGACCTTATTTACGATTCTGGATAGCGAGCAGGAGAAAGATGAAGGTAAACGCGTTATCGAACGTGCTACTGGCGATCTTGAGTTCCGCAACGTGACTTTCACTTATCCGGGACGTGAAGTACCGGCTCTGCGTAACATCAATCTGAATATTCCAGCGGGCAAAACCGTTGCTCTGGTTGGCCGTTCGGGCTCAGGAAAATCCACTCTCGCCAGCCTGATTACGCGCTTCTACGATGTTGATGAAGGGCAGATTCTGATGGACGGACACGATCTGCGCGAATATACCCTGGCATCGCTGCGCGATCAGGTTGCGTTGGTTTCGCAGAATGTGCACCTGTTTAACGATACGGTTGCCAACAACATCGCCTACGCGCGTACCGATATGTACAGCCGTGAGCAGATCGAAAAAGCGGCGCAGATGGCCTACGCTATGGACTTCATCAATAAGATGGACAATGGCCTGGATACGGTGATTGGTGAAAACGGCGTCCTGCTTTCCGGCGGGCAACGTCAGCGTATCGCTATCGCCCGTGCCTTGTTGCGTGATAGCCCAATTCTTATCCTTGATGAAGCAACATCGGCTCTTGATACTGAATCTGAACGCGCGATTCAGTCTGCGCTGGATGAGCTACAGAAAAACCGTACTTCTCTGGTCATTGCTCACCGTCTTTCAACCATTGAACAAGCCGACGAAATCATCGTGGTGGAGGATGGTCTGATTGTCGAACGCGGAACCCATAGCGAGCTGATTGAGCAGCGCGGGGTGTATGCGCAATTACACAAAATGCAATTTGGTCAATGATCGCACGTATCTGGTCTGGTGAATCGCCGTTGTGGCGATTGTTACTTCCACTCTCCTGGCTGTATGGCCTGGTGAGTGGCGCGATCCGCTTATGCTACAAGTTGGGGCTTAAACGCGCATGGCGCGCGCCAGTCCCGGTTGTGGTGGTCGGAAACCTTACCGCGGGCGGAAACGGTAAAACGCCGGTGGTGATTTGGTTGGTAGAACAACTGCGACAACGCGGGATTCGCGTGGGTGTGGTGTCGCGTGGTTATGGCGGGAAAGCGACTGCTTACCCGCTGTTGCTAACCGCTGATACCACTACCGCAGAAGCGGGCGATGAACCTGTGCTGATCGCCCAACGTACCGGTGTGCCGGTAGCGGTATCCCCGGTAAGATCGGATGCGGTAAAAGCCATTTTGGCCCAACACGACGTGCAGATTATTGTGACGGACGATGGGCTACAGCACTATCGTCTGGCGCGAGATATTGAAATCGTAGTCATTGACGGCGAACGTCGGTTTGGCAACGGCTGGTGGCTTCCCGCTGGTCCTATGCGGGAACGCGCGGGTCGCCTTAAATCGGTGGATGCGACTATTGTTAACGGTGGCGTTGCGCAGCCAGGGGAAATCCCCATGCGACTTGAACCGGGGCTGGCCGTTAATTTACTTACAGGTGAACGCTGTGATGTGGCGCAATTGTCCAATATTGTCGCCATGGCGGGCATTGGTCATCCACCGCGTTTTTTTGCCACGCTGAAAGCATGCGGTGCCAGCGTGCAAAAAAGCATTGCGCTGGCAGACCATCAGTCTCTGACCTACAGTGACGTCAGTGCGTTTGTAGACGCCGGGCAAACGCTGGTAATGACGGAAAAAGATGCGGTTAAGTGCCGGGCATTTGCCGATGAAAACTGGTGGTATTTACCTGTTGACGCACATTTGTCAGGCGATCGGCCTGATGTATTGCTGAATAGCTTAATCTCGCTGACTCGCTAACTGATTCACGCTGCGGCAGCGAATCATTTATGAGGCCATAAATGTCGTTGCCGCGCCTTTCTCTGACGGATGCCCGTCATCTTCACCTTGCTGCTCAAGGTCTCCTGAAAAAAACACGCCGCCGAGCAACACCGGCAGATATTCTCGCGACCATTTCGCGCATGTCGTTACTGCAAATCGACACCATCAATATTGTGGCGCGCAGTCCTTACCTGGTGCTGTTTAGTCGTTTAGGCGATTATTCACCCCAGTGGCTGGACGACTCGCTACAGCAGGGCGAACTGATGGAATACTGGGCGCACGAGGCCTGCTTTTTGCCGCGCAGCGATTTTATGCTGATACGTCACCGCATGCTGGCCCCAGAGAACATGGGCTGGAAATATAAAGCGGCGTGGATGAAAGAGCATGCGCTTGAGATTGAGCAACTGCTCCAGCACATCCAGCATAACGGACCGGTACGCTCAGCTGATTTTGAGCATCCGCGCAAAGGTACCAGCGGCTGGTGGGAATGGAAACCGCAAAAGCGTCATCTTGAAGGGTTGTTTACCGCCGGGAAAGTGATGGTCGTGGAACGGCGTAATTTCCAGCGAGTGTATGATTTAACTCATCGCGTCATGCCACACTGGGACGATGAACGTGACCCACTTTCGCAGGAAGATGCTGAAAGCGTCATGCTGGATAACAGCGCCCGCAGTCTGGGGATTTTCCGCGAACAATGGCTGGCAGACTACTACCGCCTGAAGCGCCCGGCGCTAAAAAACTGGTGCAACGAACGGACGGAACAGCAACAGATTATTCCTGTCGACGTTGAAGGGCTTGGAACTCTGTGGCTGCATAGCCACCTTCAGCCGCTGCTTGAACAGGCGCTGGCGGGCAAATTAACGGCGACACACAGCGCAGTATTATCGCCTTTTGATCCGGTGGTCTGGGATCGTAAACGGGCAGAGCAGCTATTCGATTTTAGCTATCGGCTGGAGTGTTACACGCCAGCACCAAAACGTCAGTACGGTTATTTCGTCTTACCGCTGCTGCATCGCGGACAGTTAGTTGGGCGGATGGATGCCAAAATGCACCGCAAAACAGGTGTGCTGGACGTTATTTCGCTGTGGTTACAGGATGGGGTTAAGCCTGGGGTGACGTTGCAAAAAGGATTGTTCCAGGCGATTGACGATTTTGCCCGCTGGCAGCAGGCAACACGCGTGACGCTGGGATGTTATCCTGAAGGTTTATTTGCTGATGCACGCCATGGTTGGGAAATAGACCCAGCCCTTTAAGCGATTATGTTAATATTTACGGATTCACAATCCGGTCCATCTGGAGGAACTATGGATCATCGTCTGCTTGAAATCATTGCCTGCCCGGTATGCAATGGCAAACTCTGGTTTAACCAGGAAAAACAGGAACTGATTTGTAAACTGGATAACCTTGCTTTCCCACTGCGTGATGGCATTCCCGTGTTACTGGAAACCGAAGCCCGCGTTCTGACTGCTGATGAGAGTAAATCATGAGTTTTGTGGTCATTATTCCTGCGCGTTATGCGTCCACTCGTCTGCCGGGTAAGCCGTTGCTGGATATCAACGGTAAACCGATGATCGTGCATGTACTGGAGCGTGCGCGTGAATCTGGCGCTGAACGTATCATCGTTGCCACCGATCACGAGGATGTCGCTCGCGCGGTAGAAGCGGTGGGTGGCGAAGTGTGCATGACTCGCGCCGATCACCAGTCTGGTACGGAGCGCCTGGCGGAAGTCGTCGAGAAATGTGGTTTTAGCGATGATACCGTTATTGTGAACGTACAGGGTGATGAGCCGATGATTCCGGCGGTCATTATTCGCCAGGTGGCTGAGAATCTGGCGCAACGTCAGGTCGGTATGGCGACTCTTGCGGCTCCGATTCACAGTGCGGAAGAGGCATTTAATCCGAATGCGGTAAAAGTCGTGTTGGACGCTGAAGGATATGCTCTCTATTTTTCACGCGCGACCATCCCATGGGATCGCGATCGTTTCGCCAAAAGTCTGGAAACGGTGGGGGACACCTTTCTGCGCCATCTGGGCATTTACGGCTATCGCGCCGGTTTTATTCGCCGCTATGTTAACTGGCAGCCTAGCCCGCTTGAGCATATCGAAATGCTGGAGCAGCTGCGAGTGCTGTGGTACGGCGAAAAAATTCACGTTGCCGTCGCAAAAGAAGTCCCGGGTACCGGCGTAGACACTGCCGAAGATCTTGAGCGCGTTCGCGCCGAAATGCATTAGTTTTTCTCACGGCACTCCCCCCATATTGAGGCGTATTTTTGGGAGGAGTGTCGTATCGTTGCGCTTTCCCTCCACTTTTCTTTTCATCAATTGATCTCATCCGGGTGACATCTGTCTGCACGACGCTCATTATGAAAGCAGTAGCATTTATGAGGGCAATCTGAAATGGAACAGTTGCGTGCCGAACTCAGCCACCTGCTGGGCGAAAAACTCAGTCGCATAGAATGCGTGAATGAAAAAGTGGATACGGCCCTGTGGTCACTGTACGACAGCCAGGGAAATCCGATGCCGCTGATGGCGAGAAGTTTCACCACGCCAGGTATGGCGCAGCAGCTGGCATGGAAAACCTCCATGTTGGCGCGCAGTGGTACGGTGCGAATGCCCGTCATTTACGGGGTCTTAACCCACGAAGAGCATCCCGGTCCCGATGTGCTACTGCTTGAGCGTTTACGCGGTGTGCCGGTGGAAGCGCCAGCCCGAACGCCCGAACGCTGGGAACATTTAAAAGATCAGATCGTAGAAGGTCTGCTGTCATGGCATCGGCAGGATAGCCGTGGCTGCGTGGGAATGGTGGATAACACGCAAGAGAATATCTGGCCATCCTGGTATCGTCAGCGTGTTGAAGTGTTGTGGACCACGTTAAATCAGTTCAACAATACCGGGCTGACGATGCAGGATAAGCGGATCCTGTTTCGTACCCGTGAGTGTTTGCCCGCTTTATTTGAAGGATTCAATGATAACTGCGTGCTGATCCACGGTAATTTTAGTTTACGTAGCATGCTCAAAGACGCCCGTAGCGATCAGCTTCTGGCGATGGTCGGACCGGGGTTGATGCTGTGGGCGCCCAGAGAGTATGAATTGTTCCGTTTAATGGATAACGCGCTGGCAGAAAGTCTGCTTTGGCAATACCTGCAACGCGCGCCCGTGGCGGAGTCCTTCATCTGGCGGCGCTGGTTGTATGTGTTATGGGATGAAGTGACGCAACTGGTCAACACCGGACGTTTTAATCGCTCCAACTTTGACCTGGCAACAAAATCATTACTGCCGTGGCTCGCCTGACTATCCCGTTGCGGCATTGCCGGATGGCGGCGTGAGCGCCTTGTCCGGCCTACAATTCTGCGCTGAACAAGCAGGACTGATAAGACGCGGTAGCGTCTTATCAGACAACATTTCTGTCAATGTTCCGATCCCTTTAGCCACTGCCAGATTCGCCCCAACGTTTCGTAACCAACACGATCGCTGTGCATCAACCAGACGGGAGAGGGGATCGCGCGCTCCCACGGATTAAGCGGTGAATCAATCGCTAACTGGTTGGCTGGCGCGGGCAGCGGATGTAACCCGGCCTGCTGGAAGAAGATCATCGCCCGCGGTAAGTGTGAGGCAGACGTTACCAGCAGGAAAGGCGCATTGCCGATGGCCTGCTTTACCGCTGCGGCTTCTTCTTCAGTATCTTTGGGGTGATCCAGCGTGATGATATCACTGGGCGGCACACCCAGTGACTGCGCTACGCGGGCTCCCGCTTCTGCAGTACTGACGTTATTGCTCTTTGCCGCAGCACCGGTAAAGATAAGCTTTGATCCTGGGTTAGCACGCCAGAGGCGAATACCTTCATTCAGACGCGGAAGACTGTTGCTGATCAGGTTTGAACTTGGTGCCCACTGAGGATTCCAGGTATACCCTCCGCCCAGCACCACAATGTATTCCACTTTTTGTGTATCCTGCCAGGTTGGATAGCTGTCCTCAATCGGTTTCAGCAGACTATCGGCGACGGGTTGCAAACTAAGCAGTAACAGCGCCAGCCAACTCAGGCTAATACACACTTTCCCTGTTTTTTGAAAGCGGCTAAACCAGAGCAGCGCCAGGCCTATGCCCATCATTATTAGCATCAGTGGCAGCGGCAGCATCATACCGCCAATCACTTTCTTCAGCGTAAAAAGCATCCTTTTTGGTTCCTTTTTTAACCATACAGCAGGGGATCTGCAGCGATATTACACCAGGAAGGTTCATTCTCGCCGCGGGTGTGACAAAATAGCGGTTTTACTTAGTCACCCTAAAGCCAGCATGTGGAGAGCCCGATGCGGGATCGCAATTTTGATGACATTGCAGAGAAGTTTTCCCGTAACATTTACGGCACCACCAAAGGCCAGCTCCGTCAGACGATCCTCTGGCAGGATCTGGACAAACTTCTTGCCGACTACGCGGGCCAAACGTTGCGTGTGCTTGATGCGGGTGGCGGAGAAGGGCAGACAGCCATTCTGATGGCGCAGCGAGGCCATCATGTTACCTTATGCGATCTTTCTGCTGAGATGGTGGCGCGAGCGCAACGGGCGGCAGAAGAGCAAGGTGTGAGCGACAACATGCATTTTATACATTGTGCCGCTCAGGATATCCCACAGCATTTGGATTCTCAGGTTGATCTGATATTGTTTCATGCTGTGCTGGAATGGGTGGCCGATCCGCAAGCTGTCTTAAAAACATTGTGGTCGATGTTACGCCCGGGCGGTGCTTTATCGCTGATGTTCTACAATGCAAACGGTCTGTTGATGCGTAATGTGTTGGTCGGTAATTTCGGCTATGTACAGCAGGGAATGTATAAAAAGAAACGGCGCACGTTGTCTCCCGATTTCCCGCGCGACCCTCAGCAGGTCTATGGCTGGCTGGAGGAGATTGGCTGGGAGATAACCGGTAAAACGGGCGTAAGGGTGTTTCATGATTATCTGCGTGATAAACAAAAACAGCATGACTGTTTTGATGATTTAACAGAAATAGAAACGCGCTATTGCCGCCAGGAACCGTTTATCAGCCTTGGGCGCTATATTCATGTCACCGCGATTAAACGTCCGGCCCGAGCCGCAGATGCAAGGATAACCTATGAGTGAATTTTCCCAGACAGTCCCCGAACTGGTTGCCTGGGCCAGAAAAAATGACTTCTCCATCTCTCTGCCGGTAGACAGACTTTCGTTCCTGCTGGCGGTCGCCACATTGAACGGTGAGCGACTTGACGGTGAGATGAGTGAAGGTGAACTGGTGGATGCGTTCCGCCATGTGAGTGATGCGTTTGAGCAAACCAGCGAAACCATCGGCGTCCGCGCCAACAACGCGATCAACGATATGGTGCGTCAACGTCTGCTGAACCGCTTTACCAGCGAGCAGGCTGAAGGCAACGCCATTTACCGTTTAACGCCGCTCGGGATTGGCATCACAGATTACTATATTCGTCAGCGCGAGTTCTCTACGTTGCGTCTTTCCATGCAATTGTCGATTGTTGCAGGCGAACTGAAGCGCGCGGCGGATGCGGCAGCGGAAGGTGGCGATGAGTTCCACTGGCATCGCAACGTCTATGCGCCATTGAAATACTCGGTGGCGGAGATTTTCGACAGTATCGATCTAACCCAGCGCATCATGGATGAACAGCAGCAGCAGGTAAAAGACGACATCGCACAGTTGCTAAACAAAGACTGGCGGGCGGCGATTTCCAGCTGTGAACTGCTGCTGTCTGAAACATCTGGTACGCTGCGTGAGCTGCAAGATACGCTGGAAGCGGCGGGGGATAAGCTGCAGGCTAACCTGTTACGCATCCAGGACGCCACGATGACGCATGACGATTTGCATTTTGTCGATCGGCTGGTGTTTGATTTACAAAGCAAGCTCGACCGCATTATTAGCTGGGGCCAGCAGTCCATTGACTTGTGGATCGGCTACGATCGTCACGTGCATAAATTTATCCGTACCGCGATCGATATGGATAAAAACCGCGTCTTCGCCCAGCGTCTGCGTCAGTCTGTGCAGACCTACTTTGACGACCCATGGGCGCTGACCTACGCCAACGCCGATCGTCTGCTGGATATGCGTGACGAGGAGATGGTGCTGCGTGACGAAGAGGTCACCGGTGAACTTCCGGAAGATCTGGAATATGAAGAATTTAACGAGATCCGTGAGCAGTTGGCGGCGATCATCGAAGAACAGCTGGCTATCTACAAATCCAGACAAACACCACTGGATCTCGGTTTGGTAGTGCGCGAGTATCTGGCGCAATACCCACGTGCGCGTCATTTCGACGTCGCGCGTATTGTTATCGATCAGGCGGTACGCCTTGGCGTAGCGCAAGCAGACTTCACCGGACTGCCAGCCAAATGGCAGCCGATTAATGATTACGGAGCCAAGGTACAGGCGCATGTCATTGACAAATATTGAACAAGTGATGCCGGTAAAGCTGGCGCAGGCGCTGGCGAATCCGTTATTTCCGGCGCTGGATAGTGCCTTACGTTCGGGTCGCCATATCGGTCTGGATGAACTGGATAATCATGCCTTCCTGATGGATTTTCAGGAATATTTTGAAGAATTTTACAGCCGCTATAACGTGGAATTGATCCGTGCGCCGGAAGGGTTCTTCTACCTTCGTCCGCGTTCAACGACGCTCATTCCGCGTTCGGTCCTGTCTGAACTGGACATGATGGTGGGTAAAATTCTTTGCTATCTCTATCTCAGCCCGGAACGCCTGGCGAACGAAGGGATTTTTACCCAGCAAGAACTGTACGACGAGCTGCTAACGCTGGCAGACGAAGCGAAGTTACTGAAGCTGGTGAACAATCGTTCAACCGGTTCTGACGTTGACCGCCAAAAGCTACAGGAAAAAGTGCGTTCTTCGCTCAACCGCTTGCGCCGCTTAGGCATGGTGTGGTTTCTGGGACACGACAGCAGCAAATTCCGTATTACGGAATCTGTCTTCCGCTTTGGCGCGGATGTGCGTAGCGGCGACGATCCGCGTGAAGCACAGCGTCGCTTAATTCGTGATGGTGAAGCGATGGCGGTCGAGAACCGTCTGCAGCTCAACGATGAGCCCGAAGAGAATCAGCCGGACAGTGGAGAAGAAGAATAATGATTGAACGCGGTAAATTTCGCTCACTTACGCTGATTAACTGGAATGGTTTTTTTGCCCGTACGTTTGATCTCGATGAGCTGGTCACCACGCTGTCCGGTGGTAACGGTGCGGGTAAATCCACCACCATGGCGGCTTTTGTTACGGCGCTCATTCCGGACTTAACCCTGCTGCATTTCCGTAACACCACCGAAGCCGGTGCAACCAGTGGTTCACGCGATAAAGGCCTGCACGGTAAGCTGAAAGCAGGGGTTTGTTATTCAATGCTCGACGTCCTCAACTCGCGTCATCAGCGCGTGGTCGTGGGTGTGCGTCTGCAACAGGTTGCCGGTCGCGATCGCAAAGTGGATATCAAACCGTTTGCCATTCAGGGGTTGCCGATGTCGGTACAGCCAACCCAACTGGTGACGGAAACGCTGAACGAACGCCAGGCGCGCGTACTGTCTCTACCTGAGCTGAAAGAGAAGCTTGATGAGATGGAAGGCGTGCAGTTTAAGCAGTTCAACTCAATAACCGATTATCACTCGCTGATGTTCGATCTGGGCATCATTGCCCGTCGTCTGCGCTCCGCGTCTGATCGTAGTAAATTCTACCGTCTGATTGAAGCCTCGCTGTACGGCGGGATCTCCAGCGCCATTACCCGTTCACTGCGTGACTACCTGCTGCCGGAAAACAGCGGCGTACGTAAAGCGTTCCAGGATATGGAAGCCGCGCTGCGTGAAAACCGTATGACGCTGGAAGCGATTCGCGTAACCCAGTCTGACCGCGACCTGTTTAAGCATTTAATCAGCGAAGCGACCAACTATGTGGCCGCGGATTATATGCGCCACGCCAACGAACGTCGTATCCATCTGGATAAAGCACTGGAATATCGTCGTGAACTGTATACCTCTCGCAAGCAACTGGCGGCAGAGCAGTACAAACACGTGGATATGGCGCGTGAACTGGGTGAGCACAACGGTGCGGAAGGCGATCTGGAAGCTGATTACCAGGCCGCAAGCGATCACCTGAATCTGGTGCAAACCGCACTGCGTCAGCAGGAAAAAATTGAACGCTACGAGGCGGATCTCGAAGAACTGCAGGTCCGTCTTGAAGAACAAAATGAGGTGGTCGCGGAAGCCGTTGACCGCCAGGATGAAAACGAAGCCCGTGCGGAAGCCGCTGAGCTGGAAGTGGATGAGCTGAAAAGTCAGCTTGCCGATTACCAGCAGGCGCTCGACGTCCAGCAGACGCGAGCCATCCAGTATACCCAGGCAATCCAGGCCCTAAATCGGGCGAAAGAGCTTTGCCACTTACCGGATCTGACAGCCGACAGCGCCGCCGAATGGCTGGAGACTTTCCAGGCCAAAGAGCAGGAAGCTACTGAAAAGCTGCTGACGCTGGAACAAAAAATGAGCGTGGCGCAAACCGCGCATAGCCAGTTCGAACAGGCTTATCAGCTGGTGGCGGCGATCAACGGCCCGCTGGCGCGTGGTGAAGCCTGGAGCGTAGCGCGTGAGCTGCTGCGCGAAGGCGTTGAACAGCGCCACCTGGCGGAACAGGTTCAGCCGTTGCGTATGCGACTGAGCGAACTGGAGCAGCGTCTGCGCGAACAGCAGGACGCCGAGCGTCTGCTGGCCGAATTCTGCAAGCGTCAGGGTAAACAGTTCGATATCGATGAGCTGGAAGCGCTGCACCAGGAGCTGGAAGCGCGCATCGCCGCCTTGTCGGACAGCGTTTCGTCTGCCAGCGAACAGCGTATGACGCTGCGTCAGGAACAGGAACAACTGCAATCCCGTATTCAGCATTTGATGAAACGGGCACCTGTCTGGCTGGCCGCGCAAAATAGTCTGAACCAGCTTAGCGAGCAGTGTGGTGAAGAATTTACTTCAAGCCAGGATGTAACCGAGTATCTGCAACAACTGCTGGAGCGCGAGCGTGAAGCCATTGTTGAGCGTGATGAAGTCGGCGCACGTAAGAATGCGGTTGATGAAGAGATTGAACGTCTAAGTCAGCCGGGCGGGGCCGAAGATCAGCGTCTGAACGCGCTGGCGGAACGCTTCGGCGGCGTGCTGCTGTCAGAAATTTATGATGACGTTAGCCTTGAAGATGCGCCGTATTTCTCTGCGTTGTACGGCCCTTCGCGTCATGCCATCGTAGTGCCGGATCTGTCGCTGATTACCGAACAGCTTGAAGGGCTGACGGATTGCCCGGAAGATCTCTATTTCATCGAAGGGGATCCGCAGTCGTTTGATGACAGCGTCTTCAGCGTTGATGAACTGGAAAATGCGGTGGTGGTGAAAACTGCCGAGCGTCAGTGGCGTTATTCCCGCTTCCCGACGGTGCCGATTTTTGGTCGTGCAGCGCGCGAAAGCCGTATAGAAACCCTGCATGCCGAGCGTGAAGGGCTGTCTGAACGTTTCGCAACGCTCTCCTTTGACGTCCAGAAAACCCAACGTCTGCATCAGGCGTTCAGCCGCTTTATCGGCAGCCATCTGTCGGTGGCGTTTGAAGCCGATCCAGAAGCGGAAATTCGCCAACTGAATAGCCGCCGCGTTGAACTGGAGCGTGCGCTGACCAATCATGAAAATGATAACCAGCAAAGCCGTATGCAGTTTGAACAGGCGAAAGAGGGCGTCTCTGCGCTGAACCGCCTGCTGCCGCGCTTGAATCTGCTGGCAGATGATACGCTGGCCGATCGCGTAGACGAAATTCGCGAGCGTCTGGATGAAGCTCAGGAAGCCGCGCGTTTTGTACAGCAACATGGCAATCAGTTGGCGAAACTGGAACCTATCGTTTCGGTTCTGCAAAATGACCCTGAGCAGTTTGAACAGCTGAAGGAAGACTATACGTATTCCCAGCAGATGCAGCGGGACGCACGTCAGCAGGCTTTTGCGCTGACCGAAGTCGTACAGCGTCGGGCGCACTTTAGTTATTCCGACTCAGCTGAAATGCTGAGCGGCAACAGCGATCTGAACGAAAAATTGCGTGAACGCCTGGAACAGGCGGAAGCCGAACGTACCCGCGCTCGTGAAGCGCTGCGCAGCCACGCCGCACAGTTAAGCCAGTACAACCAGGTCATGGCATCGCTAAAAAGCTCTTATGACACCAAAAAAGAGCTGCTGAACGATTTACAACGTGAACTGCAGGATATTGGCGTTCGTGCGGACAGCGGTGCCGAAGAGCGCGCGCGTATCCGTCGTGACGAACTGCATGCGCAGCTCAGCAACAACCGTGCACGCCGCAACCAACTTGAGAAAGCACTGACCTTCTGCGAAGCGGAGATGGAAAACTTGACCCGCAGACTGCGCAAGCTGGAACGTGACTATCATGAAATGCGCGAGCAGGTAGTCACCGCTAAAGCTGGCTGGTGTGCAGTCATGCGGATGGTGAAAGATAACGGTGTGGAACGTCGTCTGCACCGCCGCGAGTTGGCCTATCTTTCCGGTGACGAACTGCGTTCGATGTCGGATAAGGCGCTCGGTGCGCTACGTCTGGCGGTTGCGGATAACGAGCATTTGCGCGATGTGTTGCGCCTGTCTGAAGATCCAAAACGTCCAGAGCGCAAAATTCAGTTCTTCGTCGCGGTTTACCAGCATCTGCGTGAACGTATTCGTCAGGATATTATTCGCACCGACGATCCGGTTGAAGCCATCGAACAGATGGAGATTGAGCTGAGCCGTCTGACGGAAGAGTTAACCTCTCGTGAACAGAAGCTGGCGATCAGCTCACGCAGCGTGGCGAACATTATTCGTAAGACCATTCAACGCGAACAGAACCGTATTCGCATGTTGAACCAGGGTCTGCAAAGCGTGTCGTTTGGTCAGGTCAACAGCGTTCGCCTGAACGTCAATGTGCGTGAAACGCATGCTACCTTACTGGACGTACTTTCAGAGCAGCATGAACAGCATCAGGATCTGTTTAACAGCAATCGCCTGACCTTCTCAGAAGCGCTGGCGAAGCTGTATCAGCGTCTGAATCCGCAGATAGACATGGGGCAACGCACGCCGCAAACCATTGGTGAAGAGCTGCTGGATTATCGTAACTATCTGGAAATGGAAGTTGAGGTTAACCGTGGCTCTGACGGCTGGCTGCGTGCTGAGTCTGGCGCGTTGTCAACGGGGGAAGCGATCGGGACCGGGATGTCTATTCTGGTGATGGTGGTGCAAAGCTGGGAAGATGAAGGCCGCAGATTGCGCGGGAAAGATATCTCGCCTTGCCGCCTGCTGTTCCTTGATGAGGCTGCACGACTCGATGCGCGTTCTATTGCGACCCTGTTTGAGCTGTGTGAGCGTTTGCAGATGCAACTGATTATCGCTGCGCCGGAAAACATCAGCCCAGAGAAAGGCACTACCTACAAACTGGTGCGTAAAGTCTTCCAGAACACCGAGCACGTTCACGTGGTGGGGCTGCGCGGGTTTGCGCCTCAGTTACCGGAACCGCTGCCGGGGACTGAAGATGCCTCCTCGCAGGCAAGTTAAGCAAAAAGGCGGCTATATGGCCGCCTTATTTTTTTCCGAAAAGACTTCATGCCTGGTGTAATTTCTTTAGACTTCTTTACATTAGGTTAGGCAAAAACTTTTTGATGTTTATATACTAAAGGTAAGCCCAACGCGTCACGGGCTTGCTCGTCATACTTCAGTTTGTATTGGCGTTTTACAGGTCTGTCCCCGCCAAATAAAGGGGAACACAGGCGGCCTGGCTATTCAGAGTATGATAAAGAAAACAGGGGGCAAGGGATGTTGCTTAATAAAATGTGTGGTCGTCGGCTGTCGGCAATCAGTTTGTGCCTGGCCGTAACATTCGCTCCACTGTTCAATGCGCAGGCCGATGAGCCTGAAATGATCCCTGGCGATAGCTCTGCGACCGTCAGTGAACAGCCAACAGCGTTATCGCAGCCGCAGGTTCAATCTTCTGCGACGGCTATCATGGCGGGTATTCAACCGCTGCCAGAAGGCGTGTCTGTTGATAAAGCCCGCGCCGAAATACACTCTCAACTGCCAGCAGGCTATACGCCGGTTTACATGAGCCAGTTGGAACTGCTGTATGCCGCACGCGAAATGAAGCCGATGTGGGAAAATCGTGATGCGGTAAAGGCCTTTCAGCAACAGTTAGCCGAGGTAGCGATTGCCGGCTTTCAGCCGCAGTTTACTACCTGGGTTGCACTTCTGACCGATCCGGCAGTAACCGGTCAGGCGAGAGACATCGTGCTCTCTGATGCGATGATGGGGTATCTGCACTTTATCGCTAACATCCCTGTCAAAGGTAATCGCTGGCTCTACAGCGATAAGCCCTATGCGCTGACGACACCGCCGATTTCCGTCATCAACCAGTGGCAGGTCGCACTGGATAACGGTCAACTAACTTCGTTTGTTGCCAACCTGGCACCTCAGCATCCGCAGTATGCAGCCATGCATGAATCGCTGCTCAAGCTGGTGGGTGATACACGTCCCTGGCCGCAGCTCACCAGTACAGCAACGCTACGTCCAGGGGAGTGGAGTAATGACATCCCCGCGCTGCGTGAAATTTTGCGCCGAACCGGGATGCTGGAGCCTGCTGTCAGTACGTCTGGCAAAGAAGGTCGTGGCACCTACGATCGTGAACTGGTTGATGCAGTAAAGCGTTTTCAGACGTGGCAGGGACTTGGCGCAGATGGCGCGATTGGCCCAGCGACGCGTGACTGGCTGAACGTGACGCCTGCTCAGCGTGCGGGCGTGCTGGCGTTAAATATTCAGCGCTTACGCCTGCTGCCGAGTGAGCTGTCTACCGGTATCATGGTGAATATTCCTGCCTATTCGCTGGTTTATTATCAGAATGGCAATCAGGTGCTGGCCTCGCGCGTTATTGTCGGGCGTCCAGATCGCAAAACGCCAATGATGAGCAGTGCGCTGAATAACGTGGTTGTTAACCCGCCGTGGAACGTGCCGCCGACGCTGGCACGTAAAGATATTCTGCCTAAGTTATGGAATGATCCGGGATATCTTGAACGTCACGGTTATACCGTAATGCGCGGCTGGAACAGTAAAGAGACGATAGATCCGTGGCAGGTTGACTGGGCCACCATCACTGCGTCCAATCTGCCGTTCCGCTTTCAGCAGGCTCCGGGTGCACGTAACTCGCTCGGACGCTATAAATTCAATATGCCCAGTTCGGACGCTATTTATCTGCACGATACGCCGAACCACAATCTGTTCCAGAAAGATACGCGGGCGTTAAGCTCCGGATGCGTGCGTGTGAACAAAGCATCTGAGCTGGCGAATATGCTGCTACAGGATGCGGGTTGGAATGATACACGCATCTCGGATGCCCTGAAGCAAGGGGATACGCGGTATGTGAATATTCGCCAGAATATTCCGGTCAACCTCTACTATCTGACCGCATTTGTCGGCCCGGATGGTCGCACGCAGTATCGTACAGATATTTACAATTACGATCTGACAGCGCGATCCAGCGCACAAATTGTGTCAAAAGCCGAGCAATTAATCAGATAAATGAAGCAGTTCGAGGAAAATGATTGTCGTAAGTTATGCTGGAAACGGGGCGAAATGGCTACAAGCCCCGTATTTCCTGGGGTTGGGAGCCTTGACGTGGACTACTTAGCCAGATAAGGTTTCCCGCGTGCGCTAGAGCATACATACGATAACATTGACCTTGTAGACCTTAATACCATGGACAAATTTGACGCTAATCGCCGCAAACTGCTGGCGCTTGGTGGTATTGCCCTCGGCGCTGCCATCTTGCCTACGCCTGCGTTTGCAACACTCTCTACCCCACGTCCGCGTATATTGACTCTGAATAACCTGCATACCGGTGAGTCAATAAAAGCAGAGTTTTTTGATGGCAGGGGCTATATTCAGGACGAATTAGCAAAACTTAACCACTTTTTCCGTGATTTTCGGGCCAATAAAGTGAAATCCATTGACCCGGGACTGTTTGATCAACTCTTCCGTCTGCAGGGCCTGCTGGGCACGCGTAAACCCGTACAGCTGATCTCAGGCTATCGCTCTATCGATACCAATAATGAACTCCGTGCACGTAGCCGTGGTGTGGCCAAGAAAAGCTACCACACTAAAGGTCAGGCCATGGATTTCCATATTGAAGGCATCGCATTAAGTAATATTCGCAAAGCTGCGTTATCTATGCGCGCAGGTGGTGTAGGATACTACCCCAGCAGTAACTTTGTGCATATTGACACCGGCCCTGCACGGCACTGGTGATCCATAAGCTTAATGAAACAGGAGCTGTATGAACTATCGTATTATTCCGGTCACTGCATTCGCCCAGAACTGCTCGCTAATCTGGTGTGAGCAGACTCGTCTGGCCGCGTTGGTCGATCCCGGCGGCGATGCCGAGAAAATCAAACAGGAAGTGGATGCCAGCGGTCTGACGCTAATGCAGATCCTGCTTACTCACGGTCATCTTGACCATGTTGGAGCGGCGGCTGAACTGGCACAGCATTATGGTGTACCGGTTATTGGCCCGGAAAAAGAAGATGAGTTCTGGTTACAGGGACTCCCTGCTCAGAGCCGCATGTTTGGCCTCGGAGATTGTGAGCCGCTGACGCCCGATCGCTGGTTGAACGAAGGTGATCGGGTCAGCGTTGGCAACGTGACGTTACAGGTGCTGCATTGTCCGGGCCACACACCGGGACATGTGGTTTTCTTTGATGAGCAATCAAAGTTACTGATTTCTGGTGACGTGATTTTCAAAGGCGGCGTAGGGCGCAGCGATTTTCCGCGCGGAGATCACAGCCAACTGATCGATTCGATTAAATGTAAACTGTTGCCGCTGGGCGATGACGTGACGTTTATTCCAGGTCACGGCCCACTTTCTACGCTGGGTAATGAACGGCTACATAACCCGTTCCTGCAGGATGAAATGCCTGTCTGGTAATTCGTTTAATAAATAAAAAGGCCGCGTTTGCGGCCTTTTTTGTGCACGATAGATTACAGTACCGCAACAATCGCTTCGCACAGCGGCGCCATGTTATCTGGCGTCATTCCAGCTACGTTTACACGTCCGGAAGCGACAGCGTAGACACCAAACTCTTCACGCAGACGCAGAACCTGTTCTTTTGTCAGGCCGCTAAACGAGAACATGCCGTTCTGTTTGATGATAAAGCTGAAGTCGCGGTTTGCACCTTTCTCTTGCAACGTATTCACGAACAGTAAACGCATGCGCTGAATGCGTTGGCGCATATCAGTCAGTTCCTGTTCCCAGATGGCACGCAGTGCGTCGTTGCTTAGAATCGTGGCCACTACGGATGCACCGTGTGCTGGTGGGTTGGAATAGTTAGCGCGAATGGCTGATTTCATCTGGCTGAACGCACGGTCAACGGTTTCCGCATCGGCAGCAACCAGCGTACAGGCGCCTACACGCTCATTGTACAGTCCAAAGTTCTTGGAGTAGGAGCTGGCGACGATCAGCTCTTTGTGCAGCGCCGCAAATGCGCGCAGACCTTCTGCATCTTCTTCCAGGCCACGGGCAAAGCCCTGGTATGCGAAGTCGAACAGCGGTAACCAACCTTTTTCGACAGACATCTGAGCCAGCGTTTGCCACTGTTCCAGCGTAGGATCGATGCCGGTAGGGTTATGGCAGCAGCCGTGGAATAGCACCACGTCGCCAGCCTGCGCTTCGCTGAGGCTTGCCAGCAGCGCATCAAAATCTAATGAGTGGTTTGCTGCATCGTAATAGTTGTATTCACAAACTTCCAGGCCTGCAGAGTTAAAGACGCTCTTATGGTTCGGCCAGCTTGGATTGCTCACCCATACGCGTTTAGCCGACGTATTTTTTGCCAGGAAATCAGCTGCCACGCGCAGTGCACCAGTGCCGCCAGGGGTCTGTGCTGTACGTGCACGCTTATCGTTGATCAGCGAACTTTCTTTACCAAACAGTAATTCCTGAGTGCAGCGACCAAACTCTGGAATACCGTCAATGCCAAGGTAATTTTTGGTGGTTTCATTTTCCAGTATATATTGCTCGGCTTTTTTAACGCTGGTCAGCACCGGCGTTTTGCCTGTCTCATCTTTATATACACCGATCCCGAGGTTTATTTTTCCAGGGCGGTCATCGGCACGAAACAAATCAGCCAGACCCAAAATGGGGTCGGCAGGAGCGGCGGTAATGTTCTCAAACATGACGAGGTTCCATAGTGATTACAGAAGGGAAGTCCGCTATCAGGTTAACGGTAGATTTACAAAATGCCAACCGTTACTGACGAAAAGCTGAGGTGTTTTTTTAAGACGCAAGAATTCGCTAGCAGATATAAAAAAACAGGACCGAAGTCCTGTTTTATAGGCATTTAACAAAGAGGTTCTGCTATTAGAACTGGTAAACGATACCGAGTGCTACGGTGTCGTCAGAGTTCACACCCAGTTTGTTGTCAGAATCGATCTGGTTGATCTGGTAGTCAACATAGGTGGACATGTTTTTGTTGAAGTAGTAGGTTGCGCCCACTTCAATGTAGTTCACCAGATCTTCGTTGCCTACACCTTCTACGTCTTTCGCTTTAGATTTGTTGTAGGAGATGGACGGGCGCAGACCGAAATCGAACTGGTACTGAGCGACAACAAAGAAATCTTGCGTTTTGTTGGCGAAGCCGCTGGTGGTCACGCCATTCTGGGTAGTAGAGAGGCGGGTTGCGTTACGGGTTTCACCGTAGTTCGCTGCCAGGTAGATGTTGTTAGCATCATACTTCAGGCCGGTTGCCCACTGCTCAGCTTTTTTGCCGCCGTTAGCGTAGAAAGAGTTTTCCTGCGCGTTGGTACGGTCAGCTGCACCGTAAGCACCAACGATACCGAAGCCATCCATTTCGTAGCTTACAGAACCGCCAACGCCGTCGCCGTTAGAACGACCGGTATTGCCATCACGCTCGTTTTTACCCAGATACTGGATACCGAAGTTCAGGCCGTCAACCAGACCGAAGAAGTTAGAGTTACGGTAGGTCGCAACACCACCCACACGGCCAACGAAGAAGTTGTCGCTGTACGCGGTATCACCACCAAATTCTGGCAGCATATCGGTGTAACCCAGGGCATCGTAAACGATACCGTAGTTACGACCGTAGTCGAAAGAGCCCAGATCGGCATATTTCAGACCAGCAAATGCCAGACGGGTTTTGTTACCGTTCTGAGCGTCGCTGCCACCTTCTGAGTTGTTACCGGCAAAGTTGTATTCCCACTGACCGTAACCGGACAGATCGGAATTAATCTGAGTTTCCCCTTTGAAACCAAGACGGGCATAAGTCTGATCGCCATCGTTGCCAGCGTTATCAGAAAAATAGTGCAGACCTACGGTTTTACCGTATACATCCAGCTTGTTGCCATCTTTGTTATAAACTTCTGCAGCGTTAGCTGCCCCGGCTACCAGCAGAGCAGGGATAACCACTGCCAGAATATTGCGCTTCATCATTATTTATTACCCTCATCGGTTTTTATATGACACCTGCCACTGCCGCCAATAAATTCCGTCAATGAAAATTTACGGAACTATTGATGAGAGTTTGGTGTCTTTATGTGTCTGACAGGCATCTTTCCATTCAAACTACCGTTTCGCTACCGTCAAAGTGCTACAAATATAAAGATTTAGTTTCAAAAAGAAAAAATGTGTAACAAAATATTATTTTTGTGCAACTTTGTGAACGGCGTCAAACTTCGGATACCCCTGCGCTGAAAATTCTCGTTTTTATTTCTATTTATATGATTTTCTTATATTTAATTTTGCTAAGGTTATTTTTTGTCCGTTATGCCGGAAAGTTCGGCTTTTACAGATAACGATTTTTGGACGTCTGGAATGCCGTGTGAAAGGTTAAAAAATGTACTATTTAATCAGAAAATGCTAATCCACAATAAAATTGCTGATTATTTTTTGTTCAAATGTGTTGCGATGAAATATTACGTAACAGGTAGAGGGAATTGAAAGGTTGTGTTTAACGTGAGATGGGTATCCAGATAACATGAAAAGGGTATAAAAAAGGCCAGCAATGCTGGCCTTTGAAACAATAACGCACGTTTAGAAGGTGGCGTTACGCGGAGTACGCGGGAACGGAATAACATCACGGACGTTCTGCACGCCGGTGACGTAAGCGATCAGACGCTCGAAGCCCAATCCAAAGCCGGAATGCGGAACGGTACCGTAGCGACGCAGGTCGCGATACCACCAGTAATCCTCTTTGTTCAGACCCATTTCCAGCATACGGGCATCCAGCACGTCCAGACGCTCTTCACGCTGAGAACCACCGATGATTTCACCAATTCCTGGAGCGAGTACGTCCATTGCAGCAACGGTTTTACCGTCTTCGTTAAGGCGCATATAAAACGCTTTGATGTCTTTCGGGTAGTTTTTCACCACCACCGGCGCTTTAAAGTGCTCTTCGGCAAGGTAACGTTCATGCTCAGAAGACAGATCCACACCCCAGTAAACCGGGTTTTCGAACTGTTTGCCGCATTTTTCCAGAATGCTTACCGCGTCGGTGTAATCCACCTGCGCGAAGTCAGCGTCAATGAAACGTTCCAGGCGTGAAATCGCGTCCTTGTCGACACGTTCAGCAAAGAATTTCATATCATCCGCACGCTCTGCCAGAACGGCTTTAAACGCGTACTTCAGCATCGCTTCAGCCAGGCCTGCAATATCGTTCAGGTCAGCAAAAGCCACTTCTGGTTCCAGCATCCAGAACTCTGCCAGGTGACGACTGGTGTTAGAGTTTTCTGCACGGAACGTCGGGCCAAAAGTATAAATTTTGGACAGGGCGCAGGCGTAGGTTTCACCGTTCAGCTGACCGGAAACGGTCAGGAAGGCCTCTTTACCAAAGAAGTCTTTGTCGAAATCGACTTTGCCCTGATCGTTACGCGGCAGGTTTTCCAGATCCAGCGTAGAAACACGGAACATTTCACCGGCACCTTCCGTATCGGAAGCGGTAATCAGCGGCGTTGATACCCAAAAGAAACCCTGCTCGTGGAAGAAACGATGCAGAGCTTGCGCCAGCGTGTGACGTACACGCGCCACCGCACCAATCATATTGGTACGCGGACGCATGTGCGCTACTTCACGCAGATACTCAATGCTGTGACGCTTGGCTGCCATTGGGTAAGTGTCAGGATCTTCGACCCAGCCGGTGACTTCAACCTCAGTGGCCTGAATTTCAAAGCTCTGTCCTTGTCCAGGTGATGCAACGACTTTACCCGTTACGATAACTGAACAACCCGTCGTCAGGCGCAGTACGTCCTGATTGTAATTGGGCAGAGAATTATTGATGACGGCCTGTACAGGATCAAAGCAGGAACCGTCATAAACGGCGAGGAAGGAGATGCCAGCTTTTGAATCTCGGCGGGTACGCACCCATCCGCGCACGGTGACTTCGCTGTCAACGGCTACGCGGCCCTGGAGTACGTCGGCTACAGGCACAACGCTCATAATATTCTCTCTGTTAATAGTCGGATATATAAACACATGTCCACCCATAATGGGGGGGATACCTATGTTACCTGGCATCTGCAATCAGACAAGCAGAATTCGTAGCTGGAGTGAAAGATTTCGGAAATAAACGTGAATAAGGGAGCCAAAATGGCTCCCTGGAAGGATTAACTGGCTTTTTTAATATGCGGGAGATCGAAGGCTTTGCGCAGTGCACGAACAAATGCTTTATCGTGGCAGATGGTTTTACCCGGGCTGTCAGATAACTTCGCCACCGGTTTGCCGTTACATTCCACCAGCTTAATAACGATATTGAGCGGCTTAACCTGCGGAATGTCGCATGTTAGCCGTGTCCCAATACCAAAACTCAACTGTACGCGGGAAGAGAAGTGGCGGTAGAGTTCAATCGCTTTTTTCAGATCGAGGTTATCTGAGAAGACCAGCGTTTTGCTCAGCGGATCAATACCCAGTTTTTCATAATGGGCGATGGCTTTTTCACCCCATTCCACCGGATCGCCTGAGTCATGGCGTAGACCCTGATAGCGGGTCGCAAACTCAACGCCAAAGTCGCGTAAAAACGCGTCCATGGTGATGCAATCGGTCAATGCAATGCCGAGTTGGTCAGGGTATTCATTTAACCAGGCGGCCAGGGCTACGCGCTGGCTGGTGGCAAGTTCAGGACTGATTTGCTGATGAGCCTGGAACCACTCATGCGCCTGCGTACCCATTGGGGTTAATGACAGGCGGCGGGCCAGATCGTAGTTACTGGTGCCGACAAACCAGGGCTCTTGCTGCAGGCGTTTAACGATAGCCTGCTGTACTTCGCGCGAAAAACGACGACGCGTACCGAAATCCATCAAATGGAAGCGGGACATATCGACATCTTTCGTTAAAGCAGAGAATTCTACTAGTTTGCTTTCCAGCTCATCGAGTGCCTGCGGGACGCCTGATTCAGGTGAACGGTAACGGTGTACCAGTTCGCTAATCACCGCTAACAGCGGGACTTCCCACATGATCACTTCACGCCACGGACCGGTTAAGCGGATGTTTAGCTTACCGTTATCATTGGTGACGCAAACCTGTTCCGGGTTATAGCGGAAATCACGTAACCAGGCGAGGTAATCAGCTTTAAAGAAAGGCAGGCCGGAGAGCCACTGGTACTCATCCTCCTGCAGTCGCAGGTGCTGCATAGCATTCACCTGCTCACGAATAGAATCGGCATAAATACCGAGCAGGTCATCGCCACGGCAACGAAATTCAGCCGCTACTTGTACATCATAGTAGTGGTGAAAAACGGCTTGCTGCATATGCAACTTATAAGCGTCTGTATCCAGCAGCGAGTGCAGAACAGGAGAAGCGAATTGTGTCATAGGTGCGCAGTAGCATCCTCTCACGGGAGCGTTTAGTACAATAAACAACTAAGAAAACCGCTGGAGTATACCCTGTTTAGCGATTTATTGAACCCCGATCACACCATAAGCTCTCTTTCTGGTCGAGGGCAATTCGTGCCACGTGTTATGAAAATGTAGCAAAAAGGGTGTTTGTGCCTGAAAAGATGAACATTCTGCGTAGCGCGATTTACGCAACAGGAATAGACTGAAGCCGAGACTCTATTAAAGATGCTAAAGGTTTTTTTATGACACAACAGCCACAAGCCAAATACCGTCACGACTATCGTGCGCCGGATTACCAGATTACTGATATTGACTTGACCTTTGACCTGGATGCTGAAAAAACCGTGGTCACCGCAGTGAGCCAGGCTGTCCGTCATGGCGCGTCCGATGCGCCCCTGCGCCTGAATGGCGAAGATCTGACCCTGGTGTCGATCCACGTTAACGACGAGCCGTGGACAGAGTATAAAGAAGAAGAGGGCGCTCTGGTCATCAGTCAGTTACCGGAACGTTTTACGCTGCGTATCGTGAACGAAATTAGCCCAGCGGCCAATACCGCGCTGGAAGGACTGTACAAGTCTGGCGAAGCGCTGTGCACCCAGTGTGAAGCGGAAGGGTTCCGCCATATTACCTGGTATCTCGACAGGCCTGATGTCCTGGCGCGTTTTACCACCAAAATTATCGCTGATAAAACGCAATATCCGTTCCTGCTCTCCAACGGTAACCGTGTAGCTCAGGGTGAACTGGAAAATGGTCGTCACTGGGTACAGTGGCAGGATCCGTTCCCGAAACCGTGCTATTTGTTTGCGCTGGTGGCCGGTGATTTTGACGTCCTGCGCGATACCTTTACTACTCGCTCAGGGCGCGAAGTGGCACTGGAGCTGTACGTCGATCGCGGCAACCTGGACCGCGCGCCGTGGGCCATGACCTCACTGAAAAACTCCATGAAATGGGATGAAGAGCGCTTTGGCCTCGAGTATGACCTCGACATCTATATGATTGTCGCCGTGGATTTCTTCAACATGGGCGCGATGGAGAATAAAGGTCTGAACATCTTTAACTCCAAATATGTGCTGGCACGTACCGATACCGCCACCGACAAAGACTACCTCGATATTGAGCGCGTCATTGGCCACGAATATTTCCACAACTGGACCGGCAACCGTGTGACCTGCCGTGACTGGTTCCAGTTGAGCCTGAAAGAAGGCTTAACCGTGTTCCGCGATCAGGAGTTCAGTTCCGATCTCGGCTCACGCGCGGTAAACCGCATCAGCAATGTGCGTACCATGCGCGGCCTGCAGTTTGCTGAAGATGCCAGCCCGATGGCGCATCCTATCCGTCCGGATATGGTCATTGAAATGAACAACTTCTATACCCTGACTGTGTACGAAAAGGGCGCTGAAGTGATTCGTATGATCCACACCCTGCTCGGTGAGACTAACTTCCAGAAAGGGATGCAGCTCTACTTTGAGCGTCACGACGGTAGCGCTGCAACTTGTGATGATTTCGTGCAGGCGATGGAAGATGCGTCTAACGTTGATCTCTCCCATTTCCGCCGCTGGTACAGCCAGTCCGGTACGCCGATTCTGACCGTGCGTGATGACTACAACCCGTCAACTGAGCAGTACACGTTGACGATCAGCCAGCGCACGCCGGCCACGCCGGATCAGGCCGAAAAACAGCCGCTGCATATTCCATTCGCCCTCGAGTTGTATGACAACGAAGGGAAAGTGATCCCGCTACAAAAAGGTGGTCACCCGGTGAATTCCGTGCTCAACGTCACCCAGGCAGAGCAGACGTTTGTCTTTGATAACGTCTACTTCCAGCCGGTTCCGGCGCTGCTGTGCGAATTCTCCGCGCCGGTAAAACTGGAATATAAATGGAGCGATCAGCAACTGACTTTCCTGATGCGTCATGCGCGAAACGATTTCTCTCGTTGGGATGCCGCACAAAGCCTGCTGGCGACTTATATTAAGCTTAATGTTGCTCGTCATCAGCAGGGACAACCGCTCTCGCTGCCGGTACACGTGGCTGATGCATTCCGCGCAATTTTACTGGATGAAAGAATCGATCCGGCGCTGGCGGCAGAGATCCTGACGCTGCCTTCAGTAAATGAAATAGCCGAACTGTTTGACATCATCGATCCGGTGGCGATAACCGAAGTACGCGAAGCGTTAACCCGCACGCTGGCGGCCGAGCTGGCGGATGAATTCCTTGCCATCTATAACGCTAATCATCTTGATGAGTACCGCGTTGAGCATGCCGATATTGGCAAGCGTACGCTGCGCAATGCCTGCCTGCGTTTCCTGGCCTTTGGTGAAACCCATCTGGCTGACACACTGGTAAGCAAGCAGTACCGTGAAGCGAACAATATGACCGATGCGTTGGCGGCGCTATCCGCGGCAGTGGCGGCACAGCTGCCATGTCGCGACGCGCTAATGCAGGAGTATGACGATAAGTGGCACCATGACGGTCTGGTGATGGACAAATGGTTTATCCTGCAATCCACCAGCCCGGCGGATAATGTACTGGAAACAGTACGCGGTCTGCTGAAGCATCGATCTTTCAGTATGAGTAACCCGAACCGAATCCGTTCGCTGATTGGTGCCTTTGCAGGTAGCAACCCGGCGGCATTCCATGCGGAAGATGGTAGCGGCTATCAGTTCCTGGTCGACATGTTGACTGAGCTTAATAGTCGTAATCCGCAGGTGGCGTCACGTCTGATTGAGCCGCTGATTCGCTTAAAACGTTATGATGCAAAACGTCAGGCAAAAATGCGTGCGGCGCTGGAACAGCTGAAAGGTCTGGAGAATCTCTCCGGCGATCTGTTCGAGAAGATCACTAAAGCGCTAGCCTGAGACGTTGACCTGTAGTTTTGTAGGCCGGATAAGGCGGTAACTCCGTCATCCGGCAAAATGCCCGGTGGCGCTCATGCTTACCGGGCCTACAACGTCCTGAATGTTTATCCATGCAGTCGGATTGACTGTTCTGCCTCACCACGCTGCATTACCCGATTCAACACCTCGGCTTCCAGTTCTGTCAGACGCACGGAACCAATCCGGCGGGGTCGCGCAATATCCACCGTTAAATCCAGCCCGATTTTTCCGTCCTCAATCAGCAACACGCGATCGGCCATTGCCACCGCTTCACTGACGTCATGGGTGACCAGCAGTACGGTAAAGCCGTGCTCTTGCCATAAAGAGACGATCAGCTCCTGCATTTCAAGGCGGGTTAAGGCGTCCAGTGCGCCGAGGGGTTCATCCAGCAGCAGCAAACCGGGGCGGTGAATTAATGCCCGCGCCAGGGCCACGCGCTGTTTTTGTCCGCCAGAAAGCGCTGCGGGCCACTCCTGAGCACGATTTTCCAGTCCAACGGCGGCCAGCGCATCCCGGGCCGCATTGTGCCAGAGACCTTTCAGGCCCAGACCGACGTTATCGATAACCGTCTTCCATGGCAGCAGACGCGCATCCTGAAACATCATACGCGTATCATCCTGAATTTCCGCCAGTGGGGTGGTTCCGGCAAGTAATGCGCCTGAGGTGGGCGATTCCAGCCCTGCCAGCAGACGCAGTAACGTACTTTTACCACCACCGCTGCGGCCAACCACGGCAACAAACTGTCCGGCCGGAATATGCAAATCTAATTGATTGAGCACTGTATTGGCGGCGTATTGTTTTGTCACGGCGCTCAGCAACAGCGGTGTACCCTGGTTCAGGCGAGCGGTATTCATACGGTAGCCTCCTTTACATGGTAAGCCGGGTGCCAGCGTAGCCAGACTCGCTCCAGCAATTGGGCGCTGACGTCGGCAAGTTTGCCAAGCAGGGCGTAGAGAATAATGGCCACCACGACCACATCGGTTTGCAGAAATTCGCGGGCGTTCATCGCCAGGTAACCAATACCGGCATTGGCAGAAATGGTTTCCGCCACAATCAACGTCAACCACATCAGCCCGAGAGCAAAACGCACGCCGACCATAATCGAGGGTAAGGCGCCGGGGAGGATCACATGAACAAATAGTGAAAAGCCGGATAATCCATAGCTGCGCGCCATTTCTACCAGCCCACGATCGATATTCCGGATCCCATGCCAGGTGTTAATGTAAATCGGGAACAGCGTGCCCAACGCAACGAGAAAGATCTTGGCGGATTCATCAATGCCGAACCACAGAATCACCAGCGGGATCAGCGCCAGATGCGGTACGTTACGCAGCATTTGCACCGAGGTATCCAGCAGGCGCTCTCCCCAACGCGAAAGACCGCTGATCAGTCCCAGTGTCAGGCCAATCGATCCTCCGATGGAGAATCCGATCAACGCGCGCCAGGAACTGATGGCCAGATGCTGCCAAAGCTCGCCGCTGGCGGAAAGCGTCCAGAAAGCTTCGATAACACCCTCAGGAGAGGGCAGGATGCGAGTGGACAGCCAGCCCATTGAAGATGCGAGCTGCCAGAGCGCCACCAGACCTACCGGTAAAAACCAGGGCGCGAGGCGTAATAACCACCTGTTTCTCGGCGTTGCCATTAGCAGCTCCTTAGCTTTGCGCGACTTTGCGCGGGATAAAGTCATTTGCTACCGCTTCGCCTTGTTGTTGCAGGCGTTGCGGTTGCGGAATTTCTGGTATAGCAACATCCAGATGTGGGAACAGCAGCTCGCCGACCTTGTATGCCTCTTCCAGATGTGGGTATCCGGACAACACAAAGCTGTCGATTCCCAGCGCGGCATACTCGTTGATACGCGCCGCGACAGTCGGACCATCTCCGACCAGGGCGGTACCCGCGCCACCGCGCACCAGGCCAACGCCTGCCCACAGGTTCGGGCTAATTTCCAGTTTGTCGCGTTTACCGTTGTGCAGTGCAGCCATTCGCTGCTGACCAACCGAATCCGTTCTTGAGAAGGCGGCCTGGGCTTTGGCAATGGTGTCGTCATCAAGGTGGGCTATCAGACGATCAGCTGCCTGCCACGCCTCGTGCGTTGTCTCCCGTACGATCACATGCAGACGAATACCAAAGCGGATCTTGCGTCCGAGCGCCGCTGCTTTGGCTCGCACCTGTTCAATCTTCGCTTTCACCTGTTCCGGCGGCTCGCCCCAGGTCAGATAGAGATCAACCTGCTCGGCAGCAAGGTCTTGTGCGACATCAGACGAGCCGCCGAAATAAAGCGGTGGCCGGGGTTGTTGTACGGGAGGGAAAAACAGCTTCGCGCCGCGGACATGAATATGTTTGCCGTTGAAATCCACCGTTTCACCTTGCAAAAGGCGTCGCCAGACCTGAGTAAATTCAGCAGAGGCTTCATAGCGCTCGGTGTGATCGAGGAACACGCCGTCGCCTGCCAGCTCCTGTGGATCGCTGCCGGTCACCAGGTTAAATAACGCCCGGCCATTTGAGAGTCTGTCGAGCGTTGCAGCCTGACGTGCGGCAACCGTTGGTGAGGTGACGCTTGGACGCAGCGCGACCAGAAACTTTAATCGCTGGGTGACCGGGATCATCGAGGAGGCGACCAGCCAGGCATCTTCGCAAGAGCGTCCGGTTGGGATCAGGACGCCGGTAAATCCAAGACGATCGGCTGTTTGCGCGATTTGTTGCAGATAACCGTGATCGACCGGGCGCGAACCTTCTTCCGTTCCAAGATAATGACCGTCACCATGGGTGGGTAAAAACCAGAACATGTTCAGACTCATAATTTTTCTCCTGCCTGCTGAGTGGGTTGCCAGATACGCTGACGAATATCGATTTTTTTCGGTACCAAACGGTTGTCATAAAACAGATCGGCGGTTTGTTGTTGTAGGGCAGCAACAGAGGCGTTGACTGGCACAATGGTGGTTGGCGGGCGGTGATCCAGATAAGACGCAATTACCGGCTCGGGCAGCCCCATGGTTTTGGCCAGCAGGGTAATGCTTTGCTGGCGCTGGCTGAGCGTTAACGCATCGGCCTGGCTAAAGGTATCCAGCACGCCAAGAACAAATGTGCCATTTTTCTCGGCATAAGGACGTGCAGCGAGATAAAACGAACCGGTCTGTTTGAGGTCTGAGCCGTCTTTCAGCACGCGCACATCACCTTGCAGTAACGCGGCGGAGTAGTAGGGGTCCCAGATCGCCCATGCTTCAACGTTTCCTTGCTGAAAGGCTGCTCGCGCGTCGGCGGGAGTCAGATAGGTCGGTTGAATATCGGTAAATTTCAGTCCGGCCTGTTGTAGCGCCCGGAGCAGTAAATTGTGGGCGCTGGAACCTTTCTGGAAGGCGACTTTATGTCCTTTAAGCTGCGCGACGCTCTGGATCGGGCTATTTTTCGGCACCAGAATCACTTCGGCTTTCGGTTTGGGCGGCTCGACGCCCACGTAAACCAGATCGGCTCCGGCGGCCTGGGCAAAAATTGGTGGAATATCACCGGTGCTGCCGAGGTCGATACTGCCGATATTGAGTGCTTCCAGCATTTGCGGTCCAGCCGGGAATTCGACCCACGAGATTTTAGTCTGCGGATAGCGTTTCTCCAGTAGCTGATGGCTTTTGGCCAGTACCATACTGACGCTTCCTTTCTGGTAACCAATGCGCAGAGCATCGGGGGCCGACTCTGCGGCATGCCCCAGAGTTGACAGCGACAACAACCCGGTCAGTGCCAGCCATGACGTGTGACGCTTGAGAAGATCAAGCATGGGCGGTACCTCGCAGGGTGTTCAGTTGGGGAAGTTGGACATCACGACGATGCAACGCCAGCCAGAAGGTATCGAGCGCACTGTCCAGACGCTGCTGAAGGTTGGGCGTAAACTGAGGTTTATGTTGATAATCAATTACCTGTGAATCATCGGCAAACACACCGTGCAGGATCTCCTGGGCCTTTAATGCGCTCAGTACCGGTTTCAGCGCGTAATCGACGGCAAGTAAATGCGCCACACTGCCGCCGGTCGCCAGCGGCAAAACTACTTTCCCTTCCAGCGCCCGCTCGGGGAGCAGGTCGAGCAGGGTTTTCAGAGCGCCAGAGTAAGCGGCTTTATAGACCGGTGTTGCGACAATCAGCCCGTCTGCATCCTGCAATTGTTCGATAAATGTGTTCAGCGCCGGACTGTCGAAACGAGCATAGATCAGGTCTTCTGGGGCAAAATTGTGTAGGTTCCAGTGAAAGACTTCGACATCCTGACCGTGCAGTTTTTCTCGGGCATATTCCAGTAACGCGCTGGAGCGAGAGGGAAAGCGTGGGCTTCCCGCCAGAGTGATGACGCGCATAATTTCATTCTCCACTTATAACCAATTGTTTGCTTTTAATTAACATTGATAACAGTCGTGGAGTATTGCAGAGAGAAATACATGTGCTAAATGTTTTTTTTCATAAACGTTTTCTTAAAATTAGATAAAGAAATGATCTTGTATTTACATTATTGATGAATGCTGTAAGTAATCATGCAAAAATTAGAGATTAAAGCGGGTGCGATATAATATATTAAAAAATACATTCACATACGGTATGTTAGGATTACTTAAATTCAAATTAAGGTTATATAATTTAATCTTTCTGAGTGAATGGTTTAGCATCCAAAATGCTAATAGGTATTGTAGCAATGGATTAATCAATATTATGGATAGGATAAAAACATGAAGAAAAGTGTATTAGCACTTGCTTTGGGCGCGTTGTTTGTTTCTGCGGGCGCGATGGCGGCAGATGATGACGCAATCACTGATGGATCAGTAAACTTCACCGGTAAGGTTATTGCTCCGGCCTGTACTCTGGTTGCTGCAACGAAAGACTCTTCTGTGACGCTGCCAGATGTGAGTGCGACAAAGCTGCAAACAAGTGGCCAGGAATCTGGTGTTAAAACGGATGTGCCAATTGAGCTGAAAGATTGTGATGTTACGGTAACTAAAAATGCCGCGTTTACGTTCAGCGCCGCTCAGGATAGCAACATTACAACCGCTTTTGCCAATCAGGCGACAACAGGTCAGGCCACAAACGTCGCGTTGCAGATGTATATGCCTAACGGTACGGATAAAATCACGCCGAATACAGAAACTGCTCAAGATGGTATTCAGTTAGCCACTGGCGATCAGACGCTGAAATTCCTGGTCGACTATGTTGCCACGGGTAAAGCGACTGCGGGAACGGTTAATGCAGTCGTGAACTTCCATATTAACTACTATTAATAATAGATTACTTCAGTAAAAGTATTCTGCCCTTTTATCTATGTAAAATAAAAGGGCATATTGATATCGATAACTTGGTTATGAAATATGAAAAGTTGCACCACAAATGGAATTGTTGCTGCGAGTTTATCTCTTTTATTATGTAGCGGCACAGCTGCGTTTGCCAGTGCAAATGAGAGTAATGGTGGCGTTGGCTTAGGCGCAACCCGGTTGGTTTATCATGAAAGTGATAAACAAATTTCATTAAGTTTACGCAATACCAGTGCGCAAACGCCATTTCTTGTTCAGTCTTTTGTTTTGAATTCAGCACAGGCTAAAACTGAAGACTTCGTTGTCACACCACCACTTTTTCTTTTGAAAACTCAAAGAGAAAATTTAATCAGGATAATGTATGTCGGTCCTGATCTGCCAAAGGACAGGGAAAGTCTTTTCTATGTAAGTTCTCGTGCAATACCCTCAACAGAAAAGAGTGATGGTGGAAAAAATCAACTAAAGATTGCTGTCCAAAGTGTAATAAAAATGTTCTGGCGGCCGGATAATTTACCCGTTTCCATTAGTAACGCCCCGGCAGCACTGCGCTGTTCATATTCAGGGAGCGATATTCTTGTGGATAATCCAACCCCATATTTTATTACACTTACGCAAATGAAGGTTGGGACGCAGCTGCTAAAAAATGAAATGATTGCACCAAAATCTCAGCATACGTTTAAAGTACCGCATCAGGTCACAGGAAAATTAAAGTATCGGACTATTAATGACTACGGTGCGATAACCGAAGAGCTTGAATGTAAGTCATAATATAAACTCAAAGGGCTGAGATGTTTATGGACAAATACCCACCCCCTCGGTTACTACTTAAGGTCCCGAGACTTTCATTTATTGCGCTGGCTATTTCTGGAACATTTTCTTTTAATGCGCATAGTGAAATGTGGTTCGACCCGAGTTTCTTTTCTGATGATCCTCACTCTGTTGCTGATTTGTCGCATTTTGAAAAAGGACAGGAAGTTGCCCCTGGAACTTACCGTGTCGATATTTTTCTTAACGATGCTTTTGTTGAGTCACGTGATGTCAACTTTGTAACATTAAATCCTAAAGGGGAGGTTAGTGCCTGCCTGACAACTGAAAGTCTGGAGCGAATGGGAGTGAAAACATCATCCTATTCAGCATTTAATTTGTTAAAAAAACAAGCTTGCGCGCCATTAGAGACGATAATTCCTGATTCTAAATTAACATTTGATGTCGCAAAGCTACGCTTAGATATTTCAGTTCCACAGATAGCGGTTAAAAATACAGCACAAGGCTACGTGCCTCCAGAAAAATGGGAGCAGGGCATTAATGCGCTACTGCTTAACTATGTTTTTAATGGCGCCAACAGCTCGGATAAAAGTGAAGGGAGTAGCGCCGATAACAGTTACTTTCTGGGGTTGAACAGTGGTCTCAATTTAGGGGGATGGCGGTTACGCAATTCATCAACATGGAGCACAAGCAGTAATAGCGGTGATAAGTGGGAAAACGTTAGCTCTTATATACAGCATACGGTTATTCCATTAAATAGCGAACTTACCGTTGGCGACAATTATACATCGGGTGAGCTTTTTGATAGCGTCAGCTTTCGTGGCGTACAATTGGCGTCGGATGAAAACATGCTCCCAGACAGTATGCGAGGTTTCGCACCTGTAGTGAGGGGTATTGCCAAAAGTAATGCTCAGGTCACAGTGAAACAGAATGGTTATGTTGTTTACCAGACCTATGTGTCCCCCGGTGCATTTGAATTTAGCGATCTTTTTTCCACGTCCTCAAGCGGTGACTTGCAGGTGGAAATAAAGGAATCTGATGGTAGCATTAGCTCTTATTCTATACCTTATTCCACCGTTCCTTTGCTGCAGCGTGAAGGGGCGATAAAGTATGCCGCGACCATAGCGAAGTTCCGTTCTGGCAATACTCAGCAGGATGAAAAGCCATTCGGTCAGGCAACCGTGCAGTGGGGCGGGCCATGGGGCGTTACGTTCTATGGCGGCATGCAATACGCTGAGAACTATAGCTCTCAACTGTTTGGTACGGGATTTAACTTTGGCGACTTGGGCGCTGTTTCTATCGATGTCACAAACGCGAGCAGTACGCTGATTGATGATAGCGTGCATCATGGTCAATCGATTCGTTTTTTATACGCTAAATCGTTGAATGAGCTTGGAACAAACCTGCAATTATTGGGGTATCGTTATTCAACATCGGGTTATTATACTCTGGCTGATACGATGTATAAGCATATGGATGGCTATGCATTTGAAGATGGCGATGACGAAGATACACCATTATGGTCACGTTATTATAATTTGTATTACACCAAACGTGGGAAAATACAGGTTAATATTTCGCAACAGCTTGGTGATTATGGCTCATTTTATTTGAGCGGCAGTGAACAGTCATACTGGCATACTGACGAAAAAGATAAGTTAATACAATTTGGCTATAACACATCGATTAAGGATGTGACGGTTAGCTTATCCTGGAACTATAGCCAATCTAAAGGGCAGTCCGAGTCGGATCAAATATTTGCGTTAAATCTTTCCTTACCTTTGGGTAAATGGCTGGCGGGGAAAAGTTCAGGTATTGCTGACAGACGAAATTCGGCTTATGCCACCTCGAATACCAGTATCGACAACGAAGGGCATTTCAACCAAAACACCGGGGTATCGGGGACACTGCTTGACGCAGGAAACTTAAGTTATAGCGTTCAGCAGGGATATGTCAGTCAAAATAGCTCTGCCAGTGGTAGTGCGGGGTTAGATTTGCAGAGTACCTATGGTAATGCGCAATTAGGCTATAACTACAGTCAAAATGGCGATTTTCAACAAGTTAACTATGGTCTTTCAGGTGGTGTGGTTGTTCATTCGCACGGCGTTACTTTAAGTCAGCCTTTGGGGGAAACCAATGTATTGGTTGCAGCGCCTGGGGCTGAAGGAACCAGTTTGACAAACAGCGTGGGCGTGAAAACCGACTGGCGAGGGTACACCGTTATTCCGCACGCTACGACGTATCGCGAGAACCGTATTGCGTTGGATGCGAGTTCATTAGGGCAAAACGTTGATGTTGATGACGCGGTGGTCAGTGTCGTGCCAACAAAAGGCGCATTAGTGTTAGCTTCATTCTCAGCGCGCAAGGGTGGGCGGGCCTTGATCAAAACAAAATACCGGGATAAGCCGGTTCCGTTTGGTGCTATCGCGGCGTTAGACGGGGAAGAAGGCAATACGGGAATTGTCGATGACAGCGGCATATTGTATATGGCGGGCTTACCTGCGGGTGGTGATATTGCCATTAAATGGGGTAATAAACCCGACCAGCATTGTGTACTGAATTACCAATTAACGGAACAACAACTCAACGCGCCAATCTCACGAATTACAAGGGAGTGTAAATAATGGGAGCGATGAATAACGTTATTCGTTTTATGTTTTGTATCGCCTTATGTTTATTAGGGAGCAAAGTTTTCGCTTCTTCGGGCCAATGTACGATGGTGAGCGGTAATCCGATGCTCGCGATTAATATGGGTGATAAAACAATTACTGATGCAAACAATGTTGCCGGCAACAGCGTAGATCCGTTCACCGCCTGGAGTGCTTCTAATGATTATACCCTATCTTGTGATTGTAATTCGGCAGCAATGGATTCAGGATCATGGGTTTTTACAACGACCACGCCGTTAACGAGCTCAGGAAATAATTGGTTTCAATTAAATGACTTCCTGGATATTAAATTACGGGTAACTATTCGTGGTGAGCAATTAACGGAAATACCCTTTGATGGAATTTCTACGGTCAGTGATTCCCGAAAAGATCTCTGTACACCAGGCGGACTCCATTTAAGTGGAACGACTCCCAGTGGACATAGTGGTAATATCGCAATTAAGATCCGTAAGCCCATCATTGGTACAATGACTATTCCACAAACCTTAGTCGCCGAACTGTGGGAATGCTATCACACGCCTTCATCTGGGGTCTGTTCGGCCTCCGGACCATCAATCTTGAAATATTATGTATCGGGAACGATTTCTGCACCCGAAGAGTGTGTACTTGCAGGTGCAAGCAATGAACTTAATATTTCGACGGGTATTTATAATATTAATAGTTTCAAGATTAAAGGTCAGTCGGCTAATAATCCGTCTGTTAAAACTAAAACCACGTTTACCCTTAAATGTTCATCGGGCGTTGAAGCCACGGCCAATCTTAAATTAACACTATCTGCCACCCCCGATGCCGATTATCCAGCGGCAATAAAAAGTACGATGGCCGGTATAGGCTATGTAGTTTATGACGATAAGCTAAATCCCATCAATCCGGCTGGCGGTCTTTTCCCTGCGGTAACTCTAAACGATCACCAGGCGCAAGTATCATTCTATGCAGAGCCTGTAAGTACGACAGGAATTGCTCCGGCAACGGTAGGACCCGTTGAGTCAACAGGATATATTCGTGTTGACTACGATTAGGAAAATATTATGACGAAGAATTGTGCGGTTGGTACATTATTACTGCTTAGTCTTTTAACTTCTAAAAGTTATGCAGAACTGGGTGCAATTCCATTCCGGCTTTACGCGGCGCTTCAGGATTTCGCGTGTGATGTCTCGCTAGCGACGGCAAATCAAACCGTTCATATTGGTGATTTTGATATAAGAGACTATACCACGCCGGGTTTGGTCAGTCCGGCAGTTGATTTTTCAATCGATATCACAAATTGTGATCAGAGCTATTTGTCTTCACAGGTCTATTTTAGCGGGCAGTCGGATGATAATGATGCCAATTTACTTAAACTGAGCGGTGATGCCAACGGTGGGGATGTTGCCAGCGGTATTGCCGTTCAGATTCTGGATAGTACGCTTAAGGAAATCCCCCTTAATAGCAGAACCGATTGGACATTAATGAAGAAGTCATCAGGTGTCACACTGCACTATAAACTGCGTTATAAGTCGACAATCCGCGAAGTTAAAGGCGGCAATGCGGCGGCAGTTCTTTATTTTGATGTGCTTTATCAATAGGAATGCAATAGTGATGAAAAAGAGAGGCATTGCATTGCTGCTCGGTGGGGCGGTTATGGGGGCAACTTCAGCAATTGCTCATGATGGCACAATTAATATAACCGGTTCATTTCGCAGCAGTACGTGTGTGCTGGCCCTGGATGACAAAGATATTTCCGTTCCGTTTGGCGATATATCCAGCAGTCATTTTAAGCAGTCTGGAGACAGTTCACCAGCAGTCAGTTTTACTATTCATCTGCAAGATTGCGGCGCGGATGTCACCAATGTAAATGTAACGTTTAATGGCACACCGGATACGGTGAACACCAAACTTCTGGGTATTGATACAGGGACTAACTCAGCATCTGGCTTAGGTGTCGCTATTTTGGACTACACCCGTACATTACTTCCCATAAAGGAAGCGAGTGTGAATTATCCGCTGGTACCGGGTGATGTACCTCTGGTTTTTTATGCGCAGCTTCGTTCTACACAAAATGATATCGGAGCCGGAGAAGTACATGCGAATGCAACGTTCTCCTTTCATTATGAATAACTTTTTTAAAAAAATAGTCCAACAGATAGTGGTTGTCACTATGCTGATGGTGAGTAGCTGTGCTCAGGCCGGTATTGTTGCAGAGGGCACTCGTTTTATTTTTCCATCTGCGAATGAGTCACTCACCATTACTCTCACCAACACCAGTGATGAGGTTAATCTGATTAGCAGTAAAGTGAAAACAGAACTCCTGTGGGAAGGTGCAGAGTCTACAAGCTATAAACCACCGTTTGTTGTTACACCGCCATTGTACCTTATTAAGTCAAAGGCAACAGGCATCATACGTTTAATCAAAACAGAAAATACCCTGCCAGACGATCGTGAGACACTGTTTTCACTGGCCATCTCCGGTATTCCGTCAGGAAAACAGGATGGGAATAGTGTAAAAATTGCTACACGCTCCACATTTAAGCTTATCTGGCGCCCGCAGATGTTGTCTGAACAACATCCAGAAAAGGCTTACCAGCAACTTAAGTGGACAATAAACCAAAATGGACAGGTGGTGATTGATAACCCAACTCCCTTCTACGTCACGCTGGCGGTAGTCAGTGTGAACGGGGAGGGGATTGCCAATGCAGGCATGGTTGCGCCAAAGACGACAAGGCAGACAAATTGGTGTCGAAGCCAGAAAATGTGCCATTTAAACTGGCGCACAATTGATGATTATGGCGGTATGAGCCCGCAAGTAACGACAATTTTGCGTTAAAATCGCGCAATAGATATTTTTTGCTGCAGGTCAATTCCCTTCTGGTGCATTATCGCACATAATACGCCCCCGGTTTGCACACCGGGAATCCAGGAGAGTTCATGTACTACCCCTTCGTTCGTAAAGCCCTTTTTCAGCTCGATCCAGAGCGCGCTCATGAATTGACATTCCAGCAATTACGTCGCATTACCGGCACGCCGCTCGAAGCGCTTGTCCGCAAGAAAGTACCGGCAAAACCGGTTACCTGCATGGGACTGACGTTTAAAAATCCGCTCGGGCTTGCCGCCGGACTGGATAAAGACGGGGAGTGCATTGATGCACTTGGCGCAATGGGATTTGGTTCCATTGAAATTGGTACTGTGACGCCGCGTCCTCAGCCGGGTAACGATAAACCGCGTCTGTTCCGTCTGGTCGATGCAGAAGGTTTGATCAACCGCATGGGGTTTAATAACCTTGGGGTCGATAACCTGGTTGAGAACGTTAAAAAATCGCATTTCGACGGTATTCTGGGGATTAATATTGGTAAGAATAAAGATACCCCGGTAGAGAACGGCAAAGATGACTATCTGATTTGTATGGAAAAAGTCTATGCTTATGCTGGTTATATCGCGATTAATATCTCTTCACCGAACACGCCGGGATTACGCACGCTGCAATACGGCGAGGCGCTGGACGATCTCCTGACGGCAATTAAAAATAAGCAAAATGATCTGCAAGCGATCCACCATAAATATGTTCCGGTGGCGGTAAAGATCGCACCGGATCTTTCTGTGGAAGAACTGATCCAGGTTGCAGACAGTTTAGTTCGCCATAATATTGATGGCGTAATCGCGACTAACACCACGCTCGATCGTTCTCTCGTTCAGGGAATGAAAAATTGCGATCAAATGGGTGGCCTGAGCGGTCGACCGTTGCAATTAAAAAGCACGGAAATTATCCGCCAGTTGTCTCAGGAGCTAAAGGGGCAACTGCCGATTATCGGGGTTGGCGGCATTGACTCTGTAATCGCTGCACGTGAGAAAATAGCTGCTGGAGCTTCGTTGGTGCAGATTTATTCGGGCTTTATTTTTAAAGGTCCGCCGTTGATTAAAGAAATCGTCAGCAATATCTGAATGCTATCTTAATCACAATCCAGGGCTTTATTTCTGGCCCTGGTTGTTTTATATTCTTTTACTGTTGCTTATTTAAACATTCTGAGCTTTTATTATTAGGGCAATAAACGAAGCGGCAAAAGGATACTGTCGTAACGGCGATGATTAAGGAAAGGAGAGAAACAGATGCGAATTAAACCCGACGATAACTGGCGCTGGTATTATGATGAAGAGCACGATCGTATGATGCTCGATTTAGCCAATGGCATGTTATTCCGTTCGCGTTTTGCTCGTAAAATGCTCACTCCTGATGCATTTTCTCCGTCAGGTTTTTGTGTTGATGACGCCGCGCTTTATTTTTCCTTTGAAGAAAAATGTCGCTACCTGGATTTAGCCAAAGAGCAAAAAGCGGAACTGGTGCTTAATGCGCTGGTGGCGATTCGTTATCTCAAACCGCAAATGCCAAAAAGCTGGCACTTTGTCGCACACGGTATTAACTGGTCGCCGGTTGTGGGTGACGCAGCCTGTGTTGATTTAAGCGATACCGATGAACAGGTAAATCTGTTGGTGGTTGAGCCGGGTGAAAACGCCGCGCTTTGTCTGCTTGCACAGCCTGGTGTGGTTATCGCCGGGCGTACGATGCAACTTGGCGACGCGATTAAAATAATGAATGACAGACTGAAACCGCAGGTTATTGCCGACAGTTTCAGCCTTGAGCAGGCGGTTTAACTCTCCAGCCTGATAGTTGTTTTAGGAACACAGCTGCAGCACAGAATCGTCCCGTCATCGCCAAGCGCTGATTTTTTCAGCGGGCTAACTTCGCCTTCTACCAGTCGAATTCGACAGCATCCGCAAATGCCTGCCCGGCATGAATAGGGAACCCGGATACCCTGGTTTTCCAGCTGCTCAAGCAATACCTGCTGATTATTTCCGCGAAAGATCTGCCCTTGCCAGTCAATAAGCACCGTGGCATCAGGTTGTTGTTCGGGTGCAGTATCGTCTGATTCAGCCGCGCCGTACGCTCTGGCAGGGCCGGTTGCCAAAATTTCTACCTCATCGCCGACGCGAATAACGCCACTGTTACGCGCGATAAGATTCTGACCGAAATCGACATCGCCGTTATCTACCGCAGTACGGAAGGTTTGCAGTGTGGCGAGCGGTTCGCCGGTTGGATGTTTCTGGCCTTTTTCCGGGCTAACGGTAGTGAAAATACACCGGCTACAGGGTTTTGCTACATCAAAAATGACGTCGCCAATACGAATCACTTTCCAGGTATCTTCTTCCCAGGCACCAGCTCCCGAAACCACCAGATTGGGGCGAAACTGTTCCATTTTGACGCTTGCCGGACAGCGCTGTTGCACATCGCGCAGGGATGCTTCGTTGGCCAGCAGGTAGGGATAACCATCGGCGAAGGACAAAGGAACATCAGCGTGGCGCTTCACCCGGCGCGTCAGTTGCGGACCAACCCAGCGTAACTGCACGTCACGGGAGAAAAAGCCGCTAAGCCACTGGTTAATAGCCACTGGCGCAATGCGCGCGGTAAAATGGTTTCTCCACACTTCTGTCGGTGCATCCTGGGTAGCGAAGTCGGCAAATCGCACGAGGGCGCTGCTGCCGTCTGGCGCCGTAAGATGCAGTCCATCGTGGAATGGGGAAGGGGTAAAGCGAACCATTTGTGGGAACTGGCGGGCGGTTATAAACGTTCCGTCAGGTTCAGTGATCATAAATATGCGATCAAAGGCGAGACCGCTAACGTCTGCCAGGGCGTGCGTGAGTCCAATTCCACGCATTGATTTAACCGGATGAATAAAAAGTCGGGTTAACGTGACCACTGTACAGCCCCTCGAATGAAAATAAGCCTTCAACTTTATGACATACAGCCCATATTAGCTATAATGCGCAGCAATTTTCTCGGAGTAAAAGTGACATTATGAATTCTCTGTTTGCCAGTACGGCCCGCGGGCTGGAAGAGCTGTTAAAAACTGAACTGGAAAACCTCGGCGCGCTGGAGTGCCAGGTCGTTCAGGGTGGGGTCCATTTTAAGGGCGACACGCGGCTTGTTTACCAGAGCCTGATGTGGAGCCGCCTGGCCTCGCGCATTATCCTGCCGATGGGAGAGTGCAAGGTCTACAGCGATCTTGATCTGTACCTCGGCGTTCAGGCAATCGACTGGACAGAGATATTTAATCCCGGTGCTACCTTTGCCGTCCACTTTAGCGGCCTGAACGAGACTATTCGTAACAGCCAGTATGGCGCACTGAAGGTCAAGGATGCGATTGTTGATGCCTTTACCCGCAAAAATCTGCCGCGTCCGAATGTGGATCGTGAATCCCCGGATCTGCGCATTAACGTCTGGTTAAACAAAGATACCGCCAGCATCGCGCTCGATCTGAGCGGTGACGGTTTACATCAGCGTGGCTATCGCGATCGCGCGGGTCAGGCGCCGATTAAAGAGACGCTGGCCGCCGCTATTGTTATGCGTTCTGGCTGGCAGCCGGGAACCCCGTTACTCGATCCGATGTGCGGCTCCGGCACGCTGCTGATTGAAGCGGCGATGTGGGCAACCGATCGCGCGCCGGGCCTGCACCGTGGGTACTGGGGCTTCAGCGGTTGGGCGCAGCACGACGAAGCCGTCTGGCAAGAAGTTAAAGCCGAGGCGCAGGTGCGTGCGCGTAAGGGACTGGCTGACTATACCTCGCATTTTTATGGTTCTGACAGCGATGCGCGCGTGATTGAAAAAGCGCGTAGTAACGCTCGCCGCGCCGGTATCGCCGATCTGATGACGTTTGACGTTAAAGATGTCGCCAAACTGAGCAATCCGCTGCCGAAAGGACCGTATGGGACGGTTATCAGTAACCCGCCTTACGGCGAGCGTCTGGATAGCGAACCTGCTCTGATTGCCCTGCACAGCCTGCTGGGCCGTACGATGAAAAACCAGTTTGGCGGCTGGAATTTGTCGCTGTTCAGCGCCTCTCCGGATCTGCTCAGCAGCCTGCAATTACGTGCCGACAAGCAGTTCAAAGCGAAAAACGGCCCGCTGGATTGCGTGCAGAAGAATTATCACGTTGCAGAGACCACCGCGGACAGCAAGCCAGCCACGGTAGCGGAAGATTATGCCAACCGCCTGCGCAAGAATATTAAGAAGCTGGAAAAATGGGCGCGTCAGGAAGGCATTGAATGCTATCGCCTGTATGACGCTGACCTGCCGGAATACAACGTTGCAGTAGATCGTTACGGTGACTGGGTCGTGGTTCAGGAATATGCCCCGCCGAAGACGGTCGATGCGCAAAAAGCACGTCAACGTCTGTTCGACATCATTGCCGCCACGCTGTCAGTATTGGAAATCGCACCAAACAAACTGGTGCTGAAAACCCGTGAGCGTCAGAAAGGCAAGAATCAGTATCAGAAGATGAATGAGAAGGGTGAATTCATTGAGGTAAGCGAGTACAACGCGCGCCTGTGGGTGAACCTGACCGACTATCTTGATACGGGCTTATTCCTCGATCACCGTATTGCGCGCCGCATGCTGGGACAGATGAGTAAAGGTAAGGACTTCCTCAACCTGTTCTCCTACACCGGCAGCGCCAGCGTACATGCAGGACTGGGCGGTGCGCGTAGCACCACGACGGTCGATATGTCGCGTACCTATCTGGAATGGGCGGAACGCAACCTGCGTCTGAACGGCCTGAGCGGTCGCGCTCACCGTTTAATTCAGGCAGATTGCCTGGGCTGGCTGCGCGATGCCAATGAACAGTTTGATCTGATTTTCATCGATCCGCCGACGTTCTCTAACTCAAAACGTATGGAAGACTCGTTTGATGTGCAGCGCGATCATCTGGCGCTGATGAAAGATCTGAAACGTCTGCTGCGTAAAGACGGCACGATCATGTTCTCCAACAACAAACGTGGGTTCCGTATGGATCTCGACGGTTTGGCTGAACTGGGATTGAAAGCACAAGAAATTACCCAAAAAACGCTTTCCCAGGACTTTGCCCGTAACCGTCAGATCCACAATTGCTGGCTGATTACCGCAGCCTGAAAGGATAAATAAATGTCATTAATCAGTATGCATGGTGCATGGCTGTCGTTCAGCGATGCGCCACTTCTTGATAATGCAGAACTGCATATCGAAGATAACGAACGCGTCTGTCTGGTTGGCCGTAACGGCGCAGGTAAATCGACGCTGATGAAGATCCTGAACCGTGAACAGGGTCTTGACGACGGACGTATTATTTATGAGCAGGATCTGGTTGTGGCGCGTCTGCAACAGGATCCGCCGCGTAATGTTGAGGGCAGCGTGTATGATTTCGTTGCCGAGGGTATCGAAGAACAGGCCGAATATCTGAAGCGTTATCACGATATTTCGCGTCTGGTGATGACTGATCCGAGCGACAGAAATCTGAATGAGATGGCGCGGGTTCAGGAAATGCTCGATCACCACAATCTGTGGCAGCTCGAAAGCCGTATTAATGAAGTGCTGGAGCAGTTGGGGCTGGATCCAAACGCCGCACTTTCTTCGCTTTCTGGCGGTTGGCTGCGTAAAGCGGCGCTGGGTCGCGCGTTAGTGAGCAATCCGCGTGTATTGCTGCTGGATGAACCAACGAACCACCTGGATATTGAAACTATCGACTGGCTGGAAGGGTTCCTGAAATCCTTTAATGGGACAATCATCTTCATTTCCCATGACCGTTCATTTATACGCAATATGGCAACGCGTATTGTCGACCTCGATCGTGGCAAGCTGGTGACTTATCCGGGTAACTACGATCAGTATCTGCTGGAGAAAGAAGAAGCGCTGCGCGTAGAAGAGTTACAAAACGCAGAGTTTGATCGCAAGCTGGCGCAGGAAGAGGTCTGGATCCGTCAGGGTATCAAAGCGCGTCGTACCCGTAACGAAGGCCGCGTGCGCGCGCTGAAAGCCATGCGTCGCGAGCGTGGCGAACGTCGCGAAGTGATGGGCACGGCGAAGATGCAGGTCGAAGAGGCGAGCCGTTCAGGCAAGATTGTTTTCGAAATGGAGAATGTGGATTACCAGGTTGATGGAAAGCAACTGGTGAAAGATTTCTCCGCACAGGTACAGCGTAGCGACAAAATTGCGCTAATCGGACCGAACGGCTGCGGCAAAACAACGCTGCTGAAGCTAATGTTAGGCCAGCTTCAGGCTGACAGTGGACGCATTCACGTCGGCACCAAGCTGGAAGTGGCCTATTTCGATCAGCACCGCGCCGAACTGGATCCAGATAAAACCGTGATGGACAACCTGGCTGAAGGTAAGCAAGAGGTGATGGTTAACGGTAAACCTCGCCATGTGCTGGGTTACCTGCAGGACTTCCTGTTCCATCCGAAACGCGCGATGACACCAGTGCGTGCGCTCTCTGGTGGGGAACGAAATCGCCTGCTATTGGCGCGTCTTTTTCTGAAACCCAGCAATCTTTTGATTCTCGATGAACCAACGAACGATCTTGACGTCGAAACGCTGGAACTGCTTGAAGAACTAATTGATAGCTATCAGGGGACTGTACTGCTGGTAAGCCACGACCGTCAGTTTGTGGATAATACTGTAACTGAATGCTGGATCTTCGAAGGCGGCGGTAAAATTGGTCGTTATGTCGGTGGTTATCATGACGCGCGCAGCCAGCAATCTCAGTATGTGGCGTTTAAACAACCGATCGCGAAAAAAACAGAGGAAGCCGTTGCTCCTAAAGCAGAAATTGTCAAACGTGGCACGAGCAAACTAAGCTATAAACTGCAACGCGAACTGGAGCAGCTCCCCGCTCAGCTTGAAGAACTGGAAGCTAAACTGGAAAGGCTACAAGCTCAGGTTGCTGACGCCGCTTTTTTCAGCCAGCCACATGAGCAAACACAACAGGTATTAGCTAATCTGAACGAAGCGGAACAAGAACTTGAGCAAGCCTTTGAGCGCTGGGAGTATCTTGAGTCTTTGAAGAACGGCGCATAATTTAAAGGAGCACATATGTGCGAACATCACCATGCCGCGAAGCATATTTTGTGCTCGCAGTGTGACATGCTGGTGGCGTTACCTCGCCTTGAGCATGGTCAGAAAGCGGCATGTCCACGATGTGGCACTACGTTAACGGTTGAATGGGACGCGCCGCGGCAGCGTCCTACAGCCTATGTGTTAGCAGCATTGTTCATGCTGCTTTTATCAAACCTCTTTCCCTTTGTGAATATGAACGTCGCAGGGGTAAGCAGTGAAGTCACGTTGCTGGAGATCCCCAGCGTTCTCTTTTCTGAAGACTACGCCAGTCTCGGCACCTTCTTTTTATTATTCGTGCAGTTGGTTCCTGCGTTTTGCCTGCTGACTATCCTGCTGCTGGTGAATCGGGTGCAGATGCCCGCCAGACTTAAGGCGGGCCTTGCACGCGTCCTGTTCCAGTTAAAAAGCTGGGGGATGGCGGAAATCTTCCTCGCCGGCGTGCTGGTCAGCTTCGTTAAGCTGATGGCTTACGGTGATATCGGCGTGGGCAGCAGCTTTATTCCGTGGTGCTTCTTTTGTGTTTTGCAACTGCGTGCATTCCAGTGCGTTGACCGTCGCTGGCTGTGGGATGATATTGCGCCAATGCCTGTCATAAAGCAGGCCTTAAAGCCTGGCGTGCCGGGTATTCGACAGGGACTGCGTTCCTGCTCTTGCTGCACTGCGATACTTCCCGCTGATGAGCGGGTGTGCCCACGCTGTCAGACGAAAGGCTATGTGCGGCGTAAAAACAGTCTGCAATGGACGTTGGCATTACTGTTTACGTCAATCATGCTTTATCTTCCTGCCAATATTTTGCCGATTATGATTACCGATTTGCTCGGGTCAAAGCTGCCATCAACGATACTAGAGGGGGTGGTTTTAATCTGGAGCGAAGGCTCTTATCCGGTGGCTGCGGTTATCTTTATCGCCAGTATTATGGTGCCGACGTTGAAAATGATCGCCATTGCCTGGCTATGCTGGGACGCCAAAGGGCACGGCAAACGCGACAGTGAACGTATGCACCTGATTTATGAAGTTGTGGAATTTGTCGGTCGCTGGTCAATGATCGACGTCTTTGTGATTGCGGTACTCTCTGCGCTGGTGCGTATGGGAGGGTTAATGAACATTTATCCTGCAATGGGTGCTTTGATGTTTGCTTTAGTCGTCATTATGACAATGTTTTCTGCGATGACATTTGATCCGCGTCTGTCGTGGGACCGTGAACCAGAACCAGGCCATGAGGAGTCCTGACAGCATGGAATCTAAAAGTGGGGAAGCCAAAGTGCAAAAGGTAAAAAACTGGTCGCCCGTGTGGATATTCCCTATCGTCACTGCACTCATTGGCGCGTGGGTTCTGTTTTATCACTACAGTCATCAGGGGCCACAGGTCACGCTTATCACCACCAATGCCGAAGGTATTGAAGGGGGTAAAACGACGATTAAGAGCCGCAGCGTGGATGTTGGTATCGTCGAGAGCGCAACCCTGACTGATGATTTGACCCATGTGGAGATTAAAGCGCGTCTTAACTCCGGAATGGAAAAGCTGCTGCATAAAGATTCTGTCTTTTGGGTGGTGAAGCCCCAGGTAGGACGTGAAGGTATCAGTGGGCTCGGTACGCTATTGTCCGGGGCTTATATTGAACTTCAGCCTGGCAATAAAGGCAGTAAGCTGGAAAATTACCAACTGCTGGATTCACCGCCGCTGGCCCCGCCAGATGCAAAAGGGATCCGTGTGATTCTGGACAGCAAAAAAGCCGGTCAGTTGAGCCCGGGCGATCCGGTCCTTTTCCGCGGTTATCGTGTGGGCTCGGTTGAAACCAGCACATTTGATGCGCAAAAGCGTACGATCAGCTATCAGCTTTTCATCAATGCGCCTAACGATCGTCTGGTGACCAGTAATGTGCGTTTCTGGAAAGATAGCGGGATCGCCGTAGACCTTACCTCAGCAGGTATGCGCGTAGAAATGGGATCGCTCTCCACGCTGTTTGGCGGTGGTGTAAGTTTTGATGTGCCAGAAGGTTTAGAGCAGGGCGAGCCGGTCGCACAACAGTCAGCGTTTAATCTTTATGACGATCAAAAAAGTATTCAAGATTCACTGTATACCGATCATATTGATTACCTGATGTTCTTTAAAGACTCGATTCGTGGCCTACAGCCTGGTGCACCGCTGGAATTCCGTGGCATCCGCTTGGGTACGGTGAGTAAAGTACCTTTCTTCTCACCGAATATGCGTCAGGTATTTAACAATGATTACCGCATTCCGGTGCTGGTGCGTATTGAACCTGAACGTCTGAAGGCGCAACTGGGAGAAGATACCGATGTTGGCGCTCATCTGGAGCAACTGCTTAAACGTGGATTACGGGGATCGCTGAAAACCGGGAACCTGGTGACCGGCGCGCTGTATGTCGATCTCGACTTCTACCCGAAAGAACCGCCAATTACCGGGGTGCGTGAATTTAACGGTTATCAGATAATCCCGACCGTGAGCGGTGGTCTGGCGCAGATTCAACAGCGTCTGATGGAAGCGTTAGATAAGATCAATAATCTGCCGTTGAACCCGATGATTGAGCAGGCAACCAATACGCTGTCGGAAAGCCAGCGCACAATGAAACATCTGCAAACCACGCTGGATAACATGAACAAGATTACGTCCAGCCAGTCGATGCAGGATCTGCCAGCGGATATGCAGAACACGCTGCGTGAACTAAATCGTAGTATGCAGGGCTTCCAGCCGGGTTCCGCGGCCTACAACAAGATGGTGGCGGATATGCAGCGTCTTGATCAGGTGCTGCGTGAGCTGCAACCAGTGCTGAAAACGCTGAACGATAAGAGTAATGCGCTGGTATTTGAAGCGAAGGACAAAAAAGATCCAGAGCCGAAGAGGGCGAAACAATGAAAAAGTGGCTAGTGGTGATGATGGCGGTCTGGCTAACGTCATGCAGCTCCAGCGGAGAAAATAAAAGCTATTACCAGCTCCCTATCGCTCAAGGCGGTGTGCAGAGCTCCGCCAATCAGGGAAACCGTCTGCTGTGGGTTGAACAGATTGCGGTACCTGATTATCTGGCCGGTAATGGGGTGGTTTACCAGACCAGCGATGTGCAATATGTGATAGCCAATAATAATCTCTGGGCCAGCCCATTAGATCAGCAATTGCGCAATACGCTGGTTGCGAACCTCAGTATGCAGTTGCCTGGCTGGGTTGTTGCTTCGCAGCCGCTGGGAAGCACTCAGGACACTCTGAACGTTACCGTAACCGGCTTCCACGGTCGGTACGATGGTAAGGTTATCGTTAGCGGTGAATGGTTGCTGAATCATCAGGGACAACTGATCAAACGTCCATTCCACATCGAAGCTGTACAGACTAAAGATGGCTACGATGAGATGGTGAAGGTTCTTGCCAACGTCTGGAGTCAGGAGGCGACGGCCATTGCTCAAGAGCTGAAACGCATCCCATAAGCTTAAATAATTGTAAATTATGCCGCCCCAGGTTCATTGCCCGGGGCGGTTTTTTTTATTTTTTTAGCCGTGGAGATAGCTGTTCTGACTGACTATTTTTGTACAAATGATTTAGAGGCTAGCTCACAAATATGACACTGGCGTGAATTTTGCGCATTGACGAGCCTGGTGTTTAGGGGTATTCGTTTAGTGTGATTGCACACTTAGTAATCACTGTTTTCTTTTCCACCAGACCCAAAAATGAGGGAAACGAGGCATGAAGAGACAAAAACGAGATCGCCTGGAACGGGCACATCAACGTGGATATCAGGCCGGCATTGCCGGACGCTCAAAAGAAATGTGTCCCTATCAGACGCTGAATCAGAGGTCATACTGGCTGGGAGGCTGGCGAGAAGCCATGGGGGATAGGGTTTTAATGGCCTGATTCTGTCTCTTTAGATAAAAGAAACCTCCGCAGAGCGGAGGTTTCGCCTTTTTGCATGCCAGATAAGTCGTAGAAACGTTAATGTCTGGCTGCTACGCAGTCCTGGATTAGAATGCGGAAGTGTCCTGGAAAAGACCCACTTTCAGATCGTTTGCAGTGTAGATCAGACGACCATCAACCAGCACTTCACCATCAGCCAGGCCCATGATCAGGCGACGGTTAACGATACGTTTGAAGTGAATGCGGTAAGTGACTTTCTTCGCAGTCGGCAGAACCTGGCCGGTGAATTTGACTTCGCCTACGCCCAGTGCACGGCCTTTACCTTCGCCGCCCAGCCAGCCGAGATAGAATCCAACCAGTTGCCACATGGCGTCGAGACCCAGGCAGCCCGGCATCACCGGATCGCCGATAAAGTGACAACCGAAGAACCACAGGTCTGGGTTGATATCCAGTTCAGCTTCAACATAACCTTTGTCAAAGTTGCCACCGGTTTCGGTCATCTTGATGACACGGTCCATCATCAGCATGCTTGGTGCTGGCAGTTGTGGCCCTTTAGCGCCAAACAGCTCACCGCGACCAGAGGCAAGAAGGTCTTCTTTCGTATAGGATTCGCGTTTATCTACCATGTTCTCTGTAAGCCTTATTTTATTGAAGCACGCAGGATAGCTAACACGTGTACGCTGAACAAGTCCGATCAGTTCGGAATAATCCAGTTCAGCCAACGTAGCGGCCATGGAAAACGGTGACGACCTTCCTGTTGCGTAGCCGTGGCAATACGCTCCTGAATGGTTTGCATCAGCGTTGTCTGGCCTTCGCCATCCCACACCAGATTTAACAACAGTGGCAGCGCATCAGTCACGTCGTCCACCGCCCAGATAGTGAATTTTTCTTCTTCTATGGCCTGTAGCAGCGCAGGCTGCAGGCTGAGGTGTCTGACGTTAGCCGAAGGAATGATAACGCCCTGCGTGCCTGTCAGCTCACGCTGCTGGCAGATGGCGAAGAATCCTTCAATTTTCTCATTCAGACCACCGACAGGTTGCGCCCGACCAAACTGATCGACAGAACCGGTAATAGCGATACTTTGATTAACAGGAACGTCGGCGAGGGCGCTAATCAATGCGCACAGTTCTGCCATGGACGCGCTGTCACCGTCCACTTCACTGTAAGATTGCTCAAAGGTCAGCGAGGCAGAGAAGGGGATTTGTTGCTCAAGCTGGAGTTCCGACATCAGGAACGCCTGCATAATCATCATACCCTTGGCATGAATATTTCCGCCGAGCTCGGCTTTGCGCTCAATATCCGTAAACTCGCCGTCGCCAATATGCACGACGCAGCTGATACGAGAAGGCTCGCCAAATGCGCGTGGGTGGCCTGGAAACTCAATCACCGACAAGGCGTTGATCTGGCCAATACGCTCGCCTTCTGTCTCGATAAGGATCTGCTCTTGCAGAATTTCATCCTGCATGCGTTCAGCCAGGAATCCCTCACGCCATTCGCGCTGAGCCAGCATCAGGCTGAACTGCTCAGTGTTGCAGGTTTCGCCCTCGCATAACGGAGCCACCTCTTTGAACTGTCGGGTGATCCACAGCGGGTTAAGCGGCAATGTATCCTGTTCACCGGTATAGCGAACGGCTTCACGGATCAAAACCTGCCAGGCATCCGGAGCGGGGTAAGGCAAATTATTGCGCATAGCAGTATGCGTGACCCACTGACACCACTGCGTCATGGCTTCGGCATCCACTATCTGCAGATTATCTTCAAACTCGCTGTAAATAGCCTGCTCAGCCAGCTCTGGTTCCATGTCCTGGAAATCCGCCAGCGATTCACGCTCACCCACCAAAATCACTTTCAGTTTAAGCGGCATAGGCGGAACGGAGACTGGCAGCGGGCGAGACTCATCAAAAGCCACCCAATCAAAACGCTCGTGGCTGACAATGGCTTTCAGGCGCATCCACAACAGAGGTTGGGCCAACAGCGTGCGCAATGAGATAACCAGCACACCCCCATTGGCCTGATGTACCAGACCTGGCTGCAGCGTAATTTCGCCATTGAACTGACGCAGACAGCCAAACAGTTGTTCGGCTTCGGCCCAGTCAGCGCTGACCACCTGCGTCAACGTCGCAAAATTGTCTTCCGCTTTCTCAGCTGTACGATAACGAATAGTGTGACCGGAGATGTCGTAATGGCCGCCAGTCAGGCTTCCTGCATCCGTGTGCAAGGGACGTGCAGCCTTTGCAATAAGGTTGAGATACTCAAGCTCTTCCGGTGCTTTTACCAACATGAACGAGGATGTTGTCCAGTGCTGAAGAAGCTGCTCTAGCGCAAATTGTAAACGTGGCTGAGTATCACTAAGTAAGGTGTCGGTGTCGTCAGTGACGTGCGGCTGTGCAAATACTTCCTGATAACTGTCGGTATCAGGAACCAGATCACGCCATGCAAGTTTCGTAATGGTCAAAGTTGATGTTTTTTAGTCTGTTGTAAAAAACGAGATTATACCGTAACCCTCACCACTAAACACCAGGAAAGCGCCGCGAAACGGTTGTGATGACGCGCGGCAGTTCACAGGCTGGATATTCTTTTCTTCAGATGCCGAAAAAGCTGATATTCTGATAAGAGTTACACGGTAACATTGAGATCGCAATGAAATATCAACAACTTGAAAACCTTGAAAGCGGCTGGAAATGGAAGTATCTGGTGAAGAAGCATCGTGAGGGGGAATTAATCACCCGTTACGTCGAGGCCAGCGCTGCCAAAGAAGCCGTTGATTTATTGCTAACCCTCGAAAATGAACCGGTTCGGGTCAATACCTGGATTGAAGAACACATGAATCCCGCGCTGCTTAATCGTATGAAACAAACCATACGTGCCAGGCGCAAGCGGCACTTTAATGCTGAGCATCAGCATACCCGGAAGAAATCCATCGATCTGGAATTTATGGTCTGGCAGCGTCTGGCTGGTCTTGCGCAGCGGCGCGGTAAAACGCTTTCTGAAACCATTGTGCAGCTGATTGAAGACGCAGAGCATAAAGAGAAGTACGCGAACAAAATGTCGACATTGAAGCAGGATTTACAGGCGTTGCTGGGAAAAGAGTAGCGGTTGACTGGTTTTATGCGTGGCTTACTTTGGATGAAAACAGATGAAAAAAACCCCGCATAGCGGGGTTTTTTATAAGACGATAACTTAAGCCTGAGGCTGAGTTACAACGTCTTTGATGCCTTTAACTTCGATCTCAACACGACGATCCGGAGCCAGGCAGTCGATCAGTGCAGCGCGAGCTTTCACGTTGTCACAGGTGTTGCCAGTAACTGGGTTGGATTCACCCATGCCACGTGCAGAGATTTTGTCAGAAGGAATACCTTTAGAGATCAGGTAATCAACAACGGACTGAGCACGTTTCTCGGACAGCGCCTGGTTGTAAGCGTCAGAACCGATGCGGTCAGTGAAGCCCAGAACCACTACGGAACCGTCTTTCGGATCCAGGTTGCTCAGCTGGCTGTACATCTGGTCCAGAGCCTGCTGGCCTTCTGGTTTCAGAGTTGCTTTGTTGAAGTTGAACAGAACGTCAGACTTCAGAGTGAAGTGCTTGGTCTGTACTTCTGGAGCCGGAGCCGGAGCAACAACTACTGGAGCTGCTTCTTCCTGCTGACCGAAACGGTAAGAAACACCAACGCTCAACAGACCGTTATCCGGACGACCACCAACGGTGTTCGCGTCACCGATGTTGTTGGTCCACTGGTATTCCAGACGGGTAGCGATGTCAGGAGTAATTGCGTACTCTACGCCACCAGCGAATACTGGGGATACACCAGTGTCGTGGTCTTTGAAGCCGTTGCTGCTTTTAGCGTCTGCACGCCAAACCATACCACCCAGACGGGTATAAACGTCCAGATCGTCAGTGATTGGGTAACCCAGTTTAGCGGTCAGCTGAACGCCCTGAGCTTTGAAAGCGCCATTTTGATTGGTAGCGTCAGCAGTGCCTTTGTACGGCATACGACCTAACCAGTCGTAACCCATTTCGAAACCAACGTACGGGTTAACCTGATAACCACCGAACGCGCCAGCACCCAGTTGGCTTTCGTGGGTCGGCCCGGTGTTGTTGATCTGGTTGTTGCCAATATCATGGTACTGAGACCAGCCCATTTTAGCACCAGCGTACCAGGTGTTATCTTTCGGAGCGGCCTGCGCCACGGTAGCGAAACCAGCCAGTGCCACTGCAATTGCGATAGCTGTCTTTTTCATTTTTTGCGCCTCGTTATCATCCAAAATTCGCCATGAATATCTCCGAAGAGAGATAACACGGTTAAATCCTTCACCCGGGGACCAGTTCAATAGTTACTCTACCGATATCTGCGGCTTACGCCGAGCACCCCTGGCGATGTAAAGTCTACAACGTAGTTGAAAACTTACAAGTGTGAAGTCCGTCAGGCATATGAAAAAAAAAGGCTTGTATACACAATATTTAACATTTATAGCTGAATAAATGTACTGAGGATATCCTGAAAACCGCTTCTGACAGGCGTTCAGACGAAAAACACATTACAGCTCAAAGGCAAATTGGGAGATGAAAAAAAATTCCAGGATAAATCCTAATTTTACTCAATGATACAAATTCGAGTGAATTTTTAGCCCGGAATGCTGTCTCCCCGCAAGTGTCTGAGCGCGAACCGGACGCATGATAAATCCCATCGCATTACCTTCATCAGCCGCTTTGACAAGTTCGGCATGTTCATCTTCCGTTAATTCTTCCGCCAGCCAGCCAATGACAACACTGTAATTACCCGTGCGTAGTGCACGAATCATCGATTCCAGTGTATTGCAGGGGGAGAGCTGACTAATTTGCATGACTTTCGTCAATGGAAGTCCAGCTGATTGCACCCACTCCCGGCTTAATTTTTGCTGAGGCGTCAGCCACAGCTGCCAGCGCGATTGTTGCCCTAACTGTTGCAGCAGGGGAAGCAGCAGCAGTTGTGTCATCATGGGCTGGTCCTCGCGATAGACCACTTCACTGATAAGCCCAGCGGTTGCGTTCTCTGATGAAACGCGCGCAATGTTGCTTGATGTGGAAGAGAACGACGAAGAACGATTTGCATAGCCTGAAGTGTACATAATCAATCCAGCCCTGTGAGTTACTGTATGGATATACAGTAACCCTGCCTTCAACAAAGATCAACCTTATTTTCGGAAACAGGTTCGCAATTTTTAGTCGTCGTCACGGGAAAAATAAAATTCATCTTGCCCCATACGCATAAGTTGCCTATTTTCGTCATTAACGGATCCGCTACTGAAAATCATTTGCTTACGTTATGATTTAAAAAGGATTTTTATGAAAAAACTTTCTTATGCAAGGATCTATAAATCGCAGGAATACCTTGCTTCTCTGGGGACAATTCACTATCGCTCACTGTTTGGCGGCTACAGTCTGACGGTTGGCGATACGGTCTTTGCCATGGTCGCCAATGGTGAGTTGTATCTTCGCGCCTGTGAGCAGAGCGCCCAGTATTGCGTACAAAATTCTCCTGTCTGGCTGACATTTATTAAGCGCGGACGTCCTCTTGTTCTTAATTATTACCAGGTGAACGATGCCCTGTGGCAAAACCAGCAGCAGCTGGTGTCGTTATCGCGATATTCATTGGATGCAGCAGTTAAGGAAAAACAGAGTCGCTTTGCCCAGCATCGTCTGCGGGAATTGCCGAATATGACGTTTCATCTGGAGACTCTGCTGAATGAAGCTGGAATTAAAGATGAGGGGACTATGCGGTCGTTAGGGGCACAAATGTGCTGGCTGAAACTTCGGCAAAATAACCCGGCTCTGACGGTAAAAGTACTCTATGCCCTTGAAGGCGCGGTAGGGGGGATACATGAAGCCGCGCTCCCGGCGACGCGTCGCCAGGAGCTGGTGGAGTGGGTAAGTTCTCTTACGCCGGAACCGGGGTATTAGAAGGTAATACGGCAATTTGCTGCTGTAATCGCCGGATCTCCGGAAGCAGAGCAATTAATAACCCAACTTGCTGAACGACCAGAGGCTCTTTACTATCCGGGCGTGGTTCCAGGTGCTGAATTCGCTGCTTCAGCCCTCCTAACGCCTGGTATACGCGTTGCTCGTCAGCGGGTTGATGGTGAAGGGCATCATCAACATAGCAAACAGCGTCATCCAGCAATGCCAAAACGTCTGGATTGGTCAATTGTTCGCGATGTGCGCCCAGCGCAGAAATATAGCTGGTAAACGTATGATTGAGACACAGTAAACGGAACGCCGTTTCGCGCGTTTGGGCCGTCACATCCGGCTCGCTCGACATGTTTGACACCACGGAGGCGAGTTCAGCATCACGGTTATGCGCATCACGGCGAGCGATACGGTAGGCCAGACGATTATCACGACCCTGATGATATTGTTCGAGAATTGCATCAAGGTAGCGGCAGTTAGCGTCAGTCGCCCGCTCTATTACCCGTGGTAGATTACGAAAACGCCAGTCTGGCCAGATGAAACTGACAGCCGCCCAGGCGATAGCACAGCCAATTAGCGTATCGATGACACGCGGCAGCGCAACCTCAAAGCCTTCGCCGAGCAGGTTAAAGCACAATAATACCAGCAGCGTGATAAACATGGTGGCATGCGCATACTGGACGTTGCGAAAAGCAAAAAACAGTACACCAGTGATCACTAAAAGTATTAGCTGCCCTTCTAAAGAGGGCACAAACCACAGAATCGGTAGGCCAATGGCAATCCCAACCAACGTGCCGATAATCCTGAGCGCCAGACGATGTCGGGTGGCATTGTAGTTTGGTTGACAGACAAACAGGCTGGTCAGCAAGATCCAGTATCCGTGGTTCATTCCAGTTATCTGGATAATGGCGTAACCAACGCAGAGCACTAACGACATGCGAACGGCATGGCGAAACAGAGCGGACTCTGGGGTGAAATTACGGCTCAGGCGTAACCAGATATCACTGAATCCATGGGGACTGTCATCGGCAAGCTGATTTTCAGACTCATTGCGCGAGAGTACCTGAGCCTGTTCAGACTCGATGGTAGCGAGCTGTGCGTCGATTGCCCGTAGGTTTGACAGTAAAAAACCCAGCGTATTGAGCAGGTCGGCAGGTTCACCACTGGCGCGTATGCGCTCAAGAGCGGCATCTATATGAGTGAAGACGCGCTCAAAGTGCGGATCGTGCTGGTATGGCGTGCGTAATAAAATACAGCGAGACAATTGTGAACAGGCTTGTCCTTGCATCGACATCAACCGCTGGAAGCGGAACATCACGTCGCTGTGACGGAAATGATCGCGTAGCGTTTGATACTGAATATGTGAGGAGCTTGCGCGTTCATGAATATCCTGCGCCACAAAATAGTAATGTAGCGTGCGACGTGTTCCCCGTTGTCCACGGTCACCGCGCAGGCGGGTCAGCAGCGACACTTTGGTCTGGTTCAGCGTTGCCATCAGTTGCCCATTAGCGAGGGCTAAATCATACAACGGCGCCTGGCTTTCATCTTCTATGTCGGGATCAAAAAGACGCGACTTCAGTTCCAGGTAATGCGCTAATTGTTCGTAGCTGCGTGCCAGATTGTCCTGTAAGGGGCGGATGGGGAACAGAAGATGTCCTGTGAGCGTCAGCAGGTTATACCAGATAGCGCCAGCGAGCAGCAGGATGGGTTGTTGATACCACTGATCGTAAAGCGAGGTGCCCAGCATTGTGTAAATGGCGATCAGCAACGCGCCAAAAGCGATGGTTGCATAGCGCTGGCCCAATCCCCCCAGCAGAATAAAACCGCTGGTGGAAAGCGTTAACCCAATAGCAAACAGCCAGGGCCATGGGAAGAGCAGTTCAACGGAGGCCGAGGCAATAAAAAAGCACACCAGCGTGATGATTAAATTACGCAGTCGGCCCGCGAGACGATCGTCCAGGTCGGTAAGTGCGGCAGCGACCATACCCAGCGTGAGTGGGATGGTCAGCTTGACGTCACCCAGCCACCAGGGCAGCGCTGTTGTGCCGCATAGCGCGATAAAAATCCGCACGTAGTACAGCCAGGTGCTGTTCCAGGTATAGCGTTTGAGCAGAGGACTTAACATAAAGGCCATCGGTCCTGATTATTCAAAACGACGACGCGCATTGGCTTCACGCGCTGCACGAGCAACTTCTACTGAAACCACCCGGCGACCCACAGGCCAGAGCGCAATGGCAGCGATTTTAAAGTTCGCAATGCCAACCGGAATACCAATAATCGTTATGCACTGGGCAATACCAGAGACAATATGCATCAGACACAACCACCAGCCGAAGAAAATCAGCCAGAAAATATTGAGTAGGGTGCCGCCGGTATTTAACAGGACGTTTTTACCAGCTGGATTCAGTTCATCGACATGAATCGCTTCGTTGCCATAGGGAAACAGCGAAAGTCGGGTTATCTCCCAGCATGAACGGGTCAAGGGTAAAGTAAAAATAAGCACGATACTGACCAGCGTTGCCAGTAACCAGGCCAGGGTGGTGGCGAAACCCCCTAGCACAAAATTTAAAATATTCAGAACAGTACGCATAAACCCTCGGTTAACTCTGGTTTTCTGTGAATTCGGCAATTGTAACGTTTTTTTGGGCTGGAGCACGTTTTCTCTGGCGGTTACACTGATAAGTAAACCTCTTCGTGTGGATCCGCTTGAGTCTTATGGAACTGAAAGCAACTTCTCTTGGAAAACGTCTGGCACAACACCCTTACGATCGGGCCGTTATTCTCAATGCCGGGATTAAAGTTTCCGGCGATCGTCACGAGTATCTTATTCCCTTCAACCAGTTACTGGCTATTCATTGCAAACGCGGCCTGGTATGGGGCGAGCTGGAGTTTGTACTCCCGGATGAGAAGGTGGTTCGTCTTCACGGTACGGAGTGGGCGGAAACCCAGCGCTTCCATCATCATTTGAATACGCTCTGGCAACAGTGGAGCCAGGAAATGAGTGACGTTGCTGCGGGGGTTCTACAGCAGCAGTTGGATGCGATAGCGGCGCGTACTAGTGAAAGTAAATGGCTGACGCGCGAACAAACGTCAGGGCTGCAGCAGCAGATTCGCCGTGCCTTTGCCGCGTTACCGCTTCCGGTTAATCGGCTGGAAGAATTTGAAAATTGCCGGGAGGCGTTACGTCAATGCCAGGCATGGTTGAAGGACATTGAAGCCTGTCGCTTACAGCACAATCAGGCGTACACCGATGCAATGCTGGAAGAGTATGCCGAGTTTTTCCAGCATATTGAATCTTCGCCGTTGAACCCTGCTCAGGCGCGCGCGGTGGTGAACGGTGAGCAATCATTGTTGGTACTTGCAGGGGCTGGAAGCGGTAAAACATCTGTGTTGGTTGCCCGGGCTGGTTGGTTGCTTGCACGGGGAGAAGCCGCGCCGGAACAGATCCTGTTGCTGGCGTTTGGACGCAAAGCAGCCCAGGAGATGGATGACCGCATCCGTGAGCGTCTGCATACGGATGAGGTCACCGCACGGACGTTCCATTCACTGGCGCTGCACATCATTTCGCAAGGTAGTAAAAAAGTCCCAACGGTGAGCAAGCTTGAAAATGATGCTATCGCGCGCAACAAACTCTTTATAACAACCTGGCGTCAGCAGTGCAGTGAGAAAAAGGCTCAGGCTAAAGGCTGGCGACAATGGTTAGAAGAAGAAATGCAGTGGTCTGTACCAGAAGGTAACTTCTGGGATGACGAAAAATTACAGCGCCGTCTGGCCTCCCGGTTGGATCGCTGGGTTAGTTTGATGCGTATGCATGGCGGAGCACAGGCGGAGATGATTGCTAATGCTCCGGAGGAGATCCGTGATCTGTTCAGTAAACGCATAAAGCTAATGGCGCCTCTGCTCAAGGCCTGGAAGAGTGCCCTGAAGGATGAGAATGCCGTCGATTTCTCCGGGTTGATCCATCAGGCTATTGTCATTCTGGAGAAGGGGCGGTTTATCAGTCCGTGGAAACATATTCTGGTCGATGAATTTCAGGATATTTCCCCTCAGCGCGCCGCCCTGTTAGCCACCTTGCGTAAGCAAAACTCGCAGACCACGCTGTTTGCCGTGGGAGATGACTGGCAGGCAATTTACCGGTTCAGCGGGGCACAGCTTTCTCTGACAACCGCATTCCAGCAAAACTTCGGTGAGGGCGATCGCTGTAATCTGGATACGACTTACCGTTTTAATAGCCGTATTGGTGAGGTAGCAAACCAGTTTATCCAGCAAAACCCACATCAGCTCACGAAACCGCTGAACAGTCTGACGACCGGTGATAAAAAAGCCGTCACGTTGCTCGACGAAAGCCAGTTAGATCTGTTGCTGGATAAGCTGTCGGGTTTTGTGAAAGCTGAAGAGAGAATTCTGGTGCTGGCGCGATACCATCATCTCAAACCTGCCAGCCTGGACAAAGCGGCTACCCGCTGGCCCAAGCTGCAGTTGGATTTTATGACTATTCATGCCAGCAAAGGGCAGCAGGCGGATTATGTCATTGTGATGGGGCTTCATGACGGGAATGACGGTTTCCCGGCTCCGGCTCGCGAGTCGATTATGGAAGAGGCGTTACTCCCGGCTGTTGAAGATTTTCCTGATGCAGAAGAGAGACGGTTGCTGTATGTGGCGCTAACGCGTGCGCGGCATCGGGTATGGCTACTGTTTAGCAAAGACGCGCCATCATGCTTTGTTGATGAGCTTAAGCAATTAGACGTTCCGGTGACCCGGAAACCCTGAAAAGCAGGCGGCAGTTGCCGCCTGCTTAGCGTTTATTTGAGGCGTTCTGCAAGATAACGGGCGTAATCCGGGATCAAGATATCTGTTGCGTCGTTGAAGTTTGGCGACTGGATAATAAAATCAGCCGTTGACACGTTGGTGGCGACCGGAATATTCCAGACCGTGGCCAGGCGCAGCAGGGCTTTGACATCAGGATCGTGGGGAACGGCGTTGAGCGGATCCCAGAAGAAAATCAGCACATCAATTTTCCCTTCTGAAATCAGCGCACCCACCTGCTGGTCACCCCCCATCGGGCCGCTCAGCATGGCGTTGACGTCCATTCCTGTCGCGCGTTGAATTAAATTTCCTGTTGTTCCTGTAGCATACAGAACGTGTTTTTCCAGTAATGGCTGGTGGCGTTCAACCCAGCTCATTAACATCTTTTTGCAGTGATCGTGTGCGACCAACGCAATATGTTTCTGCGCTGGCAATGTGCGAGTCGTTAATTCCATAGTACAGCTCCCAAGTTAACCTTGTTACAGAGTACTGGAAGCACTTGACGCTGCAAGAGAAAGACAAAAAAAATGCGTATACGAACATAAATGTCACGATGGGGGCTGTTTCTCCGCCCATTGTAAGAAGTTACTTCGGGTTTGTGCGTCAGCCTGTTGAAACCAATATTTTAAGCGCTGCTCGGTCAGCGTTTGCGACTGAGGCGGCACGCGATCCAGTTCAGATACCCCGGAAAGCAGCGAACTGTCATCGGCCATCATCGTGGCAAATTGCGGTAAAGACGCATGCTTAGCCGCTTTGTTATAGCGCTCTGTTTCCATTTCATAATCTACGATTTTTGCGGTGGACGTGATTGACAGAATATCCAGCTTAACCGGTATAGGCATGGAGTCCCCATCCAGCAGTTCCACACGAGGGGCATCATCAAAATGCGTTGCATCCCGCTCATTGTTCAGGCGCGGGAGGTGAAAATTAACCTGACTGACGAGTTGGGTATCAAAGCTGATGACCAGCGGGGGCGAAATATACAGACGTTCTTCGTGGCTGGACAGGCGAATGGTTTTTTCTACGCGAAACACGAGCTGGTGCCGACCATTTTCCAGCTCAATACTGTCGGCACCACGCAGTAATGAGCTGGAGACTTTTTTTCCGTCCAGCACCAGAAGGTCGATATCATTAGACAGACGTAAAGAGGTAGCAAAAACGGTTACCGGCAAACACAGAGCAATTAAAGCTGTCACAATGCCGGCTTTCATAGGTTTCTCCTGTCCAGAAAATATCTGTATAAGATGTATCTAAATTTTTCGATAATCACGTTTACTAACATATAGACATATTTTTGAGTTTAGCTCTCATGCGCCAGTATGGGATGAATGGTTGCAAAGTCAGGTTTGTCGTACACTTTGCTAAACAGCCTGGAGGAAAACGATGAAAGAGACCGATATTGCTGGCATTTTGACAACGACCCGTACGATTGCGCTGGTGGGGGCAAGCGATAAACCCGATCGTCCAAGCTATCGGGTGATGAAATATTTACTCGATCAGGGCTATCACGTTATTCCTGTTTCACCGAAGGTCGCTGGAAAAACACTGCTGGGGCAGCAGGGCTATGCGACGCTGGCAGATGTACCAGAGAAAGTGGATATGGTAGATGTCTTCCGTAATTCAGAAGCGGCGTGGGGGGTTGCTCAGGAGGCCATTGCCATCGGCGCGAAGACCCTATGGATGCAGCTCGGCGTGATTAACGAGCAGGCAGCCGTGCTGGCTCGCGATGCAGGGTTGACGGTGGTGATGGATCGCTGTCCGGCGATTGAAATCCCGCGGTTGGGACTGGCGAAGTAAGGTTGGTCTGTAGCCGAACAAAACGCACAGGCCCGATTAGCGAATCGCCATCGGGCCTGTGTTAGCATCAATTGCGCAGGCGAGGGGCCTGAAGCTGTTTTCGAATTGTTCGCGCCAGTTCATCCATCGACGGTTGCTCCGGATGTTCTTCCTGTAGCTCACTACTCAGTTGTGCTTCGGCCAGATACGTATGCACTGGCAGACCATTATCGTCTTCCATCACCACGTGATACCAGGGAGCGGCGCGAAGTTCGTCGTTAACCGCCAACTCATCGGCTGACGGTTGATCAAGCGAATATTCCGGGTCGATATCCACGACCACTCCGAGGTAACCTAACAGGGAATGGCGGACCTGCTGGCCGATACCGAATTTGCTGGCAATCATAGTCACCTCCCGGGAAATAGATACCCTCTATGTAAGGGTAATATTCCACTTTTCAAGTTACATGATGCGACAGGCAAACCCTTTCAGATACAGCCCTTCCGGGTAGGTAGCGATCACCGGGTGATCGGCGGCCTGACGGAACTGCTCTATAAATTGTACATCACGCCCAGCATCTATTGCGGCATCAGCGATGATTTTCTGAAATAAATCGGTGGTCATAAGCCCAGAGCAGGAGAAAGTCAGCAGCACGCCGCCCGGATTGAGCAACTGAATAGCCAGCATATTGATGTCCTTATAGCCGCGGCAGGCGCCCATCAACTGGCTTTTGTTTTCGACAAATTTCGGCGGATCCATCACGATGACGTCGAATTTCTCACCACGATCGCGATAAGCTCGCAGAAGTTTGAATACATCATCACGCACGAACTCGGCTTTGCTCAGATCCAGCTTGTTTAGTTCCACGTTCTGGCGCGCAATATCGAGCGCTTCCTGAGAGGTGTCAACGCTGACGACCTGACGGCATCCGCCCATTAATGCTGAGACCGCAAAGCCACCGGTATAAGAGAAACAGTTCAGCACACGCTGATTTTCCACATAACGACGCGTGGCCAGGCGACTGTCGCGTTGATCGAGGTAATAGCCGGTTTTGTGACCATGCTGAATATCAACCAGCAGCTTCATTCCGTGCTCTTCAATTGGCAGCAGGGCTGGCGGAAGCTCACCCGTTACTGGCCCTTGAGTCAGCTCCATACCTTCTTTTTTACGCACGGCCACATCGCTACGGTCATAAATGGCGCAGTCCGGGAAAACAATTTGCAGAGCGCTAATCAGCGCGGCGCGTTGGTATTCAGCCCCTGCACTGAGCAACTGTAACACCAGGAAGTTGCCGAAGCGGTCAATGGTGATGCCCGGCAGGCCATCGGATTCTCCGGCGATCAGACGGTAGCTATCCAGACCGTCTTTTTTCGCCAGCCAGTCACGCCATGTCTGCGCCTGCTGCAGACGACGGGTGAAGAAATCAATATCGATGGACTCAGACTTGTCGAATGTCCAGACGCGTGCACGGATCTGCGACGCGGGTGAGTACGCGCCGCGTGCTAACCATTTACCCTGATGGTCAACAATATCGATGGTTTCACCGAGGTTGGCTTTACCTTCCATACGTGCGACAGCACCGGAAAATACCCACGGATGGCGGCGCAGTAATGATTTTTCGCGCCCTTTGGCTAACACTAAACGAGGATAATGTGGAATTGTAGATTCAGTCATGCGGAGCAACCTCTCACAAACAGTGACGCGGGCTGGAGTAAAGTACCAGCCTGAAACCATTAAAATAAAATGGCGCGTAGAGTAGCACAGATGATGAGGTCAATCATTAGCGTATGGCGTTGAGCGTTTCGGCACAAAATGCTATCACAGAGGCACAGTTTCTTTTATGCCCGCAGCTTACATTGCTATTTCTTAATGAGAAAAAGGAAATACAATGAAAGCTGTCTACTCTCTGGCTACTGCCGCCATTGTTGCGTTGAGTTTTGATGTCTCCGCGGCCTCGACGTTTCGCCTCACCAGCACCGACATACCTGCTAACCTGCAATTAACGCCAAAACAGGTGTTTAAGGGATTTGGCTGCAGTGGCGACAATATTTCCCCTCAGCTGAGCTGGCAAAATCCGCCAGCTGATACCAAAAGTTTTGCCATTACGCTGTTTGATCCTGATGCGCCAACGGGAAGCGGCTGGTGGCACTGGACCATCGTAAATATTCCGGCCAAGATCCACACTCTTCCTGGCGGGGCCAGCATGAATAAGTTACCCGCTGGAGCAGTTCAGGGACGCAATGATTTCGGTTATGCTGGATTCGGTGGCGCCTGTCCACCACTGGGCGATAAACCTCATCGCTATCAGTTTACCGTATGGGCGTTAAATACCGACGCGTTGCCAATTGACAGTAACGCCAGCGGCGCGCTGGTCGGTTTTATGTTGAACAGCCACGTGATTGCCAAAGCTGAATTAACCGCCACTTACGCAAGATAATAAAGAGGATACTCTGGTGCAGGATGTACATTTTCGCCATAACAACCTTACCACCGCTGAGGTGCGTTCCGGCCAACTGCACCGTCTGCACCGAGTTAAACTGTTTTCTGCTGCTATTTGCCATATTACGCAGGGAAGTAAGGTCATTATTCAGGATGAAAATCGCCTTGTTGCAGGGCCGGGCGAGCTAATTATCATCCCAGCCAATACGCCTCTGGAGATTATTAATCAGCCGGAGCGGGGGGCGTTTCGCTCGGATTTGCTGTTGCTGTCGACGCACATCATTACCGCGTTCAAAAAAAACTGGGTCGAGGATTTCCCACCGGCAAAACTGACGTCGCTATGCACGCCCATGAGCAACGGGCTGGCATTTATGTGGGAAAGCTTGCTGGGTGCCGTACGTCAGGACTTACCTGCCAAACTGCAAGAGCACCAGGCGATGGGATTATTGCTGGCGCTGCTGCATGATGGTGTGGCAGCGCCTCTGCTTATTGAGCGACGGTTTAATCTCACTGAACAGGTGCGACAACTTATTATGTTATCCCCTGCTAAGCTATGGACAGCTCAGGAGATTGCCGGTCATCTGTCCATCGGTACCTCAACGTTGCGCAGACGATTGCAGATGGAATCACAGAGTTACCGGCAAATTGTCGAAGAGGTGCGCATGTCCTGTGCACTTTCTCAGTTGCAATCGACCACGCTGCCAATTGGCGAAATTGCGTTACGCTGTGGCTATCTGTCAGGTTCTCGGTTTACCGCAAGATTTCGCCAGCATTATGGATGTTTGCCGAAACAGGTGCGCTGAGAGCTCGGCAACTGTTCTTTCATTTACGTTGATAAGGAGAACCACAATGTCGAATGTCTGCATAATCGCCTGGGTCTATGGCCGGGTTCAGGGGGTAGGATTTCGCTATACCACCCAGCATGAGGCACAACGACTGGGTTTGGCCGGATACGCGAAGAATATGAATGACGGTAGCGTAGAGGTTGTTGCCTGTGGCGAAAGCGATCGGGTAGAACAGTTGATGAAGTGGTTGAAAGCCGGGGGGCCGAGCAGCGCCAGGGTTGACCGGGTCCTCAGTGAACCACATCGCCCTGGCGGCGAGCTAAAGGGATTTAGTATCCGCTATTAAATACATTTCACCGGTTTCGGCAGGCCGGCAATTTTCGTCGCCTGCTTGGCCGGACCTTTCGGGAACAGGCGGTAGAGATAACGGCTGTTGCCTTTCTCTTCGCCAAACTTGTTGGCCATCGCTTTTACCAGCATCCGGATAGCGGGGGAGGTATTAAACTCGAGATAAAACTCGCGTACGAAACGCACCACTTCCCAGTGTTCTGCGGAGAGCGTAATGCCTTCATTTTCGGCGATTTTCTCCGCCAGCGGCTCGCTCCACAGCGTGGTATCTTTCAGATAGCCTTCGCTATCGGTACTGATTTCTTTACCTTCAAAGATCAACATAATTCGTCACTGCGTTAGTCAAACTGGCGGCAGTTTACCAAAAAAGAAAGCCCCGCATAAGCGGGGCTGGATAATGCGTGTGGATATCTTAATCGCGGCTAGCGAAGCCCAGAATGCTCAGCAGACTGACGAAGATGTTGTACAGCGAAACATACAGGCTAACGGTGGCACGAATATAGTTGGTTTCACCACCGCGGATGATATTGCTGGTTTCAAACAGGATTGCGCCTGAAGAAATCAGAATGAACACCGCGCTGATTGCCAGATGTAATGCTGGCAGTTGCAGGAAGATATTTGCAACCATACCAATCAACACCACCACAACACCCGCCATCAGCATACCGCCGAGGAAGGACATATCTTTACGCGTGGTCAGCACATAGGCCGAGCAGCTGAAGAAGACCAGCGCCGTACCGCCCAGCGCCATGGCGATAACATCACCCATGCCTGCAGACAAGTATGTATTCAGCATTGGTCCCAGGATGTAGCCCAGGAAGCCAGTGAAAGCGAACGCTGACAAAATACCTACCGGTTTATCTGCCGTTTTGTAGGTCAGGAACATCAGACCATACATACCCACCAGCGTCAGGATAAGTCCCGGAGAAGGTAACATCAGTACGGTACTGGCGGTCGCAGTGATCGCTGAAAACGCCAGCGTCAGGCTGAGCAGGAAATAGGTATTGCGCAGCACCTTATGCGTGCTGAGTAGCGATGTACGCTCGCGCGAAGAACTAATAATACGATCCATGAGTCACTCTCTTATGACAGATGTAATTAATGATGGAGGATAATGAAATCAAGGGGAATGACACAGCGGTTTTACCCATCTTTACGCATTTTAACCCGCCAGACTTAAGCATATTATTTCAACAAAAGTTCCCGAATTAGATGTTAGCACTGTATGTGCAAAAATGTCAGATCGCTATCTACCAGGTAACTGAAAAATATTGCGTTATTCCTGAATCTCTCTGACAGTGACAGCGGTGTCTACATAAAACAGAGCAATAAGGTAAAGGGAATGATTCAACATAAATCGAAGATATTGACGTTTACGCTGTTGGCTGTCTGTTTGATGTCTATAAACGGCGCGGTGAGGGCGGCAAATGTTCCAGCAGGAACATTACTTGCAGAAAAGCAGGAGCTGGTCAGAAACAACGGTAGTGAGCCGGCATCGCTGGATCCGCATAAAGTCGAAAGCAACGTTGAGTTTAATTTAATCAGCGATATGTTCGACGGTCTGGTGGCTGTTAAGCCGGATGGGTCTATCGAACCCCGTCTAGCCGCATCCTGGGAGAATAAAGGCAACACCGTCTGGACCTTCCATTTACGCCCGGGCATAACCTGGTCAGATGGATCTGCTATTACCGCACAGGATGTCGTCTGGAGCTGGCAGCGTCTGGTCTCGCCGCAAACGGCTTCACCTTATGCTTCGTATCTGGGCAATATGCATGTTGCGAACGCGGTTGATATTGCCCAGGGGAATAAAGATCCCGCTACACTAGGGGTCAAAGCCCTGGATGATACCACGCTGGAAATTACCCTGACGCAACCGACGGCGGCATTTCTGGCGATGCTGGCGCATCCATCGCTGGTCCCGCTGGATAAAGTGCTGATAGGCCGTTTTGGTGATAAGTGGACCCGGCCAGAACATTTTGTCAGCAGCGGGGCGTACAAACTATCGCAATGGGTGGTCAATGAGCGCATCGTTGCCGAGCGTAATCCACATTACTGGGACGATCGGAATACGGTTATTAATAAAGTTACTTATTTGCCCATTAGCTCAGAGTCGGCTGACGTAAATCGCTATAAGGCCGGTGAAATCGACATAGTGTATAGCGTACCGGTCAATCAGTTCGCGCAACTGAAAAAAACGATGGGGGATGAACTGCATGTCTCGCCCCAGCTTTCAACGTATTACTATCAGTTCAATACAACCCGCCCGCCGTTTAATGATCCGCGCGTGCGCCGGGCGCTGAATATGGCGTTGGATAAAGACATCATTGCGCAAAAGGTAATGGGACAGGGGCAGCGAGCAGCGTGGGTTATCAGCCAGCCGGAAATAGGTGGGGTGAAACTGCATGCGCCGGAGTATGCGTCATGGCCGCTTGAAAAACGTATTGCTGAAGCCAAAAAACTGCTTGCTGAAGCCGGTTTTGGTCCTGAGCATCCGCTTAGCTTGAATCTGCTCTACAACACCTTCGAAACGCACCAGCGTATTGCGATTGCCGCATCGTCGATGTGGAAGAAAAACCTTGGCGTCGAGGCGAAGCTGCAAAACCAGGAATGGAAAACCATGCTGGACACCATGCACACCGGTAATTTTGACGTCGTGCGCTATGCGTGGATAGCCGACTATGATGATGCCTCAAGTTTCCTCAATATTTTCCGTACCGGTGATAGCGAGAATACCACCAAGTACAGCAACCCCGCCTTTGATGAAGCGATGCGTAATGCGGCGAAAGCAACTTCGCTGGAAGAACGAGGCAAATACTATCAGCAGGCTGAAGACCTTTTAGGTGAGGATGTGCCAGCGATTCCGGTTTACCACTACGTCCGCACGCATCTCGTGAAGCCGTGGGTGGGGGGATTTGCGCCAGATAACCGGGGAAATTACTACACCAAAGATATGTACATCAAAAAACATTAAGCGCTATAGCCGGTATTCGTGCTGAATAAATGGTCAATCTGTTGTTATTTCAGTCGATTAACAACATTTTGGCTGTTTTTCAGGCAAACGAACACATTGGTGCTTTACAGGTCCGTTCGGGATGTTTATAGTGCGCCTCATTGGAAGCGTGGCCGAGCGGTTGAAGGCACCGGTCTTGAAAACCGGCGACCCGAAAGGGTTCTAGAGTTCGAATCTCTACGCTTCCGCCAAACATAAACCCCAAGCTATAAAATAGCTTGGGGTTTTTTCATTTTGCTCGGTTTATATTTTGCCTTCCTTTACTTGTCTTAGTCGCGCAAGGGCAACAGCGCAGCTGACCAGTTGAATGCTGGTGAACTGAGTAATCCCCCGTCTCGCAAGACCTACATGAGCGAACGCCTCTTCATTCGTCGTAATAGCCATAGCAAGCCCAACATAATAGCCAGATAGCCCATAACGTAATTTCCCTGTTGCTTGCGTTCAGAGAGCGCCGGGTCGGCAGCCCATGCCAGAAAGGCGGTAACATCCCTGGCGTATTGCTCCTCAGTTTCAGCTTTTTTCGACGCCGGGCTCCATTGGATCTCCCCACTCGTCAGCGGTTTTGGCATGTTAATCACACCGCCAGGAAAATAGCGATTAGCCTTCAGTTCAGGATCGGCAGGCAGATAGCCGGTTAGCAGCGCGTAAACGTAATCTGCCCCCTGGTCCGTGTAGGGCAAAAAAGCATCTAACAAAAATTGTGGGAATCCGCGATCGTATGAACGGGCACGGACGATATAGCTCAGGTCAACGGGTTCAGCGCCATTGTTAAGGTAGCGTGCTTCCTGCTCGTTTAGATATGGTGATATAAAGCTGTCATTTAGCGTACCGTCGCGCTCACTTATCTGGCCGTCATCCTGAATCGCAGGAAACTGATAGCCGCTGGCGATACTTCTCGCTTCTTCAACCGTGAGTTCCGGACCACCGGGCCTGGTCAACGTCCGAAAGGTAAGATGTTTCATGCCGTGACAAGCGCGACACTTCTCTTCATAAACCTGCAGGCCACGTCTAAGCTGTTCCTTATCATATTGACCGGTAATGCCGCTGAAGCTCCATTCCTGGCGTTCAGGCGTGGCTTCCTGCGCATATGAGGAACCCAGCCCCAACAGAGAAAAGAACAGGACGCTGAATTTCAATAGTTGTTTCATCCTCAATCCTGTTTTTCCAAAAAACGACGGCAAGGTAAGACGATTAAAAACCAGGCAAACCAAATCAGTGTCGAAAGCTGGGATGCGGCACGGATCCAGCCCTCTTCATTACGAAAGCCATCAAAAAGATCCGGGCCAACCAGCGCTTTCGACCCTAACCAGCCTAAAAAGAAGGCATTAATAACCCATAGCCAGAATCCGCACTTAACCAGTTTGCTGTAATGGCGAAAACGAGCCCGGGAAGTATCAAGCCAGGGTAGAAAATAGAAAATCAGTATTGAGCTGCACATCGCAGCTAGCCCCACGAATTCATTCGGGAAGCAGCGCAAGATAGAGAAGAAGGGAAGGAAATACCATTCTGGTGCAACAATCGCGGGTGTAATCGTTGGGTCCGCAGTAATAAAGTTGTCGGCGCTGCTCAGATAGTGCGGCGCGAAGAATAAAAACCAGGCGAAAACCATCAAAAAAAGAGTGATTTTGATAGCATCGAGATCGGTAATTTTGTAATCGAACAACAGGCTCCTGGACTCTTTCTCGCTAAACTTCTTTTTCATCGCCTGGGCAAACGCCGACTGTACGGTACGTATATGAATAACCGTGGCGACGACAATCACAAAGGGAAGAATAAAGTGGATAACAAAAAAGCGGCCAAGCATCGGCGTACCCGGCGTATGGCTGCCGACTAAATATGCGTAAAGCGTATCCCCTACCCATGGAATAGCCTGGGCAAAGCGGGTAATGACCGTTGCCGCCCAGTAGCTTTTTTGCCCCCAGATGAGGCTATAACCAAGAAACGCGGTCATCATCAGCAGGATATACAGCGTGACGCTAACCATCCACATTGTCGTCCAGGGCTTGCGGTAAACGTTGTAGTACATACCACGAAAAATATGCAGATAGCAGGCAAAGAAAAAGAGCGACGCGCCAATAGCATGCATGTTGCGTAACAGCTCTCCATGGCGAACCGCGCGCATAATATGAATAATGGAGTCAAATGCCAGCTCAGCCGTCGGCACGTAAAACATCGCCAGCACGATACCCGTAAGGATCTGCACCCCGAGCATAACCAGCAGGATAGCGCCGATTGCAAACACCCAGAGTCCAGCAACTGAGCGAGGGAAGGGGATACGTCCGCGAAGCGAACAGACAAGTTCATTCCTCATTTCAGGCTTCCTTCGTGCCGATACGCACGACCTGCCCATCGGAATGAATAACGTAGTCTGGGATTGCCAGGTTGGCAGTTGCGGGCCCGCGCGTCACGCGCCCGGAGGTATCAAACTCTGAACCGTGGCACGGACAGATCCAACCCATCCCCCCCGGTCGGGCGTTGGGTACACACCCGGCATGTGGGCAATAACCTTGAACCACCAGCCATTGAGGATGGGCTGCAGAGACCCTGGCGCTGTCTGGCTGTGGGTCGATAAGCGTATCCAGGTCGGCACTTCTGGCAGTAATAATTTCATCTGGGGTACGATGGTGTATAAGAATCAACCTTCCTTGCCATACACGTCTGACGGTTTGTCCAGCAGCAACACCTGCAAGAGAGACATCAATCGGTTCATTTTCCCCAAGCGTTTTTTCATCCGGGCCCAAGGCCGAAACCAGCGGCCAGACGGCAGCCGCGACGCCTGCGGCACCGACAAATTTAGTCAGTTTACACAGGCATTCCCTACGCTGTTCCTGGATTTCGCCATCTGGAAGTTTATTATCTGCCACCTCGTATACCTCCCTGAGTATCGCGGATTAACGTTTATCGATACGCGCGTAAATTTCCTGAAAGCGCTTGTCAGCAACACCCGGCGCTTTGAACGCGCGGTAGCTTTCTGGTAACGAGGTATCTCCAACCTTAATCAGCATCACCATGCCCTGAGCGTAATGCGGTGTACATTTGATGCCGTAAAACCCGGCATTGTCATAAGTAACTTCGATCTCTTCATCTATTTTTCCCATAAATCCAGGATAGCCAGCCGGAGACAATTCAGCGATTGAAGCCGCGTTGTGGCTCTTATGTTTACGGATAAACTTCACCGTATCCCCTGGCTGGATCTCCAGATAATCCGGCTCATAGACCATTGGTCCCCCAGCCCCACGATTTTTCATCAACACTTCGTGAGTTTGTGCGAAGGCAGAAGAGGCGAAGGCGAGTAAACACAAAATTTGCAGACTCTGTTTGAGGTATTTCATTGATTCTTCCTTAAAATTCATCAGGCCGTTGATAACGAATAAAACAATTTTCACTACCCGCATCCATTTCAATGATGGCGTCGATTCCAAACCAGGTGTGGAGGTTTTCGCGGGTAAAAACGGCGCAAGGTTTCCCCTGCATCGCCATATGTCCGGACGTCATTACGATGATGCGATCGCAGAACATCGCGGCGTGATTAAGATCGTGCAGAGCGGCAATCACCGTGAGCTTTTCACGTTTAACCAGACTCAGCAGGCTAATCTGATGTTGAATGTCGAGGTGGTTGGTGGGCTCATCCATCAGCAACAACTGCGGTTGTTGCGCCAGCGCCCGGGCGATATGCAGACGCTGTTTTTCTCCCCCTGAAAAGGTATGCCAGCAGCGATGCTGTAATTCACTGAGATCGACCTTTTCCAGCATAGTTTGCACAATATCGTCATCTTTAGCGGACCAGGGGGAGAGCAGGCTAAGCCAGGGTGTTCGCCCCAGAGAAACGGCTTGTAAAGCGGTAAGACGCTCGCTGGTGTCAGCCTGTTGTTCGACCAGCGCCACCTGTTGCGCAAGATGACGCCGCGAATAATGCTGTAGCGCCTTATGTTGCAGAGTGATGTACCCGGAGGTCGGCTTCAGCAAACCGGCCAGCAGTGAAATCAGTGACGTTTTGCCCGAGCCGTTGGGACCAATGATGCCGACAAACTCACCGGGCGTTACGCTGAGTGAAATGTCATCAACAATCGTCTTACCTTTAACCTTCCAGCGCAGATTACAGGCTTCAAGAACGGCTTGTGCAGAGTTCACAAGGGGAGATACGAGATTCACCGTCATTTGTTCTGGTTTCCTCTAATCAGAATGATTGAAAACGCAGGGGCGCCAACCAGAGCGGTGATCACGCCTATTGGTAGAACCTGACCGGGGAGTAACGTGCGGGAAATAACATCTGCGATAATGAGGAAAATCGCGCCGGTAAGCGCACTGACTGGCAGTAGTCGATGATGCTGGTTGCCGACCAGTAGACGAGCGGCATGTGGGATAACCAGACCGACAAAGCCGATCGCACCAACAATGGAGACCATAATTGCCGTCATGCCGGTGACGGCGGCAATCAGTACTGCACGGGTACGTTTTACTGGAATGCCCAACGATGCCGCAGACTCAGCGCCAAAGGAGAAGGCGTCGAGATGGCGGGCATAACAGAAGCACAGCGCAATACCGACCAGAGCGGTAGGAATGGCTAAGACAACATCGGGCCAGCGTACACCGCTCAAATTACCTAACAACCAGAACATAATTCCGCGCGCTTGCTCGGCATTTGCTGAGCGGGTGATGATAAGCGACGTAATTGCATTGAAAAGCTGCGAGCTGGCGATGCCGGCAAGAATGATTTGGGTTGTCACACCGCCGCCTTGTCTACCGCCAGCAGCCATTGCCAATAGTGCAACGAACATAAATGCCGTTAGCGCGCCAATGAAAGCCCCCAATGACATGCTGATAATGCCGGCCCCAAGCCCGGTGAGAGCAATCAGCACCGCTCCGGTGGATGCTCCGGCAGAAATCCCCAGTAGATAAGGTTCGGCGAGTGCATTGCGTAGCAACGACTGTAACACTACGCCGGAAACAGCCAGGCAGGCACCGCAACTGGCAGAGACCAGCGCTCGGGTCAGGCGATAGTTCCAGACGATCCCAGCATCCAGCGCATCGACAGGATAGTGGGTATCAAAAAGATGATTTGCCAGCGTACTGAGTACATGCCGCCAGGGGATCAGCGTTTCGCCGATGGAAATCCCCGCCAGCAGTACGCAGCACATCAGCGCACTGACCCAGACGGCATGCCCACCGACTCTCACCGCAAGCAGACCAAGGGCACGACGCATCCTGCGTGGATCACTCATGATTATCTGCGTTCCTGAGTAACAGAGATGCGCTATACCGTGCGAGGATATAGCGCAAAACGTAGATTAATGAGCAGCCTGCGGATGCGCTAAGCCATATTCAACAAGGGCATCAGCCAGTTTTTCCAGCCCATCAATAGTTCTGATCCCAGCATTCATTGTCTGTACGTCAATGACCGGCAGATGGTTTTCCTTAACGGCAGGAACCAGCCTGGTGACAGGATCGGACTTGAGGTATTCCATCTTGACCTTCCAGTCATCTGCCGGGAAGCGGCGACGGCTCATCTCGCCGAGCACAATGACAGAAGGATTAGCTTTAGCGATAGTTTCCCAGCCCACTGTTGGCCATTCTTCGGCAGAATCAATCACATTCTTCACACCCAGTGTTTGGGTTATCCATGCTGCTGGGCCAAACTTCCCGGCAACGTAAGGATCGAGCTGTAAATCGGCGCTTGAAAACCAGAACACGGCAGAAACATTCTTATCAATACCGGTAATTTTATTTTTCGCTGCGGCTTCACGTGCTTTAAGGCTGGCAATCAGCGCTTCGCCTTTATCCTGAACATCGAAGATTTTTGCCAGATCGGCGACTTCCTGATACACCATGGTGATATCAAACATCCCTTTACGGACACCATCACCACCATCTTCGTTATCTTTCGCACAGTCAGCTGGCGCGGTGTAAACAGGAACTTTCAGTTCACTAAACTGTTCATAAGAGGCAACCGTGCCAGCGGGTCCGATTTGCCACTCAAACTGACTGGCGACCAGATCCGGTTTTTTAGCCAAAATTCCTTCAAAGCTCGGAATATTTTGTGCAATAACGGCAACTTTTTCATTTTCTGTTTTATAGGCATCCAGTACCGGGCCAAACCACAGTGAAGTACCGACGACGCGATCGGCAAGCCCTAATGAATAGAGAATCTCGGTACTGTTCTGACCCACCGTTGCCACGCGCGTTGGTGCCTGATTAAAGGTAATATCGTGACCACAGTTTTTAATCGTCAGAGGATATTCGGTTTTTGCCGCGTCAGAAAAACCGGAAGCGAGCAGTAGAGCAGTGGTACTAAAAACTGCCAGAAGCGTTTTTTTAGAGGAGTAAAAGGTAGAATTAGCGTGCATTGTCATCGTCCCGTTGATGCCAGAATCTTAAGGTCTGGTCATGGCTCATTTCATTCCATATATCGGGAGGAGACATGAAGATAGATGACATTGAATCGTGAAATTTAAGAATGAAGATATGCAAAAAATGCAAATAATTCTGACTTAGCCAAAATCTTATTCATAAATACACTACTGCTTGTGTCAAATAATTCATCCCATGGACCATCCCGTCCACTCAATGGTATACATCGTTGACAGCAGGTCTCCTGACTCACGGTAATCAGAATATCAGCCTTCCCATAAAGATAAACTTTACAGTGACCAGTGGTTTATTAGCCACACAAGGATATTCTGCATCCGCCTACAGTTGCGGGGGCAGTTATGGAATTGAATTAAATAATTCTCACCATATTCCTATTCATACACAAAATGTAATGAAATGCTGTCGAAAGCGACTCTAACGGCAATTGTTAACAAGGTCAACCATGGAATGTAAGAGGTAAAAAGATAATGCTATTCTAAAAATAATAAGTAAAAACAATGCATTGCATACATATTGCTTTGCGTGATGCTATAAATGAAAATAACAACAGAAAGCTAAATGAGAATTGATTGATGTTGATCAAATTAAAAGCATGATTCAATCTCTACGCATAAAACATATTGATTACCATCAAAAATGCTGCGGATTAGCGTTTGAGTCCTTTTTTGGCGTGCTCTCCATATGTACCAATTGCCATTCATCCTGCATATCCATAATCACCTTAAAATTTTTACGCAACCAGAAGTGATAACCTCCTGGTAAAAAATGATGGGTATGAAGATACAAAATTTTATATTGATGTTGCTGGCAGAAACCATCTGCTAAAGCAAACAATTGGCTGCCAATCCCCTGTCTACGATAGCGCTCATCCACGTAGCAACGACAAATTTCTGCCGTTTCACGCAAGTTATAGCGACCACGCAGTTCAGTAATACGATCATTATATTGACATACCGCCAGTGTGGCGATTAATTCTTGTTTTTCACTCCATGCGCAAAGCAATAAATTCCTTTCCTGTAACAGATACTGTTGTTCGAGATCAAAGAGATCTTCTTCGGCAGAAGGCATGGATCTACCGGCCTTGAAGAACAAATTAAGATGCTCAATAAGGAACGACTGAACAGCAGGAATATCGGCGTGAGTCATCTCACTAAATCTAAATGGGATCATGGCATGCATAACTCAATCTTAGAATGGAAAACGATAATAACAATAAGCTTCCTTTAAAAACAATATTGAGCGGTAAGAGACAGAAATGCAATTATCTATGGCGCTATTCTGCATACGAATTATAAATATGAATCCTAAGTCCCTGCTGCTGGCGACGGTAGTGGCCGCGCCGCTGGTGGGGGGATTTGGGGGGACCACAATCGGATGGTGAGGCGCTTTCTTGCGCCTGGTTCTCGTCGCAGTCCTCGCCTTTATCTGGCAGTGCGCGTTTGCCATGAGCAACGTACTGCTTCTGTGCGCCGGGGCGCTGACGTTATTCACCGTACGCCAGAAGGCCAACACGCTGTGTTCCGTTTTACCACATACCTGCACCACAAACTTTCAAAAATGAGAGGCCGATCCTCTGAGCAGGACTTTTGTCCTCAATCGCCTCACAAGCGTCTGGTTACAATCCCTGCATATTTTCAATACCCATAATTCAGGAATTGTTATGACTGCACATATTAATGCTAAAGCGGGTGATTTTGCGCCAACTGTAATTATGCCGGGCGATCCGCTCCGTGCTAAGTTTATTGCCGAAAATTATCTAATGGATTACCGCGAAGTCACCAATGTACGTAATATGCTGGGCTATACCGGTTTATATTTTGGGCAACCTGTTTCGGTGATGGGACATGGAATGGGCATTCCTTCAATGACGCTTTATGCCCATGAACTGGTACATGATTTTGGTGTGCAAAGAATTATTCGCGTCGGCAGTTTAGGGGCTACACAACACCATGTCAAAATGCGCGATATTATCCTGGCCGTCGCTGCCGGAACGGATTCAGTCACAAATCTTAAACGTAGCGCGGGCTACGCGATGGCAACATCCGCCCATTTCCCATTATTGCAGCAGGCGTGGACGCTGGCGCAGAAGGCCGGTATCGATATTAAAGTCGGCAATGTTTTTAGCGGCGATCTTTATTACGATCCTGACGAGAATTTAATCCCTGCACTGGAAAAATTTGGTGTGCTCGGTGTGGATATGGAAGTGGCAGGGTTATACGCGTTAGCACACCAGTTTAATATTGAAGCGCTGGCTATATTAACCGTATCCGATCATTGCCTGACAGGAGAAGAAACCACGGCAGAAGAACGGCAGTTAACCTTTAAAAATATGATAGAGCTGGCGCTAAATACAGCCGTTACCGCTTAGTTTCGGCTTTTAATTGAACCAATCAGAGATGGCATTATATGAAGAATAAAATAGCACTTACGCTGATTAGTTTTCTGGCAAATTTCATTATGGCAGGGTTTGCCAGTCAGTTTGGCATGCTGATTGAACCGATTGCACTACGCTACAGTGCCGACGTGAATACCGTCGCTTCGATATTTTCGTTGCTGAACGGTGGGGCGTTAGCCGGAACCATCGCCGCTTTTTTCCTGATTGAGAAAATCGGTGTGAAGCGTATGACGCTGATTATCTATTCGATAGTGTTCCTTTGCGCTCTGGCAATGCACTTAAGCCCTGGCTTATGGCCGGTGATGGTCGCCATGACCCTGGTGGGTTTTTGCGGCGGGATTGGTCTGTGCGTGGCGGGAACAATCGTGGTTTCGGTCTGGCAGGATCGTATTCAAAGTACGATGCTGGTGGTGCAGGACGCCACCTTTAACGTCGCGGGTGTAGTTTTCCCGCTGATCACCACCTTCGCCCTGACGCACAATATGTCGTGGAGTTACAGCTATCTGAGCGTGGGTATGGTGGCCTTACTCACGCTGGGCGTTGTGGCGCTCACCCGGTTTACTGCCTGTGAAACGGCTCCCGCGGCAGATCGGACAGACAAGGTGAAATCGGAGTGGAATCCAGGGATCATCAGCGGAGGCATTGGCTTGTTCTTAGGCATGCTGGCGCTGTATACCTTCCTGACCTGGGCACCCTTATTTGTGAAGAACAAATTTGGTATTCCCTTTGAAGAAGCAGGAAATATTATTACGCAATATTGGGGCGCTGCGCTGGTCGGGGCATTAGTATCAACCGTCATTGTTTCTCGGGTTAAGATACATTATTTCCTGTTAAGTATTATTCTGCTGGCAAGTGTTATTACCACGATTATCGTCACGAAGGATAATATCTCCGGACTTGATTATCTGGCCTACAGTTACGGGTTTGTCTGTGCTGCGCTGTATAACTCATTTATTGCCTACGGTGTTTCTTTCGTGAAGCGTGCGAGCAGTCAAAACGTTTCTTATATTTTAATTAGCGGCAGTGCCGGGGCCATGTTTAGTCCGGCGATCAGTGCGCTCATGGAGAAAACAATGGGATTGCAAAAAATTATGTATGCAATACCGGTGTTGTATTTAATTATCTTTGTCATGTTGATGGGGACATTAAAACTCAAACGTAATTAAAAGCACTAATAACACTTACCTCTTTAATTAAATAGCCAGTCGCCACACCATTTATATGGTGGGGCGATACTCAACCTTACTCAAAGGAATTGAAAAATGCTGAAAAAGAATAAATTGATGATTAAAAAAACAATCCTGGGTGCAGTAGTGGCAATGAGCTGTATGCAAGCATTTGCGGCTGATTATACCGATGGCAACATCCGTAAAAATGATTTTAACTGGATGCAGATGAACTTAATGCAAAGTGTGGATGCGAAAGTGCCATATGGTATTCGTAATGACACCTATCTGGAACTGGAGTTTGGTGCGCGCTCTGGAATTATAGATCTGTACGGTTATGTGGATTTCTTTGATATTTTGGATCGCGAACAGGACGATCGTCACGGTGGTGATAACTTCTTTGCCAAGATATCTCCACGTTTTTCCCTGGACGCCATTTTTAATAAAGATTTATCCGTTGGACCGTTTAACGAATTCTATATCGCAACGGTAAATAACATTGGCGACCGGGAATTATTTGAACATTACGTTGGTCTGGGTACGGATGTGAAGGTCCCGTGGTTTGGGATGGTGGGAATGAATATCTATGCGCACTACGTTCGTGAAAACTACGGTGCGGATAACGAAGGAAAGTGGGATGGCTACATGTTCTCAACGAACTGGTCGACACCGTTCTATACCTTTGCCAACGGCAGTTATCTGAACTATCAGGGGTACTTTGACTACCAGTTCGCCGCGAACAAGATTGCTAATCAACCGTTATACAGCAACAACGCGATTGAATGGTATAACGGTATCTACTGGCATTCAGAGCACTATGCAGTCGGTTATGGCCTGAAGTATTTCCGTAACATGGCATTGATGGAAAACCATGGCGGTGCGGGGCGTACCACCGGGCTCGGTCACTATTTCAACCTCACCTATAAGTTCTGATTGCGCCGAAATGACACACCAATGCTCTGTTTGCGAGGATTGGTGTGTCAGTCAATGATGTCATTGCCGAGAAATTTACGCAGCCCATCCAGATCCTTAATTTCCAGTCCTTGCTTCGTTCGCGTTACCAGCCCGGCATCCGTCAGCGCTTTAACCGCCCGTCGATAGACCCGATCGGTAGTGCCGAATCGCTCAGCTTCCTGGTATTTTTTATGGAAACCGTCCATCGGCTGCTTGTTCTGATGCTGGCGATACAGGTCATACGCCACATTATGTACGATAGGGTAGAGCATCCGGTGCAGGAAGATTTCCAGCATATCCTGATAATCAATCGCCATTGCACTGGCAAAAAATATCGCCAGTCTCGGGTGCTGATTCAGCGCTTCCTCCAGACGGTCGCAGCTGCATACCGCTACGGTCAGTGGTTCTTCCGCGACGATATCAAGCTGGCAGCGATATCCGGTAAAAAACTCCATTTCACCAAACAGTTGCTCGTCGCATTCCATGGCGCCCAACTGGAATCGGCGACCATTCTCCGCGCTGTAACGCAGCGAAATTCTTCCAGATTGCACCATGATCAGTCGATCGACAACCTGTCCCTGGCGGTAGAGATACTCATCTTCCTGGATAATCTGCGTTTCAGAGAGTAGCTCCTGAAATATCTTCTCAATTAAGGCATCATCCTGCTGCCAGATATTGTGAAAACGACCTTTTGTGAGGGGTTTAAGCTGCATGACTCAACGTCTTATTGTTTAAGATAAATCTTATCTCAGACTGTATGCCATCTGCTGGGCAATGTCATTAAGAGCGCGGGACGGATAATAAAAGGACCAGCACCATGCTGGTCCTGACACACTAAGGATGGCTGATAAAGCGAGACAGCCGCTGGCGCAGCAGGCGGTTTTCCTGGCGCAACTGAGCATTCTCTTCCAGCAACGTCAGCGCAACGGCAATCCCTGGCCAGTCAAGTTCCAGCTCCTGACGCAGGCGCACCGCGCGACGCATTACGGTCAGCGCATGATCGTCAAACGTCTCGTCTTCATGGGGTTCTATCACCCCCAAGCCGACAATCTCATGCAGTTCTTCTTCTGACACACCGGTGTACAGACAAAATTCGGTAATGGTAAAAGTGACGGTAACGTTAGCCATTATGCTTTCCCCCACTCTTTGCGCGGATCAAAGGCCTTTTGTGCATCCGCCAGTTGTTGCCACAGGGCGGCACTGGCGTCGTCAGGTTTCGGTGGCATGACGATCTTGATCACCGCATACAAATCGCCGGTATGTTTTTTACTTACCAGACCCTTGCCCTTAATGCGTAGCCGCTGACCGGCCTGACTGCCTGCAGGAATGGTCAGCAGGATGCTCTCTTTCAGCGTCGGAACGGTTACTTTCGCACCCAGCGCAGCTTCCCAAGGCGCGAGGGGAACGACTACTTCCAGATCCTGATTAACAATATCGAACAGCGGATGCGGCGCAATATGAATCACCAGCCACAAATCACCGTTCGGCCCACCGTTTTCGCCGGGGGTGCCCTGGCCTTTCAGACGGATACGCTGACCGTTACCGACGCCAGCCGGAATTTTCACATTCAGCGTTTTAGGAATTTCTCGTTCTACCATGCCAAACGCATTGTAGACTGGCAGGTTGTAACTGATAGTGCGGCTATGCTCAGCAAGCGTTTCTTCGAGGAATACGGCAACTTCTATTTCGATGTCGTGCCCGCGGCTGGCAGGGCGCTGGCGCGACTGGTGCGCACGCTGACCAAAAATAGAGGAGAAGATATCGTCGAAATCTTCGGCGCTGTAGCTTTGATTCTCTCCTTGCTGGAATTGACGGCTGAACTGTGGGTCGTTGCGGTGCTGCCACAGCTGATCGTACTCGGCGCGTCGCTGTTCATCACTCAGTACTTCCCAGGCTTCCGCAACCTCTTTAAACCGGGCCTCTGCGTCAGTCTCTTTGCTGACATCAGGATGGTATTTACGGGCGAGTCGACGATAGGCGGTCTTGATTGTCTTGAGATCGTCTGTCGGTTTCACGCCCATAATGGCGTAATAATCCTTTAATTCCATAGCGTTCTCTCGTGTAAATCAACACTTGCAGAAGATGAACCCTGACAACAGGTATCACCGCTAAGTTTAGGGTAATCCTGATAACGGCGAATGCCAACCGGGAAGGGAGGATATTGCGATAAACGATGCGGTTGCGCACCACCAACAGCGCATTTAACGTTATAGCGTCTGTTGTGTGGTGCGAAAAGTGAGATTAGCTAAACATCAGGATTTAGTGATCAGGAAGCGGACCGTATCAGCATAGTTTCGCACGAATGCATTAAGGTCATCTGACTTCAGTCCTTTTGGATTGATCATATACTTTCCGTTGATGAAAATGGCGGGCACACCGGTTAAATCAACTGCCTTCACCATTTCTTGCTGCTTAGCGGTTAGTGATTTCACGGCAAAGCTATTCCATGCCGCATCATAATCACTGGCGCTGACGCCCGCGCTGATAAATACGTTACGAATATCGTCCGCTGTTTTAACGGTTTGTTTTTTCTGAACGGCATCAAAAAGCAACGGTTTAACTTTATCTTGTACGTTCAACAGCATGGCGACGGACCAGGCGTGTGTCATGTCTTGTCCCAGAGGACCTAAAAAGTCGACGTGGTATTCGGTGAGTTTGACATCAGCAGGCAATACTTTTTTCACGTTATCAGTGATTTCAAAAACTTCATCGTACTGATAACAGGAAGGGCAGTAGAATGAGAAAAACTTCAGCGCCGCCGGGGCGGAAGCGACGGGTTTTTCCAGGGTGATATACTCTTTACCGTTGGTAAATGATGCTGCCTGAGCGCTAACTGTAAAAAGTAACCCAATCAGGGGTAATAAATATTTTTTCATTTCCATATACTCTAAATAACATTTAATAAACAAATCTTCTGCTAATGAATACGTTATTCATTGCGTTTGGATATAATAAGGAAATCCCCTAAAAATGCGCTACCCCTTACTTTCATTTACGCATTAGTACGTAACGGGCATTATTTGTGTGCTGCCATGGAAATATCTGCATGCATTCTTCGTAAATAGTGAATGATAACTTCCGTGATATTTTTAGGGGTGTTTTTAGCAATGTTATAGTGTAATAAATAAAGACGGGAATATGATTAATTATCATTTCGTTTTTAAAGCGTGAATTGCAAGTTGTTGCGCTAAGTTCTGCAAATACCCCGTAGAATTTCTTTTTCTTGTCGCGCGTGAATGAATAGGGTAAGTGTCAGAGATGAGCAACCCAAATGGATGTCGCTATGATCGACCACCTGGATCACCTGGTACTAACCACCAATCATGAAGAGGCTTGCGTTCGTTTCTATGTTGAGCTTTTGGGCATGAGGTTGGAAACTTTCGCGCAAGGTCGGAAAGCCTTCGTCTTTGGCAATCAGAAAATCAATCTCCACATTCGGGGAAAAGAGTTTGAACCCAAAGCCTACGCGCCAACGCCGGGGGCACTGGATTTGTGTTTTATCACCACGCGTACGCTGGAAGAGGTGATGGAGACGTTTCAAACCCACGGAGTCGAGATTATTGAAGGGCCCGTTGTACGAACCGGTGCGACAGGACCTATTCGCTCAGTTTATGTCAGGGATCCCGATCTCAATCTGATTGAAATCGCGGTATATCCCGCTGATGGCAGGACATAACTTTACAGCGTAAAGGTTGCCAAAAACCGGCGAGTGGTTAAGATAACTCGCATCAATGAGTGAGGGTATAATGGCGAAACGTCAACGGATGGGATGGTGGTTCCTCTGTCTGGCATGTGTTGTGGTGATGGTTTGCACCGCACAACGCATGGCGGGCCTGCACGCGTTGCAGATGGATACTGCTGTTACAAGCGTTGCCGCCAGCGCGCAAGTGCAGACCGACGAGGCCTCACCCGTTACCCCTTGTGAACTGAGCGCGAAGTCATTACTGGCTGCGCCGCCCGTACTGTTTGAAGGCGCTATTCTGGTGCTGTGCCTGCTGTTGTCGTTGCTGGCGCCAGTGCGGGCGTTTCGTCTACCTTTTTTCCCACCGCGAGCCATATCGCCGCCCACTCTCCGGGTGCATCTCCGATTTTGCGTCTTCCGTGAATGACAGAACAGCCGTTGCTGACTGTTAGATAATTATTCACGGAGAAAAACTATGATGACTGTTTTCAGGCAGGCGCTGCTCTGTCTGTTATTGCTATGGCTGCCCGTATCCTGGGCAGCTGAACCCGGCTGGCTGCGTTCACCCGATAACGATCACGCCAGCGTGCGGTTACGCGCTGATACATCCGCAGGCGGAGAAACCCGTCTGCTGCTGGATGTCAAACTGGAGGACGGCTGGAAAACCTACTGGCGTTCCCCGGGCGAGGGAGGCGTTGCGCCTGCTATCGCCTGGAAAGGGGAAATGCCAGCGGTCGACTGGTTCTGGCCAACCCCTGCTCGTTTTGAGGTCGCCAATATCACTACCCAGGGGTATCACGATAAGGTGACGTTCCCGATGGTGGTGCGCGGTAGATCGCCCGCCACGCTCAGCGGCGTTTTGACGCTATCCACCTGTAGCAACGTTTGCCTGTTGACGGATTTTCCTTTTTCCGTGACGCCCACAGCCCAGGACCCGACTTTTGCACATGATTACGCTCAGGCGATGGGACAGATCCCACTTGCCAGCGGCCTGACCGATACTCTGAGCGCTGGCTCACGGGCGGGAGAGTTAGTCGTCGAGGCTCACCGTGCGGGAGGCTGGACTGAACCAGGGCTATATCTGGATGCCGTTGATGATACGGATTTTGGCATGCCGCAAATCCATGTTGAGGGGGAGACGTTACGCGCCACGGTACCTGTACATGACGGTTGGGGAGAAGGCGCGCCAGATCTACGTGGTAAGTCAGTCACGCTGGTGCTGGCAGATAACGGTGTTGCCCAGGAAAGTCGTCTTGCGATTGGCGAGGCCCCGGTTGTTGAGAACGCCTCACTCCCACTGTGGCAAGTGGTGTTAATGGCACTGCTGGGTGGTTTGATCCTCAATCTGATGCCCTGTGTGTTACCGGTTCTGGGCATGAAGCTAGGCTCTATTTTGCTGGTCGAGGAAAAAAGTCGTCACCAGATCCGTCGTCAGTTTCTCGCATCGGTAGCCGGAATTCTGGTCTCGTTTATGGCCCTGGCGCTATTGATGACGGTGCTGCGTTTAACCAATCAGGTGCTTGGCTGGGGGATCCAGTTTCAGAATCCGTGGTTCATTGGCGTCATGGTACTGGTGATGCTGACGTTCAGTGCCAGCCTGTTCGGGTGGTTTGAATTCCGACTCCCTTCTGCGATGACCACCACGCTGGCGACTCACGGCGGTAACGGTCTGTCGGGACATTTCTGGCAAGGTGCATTTGCGACACTACTTGCCACGCCGTGCAGCGCCCCGTTCCTGGGAACGGCGGTGGCGGTGGCATTGACCGCTTCGCTGCCAACGTTGTGGGGACTGTTTATCGCACTTGGGCTGGGGATGAGCTTACCGTGGCTGCTGGTAGCCCTGCGTCCCGGTCTGGCGCTGCGTTTGCCGCGGCCAGGGCGCTGGATGAATATTTTGCGGCGTCTCCTTGGCGTGATGATGCTAGGTTCGGCTATCTGGCTTGCGACGTTACTGCTCCCACACATAGGGTTTAGCGGACAAAGTAGCGCTAAAGAAAGCGTGAACTGGCAACCGCTAAGCGAGCAGGCGATTGAGGATGCGCTGGCGCAACATAAGCGCGTGTTCATTGACGTCACAGCCGATTGGTGCATCACCTGTAAGGTAAACAAATACAACGTCTTGCATAAAGATGACGTACAGGCCGCATTGCAACAGCCGGATGTGGTGGCGCTGCGCGGCGACTGGACGCTCCCTTCTGAAGCCATTACCGAATTTCTAAAAAAACGCGGCCAGGTTGCTGTGCCGTATAACCAAATATATGGCCCCGGTCTGCCGGATGGCCAGGCGTTACCCACGTTGTTAACCCGCGATGCGGTACTGCAAACGTTGAATGATGCCAAAGGAGTAACCCCATGAAAATGATGATTGTTCTGCTGTTAACCCTGTTTTCTGCCGTCAGTATCGCGAAAGAGCCTGCGCCGTTTACCCCGGAACAGGAAAAGCAAATTGAAGCATTAATTCAGGAAGCCTTGTTTAACGATCCCAACAGCCCGCGGATTGGCGCGAAGCAGGCGAAACTGACTCTGATAAACTTCACCGATTACAACTGCCCATACTGCAAGCAGTTGGATCCAATGCTGGAAAAAATTGTGCAGAAATATCCTGACGTGGCGGTAGTGATTAAACCGCTGCCGTTTAAAGGTGAAAGCTCGGAACTGGCGGCGCGGACCGTGTTGACCACCTGGCATCAGCATCCGCAACAGTTTCTGGCGCTACATGAAAAACTGATGCAGAAGAAGGGCTACCATACCGACGTCAGTATCAAACAGGCGCAGGAAAAATCGGGGGCCAGTCCGGTGACGCTGGATGCCCAAAGTGCTGAAACGCTGAGTACTAACCTGCAACTGGCACGACTGGTGGGTGTGCAGGGAACCCCCGCAACGATCATTGGTGATGAACTGATTCCCGGTGCTGTGTCGTGGGAAACCCTTGAGGAAGTGGTAAAAGAAAAACTGGCGGCGGCCAATGCTCAGTAAACTGCGCCGCTGGCTGCGCGAAGGGCTGATCTTACTGGCACTGTTGGCGGGGGCGATGCTGCTGATGGATGCCTGGCGCGCGCCCCAGCTCCCTGCCTCCTTTGACAGCACGCCTTTACAAACGCTGGATGGTGAAACCGTCACGCTGGCGGCGCTCAGCAAAGACGAGCCGGTGTTGCTTTATTTCTGGGCGAGCTGGTGCGGCGTATGCCGCTTCACGACGCCGGAAGTCGCCAGGCTGCGTTCGGAAGGGGAAAATGTGATGACCATTGCGTTACGTTCCGGAAATGAAGCTGAGGTATCTCACTGGCTGTCGCGAAAAGGCGTGGACTTTCCAGTCATCAATGATGCGAACGGGGCCATTTCCCGCAGTTGGGCGATCAGCGTCACGCCCACGCTGGTGGTGATGTCACAAGGTCGGGTGGTATCAACCACCAGCGGCTGGACCAGCTACTGGGGCATGAAACTTCGGTTGTGGTGGGCGAAAACGTTCTGATTAATGTGCCGGGGAAACCCGGCATTTTTTATCACGTCGCCCTCCCCAGAAAGGCATATTTCGTTGCCTGGCGAAGCAAACACGGTGATTAACGTCCAGAATCAGTCATCTTCTCTTTTCAGGAAAGTGCAACATGACGAGTTCTTTCGCGTTTGGACCCGCTCTGGTGGTGATGATTGCCGCCACATTTGTCCTCGCCGGGATGGTGAAGGGCGTTACGGGTATGGGGTTGCCCACCGTGGCCATGGGGATCCTCGGATCGCTTATTTCGCCAGTTGCCGCGGCGGCCATGCTGCTATTGCCTTCGCTGATAAGCAATTTGTTCCAGTTTGGCGGTGGTGGAAATACACGCCAATTGCTCAAACGACTGTGGCCAATGCTGTTGACAGTTGTGGTGGCGACACTGCTTGCCAGCGCCTGGATTACCGGTGGTGACACCACCCGAACCCAGTTTGCACTCGGCGTGGCGCTGGTGGCCTACGCTATCTGGACGCTGGCGGGAAAGAAAATCGCGGTGGCCCCGCAGCGTGAAAAACCGTACTCCCTCGTTATTGGATTTGTGACCGGCTTATTGACCGGCGGAACCGGGGTGTTTGTGATGCCCGCCGTGCCCTGGATCCAGTCCCTGGGCTTTGAGAAAGATGAACTGGTGCAGGCACTCGGGATCTCTTTTACCTTTTCGACCCTGGCATTGGCGCTGGGTCTGTGGTGGCATAACGCGCTGCCCGTACAATCTCTAAGCTTGTCGGCTTTGGCCATTGTTCCTGCACTGATTGGCCAGTGGATAGGAACCCGTGTACGACGGGTTATTTCTCCGCTCGTGTTTAAACGCTGTTTTCTGTTTTGTCTGGTCGGGTTGGGTACCGAGATGGTGCTGCGTGCTGTGTGACCGGTGCGGTGACTTTGCGCGACTTTCATGGCATCGTTAATTCAGAGATTCAGGGCCAATGAGGTCGTTATGGCATCCGTGATGTTACATGAAGAAGAGGGCGATTTGGAGTCGCAAATGGCACTCACTGCGGCAGTGATGGCCGATAAATCGCGCTCGCGTATGCTGTGCGCCCTGATGGATGGCCGCGCCTGGACTGCAACTGAGCTCAGCGCGGTGGCGGATATATCCGCGTCGACCGCCAGCGCGCATCTGGCGCGTCTGTGCGAACAACGTTTTGTTGTGGCGCTTGCGCAGGGCAGACATCGTTATTTCCGCCTGGCAGGTTCCGATATCGCTGAACTGCTGGAACGTCTGATGGGCGTGGCGTGGGCGACATCAACGCCCCGCAGAATCACTACGCCGCCAGGTTTGCGGCATGCCCGCACCTGCTACGACCATCTCGCCGGAGAGGTCGCGGTGAGGTTGTTTGATACGCTAGTTTCCCGTCAGTGGTTAACGCCGGATGGTGAAACGCTGACTCCTCTTGGCCAGGAAAATCTGGCCCGGATGGGGATTGTTCTTGTCACGGGCTCATCCCGGCGGAAGTTAACCTGCGGTTGTCTGGACTGGAGCGAACGACGTTATCATTCCGGCGGTGTGCTTGGCGCAACGCTGCTGCGCTGGTTTAGCGAACAGCGATGGATAAAAACCGAACCGGGCAGCCGCCACGTCACCTTCACACCTCTTGGCATTCGCAAACTCGAAACCGAGTTCGGTGTTAAAACGACACGCTAGATGGTCTGTTTTGCGAAAGCGTTCCCGGAAATATGTCATATTTCTGTCACACTCTGTTGTGATTGATAACAACAAGAGGTCGTAGGGATGAATAAATCGTTAATCGCCGCAGCCGTGGCAGGGGCTGTATTATTGTCAACCGCCGCGCAGGCGCAGACCGCGCCGGAAGGGTATCAGCTTCAACAAGTATTGATGATGAGTCGGCATAACTTACGTGCACCTTTAGCCAATAATGGCAGCGTTCTTGAACAGTCCACCCCCAAACAATGGCCAGAATGGGATGTCCCCGGCGGACAACTCACTACCAAAGGCGGTGTGCTGGAAATCTATATGGGCCACTACATGCGAGAGTGGCTGGCAGAGCAGGGAATGGTGAAGTCGGGCGAATGCCCAGCGCCGGACACGGTTTATACCTACGCTAATAGCCTGCAGCGTACGGTCGCCACGGCGCAGTTCTTTGTCACCGGTGCTTTTCCTGGTTGTGATGTTCCGGTCCATCATCAGGAAAAAATGGGCACCATGGATCCTACCTTTAATCCGGTGATCACCGATGATTCCGCTGACTTCAGCCAGCAGGCCGTTCAGGCCATGGAGAAAGAGCGTAGTAAAATGCAGCTCAACGAAAGCTATCAGCTGCTTGAGCAAATGACAGACTACAAAGACTCTCCGTCCTGCAAAGAAAAACAGCAGTGTTCCCTGACCGATGCCAAAGATACGTTTAGTGCGAAATACCAGCAGGAGCCAGGCGTTTCGGGGCCGCTGAAGGTGGGGAATTCGCTGGTTGATGCCTTCACGCTGCAATATTACGAAGGCTTCCCGATGGATAAGGTTGCCTGGGGCGAGATTAAATCGGATCAGCAGTGGAAGGTCCTGTCGAAACTGAAAAACGGCTATCAGGACAGCCTGTTCACCTCCCCGGAAGTAGCGCAGAACGTCGCCAAACCACTGGTGAAATATATTGATAATGCGCTGGTTACCGATCGCGCGAAAGCACCGAAAATAACCGTGCTGGTGGGGCATGACTCAAATATTGCTTCGCTGCTCACGGCGCTGGATTTCAAACCGTACCAGCTTCACGATCAGAACGAGCGTACGCCGATTGGCGGGAAGATTGTTTTCCAGCGCTGGCATGACAGCAACGCAAATCGTGATCTGATGAAAATCGAGTATGTGTATCAGAGCTCGCAGCAGTTGCGTAATGCAGATGTTCTGACGCTGAAATCCCCGGCGCAGCGCGTAACGCTGGAGCTGAAAGGGTGTCCGATAGATGCAGAAGGTTTTTGCCCGATAGATAAGTTCGACAGCGTGCTGAATGAGGCGGCTAAGTAAAAGAAAAACTCCCCCGTGTTCGCGGGGGAGTCTGAGCACTAGACGTTTTTACGTTCGATAGTCTGTTCACCCCAAAAGAGCGAATCTTTGTCTGTTTTCTCAAAGGCTTTGATGAGCACCTCGTCGCTACCTTCTTCCCAAATTTTTTCCGCCAGTTTCTCGTCATAATGCGCGACTTCAAAAATGGCTTCGGCTATTTCCGGCGATGTATTGCGCAGACTTGCCCATTCGCCGACGCGATGGGCTTTCGCTTCTTGAGTTGGCATTCGTATCCTCCTGTTGAAGATTAGCCGTTGAGTTTTACTGCCAGACCTGCGACATATTCACCCTGATAGCGGGCGATAGATAATTCTTCCTGACTTGGCTGGCGGGAGCCGTCGCCTCCGGCAATGGTGGTTGCACCGTAAGGGGTACCGCCGCGAACCTGAGAGACATCAAACAGCTCTTGCGCCGCGTAACCGATAGGCACAATTACCATCCCATGGTGGGCAAGCGTAGTCCAGGTTGATGTAATGGTTTGTTCCTGACCGCCGCCGGTTCCCGTTGAGCTGAATACGCTGGCGAGTTTGCCGTACAGGGCGCCAGAGGCCCACAGCCCGCCAGTCTGGTCGAGGAAGGTACGCATCTGACCGGACATATTGCCAAAACGCGTGGGGGTACCAAAAATGATGGCGTCATAATCAGCCAGTTCTTGTGGGGTTGCGACTGGTGCGTTTTGTGTTTTGCCGCCAGCCTTAAGGAAAATCTCGGGCTGCATGGTCTCTGGTACACGCTTAATAATCACTTCCGCGCCATCTACCTTATTTGCGCCTTCTGCGACTGCGTGGGCCATAGTTTCAATGTGTCCATACATGGAATAATAAAGCACCAGAACTTTTGCCATTTTACACTACTCCTCGAGTTAACCGTGTCCGTAGCGACTCGCTACCTACCTTTAAAGATATGACGTACTGTCAGGAGTGCAAATTTCACAATCACTTCTTTGATTTATAACAATTTTTATAACAACCTACTTTGTAGCAAAATGATACATATTTAACCGGGTAGAATTCGGTAGTCATAAGAAAGACTTATTGATTTCTTATGGTGATTATATCTTTGTCACTGCTGATCCTGTTGCAGGATATTACAGTTAGCGTCTGCCCAGGCCACGCTTCACTATGCTTAATCCCACGCAGTTATTTTCAGGGCCTCGCCCGTAACGCTGCGTGAGGTATCACTCCTCAGTACCTATGCAATATGATGTCTAATCAATGACGGAGGTCAGTAATGGCAAACCATCGGGGCGGTTCCGGCAACTTTGCGGAAGACCGCGAAAGAGCATCAGAAGCAGGTCGAAAAGGTGGCCAGCACAGCGGGGGCAACTTTAAGAATGACCCGCAACGCGCTTCAGAGGCAGGCAAAAAAGGGGGCAAAAATAGCCACGGCAACAACAAATCGTAATTGTCGGGTTATCTGTCAGATATGTCGTGACGGCTGAGTGTCAGAGACAGACGTTACGTAGCCACCGCCGCCGGGTCCTTCCGGCGGTTTTTTTTGTCTGCAAGGTTGAACTGTAACAAAACGCAACGCAGACTAATGACATTCAGTTAATCGGGTGTCTCATGTCATTACTTTCTCGTTATTCCTTCTCTGTTAAACCTCAGGAAGCGATCCTCATTGTGATCACCATGTTCTGGGGTGGCACATTTTTGGCAGTGCAATATGCCGTTACCCTGAGCGGGCCTTTTTTCTTTGTCGGTGTGCGTTTTGCCACTGCCGCGCTGGCGGTCGCGCTTTTGTCGTTACACACATTGCATAAGCTGACGTGGCTGGAGGTCAAAGCAGGGGTTGCAATTGGTATCGCAATTGCGCTGGGCTATAGCCTGCAAACCTGGGGGCTACAGTTTATTCCCAGCAGTAAATCGGCGTTTATTACCGCGATGTACGTACCGTTGGTGCCGCTTTTACAATGGTTGTGTCTGGGGCGCATACCTGGCCTGATGCCGTGCGTTGGTATTGTGCTGGCCTTTATCGGATTGATTTTTCTTGCCGGACCGGGAGGCAATTTGCTGGCCCTGGGCGAAGGCGAGTGGATCACGCTTGCCGGTGCGGTGGCGATTGCGGCAGAAATTATCCTGATTAGCGCGTGGGCGGGAAAAGTGGATGTACGTCGGGTTACGGTAGTGCAACTGGCAACCGCTTCGATAGTGGCGTTTATGGCGATGGGACCGGCCGGAGAGACCGTACCACCAATGTCTACCGGATTGCTGGTGGTGGCGCTGGGGCTGGGGATTTTTAGCGCGATTATTCAGGTCACCATGAACTGGGCGCAGCGCAGTGTTTCGCCGACGCGCGCGACGGTTATTTATACCGGTGAGCCGGTGTGGGCGGGGATCTTTGGCCGTCTGGCGGGTGAACGCTTACCGCTACTTGCATTGCTTGGTGCGGCATTCATTATTGTTGGCGTGCTGGTTAGCGAGCTGAAGTTCAAAAAGAAAAAAACGCTTGGGCAAGAGGCACCGCCGGAATCGCTTTAATTTAACCATTCACCGCGTGATTTGGTATGCTGGCGCCCTTACAAGAAGGAGAGGGCGCATGGTTCAACGCGCAGAGAAAAAAACAGGTAAGCGCTCGCAGGCCGTCAGTGCAAAACGCCAGGCCATATTAACCGCGGCATTAAATATCTTCTCCCAATATGGGATCCACGGCACGCGCCTGGAGCAGGTGGCAGAGCAGGCGGGCGTGTCAAAAACCAATCTGCTTTATTACTACCCGTCAAAAGAGGTGCTCTATATCGCCGTTTTACGGCAGATCCTCGACATCTGGCTGGCTCCATTGAAAGCTTTTCGCGAAGACTTTGCGCCACTGGTGGCCATTAAAGAATACATTCGTCTTAAGCTGGAAGTGTCGCGCGATTACCCTCAGGCCTCACGGCTGTTTTGTATGGAGATGCTGGCCGGCGCGCCTTTATTGATGGCAGAACTGGAGGGGGATCTCAAAACGCTAATTGATGAGAAATCCGCGCTGATTGCCGGTTGGATCAAAAGCGGAAAACTGGCTCCGGTCGATCCACATCATCTGATTTTTATGATTTGGGCTTCAACTCAGCACTACGCCGACTTTGCCCCACAGGTAGAGGCGGTGACGGGCGCAACGCTGCGTGATGAAGCCTTTTTTAACCAAACGGTGGAGAGCGTACAGCGGATGATTATTGAAGGGATCCGCGAGCGTTAACTGGCCGGCGGTAACGGACAGCTTAAATCGCCTTCTTCACACTGCAAGAGCGAGGCGAGAAACGCTTCGCGCTCGTTGGTCTTATCCGTCAGGCACTGGCTGGAAATCATCGCCTGAACGCTACCGCCTTCGGTACCGGAACTGATTAACGCACAGTCCGCATCGCGCAAAGTTATCCAGGATATTTGCGCTTTTTTCAGTAAATCGCGCTGGGTTGGGGCCGCGCGCTTCAGCGCATTCTGGTACGTTTCATTAAGTTTGGCGTCGGCCGCCTTATACTGCTCTGCCGCACAGGTGTTCATCTCAATCTGCGTGTTCGCGTTGGCGCAGTCATCCGCCAGCACCTGGCCACTCAGCAGCAGCGCTGCACATGTCAGTACGATTCGTTTCATGCTTCCCTCTGGCTTCATAAAAAAAGGCCCCGTTACCGGAGCCTTAATTAACCACAACCTTAGCCGATTGTCATCAGGCTGGCGTTCCCCCCGGCTGCGGCGGTATTGACGCTCAGGGAGCGCTCAATATACAGCCTTTCCAGCAGGATATTGCTTTCGCCGCGGGCAAAGCCCTGGACCGACACAATCGCCCCTTCGCGGGCCGCCACTGCTTCACACAGTGCGCGAAGCTGATCGGAATCGCCGTGGAAAATAACCGCATCAAACGGCTGCGTGGCGATGTTGTCCGCTTTGGCAAACTGAATGCGCCCGGAAACCGCAGTTGGCAGGCGTTTTGCCAGGTCGCGATGGAACGTATCATCTGGCCACAGGATTAGGCTACCTACTGAAGTCACAGCGGCAACCTGAACCAGTGCATCCTGCTCATCATCGGCGATACACAGCACGCGTTCACGCGGCAACAGCGTCCAGGTATTGCGCTCGCCGGTTGGGCCTGGCAGCAGACGCTGGGTACCGGCCTGCGCCAGTTCGCCAAACTGCTGGCAAAGCGCACGCAGCGATGGACGGTCGGTTGCCCATTCGCTGAGCGCTTCCAGCGGCTGAACGAGCGCGGTTTTAAGCTGCGCATCGACCGGGTATTCCGCATCCTGACGGGCAAGCGTAATGCCTAACGCATTTTCCGGGCGGTTAGCCAGCAGGCGGTACAGATACAGCGGTCCACCCGCTTTTGGCCCGGTTCCTGACAAGCCTTCGCCACCGAATGGCTGCACACCGACGACGGCGCCAACCATATTGCGGTTAACGTACAGGTTCCCCACATGTGCCGAGCCCGTGACCTGGGCGATGGTTTCATCGATACGGGTGTGCACGCCCAGCGTCAGGCCGTAGCCGGAGGCATTAATTTGCTCAATCAGGCTGCCCAGATTGTTACGGGTGTAACGCACAACGTGCAGTACCGGACCGAACACCTCTTTTTGTAATTCGTCGAAGCTTTCCAGCTCGATAAGCGTCGGGGCGATAAAGGTACCGGTTTGCCATTCACGTGCATCTTCGCTGTTTTCGCGCGCGGCCTGGAACACCGGACGTCCTTTGGCGCGCATAGCCTGAATATGGCGCTCAATATTGGCTTTGGCTTCTTCATCGATAACCGGCCCAATATCGGTGGTCAGGCGCCCCGGGTTACCCATGCGGCATTCCGCCATCGCGCCGCGCAGCATTTTCAGCGTATGGTCGGCGACATCGTCCTGCAGACACAGGATGCGAAGCGCGGAGCAGCGCTGTCCGGCGCTGTCAAAGGCAGAAGCCAGAACGTCGACCACGACCTGTTCCGTCAGCGCGGAGGAGTCGACGATCATGGCGTTCATCCCGCCGGTTTCGGCGATAAGCGGGATTGGACGCCCCTGAGCATCCAGGCGGGTCGCGATATTACGTTGCAACAGCGTGGCGACTTCCGTTGAGCCGGTAAACATGACGCCGCGTACGCGCTCATCGGAAGTGAGCTGTGCCCCGACCGTTTCACCCTGACCTGGCAGCAGTTGTACCACGCCCGGCGGTACACCTGCTTCGAGTAAAATAGCGATGCCCTGGGCGGCAATCAGCGGGGTTTGTTCCGCCGGTTTTGCCAGCACGCTGTTGCCCGCCGCCAGCGCGGCGGCGATCTGCCCGGTGAAAATGGCCAGCGGGAAGTTCCATGGGCTGATACAAACCACCGGTCCTAACGGACGATGGGTTTCATTATCGAAGTCATCGCGGACCTGACCGGCATAATAGTGCAGGAAGTCTACCGCTTCGCGCACTTCCGCAATGGCGTTGCTGAAGGTTTTACCTGCTTCGCGTACCAGGATGCCAATCAACTGCTGCATCTGGCCTTCCATCAGAACGGCGGCGCGATGCAAAATAGCGGCGCGCTCTTGTGGCGGTGTGGCGAACCAGATCGGCGCGTTATTTACCGCGTTCTGCAATGCTTGTTCCACTTCACTGTGAGTCGCTTCTCGCACGTAACCGACAATGTCCTTCGGTTCGGCCGGGTTGATGACGGGCGTCATTTCACCGTCAGCAACCGGATGTTCGAGCATCGGTTTAGCGTGCCATTTTTGCAGCGCGCTGTTGAGCAGGGCGGAGGACAGTGAGGCCAGACGATGTTCGTTCGCTAAATCCAGCCCGCCTGAGTTTTCGCGGCCTTTACCGTACAGGTCACGCGGCAGGGCGATTTTCGGATGCGGCAGACCGGCCTGGCCTTCCTGCTGCGCCAGTTTTTCAACGGCTTCGACCGGATCGGCCACCAGTTCATCCAGCGGCAGGGTAGTGTCTGCAATGCGGTTGACGAACGAGGTGTTGGCGCCGTTTTCCAGCAGACGACGCACCAGGTATGCCAGCAGCGTTTCGTGCGTGCCGACTGGTGCGTAAATACGGCATGGACGGTTCAGCTTACCATCCGCGACTTTGCCGGTGACCTGCTCATACAGCGGTTCGCCCATGCCGTGCAGGCACTGGAACTCGTACTGACCCGGATAGTAGTTTTGACCGGCCAACTGATAAATCGCTGCCAGCGTATGGGCGTTGTGGGTGGCGAACTGCGGGTAGATCAGATTCGGTACCGCAAGCAGTTTTTTCGCACAGGCCAGATAGGAAACGTCGGTGTAGACCTTACGGGTATAGACCGGATAACCTTCCAGGCCATCCATCTGGGCACGTTTGATTTCGCTATCCCAGTAGGCGCCCTTAACCAGGCGGATCATCAGGCGACGGCGGCTGCGCGTGGCGAGGTCAATCAGGTAGTCGATAACATACGGGCAGCGCTTCTGGTAGGCCTGAATAACAAAGCCGATACCGTTCCAGCCCGCGAGTTCAGGTTCAAAGCAAAGTTTTTCCAGCAGATCGAGGGAGATCTCCAGTCGGTCGGCCTCTTCAGCATCGATATTGATACCGATGTCGTACTGGCGGGCCAGCAAAGTAAGCGACTTCAGACGCGGATAGAGTTCATCCATCACGCGGTCATACTGCGCACGGCTATAACGCGGATGCAGCGCCGACAGCTTGATAGAAATGCCCGGCCCTTCATAGATGCCGCGACCGTTAGAGGCTTTACCAATGGCGTGGATTGCCTGTTGGTACGAAACCATGTAAGCCTGGGCATCGGCGGCGGTCAGAGCCGCTTCGCCCAGCATGTCGTAAGAGTAGCGGAAACCTTTTTCTTCCAGTTTACGGGCGTTAGCCAGCGCTTCGGCAATAGTCTCTCCGGTGACGAACTGTTCGCCCATCAGGCGCATTGCCATGTCGACGCCTTTACGCACCAGTGGTTCACCGCTTTTACCGATAATACGGTTGAGTGAGCGTGAGAGGCTGGCTTCGTTATGCGTAGAAACCAGACGACCGGTAAACAACAGTCCCCAGGTCGCCGCGTTGACGAACAGGGACGGGCTGCGTCCAATGTGCGACTGCCAGTTGCCGTTGCTGATTTTGTCGCGAATTAACGCATCGCGGGTGGCCTTATCTGGAATACGCAGCAGGGCTTCGGCCAGGCACATCAGCGCGACGCCTTCCTGTGAAGAAAGGGAGAATTCCTGCAATAAACCTTGTACCATCCCGGCGCGGCCACTGGCGGTCTTCTGGTTACGCAGTTTGTCAGCCAGATCGTACGCCAGCTTGTGTGCTTGCTCCGCGATGGGTTGCGGCAGACGAGCCTGCTCCATCAGCATCGGCACGGCATCGGTTTCGGCTCGGCGGTACGCGGCGGTGATTGCTGCGCGGGAAACAGACTGCGGCAGGATCTGTTCGGCAAATTCCAGGAAAGGCTGATGTGCTTCATTCTGTGGCGTGGTTGACTCCTCACCCTCATTCGCGGCACCCGCCAGCAGAGCCGGTAGTTCAGGAAGCGCGTCGTCATTTTCCAGTCGTTCGAGATAATTAAAGATGGCTTGTTTGATCAGCCAATGTGGCGTGCGATCGATTCGTGATGCTGCTGTTTTAATACGCTCGCGAGTGGCGTCATCCAGCTTAACCCCCATCGTGGTGGTTCCCATGCCGTTTACTCCTGTTGTACTGAAATACGGGTCTGATAGTTACCGAGAAATATCCACTATGTTGCAACTTTGTGCAACCGTGTTAAATGTGACTTGGTTTGCAAGCTTGGAAATGAATGAAATGTTAATAAAAATGAGTCTTATGATGTGGGCTGTAAAAATTACAGAATCTTTTTCTCTGCGGTAGTTAACACTTTTAAAAGGTGCAACCGAAAAAAATGTGAGAGAGTGCAACCTACAGAAAAATGCTATCTACTCTGGATCAAATTTGATGTAAATGGTGTGTTAAATCGATTGTGAATAACCATCGCTTCCGGCAGGATACGGTCGCCCTGGTCAACATAGATATCTTTGCCACGTTCCGGCAGGGTAATAAAACGGCAAGCCACGGCATTGCTGATACATAATTTTGGAGAGTTTTGATGGCTATTAGCACACCGATGTTAGTGACATTCTGTGTCTATATTTTCGGCATGATATTGATAGGGTTTATTGCATGGCGTTCAACCAAAAACTTTGACGATTACATTCTGGGTGGACGCAGTCTGGGTCCATTCGTGACCGCATTATCCGCCGGGGCATCTGACATGAGCGGCTGGTTACTGATGGGTTTGCCCGGCGCGATTTTCCTGTCGGGCATTTCAGAGAGCTGGATCGCCATCGGCCTTATTTTGGGCGCATGGATCAACTGGAAGCTGGTGGCCGGACGTTTACGCGTACATACCGAATACAATAACAATGCGCTGACGTTACCGGATTACTTTACCGGTCGCTTTGAAGATAAAAGCCGAATTCTGCGTATTATCTCCGCGCTGGTTATTTTGCTGTTTTTCACCATCTATTGTGCTTCAGGGATTGTGGCAGGGGCGCGTCTGTTTGAAAGCACCTTTGGCATGAGCTATGAAACAGCGCTGTGGGCAGGGGCGGCCGCGACGATCATTTATACCTTTATTGGTGGTTTCCTGGCGGTTAGCTGGACCGATACCGTCCAGGCCAGCCTGATGATTTTTGCTCTGATCCTGACGCCGGTAATGGTCATTATTGGCGTGGGCGGATTTGAAGATTCGCTGGAAGTGATTAAACAAAAGAGCATTGAGAACGTGGACATGTTCAAAGGGCTGAATTTTGTTGCCATCATTTCTTTGATGGGCTGGGGTCTGGGCTACTTTGGCCAGCCGCATATTCTGGCGCGCTTTATGGCGGCAGATTCCCACCATAGCATCGTTCATGCTCGCCGTATCAGTATGACCTGGATGATCCTGTGTCTGGCAGGTGCCGTGGCCGTGGGCTTCTTTGGTATTGCTTACTTTAACAACAACCCACAGCTTGCCGGTGCCGTTAACCAGAACGCCGAGCGTGTGTTTATTGAACTGGCTCAAATCCTGTTCAACCCGTGGATTGCCGGTATTCTGCTGTCTGCGATCCTCGCTGCGGTTATGTCGACCCTGAGCTGCCAGCTTCTGGTGTGCTCCAGCGCAATCACCGAAGATTTGTACAAAGCGTTCCTGCGTAAAAATGCCAGCCAGAAAGAGTTGGTATGGATTGGCCGCATCATGGTGCTGGTCGTGGCGCTGGTGTCTATCGCGCTGGCGGCGAACCCGGAGAACCGCGTGCTGGGTCTGGTAAGCTACGCCTGGGCGGGCTTCGGCGCGGCGTTTGGTCCGGTGGTTCTGTTCTCGGTAATGTGGTCGCGTATGACCCGCAACGGCGCGCTGGCAGGGATGATCATCGGTGCGGTGACGGTAATCGTCTGGAAGCAGTTTGCCTGGCTAGGTCTGTATGAAATTATCCCGGGCTTTGTTTTCGGCAGCATCGGTATTGTGGTCTTCAGCCTGTTGGGTAAAGCACCTTCAGCCGCTATGCAGCAACGTTTTGCCGAGGCTGATGCGCATTATCACTCAGCTCCGCCATCGCGTTTACAGGCAGAATAATCTGCCCTCAAGCCCGCTGCGTGCGCAATACCGTTCAGTTAAGCATGTACGGAGAACGTTTTACCCTGAATAAGTTTCCGTTCACCTTATGTGCATTGCTTCTCTGATATCGCTATACCCGTGAACGTGCAAGGGAGGCTCACCGCCGCCTCCCTTGCATCCCAGGCTCCCGGCGGGAAAATCGTCGCTACGCGAGCTATTCGTCTTATTCCGTCTGCCTGTCGGGTCGGGGCCGAGCCTGCATCCCTGCAGGCCGTCCCCTCTGTCCGCATCCTTGCGGACAGCCCCGGTCAGCCGTCAACGTCTCATCGATTTCCAGCCGGACCAGAGCATCGCTTCAGCACTCTGACTTCCAGTTATATCCGTTTTGCTGTTCAGAGATATTCAAATAAAAGCGTAGGTGGTGAGGTGTGGACTGGTCCGGCTGAAAATTGCCGACGTGTTTCCGTCAGGCCGGGAGAGCCAGCATGGATGCTGGCTCAGGGCGCGTTTTACAGGGAAGTTTCCTCGCGCCCGGCCCGGTAGCCTGGAGGAAAAAGCGGAGGGAACCACGAAGTGGCAATTTTCCCGCCGGGAGCCGGGATTGTAAAGGGCGTGGCGGCGAACGCCCTTTACACGTTCACAGGAATCACTGTCTTAGAGAAGCAATGCACATACGGTGAACGGAACCCTTTCTCTGAAATAGCATGTTCATTACCTTCGCGAATACAGGTTGATGCTTTCTGATACAGAGGCGATAACTGAATGACATTGCTAAAAGTAGGGGGCTTTTTATTGCGCCCCGCATACCTGCATAACCATTACCCGCCTAACTGTTTACATTAAGTCATCATTCTCAAAACATTCTGCTTGAGTTTTTCCTTACTGTAATGATAATCACTATCACTGTAATTTACTTTTCTTTTCATCAATTGACCGAGAATAACGTTTAAGGGTTCTTCGCATGTTTGTTCCATTTCTAATTATGTTGCGCGAAGGGTTAGAGGCCGCGCTGATTGTCAGCCTGATTGCCAGCTACCTGAAACGGACTCAGCGTGGTCGATGGATTGGTGTGATGTGGATTGGTGTTCTGCTGGCGGCGGCGTTATGCCTGGCGTTAGGGATTTTCATCAACGAAACCACCGGTGAATTTCCGCAAAAAGAACAGGAGCTGTTTGAGGGCATCGTGGCGGTCATTGCCGTGGCGATCCTCACCTGGATGGTGTTCTGGATGCGTAAAGTTTCGCGCAACGTCAAAGTCCAGCTTGAACAGGCTGTCGATAACGCGTTGCAACGTGGCAACCATCACGGCTGGGCGCTGGTAATGATGGTCTTTTTTGCCGTTGCCCGTGAAGGGCTGGAGTCGGTGTTCTTCCTGCTGGCGGCATTCCAGCAGGATGTAGGCATCTGGCCGCCGCTAGGCGCGATGCTGGGACTGGCTACCGCGGTGGTTCTGGGTTACCTGATTTACCTCGGCGGCATTCGCCTCAACCTCGGGGCATTCTTTAAATGGACCAGCCTGTTCATTTTGCTGGTGGCTGCCGGTCTTGCCGCTGGGGCGATCCGCGCTTTCCACGAAGCCGGGTTGTGGAATCATTTTCAGGATGTGGCGTTTGACCTGAGCAGTGTGCTGTCGACGCATTCGCTGTTTGGCACATTGATGGAAGGTATTTTCGGCTATCAGGAAGCGCCAAGCGTTAGTGAAGTCGCTGTCTGGTTTATCTACCTGATTCCGGCGTTGATTATGTTTGCACTACCGCCGCGTTCAGGCACTACGGCATCGCGTACCGCACCTTGAGAAAAACGTGATGCAGAATACTTTTTAGTTACAACATACTTATTTAAAGGGATAGGTTATGACGCTTAATTTTCGCCGTAGTGCGCTGCAGTTGGGTATTGCCGCGCTGTTTGCATCCGCTTTTTCTGCACAAGCCGCCGATATTCCGCAGGTGAAAGTCACGGTTAACGACAAACAGTGTGAACCGATGACAATCACGGTAAACGCCGGGAAAACGCAGTTCATCATACAGAACCACAGCCAGAAAGCGCTGGAGTGGGAGATCCTCAAAGGCGTTATGGTGGTTGAAGAACGCGAAAACATTGCGCCAGGCTTTAGCCAGAAAATGACGGCTAACCTGCAGCCGGGCGAATATGATATGACCTGCGGCCTGTTGACTAACCCGAAAGGCAAACTGATCGTAAAAGGTAGTGCAACGGCGGATGCCGCACAAAGCGATGCTCTGCTGAGTCTGAGCGGCGCGATTACCGAATACAAAGCCTATGTGACAGCCGAAACCGCACAGCTGGTTGCGGGCACCAAAGCCTTTACCGAGGCGATTAAAGCTGGCGATCTGGAAAAAGCGAAATCGCTGTATGCGCCAACCCGTCAACATTATGAGCGTATTGAACCGATTGCTGAACTGTTCTCCGATCTCGACGGCAGCATCGATGCACGTGAAGATGATTATGAACAAAAAGCCGCCGATCCTAAATTCACTGGCTTCCACCGCCTGGAGAAAGCGCTGTTTGGCGACAATACCACCAAAGGTATGGACAAGTACGCCGACCAATTAAACAGCGATGTTCTTGACCTGCAAACGCGTATTAGCGAGCTGGCTTTCCCACCGTCTAAAGTTGTTGGCGGGGCAGCAGGGCTGATTGAAGAAGTTGCTGCCAGCAAAATCAGCGGAGAAGAAGATCGCTACAGCCATACCGATCTGTGGGATTTCCAGGCCAACGTCGATGGCGCGCAGAAAATTGTCGATCTCCTGCGTCCTCAGTTGCAAAAATCCAATGCTGAACTGCTGGCGAAGGTGGATGCGAACTTCAAAAAGGTCGATACCATTTTGAGCAAGTACCGTACCAAAGACGGCTTTGAAACCTATGACAAACTGACCGATGCCGATCGTAATGCGCTGAAAGGGCCAATCACGACGCTGGCGGAAGACTTGTCGCAATTACGCGGTGTTCTGGGTCTGGATTAAGCACTATGCAGCAAGATAATGAAAACGGCGTGAGCGAACCGTCACGCCGACGTTTACTGAAAGGGATGGGCGCCCTGGGTGGGGCGCTTGCGCTGGCAGGTGGGTGTCCGGTTGCCCACGCGCAAAAACCACAAAGCGCGCCGGGCACGCTGTCTCCGGATGCACGTAGTGAAGCGCAGCCGTTTTATGGTCAGCATCAGGCGGGGATCCTGACGCCGCAGCAGGCATCAATGATGCTGGTGGCATTCGATGTTCTCGCCAGCGATAAGGCCGATCTTGAGCGGTTATTCCGGTTGCTGACTAGCCGATTTGCGTTTCTGACCACCGGTGGACCGGCGCCGGATACGCCGAATCCGCGTTTACCCCCTATGGACTCCGGTATCCTCGGCGCCTACATTGCGCCAGACAACCTGACGATGACGTTGTCAGTCGGCTCCTCGCTGTTCGATGAACGCTATGGCCTAAAATCGCAGATGCCGAAAAAGCTGCAAAAAATGACCCGCTTCCCGAATGATTCGCTGGATGCGGCGCTGTGTCATGGCGATGTGTTGCTGCAGATTTGTGCCAACACCCAGGATACCGTCATCCATGCGTTGCGCGATATCATTAAACATACGCCCGATCTCCTCAGCGTTCGCTGGAAACGTGAAGGTTTTATTTCCGACCACGCCGCGCGCAGCAAAGGTAAAGAGACCCCGGTCAATTTACTTGGCTTTAAAGACGGCACCGCGAATCCGGACGCTACGGATGCGAAGTTGATGCAAGACGTGGTGTGGGTGACGGATGGGCAGGGCGAACCTGCCTGGGCGCAAGGCGGAAGCTATCAGGCCGTCAGGCTCATTCAGTTCCGCGTTGAGTTCTGGGATCGTACGCCGCTGAAAGAGCAGCAAACGATTTTTGGTCGCGATAAACACACCGGCGCGCCGCTGGGTATGCAGCATGAGCATGATGTGCCTGACTATGCCAGCGATCCTGAAGGCGAAGTGATTGCGCTCGACAGCCATATCCGCCTGGCAAACCCACGCACGAAAGAAACCGACTCGAGCCTGATGATGCGTCGTGGCTACAGTTATTCGCTCGGCGTGACTAATTCCGGTCAACTGGATATGGGGCTGTTGTTTGTTTGCTATCAGCACGATCTGGAAAAAGGATTTTTGACGGTGCAGAAACGTCTGAACGGTGAAGCGCTCGAAGAGTATGTCAAACCGATTGGTGGGGGATATTTCTTTGCTTTGCCGGGTGTTAAAACCGCAGACAATTATCTGGGACAGTCTCTGCTCGAAGCCTGATGATTATGCCCCGCAGTACAGCGGGGTTTTTCCTGACATCTTGATGAAGAAACAAACTATTTTTTATGATCGGTATGCGACTGAAATAATTCTGTCATCTCTGGGCAAGAAACTGTCTCTGGTGATAAGATAGAATTTAAGTTAACAACAAGTAAAAATATTGTTGCATTAGCGAAAGGTTATGATGTACTTATAAGTAATAGCGGTAGTTCCCGGCGGTGATAGTCATTCACTATGGAGATCGCGAATGGAAAAGTCCTGTACTGGACACGTTTTTCACAGTAACAGCAGTACCTTACGCGGACGTTTCTCTTCCGGTAGCCACGTCGTCACCGCTAAATCTCTCTCTCATTCACTTCTTATCCTTGTTACTGACGCCCTGTACGGTGCGCGTAGCCGTGTGTGGCGTCTTATCCGAAAGCAAGCAATGGCTTACAAGGAAGCCAACCCTCAGATGTTCGTGCGCATAATCGTGCCGCCAACGGCGCGTGTGATGTATACCTACAACTCAAGGTGCTATCCATGGGAAGACAAAAAGCAGTGATCAAAGCTCGTCGTGAAGCAAAACGTGTGCTGAGGCGGGATTCGCGTAGCCATAAGCAACGTGAAGATGAATCGGTCACCTCGCTTGTGCAGATGGGCGGCGTAGAAGCGATCGGTATGGCGCGTGACAGTCGCGACGCCACGCCAATCACGGCGCGGAATGAAGCTCAGGCGCACTACCTGAATGCTATCGAGAGTAAACAGCTGATCTTCGCCACCGGTGAAGCCGGGTGTGGTAAAACCTGGATCAGCGCGGCAAAAGCAGCAGAGGCCCTGATCCATAAAGACGTGGACAGGATCATTGTAACCCGTCCAGTTCTGCAAGCTGATGAAGACCTCGGCTTCTTACCTGGAGATGTTTCCGAGAAGTTCGCTCCTTATTTTCGCCCCGTGTATGACGTACTGGTGAAACGGCTGGGAGCTTCTTTTATGCAATATTGCCTGCGACCTGAGATTGGTAAGGTGGAAATCGCGCCGTTCGCCTATATGCGTGGACGTACATTTGAAAATGCAGTGGTCATTCTTGACGAGGCTCAGAACGTCACTGCTGCGCAAATGAAAATGTTTTTGACCCGCCTCGGGGAGAATGTGACGGTAATTGTGAATGGGGATGTGACCCAGTGCGATCTACCCGCTCATGTTCGCTCAGGGCTTAGCGATGCGCTGGCCCGTTTTGAAGAAGATGACATGGTAGGGATTGTTCGTTTCAATAAAGACGATTGCGTCCGCTCTGCGCTCTGTCAGCGGACGCTCAACGCTTACAACTGATAAGTACACCGTCTTCAAGGCCCGGGAAACCGGGCTTTGTTATTTGACGTCAGCACATTACTTTTTTTTACTGCTCCAGTAGTTAGCACAGGCCTGGTCGAACAACTGGTCGTTTTCGTCAATTTTCTTTAACGCTTGTGCCAGAAAGGTCAACAGGTCATCTTTATAAATCCCGCCTGTCGTCACTTCTTTTCGTAAGAGCCCAGTGCTGGTGTAGGTTTTTTTAATGGTGACATTATGCCTGACGTTGCAAATAACCGTTCGTTGATACTCTTCGTAGAATCGGCTGTTGGGATCGAAAAACGTATTTATTTCATTTGGTGTTCGTTTGAGTAATTTTCGTGAGAAAACCTTTAAGGGAATAAATCCTGCTTCGTCTGCCTGCGACATGATCTCATCAAGCAAAGTTCCTTCTGTATTTAACATGCCCTTATATTCCTGATCCTATGAGTACGCGGTTGTTACAGCATAAGAATGGTTTATCTAATGCGCAACGGACTGGAGATGCTTATGCACTGGCCTGAATGTGTGGATCGTCTTAATACTGCTTTTGATTAGGGCAAACGTAGACGTGGTATGAAACCCTCCTCGCGAGGCTCCTGTCCGACTCTCTTTCCAGAAAATTAATGCGGGGAGGATTTTGAAAAAATGTTAATAACCAGAACTCCGGCACAAATAAGAAGCATGCCTGCGATCGCCGGTAAATCATTAACCGCAGTGCGTAAAAAAAGCCCTAATTACCCCGTTGAATTCAAAATCAAAATGGTGGAACTCTCACATCGACCAGAGACCTCCATGGCGCAACTCGCTCGTGAACATGGGATCAACGATAATCTGCTGTTCAAGTGGCGCCAGTACTGGCGTGAAGGAAAACTACGCCCTCCTTCAACAGCAGAAAACAGCATGCCTGAACCGCTCCCGATAACACTTGATACCGAAGATGTCCCCCCAGACTCCTTCCGGTCACAATCTGTAGATGCTGTGTCACCTGAATCACTCAATATCAGCTTTCCGGCACGGGACGCTTAGCATTAACGGCGCTGTCAGCGAAAACCTTCTGAACCTGCTGATACAGGAGTTCAAACGGTGATCCCACTACCATCAGGGACCAAAATCAGGCTGGTTGCCGGTATTACCGATATGCGCAACGGCTTCAACTGCCTCGCCGCAAAGGTGCAAACGGCGCTGAAAGATGATCCGATGTCCGGCCGCGTCTTCATCTTCCGGGGCCGCAGGGGCAGCCAGGTCAAACTGCAGTGGTCTACTGGTGACAGACTGTGTTTGCTGACCAAACGGCTGGAGCGCGGCCGCTTCGCCTGGCCGTCAGCCCGCAATGCCGGATCAACGCAGCCGCCAGCAGTGTGGTTCGCGTACAGTCCTGACTGAAAAGGCATCCATCCGTAGAGCCATCTTGCCAGCTTCAGCGGTGTGCTGCAGGCGGATGCGTACGCCGGGTTAAACGAGCTGACCGTGAAGGTCATATCAGGGAAGCCGCCTGCTGGGCGCACGCTCGCCGAAAAATCCACGATGTGCACGTTCGCACCCCATCAGCGTTGACGGAGGAAGCCCTGAAAAAAATAGGTGGGTTGTACGCCATCGAGGCAGATATAAGGGGAATGCCGGCAGAGCAGCGCTTTGCCGAACGTTAGTTGAAAACGAAAGCGCTGCTGAAATCCCTGGAAAACTGGCTGAGAGAAAAGATAGCAACCCTGTCGCGACACTCAGAGCTGGCGAAAGCGTACGCGCTGAACCAGTGGCCAGCACTAACGTACTATGCAGATGACGGTTGGGCTGAAGCATGTAACAACATCGCTGAAAATGCGCTGCGGACGGTCAGTCTGGGTCGCAAGAACTTCCTGTTCTTCAGCTCTGACCACGATGGTGAACGTGGAGCATTACTGTACAGTCTGATCGGTACGTGCAAATTAAAAGGGGTAGATCCAGAGCGCTACCTTCACCATCTGCTTGACGTCATCGCCGACTGGTCGGTAAACCGGGTCAGTGAACTGCTACCATAGTGCATCGCACTGCCAACTGAATAACGCATCCCGTCAATACGGTACACTTTGTACGCTTACTGATTAACAGCCGCAGCAAAGCGTTAGATTCATCCTGCAACAAACTACTGCTGAGATTCTTGTCGTGCTCACCTTCGCGAGATTACTCAACCACACAACATAAAAAATTGTAGTAATTTTTACTGACAGCCGCACAGATTGACTGTGACAAAGTGAACTATTCGACGGAGATATAAAGCTGGCAGGATAATTGTTCCGCTACAACATCCAGGAGAGTGATTTTCATAAAACAGCTTGTACCTAACCCGCACCATTTTTTTCCCTCCAGACAACGTGTGTAAGCCAGCCTGGAGAAAATTATATATTTATTCCAACTACCTGAAAAACTGAACCTGGTATAGTTTCCCGAAGGAATAACTGCCACACTGTTTCTTTCATGCTGAAGTTGAGTGCCGACCACCACATCTACATCCACAAGACCTTTACGATTAACCGCTATGCTTTCCGGGATATGCATCGAGGTTACCGTCCATATGTCTTCATGATATGATGGCGCCCATTTTTTAATATGTTTCCTGAAGTTTTCCATAAAACTGTCGTCGAGCGTATTTGTGTACTGAGCCTGATACCGGAAACTTTCTCCTGCTATAAACACAGGAGAGTTCAAATGAACTCTTTCACTGTTGTATTCAGGTGATTCGTAATGTAAGGGGACTTGCAACAGGCTTGTGTCCCACAATTGTGAACGGCGGTAAGCATCCGGAGTCTGACCATAATACCGATGGAAAGCCCGTGTAAAGTTTGCCGCACTACAATAATGAAGGAGTAGGGCCAATTCTGTGATGGTCAAACGGGCCAGTCTTAAGGTTACAGCAGCTCTTGCCATCCGTCGACGGAACAAGTAATTCCCCAAAGACAGGCCGTAGTCCCGGCGAAATCCTGTTTCCAGTGTTCTCCGGCTATAACCAACACTTTTAGCAAGCTCACTGATGGTCGCCCCTGTGTAGAGGTTATCTTCAACCCAACAGAGAATATATTCGCTGATGTCCTTATTCATAATGGTAGATGGGCTGTATGGCAAGACTGCATGAGTGACAGACAGAAGAAAAAATCTGTCTTTTCAGGGGGCATAACGATTGTCATCATCTGTTCTTTTCCTTAACCCTTTGTAGATTGGTTCAATTTATCTCTTGTTCCTTGAATGTGGGTGAGACAGCAGATAAGAAAGCATGCAGTTTTTTACTCAACAAGCGACATTCCTTAATCTTAAGTGACAGATATCCCTGTGAGATACCATGTGTTGCACATACGGTACGCCGATTATATCCACAGACAAAATAGTCCTTCAGAGCAGAAATGGCGCTTTTGCTTCTGATGGAAGATAAGGCGATGAAGAGGTCAAACTGTTGAGATGTAAATGAACCAGGACATAATTGCATTTTAACGTTCCAGAGTCAGGGGCGGTAAGATTCGTCACTGATACGGCTTGCGACGACAATGTGTTTTGAAATTCAAAATGGAATTTGAATGAGTTATGTATCTTACGTAAAACATAGTTTAGTCAGATATTCATTTTGCGAAATTTTCATAACTTGCTGGTACAGGCTGTTGGAATCCGGTTTCACCAGAATCTTATGTTTATCTGGCGCTACTGGTATCGCATATGGTTACCACATCAGCCTGTATTCTGACGGTAACGTACTAACACTTATCACTACAACTTCCCTGACATTGGCGAACCAGTGGTTAAGCAAGGGCTAGGTCCCTGACGGTTGTTTCACTAAGGGGGGATTTTTTGTCACTATTTCGCTGACGGGTAAATGGATACTTCTTGCTGTTACGAAAAGTACAGCCTACCAAAACTAGTCCTTCGCGGGACAAATTCAAAAGCCTCCTGTCATTAAGCCCCTATCTAAAAATGTAGCACTTCCGTTCATATCACTCTGGGTTCGTTACAGCTGCGGAATATTTGTACAGGCCGTGTCTCCTGCGGTGGGGCGCTTTTGCCTTTGACCTGAATGCTTTCCGGGTGGCGTGCCCATCTGCAATTTTTTAGAAGCCGGAGATTATCCAGACTGAATCGGATATCTGGCTTGATTTTATTTTTTTAAATCAAATTACTATATGATTTTCATTTACTTAATTTCATTTATTTAGATGTATTCACGAAATGGCAGTGACGGTAATGAGAAGAGTAAGTATCAGGTATTGATTTTTTAATTCATTGTATTTAATGGTAATTATGACATTTACGTAAATATAATAAATATATGAAATGTCATTCATAACGTGTTGTATCAAAATTCATTTATGATTTTTCTATAAATTCATATCTCACCAAACCATCAATATTTACCATTTTATCTTTTAAAAATAAGAACTTATCGATCGATTTTTTAAATGTATAATTTTTGCCTGCTCATTATAAGCATACACCGAGGGCCGTATTGAAGGGGATGTGTTATTCAGTTGGCGGTGTGATGCGCCAGGGTAGCATTTCGCTGACCCGGTTGACTGGCCAGTCGGCGATGACTTCATGCACATAGCGGAGGTAGCCTTCTGGATCCACGCTGTTCAGTTTGCACGTTCCGATCAGGCTGTACAGCTGTGCCCCCCGCTCACCACCATGGTCAGAGCCGAAGAACAGTAATTTTTACGACCCAGACTGACCGTCCACAGGGCATTTTCAGCAATGTTGTTGTCTGCTTCGGTCCAGCCATCGTCCGCATAGTACGTAAGTGTCGGCCACTGGTTAAGTGCGTACGATAACGCTTTTGTCAGCTCCAAGTGTCGCGACAGGGTCTTCATCTTTACACACAGCCAGCTTTCCAGGGATTTCAACAGCGGTTTCGTTTTTCGCTGACGTTCAGCAAGCCGCTGCTCTGTCGACATTCCCCTTATATCTGCCTCTATGACGTACAGAAACTCAGTAATTTTCTCTTCCTTGTAACTATTTTGTCTTAATTTTAAGTATCTCATCACATGACCTGGAAGTAATCTTACTTCATTGAACTGTCTTACCGTTTGAAATTGTCTGAAAAAGGTCAAAGTTAAGAAATCAACGAAATGGATGTTATGATTTATACATTAGTTTAATTAATTAGTTCTGATTGTAATGATTGAGAATTCAATTAACAGTATGAGTTTCAGCATAACTTAACTTATTGTAATCATTATTTTTGTTTATTTTATATAAATTATATAATTTATGTAATCATCATTTTTAATTGCATGAATTATATGATTTTTAACGAGTAATTAAATAATGTAAATATCACTTATTTTAAATTTAACATCTGAGTACATGACTGATGTTTTTTAATTGTTGATTAATTTTCAATATCTTATCGATCGATTTTATTGATTTTTACCTATTAAATATTTGTTTAAGAATGTTTGTAACAAAGAATTGGCCTGTCAGCTTTTTCCACATGACAACAGGAGGTTGCTTTGAATGTGTGCTGAGAAAACATCAAAAGGTCTGCAACATGTGATCGTTTATTCTATGGAGTGGGCAAAAACAGTCGCATTGAAATATCTGTGTGGGCATTCTGCTGATGGTAAAGAGATTTTTATAGAGACTACGGGGGATCTTAGAACTTTATTTTCTCGTTTAAGTGAAAAAAGTTCTGACGTTCCAGATATTATTGTTCTGGATATTCCTCCCAGGGATTTTGTTGGTCTACTATGCCATATTCGCCACTTGCATCCGGCATTGCCGGTGGTTATCACCCAGTCAAGAATATTATTCTCTGACCGGGCTGTTGCCTCTTGGTTTGGTAATATTTGGTTACGAGAATATGACAGCCTGATGGCCGGATATCCGGATGTGCTGATCGATTCCTGCCTGACAGATCTCCGATTTGCAGGTGCATATAGTTCCGCTGCCTGTTCAACAGAATGTCCGGGACGAATGAGTGATGCACAGCTTCTTAATCGTGTGGAACAATGGTTGTGCGGTCGTCTGACAGAAAGAATTGGTTCGGGGATCTGCGCGCAGGTTGCGACTGAGTGGTTGTCACGTGGGATTTCTGCACATGAGGTGGGTAAGCGTCTGAACCGCAGCGATAAATTGGTATATCACTATCGCAGTCGGATCATACAGGAACTAAGAATTTCCGGTCATCCGCGGGACTTTATTGCCTCATTATCTTTGAAAGAGGGGCCAGTGCCATTAGACCGCCCGGTGACATGCCAGATGAGAGTTGTCGCTTAGTCACCAGTGGTTCATTAAAGCATGGGATACAGGGTTAGAGGATTATGGGGATGCTGATGCGTAATGAACACTATCAGAGGCGTTATTCCATTCCGGGCAATTTACAACCAGGGATGGTGGATATTCGTCATTTGCGATTGCTGCTGGTGTTGTGCAGCATCAGCAATCCACGAATGGTGTTGGCGCTGGAAGAAGTACTGGTCAATGGGGTATCTCGGCGGGAAGCATGTGAACGCAATGGTGTATCCCAGAGTCATTTGTCGGTGAAATACCGCAGGCTACAGGACGTAAACCAGATTGTGTTACGGATATATCCATATGTTCAGGACGAGCTCGAATGCAGCTCGGGATAACAGGGCTGAAATCATTAATTTAAGATGGATGGCATTATAATAACATGTTGATAAAATTGAATTTTCATTTTATCGCTAGTTATTAAGAATATTTAAAAGGCATTTTTGTCAGGGATGACTGTACCTGTTATTCAGAAAGTAAGTGATTGGATTCTGTGAAATACAAAATCCGTGCGGTAGCCATGAACCGAATAAAGTATGGTAACAGAGTGCAAGGATTAAAACTGATAACTTACACGGCAATAATGACTTCTTTATCCGCGTGAGAAAAGGATACTTCTTTACCCGATATCAATCAAAAGCAGATGGCAAATTAAATAGTTGTTAAAAAGGTTGCAGGGGAAAGTAGTAATTTTGAAGAAAGTCTCAGTTGTTTAAGACTGATTGTAGTGAACAGCAGAAGGGCAAGCTCTTGCTGATTTTATTAATTTCTTTCAAAGGAAGAAAAATATGTTAAATAATACCTTACTCAAGGCATATTGTGGTGCCGACGTATACATTAAAAATAGCTTAAAAGACTTTTTCAAAAAAGAAGAAGGCGTAACCGCTGTAGAATATGCAATTGTGGTGGCTGGTGTTGCTGCAGTGGTTTTGTTTATCTTTGGTACTAGTGGACCTGTACAGTCAATGTTGAAGAATACTTTTACAGACTTAGAGGCTAAACTCAAAACACTGATGGGAACCCCATAAAATTCTTATAAATAGCTATTAATAATACTGAGAATATTTGACTAAACTTTCTTTTTAAGAAAGGTTTTTAATTATTTAGGCATTAAGGGATTAGAATGAAGCGGAAACTCGTCATTATCTATATTTTGATGATTTTAGTCGGTATTGTCGGTATCTTTATTTTCAGCAATAATGCGCCGGACACGGATGTCCAGCCAGTAACTCAAGTTAAACAAGATGAACCAACGATTGAAGTGCAGCGTATTGAAGCTATCAAAGATTTGACCCGGGGCCAAATTTTAACCGCTACAGATTATCGTATTACTTCGGTCCGGAAAAAAGAAAATGAAGTCACCGCCGCAGAGAAAAAAGCGATTGATGGACTGGAAAACATCACTGGCTGGGCACTGAAGTCGGATCTTAGCAAGGACGCAATGATTACGCTGAATGATGTTGCCAAGCCAGGTACTACTGAGTATTTTGAACTTTTTCTGTTGCCGGGAAATGTCGTTTATACATTTACCTTGCAAAGTAATGAAAATTATCTTCTCGACAATGTGAAGACTGGCACCGGGGTGGATATTTATCTGATATATGGTCGTGAAATGGGGCGTGATATGAAAGAAAGTATTGTTTCACCTCCTACTTCCGTCACTGGGCGCAGCCTGAAAAAGGTGATTACGAATAAACGTGTCCTGGCAATTAACAAAGCAAAGCGTAAGGAAAAGGATGGCATTTATACGATCGCCGAAGGTAGTCAGGTAATTGTGGAACTCAATAATGATGATGTGAAGATCCTGAAAGCGCTGGAAACAGGAACGAAGTTAGCATTATTCCCGGCAAGCGATAAAGATCAGCAAGAACTGACACTGGATAGTTTGTTGCTGCTACCAGAGAGTAACTGGGTAGATGATGCCCCTTACTTACCAGAAGGCAATTATCCTGCACCGGGGTTGAATGAGGCTCCTGTAAGGGATGGTGTAACTGAGTTACGCGGATAAGCGCTTAACAGAAGTGATAGTTCTGGAAAATTGAAAAAGGATAATCTAATGCGTCTGACTACTTTTTTATGGCAAGCATGCTTACTGCTCTCGACACTTATTATAAGCACCATAAGCCTTGCGGAACAAATGTATATAAAACCTGGTATGTCGAAACAGATTAAAACCAGTGAACCTATTAAAACTGTTTTTATTTCATCACCGGAAATTGCTGACTATAAAGTCATTAGTAATAAAGCGGTGGTTTTTTATGGAAAAAAAGTCGGTACTGCTGAGATTTCGGTTTATGGTGCGAATTCAAAAATTATTTATAACGTCAGTTTAGGCGTCGACCCCTTGTTACCGGAGCTCTCTCAGCGTATCAGACAGGAGTATCCAGGTAGTAACGTTATTATCAAACGTTTTAACGATAATGGTGGCAAGGCCTCCTATATATTATCAGGTACAGCACCGAGTGAAGAAATCAAAGATGGTGTGTATCAGCTGGTTGGTAGTTTAGTCGGAACCTCAGGGGAAGAGAAAAAGGTAGAGGCAGACGATACCAGCAGCAACGGTGTGGGTGGCAGTAATATGATGGTTAAAAGTGACAAGATCCCCTTTGTCAGCTACAAAACCTATGACAATATTATCAATCGCATAGAATTGCCGTCATCCAACCAGGTCAATGTCAAACTGACTGTCGTAGAGGTTACAAAAGAATTTACTGATAACCTTGGGATTGAATGGAGTAGTTTAACGCTCGACAGTATGATGGGGGGAGGGACGACGGCAAATGCAGCCGGCACTTTCAATCTGTTAGGTTTCAAAAACGGATTTGATGCCAGAAATATCAGTACACTGATTAATGCAGTACATAACGATAAAATTGCACGCGTACTTGCACAACCAAATCTCACGGTATTATCTGGAGAGTCAGCTAACTTTCTCGTTGGTGGAGAAATACCAATCCTGATGCAGGACCGTGATGCGACGACAGTCACTTACAAAGAATACGGTATTCGTCTAAATATTGCGGCAAAAGTTGAAAGAAGAAATAAAATAAAACTTTTTATCTCCAACGAGGTTAGTAGCGTAACGGGCACTTATGCTTACAATACCTACCAGATACCAACGCTGAAAACGCGTAAATCGAATTCAACGATTGAGTTAGGTGACGGGGACAGTTTTGCAATTGGTGGTCTGTTGAATGAATCCGATCTCGAAACGTTGACCAAGGTTCCCTTCATTGGAGATATCCCCATTTTGGGGGCGTTGGGGCGTCGTGCGGGAAGTGAACGTAGTAAGACTGAATTAGTTGTCTTTGCAACGGTCAATCTGGTGAAGCCAATGTCCTCTGGTGAAAAAATAGCTTTACCGAAGTTTAACAAAACATCATCCACAAGATTGTTCTTTAATACCGGTGTTGATGAAAAGACACGTAGCGATCGTTTGAATAATGAAACTGCACAGTTTCTCGATCAGGTTGGCTTTGCTAAATAGGAGAGAATAATTATGAGATTGTTTAGCACGGCAACTGAGTCAGAAATTAAAGAAGATAATAATCGGGTAGTTCTTGACAGAAGCAAAGTGGTTTTAGTTTCCCGGAACAAAAAGATACATGTTGATGTTAAAAATACACTCGCGATGCACAATGTCAGTAATATTGTGCAAAGAGAGGTGGTAGTTAATGAATACCTTGACGATCAGGACACCAAAGACGCTGGCTGGATGATCCTTGATATTGAAGATGAGAATGATATCAATGTAATTAATGAGGTTACCTCTTTAATTGTTCCTTACGATGTCTATTTTATTCTGATTGGTAATACCGACTCTATCGCGTTTGCGAAAGCTCTTGAAAAGAACGGTAGCAAATATCTGTATATCGATACTCAGATAAACGAATTACCGGGGGTTATATTAAAATCGCAGGTACAAATTGCCGATAAATCCACGCTGCGCATCAGTATTCTGGGGTGTAAGGGGGGGTGTGGCACCTCCACGATAAGCAACGAAGTGTTGATGGCACTGAATAATTTTACGACAGCACCCTGTCTCCTGGTACAGGGTGCGACTGGTAGTAAAGATTTCGACTTAATTTCTGGCAATGAAATAGACGCTTCAGACAGTAAAGTGCAAAAAATTGCGGATAACCGCTCTGTTAAAATGGAATCAGTCAATGAGGTTTTAAACTACAGCGACCCGGTGTTTAATCACTTTAATATTGCCTTGTTTGACCATAATACTTGCGCAATTTCAGCAGAAAATCTGGAGTTGGTATTTAAAAACTCAAACACTATAGTTTTAGTTCTTGGGAGAAATTTTTCTTCATTTAGAACAGCTAAAAGAGTTCTGGATGAGTATGCAAGATTTGAGCGACAAAAGAATGATGCGGTTAAGCGCAAAATTATAATCAGCATTAATGAATATAATATCGCTGATAATAAACAGAAATTCTCGAATGAAGATATCACCGATTATTTAGGCAAAGAAATTTGTACAATACTGCCACATTTTCAAAGCAGGAAAGAAAATGATAATTTCTCGCAGAGTGCGCTCCAGCTATCGGCAGCGATTCTGGGTCGTGAGAAAGTAGAATTGAAAAAAAATAAAAAAATATTTGACTTGTCAGACATTATAAATCGATTCAGTAAAAAATAGAGGCTGCAGAAGCTAAATGGGACCTAATGAACTATCATCATTAAGGATATTCAGGGAAAATATCCTTAAGAAACTGGACCTGGATCGTGTTGATGCGATCAAGGATGATAGAGCAGCTCTGGAAACAGAGATAAGTGATGTTTTACAACGCGTATCTGCTGAGATAGGTCAATATTTATCAACCCAGCTTCGGCTGGATCTTATCAAACTTGTGGCTGATGAAATTTCCGGCTATGGCCCGTTACGGGATTTAATGGAAGATGATTCCGTCAGCGATATTCTCGTTAACGGACCAGAGCAGATTTTTGTCGAACGTAGCGGACGCCTGGAGAAAGTTGAAACATTTTTTCTCAGTAACCAGCAGTTAACGGAGATTGCCCGGCGTCTGGTTTCTAAGGTTGGGCGACGTGTTGATGACTCACAGCCGCTGGTGGATGCCCGTTTACCTGATGGTAGTCGCTTAAACGTTGTTATTGCGCCAATAACCCTGGATGGTACATCGATATCCATCCGTAAATTTGGTAAAGGCAAGAAAACACTGGGTGATCTGATCAATTATGGAAGTATGGATGAAATGATGGCCAACTTCCTGGTTATTGCTGCCAGTTGCAAGGTTAATATTATTATATCCGGTGGTACTGGTTCGGGTAAAACAACATTACTGAACGCCTTATCGCAGTATATTGGTGAGACAGAACGTATTATCACTCTGGAAGACGCAGCGGAACTTCGCCTGATTAAGCCTCATGTGGTACGTATGGAAACTCGCATGGCCGGTGCAGAGCAACAGGGGATGATCCCGATGCGTTCACTGGTCATAAACTCACTTCGTATGCGTCCCGATCGTATTATTGTCGGCGAGTGTCGCGGTGAGGAGGCATTTGAGATGCTTCAGGCGATGAACACCGGCCACGATGGTTCTATGTCAACTCTGCATGCCAACTCGCCACGTGATGCTATTGCGCGTCTGGAAAGTATGGTGATGATGGCAAGTGCATCATTACCTTTGATGGCTATCAGAAGAAATATTTCTTCAGCAATACATCTGATTATTCAGGTTTCACGTATGCCGGATGGTTCGCGAAAGGTCATGAATATTTCAGAGGTAATGGGTATGGAAGGAGAAAATATTATTATCCAGGACATCTTCACTTTTGAAGCTTCATCTCAGAGAGATATCAACGGCAGGATTCAGGGAGTGTATAAATTTAATGGCCTTCTGAAGCGCTCTGTTGTTTATCGCCAGGGCGTTATCTATGGCATGACCGATGCCTTGAACGAGCTGTTTGGGAGTCAGATCCAATGACAATTTTTTTTATTATACTTGTAGTTCTTGGAACAGTGAATTTTCTTGCTGTACTTATTTATTACAAAAAAGTAAAAAAACTGGATGGTGGACAACAACGTTTCCGTATCGCAACCAGGAAAAATAACTGGAGCAGTCATTTCTTTGAACAGCTAAAACAAGTTATAACTGGCGACGTCAGAAGTGTAAAATCAACGTATCGGAATATGAAACCCAAAGACGCATTACTGTTTTTGGGGCTGTTTTTTGCCGGGATTTATATAAACTTTTCTTTTTTAAAGTTTAACATTTTTATAGCATTATTAGTGTTACTGATATTACTGACTTATTTTAATTACAGAATAAGCCAGAAGAAGCAGCGTACATTATTCGAAATTGAGTTTTCCGAGGCACTTAATATTATTAATAGCTCCATTAGCTCTGGGAATTCGATAGTGGTGGGAATAACGCAGTGTGGTAATAAATTAAGTGGGGAAATTGTTGGGCCAGAATTTAAAGTTATATCCCGAAGACTTAGCATTGGTGAGGATGTGAATGTTGTTCTGATGGATTCATATGAGCGTCTGCCATACCGTGAGTATTACTTCTTTATTCTTGCTGTCATTATAAACATCAACGGCGGGGGACAGGTCAGGGAGGTAATGACTCGTCTGGCTAAGCAGATATCAGATGCAAAAATCACCGATCGTAAGAAACTGACGATGACATCTGAAGCCAGAATGTCAGTCAAAGTTCTGGCTATGATCCCTGTTGGTTTTGTTTTTGTTTTGAATTTTTTAAGTCCTGAAAATTTTGATATTTTGATAAATAATGAATCTGGACAATATATTTTATATTATGCAGTAGGTAGTGTTTGCATTGGCCTTGCTATCATATGGAATATGATGAATAAAGCTGTTTAAAATTATGGAGACATAACAAATGTTATTATATGTCCTGTACTTTTTTGTGATTTCTTTGCTCTTTTTCCTTTTTCATTTGCTGACTAAGAACAAGCAAACGAAAAAAATTTCCGCAGTATTAGGAAGGCAAAACAAATTTGCTGTTAGGGATGAAGAGTTGGTCTCTAATATTGAGAAGATCTATCGAAAAACAAGTAAGACAGTCACTTTTTTTGATTTTTTAGATTCTAATGTTTTCCTGAAATTTGGTATTGTAATCGGTTTTTCCTTGCTGATTTTTATTCTCAATGCTTTGGGGGTGCTGAAATATGATAAACAAACGCAGGGTATAATTATTGGTGTGGCATTAGTTCTGGTTATTCTTATTCCGCCAAGAATTAAGAACTACGTAATGCAAAAAAAGACAAAAAAAATAAATGTCGACCTGCCATATGTCATAGATATTATGTCAATATGTGTTCAATCTGGGATGACTATAGAAAATGCTTTAATTTACATTTCTAAAAATATCCAATTTATCAACAGCGATATAGCGAGTTTGTTAGAAAGAACGGCTATTAAGATTGAGGTCAGTGGCATTGTCAGTGCGCTTGATCAATTGTATGAGGAAGTGCCCAGTTCCGAAGTGAGAATGTTTTGTACCACGTTGCAACAAAGTATCACATATGGGGCATCAATCAGTACTGTGCTTGTGGAGTTATCGAAGGAGATGCGTGAGATGCAGCTTTTATCTGTTGAAGAAAAAGTAGCCAGTTTATCCGCAAAAATGGCAGCTCCAATGATTTTATTTATTATGTTTCCGATTCTTGCAATCGTTGCAGGTCCCGGATTTATCAGGATGATGGCAATATGGGGAAGTTAATCGCTGTAGTTCTTTCTTTGTTACTGGTAGCGTGTAATTCACAAACTAACCTTGATAATAAAGAACGGGAGTTTATTTTAACAAAGGTCAATAACTATAAAGGGCTTATCGCCTTTTATCGTGAACAGCTCAGTAAAAATGATACGCCTGAAGTTCGGTTAAAACTTTGTGAGGTGTACAATAAAATTGAAGATTATGAATCCTCTCAGAATTGCCTGAAGGAACTGGTAAGCAGCTCTCCTACGGACGAGTCTTTATTATTATCGGCACAAAATAACAGTACTCTTGGCCACAATGAAATTGCGTTAAAACAAATTGATGAAGCGCTGAAAATTAACCCCAAAATGGGAGAGGCTTACAATCTTAAAGGTGTTATTCTTGCACATTTAGGCGATTTAGAAAACGCCAAAGTGAACTTTGAAAAGGCCAGGAATCTGTTTGTTGCTGAGGATATTGTAAATAATAATCTGGCAATGATCGCTATTGTTGAAAAAGATTACAATCTGGCTCGATCTTACTTAATGCCTCTGTATTCCAGAGGTTATAATTCGCCTAAAATTGTGCACAACCTGATTTTTACCCTTGTCAAGCTTAATGACTATAGCACGGCAGATATATTGATCAGACAAAATAATCTTGAGGACTCGTCTCAGCGCTTAATTGCCGATCTTGATGGCATCATGACTACGATTCCAGAGCGTAAATTACAGGACGCTGGAGCATTAGTTTCAGCACAAAGCACTGTCGATAAAGTGCAGGAAAGTAATTCAGCTCTCCTGAATAAAAATGAACAGAAAAATTCAACCACGAGCGAATATAAAAATACAATACCACAAACTGTCATTGCCGCGCCCGATAGCCCTGGTCAGGTAGAAAATATTGTGATTGGCGAGCATGGCAAGTTTGTTCGTTTAGTGTTTATTTCATCCTCCTTTATTAAGGGGGAGAAAGTAGCGGGTGGGCGTGATAATCATGTTGAGTTTGTTTTGAGAAAAATAAAAACGAACAAAAAAATGGACGATCTTACCGACAACATTAAAAAATACACAAAGTCACTGAATGATGTTTCTGTACAGCAACGTGGCGACGACTTATACCTGATATTCAGCGCCAAACGTGTTGTCAAGCAGGTCAGAACTTATATGTCACCAAAATCATCCATATCTAGTAATCGATTAGTATTAGATATTATTTTCTAATCCCCTCAGGGGATAGTTAAACCAAAGTAGGAGTTGTTTATGAGTAAGTTAAGTGATTCACTTGAAAATCTAATGGAACTTGATGGCGCAGTTTGCGCTGCCGTAGTTGATACGCGTAATGGAATGATTTTAGGTCATGCAGGCACAGGTATTGATATCGAGATCGCAGCTGCGGGTAATACCGATGTGTTGAAGGCAAAACTCAAAACAATCAAACTCCTTGGTTTGAATGAAACAATTGAGGATATTCTGATTACGCTGGAAAAACAGTATCATATTTTGCGCCCTTTACAAAAAGTAGAGTCTGTATTTATTTACCTTGTGTTAGATAAACGCGAAAGTAACCTGGCATTGGCTCGTCGTAAGGTTATGGATGTTGAATCTTCTGTAGAATCAATTTAATACTCGCTTCACGTACCCTATACTGAATATAAAAGATATGGATGATTATAAAGTTTTATTTATTGGCCGTAGTGGCTCAGCAAAAACGACGGCCATAAATTCTGCCAGCCAGATTGATGTGGTTTCAACGGATGTAGCCATGTCATTTATGGCTTCCGACGAAAAAAAAGAAACCACAGTAGGTCTGGACTATGGCGATCTTATTGTGGAAGATCATAATGGGTGCTGTCGGTTACGATTATACGGTGTTCCTGGGCAATCGCGTTTTTCTTTTTCCTGGGAGATACTTCAGCAAGGTTGCTCTGGACTGATTCTAATGATAGATGCAACTGACAAATGCGCTATTGAGGATATTCATTATTATACAAGTATTGCTAATTCTGATGGCGAGCGGATTATGCTTCCTACAGTTATTGCTGTTGTAAAAAGTGATTTGCTAAGTCTTGAGGCATTATCGATCTTAAAAGAGGCTATCTATAAAGAAAATATTTTATCTCCAATGCTCTGGATAGATGCCAGAAATAAAGATGCCGTTATATCAGTATTAAGTGTTTTATTAAAGCAAATCAGGAGGTAGTTATGAAGAATGCACTTCCTTTCCCATTGAAGTTTACGGTTAGTTCAGATAAAAGTAAAAATGCGGGTGTCGAAGACCATACGGAACAAGTGACAGAAGCTGAAGTTGTTCTTCAACCCCTTGATGAAAAGCAAGAGAAGATAAGTGATAACGATAAAAACTTTGTTTATGCAACTCTTAAGGAACAGATCGATAAAACATTAAATAATTATGCTAATAAATTCCCGGACATTCAGAATCTCGTACTTTCAACAGTAGATGGTTTTGAGATTTCTTCTGTTCTTGACCGGGGTGGTGAAGATATTATTCGGAAAGTTTCTGCAATGTCGAGTTCATTGCAGTCTATTGGTTCTGCCATATTGAGAGAGATTGGCGCTCCGGGGTATCAATATTTATATCTGAATAATGGCAAACGTTCAGTTTTTATTTATCTTATTTCTGGTAATCAACTGGATGTTGTTTTGATGGCCGTTTCAGGAGAAATCGATTCTTTGGGGCAGGCATTGTGGATGATGCAAAAGCTGGTTGATGAAGTTAAAGAGTTGATTCAATAACGGATATTAAAGGATTTAATAAATGAATAGTGTATTAGTTTACAGGTTTTCAATGAAATTAGTCGCCGCAGATATTATCTCCGAATTTATTCCGTTAAAACCTGTGCTGGATAATCGTGATGAATTAATTCAGGAGCAAATACTGGCATATAATTCTTTGATTTCTGATAATCTGGATATATGGAAAAAGATTGGTACCCTCAGAGGCTATACTCCTGAGCAAACTGAACAATTGATTGAATATGCTATATTATTGGTAAAATCTGATATCACATCTAATTTTATTGGCCATTCACCTGTTCTTTGTGACCGAATCACCATGATTATTGATTCGGTTACAAAATATATGAATTTGATCAATGTACCGAAGTTGGCCTGCAGAAATGAAGTCCTGGTAGAGTCGGTATCTGTTATTGTTGGAAAGCCTAAAGTCATGGGGAAGAAGAATTGCAAAAGATTTCCTCGTAAAGGGAAGAAGTAATGGTAGTCACAGGTATTGGTTATTCAATTATTGTATGCGCAATTTTTTATGGTATTTATACTGATATTAAGACCAGAAAAATATATAACAGTGTGTCGTTGATTATCATTGCTGTCAGTCTATTTCTGAATTTGTTTTCAGATATTAATGTATCTTATATTTCAGCATCTCTAATCCTGGTGATTGGATTTGTTCTAAGCATGTTTAATATATGGGGGGCAGGTGATGCAAAACTATGTTTTGCTTTATCGCTTACGATACCAGGGGAAAATCTGTCTGCATTCCTCTTTTTGACTTCAGTTATTGGTGGTGTAATGGCTATCCTGATGCTCATTGTTCCTCGCTTATATGGAAAATATAAAACGCTACCTTATGGTATAGCATTAGGCTGTGGTTACATAATTAACTTACTAACCTTTTAAGGAGGTTTGATTGCACAACTTCATACGACTAATTAAAAAAATGAGAGGTGAAGACGGTGCGATCGCCGTTGAGCTTTCATTGGTCATCATTCCATTTCTTGTCTCTATATTGTTTATTATTGAGCTATGTCGAGTCATGTATTTATCATCGGCTTTGGATGTTGTACTGGCTGAGTCCGGACGATACATCTCACTGGACAGTACTGTGACAGATCACTCAACTGCATTTGAACAAAATATAAAAAATAATGCGAGCCACTGGCCTTTACTCTTCAGCGGTAGCGAAATATCGGTAAAAGTTAAACATTGTAAAAATATTGCAGATATATTAAAAGACAGTTGTGTTACGGGAACAACTACAGCAGACCATCTTTTGTCAGTATATTCATTTAGATACAGTTATCAACCTGTCTTTTTTTTCTTTGGTACCGGTTTTTTTTCATCAATTTTTGAACGGAATATAGTGTATGTGCAAGAGCCCAACAGAACATAGGTACTTATTTTGGCATAAAAGCCAGGCAAGTGCCTCGGTTGAGTTTGCTTTTATATTCCCCATCATTGTATTGCTGGGTCTTATGCTGATTGATTTTACGTTTCATTTTTCTGCCGAAAGTAAACTTGCCCGGCTGAGTAACTCTATGTCCTCAATGTTGAGAGAGCGTAGTACATTGTATGCCAATAATCTTGTTGTTGATTATGAAGATGCGAAAAATCTGCTAAAGACAGTGGATTTATTGCTTGGTTCCGACACTCTCAAAGAAACAGTAAGTGTCAGGGTGCAGACTGTACATTTTTCTGATACATCAACAAAGACAGGAAAAATTGAAGATAATACTAAATCGATTGATATTTATATAGCTGCGATTAATAACGCAGTAGAGAAACAAAATTGCAAAGGGGCATTTGATATCCGAAGCGCTGAGGTTTATAAAATGTCACCGTGGATGAAAGAAGCGGAAGATAAAGGAAAGTGGGCGCCGTTATATCAGGTAACGCTATGTACAAAAGGAAGAAATAGTTTATTTTTGAATGCGCTGTCCAGTACGGGGATTATTTCAGACACTATTTCTGTAAGCAATATTGTTATTCCAAGATAAGCATACAGGTGATGATGATGAAAATATATAATAAGTTTAATATTCGCCACTTTACCCAGGATGGTAACGCGGGTGTCTCCATAATGTTTGCTATCATTCTTCCTGTGCTGATTGCAACTTTGCGTTAGGTATTGATGGTTCTCGCTTTTTAATTAAAAGGGCACGTCTAGCTGATGCATTATCTCAGGGAAGTTTTGCTGTCGCTTCCACAAATTCTAATCTCACCACTGAACCCGAAAAAACAGAAGGTAAAGATTTGGTGAGAAGCTATATTAGCTATTACATTCCGGGTAATGAACTTGACGAATCAACGCTTGCTGTCTCAGCTAATATTGATGTTGATCCTGATGACTCGACAAAAGTTAACTCTATTGAATATGTGGCCACCGCTAAAATAATTGCACACCCCATCATAGATGGAATCAGCAGTGCATTGCCTGGATTTAATAAGGATGTACCTATTATTGCAGATGAAAATAATGGTATTGTGCGTAAAATAATCGGTGAAGTAAATATTGAGAGTGACATTGCTTTCGCGGTTGACTTCTCGGGATCAATGCTGGGAATGACGCCCGATAGGAAATTGCGTATACAGGTTTTGCGGGATGTTGTTGATGATTTGTCTACACAAATTGTTAATGAAAAAGCTAAATCAAAAATTGCAATCATCCCTTTTGATATTGGGATTCCAATTAAGCGTGAAGAAATAAATGAAGCTGGCGGGGACCGTATAGGATGTGCTATTCCCTACAAATTTAAAAATCAATACGATATCGATCATGCTTTCTGGTCTAACAAGAAAATTGACTGGACATCAATGGGTTATAATGTATCCGAAGGGGTGAAAACTATACGAGGATATCTTGACCTAAGACGTTATCAATATTATAAAGGGGAGATTTCCAGAGCAACTGGTAATTATAAGAAATATTGCAAGGTGAATAGTGATTATGACGCAATGGCTGATGCTTCTGATATCCACTCAAATCCTGAATCCTGTGAAGCGATGGAGGAAGTAAGTGCAGTTTCACCATTAAATTACGCTGAAATAAAAAATTATAGCCAGATAATACAAGATTATTTTGAACCTCTTGTTAATGATTCAACCAGTCAGTCTTTTGCAAATGATACCACAATTGACTATGCAGGTACGGTAAATGATTCGTTTCTATTTGGTGCTGATACTGTGGGACATTTTATTATGCCTTTTGCAAGCATCAGGAAAGGTAATCCTTTCAAAAAGATGTGCCTTACAGGATTTAATTTACAAGGTCCAATTCCTGCCTGGGGGCCATCACAGTCTATACCTCAGGGCTATCCCTATGATGGACCTGATGATTATTATGGGAAGTATCTTAGTAGAGTTAAACAAAACGCATATGTTATAGGTTTATCATCAGATAAAACAGAGCTCGATCAGTTTCAATCTATGTGGCCGCAAGATGGAGCTGGTACTGATATAGTCGCAGGGATGCTTTATGCAGCTCGAGAAGTTGCTAAAGGAGATAATCCACGTAAAATTATTATTATTGTCTCTGATGGTGAAGAGTATGGCGAGCAGGAAACTGTTGCATATAAATTTCGAACACCTGCAATTTGTCAAAAAATCATGGATGGTGTAAAAAATAACTCAAAAAACACTAAAGAAGTTAAAATCTATTTTGTCTCAATTGTAAATGATTTTCAAACCAATTCAATAATAAATGACTGGAAGAGAAACTGTGTTGGAGAGGATGGTGCCTTTGTTGCTACTGACTACTCTGCTCTGAAGGATGCGATAACCAGTATTTTTAGTAGTGAACCGGGTGGTTTAAAATTCATCAATAAATCAGATATGATCGTGCCTTAATAATTTAAGCGGCATCTTTTGTTTATGGATATATAAATCGAGGGCTGCTCACGGCAATTATAATGATTTTAAAATTTTTGAGTCGATTATTTGTCAAGCAAGAAATTGCATCATCAAAAAGTTTTATAAAGGAGCCTGGATTTATGAACAAATTTGACAATGTTTTAGAACAATTGCGCCCTGATAGTTCAGTTAGTTATGTCGCATTTGTTGATATGAATAGTGGGATGAAACTGGCTTCTGTCGGTTTATTAAAGGATGGTGATGCGCTTATCGACTGTTCTATACGGGTGATGCGGGCAGAGCTTAAGACAATCAAACTATTAGAAGTTAACGATGATGTACTGGATATACTCATTACGACTGATGATGAATATCAACTATTATATCCTTGTCGGGGGATGAAAGATATTTTCATTTACCTGGTGGCAAGCCGTGAGCGTGCTAATCTTGCTTTGCTTAAGCGTAACATCTCTGATGTCGAGGCTAATCTAATCTCTTTAATGTATACAGATGGCGATATTCAAAATCACGGTTTTAATGTTAAATCGGCACTGGATGCGCATTGTCGCTGGCGTGATAAGTTAATTGCCATTATTAATGGTACCGATACTGTTACCAATCTTAATGAACTTGGGATGGATGACAGATGTGAGTTAGGACAGTGGCTGCATACCGTTGGTCAAAACCAATATGGTAGTATGTCTGAGTTTCAGGAACTAATGAAATTGCATCATAATTTCCATCGCTGCGTGCAGGAAGTTGTTGATATGTATATCGCTGATGGTGTAGATGCGGCGAAATGTGAGTTGACGGGGAATTTCCAGAAAAGGTCTGCACTTGTACAGGAACAGATAGTCCATTTCTTTGACAGTATTTAACACGGCTGATTGAGCTAAGGGCGTTGTTCGCAGCGCCTGTTATTTATTTGAAATTGTAATCAGGTTTTAACTTCGGATTTGTTACTGGCATGATACATGCTATACAAATAAATTGATTGTGATTTTTTAAAGGGATTTATTATCCAGTTTCTGGTAGTGAAAAAGCTTTCAGTGAAGTCTATGAAGGAATTTTCCATGTTTACATCTGAACTTCGTGACATTGTCCTCGAGCATATTCGTTCCAGTGCCGTAACAAAATTTGCCCATGTACATTATACATCAGAGAAGAGTTTTCGCTTACGCGAAAGTATGTTGCATTCGGCATCGCACTGTAGGGAAGAGTCTCAGTCGCTTACCCTTGTCTTAAACCGTCAGTATCGGCTTGTTAATTATCTTGCTAAAGATACCCAGCAAGATAATTACAAAACTGAACATAGCCAGTTATTAAAGCTGGCACGTGAGCAGTACCAACAAACGGGTTTTACGCAGGAGAACCTGAGTCGTGTTGCGTCTGGGTTGGCTCTTGCGGCGGACAAGTTATTATTTGCACTTCTTAAAGTTCAGCACTATCAATGGCGTGACAGGTTGTATATCGCTTTGTTGACAGAACAACAAAGTAATATTCTTTCTGATGAACGAGAGTGCACCTTAGGGCTATGGATACATGGCGAAGGTCTCCGTCGTTTTCGTACATTGCCTGGCTTTCGGGAACTCGATGCCTGTCATCACCTTGTTCATGAGACCAGCAATAATCTTTTCAGACGCAAGCTTAAAACGTTTATCCCCGAAGAGTTGAAACGAGTGTTGCATGATGTAGAAGAGGCTAGTCAACAACTCATCGGTGCACTGGATCGTCTTGATGAGTGCACTAGTTTATTGTATCCACAGCCATAACGTTTTGCCTTAGGTTAATTCCAGGGTTATTGCACTTAACTTCAATAAATTTGCCGCACAGTTCGATTATAGATTATTGAGATTTACAATGTCTAACCTCAATATTTTCAGATGGTTATCATGCTTAGTGGCTATAATCTAAGTCAATTTTCAAGTCAACAGGAGTAAAAATGCGCCGGGGTTTATCAGGGATGATAACAACTTTTTTTATGGGTCTGCTGCTGATTTCTTTCTCTGCTTTGTCTCAGGATTGTTTTGATCGTGCTGGTAGACATTATCGAATAGATCCAGATTTACTACGTGCTATTGCTTTCCGAGAGTCCTCGTGGCGAGGCAAAGCCATGAATATTGTATCATCAAAAGAATATGCTGTAGGAATGATGCAAATTCACTCACAAAATTTCTCTCATTTGGCAACGTTAGGTATTACACCTCAAAAACTCTACCATAACAGTTGTTTGAATATTTATACGGGTGCTTACTATCTTTCCATAGCTTTCAGGCGCTGGGGATACTCATGGCAGGCCGTAGGTGCTTATAATGCTGGCTTCAAAATTAATGAGAAGCAAAACCTAAGGAGGATACAATATGCGTCAGGCGTTCAGTTAATATATACAAAATTGAAAAAAAGACGGCGTAAATAATTTTTTTTATAGATTATGAATCTCCTTTTGTTTTTGGCGATTTTCGACTCTGTCCAAGCTCAAGCTTTCTTTATTGCCGTGTGTATAAAGAACAATTCAACCTTATTGTGTTTTTCATATTTTTGCACTAATGAGTCGAATAGATGAGTCACATAATTGAATTGCTTCTTTCTGTATTTTAATGTGGGTTCGGAATTTATTGTTGTTATCAAAGGATTCTAAAGTGACGAAATTATCAGGAATTTATTGCGGAAAATATGATATTTTAAAGTGTTGTACTGCCCCAGTCATTCTAAATAATTACTCGGAATAGTAGATCACTCAAGAGAACTCAGTTTTGGGCTTAAATGTTCATCAGCATTTGGTTAGTACAGAACTACAGGTACTACCTGTACATCCCCAAAAAAATAACCATCATGAAAGTCTAGTCGAGGTTATATTAATATGCAGACCCATGAATAAACTCCGGTTATTCTCCTTCTTCAAACTTCAGAACCATGTCGTAATAGCTGTTTCATCTAGATACCAGGGGATCAAGCATGGCCGATTCATTAAAATACCACAATAATATCGAATTTTAGAGTAACTATCTTTTCTTATCATTTTATGTCGCAAATACAAATTCCTTGCTGATATAATCAAGCCAGAGGCCTTAAACTTTGAGCTTATTTTTTCTGAGTTTGTATTTTTGTTGCTCATATCGTAATAAATTTCTAACCCTGGTTCTTTCCAACGGTTAACCTCGATATCAAATGCCCCAGCGTCCCAAGCAAGCTTCCCTGCATACCACCAAACATTTGTTTATGAAAATAAAATCGGCTCATGTTTTTAAGGAGCTGTTCAGTATCTGTTGCTGAAACACGATTTTGACACTTAAAAGATGCAGAAGAATTTGGCTGTGCTTCCAGTAACCAGATATCAATAAGTCGTTTGTAGTAATCAGCAATAATTTTACGATCTGTACGAGGCGTTCCGGGGTCAAGAGCAGGAAAAACAATAGAGCCGTTCTCCTGGATAGAAATCATTACAGCCAGTGACCTTTGCAGCATTTTAAAATCAAACAGCAAGCCTGCCCGGATGAACAACAGTGATAGCTCTGAACCAGGTTCATTTAGAGACGGCGGAGCCTTGTGTGAGTATTTTCTGAATGAAATAATCTCTCTACTCGCCAGCTCCTGATAAAACCGAGAGGTACATTGGGTTATTCCAAAGCATAGCAACATTCAGTTAGTCGGTATCTGATTAGATAAGGCATTGATGATAATGCCAGCGCCTCATAATTCATTATATCTTCCGTTGCCCCAACAAGGAATTCACTGTCCACACCATTCTCGCGAGCAAGCTTGCTCAGCATGACAATATTAAAATTTCGGGCATGTTTAGCAAATTGTTCATGCATAACCCTGCTATAAGTCGTACCGCCAGCATCATTTTTTTATGGTGCTCATCCATATTAGAAAAATAGTTGCTGTCAAAAGACAGGTAAATTTCAAGAGCAGCCACCTCAGCGCTATTCTGATCTTGCCATCACCACCGTCCTGGTGATTAAACGCGTATTCCGGCTGACCCTGCGGGCCGCACAGGGCTTTGTTGATTCCATTTTTCCGCTGCGCTGCCCGGATTACACCAGTGTTTGCAAGCGGGCACAGCCGGTTAATGTCTGTTTTAAAAAGTCCACCCGGGTGAAACCCCGCATCTGGTGATTGATTCGACAGGCCTGAAGGTCTTCGGTGAAGGCGAATGGAAAGTTAAAAAGCACGGCAAAGAACGCCGTCGTATCTGGCGGAAGCTGCATCTGGCGGTTGATGCGAACACACATGAAATTGTCTGCGCAGACCTGTCACTGAACAATGTCACGGACGCAGAGGTCTTCCCCGGACTCATCCGGCAGACCCATCGAAAAATCAGGTCCGCCGCAGCTGACGGCGCTTACGATATGCGGTTATGTCACGATGAACTGCGCCGCAAGAAAATCAGCGCCCTCATCCCTCCCCGAAAAGAGCGGATTACTGGCCGGATGAGTATGCAGACCGCAACCGTGCTGTTGCTAATCAGCGACTGACCGGGAGTAATGCTCGGTGGAAAAATGGACAACAGATTATAACCGTTGGTCAATAGCGGAAACGGCGATGTACAGGGTAAAAGAGTTATTTGGTGGTTCACTGACGCTACGTGATTACGATGACCAGGTAGCAGAGGCTCTGGCCATGGTGCGTGCACTCAACAAAATGACGAAGGCAGGCATGCCAGAAAGCGCGCGTATTGCCTGACAGCAACAACCAGCTATGGGGATGCTTATCCCAAATCTGATTTATTCAACAAAGTCCATCATCGCTCGCCATTATCCGGGGGCACTGGCGGTAAGATGAAAGGTGAGTGAGCTGTCCGATGCCTTCGCAGGTGAGCCAGCGCAAGCCAGACGGTAATGGCATACCGTAAAGATGTATAAAACAGAAAGTGCATGTTAATTAATGACATGTGCTCGAAATATGGCGGTGAGGGGGGGATTGACTCGCTTTGCTCGCCCTGCGGGCAGATTCCTCGCAGGCTCGTCATCTGTCCAACTGGCTGCGCCGCTACTCGGCCCATCCCTGGGCCTCGCCCCTACGGGGCCAGCGCATGCGCTGTTCAAAATTGCTCCCGGCAATTTTGTGTCGAACCCCGGTCGGGGCTTCTCATCCCCCTGCAGATGTGCAACATGCGAAAAAAAAGCCCGTACTTTCGTACGAGCTCTTCTTAAAATATGGCGGTGAGGGGGGGATTCGAACCCCCGATACGTTGCCGTATACACACTTTCCAGGCGTGCTCCTTCAGCCACTCGGACACCTCACCATATTGTTGTTCCTGTGTTACCGGAACGGGCGCTAATGTAGGGGAAACACCGCCCCGCCGTCAATCAACTTTTTGAAAAAAATGTGCATTTACACAAACTTCAAGCAACATGGAGCATAAATAAGCGGGAATTGTTTTTTTTGCCAGCATCCTAAAATTTGCTACTCTGATGTTCCCTCGAAAAATGATGATAATAAGTGCGAGAAAGTTCCGCACAACAATGTTCAGGAGACAATATGGATATAATTTTCTATCACCCAACATTCGATACGACCTGGTGGATTAATGCGTTGGCAAAGGCAATACCTGGTGCGAACGTACGTGAGTGGAAAGCGGGTGATAACGCACATGCTGACTATGCGCTGGTCTGGCATCCGCCGGTTGAAATGCTCGCAGGACGAAAATTAAAAGCCGTATTTGCGCTGGGAGCGGGTGTCGATTCTATTCTCAGTAAACTCAATGCTCATCCGGAAATGTTGGATGCGTCGATCCCGCTTTTCCGTCTGGAAGATACGGGTATGGGCCTGCAAATGCAGGAATATGCGGTCAGTCAGGTGCTGCACTGGTTTCGTCGCTTTGATGATTATCAGGCATTGAAAAATCAGGCGAAATGGCAACCGTTGCCAGAATATACTCGTGAGGAGTTTACCATCGGGATCATGGGGGCAGGGGTGTTGGGCGCAAAAGTTGCCGAAAGCCTACAAGCATGGGGATTCCCACTGCGCTGCTGGAGTCGTACGCGTAAATCCTGGTCTGGCGTAGAAAGCTTCGCCGGTACTGAGGAACTGGGCGCGTTTTTGAGTCAAACTCGCGTGCTGATCAACCTCCTGCCTAATACGGCAGAAACCGTAGGCATTATTAACGCTAATTTACTTAGCCAATTGCAGGATGGCGCTTACGTGCTGAACCTTGCACGCGGTGTTCATCTCAATGAAGACGATCTTCTGGCATCGCTGGACAGCGGCAAGGTGAAAGGTGCCATGCTGGATGTCTATAGCCGGGAACCGCTGCCAGAAAACAGCCCGCTATGGAATCATCCGCGTGTGGCAATGACGCCGCATATTGCCGCGGTAACTCGACCAGCAGAGGCAGTGGACTATATCTCCCGCACGATTATGAACCTGGAGAGCGGGCAAGTCGTAACAGGTCAGGTCAATCGCGTTCGGGGATATTGATGGTAACCCGGCAAGTGCCGGGTTTCAGCTAAAATACCCGTCATACTTCAAGCTGCATGTGCGTTGGCTACGGTTGTTCACCCGAATCACTTACTTAAGTAAGTGATTCGGGTATTACTCCCTTGCCGGCGGCCTGTAACTCGCATTATTTAGGGTATTAATGGCGGCGATACCTGCTATCCTTGACGGAAAATGACTACAGGAGAGAGTTATGTATCCCGTTGACCTGCATATGCATACCGTCGCCAGCACCCACGCCTACAGCACCTTAAGTGATTACATCGCTGAAGCCCGCCGCAAAGGCATCAAGCTGTTTGCCATTACCGATCATGGACCGGACATGGCTGACGCGCCTCACCACTGGCACTTTATCAATATGCGTATTTGGCCACGTGTCGTGGATGGCGTGGGGATTCTGCGCGGAATAGAAGCCAATATTAAGAATATTGAAGGTGAAATTGACTGTTCAGGTCCGATGTTTACCTCCCTGGACCTCATTATTGCGGGCTTCCATGAGCCGGTTTTCGCACCTCACGATAAAGACACCAATACCCAGGCAATGATAGCCACGATGGCCAGCGGTAATGTGCACATCATTAGCCATCCGGGAAATCCCAAGTATCCCGTTGATATTACTGCAATTGCGCAGGCGGCGGCGAAGTACCAGGTTGCACTGGAAATCAATAACTCTTCGTTTTTGCATTCGCGTAAGGGCAGTGAGGATAATTGTCGTGCGGTTGCTGCGGCTGTGCGTGATGCCGGCGGCTGGGTGGCGTTAGGGTCGGATTCACATACTGCTTTCACGCTGGGAGAATTTGGCGAATGCCGTAAAATCCTGGATGATGTTAATTTCCCTGAAGACAGAATTTTAAACGTCACACCTAAACGCCTGTTGGCGTTTCTGGAATCGCGAGGCATGGAGCCGATCGCGGAATTTGCTGAACTGTAATTGTTACTAACTGGAATATATCAATGAACGAGTTTTCTATCCTGTGTCGTGTACTGGGCTCGCTGTTTTACCGCCAACCGCAGGACCCTTTACTGGTTCCCCTGTTTACCCTGATTAGTGAGGGTAAACTGTCCGCCAACTGGCCGCTGGAACAGGACGAGCTGCTCACTCGTCTGCAGAAGAGCTGCGACATGCCCCAGCTGGCTGCAGATTACAACGCGCTGTTTGTCGGTGACGAGTGTGCGGTGCCGCCTTATCGTAGCGCCTGGGTAGAAGGGGCGAAAGAATCCGATGTTCGTGCATTTCTTTCTGCCCGCGGCATGCCGCTGGCTGATACGCCGGCAGATCACATTGGTACGCTGTTGCTGGCAGCTTCCTGGCTTGAAGACCAGTCTGCGGAAGATGAAAGTGAAGCGCTTGAAACCTTATTTGTAGAATACCTGCTGCCCTGGTGCGGTACGTTCCTTGGTAAAGTTGAAGCGCACGCGAACACGCCGTTCTGGCGTACCATGGCGCCGCTAACGCGCGATGCCATTAGTGCGATGTGGGACGAATTGCAGGAAGATACGGACGAATAAATGTGATTTAGATCACTTTAAACTGCAACACAATTTATGTTCTTGCATAAATTGTGTGCACGATCTCATTCCTATGCCGTTTTTCTGCTAAGATGCGCGGCATGAACATACTTCTCTCAATTGCAATCACAACGGGCATTCTCTCCGGGATCTGGGGATGGGTGGCCGTTTCTCTCGGTTTACTCAGTTGGGCTGGCTTTCTGGGCTGCACGGCCTATTTCGCCTGCCCGCAGGGTGGGTTAAAAGGACTGTGGATCTCGGCGTGTACGCTGCTAAGCGGTGTAGTGTGGGCGTTGGTGATTATTAACGGTAGCGCGCTTGCCCCGCATATGGACATTATTGGTTATGTCATGACGGGAATTGTCGCATTTCTGATGTGTATTCAGGCAAAGCAATGGTTGCTTTCATTTGTGCCGGGCACGTTTATTGGCGCATGTGCAACATTTGCAGGGCAGGGGGACTGGCGACTGGTTGTACCGTCACTGGCACTGGGCCTGGTATTCGGCTATGCGATGAAAAACAGTGGTCTGTGGCTGGCGTCCCGCCGTGAAAATAGAATATCGTCGACGCTGACCAGTAAATAAAAAAGCGTGAGGGTTTTCCTCACGCTTTATATGCTGTAAAGACCCATCAGGATTCTGGCGGTACCGACATATGACGGTATTTAACCAGAATGTCATTATCAACTTGCTTCTTATCCTGCAAATCCCACAATCCGCGATCGATGCCGTCATTAATCAGGAAGATAACGCCTGTTTCAATCGCTGACATCAGACAAAGCATAACCGGTTCGTTAGAGGTGTAGCCAATTTCACCTTCCAACAGACGCTGGTAGTCAATAAAGCGGAATACCCCAGCCTGTACTTCATAAGACAGAATGGTTTTACTGGTGTTCACTGACGACAGAATCTCACCGGTGCTGACGTTAACAACGCGCAGGTTTACCGCTATCTGGTCGAGCTGGTATTGCGTATCGGCGCCAATACCGAAATAACGCGCACCGACACCACCCGATTTAACGTTGCTTTCATAACCGATAATTGACCCTTCCACCATGACGTTTGCCGCGGTCAGGGACTGTAGCGGGATCCGGTTATTAATCGCAACCGTACCGTTTTCCTGAGCCGCACGAATGATTTTGCGTTCGTTCAGCAGGTTCTGTAACCCCTGACGTTCCAGTGGGACGAACCAACGAGAATCTTTCAATGCGGTGACAAGCATAGCCGTGGCGCTTTGTGGGACGGCGGTAGAGAAGTTACTTGCCGGGTAAGGTTTAAATTGGCCAGTCTCATCCTGAATATTGTATACCGACACAAAGATCTTACCTGTAGGCATAGGCAGATGCGTCAAATCTTTATAGCTTTGGGCTCGGGGCATTAATGTCGGCTTAGCGGCTTCTTGAGGCGGAGCTGTTAAACATCCGCTGAGTAAAATTACTGCCACCATGATAAGTAAACGCTGCATGATTATTTCCTTTCGTGGCTATAACTTAGAAGTCAGTCGACTGTGTTTGTAAACCCGACACTTCAATAGTCGAAGTTTTCCCCGATTTCCTGTCGGTAACATTCAATTGCAGTTGTCCATCCCGGTTGGCGATATCAATGATAAAATCATTGGTCACCATTCTTCCTGGTTTACCGGTATTAATGTTGGTGAGTAGGCCACCGAGAATTTGTGACTGAATCGCTTGAGTAAAGTTATCCAGAGCTGATGGGGTTTCAATACCGTAATCGTCATAGCTTGGATCTTTATATGAGTTCTGGGCCTGGGCGCTGTTCAACAGAAAAGCACCGTTATTCGGGTTGCCACCAAAGTTTGGGTTGCGAAACTGGAACGTCATGTTTCCGGCCCAACTTAATGGTGAAATTAGCATGAGCAAAACCACTGCATGTTTAACACGCATGAAAGCCTCCGGACAAAATCATGTTTTAGAATTCATCACGCGCTAAATCGCTCGTGCTTAATAGTGTTTGATCTATTTGCCGACGATTTAATGCTTCTTCAGTTTGCGCCAATGCGAAGACGACAATTTTGTCGAAGTCTTTTTTCGTCGGGAATAAAAAAGTCTGGAAGATAACGTCCTGATTGACCGTTATGGTGATCCAACTTCCCCAACGCGCACTGGGTCTTTCATTAATGGTTAAGTTTCCTGTGTACTCACTTTCCCACTTGTCACTAAAGGCCCGATAAAAATCATGACCGATTGAAGAGACAGTGTGGTCAGTTAACAGTCCGGGAACCTCCACCTCTACGGTTGTCGCTGCGTGCAGACTCCCGGCAGCAAAGAATAAATTTGCTGCCACAATCCAGGTCAAATAGCGTTTCATGGCTTTATCGCCTGAGGTTATCATTGGCCCATGAGACCGCCTGCGTACGATTTTTGACAGCTATCTTTTTGAAAAGATTATAAAGATGTGTTTTTACCGTATTTTCACTGATAAACAGTGAGCGAGCGATTTCAATATTTGAGGCGCCGATACGCAATTTATTAAGTATTTCTTTTTCACGGTGCGTCAGCAGTGCCGACTCCGTGCTGTTATAACGATAATTTCCAGAGTGTGTGATCAGATAACTGGCAAGTTTTTGCGTGAAGTAACATTCACCCCGCAAGATACCCTGCAAGCCGCTTACGACACGCTGCTCGTCTTCAGTTGCGTAAAACACACCATTGATATGCGGCCAGTTTTCGATATCCCGATAAGGGTAATCATCAGGAGTATTCAACAATAACGTCTTTATATTGTTGTTTTTTCTACTCAAATTATCTTGCCAGTAATGGATCAGTTTTTTATCTGCCTCCATCATATCCAGTAAAACAATGCAGCTGGAAGATATATCATCCAGAGAACGTTGAATATTATGTAGTTTTCCGGTGAGTGCCAGTGATTGTTTTAAATGCTGTAATAATGCAGTTGCCTGCAAAGAAGGTTTTGTGATCAACAATAATGTATGACCATGAATACTATGGACTTCATTAAACATGATGAAACTCCACTTTTTAGTCGCACACCTGACAGCTGTCTCTACTAAAATAGAGGCACCAGAAGTACTGACAGATGTTGCACTGCTGTGTAGATATAAAATATCGACCCAAAGGGGTGAAAATATTAAAACAAATGGACTTCAACTGATTTCAATCTAGCTATTACAAATCTTAAAGCAAGTGTTAAACATGTAACAACTTGTAAAATTATATATTAAAATGTGATTTTAAGGTTTTATTGGAGTTTAGATTTGATAGGAAAGTTGTACATTTTACCTTTGCTGCATAGATTTAAAAAATCATACAAATTATAGTAACGCATTGATTTTAAATCAATTAATTAATAATTCTTGAGTTTTAGATTTCTAATGAATTCTAAAATCCTTGTCTCAATTTACGTTGATCAATTTTAGATGGAAAAAAATGACCTTTGTCACGACTTGTACGGATGGCTATCGTGACGCTGTACTGCGAGGCCCTGATATCGTGCAAAATGAACTTTCTCAGTGACTGCATAGAAATTCATTTCTGATAGCAAAATAAAAATAAAAGCTAGAACTGGAGCGGTGTTATTCACTGTTAATTAGTACTTTGGTGTGAATCTGGATATAAAAATACCACTCGCGGGTGAGTTATTTAAAATGTTTCAACGGACATACTCTTCATCGTAACGTGGCGTTAACAAATGTAAGTCATGTTAACAACAATTTGAGTGGTAATTAATTTAACTTCATGTACGACCAGGTCCAGGGTGACAACATGAAAAACAAGTTGTTATTTATGATGTTTACAATACTGGGTGTGCCTGGGATTGCATCCGCAACCAGTTATGATTTAGCTAATTCAGAATATAACTTTGCGGTAAATGAATTAAGTAAGTCTTCATTTAATCAGGCAGCCATTATTGGTCAGGTTGGCACTGCTAATAGTGCAAATACTCGCCAGGAGGGCACCAAGTTATTGTCGGTCATTTCGCAAGAAGGTTCAGGTAACCGAGCGAAAACGGCTCAGACGGGATCAAATAACTTTGCATATATTGATCAAACGGGTAGCTCTAATGATGCGAGTATTAAACAAAGTTCTTACGGTAATACGGCGATGATTATCCAGAAAGGCTCTGGCAACAAAGCCAATATTACCCAGTACGGTACACAAAAAACAGCAGTTGTGGTGCAGAGACAGTCGCAAATGGCAATTCGCGTTACTCAACGCTAATCCATAAACGACGTTTAAATCAATCCGATGGGGGTTTACCATGAAACTTTTAAAAGTGGCAGCATTCGCAGCAATCGTAGTTTCTGGCAGTGCTCTGGCAGGTGTTGTTCCGCAATGGGGCGGTAATCATCATGGTGGTGGTGGTAGTAACTATGGCCCAGACTCTTCAATGAGTATTTACCAATTCGGTTCTAGTAACGTTGCGAATGCGCTGCAAAGTGATGCACGTAAATCAGACGTGACTATCACACAACACGGTCATGGTAACGGTGCAAACGTCGGGCAAGGTGCTGATGATAGTACCATTAGCCTGAAACAGACCGGCTTCCAGAACAGTGCTGATATCAATCAGTGGAATGCAAAAAATGCTGATATCAGCGTAACTCAGTTCGGTGGTCGTAACGGTGCGCTGGTTAATCAGACAGCCTCTGACTCCAATGTGCTGATTCAGCAGGTTGGTTATGGCAACAATGCTACAGCTAACCAGCACTAATTCAGTTTTCTGACTGATAATAAACAGGGCGAAAGCCCTGTTTTTTTTCGGGAGAATATTATGCACACGCTATTACTCATTGCCGCGTTGGCAAATCAAATAACATTTAATACAACTCAGCAAGGTGACATGTACACCATTATTCCTCAGGTGATGTTAACTCAACCATGCGTATGTGAAGTACAAGTCCTTGCCATCCGTAAAGGGGAGGGGGGGCAAAGCCAATCGCAGCAGAAAACAAGCCTTTCGGTCCCTGCTAATCGGCCAATTGAATTAACAAAACTGAGCTTTAATATTTCACCGGAGGATACGGTCAAAATTATCGTTACCGTTTCGGATGGGCAGTCTCTGCATCTGTCGCAACAATGGCCTGACTCAAACAGTCACCCATGATTTTTTGCTTAATTTGCATTAAGGGTGTGGCTGGGAGTGCGGTGCTGTTCTATGAATATAGAAACGGAAAAACGTTTTATTTGATCGTAACTCGCAGCTGTGAAGGATCATTGCGATCCCTCAAGGATGATTAATCATTGAGGAACCCTTATGTGTACATTATTAAAGCGTATTTTAAATACCGGTTTGTGGGCTTTTTCTCTTTTAACCCTCCCCGTAATGGCGACGCAAATCTCACCCGGCGGGGTTATTCATTTTCGCGGTGCAATAGTTGAAGCACCTTGCGACGTTAACACTCGACAACAACAGATTGAATTGTCATGTATGCGTGATGGCACGATGAGTAATAGTCTCTACGACCTGCAACAGCTCACGACAGCGCCTCAGAGTGTGCAACAAATTGCCACGGTGAAAATGCATTACCTCAATGAACGGAAAAGCATGGCAATTTTGAATATTGAATATAAATGAATCATTCTGGCGTAGGTATGCACGCTTATGGCTAAAAAGTGAGATTTCCAGGAAAACCCTGCTGTACACTTAACGTAGAGTGTTTTGTCAGGGGGAACTTATGCAATCGCGTGTTCATGTGTTACAGGGCGACATTACGACGATCGCGGTAGATGTGATCGTCAATGCGGCCAACTCTTCGTTACTGGGAGGCGGTGGCGTCGATGGCGCGATTCATCGTGCTGCCGGGCCTGCGTTGTTGGAGGCCTGCAAACAGGTTATACAACAACAGGGAGAATGCCCGACCGGGCATGCCGTTATCACGCTGGCTGGAGAGCTTCCGGCAAAAGCAGTTATTCACACCGTAGGGCCCGTCTGGCAAGGCGGTGATCACCACGAGGCTGAACGACTCGAAGAGGCCTATCTAAATACATTGCAACTGGCCTTAGCCAATGGTTATCAATCCATTGCTTTTCCAGCGATAAGCACCGGTGCTTATGGTTACCCACGCGCTGCAGCGGCAGAGATCGCGGTGAAAACGGTGTTGAAATTTATCACCAGACGTACGCTTCCCGATCAAATATACTTCGTGTGCTTTGATGAAGAAAACGCTCGACTATACAAGAGATTACTTACCCAGCCAGGCGACGAACGCACGGACAGATATGACGCGACTTGAGCGTGCCATCACGCCGCTATGTGTAAACCACCCGGGAGAATGCGGCATTCTGACGCTGGATGACAGCCTGGATGCGTTTGCTGCTCGCTATCGGTTGACGGAAATGGCGGAACGTACCCTGGATGTTCAGTATTACATCTGGGAAAGCGACATGTCCGGGCTATTGCTATTTTCCGTTTTGCTGGCCGCGGCGAAGCGGGGCGTCCGGGTGCGTTTGTTGCTGGATGATAACAACACGCCAGGTCTGGATGACACACTGCGTTTGCTGGACAATCACCCTAATATTGAAGTTCGCCTGTTTAATCCCTTTTCTTTTCGTATCCTGCGTGCGCTGGGCTACTTAACCGATTTTGCCCGGTTGAATCGACGTATGCACAATAAAAGTTATACCGCTGATGGCGTCGTAACTCTCGTGGGCGGGCGAAATATAGGCGATGCCTATTTTGGTGCAGGCAAACAACCGCTGTTTTCCGATCTGGATGTTATGGCTATTGGGCCGGTTGTCCAGGATGTTGCAGACGATTTTGAGCGTTACTGGCACTGCCGCTCGGTTTCAACATTGCAAAACGTACTTGAGGTGGCTGAGCCAGCCTCAACGCAAAAAATCGAACTTCCAGAATCCTGGTATAACGATGACATCACCCGTCGCTATCTACATAAGCTGGAAACAAGCCAGTTTATGACCCACCTCGATCAGAGGTCGCTACCGCTGATTTGGGCGAGAACGCGCTTGCTGAGTGATGATCCTGCAAAAGGAGAGGGGAAAGCACCGCGTCACTCACTATTACCGCAGCGTTTGTTTGACGTGATGGGATCTCCCACCGAGCGTATTGATATTATTTCCGCCTACTTTGTACCAACTCGCGCCGGTGTGGCACAGCTCCTGAGACTGGTGAGAAAAGGCGTTAAGATCGCGATTTTAACTAATTCTCTGGCGGCTAATGATGTCGCAGTCGTTCACGCAGGCTATGCGCGCTGGCGAAAAAAACTCTTGCGCTACGGTGTGGAGTTATACGAGCTCAAACCAACGCGCGATCGCGTTTCTGCAGTACATGACCGGGGATTAACCGGTAATTCAGGCTCCAGCTTGCATGCGAAAACCTTCAGTATTGACGGTCGTAAAGTGTTTATCGGCTCGCTTAATTTTGATCCCCGTTCAACGTTGCTCAATACGGAAATGGGGTTTGTGATTGAGAGTGAAGTACTGGCCGAATTGATTCATAAACGTTTTATGCAAAGCCAGCGTGAAATGGCCTGGCAACTACGTCTTGATCGTTGGGGCAGAATTAACTGGGTGGATCGGCTTTCTGGCAGCGAACAGGTACTGAAAAAAGAACCCGCTACAGGATTCTGGAAGCGGGTTCTGGTGAGGCTTGCATCCGTGTTGCCCATTGAATGGTTGCTCTGAACCATTCAATGCAAGAAATCTAACCGGCTACCGCCTTGTTTTTATCCTGCTTAATGGGCGGTTTACCCGAAAAGAGAAACTTCAGCACCGGGATCCGTAAATGGATTTCGTACAGTATGACCGCAATTCCAACCACAAAAAGCAGGCCGCAGAGAAAACCCAGCAGATTCGACTTGATGTGCGGTGTGATATACGCGCCAAAAAACAGCGTTAACGGGTGGTGCACCAAATAGATGAACAGCGACGCGTTGACAAAATAGGTCACGCGAGCCGACTGGAAATTCAGTAAACGGTGTCCAAGCGAAAAGACGACGTTCACCATCCATAGCCCCATGACCATGGTAATGACATATTCGGTTTCATACATCCAGGCATCGCCGTTGCCGTAACGTTGATTGAGCAGGTATGCGACAAATGCGAATGCGGCACCTAGCGTGCAGCCGCGCGATGGCGTGGTAAACAGTGCTTTCAGATTAGGATTGATAAACGCCAGCGCACCGAGCATAAAGAAAGGCACATAAAACAACGTTTGCATAACGATAAAATTAAACATGCCATCGCTGAGAATCGAAGGGTAGAGGATGAAAATCGTTCTTCTGACGGCGGCATAGCCGACACCCAACAATATAAAAATCAACGTTAATTTGGTCATCGACACCCCTGATGCAGGGGTAACGTCTCCACGTGATAGTCTGTTTTTCATCTGGGTAAACACCCACATGCCCAGGGTCGTTAACACCACCAGAACCAGTAAAAACCACAGATGGGAAATCAGCTCCCAGGCCAGCGCGTTGTATTTATCGTAGCCGCTGAGGGTATGCCAGCTGTCTGCTTTCCCTTTCACGTATTGCAGCATGATAAATTGCGGCAGCGTAAGCAGCGGAATCGCGGTCAGCATGGGGATCCCCACGCGTTCTACACGCACCTTCCACCAGCGCTTTAACGGATAGCGCAAAAAAAGCATGTAGGAAAAATAACCTGAAATGACAAAGAAGACCTGCATGCGAAAGGCATGGATAAAGTCGTTAAAAAGGGTTAACCACCACGAAGGTTCTGCGCTGTTCACGTGCCAGGTGTGGGTGGAGTAGATCAATGAAATATGGAATGGGATCCCTAACAACATTAGCCAGGCACGGATGGAGTCAAGAAAATATTCACGTGGTGGTGATACAGAGCTCATAGACAGTTACGTATTCTCAGACTTTTCGTCTTATCCCTAAGACGAATAATGGTTACATTCGAGGGCAACCCTACACGAAGTCCAACAACCTGTCTCCAGGATAAGCACGCAAAGTGAAAACAGGCAGATGAACCTGCTTAAACCATGAGCCAGCGCGCGAACAATACAGGGATTCAGTTGTCGGAGTACCCGATTATCCATTAAAATGGATCGGATCAATATAAGCACACAAAGGGGGAAGTGCTTACTAATTATGAAACATAAACTACAAATGATGAAAATGCGTTGGTTGGGTGCAGCAGTTATGTTAACGCTGTACACATCATCGAGCTGGGCGTTCAGTATTGATGATGTTGCAAAGCAAGCTCAATCCTTAGCCGGGAAAGGCTATGAGGCGCCAAAAAGTAACTTGCCCTCCGTTTTCCGCGACATGAAATATGCGGATTATCAACAGATCCAGTTCAATCGCGATAAAGCGTACTGGAGCAATCTCAAGACCCCATTTAAGCTCGAGTTCTACCACCAGGGTATGTACTTCGACACGCCGGTCAAAATCAACGAAGTTACCGCCACGGCGGTGAAAAGAATCAAATACAGCCCGGATTATTTTAATTTTGGCGATGTTCAGCATGATAAAGACACGGTAAAAGATCTCGGCTTTGCCGGGTTCAAAGTGCTGTATCCGATCAACAGCAAAGATAAAAACGATGAAATCGTCAGCATGCTCGGTGCCAGCTATTTTCGCGTTCTGGGTGCAGGTCAGGTCTACGGCCTGTCAGCGCGTGGCCTCGCGATTGATACCGCTCTGCCTTCTGGTGAAGAATTTCCCCGCTTCCGTGAGTTTTGGATCGAGCGTCCGAAACCGACTGATAAACGCTTAACCATTTATGCTTTGTTGGATTCTCCGCGTGCAACCGGAGCGTATCGTTTTGTCATTATTCCAGGCCGCGACACGGTCGTGGATGTTCAGTCCAAAGTTTACCTGCGCGACAAAGTGGGCAAACTGGGTGTGGCACCGTTAACCAGTATGTTCCTGTTTGGACCGAACCAGCCGTCTCCGGCGACAAACTATCGTCCGGAACTGCATGATTCTAATGGTTTGTCTATCCATGCGGGTAACGGGGAGTGGATTTGGCGTCCGCTGAATAACCCGAAACATCTCGCGGTGAGCAGCTTCGCTATGGAAAACCCGCAAGGATTCGGACTGTTGCAGCGTGGCCGTCAGTTCTCGCGTTTTGAAGATATCGACGATCGCTACGATCTGCGCCCAAGCGCCTGGATCACGCCAAAAGGTGACTGGGGTAAAGGTAAGATTGAGTTAGTTGAAATCCCAACTAATGATGAAACGAACGATAACATCGTTGCGTACTGGACACCGGATCAACTGCCTGAAGCGGGCAAAGAGATGAATTTCAAGTACACTTTGACGTTCACGCGTGATGAAGACAAGCTTCATGCGCCGGAAAGCGCCTGGGTACAGCAGACTCGTCGTTCGACCGGTGATGTAAAACAGTCCAACCTGATTCGTCAGCCTGACGGTACCATCGCGTTTGTGGTGGACTTTACCGGCACAGATATGAAAAAGCTGCCGCAGGATACCCAGGTTACCGCACAAACCAGTATTGGCGAAAATGGCGAAATCGTTGAAAGCACTGTGCGCTACAACCCGGTATCTAAAGGTTGGCGTTTGATGCTGCGCGTGAAAGTGAAAGACGTGAAGAAAACCACTGAAATGCGTGCTGCCTTGGTTAATGCCGATCAGACGCTGAGTGAAACCTGGAGCTACCAGTTACCTGCCAATGAATAAGACAACTGAGTATATTGACGCAATGCCGCTTTCGGATATCGAGAAAGCGGCACTGCCGAAAACTGACATCCGCGCTGTTCATCAGGCGTTGGATGCCGAGCATCGTACTTACTCGCGCGAAGACGATTCACCGCAGGGGTCTGTGAAAGCTCGCCTTGAGCAAGCATGGCCGGATTCTTTGGCTAAAGAGCAGTTGGTGAAGGACGATGAGGGCCGCGATCAGCTGCAGGCGATGCCAAAAGCAACGCGTACCTCTATGTTCCCCGATCCCTGGCGTACCAACCCGGTTGGCCGTTTTTGGGATCGCTTGCGTGGACGCGATGTGACGCCTCGCTATCTTTCGCGTTTGACGAAAGAAGAACAAGAGAGTGAGCAAAAATGGCGTACTGTTGGCACCATTCGCCGCTATACGCTGTTGATTCTAACGCTGGCGCAAACGGTCGTAGCAACCTGGTATATGAAGACGATCCTCCCGTATCAGGGTTGGGCATTCATTAATCCGGTAGACATGATGGGGCAGGATTTATGGGTCTCCTTTATGCAACTGCTGCCCTACATGCTGCAAACAGGCATTCTCATTTTGTTTGCCGTGCTTTTCTGTTGGGTATCTGCGGGATTCTGGACCGCGCTGATGGGCTTCCTGCAACTGCTGATTGGGCGAGATAAGTACAGTATCTCGGCCTCAACGGTCGGGGATGAACCGCTGAATCCCGAACACCGTACTGCGTTGATTATGCCTATCTGTAACGAGGACGTTGACCGTGTATTTGCGGGACTTCGCGCCACGTGGGAATCGGTGAAAGCAACGGGCAACGCCGAGCATTTCGATGTTTACATCCTGAGCGACAGCTACAATCCTGATATCTGCGTGGCAGAACAAAAAGCGTGGATGGAACTGATTGCCGAAGTGCAGGGCGAAGGACAGATTTTCTACCGCCGTCGTCGTCGTCGCGTGAAGCGTAAAAGCGGCAACATTGATGACTTCTGCCGTCGCTGGGGAAATCAGTACAGCTACATGGTGGTTCTGGACGCGGACTCAGTGATGAGCGGTGACTGTCTGAGCGGCCTGGTGCGTCTGATGGAAGCAAATCCGAATGCCGGGATTATCCAGTCTTCACCGAAGGCTTCCGGTATGGATACGCTGTATGCGCGCTGCCAACAGTTTGCGACCCGTGTTTATGGACCGCTGTTTACCGCAGGGCTTCACTTCTGGCAGTTAGGGGAATCACACTACTGGGGCCATAACGCAATTATCCGCGTGAAGCCGTTTATCGAGCACTGTGCGCTCGCACCGTTACCGGGCGAAGGCTCGTTTGCGGGATCGATCCTCTCCCATGACTTCGTGGAAGCGGCATTGATGCGTCGTGCTGGCTGGGGCGTGTGGATTGCCTACGATTTGCCGGGCTCTTATGAAGAGCTGCCGCCAAACCTGCTGGATGAACTCAAGCGCGACCGTCGCTGGTGCCACGGCAACCTGATGAACTTCCGTTTGTTCCTGGTGAAAGGGATGCACCCGGTTCACCGTGCGGTATTCCTGACCGGCGTTATGTCCTATCTGTCCGCGCCGCTGTGGTTTATGTTCCTCGCGCTCTCTACCGCATTGCAGGTGGTGCATGCGTTGACGGAACCGCAGTACTTCCTGCAACCGCGTCAGCTATTCCCGGTATGGCCGCAATGGCGACCTGAACTGGCGATCGCGCTGTTTGCTTCAACGATGGTGCTGTTGTTCCTACCGAAGCTGCTGAGTATTTTGCTCATCTGGTGTAAAGGGACGAAAGAGTACGGCGGGTTTATCCGCGTTACGCTGTCGCTGCTGCTGGAGGTTCTGTTCTCCGTGCTGCTGGCGCCGGTGCGTATGCTGTTCCATACCGTCTTCGTCGTGAGCGCCTTCCTGGGTTGGGAAGTAGTGTGGAATTCGCCGCAGCGTGATGACGATTCGACCCCGTGGGGTGAAGCGTTTATGCGTCACGGTTCCCAGTTACTGTTGGGGCTGGTGTGGGCTGTGGGTATGGCCTGGCTGGATCTGCGATTCCTGTTTTGGCTGGCACCGATTGTCTTCTCGCTGATCCTGTCGCCGTTTGTTTCAGTAATTTCCAGCCGTTCCACGGTGGGGTTACGTACCAAGCGCTGGAAGCTGTTCCTGATCCCGGAAGAGTATTCTCCGCCGCAGGTTCTGGTGGATACCGATACCTATCTGGTGATGAACCGCAAACGTACGCTGGACGATGGCTTTATGCATGCGGTGTTTAACCCGTCGTTTAACGCGCTGGCCACGGCAATGGCAACTGCACGTCACCGCGCCAGCAACGTGCTGGAGATTGCCCGCGATCGTCATGTGGAACAGGCGTTGAATGAAACGCCGGAGAAACTGAATCGCGATCGCCGTCTTGTATTGTTGAGCGATCCGGTGACCATGGCACGTTTACATTATCGCGTCTGGAATTCACCTGATAAGTATTCTTCGTGGGTGAACTACTATCAGGGGCTGACTCTGAACCCGTTGGCGCTCAGGAAGAAATAAGCGTTCTGTAACATGAAAATACCGGCCTGGTGCCGGTATTTTTTTATATTGAATAGAATGAGTCGTGAGGTAGCAGGTGCGAATATTGGCTGTAGGAATAATGATCTTCTTCCTGAGCGGATGCGGCAGCATTATTAGTCGCACCATCCCAGGGCAAGGACATGGAAACCAATACTATCCTGGCGTGCAATGGGATGTTCGGGACTCCGCATGGCGCTACGTCACTATCCTCGATCTGCCATTTTCGCTGGTGTTTGATACGTTGCTGCTGCCGCTCGACATACATCATGGACCTTACGAGTAATTATCGCTCATCCCATTCATCGGCTGCGGTCTGCCCCTCTTCGGTATCCAGGGGAGGTTCCAGCTGGAATTCACCTTCATCCCATTCGTGAAGCGTATTTTCTTCCTGCCACTCCTGGCGGATTTCAATTTCATCATAATCGCCATCAAAAACGCTCTGGGCCGCTTCTCCGCTCAGCATTGGTAGACATTCACCATCTACATCATCCTCGTCAGCAAAGAATTCCGCCTGCCACATAATGTCGCCATCCTGTAGCACGTATTTTTGGACGCTTAGCTGTTGAACGCTGGCGTTGTCTGAGTCAAGGTCAGGGTTATCAGCCAGAAACACTTCACGAGCCGCATCAATAGCCTCTTCCAACGTGGCATAAAAATTCATGTCATTCTTTGCCATATTTCTTCTCCTAAGGCGAACAATAAAGGGGGATGATTCAATCTATAGACGGCGATCTGCAGAGCGTCAAACCCGTTAGCTGCGTGGCTAACTCAATCAGATGATTACTGCCTGCAATGCCTATGAAACCAGGTCAAAGTAACTTTGGTTGTTTATGAAAAAATTTACAGTGGCAGATACTGAAGCCGACGTAATATCAGGAAAAAAATTCAAGAAAAAAGAGTAATGTATGTGGTTTGCAATGTAGTAATGAAAATCAAAAAAATAAAAGCTGGCGTTATATTAGAAAATCTTCAGTGTTAAACGCCATTTCTTATGTTTTATAGAGGGGGAATGCGATCGCTTATGAATCAACATTGCATAACTCAATCAAAGTAAAGGAGAAAATTAATGCCCAATACAGAAGTGTTGCAGAGGTAATCAATGAAAGTGGCTAATCTTAGTGGTGTCATTGGTAGTGACAAAGGATCTTTTGTGTGTGGTTTTTTTGAATAGCGTGAGTGATACTAAAATAGTATACATAATAAAAAATTATTAATGACAAAGGTTATAAATCTATAAGAAACCATTAAATAAGAAATGAATTAATGTCATTGAAGTTGTGTGGGTATAATAGTTTGCAAAATCTTATGCTTTATTATATAAAATGCAAAATTAAGAATGCCCTTAAGGTTGTTATGGATAACGGTGATTCAAATAATGGAAGGCTAATGGCTTTCTATATAATCTGTTTGGCTATCTATGTTCTTGGCGGTTTGTGTCTTACGCAATTTAAATTAACGATGCAAAGTGTCCCGCAAACAGTATATCTAATTATAATTGTAGGGCTGTTCTTTCTATATGGGATAATTTTCCTGTTTATGTTATTTCAGTATCTTTGTAGAAAAGACCTCACCTGCCTTATGATATTGGGCATGGCGTTTCTTGGGAATAACATATTTTTTGTCGAGACTATCTACATCGTTCAAGATTTGATTAATGATTATGCCTCAATCGAAAAAAGAACTAACGATATTGCTATATTCTATTATTTTCGGCAGATTAGTTTCATCGCTCTGCTATTTGTTTCATTGAAATCTTATAAAATATCCTCGACAGTTATTGAAACCAAAGAAAGAGAACCTTGCTATATCGTTCTGTCTTTTTTAATCATGCTTGTTATCGCGGTGCTGGCGCACACTCTGGCCAGTTACAACCCTAATTTTACACTCGAGATCACAAGCCTGAAGCCTGATAATGTCACGGTGCACTGGCATATTGGATACATTTATTCGCTTATTGTATCCTGGGGACTGGTCCTGTTGTATTTAATCATTAAAACCAGAACGCACAACATCTTGTGGAAAAGTATAGGGCTACTGTGTTGCTCAGCAATATTGACCAATGTACTACTTCTGAGCCTAGATGAATATAGCATGTATATTTGGTATGTTAGCCGAGGGATTGAGGTGATAAGTGCCCTGTGTATAATTTCAATACTGATGTACAACACCTTCATCATCTTAAAAAAAGAAACAGATTCAGCTATTAAAGACGCAATGACTAAAATATATAATCGTAAGCTATTCTATAAGTCATTAAAATCATCATTAGCAAAAGGCGCAGTGTGTGTAATGGTTCTGGATATTGATAAATTCAAACGGATTAACGATACCTACGGTCATCAGGAAGGTGACAGAGTAATAATCAGCATTGTCGATATTATCAATAAATCAATCAGAGATACGGATATTTTTGCCAGAGTAGGTGGCGAAGAATTTGCGATCCTTCTTAAGTGTAACGATAAAGATGAGGCAATTGTTGTTGCAGAGCGAATTAGGTGAAATGTAGAGAATGGTACGACAGTACCAAATTCATATGAGTTAAAAGAAAAAATGACGATAAGTATTGGTGTATATTGCAGCAAAATTGATGATGAATCAGCGGATAAGGTTGTTTCATATGCCGATGCCGCTTTGTATGAAGCCAAAAATTCCGGTAGAAATAAGGTGTGTTACTATTATTATTAAGACTTAACTATATGCAGTGTAAGATAATTTTATTATTCCGAACCTGCGAATATGAATACACAAATCATCCCACGACCTCTGTACTCCGACGACGGCGCAGGCTATTCCACGAGTACAGGGCGTTGAACAGTACGACTCCCGCGGTCACACAGAATACAGCACGAAAACCGTAGTTGGCGGATATTGCTGCCCCCATTAGAGGTCCTGTTACGTTACCGATGTCGCGAAATGACTGGTTATAACTGAAAATACGTCCAGCTATTTGATTGGTCGAGTTATACACCAGCAGCGTTTGTACCGCCGGGAGCAGAGCGCCGTCGGCCGCACCCAATAAAAAGCGCAGAACACCAAGTTGCCAGGGCGTCTGGACAAATGACATTGGAATTAGCAGTAACACGGAAACGATCAGCGCGACGATCAGGATCTTCTCCGGGCCAATCCGATCGCCTAATTTGCCAAGTTTCGGGGCGCTGATTAATGCTGCAACGCCGGGGACAGAGGCTATCATCCCACTGATAAACGCAATATTGCTGACGTTGCCAGCCAACTCTCGAACGTACAGTGTCAGTATTGGCGCGATAGAACCGGTGGCTACCTGAATGATCAACGTGGTGACAAACAGGCTCAGCACCAGCTTGGGATTCTTTAAAGAGGCCACGACTTCACGAATGTGCAGCATCTCTTTCTTGCTCACCGGCTGGAAACGCTCGCGGATAAAAAATAGCGTCAGGATGAAGCAGACCAGCAGCACGCTGGCGGTGATGAAAAATACGGGGCGCAGTCCGTACTGATCCGCGAGAAGGCCGCCCGCTAGCGGCCCGAGCAGTGCGCCACTAACGCCACCGGTTGAAAGCGTTCCCAGTGCCCAGCCGCTTTTATTACGTGGAACCTGGGTGGCGATAAGTGCATTCGCATTGGGGATGAATCCACCAAGCAGCCCTAACAAGGCGCGCAGGATCAAGAACTGCCAGATATTTTGCGCCAGTCCCATCAGCAGCATCACAATCGCCATGCCCAACGCGGAACGCAGCAGCATGATTTTTCGCCCCTTGCGATCGGCAAGGCCGCCCCAGAAAGGAGAGGCGATGGCGGAAAAAAGAAAGGTGATGCTGAAGACCAGACCTGACCACATGTTCAGGGCGCTATGGCCCGTGACGCCAAGGCTCTCGACGTAAAGAGGCAAAAAGGGCATGACCAGGCTAAATGCTGCTCCGGTTAAAAAACAACCTAACCAGGCAACGGTGAGGTTGCGTTTCCAGTTTATGGGGGCATCTGAGGGTGACATAGCGATCCGCAGTGTGATGCGCTGTTTGCGCTATCGATTGAATACAAGTAAGCAGGCTAATTATGCGCCTGGTTGATAGTTGCTGCAATGCGGATAGCAGTTAAACCTAAAACGGGTAGGGAGCATGTTGCAGCCCGCTGGGCTGCAACACTGCGTCAGTACAGAGAAGGGGAGCCTTCAGGACGCGTCTTGAAGCGACGATGCAGCCACATATACTGCTCTGGCGCCATCATGATGCATTGCTCAACAATTTTATTCATCCACGCGGCAGTGGTTTCTGCGTCGTCCAACGGTGGTGAACATTCTGGAGGCAACATAATCAATTGATACCCTTTACCATCAGGTTTGCGGCGAGGAACAAACGGTACCAGACAGGCATTGGACATGCGAGAAAGCATCCAGGTCCCTGAGGTTGTTGCAGCTTGTTTAACGGCAAAAAGTGGTACAAACACGCTGGCGCGAGGGCCGTAATCGTGATCCGGCGCGTACCAGACCACTTCGCCCTTTTTCAAGGCTTTAATCATCCCTTTCAGGTCTTTACGATCGAGCATTGATTTATTCGAGCGCATGCGGCCCCAGGTTTGTAGCCAGTCCAGCAGTGGGTTGTCGTTAGGGCGATACACACCAATACCCGGCTCCTGCAAACCAAACTGACGCGCACCCAATTCAAGAGTCAGAAAGTGCAGACCCACTAACAGGATCCCGCGTTTTTGTGCCTGAACGTCACGGATATGTTCCATTCCGATCACTTCCGTCCAGCGCGAAATACGCTTATCGGACCAAAACCAGGCCATCCCGGTTTCCATTACGCCCATGCCTACGGATTCGAAGTTCTTGACGACCATCTGCTGGCGTTCCTGCTCACTCATCTGCGGGAAGCACAGTTCCAGATTTCGGGAAACAATTTTTGCCCGACGTTTCATCAAACGTAGCGCCAGTCGACCTAATGCACGACCCAACTTAAAGAGAATGGGGTAGGGTAACTGCACGATTAACCAAAGGATGCCAATACCTAGCCAGGTTAACCAATAACGTGGATGCAGTAACGCAGCCGAAAATTTGGGTAAATTCGTCATGTCTATCCTGTCTTCAAACGACCAATTCCCTGTATTGTCGCATCTTTTCGCGCGTATCAAAAATTTGTGACGGGAGAACGGTGATTAATTCCGCAATTGTTGTTGCGATTTTATAGTGAAGTATGAAATGTAGCGTAAAATGTGTGGATGTAAATTGGCGATGTTTGCTTTATTATGCCGCCGATTTTCATTTATTCCCTATTTGCAGGATACGTACACCATGCCAGTGTTACACAACCGCATTTCGAACGACGCCCTCAAAGCCAAAATGCTGGCCGAGACCGAGCCGCGCACGACGATCTCATTCTATAAATATTTCACCATTGCCAATCCTCAGCACACGCGTGATGCGCTGTACCAGAGGTTCACCTCATTGAACGTCTTCGGGCGAGTTTATCTTGCCCATGAAGGAATTAACGCGCAAATCAGCGTACCGCAAAGCAACGTCGAGGCATTTCGCCAGCAGCTCTATGCGTTTGATCCTGCATTGAAGGATTTACGTCTGAATATTGCGCTGGATGATGACGGTAAATCGTTCTGGGTACTGCGAATGAAAGTCCGCGAACGTATCGTGGCAGATGGTATTGACGATCCAGACTTTGACGCCAGCAACGTGGGGGATTATCTCAAGGCTGCAGAAGTTAACGCCATGCTGGACGATCCTGAAGCGGTATTCATTGATATGCGCAACCACTATGAATATGAGGTGGGTCATTTCGAGAATGCGCTGGAGATCCCGGCAGACACGTTCCGCGACCAATTGCCGAAAGCTGTTGAAATGATGCAGGCGCATAAAGATAAAAAAATCGTGATGTACTGCACGGGTGGGATCCGTTGTGAGAAAGCCAGCGCCTGGATGAAACACAATGGATTTAGCAAAGTCTGGCACATTGAGGGCGGTATTATTGAGTATGCCCGCAAGGCGCGTGAACAGGGGCTTCCGGTACGTTTTGTCGGTAAAAACTTTGTCTTTGATGAGCGTATGGGCGAAAGGATCTCTGAAGATGTTATCGCGCATTGCCATCAGTGCGGCACGGCGTGCGATAGCCATACTAATTGCAAAAATGATGGCTGCCATCTGTTGTTTATTCAGTGCCCGGCTTGTGCGCAGAAATATAAAGGCTGCTGTAGCGAGCTGTGTAGCGAAGAGAGTGAGTTGCCGGAAGAGGAACAACGGCGTCGTCGTGCGGGGCGTGAAAATGGCAACAAAATCTTTAATAAATCACGTGGTCACCTGAATACCAAACTGGGTATTCCAGACCCTGCGCAATAACATAATGCCGGATGAGGGGCAGAACCTCATCCGGCAATTCTTGCGTTACTTCTGCTGAACACCTTCCACTGAGATGATCAAATCGACTTCCTGTGACGCAGGGCCGAGATCGGTGGTGATGTTGAAATCCTTCAGCTTAATCTTACCTTGCGCTTCAAAACCAGCACGCGTACCGCCCCAAGGATCGCCGCCCTGACCGATGAGCTTCGCGTCCAGCGTAACCGGTTTGGTAACGCCGTTCAGGGTCAAATTACCGGTGATATCCAGGTCATTCCCTTCTTTCTTCACGCTGGTGGAGCTGAAGGTCGCCTGCGGGAATTTTGCCACGTTAAGGAAATCTGCGCTGCGCAGATGCTTGTCACGTTCAGCGTGATTAGTGTCAACGCTGTTGGTGTTGATGGTTACGTTAACCTTATCGGCTGCGGGATTTTTCTCATCAAAGGTAAACGTACCGTCGAAATCTTTGAAAGTGCCGTACAGCCAGCTGTAACCCAGATGCTGAATACGGAAATTAACAAAGGCATGCTGTCCTTCCTTGTCAATTTTGTAATCTGCAGCCACGGCCGACCCGGTGGTGAATAACAGAGAGGCGAGTGTAAGTCCCAGCAGGTTTTTTTTCATTTTAAGCTCCATAGTCAGATGACGATTTTCCCAACATGCGATTGAGGGTATCGTCGTTATCAATAAAGTGATGTTTCAGGGCCATCAGTCCGTGCAGTAGGGATAAAATCACCACGGTCCACGCAAGCCACAGGTGCAAGCTACCGGCGAGGTCGGCCTGGGAACCCGCATTGGCCAGGGTGGCAGGAATGTCGAACCAGCCAAAGACGCTTATCGCTTTGCCATCTGCGGTGGAAATCAGATATCCGCTGATGACAATCGAAAAGAGCAGCAAATAAAGTGCGAGGTGACCCATTGCCGCTGCGATGCGGGTTAAACGGGAGTAGCTTGCCAACGCAGCAGGTGGAGGGGAGAACAACCGCCAGACAACGCGGATAACCAGTCCCATCATGAGTAGGATGCCGATGCTTTTATGCAGTTCGGGGGCATGGTGATACCAGCCGTCGTAATAGCTGAGCGTGACCATCCATAACCCCAACGCAAACATGCCATATACAGCAATCGCAACCAGCCAATGTAATGTGGCTGACACTGCGCCATAGCGCTGTGGACTATTATTGAATTGCATAAGCACACCGTTTAATATTTCAGAAGTGAATGAAAATGGCGTGTAAAAGACATTAATGCAACTAATAAATAACAATGATGATGATATTTATTTTTTGTTCAATAAAATTGAGTGATTATTGAATTAATCATCAAGGGATTAGTGTGAGAGTAGGTGACAGGGCTTGGTTTATGGGCGTTTATAATTTTTATTATTGTTCAGTTTATTGCAATGAAAATTAAGCTAATCTCAATTTATGTCAATTATTGTCAGCGCGCAGGAATTAGAAAAACATAATATATATTACATCCATAATGGCCAGCAGCGACCATAAAATAATGTAGAGCATAAGATGCTCGCGAATATTATTAACCAGATAGTGAAAGATACGGCGCATTGACGTTATTCCTGTCATTAAAAATGGCCTCACCAACGAGGCCATTCATTTATTATCACTTAAAACGGCTTAGCCTGAAGGGGGTCAGGTCAAAGTCAGACGGTTTGTCCTGAGCGAAGTCTGCCGCAATCTCTCCCAGTACAGAGGCAAATTTAAAGCCATGTCCGCTCAGTCCGGTAATGATCAGCGTGTTGTCATGTTCCGGCAGAGTATCAATTATAAAGTCTTCATCTGGTGAATTATCGTAAGTGCAGGATGCGCCGTGCAGGCAACAGCCAACGCCAGGCAGAATTGTGCGCAGGAATGGGAAGGCTTCAGAACCGTCGCTGGCTACAGCGGCAAATGGCTTACGCTCTTCTGCAGAATGAATTACCTGTCCGCCATTGTGCTTACCAATTTTCAGCTCGTCGTTTTCCGCCGGGAAGCCGTAGTATTGATCGCCATTTGGCAGTTCGCCGGTGAAGGCCGGGAAGTTATTCTTAACGCTGTAGCGCCCATCGGCCTGATACCAGGCGAACACTTTGCGCACCGGTTGTATCGGTAGTTCAGGGACTAAAGCCTGCACCCAGGTACCGGCGCTGATCACTGCTTTTTTCGCGTGGTAGTCACCGTCAGCCGTTTCTACCGTGACGCCATCATCACCGTGATGAATTGCGCTGACCGGGCATTTAAACAGTTGCGCACAGCCTGCTTCTTCCGCCAGACGGATCCAGGTTTTAATTGCTAACTCACTGCGTAAAAAACCGGACTCCGCTTCAAACAGACCGATATAGTTGTCAGGTACGCGAATTTCCGGCCAGCGAGCCATAATGGCCGCTGCATCCAGTTGTTCAACCTTGAGTTGCCACTGTTTTGCGCTTTGTGCTGCAGTCGCTAAGAAGGTCGACTCTGCCGGACCGAGGTTGATAACACCGGAGCGAACAAAAATCGGTTCTTCATTATGAGTAGACAGTTCATCCCACAATGTTTGCGCACGTAGCACCAGCGGCACGTATTTTTCACCTTCGCCATAAGCATGACGAATTAATCGTGTATCGCCGTGGTGGCTGCCCTGTTGATGTGGTGGCATATGCGCATCGATCATCAGAACCTTCAGACCGGCACGAGTGGCATAGTATCCAGCTGCGGCACCTACTGAACCGCTGCCAATAATGATTAAGTCGTATTTCATCCGCTTCTCTCTGCAATCGCGATAGTTGCAGGGTAAATAACTGAACCGGAATATTCAACCTGCAAATAAGAAAGGCACCGTTAAGGTGCCTTTTGATGGTTGGATGTATCAGGTTTAATGTCGCTGATACTCATTTACCTGGTAATCGCCAGATTCAATTTTGGCGATTCCTGCTTCTAATATCGAAATAAATTGCCTGGCAACATCAGTGGTTAACCAGAGCGTTTGACCAACTTCAGTCCCATCCGGGTCAGGGCGATTCGGGGTTTGGTAGTGCAAACGCAGCATCAGCGCATCGTAGCTATCAACAGTGCTGATGTCCCACCCTACAAGCGGATGAGTCTGAATGACTTCATTATTCTTTTCCATCATGCCCCCTAATTCGTGTTACTAGACAACGGTTTTCGAGGTTCAATGCGTTTTTTTCTGAAGCAACTTCAGTATATCAATAAATAAGGGTATTCATTGAAAATTTAAAGAGGGAAGGGCATAAATTTTTTGTTTTCAGCGTTATCTGACTAAGAAACCGACATGTTATTCATTTTTTTTTAGTATGTTGCACAATTATTTTGTTGTTTTGGTTAAAAGATAATCGGCGGGTTAATATTAAATTAAATACTCGTCAGAAGAAATGCACGATTGATTACAAGATAGCGTGTATAAAAAAGCCGGGGCGACCCGGCAAACAAACATCACTGCATATCATTATTTATTCGTTGATGAACCAGTCATCCGCGCTTTCCCAGGTTTCCTGTAGGATCTCGCTGATGCGTTCTTTGTCCTCTTTGGTCGCGCCAATAACCGACAGATTGTTTGCGCCGGCATAACGGACGGTAACGTTACCTTCGTTATCCGGAAAATGGTGTTGAATACGGCGGGAGAGTTCACCTGCCAGTGCGTCAATGGCACCGGCAGGTAAAGGTGAAGTTTTGGCAATAGTGACTTCAATACGCATAGTAGCCCCCTGTGGAATGTACTGTTTATTTATACAGTTATTCGTATCGGTTGGCTACACTTTTTTTAGTTTTTATTGACCAGCGTACCGTTTCGCCACCCAGGAAAGGCACCAGCGTATCGTCTTCCAACGCTATGCTTTCAGGAACCAGGTGCTCCACGCGTTCCAGCTCAATAAAGCTCTCATTTACCGGCAAACCATAGAACTGTGGGCCGTTGAGTGAGCAGAAGGCTTCGAAATGGTCCAGCGCATTCATCTCTTCAAACACGGTGGCATAGCTGCCCAGCGCGGTCGGTGCATTAAAGCATCCCGCACAGCCACAGCTTGACTCTTTGCGATGACGCGCGTGCGGCGCTGAGTCAGTACCGAGGAAGGCGCGAGTAAACCCGCTGGCAACCAGTTCACGCAGCGCCTGTTGATGGACGTTACGTTTGAGGATTGGCAGGCAATACAGGTGAGGGCGAATCCCGCCAACCAGCATGTGGTTGCGGTTAAACATCAGGTGCTGCGGCGTAATGGTTGCCGCCAGAAGCTCGTTACCGTCGCGCACGTATTCGGCAGCATCTTTGGTGGTGATATGCTCGAACACCACTTTCAGCGAGGTCAAACGCTGACGCAGCGGTTCCATCACCGTTTCAATAAAGCGTGCTTCGCGATCGAAAATATCGATATCCGCATGCGTGACTTCGCCGTGTACCAGCAGTGGCATACCCAATTTTTCCATCCGTTCCAGCACCGGCATGATGGCGTCAATAGAGGTTACGCCATGCGTCGAGTTGGTGGTGGCATTGGCCGGATAGAGTTTTGCCGCGGTGAATACGCCTTCGTTAAATCCACGTTCCAGCTCGTTGGGATCCAGCGTATCCGTTAAGTAGCAGGTCATTAATGGCGTGAAGTCGTGTCCGGCAGGTACCGCGTCAAGAATGCGCTGGCGATAAGCGATAGCCGCGTCAACCGTGGTGACGGGCGGTGCCAGGTTCGGCATGACAATGGCGCGACCATAAATTTCACTGGTGTAGGGCACGACAGTTTTTAACATGTCGCCATCGCGAAAGTGAAGATGCCAGTCGTCTGGGCGGCGGATCTTTAAAACCTGGGATGGTGCAGTCATTAATATGCTCCGGCTGAGGATAGTCTTTTTTGCCGGAAACAAAGGATAAGCGGAAACGTTTTCGTTTGCACGAAAAAAAGGGCGCATCGGCGCCCTCAGTTTCTTAGTCGGTGAACGGGATGATGATTTCGCCCGGCTTCACCTCAATACCCTTCGCCAGTTTTTTCGCCAGTGCTTCACCCTGGCTGCTGTCATCCCGCAGAACGTAGGCTGGCTGTTGGTTGAAATAGTTACGCAGCGACTGGTTTAAATAAGGCATCAGCGTTTGCAGTACCGACTGCATTTTTTCTGGTGTAACGGTCGCATCCACGACTTCCATCTCTTGCAGATAAATTGCGCCTTTCTCTTTGTTGAATACCGGTAAGGCCTTTAACTTCAGCTTCATGGTCGCTTTTTGACTGCCAAACAGGGAATTCATGTCCAGGTTGGCGTCACCGGTCAGCGTCACTTTATTGGGTTCTTCACGGCCAATCTGACTGGCGAGATTATTTAGTACGATGTGTGCTTCAGCAACGCCGGGCAAGCCGATATCTTTAGAAAAGTTATTATGCTTTGCCAGGGCCTGATTAATTTCTTGCTCGCTAACCGTGTATTGCGTGAGTTGATTACAACCAACCAACAGGCCGCTGACAATCAGTGCAGCGGCAAAAAAAAACTTTTTCATGGGGTTCCTCAACATGATGCATGTGGCGTAATCGTGACACAAAGCATCATCGAGTACCAGCATCCCGGACGCCAGCAGAAAAAACTGAAAAGCGCCCGGACGCAGGTTCGGCTATCAGGCGTCTGGCTCCAGCATACCACGCGTTGGGCGTTTGAGACTGAACTGCCAGCCCAATGCCAGGAAGGTGATGAGGCCGATAATACCGAGCATCATCCAGGGCAGTTCAGGCTGTGCCAGGGCCTTGCCCATGTCAAACAACCAGCCGCCACCGATATAACCAATCGCGCCGCCGATAGCGAGCCCCAGTCGGCTGAAGCCCATATAGCTTCCTCTGGCCCGAGCGTTCGCCAGCGAGGCGCTCAGGGTTTCACGCGCGGGTTCGGCGATTATCGAGCCAATATAGAACGTGCAGATCAGGGTGAACAACTGCTGCAAATTCCCGACCAGACCGATCGGCATCATGCTCAGAGACATCACCAGCAGACCGGCCATCAGGCGATGCTCAAGGCGAAAACGTTTTTCACTCCAGCGGGCAATCGGGTAGAGCAACGTCAATGAGAGGCACGCTTCGATGGCATACATCCATTTCACGGCGGCCGGTGAACCTGCGATGTCGTTCACCATGATTGGCAGCATCAGCATCACCTGTACCGCCAGCATGTAATAGCCTGCCAGCGTCAGCACATAGGTGACAAAGCGCTTGTCATGCATCACGTGGCTCATTCCTTCGCGCACCGGAATTTTCACCGTCGACAGCTTCCATGCCGGGAGCAGCCAGGCGTTAAACGCCGCGCACAGAACGAACAAAATTGCGCCGGTGGCACAGACCAGACGGAAATCGTATTGCAATAACCAACTGCCGAGCAACGCACCAACCACGGCCCCGGCGCTATCCTGCATCATCAGAATAGAGAAAAAGCGCCCGCGCTTTTCCGGGCGGATCAGTTTGACCACCAGCGCCGAGCGGGGAGGGTCGAACAGCGTACCGCCCAGTCCGGAGAGAAAGCAGGAAAACCATAGCAGCCACGGCTCATGGGCAATGCCCATGGTGGCGAACCCGGCAGCGCGCATCAGCATGCCGGTGACGATCATCGGTTTTGCACCGAAACGGTCCGCGATAGCACCGCCGAAAATACCCAACCCCTGCTGGATGAATTGACGTAATCCTAGTGCAATACCGACCATCACGGCGGCCCAGCCCATTTGGTCGACGAAACGAATTGAGATCAGCGGGAAAACGACGAAGAAACCCAGCACGACCAGCATATTATCGATGAGAAGGAAGTATTTACCCAGGTTCCTTGCCTGCGAGACTTGCGACATTTCCCCTCCAGGGAAAAACTCGTCACTCTGGATAGAGTTTAAAAGATAAGCACCTCCTATTCTGCGGTGTCGTCATCGCTTTTCCCACCCTTCGCGGGACAATATTTTTTTATCAAAAGTCCGTCTTGATAGAGAGTTTTCATCAAAATGTGTGAATAATTCAAAAAATGGCATTTTGCTCTTTTCACAGGGTGTATTCGCACAGGTATAGTAATGCGAATAGCGTATTGAAGACGTTACGGGAAGGAGTAGGTATAGAATGTTTGGCTATCGCAGTAACGTGCCAAAAGTGCGCTTAACCACGGACCGCCTGGTCGTGCGTTTAGTGCATGAGCGTGATGCCTGGCGTCTGGCAGATTATTACGCGGAAAATCGTCATTTCTTAAAACCCTGGGAACCTATTCGCGACGAAAGCCACTGCTATCCGTCCGGCTGGCAGGCGCGTCTGAGCATGATCTCTGAGTTTCATAAACAGGGTACCGCTTATTACTTTGCGCTGCTCGATCCGGATGAAAAAGAGATTATCGGGGTTGCGAACTTCTCAAACGTGGTGCGGGGATCCTTCCATGCCTGTTATCTCGGCTACTCCATTGCGCAGAAATGGCAGGGCCAGGGGCTAATGTATGAAGCCTTAACCTCGGCCATCCGTTATATGCAGCGAACGCAGCATATTCACCGCATTATGGCTAACTACATGCCACATAATAAGCGCAGCGGTGACCTGCTGGCGCGACTGGGTTTTGAAAAAGAAGGGTATGCCAAAGACTACCTGCTGATTGACGGGCAGTGGCGCGATCACGTGCTGACGGCGTTGACCACATCAGAATGGACCCCCGGCCGCTAAGTTTCAGATGCAGCCATGATTAATGGAGAAGACGATGAAATACGAATTAACCGCCACCGAAGCACGAGTGATTGGCTGTTTATTAGAAAAACAAGTGACCACGCCGGAACAGTACCCACTCTCCGTTAATGGAGTCGTAACAGCCTGCAATCAAAAAACGAATCGTGAACCGGTGATGAACCTGTCGGAATCGGACGTGCAGGAGCAGTTGGATAACCTGGTTAAGCGACATTTTCTGCGCACGGTGAGCGGCTTTGGCAATCGCGTCACGAAATATGAGCAGCGTTTCTGCAACTCTGAATTTGGCAATCTGAAGCTTAGCGCCGCAGAGGTGGCCATAATCACCACACTGCTGCTGCGGGGCGCTCAGACGCCTGGTGAACTGCGTAGCCGCGCATCCCGTATGTACGAATTCAGCGATATGGCCGAAGTGGAGTCGACGCTGGAAAATCTGGCGAACCGGGAAGATGGGCCTTATGTGGTTCGCCTGGCGCGCGAGCCGGGTAAACGTGAAAGCCGTTATATGCACCTGTTTTGTGGTGAAGTTGATGAAGCCATTGCCGCGGCAGATGAACTCCCTGTAGCCTCCGGCGATCTGCAGGCGCGCGTGGAAGCGCTGGAAACGGAAGTCGCAGAACTTAAGCAGCGGCTTGATTCCTTGCTGGCGCACCTGGGAGACTAACGTGAATAAATTGCGTATCGGTGTAGTCGGCCTTGGCGGTATTGCACAAAAGGCGTGGCTACCCGTGCTGGGCACCTCCGCGGACTGGACGTTGCAAGGGGCATTTTCACCTTCGCGGGAAAAAGCGCAGCTTATCTGCGAAACCTGGCGGATACCCTACGTGGATTCATTGGTGAATCTGGCGCAAACCTGCGACGCGGTTTTTGTTCATTCCAGCACCGCGACGCACTATGCGGTAGTCAGTGAATTGCTGAATGCCGGAGTTCACGTGTGCGTGGATAAACCGCTGGCGGAAAACCTGCGCGAGGCTGAGCAACTGGTCGAGCTGGCCGCGCGGAAAAAACTCACGCTGATGGTCGGGTTTAACCGTCGATTTGCACCGCTGTACCAGGATCTCAAAACCCAGTTGGGCAGCGCAGCGTCTGTACGTATGGATAAGCATCGTACGGACAGCGTTGGGCCGCACGATCTGCGCTTCACTCTGCTGGACGACTATCTGCACGTGGTCGATACCGCATTGTGGCTGGCGGGAGGGCAGGCGCAGTTAAATAACGGCACGCTGCTGACCAATGAATCTGGTGCGATGCTCTACGCCGAGCACCATTTTTCTGTTGGGCAAATGCAGATAACGACCAGTATGCATCGCCGTGCCGGTAGTCAGCGCGAGAGCGTGCAGGCGGTGACGGACGGCGGCCTGATTGACGTTACGGATATGCGGGAATGGCGGGAAGAGCGTGGGCAAGGTGTTGTTCATAAGCCGATAGCGGGCTGGCAAACGACCTTAGAACAGCGAGGTTTTGCCGGATGCGCGCGTCATTTCATTGAGTGCGTGCAAAATCAGACGGTTCCCCAGACGGCAGGCGAGCAGGCGCTACTGGCCCAGCGTGTTGTCGAAAAGCTGTGGCGGGAGGCGATGGCTGAATAACCCCCTGTAACATCTGGCGGTAGTAATTCATTGTAATCCAGGTACTATATGCCCACTCAAAATAACACCTCTTTTCAACCATAGGCTGGTTTGTCGGCCTGATAAGGCGCTACGGTGTCGCCATCAGGCACAGCAAAAGTGTCGGATGGCGGCGAGAATGCCTTATCCGACCTACGGGCAGGTTTGTCGGGGTTTTGCCTCAGAGTCTGGAATACAACATAGATGAATTTATTAAAGTCGCTGGCAGCCGTCAGCTCGATGACGATGTTTTCACGTGTGCTGGGTTTTGCGCGTGATGCGATTGTCGCCAGAATCTTTGGTGCAGGGATGGCGACAGATGCCTTTTTTGTGGCATTCAAACTTCCTAACCTGCTGCGCCGAATTTTTGCCGAAGGCGCATTTTCGCAGGCGTTTGTGCCGATTCTTGCTGAATACAAAAGCAAGCAGGGGGAAGATGCTACCCGCGTGTTTGTTGCCTACGTTTCCGGGCTGTTGACGCTGGCGCTGGCCGTGGTGACGGTAGCCGGGATGCTTGCTGCGCCGTGGGTGATAATGGTCACCGCGCCAGGGTTTACCGATACCGCAGATAAGTTCACACTGACCACCCAACTGCTGCGAATAACCTTTCCTTATATTCTGCTGATTTCGCTGGCCTCACTGGCGGGTGCAATCCTTAACACCTGGAATCGCTTCTCCATTCCAGCGTTTGCGCCGACGTTTCTGAATATCAGCATGATTGGTTTTGCGCTGTTTGCCGCGCCTTATTTTAATCCTCCAGTGCTGGCGCTGGCGTGGGCTGTCACCGTTGGTGGCGTGCTGCAGCTAGTTTATCAACTGCCACATCTGAAGAAAATTGGCATGCTGGTACTGCCACGCGTGAACTTCCGCGATGCGGGGGCGATGCGCGTCGTCAAGCAAATGGGGCCGGCGATCCTGGGGGTTTCCGTCAGCCAGATCTCACTGATCATCAATACCATTTTCGCCTCGTTTCTGGCCTCCGGCTCGGTGTCATGGATGTACTATGCTGACCGCCTGATGGAGTTTCCGTCCGGTGTTCTGGGGGTAGCGCTGGGGACTATCCTGCTGCCGTCGCTGTCCAAAAGTTTTTCCAGCGGTAATCATGATGAGTATTGCCGCCTGATGGACTGGGGGCTGCGCCTGTGCTTTCTGCTGGCGTTACCCAGTGCCGTAGCATTAGGGATTCTGGCCAAACCGCTGACGGTGTCGCTGTTCCAGTACGGAAAATTTACCGCCTTTGATGCGGCGATGACCCAGCGCGCGCTGGTGGCGTATTCGGTCGGTCTGATTGGCATTATCATCGTGAAAGTATTAGCGCCTGGTTTTTACTCGCGTCAGGATATTAAAACGCCGGTAAAAATTGCCATTGTGACGCTGATTCTGACCCAGGTGATGAACCTGGCGTTTATTGGGCCGTTGAAGCATGCCGGACTGTCGTTGTCGATCGGTTTGGCGGCGTGTCTGAATGCTTCACTGCTCTACTGGCAACTGCGCAAACAGAAAATATTCACTCCACTGCCGGGCTGGGCCTGGTTCCTGACGCGACTGGTGATTTCCGTGCTGGTGATGTCGGCGGCATTGGTAGGGATGCTCTATATCATGCCTGACTGGTCGCAGGGAACGATGTTGTGGCGTGTGATGCGTCTGCTGGCGGTGGTGGTCGTGGGAATCGTTGCCTACTTTGCCGCTCTTGCTGTACTGGGCTTTAAAGTGAAAGAGTTCGTTCGCCGGACGGCGTAATGGGCATCCTATGCCGGATGGCGGTACCACACCGCATCCGGCCTACAAAAAGCGTAGGCCTGATAAGCAAAACGTTATCAGGCTTGCATCAGATAGAGAATTTTTTCCCGCCGCGGTGCGCAGCAGAGGTTTGACCGTTTGCGCCATACAACGCCGGTTCCTGGTGCGGTTTCAGCACTTGTATTGCTTGTTGATTACGCTCGATCTGCCCTTCCAGCAGCCAACCGTTGTGCTGGTTGAGGTCACGTAAGTGCTGTGTTTTCATGGTGATAGTCTGCCAGCGCTCGGCAATCTCATCATTGGCGCTGCGCGTGGCGTCATGCTCCTGACGGCGCTGCTGCTCAAGATAATCAAGGGTTGCCAGCAAGGAGCTTTTTTCTTCTGTAATACGCTGTAGCTGGCTGCCGTTGATATGCCCTGCGGAAAGCTGCTGCTGTTCAGCATCCATTACCGTTTTCAGGTCATTGAGGACGGTCGTCATCTGGTCAAGTATTTCTGACAAACGAGTCATACTTTATTTACTCTGTAGGTAGCTCTGCGCCTCGCGAATCAGCGAGTCGGCAATTTTTCCGGTATCCATTTTTAATTCACCGTTACGGATTGCGGTTTTCAGTGCTTCCACGCGTTCCATATTGATGTCATTGGTGCCGGGCTGCATCAGTTTGGCCTGGGCGTCGCTCAGCATGACGCTGGTGCTGGTGGTCGCGGTGGTTTTTTCCTTCCGCGCTTTTTGTACCGGCGCATCGCTGGTTTCACGCGGCTGAACGGTGCTTACTGGCTTCAATGGTGAGGTACGATCAATGCTCATTTTATTTTTCCTCATCGAGGGGTTACGCTATAGCGGCCCGCTGTAATCATTGGTTGTTTATCTATCGGCACACGCTAAAAAATCTTTAACCTATTATAGGTTAATAAGAATATTCCCATCAGAATCGACGACGCCGCTCACCACCTGGCCTGAAATCATCCGCACTCGCGCGTTTTGTGCGACAGCGGCGTTGTTCAGCGCTTTACCTTCGGCATTGACCCGAAAGCCATCTCCGTTGGCAATAACCAGCACGCGCTGACCGGCCTTGATCCGCCATACCTGGCGCAACATCGAAAGCTGTATCGGTTGTCCCGGCACCAGATCCCGTAGGCTCACAGCATCCTGCACCTGACTCATATCCAGCACAGCGCGCGGCGGTAGTTGGTCCAGTCGACCACGTTTCAGCGTTACGCTGGCCGGGGTCAGGGCGCTACCTCGCGCTACAGGCGCGGCGGCTACTACGTAGTTTCCCGTCGCCTGCACGTTTACCTGCAGATAACGTTTTTCGTTGGCACAGCGGGCAAGCACATTCACATTACCCCACAGTTTCGCACTACCTGACACGCTTAATGCCGGTTGTTCGCAGTTGGGCAATAAGTTTGGTGACGTTCGGATAGTGACGACTACCTCATCGCTAAACCCGGCCAGACGCTGGGAAAACCATGCCGTTAGCTGCGAATTCAGGTCTTGCGCCATCGTCATAGGGCTGAACAGCAGTGCTGCCACGACCATTCCACGTTTAAACGTTTGCATCAAAACCTCGCGCTTTTTCAGGTAGTGGCAGGATTTTACCTGTGTGACGCAGTCATCAACGCAACAAATAGCGACGCATTTTGCGTTTATTCCGGCGATAACGCGCGCGTAATGGGATTTAAGCTGTCGGCTGAATTTTGTCATTTGCGGAGGAGATATGCTCGATAAGCTCGACGCCGCCTTACGTTTTCAACAGGAAGCGCTGAATTTGCGCGCCCAACGCCAGGAAATATTGGCGGCCAACATTGCCAATGCCGACACGCCGGGGTACCAGGCGCGCGATCTGGATTTCGCCAGTGAATTAAAAAAAGTCATGGTGCGAGGACGGGAAGAAACCGGCGGCGTTTCGTTGACGCTGACCTCTGCACAACACATTCCAGCCCAGACCGTTTCTGCGCCGTCTACGGAGCTGCTCTACCGTATTCCTGATCAGCCGTCTCTTGATGGCAACACGGTAGATATGGACCGGGAGCGCACGCAATTTGCAGACAACAGCCTCAAATATCAAATGGGGCTGACGGCGCTGGGTGGACAAATCAAAGGCATGATGAACGTGCTGCAAGGAGGGAACTAATTCGTGGCGCTGTTAAATATTTTTGATATCGCAGGTTCTGCGCTGACGGCTCAGTCTAAACGACTGAACGTCGCGGCCAGCAACATGGCGAATGCGGATAGCGTCAGCGGACCCGACGGTCAGCCGTATCGCGCAAAGCAGGTTGTTTTTCAGGTAGATGCTGCGCCAGGCGCGGCGACAGGTGGTGTAAAAGTCGCTGACGTCATTGAAAGTCAGGCGCCGGATAAGCTGGTTTATGAACCCGGTAATCCGCTGGCCGATGCGAACGGCTACGTAAAAATGCCGAATGTGGACGTTGTTGGCGAGATGGTCAACACCATGTCTGCCTCACGTAGCTACCAGGCAAACGTCGAAGTGCTCAACACCGTGAAAAGCTTGATGCTTAAAACGCTGACGCTAGGCCAGTAAAGGAGGCGCACATGTCTATTGCTGTAAAAATGAATGACCCAAGCACCACTGGCGTTAATGACGCCACGGGGAAGAATTCGCTGACGGGCAACAACGCTGCTGATCTGCAAAGCAGCTTCCTGACGCTGCTGGTTGCACAGCTGAAAAACCAGGATCCAACTAACCCGCTGCAAAACAACGAACTGACTACCCAACTGGCGCAAATCAGTACAGTGAGCGGGATTGAGAAACTGAACACTACGCTGGGATCGATCTCCGGACAGATCGACAACAGTCAGTCGCTGCAGGCCAGTACGCTGATTGGTCACGGTGTCATGATCCCGGGTACGACCATTCTGACCGGTAAAGGGACAGAAGAAGGTGCCAAAACCACGACAACACCATTTGGCGTTGAACTGCAGCAACCGGCAGATAAGGTTACCGCAACCATTACCGATAAAGACGGCAAAGTGGTACGCACCATTGACATTGGTGGATTGAAAGCGGGCGTTCATACCTTTACCTGGGACGGCACCATGACCGATGGCACGGATGCACCAAGCGGTTCTTACAACGTGTCAATTGCTGCCAGTAATGGCGGAACGCAACTGGTGGCACAGCCGCTTCAGTTTGCGCTGGTGCAGGGCGTTATTCGCAGTAACGGCGGTAATACGCTGGATCTTGGCACCTATGGAACCACCACCCTCGACGAAGTACGGCAGATAATTTAAGCCTTCACACTTATCAGGAGTAAGTCATGGCCTTTTCTCAAGCGGTCAGCGGTCTGAACGCTGCAGCGACCAACCTCGATGTCATTGGTAACAACATCGCCAACTCCGCCACCTACGGTTTTAAATCTGGCACGGCATCTTTTGCTGATATGTTTGCCGGTTCGAAAGTCGGTTTGGGCGTTAAAGTTGCGGGTATTACTCAGGACTTTACCGACGGTACTACCACCAACACCGGACGTGGTCTGGATGTTGCTATCAGCCAGAACGGTTTTTTCCGTATGGTAGACAGTAACGGTTCTGTTTTCTACAGCCGTAACGGTCAGTTCAAACTCGATGAAAACCGCAATATTGTTAACATGCAGGGGCTACAGCTGACAGGCTATCCGGCTACCGGTACACCGCCGACAGTTCAGCAGGGTGCGAACCCGGCACCGATCACTATCCCGAATACGCTGATGGCGGCTAAATCAACCACCACTGCGTCAATGCAGGTCAACCTGAACTCCACTGACAAGGTTCCTACCAAGACCCCGTTTAACCCAAGCGATGCCGATTCCTACAACAAAAAAGGCACCGTTACCGTTTTCGATAGCCAGGGTAATGCCCATGACATGAATATTTTTTATGTCAAAAATGCGCAGAGCAATACCTGGGAAGTTCACACTCAGGATGCTTCAACCGGCGATCCTGCAAAATCAGCCGGGTTTATGCGCTTTAACGAAAACGGTGTGTTTTTAGGGATTAGCGCCACGGCAGCCGAAGTACCACCGACGGCTCCAGCCGTCTGGCCAAAGGATATCAGAATCGATACAGGGCAGATTAACGGCGCAGATGTTGCTAATTTCTCCCTGAGCTTCCTGAACTCCATGCAGCAGAACACCGGTGCCAACAACATCGTTGCCACGAATCAGAACGGCTACAAGCCGGGCGATCTGGTGAGCTACCAGATTAACAATGACGGTACTGTGGTCGGTAACTACTCCAACGAACAGCAACAGGTTCTGGGACAGATCGTGCTGGCAAACTTTGCCAACAACGAAGGTCTGGCGTCTCAGGGCGACAACGTTTGGGCAGCCACTCAGTCTTCCGGCGTTGCGCTGCTGGGGACCGCAGGTGAAGGTAACTTCGGCAAGCTGACCAACGGCGCGCTGGAAGCGTCAAACGTGGATTTGAGTAAAGAACTGGTGAATATGATTGTCGCTCAGCGTAACTATCAGTCGAACGCGCAGACCATCAAAACCCAGGATCAGATCCTCAACACGCTGGTCAACCTGCGCTAAGCGCCTGACGGGATGGCTTAATGGATCACGCAATTTATACCGCCATGGGCGCGGCCAGTCAGACGCTGAATCAACAGGCGGTGACGGCCAGCAACCTGGCAAACGCTTCTACGCCAGGGTTTCGTGCACAGCTCAATGCGCTGCGCGCAGTTCCTGTAGAAGGATTGTCTTTACCGACGCGTACGCTGGTGGTGGCCTCCACGCCGGGGGCCGATATGACGCCCGGTCAGATGGACTATACCTCCCGCCCGCTGGATGTGGCGCTGCAACAGGATGGTTGGTTGGCTGTGCAGACCGCAGACGGTAGCGAAGGATATACCCGCAACGGCGCTATTCAGGTAAGCCCTACGGGTGAACTGACTATCCAGGGACACCCGGTAATTGGCGAAGCCGGACCGATAGCCGTACCGGAAGGTTCAGAAGTCACCATTGCGGCGGACGGGACAATTTCTGCACTTAACCCTGGCGATCCGGCTAATACGGTCGCGCCAGTGGGGCGGCTGAAGCTGGTGAAGGCAACAGGGCTTGAAGTGCAACGTGGTGATGACGGTATGTTCCGCCTGACCCAGGCCGCACAGGCTACCCGTGGTGCGACGTTACAGGCTGACCCCAGCATTCGCGTGATGTCGGGCGTGCTGGAAGGCAGTAACGTTAAACCGGTTGCTGCGATGAGCGACATGATCGCCAACGCCCGCCGCTTTGAAATGCAGATGAAAATTATCAGTAGCGTGGATGATAACGCGGGCCGCGCCAACCAACTGCTGTCGATGAGTTAATACAGGACATTTTATGATCAGTTCATTATGGATCGCCAAAACCGGCCTGGATGCGCAGCAAACCAACATGGATGTGATTGCCAACAACCTGGCAAACGTCAGCACCAACGGATTTAAACGCCAACGTGCCGTGTTTGAAGATCTGTTGTACCAGACGATTCGTCAGCCTGGCGCACAGTCTTCTGAGCAGACCACGCTGCCGTCTGGTTTGCAGATTGGTACCGGTGTACGTCCGGTTGCGACCGAGCGTTTACACAGCCAGGGTAACCTGTCGCAGACCAACAACAGTAAAGATGTGGCGATTAAAGGCCAGGGCTTTTTCCAGGTCATGTTGCCCGATGGTACGTCCGCTTATACCCGCGACGGTTCTTTCCAGGTGGATCAGAACGGTCAATTGGTGACGGCGGGTGGTTTTCAGGTTCAGCCTGCCATCACCATTCCGGCTAACTCGCTCAGTATCACCATTGGACGCGACGGTATTGTCAGCGTGACCCAACAGGGGCAGGCGGCGCCTGTTCAGGTAGGGCAGCTTAACCTGACAACCTTCATGAACGATACCGGTCTGGAAAGCATTGGCGAGAATCTGTACACCGAAACGCAGTCATCCGGTGCGCCGAACGAGAGCACGCCGGGTCTGAACGGCGCGGGTCTGCTGTATCAGGGCTATGTTGAAACCTCCAACGTCAATGTGGCGGAAGAGTTGGTAAACATGATCCAGGTTCAGCGCGCTTACGAAATCAACAGTAAAGCGGTATCGACCACCGATCAGATGCTGCAAAAACTGACGCAACTCTAAAGTGGAGTCCGGTGGGGTGAAAACCTCACCGGCACACTGATTTTGAAGATGACCGCAATGCGAAAATACGCGCTTCACCCATACCCAATTTTAGCCCTGCTGGTGATTTCACTAACAGGATGTGCCTGGATCCCGGCCACGCCGCTCGTGCAGGGCGCAACGTCTGCCCAGCCCGTTCCAGGTCCAACGCCAGTGGCGAATGGCTCAATCTTCCAGTCGGCACAACCGATTAACTATGGTTATCAGCCACTCTTTGAAGACCGGCGTCCACGCAATATTGGCGATACGCTGACCATCGTATTGCAGGAAAACGTCAGCGCGAGCAAAAGCTCTTCGGCGAACGCCAGCCGCGACGGCAAGACAAACTTTGGCTTTGATACCGTACCGCGCTATCTGCAAGGTCTGTTCGGTAACGAACGTGCCGACGTAGAAGCCTCCGGCGGTAACTCCTTTAACGGTAAAGGCGGCGCGAACGCCAGAAATACCTTCAGCGGTACGCTGACCGTAACGGTCGATCAGGTACTGGTGAATGGCAACTTACATGTCGTGGGTGAAAAACAGATCGCCATAAATCAGGGCACTGAATTCATCCGCTTCTCCGGGGTCGTTAACCCGCGCACCATCAGTGGCAGCAACTCCGTACCGTCAACCCAGGTTGCGGATGCGCGTATTGAGTACGTAGGCAACGGCTACATCAATGAAGCGCAGAATATGGGCTGGTTGCAGCGTTTCTTCCTTAACTTGTCGCCGATGTAAGCGAGGTACCCAGTGTTTAAATCTTTTGTTGGAATGGTACTGGTGCTGATAACCACCTTTGCGCATGCTGACCGTATTCGTGACCTGACCAGCGTTCAGGGCGTGCGGGAAAACTCGCTGATAGGCTACGGGCTGGTGGTGGGTCTGGATGGTACGGGTGACCAGACCACCCAGACGCCGTTTACGACGCAAACGCTCAATAACATGCTTTCGCAGTTGGGGATCACCGTGCCAACTGGCACTAATATGCAGCTGAAAAACGTGGCGGCGGTGATGGTTACCGCGCAGTTTCCTGCATTCGGTCGTCAGGGACAAACCATTGACGTGGTGGTTTCCTCTATGGGGAACGCCAAAAGCCTGCGCGGCGGAACGCTGCTGATGACCCCGTTAAAAGGGGTCGATAGTCAGGTATATGCGCTGGCTCAGGGGAACATTTTAGTTGGCGGTGCGGGCGCGGCTGCGGGTGGTAGTAGCGTGCAGGTTAACCAGCTCAATGGTGGACGCATTACCAACGGCGCGACCATCGAACGTGAGTTGCCCAGCCAGTTCGGCGGTGGCAACACCATTAATCTGCAGCTCAATAATGAAGATTTCACTATGGCGCAGCAGATTACCGACACCATCAACCGCTCGCGTGGCTTTGGCAGCGCAACGGCGTTGGATGCCCGAACTATTCAGGTGCGCGTGCCAAGCGGCAACAGCTCGCAGGTGCGTTTCCTTGCTGATATCCAGAATATGGAGGTGAACGTCACGCCGCAGGATGCGAAAGTGATTATCAACTCGCGCACCGGATCTGTTGTCATGAACCGCGAAGTGACGCTGGATAGCTGTGCCGTGGCACAAGGCAACTTGTCGATCACGGTGAACCGCCAGGCGAACGTCAGCCAGCCGGACACACCGTTTGGCGGTGGACAAACCGTGGTTACGCCACAAACCCAGATCGATCTGCGCCAGAGCGGTGGTTCACTGCAGAGCGTGCGTTCCAGCGCCAACCTGAACAATGTGGTGCGTGCACTGAATGCGCTGGGGGCAACGCCGATGGATCTGATGTCCATTCTGCAATCGATGCAGAGCGCGGGTTGCTTACGCGCCAAACTGGAAATCATCTAATGATTGGTGACAGCAAACTGCTGACCAGCGCCGCCTGGGATGCGCAATCACTGAACGAACTGAAAGCGAAAGCGGGCCAGGACCCGGCGGCGAATATCCGCCCGGTCGCCCGTCAGGTCGAAGGGATGTTCGTGCAAATGATGTTGAAAAGCATGCGCGAAGCGCTGCCGAAAGATGGCGTGTTTAGCAGCGATTCAACACGTTTGTATACCAGCATGTATGACCAACAAATTGCGCAGCAAATGACCGCAGGTAAAGGTCTGGGGCTGGCTGAAATGATGGTTAAGCAGATGACTGAAGGGCAAGCGCAACCTGCGGATGACGCGCCGCAGGTGCCGATGAAGTTCTCCCTGGAAACGGTGACTAGCTATCAAAATCAGGCACTGACGCAACTGGTCCGCAAAGCCATCCCCCGGGCAACAGAAAGCAATGATGAGCCGCTGTCAGGTGACAGCAAAGACTTCCTTGCCCAGCTATCACTGCCGGCTAAGCTGGCCAGTCAGCAAAGCGGGGTACCGCATCATCTGATTCTGGCGCAGGCAGCGCTGGAGTCCGGATGGGGGCAGCGACAAATTCGCCGTGAAAACGGCGAACCGAGTTTTAACATTTTTGGCGTGAAGGCTTCGGGAAGCTGGAAAGGCCCAACCACCGAAATCACCACCACTGAATATGAAAACGGTGAGGCGAAAAAGGTGAAAGCCAGATTCCGCGTTTATAGCTCTTACCTTGAGGCGTTGTCGGATTATGTCGGTCTGATATCCCGTAACCCGCGCTATGCGGCGGTGACCGCTGCCGCGACCGCCGAGCAAGGGGCGCAGGCATTGCAAAATGCGGGTTACGCCACGGACCCTAACTATGCGCGAAAATTAACCAGCATGATCCAGCAGTTGAAATCGATGAGTGAAAAAGTAAGCAAAACCTACAGCACGAACATCGATAATCTCTTTTAAATAGCTCAAGTCTACCGACCTGCTGCCGATAATAACGAGTATTGAAGGATTACAAGGAACCTCCATGTCCAGCTTGATTAATAACGCGATGAGTGGACTCGCCGCAGCGCAGGCCGCGTTGAATTCTGCCAGTAATAACATCTCCAGCTATAACGTTGCCGGATATACCCGTCAAACAACAATTATGGCGCAAGCGAACAGCACGCTGGGTGCGGGGGGCTGGGTTGGCAATGGCGTCTATGTTTCTGGCGTGCAGCGCGAGTATGACTCCTTTATCACTAATCAGTTGCGAGCAGCGCAGAACCAGAGCAGCGGCCTGGCGACGCGCTATGAGCAAATGTCAAAAATAGACAATTTGCTCTCCAGCAAAACCAGTTCTATTTCGACCTCAATGCAGGACTTTTTTACCAGCCTGCAAACGCTGGTCAGCAACGCCGAAGATCCGGCGGCACGCCAGGCGCTGATCGGTAAAGCTGATGGGTTGGTAAATCAGTTTAAAACGACCGACCAGTATCTGCGCGATCAGGATAAGCAGGTCAATACCGCGATTAAAGCCAGCGTTGATCAGATCAACAACTATTCGAAACAAATTGCCAGCCTCAACGACCAGATTTCTCGTATGACGGGCGTCGGCGCAGGTGCATCTCCTAACGACCTGCTTGACCAACGCGATCAGCTGGTCAGTGAACTGAATCAGATTGTCGGTGTTGAAGTCAGCGTTCAGGATGGTGGCACCTATAACCTGACCATGGCGAACGGCTATTCGCTGGTACAGGGTAGCAATGCACGCCAACTGGCGGCTGTACCTTCCAGTGACGATCCCAACCGTACCACTGTGGCCTACGTTGATGGTGTTGCCGGGAATATAGAGATCCCTGAGAAACTGCTGAATACCGGTTCACTGGGCGGACTGTTGACCTTCCGTTCTCAAGAACTTGACCAGACGCGTAACACGCTGGGTCAACTGGCGCTGGCGTTTGCCGATGCGTTTAACACCCAGCATAAAGAAGGCTTTGATGCTAACGGCGATCAGGGTAAAGATTTCTTTGCTATCGGCAGCCCGACCGTCTTCAACAACGCGAAAAATACGGGAACAGGATCGTTAACCGCGAAGATTACTGACAGCTCCGCAGTGCAGGCGACAGATTATAAAATTGTTTTTGATGGGACGGACTGGCAGGTTACTCGCCTGGCGGATAATACCAGCTTCAAAGCCACCGTTACCGGTGGAAAAATGTCCTTTGACGGGATGGAAATCACCGTTAATGCTGGCGCAACAGCTAATGACAGCTTTACTGTAAAACCTGTGAGTAACGCTATCGTTGATATGAAAGTCCTGGTGACCGACGAATCGAAAATCGCCATGGCTCAAGTGTCTAAAAATGATCCGGATCCCACCATCGATAAAGGCAAGAGCGACAACCGTAACGGTCAGAAACTGTTAGATCTGCAAACCAAAGCTACCGTTGGCAATAAGACCTTCAACGATGCATATGCCACGCTGGTAAGCGATGTCGGGAACAAAACCGCTACGCTGAAAACCAGCGCCACCACCCAGAACAACGTGGTGACACAGCTTTACCGGCAGCAACAGTCTATTTCCGGCGTTAATCTCGATGAAGAGTACGGTAATTTACAGCGTTTTCAGCAGTATTACCTGGCAAACGCGCAAGTGCTGCAGACCGCGAATGCGTTGTTTGATGCACTGATTAATATCCGCTAAGGGAGAGGGACACAATGCGTATCAGCACCCAGATGATGTACCAGCAGAATATGCGTGGCATCACTAACTCTCAGGCTGAATGGATGAAGTTCGGCGAGCAGATGTCAACGGGCAAACGCGTAATCAACCCATCAGACGATCCGATTGCCGCCTCGCAGGCCGTGGTACTTTCTCAGGCTCAGGCGCAGAACAGCCAATATACGCTGGCACGCTCGTTCGCGACGCAAAAGGTGTCGCTTGAAGAGAACGTTCTGAGCCAGGTAACGACGGCAATTCAGGCTGCGCAGGAAAAAATTGTTTATGCCGGAAACGGAACGTTAAGCGATGACGACCGTGCATCGCTGGCCACCGATCTACAGGGGATCCGCGATCAGCTGATGAACCTGGCAAACAGTACTGACGGTAATGGTCGCTATATTTTCGGTGGATATAAAACAGAATCCGCACCGTTTGCCCAGGCAGATGGCGCTTACAGCGGCGGTACAACAAACGTTACCCAACAGGTTGATGCCTCCCGAACCATGGTGATTGGTCATACTGGCGATAAAGTATTCGCCAACCTGACCAGTAACGCTGTACCGGAACCTGGTGGCGGTACTCAGGAAAAGAACCTGTTTAAAATGCTGGATACCGCTATTGATGCGCTCAAAACCCCTATTGAGGGTGATGACGTTGCAAAAGCTACCGCCGCTGCTGCCATTGATAAAACCAACCGTGGTTTAAAAAATTCACTCAACAATGTTTTGGGCGTCCGTGCAGAATTAGGTACGCAGCTTAGTGAATTAAGCTCGCTGGATTCACTGGGCGCCGATCGTGCATTAGGCCAAACTCAGCAGATGAGTAATCTGGTGGATGTCGACTGGAACGCCGCGATTTCGTCTTATGTCATGCAGCAGGCTGCGCTACAGGCATCATACAAAGCGTTTACCGATATGCAGGGAATGTCGTTGTTCCAGCTCAATCGTTAACGTCTCGTTTTGAAACATATCTTGAAACTGGGTATGTTTGTCTGCCCGCTCCTTTAACACCCCGGAGCGGGCATTTTTTTAGGCAACCGACGTCTTACTGAGCGACGGGGTCCCCGTCAGTCTTATGACCAACGCAATCGCACTGCTGAAGGTTGCCAGCGCAACGACACCTTCCCAATTTGCCAAGGCGTAGACCTGACTTCCGAGAACCGAACCCAGCGCCATACCGATAAACACCATCGTAAACAGCAGAGCGTTCAATCGTCCTCGTGCCAGAGGCTCCAGGCTATAGACCAGATTCTGGTGGGCAACCAGGCTGGATTGCAATCCGAGATCAAAACCTACCGCCGAAAGGGCGATGAGCAGCCACTGCCCCTGAACGGGCAGGGCGGGTAACAAAAACATCAGTGCGAAAGATACCGTTACCAGCAAAGCACCCAATTGCGTTACTTTTGCAGCACCCACTTTATCGGCAAGATGGCCCGCCATCGGTGCGGCAAGCGCTCCTGCTGCTCCCGCGATACCAAAAGCACCCGCTATAGCGCTACCCATGTGGTAATGCTCAGATAACATCACCGCCAGCGTAGACCAGAAGGCGCTAAAAGCAATGGACAGAAAGCCTTGTGCCAGTGCTGCGCGGCGCAGGGTGGAATATCGTTGCCAGAGTTGCGCCATGGAGAGCATTAATGATGGATAGCTCAGCGTGGAATGGACAGCAAAACGAGGCAGTACCTTCCACATAATCGCGGTAATTACGGCAATACTGACGGCAGCAAGTTGGTACATTTCGCGCCAGCCAAACGCTTCGCCCACCAGTCCACTGACGGTACGTGAGAGTAAAATTCCCAGCAGAAGGCCCGTCATCACGGTGCCCACCGTTTTTCCCTGTTTGCCTTCGGGCGCCAGTATTGCCGCCGCAGGCACAATATCTTGTGCCATGGTTGCCGCCATTCCCATCAGCAGACTCACCAATAATAGCGAATGCAACTGTCCGGTAAAGCTACAAGCCAGAAGCAGCACGGCAAGAGAGATACTTTTCAGCAGGATTAATGTCCGACGGTCATAACGATCGCCTAATGGCAATAAAAACAATATACCTAACGCATATCCCGCCTGGGTCAGCGTCGGGACCAACCCCATGCCAGTGAGACTTAAGGCCAGATCCTGACCCATTAAAGGCAGAAGAGGCTGGGCGTAGTAGATAGCGGCCACGCTGAATCCGGCGCCCATTGCCAGAACAAAAATGACCCAACGGGAAAGTGCGGTATGTGTGTTCACAAATGATTCCTCAATCACAGGATGTGCGGCTATTTTTATCCTTCAGCGAGTGGCGCGGTAGCGAGCGCAGTGGTAAAACAGTTATACGTCAGGCGTATGATGAAACTGAAGATGATAAAAAATGAGCGTATAGACAGGGTGGAGCTGATGCGTACGTTTGTACGTATTGTCGAAGCAGGATCGCTTTCGGCAGCGGCAAAACAGATAGGGACCACGCAGGCGACCATCAGCCGACGGCTGCAATCGCTGGAAACGCTGCTGGGTGTGAAACTGCTTATGCGTACCACGCATGCGATGAAATTGACCGACGACGGCGAAAGAGGCTATCAGCATGCTAAGAAGATTATTGATGCCTGGCTGGCGCTGGAAGATGGACTTAATGTCACAGAAGATGAACCGGTGGGGACGTTGCGAGTCCGTGCACCGCATGCGTTCGGGCAACAACAACTGCTTGAACCGCTTTTGCAGTTTCTTTCGCGCTATCCCCAGGTGGCAGTAGAGTGGATGCTCAACGATAAAACCGTTGATTTTCTGAGCGATAATATTGACTGCGCTATCAGGGTTGGTGCAGAGGTGGATCCGGCCACGGTTTCCGTTTTACTGGCTGAAGTTCCCCGTAGTATGGTGGCGAGTCCTGGACTGCTGGAGCAATATGGCGAGCTTTCTCATCCTGAGCAGTTATCAGCGCTGCCCTGGATTGCCGTGAACACGTTTTATCAGCATAGCGTTTCGTTGCTGCACCAATTGCGTAATGAGCCAGTCACGCTTAATATTTCACCCAGATTAAGTACCGACAGTATTTATGTCGCAAGAAATGCCGCGCTGGCGGGGTTGGGAGTGACGATTGTTTCAAGCTGGATGGTGGCGGAGGATATTGCCAACGGACGTCTGGTTGCGTTGCTACCTGAGTGGCATGCGGCGCCGTTGCCTGTACATTTGGTTTATCCGTGGGCACGTTACTATCCGACCCGTTTACGCAAGTTTCTGGCCTTAATGAAGGATGTTATGCCGCAGCTGACGGGGATGAAAGGCGTAGATCAGATATAAAAAAGCCGACCCGAAGGTCGGCTTTGATATTGATTATGGCTTACTCAACAGGCTGAGGACGTGTTGCTGGCGCAGTCGCCAGATGCGTTGCGCTGTGTCCGCCTGCGGCACCTTTGCCTTCAAAGGCGAATGCCGGACGCTGCCAGTCGCTATGACGCGGTGCTTCTGGCACATATTCCGGTGCCGGTGCGCGGGTCATTGGCGCGGTTGCATGGCTGTGCAGGTGTTCAGCATCGACGCTGGCTGCGACAACTTCAGGCTTAACGGCAGTCGTTTCTACAATTGGCGCCGCAACAACTTCCTGCGGCGCAGCAACTTCTTCAACAACTGGCGCTGTTTCCACAACTTCAGCAACCTCTTCAACTACCTCTGGCTGGGAGACAACGACGTCTACCGCTTCTTCGGCAACCGGTGCAGTCACAGCGTCAGCCACAGGTTCGGCTTCAGCGGCGATTTCTTCTGCAACAGGTGCGTCAGATTCAGCGATAATTTGTGGTTGTTCCTCGACAGGGGTCGCAATCACTTCCGGATGCGTGGTTTCAACCTGAGTGGTTTCAACAACGGCGGCCTGAGGCTCAGCTACGACAACCTCTGGCTGCACGGCTTCAACCGGCGCAGGGGCATCCACAATGTGTTCAACGGCAGCTGCAGCAACCTGAGGCTCTACTGCGACAGGTGCAGTTTGCTGCTGGACCATTTCCTGTTCGCGCTGTTCTTCAACCTGCTGATCCTGAGGACGTGCAACAGGGTAGCGGATCCAAACTTTACCGGACGCTAATTCAGGAGATGCGCAGGCGACCGTTAACGGCATCGGCGACTGAACCGGATAGCGCTCGTCACGGTAACGACGACGACGCTGTCCACTGACGCGCAGATGGCGAGGAGAGCGACGAGAACGACGCGGCATACCGTTGGAGTCACGTGCTTCACCGTTTTCTTCTTGCTCAGTCGTAACGACGGCTGGCAGATCAACTTTCGCCAGTTCGGTGCGCTGTGCCGGTACCGGCTGTTCAGTTGGTTGAGCAACAGCAGTTTCAGCGATAGCTGCAACAGTAGCCACTTCGGCTTCAACCGCCGGGCTGTCTGTGAAACGAACTTTCTGAGTCAACTGACGCTGTTTACGACGGGTTTGAGGCTGACGTACGCGCTCTTCCTGCTCGGTATCCTGCACAGGTTGTTCAGTCTGGTTCAGCTCTTTAACTTCCTGCTGAGCCTGACGCTTGTCATCGTTACGACGGCGGTTGCGTTCGCGGCGCGGCGCCTGCTGCTCATCACCGGATTTCGCTTTGTCGGCAACGTCAGTAGTTTGCTGGCGGTTATCGCGAGCTTCCGCATTTTGCTGCTGTGACTGACGACGGTTACGGCGGTTATCTTCACGGTTTTCGCCGTTTTCTGAACGTTCGCTACGGTTGTCACGGTCACCGCGATTATCACGGCTATCACGACGATCGTTACGGTCGCGACGATTGTTCTGACGTGGTTTACGACGATCCTGCTGGCGTTCGGTTTTCTCTTCAGCTTTCGGTGCAGGCTGTTCAACCGGTTTCACTTCTTCGCTACCACCGAAGATGGACTTCAGTGCGCCAAAGAAACGGCTAATCAAACCGGGCTGCGCGGCAACGGCTGCGGTTGCTGCTGCAGCTTTAGGCGCGGCGGCTTTCGCGGCAGGTTCCTGCAGAGCAGGGGCTGGCGGAACGTCTGGCATGGCGAAGGTGGCCAGCGCTGGTTGCTCAGGCTGTTTACGCTCGACGTACTCTTCTTCCGTCGGCAATGCCATTGCCTCTTCATGCAGTTTCGGCAGCAGATAGCTCAGGGTCGGTGTTTCTTCCCCTTTGCGTACGCGCAGCACGGAATAGTGCGGGGTTTCCATCTGATCGTTTGGCACAATCACACAGCGCACGCCATTCTGACGCGTTTCGATAGCATTAACCGCGGTACGTTTTTCGTTAAGCAGGTAAGAGGCGATCGGCACAGGAACAATAGCGTGTACTTCCTGCGTATTTTCTTTCAGTGCTTCTTCTTCGATCAGACGCAGAATAGACAGCGACAGTGATTCGTTATCACGTACGGTACCGGTGCCGGAGCAGCGCGGGCACACGTGATGGCTGGATTCGCCCAGAGACGGGCTCAGACGCTGACGAGACATCTCAAGCAGGCCGAAGCGAGAAATATGGCTGATCTGAATACGCGCTCTGTCCTGGCGTACGGCCTCGCGCAGACGGTTTTCAACCGCGCGCTGGTGACGAACCGGCGTCATATCAATGAAGTCGATGACAATCAGACCGCCGAGGTCGCGCAGACGCAGCTGACGCGCAATTTCATCGGCTGCTTCAAGGTTGGTGTTGAACGCTGTTTCTTCGATGTCGCCGCCGCGAGTCGCGCGTGCGGAGTTGATATCGATGGCGGTCAGCGCTTCCGTGCTGTCGATAACGATTGAGCCGCCGGACGGTAGACGCACTTCGCGCTGGAACGCGGACTCAATCTGAGACTCGATCTGATAGTGGCTGAACAGCGGGATTTCGCCGGTGTACAGTTTGATTTTGCTGCTGAAATCCGGACGACCCAGTGCGGCGATGTGCTGACGCGCCATCTCCATAACTTTTGGGTTGTCGATGAGGATTTCGCCGATGTCCTGACGTAAGTAGTCACGGAATGCACGTACGATAACGTTGCTTTCCTGGTGGATCAGGAACGGAGCAGGGCGACTGTCAGCGGCTTTTTGAATCGCTTCCCAGTGCTTCAGGCGGAAGCTCAGGTCCCACTGCAGCGCTTCGGCGGATTTGCCGACCCCTGCGGTACGCACGATAAGCCCCATGCCATCAGGCAATTCCAGGCTTGCCAGCGCTTCTTTTAATTCGGTACGGTCATCGCCTTCAATGCGACGGGAGATACCGCCCGCGCGCGGGTTGTTCGGCATCAGAACCAGATAACTACCCGCCAGGCTGATAAAAGTGGTCAGCGCAGCGCCTTTATTGCCGCGTTCTTCTTTATCGATCTGAACGATGACTTCCTGACCTTCGCGCAACACGTCTTTAATGTTGGGACGACCATGGGAGTTGTAGTTAGCGGGGAAGTATTCGCGGGCAATTTCTTTTAACGGGAGGAAACCGTGACGTTCAGCTCCGTAATCAACAAAAGCAGCTTCCAGACTCGGTTCAATACGGGTAATTTTGCCTTTATAGATGTTGGCTTTTTTCTGTTCGTGTCCAGGACTTTCGATATCCAGATCGTACAGACGTTGCCCATCTACAAGGGCGACACGCAACTCTTCCTGCTGAGTTGCGTTAATTAACATTCTTTTCATCGTAACTTACTCATTATTCTTACATTGACGACTAAGCTGCGGGCAGAGTAATGCCTTTCCGGGTGTGAACCGATGGCCTCGTGTCTATTCGCGTCGCCAACCTCACGGTTATCGTCAGCTCAAAGAGGCGCAGAGTGTCGGTTGCCTGCATTTCATACGGAAACACAGCGCAATTATCAGGGGAACAGTCTGGGTGTTACTCTCCAGAAAAGCTTCCATATTACCGGTAAGGACTGCAACCCGCAGCCCGCTAACTGCCTGAAAGATCAATACGTCTTACGCCATTGCTGCGTTGATGATCGGTCGGGCAAAATTGGGTCATTCCGGAAAAGTTCTTGTTTTAACAAGATTCAACACGGAAACAACCTCATTATTCCACTGCTAACCTTGTTATAGCAAGATGACTTTTGCCATTTATCACCCGGTTACTCACAGTTTTTTCACTTCCGCGTGGTGATTGCTTTAATAACCACCAAATCGGCTATGTCAAACTTAAGTAATAAGGTATAGCAGTTAATATAAGCATAGAAAAATGTGTGGCGCGAATCTTGATGGCTATTTAAAATCGGCCCCCATGAAAACAGAGACTCCAGCCGTAAAAACAGTTGCCATTACTGCCGACGAAGCAGGGCAACGCATCGACAACTTTTTGCGCACCCAGCTTAAGGGCGTGCCGAAAAGTATGATTTATCGCATTTTGCGTAAAGGCGAAGTGCGGGTGAATAAAAAACGCATTAAACCCGAGTACAAACTCGAAGATGGGGATATTGTGCGTATTCCACCTGTGCGTGTCGCTGAACGTGAAGAAGAGGCCATTTCGCCAAACCTGCAGAAGGTCGCGGCGCTGACCGATGTCATTTTATATGAAGATGACCACATTCTGGTGCTTAACAAACCTTCAGGTACCGCCGTGCATGGCGGAAGCGGGTTAAGCTTTGGCGTCATTGAAGGATTACGTGCCTTGCGCCCGGAAGCGCGTTTCCTTGAACTGGTGCATCGCCTCGACCGGGATACCTCTGGTGTGCTGCTGGTTGCAAAAAAACGCTCAGCCTTGCGTTCATTGCATGAACAATTGCGTGAAAAAGGCATGCAGAAAGACTACCTCGCGCTGGTTCGAGGCCAATGGCAGTCGCATGTCAAAACCGTGCAGGCACCGCTGTTAAAGAACATTCTGCAAAGCGGCGAGCGTATCGTGCGGGTGAACCAGGAAGGCAAACCGTCAGAAACACGTTTCAAAGTGGAAGAGCGCTATGCGTTTGCCACGCTTGTGCGTTGTAGCCCGGTGACCGGACGTACGCACCAGATTCGTGTGCATACCCAGTATGCCGGCCATCCAATTGCTTTTGACGATCGCTACGGTGACCGTGAGTTTGATAAGCAACTGGCGGGTACGGGGTTGAACCGACTTTTCCTGCACGCAGCAGCGTTGAAATTTACCCATCCGGGTACGGGTGAAGTGATGCGTATTGAAGCGCCGATGGATAAGCAGTTGAAGCGCTGTCTCGAGGTATTACGCAGTAAAGCCTGATGCGCGTTGCTTATCAGGCCTACAATCGTGTGATGCACCGTAGGCCTGATAAGACGCATCGTGTCGCCATCAGGCAGATTAATCAGGCGTTCAACGGGTTCATCTCTTCCCGACGCAGCATTTGGCACAACGCGATAAGCGGCAAACCGATCAAGGTATTTGGGTCACGACCCTCCAGGCGTTCAAAGAGTGCAATACCTAACCCTTCACTTTTGAAACTACCTGCACAATGGAGCGGGCGCTCTTTGCGCAGATAATCATCAATTTCCGCCTCGCTTAAATGACGGAAATGGACGTCAAAAGGTTCTACTTCAGTTTGTAAATGTCCGGTCGCAGAATTATACAGCGCCAGTCCGGTGTAAAACGTCACAATATTGCCACGGGCTTTGAGTAATTGTTGGCGCGCATTTTCTTCTGTTAATGGTTTGCCGGTTATTTCACCATCAAGAACACAAATTTGATCGGAGCCAATAATCAGATGCGATGGGTAACGGTGGGCGAGAGATTGCGCTTTTTTCTGCGCCAGTCGCAAAACTAAATGGCGTGGTGCTTCGCCGGGCAACGGCGTTTCATCAACCTCTGGCGCCGCGCATTCAAACGGGATTGCCAGTTTTTCGAGTAAAGCGCGACGCCAGGGGGAGGTAGAGGCAAGAATAAGTTGAGGCATATTTTTTCCCTCGCATATAGCGTATTGATGAGAGCCATTTTAAACTATGGACTTCGACCTACAAGCTGGCTGTAGTGGCTTGTCTTGAGCGATTTTAAGTCGATGACCCGCAATGTGTGCGAATTATTGGCAAAAGGCAACCACAGGCTGCCTTTTTCTTTGACTATATGACGTTACAAAGTTAATATGCGCGCCCTATGCAAAAGGTAAAATTACCCCTGACTCTTGATCCGGTTCGTACGGCTCAAAAACGCCTCGATTATGAAGGTATCTATACTTCTGATCTGGTTGAGCGCGTCGCCGATTCTGTAGTCAGTGTGGACAGTGATGTGGAATGCTCCATGTCGTTCGCTATCGATAACCAGCGTCTCGCCGTTATAACCGGTGATGCAAAGGTATCGGTTACGCTCGAATGTCAGCGTTGCGGGAAACCGTTCCCACTTCATGTTCACACAACATATTGTTTTAGTCCTGTTCGTTCTGACGAGCAGGCTGAAGCACTCCCGGAAGCGTATGAGCCGATTGAGGTTAACGAATTCGGTGAAATCGATCTGCTTGCAATGGTTGAAGATGAGATTATCCTCTCCTTGCCGGTAGTTCCGGTGCATGATTCTGAACACTGTGAAGTGTCCGAGGCGGACATGGTCTTTGGCGAATTGCCTGATGAAGCGCAAAAACCAAACCCATTTGCCGTATTAGCCAGCTTAAAGCGTAAGTAATTGAGGAGTAAGGTCCATGGCCGTACAACAGAATAAACCAACCCGTTCCAAACGTGGCATGCGTCGTTCTCATGACGCTCTGACCGCAGTCACCAGCCTGTCTGTAGACAAAACTTCTGGTGAACAACACCTGCGTCACCACATCACTGCCGACGGTTTCTACCGCGGCCGTAAGGTAATCGCTAAGTAATCACGCATGACTCAATGGCTTTCCCACTTCTGGTGAGAAAGACAAAGAGTGAACGCGTGATGAAGCTTAGTGAGGCTTTCCCCGGGTAACTGGGGAAACACCTAACCGGGCAGCGACGATACCTTGACACGTCTAACCCTGGCGTTAGATGTCATGGGGGGAGATTTTGGCCCTACCGTGACAGTGCCTGCAGCATTGCAGGCACTGAATTCTAATTCGCAACTCACACTTCTTTTAGTCGGGGATCCCGATACAATCACGCCATTACTTGCCAAAGCTGACTTCGAACAACGTTCGCGTCTGCAGATTATCCCTGCTCAGTCAGTTATTGCCAGTGATGCCCGGCCCTCGCAAGCTATTCGCGCCAGTCGTGGAAGCTCAATGCGTGTTGCCCTGGAGCTCGTGAAAGAAGGTCAGGCACAAGCTTGTGTCAGCGCCGGTAATACGGGCGCACTCATGGGACTTGCGAAGTTAATGCTCAAACCTCTTGAGGGGATTGAGCGTCCTGCGTTGGTGACGGTGTTACCCCATCAGCAAAAGGGCAAAACGGTGGTGCTGGATTTAGGCGCCAACGTAGATTGTGATAGCACGATGTTGGTGCAATTTGCCGTCATGGGTTCCGTGCTGGCAGAAGAGGTTGTTGGCATTGCCAATCCTCGCGTAGCGTTACTTAACATCGGCGAAGAAGAAACGAAAGGTCTCGACAGTATTCGAGATGCTTCAGCTGTGCTAAAAACAATCCCTTCCATTAATTATATCGGCTATCTTGAAGCCAATGAGTTACTGACTGGCAAAACCGATGTGTTGGTCTGTGACGGTTTTACAGGTAATGTCACATTAAAGACGATGGAAGGTGTTGTCAGAATGTTCCTTTCACTGCTGAAATCTCAGGGTGAGGGCAAAAAACGGTCGTGGTGGCTTCTGTTATTAAAACGTTGGTTACAAAAAAGCCTGACAAGGCGATTTAGTCACCTCAACCCCGACCAGTATAATGGCGCCTGTCTGTTAGGATTGCGCGGCACGGTGATTAAGAGTCATGGTGCGGCCAATCAGCGAGCATTTGAAGTCGCGATTGAACAGGCAGTGCAGGCGGTGCAGCGACAAGTTCCTCAGCGAATTGCCGCTCGCCTGGAATCTGTATACCCAGCTGGATTCGAACTGCTGGACGGTGGCGAAAGCGCAGCCTCACGAACACACAGATAACGGTGCGTTTGTGAATGTGGCCAACGTATCAGCGATTTGCTCGTGGCGGTATATAACCAAAAAGTGACTGAGCGTACATGTATACGAAGATTATTGGTACTGGCAGCTATCTGCCTGAACAAGTGCGTACTAACGCCGATTTGGAAAAAATGGTTGAGACATCTGATGAGTGGATCGTCACTCGTACAGGTATCCGTGAACGCCATATTGCAGCGCCAAATGAAACAGTTGCGACGATGGGCTTTGCCGCCGCAAACCGTGCGATTGAAATGGCGGGCATCGACAAAGAACAAATTGGTCTGATTGTGGTTGCCACCACATCATCCACTCACGCATTTCCAAGCGCGGCGTGCCAGATCCAAAGTATGCTGGGGATCAAAGGCTGTCCGGCGTTTGACGTTGCAGCCGCTTGTGCTGGTTTCACTTACGCCCTGAGCGTTGCCGACCAGTACGTTAAATCTGGTGCAGTTAAGCATGCTCTGGTCGTTGGCTCCGATGTTCTGGCCCGTACCTGCGATCCAACCGATCGCGGAACGATCATCATTTTCGGTGATGGGGCTGGCGCGGTTGTAGTGAGCGCATCAGAAGAGCCTGGCATTCTCTCCACGCATCTGCACGCTGACGGTCGCTACGGCGAACTGTTGACGCTGCCTAACGCCGATCGTGTGAATCCGGAAAACCCGATCCACCTGACGATGGCGGGTAACGAAGTATTTAAAGTCGCGGTGACCGAGCTTGCGCACATCGTTGATGAAACGCTGGAAGCCAATAATCTCGACCGTTCTGCGCTGGACTGGCTGGTACCGCATCAGGCTAATCTGCGCATTATCAGCGCGACAGCGAAAAAGCTGGGTATGTCGATGGATAATGTTGTCGTGACGCTCGACAGACATGGTAATACCTCTGCTGCCTCCGTACCGTGCGCGCTGGACGAAGCCGTCCGCGACGGGCGTATTAAAGCTGGGCAGTTGATATTGCTTGAAGCCTTCGGGGGTGGATTCACCTGGGGCTCCGCGCTGGTTCGTTTCTAGTATAAGGATTTAAACATGACGCAATTTGCATTTGTGTTTCCGGGGCAGGGTTCCCAGACCGTTGGGATGTTGTCTGAAATGGCAGCAAACTACCCAATTGTTGAAGAAACATTTGCTGAAGCATCAGCTGCACTGGGCTATGATCTGTGGGCGCTGACTCAGCAAGGTCCGGCTGAAGAACTGAATAAAACCTGGCAGACGCAGCCCGCGCTGTTGACCGCATCCGTCGCGCTTTATCGCGTATGGCAGCAGCAGGGGGGTAAAACACCTGCGCTGATGGCGGGTCACAGCCTGGGCGAATATTCTGCGCTGGTATGTGCGGGTGTTATCGGTTTTGCCGATGCCGTACGTCTGGTTGAACTGCGTGGTAAATTCATGCAGGAAGCGGTTCCGGAAGGCACTGGCGGCATGTCTGCTATTATCGGTCTGGACGATGCCGCTATCGCTAAAGCGTGCGAAGAGTCTGCCGAAGGCCAGGTGGTTTCACCGGTAAACTTTAACTCACCGGGTCAGGTGGTTATTGCCGGGCACAAAGAAGCCGTAGAACGTGCCGGCGCTGCCTGTAAAGCTGCTGGCGCTAAGCGTGCTCTGCCGCTGCCGGTCAGCGTGCCTTCTCACTGCGCGCTGATGAAGCCTGCTGCTGAGAAACTGGCCGTTGAGCTGCAGAAAATCACTTTTAACGCGCCGACTGTTCCGGTTGTGAACAACGTCGACGTGAAGTGCGAAACTGATGCTGATGCGATTCGCGACGCGCTGGTTCGCCAGCTGTACAGCCCGGTTCAGTGGACCAAAACTGTTGAGTTTATGGCCTCCCAGGGTGTAGAGCACCTGTATGAAGTCGGTCCGGGTAAAGTTCTGACCGGTTTGACGAAACGTATTGTTGACACCCTGACTGCTTCGGCACTGAATGAGCCGGCGGCACTGTCTGCGGCGCTCGAGCAATAAAAGAGGAAGACCATGAGTTTTGAAGGAAAAATCGCGCTGGTTACCGGTGCAAGCCGTGGCATTGGCCGCGCAATTGCTGAGACACTTGTTGCCCGTGGCGCGAAAGTTATCGGTACCGCTACCAGCGAAAGCGGCGCGCAGGCCATTAGCGATTACTTAGGTGCAAATGGTAAAGGTCTGATGTTGAATGTGACCGATCCGGCATCTATCGAATCTGTTCTGGAAAATATTCGCGCAGAATTTGGTGAAGTCGATATCCTGGTCAATAATGCCGGGATTACTCGTGATAACCTGTTAATGCGCATGAAAGATGACGAGTGGAACGATATCATCGAAACCAACCTGTCATCTGTTTTCCGTCTGTCAAAAGCGGTAATGCGAGCTATGATGAAAAAGCGTCATGGGCGTATTATCACTATCGGTTCTGTGGTTGGTACCATGGGAAATGCGGGTCAGGCTAACTACGCTGCGGCGAAAGCGGGTCTGATCGGCTTCAGTAAATCACTGGCGCGCGAAGTTGCGTCTCGTGGCATTACTGTAAACGTTGTTGCTCCGGGCTTTATTGAAACGGACATGACGCGTGCGCTGTCTGATGATCAGCGTGCGGGTATTCTGGCGCAGGTTCCTGCGGGTCGCCTTGGCGGCGCTCAGGAAATCGCCAGTGCGGTTGCATTTTTAGCTTCTGACGAAGCAAGTTACATCACAGGTGAGACTTTGCACGTCAACGGCGGGATGTACATGGTTTAACCACGAGATAAAAAAATTTGCGTTATTAGGGTGAATGCCCTCAAAATAACGTAAAATCGTGGTAAGACCTGCCGGGATTTAGTTGCAAATTTTTCAACATTTTATACACTACGAAAACCATCGCGAAAGCGAGTTTTGATAGGAAATTTAAGAGTATGAGCACTATCGAAGAACGCGTTAAGAAAATTATCGGCGAACAGCTGGGCGTTAAGCAGGAAGAAGTAACCAACAATGCTTCCTTCGTTGAAGACCTGGGCGCAGATTCTCTTGACACCGTTGAGCTGGTAATGGCTCTGGAAGAAGAGTTTGATACTGAGATTCCGGACGAAGAAGCTGAGAAAATCACTACCGTTCAGGCTGCCATTGATTACATCAACGGTCACCAGGCGTAAGTGAACATCTCCAGGCGGTCATTCGACCGCCTGAGTTTTATCTTTTTATCCCACTTGAATTATTTTCCCTCCCTGGAGGACAACCGTGTCTAAGCGTCGTGTAGTTGTGACCGGACTGGGCATGTTGTCTCCTGTCGGCAATACCGTAGAGTCTACCTGGAAAGCTCTCCTTGCCGGTCAGAGTGGCATCAGCCTGATCGACCATTTCGATACTAGCGCCTATGCAACGAAATTTGCTGGCTTAGTAAAGGATTTTAACTGTGAAGACATTATCTCGCGCAAAGAACAGCGCAAGATGGATGCCTTCATTCAATATGGAATTGTCGCTGGCGTTCAGGCCATGCAGGATTCTGGCCTCGAAATTACGGAAGAGAACGCTCATCGTATTGGCGCCGCAATCGGCTCTGGTATTGGCGGTCTCGGTCTTATCGAAGAAAACCATACCTCTCTGGTAAACGGTGGACCGCGTAAGATCAGCCCGTTCTTCGTTCCGTCGACGATTGTTAACATGGTGGCTGGTCACCTGACCATCATGTATGGCCTGCAAGGGCCGAGCATCTCCATCGCAACCGCCTGTACTTCCGGCGTGCATAACATCGGTCATGCCGCACGTATCATTGCATACGGCGATGCAGACGCGATGGTTGCGGGTGGTGCTGAAAAAGCCAGTACGCCGTTGGGTGTGGGTGGCTTTGGCGCGGCACGAGCACTGTCTACGCGTAATGATAACCCGCAAGCGGCAAGCCGCCCATGGGACAAAGAGCGTGACGGCTTTGTGCTGGGCGACGGCGCTGGCATGGTGGTACTGGAAGAGTACGAGCATGCGAAAGCGCGCGGTGCAAAAATCTATGCTGAAGTCGTTGGCTTCGGTATGAGCAGCGATGCTTACCACATGACGTCGCCACCGGAAAACGGTGCAGGCGCTGCGCTGGCAATGGTCAACGCACTGCGCGATGCGGCTATCGAAGCGGGTCAGATTGGCTATGTCAACGCACATGGTACGTCTACCCCAGCGGGCGATAAAGCGGAAACCCAGGCAGTGAAATCTGTCTTTGGCGATGCGGCAAGCCGTGTGATGGTAAGCTCCACTAAATCCATGACCGGACACCTGTTGGGTGCGGCGGGCGCGGTAGAGTCAATTTTCTCTATCCTGGCGCTGCGCGATCAGGCTATTCCGCCAACCATCAACCTGGATAATCCGGATGAAGGTTGTGACCTGGACTTCGTACCTCACGAAGCGCGTCAGGTTAGTGGTCTGGAGTATGCGCTGTGTAACTCCTTTGGCTTCGGTGGTACCAACGGCTCTTTGATCTTTAAAAAGATTTAAGTCCGTCAGGTGATGCGCTAGCATCGATAGCAATTTAAAAAGGTCCGCTTGTCGGGCCTTTTTTTATTCGGTTTTCCGCCCTTGTCCTGTGTACCTCATCCTGCCAAACTAGCGGACCAGAAATAAGGAGCCACCATGTTCTTAATTAATGGCTGCGAGCAGAATATGCTGGCCGCAAGCGATCGAGCGACCCAGTTTGGTGATGGCTGTTTTACCACCGCTTGTATTATCGACGGCGAAATCCCTCTCTTTGCAGCGCATCTTGCGCGTTTACAAGATGCTTGCCAAAAACTGCTGATCACTTTCGATAATTGGTCCGAGCTGCAAAATGAAATGAAAATGCTGGCGAAAGGGCACGTACGCGGTGTGTTGAAAGTGATTATCAGCCGTGGCAGTGGAGGCCGGGGTTACAGTGGCAAAAGTTGTCACAGCGCCACACGCATCCTCTCCGTTTCAGCCTGGCCCGTTCATTACGATCGTTGGCGGCAAGAAGGCATTACGCTGGCGCTAAGCCCTGTTCGGCTGGGACGTAATCCACTGCTTGCCGGGCTTAAACACCTGAATCGGCTGGAGCAGGTGTTGATTCGCACTCATCTTGAACAGACGGACGCAGATGAAGCGCTGGTTCTTGACAGCGAGGGATGGGTTACGGAATGCTGTGCGGCTAATTTGTTCTGGCGTAAAGGTGGTGTGGTTTACACGCCCCATCTGGACCAGGCTGGAGTGAACGGAATTATGCGACAATTCTGTATCCGTATGCTGGCACAATCGCCGTTCAGTATTGTCGAAGTGTATGCCAGGTTGGAGGAAGTAATGCAGGCCGATGAAATCGTCGTTTGTAACGCGTTAATGCCCATTATTCCCGTGCGTGCCTGTGGCGACACGTTGTTGTCTTCACGTTTGTTATTCGATTATTTAGCCCCACTTTGTGAGCACCCGAATTAGTCATGAAAAAACTGTTACTTGTTGTCCTGTTATTGCTGGTTGTGCTGGGCATTGCCGCTGGAGTGGGAATGTGGAAAGTTCGCCATCTGGCGGACAGCAAATTATTGATTAAAGAAGAAACAATTTTTACGCTGAAAGCGGGGACAGGACGTCTGGCCCTCGGAGAACAGCTGTACGCAGACAAAGTTATCAATCGTCCGCGCGTGTTCCAGTGGCTACTGCGTGTGGAGCCCGAGCTGTCGCATTTTAAGGCCGGAACATATCGCTTCACGCCCGACATGACGGTGCGGGACATGCTGCAACTGCTGGAAAGCGGCAAAGAGGCGCAGTTCCCGTTACGTCTGGTTGAAGGGATGCGCCTGAGCGATTACCTGAAACAGCTGCGCGATGCCCCGTATATCAAACATACGCTGAGCAACGATAGCTATGAGACCGTTGCCGAGGCGCTGAAGCTGGAAAACCCGCAATGGGTGGAAGGTTGGTTCTGGCCAGATACCTGGATGTATACCGCTAATACTACTGACGTAGCGTTGCTAAAACGCGCACATCAGAAAATGGTCAAAGCGGTGGATACTGTCTGGGAGGGGCGCGCTGATGGCCTACCTTATCAGGACAAAAATCAGCTGGTAACCATGGCTTCCATTATTGAAAAAGAAACTGCGGTTGCCAGCGAGCGTGACCAGGTGGCTTCGGTCTTTATTAACCGTTTACGTATCGGTATGCGTCTACAAACCGATCCAACAGTGATTTACGGGATGGGGACACGGTATAATGGCAAATTGTCGCGTGTGGATTTAGATACCCCAACAGCCTATAACACCTATACCATTACGGGACTGCCGCCAGGCCCGATTGCCATGCCGGGAGAGGCTTCGTTGCAAGCCGCGGCACATCCGGCAAAAACGCCGTATCTCTATTTCGTGGCTGACGGTAAAGGCGGCCACACGTTTAACACCAATCTTGCCAGCCATAACAGGTCCGTGCAGGATTACCTGAAAGTGCTTAAGGAAAAAAATGGGCAGTAACTATATCGTCATTGAAGGCCTGGAAGGCGCCGGAAAAACCACTGCGCGTAACGTGGTGGTGGAGACACTTGAGCAACTCGGTATTCGTGACATGGTTTTCACCCGCGAACCTGGTGGAACGCAGCTGGCTGAGAAACTAAGAAGTCTGGTGCTGGATATTAAATCGGTCGGTGACGAGGTCATTACCGATAAAGCAGAAGTGCTGATGTTTTACGCGGCGCGTGTACAGTTGGTCGAAACCGTTATTAAACCTGCACTGGCGAGAGGCGCGTGGGTAATTGGCGATCGTCACGATCTGTCGACCCAGGCGTACCAGGGTGGCGGCCGCGGTATCGATCAAAACATGCTGGCAACCCTGCGCGATGCGGTGCTTGGTGATTTTCGCCCGGATCTGACGATCTATCTGGATGTGACGCCAGAAGTCGGGTTGAAGCGTGCCCGTGCCCGCGGTGAGCTGGATCGTATTGAGCAGGAATCTTTCGATTTCTTTAATCGTACTCGCGCGCGCTATCTTGAGCTGGCTGCCAAAGACGCCAGCATTCGTACTATAGACGCTACGCAGCCGCTGGAGGCTGTAATGGCTGATATCCGTCATACCATCACCCAATGGGTGAAGGAGCAGGGCGCATGAAATGGTACCCATGGTTACGACCGGATTTTGAGAAACTGGTAGCCAGCTACCAGGCGGGTCGTGGTCACCATGCGTTACTGATTCAGGCGTTACCCGGAATGGGTGACGACGCGCTGATTTACGCCCTTAGCCGCTATTTAATGTGCCAGCAGCCGGAAGGGCATAAAAGCTGCGGACAGTGCCGCGGCTGTCAGCTGATGCAGGCGGAGACGCACCCTGACTACTATTCGCTGTTGCCGGAAAAAGGCAAAAGCACGCTGGGGGTTGATGCGGTACGCGAGGTCAGTGAAAAACTGTATGAGCATTCGCGTCTCGGCGGTGCGAAGGTCGTGTGGATCCCGGATGCTGCCCAGTTAACCGATGCCGCCGCCAATGCCTTGTTGAAAACGCTGGAAGAACCTCCGGCACAAACCTGGTTTTTCCTCGCCAGCACAGAGCCAGCTCGCTTGCTGGCGACATTACGCAGCCGTTGTCGGTTACATCATCTTGCGCCACCTCCGGAGTCGTATGCGATCTCCTGGCTTGCCCGTGAGGTGACTGCGTCGTCAGAAGCGCTGCTTAGCGCGTTACGGCTGAGTGCTGGTTCGCCTGGCGCGGCACTCACGTTGTTACAGGCTGAAAGCTGGGCGCACCGCACAGATTTTTGCACGGCACTGGTGAACACATTAAACGCAGGCGACTGGTATATCTTGCTTGCGGCGTTAAACCACGATCAGGCTGCCGCCCGTTTACATTGGCTGGCAACGTTGTTTACGGATGCGTTGAAACGTCCGTATGGCGTTTCCCATTTAACGAATCCTGATGCGCTGGACCTGATATCTTCTATCGCAGAACGGTTATCCGTTGACCAGATACAGGCGATACTCGGTGACGTTTGCCAGTGTCGTCAGCAACTGCTGAACGTAACAGGCGTAAACCGTGAGCTGGTATTAACCGATCTTATTCTTCGTATTGAGCATTACCTGCAACCAGGCACCGTACTGCCTGTTCCCCATCTTTGAGAGAGACATTATGTTTTTAGTCGACTCACACTGCCATCTTGATGGCCTGGATTATCAATCTCTGCATAAGGACGTGGACGACGTGCTGGCGAAAGCGGCCGCACGTGATGTGAAATTCTGTCTTGCCGTCGCGACCACTCTGCCAGGATACCGCAGTATGCGCGAACTGGTCGGTGAGCGTGACAATGTCGTTTTCTCCTGCGGCGTGCATCCGTTAAATCAGGATGAAACCTATGATGTTGAGGATCTGCGTCGTTTTGCCGCCGAAGAGGGGGTTGTAGCGATGGGAGAAACCGGGCTGGACTATTTTTACACGCCGGAAACAAAGGTGCGCCAGCAGGAGTCTTTTATCCACCATATTCAGATCGGCCGTGAGTTACAGAAGCCGGTTATCGTGCATACCCGCGATGCGCGAGCCGATACGCTGTCTATTCTGCGCGAAGAAAAAGTGACGGATTGTGGCGGCGTACTACACTGTTTTACAGAAGACAGAGAAACGGCGGGCAAATTGCTGGATCTTGGATTCTATATCTCGTTTTCCGGCATCGTCACGTTCCGAAACGCAGAGCAGCTCCGTGATGCCGCCCGCTACGTTCCTCTGGATCGGTTATTGGTCGAGACGGATTCTCCCTACCTTGCGCCTGTACCGCATCGTGGAAAAGAGAACCAGCCCGCCATGACTCGTGACGTTGCAGAGTACATGGCCGTAGTGAAAGGTGTTGCCGTTGAAGAACTGGCGCAGGCAACCACTGATAACTTTGCCCGCCTGTTTCACATCGACGCTTCTCGCCTGCAATCTGTTCGTTAACTGACTTTTTTTAAAGCTCGTAATTAATCACTAATGCGAGTAAAGTTCACCGCCACAAAATGGGCGGTGAATAACCAGTTTGACACATTAAGAAACTCATTTTATCGGAATGTGCGGATTTTGCGGCCATTCACGACTGAACTGTGATAGCCGTCAAACAAAAACAAACTGAATTATTTTACTCTGTGTAATAAATAAAGGGTACTTAGATGCCCTGTATACGGCGAGGTTCTCCCCCCTCGCCAATGCGTGAGAACGTAGAATACACAAAGTCATTCAAGCTGCTTCAAGGCGGCAAGTGAGTGAATTGCAGGAGCTTACCAGAGTAAGTGACTGGGATGAACGAGCGCAGCCCACGCTGAGGCGGTTTGAAGGATGAAGTGTATAAGCACAAATACTCAGGAGCACTCCTAATTATGTTTAAGAATGCATTTGCTAACCTGCAAAAGGTCGGTAAATCGCTGATGCTGCCGGTATCCGTACTCCCGATTGCAGGTATCCTGCTGGGCGTCGGTTCCGCTAACTTCAGCTGGCTGCCAGCCGTTGTATCGCACGTAATGGCAGAAGCAGGCGGTTCTGTTTTTGCGAACATGCCGCTGATTTTTGCTATCGGTGTTGCGTTAGGCTTCACCAATAATGACGGTGTATCTGCACTGGCATCCGTTGTTGCTTACGGCATCATGGTTAAGACCATGGCTGTTGTTGCGCCGCTGGTTCTGCATTTACCTGCTGAAGAGATCGCCGCTAAACACCTTGCTGATACGGGTGTTCTCGGGGGGATTATCTCCGGTGCGATTGCAGCGTATATGTTCAACCGCTTCTACCGTATTAAATTGCCTGAGTATCTTGGCTTCTTTGCGGGTAAGCGCTTCGTTCCTATTATTTCTGGTCTGGCTGCCATCTTCACAGGTGTGGTTCTGTCCTTCATTTGGCCGCCGATTGGTACCGCGATTCAGACGTTCTCTCAGTGGGCTGCATACCAGAACCCGGTCGTGGCGTTCGGTATCTATGGCTTCATTGAACGCTGCCTGGTGCCGTTTGGTCTGCACCATATCTGGAACGTTCCTTTCCAGATGCAGATTGGTGAATACACCAACGCTGCGGGTCAGGTGTTCCACGGTGATATCCCTCGCTATATGGCGGGCGACCCGACTGCGGGCAAACTGTCCGGTGGCTTCCTGTTCAAAATGTACGGTCTGCCGGCTGCCGCTATCGCTATCTGGCACTCTGCTAAACCAGAAAACCGCGCGAAAGTGGGCGGTATCATGATCTCCGCGGCGTTGACCTCGTTCCTGACCGGTATTACCGAGCCGATCGAGTTCTCCTTCATGTTCGTGGCGCCGATCCTGTACATCATCCACGCGATTCTGGCTGGTCTGGCATTCCCGATCTGTATCCTGCTGGGTATGCGCGACGGTACGTCGTTCTCCCACGGTCTGATCGACTTTATCGTTCTGTCCGGTAACAGTAGCAAGCTGTGGCTGTTCCCGATTGTTGGTATCGGTTATGCGATCGTTTACTACACCATCTTCCGTGTGCTGATCAAAGCGCTGGACCTGAAAACTCCGGGTCGTGAAGATGCTACTGAAGACAGCAAAGCAGGTGCTACCGGTGAAATGGCTCCGGCTCTGGTTGCTGCATTCGGCGGTAAAGAAAACATCACTAACCTCGATGCGTGCATCACTCGTCTGCGTGTCAGCGTGGCTGACGTTGCTAAAGTGGATCAGGCTGGCCTGAAGAAACTGGGTGCGGCAGGCGTTGTGGTAGCTGGTTCCGGTGTTCAGGCTATCTTCGGGACTAAGTCCGATAACCTGAAAACTGAAATGGATGAGTACATCCGTAACAGCTAAGCAGTAAGAAGTTGGGGAGAACTAAGGCAGCCTGCGGGCTGCCTTTTTTATTGCATTAATTAGCCTGAACGCGAATCGGTGCGGTGGCAGCGAACAGCCAGGGGCGTGCTTCTGCGTTCACACGCGGGGATAGCGTCTCTCTGACCTGCTGGTGGTAATCATCAATCCACTGCTTTTCAGCTTCACTCAGCAGATGCAGTTCAACCAGATTCAAATCAATCGGTACCAGCGTCAGCGTTGAGAAACGGCAGAAGCCTGGACGACTGTTGATAATCTCCACCTGGTTTTCAATGCGGATCCCATATTGTCCGGCCAGATAATAACCCGGTTCGATGGTGATGATATTGCCTGCGACCAGTGGCCAGGGGTTTACTTTCTTGGCAATGCGATGGGGTTGTTCATGGATAAGCAACTGGTGGCCTACGCCGTGTCCTGTTCCATGATCAAAATCCAGTCCCAGCTCCCACAATGCCCGACGGCTAAAGGCATCCAGTTGATGACCCTGAGTCCCGCTGGGAAACTGCAGTGAAATAAGCGACAAAAAGCCTTTCAACACGGCGGTGTAATGCAGGCGACGTTGCGGATCCTGTGGGCCAAACGCGAGGGTACGCGTCGTATCCGTCGTTCCATTGTGGTACTGGCCACCGGAATCATTCAGATACATGGCCTGCGAGGTGATTGGCGTATTGGTTTTTTCACTGGAGTGGTAATGACACATGGCGGCATTGCTGGCAGAGGCCGAAATCGTGCTGAAACTTTGCTCGATAAATCCCGGCTGCTGTTGGCGAAATTCCAGTTGCTTTGCCTGCGCTTCCAGCTCGGTGACCGGATTGCCTGCCGCTTCGCGCAAAGGGACTTCATGGGCCAGCCAGGCAAGGAAGTTTACCCAGGCCGCGCCATCTTGTTCATGGCATTCGCGATAACCTGCCAGTTCAACGTCATTTTTATGGGCTTTCATCAAGGTAATGGGATCGGGCGCCCATAAGACGTTGCCGCCGTGTTCTTCAATGGCAAAACGCAACGCAACCGGGGCGTAGTCTTTATCGACCAGGAAGCGCTTCCCATTAGCTAACTGCTGGCAGCGAGTCAGAAAATTCTCTTGCGGGGCCAGGGTAAGCGTATCCAGCAGTGATGCGGGGAGCTGTTGCGTTTTATTGCTATCCACGAACCATTCCAGCTCACCGCTGCGATGGAGCAGGGCAAACGAAAACGGCACTGGCACCATGGCCAGATCCGAACCGCGTACATTCAATAACCATGCAATGTTATCCGGCAGGGTAATTGCCAGCACGTCAGCCTGGTGTTGAGCGAGTTGTTCCACGACGCGGGCACGCTTTTGCGTGCTGCTTTCCCCGCTGATTTCAATGGGCATTTCACGAATGATACCGCAGGGGGCTGCCGGGCGGTCTAGCCATACCTGGTCAAAAGGATCTTGCTCAAGAGGCACCAGCTCACAATGCGTTGCCGACAGTGCTTCAAACTGGCTATTGACCATCAGCATTGGTTCAAAGCCGATACGTGTACCTGCTGCAACATGAGACTGCAAATAGTCGGCCAGCGGCTCATCGTGTAAATGATGAATTTCAAAATCATCCAGCGAGACTTCATTGCGCACCTGGACCTGATAGCGTCCATCGACAAATATTAACGCACGGTCGCGCAGAACCAACGCGAGGCCGGCAGAGCCGCTAAAACCGGTCAGCCAGGCCAGTTTATTGTCATGCGGCGTACAATCTTCGCTTTGATGAGCATCGGCGCGTGGAACAATCATGCCATCCAGCCCCTGTGCTAACAGCAGCTTGCGCAGGGCGGAAAGAGGAGTTGAGTTGTGCATAGTTACCTTCAGGTCTTAACGGAACGGCGGTTCGTTGAATGTACGTAATTTACGGGAGTGCAGTCGATCGCCTTCAGCACGCAGACGGTCAATAGCCCGGATACCTATTTGCAGATGCTCAGAAATGGCACCTTCATAAAAACGGTTAGCCTGGCCAGGCAGTTTGATCTCACCGTGCAGCGGCTTGTCGGAAACGCACAACAGCGTGCCGTACGGAACGCGGAAACGGTATCCCTGAGCAGCGATGGTGGCGCTTTCCATATCGATAGCCACCGCGCGGCTGAGGTTGAAACGCAGCGCAGAAGCGGAATAGCGTAGCTCCCAGTTGCGATCGTCGGTGGTGACGACGGTACCGGTACGCAGGCGCTGTTTAACCTCTTCGCCCGGCATACCGCTGACTTCTTTGGTCGCGTCATACAGTGCGCGCTGCACTTCCGCGATGCTCGGAATTGGAATGTCCGGCGGCAGTACGGCATCCAGCACGTGGTCGTCACGCAGATAAGCGTGGGCCAGAACATAGTCGCCAATCGCCTGGCTTTCACGCAGTCCGCCACAGTGACCAATCATCAGCCAGACGTCAGGACGCAGTACGGCCAGGTGATCGCAAATGGTTTTGGCGTTAGACGGGCCAACGCCGATATTGACCAGCGTGATCCCCTGACCGTCGGCGGTGATTAAATGCCAGGCGGGCATCTGGTGTTTCTTCCAGGCGAGGTCGGAGATGGCTTCTTCCGGCGCTTCAGTTTCCGCGGTGATCCAGATCCCGCCCGCGCAAGACAGCGCGATATACGGGCTGTCCGGGTCGAGGATCTGGCTGCAACCCCAGCGCACAAACTCATCGACGTAGCGGGTGTAGTTGGTGAACAGCACAAAAGGTTGAAAATGTTCAACCGGCGTTCCCGTGTAGTGACGCAGTCGTGCCAGAGAAAAATCTACTCGTCGGGCGTCGAAGTGCGACAACGGGGAGAATTCCGCCGGATGATAGGTTCCGTCTGCGGTCTCATCGCCAATCTGAGACAGTTCGGTAGTGGGGAAATGGCGCGTTAATCCGGCGCTCATCGAGCGGTCGAGCGTCAGTTCAGAACCGTCAATGACATACGGATAGGGGATTTCATGCTGCGACGGCTCGACGGAGATATGCGCATCATAATCCTGATACAGCAGCGTGAGTTGTTCTTCAAGATACGGGCGAAAAAGCGACGGACGGGTAATCGTGGTGGTGTAGCTACCCGCATGGGTAAAACGACCATAGGCGCGGGTTTTAGGTGGATTGGTGGCGCTGCCATCCCAGGTGACACACAGCGATGGGTAAACAAAAAGACCGTTATGGCGGGCGATTACATCAGGGAGCGTCCCTGTTTCAATATACTTACCAATGGCGCTGCGCAGTGCTTTAACCGACTGCTCGTACAGCGCGTCCAGTTTATCCAGTGCCTGAGCCGGGGTCAGGCTGGAGCCCTTATTGTTCATGTCTGTCTCCTTGTTCCACAGATGTACTGCTCTCCCGATAGTATGTCACAGGAATGTGAAACAAAAGTCAGACGTTGAGGAAGATTGTGCGAAGACCGGACGGCCTTCGCACCCAGGCTTAACCGTGCTGCTTATCCCGCATCAGCAATGCTGTAATAGCGGAAATAAGACAACCTGCCATCAGATAAATGGCCACACTGTGCCAGTCTCCGCCGGAGAATGTCACCAGTGCAGCAGCAATAAAGGGGGTAAAACCGCCGCCAACCACGCTTGCTACCTGATAACCAACGCCTGCGCCGCTGTAGCGATAGCTTGCGCCAAATAAACCGGTAAACATAGGTTGCTGCACGCAGACCACCATATCGTGGGCAATGTTGGCCAACATAATCGCGAAGAATACTATCCAGAAAATGGATTGCGCTTCCAACGCCATAAAGAACGGGAAGGCGCTCAGCGTCCCGACCAGAGCACCGGTAATGTAGACGCGCCGCCGACCAAAACGGTCGGCGAGCCAGGCGAAGCAGGGGATGGTCAGACAGCTCAGCCCACCTACCAACAAGCCGATATTCAGAAACAGTTCGCGAGGTAGGCCCAGATTCTGCGTGGAGTAATTCAGGGCAAACGCGGTGACTATATACATCGTCAGCAATTCGCACAGGCGAAGGGCGATAATTTTCAAGAACGCGCCCGGATGACGGATTAATGCTTCGACCACCGGTAGCCGCTTTTTCTCTGGTTGCGGTGCCTGCTGCTGCTGTTCGAATTCGGCCGATTCATCCATTCGGTTACGCATCCACAACGCGCCCAATACCAGTACGATGCTGAACAGGAATGGAATACGCCAGCCCCAACTCAGGAACTGCTCATCGGTGGTTTGCGAGCTAATCAGCGAGACCAGACCGGTAGAAAGCAGTAGCCCGACGCCATAACCGACCTGAACGCCGCTGCTGTAGAAGGCTTTTTTATTTTTCGGTGCGCTTTCGACCGAGAGCAACGCCGCGCCGCCCCATTCACCGCCAACGGCGAATCCCTGAATAGCACGCAGCGTCACCAGCAGAACGGGAGCCCACCAGCCAATGGCGTCAAAGGAAGGAATAATCCCTATCAGTGCAGTGGCGATCCCCATCATCCAGACGGTGAGCATCAGCATACGTTTACGACCCAGGCGATCGCCGAAGTGGCCGAAGATCACCCCGCCTAACGGGCGGAACAAAAATCCGACGCCAAAGGTGGCGAATGCAGCAAGCGTCCCCATCGCCGGGCTGACCTGCGGGAAGAACTCGCGGTTAAAGACCAGTGCGGCAGTGATGCCATAAAGCAGAAAATCATACCAGTCGACCACGGCACCCGCGAAGCTACCAAGCGCAGCGCGTCGGGCGCGGTTAAGCGAAGAGGCGTCCTGTTGGGGACCCGTGGAGGTGAGGGAGGAATCCATAGTTATCCTGTCTGTACTGTTTTTTAGTTATTAGTATTTGAGTTGGGTTACACACATTGCAGTCGCAATATTAACGACCGTTATGAGATTACCGCGACAGACGGGAAGTGAAAACGATTATCTCCCTCATCTGATGGCAACATGAAAAATAAGACGAATGAGAAAACAGAAAAGCAAAAAAACTGCTCGAAAGCAGGGTGTTCAAAAATTGGTGCCTTTTGTTCAAAGTGTGCGCGGTAGATGCGGTAGCCCAGCGCATTAAGCAACATCGCGTTGGCCGGTGTGGCTTCACGGATTTGTAATGTCATGAATGATTCCCGTCCTGGTAATAAATTGGCGATTGCTGAACCATATCAAAACTGTCAGTGATACAGTGGTATGCGAACATTTCAGAGGCTTATCAGTATGAAGATTGTTTTTATCCCTGCGTTGATCGTAGTCCTGATTGATAAAGAACAGGACATGGGACGGGAATTGACCCGCGATGAGGTTGAGTCCATCCGCGATGGCGCTACAGCCATCCGCCTGCCGGCCGAAGCAGTCGAGGATATAATCAGAGAGCGTGGCTACCGCGATATTGATCCTGAGAATGTCTGGCGCGAGTGGCAGGCGTATAAAGCTGACTGAATGTTGATGGGAACACGCTGCTTAAATGGCACATGAAAATTGTGCACTTACATGGATGCGTTTACTCCGCACCTGGTGTGGTGCTGAGGGGCAACTTTGAGCGACATACAGTCAGTGAGTTTTGAATAAAATTTAACGGCTAAATCGACGCCCCGTGATTTTTGTAATCGGGGCATTTTTATCTTCAGAACCTATTAACTCCAGCCTTGTTTACTACGACGGATATAAGGTAATACGGATAATAAGGCCATAACCGCTAATACCATTCCAATCCATAAAGCTGAACGCAAACCGAATCCAGATGAAATTGCCATTCCACCTAAATAAGAACCGCCACCTAATCCAATATTGATAACGGAAGTATGAACGGCATTGACCATTGGTCCTGGATGTGCCACGCTGACAATTCTTGCCATCATTGCCGGATTCATTGGTACGCCTGACAAACCGATGAGTATGACAGCCAGAATAGCAATAATCTGATATTGAACAAATAGTGCCATGCCGAGCAAAGAAATACTCAATATTGTTAAACCGACAACCATAACAGCTAAACTATGGCGATATGCAAGACGTCCCGTTACCATATTACCGATGATATTGGCTAGCCCATAAAGCATTAGAATGAAGGGGACCGTCTGCATTGTAAATTCACTGACATCAGTCAGCACGGGAACAAAATAACTGAATGCCGCAAAACTTGCGCCCAAAATCAAACAGCTGGTTGCACAGGCTTTCCAATAGGCTTTATTTTTAAATGCCTTAATCTCTTCAGCCATCTTAATAGCACTGCCGCCGCTCATATGTGGCAATAATCGTACTAATGCTAACAGGCATATGAAAACCAGGATCGCGACCAGCCCAAAACTCATTTTCCAGCCCCATTGCTGGTCAATGATTGTCGCGATAGGTACACCAAAGACATTGGATACCATAAAACCTGCTATCACTATTGAGGCGGCACGAGGGCGATTTTCTACAGATACAAGAGCCATACTTGTCGCGAGTGAAAGACTTAAACACCCTGCACACAAAATTCCTGTCATGATTCGAATAGCAACTAACACATTGTAATCGGAGACAAAGACGCTTAATCCTTGTACGATAACATATAACCCTAACAGCCATAATAACGTTGAACGATAGGGTGCTTTAAATTTAAGAAAGGCGTAGGTTAATACAGGGCCACCTAGCATTACACCGAATGCATAATATGAAATCAAATGCCCAACTTCGCCGACTGTAACACCAAATGCTTCAGATAGCGTGGTCATCATACCCGCTACCATTAACTCTGCTGTACCTAATGAAAAAATGGCTAACCCTAAAATATATACGACTAATGGCATGGTTTTTTATTTTCTCCTTGTATTGGAATGATCGTTACAAAAATGAATGCAAGTAGACAATGAAGTTTTGCGTTTTTTTATAAATTGATTAACAGACCAGCGACGACATCTTCGAGGATTTTTCTATCTGAAATGTTTTTATTCAGCACACGTAAACCGTAATAGCCTGCCATAAAGCCTCTCGCCATTTCGACGGCTGATGCTTTATTGTTTAGTTCGCCGCTTTGTTGACCTTCAATGAATACTGCCACCAGCGTTTGTTCTAAATGCTGACGATATTCATTATTCAGGTTTGCAACGGCTTCATCTTTACTGCCCATCTCCAGGGCTGAAAATAAGACCATCGCATCATGCTGCTCTGGCTGAGAAAGATCTTCGGCAATACCCCAGAGCAGAAGGGTATGCAATCGCTCTTTTACCAGACCTGATTGTGTGAGTATTGCTAACTGTGCTGACATAGTTTGTTCATGGCTGCGCAACAAAGCTTGCTCGTACAGGGCTTGCTTGCTTCCAAAGGCATTGTATAGGCTTCCCCGCCCTAATCCCGTACCATTGCATAAATCTTGTGCAGAGGTGCCTGCATAACCATTGGCGCTGAAAACAGCGACGGCAGCATCAATGACATCCTGATCTTCGAACTTTCGTGGACGACCTGGAAAGGCTGGTTTTTCAGCACTCATAGGGATGTGGGACTTGAAATGAGTTGAGGCGGCATAGTATTGATTATGGAACGATCAGTCAAATAATTCTCATAAAAAAATCAGCGGTGACGCGCAGACAGATTTTCTTATGAATTGCTATGCGTTTCTGTAGAGGGATGTGTGGATTTTATCCTTTCCAGAATAGTACATTGATAAAACAGCTACCACGCGTAATGGTTAATCATCATACCTGAATCTACCGTATTCTAGTGGACATACAATGTCCAACGTCCCCCTTCGATTAAGGATAGCGTTGCATCGACCGATTGAACTCACAGGGAAGAGTGAAGTCATCGCAGCACGAGTGATATGACGGCGACCCAGGCTGTGTCATCTACCTCACCACACACATCGGCCTGCCAGATACTGGTTCGGGGTGTATCTCCGTATCCACGCTGAATACGGTTCTCAGCAATCCGGGGGTCATCACCTCTTCTGGTGTGCCTTGCGCCATAACATGTCCGTTCGCCATGACCACCAGATGATCGCAGTACCGGCTGGCCTGATTAAGGTCGTGCAGCACGGCGACCACCGTTTTCCCCTGAGCCCGGAGCTCGCCCATCAGCCGCATCAGTTCCACCTGGTGATTGATATCGAGATAGGTGGTTGGCTCATCGAGTAGTACAACAGACGTATCCTGCGCCAGGATCATCGCCAGAAATGCGCGCTGTCGCTGACCGCCTGAAAGATCGGTTAGCCGTCGGTCGGCAAGATGTTGGATCCGGGTCTGGCTCATAGCGTCATAGACCCGCGCATTGTCTTCAACGCAGAGACGCCCCCAGAGTGACAACCACGGGTTGCGACCGTACGAAACAAGCTCCTGGACGGTGATCCCCTCGGGAGTTAAATGGTGCTGGGGCAGCAGCGCCAGCCTGCGGGCTAGCTGGCGTGATGAGAGCGTATTGATGGCACTATCGCCGAGAAATACGCCACCGGACTGCGGCGTTAACAGTCGTGAAAAACAGTTTAACAACGTTGATTTCCCGCAGCCGTTAGGGCCGAGCAGGGCGGTTGTCTTCCCCGCTGGCAGGGCGAGTGAAACGCCATCAAGCACCTTGTTTGTACCGTAACAGACCGTCAGATTTTCAGTTCGTAATGTCATTTATCGCATTCTCACAAGCAGCCAGACAAACCACGGTGCACCGATAATGGCGGTCAGCACGCCAGCCGGAAGCTCCAGCGGGGGATGAATAATTCGCGCCAGCAGGTCGGCAACCACCAGCAGCAACGCACCTGCCATGGCTGAAACGGGCAGCAGCCAGCGGTGACGTCCACCGGTAATGCTGCGCACCATATGCGGCACCACAAGACCAATAAAGCTAATTGGGCCGCAGGCGGCCACGCCGGTCGATGTCATGGCGACGGCCAGTAGCAAAGCCTGGAGCCGAATACGCGGCACCGACACACCGAGCGTGGTGGCGCGCGCATCACCCAATGCCAGGAGGTCAAGATCGCGGCAAAAACGCAGGCTCAGTGGCAGAAATAAAATCAGCAAAGGGGCGGCTATTTTCACAAAGCTCCAGTCACGGCCCCATAAGCTGCCGGTCAGCCACAGCAGGGCGCTGTTCACATCCTGTGGACGCGAGAGCATCAGATAATCCGTCAGGCTGGCCCAGCAGGCAGAGAGCGCAACACCCGTGAGCGCCAGCTTCATAGGCTGGCTGGTGTCCGCCAGTATTCTCAGCAGGATCAGGCCCGCCATGCCACCGGCAAAGGCCAGCAGCGGCAGAGCAATTACCGGTAGTGACGGCAAGAGAAGCAGTGCTCCCACAGAGGCCAGGCTGGCGGCATGGTTTACGCCGAGAATATCCGGCGATGCCAGAGGGTTACGCACGATCCCCTGCACCAGAACACCTGCCACCGCGAGGGCGGCACCGACAAGCAGCGCCAGCAACAGTCGCGGCAGGCGGTACGCCGTTAATACGTAATGATATTCGCGCTCGGTCTGCCAGTCGGTCAGCAGGGCACGCCAGGGAACGGCGATAACCCCCATTTGCAATGACAGAGTCGAAAATCCTGCCAGCGCGAGGGTGATGAAAATGACTATCGCAATTTTCATCCACGCCTCCTGACCAGCCAGACAAAACAGGGGGCACCAATCAGCGCCACTACTGCTCCTGCGGGCAATTCGCCAGGGAAGGCCAGCGCTCGGGCCAGAATATCCGCCAGCAGCAGCAGCGTGGCGCCCATAATCATGCTCATCGGCAGGACCTTGCGCTGATCGAATCCCACCCAGAAGCGAGCCAGATGCGGCATCAGCAGACCGATAAACGCTACCGGGCCTGCCACGCTGACGCAGGTACCGACCAGAAGCAGCACCAGAATATTGATGATCAAACGTAGCTTCGGCAGATTCACCCCCAGCGTGCGGGCGGTGCTGTCACTGACGTTAAGCAGGTTCAGTTGATTAGCCAGCAGCAACACCACCGGTACAGCAACCGCCACCATCGGGAAAAGCTGCCAGAATTCCTGCCAACGTGCGTGGGATACGCCTCCCGCGAGCCAGTAAAAAATGCCGTAAGCGTGATCTTCTGTCAGCAGCAGGGTGATGCGGGTAAGGGCCATACAGAAAGCCGAGAACGCGATGCCCGCCAGGATCAGTTTGTTTCTGTCCTGGGTGTGGCGAAATCCACCGCCTGCGGTCATCACCAGCAGCCAGCTTACGCCGCCACCGCAGGCGGCGATAAAAGCGATAGAGTAACCCGCAACGGGCACAGGGCTGATGGCGATGGTAAGCGCCATTGCCAGCGCCGCACCGCTGTTAATACCGAGCAGTGAAGGGGAGGCCATTGAATTATGCGTCAGGGTCTGCAGCAGCGTTCCCGCGAGAGCCAGGCTTGCGCCGATCAAAACGGCGACCAGGCTTCGCGGCAGACGAAGGTTTTGCACCAGCGCTTGCGCAAGCGTCGGTGCATGGCCCGGTAGCAGGGCGTGAATAGCATCAACGCCAGAAACAGGAATGGCCGAGTAGCAAAACAGACTCAGCCAGAAGATAGCGATAAGCGCGACAAGGGGAAGCCCCCACTGTATCGCTGGATGTTTGAAAACAGTCATTTCACATCGGATAAAGGCTGGTGGTGAAAGATTTTTACCGTGTCGCTGGCAATGCGTTCGGCCGCGAAAATGCCGCGCATTCGCGCCCAGGCGTTACTGTCGACCGATGCCGTCTGTTGTTTTTGCGCCGTCGTCAACATCTGCCACAGCGGGTCTTGCTGCCAGCGTTTCACGATGCTCTCTTCGCGATAGTGCGCGACCAGCAGCCATGCAGGATTGAGCGCCAGCAGCTGTTCCAGACCGATGGACGGCATAGACGCACCCGCCATCGCCGCAGGTACCGTCAGACCCAGAGCGGTCAGGACGCCCCCGGTCCAGGTCTCCTGCGTATGCAGGTTGAACTGCTGCTCCCGGGACGTACCAAACACCACCATCGTGTCTTTTGGCAGTTGGCTGGCCCACGCTGACATCTGTTGTTGGTGTTGCGCCAGGCGTGACTGCATCTGTGCCTTTTTACCCACGATTTCACCGATGATGGCCGCAGACTGCAGATTTTCAGTGTAGGTTTCATTGCGGGACTTAAGCAGCAGCACCGGTGCGATTTGCTGTAAGGCGCTGTAAATACCCGCATGGCGGCTGCTGTCGGCAATGATCAGATCCGGTTTCAGCGCGCTGATGGCTTCTAAACTCGGCTGCGCGCGCGTGCCAACGGACTGCCACGGCTTCAGATGCGCACGAACCTCTGGAAGAATGCGCGTGGCATCGTTATCGTCGGCAATGCCGACCGGACTGACATCGACGGCGGCCAGTGCGTCCGCGAACGACAGTTCCAGCACCACTATCCGTTGTGGCGTTTTATCAAGCGTAAAGGTGCCATGTTCGTCCTGAACCGTGGCGGCAAAAGCATGGCCGGTAAGCAGCAGAGCGGCGAATAGCGTGCGTAGTTGTATGAACATATGAATTGCCTGTGTCGGGTGGCGCTTCGCTTATCCGACCTACAAAAACAGCATGCAGGCCGGGTAAACGGGGTTTAGAACTTCAACGAACCCTGCATATACAGCGTGCGCGGCTGGCCTGCGTAGATGCCTTTGTTGTTGTCGTCGTAAGAGCGGGTGAAATACTCTTGGTCGAAGATATTTTTCACGCCGAACGCCAGGTTCAGATCTGCCATCTGCGGGCCAAAGTCATAAGCTACGCGTGCCCCCCAGAGCATAAAGCCAGGAATTCGACCGGTACTGCCGTCAGCGCTCTCTTTAACGGTGTTGGCGTTATCCGCAAACTGGCTGGACTGGAAATCGCTGTTCAGGTTGAAGGTCCAGCTACCCGGCTTATAGTCCACGCCCAACGTGCCTTTGTGTTTCGGTGAGAACGGCACCTGATTGCCATAGGTATCGCCTTTCTCGCGAATCTCAGCGTTTACATACGCATAGCTTGCGTAGACTGAAACGTTGTCGAGCGTTGGCGTCAATGTGCCGAGATCATAGCGAGCCTGAGTTTCCAGTCCGGTATGGCGCGTTTTACCGCGTGCGGTAACGGTGTCGTTGGTTTGGTTAGAATCGTACTGATTATTAAAGTTAATCAGGAACAGCCCCATTTCCGCCGTCAGCGCGCCATCGTCGTATCGGGTTCCGAGCTCCCAGGTTCGCGCTTTTTCCGGTTCCACATTGCCGCTTTGCACAGCCTTGCCAATTTGGCTGTACTGTACGGTGCCGAATGAGCCTTCAGTGTTTGCATAAAGATTCCAGCTGTCAGTCAGGTGATAGAGCACGTTTATCGCCGGAAGTGGGGCGTTGTAGCTCACTTCCTCATGTGTGCCTTTGATGGCGTTGTTCTGGTATGACTCGATATGTTCAAAGCGCATACCCGGTGTGACAGTCCAGTTGCCAATGTCGATTTTGTCATCCAGATACCAGGCGTGCGCTTCGGTACCGGAACGAGTGTCGCGATCGTAAGGGCTGGTGCTGGACGGCAGTTGTCCGCTGCTGGTGGCGGTGTAGTAACGCATTTCATGCGTCGACTCGCTCACATAGCGGTATCCCACGCCCACTTCGTGCGCGGAAGGACCCACCATAAAGCTCTGGCTGTAGCGTGGTTCAATGCCGCGAACCCAGTAGTTGCGCGGTGAAAGGGTGAGGCGTTTGCCCTGTTCCAGGTAGCCGCTGCGCAGCGTTTCAGTGTAGAAGCCCTGAATATTGAATTTATGCTGGCTGTCCGGCTGGAACTGATAGCCGAGGCTTGCAAGCTTGCGGCGCCCCCAGAAGCGATCGTAAGGGCGCGTGGATTGCCAGCGGTCGGCGTTGTAATCCGCGCGAGACAGGCCGCCGGGCATGTCGGCTTCACCGTCGTAGTATTGCAACAGGCTGTTGAAGGTATGCACTTCGTTTGGCGCATATTTGCTTTTCAGCATCAGGTCGTCGATGCGGGTCGCGCTGTGTTCGCGCCAGTCGCTTCCACGAGTGCCGGAGTAAAGCAGGGCGGTACCAAAACCGTTATCCGCCGTGCCGCCCACCATCAGGTTGTGTGTTTCTTTTGGGCTATTTTGTGAAGATGTTGGGCTAAGTTGGCCTTCCACGCCGGCTTTGATGCTGAAGTCTTGCGGAATAGCGCGGGTAACAAAGTTCACCACGCCGCCCACGCTCTGTGGCCCGTAACGCACCGCGCCACCGCCGCGAACCACATCGATGGCGTCCATATTTCCGAGTGAGACGGGTGCCAGTGAAAGCTGCGGCTGGCCGTAAGGGGCAAACGGCACGGGAATACCGTCCATCAGCACCGTTGAACGGCTGGCCAGGCGCGGATTCAGGCCGCGAATACCAAAGTTCATTGCCAGATCGTGGCTACCGGTGCCGTTGTTTTCTGGGGCGGTAACGCCAGGAATGCGGTTCAGTACCTCGCGCATGGATGTTGCGCCTGTTTTGGCGAAATCCTCGCGGCGGATAACGTCACGTGCGCCAGCATGTTCGAATACGTCGTTTTCGCGCGCATCCCCCAGCCAGTCACCCACCACGGTCAGGGCATCTTCTTGCGGTGTTGGTGCGGACTCCAGTGTCCAGCTGTTATTACCCAGCGGTTTCACCTGCAGGCCGCTGCCGTTCAGCAGGTGTTGCAGACCGGTTTCGACGTCGTAGTCACCGTGAAGACCGTTACTCTGTTTGCCGCGCGTCAGGCTGGCGTCAACCGACAGGGTAATTCCGCTGAGCGCGGCATACTGATTAAGGGCTTTGTCGAGCGAACCCGGTGCGATATCAACCTGTGCTGCGAAGGCGGATAACGACAACCCGGCCAGCGGCAGCAGGCTCAGGCGAACGGCGTTAACCAAAGGTGTTGTTTTGCGAAAAACGCGTAAAGGCGTCATACCTTCTCCATCATCATTTTTGTTGTGTTCATCTATGAGTCGAATGAGAAGGGGAAAAAGGACAATCGAAATGAGAATTATTTTTCTTACAATGCAGAAATATTTACCCAGTATCGCGTAACTGACTGAATTTTCACTGGAAGAGTCTTGGCGATAATATCCAGGATTGCATCGGTATTCTTCAGCGGGAAAGTGCCACTCAGGCGTAACCCGGCCACCGCCGGATCGCAGCGCAGCACGCCGTTGCGATAACGGCTCAGCGTGGCAATCACGTCACCCAAAGGTTTATCGCTGAAGCTCAGAATCCCCTGCGTCCAGGCGGCGCTTTCATCATCCGCTGAGGCTATTGCACCAAATTCAGACGCGCTAAACTGCAGGCTCTCGCCAGCGCTGACGATGCGTTTTTCCTGCGGACGGTTTGCGAGTAAAACTTCAACAGCGTGTTGTTGAACGACAACGCGTGTGACGTTGTCCTGCTGGTAGACGGTAAATTCTGTGCCTAATGCGGTGAGCTGGCCCTGGCGGGTCACAACGCGGAAAGGTCTCTGCTGCGCGTCTTTTGCAGTAGTAATAGCAATTTCGCCGTACCAGAGATGGACAGCGCGTTGACGCGTATCAAAACGAACGTCCGCGGCGCTTTGTGTGTTGAGCGTCAGCAGCGAGCCATCTTCCAGCCGCTGATGGCTGACCGCGCCTTTGGCGGTGCGGTAATCCGCGCGCAGACCTTCACCGGCTTCAGATTGCCAGAGCTGCCAGCCGCCGCCCACGCCGAGCAGCAGCAGTAGCCCTTTCATGACATGACGACGGGTAAGGCGCGTATCGTGCAGCGCCCGGCTGGCGACATCACCCGGTACGCGGCTGAGCTGGCTGCGCAGATTTTCAACCTGTTGCCAGGCCCACTGATGATCTTTGTCCTCTTCGTACCATTGTTGCCAGCGCGCCTCCTGCTGTGGGCTGACACGTTCGCCGCTCAATACAGCATACCAGTGTGATGCCGAGCGCAATGCATGGCGGCGAGAATCGGTGATAAAGGCATTCACAGGCCGTGCTCCAGACGAAACAGCAGACAATGCTCGATAGCCTTTGCCATATATTTTTTCACCGAGCTGACGGAGATACCGAGCTTCAGCGCGATCTCGCTGTATGTCAGACCATCCAGTTGCGAAAGCAGAAACGCTTCGCGTGTTTTTCCGTTCAGCCCGTCAAGCATGCTGTCGATGAGTTGCAGGGTTTCGAGCTGGCTCTCGCGTTCCTCGGGCGAAGGCGCGAGCGCCTCTGGCATAAGCGCCAGCATCTCCAGATAGGCTTTTTCCAGCGCGTTTCGACGAAACAGGTCGACCATCACCCGTTTAGCGAGAGTGCACAGAAAGGAGCGCGGATCGCGGATCGTCGAGAGCGAGTCGCTGCCCATTACCCGTAGAAAAGTGTCCTGGGCAATGTCATCTGCATCAAAGGCGGACTGGAGTTTGCGCGTCAGCCAGCTTTTCAGCCAGCCGTGATGTGCGCCATAAAGCGACTCGAGCGTAAAGGAAGCAGTGGTAGTGGCGTGGTCAGACATGCGGAATGTATCAAAAGTTAATTATCACGCGATCATAGTAATATGAGAATGGTTATCATTACAATTGGAAATATAATTGTATTACGTTGAACTTCTTAATGCGTTGTTATTTATAAAAATGTTCTGAGGTGGATATCGGAAGGGGAAGAGGGAGTCTGCTTCTGGCATGTGACGGTTGGAATGACATCTGACCATGCCTGCTGTGAGCGTGGAGCAGCTGTTACTTTTCGGGAAAAGGTGAGTTGCGGATCAGGAAATGCTCAATCGAGTCGATTAAACCGGGAGCTAAAAGGAGCGCGGGTTCAGCGTATGTTGCGATATTCGCTTTGCGATCGTCCGAAGTCACCTCTTTCATAACATGGTTCATATTGGGCAGTACAACCAGGGACGCTTGAGGATTCGCGGCCTTAAGCAGTCTTGCATCAGTTTCTTCCACCTGGAGGTCGCGTTGCCCTTGTAGCACTAACACGGGTTTGGAGATACTCGAAATGAGATGACCCGGATTATATGAAAACGCATTGATCAAAAACCCCTGAACCGCAGGATTAAAGAGACTTTGTAGTGCTGGGTGCATATTCGTAATATCGACTCGCCGCCGATTCTCCAGGGCATCAATTATCGGCAGTGCCTGCTTTAATAGCATTTCGTTTTCCGGATTAGCGTTAAGTTGCCCCCTCAACACCTCGCCCATCGGTCTCCCGGGCGTTGCGATAAGAACCACGCCGCACACATCCTCTTCTTGAGCCGAGGCAAGTGCGACTACGCCCCCTTCGCTGTGTCCTAAAACCCAAATACAGGGAGTGTGCATGTGACGTCTAAGCACGTCTACCCAGGATCGAACGTCGTCAACATAGTCAGCAATCGTCACCGCGTTGGCATCCTCTACGGCCATTGCGCTAGCGAACATTCCACGTTTGTCGATACGAAGCGTCGCAAAGCCTTTAGCCGCCAGGCCTTCAGCAAGAAGTCGGTAAGGCGATGCATTCACTCCAAGCGGGTTGTTTCCATCCCGATCGGTCGGCCCTGAGCCAGGAACGATAAGAACAACGGCTGTTGGTTTTGAATTCGGGGTGAGTAACGTGCCTTTTAAAGGCCCTTTTGGTCCAGCGGCATCCAGGACAGTTTCGGAAAAGGTCACTGCTACTGCCGCCAGACTCACAAATGGGCAGGTGCCCAAAAGGGCAATTGAGGCGGCAATATTCATCGGAGATGTTCCTGTAAAATTCAGCGTACCCGTCAATTTATATTATAAATATGGCCTGCTCTCCATTGATTAATACATCAGCGGCGATAGAAAAGTCCGCTGTGAGCGAGGAGCGGACATTCTTGTACAAAGCATGACGTCGGATTACAGTGAGATCATTGATTGATAAGTGAGTTGAATCAGAATAGTAGCCAATGAATCAAAAACTTCGCAAACGTAACCAAGACTGGATATCAAGGCAATTGCAACGTGTGCAAAAAGAGGAAATGCCGTTAAGTTTCTTTATTAACTTTCCCTCAATACGAGCGACTGCTTGTAATGGTGAGCGCCTTAAACGGCGTGATCGTCTCAAGCCGGACTGGAGTCGCGCATTGTTTCATCAGGGTTGGGGAGAAGTGCCGATTGTTGGGCCAAAAGGTACAGTTTACTGGTTTGAGGGATTTGATAAGGAACAGTTGCCTGTTGAATGGGTGAAGCTGTGGAAAGATGCCTGAATGTATTGGTTTTGATTTGATCTCACAGTGCAACACACAATCAACTCTTATAGTCTGCTGTGAGCGAAGAACGGACAGTTACACTCATCACCAACGCCATTAGCCTCATCACGAGTATAAAGCTGTATTAATCAATGGGGAGCAGGTTAATGCGGGGTTTTCGACTTATGGATTTGATACAGGTGTCAAAATTAAAATGAGCAGTGTAAAGATAGAGAAGTACATTAGGTATAGTTTTGCGCTTGTGGCGATAGTTGCCATACTCATAACTACTTTCACAACCCCCAATCCAACATCTTATCAATATACAGTTTACCGAATAGTTCTGGCTCTAGCTGCTGGATGTATTGGTGCAGTTCTGCCTGGTCTCCTGGAAGTAAAATTTAAAGGATGGTTAAGAGCATCTGGCGCAGCGGCGATCTTCGCTATAGTGTATTTCAAAAGCCCAGATTTGCTTCAACAAAATCCTGAATCTGCAAGTACACCTGTACCACCTACCGTGATTGATACATATGCAGTTAATAGTTCCAATCGCGATAGATACCTCGAATTATTTCGAACAGGACAGTTCGGTCAGCGGGACAAGCTGCGCATCGGTTGTGTTGAGTGGAGCGAATCATCGTGCGTGGCTGCTGGTAATTTTTTACGATTGTTAAGTGAAGCTGGCTGGGAAATCGATTCGGACACTGTAGTCACAATGCAACCATCCTTGCCAGTTGAGGGTGTATCGATTGTAAGCCGTGGCGATGATCTGGTCGGTTTGCCGAAAGTACCACCCCACATGGGCCGTTGGAGTCGATCAGACATTAGCTATGAAATTTTGACGGCGGCATTTAAATTGATGGGAGTCCCGGTTTATTTTTCCAGTGACCCAACATTACAACCAGGTACTACCGGAGTGTACTTTGGACCGAAACCGAAACTGGATGTGCCAATCAAGCAAAAAGATGAGAATGTACGACGTGAGCTTCTCCACTACGTCGGTTTGGGAATGGCTATTCAGCGAGCCTGCTCTCAGCAGTCCGTCGAACTTTGCACGGGTGAACTCTTTTCCTGGGAAACGTCTGTATCTTCGTTTCTAAGTCAGCAGCGATTCAACTCCGATGCCGTAAACAGATGGCTTGCCTTGCCGCAGGCTAATGCGGCTTCGGCAACTGCAGACATGAAAATAAAGTTAGGTATGTTGATGCCATTTGTACTGGGCATAGAATAACTATACCTCATGTGAGGATGAATGTGCGTCTAGTGGGCCGCCTAGCAGTTAGCGCTATCTGTTTGCGTAAGCCTGCGGAATCCAACTGGTGTTCTACGATGCGTTGTTTGGCGAAGAGTCAGTGTTGAAGCATTGGTATTAGACAACTAAAGCCACAATTTTCTCGTGCGTCGAAAATGTAGACGCCTATTGTGTAGCGCTAAGGCGATATTCAAACGCTCACACTTGCCAAGCCACTAAGGTCTGTTCTTGGCACAGAACGGACGTTCTGGGTGAGTTTAAAGTCTGCTGTGAGCGAGAATCGGATATCTCAACCCATTGTGGTTCCTGTCACCAGTGACGGAAACTTTGCTCGTGCTGCTGGTTTTAGCGTTTAACTGGATGATGCGGGCACTAAAACGACGGGGGTTATTCGCCGTGACCAGCCCAGAATTATTGATATGGAAGCCCGTAACGGCAAGTGCCAGGAACAAATACCTGCGGCTATTAAGAATGAAGTGTTGGCCAGACTGGAGCTCATTCTGAGCTGACGCTTTAGATGTGGAAGGCAAACTCAGAAAAGCAAAAAGCCTGCTTAGTTTCCTAAGCAGGCTTCTTAAATATGGCTCCTCTGACTGGACTCGAACCAGTGACATACGGATTAACAGTCCGCCGTTCTACCGACTGAACTACAGAGGAATCGTTTGAACGAGGCGCATATTAGCGAGGGTGGTGAGGCTTGTCAAAGGGGTAAATACATTTGTGTGTTCGTTTGCTGACAAAATCAGCAAAGCGGCGATCTTTCCGTCTTTTTATGCTTTTGCCCCATTCTGGTGCGTGTCTACCTCTTCCAGGGCAGCCTGAATGAGATACTTAGGTGTGCAGAATGATCTTCCTTCGCTTTTACTCCTGACTTTACGCGGTTTTAACCGTAAAACACCATTTTAGACGAAAGTGGCAAGCATCTTGCAATCCTGAATTCAATGACTGCCAGCACGGGTTCTGGTATTCCGACAGGAGGCAAAATGAACTTCAGACGACTGAAATATTTCGTGAAAATCGTCGATATTGGTAGCCTGACCCAGGCAGCGGAAGTGTTGCACATTGCGCAACCCGCGCTGAGCCAGCAGGTCGCTACGCTGGAGGGTGAGCTGGATCAGCAATTGCTGATTCGTACCAAGCGTGGCGTCACGCCGACGGAAGCAGGAAAAGTGTTATATACCCACGCCCGGACGATTTTACGTCAGTGTGAACAGGCGCAACTTGCGGTTAATAACGTGGGCCAGACTTTGAGTGGCCAGGTCTCTATCGGCCTTGCGCCGGGGACAGCAGCGTCATCCATTACCATGCCGTTATTACAGACGCTACGTGCTGAACTGCCTGATGTGCTGGTCTATTTGCATGAAAACAGTGGGGCAGTACTGAATGACAAGCTGCTCAGCGGGCAATTAGATATGGCAGTGCTCTATGAGCGTTCACCCGTGGCGGGCATCAGCAGTCTACCGTTGCTTAAAGAGGATCTGTACCTGGTCGGCACGCGTGAGTGCCCTGGGCAAAGCGTCGATTTAGCCGCGGTGGCGCAGATGAATTTGTTTTTGCCACGGGATTACAGCGCGGTTCGCCTGCGCGTGGATGAAGCTTTTTCGCTACGTCGCTTAACGGCTAAAGTGATTGGCGAAATTGAGTCTATCTCCACCCTAACTGCCGCCATTGCCAGTGGTATGGGCGTCACAGTGTTACCTGAGTCGGCCGCCCGTTCATTATGCAATGCGGCGAACGGCTGGATGGCGCGCATCACAACACCATCGATGAATCTGCCATTATCGTTGAACGTATCAGCCAGAGGGAGCTTATCGCCCCAGGCGCAGGCCGTGAAGGAGATCCTGTTGTCGCTGGTTAGCCGTCCGGCGCTGGAAAATCGTGAACTGCAGCTGGTCAGCTAAACCTTATTCCCACAAGGAATAAGATGCAGGTTTTTATTATTTGTTATGCCGGGCATCAGACTTTAACAATAGCGTAATGTCTGATGTGCCCGGAGCGAAACGTGAATTTCCAGCAACTTAAAATAATCCGCGAGGCGGCCCGCCAGGATTACAACCTGACAGAGGTCGCGAATATACTGTACACCTCGCAGTCGGGCGTCAGCCGACACATTCGCGAACTTGAAGATGAACTTGGCATTGAGATTTTTATCCGTCGCGGTAAACGCCTGTTGGGCATGACTGAACCGGGTAAAGCCTTGCTGGTTATCGCCGAGCGTATTCTGAATGAGGCCAGCAATGTTCGTCGACTGGCGGATCTGTTTACCAATGACACCTCCGGCGTTCTGACGATTGCCACCACGCATACCCAGGCACGCTATAGCCTGCCAGCAGTGATAAAAGCCTTTCGCGAGCTGTTCCCTGAGGTGCGTCTGGAACTTATTCAGGGTACGCCACAGGAGATTGATGTCCTGCTACAAAATGGCGGGGCAGATATCGGAATTGCCAGTGAGCGGCTGAGCAGCGATCCATTGTTGGTGGCTTTTCCCTGGTTTCGTTGGCACCACAGCCTGCTTGTTCCTCACGACCATCCATTAGTGAAGGCTTCTCCGCTCACGCTGGAGTCCATCGCGCACTGGCCGTTAATTACCTATCGTCAGGGGATTACGGGGCGTTCCCGCATCGATGAGGCGTTTGCTCGCAAAGGGCTGATACCGGATATTATTCTCAGCGCCCAGGACTCGGATGTGATTAAAACTTACGTGTCGCTGGGGTTGGGGATTGGGCTGGTGGCAGAGCAATCCAGCGGCGAGCAGGAAGAGGGGACCTTAACCCGTCTGGATACCCGGCATTTATTTGATGCAAATACCGTCTGGCTGGGGCTTAAACGCGGACAGCTGCAGCGCAACTACGTCTGGCGATTCATCGAGCTATGCAATGCAGGGTTATCCGTCGATGAAATTAAACGCCAGGCGATGGAGCCAGATGAAGCGGTGATTGATTATCAGATTTAACTACAAAAGCCCGTGAGCATACGGGCTTCTCTGACGTCGCTGAATGGCGAATAGAACGCTGCGTTACCTCAATGTCTCCAGCTTCAGATCCTGCGTCGGCACCCGCGACAATATCGAACAAGACACCGCTCGTCCCGAATCCGTATAAATAAACTGAAATCCATTTCTCACTGAAAGAACATCTCGATTGGTAAACGTATAGAATTTATTACTCTGACTACGCCGGGCATCGGAAATATAAAAACTATTGTTTTCCCACAGCACGCTAACGTGCTGGAACAGATGAAATGTCACCTCCGCCCAGCCTCTGTCAGGGCAACGTAGCGTGACTCTCTCGCCGGCTATAGTACTTAGTGGAATTACTAATAAAGCGGTTAGCGCAGCTTTCAGCAGTATCGGCATGGGCAATTATGGGTCTCATTCTGATGTCGTTGCACGATAAGGTACTTAACTCTGACGTTAACGAATTGGATCATAGAGACATTTTGCATAAGCAGACGGACATTCTCCCGTCGCCAGTATGGAAAAGCCTGGGTATGGAGTGAAGCGCTCTACCCGGCAAATGGGATCGCAGAAAAGCAAAAAGCCCGCTTAGTTTCCTAAGCAGGCTTCTTAAATTGGCTCCTCTGACTGGACTCGAACCAGTGACATACGGATTAACAGTCCGCCGTTCTACCGACTGAACTACAGAGGAATCGTTTGAACGAGGCGAATATTAGCGATGCCGCTCAGCGTTGTCAAAGCCTGAATGGATAAATGCGATCGTTTGCTGAAATATTCCCCATTTCGCCGATTATTCAGACGCAACCGGCTGTTTTATACACTTTTCGCGTTCGGGGCGCGGGTATTTCCACAACCAGCGGCCGGTGACCATACGCCAGTAAAATAACGCGGCGCGTACGGCCCAGTCGAAGAACATACCTAACCAAACGCCGACAACGCCCCATCCTAATACGATACCCAGGGTGTAACCTGCGACTACGCGGCAGCCCCACATGCCCAGCATCGATACCCACATAGCAAAACGTGCATCTCGCGCACCTTTAAAACCCGCTGGTAACACCCAGGATGCAGCCCATATCGGCATAAATGCTGCGTTGAGCCAAATCAGGATGACTATGACCTCTTTTACATCCTGATCGTGGGTATAAAATGAGGCCATCACTCCGGCGAAAGGAGCGGTTAGCCAGGCAATTGCCGTCAGGCCGATCGTCGACAGCCAGAATACATGCCGTAGCTGGATTTCAGCCTGGGCAATCTGACCATTTCCCAGACGCCTGCCGGTAATGATTGTCGACGCGGAACCTAAAGCATTCCCTGGTAGGTTGATAAGCGCGGCGATAGAAAATGCAATAAAGTTCCCGGCGATAACGCTGGTTCCCATGCCTGAAACAAACATCTGCGTCAAAAGTTTGCCGCCATTGAACAGCACTGACTCGATACTTGCCGGAATGCCGATCCCCATCACCTCCCAGATAATGGCGAGATTGAGCGGCTTAAAATAGCTTTTGAAGGGAATTCGCAGCGCGGGGTTAAAACCAATCATCAGTACCCAGATGATGGCAATCGCCCCGATGTAGCGCGAAATGGTCAGTCCCAGGCCTGCACCCACAAATCCCAGACCTTGCCAGGAAAAGATCCCGTAAATGAGGATGCTACTGATGATGATATTCAGAATGTTCATGCCGCCGTTAATCAACAACGGTATTTTTGTATTTCCGGCTCCACGTAGTGCGCCGCTGCCGATCAGCGCAATGGCTGCTGCCGGGTAGCTGAGCACCGTCAGCTCCAGATAGGTAAGTGCCAAAGCTTTAACGTCTGGCGTTGCTTCACCTGCGACAACGTCAATAATCTGTTGACCAAAATAGTGAATGACCGCTGCCAGCACGATAGCAAAAATTGTCATGATCACCAGCGATTGTCTGGCCGCGGCTCTGGCCCGTCGACGATCTCGTTTCCCGAGGCTAAATGCTACAACCACGGTGGTACCCAGATCGATGGCGGCGAAAAATGCCATGATGACCATATTAAAACTGTCGGCGAGTCCGACACCGGCCATCGCTTCTTTTCCCAACCAGCTTACCAGGAAGGTACTCAGAACACCCATCAATAGCACACAGGTGTTTTCCAGAAAAATGGGGACAGCCAGCGGAGTGATTTCGCGCCAAAAGAGAACCTTATAACTCTTGCGTTTGGCATACCAGGGCGTGCGGGAAGCGACCTGGCGTAAGGCAGCGGAGACGTTCAAAGTGGACCTTAACGAAGAAAGTTGAAACCTCATTTCAAATGATGAGGGAGAATCAAAAAAGCTGCAAAGTTTTTTCTATTTAAAATGTCTGTAAATGCAACAAAGTGTCGAGAGAAGCATCAATTGATTCGCATTCGAGGAAATGGGGTTTGACAAAAATTTTTTCGCCGCTAAGATAAGCCTCCACAACGATTCCTCTGTAGTTCAGTCGGTAGAACGGCGGACTGTTAATCCGTATGTCACTGGTTCGAGTCCAGTCAGAGGAGCCATATTTAAGAAGCCTGCTTAGGAAACTAAGCAGGCTTTTTGCTTTTTTAGACCAGTGCATCCACCTGACGGGCAGGTGGAGCGCGATGTGTTTCGAATCAGAACTGATAGCTGGCAGTAATGCTGACGTTGCGCGGCTCACCATAAACGATAGAACCGTCGATATTCGTGTCGTAGGTTTTATCGAACAGGTTATTAAGGTTACCCTGCACTGAGAAGTTTTTTGTTACCTGGTAGCGGGTGAACAAATCTACCAGGGCGTAGCTTCCCTGTTCCGCGCGGAATGTGCCATAAGGCGTGACCGTATCGCTGTAAACACGATTCTGCCAATTAACTCCACCGCCGACGGTCAGTTCCGGCATGGCTGGCAGGCGATAACGGGTAAACAGTTTTACCGTGGTCCGTGGCAGGTTCGGGTTTACCGCATTGCCTTCGTTGTCTTCAGCAACATAGCGCGTCGCGCCAAACGTCATCTGCCAGTTATCGGTGATCGCACCGTTGATCTCGAATTCGACCCCTTTGCTGACCGTACCATCCATCGCTTTAAAGGCCGTGTCGCCATTGCTACCAGCGATTGGCACGCCGGTTGATTGCGCTACGTTATCCTGTTCAATGCGGAACACCGCGAGCGTGGTGGTTAAACGGCTGTTCATCCAGTCGGACTTCAGGCCAAGCTCATAGTTGTTGCCGGTAATCGGAGAGAGATATTTACCGGAACTGTCGCGCTTGTTCTGCGGCTGGAAGATTGAGGTATAGCTGGCGTAGGTAGACCAGTTATCGTCAATGTCATATACCAGACCCGCATACGGCGTGGTGTGGTTTTGCTCCATGCTGTAGGTCAGGGTGTCGATACGCCAGTTGGTATAACGCGCGCCGACAATCAAATGCAGTGGGTCGGCCAGCGAAATACGCGTTGCGGCGTACAGCGATTTCATGTGCGTGGTATCGTCCTGAGCCAATGACTGCGGGTTCCAGTTGGTTTCCGGGAAGTTACCATCGTAGGTATAGAAGCTGCCGATTTCGTTGGGGAAAACGTTCGCCCACGAGCTTTCATAACGGTTATTCTGTTTACTGTAGCTACCGCCCAACATCAGATTATGCTGACGACCAAACAGATCATAACCGCCGTCGGCGAATAGATCGACAGCATCCACTTTACGTTTGCCGCTGTTCCAGCCGGTTCCTCCGACGTAGTCATATCCCGGACCATAGTTGCCATATGGGCCAATCAGCGTGCCGTCGGCCTTATTAACATAGGCGTCGACGTACATCATTTTACTGTCGAACTTGACCTCGGAGTGGGTGGCGTTCATGGTCGCCTGCCAGGTATCGGCAAAACGTTGTTTGATGGTGACAAACACTTTGTTGAAGTCTTTATCGTTGTAAGTCCAGTCCGGCGCAGTGCTGCGCGAGCGGTCATAGCTATTTTTACTGCCATCGGTATTCCAGCGCGGCAATCCACCCCAGGTTGGGCTGTTGATATCAATGCGCTGGTATTCATAACCCGCAGACAGGCTGGTGGTGTCGCCCAGATCGGCATCGACAATCCCGGAGAAGAACATTTTTTCGCTATTGTAGCGATCAAGCCAGGAGTCGTTATTCTGGTAACCCGCCACGATGCGACCGCGCACATTGCCGTCTGCCGTGAGCGGGCTTTGTAGATCGGTCACATAGCGTTGTTTATTCCAACTGCCATATTCCGCAGAAACATTACCGGTGAACTCGCGGCTGGTGGCATGCTTACGGATCATGTTAATGGTGGCTGAAGGGTTACCCGTCCCGGTCATTAGCCCGTTAGCGCCACGGACCACTTCGACACGCTCAAAAAGGGCGGTGTCGGAAAGGGCGTCACCGAGATTCCAGCGGGATTCAAAATAGGTTGGGATCCCATCAACCATATAGTTATCAATCTGAAATCCGCGCGAGTAATAGCTGCTGCGATCGGAATCCGCCTGGCTTTTGCTTATCCCCAACGTGTTGTCCATCACATCGCCCAGCGTTTGCAACTGCTGATCTTCCATGCGCTGCTGGCTGACAATGCTGACCGATTGCGGGATATCGCGCTGTGTCATCTGCATTTTTGTGCCAGCGGTCGTCGATTTAACGCTGTAATCCTGCTCCTCACTGGATGCGGCTGGAGCAGAACCCTCCACGATCACTGTCTCTTCAGCAGGGGCTGCGAGGCTGGTGGAAGGTAAAAGCGCTAGCGTGATGCATGCTGCCAGCAAAGAAGGGGCTAGGCCCGGTTGGCGTTGAACATTCCCGTTGAGTGTTGTGAAAGACATCGAAAAGTCCTTGATAATTATTAATATTAAGTTCAAATCACCGGTAGTTGTGATGAACCCTTTGGTTGTAAATTATTAAATGCGCATGTAAATGCAAATGCGAAATATACGCATTAGCACTCAATGTGTAAACAGATGCTACGGCATAAATGAAATATTGTTTCAGTACTATGCTTGAGCAATAGCGCAGGGAAATGGTTATAAGAGCAGCACTGACTGGGGTTTTCGCTTAAAAAATCGAGGGTTAAAGTTGAAAGAGCGTGAGTAACTCGCTCATACTCTATACTCGCAGAGTTACCCGGCGTAGCATGGCAAAACGCTTGGGCTGTTAATGAAAAAGGAAAACGTCGTGGCAGAAGAAACTATATTCAGCAAAATTATTCGTCGTGAGATTCCGTCGGATATCGTATACCAGGATGAACTGGTCACTGCGTTTCGTGATATTTCCCCTCAGGCACCAACGCATATCCTGATCATTCCTAACATCCTGATCCCAACTGTCAACGATGTGACGGCGGAACATGAACAGGCGCTGGGCCGCATGATTACCGTCGCAGCAAAAATCGCCGAGCAGGAAGGCATTGCTGCAGATGGGTACCGTTTAATTATGAACACCAATCGCCACGGGGGGCAGGAGGTGTACCACATTCATATGCACCTGCTGGGTGGACGTGCGCTTGGCCCAATGCTCGCGCATAAAGGTCTGTAAGCATGACCAGAGGATGCATTGCGCTTTCAATGGGCTTGCTGTTGCTGGCGGGTTGTCGAACACATCCTGAAATTCCGGTAAGTGATGAACAGTCGCTGGTGATGGAATCAACGATTCTGGCGGCGGGTATAACAGCAGAACAGCCCACGTTAACCACGTCTGATATTCAGGCCTCGGCATCCTCTCGACTCTATAACGAAAGACAAGAACCCGTTACCGTTCATTATCGGTTTTACTGGTATGACGCCAGAGGGCTGGAAATGCACCCTCTGGAAGCGCCACGCAGTGTGACTGTTCCGGCTCATTCGTCGGTGACGCTGTATGGCAGCGCCAATTATCTGGGGGCGCACAAGGTTAGACTTTATCTTTATTTGTAAGGGGTGAATCTTGATGAACAAAATGAATCGCTACGCACTGATTGCCGCGCTGGCGATGTTTCTCTCTGGCTGTGTGGTGCAACGTGAGCCCGCGCCGGTAGAGGAAGTCAAGCCGGTGCCGGAACAGCCTGCGCAGCCGCAACAGCCGGTGCCGGTTGTGCCAACGGTGCCAACCATACCGCAACAGCCGGGGCCGATTGAGCACGAGGACCAAACGGCGCAGCCGACGCCACGTCAACGTCATTATGACTGGAACGGGGCGATGCAGCCGATGGTCGGCAAAATGCTGCAGGCCGACGGCGTCAAAGCGGGTGGCGTTCTGCTGGTTGATAGCGTGAATAACCGTACCAACGGCTCGTTGAACGCGGGGGAAGCCACCGAGACCTTGCGTAACGCGCTGGCGAATAACGGTAAGTTTACTCTGGTTTCCGCTCAGCAACTGGCCGTCGCCAAGCAGCAGTTAGGTCTGTCGCCAAACGATAGCCTGGGAACACGCAGTAAAGCGATTGGTATCGCCCGTAACGTTGGTGCGCAGTATGTGCTTTATTCCAGCGCATCTGGCAACGTCAATTCGCCTGCGCTGCAAATGCAATTAATGCTGGTACAAACTGGCGAGATAATCTGGTCAGGTAAAGGTGCCGTTCAGCAACAATAATAAACTCACGCGCGGCGAAGTGTTGTCGCGCTATTTCCCGCAGTATCATCCCGTCGCAGCCAGCCAAACCGGTCTGAGCGGCGGGAGCTGCATCATTGAGCATCATTCTCACCGCCTGGTACTGCGTTGTCATCACGACCCTGACGCGCCGGAATCGCATTTCTTACGCCAATATCATGCGTTAAAACGCCTGCCAGAAAGCCTTGCGCCACGTCCTCATTTTTATACGCGTGGGTGGATGGCAGTCGAGTTTTTTCACGGTAAGGTAGAATCCAGATTACCGGACGCCGACGAACTTGCAGGCTTACTGTATCATCTGCATCAGCAACCCCGATTGGGCTGGCGAATCAGCCTGCTGCCGCTACTTGAACAGTACTGGCAGTGTGGCGATCCGGCGCGTCGTACGCCATGCTGGCTGCGCGCGCTGAAGCGGCTAAGGAAACGAGGTGAGCCTCGGCCTCTGCGTCTGGGGCCGCTGCATATGGATGTTCACGGTGACAACATCGTACGTACAGCCTCAGGGCTGCGGCTGATTGACTGGGAATACGCTGGAGACGGTGATATTGCCCTGGAGCTGGCGGCGGTATGGGTCAGCGATGAATCCCAGCACCAACAGCTGGTTAGCACCTACGCCCAACGAGCGCACATTGAGCCAGACGTTTTGTGGCGGCAGGTCAGACAATGGCAACCCTGGATAATGATGCTGAAGGCGGGGTGGTTTGAGTATCGCTGGCGGCAAACCGGTGATCGACAATTTATCAGGCTGGCCGATGAAACCTGGCTGCAGCTAACAATGAAAGGATAAGGAGAGCAGTGTGGGCCCAGTAATGTTGGATGTCGAAGGGTATGAGCTGGACGCTGAAGAGCGTGAGATTCTGGCACATCCGCTGGTAGGTGGGTTGATCCTCTTTACCCGAAATTATCATGACCCGGAACAGCTGCGTGAATTAGTGCGTCAGATCCGGGCTGCGTCACGTAACCATCTGGTGGTGGCGGTAGATCAAGAAGGCGGGCGCGTACAGCGTTTTCGTGAAGGCTTTACCCGTCTGCCTGCGGCTCAATCCTTTGCTGCGTTGCACGGTCTGGAAGAGGGCGGCAAACTGGCTCAGGACGCTGGATGGTTGATGGCCAGCGAAATGATCGCGATGGACATTGATATCAGCTTTGCACCGGTACTGGATGTGGGCCATATCAGTGCGGCAATCGGCGAGCGTTCTTATCATGCCGATCCGCTAAAAGCGCTGGCGATGGCGACCCGCTTCATTGACGGGATGCATGCTGCTGGCATGAAAACGACCGGTAAACATTTTCCTGGACATGGGGCGGTGACGGCGGATTCACACAAAGAAACCCCAACCGATCCTCGTTCAGAATCCGAGATTCGTTCGAAAGATATGTCCGTGTTCCAGACGTTGATTACGGAAAACAAACTGGATGCCATTATGCCTGCGCACGTCATCTACAGTGATGTAGATCCGCGTCCGGCGAGTGGTTCTCCTCACTGGCTGAAAACGGTGCTGCGCCAGGAGCTTGGCTTCGATGGTGTCATTTTCTCCGACGATTTGTCGATGGAAGGGGCGGCGATTATGGGAAGCTATGCGGAGCGTGGACAGGCATCGCTGGATGCAGGTTGCGATATGATCCTGGTCTGCAATAATCGTAAAGGAGCGGTCAGTGTGTTAGATAATCTGTCGCCGATCAATGCAGAACGTGTTACACGTTTGTATCATAAAGGTTCATTTTCACGTCAGGAACTGATGGACTCGGCACGCTGGAAGACGGCAAGCGCTCAGCTAAACCAGCTTCATGAGCGCTGGCAGGAAGAGAAAGCAGGTCATTAACGCAAGTTTGGCGAGGATGCGATGATTATCTATTTACACGGTTTTGACTCTAACAGCCCGGGCAACCATGAGAAGGTGTTGCAGCTGCAATTCATCGACCCGGATGTCAGGCTGATTAGCTACAGTACGCGGCATCCTAAACATGATATGCAGCATCTGCTGAAAGAAGTGGACAAAATGCTGCAGCTGAATGTGGATGACCGTCCGCTGATTTGTGGTGTGGGGCTCGGGGGATATTGGGCTGAACGGATTGGTTTCCTGTGTGATATTCGTCAGGTAGTGTTTAATCCCAACCTGTTCCCGTATGAGAACATGGAAGGCAAAATCGACAGACCTGAGGAGTATGCAGACATCGCAACAAAATGCGTGACCAATTTCCGTGAAAAGAATCGCGATCGCTGCCTGGTGATCCTGTCACGTCATGATGAAGCGCTGAACAGTCAGCGTTCGTCAGAAGAGCTGCATCATTTTTACGAGATAGTCTGGGACGAAGAGCAGACGCATAAGTTTAAGAATATCTCTCCGCATTTGCAGCGCATTAAAGCGTTCAAGACGTTAGGTTAATCCTTATTGAGTGCGTAAAGAAACAGCCGCCGGGCTAATGCTCGTCAGTTACGAACGTATGGTGAACATGTGATTCTTGCTCAGGGTTCCGTTCACCTCAGTGGTGTCATTTCTCTGAAGCGCAGATACCTGTGAACGTGCAAGGGAGGCTCACCGCCGCCTCCCTTGCAACCCAGGCTCCCGGCGGGAAAATCGTCGCTACGCGAGTTATTCGTCTTATGCCGTCTGCCTGTCGGGTCGGGGTCGAGCCTGCGTCCGTGCAGGCCGTCCCCTCTGTCCGCATCCCTGCGGACAGCCCCGGTCAGCCGTCAACGCCTCATCGATTTTCAGCCGGACCGGGGTCATCGCTTCAACGCACTGACTTCCAGTTAAATCTTTTTTGCTGTTTAAACAAAAAAACGCAGATGGTCAGGTGTGGGCTGGTCCGGCTGAAAATTGCCGACGTGATTCCGTAAGGCCGGGAGAGCCAGCATGGATGCTGGCTCAGGGCGCGTTTTGCATGGATGCTACCTCGCGCCCGGCCCGGTAGCCTGGAGGAATAAGCGGAGGGAACCACGAAGTGGCAATTTTCCTGCCGGGAGCCGGGATTGTAAAGGGCGTGGCGGAGAACGCCCTTTACACGTTCACAGGAATCGGTGCTTAAGAGAAATGATGAGCATGAGGTGAACGGAACTCTTTCTCCGAGATAGCATGTTCTTTACCTCGGCCAGCACAGGTTGAAGCTTTCTGAAACTGAGGCGATAACTGACTGGTATTACAGCCATCGGGCTGGTTTTTTTGTCCTTAAAGTTCAGGTTGTCTATCTTTTCAGCATCAAAACTTGATACACATCAATTTTGGTATGACCAATGCACCGTTCGTGTTATTCTCACTCTCGAAGAACATTTTCATTACCGTAACTTGTTGTTAATTAAAGGCTATGTTAATAACTTTTAATTAACAATTGGTTAATAAATTTGAGGGGGTCACGTTGACTACACCATTGAAAAGGATCGTGATTGTCGGCGGCGGTGCTGGCGGACTGGAAATGGCTACGCAGCTGGGTAAAAAACTCGGGCGTAAGAAAAAGGCCAAAATCACACTGGTAGACAGAAACCACAGTCACTTGTGGAAACCGTTACTGCATGAAGTGGCGACGGGTTCTCTGGACGAAGGTGTGGATGCGCTGAGTTATCTGGCACATGCCCGTAACCATGGCTTCCAGTTCCAGTTAGGCTCGGTGGTGGATATCGATCGTGAAGCGAAGACCATTACTCTCGCTGAGCTGCGCGATGAGAAGGGTGAGCTGCTGGTTCCTGAGCGTAAAGTGCCGTATGACACGTTGGTGATGGCGTTGGGCAGTACTTCCAACGATTTCAACACCCCTGGCGTGAAAGAAAACTGCATTTTCCTCGATAACCCCCATCAGGCGCGTCGTTTCCACCAGGAGATGCTGAATCTGTTCCTGAAGTATTCCGCGAATCTGGGCGCAAACGGAAAAGTGAATATCGCCATTGTGGGCGGCGGTGCGACGGGGGTTGAACTCTCCGCTGAGCTGCACAATGCGGTAAAACAACTGCACAGCTATGGTTACAAAGGGCTGACCAACGACGCGCTGAACGTTACGCTGGTCGAAGCCGGTGAGCGTATTCTGCCTGCGTTGCCGCCGCGTATTTCCGGTGCTGCGCATAATGAGTTAACCAAACTGGGCGTACGCGTACTGACCCAGACGATGGTAACCAGCGCTGATGAAGGCGGACTGCACACCAAAGATGGCGAATACATTAAAGCCGATCTGATGGTGTGGGCGGCGGGTATCAAAGCGCCAGACTTTATGAAAGATATTGGCGGTCTGGAAACGAACCGTATTAACCAACTGGTGGTTGAGCCAACTCTGCAGAGCACGCGCGATCCTGACGTGTACGCGATTGGCGACTGCGCTTCCTGCGCTCGCCCGGAAGGGGGTTTTGTGCCTCCGCGCGCTCAGGCAGCACACCAGATGGCGACCTGCGCGATGAACAATATTCTGGCACAGATGAACGGCAAGCCACTGAAAGCGTATCAGTACAAAGATCACGGCTCTCTGGTCTCGCTCTCTAACTTCTCTACCGTAGGTAGCCTGATGGGTAACCTGACCCGTGGTTCGATGATGGTGGAAGGGCGTATTGCGCGCTTTGTGTACATCTCTCTGTACCGCATGCACCAGATTGCTTTGCACGGCTACTTCAAAACCGGCCTGATGATGCTGGTCGGCAGTATCAACCGGGTGATTCGCCCGCGTCTGAAACTGCATTAATATCGACGTGTAGCGCCGGATGATTTCACGCATCCGGCGCCTTCCTTCAGAGTTCTCCGAATCATCCTGCGCTCGTGCCTCATCCTGCTATTTTCATCCGTAATCTGATTGGCATTCCTTACCTTCTGTTGCAAAGTTGTTGCTAATAGCAAAAAAGGAGGAAGTCCCGTGAATAAATCAATGTTGGCGGGTATAGGGATTGGCGTAGCTGCTGCGCTGGGTGTTGCAGCGGTGGCCAGTCTGAACGTTTTCGAGCGTGGCCCACAGTATGCGCAAGTTGTCTCTGCAACACCGATTAAAGAGTCGGTAAAAACACCGCGTCAGGAGTGCCGGAACGTAACGGTCACGCACCGTAAGCCAGTACAAGATGAAAACCGTATCGCGGGTTCAGTATTGGGTGCGGTTGCGGGTGGTGTTATTGGGCATCAGTTTGGCGGTGGACGTGGTAAAGATATTGCCACCGTGGCCGGTGCTTTAGGCGGCGGCTATGCAGGTAACCAGATTCAGGGTTCGATGCAGGAAAACGATACTTACACCACCACGCAGCAGCGTTGTAAAACGGTGTATGACAAATCTGAAAAGATGCTGGGCTATGACGTAACGTACAAAATTGGCGATCAGCAGGGGAAAATCCGTATGGATAAGGACCCCGGCGCGCAAATTCCGTTGGATAACAACGGACAGTTGGTACTGAATAACAAAGCGTAAAATAGCATTATCCTGAACATTAGCCCCCCATTCGCTCAGGCTGGGGGGCTTTTTTTATCAGAAGGTTAAGGCGTAATTCAGACCAAAAGTACGACCCCGGCCCTTGTATTCATACAGTGACGGGCTGCCGTAGGTTGGGCTGTACAGCAGTGGCGCACGTTGTCCCCACAGTGTGGTGTACTCTTCATTCAGCAGGTTTTCTACGCTAAAGGTCAGCTTACCTAACGGGAGCTGATAGCTGCCGATAAAGTCCATAGTGTTATAGCCATCCAGCTTATTGCCGCTGGCGTCGGTCAGATCAAATGTTTGCTGGCTCTGTACGCGCAAAGTCCACGGTTCTGGTGCCCAGCCGACCCACGCGGTTGCTTTGGACGGTGAGGCCAGAGTGACATCCCATTTTTGCCATTTACCGTTCTGTTTCACTTCCGATTTAATGATGTTGAAGTTGCCGCCCAGGCTCCAGTCCGTATCCGCAATGAAATAATCCACTGCACCTTCAAGGCCATAAATGCGGCGATCGTCGGGCTGAACGTTAATGGTCATATCGCTGCGGTTGATAACGATCGATTTATCTGAAGTCGAGTAGTACGCGGCCAGTTGCGTGCGCAGACTATCACCGGTGTAGCGCCATCCCAGCTCGTATGAGTTAACTTTAATCCCTTCCAGGCGTGAATCCGCCACGTTGACGCTGCGCTGGAGCTGGTAATGATCGCCAACCAGCGAATAGGTGCCGTTACCGTAGTATTTCCCTGGGTCCGGAAGCTCCACGCCCTGAGAGAAGTTAAACCACGTTTGCTGACGGTCGGTCAGATGGGCGAGGATACCGGCGTTGAACAGGAAATTATCGTAATCGGTTTTGCCGCCCGGAATGGTATCGGCAGAATTCGCAAGCCCGGTCGCGATTCCCTGCTGTTGAGCATAGCCAACGAAATCATCAACCCTGTTTTCGGTCCATTGATAGCGCACACCGCCGCTGAGGGTAAAGATGTCGTTAATGTCATAGCTGTTTTGCAGAAAAGGCGCGAAGTTGGTGATGCTGTAACCGGGGTAACGTCCGGTAGTATAAGCGGTACGGTTATCCATACCGCCGGAGGGCAGGGACCAGGCCAGATCGAAGAATTTCTGATTGGAGTCGAAGGTTTCGTGATCGGCATCGACACCCCACGTCAGCTCCCAGTTATCCATCAACTGGCTGTTAAGGGTAATTTTGGCACCAAACTGGTCTGTGTCCTGCTGTGAAGCGGAGAAACTCGTGACCTTACCTTTGCTGAGCGTAGGGAAGGGGTAGAATTTCAGCGATTCGTCACGGTAATAGATTTGGCTGACCAGGTTCTGGCCAAAAAAATCCGCATCTGAATATTGCAGGCTAATTAGATGACGTTCGGTGCCGGGAATACGATCGGAATTCAGTCCGCTGCTGGTATATGCTTTGCCGTTTCCGGTCACGGCGGACATGTTCTCGCCGAGATCCAGCCCGTAATCGTCATCCCCCTGACTCTTATAATACTGAGTAACCAGTTGCAACTGACGGTTGTCGTCAAGTTCAATCGTCCCTGTGCCCATCACGTCCAGACGATCGGAGTGCTGTAGCCCGGTTTGGGTGTTATCCAGCAGTAGGGCATCGTGGTTGCCGTCATACCAGCCGCCAAAACGTTGATACGCGACGGACATACGTCCAGAAGCGCGATCGGTTCCACCGCTCACCGCCGCGGCAACGCGTTCATCATGATCGTTACTATTGTTAAAGCCGCTTTTGCTCCCCAGTTCGAGTTCTACTTCACGCTCCGGCTGGCCTTTTTTGGTGACGATGTTAATTAATCCGCCGGTACTACCGCCGCCATAAAGTGAGGTTGCGCCTGAAATGACTTCAATGTGCGCAATGTTAAACGGGTCAATGGAGTCAAGTTGACGGCTGTCGGTTCGCGAGGAGTTCAGACGGACGCCGTCAATGAGCACGACAATGGCGCGACCGCGCATGTTCATGCCGTAGTTTGTGCGCCCCTGGCTACTGACATCGATTCCTGGGATTAACTGAGCAAGAACATCCTTGAACTCTTTCCCCCCCTGAACCTGTTGTTCAATCTCGCTTCCTTCAATAACCCAGGTCGTTTGCGCCATTTCTGCCACGGTGCGCTGGCTACGGTTGGCGCTAACGATGAGATTCTCTTCCTCAGCCGCAATGGCCGGAAGGGTTAAAGACAACAGGAGAGGATTGAGCACCCAGAGACGCTTATGCATTTGTATTCCTTTTAAAAAAGAGTCGAACTGTTTTTGTTATGGCGGTAGAGAAACCGATAGTTACATTGTGAAACAGGCGTTAAAACAAATGCGAATATTGCTGATAATAATTGTTGTTATCAATACTTTTTACAAAAAATGATCGGGTAAGATGATGAAAACAATGAAAAATGTAGGGGTAATGCGTGAAATTCTAACCGGGGGCTTTATCAGCTCCCGGTGGTGTGAGTACTGCGGGGGAATTGTGGGAAAGGGTTAAGCTTTGACGAGTTCGGGCCACAGCCGCAGGGTTGTGTGTGCGATCTGCATCAGTTTTTCAAACGTTGCGCCTTCACGGGCGCTGATCGACATACCCTGTAAAATACAGTTCAGGTATTCAGCCAGTTTTTGCACGTCGCAATGGGCTGGAATTTCACCTCGTTGCTGGCGCTGGTGAAGGAACTGGGTAAGTGTCTGTTCCTGCATTGCATGGCGGGATTTCACCGTGTGCGCAATATCGCGGGAAGAGGCTGCCAGCGTCGCAGAAGTATTAATCATGAAACATCCCGCCGGGGTGTCCTTGCTGGTAAAGCAGGTCGCTATGGCGGTGAAATAGCCTTCCAGTGCGGACTCAAGGCTTTTTTCTTCACAAAACAGCTGGGCTTCGTGTTTCGCCGCAAAGCGGGTGATGTAGCGGTCCAGTACGGCACGGAACAACCCTTCTTTATTGGTGAACTCCGCATACAGCGTGGGCGCTTTTGCGCCGGTGGCTTCCACGAGATCGGCGAGTGATGTCGCTTCATATCCGTGCTGCCAGAAGAGTGTCATGGCCTTATCAAGCGCGGCTTCCCTGTCGAACACTTTTGGTCGGCCACGGCTTTTTTTTGCACAACCTGTCGTTTCAGTTGTCATGGCGCCGATGTACCTTTGTTAGGTTTATTGAATAACCATTATAAAAATATTCGACTGCACACTCCAGCGGATTCACGATAAAAATAATTTATAGCTATTAGCATGAAAAATAAGACCTTTATATTTTATATAACGATCATTATAAAAAGGTGTTGACGTGTGACCTGGATCACATCTATGATTTACCTATCGATCGTTAAGTTAATCTTTTCGACACCCATTCATCTGCTAAAGGTCACTATCATGAAAAACGTAAAAACACTGTTTGTTGCTGCTGTTCTTAGCTCACTGTCATTTGCAAGCTTTGCCGCTGTTGAAGTTCAGTCCACACCTGCGGGTCAAGAGAAAGTCGGTACTATTTCTGCGAATGCGGGGACTAACTTAGGTTCACTGGAAGATCAACTGGCGCAGAAAGCCGATGAGATGGGTGCGAAGTCTTTCCGTATTACTTCCGTTACCGGTCCTAACACCCTTCACGGAACTGCTGTTATCTACAAATAAGATTTAACCCATCGCAATGCCACTGCGAGTTAAATAAAAAACCCCCGCGGAATATAATCCAGCGGGGGTTTTTTTATGTGCGGAGTTTACATCGGCTGTTGAGCAACGTCGTGATGACGGGTCACATCGACCGGCATGCCTGAGCGAATCTCCATCGCATGTTCCATGACGGCAGGATCAGTTTGCGCCGCATTTTTAAATGTCTGCATGGACGCGTTCAGCACGATTGGCAGCAGCTGCGGGTCGTCATTGATTTTTTCGGACAGCGGCTGATGCACTTCTACCAGGCGCACGCCGTTGGGCTCAACGGATGCCTTGATCGGCGTATTGATAATATTGACCTTAGTTCCGGGCGTTACCTGACGGAACAGGGTTTCGATATCTCCGTCGCGCAGACGAATACAGCCGGAACTGACGCGCATTCCGATGCCAAAATCAGCATTGGTTCCGTGCAACAGGTACACGCCGCCGTATGCCGCTAAGCGAATCGCATGATGGCCCATCGGGTTATCCGGACCGGCAGGCACAACGGCTGGCAGGTCAATTCCGTTTGCTTTGTATCGCGCGCGGATATTTGCCGTCGGCGTCCAGGTGGGGTTGGCGCGTTTATCAGAGATGGTGGTTACCATCGTAGGCGTTAAGGTGTCACCGCCTAACTGGCCAATACCAATAGGATAAACGGTCACCGAATTGGTCCCCGGCTGGTAATAATAAAGACGCAGTTCGGCGAGGTTGATAACAATACCTTCGCGCGGGGCGTCAGGTAGCAGAGTTTGTAACGGGATCGTCAAAACGCTTCCCGGACGTGGTACGTAAGGGTCAACGCCAGGGTTGGCCTGCAGCAGCGCTAAAAAGCCGACATTATATTTTTTCGCAATCGCCTCCAGAGAACCGCCATTGTCTTCAACTACGTGAACGGCATTCTGGCCCACCAGACGGCTTCCCGGTGGCGGTAGCGGCCAGGTGTTTGCCTGTGCCGGAAGTGCTAACGCGAATGTCGCTGCAAGCGTAAAAAACGCGAACCAGCGAGAGAGTCGTTTATTGTTTAACATCACCATAAATCCATTGTTTTTACGTGGTTTTTATTATGTAAAAGTAAACGAGAATTATGGCGGTTTGCTGTGTCGGGAAGTGCAGGGAAGTGCAAAGAGTTTGTAAATTCATCAGGCCGGGTGAGTGGTGTGCTCACCCGGCCTGTTCACTATGCTACGGCGTTTTCTTCAAGCTGGCGCATAAACTGGCGGACCCAGTCGATCCGCGTTTTACGCTCGCCCAGATCCTGCATGAATTTCAGTCGGGTTGGACCGTCCAGGCGGAAGTGCTGCGGCTGTTTTTGCAGTAAACCAATCAGCCAGACCGGGTTGACGTGGTTTTTCTCGGCAAATTCAATGGTACCGCCTTTTTCATTGCCTTCGAGCTTTCTGATCCCCAGTTTCTGCGCCTGCTGGCGTAAACGGGCGATATCCAGCAGCGTACGAGCCGGGTCGGGCAGCAGGCCAAAACGGTCTATCAGCTCGACCTTAATTTCTTCCAGCTCGTTTTCGCCTTTCGCACTGGCAATGCGCTTGTAGAACGACAGTCGCGTGTTTACATCCGGGATATAGTCGTCCGGCAGCAGAGACGGCATGCGCAGTTCAACTTCGGTTTGCTGGCTGGTGAGATCTTCCAGTGACGGCTCACGCCCTTCTTTGAGCGCATCGACGGCGTTTTCCAGTAGTTCCATATACAGCGAGAAGCCGATGCTTTCCATGGAACCACTCTGATCTTCCCCCAGCAATTCTCCGGCGCCGCGAATTTCGAGGTCGTGGGTCGCCAGCGCAAAACCTGCGCCCAAATCTTCCAGTGAGGCAATGGCTTCCAGGCGTTTTTGCGCGTCAGTGGTCATCGCTTTCGGATGCGGCGTCAGCAGCCAGGCGTACGCCTGGTGGTGAGAACGTCCCACGCGACCGCGCAGCTGGTGTAATTGCGCTAAACCGAAGTGATCCGCTCGTTCGATGATGATGGTGTTAGCGGTGGGAATGTCGATCCCGGTTTCGATAATGGTGGTACACACCAGCACGTTAAAACGCTGATGGTGGAAATCGTTCATCACGCGTTCCAGTTCGCGCTCGCGCATTTGCCCGTGACCGATACCAATACGCGCTTCCGGCACCAGTTCTGCTAATTTGTCAGCGGTTTTCTGAATGTTTTCGACGTCGTTAAACAGATAATAAACTTGTCCCCCGCGAAGAACCTCACGCAGGATCGCCTCACGTACCACCAGGCTGTCGTATTCGCGCACGAAGGTTTTGACCGCCAGACGACGAGCGGGCGGCGTGGCGATAATCGACAGATCGCGCATGCCGCTCATTGCCATGTTGAGCGTACGCGGAATCGGCGTTGCCGTCAGGGTCAGGATATCGACATCTGCGCGCATCGCCTTGATGCGTTCTTTGTGGCGAACGCCGAAACGATGCTCTTCATCGACAATCAGCAGACCCAGATCTTTTAACTTCACATCTGCTTGCAGCAGTTTGTGCGTGCCGATGAGAATATCAATTTTGCCCTCGGCAACCTGCTCCAGAATCTGCGCTTGCTCTTTGGCGCTACGGAAACGGGACAGCATCTCAATGCGTACCGGCCAGTTGGCAAAACGATCGCGGAAGTTGTCGAAGTGTTGCTGTGCGAGCAGGGTGGTTGGCACCAGCACGGCAACCTGCTTGTGGTTCTCTACGGCGAGGAAGGCCGCGCGCATCGCGACTTCGGTTTTACCAAAGCCGACGTCGCCGCACACCAGGCGGTCCATAGCCAGCGGTTGACACATATCACTGAGTACCGCGTTAATCGCCTGCGCCTGATCAGGCGTGGTTTCAAACGGGAAGCTGTCGCAAAACAGCTGGTACTGTTCACGGTCATGCTTAAAGGCAAAGCCTTCTTTCGCTGCGCGCTGGGCATAAATATCCAGCAGCTCTGCCGCGACATCGCGCACCTTCTCAGCGGCTTTCTGTCGGGCGCGTGACCAGGCATCGCCGCCAAGTTTATGCAGCGGCGCATTCTCTTCTGCACCGCCTGCATAGCGGCTGATCAGATGCAGTGACGACACCGGCACGTACAGTTTGGCGTCGTTGGCATAGGTGAGCATCAGATATTCACCAGTGATGCCGCCCGCTTCCAGTGTGGTCATCCCGGCATAACGACCCACGCCGTGCTCCAGATGCACCACCGGCTGACCGGGATGCAGCTCCGCGAGGTTACGAATTAACGTATCCGGGTTGATGGTGCGACGAGAATCCTGGCGGCGACGCGCCACGCGTTCCCCAAGCAGATCGCTTTCACAAATCAGCGCCAGATTGCGTTTGCTATCGATGAAGCCGTGCTCGGCTGCGCCAATCATCAGATAACGACCGTTATCAACGGCTTCATCGAGTCGCAATATCCGCTTCGGTGCCACTTTGATGCGAGCGAGCAGCTCGCCAAGCGCTTCACGGCGACCTTCACTTTCCACCGAGAAAATTACCGGACCGGTGAAGCCCTCAAGGAATTTACGTAACGCATCTAACGGTGCTTTTTGCTGCGCCTGAACGGCGATATCCGGCAGCTTCTGGAACCCGAGGTTAGTATTCGCAGCTTTGTTCGCCAGACTCTCGGTTTTCAGTTGAACGCGCGGCCAGCGTTTAAGTTCAGAAAACAGCTCATCAACCCGCAGCCACAGCGATTCCGGCGGCAGAAGTGGGCGCATCGGATCAACACCGCGATTTTCAAAGCGTGACAGGGTATCGGCCTGGAAGCGTTCTGCGCTGGTCTCGATATCACCGGTATTGACCAATAACGTATTGGCGGGGAAATAGCTGAACAGCGGCGGCAGCGGTTCGCTGAAAAACAGCGGTTGCCAGTATTCAATACCCGCAGGTAATGTGCCTTTGCTGACCTGCTGGTAAATATGTTCGGCGTCGCGTTTCACCTCAAAGGTATCGCGCCACTGGCTGCGGAATAGCTCGATGGCCGTTTTGTCAGTCGGGAATTCGTGCGCGGGAAGTAAATTAATGGCATCGACTTCTTCCAGTGTGCGCTGGGTGTCGGTATCAAACAGACGCAGGCTGTCGATTTCGTCATCAAAGAAATCCAGACGATAAGGCAACTCGCTGCCCATCGGGAACAGATCCAACAACGCGCCGCGCGTGGCGTATTCGCCGTGTTCCATGACCTGATCAACATGGCGATAGCCCGCGCTATCCAGTTGTTCACGCAGGGCATCGCGCGAAAGCCGCTGGCCCTTTTTCATGACCAGCGCATGACCGTGCAGATAGCTGTGCGGACAAACACGCTGCATCAGCGTATTTACCGGAACGATCAGCACGCCGCGCTGCATGGCAGGCAACTGATACAGCGTGGAGAGCCGCGAGGAGATAATCTCCTGATGGGGAGAAAAACTGTCGTAGGGTAGCGTTTCCCAGTCGGCCAGGTTCATCACCATTTGGTCGGTAAACTGACGAATTTCATCATGCAGACGCAGCGCATTTTGCATGTCCGGCGCGATCAGCACCACTGGACCCGCGTGATGTTCGGCGATTTCGGCGACCAGCGTTGCGCAGGCGGCACCGGTAAGCTCACCCAGCTGGCGCAGATCGCCTGCTTTCGCCGGGAGCGTGTAACGATGTTGTTCAGGCATTCGGTTGTCAGGATCTCGTTTAGATATACATCTGATAAGCAATGTTCTTTATTATCCGTGATCGTTTCTCATAAGCAAATTGATTCGCCCCCTGATGGGGGCAAAAAGCGCGTTGGGGTTAGCGCGAGACGGTTGATAAAGATGGCGGGGAAAAGAGCAGGTCGGCCACTGTTTTTTGTGAAATTTTACGTACCAACAGGCCAAACAAGGTGCACAGCAGCAGGCAGGCGAACGGATACACCAGTAGCAGGGCCAGCTCCGCATAGGCAGGCCAGGCGGTGTGATTGATTTTGGGGATTAGCGTTAAGCTGAACAGCTCAACCAGAATACGGTGGGTGGTGTAGATGGCGATGGTATTGGCACCAATCACGCTTAACGGGCCGGACTCACGCATACCGAAGCGCAGCTCAAATTGATAAAACAGCTTCATGATCAGCACAATGGAAAGAAGAGAAAGTAATAGTGAGACATTTGCCAGCCACGCGACGACGGCGGCGATTGCGCTAACCAGAACAATGACTGCATGGCGGCGCAGGGGCACCTCCTTGATCCATAGCATCAGCGTTGTGCCGAACCATGCACCGAGGCTGTACCAGGGCAGATTGCGAATCACGCTGTTCATTCCCCACCACGGCGTCGGGACAAAATTGATCGCCACGCTCAGTACCACAAATAACGCCAACAGCGGTACCGCCCAGCGGCTGAAAATTTTACACAGAACAAAATAGACAATCAGCGCGTACAGATACCACAAGCTGGTACTGGCGGTCAGCATTCCGTGGGTAAAACCTGTGATCGAATCGGCATAAGCGGCGTTGGCAGCATGGCTCAGATCGCGCTGTGGAGCCAGCCAGTTATTGAGCGCTACTAACGCCAGCCATTGCACCACTCCCCAAAGCACCAGCACCCAGGCAATGCTCCAGATTCGTTTATCCACGCAGGTTGTCCACGGGACGCTATCAATGTAGCGACGGATCAGATATCCCGAGATAAAGAAAAACACCGGCATGCGAAACGGTGCCAGGTACAAATTAAGGTAAATCCAGCATTTGCTCAGCAGCTCTGAAAGCGGATGCTGAAAAGTAGTGAGGTGTGGGTAAAACGTGATTACCGAGTGGTAAATCACCACCAGGCAAATACATAACCCTTTGATTTGATTAATCCATAGTTCTTTTTTGTTCATCGAGACGGCGCATCCATTTTGTTGGCTATAGCCTGCCATCCTGCGCAACCCGCTGTGCGCTGTAATGCGTAACTGTCTGCATTTTGTTTTTTTAAGATAAAGATCAGGGACCCGGACTGAAGGGAAGAGGGACAACTTTAGCGAATTGATTTATTTATACTTTTAGGAATAGTGCTGACGAACACTTACGGTTCAGTCATTTACCCATTCCGCTTTCGCTTATATACTCGTGACTTTGCTAACAGCAACCAGACGGATTTCATGTACCAACCTGTCGCTCTATTCATCGGCCTGCGTTATATGCGTGGGCGTGCAGCAGATCGCTTCGGTCGCTTCGTTTCCTGGCTCTCCACCATAGGCATTACTCTCGGGGTAATGGCGCTGGTCACGGTGTTGTCGGTGATGAACGGTTTCGAGCGCGAGCTGCAAAACAATATTCTTGGCCTGATGCCTCAGGCCGTTCTCTCGTCCGAACAGGGTTCCCTCAACCCGCAACAACTGCCGGAAAAAGCGGTGGTGTTGAACGGCGTCAACCGCGTTGCCCCCATCACTACGGGAGATGTGGTGCTGCAAAGCGCGCGTAGCGTGGCGGTTGGCGTGATGCTCGGTATCGATCCGGCGCAAAAAGATCCGTTAACGCCGTATCTGGTCAATGTGAAGCAAACAGATCTGCAACCGGGTAAGTATAATGTCATCCTCGGCGAGCAACTTGCCGGGCAGTTGGGCGTTAATCGTGGCGATCAAATTCGCGTGATGGTGCCCTCAGCCAGCCAGTTTACGCCGATGGGGCGTTTGCCGAGCCAGCGTCTGTTTACGGTGATTGGCACCTTCGCCGCCAACAGCGAAGTCGATGGCTACCAGATGCTGACCAACATTCAGGATGCCTCGCGCCTGATGCGTTATCCGGTGGGCAATATCACTGGCTGGCGTCTGTGGCTGAACGAACCGTTGAAAGTTGACACGCTGAGCCAGCAAACGCTGCCGCAAGGCACCAAATGGCAGGACTGGCGCGAGCGCAAAGGGGAACTGTTCCAGGCCGTGCGCATGGAAAAGAACATGATGGGGCTACTGCTTAGCCTGATCGTGGCGGTGGCGGCTTTTAATATTATTACCTCGCTGGGTTTGATGGTAATGGAGAAGCAAGGGGAAGTGGCGATTTTACAAACGCAGGGGCTGACGCCGCGGCAGATAATGATGGTGTTTATGGTTCAGGGGGCCAGTGCCGGGGTGATTGGCGCGCTGCTGGGTGCTGTGCTGGGCGTATTGCTCGCCAGCCAACTGAACAATTTAATGCCAATTATTGGTGTGCTGCTGGATGGTGCTGCGTTGCCGGTCGCCATTGAACCGCTGCAGGTTATCGTCATTGCGCTGGTGGCGATGGCCATCGCGCTGCTGTCTACGCTTTATCCTTCCTGGCGCGCTGCCGCCACTCAACCCGCTGAGGCTTTACGTTATGAATAAGATCCTGTTGCAATGCGACAACCTGTGCAAACGCTATCAGGAAGGCACTGTGCAGACCGATGTACTGCATGATGTCAGTTTTTGCGTCGGCGAAGGTGAGATGATGGCGATTGTCGGCAGCTCCGGCTCCGGCAAGAGTACGCTGCTCCATCTGTTAGGCGGGCTGGATACCCCGACTTCCGGCGACGTCATTTTTAGCGGTCAGCCAATGAGCAAGCTCTCGTCGGCGGCGAAAGCGGAACTGCGTAATCAGAAGCTGGGCTTTATTTACCAGTTCCACCATTTGCTGCCGGATTTTACGGCGCTGGAAAACGTAGCGATGCCGCTGCTGATCGGCAAGAAAAAACCGGCTGAAATAACCGAGCGCGCACGGGATATGCTGAAAGCGGTAGGGCTGGATCATCGTGCCAGTCATCGCCCGTCTGAACTGTCTGGCGGCGAACGCCAGCGTGTGGCCATCGCTCGTGCGCTGGTGAATAACCCGCGTCTGGTCCTGGCGGATGAGCCAACGGGTAACCTGGATGCGCGTAACGCGGACAGCATTTTCGAGCTTCTGGGCGAGCTGAACCGCTCTCAGGGTACGGCATTCCTGGTGGTGACGCACGATTTGCAACTGGCGAAGCGGATGAGCCGCCAGCTTGAAATGCGCGATGGCCGCCTGACGGCTGAACTGAGCCTGATGGGAGCTGAGTAATGGCTTCGCCTTTATCATTATTGATTGGTCTGCGCTTTAGCCGTGGTCGGCGGCGCGGCGGTATGGTTTCGCTGATATCTGTGATTTCCACCGTTGGCATCGCGTTGGGTGTGGCTGTGTTGATCGTTGGTTTAAGTGCCATGAACGGATTTGAGCGTGAGCTGAACAACCGTATTCTGGCCGTAGTCCCACACGGAGAGATTGAAGCCGTAAATCAGCCGTGGAATAACTGGCAGGAAGCGCTCGACAAAGTACAAAAAGTGCCGGGTATTGTCGCCGCGGCGCCTTATATCAACTTTACCGGACTGGTGGAGAGCGGGGCGAACTTACGCGCGGTGCAGGTGAAGGGCGTTGACCCGAAACAGGAACAGCGTTTAAGCGCGCTGCCATCCTTCGTGCAAAACCATGCTTGGGATAATTTTAAAGCCGGTGAACAACAAATCATCATTGGTAAGGGTATTGCCGATGCGCTGAAGGTGAAGCAGGGCGACTGGGTGTCGATTATGATCCCTAACGCCAGCGCGGATCATAAGTTACAGCAGCCTAAACGCGTGCGTTTACACGTAACGGGAATTCTGCAACTGAGCGGTCAGCTCGATCACAGCTTTGCCATGATCCCAATGGAAGATGCGCAGCAATATCTGGATATGGGAACCAGCGTTTCCGGGATCGCGCTGAAGGTTAACGACGTGTTTAACGCCAATAAGCTGGTGCGAGACGCGGGTGAAGTCACCAATAACTATGTTTACATAAAGAGCTGGATCGGCACCTACGGCTATATGTACCGCGATATTCAGATGATCCGCGCCATTATGTATCTGGCGATGGTGCTGGTTATTGGCGTGGCCTGTTTTAATATCGTTTCCACGTTAGTGATGGCGGTAAAAGACAAAAGCGGCGATATTGCGGTATTAAGAACCCTCGGGGCGAAAGATGGGTTGATCCGTGCCATTTTTGTCTGGTACGGCCTGCTGGCGGGTCTGTTCGGTAGCCTGATAGGCGTTGTCATCGGGGTGGTTGTCTCGTTGCAACTGACGCCGATCATAAACGGGATTGAGGCGATTATCGGCCATCAGTTCCTGTCCGGCGATATCTATTTCATTGACTTCCTGCCATCGGAATTACACTGGCTGGATGTGATTTACGTGCTGGTGACAGCACTCGTGCTGAGTCTTTTAGCGAGTTGGTATCCGGCGCGTCGCGCCAGCAATATTGATCCTGCGAGAGTACTTAGCGGCCAATAACAATAAGAAGGAGCGGTGATGTATTACGGATTTGACATCGGCGGGACCAAAATTGCGCTGGGCGTGTTTGATAAGCAACGTCGTCTGCAATGGGAAACTCGCGTTCCTACGCCTCGCGACAGCTACGACGCTTTCCTTGATGCGGTCTGCAATCTGGTGACGGAAGCGGACCAGCGGTTCGGCATCAAAGGTTCGGTAGGCATCGGCATTCCGGGTATGCCGGAAACGGAAGACGGCACGCTGTACGCGGCCAACGTTCCTGCCGCCAGTGGCAAACCGCTCCGCGCCGATCTCAGCGCTCGCCTTGACCGCGATGTGCGTCTGGATAACGATGCGAACTGTTTTGCTCTCTCCGAAGCCTGGGATGACGAGTTTACCCAATATCCGCTGGTGATGGGGTTGATCCTCGGTACGGGCGTCGGCGGCGGCCTGGTGCTTAACGGGAAATCCATCACCGGACGCAGCTATATCACCGGCGAGTTTGGTCATATTCGTTTGCCTGTCGATGCGCTGACGCTGATGGGCTTTGATTTCCCGCTGCGCCGCTGCGGATGCGGTCAACTGGGATGTATCGAAAGTTATCTTTCCGGCGGTGGATTTGCGTGGTTGTATCAGCATTACTACCATCAACCGCTGGATGCCCGCGAAATTATCGCGCTGTGGGAGCAGGGCGATGAACACGCGCGTGCCCACGTTGAACGCTATCTGGATTTGCTGGCGGTGTGTCTTGGGAATATCCTGACTATCGTCGATCCTGATTTGGTAGTAATTGGCGGAGGTTTGTCGAATTTTACCGCGATTACGACGCAACTGACGGACCGACTGCCACGTCATCTGTTGTCGGTTGCCCGGGTACCGCGTATTGAGCAGGCACGGCACGGTGATGCCGGCGGGATGCGCGGGGCTGCTTTCCTACATCTTACCGATTAATACAAAGAGGTTGTTATGCTGTCGCGTCGGGGTCATCGGTTAAGCCGCTTTCGTAAAAATAAACGCCATTTGCGCGATCGCCTGCGTCAACGAATCTTTTTCAGAGACAGAGTGGTGCCTGAATTGATGGAAAAACCAAGAGTGCTGGTACTGACTGGAGCGGGAATCTCCGCTGAGTCAGGAATTCGAACATTTCGCGCGGCGGATGGTCTCTGGGAAGAACATCGGGTTGAGGACGTTGCGACTCCGGAAGGTTTTAGTCGAAACCCGGAGCTGGTTCAGTCGTTTTATAACGCCCGTCGCCATCAGTTGCAACAGCCAGAAATCCAGCCCAACGCGGCGCATATCGCACTGGCAAAACTCGAAGACGAGCTGGGCGACCGTTTTTTACTGGTGACGCAGAACATTGATAATCTGCATGAGCGTGCGGGCAGCCAGAACGTTATCCATATGCATGGCGAACTGCTTAAAGTTCGCTGTTCGCAAAGCGGGCAGATTCTGGAGTGGACGGGCGATGTGACCCCGGAAGATAAATGCCATTGCTGCCAGTTTCCGGCACCGTTGCGGCCACACGTAGTGTGGTTTGGTGAAATGCCGCTGGGCATGGATGAGATTTATATGGCGCTGGCAATGGCAGATGTGTTCATTGCGATTGGCACATCGGGACATGTTTATCCGGCAGCAGGTTTTGTGCATGAGGCGCGGCTGCATGGGGCACATACGGTAGAGTTAAATCTCGAACCGAGCCAGGTAGGCAGCGAGTTTGAAGAGAAGTATTACGGCCCGGCAAGCCAGGTGGTGCCCGAGTTTGTTGAGAAGTTATTGAAAGGGCTGTGATTTTTTTGCCGGATGGCGGCAAATGCCTTATCCGGCCTACGGTTCGCATTGATGTAGGCCCGATAAGCGTAGCGCCATCGGGCATTCCTTACAACGCTGAATTAGCGTCCTGCTTTTAGCTTTTGATAATACTCTTCGTAGATAGCGCTGGCGGAACCAACATCGTTCTGCCATTCCCCTTTGTTGATGGTTTCTGCGTCAGGGTAGAGCGTTTTGTCGTTCGCGACCTCAGGACTTAACAGCTTGCGTGCTGCCAGGTTTGGCGTCGGGTAACCGATAGTTTCTGCGACTTCTTTCGCCACGTCCGGGCGCAGCAGGAAGTTAATCAGCTTCAGCGCACCTTCTTTGTTTTTCGCGTTAGCCGGAATAGACAGGCTGTCCATCCAGAAAATGCCACCTTCTTTTGGCCAAACCACTTCCAGCGGTGTGCCCGCCTGACGCGCAACATACGCGGAGCCGTTCCACACCATCCCCAGATTAACTTCGCCTTCCATATACGGGTTGGCCGGGTTGTCAGAGTTAAATGCCGCGACGTTAGGCATCAGCTTCTTCAACTCGTTATAGGCGGCTTCAATCTCTTTAGGATCGGTGGTATTGCCGGAATATCCCAGCTTGCGCAGCGCCATCTGGAACACTTCTCGTGCATCATCCGTTAACAGCAGACTGCCTTTGTACTCCGGCTTCCACAGATCGGCCCAACTGGTCACGGTTTTCGGATCGATAGCATCGCTGTTGACGCCAATAGCCGTTGCGCCCCAGATATACGGGATGGAGTAGTCATTGTTCGGGTCAAACGGCTTGTTGAGCATTTCCGGATCGAGATTATGGAAGTTGGTTAACTTCGACTTATCGATCTTCTGGATCATGCCTTCTTTACGCATTTTATCGACGTAATAGGTGGACGGAACCACCAGATCGTATGCGCCGTCTTTATAGGTTTTGAGCTTGGCGTACATGGTTTCATTCGACTCGTAGGTCGAATAGATAACCTTAATGCCGGTTTCTTTGGTGAACTGTTCCAGCAGACCCGGTGGGACGTATTCAGTCCAGTTATAGAAATAGAGCGTGTTGTTGTCATTCGCGTGAGCGGCGCTCATGCCCAGTGCCAGAGCACCCGCCGCGAGCAGGTGGCGTGACCATTTTTTCATCATTTAACGTCCCCTGAATTAAGGGCCTTAGCGGCCCTTGGTTTTATCACGTGCAATAAGCTGGCTGGCAATCACCATAACCAGCGACAGAACCAACAAAATGGTTGCCAGCGCGTTCACCTCTGGTGATACGCCGACTTTAACCATTGAGTAGATTTTTAATGGCAAAATTTCATAACCTGGTCCGGTGACGAAAGATGAAACAACGACATCATCCATCGACAGCGTAAAGCTCAGCAACCAACCCGCAGCCACCGCAGGCATAGCCAGTGGCAGTATTATTTTGCGCAGAATAGTTACTTCGCTGGCACCCAAATCTTTAGCCGCCTCAAGCATGCGGACATCAAAACCTTTCAGGCGTGAGTAAACTGTCACCACCACAAAAGGCAGACAAAAAGTGATATGCGAGAACAGCAGCGACCAGAAGCCCAGTTGAATGCCGATCAGCATAAGCAGCACCAGCAGAGATATTGCCATCACAATATCCGGCGACATCATCACCACGAACAGCATGCCACTGACGAACGGTTTACCGCGAAAACGGTAGCGGTACAGAGCAACCGCAGTGAGTGAGCCGATCAAGGTGGCAAACGTGGCGGATAGCACCGCCATCGTCAGCGAGTGCTGCGCCGCCTGCAACAGGCTGTCGTTATTCATCAGCAGGCCGTACCATTTGGTAGTAAAACCCTGCCAGTTGATGCCAAAGCGCGAACTGTTAAAGGAGTTCACAATCAGAATGATGATTGGAATATACAGATACGCGTAGATAGCGGTCATAAAACCGCCGCGAAGCAGTCGACCGATCATTCGAGTTCCACCTTCTTGTTCAGCAAACGGGAGGCGCGCCAGTAGATCAGCAGCATCAGCCCCATCACGATGGTCAGCGTAATGCTGGTGGCTGCACCAAACGGCCAGTCGCGGATGTTCAGGAACTGAACTTTAATTACGTTACCAATCAGCAGGTTTTTCGCGCCGCCCATTAAGTCGGAAACGTAAAACAGCCCCATTGCGGGCAGCATGACCAGCAGACATCCGGCGATAATCCCCGGCATCGTCAACGGAATAATGATGCGGGTGAAGGTCTGAAGTTTGCTTGCGCCTAAATCACGCGCGGCTTCCAGCAGCGGTTTATCGAGCTTTTCAATGCTGGAGTAGAGCGGCATCACCATAAACGGCAGCAGAATGTATACCAGCCCGATAATCACCGCGCTGGGGGTAAACATAATGCGAATGGGTGTATCGATAACGCCGAGCCATAACAGAAACTCGTTGAGATAGCCTTTGGTACTGAGGAAAATTTTGAGTCCGTAGATGCGAATAAGAGAATTGGTCCAGAACGGAACAATCAGCAGGAACAGCAGCAGCGGGCGCACTTTTTCCGGCAGTTTCACCAAAAACCAGGCAAACGGGTAGCCGAGTACCAGACAGGCGAGCGTGGCAATCAGCGCCATATTGAGGGAGTGAACCAGCACCTCAAAATAGAGCGGATCGAGCAGGCGCGTATAGTTCTCCAGCGTAAAGACCATTTTGACGAAATTGGCGTCGTCACGGGTCAAAAAGCTGGTGCCGATGATCATCAGGTTGGGCAGAAAGACAAATAACACAAGCCAACCGACAATGGTGAAGATCACCACACTCTGGAATTTACTTGTGCTCTTCATCAGCCAGTACGACCTCCCAGCTTTCTACCCAGTTAATTGCCATTTTCTGGTCGAGCGAGTGGTCAAAGTCAGGATCATCTTCGTTGAAGAATTCGCTGACCATCACCATCTTGCCATTTTCCAGTTCCACAACCGACTCCAGCGTCATGCCTTTGTAGTTGCGTTCGCGCACGTAGCCGATCAGGCCTTCGATATGATTATCATCATTGATTTCATCAACGCGCAAATCTTCAGGGCGTAACAGGACGTGCAGTTTTTGTCCTGGAACCACCGCGAAGTTGACATAAATATTGCACTCGCGGCCTTCGACGTTAGCACGAACACGCTGTTCATCCAGGCGTTCAATCACCGTGGCGTTAAACATATTGATCTCGCCGATAAACCCGGCGACGAACAGATTCTTTGGCTCTTCGTAGATTTCGCGCGGCGTACCGTCCTGCTCAATCTTACCATCGCGCATCACCACGATGCGGTCGGACATGGTCAGTGCTTCTTCCTGATCGTGTGTGACAAAGACAAAAGTGATTCCAAGCTTACGCTGCAGTGCTTTCAGTTCGTTCTGCATCTGCTTACGCAGTTTGTAATCCAGCGCAGAGAGGGATTCATCTAACAGAAGTAAGCGGGGTTTGTTGACCACAGCTCGGGCAATCGCTACGCGCTGCTGCTGTCCGCCGGAAAGTTGATGCGGTTTTCGCTGGGCGAACTCTTCCAGTTGCACCATGCGCAGGGCTTCGGTAACGCGGGGAGAAATGTCGGCTGCGGGCGTTTTTTGCATGCGTAAACCAAAGGCCACATTCTCAAACACGGTCATGTGGGGGAATAACGCATAGCTTTGGAAGACGGTATTCACGTAGCGGTTTTCCGCAGGAACGTGAGTAATGTCCTCGTTGTCCAACATAATATGACCGGAATCAACCGTTTCCAGACCGGCAATCAGGCGAAGAACGGTTGTTTTACCGCAGCCAGAGGGGCCAAGCAGCGTAAGAAACTCGCCATTATTGATGGTCAAATCCAGGTTGGAAATCACCTCTTTACCATCGAAACTTTTGCGAATTCCCGCTAATTGCACCAGTGGAGAAAGCGAACGCGGTTGTTTATTCAATTTTTTACTCTGTCCCATGTAAACGCAACGGATGGCTGACCGATGCGGGGTTTGTGGTTAACCACCTTGATGACTCTTAATGAGGGCCGTTATTCTACGGCAAACCATTGTAATCGCCAATCCTTGTTGCGAATTACTGACTTAGCCCTATAGTCAGAGGGGATGTCAGGGCGAAATATTCTCACTTGCGGGGATAAAAGTGACCTGACGCAATATTTGTCTTTTGTTGCTTATTGATAATGTTGTCACAAAAAGTGAGGGTGACTGCATGGATAAACTACTTGAGCGTTTTTTACACTACGTGTCGCTGGACACCCAATCAAAATCGGGCGTGCGGCAGGTACCCAGCACCGAGGGACAGTGGAAGTTATTACAACTGCTAAAACAACAGCTTGAAGAGATGGGGCTGGTTAATATTTCACTGAGCGAAAAAGGGACGCTGATGGCAACGTTACCCGCTAACGTTGCTGGCAATATTCCCGCGATTGGTTTTATTTCCCATGTGGATACCTCACCGGATTTCAGCGGTAAAAATGTCAATCCGCAAATCGTTGAAAACTATCGCGGTGGCGATATTGCGTTAGGCATTGGTGATGAAGTTTTATCGCCAGTGATGTTCCCGGTGCTGCATCAACTTTTGGGTCAAACGCTGATCACCACAGACGGTAAAACGTTGCTGGGGGCGGATGATAAAGCAGGCGTGGCGGAAATCATGACCGCACTGGCTGTGCTTATCCAAAAAAATATTCCGCACGGTGATATCCGCGTGGCCTTTACGCCGGACGAAGAGGTGGGTAAAGGGGCGAAGCATTTTGACGTTGCGGCATTCGATGCGCAGTGGGCCTATACCGTTGACGGTGGTGGCGTAGGTGAGTTGGAATTTGAAAACTTCAACGCCGCGTCGGTTAATATCAAAATTGTTGGCAACAATGTGCATCCCGGCACCGCAAAAGGGGTGATGGTGAATGCGCTGTCGCTGGCGGCGCGAATTCATGCAGAGGTTCCGGCAGATGAAAGCCCGGAAAAGACGGAAGGCTACGAAGGCTTTTATCATCTGGCGAGCATGAAAGGGACGGTCGATCGGGCGGATATGCACTACATTATTCGTGATTTTGACCGTAAGCAGTTTGAAGCGCGTAAACGCAAGATCATGGATATCGCCAAGAAGGTCGGCAAAGGGTTACATCCGGACTGCTATATCGAACTGGTGATTGAAGACAGTTACTACAACATGCGCGAAAAAGTGATTGAGCATCCGCACGTGCTGGATATCGCCCAGCAGGCGATGCGTGATTGCGATATTGAGCCGGTGCTGAAACCGATCCGTGGTGGCACTGACGGCGCGCAGCTGTCATTTATGGGATTACCGTGTCCGAATCTGTTCACCGGCGGCTACAACTATCATGGTAAACATGAGTTTGTAACTCTGGAAGGAATGGAAAAAGCGGTGCAGGTGATTGTGCGTATTGCTGAACTGGCCGCGAAACAAAAATAAAGCATGTGTAGTTGCCGGATGGCGCTTTGCTTATCCGGCCTACAATATTTCACTCCAGTAGGCCTGATAAGACGCGTAGCGTCGCATCAGGCACAGTCCGCATTATCCTTCGAAGAACCAGTACCCGCTGTTGACCAGCGCGGCAAGCATGGCAAGGAAAGACGGATCTTCCAGCGCATCCTCAAAGTTCTCGGCCGTGAGCACAATATGACTGGCCAACGCTTCCAGGGCAGGGCGATGCGGCGAATCAATTTTCTCACCGTTAGCGTAGACGTCGTCGCCAATGCGCAATACGCGCAATCCGCCCAGACGCACTAATACATCACCTTGTTTCAGGGCATCATAAATTTCGTCTGGCTGATACGGTGGTTCCGGCGGGGCAATATCCAGCTCATGACGAGACTGAGAAATAAACTCACCGAACCACTGCTGGAAATGTTCTGGCTGATTAATCAGACCCAGCATCATTTCGCGCAGCTTATCCATCTCCTGGGGCAGAACATCTGCCGGATGATCGCGCGGCGGCAGGTCAGGATCGCTGTAATAGGTGCTGCCCAGCTCGCGTTGCAAAACGTAATCGGCGAACCCGCTGATCAGCTCACGAGTGTTTGGCGCGCGGAAACCAACTGAATAGTTCATCGCGTTTTCTAACGCATAACCTTCGTGCGGGAATCCTGGTGGAATGTACAGAATATCGCCGGGTTCCAGTTCTTCATCAATGATGGCTTCAAACGGGTCGACCTGAAGAAGATCCGGATGAGGGCAGTGCTGCTTCAACTGCAGTTTTTCGCCTACCCGCCAGCGACGACGACCGGTTCCCTGAATGATAAATACATCGTACTGATCCAGGTGTGGGCCAACGCCGCCGCCGGGAACAGAGAAAGAAATCATCAGATCGTCGATACGCCAGTCCGATAATTCACGGAACGGGCGCATCAGCGCGGCGGTAGGTTCGTGCCAGTGGTTGACCGCCTGTACCAGCAAAGACCAGTTGTTCTCGCCAAGATGGTCATAGCTTTCGAAGGGACCGTGGCTAACCTGCCATTTACCGTCCTGGTGGCTGACGAGTCGGCTGTCGACTTCGCTTTCCATTGCCAGTCCAGCCAGTTCGTCAGGAGAGATTGGATCAATAAAGTTGTTAAACCCGCGTTTTAAGACCACCGGGCGTTTCTGCCAGTGGCGTTCAAGAAAATCGGGCCAGTTAAGTGTGAGTTGGTATTCCATAGTGAGCATCCCGCAGGCTGGTATCTGCAACCGATTATAACGGATACTTAACCTCAAGCGTGAAGTCAGTACATATTTATTACATGCGACGATTACTCGTCTTTCTGGCCCGGCTGCTGGCGGCCAAAAATAACTTCCATGCGCGCGCCACCCAGTAGGCTATCACCTGCAATAATCTGCCCGTCATACTGTTCGGTGATTTCTCTCGCTACAGCCAATCCGACGCCTTGTCCTGGACGTAGCGTATCTACGCGCTGTCCACGGTCAAACACCACTTCCCGTTTGCTTTGCGGAATACCAGGACCATCATCCTCAACCAGAATATGCAGTTGATCCTCGGACAGTTGCGCAGAAATCTCGACAAACTCCAGACAATATTTACAGGCGTTATCCAGTACGTTACCCATCACTTCGACAAAATCATTTTGTTCGCCCACAAAGCTGATTTCGGGCGAGATATCAAGATTAATGTTGACGCCTTTACGCTGATACACCTTATTCAGCGCCGAGGTGAGCTTATCCAGTAACGGCGCGACCGGGTGCAGTTCGCGGCTGAGTAGGGCACTGCTGCCACGCATACTGGCTCGATGCAGGTAATAGCCTATCTGTTGGGAAATACGGCTGATTTGTTCCAGCATGATAGGCTCTGCGTCGCTGACGTTCATCTTTTCATTACGCATTGAGCGCAGCGTACTTTGCAGTACCGCCAGTGGCGTTTTCAGGCTATGGGTGAGATCGGTTAACGTGGTGCGGTATTTATCGTAGCGCTCACGTTCGCTTTTCAAAAGCCGATTGAGATTGCGAACCAGGCTGGTCAATTCGCGTGTGGTGGCGGGGTTCAGCATCTCGCGATGATGTTCCTCAAGCTCACGGACTTCACGCGCCAGCGATTCAATCGGCCGCAGGCTCCACCAGGCGGCCACCCATAACAGCGGAATGACCAGCAACAGATTGGCGACCAGCACATAAATAAACCAGCTCCAGACCATATACGAGCGCTTTAGCTCTATAGGAATGGTGTCGACAACCACAATGGTCAGTTGCGGCATTCTGGCAGTGGCGGGGTAGACGTTCACCGCCACGGAGTGGGTCATTTCGGCATCGTCGTCATCTTCTCTGACTTCTTTTAACTGCTGCTGAGCGGAGTGATCTTCGCCCAGTAAAGTGCTGGTGGCGTCTACATTGGCTTCAATTTCATGAAAACCGTTCGTTTTTAGCCAGTCCGGTTGGATACTTTTCGTCAGCCAGGGAACATTGCGCTGCGCCCACAACAATTCACCGCTTTCGTTATAGATCAGTGACATTGTTGGGCTTTGCATATCGAGATGTTCAGGCAGCTCGATGTTTATCTTGCCGTTCTCCCACTTTGCCAGGGTATAAAACAGATTACTTTCACCCCGCAGCAGGCGGAAGGTTGTCTTATCAAAGCTGACGCTGTAGCCCACCAGAGCAACCATGCCGTAGGCCAGTGAGAGCACCAACACTACGCCTGCAGTTGCCAGTAAAAAGCGCAACCGCAGCGATAATGGGAAAAAGTGACGCAATAATTTATTCATTAGCGCAGTTCAAAAAGATATCCCTGGCCACGCACGGTGGTAATGACGTCGTCCGGGTATTGCGCCTGTATTTTTTTACGCAAACGCCCCATCAAAACATCAATGGTGTGACTTTCGCGCAGCTCGGCATCCGGGTAAAGCTGCAGCATGAGCGAATCTTTACTGACCACTTTGCCATTATTACGGATGAGCGTTTCCATAATGGTGTATTCAAACGCCGTGAGCTTGATAACTTCATCATTGACGGATAACTCGCGTCGAGAGAGGTCCACCTGAAAAGGCGGAAGGGAGATAATTTGCGATGCCAGACCGCTGTTGCGGCGCATCAGTGCCTGCATGCGAGCAGCCACTTCTTCAATGTGAAACGGTTTGGTGACGTAATCGTCGGCACCGGCGCTGAGGACTTCCACTTTATCCTGCCAGCCTTCGCGCGCGGTTAATACCAGAATCGGCAGCGAAACCTCATTACTGCGCCAGCGGCGGATCAGCGATAAACCATCTTCATCGGGGAGTCCTAAATCAACGATCGCGATATCCGGCAGATGTTCATTCAGATAATAGTCTGCTTCCTTCGCATCTTCTGCATCATCCACCTGATGCCCTAAATCTTGTAACTGAACCTTGAGGTGGTGGCGTAATAATGCATTATCCTCGACAACCAGTACGCGCATCATCGTTTCTCCCTAAAATAATGGTATGAATAGTTTAACGCTGATTATGTGGCTGTGGGGATAAACATTTAATAAACCGGGGGAAGGGATACTCTCGCGGGCGATAAAAAGCCGGAAACGCTTACACGTATCCGGCTTACTACGATATGAACGGAAGACCGGAACAGGCGCAAGCGCGCTCCGGCACCAAACAGATTACTTCAGTTCATCAACCATGGTGATGGCGCGACCAATATAATTGGCAGGCGTCATTGCTTTCAGGCGAATTTTCTCTTCTTCCGGCAGCGCCAGACCATCGATAAACTGCTTCATACCTTCGGCGTCAACGCGCTTACCGCGGGTCAGTTCTTTCAACTTCTCGTACGGCTTCTCAATACCGTAGCGACGCATCACGGTCTGAATCGGCTCTGCCAGAACTTCCCAGTTATGGTCCAGTTCATCCAGCAGATGATCGCGGTTCACTTCCAGTTTGCTCACGCCCTTCAGGGTGGACTGATAGGCGATCAGCGCATAGCCAATACCTACGCCCAGGTTACGCAGAACGGTAGAGTCAGTCAGGTCACGCTGCCAACGGGAGACCGGCAGTTTGCTCGCCAGATGCTGCAGAATCGCGTTAGACAGACCCAGGTTACCCTCGGAGTTTTCGAAATCAATAGGGTTAACTTTGTGTGGCATGGTGGAAGAGCCGATTTCACCCGCGATGGTTTTCTGTTTGAAATGGTTCAGCGCCACGTAACCCCAGACATCGCGGTCAAAGTCGATCAGGATAGTGTTGAAACGGGCGATGCAGTCGAACAGCTCAGCAATGTAGTCGTGCGGCTCAATCTGCGTGGTGTACGGGTTCCACTGGATGCCCAGCGAGGTGACAAACTCTTCGCTGAACTGATGCCAGTCAACTTCCGGATAAGCGGCGATGTGGGCGTTATAGTTACCGACTGCACCATTGATCTTACCAAGAATTTCAACCTGGTTGAGCTGACGATACTGACGCTCCATACGGTAAGCCACGTTAGCCATTTCTTTGCCCAGCGTAGACGGAGTGGCTGGCTGGCCGTGGGTACGGGAGAGCAGAGGAATATCGCGATACTGTACAGACAGATCTTTCACCGCGTCGATAAGCTTACGCCAGTAAGGCAGAACCACTTCGTCGCGTGCGGTTTTCAGCATCAGCGCGTGAGACAGGTTGTTGATGTCTTCTGAGGTACACGCAAAGTGGATAAATTCGGAAACAGCGTGCAGTTCCGGGATATCCGCCACTTTCTCTTTCAGGAAATACTCAACTGCCTTCACATCATGGTTGGTCGTACGCTCAATGGTTTTGATGCGCGCAGCATCTTCTTCATTGAAGTTAGCGACGATCGCATCAAGGAAACCGATTGCGTCGGCAGCAAAAGCAGGAACTTCCTTGATCGCTGCGTGCGCGGCCAGTTTTTGCAGCCAGCGTACTTCAACCTGTACACGGAATTTCAGCAAACCGTATTCGCTGAAAATCCCGCGCAGCGCGCTGACTTTATCGCCGTAGCGTCCATCGACAGGGGAAACGGCGGTCAGTGAGGATAATTCCATAGATCACAACTCCGGGGTTAAATGAGCAAGAATTTGTTTTGCCTGAGTCGTCAGGCGATTACGAGAAAACATGAGTTGCAGACGGCCTCCACCAACCTGATGCCAGAGCACGGCAGCACGGATGCCAGCCAGCAGCGAAGCGCGTACTTTAGCCTGTACCTGTGGGCTCTGAAGGATGGCCGGGGAGCCCGTGACCTGAATACGTGGGCCGAGAGGGCTGATGACGTCAACATAAATGCCAGCCATCGCACTCATCAACGTTTCTGACTGCAAATCAAAATGGTCCAGCTGGCGCTGCAAGCCGCTGATACGATCTCCCAGCGTGTTCATAGCGCCCTTGGCCGCTGACAGCTTACGCTCCAGCACCATCAGGCTTAGCGTATAGCGGGTGAGTTCCGCGTTCAGTCCCTGACGACTGCTGGCGTTCAGCACGCCAAGCAGCGTTTCAAGGCCAAGACGCAGGTTGGCTTCGCTACCGCCAAACACGCCCAGCGTAGAGCTGGGATTCATGTCGATGACACTGTTCAGTGAAACGTGTAATGCATCGGCATCACAATGCCCCTGGTGCGCCAGTTCCTGCACCAGGCGTGCCGACTGACAAATGCCTGCCAGGGCGAGGGTGATGTCATAATAATTCTTTGCCACGTTCACTGCTTCCTTGTATCAAATGTGTAAGTAATTATACCGGCAGAGGCAATCGTTGTTCGATAATGCCGCCGCCGAGGCACACTTCGCCATTGTAAAAGACGGCCGACTGACCCGGCGTGACCGCCGCGACTGGTTCGTCGAAAATGACTTCAATACGCTCAGCATCCAGTGCCTTAACGGTGCACGGAATGTCGGTCTGACGATAGCGGGTTTTCACCGTACAGCGCATGGTGCCGGTGAACGGTTCGCGATTGACCCAATGCAGCTGTTGCGCCACCAGGCCAACTGACATCAGACGTGGATGTTCATGACCCTGAGCGACAACCAGAATGTTGTTCTCAACGTCTTTATCCACCACATACCATGGATCTTCTGTCCCTTCTTTCGTTCCGCCAATACCCAGACCTTTACGCTGACCCAGAGTGTGGTACATCAGCCCCTGATGCTGGCCAATCTCTTCGCCATCAACGGTGATGATTTTGCCTGGCTGAGCAGGCAGATAACGGCCAAGAAACTCGCGGAACTTACGTTCGCCAATGAAGCAGATGCCGGTGGAGTCTTTTTTCTTAGCTGTAATCAGACCAAGATCTTCGGCAATTTTACGCACCTGCGGTTTTTCCAGTTCACCGACCGGGAACAGGCTTTGCGCGATTTGCTCATGGCCGAGCGTATAGAGGAAATAACTCTGGTCTTTATTGCCATCGAGCCCACGCAGCAGGCGGCTCTTGCCGTCGACATCCGCGCGACGCACGTAGTGGCCGGTGGCGATGTAATCGGCACCTAAATCTTCGGCGGCAAACTCAAGGAAGGCTTTAAACTTAATTTCTTTATTGCACAGAATATCCGGGTTCGGCGTACGGCCCGCTTTGTACTCTTCAAGGAACAGTTCAAAGACGTTGTCCCAGTATTCTGCGGCAAAGTTGACGGTATGCAGTTCAATGCCGAGTTTGTCACAGACAGCCTGCGCATCCGCAAGGTCGGCGGCCGCTGTGCAGTATTCCTCGCCATCGTCCTCTTCCCAGTTCTTCATGAACAGGCCTTCTACCTGATAGCCCTGTTGTTGTAACAGCCAGGCAGAAACGGAGGAATCGACACCGCCGGACATGCCGACGATCACTTTTTTTGGGCTTTCAGACATAGGAATACTCACGACATTGAACTTCAAGGCGGCATATTCTAGCACGCAGCCCTTTACTTGACACCCTCTGTAAACGGCCAGTTAAATTCGCCGATCATGGCCAGCGGGTAACGCTGTCCACTCTGATAACAGCGAATACTCTCTGCAACCAACGGCGAACGCAGGTTTGGCGCAGAGAAAATCTCTTCTGCGCTGACCCAACGGCAGAAATCTATATCGCTGTCATGGGGGTCAGTAGCGCACATATTGGCAAGCTCGATAGAGAAAAGAAAACGCAAAAAGGGCGTTCTGTCCGGCGCAATCCATTGATGCATACGAATGAAATGCTGTGGCTGCGCTTTAATGCCCGTTTCTTCCCACAGTTCGCGTGCCGCGGCTTGCACCAGCGTTTCATCGGCTTCCAGGTGTCCTGCAGGTTGATTCCACAAGGCTTTGCCATTAATCGTTTCTTCAACGACTAAGAATTTATCTTCTGCATGCACAATGCATGCGACCGTAACGTGTGGTTTGAACATACCTGTTCCTTATTCAGTTAGTTACATCTCGCCACTCGCCGTTAGCAAGATTTTCCAGCGTGTAATCCCCCATGGCATAGCGGATGAGGCGCAGCGTAGGAAATCCAACATGCGCGGTCATACGACGTACCTGACGGTTGCGGCCTTCATATAAGGTGACTTTCAACCAGCTGGTGGGAATGTTTTTCCGTTCCCGAATCGGCGGATTTCTCGGCCACAGCCATACGGGTTCCTCTACTACTTCAATACCTGCGGGTAGCGTGGGACCATCATTGAGCGTTACTCCGGTACGCAGGGCGTCCAGCGCTTCAGCTGTCGGCTCGCCTTCAACCTGGACGTAATAAATTTTCCCGGTACGCTTTCCGGGTTGCGTTAACCGCGCCTGCAGCGCGCCGTCATTGGTCAGCACCAAAAGCCCTTCGCTGTCCCTGTCGAGTCGGCCCGCCGCATAAATTCCCGGCACGGGAATAAAATCTTTTAACGTTTTGCGTCCCGCTTCGTCAGTAAATTGTGGCAAAACATCGTAGGGTTTATTGAACAAAACCACGCGTTTTGGCTGGTTTTCTTTACGCTGCTTAGTGACTTGTCGTGAGCTGAATCGCTCAACCTGGTGATTTCTAAAAGAAGTTTTTTGCATGGTATTTTCAGATTATATCAATTGCCGCATTATAGCCTAAGAACGAGTGTCTTTCATGGCGGCGAACAATAGGGTAGTATTGACACGCTCATTACAAATCATTAACAAAAAGTTGCTCTAACGCATCCGTGTAGCAGGACGCAAACGCACATGCAGCGTGATGACAGACGAGCAGAACCAGAAGCGCTCGAAGGAGAGGTGAATGGAAAGCAAAGTAGTTGTTCCGGCGGAAGGTAAGAAGATCACCCTGCAAAACGGCAAACTCAACGTTCCTGAAAATCCGATTATCCCGTTCATTGAAGGCGACGGTATCGGCGTTGATGTAACCCCACCGATGATCAAAGTTGTCGATGCTGCTGTCGAGAAAGCCTATAAAGGCGAGCGTAAAATCTCCTGGATGGAAATCTACACCGGCGAGAAATCCACTCAGGTTTATGGCCAGGACGTCTGGTTGCCTGCTGAAACCTTAGATCTGATTCGTGAATATCGTGTTGCCATTAAAGGCCCTCTGACCACCCCTGTTGGCGGCGGTATTCGCTCTCTGAACGTTGCTCTGCGTCAGGAACTTGACCTGTATGTCTGCCTGCGTCCGGTGCGTTATTATCAGGGCACACCAAGCCCGGTTAAACACCCTGAACTGACCGACATGGTCATCTTCCGCGAAAACTCCGAAGATATCTACGCGGGTATCGAGTGGAAAGCTGACTCTGCTGATGCTGAGAAAGTGATTAAATTCCTGCGCGAAGAGATGGGCGTGAAGAAAATCCGCTTCCCGGAACATTGCGGTATTGGTATCAAACCGTGTTCTGAAGAAGGGACTAAACGTCTGGTGCGTGCAGCGATTGAATACGCCATCGCCAACGATCGTGATTCAGTTACCCTGGTACACAAAGGCAACATCATGAAGTTCACCGAAGGCGCGTTCAAAGACTGGGGTTACCAGTTAGCGCGTGAAGAATTCGGTGGTGAACTGATCGACGGCGGTCCATGGGTGAAAATCAAGAACTCGAAAACCGGTAAAGAGATCGTGGTTAAGGACGTTATCGCCGATGCGTTCCTGCAACAGATCCTGCTGCGTCCGGCTGAATATGATGTGATTGCCTGTATGAACCTGAACGGTGACTACATCTCCGATGCGCTGGCCGCACAGGTTGGTGGTATTGGTATCGCGCCGGGTGCAAACATCGGTGACGAATGCGCACTGTTCGAAGCAACCCACGGTACTGCACCGAAGTATGCAGGTCAGGATAAAGTGAACCCAGGTTCCATCATTCTGTCTGCTGAAATGATGTTACGCCACATGGGTTGGACCGAAGCGGCTGACCTGATCGTTAAAGGTATGGAAGGCGCGATCAACGCCAAGACCGTAACCTATGACTTCGAACGTCTGATGGATGGCGCTAAGCTGCTGAAATGTTCAGAGTTTGGTGACGCGATCATCGAAAACATGTAATCCAGATTCTGGGTTGTGTGAGAACGGGAGCCGAGAGGTTCCCGTTTTTTTTACCTGCAAAATGCTTTCCTAAATCGCAGACTATTAAACTCATTTTAATAGCACTGAAGATAAAATTTTTATCTTCGTTGTTACAATTTTATTTATTGATAAAAGATATCCATATCTGTCAATATTTCTTTGTTTAACTCTATTCGGGTATGAGAACTAACTATAATTGAGTGGTGTTTTTATATTATTGATTATTAGATGGGGGGCAATCATTTTAAAAATAAGAAAAATATCGGAAATATTTACAAGGAAGAAGCGTTTTAAGGTTTTTTTACTCTAATTTTAAATCTATTTTTATCAGCATGTTATGACAGTTGATTATTCTGAATATTAGTAATGTCCAAAAAAGAACATTTTCCCCGATTGATGTTTTTTTACCTTTCTGTTTTTCTCTTGGCGACATGCTTGAGAAATGAAAACCAAAGCATGATTCCTTATTATGTGTGTAACTTACTATTAGTTGATGATGAAAATGGTTATTAAAATGCTAAGTTTAAAAACAGGTTTAGTGGCTGTTACATTGTGTTTTGCTATGTCAGTTTATGCAGGAGAAAGCGTAGTCACCGGCGGTTATGTACATACCCGGACAGATGGGCAGAACCTTAATGGTTTTAACGCTAAATATGGTTATACCCCAGATGAGAATGATTTTGGTGTTATGACATCCTTAACCATTTCAGCAAATGACGATAATGATATAGATCGTGGTTATGGTTCTGCATTAGTCGGTGAAAGTTATAAAGTAAATGATGTGGTAAAACCTTATGTAATGGCGGGTATTGGGAGAGGTGCGATCAAAGCTAATGGTGAAACTGACACTTCTACAGGTTTTGCCTATGGCGCTGGTATTCAGTTTACCCCCATTGCAGGTTTCACTGTTGATGCAGGCTATGAAGGTTCTAAGGTCTTTGGCGCACAAGCTAATAGTATTGTAGTCGGCGCCGGCTGGAAATTCTAAGGTTATTTATATGAATAAATTAATGATGATATTGGTTGCGTTTTCTGCCGTTTCTTTGATGTCTGGTTGTGTATCAGAAGAACAACGCTTAGCAAAGTGCGAAGCGAAGGGAATTAGCCGTGACGTTTGTTATCACGAAGAAAAAGAATATTGGAATAATTACAGTGCTAATATGAGTCGACTGCAGGCCGCTAATACACAAGCGGATGCTTTCAAAGAGGCTATGAGTGATCACAAGAAACATAAGCATCATGATGACGATTAATATTTAAGAACACGCATATACGGTTTTAAGTAATTATGTTCTTGATATTTTAATCATCTATTAACTATTCAAATGGTTATGCTCAGGCATCACTCTCAAAAGCGTATTAACCTTCTGTATATAGTGATGAAATAATGCAGCGCCAGTATGGGCTGCAATCAGAAAGTAACAGCTATTGGCGAGTTGACTCCCCCCAAGGCCAGAGGTATTTATGATAACAGTGGCCTTACTTTGGTTTGAGAAAAACGCTACACCTGTTGTATGCAATCATTCTTTTGATGAAAGTTTGTACGGAAATACATGCAGAGCGTTGGCTGCGATGGGGTAAACTCCCAGGCCTTCTGTTCTGGCTTTGATTTCCTCGAAAGAGAGTGAAGGGGAAGGTTCTCGTCCGCCCCACAGATTAATGCCCTCAGGAACATCGTCCCGACTGTACTCCTCGGCGATCTCGATAGTTCCGCCACTATTCAATTCGATCACGACGCTTTTCCCGTCAACAGGAATGAGGTTCCCGTCATTGTCAGTGATAAATATTTTCATTTTCTTACCTCTTATTAGCACATGTATATGATAACAAAATTGGAAAGAGGGATGTCATTATTGTTATGATCTTTTCAAGGTTGATTTTATATAAAAATCAATTTGTTATGTTGTAATCTTGAAAATGTGACTGGGCGCATGGCGACTTTTGTTTCTGTCTACCATGCTCTGTAGAGATAAATTAGAACACGTCAATGCTCATCGCAACGACCGATCGGTTTTCGCTACAGGACATGAGAATGCGCAAAGCACTTTTACCGGTAACCGCAGCGGTGTGTCTTTTTTTGATCGGTGTTTTTATTCTTAATATGCAGCTTTGGCATTCCTCTTCGACAGAAACTCTTGAGGGAGCCAGATATGCCGCGAAAAATATGGATAACATACTTGATGAAGCTTTCCAGGCAACCAGAACCGCTAAGAACATCGCTGAAAAAAAATGCGATCTGGAGGGGCAATACCAACTCGGAACCGAAGCGGCTCTTCGGCCTCATTTGCGAACGCTGATCATTATCCGGCAGGGGAAGATTTGGTGTACGTCTTTACCGGGGAATAGGATTTTACTTAAGCAAATTCCTGTGATTACTGATACAAAATTGCTGCTTACTTCCGCAAGAAACACGGAAAATGAGATCCCCGTTCTGCTGTATCAAACTCGTTTTCAAACCCACCGCATTATTGTCACCATCAGCGGGGTGCATATCCGTGGAGCATTGAATGTTCCGTTAAAGGGAGTGACATATTCACTACTCGTAGGCGACGAAGTACTTGGTTTATTGGGCGATGTGAATACCGTTACAGCAAGCGCACGTGAGTCTGGTCAGGTCAATTCCGTAAAATATCCGTTCAGTATTATTTATAATAAACCGCCACTGTTTAGTGCAAAAAGGCTGGTTACACAAGGTTCAGGGATTCTGGTTTTTATCCTGTTAATGTCCTTCGCAGCCGCTTATGCCATTGATAAGTATCTGAACAAGAGCGATACTCCTGAAGAAACGTTGCGCAGGGCGATAGTAAAAGGAGAGATCGTGCCTTTTTATCAACCTATCGTAAATGGTCGCGAGGGGACGTTACGCGGTGTTGAAGTACTGGCCCGATGGAAACATCCTAAAGCCGGATATATCTCTCCTGCTTCCTTCATTCCCGTCGCCGAAAAATCAGGCCTGATAGTACCACTGACTCAAAGTCTGATGCGGCAGGTTGCGGCAAATATGAACGCCATTGCCAGCAAACTGCCATTTGGCTTCCATGTCGGCATTAACTTCAGCGCATCTCATATCACATCCCCTACATTCGTGCAGGAGTGCCTGCATTACAGAGATAGTTTTAACCGCGATGACCTCAATCTGGTAATCGAAGTTACTGAGCGCGAGCCGTTAGATGTGGATGAAGATCTTGTGCAGAGGCTCAATATCCTGCATGAGAATGGCTTTGTTATTGCGTTGGATGATTTTGGTACGGGCTATTCTGGGCTTTCTTATTTGCATGACCTGCACATTGATTACATTAAAATCGATCAGAGCTTTGTGGGAAGGGTAAATGAGCTTCCCGATTCAACCCGAATTTTGGATTGTGTTCTCGATCTGGCGCGCAAGCTGTCTTTAAGCATCGTTGCTGAAGGGGTTGAAACGAAGGCTCAGCTCGATTATCTCAACAAAAACAACATTGTTTTCCTGCAAGGGTACTATTTCTATAAACCAGTGACCTTCACTGATTTCGTCATGATTCTGCTGTCAAAGCCTAAAGTGAAGGTTTTTATCGAATAAATACAGGATAACCTTATTGAAGGACAGAGAGCATGAAATCTGGTTCGGTAGTAAAAATCCGACGCTTATCTTTATCGTGAGATAAATCTCAGATTCTGTTGTTTAAAATCTATACCCTTACCGATTAAGTGGTTATTTGTGTTTTCATATACAGCAACTGGATAATGGTATGGCAGATATAACATTCGCGATGGAGCGTGACTCAAGTCACAGAGCGGCAAAAAAAAAGTTGGATGTGCGAAACAAAACAAAATACACAAACCGCAACCAGCTTGCGATTGCCGCAGTCCTGTTTTTAGGCGGTATCGTTGGGGTTATTGTTTTGGCATTGTGTCTAATGGTGCAGGAAGGGGTGTTTCTGTATTAATTATTTAAATATTCTTATATGTTAAAATAAGTTGCTGATTATATCTTGTGTCTTCTCTCAATAATATTCTGCTGGTCAGGGTATTAGTGTGCCCCGACCAGCAGGGTCTTATAAAATTAGAACTGATAGTTTAAAGATACCCAGTAGTTACGGCCCGGGTTTACGTATCCGGTAGTGGACTGTGCAGTCTGATAATAATCACCTGCGTAGGTGCTATTACGGCCCACCTGGTACAATTTGACCTCACTAAAATCTTTATCCAGCACGTTATTAACCGCCGTATTAAGCGTCAGATCTTTGGTCAGCTTATAAGACATCCCCATGTCGACAACGGTCCAGGCTTTTAAATCAGCGCCTTTATCGTCATAGACGGCCTTTTGTACCGCGCTGAGGTTGTCGTAATTTTGGGTAAAGCGAGGGGCTTTGCCGCGATAACGTGCGCTTAACCAGGCGTTCATATCTTCCGTTGCCTGCCAGTTTAGACGGGCGTTAGCCATATGTTTTGGCGTGTAACTTAATGGCGCGCCTTTATTTTCACCATCTTTTTGCTTGCTCTGAGTGTAGGTGTAGTTGAGAGATAAGGTCAGCACATCCGACCATAGAGGGAAGGTGCTGGCAAATTCAACGCCATCGGTCCTTGCCTTGCCGCTGTTGGTATAGCTGTTGGTATTATCATCGATAGAATATGAGACAATTTTATTTTTGTATTCGGTATAGAAGCCGGTAATGTTGGCGTTAAGCCCAGCGTCGTTCTCGTAATAGAGCCCGGTTTCGTAGCTGATACTTTCCTCAGGTTTGAGGTCCGGGTTACCGACCGTATTCACCGTTCCCTGCGCGGTTACACCGCTGATCCCGTTATGCAACTGGCTCAGTGATGGTGCTTTATAACCTGTCGTCACGCCGCCTTTGAGCGTCCAGGCGTCGGAAACGTCCCAGACCATATAGGCTCGTGGGCTGAGATGACCGCCAAAGACATCGTTATGCTCATAGCGTGTTCCTGCGGTTAAGGCCAGCGAGTCGAGAATATGCCATTCATCTTCCGCATAGGCTGCCCACGTTTTTTGATGGAACGTCTCGCCGGTATTTGCCAGCACCACACCATCTTTCATCCTTGCATCCCAGTATTCTGCGCCAAGGGTTAAGAGGTGTGAATCACCTAATGGCGTCAGCAGCACTGAGTCAAGAATAACGTTAGTGTTCTTCAGTTCACGTGCGTCACCGGCCCGACCTGCGTTCTCTGGCGTGAGTGCGGAAGATACCAATTGCCGGCCTTTGTTCTCGGTTTCATTCCAGCCAAGGGAGGATTTCCAGGTGCCGAACGTTAAGGCTGTATCGTGACCGAGGGTCACTTTGTTACGCTCATAGCGTAGCGTTTTATCATACCCCCCTGTCAGGTTGCCCAACTGCCCGTCATCGTTGTCATAGCGCTGTCTGGCGGAATCGAGATCTAACCACAGCGTATTGTTCTCATTGGTTTTCCAGTCGAAGCGCGTACCGATATTGTAGTTTTCCGACTCGGTAGGATAAGGTACGCGGGTGGAGGAGGTATCGCTGAGGGAGGTGACGCTGGAACCCTGACGCTGGGTTGTACTTCCCCGAACCTGCATATCCAGTACGCCCGCGATTAATGGGCCACTTGACCAGAAGTTGGCAACGGTGCTGTTACCCCATTTATTACTCTCTTGCAGGTTAACGCCGGTATTGATGGAAGTGCTCCATTTATCGGTGCTTTTTTTGGTGATGATATTCACCACGCCACCGATTGCGTCGGACCCATAAAGCGTCGACATCGGGCCGCGGATCACCTCAATATGATCGATTGCCGCCAGCGGGGGCATAAAGCTGGTATTCATGGCAGAGAAGCCATTTGGCGTTACGTCGCTGCTGCCGTTTTGACGAATACCGTCAATCAGGATCAAGGTATAGCTGGCGGGCATACCGCGGATACTAACCTCCAGACCGCCGGTTTTACCGGTGCTGCTTTCAACATCTACCCCTTCAACAGAACGCAGGGCTTCACCTAAGTCATTATATTTATTGGTTTGTAACTCTTGCTGTGAAATAACAGAGACGCTGGCGGCGGCATTGGTGATTTTCTTTTCATAACCGGAAGCGGTTACCACCATGACATCTTCAGCAAACACCAGGGGGCTGGAAAATCCAAAACAGGACAGAACGACAGAGGCAACAGGTTTTAAACGCATAGTCAAACTTCCTTTGTTAAAAATTCAAAGGCAGTAAGATAATTGATGGAAATGATAATACAAATAATTATCATTACAAATTTACATAACTTGTCACTTCTGGTGTTTTTCTTGAATAAATATACATAAATTGTCATGAATTTTAGATAAGGAATTAGCAGGGAGGACCAATAGTCCGCATGGGTAATTATTAGATCGGGATTAATATTCCATTGAATAAATGGCGAGGGATTAACCTATTTTCTGAGATTCATATCGTACTCATAACGGAGTATCAGAAAAAAGTATGATAATTTTAGAAAATCGTCATACTTTTCTGCGCCGCATCATTTTTTTCATCATTTCTGTCCGCCATAATCCCTTCCCCAGGAGACTGCTTAACGACGGTAAATCGTTATGCAGCATAAAAATAACGTAAATCTGGATAACATAATGATCAAAGGCAAGCTGGCACTGCTTACGTGCGCATTGACTCTCGCATTAACCTCACCACTTCTTGCCGCGCAAAATGCGAGCGAAGGGCAGACGTTAAAACTGGCAATTGGACCAGAACCAACGGAAGGGTTTGACCCGATGTTGGGCTGGAGTCATGGCAGCTATTTGCTTTTGCATGCACCATTATTAAAACAAAATGCAGATATGAGCTGGGGAAACCTGCTGACGGAAAAAGTAGAGACCAGCGCAGACGGCAAAACCTGGACGTTGACGTTAAAACCCGACCTCAAATTCTCTGATGGTTCCCCGCTAACCGCTGAAGATGTGGTGTTCACCTATAACAAAGCAGCAAAAAGCGGCGGCAAAATCGACATGGGAAACTTCACCCATGCCAGCCTGAAAGATAACCGCACGGTAGAAATTACGCTGAATAGCCCACAGAGCACCTTTGTGAATGTGCTGGGGTCTTTGGGTATTGTTCCGGCGAAACGGTATGACGAAAAAACATTTGCCAAAAATCCGATTGGCGCGGGTCCTTATCGGCTGGTGAGTTTTCAGCCGGGACAGCAGTTGATCGTGGAGGCTAACCCCTGGTATGCCGGTAAGAAAAATGATTTCAGTAAGCTGGTGTTTGTCTTCCTTGATGAAGATAACGCTTATGCCGCAGCGCGCAGTGGCCAATTGGGACTCGTACGTATCGCGCCGTCGATGGCGGTCGCTCCTCAGCAGAAAAACTTGAAACTTTGGGTACGCGATAGTGTGGAAAACCGGGGCATTGTGTTCCCGATGGTTCCTGCAGGTAAAAAAGACGCCAATGGTTATCCGATTGGGAACGATATCACTGCCGATGTTGCCATCAGGCGCGCCATCAACTATGCCATCGACCGTAAGCAGCTTGCCGATCAGGTCATGGAGGGTCATGCGATTCCTGCGTATAGCGCAGTACAGGGGCTGCCATGGCAGGGGCAATCCGTTGTGTTCAAAGATGGTGACAGCGAAAAAGCACGCACAATTCTGGAAGAAGCTGGCTGGAAGGTGGGTAAAGATGGCGTACGAGTGAAAGACGGCAAAGAGGCTCGACTGACTTTATGGTACGCCAGCGGTGACAGTACGCGCCGGGATTTAGCCGAAGCTGTCCGCGCAATGCTGGCGCCGGTGGGGATTCAGATCTCGCTGCAATCCGGAAGCTGGGAAACCGTTGAGCGTCACATGCATGCGAACCCGACACTATTTGGTTGGGGAAGTCTGGATCCGATGGAGCTGTTCCAACATTACAGTAATCAGGCCGCGGGCGTGGAATATTACAATCCAGGCTATTACAGCAACCCTGTTGTTGAACAGCATCTTAAACAGGCTATTGACGCCCCGGACTGGCAAAAAGCGTTGCCTTTCTGGCAACAGGTGGAGTGGGATGGCAAGCAAGGGGCTGGCGTGCAGGGTGATGCCGCCTGGGCATGGCTGCTGAATATTCAGCATACCTACCTGGCAAATCCGTGTATTGATTTAGGCAAAGGCGCACCGGAGATTCACGGTAGCTGGTCACTGCTCAATAATCTGGACGAATGGACCTGGACCTGCCGTTGATGAAGTCTGTTGTGGGCCATTTTCTACGGCTGATAGTGTTATTAGTGCTGGTTGCGGCTGGCACTTTTGTGCTGCTCAGCTTTTCTCCGGTCGATCCGATTCGTGCTTATATCGGCAACGATCTCCTGCATGTGCCGCCGGAGCAATATGCACGCATTGCTGCTCGCTGGGGATTGGACCAGCCGCTATGGGAGCGTTTTGGTCACTGGTTTGTACGGGTATTGCAGGGCGATCTCGGCTATTCCATGTTGTTTAATGCGCCGGTTGCCAGCGTGATCAAGGAACGTTTTTCCACCTCGTTTGCACTGCTTGGCGGCGCGTGGCTACTCTCCGGCATATTGGGAACGGCAATGGGGTTTGTCGCGGGTCGCTACCTGAATCGCTGGCCGGACAAAGCAATCTGTCGCCTCAGCTATCTGCTTTCTTCGCTGCCGACCTTCTGGATTGGCATGTTGCTGCTGGCGTTATTTGCCGTGCGCTGGCCGGTATTTCCGGTCTGCTGCGCGTGGGAGCCGGGCAACAGCGGCGATATGGCCACGCTGACCGAGCGTTTGCGTCATCTGGTGCTTCCCGTTTGCGCGCTCAGTTTGCTGGGACTGGGACAAATTACGCTGCATACACGCGAAAGCATCGCCAGCGTGATGAAAAGCGATTTTGTCCGTTTTGCGCGTTCTCAGGGAGATAAAGGCTGGTCGCTGTTGCGTCATCAGGTTCTACGTCATGCAATTACGCCTGCGCTGTGTTTGCAGTTTGCCTCGCTGGGGGAGCTGTTGGGAGGTGCATTATTGGCCGAAAAAGTCTTCGCTTACCCAGGACTGGGGCAGGCCACCATTGATGCCGGGTTACGCGGCGATCTGCCTTTACTGATGGGGATTGTTTTGTTCAGCACCGTATTGGTGTTCATTGGCAATTCGCTGTCTACCTGGCTTGTCCGTATGTTGAACCGTGCTCTGGAACGACCTGATGCTCTATAACCCGACGCCGACGCTGATTCGTCTTTTGTTCTCTTTTAGCTGCCTGTTATTCATTGCAGTGTATGGTGCCGCAATGCTGGATAACCCGTTGAGCGTTAATCTTCTTGCCCGTCATCTACCGCCTGATGCGATGTACTGGTTTGGCACCGATAACCTTGGTCGCGATCTGTGGATCCGTTGTTTTCAGGGAGCACTAACCAGTCTGCAAATTGGTATTGGTGCGGCGTTGTGCAGTGGCTTGATTGCGCTACTAATGGCGGCGGTTTCGCGCATACATCCGCGTCTGGATGTGCTTATGCGCCTGATTACTGATGCCATGCTGTCGATGCCGCATCTGCTGTTGCTCATTTTGATCTGTTTTACGCTGGGGGGCGGGAAAAACGGGGTAATCATGGCGGTTGCACTAACACACTGGCCGCGTCTGGCGCTGATCCTGCGTGCTGAAGCACAGCGCGTGGCCCACAGTGACTATCTGACGTTGACCTGGCGTCTGGGACACGGCCATTTATACTGCTGGCGGCATCACTATCTACCGGCGTTATTACCCCAGTGGCTAACGGGAACATTGCTGATGTTTCCCCACGCGGTGTTGCACAGCGCGGCGTTAAGCTTCCTCGGTTTTGGACTGGCGCCGCATGAACCGTCACTGGGCCTGCTGCTGGCGGATGCGCTGCGGTTTATCAGTCATGGCGACTGGTGGTTAGTGCTGTTTCCAGGACTGATGCTGTTCAGTCTGGTGATGTTATTCGATCAGCTCGCAAGGGCGGTGCATCGTTTATGGTTACGAGGTGACGCATGTTGAGTTTAAGGCAGGTCTCGCTGGACGTGGCGCGTTATCGCTGGTACGGCGCGAAAAACTGGTCTTCGCTGTTACAAGATATCTCTTTCGACGTAGCGCCTGGTCAGATGGTGGCGTTAGTTGGGGGAAGTGGGGAAGGTAAGAGCCTGTTGCTGCAATGTCTGCTCGATCTCTTACCAGACAATTTGCGTTTCAACGGCGTTATTACCCTGGAAGGTAAAACGCTGGACAGTGATGATATTCGCAAATGTCGCGGCAATACCTTCAGCTATGTCCCTCAAGGTATTCAGGCACTTAACCCGCTGCTTTCGATTGAAAAGCATCTGCGCAGGGCATGCCAGCTTTCTGGCCAGCAATGGAATGCCGGAAAAATTGAACGATTGCTCCAGCGTAGCCGACTGGAAAGTCGTGTATTAGATGCTTTTCCGCGCCAGCTTTCAGGCGGTATGGCGAAACGTGTTCTGGCCTGTCACGCGTCTCTGAGTCAGGCTCGCTATATTCTGGCGGATGAAATTACCGCCTGGCTTGATGCACCACTGGCTAATCAACTGCTTGAACAGTTGCGTGAGCAATGTGAGCAAGGGGCTGGTGTTTTATGGGTAACGCATGACCTCACGCTGGCGGCCCGCCATGCGGATCGTATTGTCGCGCTACATCAGGGAAGGGTGTCGGATAACGTCAGCCGGGAACAGTTGTTACGCGGAGAGATTAGCGAACATCTGCAACGACAATGGCGGGCGCTGCCTGAAAGAAATCAACTTTTTGGAGAGCGCGATGCTGTGCTGTCGTGATGTAACCATCCGTCAGGGGGAAAAGGTTCTGTGGCAAAATCTGACCTTCTCTCTACGCCCTGGTGAACGTATTGGGATTTGTGCGCCCAGTGGAACTGGCAAAACGACGCTGGGCCGCGTGCTGGCGGGCTGGCAGAAACCAACTTCGGGTGACATTCTGGTTGATGACCAACCGTTGCCGATGCACCAGTATTGCCCGGTGCAACTGGTGCCACAGCATCCGGAATTAACTTTTAACCCCCGGCGCAGCACCGGTGATGCGGTGCATGATGCATGGCGACCGGATGCTGAAATGCTTACCCGTCTTCACATCAACCCTGAGTGGTTAACCCGCCGTCCCGGACAACTTTCTGGCGGTGAACTGGCGCGAATTGCTTTACTTCGCGCGCTGGACCCGCGGACACGTTTTCTTATTGCCGATGAAATTACCGCCCAGCTTGATCCTTCCATTCAACGGGATATCTGGGCGCTGCTGCTTGAAGAATGCCAGCGTCGGCCATTAGGTATGCTCATTATCAGTCATCAGCAGGCGCTGCTTGATCAGATCTGCACGCGAGCGTTACCCTCTTCGACTTGTATTTCCTTTCAGGCAAATAACTAACGTGATCGTAAAAACTATCGCTGTGGCTGCGCTAATGTACGGGGCGGGTGCTTTTGCAGCACACGCTTCCATTCAGGTAGGTTTTTCACCGGAAGGGTCGGCTCGGGCTTTAGTGCTGGATTCGATTAACCATGCGCAGCACAGCATCGATATGATGGCTTATTCATTTCAGTCTGCAGATATTGTTCAGGCACTGGTAAACGCCGAAAAGAGAGGCGTTGTGGTTCGGGCAGTTATCGACAAGAAACGAAACCAGGGCAAGGTGAGCCAGAAGGCCATCGCTTTTGCTGTCGCGAATGGGGTTGATGTGCAACTTGATGGACACTACCACATCCAGCATGACAAGGTAATGATTATTGATGGCGACACGCTGGAAACCGGTTCATTCAACTTTGCCAAATCCGCAGAATTTGCCAACTCTGAAAATGTGTTAGTTGTTCGTGACGAACCTGCCGTTGTTGCGCAGTATCAGGCCCATTTTGACAGCCGTTGGAAAATTGCGCACCAGAGCGGTTAAATACTTCACAACGTCGTTGATTTAAATGTGATGTTATATTATAACATTTCACTCGCAAATGATTTGAGGGTGAAATTTTGGCTATTCGTTTTAAGAAACTGACAATCGCTCTGGGGATGCTTTTAGTCAGTGGTTCGGTTCTGGCGCATGGTCATCATTCCCATGGTGCGCCAATGAGTGAAGCAGAACAAAAGGCGTCGGAAGGGGTATTTGATGATAACCAGGTGCAGAACAGAGCGCTGACCGACTGGGATGGCATGTGGCAATCTGTCTATCCGTATCTGGTCAGCGGCGAACTTGATCCGGTATTCAAAAAGAAAGCGGAGAAAGATAAAAATAAAACGGCAGAACAAATTAAAGCGTATTACCGTACAGGCTATGCAACCAACGTAGACACTATCGGCATTGAAAATGGTGTGATGGAGTTTCATACCGGTAATCAGGTTGCATCATGTAAATACGACTATGCCGGATATAAAATCCTGCACTATAAATCAGGCAAGAAAGGTGTACGGTATCTGTTTGAGTGTAAAGCTACTGACAGTAAAGCGCCTAAATATGTGCAATTTAGCGATCATATTATCGCACCGCGTAAATCGAGCCACTTCCATATCTTTATTGGAAATACCTCGCAGGCAGCCTTGCTTGAAGAGATGGAAAACTGGCCTACCTATTACCCTTATCAGTTGAAGGGAGAAGAGGTTGTGGATGAGATGCTGCACCATTAATCCGGGCTAATCTTATCTGTACACACCCGCCACCAGTGGCGGGTTTTTTAATTCATAACCTTCTCTTTCCATCACCCGATGCATTCGTTAGCATATTGTATCGCAGCAAGTGCATGTGTTTTTTCAGGAAGAGGTTAACGTGTTCGCAGAGTATGGAGTTCTGAATTACTGGACGTATCTGGTGGGGGCTATTTTTATCGTGCTGGTACCGGGGCCAAATACGATATTTGTGTTAAAGAACAGCGTTGGTCGGGGAGTGAAGGGCGGTTATCTCGCCGCAAGCGGTGTGTTTATCGGTGATGCCGTGTTGATGTTTTTGGCCTATGCCGGTGTTGCCGCATTGATCAAAACAACGCCCGTTTTGTTCAACATCGTTCGCTATCTTGGCGCGTTATATCTGTTGTACCTCGGTGCGAAGATCCTGTATGCGACACTGAAATCGAAAGCCAGCGACGCCGCGCCAGAGGAAGTCCCGTTTGGCGCTATTTTTAAGCGAGCATTAATTCTGAGCCTGACGAATCCAAAAGCTATTTTGTTTTATGTTTCGTTCTTCGTGCAGTTTATTGATGTCAATGCGCCACACTCAGGGCTGTCATTCTTTATTTTGGCCATTACGCTTGAGGTAGTGAGCTTTTTCTATCTGAGCTTCCTTATTTTCTCCGGCGCGTTCGTGACGCAGTATATTCGCACGAAGAAAAAACTGGCCAAAGTGGGTAATTCCCTTATCGGCCTGATTTTCGTTGGTTTTGCCGCTCGTCTGGCCACGCTTCAGTCGTGATGCCATTGGCCCGCTGGTTGCGGCGGGCCTTCAATATGACGCTTTACTTTTCATTTATAATTGTAGGGTTATAACCAATAAATGGTATTTTAAATGTATATTTTGAGGCGTACCCTGTGTACAGCAGCGGTTCAATAAGACTCGCTGGTTGTCGACTGGAAAAGGGAAGAAAAATGCTTCAAATTCCACAGAATCATATCCATACACGATCTACTCCATTCTGGAATAAAGAAACGGCGCCTGCCGGAATTTTCGAACGCCACCTTGATAAAGGAACTCGTGCCGGGGTTTATCCACGACTTTCTGTTATGCAGGGGGCGGTCAAATATCTCGGATACGCCGATGAACACAGCCCGGAGCCAGTAGAGGTGATGGTTATTGAAGCCGGTCAGTTTGGCGTTTTTCCGCCGGAAAAATGGCATAACATCGAAGTGATGACTGACGACACTTACTTTAATATCGATTTTTTCGTTGCCCCGGAAGTTCTGATGGAGAGTGCAAATCAACGAAAAGTCGTGCGCACCGGCAAGGAGTAAATCATGGGCAAAGCAACCTATACCGTAACCGTGACTAATAACAGCAACGGTGTTTCTGTTGATTATGAAACAGAAGCGCCGATGACATTACTGGTGCCGGATGTGGCAGCAGAAGTTGTTAAAGATCTGGTCAATACCGTACGTTCATACGATACCGAGAATGAGCATGAAGTGTGCGGATGGTAGGCGTTAATTACTCCTACTGATTGAATACACTGAATTTTTATCTACTAACCGCACTGCGTTTTGACGCGTTGTGCGGTTTTTTTGTTTATGTTGAATGGGGTGATGTCCGGAAAAAGATTCCTTAAGAATACCTTAAGAAATTCGCATTGAATGCTAATTGTCGATCATTCACAGACGTTATGATCGCAAAACAGTAACAATACAGAACATCGCGCTTATGAAACTGAACACCCAACTTACATTACCCACGCTTATTCTTGGACTGGTCATTGTGGCGATCCCGTTCACCGCGAACTGGAATCTTCCTCTGCTCAATGGCAGTGTCGTCAAATGGATCGAAAATGGGCAGGCGTTATGGCTACTGTTTGGTGCAGTATTTACTCTCAGCTACATCCGGCCTTTATCACGTCCTGAAGGTGGGAAACAATTTTGGCTTTGGGCGACTGTGTGGTGGCTGGTGTTGCTGGGCCGAAGCACCAGTTGGGGGCGTGATTACTTCCCTGAGCATTCTAAACTTCTGTTCAGAGCTATCTCCGTCGTATTAATTGCCATGATTATTCTGCCGGTGCTGTTGTCGAAGCGCTTACGCCTGGATATTGTCCGACGCGTGCGTAATGAACCATTACCGGTCTGGATGCTGGCGATTACCGCCTGCGCATTTTTGATTTCCGATACGGTAGAGCATCATCGTCTGCTGGCTCCCATCTTCCTGCACAATACCCATTATGGCGATCTGATTGAAGAACTGTATGAACTACCGTTTATGGCGGGGTTGTTTCTGATGAACTTCGGTTTTATGCAGCGGGATAAGCTGGAGGAATCTGCCTCCATCCGCTTCAGCGAACCACACCTGGCGAAGTAATGAGATAAAACCTGAGTCTGGGTATCCAGACTCAGGCGGCAAGGGTGGTGACTTACGCAATCGCCTCACACAAGCGTGATTTCATATCGCTATACGATTGAGCGGCATACTTTTCGGCCCATATCTGATCGGTAATGTGCTCGATATTTACGGCACAATATTTGGTTTCCGGCGTTTTCGAGATTGGATCGAGGTTATCCTGGGTTAACTCGTTGCATGCACCAATCCACCATTGATAGGTCATATATACCGTTCCGGCATTGATGCGCTCGGACACATCCGCGCGGCTGATGACCTTACCCCGACGCGAGCTGACCCACACCAGATCACGATGACGGATACCGAGTTTTTCGGCATCATGGGTATTGATTTGCACATATCCTGGTTCATCAGCCAACGCTTGTAACGCCGCGCAGTTACCGGTCATCGAGCGACAGGAGTAGTGCCCAACCTCACGCACGGTACACAGTACCAGCGGATATTTGTCATCCGGAACTTCTGCGGGCGCTCGCCACGGTGCGGCAAACAGTTTGCCTTTGCCGTTGGCGGTATCAAACTGGCTGTGTGCGTAAAGGTATGGCGTACCAGGACTATCGAGATCCGGACATGGCCACTGAACATGCCCCATTTCCCCCATCTTCTCATAGGTCGCGCCGTAGAACAGCGGGCACAGCTCGCGCATCTCATCCCAGATTTGCTGGTTATTTTGATACTGCATTGGATAGCCCATTTCGCTGGCCAGCAGACTGATAATCTCCCAGTCACGCTTTACGTCAGCGGTGGGTTCAATCGCTTTCTCAAAACGCTGGAAGCCGCGATCGGCACAGGTAAAGACGCCGCCATGTTCGCCCCATGAGGTGGCCGGCAGGAGGACGTCGGCCATTTCCGCTGTCTTAGTCATGAAGATGTCTTGCACGACGATAAAATCGAGCGCGTTAAACCCTTCGCGGACCAGTCCCAGGTCCGCCTCGGTTTGCAACGGATCTTCTCCCATGATGTAGTAGGCTTTTATTTTGCCTTCGATAGCCAGGTGCGGAACTTCGGTGATACGGGTCCCGACCTTGTCATCCATCTGATTAACGTCAATGCCCCATGCGCTGGCAAATTTCTCCCGGACTGCGGAATCAGTCACGTCCTGATACCCCGGGAACTGGTTAGGTAGTACCCCCATATCGCACGCGCCCTGCACATTATTTTGCCCACGCACCGGACCAACGCCGACGTTAGGGCGACCCAGATTCCCGGTCAGTAATGCCAGACTCGACAAACCGCGAACCACATCAACGGCCTGACCAAACTGGGTGACGCCCATCCCCCACATTACGGTTGCCGATGGAGCAGCGGCAAATGTGCGCATCGCCTGGCGAACCTGCTGTGCGGGAACACCGGTCAAATGTTCAACGGCTTCAGGGGCGTAGTCCTTAACGGTTTCCCAGTATGTTTCCAGCCCTTCCGCATGCTTTTGCACATACTCGCGATCGTAGAGTTGCTCTTCGATAAGTACATGACCAAAGGCATTAACCAGCGCCATGTTGCAACCGTTTTTCAACTGCAAATGTTGGTCAGCAATACGGGCGGTTTCAATACGACGCGGGTCGCAGACAATGATTTTTGCGCCATTCTGGCGAGCTTTAATTACCCGGCGGGCTACGATTGGGTGCGAGTCGGCGCAGTTATAACCAAAGATCAGCAGGCATTTTGAGTTTTCAATGTCGCTGATAGAGTTGCTCATGGCGCCATTGCCTAACGTTTCCTGTAACCCCGCAACGGAAGGGCCGTGACAGACCCGGGCGCAGCAATCGACATTATTGGTATGGAGTACGCCACGTGCGAATTTTTGCATCACGTAGTTGGTCTCATTCCCCGTTCCTCGCGAAGAGCCGGTGGTCATGATGGCGCGAGGGCCATAGGTATTTTTGATTTCAGATAAGCGTTTTGCGGTGTAACGAATGGCTTCATCCCAGCTAACGGGCGTGAATTTTCCACCTTTTTCATAACGGATCATCGGGCGAGTCAGACGGGGAGTCAGAAGGCGGGTGTCGTTAAGAAAGTCCCAACCATAATAGCCTTTCAGGCACAACTGATTTTGGTTCGTTACACCCTCTGCGGCTTCGGCACGGATGATTTTGTTATTTTCGACAACAAGCTTGAGCTTGCACCCGGCCCCACAGTATGGGCAAACACTGGTGATTTTTTTCATCAATAACAGACCTGTTAAATGCTGAAATAGCGCGAATTGTAGACGCAGCCACGCGATAAGCACCGCGGACTACGATTTGTCGTAGCGACGGGTTGTTTAAGCATAAAGTGTGCCAGAAGTGAAAAACCAGCAATAACAGGGCTGACGGCAAAAGCGTTAAGCAGAATGACTGACGATTCGACACTAATGACGAGTAGTGACAAAAATTTAGCCTGCTGGTCAGCAGTCATAACCTTATGAAACATCGGAAAAAGATGAAAGTATGAAGTGATGGCGATCACAAATTTTAATTTGTCAGCGCTATGCTATGCTTTTATACGACGAGTGAATCGTTAATTTAAAAACATAAGTGAGGAAAATTATGGGCATTATTTCATGGGTGGTTTTCGGTCTTATCGCTGGGATTTTGGCAAAATGGATTATGCCGGGTAAAGATGGCGGCGGATTCTTTATGACCATTATCTTAGGGGTTGTCGGTGCGGTAGTGGGTGGCTGGATCAGTACCTTCTTTGGTTTTGGTAAAGTTGATGGTTTCAACTTCGGCAGTTTTGTCGTAGCGGTTATCGGTGCGATTGTGGTGTTATTTATCTATAGAAAAATCAAAAGCTAACTAAACATGCAGACAATAGAGGCCACTGATAAGTGGCCTTTATTTTGGTTACCACCACCCCAGTTCCGTGCCCAGAACCACGATGATCGCCACGCCAATCATAATAATCGTTGTTTTTTTCATCGTTATGCTCCCGGTGCAGCGTAGCCGCCAATAAAAAACCAGGATAAGAAAACGACAGCGGAAATGAAAATAATGACAGGGAAAATAATACCGAGTCGCATACGATTATCTACCAGAGTTATTTAAAGACGAGCCAGCATAGCAGGGCTTAATGTACGACAAAAGGGGTTTTATCCTGACGCTTTTTATCCTGATACATTGCGCTGTCTGCAAGATGAAGTGCACAGTTTACATCAGTCTCCAGCGGATCAATTTCCACCACACCCAGGCTGGCACCAGGATAAAACAGATGAATGTCACCCAGGTGGTAGTCACCGCAAATCTGCTGTTGCAGCTGATTTTTCGCCTGCTGCAGACGTATACGCTGATCCTGTTCATCTTCCGCTGACAGGCTAACGACTAAAAATTCGTCGCCGCCCAGTCGACCGAGAATATCATTATCACTACATTCACGGAGCAGGCGCTGCCCAATCTGGATCAGGAACTGGTCGCCAACCTCGTGGCCAAAGCGGTCATTGATCAATTTGAAATCATCCAAATCGATATAGGCGACAACTATCTTCTGTCTGAGGTGGCGGGCAAGCGAAAAAAGGGTCTCTACATTTTCAAAAATTGCGCGCCGATTCGGTAATCCCGTCAGGGCATCGGTGTAGGAGTGAGTAATCAGCGCGGCGTTTGCTTCACGTAACTGAGCAACCAGCGACTCTTTTTGAATAGACTGGGCGATCAGACCGGCAAACAGGTGTAATACTTGTTCCCCACGTTGGCTCAATGCCTGCTGGTGGCGGCTGGTCGCGCAGAGTGTACCGTAAAACGTTCCATCCGGAAGATGAATGGGAGTGCTCAGAAAGGTGGTGATGTCCAGTGCGCGAGCGGCGGTACAGTCCGGCCAGCGTGCGGGCACGTTGTCGCTGTACAGACAGTTTTCCTCAATAGCGCGTTTGCACAGCGTTTCATCCCACGGCACGGACAGCCCTTCGGGGATCTGCATTTGGCGGCTATTACGTGCATACAGAATATGCTGCAGACGGGCATCCAGATCGACCTTGGTCAGGTAGGTCGATTCCATCTCAGTCACCATCTCCAGCATCTCCAGAAGTTGGCGAACCAGACTCTCAACTGACTGCTCCGTAGCTAAGGATTGTGAGACTCTGGCAAGGATCATGTCCGACATGAGGTGTAAATGCTCCTGAGTAATGACTGGGCTGACGTTGCCCGCATGATAGAACATCGAGGTGAAAGATGAAACACGCCATCCAGTTCAGAATGTAAACATAAAATGGATAGCTGGCAGGAAAACATGGAGATAGATGGAAAGTCGGGGTAATCTGCCAGAATAAGGTTTTTAACAGGAGTAAATATGAAACTTGCGTCTATTGTTTTGCCTGGATTGCTGGTGCTGGCGGGGTGTACCACGGAACCGGAAGCGCCTGTGCCACCGAAAGTTGGCATGGCGAATCCGGCATCGGTGTATTGCGGACAGAAGGGCGGCTCGTTGATTGCGGTGCAGACTCCGCAAGGTGTTAAGTCTGACTGCAAACTACCCAACGGGGAAGTAATTGACGAATGGTCACTCTGGCGTAGAGATCATCCGGCAACGGGCAAGTAATAGGCAGTCAACATTGACGTAGCCACTCAGCGAGCACCAGCGCGTGGTTTTGCTGGGTGTTTTTCGCCGCATACAGTAGCGTTAAGGTTTGCTGTCGGGCAATCTCTGCGAGGCGCTTTCCTTCTTGCTGCTGTTGGGCCAGCTCTGCGCGATATTGTTCGGAAAAGTGTGAAAAATCGATCAGTTCTGCGTGGAATGCTTTGCGCAATTCAGAGGATGGTGTCAGCGTTTTATTCCATTCGTTGAAAGTAAGGTCGGTCTTTTTTATCCCGCGTGGCCACAACCGATCGACCAACACGCGATAACCATCGCTTTTTTCTGCCGGGTCATATACGCGTTTACACTGAATCTTCATCTCTTCATCCGCTCCTTTCAGCTACCGCTCAGGTATTGCTCATCAATTTTATTACGGTTAAATAAGATCGTAAAACGTGACCATTATAGCATTTTGCCCGCCCTGACTCCCAATTTAAGGGATTGTGATACCACCAAAAAGTCGGTAGGCTGAGGCTCCTTATGCTGTCCCTTATTGTCAGGACACAAGGAAAGCTTAATGGAAATTTCCCCAATTAAAGATACGCTTCGCATTGCGCTGGTGGGCGATTACAGCCCCGATATTGTAGCGCACCAGGCTATTCCCCTTGCTATCGATGATGCTGCCGCCGTCCTGGAATTGGTGGCTGATTATGACTGGCTAACTACATCTGATATCAACAGTAGTGAGGACTTGGTTGGCTATGATGCCATCTGGGTCGTTCCAGGCAGTCCGTATCGCCATCTTGAAGGGGCGCTAATAGCGATACGCTACGCGCGTGAAAACAGCATCCCCTTCCTGGGAACCTGTGGCGGTTTTCAACATGCGATTCTGGAGTATGCCCGCAACGTGCTGGGCTGGAGCGACGCCGCCCACGCCGAGACGGACACCACGGGTAGAATGGTGATAGCACCATTGACCTGCTCGCTGGTAGAAAAGACGGATGATATTGAGTTGCGGGCCAATACGCTGATTGCCAAAGCCTACGGGCGGGATGTTATCACCGAGGGATATCACTGTAACTATGGTGTATCGGAGGATTTTGCCGCCGAGCTTGAAAGCGGCGATCTTCGGGTGACCGGCTGGGATGAAGCTGGTGATATTCGTGCCATTGAGCTGGTGACGCATCCATTTTATGTCGGCACGCTCTTTCAGCATGAACGCGGAGCTCTGGCGGGAAAACCCGTGCCGTTAGTTCAGGCGCTGCTGCGCGCCGCGCGCGAATAAAAATACGGGCAGGTTGTCCACGAACCTGCCCTCTGCATTATGCGCTCGCGATCTCCCGATTGCGCCCCGCGCACAGACCAAACACCGCCATCAGCATCGCTAACACGGCGACCCCACCAAGAGGAATCAGCCAGCTACCGTTGAGGTCGTGAATTTTCCCCATCAGCGGTGGTCCGCAGGCCGCCAATAAATATCCGACAGACTGTGCCATGCCGGAGAGGGCAGCAGCCTGATGTGCTGAGCTTGCGCGCAGGCCAATAAAGGTTAAGCCGAGGATCATCGTCGCGCCTGAGCCAAAGCCAAACAGGATGGTCCATAGCAATGCCTGATCAGGCATCATGGCGAATCCCGCCGCACCGACGGCGCACATTAATGAAACCAGAGCGGCGATGGCGCGTTGATCCTTAAATCTGTTCAGGACGAGAGGAATCAATAATCCCGGCGCGGCGGTTGCCAGTTGCAGTAAACCATGCAGCGAACCGGCCTGCGCCTCGCTGTAGCCGTGGCTGATCAAAATGGCGGGCAGCCAGCCGATGATGACATAGTAGATAAGCGAATTGATCCCCAGAAACAGCGTTACCTGCCAGGCGAGGCTGGAGCGCCAGATCGCGCGGGAATGCAAAGCGCGCGAGTTGCTCAAACTGGCATTGGCCGTCTGGCGGCATTGGGGTAACCAGATAATCAGCGCCAGTAGCGGAAAGGCCATCAGTACCATCAGCGCACCGCGCCAGCCAAACCCGTTCAACGCCAGCGGTACCACAATGGCGGAACCCAGTGCTGCTGCCGCGCCCATGGTCAGCGAGTATGCGCCAGTGAGTTTCGCCACATGCTGAGCAAAATCGCGCTTAATCAGACCGGGTAACAGCACATTTCCCAACGCGATTCCGCAACCAATGATGGCGGTGCCGCTAAACAGGAACCCTGGTGAGGGCAACGAACGTATCGCAATACCAGCGCAAATCAGTAGCATAGCGACAAACAGGCTACGTTCTATACCCCAACGGCGTGCAACGGCGGCAGCCAGAGGTGAAACCAGTGCGAAAGCCAGCAGTGGCAGGGTGGTCAGAAGCCCCGTCTGGGCGGTACTCAGACCGTAGTCGGCGCGAATTGCATCCAGCAACGGGGCTGCACCGGTAAAGGTGACGCGCAATGTGGTGGCAATCATCAGGATCCCAGCGATCAGCAATGCTGCGCTCTTGCCACGGGAGGAAGGTGTATTTGTCATTTTTTTCTCATATCGTCAGGCGAGGCGATACCTTAGCGTTTTTACTCAATGGATGAATCAAGCTAAAATGACAGTTTATCGCTTAAATCGGACATTTTTATGTTAAGACTGAGACTGGATGGATACGAACCCGATCTTCACCACGATGCGGCGGTGGCGTTTTGTATTCAGGCCCGGGAAGATGAACTTTTCAGTCCGCTGCATCAGCACCGTAAAGGCCAGTTGATTCTGGCGCTGCATGGCGCGATCACCTGTGAGGTTGAGAATGCTATGTGGATGGTGCCTCCGCAATATGCGGTGTGGATCCCCGGTGAAATTCCACACAGCAACCACGTTACCGTTGGCGCACAATTGTGCTTTTTGTTTATTGAGCCGCAGGCCGTCGTGATGCCCGATCGTTGCTGCACGCTGAAAATTGCTCCGTTGTGCCGGGAGCTTATTCTGGCGCTGGCATCCAAAACAGATGCTCAACGACTGGAGCCAGCAACCCAGCGGTTGACGCAGGTGTTGTTTGATGAACTGCCGCAGCAGCCCCAGGAGCAGATGCAGTTACCGGTTTCCGATCACCCGAAAATTCGCAGAATGGTCGCAACGATGGCGAGAGAGCCTGCACAATGGCAGACGTTGGGACAATGGGCCAGCGTATTTGCGATGAGTGAACGTAACCTTGCTCGTCTGGTCGTCAAAGAAACGGGGTTGAGTTTTCGCCGTTGGCGTCACCAGCTCCAGCTGATTCTGGCGCTGCAGGCGTTGATTGATGGCCGCAATGTACAGCAGGTTGCGCAAATGCTCGGGTATGATTCGACCACGGCATTTATCACTATGTTCAAAAAAGGCCTGGGGCAGACGCCAGGCCGTTATCTGAACGGGCTGGCTACTGCTTCCCAACAATCAACGAGACCAGACCTGCCGCAATAAGCGGCCCCACCGGCACACCGCGAAACAGTGCCACGCCCAGTACCGTGCCCACCAGTAATCCGGCAACAAGCTGGGGCTGGCTGCCCATTAGCGTAACACCGCGCCCACCAAGCCAGGAGACAAATACCCCAATGGCAATAGCAACCAGTGATTTCCAGTTCACAAAGGAGTGGATGAGTGTGGAGGGCGGTAGCGTTCCGCTGGCGATCGGCGCCATGACACCAATGGTCAGAATGATAATCCCGACGGTCAGGCCCTGTTTTTCAATCCAGGGAAAGAAGGTATTCAGAGGGGTAACACGGACTATGATCAGCACCAGAATTGAAACAGCGACAGTGGTGTTGTGGCTGACAAAGCCCAGAGCTGCCAGTCCGAGCAGGATCAGCAGAGTGACATCAAACATCGTAGTTTCCTTGCCAAAAGAAAAAATAAGCCTGCTTACTGTACGCGTAAATGCGTGACGGAACAGGCTTTTTTTAATGATTATGATTTTTTTTAGGCTAACGCACGAAGCGATGTTTTTTACTGCTAACTCGGACAGTTACTGCTCGCGGCGGAACGGGATTAATTCCGGTTTCGCGATGCGCAGGTAATCCGCGGTATCCATGATCACGGATTTTTCCAGCACCCCGGCATTAAATGCAATTTCATTAAAACGCGCAAACAATAGCGGGTCGGCGACCAGCTTGAGATTCGGATGAAAACTGAACGGTGGGATAGCGCCAAATACGCAGCCAGTCAGTTCATCTACCTCCGCCGGGCTGGCAAGTGACGCTCTCAACCCGCCAATATGGCTGGCCAACAGGCTCAGGTCGGCCTGCTGATCGGCAGAGAGGATCGCCAGGACATGCTGATTGACGCCGTTGCCTTTTACTTTGCAAACCAGCGCTTTTGCACCCTGACCCAGTGCGGTACCGCGAATTTCAGAAACTGCTTCACATTTGCCTACGGCTTCATGGCTGACTACGCGGTAGGTCGCACCGTGTTCAGACAACAGGGAGATTAAACGCTGGTGCGTTGCGTTACCTTTGTTCACTTCTGTCATGACTTACTCCTGGTACAACAATGAAAATCCTGTCAGAAAAATGATTACGCATCGGTGCGTTTTTTCTGTTTGTTCAGGTAGAGCTGTGCATCAGATGCTTTGTAGGCATCATCAATGGTGTCGTTTGGCTGCATATTATAAATCCCGACAGAGAAGCTGATTGATATATCTTGCGCAATAATTTGTAAGTTATAGCGAATCCTCTCCAGCAGGCGGTGCGTTAATTCACTGGGGTGATCGATGAGGATAATGCAAAACTCATCGCCGCCGAGGCGGATGGCATAGTCGCTTTTGCGAATGGACGTTTGGATGGCTTTGGCCAGAATGGTGATAATGCGATCGCCTTCCTTATGCCCCAACGTATCATTAATAACTTTTAGTTTGTCGCAATCAATGGCGATAAAGGTCACGAGGGTGCCTGAGTTTACTAACTGCTGTAAACGCTGTTCGAGCGCAGGCGTTAAAATTTTACGGTTGTAGAGCCCTGTCATCGCATCACTGACATTTTCCCGCGTGACGTTGTGATACAGCCGAAAATGCGTTCTGACCATATTCAGCAGCAATATCGTTGCCAGTAAATAGAAGGCAAATATCTTCCAGGACGAGACAATAAAGTACATAACATCAAGTGAGAGGGTGATGCGTATACCGCCAGGAATGTCCTTCTCATAGTGAACATAGCGGAACAGATCGGATTCACTTTTATGAACGAGAATCTCTTTACCTGAACTGGTGTCAGAGACCGTGACGTCAAGATAGCGCCAGACAAGAGGGCGGTCGCTGGTATAGAAAATATTCTGTAAATTCTCTTTGTTAATATCCACCATCACCACACCTTTTAGCTTATTGGCGTAGTAAACCGGTGTTAAAAAGCTCATCACCTTTTTCTCGGTCAGGTTATCTTCATAAATACTGGAGATCACCGTGCGGCCAGTGAAAATACCGTCAATATCATTCTGGTCGATTCCCAGCGTACCTTTTTGCAAAAACGACCAGTTGTGTATCGCAAATTTCCGCGAGTCGATCAAATCATAGAAATAAACGTAGTTATTTTTGAGATCGACGTAATATCGAAATTTATACTCCAGCGTCCCTAATCCCTGACCGTAATCTTTCTGCTGACGATTAACATTGACCGCCCGGTCAAAAGAGGGAAGCAGAAAAATGTCATCAAGCTGTTCGCTACATTTTGTTGAGGTGGTCTGCAACGTACCGTGTAATGGCAGATAGTTGCGTTTAGTGAGATTGAACCCATGAGTGCCGTTAACGCTGCCGAAAGCGGAGCAAAGTGTTTTTTGCTGTTCGAGAGAGGCTGGCTCCTGGGGGGACGAAAATGTACGCATCAGATGGGCTGCGATGCTCTGATTTGTGTACTTATCATAGAGAAACGATGAGTCGGCTTTCTCATTGATATAGCGCATGTACGCATTCATTGCTTTATCGCTGGCAATGAGCTCATAAACCAAAAAAGAAGACGTCAAAACAATTACGCTGACGGAGATAAAGAGCCTGAGCGCTTTATGATGCAATTTCATAATGATTTACAGCCCTGTAAGTCTGATACTTCAGTCTATCACACGGCATACATCCGCTCTAACGCTACGGGCAAGGACATTTTGTAATAAAAATCATTCGCGCGCTTCACCTTTAACTCTTAATGTTGTATTTATAATGCAACTTATAGAAAGGAGACAGGCCAATGAGCGCGACTGAAAAAGCGGGTCATACATTTTTAGCCAGCCTGGGCAAAACCCGTCTGCGTCCGGGCGGCGTTGAAGCAACAGAATGGTTGTTTAGCCAGTCACAGCTGACGCCCGGCAGCCAGGTGCTTGAAGTGGCGTGCAATATGGCCACGACGGCGATAGAGTTAGTTCAACGCTATGGCTGTACGGTATACGCCATTGATATGGATAAAACCGCACTGTCAAATGCAAGGAATAACGTAGCGGCAAATGGTCTGGAAAATCACATTCATGTAATGGCTGCAAACGCCAACACTCTTCCTTTTGCGGATAACAGTTTCGATGTTGTGATTAACGAAGCCATGCTGACAATGTATGCCGATAAAGCGAAGGCGAAGTTAATTGCCGAATATTATCGTGTGTTGAAGCCCGGTGGGCGTCTGCTCACCCACGATATTATGTTCACCGCCCAGAAACTGGGTGCGAGCGATCAGGGCCAGCTTGTCGATGTGGTGAAATCAAACGTTAGCCCAATGACCAGACAAGGCTGGCGTGATTTGTTTCTTAACTGCGGGTTCGAACAGGTCCTGCAGCAGAATGGCAACATGTCGCTGATGTCGCCGCGTGGATTAATTCGTGATGAAGGGCTTACAGGGGCGGTTAAAATTGTGTTTAACGGCTTACGCACGAGCGAAAATCGTCGTCGGTTCCTGAAAATGTTTCGCTTCTTTCGTTCGCAACGTCATCAACTCAACTACATTGCCTGCTGCTCTGTAAAGGGAAAATAAAAAGGACAAACGGATGAATATTGATAAAATGAAAAATCAGCATGTTGAAATCCTTGAGAAAATTTCATTTTTACGTAAGTTGAGCCAGGCAGGTGTATCATCCAATGCGCAAGAAATTGCTACTGCGATCGTTAGCATGAGTGCGATTATAAAAACGCATCTGTCTGCTGAAGATCAGTTCCTTTATCCGCATATTGAGCAGGATGGAAATAGCACGCTCAGACAGGTTAGCTCAACATTTCAACGCGAAATGACGGATATCGTCAGCGATTATGATGTATTTTCCCGGCGCTGGAATATTGCCAGTAAATTAATAGGCAATGATGAAGCATTCAGACGCGATGCCAACACTGTTCTACGCAAAGTGTTTGAGCGTATGCCAAAAGAAAATAAAGATTTCTATCCGCTGGTGGAAAGGATGTAGTGTCATTTTACGTTTTGAGCGGAACGCATCACACCCGTAAAAAATCAGCCAGAGAAGATAACCTCTGGCTGATTTATTTAGGTGGTTAACTGTTGCTGGTCGTACTTTGTTTATGAAACAGTTCGCGGAATACCGGGTAAATATCATCCTGGTCGCGGATATGCTGCATCGCAAAGTTATCAAAGGTTGATTGCAGATGTTCGTATTCACGCCACAAGGTTTGGTGAGCGCGGCGAGTGATTTCGATATAGCTGTAATAGCGTACCACTGGCAGCAGCTTTTTCGCCAAAATCTCATGACACAGCGGTGAATCATCTGCCCAGTTATCACCGTCCGATGCCTGTGCAGCATAGATGTTCCACTGGGCAGGGTTGTAGCGATCTTTCACCACTTCATCCATTAACTTCAGCGCACTGGAGACAATGGTTCCCCCGGTTTCCTGAGAGTAGAAGAACTCGTGCTCATCCACTTCTTTCGCCTGGGTATGGTGGCGAATATAAACCACCTCCACGTTCTTATAGGTCCGGCTTAAAAACAGATACAGCAGGATATAAAAACGTTTAGCCATATCTTTGGTCGACTGATCCATCGAACCAGAGACGTCCATCAGGCAGAACATTACCGCCTGGCTGGAAGGGTCGGGGCGTTTTTCATAATTCTTGTAGCGTAAATCAAAGGTGTCGATAAATGGCACGCGTTCGATTTTTGCCCGCAGTTCGGCAATCTCTTTGCGTAACCGTTCCTCTTCCAGCAACTGCGCTGGTTCGCTCTTCGCGATGGTTTCCAGATTCGCTTCGAGCGCATGCAGTTCGCGACGCTTACCCGCTGTCATCGCCGTGCGGCGCGCCAGTGAGTTTTGCAGGGATCGCACCACGCTGATGTTGGCAGGCACACCGTTAGAGGTAAAACCTGCCCGGTGAGTTTTGTACTCCGTTAACTGACGCTGCTGATTCTGCTTCAGGTTAGGAAGTGCTAAATCTTCGAACAACAGATCAAGATATTCATCTTTAGAGATCTGAAAGACGAACTCATCCTGACCCTCACCATCCTGGCTGGCCTGGCCTTGTCCGCTTCCTGAACCGCCACCGCCGCCCTGTGGACGTTCAATGCGGTCATTCTGCACAAAATGGTCGTTACCCGGATGCACGCGATGGCGCAGGCCACCACGTCCCTGATGAAACATTGGTTCGCTAATATCATCAGTCGGAATAGAGACAGATTCGCCGCTATACACATCAGTCACCGAACGCTTGTTAATGGCCTCGGAGATCGACTGTTTAATTTGCGATTTATAACGGCGTAAGAAGCGCTGGCGGTTTACCGTGCTCTTGTTTTTGCCGTTAAGACGCCGGTCAATAAACCAGGTCATAAGCCCCCCGTACTGCCAACTGTTCGCCATGTCTGTAAGTGCCGGATGGCGCTGGCGCTATCCGGCCTACGGAACATTGTTTTGCAAGCCCGGTAAGCGCATGCGCTACCGGGCACTTATGTTAAGACGATTTACGTACGCGCAAATACCATTCGCACAGTAAACGCACCTGTTTACGCGTGTAGCCTTTTTCCATCATACGGTCGACAAAATCGTCGTGTTTTTTCTGCTCGTCAGTCGAGGTTTTAGCATTGAACGAAATGACCGGCAGCAGCTCCTCGGTATTGGAGAACATTTTCTTCTCAATAACCGTGCGTAGTTTTTCGTAACTGGTCCAATTTGGATTGCGACCGCTGTTATTCGCTCTGGCACGCAGAACAAAGTTGACGATCTCGTTACGGAAATCTTTCGGGTTACTGATACCCGCCGGCTTCTCAATTTTCTCCAGTTCTGAGTTCAGTGACTCGCGGTCAAACAGCTGACCGGTATCCGGGTCGCGATATTCCTGATCCTGAATCCAGAAATCCGCATAAGTGACATATCGGTCGAAAATGTTCTGTCCGTATTCGGAATAGGATTCGAGATAAGCCGTCTGGATCTCTTTGCCGATGAATTCAGCATATTTCGGGATCAAATAGCCTTTCAGGAACTCAAGGTAACGCTCAGCTTGCTCCTGCGGGAACTGTTCACGCTCGATTTGCTGCTCCAGCACGTAAAACAGATGCACTGGGTTAGCTGCCACTTCGGCATGGTCAAAGTTAAAGACGCGAGAGAGGATCTTAAACGCGAAACGCGTGGACAGGCCATTCATTCCCTCATCAACCCCGGCGTAATCCCGATACTCCTGATAGGATTTCGCTTTTGGATCGGTATCTTTCAGGCTTTCGCCATCGTAAACGCGCATCTTCGAGTAAATGCTCGAGTTTTCAGGTTCTTTCAGGCGAGAAAGAATAGTAAAGCGAGAGAGTGTTTCCAGTGTGCCCGGTGCGCAAGGCGCATGGGTCAGCTCACTGTGGTTAAGCAGTTTTTCGTAAATTTTGATCTCTTCAGAGATACGCAGGCAATAAGGCACTTTGACGATGTAAACACGGTCAAGGAACGCCTCATTGTTTTTGTTATTACGGAACGTTACCCATTCAGACTCGTTCGAGTGGGCAAGAATAATCCCGTTAAACGGCAGGGCAGAGATACCTTCTGTCCCGTTGTAGTTTCCTTCCTGGGTGGCGGTCAGCAGAGGATGCAGCACTTTAATCGGTGCTTTAAACATCTCAACGAACTCCATAATCCCCTGGTTTGAACGGCACAGTGCACCCGAATAACCGTAGGCATCAGGATCGTTCTGGGCGTGGTGTTCGAGTTTACGAATATCCACTTTCCCGACCAGCGCAGAAATATCCTGGTTGTTTTCATCACCAGGCTCCGTTTTAGCGATTGCGATCTGCTCCAGAATAGACGGCCAGACTTTGACGACGCGGAATTTTGTAATATCCCCACCAAAATCATGCAGACGTTTCGCAGCCCACGGCGACATGATCGTACCGAGATAGCGACGCGGGATCCCATACTCTTTTTCCAGGATCTGTGCGTCTTCCTGTGGATTAAACAGGCATAACGGATGATCGTTTACCGGGCTACGTTCGCCATTGGCGCTCAGGACATAAATCGGTACTCGTTGCATCAGCGACTTCAGTCGCTCAGCAAGAGATGATTTCCCCCCTCCCACAGGCCCCAGCAGATACAAAATCTGCTTCTTCTCTTCCAGACCTTGAGCCGCATGCTTCAAATAAGAAACAATTTGCTCAATGGCGTCTTCCATGCCGTAAAACTCTTCAAAGGCGGGATAGCGTGCAATTACCCGATTCGAAAAGAGTCGAGAAAGTCGAGGTTCGTGGGCAGTGTCGACCATGACAGGCTCACCAATAGCCATTAATAGCCGCTCTGCCGCGTTGGCATAAGCACTGCGATCTTGCCGACAAGTGGTAAGAAACTCCTGCAGCGTGAACTCTTCGTCCTTGGCAGCTTCATAACGCTGGCGATAGTGATCGAATATATTCATGGTATGCCGTCCTTTCGTTTTTTAGCACATGTTAAGAGCCGTTCATATGAATAGTAGAGGCCCCTGAAGAGGTAAACTGAACGACGTCGCTGCTGAAGAAATAAGCAACTCTCATGCCATTTTGGTGGTCAGGAGATCAACGTATTCGGTGATACACCTTCTAAAATTAAGCGTAGATGGCATTTGCAAAACTTGCCTGTGTGCGCAAATGAATTTCAATGGCATATCAATAACTCATCAGCAAAAAAAGCACATCTTATGTAAAGAAATGGGGCAGGATTCATGCGGTGTTCACCGTCCTGCAAGCAAAATGTCATCACTCGCTGAGAAATTAGGGGGTTACATTCTGGGGCGAATACGTAAAATAGTTGGGCTGAAGCGTATTGGCGGTTACACTTTGACCGCTACACATTTGAATAAGGAATTATGGATTGTGACCAAACTCAAACTTCTGGCACTTGGCATCCTTGCCGCAACCGCAGTTAGCACAGCACAGGCGGAAAGCCAGTGGACTGTTGGCGCGGGTGTCGGCGTGATTAACAGCCCATACAAACAGTATGACCGCGATGTGTACCCTGTTCCGGTTGTCACCTATGAAGGCGATAATGTGTGGTTCCACGGCTTGGGTGGCGGTTACTATTTGTGGAATGACACGACAGATAAGCTTTCCATCATGGCGTACTATGATCCGACGCACTTCAAGCCGGGTGATAGCGATAGCCATGCTTTACGCCAACTCGACAAGCGTAAAAGCAGCATGATGGCCGGCCTCTCGTATGTACATAACACCCAGTATGGTTTCCTGCGTACCGCACTGGCGGGTGATACCCTGGATAACAGCAACGGCTTTATCTGGGATCTGGCCTGGCTCTACCGTTACACCAATGGTGGGCTGACTCTGACGCCGGGTATCGGTGTGCAGTACAGCAGCGAAAACTACAACGACTATTATTATGGCGTGTCCCATCACGAGTCTCGCCGCAGTGGTCTGAATAGCTACAACGCTGACGATGGTTGGGATCCTTACCTGGAGTTGACCGCGAGCTATAATTTCATTGGCAACTGGAACGTATACGGCACTGGCCGTTATGTGCGTTTGAGTGATGAAGTGAAAGACAGCCCGATGGTCGATAAGTCCTGGTCTGGCATCTTCTCGGTGGGTGTGACCTACAAGTTCTGATGCCACTGCGTGTCAAACACTAGCCCGCATCTGTGCGGGCTTTTTTTGTGCGTGACGGAGATGAATATTGATCTAAAACATGAGATTTGATTTTTTGTGCTGTTTTGGCATACCGCCTGGACGCAACGAATATTTAACGTATTTTACCTGCCGTAATTACCAAAATTAAACCTGTTACTGGATTAATCTTAAATATTTGTGTTTGGCAAGGGGGGAGTATCTACACAATTTTACGCATAATTGTCATACGTGAGTGATTTGCTTTTATGCAATATCTTGATAATCTTCTGATTTATGATTGTAGTAATAATCTTTTATTTGTTATCGTGTGCCATAAAACAGTTGATAACTATTTCAGCCTTTTTGAATGATGTTGAAAGTTAACTTTCATTTGAAAAAAAGAACATTGCCCAATTTATTTTTAGTTTACATCTTTAGGTATTTATCTGAAAAAATTAAAATTGACATTAATTTATCCATTGCAGATATTAATATAACTTAAAAGTTAAGACAGTAACTCTGCGTGGCTGAGGGTATTACATGCCATGTGGTTTTCTTGAGAATAAACCTGGTATAAATAATGAGAAAGTTAATCATGATAGCGGTGATGGGGGGACTTCTGGCGGGATGTTCCACTGAGGCTTCACGCATGAATGCTTGCGAAAGCAAGGGGGTGAGCCGCGATGCTTGCTATATTGCGGAGCAAAACCGTCAGGCGACAATCAATGCTGCCGCTGAAAAACAGGCTATGGAAAACGCGCAGAACGTGTATGGCACAAATGATACAAATTCCAGTCATCACCACAAACACGATAAATATTAAGGTTTAACTAATGAAGAAATTAATTTTTATCGCTGCTCTGGTTGCTTCCTCTGCTGCGCCTGCGTATGCCATCAGCGAGGCTTACCGTCAACAGTTACAGCATGAACATAAAACAATGGTCAGTGACGCGAATGCCCCAATGCACGCCAGTAAAACTACCCCAGTGCATGTGAATAAACTCGGAGTGGACTTTAAACGTGGCGCTGATGGCATTGCTTATATTAATGGCAGTCCTGCGGCAAATGATGAGAATAATCCAGAAGCTCAGTCTTATAGCGCAGGTTTGATTTCCGTTATCGTCTATAAAAACGGAAAAATCAACGCCATGAAAGAGGGCAAATATTTAGGTCGGTTGAAATAACCACTTCGCAGCTAAGATTTTGTATCATTTCGGCCCGGGAACATCAGCTGTTCCCGGGCTTTTTATTTCGATCGCATTAACCATCGGCTTCCAATCAATGATGGTGCAATTTGTGCACCCTAACAGGACACATGCACGTTGTTTTGCTTTACTGTGGTGCATTAACACAGGAGGGTGCGATGACAGCGAAACAGGTGACGTTTACAAACCAGGTATCGCTTCCTGCTATTGGGCAGGGAACATGGTACATGGGCGAGGATCCAAGCCGACGCCGGGATGAAGTGTCTGCGCTGCAGGCCGGACTGGATCTGGGCCTGCGATTGATTGATACCGCAGAAATGTACGCTGATGGTGCAGCGGAGGAGGTAGTGGGTGAAGCATTAACGGGGCGGCGTGATAGCGCTTTTTTAGTCTCGAAAGTTTACCCATGGAATGCCGGTGGACAGAAAGCCATTGCCGCCTGCGAAGCGAGTCTGCGTCGACTGAAAACTGATTATCTGGATCTCTATTTGCTGCACTGGATGGGCGATTTTTCATTTGCAGAGACCGTCGATGCCATGGAAACACTGATTGCGCAGGGGAAAATCCGCCGTTGGGGCGTCTCAAATCTCGATTATGATGATATGCAGGCGTTATGGCAGGTACCCGGTGGAAGGGAGTGCGCAACTAACCAGGTGCTTTACCATTTAGCCTCGCGCGGTATTGAATATGATTTACTGCCGTGGTGCCAGCAGCAGCAGATGCCGGTCATGGCATACAGTCCGCTGGCCCAGGCGGGACGACTGCGTGGTGATTTGCTTTCTAACTCTGTGGTGAATGACATCGCGCACGCGCACAATGTTAGCGCTGCACAGATTTTGCTGGCATGGGTGATTCATCAGTCGGGTGTAATAGCCATTCCGAAAGCCGCAAGCGTAGCGCATGTCGAACAAAATGCCGCTGCGCTGGAGATAACGCTCTCTGTAGATGAGCTTAAGCAGTTAGATAAGGCATATCCGGCACCAAAAGGTAAAACAGCGCTGGATATGGCCTGATTTACCAAATGCCGATGCTCACGCAGCTTATCAGACCTACGGCTGCGTGTAGTTCGTAGGCCGGATAAGGCGTTGGCAGCATCCAGGCACGGTGCGCGGAACTGCCTGATGCGCTGTGCTTATCAGGCCTACGGCTGTATGTAGTTTGTAGGCCGGATAAGGCGTTAGCCGCATCCGGCATGGTGCGCAGAGCTGTGTTAGCGTTTAGCTACACGGATAGTCTGCGCGAGGCGAGATGGTTTTTCTTCGGTGGTTTTCTGCGGAGCGGTCGCGTAAGCCGTTTCTACGCAAACAAACGTTTTGTAGCCATCATCCGGCATGTCGCCCATGCTGACGGAAAGCGCCGGGCCAGGGTTCCAGCCCACGACATTCAGGTGATGGTGGTGGACAACGTCAATATTGCGATTCAACGCATCATCGTGAATCACGCTGCACGCTTCCGGATTCAGATAGACACGATCGGTGCGGTCCGGGAAGGTCTGGATACCATCAGCCAGCACATCTTCTTTAGCATCATTCACTTTATCGATCAGGCGATCGCCAAGACCACTGACTTTCACTGCCGCAATGTCACCAACGTTGAAATAGGTATGCAGTGCCGAGGTGGTTTCAAACTCACCATGAGCTTCAAGCTCCATCTCACAGGTGGCTCCCACTTTGAAACGGGCCAGCAGGCAAAACTCGTGCGGCCAAAGCTGACGCGTTTCAGCATTGCTCTGCAATTCAAACGTCAGCACCACGCCATTGTCGTCTTCGTTGTGCGCTTTCAGCGTCCATGGCAGGTTGCGGGCAAAACCATGCGAAGGCCGGCCCTGCTGAGCCGCCGGACCAAACCACGGCCAGCAAATTGGTACGCCGCCACGCAGCGCTACGCCGGTTTTAAACGGGGTATTGTTACTTAACCACAGGACTTCCTCTTCACCGTTTGGTTTCCAGGAAAGAAGGTGTGCGCCCTGCAGTGCGAAAGAAGCTTTAACCTGTGGGTGATCGACAACAAGAACCTCAAGCTCATCAAGCTGACGGCGGGAGAGGACAGGGGTAATTTGTTCGATTACCGGAAGTGCAAAAATTTTATTAATCATTACGCAATCCTTTCTTCAGGCAAAAAAAAGAGCGACCGTAGTCGCTCTTACAGATTACTGTTTCATCTCAACTTATTTGGAGATGTGAGCAATCAGGTCCAGAACTTTGTTGGAGTAGCCGGTTTCGTTGTCGTACCAGGATACCAGTTTCACGAAGTTGTCGTTCAGTGCGATACCAGCTTTAGCATCGAACACGGAAGTGCAAACTTCACCGTTGAAATCGGTAGATACTACGTCGTCTTCGGTGTAACCCAGAACGCCTTTCATCGGGCCTTCGGAAGCAGCTTTGATTGCTTTCTTAATTTCTTCGTAAGAAGCAGCTTTTTCCAGACGAACGGTCAGGTCAACAACGGATACGTTCGGGGTAGGAACGCGGAACGCCATACCAGTCAGTTTGCCGTTCAGTTCTGGCAGTACTTTACCTACAGCTTTAGCAGCACCGGTAGAGGACGGGATGATGTTCTGGGATGCGCCGCGGCCGCCGCGCCAGTCTTTGTGAGACGGGCCATCAACGGTTTTCTGAGTAGCGGTGGTCGCGTGAACAGTAGTCATCAGACCTTCGATGATGCCGAAGTTGTCGTTGATAACTTTAGCCAGCGGAGCCAGGCAGTTAGTGGTGCAGGAAGCGTTAGAAACGATGTCCTGACCTTCGTATTTGTCAAAGTTAGCGCCTTTAACAAACATCGGAGTGTTATCTTTGGACGGACCAGTCAGAACCACTTTTTTCGCGCCAGCAGTGATGTGCTTACGAGCGGTTTCGTCTGTCAGGAACAGGCCAGTAGCTTCAGCTACTACGTCAACACCAACTTCGTCCCATTTCAGGTTAGCCGGATCACGTTCAGCGGTAACACGGATTTTTTTACCGTTTACGATCAGATGACCGTCTTTCACTTCAACGGTACCGTTGAAACGGCCGTGAGTGGAGTCATATTTCAGCATGTAAGCCATGTAGTCAGCGTCTAACAGGTCGTTGATTGCAACGATCTCGATGTCAGAGCGTTCTTGAGCAGCACGGAAAACAATGCGACCGATACGGCCAAAACCGTTGATACCTACTTTGATAGTCATATATTCCACCAGCTATTTGTTAGTGAATAAAAGGTTGCCTGTAAAATTACAAAAACCTTACGCAGCGTCAAGCGGAATCGTGTCAATCATTGCGACAAATCAATCTGCTGCCTAAGCTTTGCGCAACTGACTCGCCTCACTCTTCCTTTGGGCTTGAAACCACATGGGGTCGGCGGCCCGAATTTTAAAGGGCAATCAAGATAAAAACGTGATTCTGATCACGAATTGCAGGCTGCCATTTCGCAAGGATCAAGTTTAGAACAAAAGTTCGCACTCCGGTGTTAATGTTTTGTTAGAATCTGTCTCGCGATGTGAGTTTAGATAAAGCGAGATGTGAGCAAATGGCTAATCAACCTTCTCCAGAAGAACTGAAAAAAAATTTAACCGAAATGCAGTTCTACGTGACCCAGAATCACGGGACAGAACCGCCATTTACCGGACGTTTGCTACATAACAAACGTGACGGCATCTACCACTGTTTGATCTGCGACAATCCGCTATTTCGTTCCGAGACAAAATATGACTCTGGCTGCGGCTGGCCCAGCTTTTACGAGCCTGTTAGCGATGAGGCTATCCGTTACATAAAAGATACGTCACACGGCATGCAGCGCATAGAAATCCGCTGCGGTAACTGTGATGCGCACCTGGGACACGTCTTCCCGGATGGTCCGAAACCTACCGGTGAACGGTACTGCGTTAACTCAGCGTCTTTGAACTTCACCGATGGTGAAAACGGTGAGCAAACCAAGGGTTGAAGAAACGATTCAGCAAATTATTCTACGGAGAGTGGATTTAACATGAATCTTGATGAGATGATCAACAGTATGACGCCGGAAGTTTATCAGCGCTTATCGACTGCCGTTGAACTCGGAAAATGGCCGGATGGCGTAGCGCTAACGGCAGAACAAAAAGAGAACAGCTTACAGCTGGTGATGTTATGGCAGGCGCGAAACAATATTGACGCGCAGCATATGACGATTGATACCAACGGTGAGATGGTGATGAAGAGCAAGCAGCAGTTGAAGGTTGAGTTTGGTATTACGCCCGAACCAATTGCGACGTTTAAATCCTGATTACCCTGGCCCGGCAAACATCTGTGTCGGGCCTGTTGTTGGTATTATTTCTTGTTCATCATCGCCTTCAGATCGGCGAACGGGTTGTATTTCGCTTCACCCACGGCCTTTTGCGCATCTTCTCCTGCAACCACCGTTGAACCATACTGATCCGCTTCTGTATATTTGGAATGCTCGTGATCGTGGCAGTACAGGCACAACATTTCCCAGTTGCTACCATCTTCCGGGTTATTCGAGTGATCGTGATCGATATGGTGTACCGTCAACTCGCGCAAATTTGAATAAACGAACTCACGGGAACAGCGTCCGCAGACCCAGGGAAAGAGTTTAAGCGCCTTTTCCCGGTAACCGACTTCCAGACGGGCGTAATTTTTAGGGATAAAAGCCATAAAGCTCATGCCTCCAGTAAGAAATGAAGAGCTGCGCCAAAAGCTGGCGCAGCAGAATGCGCTAATCATAACCTATTGTGTCAGGCGTTGGGATCAGTGTTTGATGCCTAACGAATCGGCTAACTGCTTCGCCAACTGATTATTGTCATCTGCGCCGTACTCCCAGAACATGGCGCCTCCCAATCCTTTGCTTTTGATGTAGTCGGCTTTGATCGCCACCGAACGCGGGTTTTCATAGGAGAGGGCAAAGAGTGTTTTTCCATCTGCAGACTGCACCGACAGCCACGGCACTTTCGCTTCATCATCCCAATGTTGGCTAAAGCGTTTTTGCGGATCGTTGATCAACTTCGCCACGATATCGTTGTACTTCACGTAGGTATCTTTGCTCAGGTCGACGCCCAGTGATTTGAACAACTCAATTTGAGGTGACCCGAAATAGGGCTGGGTAGCCGGGTTTTTCTGCGCGTCAGGTTTGCTCCAGTCAATACCAGGCTCAACGGCGCGTTTTGGTACGCGTCCATAAAAGCCAATGCCCAGATTCATTTGACTCGGTTTCAGACCGGCGGCGAGGTAGTTATTGACCACAAAATCGGCGCTGTACTTATCCGCCGCGGCGACCGTCGGCCATTGCGTCGAATCATACAGGTTCGAGTTGAAATACTGGGTGCCGTAAGCCATGTCATAGGTCATCAGGTTGATGTAGTCGAGCGATGGTGCAATGGCTTTTACATCCACCCAGTTTTTCGGACTTTCTGCATTTGCGCCTACGGCGATGGTCAGCAGTTTTTTATGCCCCAATGCAGCCCGTAGTTCTGTAAGCAACGCGGTAAAGTTAGCGCGGTCAGCCGGTTGGCTTTCGACCAGTCCCCAGGCGCCGTTAACCGGATATTCCCAGTCGAGGTCGATGCCATCCAGACCATATTTCGCAATTATCTCCTGCGCAGACTGAATAAACACCGCGCGTGTATCCTTCGTTGCTGCCGCACCAGAGAATCCACGCGCTCCCCAACCGCCGACGGAAAGCAACACTTTCAGGTTTGGATTTTGTTTACGTAGCTGCGGAATTTTCAGCAAATCATCCTGCACTTTCTGTGAAAGCCAAATCTGATGCAGTTTGCTGGCGTCTTTTAAGGCGTCATTGGTCTCGTCTTTTTCGTTGTTGTAGACAAGACCAAACGAATAGTTGAGATGGGTTATCTGTCGAACATCCAGTTTATTGATGTCGCCACCGGGACCGGCAGTGACGTCGCCGCCACCATTAAAGTAGCCAACTGACATCAGTGAACTGGCAGAAACAACGCTGGCGCAGAGCAGGGGTAATGCTGCCAACAAAGGCAATAGTTTCATCGGTGTTCCTCTTTGACAATTAAACAAGCAAACACGCCACGGAAATGGCGTGGCGAAAAAAACAACACCCGCAGGTTAACAGTTTCATAACAGGAAAAATGCGAAGGGGTTCACGCCATTTTAGCGAAGCGGCTGCCACGTTCACTTGGATTTCAGTTCATCTTTGCATTTATTTGTGATCTTGGTTGTGAAATACAGATCAAAATCTGTGTTTTAAAGATTTCGTGTTGACCTCAAAAATTATATGGATAAATATGATGGTCACTGATGCAAAACTAAACACAAAGGAAAATTCAATGAAAGCACTGGCAAGATTTGGCAAGGCCTTTGGCGGCTACAAGATGATTGATGTTCCGGAACCGGTATGTGGTCCGGATGACGTTTTGATTGAAATTAAGGCTGCTGCTATCTGCGGCGCAGACATGAAACACTACAATGTCGACAGTGGATCCGACCAGTTTAATTCGATTCGTGGTCATGAATTTGCGGGGCAAATTGTGCAGGTTGGTGACAAGGTTAAGGACTGGAAGGTGGGACAACGAGTCGTGTCTGACAACAGCGGGCACGTTTGTGGCGTTTGTCCGGCCTGTGAACAGGGCGATTTTCTTTGTTGTACAGAAAAGGTGAATTTGGGTCTGGACAATAATACCTGGGGCGGTGGGTTTTCGAAATATTGTCTGGTCCCTGGGGAAATCCTCAAAATTCACCGCCATGCTCTGTGGGAAATCCCGGCAGGGGTACATTATGAAGAGGCGGCGGTGCTGGACCCCATCTGCAACGCTTACAAATCTATCGCCCAGCAATCTAAATTCCTTCCAGGCCAGGATGTTGTGGTCTTTGGTACCGGTCCATTAGGACTCTTTTCTGTACAAATGGCGCGCATTATGGGGGCCGTTAATATTGTGATGGTTGGGCTGGAAGAGGATGTTGCCGTACGCTTCCCGATCGCCAAAGAGCTGGGCGCGACAGCTGTCGTTAACGGTTCGACCGAAGATGTGGTTGTACGCTGCCAGGAAATCTGCGGTAAAGACAATCTGGGGCTGGTCATCGAATGCTCTGGTGCCAATATCGCCCTTAAACAATCGATCGAAATGCTGCGTCCGAATGGTGAAGTCGTCCGAGTTGGCATGGGTTTTAAACCTCTCGATTTCTCCATCAACGACATCACCGCGTGGAATAAAAGCATCATTGGCCATATGGCCTACGACTCCACATCCTGGCGCAACGCCATACGCCTGCTGGCCAGCGGCGCAATCAACGTTAAACCGATGATCACTCACCGTATCGGCCTGTCGCAATGGCGCGAAGGGTTTGACGCCATGGTCGATAAAACTGCGATTAAAGTCATCATGACTTACGACTTTGATGAATAACATGTTTATTAAAAGGACGTTATCGCATGGAACAAATAGCAAAACCGCACTGCGGCGCCAGACTGGACAGGCTACCTGACTGCCGCTGGCACACGTCGATGTTTGCGATGGTTGCCTTTGGATTACTGGTTTGTTGGAGTAATGCCGTTGGCGGATTAATTCTCGCGCAATTAAAAGAACTTGGTTGGACCGATAATTCCACCACCGCCACGTTTTCTGCCATTACGACGGCGGGAATGTTTCTCGGTGCGCTCGGTGGGGGAATTATCGGCGATAAAACCGGACGTAAAAATGCATTTATCTTGTATGAAGCGATTCATATTATTTCTATGATCGTTGGTGCGTTTTCACCCAATATGACTTTCCTGATTGCCTGCCGTTTTGTAATGGGAGTTGGATTAGGTGCGCTGTTAGTGACCTTATTTGCCGGGTTTACCGAGTATATGCCAGGCCGAAATCGTGGAACCTGGTCCAGTCGGGTATCGTTTATTGGCAACTGGTCTTATCCACTCTGTTCGCTGATTGCGATGGGGCTGACGCCACTTATCAGCGCGGAATGGAACTGGCGCGTACAGTTGTTGATTCCTGCTGTGCTATCGCTCATAGCAACTGTTATTGCGTGGCGCAGTTTCCCTGAGTCGCCTCGCTGGCTGGAATCTCGTGGACGTTACCTAGAAGCTGAACAGGTGATGCGGGTAATTGAGGATGGTGTTGTTCGACAGACCGGCAAGCCGCTGCCACCAGTCGTAATAGATGATAATGGTAAACAACCGCGTTCTGTTCCGTACTCCGCATTATTAACCGGGGTGTTACTGAAGCGGGTTATTTTGGGTTCCTTTGTTCTGATTGCCATGAACGTCGTCCAGTACACCTTAATTAACTGGCTACCGACAATATTTATGACTCAGGGAATTAATCTGAAAGACTCCATTGTCTTAAATACCATGAGTATGTTCGGTGCGCCGTTTGGGATTTTTATCGCCATGCTGGTAATGGATAAAATTCCGAGAAAGACCATGGGTGTGGGGTTATTAGTGTTAATTGCTGTGCTGGGATATATCTATTCACTGCAAACTAGCATGCTGTTAATAACATTAATTGGTTTCTTCCTGATTACTTTTGTCTATATGTACGTTTGCTACGCCTCGGCAGTCTATGTTCCGGAAATATGGCCGACCGAAGCGAAACTTCGCGGTTCCGGTCTGGCTAATGCGGTAGGGCGTATCAGTGGTATCGCCGCGCCTTATGCGGTCGCGGTATTGCTTAACGGTTATGGAGTGACGGGTGTATTTGTACTGCTGGGTGCGGTCTCCATTATTGTCGCTGTCGCCATTGCTACCATCGGAATTGAAACCAAAGGCGTCTCTGTCGAAAGTCTCGGTATTGATGCAGTTACCAGCAAATAATATTGATGGGAAATAACATGAAGAATTCAAAAGCGATATTAAAAACGCCGGGCACGATGAAAATTATTGCCGCCGATATCCCGGTGCCAAAAGAGCACGAAGTACTGATTAAAGTGGAATACGTTGGAATTTGTGGGTCAGATGTTCACGGTTTCGAATCAGGTCCTTTTATTCCGCCGAAAGACCCAAACCAGGAAATTGGTCTGGGGCATGAATGTGCCGGTACGGTAGTGGCGGTAGGGAATCGGGTGACCAAATTTAAACCGGGGGACCGGGTGAACATTGAGCCTGGCGTGCCGTGCGGTCACTGCCGCTACTGTCTGGAAGGGAAATACAACATCTGCCCTGATGTCGACTTTATGGCCACGCAGCCTAATTATCGCGGCGCGCTAACCCACTATCTGTGCCATCCGGAGAGCTTCACTTACAAGTTGCCCGATAATATGGACACCATGGAAGGCGCTTTGGTAGAGCCTGCGGCGGTAGGGATGCATGCCGCAATGCTGGCGGACGTTAAGCCGGGTAAGAAAATCGTCATTCTGGGGGCTGGCTGTATTGGCTTAATGACCTTGCAAGCGTGTAAATGTCTGGGCGCAACCGACATTGCGGTGGTTGATGTCCTGGAAAAACGCCTTGCTATGGCCGAGCAGCTTGGGGCAACAACCGTGATTAATGGGGGGAAAGAGGACACCGTTGTCTGCTGCCAGCAATTCTCTGGCGATATGGGGGCGGACATAGTTTTCGAAACCGCAGGTTCAGCGATCACCGTTAAGCAGGCTCCGTATCTGGTAATGCGCGGCGGGAAAATCATGATCGTGGGTACTGTACCTGGTGATTCAGCGATTAATTTCCTCAAAATTAACCGTGAAGTGTCTATTCAGACCGTTTTCCGTTATGCCAACCGCTACCCGGTCACGATCGAAGCCATCTCCTCAGGGCGTTTTGATGTGAAGTCGATGGTGACGCATATTTACGATTATGAAGATGTTCAGCGCGCGTTTGATGAGTCAGTTAACAACAAACGTGAAATTATCAAAGGCGTTATTAAAGTTAACCATTAATTTATTGAAAAGGGAGAGACAACCATGCTGGCAGATATTAAATATTGGGAAAATGATGCTCAGAATAAACATTATGCGATTGCCCACTTTAACGTGTGGAATGCGGAAATGTTAATGGGGGTTATTGATGCGGCGGAAGAGTCTAAATCGCCGGTGATTATTTCATTCGGCACCGGCTTTGTGGGTAATACCTCGTTTGAAGATTTTTCACATATGATGGTTTCGATGGCGAAAAAAGCCTCGGTGCCGGTTATTACCCATTGGGATCACGGGCGCAGCATGGAAATTATCCATAACGCATGGACCCATGGAATGAATTCGTTGATGCGCGATGCCTCCGCCTTTGATTTCGAAGAGAATATTCGCCTGACTAAAGAGGCGGTGGACTTCTTCCATCCGTTGGGTATTCCGGTTGAAGCGGAGCTGGGGCACGTGGGGAATGAAACTGTTTATGAAGAAGCGCTGGCGGGCTATCACTATACTGACCCGAGCCAGGCGGCAGAATTTGTTGAGCGTACCGGCTGCGATTCTCTGGCGGTGGCGATTGGTAACCAGCATGGCGTCTACACCTCTGAACCGAAACTGAATTTCGACGTGGTCAAACGCGTGCGCGAGGCGGTATCCGTTCCGCTGGTGCTGCACGGCGCGTCCGGCATTAGTGATGCGGATATCAAAAAAGCCATTTCATTAGGTATTTCGAAAATCAATATTCATACCGAACTGTGCCAGGCGGCAATGGCGGCGGTGCAGGAGAACCAGAATCAGCCGTTCCTGCACGTTGAGCGTGAAGTTCGCAAAGCGGTAAAAGAGCGCGCGCTGGAGAAAATCAAACTGTTTGGCTCTGACGGTAAAGCGGAATGACAATATGGATAATATCGAGGTTATTTGTATAGGGGCGGCAATTGTTGATATTCCCTTGCAACCAGTGAGTAAAAATATCTTTGATGTTGACTCTTATCCATTAGAACGAATAGCCATGACCACGGGAGGCGACGCGATTAATGAGGCGACGATTATTTCGCGCCTTGGCCATCGCACGGCGTTAATGAGTCGGCTAGGTAATGATGCAGCCGGTTATTTTATTGTCGATCACTGCCATCGGGAGAATATTGATATTAAAAGCCTAAAGCAGGATGCTGATATTGATACTTCCATTAACGTGGGTTTAGTCACCGCTGATGGTGAACGCACCTTTGTGACTAACCGTAACGGCAGCTTATGGAAACTGAATATAAACGATGTTGATTTTGATCGTTTCTCTCAGGCAAAGCTGCTGTCGCTGGCGAGTATTTTTAATAGCCCGTTGTTGGATGGCGATGCACTGACGGCAATTTTCACGCAGGCGAAAGTGCATAAGCTCATTATCTGCGCGGATATGATTAAACCGCGACTGAATGAAACGCTGGACGACATCCGTGAAGCGCTGAGCTACGTGGATTATCTGTTTCCCAATTTTGAAGAGGCAAAACTGCTCACCGGGAAAGAGACGCTGGATGAGATTGCCGACAGTTTCCTGAACTGTGGCGTGAAAACCGTCGTGATTAAGACCGGCAAAAGAGGCTGCTTTATCAAACGTGACGATATGAAAATGGTAGTCCCGGCCGTGTCGGGGATTACCGCCATCGACACCATCGGCGCGGGGGATAACTTTGCTTCAGGATTTATCTCCGCGCTGCTTGAAGGCAAACCGCTTCGCGACTGCGCGCTGTTTGCTAATGCAACGGCGGCAATATCGGTACTGAGCGTGGGCGCCACGACGGGTGTGAAGAACAGAAAGCTGGTTGAACAACTTCTTGACGAATACGAAGGGTAATAGCGGCAGATGAAAATGATTCCTTTAGGCAGTACGGATATTACGCTCTCCCGCATGGGATTAGGTACATGGGCCATTGGCGGCGGTCCGGCATGGAATGGCGATCTCGATCTGCAGATTTGTATTGATACCATTGTTGAGGCGCATCGCTGCGGTATCAATCTGATTGATACCGCGCCAGGCTACAACTTTGGCAACAGTGAAGTGATTGTCGGTCAGGCGCTGAAAAAGTTGCCGCGCAGTGAGGTAGTCGTTGAAACCAAATGCGGCATCGTCTGGGAGCGAACAGGCAGCCTGTTTAACAAAGTGGGCGATCGCCAGCTGTATAAAAACCTCACGCCTGAGTCTATTCGGGAGGAGGTTGATGCCAGCCTGCAAAGATTGGGTATCGACAGTATTGATATCTATATGACCCACTGGCAGTCGGTCGAACCCTGTTTTACGCCGATTGCGGAAACCGTAGACACGCTGAACGCACTGAAAAAAGAGGGGAAAATCCGTTCGATTGGTGCGGCGAACGTCGATTCCGGGCATATCAGGGAATATCTCAAACACGGTGAGCTGGATATCATCCAGGCCAAGTACAGCATTCTTGACCGGGCGCTGGAAGCTGATCTGCTGCCGCTATGCCAGCAGAATGGCATCATCGTACAGGTATATTCACCGCTTGAGCAGGGGTTGTTGACCGGTACTATCGCCCGAGATTATGTTCCTGGCGGCGCGCGGGCTAACAAGGTCTGGTTTCAGCGGGAAAATATGCTGCGGGTGATTGATATGCTAGAGCAGTGGCAGCCGCTGTGTGAAAAATACCGCTGCACAATCCCAGCACTAGCTCTGGCGTGGATTTTAAAGCAAAGCGATTTGATCACCTTACTGAGTGGCGCAACTGCACCTGAACAGGTTCGCGAGAACGTCGAGGCGTTAACCATTCCCCTGACAGATGATGATTCATTATTGATGAGGCGAATGGCAGAAGCGTTGGATATAAATTAAGTCAGATAGAATTGACCTCTGTTTCTGTGTAAAAGAGTATTGAAATCTGTGATTCAGACATGTTCTTTTGAAAATAAACATAGCCTGTGAGATACTAGGGTCTTATTATTACTTTGCAGGAAACAGAGGTGTCATCGTGGCGGCAAAAGACAGGATTCAAGCCATTAAGCAAATGGTGGCTAACGATAAAAAAGTGGCGGTATCTAATTTAAGTTCAATCTTTCAGGTGACTGAGGAAACGATTCGCCGCGATCTTGAAAAACTGGAAGATGAAGGATTTTTGACCCGAACATATGGCGGTGCTGTGCTCAATACCACCGCGTTGTCCGACAATATTCATTTTTATAAGCGTGCAAAATCTTTCTTCGAAGAAAAGCAGATCATTGCCCGTAATGCGTTACCGTTTATTAAAAATAAGACCACAATGGCTGCCGACTCCAGCAGTACCGCGATGGAGTTATTAAAGCTGTTGAAGGAAAGAAACGATCTGACATTGCTTACCAATTCGGCTGAAGCATTCCATGAGCTGGCGCAGTCAGAAATTAACGTGGTTTCTACCGGCGGTGAGCTGAATAAGAATACGCTGTCACTGCAGGGAAGAATCACCAAGGAGATTATCAGCCGTTATCATGTTGATATCATGGTGATGAGCTGCAAAGGTTTAGATATGCAGAGTGGGGCGCTAGATTCTAATGAAGCGGAAGCGGAAATCAAAAAAACCATGATCCGCCAGGCGACTGAGGTGGCCCTGTTAGTTGATCACTCAAAGTTTGATCGTAAAGCTTTCGTACGGCTCGTGGACTTTAGCCATATTAATTACCTAATAACCAATAAGGCACCGGGTGCAGAGTGGACTGCATTTTGCAAAGAGAATAATATTCAACTCGTTTATTAGCTATAACGAGGGTTGTGTCGATATTATTTTAGTTTGCACCTGGGAAATGCCATAAGAATCTAATGATGATGGATGGCGCGGCAAAATTGTTTCTGCCGCGATCGCCATACTTTCTATTTAGCTGAATTTGAGGCATCCAGATGGAAAAATGTGACCCTATCGGCGCAAGATTAGATCGCTTACCTTTATCTCGATTTCATTTTCGTATTTTCGGCATTATTAGTTTTAGTTTATTAATAACCGGTTTTCTCAGCTATTCCGGGAATGTGGTATTAGCAAAACTAGTCAGCACTGGCTGGTCCAACAATTATCTTAATGCCGCGTTTAGCTCAGCGCTGATGTTCGGCTACTTTATCGGTTCACTAGCCGGGGGCTTTATTGGTGATTATCTCGGTCGACGCAAAGCGTTCCGCATCAATTTGTTAATCGTCGGGGCCTCAGCCTGCGTTGCAACGTTTGTGCCCAACATGTACTGGCTTATCTTCTTCCGTTGCCTGATGGGGATTGGAATGGGGGCGCTAATTATGGTGGGCTATGCCTCATTTACAGAATTCATTCCACCCGCGGTTCGTGGGAAATGGTCTGCCCGTCTGTCATTTGTCGGCAACTGGGCACCAATGCTATCTGCGGCAATTGGCGTCGTGATTATTGCACTTGTAAGCTGGCGGGTGATGTTTCTGCTCGGTGGCATAGCAATGCTGTTGGCCTGGTATCTGTCGGGAAAATACTATATTGAATCCCCACGTTGGCTGGCTGGCAAAGGGCAGAGAAGCGAAGCTGAAAAACATCTTATGCAGGTGGAATCGCAAATTGAGAAAGAAAAAAACATCACGTTACCATCCTGCCGGAACGAATGCTCGTCGGCGGATTTAAGCACGATAAGTGGTTCATTTTGGCTCTTGTTTAAGGGGCCAATGTTGCGCTGTACATTGGTGGCGATTACGGTGCTTATCGCAATGAATATTTCGCTCTATACCATTACGGTATGGATCCCGACGATATTTGTTAATTCGGGAATCGATGTAACGAAATCCATATTTATGACCGCGATAATTATGATTGGCGCGCCGGTTGGGATATTTATTGCTGCGTTAATTATCGATCGCTTTCCACGGCGATTGTTTGGCTCATTCTTGTTAATTATTATCGCATTGCTCGGATATTTCTATTCGCTTCAAACTGAAGAATGGGCCATTCTGAGTTACGGGCTGGTGATGATTTTTTTTCTGTATATGTATGTCTGCTTTGCCTCTGCAGTTTATGTCCCGGAACTATGGCCCACGCACCTTAGATTGAGAGGATCAGGTTTTGTGAATGCGGTGGGAAGGATTGTCGCTGTGTTTACGCCCTATGGCGTCGCTATTTTGTTGACCCGCTATGGCTCGGTTACGGTCTTTATCGTGCTAGGAGTAATGTTGGTGCTATGTGCGCTGATTCTTTTTTGTTTTGGCATCGAGACACGCAAAGTATCGCTGGAAGAGATTTCAGCGCTGGCCTGAGATAACGCGCCGACAGGAGCGACCCTGTCGGCATCACTTACGACTGGGTTTCCAGCCAGTCGTCCAACGTATACAGCGTTGCACCCGCTGCCGCCATTTCCATAAAGGCGTTTGCACTGTCATGGGGTTGAATATTAACGCCACGGCACCCGTCGGTAATAACGCTGACGGTGTAACCAAGATCGAGCGCATCCAGTACGGTGAATTTAACGCAATAGTCGGTAGCCAGACCCATGATGATGAGCTCGGCAATGCGGTGTTCGAGTAGCCATGCATTCAGCGCGGTAGCCTGACGACGGCCGTTATCAAAAAACGCACTGTAGCTATCGACCAGCGGGTTCTCACCTTTAGTGAACGTTTGGGTAATCGCACGCTGGTTCAGCAGCGGATGCAAAGCCGCACCTTCGCTGTTTTGTACGCAATGATCGGGCCAGAACGTCTGCGCCAGGCCATCGAGTTGTCCCTGGCTGTAGGGCTCGACCTGATGCTGGCTGGCAAAACTACCGTGATTAGCCGGGTGCCAGTCCAGACTGGCAACGACCGTGTCGCCGCGTATGGCACACCAGTCAATCAGGCGGTTGGCGATATCGATTGTGCTGTCTCCTTGCTGAACGGCGAGAGCGCCACCGGCACAAAAGTCATTTTGTAAATCGACCAACAGTAAGGCTCGGGCCATGGGCATAGACTCCTTATTCGTCCGGGGTGAGCTCGCCGCGCAGATTTTGCGTCATTGCTTCACGAATTGTCTGCGTATCCAGTCCCTGACTCAGCAAATAGTGCAGTTTGGTGAGTGTAGCTTCGACGGTCATATCCGCGCCGCCAATCACGCCAGCATGCGCCAGCGCATTCCCTGTCGCGTAGCCCCCCATATTCACCTTGCCGGACATACACTGCGTAAGGTTCACCACCACAATGCCACGTGAGCTCGCATCTTCAAGTTCTTTCAGGAACTCTTTATTCTGCGGCGCATTGCCCACTCCGTAGGAGCGCAAAATTAATGCTTTTACAGGCTGGCGCAGGAAGTTGCGTACTACATCAGCGGAGATCCCTGGATAAATGGTGACCACGCCAATCGGTTGTGGAGTAATGGGGTGAACAATCAACTCACCTGTGCCGTGGGGGGCGAGCGGTGTTCCCAGCCGACGGATATGGATCCCGGCTTCCAGCAGTGGTGCAAGGTTGGGTGAGGCAAACGCGTCAAAACCATCAGCATGCGCTTTAGTGGTCCGGTTGCCACGAAACAATCGATTGTTGAAAAACAGGGTAACTTCATTAATCGGGTAATTTGCTGCAACGTACAACGCATTCAGCAAATTGATTTGACCGTCTGAACGTAGCTCTGCCAGCGGAATTTGTGACCCTGTCACAATGACCGGTTTACCCAGATTCTCCAGCATGAAAGAGAGCGCCGAAGCCGTAAACGCCATGGTGTCAGTACCGTGCAGGATGACAAAACCATCGTAATCGTCGTAGTGCGCTTTAATGTCTTCCGCAATATGCTGCCAGTCTTCTGGCGTCATGTCGGAGGAGTCCATCAGCGGGACGTATTCGTGGATGGTAAAGTCTGGCATCTCTGGGCGGTGGAATTCAGGCATCAGTGCCAGCTGACGCTGGAGATGGCCGGACACAGGAATATAACCCTGTTCTGAGCGCTGCATACCAATGGTACCGCCGGTATAGGCAACGTAAATCGATTTCTTTTGCATGACTTTTCTTCTGTCTGAAAGAAAACCCCTCTTCATCCCGAAGAGGGGTCAATAGTTAGCGAACGTTGGCGCAGGTCAGGCAAAACGCATAGCGGTTTTGCGGATCGTTAAACGCGGCCAGCTTATCGCTTTCCGCTTTAACCGTACTAGCCGCAGAAGCGAGCGGAGCCGGGAGCATCGCCTGGATAGCTTCGGGCAGCATGGCACGAACGGAACCGGACATGCTGTCCATCACCATATCAACGAATGTCGGTTCGTCCTGATAATACTCAATGTGCCATTGTTTCAGTTTGGCCAGCTCAGCCGCTTTTGCCACGGCGTCATCAAAATCACCCAGACTGTCTACCAGACCGTTGGCTTTCGCATCCTGGCCGGTCCAGACGTGGCCCTGCGCGATTTTGTCAATCTGCTCAGGCGTTGTCTTACGCGCATCTGCGACCAGCGTGATAAAGCGCTTATAGCCGTTCTCGATGCTCAGTTGCATCATTTGCTGCACTTCAGGCGGTAACGCTTTGGTGATGGAGATATCCGCCAGTGGGGATGTCGCCACGCCGTCAGTGTGTACACCAATGGAATCCAGACTGTTTTCCACAGTGTTGATCACGCCAAAGATCCCGATTGAACCGGTCAGCGTGCTGGGGTTCGCCACAATGTAGCTTGCTGGGGTGGAGATCCAGTACCCGCCGGATGCCGCCATGCCGCCCATGGACACGACAACCGGTTTGCCTGCCGCTTTTGCCGCAGCCAGCTCAGCGCGAATGACTTCGGAGGCGCTGACGCTGCCGCCAGGGCTGTTCACTCGCAGCACAATTGCTTTCACTTTCGGATCAAGACGTGCTTCGCGGATCTGCGCGGCAGTTGTGTCACCGCCCACATTCCCAGGGGTTTCTTCTCCGTCCATAATTGCGCCATTCGCGAAGACGACGCCAATACTGTCCCCGGTATCCGCTGGCGTTTTCAGCGAATAATCGTAATAGCTGACGGCGCGATAATTTTTATCCGCTTTGCTCCAGCCAAACTGTTTGGTCAGCATTTTTTCGACTTCGGCGCTGGAGACCAGTGCATCCACCAGTTTGTTGTCGAGCGCATATTTCGCGGTATCACCATCGACTTTTGTCAAACCATCCAGCATGGCCTGTGCGCCCGGGAACACCTGCTGAGCAGGGATCTGGCGGTTGGCAGCGACCGTGTCGAGATAGTTCTGCCACAGCTCGCCGATCCAGCGGCTGTCGGCTTCACGCGCGGCAGGTGACATATCATCACGGATAAACGGCTCTACGGCAGACTTATAAGTCCCAACACGGAATACGTGCGTGGAAACTTTCAGCTTGTCGAGCAGGGACTTGTAGTACAAACCGTTGGTGGCAAAGCCATGCAGATCAACGGAACCCTGCGGAGAGAGATAAATTTTATTGGCGAAACTGGCGAGGTAGTACTGCCCCTGGCTGAAGTTATCGCCCACGGCAAAGACCGGTTTGCCGCTGTCGCGGAATTCCCGCAGCGCTTTACCGATATACTGCATGGAAGGCTGGTCGGCCCCGGCAAAATTTTTCAGATCCATCACAATGCCGGTGATGTTGCGATCATCTTTTGCCTGGCGAATGGTATTCACGATATCGAACAGGGAGTTTTCCTGCAGACGATCGGAACTGGCGCCAAACAGCTGACGACCAATGACGCTTAAGCGGCTGGTGCTCGAAGGTTTGTCGACGATCACCCCCGAGATATCCAGCAGCAGTGCGCCTCGCTCAGCGTGTTCGCTGGTATTGCTGCTGCTGACTTGCATCCAGATCCCCACGCCCACCAGCACCAAAAAGATGAAGAACAGGTTAAGCACAAATTCACGGACGAAATTAAGTAATCGCCATGTCCATTTAAAAAATCCGGCAATAAATCGCCACAGGGTTCGCATGTATTCTCCCTACCGATTAACAACACGCCATCCCGAAATCCCGGAGAAAGGCGATAAGATGAGGCTATCGTAATGACCCGACAGGCACTTGTCAGCAGGAATCACCGCCTGTGCTGTAACAAAATCCGCTCACGTGTTAATTTTGTGAACAAATCTCATTGTTGGAGTTAAGCAAATGGATGCACTCGAATTACTGATTACCCGTCGTAGCGCCTCTCGTCTCGTCGAGCCGGCCCCGGCAGGAGAGCAACTGCAAAACATTCTGCGGGCGGGAATGCGCGCGCCAGACCACAAAACGCTGCAACCGTGGCAATTTTTTGTCATTGAGGGTGAAGGGCGTGAGCGTTTTAGCGCAGTGCTTGAAAAAGGCGCGATTGCCGCAGGCAGTGGTGAGAAAGCCCAGGAAAAAGCGCGCAGCGCACCGTTTCGCGCGCCGCTGATTATTACCGTGGTGGCGAAATGTGAAGAAAACGACAAGGTTCCTCTGTGGGAACAAGAAATGTCTGCCGGTTGTGCGGTGATGGCGATGCAGATGGCCGCAATTGCCCAGGGCTTTGGCGGTATCTGGCGCAGTGGTGCATTAACCGAAAGTGCGGTCGTTCGCGAAGCATTCGACTGTCGCCCGCAAGATAAAATTGTCGGTTTCCTCTATCTGGGCACACCGCAGTTAAAAGCATCCACGACGATTAACCTTGCCGATCCGGGCGCATTCGTCCGTTATTTCTGATATCAACGGCAAAACTGTCTGGATTCTGAGCAAAGACACCCGAATTCAGACAGTCACTCTTACCACATCATGGAATGAGCGCTACCATATCCGGATTGCAATGACAGGAGATGTCCATGAGCGAGCAAGCTATTCGTTTAACGCAATACAGCCACGGAGCCGGTTGCGGTTGTAAAATTTCCCCAAAAGTGCTGGAAACCATCCTGCACAGCGAGCAGGCGAAGTTTGTTGATCCGAACTTACTGGTGGGTAATGAAACCCGCGACGACGCGGCCGTATACGATCTGGGAAACGGCACCAGCGTTATCAGCACCACCGATTTCTTTATGCCGATTGTCGATAATCCGTTTGATTTTGGCCGCATCGCGGCGACTAACGCCATCAGCGATATTTTCGCTATGGGCGGCAAACCGATTATGGCAATTGCTATTCTGGGCTGGCCGCTTGATAAGCTGGCGCCGGAAATCGCCCGCGAAGTAACCGAAGGCGGACGCTTTGCCTGCCGTCAGGCGGGTATTGCGCTGGCGGGCGGTCACTCTATTGATGCCCCAGAGCCTATCTTTGGACTTGCGGTAACCGGCGTTGTGCCGACCGAACGCGTGAAGAAAAACAGCACCGCCGAGGCCGGATGTAAGTTGTTCCTGACCAAGCCGCTGGGGATTGGCGTCCTGACTACCGCAGAGAAAAAATCACTGCTGAAGGAAGAACACAAAGGACTGGCGACGGAAGTGATGTGCCGGATGAACATTGCCGGTGCGGCATTTGCCGATATCGACGGTGTAAAAGCCATGACCGACGTGACCGGTTTTGGTCTGTTAGGGCATCTGAGTGAGATGTGTCAGGGCGCAGGCGTTCAGGCGCAAATCGTCTACCAGGATATTCCTAAGCTGCCTGGCGTTGAAGAATACATCGCGCAGGGCGCAGTGCCGGGGGGTACCCAACGTAACTTTGCCAGCTACGGACACCTGATGGGTGAAATGCCGCAATCGGTACGCGATCTGCTGTGCGATCCGCAAACGTCCGGTGGCCTGTTGCTGGCGGTAACGCCGGAAGCTGAAGCCGAAGTGAAAGCGGCAGCGGCGCAGTTCGGTATCGATCTCACCGCCATTGGTGAGTTAGTGGAAGCTCGTGGCGGTCGCGCCATGGTTGAGATTCGTTAACTCGATGCGGTTGTTTATTGCCGAAAAACCAAGTCTGGCGCGTGCTATCGCCGATGTGCTGCCGAAGCCGCATCGCAAAGGCGATGGTTTTATCGAATGCGGAAATGGACAAGTGGTGACCTGGTGTATTGGTCACCTGCTTGAACAGGCGCAGCCGGATGCCTACGACAGTCGTTATGCTCGCTGGAGTCTGGTCGATCTGCCGATTGTCCCTGAAAAGTGGCAACTGCAACCGCGCCCCTCGGTAACCAAACAGCTCAACGTCATTAAGCGCTTTTTGCATGAGGCCAGCGAAGTTATTCACGCCGGTGACCCCGATCGTGAAGGACAACTGCTGGTGGATGAAGTGCTGGATTACCTGCAACTGGCGCCTGAAAAGCGCCAGCAGGTGCAGCGTTGCCTGATTAACGACCTCAATCCGCAGGCCGTTGAGCGGGCTATTGAGCGGCTGCGTGCCAACAGTGAGTTCATTCCGCTGTGCGTGTCGGCACTGGCGCGAGCGCGTGCGGACTGGCTGTACGGTATCAATATGACGCGCGCTTACACCATTCTTGGACGTAACGCAGGCTATCAGGGCGTACTTTCGGTCGGGCGCGTACAAACGCCGGTGCTCGGGCTGGTTGTGCGTCGCGATGAAGAGATTGAGAATTTCGTTGCCAAAGACTTCTTCGAAGTGAAAGCGCATATCGTAACGCCCGCCGATGAGCGGTTTACCGCTATCTGGCAGCCGAGCGAAGCGTGTGAGCCGTATCAGGATGAAGAAGGGCGCTTGCTGAATCGCACGCTGGCTGAACACGTGGTGAATCGTATTAACGGTCAACCGGCGATAGTCACCAGCTATAACGATAAACGGGAATCAGAATCCGCGCCGTTGCCGTTCTCGCTGTCGGCGTTGCAGATTGAAGCGGCGAAGCGCTTCGGTTTAAGTGCGCAAAACGTTCTGGATATCTGCCAGAAGCTGTATGAAACCCATAAGTTGATTACCTATCCGCGTTCGGATAGCCGTTATCTGCCGGAAGAGCATTTTGCCGGACGTCACGCGGTACTGAACGCGATTAGCGTCCATGCGCCGGATCTGCTCCCGCAACCGGCGGTCAATCCCGATACGCGAAATCGCTGTTGGGACGATAAAAAAGTGGATGCGCACCACGCCATCATTCCTACCGCGCGCAGTTCGTCCATTAACCTGAACGACAACGAAGCGAAAATTTACAACCTGATTGCCCGTCAGTATCTGATGCAATTTTGCGCAGATGCGGTATTCAGGAAGTGCGTCATTGAGCTGGATATCGCCAAAGGTAAGTTTGTCGCCAAAGCGCGTTTTCTGGCGGAAGCCGGATGGCGCACGCTGCTCGGTAACAAAGAGCGCGACGAAGATAACGACGGAACGCCGCTGCCGGTGGTGGCAAAAGATGACGAACTGCTGTGCGAAAAAGGCGAAGTGGTTGAACGTCAGACCCAGCCCCCGCGGCACTTTACCGATGCCACGCTGCTGTCAGCGATGACCGGGATTGCGCGATTCGTGCAGGATAAAGATCTGAAGAAGATCCTGCGCGCAACGGATGGTTTAGGTACGGAAGCGACACGTGCCGGAATTATCGAGCTGCTGTTTAAGCGTGGGTTCCTGGTGAAAAAAGGACGTTATATCCATTCGACCGATGCGGGAAAAGCGCTGTTCCACTCGTTGCCAGAAATGGCGACGCGCCCGGACATGACAGCGCACTGGGAATCTATCCTGACCCAAATCAGCGAAAAGCAGTGTCGCTATCAGGATTTCATGCAACCGCTGGTGGGGACGCTGTATCAGCTTATCGATCAGGCGCGCAGCACACCGGTAAGACGCTTTCGTGGAATTGCTGCACCTGGCGGTAGTGGTAGCGATAAGAAAAAGAGTGCGCCGCGTAAACGTCCGGCGAAAAAAAGCCCGCCATCTGAAGAGGCGGGCCTGTAAGTTTGTTGGCCTGGTAAGCATAGCGCATCAGGCTTAGCCGGATGCGGCACTCGTGCCTTATCCGGCCTACTGGCCTGCAGAGATGATATTAAATCACGCCCTGACCCAACATCGCGTCGGCAACCTTGACGAAGCCTGCGATGTTGGCGCCACGTACGTAGTTGGTCTGCTTGCTTTCGCCGCCGTATTCAACGCAGGCATGGTGAATATCCAGCATGATGTGGTGCAGGCGTGCATCCACTTTCTCCGCTTTCCAGCCCAGACGAGCGGCGTTTTGCGCCATTTCCAGACCGGATGTCGCTACGCCACCGGCGTTGGCGGCTTTACCCGGTGCGAATAGTACGCCCGCTTCGAGGAACAGATCGGTGGCTTCGATAGTGGTCGGCATGTTTGCCCCTTCGGCGACAGCTTTCACGCCGTTGGCGATCAGTACGCGTGCTGCATCGACATCCAGTTCGTTCTGAGTGGCGCACGGCAGGGCGATATCGACCGGAACCGACCACGGCTGCTTGCCTTCCAGATAGGTCAGGCCAAACTCACGGGCGTAATCCGCCACGCGACCGTCACGGCTGTCTTTGATCGCGCACAGACGCGCCAGTTTTTCTTTAGTAAATCCGCTTTCGTCGACCACGGTACCGCTGGAATCGGAGGCGGTAACTACCCGCGCGCCAAACTCCATGGCTTTTTCAATGGCGAATTGCGCTACGTTGCCGGAGCCAGAAACTGCCACGCGCATACCTTCAAAGCCCAGACCATGGCGTTTGAGCATTGCTTCGGTGAAGTACACCAGACCGTAGCCAGTGGCTTCCGGGCGGATCAGGCTGCCGCCGAAAGAGAGACCTTTACCGGTAAAGACACAGGCGCTGTTGTTAGACAGCTTTTTCATCATCCCGGCCATAAAGCCGACTTCACGACCGCCTACGCCGATGTCGCCCGCCGGGACGTCGGTATCAGGGCCTAAATGGCGGAACAGTTCGGTCATCAGCGCCTGGCAGAAACGCATGATTTCGCCTTCGCTTTTACCTTTCGGATCGAAATCGCTCCCGCCTTTACCACCGCCCATTGGCAGTGTGGTGAGGGCGTTCTTAAACGTCTGCTCAAAGCCAAGGAATTTCAGGATCGACAGGTTTACTGAAGGGTGGAAACGCATACCGCCTTTGTACGGGCCGATGGCGGAGCTAAACTGTACGCGCCACGCACGGTTAACCTGCACCTGATTGCGATCGTCCAGCCAGACTACGCGGAACTGAATCACGCGCTCCGGTTCAACCAGACGTTCAAGCAACGACATCTGACGATAACGCGGGTTCTGCTCAAGGAAGGGCCACAGCGTCGTCATTACCTCACGAACGGCTTGCGCGAACTCGGTCTGATTCGGGTCGCGCTTTTGCACATGGTTAAGGAATGACTCCAGAGAACATGTCTGATCCATAGATATAAAAACCTCTTATGTATTGATATGGTTATATTTTTGATATTTATGTTATGTGTTGTGCAGTTTTTGACTATACCATCAGCAGTGTGACGTGACGCAAGAAAAAATTAACCCCGCTAAGTAAATTAATATTGCGCCGTGGGTCATAACCAAAAACGATGATGGAAGGGACTAAAGTTTCTGCCGATTTATACCGTTATACTGAGCATAAATGTCAGTTAAAAAGGAAAGACAATGCGCCGTTTAATCATGGCAGGAGCGTTGGTACTGATGTCCAGCGCGACGCTGGCAAATCAGCTTTATCGCCCGGATGTGCAGGTGAATGTTCCGCCGGAAGTGTTCAGTTCCAGCGGTCAGCGGGCGCAGCCCTGTAATCAGTGCTGTATTTATCAGGATCAAAACTACTCTGAAGGGGCGGTGATTAAAGCTGATGGCGTTCTGTTGCAGTGCCAGCGCGATGATAAAACGATCAGCACGAATCCGCTGGTCTGGCGGCGCGTAAAAGGATAAACGCCTCTAACAGCGGGATATCGGCGGGAGCCAGCGGATAACGCAGCGCCTCTTCGGGTGAGCACCAGACGATATCCTGATGTTCATGTGCTCTCAGCTCCCCTTGATACGACGGCACATGCCAGGCGTGTAGGTGAATAAGTCGGCCTGAAACCTCGCGCTGATGACTGGCAATGTAGCGCCCCACGACTGCCTCAATGCCCAACTCTTCACGCAGTTCACGGATCAGCGCCTCGGGCTGATTTTCACCCGGCTCAACCTTACCGCCGGCCAACTCCCACATGCCTGACTGATCCGCATGTAGCGGACGCTGAGCCAGTAAAATTTTGCCACCACGTTCAATGATAGCGGCGACCACGTCGAGGGTTTTCATCATATTCATCAAGATCTAACAGCAGAAAATGACATACTATCGTTATCTTTGTTTTATCTAAAGTATTCAGGAGCCACCGTTGAACGAACCTCAGTCGTGGGTAAAGCCGTTAACGCGTATCCCTTCCAGTTTAAAACCGCTCGTTGCTACGCAGAAAAAACATTATGGCGATGTGCTACATCCCACGCGCTGGTGGGGGCGGATGCCGTTTCTGTTCTGGCTGGTGGCGCTGTTTGTCGGGTTTCTGGAGCGTAAAAAGGCACGCTTAACGCCGGTGATGCGCGCGCTATTGATGACCCGCGTTTCTCAGGTGTGCCACTGCGCTTTCTGTGTTGATGCAAATAGTCTACGGCTGGCAGAACGCTGTGGCGCGCTGGATAAAGTCATGCAGGTTGCCAACTGGCAAGATTCGACGCTGTTTAGCGCTGAAGAACGCGTAGCGCTGGCCTATGCCGATGCGGTGACCGCAACGCCTCCACAGGTTGACGATGCGCTGAAAGCGCAGATGAAGCAGCATTTTACCGATGATGCCATTACGGAAATGACCGCGCTGATCGCGTTTCAAAATCTCTCGGCGCGTTTTAATGCTGCTCTCGATATTCCCTCGCAGGGACTGTGCGACAGTTTTAAAGGACGCCCGCATGCTTGACCGTCATCTTCATCCACGATTAAAACCGCTGTTGCATCGGTGCGTAGGCATTATTGATAAACCGGCGATTACCCCGGACGGACTTACGCTGGTCGGTTTTGCTATTGGCGTGCTGGCGTTGCCATTTCTGGCGTTAGGCTGGTATCTGGCGGCGCTGGTGGCCATTGTGCTCAATCGGTTGTTTGACGGGCTGGATGGGGCGCTGGCGCGGCGCAGAGGGCTAACCGACGCTGGCGGATTTCTCGATATCTCGCTCGATTTTCTGTTTTACGCCATAGTGCCGTTTGGTTTTATTCTTGCCGCTCCGGCGCAAAATGCGCTGGCAGGCAGTTGGCTGTTGTTCGCGTTTATTGGCACCGGTAGCAGTTTTCTGGCCTTCGCCGCACTGGCAGCAAAACATCAGATTGATAACCCCGGCTATGCGCATAAATCGTTTTATTATCTTGGCGGGCTGACTGAAGGAACTGAGACGATTTTGCTGTTTGTGTTGGGGTGTCTGTTCCCGGACTATTTTGCCGTGCTGGCGTGGGTCTTTGGCGCGCTGTGCTGGATGACAACGTTCACCCGGATCTGGGGCGGATATCTGACGCTGAAAACCGTTCAGCGTCAGGTGTAAGGTAATGCGTTGCCGGATGCGCTTCGCTTATCCGGCCTACAACGATGATATATCCAGGCTGGGTAAAGCGTTCTCGCCACATCCGGCAATAATGCCAGTCTTACTTGCTGGCGTCCGGACCCCGTTCACCGCTGGCGACCGGGTTTTTCGGATTGCTGCTCCACTCGTACCAGCCACCATCGTAAACAGAGACGTTTTTCCAGCCCATTGCACGGGCATACATAAACGTTTCTGAAGCGCGCCAGCCGGTACCGCAATAGAAAGAGACCTGTTGATTCGGCAGGATATTCCATTGCTTCCACATGGCGGCGATGTCATCCGCGCTGCGCATGGTGCCATCCGGGTTATGGAAATCTTCCATGTGGGTGGAGTCGCTGCCCGCGTGGCCCCAACGTGCGCCGGCGATCTCACCTTTTGGCTTAATGTAGCTGTAACCGCTGGTGGTACCGACAAATTCCGGCCATGAACGAATGCTCACCAAAGATGCATCCTGGCGATGCAGCAGGCCGCGCGCCTGTTCCATATCCAGCATAAGCTGCGGCTGGGCAGGGATTTTCACGCCGAAATCAGGCTCTGGTTTCACCGTTGGCGGAGTGCCGCGTTCGACCGGTAAACCTGAGTCGGACCAGGTTTGCCAACCGCCGTCGAGCAGACGAACGTCTTTCACGCCTGCGTACAGCATGATTTGCGCCACGCGAGCGGCAGCATAGACATCGCGGCCGTATAAAATTACCGTGGTGTCGTGGCGGATACCGTGTTTCGCCAGCATCGCTTTAAGCTGCTCGTCGGAAACTTTATTCCACAGCGGTTCGCTTTCAACTTCATTGGTATCAATGTAGCCCGCGCCGGGGATGTGGCTGAGCAGATACAACTTCGGCGCGCCCCAGGCGGCTTCAATCACTTTCCAGTCACCCGCCGGTTTGGCAGTCACGTCTTTACCCTGCTGAAGATCGTGCAGCCACTGTGGGTAAACCAACTGTTCGAAGTGCGGCAGACGTTGCAGACGGGCAGGGTCTGTCAGCGCATCGCTGAGGGTTGAAATCTGGTTAAAGCCAACTTTTTGCAGACGGGATTTAACGGCCTGCATGTCGTTATCGCTACCATACAGCGCCACCGGAGCGTCGGTCTTAAGTTGATGTGACTTAACCCAGGCGCTGAGTTGTTCATCATTCATCTTGTCGAGCCAGGCGGCAGACAGGTTCAGTGCGGAAGGTTCGTGTCCTGAAGGACCATTGAGCGATTGTGGCCAGCCGTTGTAAAAAGCGCTCTGACGGGTATCGATCGCCGCGCCTTGCTTTTGCTGTAACTGGTTGAGGGTGAGCGTCTGTGCTGTTTCAGCAGCCCAGGAAGAAGCGCAAGCGAGCCCTAAAGCCAGTGCCAGCGCGGTCATTTGAGAAACACGTTTCATCGAATAGCCCGACGTTGAAAAAAAGAAGATGACATTCTGTGCCGCCAGTTACGTAAAAACTTTGCGTTAACGCAGCATATCGCCACATTCACGCCCAGTTTTCCATCTGTAATACGCGGCCTGCTGGCGGGACGTCCTGCGCGTCATGGGTCACCTGTACCACCGGGATCCCCAGCTTACGCACCTCGGTGAAGACCCACTGGCGAAAGGTATCGCGCAGCGACGCATCCAGCCTGCTAAAGGGTTCATCAAGTAACAGTGCCTGAGGCTGTGCCAGTAGCGCGCGGAGCAGGGCGACACGCGAGCGTTGCCCACCGGAGAGTGACGCCGGATCGCGCGAGTAAAATCCAGCCAGGTCAGCGCGCGTGAGTGCGCTTTCTACAGCATGGCGTCTGGCGGGACCTTGCAGGCTGGCGGGTAAGGCCAGCAGTAAATTCTGCCCAACGCTGAAATGGTCAAACAGCAGCGCATCCTGGAACAAAATGCCAATCTGGCGCTGCGCGGTAGGTAACGTGTCGATGCGTCGTTCATTGAGCCACAGTTCGCCTGAGGCACGAAACTGAGGAGACAACGCCCCAATCATCCATGAAAATAGCGAAGATTTCCCGCTGCCGGAAGGTCCCATAATAGTGACAATGTCACTTTTGTTAACCTGAAAATTAACGTCCTTCACCAGCGCTTTCGCGCCCTGGTACAACGAAACGCCTCGTACGGTAAGCATTAGCGGAGTCCTTGTCGAAAGCGGCCGATCCACGCGGCAAGAAAAGCCGTGAGTACGAAAACGAGCAGTGGTAGAAGAAGCTGCCACAACGCTTGTGTTGCCAGAATCGCACTACTACCGCCGCTGCTTAATGCCACCGCTTCGGTGGTCAACGTGGGATAGCGTCCGGCACCTAGCCACAGCGTTGGCATATACTGGGCGATACTAACCGAGAAGCCCACCGCGAAGGCAATCAATGCCGGGCGCGCCAGCTGCGGGCATTTCACCAGCCAGAATATCCGCCCCCGCGTCCAGCCCAGCGTTTGCGCAATCAAAATTATTCGTGGGTCAATGCGCTGCCACGCCGGTTTAAGCACAAACAGCATCCAGGGCATCACCCACAGCAGGTGGCCCCAGATAATGGTTGTCATTAGTCCATCTTGTCCGGCATATAACGCCAGCAGATATTGTCCGGTTACCAGCGGTAGCGCAGGTAAAATGAGCGGTAGCCAGACCCAGCGGTGTCCGGTTTGTGGACCCCATTCCAGCCAGGCAAAAAGTATCAGTAGCGCCAGCACGCTGGAAAGGAGCCCCAGTTGCAGACTATTGCTGAGCGCTTCGTTGTTTAGCGAGGAATAGCTGGCGATAAGCGCCAGTACCAGCACGCATACCACACCGCTGACGGGCAAAATCTGTACCAGCGGGCGTGCGATTGTCGCGGATGAAAAATGCAGGCGTTCACCGTTTACTGCCGGAATAGTACGTCGCCAGGCGCGCCAGAGCAGATAACCCACCAGCGCGATAATGAGGAGCAACAGCACCAGCAACAGGCTGGCGAGTGCGCCTTTCGCCTGCTGTTCGACATCGCCCTGACTGAGCCACTGCCAGCTCAATACGGCAAGCGTTGGCGGATTGCCGGGGCCAAGAACGATTGCCACATCCACAACGGAGAGCGACCAGGCGACAATCGCCAGCATAGCTTTGCCTAATGCCGGGCCAATAGCGGGCAGTACCAGCCAGTTCAGGCATTGCAGTCGGCTGTAACCCAGCGAATCCAATACGATAACCTGCTGCGAAAGTTGTTTTTCACTCAGTAGAGCCGAGAGTATCCATAACAAAAAAGCGCTCTCTTTCACCGCCAGCGTTACGCCAAGTCCAATACCGTAGCGGTCCGGCTGTGGGCTGAGGAACGGGAGCCACTGCCAGAGCATACCGCCTTCAGCAAAAACCAACAGCATGCTGGTGGCGAAGGCAACGTGCGGGATCGCCAGCAGCCACGGAAGACGGGTGCTTAGTCGCGCCCAGCCTGCGCCGGGCCATAAAGTGAGGATCGCCATCAGCGCGATGATCAGCGCGCCGCCAGCCGCGAGGCCTACGGAAACCAGCGTTGCCAGTAACGCCTGCAGGAGTTGGGGATCGGCAAAGAGCGCCAGCCAGTGCGCGGTACTAAGCGCTGGTGTTACCAGAGACCATGCCGCTGGCACCAACGGCAGATAAACTGCCGCCATGATGGCCCAGAGTAGCAGAATTAATGCGTACCGTAGCGGCGTAGCCATTCTTGTTCCAGAGCGTTTACCCAGGCTGCATGCGGTTCTGGCAGCACGGCAGGGAGTCCCTGTGGGATCCGCGCCAGCAGCGCATCACGCTGTTCGTCAGGTAATTTTTGTGGATCAAGCACCGAAGGATCTCCCCAGACAGCCGGGTCAGCTTTGCGCAGTTGTGCTTCAGGAGAAAGCAGGAAGTTTGCCACGACTTTTGCTCCGGCACTGGCGTGGGCATTCGCCGGAATGGCAACAAAGTGCACGTTGCCGAGCATGCCCTGTGAGAAACCAAAACTGTAGCTGCTTTTAGGCAATTCGCCGCTGGCTACTTTTTGCTGCGCGTGGGCCGGGTTAAAGGTCAATGATAAACGCAGGGTGCCGCTATTGAGCAGCGCATCCATTCGTGCTGGCGTGGGCGGAAAATCTTTGCCTTCACGCCAAAGTACAGGGTGCAAGGTATCAAGATACTGCCACAATGGCGCGGTAACCTCGGCGAACGTCGCTGCATAAGGCGCAACTTTCAATGCCTGTGGTTTGGTGGTGAGCGATATTAACAGCTGTTCAAGGAAAGCCGTTCCGGTAAAGTCTGGTGGCCGCGGATAGGTCACCGTGCCAGGGTGCGCCTGCGCAAATTCAAGCAGTGCCTGGGGAGATTGCGGCGGCTGCGCGGTGAGATCGCGCCGGGCAATAAAGGTGAGTTGGGCACCGCCCCACGGTGATTCAGCCCCCTCCGTTGGAACGGAGAAATCTTCGGTCACCGGTTTTTGTGTATCAACATAGCGCCAGTTAGGCAGCGATTGCGCCCACTGGGTTTGCAGCAGCCCGGATTCTTTCAAGGTACGGAAGTTTTCGCCGTTAACCCACAGTAAATCGACAGAGCCGCCGCTTTTTCGCCCGGATGCCGATTCCGTCTGGATGCGTTTTACGGCATCGGCGGCGTCCGCCAGGCGCACGATCTTCAGGTTAATGGCGTAATGCGTTTTCATCTCGCCGCTAACCCAGTCGAGATACTGGTTAACTGCATTATCGCCACCCCAGGCGTTGAACCACACCGTTTGGCCGTGGGCGTCATTTTTGATTTGTTGCCAGCTGGCGTCCTGGGCAAACGTCGCCAGCGGGCAGAGCAACAAACTCAGACTCAATAAGCAGTAACGCATAATATCTCCATGGCTAAAAATGAGGGAAGGTTTCAGCTTTTTTCCCGTTGACGCTCAAGATAAAGGCTTCTCGCCACCGATATCACCACGCTCAGGGCAAACAGGACAAACAGACCCGTCACAAACCAAAATGTGCCACCGGTTAACAGGCTTCCCGCCCATGAGTAGACGATAGTGGCGGGTAACTGTCCGATGCCAGTGGCGATGAAAAAATGGCGAAAACGAATTGAGGTCAGGCCTGCCGCGTAGCTTACCGGGTCGAACGGCACAAAAGGTAACAGGCGGCAGACCAGAATAGTGTGCTTACCATAGCGCTCGAAAAAAGCGTCCATATTGTTCAGCACCATTTTTCCGGTTAGCTTTTCCACCGCCCCCCGGCCTAAAATGCGGGCAATAAAAAAGCACAGCGCCGCGCCTGCCATTGCGCTGCTCCAGGATAGTACGCCGCCCCAAAATGCGCCAAACAGCGAGGCATTGGCAAACGTGATCACAAACGCAGGAAGCGGTGCAACGACGGCCTGTAAGATCATCAGGAAGAACGACACCACCGCCGCCTGGGTTCCGTAAGAACGAATGAAGTTCTCAAGAGCATGCTGATCGAGCGTGGTAAATGCCGCCAGGCTGCCGTGGAGAAAATCGCTCACGCCAGGTATCCATGTCCACGCCACTAGCGCGAGTAGCAGCAGGACAAGCAAGCTTATCTGGTAATAGCGTGTCAGCCGCGATTTTTTCATCTTGATCGCTTCCCCGCGCACTCATGACTGGCCGACGGATCAATATGCTTATGCCGGGCCCAGGCTTTGGCTGCCTGAACGAGGGCGAATAACGCCAGCCCCGCCACGCTGAGCTTACCGATAAATGCCAGGGTAATGCCTTCGCTGGCGAGTTCATGCGACATCAGCGTATAGATAAAGATACCGGGTAAGGTGGTAAGTGCCGATATTACGGTAAATGACCAGAACGGAATGGCCGTCAGCCCATAGGCGTAATTTTGAATATTATAGGGGAACAGCGGCACAAGCCGGGTCAGGATCAGAAAGTCTACTCCGCTATGGGCAATGCCTTTTTCTATAGCCTGAAACGTCGCCGTGTGCCCAACGTATTTCAGTAGTAGATCCCGTCCAAGCCAGCGGGCCAGCAAAAACGACAGCGCCGAGGCCACGGTTGCTGCCACTAACGAGATAAGCGTCCCAGCCACGGGGCCAAACAGCACACCGCCGACGATCACCAGGATGCTGCCTGGGATCAGACACAGCGCAGCAACAATAAACAGCAGGATATAAAGCGTATAGCCGAACATACCGCTTTGGCGGATGACGTCTTGTAAATGATGGAAATTGGTTATCAGGTCGGTCAGACCATAATGATGGAAAACTCCCGCCAGAACGCAGAACAGGACCGTGACAATCAGCAGCCGGTATTCTGCTTTATGCGAACTTCTTTTTCATGGGGGTTCTCCTGTAAAACCGAGTGCAATGGAGCATTTTCGTCAGCGAAAAGAGCGCGCGAAGATATAATAAATTTCCGGCCGCAACAATGTATTACCGTCGCTTTATTGATTTTGCACAGAATAAACTGACTCTCCAGGCCGGGCCCGGAGAGTAAAAAGACACAGACGGTCAGACGCGGAATTTAGCCCATACAGGCGCATGGTCGGACGGTTTTTCCATGCTGCGAATTTCATAGTCGATGCCGGTTTCTTCACAGCGTTCCGCCAGCGGGTTGCTCGCCAGCAGCAGATCGATACGCAGGCCACGGTTATCGTCAAAGCCTTTTGAGCGATAATCAAACCATGAGAACTGGTCATTCTTTTCAGGATTTGCGTGACGGTAGGTATCCACCAGACCCCAGCCCAGCAGGCGTTCCATCCATTCACGCTCCTCCGGCAGGAAGGAGCATTTTCCGGTACGCAGCCAGCGTTTCCGGTTCTCTTCGCCGATGCCGATATCGAGGTCGGTTGGGCTAATATTCATATCGCCCATGATCAATACCGGATTATCGCGCTTCAGCCCTGTCTCCAGATAGTTTTGCAGGTTCTGATAAAACGCGGCTTTGGCCGGGAATTTGGTTTCATGGTCACGGCTTTCGCCCTGCGGGAAATAGCCGTTGATCACCGTTATATTGCCCAGAGGGGACGGAATTTCTGCCATGATGATACGACGCTGCGCTTCTTCATCATCGCCCGGGAAGCCACGACGTACCGCAATTGGCGTTTCTTTCGTTAACAGCGCCACACCGTAATGACCTTTCTGGCCGTGATAAAAGACGTTGTAACCGAGCTTTGCTACCTCTTCGAGAGGGAACATATCGTCGTGGACTTTTGTCTCCTGTAAGCCAATAACATCCGGTTGGTGTTTTTCAACAATGGCTGCCAGTTGATGGGGGCGGGCACGCAGGCCGTTGATATTAAAAGAGACAAATTTCATAGTCGCTGCCACTTTGCAAGATGAATAGTGCAAGGATGGTAGCAGAATTTCAGCAAGCTGACTGCTTCTTGTCACCTGATTCCAACAATGATTGCTAATGGCGTTAACGATGGAGCAAAAACTGCACCGTTTTGGCGCGAAGCGCGTCGGAATGGAGCAATAATTTCCGAAAAATTTCGTATACGATCACAATTCCAGAATTATATTTGGCGACTGAATAAAACTGCGTTTTTTCCTCTGTTTAGTCGCCTGATGCGCAAACATATTCACTTTATATGCACATGCAGTGAATATCGTCACGTTGTAACCTGTTGATATTCCGTCATCGACCTCCGTTTATGCACTTTTTTCGCTGGCTGGCACGAACCCTGCAATCTACATTTACACCGCAAACACTATATTTATTAACATATAAATAACCTTTTATTTACCGTTGAGGTCGCTATGTCTCTGTCAATTACGCGTGAAAATTTTGATGAATGGATGATGCCCGTATACGCTCCGGCCCCTTTTATTCCGGTGCGGGGTGAAGGTTCACGTCTGTGGGATCAGCAGGGTAAAGAGTATATCGATTTCGCGGGAGGCATTGCGGTTAACGCGCTGGGTCACGCCCACCCGGCATTGCGCGAGGCATTAAACGACCAGGCGAGCAAATTCTGGCATACGGGAAATGGCTACACCAACGAGCCGGTGCTGCGTCTGGCGAAAAAGCTGATTGACGCCACCTTCGCCGAGCGCATTTTCTTCTGTAACTCCGGTGCAGAAGCCAACGAAGCGGCACTAAAACTGGCGCGTAAATATGCCCACGATCGTTTTGGCAGCCAGAAGAGCGGGATTGTGGCGTTTAAAAATGCATTCCATGGCCGCACGCTGTTTACCGTCAGCGCCGGAGGACAACCCGCTTATTCACAGGATTTCGCGCCGCTGCCGCCGGATATCCGTCATGCCGTATACAACGATCTCGATTCTGCCAGCCAACTGATTGATGACACCACCTGTGCGGTTCTCGTGGAGCCAGTGCAGGGTGAAGGCGGTGTGGTACCGGCAACAGAAGCCTTTTTGCAGGGGCTACGTGAGTTATGCGATCGCCATAATGCACTGCTGATTTTTGATGAAGTTCAGACCGGCGTTGGCCGTACCGGGGAGCTGTATGCCTATATGCACTACGGCGTGACGCCGGATCTGCTGACGACAGCAAAAGCGCTGGGCGGTGGTTTCCCCATCGGCGCACTGCTGGCGACAGAGCGTTGCGCCAGCGTGATGACGGTCGGCACGCACGGTACAACGTACGGCGGAAACCCGCTGGCGACGGCGGTGGCGGGTAGACTGTTGGAAATTGTTAACACACCGGAAGTGCTCAACGGAGTAAAGCAGCGCCACGACTGGTTTGTGGAGCGTATTAACGCTATTAACGAACGTTTTGGACTGTTTAGTGAAATTCGTGGACTCGGGCTGTTGATCGGCTGCGTGCTGAACGCGGAATTTGCCGGGAAAGCGAAACTCATCTCGCAAGAAGCGGCTGTTGCCGGGGTGATGGTACTGATTGCTGGCGCTAACGTGGTGCGTTTTGCGCCAGCGCTCAACGTCAGCGAAGAAGAAGTCGCCACCGGACTGGATCGCTTTGCGCTGGCCTGCGAACGTATTAAAGCAGGAGGTTCATCATGATGGTGATTCGTCCCATTGAACGCGCGGATATCACCGCGTTGATGCAGCTTGCCAGTAAAACCGGCGGCGGGTTGACCTCGCTACCGGCGAATGAAGCTACGCTGATGGCGCGTATCGAACGTTCACTCCAAACCTGGCGCGGTGAGTTGCCAAAAAGTGAGCAGGGATATGTGTTTGTGCTTGAAGACAGTACCAGCGGAACCGTGGCCGGGATTTGCGCCATTGAGGTGGCAGTAGGGCTTAACGATCCCTGGTACAACTATCGGGTCGGTACGCTGGTCCACGCCTCGAAAGAGCTGAATGTCTATAACGCGCTGCCGACACTGTTTCTGAGTAACGATCACACAGGCAGCAGCGAGCTTTGCACTCTGTTTCTCGATCCGGACTGGCGAAAAGAAGGCAACGGCTATTTGCTGTCAAAATCGCGCTTTATGTTTATGGCGGCCTTTCGCGACCGATTTAATGAGAAGGTCGTGGCCGAGATGCGTGGCGTGATTGATGAGCACGGTTACTCGCCGTTCTGGCAAAGCCTCGGTAAACGCTTTTTCTCAATGGAGTTCAGCCGGGCGGATTTTCTCTGCGGAACAGGACAGAAAGCCTTTATTGCTGAACTGATGCCCAAACATCCTATTTATACTCATTTTCTGTCTGATGAAGCGCAAGACGTGATTGGTCAGGTGCATCCGCAAACTGCCCCGGCGCGGGCGGTGCTGGAGAAAGAAGGATTTCGCTACCGCAACTATGTCGATATTTTCGACGGCGGGCCGACGCTGGAATGCGATATCGACCGGGTTCGGGCTATTCGTAAAAGCAGGCTGGTGGAAGTGGCGGAAGGTCAGCCAGCAACCGGCGATTATCCGGCCTGTCTGGTTGCCAATGAAAACTATCAAAACTTCCGCGTCATGCTGGTTCGAGCAGATCCGGATACCCAACGTCTGGTACTGACGGCGGCACAACTGGATGCCCTGAAATGCCACGCGGGCGACCAGGTACGTTTTGTACGTCTTTGTGCAGAGGAGAAAGCAGCATGACACTATGGATAAACGGTGACTGGGTGACGGGCCTGGGCGAGCGTCGGGTGAAAACCAACCCTGTAAGCGGTGATGTGCTGTGGCACGGTAATGATGCCGACGCAACGCAGGTGACGCAAGCGTGCCAGGCCGCGCGTGCAGCCTTTGCCGGTTGGGCTAAACAGCCCTTCAGCGCACGCCAGGCTATTGTTGAAAAATTTGCCTCATTGCTGGAAAGCAACAAGGCCGAGCTTACCCAGATTATTGCCCAGGAAACCGGCAAACCACGCTGGGAAGCCGCGACTGAACTGACGGCGATGATCAATAAAATCGCCATCTCCGTCAAAGCTTACCATGCCCGTACCGGTGAGCAGCACAGCGAAATACCGGATGGCGCGGCAACGTTGCGCCATCGCCCACACGGCGTGCTGGCGGTTTTTGGTCCGTATAACTTCCCTGGTCATTTACCCAATGGGCATATTGTTCCGGCATTGCTGGCCGGCAATACGTTGATTTTCAAACCCAGCGAGTTGACGCCGTGGACCGGTGAAGCAGTAACAAAGCTGTGGGAACAGGCGGGATTACCGTCGGGCGTGCTGAATCTGGTGCAGGGGGGACGCGAAACGGGGCAGGCGTTAAGCGCACTGGAAGACCTCGATGGCCTGCTGTTTACCGGCAGTGCGAATACCGGTTATCAGTTGCATCGGCAGTTATCCGACCAGCCGGAAAAAATCCTCGCCCTGGAGATGGGGGGGAATAACCCGCTGATTATTGAGAATCCGGAGGATATTGATGCTGCAGTACATCTGACCATTCAGTCCGCATTTGTCACTGCCGGACAGCGCTGTACCTGTGCCCGCCGCCTGCTCGTAAAAAAAGGCGCGCAGGGTGATGCGTTCCTGACGCGTCTGGTGGAGGTTAGTCAGCGTTTAATGCCCGGCAACTGGGATGCACAACCCCAGCCGTTTATGGGTGGACTGATTTCCGAACAGGCCGCGCAGCACGTCTATGATGCCTGGCAGCGTCTGGCATCGTTGGGTGGCCGTACGCTGTTAGCACCACGTCTGGTGAACGCCGGAACGTCACTGCTGACCCCTGGAATCATCGAACTGACCGGGGCGGGGAACGTACCTGATGAAGAGGTTTTTGGCCCGCTGCTCGGCGTCTGGCGTTATGACAGCTTTGATGATGCGATTCGTATGGCGAACAACACCCGCTTTGGACTGTCGTGTGGGTTAGTTTCGCCCGATCGCGGCCAGTTTGAACAGCTACTGCTGGAGGCGCGGGCAGGGATCGTCAACTGGAATAAGCCGTTAACCGGCGCGGCGAGTACCGCACCGTTTGGCGGCGTTGGCGCTTCCGGGAACCATCGCGCCAGCGCGTGGTATGCCGCAGATTATTGCGCCTGGCCGATGGCAAGTCTGGAATCTCCGGCCTTAACGCTGCCAACGGCGCTTAGCCCCGGACTGGATTTTTCCCGCGAGGATAAGCTATGAAAGCCCGTGAGGTAAATTTTGATGGTCTGGTGGGACTGACTCACCACTATGCTGGATTGTCATTTGGTAATGAGGCTTCAACCAAACATCGATTTCAGGTGTCGAACCCGCGTCTGGCGGCGAAGCAGGGTCTGCTAAAGATGAAAGCGCTGGCGGATGCGGGATTCCCTCAGGCGGTGATCCCGCCCCACGAGCGTCCTTTTATTCCGGTTCTGCGTCAGTTGGGCTTTAGCGGCAGTGACGAACAGGTGCTGGAGAAAGTGGCGCGTCAGTCGCCTCACTGGCTCTCCAGTGCCAGCTCCGCATCGCCTATGTGGGTAGCGAATGCGGCAACGGTTTGCCCTTCGGCAGATTCGCTGGACGGGAAAGTGCATCTGACGGTAGCGAATCTGAATAATAAGTTCCACCGTTCGCTGGAAGCGCCTACTACCGAAGCATTGTTACGGGCGATTTTCCGTGATGAGAATAGCTTTGCGGTCCACGGTGCGTTACCCCAGGTAGCGCTTTTCGGTGATGAAGGGGCGGCAAACCATAACCGCCTCGGTGGAGATTACGGCGATCCGGGTGTACAGCTATTTGTTTACGGTCGTGAAGAAGGTAATGCATCCCAGCCGAAGCGCTATCCGGCAAGGCAATCCCGTGAGGCTAGTGAGGCGGTTGCCCGCCTGAATCAGGTTAACCCGCATCAGCGCATTTTTGCTCAGCAAAACCCGGACGTCATCGATCTTGGCGTGTTTCATAACGATGTGATAGCGGTGTCGAATCGCCAGGTGCTGTTTTGTCATCAGCAGGCGTTTGTCAGACAGCAGGCGTTGTTAGAGCAGTTGCGCAGTCAGGTGGCAGGTTTTACCCCGCTGGAAGTCCCGACTGCGGAGGTGTCGGTGCAGGATGCTGTGACCACCTATCTGTTTAACAGTCAGTTGCTGAGTCGTGATGACAATTCAATGATGCTGGTCCTGCCGCAGGAGTGTCGGGAGCATGCTGGCGTGTGGCGGTATTTGAACCGTCTTCTTGAGGAAGACAATCCGATCGATGACCTGCGGGTATTCGATCTGCGTGAAAGTATGTCCAACGGCGGCGGTCCGGCATGCTTGCGCCTGAGAGTGGTGCTCACCCCACAGGAACAGCAGGCGGTGAATCCGGCGGTTATCATGAACGATACGCTGTTTAACACGTTGAATAACTGGGTTGACCGTTACTATCGCGATCGTCTTACCGCCGCCGACCTTGCCGACCCACAGCTGTTGCGCGAGGGGCGTGAAGCGCTGGATTCGCTGACACAATTGCTCAACCTCGGCTCTGTGTATCCTTTCCAGCAGGAGGGGATGCGCCATGGATAACTTTCTGGCGATCACGCTCGAAGGCGCCACTCCAGAGAAAACGCAAGGAACCACTCATGGTTTTGACTGGCAGTGGAGCGGTCACGGAATTCTGGAACTGACGCCGATTGTACCCGTTGAACATTCTCTGGTGCTGTCTGCGGGGATCCATGGTAATGAAACCGCGCCGGTAGAGATACTCGACTCATTGTTGTCCAGGCTGTTTAGCGGCGAGCTGGCACTGACATGGCGGCTGCTGGTGATTCTGGGAAACCCGCAGGCGCTGGCGGCGGGAAAACGGTATTGTCATAGCGATCTGAATCGTATGTTTGGCGGCCGGTGGCAGATTTTTACCGCGAGTGAAGAAACGCACCGAGCCCATGAGCTTGAGCTGTGTCTGGAAGATTTTTATTCGCGGGCGAAAGAGCCAACACGCTGGCACCTGGATCTGCACACCGCGATCCGTGGTTCACAGCATCTGCGCTTTGGCGTATTGCCACAACGCAACGTTGCCTGGGACGAGGGTTTTCTTGAATGGCTGGGAGATGCGGGACTAGAGGCGCTGGTTTTTCATCAGACGCCTGGCGGCACGTTCACCCATTTTAGCGCTGAACATTTTGGCGCACTGGCCTGCACGCTGGAACTGGGTAAAGCGTTGCCGTTCGGACAAAACGATCTGTCCCGGTTTGCCCAGACGGCAGATGCGCTGGCGAAGCTGCTGGAGGGCGAGCGAGTACCGACGGGAGCACCATCCCCGCTGCGCTACCGCGTAGTGTCGCAAATCACACGCCGTAGCGATGATTTTATTCTCCATATGGATAACCAGACGCTCAACTTTACCCCCTTTAAAGAGGGGACCTTGCTGGCGCAGGACGGAGATGAACGTTTTATCGTCACCCATGATGTTGAATACGTTCTCTTTCCGAACCCTAACGTGGCCTGCGGTTTACGCGCCGGATTGATGCTCGAAAAGTTGTGATAAATATATTCGCCCTGCAGGTTTATCCTTTAGGGCTTATTTTTGCGTGCTGTTTTTATTTATTACGGATTATTCCTGGTGAATTGCTTTCTTAATAATCAGGGTTCGGGTATAGTTCTTCATAATCCTTTCAAAATCATCCTGTTGTAATTTTTTATTGCAACTCTCCGCAATTTATTCTTTTTTTCTTCATAATTGATGAAAGTTTGTTTTTTACACTTTCACTGTTTTACCGTTGCTCTGATTAATTGACGCTTAAGCCGGTAAAGTTAATCTCGTCAACACGACATCACATTGCATAAGAGTCGCATGAGTGTCGTAAAAATAACTGAAAGAAAGGATAGAAATTATGCGTAAACTGACTGCTCTGTTTGTTGCCTCTACTCTGGCGCTGGGTGCTGCGAATCTGGCTCATGCTGCTGACACTACAACAGCTGCACCAGCGGATGCCAAACCGATGATGCACCACAACGGCAAGTTCGCCCCGCATCACGACATGATGTTCAAAGACCTGAACCTGACCGACGCGCAGAAACAACAGATTCGCGAAATCATGAAAGGCCAGCGCGATCAGATGAAACGTCCGCCGCTGGAAGAACGCCGCGCAATGCACGACATCATCGCCAGCGATAGCTTCGATAAAGCGAAAGCCGAAGCGCAGATTGCGAAGATGGAAGAACAGCGCAAAGCCAACATGCTGGCGCATATGGAAACCCAGAACAAGATTTACAACATTCTGACCCCGGAACAGAAAAAGCAGTTTAATGCCAATTTTGAGAAGCGTCTGACAGAACGTGCAGCGCAGAAAGGTAAAATGCCGCAAGCTGCCGAGTAATCGATCAGCGTCTACACTAAATCATTCATGCTGTGTCGCACTGATAGCCGCGCAGCGTGAAACCAAACTCAAGACCGCCGCTCTTGTCCACAACACGTTTAACGATGTGGGCAGGATCGGCGGTTTTTTCTTTCCTGCCTATTGCACCGGACACACGACACGCTATTCTCCTGAAGCCCGCGAAAATTCTACCTGGATCAGCGCGTTATTCTTTTTTGCAAAATGCCGGGTTCCTCGCTAAGGCAAATCAACTCTACTGCCGATAACAATAATCTGCAGGGTGAACATAACAATGATGATTTATGGCTGTCTGTTTACGGTAGACTGCCGTGCTGCGCCTTTCTGGAGGGATGATGGAATACTTTGATATCCGCAAAATGCCGGTCAATCTCTGGCGAAATGGTGCGGGAGAAACGCGAGAGATTTGCTGTTTTCCGCCAGCAACACGAGATTTTCACTGGCGTGCGAGTATCGCCTCCATTGCAGCAAACGGTGAGTTTTCTCTTTTTCCCGGCGTAGAACGCGTGATTACTCTGCTGGAAGGTGGAGAAGTGACCCTGGAAGAAACGAACATCTTTACGCATACCCTGAAACAGCATCAGCCTTTTACCTTTGCCGGTGACAAGGTGGTAAAAGCAAAGCTGACGGAAGGGCAGATGTCGATGGATTTTAATATCATGACCCGACGAGATGTTTGCCAGGCGAAAGTCAGAGTTGCCGACCGCACGTTTACGACCTTTGGTTCACGCGGCGGCGTGGTGTTTGTTATCAGTGGTGCATGGCAACTGGGCGATAAACTACTGACGGCCGACCAGGGGGCAAGCTGGCATGATGGTAAACACACATTACGACTGCTGGAGCGCGAGGGGAAGCTGCTGTTCAGCGAGATTAACTGGATGCCGGGGCATTCTCCGGGCGCAGTTCAATAATGTCATATTGACCAGACAGAACAGGCCGGCAGAGGATTTTGTAGCCGTCATGGTCAAAGCCGGCCGGCATACGCGCCAGGGTAGCCGCGTCATCCAGCGTTGAAACGGCTCCCAGCCACAGCCAATTGTTGATGATATGGTACTGTGTCATTTCAGCGCCGGTTTCCTGCAGCGCAATGGCAGTGCTCCATGGCCAGCAAATCACGCGCACTCTTTCCAGCGCCTTTAACAGACGTAAATGATGCGCTTCATGACTCTCTTTCCCGCAGCACGCTCCGGCGCAGCGTTTAAGCGCGGAGCGAAAACAGGCGCGCCCGCGACTCAGAGGTTCCAGGCCCAACAGGCCGTAGCACAGCTGTTGTTCATCCGCGAGGCTTTGCAACGCTTGTAGCGCTGCGCGACGATTGGCAAACAGGCCAAACAGATTGGGGGCATGGGAGAAATCAATATCTCCTGCGTAGACAACCTGAACAGTTCGGTCGGTAAGCTGCAAGGCGCAAAGCTGACGATTGCGCCGCAGTCGTTTATTAAACAACGGCTGCTGTTCTTTGATCAACCGTGCTTCCAGTAGCAGGGCACCAATTTCTCCCGCGGTACAAATCCAGCTAATGCGTTTGGCCTGACGCAGCATTGCCGCTTCGTTTGCGGTACGCAGGTGTGCCATCACGCGGCTGCGAATATTGACGCTTTTACCAATATAGAGCGGCATAGTGTCGCTTTCACTGTGAAACAGATAGACGCCTGGCGCGGCGGGAAGCGCACTCAAAAATGGACGCAGGTGCTCAGGATATTCATAGATTGCCGCTGCCTCAAATGTCAGGCGTGGGGCTGATTGACGCCGTACCACTTCTCACTCCAGATGCTGGTTATTCATCCAGTGTAGCAGTTTGAAACCGATTAAAAAAGCGGCATCAGGCCAGGAGGAGAGGCCGGACAGCGGTGATCCCAGTGCTATCCGGCAATATGTGACTAAAAGAATTACGCTTTTTTCCAGAAGTCATCAAACACCGTAATCGGTGTGCGACGTTTGTGCTCGGTCTTCAGATACCAGCCTTCAATTTTTTTCGCGACGTCGGCAGCCAGCGTTTTTCCTTCCAGATAATCGTCGATGTTGTCATAGGTGACGCCTAATGCGGCTTCATCCGGCAGAGAAGGGCGATCGTCTTCGAGGTCGGCGGTTGGCGCTTTCTTATATAAATGCTCAGGGCAACCCAGCGCGGCAAGCAACTGCTTACCCTGACGCTTGTTCAGACGGAAAATAGGGTTAATGTCAGTACCGCCATCGCCGTATTTGGTGAAAAATCCGGTGATGGCTTCTGCTGCATGATCGGTACCCACGACAACACCGCTGGTCATTCCGGCAATACTGTACTGGGCCTTCATGCGTTCACGGGCTTTTTCATTGCCACGGACAAAATCGCTCAGTTCAATTCCCGCTTCACGCAGGGCCTGTTCACTAGCCAGTACCGCACCCTTAATATTGACGGTGAGTACGCGGTCCGGTTGGATAAAGGCGATGGCATCCTGACAGTCCTGTTCATCAGCCTGAACGCCATACGGCAGACGTACGGCAATAAACTGCAGCGCGTCATTACCCGTTTCTTCGCGAAGCTCGGAAATAGCCATTTGGCACAGTTTTCCCGCGAGCGTTGAGTCCTGTCCGCCGCTAATCCCTAATACCAGTGATTTCAGAAAGGGGTAAGTCTGCAGATAAGATTTAAGGAAATCCACGCTGCGGCGAATTTCTTCTTCTGCATTGATGTGCGGTTTTGCGCCAAGCGCCTGAATTATCTCTTGCTGCAGAGTCATTTAAACCCCTCCTGAAAATAAAAATGATCAAAAAAATGATGTGTTAAAGCTAACGCGTTGGGACCCAAACGACAAGGGATGCAGGCCTGATCTAACATCATTTTGTTTTAATATACCCGTCATACTTTAAGTTGCATGTGCGTTGGCTGCGCTCGTTCTCCCCAGTCACTTACGTTAGTAAGCTCCTGAGGATTCACTCCCTTGCCGCCTTCCTGCAACTCGAATTATTTAGGGTATAGAATTTTCCGAAACGACCTAAGTATCATCTGATTGCTTGAAAAATATGTTGTTGTGCTCCAGGCTTATATAACACGCTGAAATACAAGAGGACGGAATATGAACAAGAACCTAACAGGAATTCTAAGTGCAGCGGCTGTTTTGACTATGCTGGCAGGGTGTACGGCCTACGATCGTACCAAAGATCAATTTGTTCAGCCCGTGGTGAAAGATGTGAAGAAAGGGATGAGCCGGGCGCAGGTGGCGCAGATTGCCGGTAAACCTTCTTCTGAAGTCAGCATGATTCATGCGCGAGGGACATGCCAGACCTACATCCTGGGTCAACGAGATGGTAAAGCTGAAACCTATTTTGTTGCTTTAGACGACACCGGACATGTGATTAACTCCGGTTACCAGACCTGCGCAGAGTACGACACCGACCCGCAGGCGGCGAAGAAGTAACAACTGCTTATTGCCTGAGCATTCAGAAGAACCGGCCATCGCGCCGGTTTTTTTGTGCCGAACGATCTTATTTATTGCCGCGAATTATTTGCCCGAAATGTGAGGGGAGTCATAACGACAGGTCAAGGAGAGACAATTTAGTTGGTCAAGGAAATACCATCCACTGGTGCAATCCCGTATACTCATTTCAGCCACCTAAAAAAGTAATTTAGCTGACGCAAGTTACCCAGAGCATGGATGCAGGTTATGGCTTGCGGAGTGTCTGGTTGACAGATAATCGCATATGAGGATCGTTTTAATGGAAAAGAAACACATTTATCTGTTTTGTTCTGCGGGCATGTCGACTTCATTGTTGGTTTCGAAGATGCGTGCTCAGGCCGAAAAATACGAAGTGCCGGTTATTATTGAAGCGTTTCCTGAAACGCTGGCCGGAGAAAAAGGTCCAACGGCCGATGTCGTGTTATTAGGTCCACAAATTGCTTATATGTTGCCCGAAATTCAGCGTTTGTTACCCAACAAGCCTGTGGAAGTGATTGACTCGCTGCTGTATGGCAAAGTCGATGGTTTAGGCGTGCTTAAGGCTGCTGTTGCAGCAATTAAAAAAGCCGCAGCAAATTAATTATTTTATTTTAATTTTTCCCGTCAAAGAGTTATTTCATTAACATTCACCGCAATTTTTAATTGCGGTATTTAAGGGTATTTTTCTATGAGTAACGCTATTGCTTCACTTGAAAAGGTACTCCTTCCTTTTGCTGTAAAAATTGGAAAGCAGCCACACGTTAATGCAATCAAAAACGGTTTTATTCGTTTAATGCCGTTAACCCTCGCAGGGGCCATGTTTGTATTAATCAATAACGTTTTCCTGAGCTTTGGGGAGGGGTCGTTTTTTTATTCAATGGGCATTCGACTTGATGCTTCAACTATTGAAACGCTTAATAGTTTGAAAGGCATTGGTGGAAACGTCTATAACGGCACGCTGGGTATCATGTCCTTGATGGCACCGTTCTTCATCGGCATGGCGCTGGCAGAAGAACGTAAAGTCGACTCACTGGCTGCCGGGCTGTTATCTGTCGCCGCGTTTATGACCGTAACGCCTTATAGCGTGGGTGAAGCCTATGCCGTTGGCGCGAACTGGCTCGGCGGTGCCAATATTATTTCCGGTATCATTATCGGCCTCGCGGTCGCGGAAATGTTCACCTTTGTGGTTCGTCGCAATTGGGTCATTAAATTACCTGATAGCGTACCGACATCCGTATCGCGCTCTTTCTCTGCGCTGATTCCTGGCTTCCTTATCCTCTCCATTATGGGGATCATCGCCTGGGCATTGAACACCTGGGGTACGAACTTCCACCAGATCATTATGGATTCCATTTCAACTCCGCTGGCGTCGTTGGGCAGCGTGGTGGGCTGGGCCTACGTGATTTTTGTTCCGCTGCTATGGTTCTTCGGTATTCACGGTTCACTGGCGCTGACTGCGCTGGACAGCGGTATCATGACACCATGGGCGCTGGAAAACATCTCTATCTACCAACAGTTTGGTTCTGTAGATGCCGCGCTTGAAGCCGGTAAAACGTTCCACGTCTGGGCGAAACCGATGCTCGACTCCTATATTTTCCTTGGGGGTAGCGGGGCAACGCTGGGTCTGATTATCGCTATCTTCCTGGCATCGCGTCGTCCTGACTATCGTCAGGTTGCTAAACTGGCACTGCCGTCAGGTCTGTTCCAGATTAACGAACCTATCCTGTTCGGTCTGCCGATCATCATGAACCCGGTGATGTTTATCCCGTTCATTCTGGTGCAACCGATTCTGGCGGCGATTACGCTGGCAGCTTACTACTCAGGCATTATTCCACCGATTACCAACATTGCACCGTGGACCATGCCAACCGGTTTGGGCGCGTTCTTTAACACCAACGGTAGCGTCGCTGCTCTGCTGGTCGCGCTGTTCAACCTCGGTATCGCAACGCTGGTTTACCTGCCGTTCGTGGTGGTAGCCAACAAAGCGCAGAACGTTATTGACCAAGAAGAAAGCGAAGAAGATATCGCTAACGCATTGAAATTCTAAATTTAATCCGGCATGACTTCACGGTCATGCCGGACTGAACCAGAGGAAAAAAGTATGTTGGATATCGAGAATATCGTCGACACGCAGTCAGAAGCAGAAGAACTTGAAGAAGTGGTGATGGGCCTCATCATCAACTCCGGTCAGGCGCGTAGCCTGGCGTACGGCGCGCTCAAAATGGCCAAGCAAGGCGATTTCGAGTCGGCCAAAGCCATGATGGACCAGTCTCGTCTGGCGCTGAACGAAGCGCACCTCGTGCAAACGAAACTGATTGAAGGCGATCAGGGCGAAGGTAAAATGAAAGTTAGCCTGGTGCTGGTTCACGCGCAAGACCACCTGATGACATCAATGCTGGCGCGTGAGCTGGTGACTGAACTGATTGAGCTTCACGAAAAGCTGAAATAGCGAGGAGTGCATAATGCAGCTACAGATTAACGCACCGGAAATCAAAACCGTTTATGAACAGCAGCTGTTTAATGGCAAAAATTTCCATGTGTTCATCTATAACAAAACTGAGAGTATCAGCGGGCTGCATCAGCATGACTACTATGAATTTACCCTGGTTTTAACCGGGCGCTATTATCAGGAAATCAACGGTAAGCGCGTACTGCTCGAACGTGGAGATTTTGTCTTTATCCCGTTGGGATCGCACCACCAAAGTTTTTATGATTTTGGTGCGACAAGGATCCTTAACGTCGGCATCAGTAAACGTTTTTTTGAACAGCACTATCATCCGCTGCTGCCATTTTGTTTCGTTGCATCGCAGGTCTATCGGGCGAATAACTCGTTTCTTACCTATATTGAAACGGTTATTGCATCACTGAACTTTCGCGAGAGCGGACTGGATGAATTTGTAGAAGTGGTCACCTTCTATATTATTAATCGGTTACGTCATCATCGCGAAGAGCAGGTGTTGGATGATATTCCGCAGTGGCTTAAAACCACCGTCGAGACCATGCACGACAAACGGCAGTTTAGCGAGAATGCGCTGGAAAATATGGTACACCTGTCCGCGAAATCCCAGGAGTATCTGACCCGCGCAACCCAGCGTTATTACAGCAAAACGCCGATGCAGATTATTAATGAAATCCGCATTAACTTTGCTAAAAAACAGCTGGAAATGACGAACTATTCTGTAACGGATATTGCTTACGAGTCTGGCTACAGTAGTCCAAGCCTGTTTATTAAAACGTTTAAAAAGCTGACGTCGTTTACACCGAATAGCTACCGTAAGAAATTAACTGAATTTAATCAGTAGATATTATTTGCCAATAACCCATTTTTTATAGCTTGCCCAAAATAGCGTCGGGACAGCCACGCTATACCTGACAAACGGGTTGAGCATAATACACGTCAGTGTTTTGACACTGAAGGGAGAAAGTATGAGCCAGAAATTAAAAGTCGTCACTATCGGTGGCGGGAGCAGCTACACCCCTGAATTACTTGAAGGCTTTATTAAGCGCTATCATGAATTACCGGTTTCTGAGTTGTGGCTGGTTGATGTCGACGGTGGAAAAGAGAAGCTGGACATTATTTTTGACCTATGCCAACGCATGATCGACAAAGCCGGCGTGCCGATGAAGTTGTTTAAAACGCTGGATCGCCGTGAAGCACTGAAAGATGCTGATTTCGTTACCACCCAGCTGCGCGTAGGGCAACTGAAAGCCCGTGAAAAGGATGAACGCATTCCGCTGAGCCATGGTTATCTGGGACAGGAAACCAACGGTGCGGGTGGGCTGTTTAAAGGTTTGCGTACCATTCCGGTTATCTTTGACATTATTAAAGATGTGGAAGAACTGTGCCCGAATGCGTGGGTGATTAACTTCACTAACCCGGCAGGGATGGTGACTGAAGCGGTCTATCGCCACACGAATTTCAAGAAATTCATCGGCGTGTGTAATATTCCTGTCGGCATGAAAATGTTCATTAGCGATGTGCTGGCGCTGAAAGAGAGCGATGACTTATCCATCGATCTGTTCGGTCTGAACCACATGGTCTTTATTAAAGATGTACTGGTGAACGGCAAATCACGGTTTGATGAACTGCTGGACGGTGTAGCTTCTGGTCAACTGAAAGCTTCCACCGTGAAGAACATTTTCGACCTGCCGTTCAGCGAAGGGTTGATTCGTTCGCTGAAGCTGCTGCCGTGCTCGTATTTGCTGTACTACTTCAAGCCAAAAGAGATGCTGGCGATCGAAATGGGCGAGTACTATAAGGGCGGCGCACGTGCTCAGGTAGTACAAAAAGTAGAAAAACAACTGTTTGACCTCTACAAAAATCCTGAGCTAAACGTTAAGCCGAAAGAGCTGGAGCAGCGCGGTGGTGCGTATTACTCCGATGCGGCCTGTGAAGTGATCAACGCCATCTACAACGACAAACAGACCGAGCACTATGTCAACATTCCACATCATGGGCATGTTGATAACATTCCTGCGGACTGGGCGGTTGAGATGACCTGTACGCTGGGACGTAACGGTGCTACGCCGCATCCACGGATTACCCATTTTGATGAGAAAGTGCTCGGCCTTATCTATACCATTAAAGGCTTCGAGGTCGCGGCGAGCAATGCGGCATTGAGCGGTGAGCTGAATGATGTGCTGTTGGCGTTGAACCTGAGTCCGCTGGTTCATTCTGACAGTGATGCCGAAATTCTGGCGCGTGAGCTGATTCTGGCGCATGAAAAATGGCTGCCAAACTTCGCCGGGTGCATTGAGAAACTCAAAAGCGAACAACACTAACTGAGGTCGGTTATGGAACGCGTACTGATTGTAAATGCGGATGATTTTGGCCTGAGTAAAGGACAAAACTACGGCATTGTTGAAGCCTGTCGCAATGGCGTTGTCACCTCGACAACGGCACTGGTTAACGGTGCGGCGATTGACCATGCGGTACAGCTGAGTCGCGACCTACCGGTACTTGCCGTCGGAATGCATTTTGTTCTGACGCTGGGTAGGCCGTTGACGGCAATGCCGGGTCTTACTCGTGACGGTTTACTGGGGAAATGGATCTGGCAGATGGCAGAGGAGGACACTTTGCCGCTGGATGAAATTTCTCAGGAACTGGCCGCGCAGTATCAGCGTTTTATTGACCTGTTCGGGCGGGAGCCGACGCATCTGGATAGCCATCACCATGTGCATATGTTCCCGCAAATTTTCCCTATCGTGGCCGGGTTTGCTGCCCAGAAGGGGATTGCATTGCGTATCGATCGTCAGACCGTGTTCCAGGCGTCTGATTTACCGGAAACGTTACGTACCTCCCAAGGGTTCAGCAGCGAGTTTTACGGTGAAGCGATCTCCGAGGCTCTGTTTTTACAGACGCTGGATGCGTCAGCGGATCGGGGTGAATCCTCGCTGGAAGTGATGTGTCATCCGGCCTTTATCGATGACATTATTCGTCAAAGTGCCTACTGTTACCCCCGCTTAACTGAGCTTGACGTGCTGACGTCTTCGTCACTGAAATATGCAATTGCGGAGCGCGGTTATCGTCTTGGCAGTTTTCTGAACGTGTAATTCCTGAGTTTGCGGCGCTTAATGCGCCGCATTTTTTTAGGCGGGAATCGTTTCTATTTTTCCGGCGCGTGACCAGACGCGGTGCGCGGTCATCAGCGTCAGCAGGGTATCCATAAACTGTGCGTCTGCACTGTCCGCTTCCACTACGCCTTCTTCTCCTTCATTTTTGATATTCAACGTTGCTTTAAACTGACGAGCATCGCCGGCCAGGGCGATAGGTTTTAAGTGCTTATACGCTTCGAGTAAATAATATCGGGCATCACCATTCGTAACGATATCCGCGAGATTGCCGCACGGAACGATAACCGCATCGACCGTCAGGGATGGCGAACCCGCAAAAGTACCGGCGATCGTCAGGGCAGAACCATCATCGGCAACTACCTTACCCATTCGGGAATAGAGCAATTTGGCATGAACGCCTTTGGCCTGTAGGGCTTGCATGATGGCGAGCAGGTCGGTCGATTTAACCTGGTCATTAAGTAGGATGGCGACCACGCGGCCCTTAATCTCACCTTGCGCACCTGCATATAAGCTGAGTGACGGTGCATTTTTCAAACCGTTGACGTTGGGCGGCGGCACAATTTCAGCCTGTTCCTTGGTTAGCTCAAAACCGAGATTATCGGCAACCGCCTCGGCGAGGGCAGTATCAATATGGGCCAGCTGTTCGACCACTCTTTCGCGAATATAGGGGCGCGTAACCTTACTGAGTTCGAAACTGAATCCGCCGATAATATGCTGCTGTTCAATTGGCGTCTGACTTAGCCAGAACAGGCGAGGGTGCGCATAGTATTCGCCAAAAGAGGGGCTACGTTCGCGGATTTTGTTTCCTTCAATCCGTTCCTGATACGACTCAAATCCACCGCGTTTTGGCCCCGGTGGCGTTTCGCGCGGCCAGTTATCATTGATGGAATTCGGTTCATAGTTGGCAGGATTGGTATCGATGTCTAAACGATGCATGCCGTCACGCTGGAAATTATGGTACGGACAGGTCGGGCGATTAATCGGGATTTCATGGAAGTTGGGCCCGCCCAGGCGACTGATTTGGGTATCGGTATAGGAGAACAAGCGGCCCTGCAGCAGGGGATCGTTAGTAAAATCGATGCCAGGGACGATATGTCCGGGATGAAATGCGACTTGTTCATTTTCAGCGAAGAAATTATCTGGATTGCGGTTGAGCACCATTTTACCGATGCGCTGCACCGGAACCAGCTCTTCCGGGATCAGTTTGGTCGGGTCGAGCAGGTCAAAATCGAACTTGAATTCGTCTTCTTCGGGAATCAGCTGTAGCCCCAGTTCATATTCAGGATAATCGCCCGCTTCGATAGCTTCCCACAAATCGCGGCGATGAAAATCGGGATCACGACCGGTAAGTTTTTGCGCTTCATCCCATACCAGCGAGGCTTTACCTGCCAGCGGTTTCCAGTGGAAACGGACAAAGGTGGCTTTCCCTTGCGCATTAATTAACCGAAATGTGTGAATGCCGAAGCCTTCCATCGTGCGATAGCTGCGCGGAATACCTCGATCGGACATTGCCCATATGACGTTGTGCAACGTTTCAGGCTGTAATGAGACATAATCCCAGAAGGTGTCATGGGCGCTTTGGCCCTGCGGGATAGCCCAATGCGGCTCCGGTTTAACTGCATGGACGAAATCCGGGAATTTATGGGCATCCTGAATAAAGAAGATGGGAGTATTGTTTCCCACCAGGTCGAAAATGCCCTCTTCAGTGTAAAACTTGGTCGCAAATCCCCGTATATCTCTGACCGTGTCCGCAGAGCCTGCGCCGCCCTGAACCGTAGAGAATCGGACAAAAACTGGGGTGATTTTATTTTCATCACTCAGAAAGTCCGCTTTCGTCGTCGCACTCAAGTTGGTATAGGGCTGAAAGTAACCATGAGCGGCAGAACCTCGGGCATGTACGATCCTCTCCGGGATGCGTTCATGATCAAAATGGGTAATCTTTTCCCGCAGGATAAAGTCTTCCAGCAGGGTTGGCCCACGATTACCTGCACGCAGAGAGTTTTGGTCGTCTGCGATTCGCACTCCCTGATTAGTTGTCAGAGCAAAATCTTCGCTTCCTTTACGAAAACTATCCAGCGCGTTGAGTTTATCACTTTTGATATCCGGCGCTTTTAAGCTGCCGGACGTAGTGGGCTGCATACCTGGCGGCGTGGGTTCAGGTGTTGGCCGATGTGAACCGTCTGTAGGCGCCAGTGAGTCAAGTCCTGGCTGGGATTCGCTGGCATCATGAACCGGCGCTGAGTGATGGAGTGGATGCTTATCATTCTGTGACATTAAACTCGTCTCCTGGTTTCATTGCTGAAAGGGTCGTTGTTGCTGTCAAAAGCTTTAACTATAGACCACTCACTCAACGGCGCAGGTACAGGCCGATGACGTAAAGCGCGATGAACCAGGCAAACAGCGCACGCAAGGCAGGACGCAAGGCGGCAAAATCGGCTAAGATAGCGGTTTTCTGATTTTTAGAATTTGTCTTTAGTGAAGCAACTGATTATGAAACCTCTTCGCCAACAAAATCGTCCGGTTATCAGCTATGTTCCTCGCGTGGAGCCCGCTCCACCAGAGCATGCGGTTAAAATGGATGCGTTTCGTGACGTATGGATACTGCGCGGAAAATATGTCGCATTTGTCTTAATGGGGGAGGCGTTTCAACGTTCGCCTGCATTTACGGTCCCGGAATCAGCACAGCGCTGGGCTAATCAGGTTCGCCAGGAAAATGAATTAAGCGATTAATGAATATAAAAAACCGCCGGAGCATGACGCTTCGGCGGTTTTGTTTTTTTAGCTGACAGACTTAGCGATGCGCCAGTTCGGCGTTATCGTCGCTGTCCATAATCGTTTTATCAGTCTGCTTGAGCCATTGGCTGGTCAGCGTACCGGCAGTCATAGAACCGCTTACGTTCAGTGCAGTACGACCCATATCGATCAGCGGTTCAACGGAGATCAACAGCGCAACCAGCGTGACCGGCAGACCCATAGCAGGCAGGACGATCAGCGCGGCAAACGTTGCACCGCCACCGACACCCGCAACCCCTGCGGAACTCACGGTCACGATACCAACCAGCGTAGCAATCCACATTGGGTCCAGTGGGTTGATACCGACGGTCGGTGCAACCATTACTGCCAGCATTGCCGGGTACAGGCCCGCACAACCGTTCTGACCAATCGTGGCACCAAAAGAGGCGGCAAATGAGGCGATGGATTCAGGCACGCCCAGACGACGGGTCTGCGCTTCAACGTTCAGCGGAATTGAGGCTGCGCTGGAACGGCTGGTGAAGGCGAAAGTCAGCACCGGCCACACTTTGCGGAAGTATTTCAGCGGGCTAACGCCGTTAATACCCAGCAGGATCCCGTGAACCACGAACATAATGCCCAGACCGAGATAAGAGGCCACGACGAAGCTACCCAGCTTGATGATGTCCTGCAGGTTGGAACCTGCAACCACTTTGGTCATCAGCGCCAGAACACCGTACGGCGTCAACTGCATCACCAGACGAACCAGTTTCATCACCCAGCTTTGCAGGGTATCGATAGCGACCAGAACACGCTCGCCTTTTGGTGCATCATCTTTCAGCAGTTTCAGCGCGGCTACACCCAGGAATGCTGCGAAGATAACCACGCTGATAATCGACGTCGGGTTGGCGCCAGTCAGATCGGCAAACGGGTTTTTCGGAATAAACGACAGCACCAGTTGCGGAACGCTGAGGTCAGCTACTTTGCCAACATAGTTGGTTTCAATCGCGTTCAGACGTGCGGTTTCCGCACCACCTTGCACCAGACCTTCGGCGGTCAGGCCGAACAGGTTGGTCACCAGAACCCCTACCAGCGCGGCAATCAGCGTGGTAAACAGCAGCGTTCCGATGGTCAGGAAGCTGATTTTACCTAACTGAGAGGCGTTGTGCAGACGTGCAACGGCGCTGAGAATAGACGCAAATACCAGCGGCATAACAATCATCTGCAGCAGTTGGACATAACCGTTGCCGACAATGTTGAACCACTGTACTGAATCTTTAAGAACCTGGCTGTCAGAGCCATAAATGGTGTGCAGGGCAAGGCCGAACACAACACCCATGACCAGACCGACCAGTACTTTTTTGGCCAGACTCCACTGTTTGTGACGGGCTTGCGCCAGCACGAACAGCAGCACTACGAACACGATAATGTTCGCGATTAATGGAAAGTTCATCCCCGTTCTCCTGATCTTATTATGCGTATCACCGTTTAAAGGTGATTCTGTTGGCGCAAGATTAGCAGAACTGTGACTTGCCTCTTATATTCAAATGGAATTGTTTATACCGAAAATGACTTTTTGGCTGATTTATTAGTCAATCTGATGCGTTATGAAACGATTGAACTGCATTTGTAGCGTATTAATCATCTGCGAAGACCAGCGTACCGCGCTGTTCTCTTGTACGGTCTGCGGCATCCAGATTGCCCACGCGAACAGTGCCATGCACAGAAATCGCTCCAGTTGATTGCCTTTTTGCGGCACGAGGATGGGCAGACGAAAACGCCAGCGGCAGGGCCAAAGCAGGGGAACGCCTGCTGGGGTCAGCATGTCGGCCAGAATGTGGCTGAGATAGCCGAGTACCATACCTTGTAAGGCATCAGCCGGTATTATCCAGGTATCCGGGACTTTCAGGTAGAACGTGGCCAGCAGGGCAAAAACCGCCAGCAGGCTATGTGTAAACCCGCGATGACCAAATGCCCGGGCAATGGGTTTTGATATCCACTTCAGACGCTGCCCCAGCAGAGATTTGGGATGATCGATATCTGGCAGCAGGCACGTTAAAATGGCTGAAGGGACAATATGCCACCAGTCACCCTGCGCAAGAACGGGCGTTAGCTCGGCATTCTTGGCAAATACCGCACAGGCAATAGAAAAAAGAAGGTGGCCTTCCGCCGTCATGATAAAACCCAATAAACTGTCGATTCATACAGTATAGGGGTTTTATACAGTAGGCGGAAGAGGTGACGTTGTAACCCTTTGTCACAAGTGCGCCTTTACCGCGCCAGCCAACCGCCATCCACGGCCAGCGTATAGCCATGAATATAGTCAGAGGCGGGACTTGCGAGGAACACGACCGGGTCTTTCAGGTCATTTGGCGTGCCCCAGCGCCCTGCGGGAATACGATCGATAATCTCCTGATTGCGCTCGCTGTCTGCGCGCAGTTGCTGGGTGTTATTGGTCGCCATATAGCCGGGCGCGATAGCATTGACATTAATTCCCTTGGCCGCCCATTCATTGGCGAGCAGGCGAGTGATACCCAGCACGCCACTTTTTGATGCGGTATAGGAAGGAACGCGGATACCGCCCTGAAAAGAGAGCATTGAGGCAATATTAATAATTTTCCCGCCATTTCCCTGAGCCAGAAACTGGCGCGCCACGGCCTGCGACAGAAAGAAAACAGATTTGAGATTTAGATTCATCACGTCATCCCAATCTTTTTCACTGAAGTCCAGCGCATCCTGACGGCGTATAGTTCCTGCATTGTTGACCAGAATATCGACCTGGCCAAACGCCGACACCGTTTGTGTCACGATGCTGGTGAGAGCATCTTGTTGGCTGAGGTCGGCCTGAATGGCCATAAAGCGTCGACCGAGGGCGTTAATTTTCTCTGCGGTTTCATGCGGTATTTTACGATTCACGCCGACTATATCGCAGCCCGCTTCAGCCAGCGCCACTGCCATACCCTGCCCAAGGCCGGTGTCACATCCAGTGACAATGGCGACTTTACCTTCGAGACGAAAAGCTTCCTGAATCATGTTTACCTCAACTATCTATGTCATTAACGCTTGCTCTATAGGGCAAGGATAGGAGAGGTCAAACAGAAATACAATTAAAAATGAAACATCGTTTTAAAAACAAAAAACATAGAAGACGGGCAATACGATCATTGCCCGTTACAGGATTAGCCGCACAGATGAGCGGCAGTGAGTTCGGTGAGCGAGGTTAATTTGACGTCAGCAAGAACGAAGCGAGGATCGTCCTGATTCTCATGCGCTGGTACGACGATGGAACGCATGCGGGCAGCTTTCGAGGCAATCATGCCGTTCACTGAGTCTTCCAGTGCTACGCAGTTTAACGGGTCAATGTCCAGTTTCGCCGCACAATCGAGGTAAACCTGCGGGTGCGGTTTGCTGTAAGGCAGTTTTTCTGCAGAAGCCAGCGCGTCGAAGTCATCGCGCAGATCAAACATGGTCAGCACTTTTTCCAGCATATGAAGCGGCGAGGCGGATGCCAGTCCTACTTTGATTCCCTGAGATTTGCACAACGTCACAGCTTCACGAACGCCTGGCAGCAGCGGTTTTGTTTCTTCAACCAACGCAATGGCCCGGGTAATGATGCGCTCGGTGACTTCCTGACGTGAGGGGCCGTTCCAGGGTTGCTGCGCAAACCACAAATCAACCACCATGTCGATGCGTAAGCCAAGGGTATCGGGAAGTTCATGGCGACGGGAGATATCAACGCCTAAACTTGCTATCACATCCAGTTCAGCCTGATCCCAAAGCGGTTCAGAATCGACCAGTAACCCATCCATATCGAAAATTGCAGCAAGAATTTGACGCGGGGTTGACATTACAACCTCTCCTTTACGGTGATAACAGGGATGTAGAGCCAGCCTGGACGGACTCTGAGCGTTTATTATGGCTAATTCAGCAGTATACCGCCTTTAAAGATCAGGCGAAAACGGTAATCAACGGGTAAACTTAGGCCAAAATGACACGTCTTAATCAAGGGGAACTCATGACGTATCAACAAGCTGGACGCATTGCCATCTTGAAAAGACTGGTGGGATGGGTGGTTTTCATTCCCGCGCTGATTTCAACGCTGGTTTCAGTACTGAAGTTTATGTATGCGCACAGCGAAAAGCAGGAAGGGATAAACGCGGTCATGCTCGATTTTGCCCATGTGATGATCGACATGATGCGGGTGAACACACCTTTTCTTAACGTGTTTTGGTATAACTCGCCGACGCCTGATTTTCAAAGTGGACTGAATATCGTTTTTTGGCTGATATTCATCCTGATTTTTATCGGTCTGGCGTTGCAGGATTCAGGCGCCAGAATGAGCCGCCAGGCGCGTTTCTTACGCGAAGGCGTTGAGGATCAGCTGATTCTGGAACAGGCAAAGGGCAGTGAAGGATTATCCCGCGAGCAACTTGAGTCGCGAATTGTGGTACCGCACCATACGATCTTCTTACAAATTTTCCCGCTTTATATTCTGCCGGTGATCGTTATCGTGATCGGCTACTTCTTCTTCTCATTGCTGGGCTTTTTGTAAGTGCCGCTCTATCGGGCCTGCCACGTTGCGAAACGGCAGGCCTGATAAGCAACGCGGTACGTAGTTAAGCCGCCAGTAATCTATCCAGCGCTTTCTGCGCCACAACCAGATGCTGTCCTCCGAACAGAATTGCTCGATTCAGCAGCGTATAGAGCTGGTAGATTGGCTGCCTGTCAAGAAAGTCCAGCGGTAGTGGTGAGACAGACTGGTAACCGTCATAAATTTGCGGCGGCTGATCGGTATGTAACGGCAGCATTGCCAAGTCACACTCTCTGTCCCCCCAGTAGCAGGCGGGGTCAAAGATGTACGGACCGTTAGGACCGAGGGCGCAGTTCCCGGACCACAAATCACCGTGCAGGAGAGACGGCTGTGGTTGATGGGAAGAAAGACGCTGCTGAACATGCTCGACAATGGCGTCGATGTTGCCAAACGCTATGCCTTTTTCAGCGGCGAGTTCCAACTGCCAGCCTATACGCTGCTCGGCGAAAAAGGTTGACCAGCGACGTTGCCAGGTATTGGGCTGCGGCGTGGTAGAGAGCGCGTTATCGAAGTCGAGACCAAACTGAGGCTGGTCGCTCCATTCATGCAAATGCGCAAGCTGCTGGCCGAGGATAAACGCGTTATGCGCATCAAGTGGACGGGGAGGGAGGAAATCCATCACCAGAAAGCTGTAATCTCTGTCTGCGCCTACTGCCCAGACTTTCGGTACAGATACAGTTTGACTGCGGGAAAGTAGTTCCAGCTGATCGGCTTCTGCCGTAAAGCCGGTTAACAGCTCTCTTTCATCGCATTTGACGAAAAAATCTCGCCCCGCATAGCGTAAATGCCATGCGGCGTGGATCTCTCCGCCGGGCAGTTCATTACGCAGTTCGATTTCGCCTTCACCTAATTGCTCGCTTAAAAGACGACTGATAGCCTGCCACATGATGTCTCTCCCCATGTTGTCTGCCAGATCATAAGGTTAGCGCAAGAATGCGGTTAAAAAACACGAACTGACGCACACCACGGACGCGTCATCGCTGGAAAGGCACTTAATGTTTGTCGCTCTTCTTCACCCCGTACCGTTGTGGAGACGTCTGACTGCACATGATTCACTTCTTTGTAATCACGTGATTTTTTATCATAGTCGCATAACACCCATGCTGACAGTTTTACGCGAGAATCCCCTTTCTCTTCAAAAGGGGCTGTGTCATTACTGTGTGAGATACGAATAAATTTTTTGCGTGTCGTCCAAAGAGCACAGGCGCGTACCCTGATTTAGCGTTGCTGCGCTACCTGCGGCGACACCGTAACGGACAATATCCTCAAAAGGCGCGTTCTCAGCCAGTTTAAGCGTCATGGCCCCGACCATACTGTCGCCCGCGCCTACGGTACTTTGACTTTTCACCGGTGGAGGAACCACCTGAACGCAGGTATCTCGATCTACGCCCAGCGCCCCTTGCGGCCCAAGCGAGACCACAACGCGGTGCGCTTTCCCACTATGTACGATTTCCTGTGCGGCCTTGCGCACATCATCGGGCTGTGTCAGTTCGCGGTTTACCAGCGCACTCAGTTCTTTGAGGTTGGGTTTGACCAGTTCGATATTGCCGATGGCTAACGCCGCCGTCAGTGCTTCGCCTGAGCTGTCGACAATACAGCGGATCCCCTGTTTTTGTGCGGTGGTAATGAGTCGGTTCAACTTCTCAAGCTGTACGCCGGGCGGCAAACTACCGCTGATGACCAGCAGCGCACCAGATTCGATTTCCAGTACCTGATCCTGAAGTTGGTAGAACTCGTCATCGGTCAGCGCAGCGCCAGGCATGACAAAACGATACTGTTCACCGCTGGACTCAACGTGGACATGAAGATTTTGTCGGGTCCAGTCTTTGGCTTCGACGGTTGATACGGGAACATTTTCGTCGGCGAGCAATGCAACAAGATGCTCTCCGGTTGCTCCCCCTGCGGGGAAAATCGCCGTTGCGGTTCCGCCAAGATGGGCAATTGCGCGAGCGACGTTGATACCGCCGCCGCCGGGTTCAAAAACCGGAGAGGTGCAACGAAGCTTACCTTCCGGGTAAATTTGCGGGGTGATTGTTGCGCTATCGAGAGAGGGCGCAAGTGTTAACGTATAGATACGTACCATCTTTACCTCCTGTTAGGCTGAACTCAGTCTGGCACTTAACCTCCCGAAAGTGAAGTAATTAACAACATGATTTTCCATATCTTTATTTAAAATTATCGTCATAAAGATATATAAATAAAATAGAGGTTTAGGAACGCTCTTATTCAAAAAATGAAATAAGAATTTATTGCTATGTTATTCGAGTCTTTTTATAATTTGTTACCTTTCAAGGGTCTTTTGTCATTGATCCATATGAAAGTTTCCGAGACCGTAATGGTCTCTTTTTTTGTTGTACGGACTCTTAATAAATGAAGCTTTTGAAGACAGTGCCCGCAGCATTACTGCTGACGGGAGGCCTGCTTGCGTCAATGCATGCTGCCGCCGATGATTCCGTTTTTACTGTCATGGATGATCCTTCCAGCGCGAAAAAACCCTTTGAAGGTAACCTGAACGCGGGATATCTCGCCCAGTCAGGCAACACAAAAAGTTCTTCTTTAACCGCGGATACCACCATGACCTGGTACGGCCAAACGACCGCATGGTCTCTGTGGGGAAATGCCAGCAATACCTCCTCTAATGATGAGCGTTCATCGGAGAAATATGCCGTAGGTGGTCGTAGTCGTTACAACATGACCGACTATGACTATCTCTTTGGACAGGCAAGCTGGTTGACCGACCGCTACAACGGCTACCGCGAGCGTGACGTGCTGACCGCGGGTTATGGTCGTCAGTTCCTCAACGGACCTGTGCACAGTTTCCGTTTCGAATTCGGTCCTGGCGTGCGCTATGACGAGCACACGGATGGCACCACCGAAACGCAGCCGTTGGGCTATGCGTCCGGGGCTTATGCATGGCAGATGACGGACAACACCAAGTTTACTCAGGGTGTGTCGGTATTCGGCGCTGAAGATACTACACTCAACTCTGAAACTGCCCTGAACGTTGCCATCAACGAACACTTTGGGTTAAAGGTGGCTTACAACGTGACCTGGAACTCTGAACCGCCGGCAACAGCGCCGGAGCATACCGATCGCCGCACGACAGTTTCTCTCGGCTATCGGATGTAGTGACAAGCCGGGTCAAATAAATGACCTGGCTTTCCTAAATTAAAGTTAAGTTTATTTAATATTTAATTTGCGTTTTATTTTTTACCCGGCCATAACGCGCTATTTTCAGACGAATTTGATTAATCGATAAATAAACGAAACCGGAACAGCGGGTGAGCGTCATTTAGCCCCAGATCATTGCAGCCCAGCGCAGCATCAACATGGCCGCACAAATAACGAGCAGAATCACAACCATCTTCCAGTGTTTCTTCGCAAAGCGATTTGTGGGCATTGTTTTTTTCCTGCTCAGGTTAGATGACTTTGTGCAAGTGTAACAAAGACGGTTGGGTGTCAGTGAATTGATTTACATCATAGAGCGCACGTTGATTGTTGCTTTGATCGACCCGTAATGCCGTGTACACTGTCAAACGGTGTTATCAAAAAGCGGGTGTAGGTCCAGTGTGGTCTTTAAGGCGACCAGTGACATATTTCGCAGAGTGAAGCGGGAATCAGCCCATTCCTTTTTGATAATTTTAAATATTGAATCTTTGTATGTGATCTTACGTGTAAGTACCATCCAGAATTTCACCTCATTCCTTTCTGTTCCTACCTGTTTCACCAATTCCGCACCACTCCTAACTTTATTCAATTTACCCGTTTCAATTTAGTTCATCTTGTCCGTGTTCGTGTCGTAGAATCTGTGTACCAAATCGTGTACCAATTCCGATAAAGCTGAACAGGGACAAGCATGCCTCTCAACGATACCAAGCTCAGGCGTATAGCTGGCAAGCCATATGATGGACCAGAGGAGATAGCTGACGGTGGTGGACTTTCTGCCAGGATCAGCCCAAAGGGACTTATCACCTTTCAATACCGCTATCGCTTCAACGGGAAACCGGCCCGGCTAAAACTTGGCACCTACGGCAAGATGTCGATCAAAGAAGCCCGTGACGCGATGGAGGAATGCAAGGGCTGGCTGGAAGAGGGGCGTGACCCGGCAATGCAGCGGAAGAAAGCCAGAGACATCGTATCCAGTTCTCCGAGCATCAGCACCCTCGTTGATGAGTGGCTTGAAACACCATCAGTGAAAGAGATGGTGAAGTACGAATACTGGAAGCGGATGCTGAAGCTTCACGTTACCGACAATTACGGCAAACTGATAGCAGATGAGATGAGCCCCGTTGAATGGGAGCAGATATTCCTGCGCATAACTAAAGGTGGTTCGCCGGTTCAGGCCGGTAATGTTCTGGTGAAGATGAAGCAGGTGATCCGCTATGCGCTGCGCCGAAAACGTATAACTTCAAATTCGCTAATGTTACTCGAAATTAATGATGTCGGTAGCCGCCCGGACGACGGGGAGAGATTTCTGAATGATGATGAGATAGGCGCGTTCTGGAATGCTATCGATAAAACAAAGATGTCATGGCAAAACAAAATGCTGATCCGCATTGTGGCCCTTACCGGCTGCCGCGGCGTTGAATTGAGATTAGCAAGGAAGGGTGACTTTGACCTGAAGGCGAGGGAATGGGTAATACCGAAAGAGAACTCGAAAACGCGCAAGCGCTTTGTGCGAGGGATTTCTCAACTGGCAGCCGATTATCTACAAAAGGTTTTTGATGTGTACCCCGATCAGACAATCGTGTTTCCACCGGCTAAGCTGCAGGTGGACAGGCCTATGTCAGCCAGTACATTGATTTCCATCGCGGGGCAGGTGGAAGAGGTAATGGGTGGGGAGCACTGGTCTCTGCACGACCTGCGCAGAACGTGCAAAACAAAGATGGCTGAGCTTGGTGTTGCTCCTCACGTATCAGAGAAGATACTCGGGCATAAGCTAACGGGGATGCTGGCTGTTTATGACCAGTATGATTACATCCCCGAGCAGCAGGCAGCAGCGGAATTGTGGGCCGATAAGATTCAGGCGTGTGCAGCCAATAGCCCTTTATCTTTGCAGAACTGAATAACTTCTACATAGCGGAAGAGAGCGCCACCTTTCGGAGGGTGAATTTCTTCCACTTCCTGCGGGAATGGTGTGCCAGATTCTTCCCACTGCTTGCGCTTACGGTAAAATGTGGTTCTGGAGATACCACCAAGCATCTCCTGAACGCGCTCACGGTTAACCAGAACCGGCTGAATGCTGATTGTTGTTTGCATGCTTTTCTCCAGGCAAAAATAAGCCCGGGCGAACCGGGCAAATGGGGGATAACGTGGCAGTGCATTCGCACCCAATAGCCGACTCAGTGAATCAGCTATCAGTTGCGTCATAAGCGGTTGCGAATTTTATCCAGCCAATCAAGATCTGGTTCTGGTGCATCGCATATCTCAGGCTCTTCGAGAGCATCACGAAAAGCAGCAGCTACAATCTTCCCGCCCATAAACGACATGCCAGCGCTAACTGGCGGCTCTTTACCGTCCTCATACTCAAATACAAAAGTCATCTTCCCCATAATCGCTCCTCAATCCTGCTGCTTAACAGTGTAATTGCCGTTCGGCTTAACGCTCACTGCAAAGTAGGTCCCGCCTGTAATGCCGATCCCCCACACGTCGCTCGTCCCATCATTTGGTTTCTTCTCGCTGATGAACCTTTGCAATGCGACGATGGCTTTCTCAATATCCAGCGTTGAGTTAACCGTCATGGTGATGCGCATAATCTCTCCTCATGCCGCCCGCATAGCGCGGAGGCGTTTTAAGTGTTCTGCTGTTTCAATTTCGGCGCGTATCTGTGCCGCCTCGAGTGGGTCGAGGTGCTCGAAATCGTTATTAAAGCGGTCGATTGAAGCGGTGCTGATCCGGCCCTGTCGCCAGTAGCGGGCTATTTCTGATGTAACTGAATGAATTATTACGGGCCAACCTGCGCTGTCAGCGTATATCTGACCCCGTTGAATTAGCTGGAACATTGGCTGAGTCCTGCATCATGAGGAAGGTAATCATAGCTGCCCTAAGTGGATTGGCGTCGTGGTTAGAATGGATGTCGCGAGAAACAACCCAGTTAACCTTTCCGAGGAATGACACAGGAACAACCCTAAGGAGATTTTCTTGAATAATCGGCCATGCGTCTGATGGGTTTGTACAGGGTTCGAAAAACGAGTATTGATGCCGACCATGACGTCTAAAAATCACTGAATGAGTGTCGCAAAAATCCTCTTCTAGGAAGCCGCCAATCGTCATTGCTACGAGTTTGCTAACTTCATAATCACTAAGCTTGCCGTAATCCATCACATCCTCCCAATTTTCTTACGCAATTCCTGCTCACCCTGGCACTCAACGCACATCGTGCATCCCGGATACGCTTTCCGGCGCTCGTTACTGAGGCGATCCCCGCATTCCTCACAGTGCGTTGCTGATACTGCTGAGTGGTTTAGTCTGTGAGCGGCTACTGCCATTTCTATTCGCTGCTGAGTTAGCTCGCTTGCAGCATCAAGGGTATCTGGTGTCATAGTCAGTGCTCCCTGAACTGTCGGTTAATTCGGTTGAAGGTGAACGCGAGAAAATAAAAAGGCCGCATTAGCGACCTTGTGATTCGTTTGGTTAGCGTCATTCGCAAAGTCCGTACCGTGATGAGCACACCGCTGTATCAAGGCTAGCCTTTACGAGGTCGTATACCTTTCCGCCTCGACCGGTTCTGGCCCACTCAACAACATCCAGCGCAGATGGTGCACCCATCCCACCGCGCGGCCCGTAGAATCCAGACCACTCGATTCGCTGAACGTCTGGCTCTAGACCATAAAGCTTCACTTCCTGGCCGAGATTTATCTGCCGCTTCCTGCTGCGCATTATCTCCTCGCCAGAGATGGCATCTTCTTCCATCCAGGCCTTTACATAGGAACCCAACTTCGCCCGCATCCACGACTGGCTCTCGGTACCAACGCTCATCCAATGAACCCAGCGCGACGCGAGGCGTACCTTTTTCTCCCATGCGTGATGCTTTTCGATGTGACCAGGCCAGCGGGCAGCGGTTTGTGCGATTTCTTCTTTTGTGCATAAAACGCAGTTCATGCAACCTACGCGGTCAGCACCTTGCAGATAAAGAGGGTTTGGATTGATGCCGAAATACTTATGCAGCGCGAATACATCTGCTGCCGTCCATTTATGAATGGGAAGGAAGTTGTATAGGAATTCTGGGTCACGCTCATCACGTGCGAACCTTGCGTAGCCAGCGCGTTTATCTGACTCATCCGCTCTCACGCCAGACCATTGGACTACGACCTCACCATCATCAAGCAACGGTTTGATTACCGCATCGAACGCAATCTGTATCTTAAGCTCTTCAGTACAGAAACGGTCACGCAGCATAGGGAACTTTCCGTGTAATAGCGCCGCATCAAGGAAAGAATTTCCACTCGGATGCATGACTGACAAGGCTGCTTCCAGAGGGGTTTCAAACTCAACGCCCCACCGTTCGGCGGTACGTTGCCACGACTTACCAAAACTAGTATCAGAACGAGCCAGAGACGGCATTACAACGCCGCGATAAGCACCCATTCTTATAGCTTGTCTCTTAGGCCACCGATTAATCAGGGATTGGCGACGTCGCTCAAAATCAGAATCAGAGTAAATTTTCTTAACCACTTTTACCGGTTCGCAGCCAATCTGACGATGAATGTTATAAGCGAAATCCACGGTTAATTCGTGCTCGTTATCCGTATCAGCCATAACGAATTGCGCTCTGTCACCAAACAGATTGTGAGCGATCGTCGCAGTTGTGGTGCTGTCCTTACCGGCTGAGAAGTTAACTACGATTTTATGGTCGTCGGGGATTCTGAACTCGTTTAGGTATCGGTTATATGCGGTTTCAACCTCGCGGACCATGGTGCTAATATCCGTTGGGACAATAATCATTGCTGCTTCACTCATGATTCCACTCCGTACCGGCCTTGCATACGACCGATGCTGCTAACGAATGCCACCAGGCTGATACCAAGCGGCGAAATTTTCTGGTGATGCTTCTTGATGATTGGCGGCACGACTGCATTCCATTTCGGCTTAGGCCTGCATTTCAGTGCCTGCTGAATCTCTGCCACGCATTTACGTCCCTGAGCTCTCACTACGTTGTTTTGCTCTGGTGTCATGCTGCCTCCGTCGTCTTTTTGAAGGAGTGAGCTATTCTCGCCGATGCGATTGTCACGTAGTCAGGATTCAGGTCGATGCCTATGAAGTTGAAACCTTCCTCGATAGCGGCCCTGCCGGTGCTACCGCTACCCATCCACGGATCCAGAACGGTACCGCCTGGCGGGGTAATCAACCTGCATAGGTAGCTCATCAGGGCGATCGGCTTAACAGTTGGGTGATTGTTCTTCGCGCCATTGGTACGCCCGGCGCCGGCGCGCGGATCGTTAATGCCGACGCTCCCTTCTTTGCGTCCGCCGGTCATGTCGCTGGCTGACGTCGCGATAAATCTCTCGAGTCCTTCGTCGCGTTCCTTCGGCTTAACCTTGGCGCAGTAGAAGAATCGCGCTGCGCTCTTGCTGCTATCGATTCGTGGCGTTGATTCATGACGTCGGTCCATTTGCCCGTAGCAGTTAGCTGATCCCATTTTTGAGCTTGGCTCATTACCGGTTAATGCTCCTTGCTGACCTTTAGCATCCGGGAACGCTGACACGACAACATCACTTCCATCGTGAATAATGTTTGCTGGCCAGCGTCCCTCTGGTGCCTGTTCGTAATCACCAAGCGGCTCGGTACCGTCACGCTGATGTGAAAGCAGGGCCCCAGCGCCACCTCTAAGCGCCTCGTCGGTCGGTATCCTGCAGTCGTCGATATTGATTGCGCCGGTACCATGCTCGGTCATGTTGGCGGACACCGTCTTCTTGAAAGGTTTGCGAGCCATGACGATCGGCTCATGGGCTGGTTTTAACGCGGTACCCCATCCATCAAATTCACCATCAAGATTATGTGACTTGGGAAAGCCGCTACCGTAAATCCAGAGGATTTGGTCCCTGACTTCGAAACCAGCATCCTCAACGTTAACGACAAGTCGGTGATATGTGCGGGATCCACCGAACGCCAGAATATGGCCGCCAGGCTTGAGAACTCGCAGGCATTCCTGCCACTGCTCTACAGTTGGGACGTCGTAATCCCACTTGTGGTTCATGAAGTTCAGCCCGTACGGAGGATCCGTCACGATGGCGTCAACTGAGTTATCCGGCAGCGTCTTCAGAACGTCCTCGCAACGCCCGACGTGAAGTTGATAGGTCATGAGTCCTCCGGTTTATGCTTATCCCATCCGTTACGCTCAATATTCACCTGCAGCCGCTTATCTCCTACCTCTTCGAAACTCCTGCCGGTAATCTCTGCTACTTCTGCGTTGGTGTAGCGCATGAGTATTGCTAACTCTTCCGTTGACCATTCACGCATAGTTAATCCTCCGGAGCGGGCCAGTGTGTCACGCTTGCTTCTGACTGAGTAAATGGAGCGACCGGTTGCCTTGGCTATATCTTCCTCTGAGAACCGACCAAAGAGATGAAGCTCGGCTGGCGTCCATGATCTGCCACTCATCTTGCTGATAAGTGGTGCGCCGATACGTGATGCCTGGCGAGTGATTGCCGATTCTGAACGCTCGAGTTTTTCTGCTATTTCTGAGCGGGACATCTTCATCCCAGCCTCGTGCAGAAACAGGTTTTCAAAGGGTTGCCAAAGTTCGCTCATTGAAAGCACCTGTTATTTGATGATTAATGATGGCTTGCCAACCTTGAGTTGAGCGCCGGGAATTGATTGGCCCGCTTTGAGTTGGTGCTTAATCGCTAATTTATCCGCCTTGATAACGGTTTCGTATTCGACAAACTCTGGAGGAAGGGCGCTTGAGTCGACAATTTCCACTGATTCAGAAGGAGAGCGAATTGTTACCTGGTGAATACCGGCTCTGATTTTCTTCTTTCCTGCTGTGGTTAATGCGGTTGCTATGTAAGCATGAATGTTTCCAACTTTATTCAGCGTGACTACTGCGCGTTCGTTGAGTGATTTTGCCTCGTCCTTGAGGCGTTCTGCGTATCCGGTTTCGTTCTTGCAGATAGCCAGCAACTGCTCAATTTTATCTGTAAGCTCTCCTTCCATCCCTTCAAGCGTGTCGGCGATCGCATCGGCCTCGAAGTCTGAATCCATCAACTTGGCGTAGTCGTTGGCGATTTCGTAAAGCTTACTCACTGGTCACCTCCAGCTTTGCTTTGCACTCTGCATAGATAGCCTGAACGTTCTGCTGCAGCTTCATGCCAGCTGTGCGCTTGTAGGCATCGGCAAAGATGCGTTTCAGGTCGTCCATGCTTTCTGCTTGCGCCATTTCATCGCAAAGAGTTTGAACATGGTCGATCACTTCCTGCTGTCGACAGCGCTCATCTTCGCAGATATCTTCCTCTGACTTGTGCGCCATAACCGGCTCTTGGTAAACGCCTTCATCTTCGTTGATGACGTGGATCGCGTTATCCAGACGCTCAGCACGAGGCCAGTACTTGCTAGCCCGCTTAACGATGGTCTTACGCGCCATCTCTTCCCAGAAGTTTTTCCACGGGCCATTCTTGGCTTTACTGGTTGCTTCCGTTGCCTTAATTTCTGCCAGGCTCATTTCTTCTGTCAGGTAATCGCCGTCTGGCGTTTTCACCGTGCAATAACCGCCGACTACGTCACCGCGATCGCCGAATGCGTTGTATTTGTGTGTAGGGGCGGTATCAAGTCCGTTTGATTCGTACGTGTCGTTTGAATACACCAGTTTGCACTGGCCCCACTTAATGGAACCGGTAGACTGAGCCAGATGCAGAAGACCCATGTAGCTGATATCAAGACACACCATGCCGTCGCGCGGCACCAGATACGCCAACTTGCTTGCCGGGTTAAGAGTGATGCCGATCGCCGCAACGTTGATGATGGCGTTCTGCGCGCTAGTAGGGTTTGATAGCGCAGTCTTGGCTAGATAGTCGTTACGCTGGAAATACTGTATTGCAAACTGGCTTTCCTTAGCCCATGTGACTGACTGGTCAGTTACCGCGCCAACAAAGAGTGGCTCCTGTTGTTTAACGAACTCAACAATGCTGATGCTCATTGTTACTATCCCTCATCAATATCTGTTTGGTGGCGAGCAATTGTCTCTGCCATGTAGCGAATAAATTCAGCGGCCTTTTCCTGAAACTCGACGTCATCATCGAATGCTTTTGAAATGGCCTTCTTGCTGGCCCCGCGTCGTTGCAACTCGTCAACGCACAACGATTCCAGCTTGCTCTGAGGAAATCCTTTCTCAAGGTCATCAGCCAGTTCAGATTCACGCTCCTCTCTGGCTATTTGCTGATAATGGCGCGTCCAGTTCTGCGCCTCGATACGGTCTTGAACGAGATATGCAGCCATAATCGGCTCCTGAAATTTGGTTGTGCGCTTCCCGTCTGCGATAGCCGGACGAGTAGGGGAAATGGGTTTGAAATTAGTGCTGGATAGGGTTGCCGCGTCCGTCGAGAAGGACGTCAATCACGCAGTCAGTGAGCCGGATAATCTCTGCATCGGTGTGCAGATACACCCATTTACGCTCCTGAATGACGGCTGATACGCGATAGGTGCGGCCCTCGTGAAGCGCCATCATTCCAGGCATCACGCACTGGCGAATCATTGGCGTCGTTCCGTAGTGTCCGATCATGATTTACCCTCCACCTGCTTGCCGTTGTGGGTTACTGTCATGATGTCTCCCGGGCGCGGAGCATTGCGTCTGCGATGTAATACGCATCAACAGCTAATTCTCTGTACTGCGGTGAGTCCGGGCCACCACCAAATGAATGTCCGTCGTATCTACGCACAATTGCTGCCATCGCTTTTATTGCCATGTAATCACGCAGCGTCATGCCTTCAATTGGGTAGTTGTGATCGCTTCCAGCAACTGGAAACGCTGGGCCACCATTATTTTCTTTGCTCATAATCATCTCCGCGCTTAAGCCGCGCCGCTGAACGTTAAAAGACCTCTGCGCTAACAGGCGGTGGATAGCCGCCATTCATAACTGAGCGTCCTCTGAGAAGACGCTGAGGTATGAAAAAAGCCGCTTGTTAGGCGGCTATTGAGGTTCACGAGGCTTGTGATTGAATCGGTGCCAGCCGTCGGTTAATTCAAATGTGTCGTAACTGGCACGGCGCTCAGCGAAACCAAGCTCAACTGAAAGCGCATGTAGTTCATGGCGTCGCTTAATCTGCTCCATGGCAATCCACTCAGCGTCAGCATTACGCTTTTGAGCTTGCTTGGGAGTCAGCTCTAAGCTGTTTATGGAGCTCAACTTCTGCTGTCGCTTCATGTCCTGCTTCATATTTTTCAGAACATTTATCATAGAATCGATGCGTTGAACGTCGTCGATCATCGCCTTACCCTCTGTTTGTATCGTGAGCTAATAAAAAGGCCGCCAGTTAGGCAGCCATATGTTTATGCATCCTGATGTACCTTTTGAGAAATTTATCTTCATTTGGAAGGATATAAACCCAGTTACCATGCAGATAAAGACCAGCAGCAGCTACTGCCCTATCTGATGCTGGCTTACTGCGAAGAATTGCCTTAATTTTCTCCATTGCCTCACCTCATAAGTTAATTAACGCGCCGTAACCGATTTGCTGCTGCGATGTCCTGCGGCGTATAGCGCAACATCCGGCAAACATGCAGATCCGCCTGTATTGCTGTCACGCAGACTACCGAGCGAAGTGGCGCGGTCTACTCGTGACATATCATGCTTAACTCCATGTAACGCGTTCTGAGCAGCCTCAGCGCGTCGTTTAGCCATCAGCTCGCCACGTTTCAGATAACGACGTGTAACGCTGTTGCTTGCGATAAATTTGGTCATATGTCCTCCAGTGGTTGCTTTAGGGTGTGACGCTCAGGCGCTTATCTTCTGAGTTGCTGTCGATGCAGCTGCATTTCGTCACACTCCAAAGCAACTTCCTTTGGTCTCCCACAAGGGCGGGAGAAGTAACCCCATCAGTGTTAAAGAGCTGAGACTCAATTCCTTGTCTCGGTGGTGCTTCCTGCTGATGGGATAAATTTACAAGATAGTTTGTATTGTGTCTACAAGGAATATTGTATTTTTGGACAATAAAAACAAACTCCGTTGTTTTTAAACGGAAAATAATTTGTTTTTATTATTTAGAAGATGGTGTTTGAGGGGGAATTAATTGGTGCACGTACCAGCTACATCACCAACAAATGCCTTGGTTGATGTGAGTTTCTGATAGCCAGGTATGTTCATGACTTTGGAGTAAATAACTTTTTTATCCTTGGTTACTGACCATGTTTCAACTGTTATTCCGCCGCCTGATTGGTAACTTCCTACCATGGTATTGCTAGACAGCGGAACGTAAGAGAGATCAGAAACAGATGAGCCATCCATATGGGTTAATGACGCTATGTCTCCATTAATGGTTAGCTTGAAAGCAACTCCGGTCATCGCATCATCAATGAATGTATAGCCGTCATCGCTAAATGAAGATTTACCTTGAAGGCCAGACACAATCCAGCAATCAGCATTAGATAGCGGAGATAGTGAAAGCAATGCCATAGCTATTATGTAATTTCTCATACGAATTTTACCCTTGCCTCCACTACGACACCGATGATCTTGCAGTTCCCGTTTATGGGAATCATCGGCCACGCCGGATTCAGTCCTTTCAGGTATTTCATGCCACCATCTATGACTAATTTTTTAAATGTAGCCTCATTAGCATCGATCAGTTTGGCAACCACAAGGCTACCGTTTGATGGCTCTCTGCCAGTATCGACCAAAACAAGATGACCTTCGGGTATGCTCTGGCCTGCAGGTGATGTCATTGAGTCGCCTTCAACTCTAAGCCAGAAGCCATCTCCTAGCATGTTGATGTCGCTGTCATACCATTCTTCAATATCTTTCAGATTATATGGCTCGCATGCTTCAGACCAGCATCCGGCACTTACAGCACTAATCAATGGATATTTCCCCTTTGGATTATTTGGGCCAGCATATTCTACATTGGCTTCAGGAGATCCATTCAAAAGCCAATCAACGCTAGTACCCAATGCAACAGCAAGCTCAGGAAGGAACCTTGGGCGCTTTGTTTTTCCGTTTTCAAGCTGCTCAATTGATTGCTGTGTTGTTCCTACTCTTTCGGCAAGCTCAACTTGGTTAAGTCCTAACTGAGTTCTTTTGCTTTTTACCCTGGAAGAAATACTCATAAACACCTCTGTAAAGTTACCTCCATGGTTACAAGAAAAACTGTAATTGACAAACAAGTTACTTTGTATGAAAATACAAGAAAGTTTGTAGAAGGAGGCATTATGCAAACATTATCTGAGCGCCTCAAAAACAAACGAGTGTCACTGAAAATGACCCAAACCGAGCTTGCTACAAAAGCCGGTGTAAAGCAGCAGTCAATTCAATTGATTGAAGCTGGAGTCACAAAGCGTCCTCGTTTCTTGTTTGAGATTGCAACGGCTCTTAACTGCGACCCTGTATGGCTGCAGTACGGAGAGAAAGACGGCAAAGCCGCTTAATTACCACCGCTCTTTAACATTGCTGCTCATCCTCTCCGCCCTTGTGGAGATAACAACTACGCATCACAGGATGCGCATTAACTATTTCACACCAAAGGAATTATCACAGATGGATAACACAACTACCCGAAACAAAACTCAGGCTCGAAAAATCGAGTCTTGGATCCTGAATCAGATTGCCATGCGCGGCTCTACTAACGTAGCCAAAGCGTTGGGTATGGATAAGTCAGGTATTACCCGCTGGAAGGAAAGCATGCTGCCGAAGTTGTCGATGCTTCTTGCCGTTCTGGAGTGGGGCGTTGTCGATGACGACATGGCCCGGTTAGCGAAAGAGGTTGCTTCAATCCTCAAAAATGAAAAGACGCCCAGCTGCGGTAACAGTCTGGACGCCTAAAAGCACTGTGTCATGTCAACAAAGTTGCAGGAGTAATTATGGCAAATATCGCCAGAGTATACAACTTCCCTGGGGCTGACTCGGGGGATCAGGAGTCTCGCGTGGCAGAACTCGATGACGGATACACCCGTATCGCTAACGAGCTGCTGGAATCCATTGCAAGTGCTGATTTAACTGCTCGCCAGCTAAAGTTGATGCTGGCGTATATCAGGAAAACATACGGCTTCAATAAGAAATCAGATCGCATTGCCGATGAGCAAATCGCTCAAATTACCGGTCTGTCCAGGCAGAACGTAAACAAGGCAAAAAAAGAGCTGCTTTCAATGAACTGTCTGTTTCTGGATGGAAGCAAAATTGGCGTGAACAAGGAGGTTTCTGCATGGCGTTTCAGCAAGTGTCTCCAAGTTAGCAATTTTGTCTCCAAATCAGAGACACGTAATGTCTCCAAGTTAGAGACAAGTGAAGTCTCGAAGTTAGAGACACACAAAAGACATTCTTTAAAGACAAATAAAGACAATATAAATAATCCCCCTATAGTCCCCCAGGCTGCAGTTCCTCCAAAGCCTGAAAAGACACAAAAACGAGCTACTCAATTTCCTAAAGACTTCACGACCACTGAAGGCAATTTGAAATTAGCAACTGAGCTTGGTGTCGACCTGCAAAGCGAAGTATCGGCATTCTCAGATCACCACCAATCGAAAGGTTCAACGTTCAAGGACTGGAACCTTGCGCTTAACACCTGGCTGAGAAATGCGGCGAAGTTCGGAAGGAGAGCACAACCCGTTGCCAGAACCTCTTCTCGATCACTGTCAGAAAATTTTGCTGGCAAAGACTATGGCCAGACAGAAATCCCTGATTGGGCGAGGTGATCATGCAGCTTCATGAAAAAATATCTCAGATTGAGAAGAAACTCGAAGAACTCAAAGTTGCCCCTCTGGATATTCAGTACACAACCGTTGAGTTTGGCACTGGAAACTGTGAGAAACATGGTGAGTTTGAGCAGCGTAACCGCATATCAACCGGGCCAATAAAACTCCCCACAAGGCCTAGTGAGTGTCCTTCTTGTCTGCAAGAAGAATTGGACCTTCTTAATCGCGAACTTGACCAACAAAACCGTGCGGCAAGAGAGCGAAATATTGAGCGACTGATGCTCGACCTGCAGATACCTGAACGATTCTCAGAATGCACACTTGATAACTACGAACCTGTCAACGACGACTCGAAGCGGGCTCTACGAGTATGCCAGGCCTATGCCAGTAAGTGGCCTGAAAGACTTAAGCGTGGCGGTGGATTGGTCATGTGTGGGAAGCCAGGAACCGGTAAAAATCATCTGGCACTAGCAATAGCAAAGCGCGTCATCGAAGAGCATCAAAGTCCAGTCGCTTTCACCACGGCGCTAAAAATTGCCAGGGAGTTCAAATCGACATGGTCAAAGACGGCTACAAGAACCGAAGACGAAGTTATCAGGCAGTTCACCAAGCCTGACCTGCTGATCATCGATGAAGTAGGGGTTCAGTTTGGAAGCGAAGCGGAGAAGCTGATTATGTTCGAAATCATCAACACCAGATACGAGCGCATGAAGCCAACCATCCTGATTAGCAACCAGACCAAAGAAGAACTTTCGGCATTCATTGGTGAGCGCGTCATAGACCGCATGAGCGACGGCGGCGGCTGCACACTGTCATTCACCTGGGATTCATACCGCTCGAAGGGGGCCGCATGATGGACAGCCTAAAGCAACGCATTCTCGATTACGTATCAGTTAACCAACCAGCCAAGGTTGATCTGATTTACAAGGAGCTTGGCATCTGTCGTAACCGGTACTACGAAGAGGCCAAGCAACTCCGCTTCATGGGCAAGCTGCGCAGCGTGCCGGGTATCGGTGTATTCCCCGGCGAAGATGCTTATCAGCACTGGCTGAAAAGTGGCGGCTACGATGAAATCCGGCGTCGTGCTGTTGAGGCTAACCTGAGCAGCCAGGAAGCGAAGGGTATGAAAAAGACGCGTAACAGTGACGACCCGAAGATGTTCGCACCATACGACCCGGCAAAGAATGGAGTCGTGGCTGAGTTTATGCAGAGCGATGCGAGAAAGCGGCTGATGATGGTTTATGGGAGGGCATGTTGATAATCGCAAAAATCATTGGCGTTCTCTGGATGCTGCTGTGGTTCGTTATTGTTCTACAGGCTTTCGTGCGCGGAGTAACCGAAGGGAAAGATGCTTTTGGCTATTTCGTGGCAAGCATATTCATGTGGCTGTTGGTTGCCGTTGCCCCGATAGCAATCATCAAATTCGGATGGAATTACATCAGGTAAATCTGACATGACTGAAATCTACATAGCAGAGCTATCTGCAAGCGTGGCCGTGATAGTCGGCCTTTTTTATGCCCGGAGGAAATGGTGAAGATTCGTTGCTTAATCGGTTTACATAAGTGGGTTCTGTTTAAGAAAGAGCTCCATCCTTATCAATCTATAACTGGGTTACAGCCAACCATCATCTTTCACTACGGCTGCAATGGTTGCGGCAGAAAGAAAGAAGAAATCCGGGAGGAAGGTTACTGGCACACCTTCAAACCTGAACATTTAAATCATGAAATTAAATAGCAAAAACATCGATTAACAGGCTCGCAATGCGGGCCTTTTTTATGAGGGTAGGATTATGACTAGCAGAGAAAAATTTGAGCAAGCCATTAAGGCGCGCTTCGGTGACTCGATTGATTACCGCGTCTGTAAAAACTCTGATGGCGAGTACATGGCCTGGGACATGCAGGTTGCATGGTGGGCATGGCAAGCAGCAGAAACAGACATGGCAGTACAGCTCGCTAACGCCGAGAGCAAGTGCAGGGAGCTGGCGGCGGAGTGTGCAGCGCTGAAAGATGGTGTAAACAAGGCGGTTGAGGATATCCAGTGCTTTTATGATTCTTATGGGTGGCACGTATCGGAAGATGGAGAGAGTGAAACAGCGGTCGTTGCACTTGATGATGCAAAAGGCAGCATTGAGCATTTTGCGTTGAGCGTCAAAACCCCAGTCACCGATGCTTTCATGGCTGAAGTGCGGGCGCAGGGTGTGGAGGCGTGTGCAGAGTCATTGCTGTCAAATGACGATATTGGAGTTGATAGCGAATATCCACTAATGCGTGACTTCGCCGCCCAACTTCGCAAAGGAGCCGCGCTATGAGCAAGAACACAATTCCGGAGTGGATGCGCTCAACAAAGCCTACCGAAGCAGAGCGCAAAGAAGTACGTGAGGCTATTACCCGCTATATCAATCGCCGCAAGGAGCAGGAGGCAGCCCAATGACAGCACTCAACAAACAGGCGCTGATTGCCAAAATCAAAAAGCAGACCGAAAGCTTTGACACAGTGGTGCTAAAAGAGGGTGAAGCTAACGCGCTGGTAGAGGCGCTGGAAGCGGCAGAGAAGCGCAATGCTGAATTACAGAGAGAGAATGTATACATCCGTAACCGGTACAAAGAACTGGACCTGTTAATCGGGAAGAGCATTCTGGTCATGCAGGCTGCAATTATCGAATGGCAGGCAACTGGCGACGCTAAGAACGGACTGGCATGGATTTATAACACGCTGTTTGGCCCTGGCGAATTGCCTGACGAATCTGAGAAAGATGCTCAGGCCTACTTTGACCGCAAATACGCACCGATTGACGAAGAGCTTATGGCGCTTCACAAGTGGTTTTGGGAACAAAGTGAAGCTGAACGCGCCGCCGCTGGCATTGGCGTGAAGGGGGAGTGAGATGATTCACTATCACGGCGGACCAATAACGCCGGATACGTGCGCCATGAAAGCGTGGAAAGGACGCCATGCGTTTATCAGTTTCGCGCACTCCGGGCAAATTAACCTCGCAGCTGAATACTGCCAGTCATTCGCGCTGGACAACGGTGCATTCACTGCGTGGAAAGCAGCTGGCAAAAACAAAATCGACTGGAGCGATTACTACGAGTTTGTGGCCCGCTGGAAAAATCATCCCGGCTTTGATTTCGCCATCATCCCGGATGTTATCGACGGCGGCGAGGAAGAGAACGAAGCGCTTCTTGATGAGTGGCCGCATGGGGAGTTTTTCGGCGTTCCTGTCTGGCACATGAATGAAAGCGACGAGCGTTTTATCAGGCTCTGCAATGAGTATCCCCGCGTTGCAATCGGTTCATGTGGTGACTATGACGTTAAGCGTCCCAACCTTGCTGTAGCCAGAATGAAAGACCTGATTCGTCATGTTGTTGATGCTCACAGCCAGCCTGTCACTAAGTTGCACGGTTTGCGCATGTTAAACCCGCTGATATTCACAAAGTTACCGTTAGCCATCGCTGATAGTACAAATGTCGCCCGTAACATCGGCATCGATAAAGCATGGTCTGGTGCTTACGCGCCAGCTTCAAAAGAAACTCGCGCCGCGTTAATGGTAGAGCGCATTGAATCGCATAACAGCCCCGGCTCTCTTGCGTACTGCGAGCAGCGTGACCGGTTCGACATGCAACTGCAATTAGCAGTTTAAGGAATAACCCATGACAACTAACCACCCGGCGCACGGTCCTGTATCACTCGATCGCCTGCACCAGATACGCGAAATACTCAGCAAAGCAGCAGCACAAAGCGACGGCGGCAATCTCGGCTACGCAATGGCTGATGCTGTGAAGGTGATTGATGGGGCGATTGCAGCGTTTGGTGCGGAGCCTGTGGTAGTCAACGACGACATGGCCTACGCATTCCATCATGCACTGTCTGATTCATCGTTAGGTGACGATGAGGTAGAGGAAATTAAGACCGGTTTGCGTGCTGCCTTTGCCAACGTCAACGCACAACCAGCACCGGTAGTTAATACGATTGACGAAACATTAATCGAGGCACTTAGGCTCGTACAATGCATGCTTGATGATTATCGGGAGAGAAACTATGGGCACGCTCAGGAATGGATTCGCTATATAAGCGCTAAAATGGACGATTACAGCGAACAGCATGGTGACGATGCATATTCTGTTATCAGCGCCGCCATGCTTCAGGCTGGCAACTTTCCGGTAACTCCGGATGGTTGGATTCCGGTAAGCGAGCGGATGCCTGAAGGAAGCGAAGAAGTTTTATGTACTAAAGAATTTGATGGCCCTGGTGACTGGCACAAGAAGGTAGGTTATTGGCTCTCAGGGAAATGGACAGTGTATGGTGCATCATGGACGCCAACTCACTGGATGCCGCTGCCAGCATCACCGCAGCAGGAGGTGAAGTGACGAACAAGCTGACGATAATCCGCATAGATGCAAATCAAGGCTCTTAGGGGCCTTTTATTCTATGATAAACGGACTTTGTTTGAGAGTGACATCATGAAGCCGAAGAAGCTAAATGCTAAGCAGCAATACCAATTAGACGTTGAGTTGGTCAAGAAGAAACCTGCGAACCGGGCAGAGGCAAAAGCCCATTTGGCGGCACAATTACGGATTAGTAAATACAAGGCTCAAACCTCTTCCAAAATTAGCGTTGGTAGTTTCAGGGGAAAAAAGACGGTGCATTTCAGCAAGGCAGAAGAAGAGGCCAGGGCTGCGCTAAATAAAGCAAATGCCATTAGATTTTCGGAAGGGGAGGTCGAGTCCGTCGATACTGATCGAATCTCAGAAACCAACAAACGCTGGCGCGGGAGAACTGCTGACTAATGTCTGACTGGAATATTGCTGCAAAGCCACAGGAAGAGCAGGACAAGGTTAACGTCGACCTGGCTGCCAGTGGCGTAGCGTACAAAGAGCGCCTGAACATGCCGGTAATCGCTGAGCAGGTAGCCCGTGAGCAGCCAGAGCATCTTCGCGAATACTTCATGGAGCGCGTACGCCACTACCGTGAGCAGAGCCTGACGCTTCCGAAATCATCCGATCTGCGCTATCTGGATATGGCAGCCCAGAACGAGAAGAAGTAATGGGATGTCTCATTGTTGGCGGCATCAAGTTTTACACTCTGGCAGAAGGTGAGTCGTATCCGGATCCGCATGCTGATAACCGGTATGTCGGCGCATATGCCGTTTTTCCGTTCGAGGGAAAGTGGGTAGCTCAGAAGTATTTCAGGGGAGGGCACTGGAGAGATATCACCGAGCGCCGATTCGACACCGAAAACGAGGCATTCAACTTCACTTACGAATACGCGTTTCTCCCGGAAAACCGCTACAAATATTAATCCGCGCAACAGCAAGCAACGTTTGATTTCCAATAATCAACCAGCCATAATCGCTTCACCAGAGCCTGAACAACTCTGGTGACTTCTGCGCATTTAAGGGGACTTAAATGCGACTACAATCTGAAATCATCACCTTGTCACAGATGCTTAGCGGCACCTGCGATTTTCTGCATTCTGCGTTACCTCTCGGAGGTGGCGTATGAAGCAACAATTCCACCTCGTAAACGAATCTGTTAAGCAGAACGCCATCAACTACATCCGTGAGTTGCCGGTAGATGCTAAGCGCCCGTTGATTCTCGATATCAAAGAGATGACCCGCACCGCTCAGCAAAACCGTAAATTATGGCCGCTTTTAAAAGACCTATCCGATCAAGTTCTCTGGTTCGGCAGCAAATACGACTCAGACGACTGGAAAGATTTGATAACCGCAATGGTAGCCAAGTCCAAGAAGCAGGAGCAACGAATGGCTCCCGGTCTGGATGGCGGCATTGTGATGTTCGGTCAACGTACCAGCAAGATGACTGTGCGCCAGATGGTAGAAGTCATCGAGGCTATCTACTGGTTCGGCACTCAGCAGAACGTCAAATTCAGCGACAAGTCCCGCATAGAAATTGAATGGGCTAAGCAGTGGGGTGATCGCAATGCGTAAACCAACCCGCCGCAGCTGCAAAATCTGCAGGACAAAATTCACCGCTACCTACGACAACGTCTGGTGGTGCTGTCCTGAGCATGGCTACGAGTACAGCCAGTTGCTGTTAGCCAAGAAGAAACTGGCATCCGAGCGCAAGCGCAAGCAGGAGGCGCAGAAGGAACGCCGTGAGCTGAAGATTCGCAAGAAAGCCTTGCAACCACTTAGCCAATATCACAAACGCGCCCAGACAGCGTTTAACGCGTTTATTCGCCAGCGTGACGCAGGACAACCATGCATCAGCTGTGGTCGTAACTCCGGCGCGAAGATGAACGCTGGTCACTTCCGTACTGTCGGCGCATCGCCAGAAACCCGCTACGACGAAACCAACTGTCATATCCAGTGTGAGGCCTGTAACTCCTATCTGTCAGGAAATATTGGCGAATACCGCCCGCGGCTGATCGCCAAGATTGGACAGGAAGCCTATGACCGTCTGATGGTCCCGCACGAAGCAAAGAAATGGACGCGTGAAGAACTCGACGCACTGGCAGCGCATTACCGCGCAAAGCTCAAAGAACTGAAACAACAGGAGGCAGCATGACCCGCACCGATATCGACAACTATCAGCGCTCGTCAGTAGAGCGTGCTACCAGGCTGACTCCTTACGCAAGAAGTGAAATAGCCCGTCTGGATGTTGAGACAGCAGATCTTCAGAAACGCATCGATCGGAACAACGAATTACGCCGTGAAATTATCAACCGCGCAAACATCAACAAGGGGCCGTCAGCATGAATACTCAATACCTGCAGTTTGTACGCGAGCAGCTTATTGTAGCGACTGCTGACCTGAGCGGCGCAACTAAAGGCCAGTTGGTAGCATTTGCCGAGAATGCGATGTTTGAAGCGACACCGCGCAGCCGATCTCGCCTGAAGGTGGTTAATCCGGCTAACGGTCGCCTGATGAATCCAACCAGCCCACCAATACCAGGACAGCAATCACGCGCCAAAGGTTCATCTATCGCGTTGGTGCGGCCGGTTGAGTATTCAACAGCATCGTGGCGTCGCGCAGTGTTGTCACTCGATGAACATCAGAAGGCGTGGTTGCTCTGGAACTACAGCGAGAATGTGCGATGGGAAAATCAGGTTTCGATAACTCAGTGGGCATGGGCAGAGTTCAAATCCTCCCTTGGCACAAAGAAGGTAGCAGGAAAGACGTTGGATAGGCTGAAGGCCCTTATCTGGTTAGCGGCGCAGGACGTTAAAGCAGAACTGGCAGGGCGCGAAACTTACGAATACCAGCAACTGGCAGAGCTTGTTGGCGTCACACCAAAGAACTGGTCTGAGACATTTACCGATCGATGGCTGGAGATGAAACGTACATTCATGCGTCTTGATAGCAGTGCTTTATTGCAAGTAACGCGATCACGTTCACAACAAAAGGCGACAAATTTAGATGTAAGTCTTGCAAAACTGGATTGAAAAGCATATATTTCATGTAAATCTGATATTGTGCGATTTTTGTATGTAACGCACTTTCAGTGATGGTGAGGCAAAAGAGGCGGCTCTCACCACTGAACCGCCTAGTTGGTATCTTCGACGCATCGTCTGGTACTCCAACCATCGCAAGCTGAGAGGTTTGCAAGAGTCTACGCAGTACTGTTTGCGAGAGCGAACATCGAAGCCCCGAGTTAATAGCTTGGGGCTTTTTGCATTCAGGGTCAGAAGCACAGAGGTTGTGCGATCGGCTGTTAACCGATTGGTCGAAGGTTCGAATCCTTCCTGTCCCGCCAAATACCTACCAGGACCATAAGAGCGAAAGCTCAACGCACTACCCTCATCTTGCCAGCATCGCAGCTGGCTTTTTTAAAGCGCATTACCACCAAGAACCAGACCCAACCAACTCATTGCTGAATATCTGTGGCTACGGTGATTAGTGCGCTTCAAAAAAGAAAACCCGCTCAATGGCGGGCTTCGTGAAAATGGGCGACGGTAAGTAGCGTCAACTACTCACCGCCATCTTGCCCGTGACTCGAATCACGAACAAAGACCGAAGGCCCATATCGTCTGATCAGACGGTATAGACATTAGATCGGATTTGTTCATCTAACAATCACCCGCAATCTTATTTTTGAACAAGTCCCCGAGTCTGGGGGTGGAAATGAACAGAATGCCATACAAAAGCGATCCGAACCTCTGGTCGATCCTCATCGCTTTCGGCATGACCCTAGTCGGCGCAATAGCCAGTTATTCATTCAAAGTCCTCAACGGTGAAGCATTTAGTTGGAGGACCATGTGCCTACAACTAATCGTGTCGATATTTGCGGGCCTCCTTATGATTATGATCGCAATCCACTACGGCTGGCCTCAAGAGGTTACAGGTGGCGTGTGCGGTATGGCGGGGTGGTCAGGTTCTTCCCTAATTAAAGCCCTTGAAGGTAGATTCCTGAACAAGGCATCTGGAGTTGTCGATGAAGATAAGCAGTAATCTGCAAGCGTTTCTCGACATGCTTGCTTGGTCTGAAGGAACTAGCCGAATCAAAGGTAGTGATAATGGCTATAACGTTGTCGTAGGTGGCTCGTTATTTAATGGATACGCAGACCATCCACGTAAACTGGTAACGCTGACAAGCCTAGGCATTAAATCAACGGCAGCCGGTAGATACCAATTACTGTCGAGATATTATGATGCTTACAAGAAGCAACTTGGACTGAAAGACTTTTCCCCAGCCAATCAGGACGCTATCGCCATTCAGCAGATTAGAGAGCGTAAAGCTTTGGCTGATATTGAGGCAGGTTATATCAAAGAGGCAATTGCTAAGTGCTCAAACATCTGGGCGTCTCTGCCCGGAGCTGGATATGGTCAATATGAGCACAAAATAGATGACCTGGTGAATAAGTACATCTCTTATGGAGGTGCACTTAAATGAGCATCACCACGATTAAAAACCTCATCCCGTTCATTTTCGCGCTGATCATCATCGGCTTTATCGTCAAGCTCGGCGCTGACAACCGGCAGTTGCGCATCAGTAACGGCACCCTGACAGCAGAGTCAAAGCAACTCAACGTCAAGAACAAGGATCTGGCAACAACCCTGCAGAACCTGACTGATGCTGTCACCGACATGAATAAGTTGGTAGACAAAGAGGCAAAGCGCCGGGCGGCGGCAGAAATGAAATCACAGAGATTGCAGGAAGAGGTGAAGGATGCGCTTAAAAACAACAAGTGCTCTATCGAGCTTATTCCTGATTCTGTCATTGAGCAGCTGCGCAGACAGGCAGATTCAATACGAAGTGGTAAAGACGCCAACAGTACCGATACCGGCAAATCTTCTGGTTGATTGCTTTATACCGACCATTAAAGAAGACATGACGTTTGGCGACAGTGTGCAGCTTAACGTTGCCCTGCTGAGTGCGCTTGATACCTGCAACGGACAGGTACGAACCATCCGAGAAATAGAATCATCCCGAACAGGAAAGATTGCTCAACCCCAATAAGGCGGTGATCAAATCTTGCTGACGGGTAAGCCGGAAGTGACCAATCACTACTGAGAAGCAGAGAAACCGTTGCGCTAAGGAGAAGGTATGTCGCTTTATCCATTTGGTAGTGTTCCGGGGCCATCAGGCCCACCCGGACCGGCAGGGGCATCATCAGTAAGGCAGAAATCAGAATGCTGCTTCAGTGGGCTGAGTCTGGTTATACCGACCACGCCAACCAATCTGATTAACCTGATTAAAAACCTGACGCACACCGGATCCCTTGCGCCATTTTTCAACACAACGACTAACAAGCTAAACGTGTTCAACCAGAACACTACGGTAACGTTCAAGGTTAACGTGATCGGCACATGGTCAGGTGCGTCAACAAACCGAAGCATGACGGTTGATTTCCCGCAGACCAACGGTAACTCGTTGACGAAAACGCGAGACGCTCAGGTCACGACAGACATTCTTTCTTTTCCGACATTCTTCAGTGTCGACAAAGACGGGAATCTGGCTACCAGCGGAAGTGACATCACCATCGTATCGAACGGAGCGACGTTCACGGCCACATCGATTCTTCTTGTTGCTGAACAGATGGTCCCATCCCCATAAGGTGAAATATGCAATTACTAAACGTACCCGCACCTAAAGGCGTGTGGACTCAGGTCTATGATGGTACCGCAGCGGCCACCATTTCGATTTCAGGTACAGAGGCATACATCTGCCAATCAACATCTGCGCCAGGAAACCTGATTGGTCTGCCGTTCAGCGGATCCTCTTTGACTCAGTACATTTATCACGCTTCATCTGGTACTCCTGTATACGTCAAGCCACTTAACGCTGACGCAATCATTATCGTTAACGCATAGGTGAAATCATGCCAGCAATCGTAGTCGCTCAGTCGGGCGAATCAGTAAGCGTAGCAAAAGCATCAGAAACCCCAGTGGCAGCAACTACATCCACTGCCGGTACAGTTAAGCAGATGACATTCACTGCACAGTTAACAGCAGCGCCAACTCAAGCTGACTTCAACTCACTGCTGACTAAGTTGATCGCAGCTGGTCACATGGCATCAAGCTAAGGATGATTTATGGCAACTCCGGATTGGGAGGCCATCGAGTCGGCTTACCGCGCCGGGGTGTTGAGCCTCCGAGAAATAGCATCGCAGCATGGCATAAGTGAAGGTGCCATACGCAAGCGTGCCAAACGTGACGACTGGTCTCGTGATCTGAATGCGAAGGTGAAAGAACGCGCTGACGATCTGGTACGCAAAGCAGAGGTACGCAAACAGGTACGCAGTGAGGTTACTTTTAACGAGCGCGTACTTATTGAGGCAACTGCTGAGGTAATAGCTAATGTCCGCATGGAACATCGAGGGGATATTAGGAGGGCCCGGCAGATAACGAATTCCTTGTTTGATGAGCTGGGCGCTGAGTGCGCAGATGTGGCTGCACTGGAAAAGCTCGGAGAGTTGATGTTAGACCCTGACGACAAAGGTCAGGACAAACTCAATGAAATATACCACAAGGTCATCAGCATGCCGGAGCGAGTTAAATCAGTGAAGGCGCTGAGCGATGCACTGAAGAATCTGATCGGCCTTGAGCGTGAGGCATACAGTATCAAAGATGATGAGCCTTCAAGCGTCAACAAAGGAACCAGCCTCAATGACTTCTACAACACCAACTCTTAACCCTGTATTGCGTGACTTCTGGACTACGCAATCACGCAACAAGATTCTTTACGGTGGGCGCGCAAGCTCCAAGTCATGGGATGCAGCAGGGTTTGCTATCTACCTGGCAAACAATTACAAACTGCGCTTCCTTTGTGCTCGTCAGATACAAAACAAGATCGCCGAGTCGGTCTACGCACTGCTGAAGATACAGATTGAGCGCTTTGGCCTTCAATCGCGTTTCCGTGTACTGAAAGACAAGATAGTCAATCGCGTTACCGGCACAGAGTTCATCTTCTACGGGCTGAAGAACAGCGTTGATGAGATTAAGTCACTTGAGAGTATCGACGTTCTCTGGCTGGAAGAAGCCCACGCCTTGACCGAAGATCAGTGGGAGATATTAGAGCCAACCATCCGTAAGGAGGGTTCTGAATGCTGGTTCATCTTCAACCCTAATCTCTACACCGATTTCGTGTATCAGAACTTCATCGTAAACCCTCCGCCAAGAACCTTGGTTCGCAAAATTAACTTTGATGAGAACCCATTCTTATCGAAGACCATGCTTGAAGTCATCGACGCGGCGAAAGAGCGAGATGAAGAGGCGTTTGAGCATGTCTATCTTGGCGTGCCACGTTCTGATGATGACGCGACGGTCATTAAGCGATCCTGGATAGAAGCATCCATTGACGCACACATAAAGCTAGGTTTCGAGCCAGAAGGTATGAAACGCATCGGATTTGACGTTGCTGATGATGGTGAGGATAAGTGCGCGATGGTGTATGCGCATGGCTCTGTTGCGTCCTGGTGCGATGAATGGTCAGCAAAAGAGGATGAGCTAAGCAAGTCATGCTCACGCGTGTATGGTGAGGCGCTTAAACGCGATGCTCACATCACCTATGACTCCATAGGCGTAGGTGCGTTTGCTGGTAGCAAGTTCGGTGAGATTAACGCAGAGCGTAAAACCAGAATCCAGTATTCGAAGTTCAATGCTGGCGACTCGGTGCATAACCCTGAAAAGCTCTACGTTGAGAAGATAACCAACAAGGATTATTTCTCAAACATCAAAGCTCAGTCGTGGTGGAGTCTTGCCGACCGGTTCAGAAACACATTCAACGCCATTAAACGCGGTGAGCCATTCAAACCAGAGAAGATGATCAGCATTTCCTCTGATATGCCATATCTCGAAAAGCTGAAAACTGAACTCAGCACCCCCAAGCGCGACTTCGACAACAATGGTCGCGTAAAGGTCGAGAGCAAAAAAGACTTGGCTAAGCGAGAGATAAAGTCGCCAAACCTGGCTGATGCTTTCGTTATGGCGTACGCACCGATTAACCGCTCACTTCTCGTTGGCAAAAACTCAGGCTGGTAACATGTCAAAACGAAAAACAAGCGCAGCTCAGAAGCCGCGCAAGCTTGCTGTGGGCCAGTCATGGGCATCTGACAGCGAGATGCAAAAAAGAAAGATTGATCAGCACTTCTCAAGCATGAAGCATGGCGCTTACAAGCCGCCTGCTGGAGTGGTTCCTGATAATGTTGTGGTTGGCGATAGCGTCGACTATGGCATGCTTAACAGCGTGTTTGTTTCGTCTGACTCGGTGTTTATGGGGTATCCATTATTGGCTACCCTGGCTCAGAAATCAGAGAACCGGGTGGCATGCGAGCAGTCAGTAAATGAGGTATTCCGTAAGGGCTTCAAGGTTAAGTCCAACGATACCGAAAATGACCGGTCAAAAATCATCGGTCAGATTGAGGATGCGTTTGAGAAGTACGCGGTAGAGAAGCACCTTAAATTGCTCGGATTCAACGCTGAGGCGTTTGGTAACTCATTCCTGTTCGTGAAAATGAAAGGCGATGAGAACGAGCGCGACAAAGAGTTGCTGCTTGACCCAACTAAGATTAAGAAAGGTGATCTTGAAGGGTTCCGCGTTGTTGAGCCAATGTGGACATATCCGCAAGCTTATAACGCGATTGACCCGATCAGCCCTGACTTCTTCGTGCCGCAGCAATGGTATGTGATGGGGCGCATTGTAAGCGCCAGCAGAATGAAATCTCTGGTGCTGTACTCAGTGCCGGACATGCTGAAGCCATCCTATAACTTTGGCGGGCTGTCACTGATTCAGATGATGCTTCCCTATGTAACAAACTGGGAGAGCGTGCGCGACGACATACCTAGGATCATTACTTCCTTCAGGACATACATCTGGTCTACGGATATGGAAACGTATCTGCAGGACCGCAATGAGTTCGACAAGAGACTAGACACTCTAGTGTACGGAAAGGACAACCACGGCGTTCTGGCAATCGATAAGTCTCAGGAAACTCTTGAGCAAATGAATACGTCACTGACCGGTTTGCACGAGTTGCAGGCTGAGATGCTCAGGCTTATCTGTGTTCCTTCGCGTCTCAGCGTCACAAGCCTTACCGGTAGTCAGCCAAGCGGAATGAATGCAAGTGGTGAAGGTGAGCGTGAATCACAGCACGAAAATATCTCCAACAAGCAAAAGAACAGCTACAAGCCCGTTCTTGACTGGGTACTGAAAATCCTCTGCCTGAATGAGTTTGGTGAGTTCTATGAAGACCTGTACATCGACTTCAACCCTCTGGATGAACTGAGCGATCTGGAAATTGCAGACATCAACAACAAGAAGGCTGACACCTACGTCAAGCTGATTGATGCTGAGGTCGTAACACCAGAGCAAGTGTGTAATGTGATCGCCGCAGATGATGATTCCGAGTTCAACGGTATCAAATATGAAGTCGTGAGCATTTACCCTGAAGGTGATCCTGATGAAGATAAAGACCCTTCGCAGGGTTCACTACAACGCGACGATAGCAAATCAATACGCGATGTCGCTTAAGGGACTCATCTCTGAAATGGTCAAGAGTGCTGATTATTGGGCAAGAGCACAGTACAACGCACATCAGTCAGGAGAGCGAGGGATGGATGATATCGCCGAGCGCCTGATTGACCTCAGAGATAGATGGGTTACTCGGTTTTCTGATGCGGCAGTCACTATTGCACCAAAGTTTGTTAAAGCCGTCGATAGCACAGCTACCAAATCACTGAAGCGGTCGCTGGGAGAAAAAGACATTCCCCGCGTGAAATTCACCATGACGCCTGAAATGACTCAGGCCGTTGATGGCATAGTCGCTGAGAATGTGAACCTGATTAAATCCATACCGGAGAAGTACTTCACTCAGGTGCAGACAATCACCCTCCAGTCAATTACACGAGGCCGTGACCTGCATTACATGACCGAAGAGCTTCAAAAGCAATTCGGCATTACCAGACGTAGGGCAGAACGCATTGCCATTGACCAGAACAACAAAGCTACGGCTGAGTTGTCGAGGGTAAGACAAAAATCACTTGGTATAACCAAAGGTATCTGGATCCATTCCGGTGGTGGCAGTCACCCTCGACCAAAGCATGTGAAGGCAAAAGGTCAGGAGTTCGATTTGGATAAAGGTCTGCCGGTAGGCGATAACGGTGAGTATGTTCTACCGGGGCAGGAAATAAACTGCGGGTGTAGTTGGAAGCCTAAACTTCCGTTCTGAGTCTGAGAAATGACAGAATTATTTTATTGGTTCGGAGCAACGTTGATATTTGGCGCATTGCTAATAACCGGGCTGGCTATAGCAGCCATGAAAAAGTGAGGTCGCGTAATGCGGCCTTTTTTATTGCCTGAAGAAAGGTAAATCCATGCCAGTACATCAGAAAGATGGCAAATGGTACTGGGATAGCAAAGGCCCGTTTGTGTCGAAAGAGAAAGCCGAAGAAGTAGAGCGAGCGGCATACGCCAATGGCTACCGTGGCGACTCCTACGACATGGGATCATCAGTCCGCGCATATGACGATTACGGTCGGATGAACATCACCCAGTGCAACATCAGCAAAGAATGTGTGAGCCCATACAGGGGATCAAGTTTGCCGGGCTGGAGAGATTTAGGGCTTAACCCTGACCGACTCTATTACATCTACCGCCCTGCAGAAGAGCTTATACGCGCCGCAGACTCGTTCAACAACGTGCCAGTGACCATTGAGCACCCTAACCAGTTAGACACGCCTGACACTCCACAGGAGCGCGTAGGCACAACCGGGACAGATACGCGATTCGAAGCACCTTATCTCGTTACCAGCATGAAGTTGTGGGACAAGGCGGCGATCGAAGGCGTGGAGAACTCCACGAGGCGCGAGCTTTCCATCTTCCCTTCATTCTTCGACCTGGATATGACTCCGGGCGAGTTCATGGGTCAGGCGTATGACGGCGTTGCCAGAAACATTTCAGGTAACTCTGTCGCGCTGACCATTAAAGGCCGTGTTGGCGCTGAATGCGCCGTAGGCGATTCACAAGACCAAGAGGAAACTTTGATGGAAGGCTTGACCGACCTGATTAAAACCAAGTTTGCCACAGCATCTGATTCGGACGCTGATGAACTGGCAAAGGGCATCATGGAGCTTATGGCTCAGCATGAGCAGAAAGAAATTAACTCCGGCGATGAGGATGAAGAAAAAGACCTCAAAGACAAGGAAGATCGCGAACGTGCTGAGCGTGAAAAGTTGAAGAAAGAAGGAAAGGACAAGGAAGAGCAGGAAGACCTTGAGAAAAAAGAATATCGCGAAGATTACGAGCGTAAAAAACTCGAAGGTGACGAGGAAGATAACAAAATGGGTGATAGCGCCATTCGAGACCTGGTGAGCAAAGCAAAGAATGAGGCGCTTGCAGAAGCACGTCGTGAATTTGCAGCCACCAGAGAAGCAATGCGTACCGTTGAGCCGGTTTATGGTCATGTATCTGGCGATTCCGCTGACGACATCTACAAAGCCGTGTTGAAGCAGGAGAAGGTAAACATCGAAGGTGTTCACCCATCTGCCTACAAAGCGTTGGTGCAGATGGCTATTCATGGCAAGACCAGCAAACAACCAGTCGGTGACTCTGCTGAGACGCAGGCAAGCGCTGCTGACTTCAAAGACTATTTCTAAGGGAAACCGAACATGACTTTTCAGCAAACCGTAACTCTGTACCCGGCCCCGGGTAAAGAAGGCGACCTGGCATCACTTAACCCTACTGCCGTGGCACTTCCTCCGGAGGGCTCTTACAAGGCTGGTGCGAATGGCGTTTACCAGGCTCGCTGGGTATGGGTAGATGGCACAGATCCAACTCTGGTTAATAACACTGGTACCGGCCTGCCTTTAGGTTGGGTGATGAATACCGGTAAGGGTGTCCTGCCACTGAACACTACCGGATCAATGCTGGTAGAGCCAGGAACAGACTTGGGTGTTTTCACACTCGGTGATTTCTGGGTGCGTACCGCAACAGCAGCAACCAAAGGACAGAAGATTTTTGCTGTTCTCGCTGATGGCACATCTAAAACCGGTGCTGCCGGTGCAACCATTTCTGGTGCAATTGAAACGCCTTACTGGGTGGCTTCGGATGCCGACGCCAACTCAATTATCAAAATGACAAAGCAGGGGGTTCTGTAATGGAGCTTAATCAATCCACGCTGCCGCAATATCTGAAAGTGCTGGCAGACAAGGGCGTAGTCTTTGAGAAAACCCCTTCTTATCTTTCCATGAAAGGCGTAGTTGGTGACTCCGCAGTAGATATGGCTACCGTGGCAAACGGCGGCATTCCAGCGGCTGCAGCCCAGGTCATCGACCCGATGATCATCAAGCAACTCTTCGCACCTACCGTGGCAACCCAGATTTACCCGGAAGTGAAGAAAGGCACTTGGGCTGTGCAGGATGTTTTATTCCCACGCACTGAAGAAGCGTATGAAATCGTTGCTTATGACGACCGCTCTCGCGCTGGGTCAACCCACGTAAACGCCAACTGGGAACAGCGTCGCCAGATGCGCTTCCAGGGCATGAACGAATGGGGCGACCTGGAGCAAGAGAAGTACGGCATGGCATTGATTCCTTACGTTGCCATGAAGCAGGCGGCAGGCGTTGATGCCATTAACCGTTTCTTCAACAAGTCCTACATGTACGGCATCTCTGGTGCGCCAAACTTCGGCATCATGAACGACCCGGCACTCCCAGCAGCCCTGACACCAATCACCACTGCTGACGGTAAGGTGAAATGGGCAGACAAAGATGCTGTTGGCATCTTCAACGATGTGAAAAAGATGTTCACCAACCTGGCGGCTAAAAACCAGGGTCTGGTGCAGGAAACCAGTCCAATGAAACTGGTTGTGAGCCCAAGTGATAACGCGTCTCTGGGCGCAATCAACGCTCTGGGTACTGCTTCCGCTATCGACCTGATTAAGAAGACCTATACCAGCCTGACCGTTGTTGTAGTGCCTGAGTTTGGCACTCCATCAGGCGGTCTTATTCAGTTGATCGCCGATAGCCTGGGTGGCACTCCGGTTGGCAACACCGTATATACCGAAAAAATGCGTGCATTCCCGGTATTTGTTGAGCACTCAATGACCAGCCAGAAACTGGCGGCCGGTACTCTCGGCACCGTTATCTACCGCCCATCTGGCGTTGTTCAAATGACAGGGACTCTCTAATGGCTAACATAGTAGTAAGTAGCAAGCTCATTCACGGCACCGTTTTTGAAGTTAACGGTAAAGAGATCGTGGTAAACGGGCAGAACAGCAGCGAACTCGTTGCTGTTCGCGGTTATGAAGGCGTGTGCGGTTTGACTCATATGCCTGAAGAACTGTGGCAGGCCATTGAAAGCAAGTACGCCGGAATGACAGCCATCAAAGACGGTTTTATCTTCGCTCAAAAAAACGAGGCTAACGCTAAAGCTGCAGCAGAAGACAAAAAAGACCTGAAGACTGGCGGTGAGCAACACGTTCTGAAGAAAGGCGAAAAAGAGGAATAACACATGGGCGTGGTAACTCTGGATGTGGCTGAGTGGAAGTCAAAATATCCGCAATATAACGCGCTGACAAACCAGCAGGTAGAAGACCTGTTTTACGCCGCAACTACCTATCTGGAGAACACGCCTCAATGTGTAATTAGCGACGAGGAGAAGAGGAAGTATTTTCTCTATCTCCTGACAGCCCACATTGCTTACTTATTCTACGTTGATGCCAATGGAGATGGCGGCGTAACCGGTATGGTTGGCCGCCTTACTTCTGCAACCGAAGGTAGCGTAAGCGTGGGTTCTTCGATGGCTAATGTTCCTTTCAATGCTGAATTCTTCCTCCAGTCCCCATACGGCTTTATGTTCTGGCAAGCCACGAAAATTTACCGAATGGGATTCTATCGTGGGAGACGAAGATGAATGACAAGGTTATGGATGCTCTTGATGATATTGCTAACTCTTTATCCGACAAACAATTAAAAGTCGGATTTATCGACGGAGCAACATACCCGGATGGAACACCTGTTGCGATGGTGGCGGCTACAAACGAGTATGGGAATCCGGCAAATAACCAACCTCCTCGACCATTCTTCCGCAATGCGATTTCCGACCATGAAAAAGAGTGGTCAGAAGATATCGCAAGGGGGCTTGGTAAAGGTCTTGAGTTAGAGCTCGTCCTGTCGGTAGTTGGCGAAAAAATTGCAGGGGATATCGTCCAGTCAATTTCTACGTTAATGGATCCGCCTTTGTCAGCGGCGACAATTGCCAGCAGGAAATCTAAAGGCAATGAGTCAACAAAGCCTCTTGTTGATACCAAAATCATGATCCGCGATGTTCATTATGAGGTGGGAGACATTGAACCTTCATAAAATTGCCAACAGCGCCATACGACGAGTCAACCCCAACATCTCAGCGGTCCTGAAAAAGTACGCCGGTGAAACTATCGGCCCCGGACGCAAGCCGGTTCCGTCTTACCTTCCTGACCAGAACGTCACCATTCAGCTTCAGCCTCTCAGTCGAGGCGATATGCAGCACGTAGATGGCCTTAACATTCAGGGGCTGGCGAAGGTGATTTACGTCAATGGCAACTACTTCAGCGTGCAGCGTGAAATGGAGCAGGGTGGCGATATCTTCGTGATTAATGGCGAACAATGGCTTGTCGTCGAACCGGTGGAGTTGTGGCCTGACTGGTGTCGTCTGATTGCTGTGTTGCAGGTGAGCACATGAATGATTTCACTGTAGATGATGTTATCGATGTGCTGGCTGGATATATCGAGCCGATCGCAGGCACATGCCAGCAAGCGCAGGCCAACCGTGTGCCGATGCTAAAAGGCCAGTTCTGCATCCTGACCCCTTTGCGATTCCCGCGGCTATCCACGACGAGAGACATTAAGCAAGACACAGGCTCTCCGGCCACGAGTGCCATGGGGTACACCGAAGTTCGCCAGGCTGATATTCAGGTGGATATCTACGGTCAGGGTGCAGGGGATCGGGCTATTGCACTGGAAACAACATTCACCAGCGGATATGGCTACGACACCATCAAATCCATAGACTCCCGGCTTGCGCCGCTTTACTCATCACCTGTCATTCAAGCGCCGATGATCGACGCTGAAAGCCAGTGGCAAGAACGCTACACACTCACGCTATCCCTGCAGGCGCACATTACCGTGTCGTTCCCGCAGGACTATTTCGACAAAGCAGAAATTACAACCCAACAGGTGGATGGACGCCAATGAGCACAATCCCTTTATCCGTAGATTTTAATATCACGCCCAACGTCGTTACGCCTGCCGGTTCTGCGGTTGATGCTAACGGCCTGATGCTGACCGATAACGAGCTTATCCCGGTCGGTGCGGTGCAATCTTATTTTTCATCATCTGATGTTTCTGCTCTGATGGGCAGTGAATCAAAAGAATTCCTCGCCGCGCAGCAGTATTTCAACGGCTACGAAAACTCATCCGTTATTCCTGGTGAGTTGCTTATGTACCGCATCGTTACTGCTGACGTAGCCGGGTATTTGCTGTCCGGTAATCTGAAAGGTGTGGCGCTGGCTACCCTGAAGGCAATCCCGGCAGGAACCATCACGCTTTCTGTAGATGGCGTGTCTGTTACCAGTACGTCAATCGACCTGTCAACTGCAACCAGCTTCAGCGATATCGCATCAAAGCTTCAGGTTGGCATTGGTGCAAGCAAGGTCACGGTTGAATGGCTGCCGATTGCTAACCGCTTCATCATTCGCTCTGCCACTACCGGCGCAGATAGCGAGGTGGCGTATGCTTCTGCTGGAGCACTGGCTACCGGCTTGCTGCTGACACAGGCTACTGCGGCAATCGTATCTCCTGGCTCCGATGCGGTAACGTTGACAGACACGATGAACAACATCATCAACGTCAACCAGAACTGGACCCTGTTTAACTCGCTGGTCGAACTGACCGATGACCAGAAAACGGAGTTGTGCGCGTGGGCAAGCAGCAGCAAAAACCGCTTTGGCTATGTCGTGCACGACACCACGGCTGAAGGCACTGTCGCCAATAACGCTAACTGCTTCGTGCAGAAAGTTGTTGTGGCTAACGGTTACGAGAACATTTTCCCGGTGTACGGTACTTATCTGTACAGCGTAACCGCGCTGGCTTATGCCGCCTCGGTAGACTTTGCTCGCACCAACGGACGTATCTCATTCAAGTTCCGTGGCTTCCCCGGACTGACCCCTAACGTGAGCGACCTGGCTACGGCTCAGGCTCTGAAATCGAATGGTTACAACTTCTACGGCGCTTACAGCCTGAATAAGACCATGGCTCAGTATGCGTCTGATGGCGCGATTACCGGTAAGTTTGTCTGGCTGGATACATTCATCGATCAGGTATGGATTAACGCCAATCTGGTCAGTGCATACGCAAACCTTTTCACCAACAATCAGTCCTACCCGTTCAACCAAAACGGCTATGGCGCGATTCAGGCGGCGACAATTGACGTTGCTAATCAGGCACTGACGTTCGGTGCGATTCAGAAAGGTGTAGTGCTGGACAATGCGCAAATCCGTATCGTGAATAACACGGTTGGCAAGGATATTTCCGCCACTCTGTATTCTGAGGGGTGGTATCTGTATATCCCGACGCAAACAGGTGCAGCGCGTCTTGAGCGTCAGTTGCAGGGGGCGATCTTCTACTGGGTAGATGGTCAGTTAATCCAATCCATCAGCATGTCTTCAACCGCAATTCTGTAAGGACGACAAAATGCCAATTGACATTACAAGTGCTAATTCCAAGCTGCGCATCGTCGTACCTGCTTACTACCCTGGCGGTTTTGATGTAGACGATTACGCAGCCGACAACATGTTTGAAACAGGGGCGCTTCAAAACGCAGAAGAGCAGATGTCTGCTGATGGTAAATACCACGCTGGCTTCGTATTTAACCCACCTGAATTCACCATTAATCTGATGCCGACATCTAATGCGGGAAGTCTCGTTGATGACTGGATGGCAGCTGAGAGGACGGCGATCGCTAAGTTTCAATGCAATGCGGTTCTTACTGTCCCGGCATTAGGTGCGAAATGGAATTTCGTCAACGGAATCCTATTTACATGGACACCGACACCTCCGGGTCGCCGCGTTCTTCAGCCACGACCGGCAGTATTCCACTTTGAGACCGTCACACGGAGCGCAATCTGATGGCACGTAAAGAGATCCCCTTCATCGTTGAAACAGAAGGCCGCGATAAGGGTAAAGAATTCCTCATCACTGAGATGTCGGCGTGGGATGCCGACTCTCTGGCGCAGGATATCTTCCGCGCTATGGGGGATTCTAACTACAGTAGCATCCCGACTGATGTGATCGCCATGGGGTGCGCAGGACTGGCTACTGTCGGACTGAGCGTCATCTCCGCATCCTCTCCGGAAGTGGCCCGACAGTTGCGAGACCGCCTGATGTCGACGGTGGATATCATCATCACCAGTGACGGACAGCGCCAGCAGCGCAAAGTGAATGGTTCTCTGGATTTCGAAGAGGTGTCGACCATTCGCTCACTGCTGGATAAAGTGTTTCAGGTTAACTTCGATTTTTTAACGATCGCCGGAGAGTAAAGTATCCCTTCCTTGAGGAAGATGCTCTACCGGCTAAGTTAGTCTCCACCGTCAATATCTCATCAACTATCAACGCCATTATCTGCTCCGAAAAAGCCTCTTACCTCGATTTGCAGGAGAGGCTTTCCGTCGCGGATATGTATAACCTGCTCGAGATTATCTCAGTGGAAAACTTTAATCAGCGCGTGTGGCATAAGTACCAGGAGCAACGATGATCATCAACGAGTTGGCCTATAAGGTCACAATCAAGGCTGACGAGTTCCTGAATGGCAAACGTAAGCTGAAAGATGAGGTGAAGCAGCTGGAGGGGGATTTTGACCGCTCCGGCAAAAACATCAGCCGAACGCTGAAATCGAGCACTCTGGATGTAACTCAGTTTGGCAGCGCGGCGGCATCATCGTTCCGTGGTGCTTACACTGCCGCAGCCGGATTCCTCGGTATTGGTGCTGGGCTCTACGGCATCAAACAGCTATTCACCTCGACCTCAAGCGAAATTGTTCGTGCGAGCAATCAGGCGAAGTTCTTCGGCACTGACGTGAATAAGATGTTTGGCATGCGTCGCGGCTTCCAGCAAGCTGGGTTGAACGGCGATGCGTTCATCGGGGCTTCCGGTAATGCCCGTATGGCGCTGGCTAACATCAAAGACCCGACCATCTTTGGTGGACTCACCGGCGCGGCGCAAAACCTGATGGTGTTGGGTGCTCGCACCGGCCTGAACATTAATAACCTTGGCGACCCTAACAAGGCGTTAGGTGAGTTCACCCGCTACGGCAAATCACACTCTCAGGAAAACCTGATGCAGGTGATGGCTGCAGCAGGATTCGACCCGACAGATGCAGCCAAGATTAAATCTGGTGAGCTAAATTCTCTGGTCGATTCTGAAACGAAAAAGTCGAACATTACCGCGGCTCAGGTTAAAGAGCAGGAAAACTTGCTAGTTACCCTGGGGCAACTCGACGCACAGTTTGACCGCATCCGACAGGATATAGCCATCGCTTTTGCACCTGAAGTCATGAGCGCGCTGAAACAGTTTGGAGACTGGATCAAAGACCACCATGGCGACATCATTGGATTCTTTCGCGATGCCGGAGAATCAGTTAAGAAACTGACAGAATCAGTGGGCGGGGCGAATGCTCTGCTTTTGCTGCTGGCTGCAGGGTTAAGACTTAACCCTCTGGTTCTCGCTGGTATGGCTGGAGTTCAGGCGATTAATAACATCGCTGACGCGGCGAAAGAGAAAGACAAGACCGATTCACTATGGGATTCGATAGTTAAACGATGGAATGCAGGTGGTTGGGCTAATGCCACCGGCGTAACATCAAATGATGCGGAGCAGCACGCGCAGTCAGCAAGAAGGATGCAGCAATCACCAGGAGAAATGGATGATCTGCTCCACGGCGTTATGATGACGGAATCAAGCGGTAATCCCCTGGCTTACAACACCAGTTCAGGTGCTGCCGGTGCTTATCAGTTTATGCCAGCAACCGCCAGAGATATGGGGTTGCGAGTTGACTCAACGGTTGACGAAAGACTTGATCCAGAGAAGTCTCGCGCCGCTGCTTCCGTGTATATGCGCCAGTTGCTGAAGCGATATGATGGTAACGTCGACAACGCTCTCAGAGCTTATAACTGGGGGATGGGCAACGTTGATAAATGGATCGCCAATGGCAGTGATATTTCACAGCTGCCAAAAGAAACACGTGAATACACTGGCAAGGTCTATGGGAACATGGGCAATGCCCGCAACTATTACGCTACCCAGGGAAGAATGGCAGATAACAGGCCATATCAACTGGCATCAAGTGGCGGTCAGCCTCAGATACAAAACAGCACGCACATCAACACAGTGAACGTGAACAGCAACCCAACAACAGTTGACGCACTGACAAAGAGTATCAATCAACAAGCGAGCCGGGCATCAACAAACGCCGCATTTTCAAGCGGAGTCAGGTGATCTAGTTGCCGTTATTGTATAGGGAGTAGCCAGCCTTCACGGATTCAAGCATAAGGTCGACAGGGAGTTCAGATTGTGATGACTCTTGTGTGAGATATCTTTCAATATCCTTGTACTGCATTCCATATCTGGCTGATTTGTAACCTCCTTGGCATCCATCAGAAACAAGCCTAAGAAGGTCAAGTCTTCTTGATTCCTTTAGATTCTGAAGATCGCCATCGAAAGACTCAACCAGAGATGAAGCTTTTTTATTGCATGACACAAGAAGTTGATGTTCGGTAAGTGAGGCCGCTGCAGTCAAGGGCATATATGATGCAATTGATATCAGTAAGGCATAGAGCTGCTTAAGTTTCATGTTTTATCCCTTGTGCTGTTTCCCTGATTCTATCTGTTAACTGAAGCAAAAACACGCAACACCCACTTAGGTGGGATTTTTATTGCCCGGAGAACCGATGAGCATTATCAGTCTAAACACAGCAGACATATTCAACGCGATAGGCGGCGGCTCTCCGCTTTCCATAATCGACAGCGTTCTCCACCTCCAGTATGTGATCCGCAATAGCAAGACCAACGCAGTGGCGCTCGAGTTCAGTGGCATGGCATCTATTCAACCAGGAGGGCGTGCGCAGATAACTAACGCCCCTGTGGAGAATGGGAAATACCAGTCAATCAATAAGGTAAAAGAACCTTCTCTTGTCAGGTGCGAGATAATCATTACCGGGCTGACGGGGCTTACTGGAAGCATACCCAACATATTCGATCTGACATTTACCAGCCAAAGTAGCACTCTCGAAACCATCAAAACAATGCTGGAAACAGCTAATACATACGACATAGAAACGCCGAAAGAAACTCTACAGAGTTACGACCTTGTCGATCATGATTACAACGTAAACTCTCAGCGCGGCGTATCCATGCTTACGGTGTATCTGGTGTTTCAGGAAGTTATGCAGCAGATGGAAGTTGTTCTTTCTGGATCGCAGTCGAACAGCAAGCCAACCAACGATGAAATCAGTCAGGGCGTAACGGGAACCGGATCCGCTACGAAAGATGCTGGAACTACACCCTCGACAGTCGATGAGCTAGGTAAATCATGGTCATCTTTAAAAACGTCTGTGGGAGATATTGCCGGGAAGGCAACAGATGCCATCACAACAGGCTTTCAAAGCGCTCTGGATACCGTTTCAAAGCCAGTTCTTGATGTAACTAACAGCGCCACGCAGAAAGCAGCGGAGTTGGCTAAGGAAATAAACGAGAACATCACATGAGAACTGTTTCCCTTGTACCTCAGAAGTCGCAATCCATATCTGTAAACTTAGCCGGACAGCAATGTACGATTCGCTTAATTCAGCGCGAAAGCTTTATGTATATGGACTTAACGGTGAACGGCAACCCAATCATGCAGGGTGTTCCGTGCTTATACGGTAACCGGATGGTTAGATATTCCTATCTTGGATTCGCTGGCGATCTGGTTTTTCTGGATAACGTAGGTCAAAAAGACCCCTACTGGGAAGGATTAGGAAGCAGGTACATTCTTTACTACATAGAGGAGAGTGAGCTTGTACAGTAAACGATCTCTCCGATTTGAGTTTGTGAATGAAACATCTTCATTCGATGAGTCTGGCAATAACACCATTTCCATTAGTGAAGCCCGGGCGACCGTTTCATTTCAGTCTGCGGGAAATCTGTTCGGTACTCAGATTAACGTAAGCATTTTCGGATTGGGTATTGAGATGCTGGCGGCGCTGTCGTCGAAGGCTATGGGGCTATTCGGCAGCGATACAGAACGGATCAGCATGAAAGTATTTGTCGGTGAAACGGCGATATTTGCAGGATATATGACGTCATCCATTGCTAACATGAACGCAATACCAAATGCTGCATTGCTGATTACAGCCACGGCAAATGCAGACCTTCAGAACAAACCCGCCTCACCATTCTCGTTTAATGGTGCAACGCCGGTTCCTGACATCATTAACGCAATCTGTAACGCGGCAGGGTACAAGGCATACATTACAGGACTTGATGGTCTGGTAGTGACCAATCCTCATTATGAGGGGAGTATATTCACTCAGTTAGAGTCACTGTGTAACGATGTTAATGTGGCTATGTCTGTCGCGCCGCCATCTATTTCTTTCTGGCCTCAAGATAGCACCAGAGATGATGTAAAGCCATTTATCTCGCCTGAATACGGTCTCATTGGGTATCCGATATTTTCAAACGGTGGCCTGATGTTTCAGACTCAATTTTCAACGCTGCTAACTACCGGAAGAAACGTGCAGATAGAGACATCACTTCCTCACGCAAGCGGCGTTTACAAGCTGACAAGCGTTAACCATGAATTGTCATCATGGATGAACGATGGCCCATGGCATTCAATATGCATCGCTTACAGAGTGCAGGGAGAGGGAGGAAATGGCTGAAAACTTATTCACACCAACCAGTGCGCAAGTAAATGACGCTGAATCGCTGAAATTCACATTTGAAAGGCTCCTGTCAGGGGCCTTTTTTATTGAGCTTGTGAAAGTACAGGCTGTGAGAGGGGCCGCACCTAACCTTGTTGTGGATGCAATTCCACTGGTAACCAGAACGGATCAGAGCGGGGCGATGATTCAGAACTCGACAATATTCAATATCCCGGTATTTCGTCTGCAGCGAGGAAGCAGCGCAATCATCATGAATCCGGTAGTTGGTGATATTGGGATGATCGCCATATGCGACAGAGACACGACACTGGTGCGAACCAACCGTAAAGAGTCGGTTCCGGCCAGTGGGAGAAAACACAGCAAATCCGATGCGTTGTATCTTGGCGGCTTCCTGAATGATCAGCCCACGCAGTTCATTGAATTTGCAGACGGCGCAATAAATATCACAACCCCAAATCCGGTAAATATCACATGCTCATCTGCAACGGTCACTGCTCCTGATGGGGTGACAATGACAACCCCAACGCTTCATGTAACTGGGGATATCACCGCGGGTGGAAACATCACTGATAACAACAGCACACAGAGCGCATCTCTCAAGACCCTGCGTGACAACTACGACCAGCATAAGCATCAGGTTGAAGGGGTTCAGACGGGTGGATCGACAGTTACATCCAACGTAACGGATAAACCAACATGACATACAGAACCATGCAATTAGACACGTCTACGTGGGATTTGACGCTGGACGGAAACGGGAATCTAGCTATAGCCGATGAGTCTTACTCCGTAGCTCAGGATGTCGCGAGCGCATGCCTGGTATTCTCTGGTGAATGTTATTACGACAATACGCTGGGAATTCCGTGGAAAACAGAGGTTCTTGGGAAGCGTCCGTCGCCGGGATTCATTGCGCAGAAGATGCAAACAGAGGCGCTCAAGCTGCCAATCGTTGATCAGGCTCTGGCATCCGTCTTTTTTGACAAAAACACCCGCACAACTCGCGGCACGATCCGCGTCACCGATATCAACGGGAATATTGCACAGGCCACTTTATGACGACATTAAATACAGCAGTTCCGGATGTCACCATTACCGAGAATGGACTACTGGTACCTGACGTATCGGATGTGCTCGCTGGTAGACTAACTGACATGTCGACAGCGCTCGGTGGCGGGGCTAGCCAGTCTCTTAGCTCACCGCAAGGGCAGATCGCACAGTCGGATACAGAGATTATCGCGCAGGAATATGACAAGTTGTTGTGCCTGTTCAATCAGGTTAACCCTGATTACGCAACGGGTAGATTTCAGGACGGTATCGGTCAGATTTATTTCATGAACCGGATATCGGCGCAGGGTACAGTTGTTACCGCAACCTGCATTGGTCAGGTCGGAACAACAATCCCAGCGGGAAGTACAGCCATTGACACTAATGGATATATTTACCGGTCTATCGACATCGCCACAATACCAGCGTCAGGAAGTATTGATGTTCAGTTCGTGAATAACACCACCGGGCCAATTCCCTGTGCAACTGGTGCATTAAATCAGATTTACAGGGCGGTATCTGGATGGGATGCGATCATAAACGCCAGTCCGGGTGTGGTAGGGTTAGATGTTGAATCACGCATTGCATTTGAAACTCGACGAAAACAATCTGTCGCGAGAAACAGTCGCAACCAAGACGCATCAACACTATCTGCTTTACTGGCGACAAATGGCGTTCTGGATGCCTATGTATGGTCAAACAGAACCGCATCCACAGTAAACAAGGGAACCACAAACTTCCCGGTGCTGGCACATTCGATTTACATCTGCGTTTATGGTGGCGCTGATGAGGATGTTGCGGAGTCAATTTTCCAGACCTACAACCCAGGTGCAAACCTGAACGGAGATACCTCTTATACGGTTTACGATAATGTTAACTATCTACCGCCATATCCCTCCTATGTAATGCAGTGGCAAAAAGCAACGCCGACCAGGGTTTATTTTAATGTTGAACTGGATAGTTCTCTTAACCCACCTAGTGATATCACGCCACAAGTGAAAAGCATGATCGCCAATGTATTCAATGGTGGTTATGAGGGTATAGGAAAGGCAAGGATAGGCTCTACCATTAACGCCGGTAAGTATTATGCGCCTGTTATTTCAATATCACCTGATACTGTTGGTATTTTGACACTTGAAGTTTCCATTGATGGCTCAACATACGGGCCAGCCATAACAATGGGAATAGATCAGGTACCAACAATTCAGGAGTCGGACATTACCGTAACATTATCATGAGGGGTGAGACATGTGGGAAGACACTATTCTTACCCAGTACTCAGCAAGTAAAAAACTATTATCTATCATTGAAACATTTAATCAGGCATTAAGGCTTGATGATTTTACGGATGAATTCATCAACAAAGTATGGGATTTAACTACTTGCGAAGCTTTTGGGCTTGATTTGTGGGGTAAAGTCGTTGGTGTAAGCAGATACATTGTCGCGCCAATGGATAGTGATTCATTCGGATTTAGCGAGGCTGATGATGCAAACCCTGATTATCCAACACCATTTAACGACGCTCCTTTTTATGGTGGCATTCAGGAAACAACTAACGTTCGCCTTGGCGATGATGCTTACCGTACTTTAATATTTTGCAAGGCTTTTACAAATATAAGCATAGCAACAATACCAGAGATAAATAAATTCCTGAAAATTCTCTTCTATCAAAGAGGGAGAGCGTATTGCGTAAATTACCGCGATATGACAATAGGGATAACATTTGAATTTGAACTGGCTCCATATGAAGAGTCAATCCTTACTAATTACGAAGTAACTCCAGTGCCAAGTGGTGTTCTTTTAAATATACACCAAGTAGTTAGTCCTTACTTTGGGTTTTCATCTGACTCCTACCCATTTAACGACGGAACATTCTACAGAGATTAAATATGAATCGCACAGACGCTCCAGCTAAGCAACCAAAACCATTTGGTATCAATGGTCAAAGAGAAGATATTCTCCCAACAACACCGGCAGGGGATAACACCGCATCATATGAATCCGGGTTCCCACCAATTACAATGATCCTGAAGTCAGCCGGTGGGCTACCACCAAAGGGTCAGGACATGAATCAAATTTTATATGAATTGTCTTCTCTTTGCAGATGGTTTAGCACTGGGGCAATTAATTCATTTGATTCATCGTTTGCATCTCAAATAGGAGGATATCCCAAAGGATCCCTAGTTTTAGGTGATGATGGAGCAACTTTATTTCTTAGCTCCATGGATGCAAACAGTAACAATCCTAACTCAGTATCTACGGGGTGGATTAACTTTACTAAGTTATTATCCATTGCTTCTCTTGCAGGCGGGGCAAATAAACTCCCATATTTCACTGGCACTAACACCGCCGCACAGACTGATTTAACTGCTTTTGCAAGAACTGTTCTAGCACAAACAGATGGAGCCGGGGTAAGGAATACAATAGGTGTTTATAATGCAACCACCTCACAAAGCGGCATTGTCAGACTCAATGGCGGGGTTACGGATGATGATAATACACTTGCCGCAACATCAGCAGCTGTAAAAATAGCTTATGATGCTGCCGTGTCTAAATGGAGTGCTGTCGACGCAACGACCTCAGTAAAAGGGATTGTGCAACTTAATACATCCACTAACAGCACCAGCACAACGCAGGCAGCTACCCCATCAGCCGTAAAGGCAGCATATGACCTTGCTAATGGGAAATGGACGCCTGTTGATGGCACTACATCTCAAAAGGGTATAGTCCAACTCAGTAGCTCTGTAACTAGCACAAGCACAACATTAGCGGCTACTCCATCATCAGTTAAACAGGCTTATGATTTAGCAAATGGACCTGCATTTGGTAAAGGACAGACCATACAGGATCTAAAGTCCTCCAGGGGAACTGGTGTCACATACACTAACACCACTGGATACCCCATATATGTATATGTCAGGGTCAATGGGACCACCTCAGCAAATTTATATGGTTATGTGGATGGAATTGAAAGTGGTGGTGGTGGATCAATTGCATCAACAACATCCATAGCAACATGTAGCCTGGTTGTACCAAACGCATCAACTTACAGAGTTGATGTATCTGGGGCATCGACAACATTACAGGCGTGGACGGAGTTAAGATAATAATGATTACGACGATGAAGTACTACAAAGACAAAGATGACAATGTATATGCTTATGATGATGATGGTTCTCAGGATAAATTCATAAAAAAAGGACTTGAGTTAATTAGTATAGAAGAGGCTATTTCTCTAGTTAATCCACCACCAACCAAAGAACAGCAAGTTTTTATTGCAGAACAGCAAAAACAAATTTTAATAAGGGAAGCCTCTTATGTAATTGAACCTTTGGTTGACGCAAAGGTTGGTGGGTATATATCAGATACTGATATACAGAAATTGGATAGTTGGCAGCGTTATCGTTACTCATTAACTAAAGTAGACACCTCAAAAGCACCAGATGTTACTTTCCCAACAGTACCAGATAAATGAGTCATAGTTTTGTGATTATTGATATATAGGCCGGGATAAATCCGGCCTAATGCAGCCACTATATCTATTTTAGTTTTTTTGAAATCCTCATGAACGGTTTTTCTATGAATCTATAAAAAACATAAGATATAATAATTATTATTGGTAGGTTAATGCTTACAAGCAACAAAAGTCTTTCGTTTAAGTTATCTATTCCAAGGTGATCAAGTATCAACATGAAAATTGTGGACACTACACCATGAAACATATAAACAGTGTATGAAATGTCACCAAAAAAACCAAGTACATTTTCAAATCTAAATGAAACATTAATATTGATTACAGCATAGCAAATAATTGCGGAAATTATTGTGAGCATTATCCTATTCCATCCTGTTACAATGGATATTAGATCTCCGCTTGATGGGTAAGCTAAGAATGCAAAACATGATACGCATAAAATAAGTAATGATTTTTTTACATTAATCCTTAACTTTGAACTGTAAAATGCTATCGCTATACCCATGGTAAAATAAAGAAGTTGATTTATTGGCGAGATGTATGATTTCCATTGGCTTCCCAATGTTGAATCTGAATTAATTTTCAAGAAAGAAAAATATAAAAATATCATTACAGATATCAGTAGAGATATTAACACGCCTTTTCTTTTGAAAATCATTATGAAAGGGAATAATAAATAAAATACAACCTCACATCCTATTGACCAGCCACCAACAGTTATGTATTTACTAGGACCAATAAATCCGAAAAGCAACGATATATTTAACAGAAAGATTTTTAATGAATAAGTGTATCCCAAATCTATGAATTTTGTTAACAAAACTACTAATGTGCAAGCCACAAAAAAAGCCGGAAAAAGTCTTAGATATCTCTTGGCTATGAAGATTGATATACCTTTTTTATTCCACTCAAAATCCTTATATGCCAAATACATAGACATGCCGCTGATGACAAAAAATATAGATACTGCATAAATCCCCAGCTTGCCTAATATTGTTCCGGAATTCATTGACCCTATTGTCCATAAGGTAAAATGATATATAACTACAGCTAGAGACATTATACCTCTAAGGTAATCTATAGACTTTATTCTTACTTGATTATTGTTCATGTTTTTTTATGGAAAATTAATTTTCAATATACTTAAAAACACATTGAATGTCTATAAGTGCTGACTTAACCACGTAGATTATAAAAATAAAGAAATTGAATCGACTATGTGGTAGGGGTGGGGCTCATTGTCATCCTGTAACACATAAAAGATCTGCGTGAGAAGTTATATCTCATTGAGACAAAAATGTGACACACAAAGCTTTGCATCGGCTTGCAAGGCTTTGTGCTGTTCTCACTTAGCCGATCGCATCCATTGTTGCAAGACAATTTGAATCAATGTGAAACAGAGTGGTGCAATCACCACTTTTTTAGTGTTACCATCGTTTTACCGGGTGAGGGACTGAGGATGTCAGTTTTTCATTTGTGTACCAGATTGTGTACCAATTTAGCGATTGTTGGTTAGATGGTTACACAACTTACTGTAAACAAATACATTTTCTCTTTGTATGTGATCTTACGTGTGGGTCACCACTGCAAATAAGGATATAACATGCCTGTTATTACTCTTCCTGATGGCAGCCAACGCCATTACGACCACGCTGTAAGCCCCATGGATGTTGCGCTGGACATCGGTCCAGGTCTGGCGAAAGCTACTATTGCTGGCCGTGTTGACGGTGAGCTGGTAGATGCTTCCGATCTGATTGAGCATGATGCGAAGCTCTCCATCATCACCGCGAAGGATGAAGAAGGTCTGGAGATCATTCGTCACTCCTGTGCGCACCTGTTAGGGCACGCGATCAAACAACTCTGGCCGCACACCAAAATGGCGATCGGACCGGTTGTTGATAACGGTTTTTACTACGATATCGATCTTGACCGTACGTTAACCCAGGAAGACGTCGACGCGCTCGAGAAGCGGATGCACGAGCTCGCTGAGAAAAACTACGATGTCATTAAGAAGAAAGTCAGCTGGTACGAAGCGCGTGAAACCTTCGTGAAGCGTGGCGAGACCTATAAAGTCTCCATTCTTGATGAAAACATTGCCCATGATGACAAGCCTGGCTTGTACCATCATGAAGAATATGTCGATATGTGCCGTGGCCCGCACGTGCCGAACATGCGTTTCTGCCATCACTTCAAACTGATGAAGACCGCAGGGGCATACTGGCGTGGCGACAGCAATAACAAGATGCTGCAGCGTATTTATGGTACTGCATGGGCAGATAAAAAAGCCCTGAATGCCTACCTGCAACGTCTGGAAGAAGCGGCCAAACGCGATCACCGTAAAATCGGTAAACAGCTTGACCTGTATCATATGCAGGAAGAAGCACCGGGTATGGTGTTCTGGCACAACGATGGCTGGACTATCTTCCGTGAACTGGAAGTATTCGTTCGCTCAAAACTGAAAGAATACCAGTATCAGGAAGTGAAAGGTCCGTTCATGATGGACCGCGTGCTGTGGGAAAAAACAGGTCACTGGGATAACTACAAAGATGCGATGTTCACCACCTCTTCTGAGAACCGTGAATACTGCATTAAGCCAATGAACTGCCCAGGCCACGTACAGATCTTTAATCAGGGTCTGAAATCCTATCGCGATCTGCCGCTGCGTATGGCTGAGTTTGGTAGCTGCCACCGTAATGAACCGTCAGGTGCGCTGCATGGCCTGATGCGTGTTCGTGGCTTCACTCAAGATGATGCTCATATCTTCTGTACTGAAGAGCAGATTCGTGATGAAGTTAACGCGTGCATTCGTATGGTCTACGATATGTACAGCACCTTTGGCTTCGAGAAAATCGTCGTCAAACTGTCCACTCGCCCCGAAAAACGTATCGGTAGCGATGAAATGTGGGACCGTGCTGAAGCTGACCTGGCCGTTGCGCTGGAAGAAAACAACATCCCGTTTGAGTTCCAACTGGGTGAGGGCGCGTTCTACGGTCCGAAAATTGAATTTACCCTGTATGACTGCCTCGATCGTGCATGGCAGTGCGGTACTGTACAGCTGGACTTCTCCCTGCCGTCCCGTTTAAGCGCCTCTTACGTTGGCGAAAACAACGAGCGTCAGGTGCCGGTTATGATTCACCGTGCAATTCTTGGGTCGATGGAACGTTTCATCGGTATCCTGACCGAAGAGTTCGCTGGCTTCTTCCCGACCTGGCTCGCGCCGGTTCAGGTCGTGGTCATGAACATCACCGATTCTCAGTCTGAATACGTTAACGAATTAACGCAGAAACTACAAAATGCGGGTATTCGTGTAAAAGCAGACTTGAGAAATGAGAAGATTGGCTTTAAAATCCGCGAGCACACTTTACGTCGTGTCCCTTACATGTTGGTCTGTGGCGACAAAGAGGTTGAAGCAGGCAAAGTTGCCGTGCGCACCCGTCGTGGCAAAGACTTGGGCAGCCTGGACGTAAATGAAGTGATTGAGAAGCTGCAACAAGAGATTCGCAGCCGCAGTCTTCAACAACTGGAGGAATAAGGTATTAAAGGCGGAAAACGAGTTCAAACGGCACGTCCGAATCGTATCAATGGCGAGATTCGCGCCCTGGAAGTTCGCTTAACAGGTCTGGAAGGCGAAGCTTTGGGTATTGTGAGTCTGAGAGAAGCGATCGAAAAAGCTGAAGAAGCTGGAGTAGATTTAGTTGAAATCAGCCCTAACGCCGAACCGCCAGTTTGTCGTATTATGGACTACGGCAAGTTCCTTTATGAAAAGAGTAAGTCTTCTAAGGAACAGAAGAAAAAGCAAAAAGTTATCCAGGTTAAGGAAATTAAATTCCGTCCTGGCACCGACGATGGCGATTACCAGGTAAAACTCCGCAGCCTGGTACGCTTTCTGGAAGATGGCGATAAGGCTAAGATCACGCTGCGTTTTCGCGGTCGTGAGATGGCCCACCAACAGATCGGTATGGAAGTGCTCAACCGCGTCCGTGACGATCTGAGTGAACTGGCAGTAGTCGAATCCTTCCCTACGAAGATCGAAGGCCGTCAGATGATCATGGTGCTCGCTCCTAAGAAGAAACAGTAAGGCCTTCAAGTAGCAATGTCTGTGGAGCCTACGGGTTCCACAGCCGTTGTTCGCCTACGTTTCGTTTATTAACAATGCGAAGTGGAAGTTATTAAAATGCCAAAAATTAAGACCGTACGCGGTGCTGCTAAGCGTTTCAAAAAAACCGGTGGTGGTGGATTTAAGCGTAAGCACGCAAACCTGCGTCATATTCTGACCAAAAAATCTACTAAGCGTAAACGTCACCTGCGTCCAAAAGGCCTCGTGTCTAAAGGCGATCTGGGTCTGGTTATCGCGTGCCTGCCGTACGCATAAGCCGTTAACGTTTAATTCATTTTTTTACTAAGAATATAGATACAGGAGAGCACATATGGCTCGCGTAAAACGTGGTGTAGTTGCCCGTGCACGTCACAAGAAAATTTTGAAACAAGCTAAAGGCTACTACGGTGCGCGTTCTCGCGTATACCGCGTTGCCTTCCAGGCTGTTATCAAAGCTGGTCAGTACGCTTATCGTGACCGTCGTCAGAAAAAGCGTCAGTTCCGTCAACTGTGGATTGCGCGTATCAACGCAGCAGCACGTCAGAACGGTATTTCTTACAGCAAATTCATCAACGGCCTGAAAAAAGCCTCTGTTGAAATCGACCGTAAGATCCTGGCTGACATCGCAGTATTCGACAAAGTAGCGTTCACCGCTCTGGTCGAAAAAGCGAAAGCAGCTCTGGCATAAGCCGGTGAAAAGAGGGAGCCTGGCTCCCTCTCTTTTATTTGTAGCGCAATCAATTAGTTGACAATTTATCCGTAAGCCTTTTCAATAAAGGTTGTCCGGTTTTTACCACACAAGGTAACGCAAGCATGAATGCTGCTATTTTCCGCTTCTTCTTTTACTTTAGCACCTGAACTCAGGAGGCTTGCGCGTGAAAGAAGAAACGGAAAACAGCGCCTAAAAGCCTCCCTGGTGGAGGCTTTTTTTATACGCGTCATCCTTCGAGTTGTCTCTGTATTGGCTGCATTCGCTCTTTTGCTGCGTTGATACAATTTGAATGATTTTGCGTATATACGAGCGACTAGTGAATATCGCAACATAACGAGGAAAACCATGTCACATCTCGCAGAGCTGGTTGCCAGTGCAACGGCCGCCATTAACCAGGCTTCAGATGTTGCCGCGTTAGACAATGTCCGCGTCGAATATTTGGGCAAGAAAGGGCATCTGACCCTTCAGATGACAACCCTGCGCGAGCTGCCGCCAGAAGAGCGCCCGGCAGCAGGTGCGGTGATAAACGAAGCCAAAGAGCAGGTACAGCAAGCGCTGAACGCGCGTAAGGCCGAGTTAGAAAGTGCTGCGCTGAATGCTCGTCTGGCTGAAGAAACGATCGATATCTCCCTCCCTGGGCGTCGTATCGAAAACGGCGGTCTGCATCCTGTAACGCGTACAATCGACAGGATTGAAAGTTTCTTCGGTGAGCTGGGCTTTACCGTGGCGACCGGTCCGGAAATCGAAGATGACTATCATAACTTCGATGCGCTGAACATTCCTGGCCATCACCCGGCGCGCGCTGACCACGACACTTTCTGGTTTGACGCGACGCGTCTGCTGCGCACGCAGACTTCCGGCGTGCAGATCCGCACCATGAAAGAAAAACAGCCGCCGATCCGTATTATCGCTCCGGGCCGTGTATATCGTAACGATTACGATCAGACTCACACCCCAATGTTCCACCAGATGGAAGGGCTGATTGTTGATACCAACATCAACTTCACCAACCTGAAAGGCACGCTGCACGATTTCCTGCGTAACTTCTTTGAAGAAGATCTGCAGGTTCGTTTCCGTCCTTCCTACTTCCCGTTCACTGAACCATCTGCGGAAGTTGACGTGATGGGCAAAAACGGTAAATGGCTGGAAGTGTTGGGCTGCGGGATGGTTCACCCGAACGTGTTGCGTAACGTTGGCATCGATCCGGAAATCTATTCCGGCTTTGCATTCGGTATGGGTATGGAGCGTCTGACCATGCTGCGCTACGGCGTTACCGATCTGCGTTCTTTCTTCGAAAACGATCTGCGTTTCCTCAAACAGTTTAAATAAAGGCAGGATAAAACAATGAAATTCAGTGAACTGTGGTTACGCGAATGGGTAAATCCGGCGATTGATAGCGATGCGCTGTCAAACCAAATCACGATGGCGGGTCTGGAAGTTGACGGTGTGGAACCTGTTTCCGGCGCGTTCAACGGCGTTGTGGTGGGTGAAGTGGTTGAATGCGGCCAGCACCCGAACGCTGACAAACTGCGTGTTACCAAAGTGAATGTAGGCGGCGACCGTCTGCTGGATATCGTCTGCGGTGCGCCAAACTGCCGTCAGGGGTTGAAAGTGGCTGTGGCAACCGTTGGTGCCGTTCTGCCGGGCGATTTCAAAATCAAAGCGGCAAAACTGCGCGGTGAACCGTCTGAAGGCATGCTGTGCTCGTTCTCCGAGCTGGGCATTTCCGACGATCATAACGGGATTATCGAACTGCCAGCCGATGCGCCAATTGGCACCGATATCCGTGAATACCTGAAGCTTGACGACAACACTATCGAAATTAGCGTCACGCCGAACCGCGCCGACTGCTTAGGTATCATCGGTGTGGCGCGTGATGTTGCTGTACTGAACAAAGCCCCGCTGGTTGAGCCGGAAATCGCGCCTGTAGCCGCGACTATTAGCGACGTCCTGCCGATTCAGGTCGAAGCCGTGGAAGCCTGCCCACGCTATCTGGGCCGCGTGGTAAAAGGCATCAATGTCAAAGCGCCAACCCCGCTGTGGATGAAAGAAAAACTGCGCCGTTGCGGGATCCGTTCTATCGATGCCGTGGTTGACGTGACTAACTATGTGCTGCTCGAACTGGGCCAGCCGATGCACGCATTCGACAAAGACCGCATTGAAGGCGGAATTGTTGTCCGTATGGCAAAAGAGGGTGAGACCCTGGTATTGCTGGATGGCAGCGAAGCGAAGCTGAATGCAGATACTCTGGTGATTGCGGACCACAACAAAGCGCTGGCGATGGGCGGCATCTTTGGTGGCGAACATTCCGGTGTGAATGATGAAACACAAAACGTCCTGCTGGAATGTGCATTCTTCAGCCCGCTGTCTATTACCGGTCGCGCGCGTCGCCACGGCCTGCACACCGATGCATCTCACCGCTATGAGCGTGGTGTCGATCCGGCTCTGCAACATAAGGCCATGGAACGTGCAACGCGCCTGCTGATCGATATCTGCGGCGGCGAAGCGGGTCCAGTCATTGACGTGACGAACGAAGCCACGCTGCCAAAACGCGCAACCATTACGCTTCGTCGTAGCAAACTGGACCGTCTGATCGGACACCATATTGCGGATGAGCAGGTGAGCGACATTCTGCGTCGTCTGGGTTGTGACGTGACGGAAGGGCAGGATGAGTGGAAAGCGGTCGCACCGAGCTGGCGTTTCGATATGGAAATCGAAGAAGACCTGGTCGAAGAAGTCGCCCGCGTATACGGTTATGACAATATCCCGAACACGCCGATTCAGGCGGGTCTTATCATGGGTACGCATCGTGAAGCGGATTTGTCGCTGAAACGTGTAAAAACCATGCTGAATGACAAAGGCTACCAGGAAGTAATTACCTATAGCTTCGTCGACCCGAAAGTCCAGTCATTGCTGCTCCCGGGTGAAGAAGCGCTGCTGCTGCCAAGCCCAATCTCTATTGATATGTCGGCAATGCGTTTGTCCCTGTGGACTGGCTTGCTGTCTACGGTAGTGTATAACCAGAACCGTCAGCAGAACCGCGTACGTATTTTCGAAACGGGTTTACGTTTCGTGCCAGATACGCAGGCCAACCTCGGGATCCGCCAGGATCTGATGCTGGCTGGCGTGATCTGCGGTAACCGTCATGATGAACACTGGAATCTGGCAAAAGAGACCGTTGATTTCTATGATCTGAAAGGCGATCTGGAAGCGGTTCTCGATCTGACCGGTAAACTGGCGGACATTCAGTTCAAAGCTGAAGCGAATCCAGCACTGCATCCGGGTCAGTCTGCGGCGATTTATCTGAAAGGTGAACGTATTGGTTTCATTGGGGTTGTTCATCCTGAACTGGAACGTAAACTGGATCTGAACGGTCGCACTCTGGTGTTTGAACTGGAGTGGAATAAGCTCGCAGACCGCGTGGTGCCTCAGGCGCGTGAAGTTTCTCGCTTCCCAGCGAACCGTCGCGATATCGCAGTCGTTGTGGCAGAAAACGTTCCCGCTGCGGATATTTTATCCGAGTGTAAGAAAGTTGGCGTAAATCAGGTAGTTGGCGTAAACTTATTTGACGTGTACCGCGGTAAGGGTGTTGCGGAGGGCTATAAGAGCCTCGCTATCAGCCTGATCCTTCAGGATACCAGCCGTACACTTGAAGAAGAGGAGATTGCCGCTACCGTCGCCAAATGTGTAGAGGCATTAAAAGAGCGATTCCAGGCATCATTGAGGGATTGAACCTATGGCGCTTACAAAAGCTGAAATGTCAGAATATCTGTTTGATAAGCTTGGGCTTAGCAAGCGGGATGCCAAAGAACTGGTCGAGCTGTTTTTCGAAGAGATCCGTCGTGCTCTGGAAAATGGTGAGCAGGTAAAACTCTCTGGTTTTGGTAACTTCGATCTGCGTGATAAGAATCAACGTCCGGGCCGTAACCCGAAAACGGGCGAAGATATTCCCATTACAGCACGGCGCGTGGTGACCTTCAGACCCGGACAGAAGTTAAAAAGTCGGGTCGAAAACGCAACGCCGAAAGAAGAGTGATTTAACAACATGTTAAATCTTTTGTGCCGCCAGCAAACCGGTGGCATAAAAGATGACGCGTATAACTAAAAAGGCCGCTCTGCGGCCTTTTTCCTTTTAACTACCGAATCAGCACCGTAGAATCACCTCCATCTCTTTTCAGCAGAATGGAAAACATGCTGACTTTCGCCCATCAACAACAGCGTCGAAACGTGCGCTGGATACTGTCACTGTCAGTACTTATGCTGCTGGCAACGATTCTAAGCTTGTGCGCAGGAGAACAATGGATCGCTCCCGGCGACTGGTTCAGCGCCCGCGGCGATCTGTTCGTCTGGCAAATCCGACTTCCCCGTACCCTTGCTGTTTTGCTGGTAGGCGCTGCATTGGCCTTATCAGGCGCAGTGATGCAAGCTCTGTTTGAAAACCCGCTCGCAGAGCCGGGATTATTAGGCGTGTCTAACGGCGCGGGAGTCGGGCTCATCGCGGCGGTGCTGCTGGGGCAGGGGCAACTCCCCGGCTGGGCATTGGGCCTTTGCGCCATTGCCGGGGCGCTGATTATCACGCTTATTCTGCTACGCTTCGCCCGTCGACATCTGTCTACCAGCCGTCTGCTGCTGGCAGGGGTGGCGCTGGGGATTATCTGTAGCGCGCTGATGACATGGGCTATCTACTTCTCCACCTCGTTTGACTTACGACAGCTGATGTACTGGATGATGGGGGGCTTCGGTGGCGTAGACTGGCATCAGGCCTGGCTCATGGTGGCGTTGATTCCGGTGCTGGTGTGGATCTGCTGTCAGTCGCAGCCGATGAACATGCTGGCGTTAGGAGAGACTTCCGCACGTCAGTTGGGACTGCCATTATGGTTCTGGCGCAATCTGCTGGTGGTTGCCACAGGCTGGATGGTCGGCGTGAGCGTGGCTCTGGCAGGGGCGATTGGTTTTATTGGGCTTGTGATCCCGCATATTTTGCGACTGTGCGGCCTCACCGATCACCGTGTTTTACTGCCGGGTTGTGCGTTGGCTGGCGCAATCGCATTACTGTTTGCTGATGTTGTCGCGCGTCTGGTGCTGGCCTCGGCTGAATTACCTATCGGCGTGGTAACGGCCACCATGGGCGCACCGGTATTTATCTGGCTATTGTTAAAAGCCGCGCGCTAGAACGTGTTGGTTCGGTCTATGATTAAAAACTGAAAATCCACCTGTTGTTCGGAGATGCTATGCAAAACACTATCCTTGATACAGAAGTGACGACCATCGACGGCGAGGTTACCTCACTGCAGCCGTATTCCGGGAATGTGCTGTTAATCGTCAACGTTGCTTCAAAATGTGGACTGACGCCGCAGTACGAGCAACTGGAGAAGCTGCAGAAATCCTGGCACCAACAAGGCTTCAGCGTTCTTGGTTTTCCTTGCAATCAGTTTCTGGGCCAGGAGCCGGGCAGCGAAGAGGAAATAAAAACATACTGCAGTACCACATGGGGTGTAACTTTCCCGATGTTCAGCAAAATTGACGTCAACGGCGAAGGACGCCATCCGCTGTATCAGAAGCTGATTGATGCCGCGCCAACGGCCGTTGCTCCAGAGGACAGTGGGTTCTACGAGCGTATGGCGAGCAAAGGTCGTGCGCCGCTCTACCCGGACGATATTCTGTGGAATTTCGAGAAGTTTTTAGTGGGTCGCGATGGAAAAGTGCTGCAACGTTTCTCACCGGATATGACGCCTGAGGATCCCATCCTGGTGCAAACCATCAAGCAGGCGCTGGCAAACTAATGTCTCGATTGATGCAGCTACAGGATGTCGCGGAATCGACCCGTCTCGGCCCGCTTTCTGGTGAGATAAAAGCAGGAGAGATCCTACATTTAGTAGGACCAAACGGTGCCGGAAAGAGTACGCTGTTGGCGCGCATGGCGGGTCTGACGAACGGCGAGGGCAGCATCATTTTTGGTGATATGCCGTTGGAGGATTGGCCGGCCGCCAGGCTGGCACAATATCGAGCCTATCTTGCGCAACAGCAAAATCCGCCGTTTGCGATGCCGGTCTGGCATTTTCTGACGCTGCATCAACCCGACAAAGCACGCACCGATCTGTTACAGGAGGTCGCTGATGCGCTCGGCCTGGGAGATAAACTGGGGCGCGGCGTGAACCAACTCTCCGGCGGTGAGTGGCAGCGTGTGCGCCTGGCTGCGGTTATCCTGCAGATTTGCCCACAAGCGAATCCATTAGGTCAGCTTTTACTGCTGGATGAGCCGATGAACAGTCTGGACGTCGCGCAACAAAACGCACTGGACCGATTGTTGAGTCAGCTGTGTTTGCAGGGCATAGCGATTGTGATGAGTAGCCACGACCTTAATCACACCTTACGCCATGCGCATAAAGCCTGGCTACTCAAACGCGGGAAACTACTTGCCAGTGGCTCACGAGATGCGGTACTGACGCCGGCCAATCTGTCTGCGGCCTATGGCGTCAACTTCCGACGTTTGGATATTGAAGGGCACAGAATGCTCATATCAACCACTTAAGTTAAATGGGTTCTTGAAAATCATATAATTTCCACGCTAAATTAGCATAAAAATAAAATTCAGAGGATTCGTACTGAATGCGCTTTTGGCTCCTTTTAATCACAGCATTGTTTTTGGCGGGCTGCAGCAGCCATCGTGCGCCTGCGCCAAATGCCCGCTTGTCGGATTCTATCGCCGTTATCGCCGGTCTTAATGATCAGCTACAAACCTGGCATGGCACTCCCTATCGCTATGGTGGTATGAGCCGTAGCGGGGTGGATTGTTCTGGATTTGTTTTGATGACGATGCGCGATAAATTCGACCTGCAACTCCCGCGCGATACGCGCACACAATCAAAGATTGGTACCGAAATTGATAAAGACGATTTGCTGCCCGGCGATCTGGTTTTCTTTAAAACCGGGTCTGGGGAAAGCGGTCTGCATGTCGGTATTTACGATACCAATAATCAATTTATTCATGCTTCAACCAGCCGTGGCGTGATGCGCTCGTCTCTGGATAATGTTTACTGGCGTAAAAACTTTTGGCAGGCGCGACGTATTTAATCCCCCCACAACTCCGAGGCTGCCATCGAGTGCGCAGCCTCAACATCACCGTTTGAAAGTTAACTTTTATTTCTGCCTTTGGTTAGACAATACCCCTGAACATTAAGAGCGTATCTTGCTAAAAATATGATTTATTCCGAGATATTAAAAAGTGCAAAGCTGGATATTCGCTTATAATCAGGATAAGCTAAAAAAAAGGATTCGATTTACCGGCTAAAAAGGGAAAAATGAAAAGGCCTCTACTTGCATCAGCAGTAACGTATTTCTCCATCCTTTGCTACAGGATGCCGGATAACACCCATGCAGCGGGGCTGGCACGATGATTGTTTCACTGGATAATCTTTACTATTCTGAGTTCTCTTTTCTTCCTGCGAGAAGCGAAAAAGGCGATCTTGAGTTCGTCGATATCATCACCAATTTCGTCAGTGCGCATGGGGATGTGCGTATACCCACCGACCTGGTCCTACCTCGGATGTCGGACGATGAGCAATGTCGCTTATTTACCGAAAAGCTTGAATTAATCGAAACGTGCCAACTCTTTTTTATTCAACGGAAAGTTTCCGCCTGGATTAATTTAACGCCGGCAATTGCTAATACTTTATTATCAGATGCTAAATTTGCTTCACAAGTTGAACGATTTTCATTTCTGGAGCTGACTATTAATGAAAGCTATCCGGAGTTAAACAAAGGTAAAGATAATCCAACATTGGCCGCACTTGCTGCGCGATTTCCATTAGTCCTGACAAACTATGGTTCTGGCGGTATATCAACAAGGGCAATTTTTGACGGCCTGTTCAAACGCGTCGTGCTGGATAAAAACTTTGTTCAACAAAGAATTGCACATATTTCGTTTGAACCGTTTATGCGGGCTATTCTGGCGCAACTATCGCCCAGCTGTGAGTCAATAATCATTAGCGGAATTGATACACAAGAGATGCTGGAGCGCGTCTTGCCTGTGGGATTCAGTGCCATGCAGGGAGGATTGTGGCCTGCGGTGCCTCCTGCGCAGATAATTTCGCTCGCTAAAATATAACCCTTTTATTTGCTGGTGTTTAACAGGCTTTTAACAGTCTACACTAGAGGCAGGAGGCCCTATGACCCTGTCTTTTACCACTCGCTGGCGTGATGAACTACCAGCAACCTATACCGCGCTTTCACCCACCCCTCTGAAAAACGCGCGCCTTATCTGGCATAACGATGCGCTGGCGGAGCAATTAGCTATTCCTGCGGCGCTATTTGATATTCCGACTGGTGCAGGTGTTTGGGGAGGTGAATCGTTGCTTCCCGGGATGTCGCCTTTAGCCCAGGTTTATAGTGGGCATCAGTTCGGCGTCTGGGCTGGTCAGCTTGGCGACGGACGTGGGATCCTGCTGGGCGAACAACAGCTCGCGGATGGTGCAACGTTTGACTGGCATCTGAAAGGTGCCGGACTCACGCCGTATTCCCGCATGGGTGATGGGCGCGCCGTGCTGCGCTCGACCATTCGCGAAAGCCTGGCCAGTGAAGCGATGCACTTCCTGGGAATACCGACCACGCGGGCATTGTCGATTGTCACCAGCGACACACCGGTTTATCGCGAAACGGTCGAAGCGGGGGCGATGCTCATTCGCGTGGCGCAAAGCCATATGCGGTTTGGTCATTTTGAGCATTTTTACTATCGCCGGGAGCCGGAAAAAGTGCGCCAGTTGGCTGACTTTGCGATTCGCCATTACTGGCCGCAATGGGAGGAAGAAGCCGATAAGTATCAGCTGTGGTTTAACGATGTTGTCACGCGTACAGCGACGTTAATCGCTGACTGGCAGGCGGTAGGATTTGCGCATGGTGTTATGAACACGGACAACATGTCGATTCTGGGTCTGACGATGGATTACGGTCCATTCGGTTTTCTTGATGATTACGTGCCCGATTATATCTGCAACCACTCTGACAACCAGGGGCGATACAGTTTCGATAATCAACCGGCCGCCGCGTTGTGGAACCTGCAACGTCTGGCGCAAACCCTGTCGCCATTTATCCCGGTCGAGGCGCTCAATGATGCGCTGGACAGTTACCAGCTGGCGCTGTTAACTCGCTACGGTCAGCGGATGCGGCAAAAGCTCGGCTTCTTTAGCGAGCAGAAAAACGACAACGAACTGCTTAGCGAACTGTTTAGTCTGATGGCGCGGGAAAGAAGCGACTATACGCGAACGTTTCGCATGCTCAGCGAGACGGAGCAGCGCAGTGCGCAATCTCCGTTGCGTGATGAGTTTATCGACCGTGCAGCGTTTGACGACTGGTTCACGCGGTATCGCTCGCGCCTTCAGCAAGACAATATTGCCGATGCTGTCAGACAAACACAGATGAAGGCGGCAAATCCGGCGATGGTATTACGTAACTGGCTGGCGCAACGAGCGATTAGTCAGGCAGAGCAGGGGGATTACGCCGAGCTGCATCGATTGCACCAGGCGTTGCGTACCCCATTTGCCGATCGTGATGATGACTATGTTAGCCGTCCACCTGACTGGGGCAAACGGCTGGAAGTGAGTTGTTCAAGCTAAGGGGCCAGAAATACCTGCGGGGAGGCGTTGGCCGGATGTCGGCCAACGTGTACCTGAGCACCGTACCAGCGCTGCAGATCATCGGCCTGTAACACAGTTTCAGGTGTTCCCTGCGATACCAGCCTGCCGTTGTGCAGCAGCACTATTCTGTCTGCCCACAGTGCGGCGAGGTTCAGATCGTGAAGCACAATGCACACATGCAGCTCTCCTGAAGCGGTTAGCGTTTTTAGCATGCGCAACAGATGCTGCTGGTGGTAAAGATCCAACGCGGAGGTTGGTTCATCAAGGAATAACCAACCGCGAGGTGCGCCGTCGCACCAGAGTTGCGCCAGCGCACGGGCTAACTGCACTCTCTGTTGCTCGCCGCCGGAAAGCGCGGCGTATTGCCGGCCTGTCAGAGGCGTACATCCGGTCATCGCCATTACCTGCGCAATAAGCTCAGGTTCCGGTCGTTGGGTCCAGGGCGCGCGACCCATCGCGATCACGGCCTCTACTGGCCAGTCAAATCCCAGTTGCGTTTGCTGACGCATGACCGCCCGATGCCGCGACAGCGTTTGGGTAGGCCACTCCTCGAGCGGTTTGCCTGCCAGCACGCAGCGCCCGATTGCTGGTTTGAGAAAACCGGTCAGCAGGCGCAGCAGGGTGGATTTTCCCGCACCGTTTGGGCCGATAAGTGCCACCAGTTCACCTTTTGCGAGAGCGAGTGATACATTGTCAATTACCGCTCTGCCAGCCACGCGATAGTGAAGCCCTTCAGCGATGAAATGTTCAGCCATGCGGTCCTCGCTGACGAAAAATAAGCCATAAAAACCACGGTGCGCCGAGAAGACTGGTCAACAGACCGACCGGCATCTCCGCAGGCGCAACCGCCGTACGGGCCAGTGTGTCGGCAATCAGCAATAAAAACGCGCCCGCCAGCACGGAACCCGGAATAACGGCCCGATGGTCTGAGCCGAGCCACATACGTATTAAATGTGGGATGACCAACCCGATAAAGCCAATCACGCCGCTTACCGCCACGGCTGAGGCAACCAGTAATGCGCTACAAAGCAGCAAAATACGCTGGATTGTACGTACATCAACGCCGAGATAATGCGCCTCTTCCTCACCCAGTTGCAGAAGATTCAGCGCCGGAGCAAGTCGCCAGATGATCAGCACTGTCGGGATTGTCAGTGAAGTGACAGCCAACAGTGTGGACCACTGCGCGGCCCCCAGACTTCCCATTCCCCATAGCGACAGCTGGCGCAGTTGCGCATCATTACTGACCCACGACAAAACGCCAACCGCCGCCCCGCAGAGCGCGTTGATGGCAATGCCGACCAGCAGCAGGCGTGAGAGTGAACCGTCGCGCTGTTGGCTGAGGATAAAAATCACTACGGTTGCCGCCAGCGCGCCGAAAAAAGCGGCCAGCATTGGAGCATACAACATCAACAGCGCGGGCAAAGAGACAGGCAGCACCACCCACAGGGCCACAGCGCAGGCGGCGCCGCTGCTTATTCCCAGTAATCCAGGGTCTGCAAGCGGATTGCGAAACAGCCCCTGCATCACGCAGCCAGCGAGCGCCAAAGAGCCGCCAATCACCAGCGCCAGCAGGACACGGGGAAGACGAATCGTGAGCCAGATTTGACGCAGTGCCTCATCGCCATCACGCCAGAGCAGACTTACCGGCAGGCGCAACGCGCCAAAACCGGTAGCCAGAACCGTCATTACAACCAGCATCAATGCCAACATCCACAACGAACAGGTGAGCCGCCGGGACATCAGGGCAATTGCTCCGCTTTAGCACGAAGCTGCAAAATCGCCTGTGGCGTGCGAACGCTAAACCCCAACAGCGCCATATCGTCAACCTGCAATACCTGTTTATTCCTTCCGGCAGGTGTTTGCGCAAGTCCTGGTAGCGCCCACAGGTTTGCTTCGCCACCCATTGCCTTAACGCCTTCTTGTGAAATCACTACCAGATCGGGCTGGCTGGCAATGACGCCTTCTTGTGACAGCGGTTGATAGCGATTAACGCCCTGCATCGCGTTGCGTAATCCTGCGGCACGAATCGCCGCATCGGCTCCGGTTTGCTGGCCCGCCGCCATCGCGGTCATCCCGCCATGATTGAGAATAAACAGCACACGTTTATTAAGTTCAGACGACGGGAGCGTCGCCAGTTCCTGACGTAACGTTGCACGCAGCGTTTCGCCGTCGGCCTCCCGATGAGTAGCCTCAGCGATAACCCGAACTTTTTCATCAATCGCGTTAAGATCGTTGCTTGCTGGGATCGTGACAACCCTGATGTTGCTCTGCTCAAGCTGTTTTAGCGCCAAAGAGGGCTGTGCCTGCGTGCTGGCAAGGACCAGCGTAGGGCGGGTAGCCAGGATCCCTTCGGCGTTGAGCTGGCGCAAATAACCAACATCAGGTAACTCGGTTGCCGCAGCAGGCCACTGGCTGGTGCTGTCTCTCGCCACAAGGGAGGGTTGTGCTCCCAGTGCGTATACGATCTCGGTGACATCGCCACCGAGGGCAACAACCCGTTCCTCGGACGCAGCCAGCGCCGCGAGGGGCAGCAGCGCGATCAGGGTCAGCAGTTTTTTCATGCAGCCAGTCCTTTCGGCGTCAGAGCGTCAATCTGTGCGCGCCATTGCGTCTGCTCCGGCTCGCCTTCCGTACGTTGACCATACAGTTGTGCGATTTGCGTACCGTCGGCAGCAAACAGTTCCAGACTGGTGACGTGACCATCGGCGGTCGGTTTGCGCGTCACCCACGTTTCGGCCACGCTTTCTTCCAGCAGATGCAGGGTAAAGGTTGGGTTGAAGATGTTCAGCCAGCCTTTCATCGGTACCAGTTTTTCAATCACGCCGGTAAAAATCTGTACGCAGCCGCGATTACCCACAAAAACCATAATTTCGTTGCCATCCTGACGCGCGGTGTCGAGTAACTGCGCCAGTGCGCTATTAGAAACCTTACAGGCCAGATCGTCGCCAACCAGATTAAACGCCTGTTGGCGAGTGAGATCGTGGCGTTTCAGCAAACCGAAGAACTGGTGGACATCGGTCATTGCTCGCCACTCTTGATCAACGGTCTGTGCGTCGACCGTGACGACGGCAGGCGCAGAATTGTTGGCAGGTTGCAGCACCAGCGGCGGGTTTTCTGCAAAGATGAAACGGGTCAGCAACGCTGCCCATTCCTCAACGAGGGTATTTGGCGTGGTATAGACCTTCAGCAGTGCATCTCCCTGATGGTCAAAGAACTGAATGCTCTGGCGCTCACCATGGGCGGTTGTTTCGCTGATATGAAAGGTGCTGGCCCACTGATTCAGGAACAGACGCAGGTCGAGGGCGCGTGGATTGAGTACCAGTCCGGCATGACCGTTCAGGTGCTGATTGGTAAACGTACCAACCTGCTCATGTACCGCATATTCGTTGCGGCAAATACATTTGGTTTCGCCAACCGCTTCCAGTGCGCCGAGGATTTCGCGCACTTCGCCACGTAAGCGCCAGGCGTCATGACCGACGCGAGCAAAGGTCAGTTCGGCTTCGCTAATATTCATCAACCCCGCAATATCACGTGCGTATTTGCCAGGATTTTCTTTCTTCAGTTCCAGCCAGCGTGTGTAATGATTCATTGTCTCTTCCTTCCAGATTGCTGCCCCGGCGAACCGGGGAAAAGTGATTACCACTGATAACTCACGAAAATTTTGCCATTACGACCATCCTGCGGAATGCCTTGCGGCGACCAGTACTCTTTGTCGAAGGCGTTGCCCAGTACCAGCGTGGTGGTCATGCCTTTCAGCGCTTGTTGACCCTGATAGCTCACGTAGAAATCATTTACCGCATAGCCGGGCTGTTTAGTGTAGCTGTTGCTGATATGTGTTGAACGGTCAGCAAATGTCCCGATCCAGCCTACGGAGAAACCGCTGTGCGCAACCGGCACATTCAGTTTGCTGGTGACGGTATCCGGGTTAATGCTGGAAATGTATTCCCCGGTGTCAGTATCTTTTCCGCGAGTGCGGTTATAGGCCATGTCGAGGCTGAACAGGTCGGTGGAATATTTCGCCATCACATCCCAGCCCCAGATTTTGGCGTTGGGTACGTTATAGGACATGGTTGTCGCAGCGGCGAAGTCGACGCTGGTGGAGATGTAATCTTTCGCTTTGGTGTCGAAATAGCTGGCTTTAAATTCGAGCGCATCGCTCGCCATCAGCAGATCGTCAAAGCGCAGGCCAAATCCGTATTCCTGTGTTTCGTTGGTTTCCGGGCGCAGGTTAGGGTTAGGTACCCAGTAGTTGGTGTAAAAACGACCAATCGAGAAGTGTTTCGCATCGTTATACATCTCGCCCATGGTCGGCGCACGGAAGGCCTGAGCGTAGGAACCGAACAGCATCAGCCAGTCGGCTGGCGCAACGGTGAGCCCGGCGCGGGACGACCATTTATCGGCATCGACATCTTCATAGCCGTCACTGCTGCCGCGATACGAGTCATAACGGGTACCGCCCAGCAGCGTAACCGGCAGGTCGCGCAGGGTGATTTCATCCTGTAGCCAGCCGGAGCTGAAATCGATCTTTGCCTCCGGGAAACCGGTGGTTGAACCACCCGGTTGTTGTTCCTGGCGATAGTATTCACCGCCGTAGGTTAGAAGGTGAGATGCAAAAGAGTCGGTAAACAGGCGGCTGCGGTTGTCGATTTTGCCGCCTTTGGTGGTCTGCTTGCGAAATTCGCCGGTGTTATCTGCGTTCTGAGCATTAATGCGCGCTTCGGACCAGTAAATACGAGCGTCAGCGTTCAGCCAGTCATTGTCTGCTGGAGCGAGCGAGTAGGTCAGCTGTGCATCACGCTGGATGGTTGAACGGTTGGTCATCGGGTTGCTGGCATCCGCCGCGCTGGTCTGCGGGTTTTTAGGTTCCCGGGCGTCATTGTTGTAGTAACGCAGCGAACCGGCCAATGTCTGGGCGCTGTCAATTTTCCAGCTGCCTTTCGCCAACATATTGTTAATTGCTTCGTCATTCGGCGCAGTCGTACCGTCACTCTGGCGTAAATCACCGCGATCGCGGCTGGACCATGCAAGCAGTCCGTCCAGCGTATCGGTACGGCCATACGTGCTGGCGCCCATGCCGAGACTGTGATCGCCGGTCGCCGCAGTACCGAACACGCGATAACCGCTGTTTTGCCCGACTTCCAGTAGATCTTTGGCATCTGCAGTGTCATAGGCGATCACGCCGCCTAGCGCGCCGCTACCGTACAGCAGTGCGGAAGGGCCACGCACGACTTCAATGCGTTTGATGAGCGCCGGGTCTAGGAAAGTACTGTTCAGGTGTCCGGTGTCGGTTCCCTGGCGAACGCCGTCAACCAGTACCAGAACACCGCGTCGATCGTAGCCGCGTAGATTCACGTCCTGGCCATTGGTGCGGCCCGTACCGTCAAGGGTTAGGCCCGGAACCTTACGCAACAGGTCGGCAGCTGAGCTGGCGGTTTGGTTTTCTGGGGCGGTGGCGTCAATGACGCTGACCATCATCGGTGCTTCAAATGCGCTACGGGCATTGCCGGTGGCGGTAACGGTCATATCCTCGACCGCCGCATGGGCGACGGCAGGCAGGTTACTGACAATCACCAGCGCCAACAGCGATGGGCGCAGGGAAGCGGTGTGCAGGTAAGGCATAGCAACTCTCCATTAGGAAATCGAAAAGCGCTGGCTGCCTGGGTATGACCTGGGTGGCTGGCGAAATGTGTTGTTTATTTAGTCAGAATGAGTTTTCCGGCTTGTGTCTGGCGCAGCAGGTAGTGCTGACCATCATGTTCTATGATCACGCGTCCTTCTTTCCCCAACAGGGTTTTACTGTCAATTCGTCGCTCGTTTGGCGCGACGGAAGGCGGTGTTGTGTCTTTTGCAGGCGTTGCCGTTGTGTTATCCATACGTGACATAGTGTTTAAAAATAACAATCAATGTAACAATGATAATCATTATCATCAAACTGCAAATTTGCGGCAAGCGTTTTTGTGAAATAATTGTGACGAGAACGTTTTTTGCACAACAATCGGGGAAAAACAAAGGATTAGCACCGGGCAAAGTGATATTGCCCGGCGAACAGCATTAAAAACGGCTATCAACCGCAGAGGCGAGTTTTTCAACCAACAGTTCAGTATCTTCCCAGTTCAGGCACGGGTCGGTAATGGACTGACCGTAAACCAGCGGCTGGCCGCTAACGATTTTTTGCGTACCTTCACGCAAGAAACTCTCCGCCATGATCCCGGCAATTGCCGTCGAACCGTTACGAATTTGCTGGCACACGTCATCACAAACGTCTAACTGACGGCGATGCTGCTTCTGGCAATTGCCGTGGCTAAAATCGACCACCAAATGCTCAGGCAGGGAAAACTCGTGTAGGGTATCGCAGGCAGCAGCAATATCTTCAGCATAATAATTCGGCTTTTTACCGCCACGCATGATGATATGCCCGTAAGGGTTGCCGCTGGTCTGATAAATGGTCATCTGACCGGTTTTATCCGGCGAGAGGAACATGTGACTGGCGCGGGAGGCGCGAATTGCATCGACGGCGATGCGCGTGTTGCCATCCGTTCCGTTTTTAAAGCCGACCGGGCAGGAGAGCGCGGAGGCCATTTCACGATGGATCTGACTTTCGGTGGTGCGCGCGCCAATAGCTCCCCAACTGATTAAATCAGCAATAAACTGGCCGGTCACCATGTCGAGGAATTCAGTTGCCGTGGGGACGCCCAGTTCGTTGACCTGCAACAGCAGTTTTCGCGCCAGTTCAATACCGTGGTTTACACGATAACTGCCGTTCAAATGCGGGTCGGAAATCAGGCCTTTCCAGCCCACGACAGTGCGTGGTTTTTCAAAATAGGTACGCATCACGATTTCCAGACGCGCCTGGTGCTTAGTGCGCAGCGCCTGTAAACGTGTCGCATATTCCATCGCGGCATCAAGATCGTGAATCGAGCAGGGACCTACGATCACCAGTAAACGGGGGTCTTCACCATTTAAAATTTTTTCTATCCGACGTCGGGAGTCCGTAACATGACGGGCGACGGAGGACGAAACAGGATGCCGTTGCGCAAGCTCTGCTGGAGTGACCAGGTTGTCAATACGCGCAGTACGGAGTTCATCGGTTCTGTTCATTACTTGTCTCAGAAATTTGTTGCTTCAACGGCAGGACTACCGGGAAGTGATGTACATCACAATATCACACTCATCCTGCCTGGTGGCGAGCATAATAACAAAAAATCGAACCAATGCACTAGCATTCTAGTACATGCGGCGATTCAGTCCCATGATATCGAGGATCTTGGTAGCAATCTCTTCTACCGAATAATTGGTACTGTTCAACCAGGGGATCTGGTTTTTCCGGTACAGCGCTTCAACCTCAGCAACCTCCATTCGGCACTGGCGCATTGAGGCGTAGCGGCTGTTCTCTCTGCGCTCTTCACGGATGGCTGCCAGGCGCTCAGGGTCGATGGTCAGGCCGAATAATTTATGCTGCAACGGTTTAAGGGATGCCGGCAGCACCAGATTATCCATATCATCGGCAATAAAGGGGTAGTTGGCGGCGCGAATACCAAACTGCATGGCCAGATATAGACTGGTCGGGGTTTTACCGCAACGGGAAACGCCGAGCAGGATCACCTGTGCCTGATCGAGGTTGCGCAACGAAATACCGTCGTCGTGGGCGAGGGTGTAATCAATGGCGGCAATACGCGCGTCGTACTTGTTGAGATTACCGGGATTCAGACCGTGTGTGCGATGGGCGATTGGCGTAGGGTCGAGCTTCATCTCGTGTTGTAGTGGGGCAACCAGCGCCTGCACAATATCCTGACAAAACCCCTCGCTTTGCAGAATGATCGAGCGAATTTCCGGCAGGACGATGGAGTAAAACACCAAAGGGCGCACGCCAGTTTGTTGATAGATTGCGTCAATCTGGTCTTTAACCGCACGCGCACGGCTCTCATTTTCCACAAACGGCAGCGTAATGCTGCTGATCGTGACCGGAAATTGCGACATCACCGCGTGACCCAATACCTCGGCGGTGATGGCCGTACCATCAGAAATATAAAATACGTGACGATCAACAGCATTATCCATTTTGCTCATCCTGGGGCAGATATAATTCTCTGAAAGCATAAATTAAAATTCGCCAGAAGCGAATATTGCCGCATCTATTTTATAAAATGAAACGCTATTTTTATATTTAATGAAAAGTACATTTCATTTTTCGGAACAAATGTTTATACCGATCGTTTTTGTGGTGATCCCGTGTGGCTCGCGGGTTTGCGCAAATGCGGAAACAATCTGAAAAAATAAAAAATAAAGTTGCTTGAACGATTCACCGTTTTTTTCGCCGGAGTAAATATGCCAAGATAATTACGCAAAATTGAGTTTCCTAACCTCGTTCATATATAAGGATTGTTCGATGTCCAACAATGGCTCGTCACCGCTGGTGCTTTGGTATAACCAACTCGGCATGAATGATGTAGACAGAGTTGGAGGCAAAAATGCCTCCCTGGGTGAAATGATTACTAACCTTTCAGGTATGGGGGTTTCCGTACCGAATGGTTTTGCAACGACCGCCGATGCGTTTAACCAGTTTCTGGACCAGAGCGGTGTAAACCAGCGCATTTATGAGCTGCTGGATAAAACGGATATCGACGATGTCACTGAGCTTGCGAAAGCCGGGGCACAGATCCGCCAGTGGATTATCGACACTCCTTTCCAGCCCGAACTGGAAAATGCCGTCCGCGATGCCTACGCGCAACTGTCAGCGGACGATACCAATGCCTCTTTTGCCGTGCGTTCTTCCGCTACCGCAGAAGATATGCCAGATGCGTCATTTGCTGGTCAGCAGGAAACTTTCCTCAACGTCCAGGGATTTGATGCCGTACTGGTTGCCATCAAACACGTATTTGCCTCGCTGTTTAACGACCGCGCGATCTCTTATCGTGTTCACCAGGGCTATGACCACCGTGGCGTCGCGCTTTCTGCTGGTGTTCAGCGGATGGTGCGTTCTGACCTCGCGTCCTCAGGCGTAATGTTCTCCATCGATACCGAATCCGGTTTTGACCAGGTCGTCTTTATCACGTCCGCCTGGGGCCTGGGCGAAATGGTCGTGCAGGGGGCCGTTAACCCGGATGAATTCTACGTGCACAAACCGACCCTGGCGGCTAACCGTCCGGCGATCGTCCGTCGCACAATGGGATCGAAAAAAATCCGCATGATTTACGCGCCGACCCAGGAACACGGTAAGCAGGTGACCATTGAAGATGTTCCGCAGGAACAACGCGACATTTTCTCCCTGACTAACGAAGAAGTGCAGGAACTGGCCAAGCAGGCGGTACAAATCGAGAAGCACTACGGTCGTCCGATGGACATCGAATGGGCGAAAGACGGTCATACCGGCAAGCTGTTCATCGTTCAGGCGCGTCCGGAAACCGTGCGTTCCCGCGGTCAGGTGATGGAGCGTTATACGCTGCATGCGCAGGGTAAAATTATTGCTGAAGGTCGCGCCATCGGTCACCGCATTGGCGCGGGCCCGGTCAAAGTCATTCATGACATCAGCGAAATGAACCGTATCGAACCTGGCGACGTACTGGTTACCGACATGACCGACCCGGACTGGGAACCGATCATGAAGAAAGCGGCAGCAATTGTCACTAACCGTGGCGGTCGTACCTGTCACGCGGCAATCATTGCCCGTGAACTGGGGATCCCCGCCGTAGTAGGCTGCGGCGATGCGACTGAGCGCATGAAAGATGGTGAGAAGGTAACTGTCTCCTGTGCCGAAGGCGACACCGGTTATGTTTACGCTGACATGCTCGACTTTAGCGTGAAGAGTTCCAGCGTGGAGACCATGCCGGATCTGCCGTTGAAGGTGATGATGAACGTCGGTAACCCGGATCGGGCTTTCGATTTCGCTTGTCTGCCAAACGAAGGCGTCGGTCTGGCGCGTCTGGAATTTATCATCAACCGCATGATTGGCGTACACCCGCGTGCGCTGCTGGAGTTTGATGACCAGACGCCTGAGCTGCAAAATGAAATCCGCGCCATGATGAAAGGTTTCGATTCTCCGCGTGAATTCTACGTTGGTCGCCTGACGGAAGGGATCGCGACGCTGGGTGCGGCGTTCTATCCAAAACGCGTCATCGTGCGTATGTCTGACTTTAAGTCCAACGAATATGCCAACCTGGTCGGCGGGGAGCGTTATGAACCGCATGAAGAGAACCCGATGCTGGGCTTCCGTGGGGCGGGCCGTTATGTTGCCGATAGCTTCCGCGACTGCTTCGCGCTGGAATGCGACGCAGTAAAACGTGTCCGTAACGACATGGGCTTGACTAACGTTGAAGTGATGGTACCGTTTGTACGTACCGTTGCCCAGGCGAAAGCGGTGGTGGAAGAGCTGGCACGCCAGGGGCTGAAACGCGGTGAGAACGGACTGAAGATCATCATGATGTGTGAGATCCCATCTAACGCCTTGCTGGCCGAGCAGTTCCTCGAGTACTTCGACGGTTTCTCCATCGGCTCAAACGACATGACGCAGCTGGCGCTGGGTCTGGATCGTGACTCTGGTGTGGTTTCTGAACTGTTTGATGAGCGTAACGACGCGGTGAAAGCGCTGCTGTCGATGGCGATTCGTGCAGCCAAGAAACAGGGCAAATACGTGGGTATTTGCGGTCAGGGCCCATCTGACCATGAAGACTTCGCGGCCTGGCTGATGGAAGAGGGGATCGACAGCCTGTCGCTGAACCCGGACACTGTCGTACAGACCTGGCTGAGTCTGGCTGAACTGAACAAGTAACATCATGCCTTATCCGGCCTATTCAACGTAGGCCGGATAAGATGCGTTAGCATTGCCATCCGGCGCTTTATCCTGTAATACTCTCCACGCTCAAACGCTGAATAATATCCTTACGCAGCTGGTATTTTTGTACTTTACCGGACGCCGTGCGCGGTAATTTCTCTACGATCACAATGTGCTCAGGGTATTTGTACTTTGCCACCCGCTTGCGACTAAAAAAGGCTACCACTGATTCCAGCGACAACGAATGATGCGGCGGTTTTAGCACCACGTAAGCACACGACCTTTCACCTAAGCGTTCGTCCGGCATCGCGACAACACAGGCATCGTGAATGCGGGGATGCTGCAATAAGATATCCTCAACTTCGCGGCTGCTGATGTTTTCTCCACCGCGGACAATGATATCTTTTTTCCGTCCGGTGATTTTGATGTACCCCGCATCGTCCATTCGGCATAAGTCGCCGCTGTAATACCAGCCGTCTTGATCCAGCGCACGGGCGGTGAGTTCGGGTTCATCGAGATAGCCCATAAACACATTGGGACCGCGTGACGCTTCTTCGCCTTCTACACCCACAGGCAACGTATTGCGTGCTTCATCGACCACTTTAATTTCGACGCCTGCAGCAGCATATCCGTCGGTATTCATCATGCGAGAAAGTGAATCGTCAAGATTGACCAGCGCATGCGGTGAACTCTCTGTCGAGCCATAAATGCTTAATAATTTTATGCCGAGCTGCTGGCAGTCACGGGCAATCTTCTGTGGAATGGTTGTGCCCCCACATAAGAAAAAGCGTAGCGATGAGAGATCGCTTGGGCGTTTTTCCATGCTACATAACATGTCGTAGACGAAGGGTGTTGCGCCGAGCACACAGGTACAGCGCTGTTGCTCCAGCAGTTCAAGACAGGCGGTTGGGGTGAAAACATCTAACAATACGCTGCGTGCGCCGATTAAAAACGGTGCGGTAACGCCATGCAGAAAACCGGTAGCGTGTCCCAGTGGTGCGGGCATCAAAAACACATCCTGCCAGGTGAGATTGAGGCGGGCACAGTAGGCGCGCTCGCTGGCAAGGATGTTGTTGTGGGTCAGCATTACGCCTTTTGGCATTCCCTCGGTTCCGGAGGTAAACAACACCGCCGCCAGTTCATCGGCGTGAACATTAATCGTTTGGGTTAATGGCGGAGCTAAAAGCAGTTGGCTGAGCGCCAGCGAGGTAGTTGCCGGAGCCAGTTTATCCACGGCAACGATCTGTTGCAGATGCGGCAACTGGTTTTGTAAGGGCAGGATCAGATCGACCGGTCGGTTCTGTTTAAACAGCGTCGGTGCGAAAAAAATCTTCGCTTTGCACTTATTCAGCACCCATACCAGCTCTGCTTCACGCCAGGCAGGCAGCAGCGGTACGGAAACGGCCCCGGTTTTCAGACAGGCCAGGTAGATAACCGTAAACTCGCACCAGCCCGGTAACTGGAAGGCAACGCGGTCGCCAGGTTGAATACCGCAGGCTAAAAACCAGGTTGCCAGACTGCTGGCTGCACTGTCGAGTGCAGCATAGGTGAATGAAGCGCCATGGTTATCAACCACGGCGATTTTATCTGGCATGGCTTTGGCAGTTTGGTGCCAGTAATCGCCAAGCGAAGCATCTCCCCATAAACCCTGTTGTCGCCAGGCCTCGCGACGTTCGGCGTTAAACGTTAGTGTGATACTCATGAAGTTATTCCCAGGATGATTTCGGCATACATCTGACCGGATGGCCGGCGTGGCCGATCCGGTGTACTACAGGCAAAATCCATTAGCCGTAGCGAAAATCAACGCCAAATGTTCCGACCGGATATTCCCATTGGTCGAGGATCGTGTCGCCGCACAGTACTCGACACGTTCCGCACTCCAGGCAACCAGCAGAATCGAAATGAATGTTTCCACTCTCGTCCTGCTTATACAGCCCGGCGGGGCAGGCTTTCAGCAGCTTGCGAAATTCATTAAGATCGGGATGTTCGGCCAGGATGATATGCGGGTGGCCTTCATCGACATTGAATTTATTAACGCCCAGTTTGACGTCAACGTTAACGGTATTGTCCTGATTCATAGTGCAGTTGCCCCCTTGATACCGTCTTTCAGTAAGTTCATCAGCCCGATTTGTTTTGCGTGGGACATAATCATCTTGCGAACCGGTTGATTTGGACGTCCGTCAACGGTGAACATATCGCTCATGATGTCGGCCACCATACGTGGGTACTGGGTGAACAGACGTGGGTTTTCCATCAGCGCCGGGATCTTGCGAAAATGCTGTAAATCGCGCATCACACAGCCCTGTTCGAGCGCACGTTTGTAGTCCATCAGGCTGCTGGCCGAGAAATCCTGTCGTTCTTTTGCTGCAATGGCTGTTTGGGCAGCGGCTTCTGCGGAAGCGATGGCCAAATCCATACCTCGCACCGTGAAACCCAGGTTCAGACAGAAACCGGCGGCATCACCCACGATCATCACACCGTCATCGACCAGCTTTGGAACCATTGCCAGACCGCCTTCCGGCACCATATGCGCGGAATATTCCAGTAGTTCACCACCGGCAATCAATGGCCGAATAGTTGGATGTTGCTTAAAGTCTTCCAGCATTTGTGGAATGCTTTTTGTGGCATGGGCAATATCCCCCAGACCGCACACCAGACCCAGAGAGATGGAGTCCTGGTTGGTATACAAAAATCCTCCTCCCATCAATCCATCAGACGGTGAGCCCGCAAACAGCCAGGCCGCGCCTTCATTACCTGAAAGGTTGAAGCGATCTGCAATGACCGCTGGAGGTAAGCCGATCAGCTCTTTTACGCCGACGGCATAGTGATGTGCAGAAGAGGGCGGAACCATCCCCAGGGAGCGCCCCAGCATAGAGTTGACGCCATCGGCAAGGATGACAATATTGGCTTCGAGGATATCGTCACCGGCCTGGACTCCGGTGACCTTATTACCTTCGCGGATCAGGGCATCGACGCGCACGCCGGGGATGAACTGCACGCCAGCCTCTTCCGCTTTTTCCATTAGCCACGGGTCAAGTCTGTTGCGCAAAACGGTATACGAATCCTGCGTTGGTGCGTCAGCTTTTTCACGATGGAAATCGAGAGTGACGGCGCTTTCTTCGGTCAGAAAGGAGATTTTTTCGCGGGTGACTTTACGCTCGAGCGGCGCTTCCTGCGCGAACCCCGGCATGATGCGCTCAAGACTATGTGCATAGAGTCTTCCGCCGGTCATATTTTTACTGCCTGCACTGTTTCCGCGCTCGATGACCAGCACGTCCAGTCCGGCCTGAGCCATCACGTAGCCTGCAACCGTACCCGCCACGCCAGCACCGACCACAATGGCATCAAATTTTTCATCTGACATGCTTTATGCTCCCTTCCCGCTGCAAGGGCAGCGGGATATGTGAGTTAAATGTGGGGTTAGCGGCTGAGATGCTCGATAAGAGCCGGAACGACTTTGTAGATGTCGCCGACCAGTCCGTAATCGGCGTAATTGAAAATAGGGGCTTTCTTATCTTTGTTGATGGCAACAATGACTTTCGCGCCGTTACCGCCGACCATATGCTGAATTTGTCCTGAAATGCCGAGGGTGAGGTAAAGGTCCGATTTCAGTAATACGCCAGAAACGCCAATGTAGCGTTCGCGTTCCATCCAGTTTTCACCTTCGGCAATCGGTCGTGAACAACCCACTTCTGCACCCAGTACAGATGCCAACTGGCGCACCATCTCCAGATCGTTTTGCGCAACCAGGCCGCGGCCCACGCCCACCACGCGTTTGGCTTTGCTGAGATCCACGCTGCTCACGGATTTGGCGCGACGCTCCTGACACATAATTTCATGGTGCGGTGCGATGTAAGGTGCAGAGACAACAGGACAGGTATGTGAAGCATTAGCTTCTACCGATTCAAGTACGCCTGGGGCAAGGGTGATAATTGCCTGCGTGGTTTTGATTTTTTCTTTGCCGAATGCCAGACCACCATACATACGGTGTTCTGCGAACAGTGAGCCATCATCAAGCGTTACCGACGTGGCGTCGTTTACCATCGCTGCATTGAGCTGAATACTTAACCGCGCGCCAAGGGATTTGGCCCGTTTGGTGGCTGGCATCAGTAATAGCCCGGCATGTTCTTGTATCAGGGCGGCGATGGTCTCGGCGAAGTTTTCAACACGCTGTAAACCGGACGTTGCTTCCAGCACGATTATCTCATCGGCACCCAGAGGTTTAACCTGAATGGCCTGTTCGTTGCCTTGTACAATAAGGTGTACCTGTTCACCCCACAGGCGTGCGCCGGCCATTAATTCTGCATAGCGTTCTACGTTATCGCTGAACACCCATACGTTAGCTAATTTACTCATGATAATTTCTCTCCGTTGGGCTTAGTTCAGGGCTTTTTTCAGATGTTCAGCCAGCTCGGCGATGGCTTCTGCTGAGTCATTTTCCAGAATGATGTGCTTACGTTCTGTTTGTGGCGGAACGGTGAGGCTCACCAGTTCTGCTAACGGTGAAGCAGGTGTCCAGCCAATATCGCTGGCTTGCCACGGTGTGACCGGTTTTTTACCCGCGCCCAGAATGGCTTTCATCGAGGGAATACGCGGCGTGTTGATATCTGAGGTTACGCACAGCACGGCGGGGAGAGGCAGTTCAATCACTTCAACTTCGTCTTCCAGCGTACGTTCAACCACAATGCGATCGCCGTTACGTTGGATGTTGCTGACGGCATTAATCACCGGAAGTTGTAAGAGTTCGCCAACCAGTAAGCCCACCTGCTGGGCATAGATGTCTCCAGACCCTTCACCAAACAGCATCAGGTCGAATTCAATATTTTTGGCCGCGCAGGCCAGCGCCTGAGCCGTGTCTCGCGGTAATGAATGTTCCAGTTGGGGATCTTGCACCATAAACAAACTATCTGGCCCGCGGGACAGTACGTCTTTACGCACTTTGGAGTTTTGCAGTAGCGAGCCGCCAACCGTTAAGGCGACGATTTCATCACCTTCCGCACTAAGTTGCGTCGCGGCCTCTATTGCATTCAAATCAAACTGACTGATTTTGGCATCGGCCCGGTCAAAGTTAAGCGAACGTTGTGGGGTAACAACAATGTCCTGTTCTTCAGGCACCAACTTAAAGCAGGTTATTAGTTTCATGGTATCTCCAGTGATTCTCGTGTGGATGATGACGGGGAGTGCCATCATCAACAGTAGGGAAAATTGACTGAAAATAGTGTGCGGCAGAGGGAGACTGTTTTCGACGGGGCAATCTGTTTTCATTCCCAACAATCTTGCAAAAAAAAGGACTTTAGGAATGCTTAGTTTATGAACGTAAAGCCGACGTCGGGAGTTAAGGTGATAAATATGGAAATAAAATCGAGGCGCTTTTTTGAGAAATGGATCATATTTTTATCCGTTTCTGCACGCACTTTGTTTCTGGTGTGTAAATTATTATTGCTGACTTAATAACATTTATACTTTCCAGCTTTCTTAAAATAAAAATAATTTGTGAGAGCAGTGTGCTGGAGTTGGAGGTGCCATCTTGCAGACGACGCAAATAATTTTGTTTCGTCTGGGCAGAATAACGTTGTATAACGTCATCATCGTTTTTACTTTTCGATATTAATTATCCGCAAAATTACTGCCTTTCGGTGGAGGTTGTCATGTATCAACGCTGTTTTGATAATGCCATGGAGACCCTTTTTGAACAGGGGAAAACCCCGAGATTTTCGCGATTCGTCATCAGTGATGATCCTAACTGGGAGTCGGGCCATCATGTTCATGACAATGAAACAGAGCTTATCTATGTAAAAAAGGGTGTCGCAAGATTAATTATCGACTCTTCGCTGTATGTCGCGCATGCGGGTGACATCGTGGTGATAGAACAAGGGCGGTTACATGCGGTTGCTTCCGATAGCAGCGCGCCTGCAACCACTTACACCTGTGCGCTCTACGGCTTTCGTTTCAACGACTGGCAGGAGAACCAACTCTTGCAGATGCACTCGTGTCCGGTTATTAGCGTCAGTCAGGGCAAAGAGGTTATTAAAAGTATCTTTAATGAACTGAGTGTTATGATCCCGCAGAGTAGGAATAACCTGACGTCTTCTGCTTATGACGCCTTCGCTTATGCATTAACCGTTTTATATTACGAGAATTTTAAAAATGCTTATCGTTCTGAGCAGGGACATATTAAGAAAGATATCTTAATTAAAGATGTGTTGGTTTATTTAAATAACAACTTCCGAGAGAAAATTACGCTGGAACAGTTGTCTAAGAAGTTTCGCGCCAGCGTGAGTTATATCTGTCACGAATTCACTAAAGAATATCGTATTTCGCCGATTAATTATGTGATTCAGCGACGAATGACAGAGGCAAAATTTGCCCTGACGAATACGGAGTCCTCGTTGGCAGAAATTTCCTGGCGGGTAGGGTATGAAAATGTCGATCACTTTGCCAAACTCTTTCAGCGGCATGTGGGTTGTACCCCCAGCGATTATCGTAAGCAGTTTAAAAATAACCTCGTAGAACAGGAATGTTTGATGCCAGAAATATGATTAACCTGGCACGTGCCGGATAACGCATTTGCGCTATCCGGCAAGCATTACTGCTTACTTATTCTGATAATCTTTCAGGATTTGGCGACCTGCGACGTAAATCATGATTTCATCTGTACCACCGCCAATGCGTTCACAGCGGACATCGCGCCAGAAGCGGGAAACGCGTGCTTCGTCGGTGTAACCCAGTCCACCCATAATCTGAATGGCGTCATCAATCACTTCCATTGCCGTACGTGCACAATACAGTTTTGCCAGCGCTGCACTGGTGCGCAGAGACTGTTCCTGATCGGCCTGCCAGGCGACTTTCAACACCATATTGCGCATGTTATCGATTTTAATCGCCATCAGCGCCAGTTTTTCCTGGATCATCTGATTGTGACCAATTGGCTTACCGAATGCGATGCGCTGGTTGGCGTAACGGGCGGCATCTTCGAAGGCGCATTCAGCAAAACCGGTACTGCGCGCAGCATTGATCAAACGTTCCATCTCGAAGTTGTACATGACGTTGAGAAAGCCCATGCCTTCCTCTCCGACCATATCACTTTCGTCCACTTCAACGTCATCAAGATAGACTTCGCAGGTGCTGAGCATATGCCAGCCGATTTTATGCAGCGGGTTAACCTTAATGCCGGGTTTCTTCGAATCGACCCACCACAGCGTAAAGGCTTTTTTCGGATCTTTGGGTTCCGGATCGCGGGCCAGTACCAGCATATAGGGATACTCTTTCGCGCCGGTGATAAAAGTTTTCTGCCCGTTGAGATAGACCTTACCGTTTTTGCGGGTGTAGCTGGTGGTCGCGCTGTTGTTGTCGGAACCCGCTCCCGGTTCGGTTAATGCCAGCGCATACGCTGGATCGCCCGTTTCCATGGTGCTTTCTGCGGTCTTACGCAGTTGTTCGGCGGATCCAAAACGACGCATACTGTGAATGCACTGACCGTTAGTGATCAAAAAAGCGGGTGCGCCACATTTTGAAACTTCCATCAGCGCCAGCATCTGCGTGACGTAATCTGCCGGGATGCCACCAAACTCTTCCGGAACGCCCAGCATCGAAATACCGTTGTCCGCCAGGGCACGCATAAACTCTTTCGGGTAGGTAGCTGTCTGATCGCAGGTGCGGAAATATTCTTCCGGGAAATTGCTGGTAATCAGTTCCCGAATGCTGGCAAGCAGCAGTTCTTGTTCTTCAGTTAACGAAAAGTCCATCAGAGTACTCCTTTTAATTGGCGGCGTCGGGTAATACAAAACCCATCGAGGCATCGATAAATAATCTTTCGTCCATCAACTTCAGATTTGGTGAAATAATTGGCGTGAAATCCATCTTGTCCAGGATGTCTTCCTGTAAAGAGACTCCCGGCGCAATTTCAATTAAATGAAGACCATCTGCTTTTAACGTAAAGACAGCGCGTTCGGTGATGTAACGCACATCAAGTCCACGTTCGAGGGCAATTTTTCCGCTGAAAGTCACTTCAGGAAGTTCGTTGACGAATTTTTTCACCCGACCTTCCTGCACGATATTTAGCTTTCCATCGGCAACTTCTGTTTTCAGACTTCCGGCTGTTAACGTGCCGCAGAAAATAATTTTTTTGGAGGTGGCGCTAATATCGATAAAACCGCCGGTACCCATGATTTTGCCATTGAATTTGTGTACGCCGACGTTGCCGTGGCGATCCACTTCGGCAAAACTTAAATAGCACACATCCAGCCCGCCACCATGATAGAAGTCAAACTGGGAGGTCATATCCAGAATGGCGCGGGTGTTGACGTTGGCACCGAAAGCAATACCTTGAGAGGTGATTCCGCCAATCGGACCCGTTTCGACTGTCAGAATAAAATCGTCAGCACAGCCTTCTTCGCGCGCGACGAGGCCAATGCCATCGGCAATCCCTACGCCAACGTTGCCGACAGCACCTTTGCGCATTTCAAACAGGGCGCGTCTGGCCACCAGTTTACGCTGATTGAGCGGTAAGGCAGTCTGTTGGCTGTCATCGAGAACAAAATCGCCAGAGATAAAGCGGTTAACCGGCGCGCCACCGTACAGTTGCGTTTGGTCGGGGTCGATGACCACAATATCGACCAGATAGCCGGGAATACGCACCGCTTTCGGATGCAACGTGGCTTTCTTCACCATTTTCTGCACCTGCATCATAACGATACCGCCGTTATTGTGTACGGCCTGGGCAATCACCAGCGCATCGAGATACATCACTTCATCTTCAAAGGTGGCGTAGCCTTCGCTGTCGCAGGTGGTGGCACGAATAAAGGCGATGTTTGGCGCAATGGCTTTGTAATACAGGTACTCTTTGTTATCAATTTCCACCAATTTGATCAGATCTTCGGTGGTCACTTCATTCAGTTTGCCGCCTTGTTGGCGAGGGTCAACAAATGTACCGATGCCGATATCACTAAGGATCCCTGGCTGGTGAGCCGCCGATGCACGCAGGGTTTGGGTTAATACGCCCTGAGGATAGTTATAGGCGGCAATTTTATTTTGTTCAGCCAGGTCGGAGATACGCGGTGATTGTCCCCAGTGTCCGCATAATGCCCATTTGACTAAACCTTCCTGTGCCAGCGGGCTAATTCCCCGGTCGGCACGGTCACCCAGACCTGTAGGACTAATCAACGCTAAATTTCGTGGCGACTGAGAATTTTTATATTTTTCTGCCAGTGCATTAATTAATGTTGTTGCTTCGAGAATACCCCCGCCTGCCCCTAATACACAAAGCGTTGCTTCATCAGGAATATAATTAACTGCATCTGCGGCGGATAATACGGGTACCCGACCATCTATACGATTTGGTCTTGAAAATTTCATATGAACTCCAGATTATATGCGTGCGACTACCTGTCGCTATATTCGACAATAATATTGTGAGTTATTTAATAACACTTAATTACCGGCCAGATATCCGCGGTTAGACGAATATCTGGGGTAGGGCATTACTGATATTTATATGGATATATCTGTAATTAAGCCTGATGCAATATTGTCAATACAGTACGCAGGTCAGTGACTGAAATTTGTCCTGGGGCGGAGGCTTTTTTTACTGCCCCAAAGGTTGCCGCTGAACCGAAAACCTCACCAGACAGACGTGAAATCACCCCTGTTTTAGCCATCGACATGGTGATTATCGGGCGATCGGCATAGCGTTCTTGCATTTCCAGCGTGGCGCTAAGCAGCGTCAGAACATCCGCTTTATTTTGCGGCATCAAGGCAATTTTCGGGATATCTGCGCCCAGTTCCTGCATTTTACGTAAGCGCTGAACAATCTCTTCCGCGGCTGGTGTCTTATGAAAATCGTGATTGGACATAATCACAAAGACATTTTTCGCGTGCGCATGCTTGACGGTCGCTTTGACCAGTTCGTCTCCGGTAAACAGTTCCAGATCGATCATATCCACCAGACCGCTGTCTACCGCCGCGCAGTTAAGTGCAATATAGTGCTCGACAGACAGAGCCTGTTCACCGCCTTCTTTGGCGCTACGGAAGGTGAAAAGCAGTGGTTTGTCAGCCATCACATCGCGGATGGTGCGCGCAGCTTCCAACACCGCCTCAATGGAAGAGACATCGGTGAAATGGTCTACGCGCCATTCCAGAATGTCGAAATCCGCTTCGCGATAGGCCAGCGCTTCGCTTTTTACCGTTGCGATGTCTTTACCCATCAGCGAGACAATGATCTTCGGCGCACCCTCGCCAATAACGAGGTTTCTTACGGTTACGGTTTTCATTGATTACCCTTTAACTATTGTACAAATGCTTGCCCGTCAGGCGGCAAAACCCATAACCTGTTTCACATACTCCAGTGGGAAATCTTTCCCGGTCCAGAGCTTGAACTGTTCAGCCCCTTGCCACAACAACATGCCGTAACCATCAATTGTTTTGCAACCAGCACTTTGCGCCTGCTGCAATAATTTGGTCATATGCGGGTTGTAGACGCATTCGGTTACCAGCAGTTCCGGACGCAGCAGGGAAGCGTCGGTCACGAGAGATTCATTTTCCAGCGGCTTCATGCCGACTTTTGTGCCGTTGGTTAAAATATCCGCGCTGGCAAGTGCGTCAGCAAAAGCCTGGCGATCGGCGAGATCGATAACGGTGACCACGCAGTCGGTGTTTTCATTGACGCGTTTGGCAAACTCCTGCGCTTTGGCAAAAAACTCATCCTGGCGGTTAAAGAGTTTAATTTCTTTGATGCCTTCAATCGCTGCCTGTGCACCAATAGCCGTCGACGCACCGCCTGCGCCCAACAGTACCATGGTTTTACCTTTGATATCGAAACCACTTTCCTTAATTGCACGAATATGCCCTGTGCCATCGGTATTGTAACCGCGCAGGTAACCATCATCATTGACGATAGTATTAATTGCGCCGACCAGTTTGGCAGCAGGCGTTAATTCATCAACATATTCACATGCCAGCTGCTTGTTGGGCATTGAGACCCCGGTACCACGCATCTTTAAGGCCTTCAGCCCGGCAATGGCATTAGCAAACGTTGAGTTATCGACTTCAAATGCCATGTAAGTGAATGGCAATCCTGCTTTTTCTAATGCCTTATTTTGCATTTCAGGCGACAGGCTGTGTCTGATAGGGTAGGCCATCAAACCAATCAGTTCATATTTTGCAGTTACGTCCATTTGATACTCCTTCTAAACAATTTATTGAAAATAACGCTCGCCCAACCGCACATCATTTTTGGGGATATCAAATACGCGGTAGTAACGAATAAAGACGATGATGGCGGTGATAAAAGCCAACAGAGCAAATGCAAGGTCCAGCAAAATAATGTATTGCAGACCAATGTTAGAGAGGTATCCGGTGATTAATGGGATAATAAAGTTAGCTACGCCCCCCATCATCATATAAATACTGGTGACTTTGGCTTTGCTCTTGGGAAAGAACTCGGACATCACCGATACACCGAGCTGTAAAATACCGCCAGCGGCAGAGAACCCAATGAGAAATGAACCGGCGTTACATACCAGCGGAGATGGGTATAAATAGATCACGGCTGCGGTGATGGTTGCGAGTCCGGCGTTAAATACATTCGCCCAAATAGGTCGTACCCATTTTTTCAACAGCGCGGCAAAGATAAATACGCAGACCAACGAACCCATACTGTAGTAAGAGATTGTTTTCAGTGCGTCGGATTCTGCCATGCCGGCAAAGGCCATCGCATACTTCGGCATCCACACCACGATGACGTAAAAAGTCGAAAAGGCAGCAACACCAAAGATGACGGATGCCACACCTTCCAGCCAGACCAACGGTTTACTGTTCATCTGTGGCAGATCTTTTGCGATGCCTGCATCCACCATCTGACTGGGGAAACGACTTTTTAGCAGCATCAAGGTAATGACTACAAACAACGCGCCCGGGATAATGACCGCATAACCGTACCAGATATGGTTGAGCAGCATGGTGCTGACGACGATGGGGTAGATCATCTGCCCAAACGAGACCATAGCTTTCACCAGGATAACGGCTGAGCCAGAGGCTTTAGGGAAGCATTCCATTAACGCCGGGTACCCACCGGTATCCAGTGCCGAGTTTGCCACGCCAACGCAAACGGCCAGAATAAAGGCAACCATCAGATTAGGGCTGGCGGGAATACCGAAGAAGAACAGTATATAAAGAATAGCGCCTAACAGAATGATAGCCCGACGACCAAATTTATCTGAGAGCACACCAAAGAATAAGATGCTCACTAGTCGCCCCAGACCAATGCCTGAAATCAAATAGGCAATTCCTGCATTGTCGGTGGAAAACTTTTCTGCAAGAGAGGTCATATTTTGCGCCAGTGTAATGACGCTAATGCCGTGTAGGAAATAACTTAAATAAATACAGGTTATCGCCAAAAGAAATGGCGTATTAAAGGTCTTGCTTTGAGACATTTTCACAACTCCTTGCGGATTTTAAAATTGTTCTGTGCTCGTCGATATTGTTTAAATTGCGGCGACCTTGTAATTAATATACCGGGCGGCAGCCACAGAACCTACATAGCATGGCGTTTAAGTTGCCAGGTATATTGCATAACACACTGTGAAATTGAACTCTGCCAGCCGGTGTTTTGTTGATATTTTAAAATATATGCCAATTATTTTGCAGAAGGGGGGAACAATATTGCATCCACGTTATTCTACCGCTTGTATCATTTTCAGATGATGCTTTGACGCGATGTGGCTGCGATAACCAATAAACAATGCCAACAGGAACCCAACAGCGGCTATGCCAGTATCAAACCACATGATGTGAGCAATACTGGTTTCTGAGAGTTTTGCTGTTATCAGTGGAATGGTGAAGGTCGCAATGCTGCCCGCGCTGTAGTAAATCCCGGTCGCCTTGCCCTTCGCATGTGGAAAGCGTGCGGCCATCAGCGTTAAACCGATTTGCACAACGCCCCCAGCGGAAGAAAAACCGATGACAAACGCGAAGATAATGACCACGTAGGGTGTCGGATGCAGGCAAACCATCAGCAGTGCGACAAATGAGATAAACGTATACAGCATCAACATTGATGTCGCGCGTTCTGCTTTTCGCGCAAGCGGGGCGGTGATCAGCACGCACAGTAGAGAGCCGCAGGTATAAATGCTTAACAGTTTGATCGATAACGTATAGGACATTCCGGCAACAAATTGACCGTATTGCGCCAGCCACTGGCTTACCAGGTAAAATGTTGCCATTGCGATGTAGCCGTACAGGGTGTAACTGGCAAGGTCGAGCAGGGAGCAACGATGTGCAGGTTGTCCGGTTTCCCGTTCAACAGGTTGAGCCCGGATGACGGTATGAGGCCCGGGGTGTGGCGGAAACCGACAGCGAAACAAAAATACGCCGTTGAGTATCATAACGGCTGCCGCCAGCAGGAAGGACCAGCCAAACCAAAGTTCGGCCCACACCAGCAGACTGATAATCATTGGCAGCAGGAACTGACCGCTGGAGACGAAGGCTTTTATCAAAATATTGGCCGTGCTGGGTGAACGGGGGAATGCCTCCATCAGGCTGGGATAGGTTCCGGCATCGAGAAAACTGTTTGCCATTCCTGCTAAAAAACCAAAAGCATAGGCGAGAAAAATACTGTGAGTATTGATGATGCCAATAAAGAAAATCAGGTAGCAGGCCATACCAAGGATAATAAATGGTCTGCGACCGTAGCGATCGGAAAGCATCCCTGCCACTAATAAAACGCTTAAGCGGCCGATACCGAGTGAGGAAATAACAATTGAGACGCCCGCAGCATTGGTTTGCCACTGTTGTTCCAGCGAAGACATATTGAGGCTCATCAGAATGACCCCCATGCCGTGCACCAGGTAATTTAGGTACAGCCCTATCGCAGTGGAGAAATAGGTGTTTTTCATAATGTGTTACTCAGCGAAGAGGCTAAATAGGTATGGCGTTGCAATTTCTTAACACATACGCTCGAGATCGTGAGCATAGAGTTCAACAGCTGCCGACTGATAGATTTTCCAGTCGAGAAAACCCTCATGGTGATAAACCGCCTGAAAAGCGTTCAGATCGGGGAAAAAACGCATGGTGTTATTACCGATACGATTATTTATTTTGTCGATAATTGCATTAATTCTTAACTTCCTCCTGGCTTTCATTTCTGAACAAATGCGGACGATGTCGCCTGGAATTTCTTTTTCACCCTTTTCCCATTGCTGCCAGGCGGCAACATTGTCATCGCGCGCGATATACCTGGCACTTTCTTCCACCGTCATAGCAAAAATATGGCGGATCGCCTGTAGCTCTAATGCGTTCATTATTTGGTCACTTCATAAAAGACGGTAGAATAGTAATAACATTGCTGTGGATATTTCGGCTTGAAGAGAGTCACAGTATTTTGTGCAATATTATTTGTTCCCTGGCTGGGAAGAGAATGTGTTGGAGCGCTAAGGCTGGTGGAGCGGCACGGGAAGGACAAAAAAAAGCCCATCGTGGGAGATGGGCAAAGACTACACACAGCAATTCGTTGTTTCACTCAGGGGATTTCCATGCTTATAAATCAATGTGTTGATCTAAAGCCATGGGTTAATAGTAGGCATACTGATTTTTTACGTCGATCAGATTCATCTCAATAGTTTAAAAACTGTAAAGAATTTGCGACACAAATGAGTATTGAAAGAAGGACGAGGTTGGGGCTAATCCCGTAAGAGGAAGAGATTGATTAGTATTGTTAAACAATCAGGCGGCACTGCCGCCTGATGTTGGATTACTTATTGCGTTCGATTTCAGCAATTTCTTCGAGGATTTCATCCGGATTGGTACCTGGGGCAGGGGCTTCGTTTACCCAAGCGGAGAACAGACGCCATGAAACGGCCAGTACCACTGGGCCGATAAACAGGCCAATCATGCCGAAGGCAATCAGTCCGCCGATGACCCCGGAGAGAATCAGGATCAGTGGCAAATCAGCCCCCATACGAATCAGCATCGGTCGAATCACGTTATCCAGTGTTCCGACTACACCGCTCCACACCAGCAGCACGGTGCCCCAGGTTGAATCCCCCGTCCAGTATAGCCAGATAATGGCCGGAATCAGCACCGGCAACGGCCCCAGTTGCACCAGACAAGACAGGATCATCAATACCGCCAGCAGTGTGGCATACGGCACACCGGTTACCGCCAGACCAATACCCCCGAGCACTGCCTGCACCAGAGCGGTGACCACAACGCCTAATGCGACGGCGCGAATGGCTTGCGCTGCCAGCAGAATGGCTGCATCGCCACGTTTTGAGGCAAGACGGCAGGCGAAGTGACGAATACCTAATGCGACCTGTTCACCGCGCCAGTACAACAGGGCACTGAACAGCAGCATCAGCCCACAGTGCATCATAAAGCGGCCGATATGCGCGGCCTGACCGACGAACCATGTGGTGGTGGTACCGATATAAGGACGAACCTTGGCCATAATGGCCGAACCGCCCATATCCAGTAAGCTGTGCCATGCGCCATACATTTTGGCACCCACCAGCGGAATGCTGTTCAACCACGCCAGATCCGGTAGCGTCATATCACCTGCGGTTACGGCATGGATCAGCGGCCCACTGCCATCGACGATGCTGTTAACCAGCAGCGCGATGGGGATGATGAACAACAGCACTAACAACAGTGTCATCACCAGTACGGCAAGTGAACGACGTCCCCAGAGCAATTTTTGTAAGCGTAGCAGGATAGGCCAGGTTGCAATGACAATCGTGCCTGCCCAGGCAAAACCGAGGATAAAGGGCTGAACAATCCAGAGACAAGCCACAATCAGGATGGCTAAAAACAGCACCGATAGCAGCACTTGTGCAATATCCCTGGGCTGACGGAAATTTACCATAAATACTTTTCACCTTTGTCTTTGCGCCAGAACGTTGACGCGACGTGAATACTTAAATGACACCCTGTAATGATGAGCAATTTCAGCGGTTTTGAACAGGCGGATTCTGCCTGTAAATCTGCTGAGCGTATTAGAAAAAAATGTGATACAACAAACAAAGCAACACGCAAACGATTAAATTCACAACACAGACCGCAGGAAAGGGTCACTATAATGATTCCACAAATTTCTCAGGCGCCAGGTGTCGTTCAACTGGTGCTCAATTTTTTGCAGGCGCTGGAGCAGCAAGGATTCACGGGTGATACGGCAACGAGCTATGCCGATCGTCTGACAATGTCGACGGATAACAGTATTTATCAGCTGCTACCTGATGCTGTCGTTTTCCCTCGTTCAACCGCAGATGTGGCGCTAATCGCCCGTCTGGCGGCAGAACCGCTTTTCTCGTCGTTGATTTTTACCCCGCGCGGCGGCGGCACCGGGACCAACGGTCAGGCGCTGAACCAGGGCATTATTGTTGATATGTCCCGCTATATGAGCCGCATTATTGAAATCAACCCGCAAGAAGGTTGGGTGCGGGTAGAAGCCGGGGTGATAAAAGATCAGCTCAACCAATTTCTGAAGCCATACGGCTATTTCTTTGCCCCCGAATTATCCACCAGTAACCGGGCAACGCTCGGCGGGATGATCAACACCGATGCGTCCGGGCAAGGATCGTTGGTTTACGGTAAAACTTCCGACCATGTGTTGGGCATCCGTGCGGTGCTGATGGGCGGTGATATTCTGGATACCCAGCCCATGCCGGTCGAGCTTGCCGAAATGCTGGGTAAAAGCAATACAACGATTGGCCGTATCTATAAGACCGTTTATGAGCGTTGTCGTGATAACCGACAGCTGATCATGGATAAATTCCCGAAACTTAATCGCTTTCTGACCGGTTACGATCTGCGGCACGTCTTTAACGATGAGATGACCGAATTTGATTTAACCCGCATTCTTACCGGCTCTGAAGGTACGCTGGCGTTTATCACCGAGGCCCGCCTTGATATCACGCCGCTCCCCAAAGTCAGACAACTGGTTAACGTTAAGTACGACTCTTTCGACTCGGCGTTGCGTAACGCGCCGGTGATGGTGGAAGCGCGCGCATTGTCGGTAGAAACCGTCGACTCCAAAGTACTCAATCTGGCGCGTGAAGACATCGTCTGGCACTCGGTAAGCGAACTGATTACCGATGTCGCGGATAAAGAGATGCTGGGTCTGAACATTGTGGAGTTTGCCGGTGACGACGAAGCCTTAATTGATTCACAGGTCAGCGCGCTGTGTGAACGACTGGATGGGTTAATCGCTCGTCAGGAAGCGGGCGTTATTGGCTGGCAGTTGTGTACCGAACTGGCGGGCGTCGAACGTATTTACGCCATGCGTAAAAAGGCCGTCGGTCTGCTGGGCAATGCAAAAGGTTCCGCGAAGCCAATTCCGTTTGCCGAGGATACCTGCGTTCCTCCGGAGCATCTGGCGGACTATATTGCCGAGTTTCGCGCGCTGCTCGACAGCCATGGTCTGAGTTACGGCATGTTCGGTCACGTGGATGCTGGCGTGCTGCACGTCAGACCGGCGTTGGATATGTGCGACCCGCAGCAGGAAGTGCTGATGAAACGCATTTCTGATGATGTTGTCGCGCTGACGGCAAAATATGGCGGTCTGTTGTGGGGTGAGCACGGGAAGGGTTTTCGTGCGGAATACAGCCCGGCGTTCTTCGGTGATGAACTGTATCGTGAACTGCGCAAAGTGAAATCGGTGTTTGATCCGCAAAACCGGCTCAATCCTGGAAAAATTTGTCCACCGGAAGGCGTAGATGCGCCGATGATGAAAGTGGACGCGGTGAAACGCGGAACGTATGACCGTCAAATCCCGTTGGCCGTACGCCAGGAGTGGCGTGGGGCAATGGAGTGTAATGGTAACGGGTTATGCTTTAACTTCGATGCGAAAAGCCCCATGTGTCCGTCGATGAAAATCAGCCTCAACCGTATTCATTCGCCGAAAGGGCGAGCCACGTTGGTGCGTGAATGGCTACGTCTGTTGGCCGATCGCGGAATTGACCCGGTACAGCTGGAGAAAGAGCTACCGGAAAAACGCGCCAGTTTACGTTCGCTGATTACCCGTACCCGCAACAGCTGGCATGCGAGCAAGGGGGAATACGATTTCTCGCACGAAGTAAAAGAGGCGATGTCAGGGTGCCTGGCGTGTAAAGCCTGTTCCACACAGTGTCCGATTAAAATTGATGTGCCGGAGTTTCGCTCACGCTTCCTGCAGCTGTACCACACGCGTTATCTGCGCCCGTTGCGCGATCACATGGTGGCGACCGTTGAGAGCTATGCGCCGTTAATGGCGCGAGCACCCAAAACGTTTAACTTCTTCATCAACCAGCCGCTGGTGCGAAATTTGGCTAAAAAGCACATTGGAATGGTTGATTTACCGCTGTTGTCTGCACCGTCGCTGCAACGCCAACTTGTGGGGCATCGTTCCGCCAATATGACGCTGGAACAGCTCGAATTACTCAGCCTTGAGCAAAAAGCCCGTACGGTGCTGGTGGTGCAGGACCCTTTCACCAGCTATTACGATGCGCAGGTGGTCGCTGATTTTATACGTCTGGTAGAAAAACTGGGTATGCAGCCGGTACTGCTGCCGTTTTCGCCAAACGGCAAGGCGCAGCACATTAAAGGCTTTTTAAACCGTTTTGCCAAAACGGCGAAAAAGACATCCGAGTTTCTTAACCGGGTAGCGAAGCTGAATATTCCGATGGTGGGTGTTGATCCGGCTCTGGTGCTTTGTTATCGCGATGAATACAAGCTGGCGCTGGGAGAACAGCGGGGTGATTTCCAGGTATTGCTAGCCAACGAATGGTTATCGAAAGCTGTGGAAGCACAGCATCCAGTCGCTGTTGGCGGTGAACCGTGGTACTTCTTTGGCCACTGTACGGAAGTAACGGCTTTGCCGGGCGCGCCTGCACAGTGGGCGGCTATTTTTGCTCGCTTTGGCGCAAAGCTGGAGAACGTCAGTGTGGGGTGCTGTGGTATGGCTGGCACCTATGGTCACGAAGTGAAGAATCACCAGAACTCACTGGGAATCTATGAGTTATCATGGCACCAGGCAATGCAACGATTGCCGCGTAACCGTTGTCTGGCCACGGGGTATTCCTGCCGCAGCCAGGTTAAACGCGTTGAAGGTACGGGCGTTCGCCATCCATTACAGGCACTGCTGGAGATTATAGGATGATCTGGAAACGTGAAGTCACACTCGAGGCGCTCAATGCCATGGGTGAAGGAAATATGGTTGGGTTGCTCGATATTCGTTTTGTGCATATTGGCGACGATACGCTGGAAGCGACGATGCCGGTGGACCATCGCACCAAACAACCCTTTGGGTTGTTACACGGCGGCGCATCCGTGGTGCTGGCGGAAAGCATTGGTTCGGTAGCGGGCTACTTATGTACTCACGGTGAGCAGAAAGTGGTGGGCCTGGAGATCAACGCCAACCATATCCGTTCTGCACGGGAAGGGCACGTCAGGGGCGTATGTCGCGCGTTACATACAGGTTCTCGTCACCAGGTGTGGCAAATAGAAATCTTCGATGAGCAGGGACGATTGTGCTGCACGTCGCGTCTGACGACCGCAATTTTGTGATGCATATTGCTTTTGGTCATTATCTGCACAGGGAATGGTGTTATACTGTGCAGGTTTTGAACACAAGCGAGGATGATATGTCTACCCAATTAGACCCTGCCCAACTGGCAATAGAATTTTTACGTCGTGATAAAACCGATCTTTCACCGGCTCAGTACCTGAAAAGGCTGAAACAGCTTGAGCTGGAGTTTGCAGATCTGTTGGCGCTCTCTTCCACTGAACTGAAAGAAGAGATCTATTTTGCCTGGCGCATGGGCGTTCATTGATTCCGGTATGCTTATCGTAACGAAACCCCGACACGCGTTCGGGGTTATTTTTTGCCTTAAAACTTCATTACCACTTCATCTCGCCGCTATTAACTTTTGCACTTAGTTCCAGCGAGCTTACGTCCGCCAGACCTGGCCATGATGCCGTCATAGTTTTAATCACATAATCCGATCCTTTCTTCGCCCCAAGCGCCTGCTCAAACGACTGCAAATAGTCCTGGGTGAAGCGAATAGCTTTATCGCCAGTTGGGCGGTCGCCAATGTAATGACCCGGGACCACCTGAGTGGGCTGTAGGCTCTGCATTTCGCTCAGTACGCTACGCCATGCACTACGTTGTTGTTCAGACTGTGTATCCGCCGTCCAGACGTGAATACCTGAAGCCACGCCTGTGCCGCCAATAATGGCGCGATTCGCCGGGATCCAGACATACGCTGCATAATCGTTGGGGTGACGCAGTTCCAGCGTTTCGCCATCAACCGTGAACTGCGTTTGCGTAGTTGCCTGCGGAACGGTGAGCGATGTTGGCGCGCCGTCCTTCATTTGCGGGCCCCAGAACTGCAGCTTGGCCTCTTTGGTGGCGCGGATATGGTCTACCACCTGCGGCGTAGCCAGGACTTTTACCTGTGGGAAGGCCTTTACGATGGGCTGCAGACCAAAATAGAAATCCGGATCGCCGGAGGTGATCACAATAGCCTTCAGCGTTTTACCGCTGGCGCGAATCATCTGCACCAACTGTTCGCCATCTTTGGTACTGAACTGGGCGTCAAACAAAATCGCCTCTTTTGGGCCAGAAACCAGCGTCGAAGAGACCGGGAAAATAGCCTTATCTTGCGGATTATAGACGTCCAGCTGTAGCGGTGCGGCAAAAGCTGAAGATGCAAACAGCGGTAATAGCAGGGCCAGAGTTTTAACTTTCATACCAGGTAACCTTGTGCAGGAAATTGTCTTTTGATAGTTCCCGTATTTTAAGGAAATTCGGATCTGTTAGAATTCCCTCATTAGGACATGCTGAGTTTCATAAAACGATCGGATGGGATGCAATGGACAGAGTGATGGCGGCAACGGTATTCAACCATATCTGTGATTTGGGCAGTTTGAGTGCCGCCGCGCGTGCGCTGGGGCTTTCCCGTCCGATGGTCAGTCGATATCTCGACGAGATGGAGAAATGGGCAGGCGCAAGGCTTATCCATCGCTCATCGCGTCGCTTGACGATCACGCCCGCAGGTGAAGAGGCATTAGTGAAAACACGTTCTCTGGCGCAACTTTCGCTGGATATTGGTGCCGCCAGTGCCGCGCAAATTCCCTCCGGTACGCTACGTGTGGCCTGCGCCCATTTTACCGCCATGCATATTCTTGCTCCGGTTCTGCCGACGTTTATGGCGCAATATCCGCAATTGCGTATTGAGGTGGAGATCAATAACCAACCGGTAAGCCTTGTGGGGGAACGCATCGATGTGGCGATCCGCATAACGGATAATCCAGAGCCAGGGACCATCGCCCGTCGGTTGGGCGACTGTAAATCGGTTCTTTGTGCGTCTGTCGATTATCTGCATCAGCATGGCACGCCTGAGACAATCGACGATCTCACACGGCACAATTGCCTGTACTACAGCGGTTTTGCCGGACAATCCTGGCACTTTTGGGATCCTCTGGGGCAGCCTGTCTCCGTTGCAATCAGAGGCAATTTGAGCGCCGGGATCTCTTCGCTGCTCTGCGAGTCGGCGCTGGCAGGAATGGGGATCGCGTTGGTGCCAGAGCTGGAGGCGCAGGAAGGATTGGCGCAGGGAAAACTGATTAGACTATTGCCCGAGCTTCAACCTAAATCCCTGCCGATATATGGTTTATACCTTTCGCGTGAACATCAACCCGCAGGGCTACGCCTTCTGCTGGACGCGATCAGTGAAGTACAGCGCTAATCTTGTGGCTAGATGTGCTTATAAAATAGTCAAACAGCAATTAATGTTAAAAAAAACTAATCGGTCTATGAGATTCTTCTTATCGCCCCTTCAAGAGCTAAGCCAATATGAGTGCCGGAGATAAGCGCCGGATGGGGTCGGAACCCTTAAGCCTGCCAACAAGCAGACTTAAGGGTTTTTTGTTGTTTGTCGTTGATACTGAAAACAGTGGGACGGAGGTCCTACCGTAGGAGCGAAAATTCATCAACGTCAGCAAAAGCTGGCATAGGGATTGACGTCCTGGAATCAGTGAAGCGCGCAACCGCACCATGCGGTTTTTTATACGTCCAATATTGCCCCATTCGCATTATGGTGAGAGGGGATGGCGGAGACGTTCGCACAGGTTTTTTTCTTTCCGGCGATATGGCAGGGGGATTCGCGAACGTGCTACGGCACGGTACCCCTGTCATATCGCTGACCTCACTGCCGTTCTAAGTTACGTGTGAATTGGAGGCTGGTGACAGACTGAACTTTCCAGAGTCCGTTCTCTTTGACCATGCAATCAATGACAATGTGTTTTTGCTCTTTTCCAAACGCTACGTAAACATTAACGCAAACCGGATCCGTATCACCCGCAATAGCGCTTACATTGGTGGGCCAATCATCGCCAATGTATTGTGCCTTTAGAAAAAAATCAGCATCATAAAAAACCTCGTCATCATATTTTGGATCTTGGGTTCGCCTTAGTTTCTGCATTGTTGATGCAGTAACGTATTTATCAATATATTTACCGTCGGTAATCGGGAAATTATTATGGTTAATCTGGTTCACATACCAGTTGTTAAATGCAACAGCCTGGTTAACAGGATCGTTGGTATTTGCCATTGCAGATGATGCCATCAGCAGAAAAAATAGTAATTTTTTCACGTTACTTGTGCCTGTATATGGTAACAGCGGGCAGGATTTTCCTGTACTGCGGCCCTGGGTATAAACTGCGCTGTACGAAATCGGAGTACCAGGTCCCCGTCCCATCGTAAATACAGGCGTGCCCATACTGGTTTGGGCCTGGCAAAGCATCAATAACCGCTATATCGCCCTCTATTGGGGTGCCGTATGATTTGCTGAATCCTGCTTTTTCCAGTGATCTTGAAAAATTGTTGGCGTTAGCACCTTCGATCTTGACACCACCAGCGCGAATTGCTGCGGCTACTGCTCGGGCGCAGTAGCCCTGGCTTTTTTGATGCGCGTGGCTCCGCGCATACGAGAGCGCATCGTGTTTGTTCCATGACATATAACTCCCTTAATAATAGAATGAATCATAAAATAACAATACTCCGACACTTAATCACAGATTGTATTTTATGGTAAGATTTAATTAATCAACATATGTAATGTTAATATTAATTATCGAATTGACAATTAAAATGTATGGCAATGTATTGAATTAGAAATATATCCTGCAAATCCTATAGTTAATCTTATATATTTAATGTCTGTTGTTAAATTTAAACTGGCTTGTGAATTATGGTGTTGTAAATCTGGAAAGTGCCTTGCATAACCTTATTTTTAGGAATCAGGGGTGCAGATTTTGGGGGGGGAATCGTGCCGGGGGGCTATTTGGGGCGTTAAATAGTCCGTAATAGTCCGCATTTGTCTATCACGAGAAAATACTAAGTTGCTGATTATACAATAATCGCATGATTTTTTTTAACTTTTAAAACCTATCCCTTAAATAGACATTTTCTATACATCTTTTGATATTTGACCTGCCTGAACGATTGGATTTTTATAATCCGTTATTAATCAATGTATTGAACAAAAAACTCCATCTCTGTGAACCCGCGCAGCAGGGTCTATGCTTAGTAAAAGTAGTCAAAAAGGGCGATTAACCCGAATGCCCCTGCTGTTGAGGGGTTGAAGTGATAATCATTATCACTAACATGATGTTATAGCTTTAACGCTAGTGACTCGAGGTAACCCTATGGAATTGCATTCAGGAACATTTAATCCGGACGATTTTGCATGGCGTGGACTCACGTTAACACCAGCTGCTGCGGCGCATATCCGTGAGCTGGTGGCGAAGCAACCCGATATGTTGGGCGTACGGCTAGGTGTGAAGCAAACAGGGTGCGCGGGATTCGGCTACGTGCTGGATACCGTCCGCCAACCCGAAAAAGACGATCTGCTGTTTGAAACGGATGGCGCCAGGCTTTATGTGCCGTTACAAGCAATGCCGTTCATCGACGGCACAGAGGTCGATTTCGTTCGCGAAGGATTAAATCAGCTATTTAAATTTCATAACCCGAAAGCCCAGAACGAATGCGGCTGTGGCGAAAGTTTTGGGGTATAGGCGGTACTATGTCTCGTAATACTGAAGCAACTGACGATGTCAACACCTGGGCTGGCGGGCACCTTAATTACAAAGAGGGCTTCTTCACCCAACTGCAAACCGATGAGCTGGCGAAAGGGATCAATGAAGATGTCGTGCGTGCGATTTCGGCAAAACGAAATGAACCTGACTGGATGCTGGAATTTCGCCTGAATGCCTTTAAAGCATGGCTGACGATGGAAGAACCACACTGGCTGAAAGCGCATTACGACAAACTGAATTACCAGGAGTATAGCTATTACTCCGCGCCGTCCTGCGGCAATTGCGATGAAACCTGCGCATCTGAGCCGGGAGCGGTACAGCAAACGGGGGCGAATGCGTTTTTAAGCAAAGAGGTTGAGGACGCATTCGACCAGCTTGGCGTGCCGGTCCGTGAAGGCAGAGAGGTGGCGGTTGATGCCATTTTTGACTCGGTGTCGGTGGCGACCACCTATCGCGACAAACTGGCGGAACAGGGCATTATTTTCTGTTCGTTTGGGGAGGCCATTCACGATCATCCAGAGCTGGTAAAACAGTACCTGGGCACGGTTGTCCCGGGCAATGACAATTTCTTTGCCGCGCTGAATGCAGCGGTGGCATCCGACGGTACGTTTATCTATGTACCGAAAGGTGTGCGTTGCCCAATGGAACTGTCGACCTATTTCCGTATCAATGCGGAAAAAACCGGGCAGTTTGAACGCACCATTCTGGTTGCGGATGAGGGCAGCTACGTCAGTTATATCGAAGGCTGTTCAGCCCCGGTGCGCGACAGTTACCAGCTGCATGCGGCGGTGGTGGAGGTCATCATCCACAAAAATGCCGAAGTGAAATACTCCACGGTGCAAAACTGGTTTCCCGGCGATGGCAATACGGGCGGTATTTTGAATTTCGTCACCAAGCGCGCGCTCTGCGAAGGCGAAAACAGCAAAATGTCGTGGACGCAGTCGGAAACCGGCTCGGCCATTACCTGGAAATACCCAAGCTGCATTTTGCGTGGCGACAACTCGATCGGCGAATTCTACTCCGTCGCGCTGACCAGTGGACACCAGCAGGCCGATACCGGCACCAAGATGATCCACATTGGCAAAAACACCAAATCGACCATTATCTCGAAAGGGATCTCCGCCGGACACAGCCAGAACAGTTATCGCGGCTTAGTGAAAATCATGCCGACCGCCACCAACGCCCGCAACTATACCCAATGCGACTCGATGTTGATCGGTGCGGATTGTGGGGCACACACCTTCCCGTACGTGGAGTGTCGTAACAACAGCGCCCAGCTTGAACATGAAGCCACCACGTCGCGCATTGGTGAAGACCAGTTGTTTTACTGTTTGCAGCGTGGCATCAGCGAAGAGGATGCCATTTCGATGATCGTGAATGGTTTCTGTAAAGACGTGTTCTCTGAACTGCCGCTGGAGTTTGCCGTGGAAGCGCAAAAACTTCTCGCCATAAGTCTTGAGCACAGCGTTGGTTAAATTTTAAGGAAAGCACATGTTAAGCATCAAAGATTTACAGGTCAGTGTGGAAGATAAGGCGATCCTGCGTGGGCTGAGCCTTGAAGTTCGCCCCGGAGAAGTTCACGCCATTATGGGACCAAACGGTTCGGGGAAAAGTACGCTTTCTGCAACCCTGGCCGGACGTGAAGACTACGACGTCACTGGCGGGACGGTAGAGTTCAACGGCAAGGATTTACTGGAACTGTCGCCGGAGGACCGGGCCGGTGAAGGGATCTTTATGGCATTCCAGTATCCGGTGGAAATCCCTGGCGTCAGTAACCAGTTTTTCCTGCAAACGGCACTGAATGCGGTGCGGAGTTACCGTGGCGAAGAGTCGCTGGATCGATTCGACTTCCAGGACCTGATGGAAGAGAAAATTGCGCTGCTGAAGATGCCGGAAGATTTGCTCACGCGTTCGGTTAACGTCGGTTTCTCCGGTGGTGAGAAAAAACGTAATGACATTCTGCAAATGGCCGTGCTGGAGCCTCAGCTGTGCATTCTTGATGAGTCAGACTCCGGGCTGGATATTGATGCGCTGAAAATCGTTGCCGATGGCGTGAACTCACTACGTGACGGGAAACGCTCATTCATTATCGTCACTCACTATCAGCGCATCCTGGACTATATCAAACCCGATTTTGTTCACGTTCTCTACCAGGGGCGAATTGTGAAGTCCGGCGATTTCACGCTGGTCAAACAACTGGAGGAGCAAGGTTATGGCTGGCTTAGCGAACAGCAGTAACGTGCTGCAACAGTGGCACCATCTGTTTGAGACGCAAGGGGAGACACGCTCACACCATGCGCAGCAGCACTTGCAACAGATGCTGCGTCTGGGACTGCCAACGCGTAAACATGAGGACTGGAAATACACACCGCTGGAAGGATTAACCAACAGTCAGTTTGTCAGTCATGTCGCTGAGATAACGCCTGCCCAATGTGCAGCGTTATCGCCGGCTATTGACGCTATTCGACTGGTATTTGTTGACGGACAATTCTCTCCGACGCTCAGCGACAGCGCGGACGGTAGCGGTTTTGACATTACCATTGACGATGCGCGCCAGGCGCTGCCAGCGGCTATCCAACCGGAAGTGTTTTTGCACCTGACCGAAAGCCTGTCCCGTAGCGTAACGCACATTCAGGTGAAGCGTAACCAGCGCCCCGCAAAACCGCTGCTGCTGCTGCATATTACCCAGGGGGTGGCGGGCGATGAGGTGAATACGGCGCACTATCGCCACCATCTGGAGCTGGCGGAAGGCGCAGAAGCCACCGTCATTGAACACTATGCCAGCCTCAGCGAGCTTCGCCATTTCACCGGCGCACGCTTAACGATGAACGTCGCGGCAAACGCCCATTTGCGCCATATCAAACTGGCGTTTGAAAATCCGCTCAGCCACCACTTCGCCCATAATGATATTCAATTGGGTGCGGATGCGACTGCCGTCAGCCACAGTTTCTTGCTTGGTGATGCGGTATTGCGCCATAACACCAGTACGCAGCTTAACGGTGAAAACACCACGCTTCGGTTGAACAGTCTGGCGATGCCGGTGAAAAATGAAGTCTGTGATACACGGACCTGGCTTGAGCACAACAAAGGCTATTGCAACAGTCGCCAGTTGCATAAAACGATTGTCAGCGATAAGGGGCGGGCGGTATTCAATGGTCTGATCAACGTCGCACAGCACGCCATCAAAACCGACGGTCAGATGACCAACAATAATCTGTTGCTCGGAAAGCTGGCGGAGGTGGATACCAAGCCACAGCTCGAAATCTACGCCGACGATGTGAAATGCAGCCACGGGGCGACGGTAGGACGGATCGACGACGAGCAGATGTTCTATCTGCGTTCACGCGGAATCGGTCAGCAGGATGCTCAACACATGATTCTCTATGCGTTTGCCGCTGAGCTGACGGAAGCCCTGGGCGATGAAACGCTGAAACAACAGGTACTGGCGCGGATCGCCCAACGCTTGCCGGGAGGCGCAGCATGACATTCCCCATTGAAAAAGTACGGGCTGATTTTCCGGTCCTGACGCGTGAAGTGAACGGTTTACCGTTGGCGTATCTGGACAGCGCTGCCAGCGCGCAAAAACCCAATCAGGTGATTGATGCCGAGGCCGAGTTTTATCGTCACGGCTATGCGGCAGTCCACCGCGGTATTCATACGCTGAGCGCCCAGGCTACGGAAAAAATGGAGAATGTGCGCAAACTTGCCTCGTTGTTTATTAACGCCCGCTCTGCGGAAGAGCTGGTGTTTGTACGTGGCACGACGGAAGGTATCAATCTTGTGGCGAACAGCTGGGGTAGCAGCAACGTGCGGGCGGGCGATAACATTATCATCAGCGAAATGGAGCACCACGCCAATATTGTACCCTGGCAGATGCTGTGTACCCGCGTAGGGGCAGAGCTGCGCGTTATCCCGCTCAATGCTGATGGTACGTTGCAACTGGAGATGCTGCCGACGCTGTTTGACGATCGCACGCAACTGCTGGCGATTACCCACGTTTCTAATGTGTTGGGTACCGAAAACCCGTTATCGGAAATGATTGAGCTGGCACATCAATTCGGTGCGAAAGTGCTGGTGGATGGCGCGCAGGCGGTGATGCATCATCAGGTGGACGTACAGGCACTGGATTGCGATTTTTATGTTTTCTCCGGGCATAAACTTTACGGTCCAACCGGTATTGGCGTTCTGTATGCCAGAGAGTCGCTGTTGCAGGAGATGCCGCCCTGGGAAGGCGGTGGCTCAATGATTGCGACGGTAAGTTTGAGCCAAGGAACGACGTGGGCTAAAGCCCCCTGGCGTTTTGAAGCCGGAACGCCAAACACCGGAGGTATTATCGGACTCGGCGCGGCTATTGAGTATGTTTCGGCGCTGGGGCTTACTGAAATCAGCGAATATGAACAATTCATGATGCGCTATGCGCTGGAACAGCTGGCGGATGTGCCGGATTTAACGCTCTACGGACCGGATAACCGCCTGGGGGTGATTGCGTTTAATCTCGGCAAACATCACGCCTATGACGTCGGGAGTTTTCTTGATAACTATGGAATAGCCGTGCGGACGGGGCATCACTGCGCTATGCCGCTGATGGCCTACTATAACGTTCCTGCTATGTGCCGGGCGTCGATTGCAATGTACAACACCCATGAAGAAGTGGATCGCCTGGTAACGGGCCTCAAGCGTATTCATCATTTACTGGGCTAACAGGGAGGCGTTATGGCTGCGCTACCGGATAAAGAAAAGTTGTTGCGTAATTTTCTGCGTTGCGCTAACTGGGAAGAGAAATACCTGTACATTATTGAACTGGGTCAGCGTTTGCCGGAATTAAACGACGACTTACGCTGCCCGGAAAATAGCATCCAGGGATGTCAAAGCCAGGTATGGATTGTTATGAACCAGAATGGCGAAGGGATAATTGAATTGCAGGGCGACAGTGATGCGGCAATTGTGAAAGGACTTATTGCCGTGGTATTCATTTTGTATGATCGCATGACGGCCCAGGATATTGTGAATTTTGATGTGCGTCCGTGGTTTGAAAAAATGGCACTTGCACAACATCTCACGCCGTCTCGTTCACAAGGGCTGGAGGCGATGATTCGGGCTATTCGCGCCAAAGCCGCAACTCTTAGCTAAACTGATAAAACACGTCAACTTTCAGACCGACTTGAAAGCGTTCGTGTAAGGCAACGCAGTGACTCGTAGGCCGGATTGGGCGCTCGCCGCCGTCCGGCAAGAACGCCAGGGGGGTGAGTGAGTATGAAACGCGCGTCTGTTATTACGTTAATGCTAATCGGCGCTTACAGCGCTATTCAGGCCGCATGGGCGGTCGATTATCCTTTGCCCCAGGCGAACAGCCGTCTTGTTGGGCAAAACCAAACTTACACCGTGCAGGAAGGCGATAAAAACCTACAGGCGATAGCCCGTAAGTTTGATACCGCTGCCATGCTGATCCTTGAAGCCAACAATACTATTGCCCCCGTACCTAAACCCGGAACCCTGATTACTATTCCCTCACAATTACTGCTGCCGGATGCACCACGCGAAGGCATTATTGTGAATCTGGCGGAACTGCGTCTGTATTACTTCCCGCCGGGAGAGAATATTGTTCAGGTATTCCCGATTGGTATCGGTTTGCAGGGGCTGGAAACGCCGGTAATGGAAACCCGGGTTGGGCAGAAAATCCCGAATCCAACCTGGACCCCTACACCAGGCATCCGTAAACGCTCTCTGGAGCGCGGCATCACATTACCGCCTGTTGTACCTGCCGGGCCAAATAACCCGTTAGGACGCTTTGCACTGCGTCTGGCGCATGGAAACGGTGAATATCTGATCCATGGTACCAGCGCGCCGGACAGCGTGGGACTGCGTGTGAGTTCTGGTTGTATTCGCATGAACGCGCCGGACATTAAAGCACTGTTTGCTCAGGTCCGCACTGGAACGCCGGTCAGGGTGATTAATGAGCCGATAAAATATTCGATTGAGCCGAACGGCATGAGGTATGTCGAAGTGCATCGACCGCTGTCGCCGGAAGAGGAACAAAACGTCCAGACCATGCCGTATGTGCTGCCAGCCGGTTTTACCCAGTTTAAAGACAACAAAGCGGTGGACAACAGTCTGGTGGAAAGGGCGTTGTATCGTCGCGCAGGTTATCCGGTCACTGTCACTGCCGGGCAAGCATCGGTCGCAAGCAATGGGCCAGAAGTGAAGTCTGCGCAAAATGGCGTTCCAGGAGAGGATGCTGAGGTGCGCGCTACGCAATAACAGGGAAGGGGAATTCAGAGCAAAAAAATGGCGCACAATGTGCGCCATTTCTATTACACAGATACTATTACTTGCGGTATTTAGTAGCTGCGTTGTCCAGACGCTGGTTAGCGCGTGCTGCGTCATCTTTAGCAGCCTGAACGTCGGAACGCATTGCGTTCACGTCGTTGCTCAGTTGGTCAACTTTAGCGTTCAGAGTCTGAACGTCAGAAGACAGCTGATCGATTTTAGCATTGCTGGAGCAACCTGCCAGCAGAGTAGAACCCAGGATTACCGCGCCCAGTACCAGTTTAGTACGATTCATTATTAATACCCTCTAGATTGAGTTAATCTCCATGTAGCGTTACAAGTATTACACAAAGTTTTTTATGTTGAGAATATTTTTTTGATGGGAATGCACTTATTTTTGATCGTTCGCTCAAAGAAGCATCGAATTGTGCAAAAACGGCTAAAAACCCGAGTGAAAACAGAAAGCTTCCATCGGATTCATCTTAGATAATCACGGATTAGATAGTGAAATCCGATTTGATTTTTTATTAATTGTGGCTATCGATAAAATAAAAAAAGCGCCACCAGGGCGCTTTTTTAAGCAAATTAATTCGCGATGGAATTATTACAGTACGTGAACGGATGCGGTGTTGGTGGTGCCGCTCGGAACCAGTGCACCAGAAACCATAACCACGACGTCACCTTTCTGAGCCAGACCGCTTTCCAGAGCGACTTCTTTACCCAGGCGATAGAAATCATCGGTAGAGCTGATTTCTTTAACCACCTGTGCAACAACACCTTTGCTCAGCACCAGCTGACGCGCGGTAGTTTCGTTGGTGGTCAGCGCCAGGATGGTGGCATCCGGGAAGTATTTACGTACTGCGCGAGCAGATTTACCACCCTGGGTTGCGACGACAATCAGCGGCGCGTCCAGTTTTTCAGCAGTTTCAACCGCGCCACGGCAAACGGCTTCGGTGATGCGCAGTTTGCGGCTGTCGTTGTTGAAGTCCAGACGGCTGGTCATCACACGGTCAGTACGCTCACAGATGGTCGCCATGATGGTAACGGCTTCCAGCGGGTATTTACCTTTGGCAGACTCGCCAGACAGCATTACTGCGTCGGTACCGTCGAGGATGGCGTTCGCTACGTCACCGGCTTCAGCGCGGGTCGGACGCGGGTTTTTGATCATGGAGTCCAGCATCTGGGTCGCAGTGATAACGACTTTACGTGCACGGATACATTTTTCGATGATCATCTTCTGCGCGAAGATAACTTCTTCAACCGGGATCTCAACGCCCATATCGCCACGCGCAACCATGATGCCGTCAGACGCTTCGAGGATTTCGTCGAAGTTGTTCAGGCCTTCCTGGTTTTCGATTTTGGAGATGATCTGGATGTTTTCGCCGCCGTGCGCTTTCAGGTGCTCACGGATTTCAACGACGTCAGAGCGCTTACGGATAAAGGACGCTGCAACGAAGTCAACGCCTTGCTCGCAACCGAAGATCAGGTCTTGTTTGTCTTTTTCAGCCAGTGCTGGCAGTGCGATGGAAACGCCCGGCAGGTTAACGCCTTTGTTTTCGCCCAGGTCGCCGTTGTTCAGCACTTTACAGATTACTTTGTTACCTTCGATGGCGGTAACTTCCATGCCGATCAGACCATCGTCAACCAGAACGGTGTTGCCGACGGACAGATCTTTAGTGAAGCCTTCATAAGTAACAGCAACGATTTCGTTGTTGCCTACGACAGATTTGTCGGTGGTGAAGGTGAAGGTCTGGCCCGCTTTCAGGGAAACGTCGTTACCGCCTTCCAGTTTGATGGTACGGATTTCCGGACCTTTGGTGTCGAGCAGGATTGCGGCTTTCTTGCCGGTTTTGCTCATGACGTTGCGCAAATTCTTGATGCGCTGACCGTGTTCTGCGTAATCACCGTGGGAGAAGTTCAGACGCATGACATTCATGCCCGCGTCCAGCATTTTGGATAACATCTCTTCGGATTCGGTTTTCGGACCGATGGTGCAAACAATTTTCGTCTTTTTCATGACAGTCTTAGTCTTTAAGTTGAGAAGGATATGGAAATCTGGCTCCCGCCGCGCACGGACGGGAAGCTAAACCTGAGTTACGAAAGTTGTGATGCCTCGCTCTAAGGATAGGTGACATCGAAAAAGCGTGCAGAGGAATGTGTGCTTGTGTTTCAGCCCAACGGGATGGTGAGTTTTGTAGTCGTTGAGTTTTACAGGTCAATGTGCTGAAACCATTCAAGAGACAATTGGCGCGCATTATACGCTGAAAATTATCAAAAAGGAAAATGGAAACAGCGTTTCAAAACACTTCTGTGCAGTTTTACAAAAAATATTCATGAATTTGTTCATCGGTATGGATAAAGAGGTTATCGGGCGTTGCGGTTTGTTGCGCAACAAACTGCATTTAACATCCTGATGACTGCGTTTTAAGCCGTTGGCGTTGATGTCGTACTATATTCCTATAAGTTATATCAAATGCGTTTTAATTCATTTTAAAAGCCAATCTCACTGATTACACTCGTTTGGACATCCATACTGCTAAACAGCTAAAAGCGCTAGCAGAAGAACAATAAGCAGCAGCGGATACCCAAACGACATGATTGTCCTGAAAAATATTTCGAAAGTGTTTACGCCAGGCAGGCTTGCCATCACCGCTGTCGATAACGTCAACCTGACGGTTGAACAGGGACAGATTTACGGCATTATTGGTTACAGCGGGGCAGGTAAAAGCACATTAATTCGTTTGCTCAATGGTCTCGAAAAACCGACCTCCGGCAGCGTGACGATTAACGGCCACGATATCTCCGCCGCCAGTGGGGAATCGTTACGCCAGGCGCGACTGAAAATCAGCATGGTGTTTCAGCACTTCAATTTGTTGTGGTCGCGGACCGTTAGCGAAAATATTGCTTTCTCTATGCAAATCGCCGGCGCGTCCAAAGCGTCCATCAAAGCGCGGGTTGCCGAACTGATTACGCTGGTTGGGCTGAACGGTCGTGAAAATGCGTATCCTTCCCAGCTTAGCGGTGGGCAAAAACAGCGTGTAGGAATTGCCCGCGCGCTGGCGAACAATCCGGATGTCCTGCTGTGTGACGAAGCCACCTCGGCGCTGGATCCGCAAACTACCGATCAGATCCTCGATTTACTCCTCGATATTAACCGTCGGTTCAAATTGACCATTGTGCTGATCACTCATGAAATGCACGTGGTACGCAAAATCTGCGATCGCGTCGCGGTAATGGAAAACGGCAAGGTCGTTGAGGAAGGCGATGTACTCAACGTCTTCACCCATCCACAGCAGTCGATCACCCGGCAGTTTGTTCGTCAGGTGAGCCAGTACACCGAGGAAGACGAGTTTAATCCGCAGCTGGCAAGCGAACTTGGCGGCGTAGTTATCAAACTTACGTTTACCGGGCAACGCACGCACCGGCCTGTGGTTGGGGAATTGACCCTACGCTATGGCCTGCCGTTCAACATCTTGCATGGCAAGATGACGCAAACCGCACACGGCGCGTTTGGTCAGCTCTGGGTGCACGTGGTGGCCTCTGAAGAACAATTGAATAATATTTTGGCCGACCTGCGCCAGAGCGACATTGAAGGCGAGGTGATTCAACATGGCTGAAGAACTGTTTCCTCATCTGAAGTGGGAGCAACTGTTAGCGGCAACCCAGGAAACGCTGTATATGACAGCCCTTTCGGGGGCGGCGACCTTTATCCTGGGCATCGCGCTTGGTCTGGCGTTGTTCCTGACCGCGCGCGGCGGGTTGTTTCCTAACCGTGCGATATATAGCGTTATTTCGCTGGTGGTGAATATCTTCCGCTCCATCCCATTCATCATTTTGATCGTGCTGCTGATCCCGTTCACCAAAGCGATGGTTGGCACCATTCTCGGCGCCAATGCGGCGTTGCCTGCGCTGATCGTCGGTGCTGCGCCGTTTTATGCACGTCTGGTCGAAATTGCTCTGCGTGAAGTGGATAAAGGCGTTATTGAAGCGACGCGTTCGATGGGCGCACGGCTGAGCACGCTTATTTTTCGAGTTTTACTGCCGGAATCCTCTCCTGCTCTGGTGTCCGGGATCACCGTGACGCTAATTGCGCTGGTTAGCTACAGTGCGATGGCAGGGGTAATTGGTGCCGGTGGTTTAGGGAATTTGGCCTATCTGGAAGGATTCCAGCGCAACCACAGCGACGTCACGCTGGTGGCGACAGTGACGATTTTGCTCATTGTCTTCATCATCCAGCTTTGCGGCGATGTGATCACCTCTCTGTTAGATAAACGCTAATAAAATACGGAAACCATTATCATGAAAAAATCACTGACGTTACTCGCCGCAGCAACCTTAAGCGCCCTGAGCTTTGCCTCCTTGGCTGATACTCTGACCGTTGGCGCGTCTAACGTGCCGCACGCGGAGATCCTTGAACAAGCCAAACCGATTCTGGCGAAACAGGGGATCGATCTGGAGATTAAACCATTCCAGGATTACATTCTGCCGAACACTGCGTTGGCTGGTCGTGAGATTGACGCCAACTACTTCCAGCATATTCCGTACCTGAACAGCGTGATTAAAGATCATGCGGGCGATAAAACGTATGACTTCGTCAGCGCCGGAGCGATTCACATTGAGCCGATTGGTATCTATTCGAAAAAAGTGAAATCGCTTAAAGATCTGCCGGAAGGCGGCAAAGTCATCATGCGTGATGCGGTATCTGAGGAAGGTCGTATTCTGTCGATTTTCGAAAAAGAGGGTGTGATCAAGCTGAAGCCGGGTGTGGATAAAGTAACCGCGCGCATTAGCGATATCGTCGAAAACCCGAAAAAGCTGAAGTTCCTGCCAAACGTGGAAGCAGCGCTGTTACCGCAGATGTATAACAACGACGAAGGCGATGCGGTGGTGATTAACGCCAACTACGCCATCGACGCCGGGCTGGATCCAGTGAAAGATCCTATTGCCGTTGAAAGTGGTGAAAATAATCCGTATGCCAACATCATTACCGTGCATCGCGGCGACGAGAAGAAAAAGGATATCGTGGCGCTGGTTGATGTCCTGCACTCAAAAGAGATCCAGGACTGGATCCGTACTAAATATAAAGGTGCGGTGATCCCGGTAAACAACTAATTCGCTTCTTGCCGGGTGCGGGAGTGCCTTACCCGGCCTACGACATCCTGTAGGCCGGGTACAACGCGTTAGTGTTGCCATGCTGTGCCAGAGCTACACGCGCTCAATTCTCGCTGGTAACCCCTGGCGCACCGCCGCACCCGACACCCAGTCAAGCCAGGTATTGGCTACCTGTCGGGTTGGGTCCGCAAAACCCAACTCGTTGAGATTAATTCCCGACTTAATCTGCTCATCAAACGCCATCGGCTCACCGTCGAGGGTATGCCGTGCCGCGCCCATTTCTTTATGCCCGTAACCATGTTCAATGGCGATGACACCCGGCATGACGCCATGCAGCAGGCTTATCTGTGCCTGTGCCTGACCGCCTGGGGTGGTGATACGAACGATATCGCCGTGTGCTAAACCATACCGCTGACCATCTTGTGGATTGAGCGCCACCAGATTAACCGGCTTCAGATGATGCAGGCGCGGGATCACCGCCGTGGCGCTGGACATGGTATTGGATTTAAAAGAAATCAGTTTCAATGGCCATTCTTGTTCCGGGAACAACTCCTCTACCGCACGCCCATCTGACAGGCGCGAAGGATACCAGGCCGGGCAGCCGCTGTAGCGCTCGCCGGTAATCGCATGGCGGTACGCGGCGACGTTCGCATTCCAGATTTGGAGCGGTTTTTCCCAGGCATTGCCGACGCGGTTATCCACTCGCCCGCTGTTGTCCGGCGCAAAGCGTCCGCCGCGGGAGTAGATAAACGCCACTCGGCTGATTTCATCAGCTTTCAGCGTTTTCGCCATCACGGGCATGATCCGCTGTACCCCGGTCAATGCAATGTCTTCCTGCTGTGCTTCGGGGACCGGCGCTTTGCCCATAAACGCAATATTGGCGGCGAGGCGCAGGTAGTAATCTTCCGCACGGTTCAACGGATAGTGGTTGCCTTGCGGATCGGTAATCGCATTGTCGCCGAATCCGGGTAGCCCGATGCGTTTTGCAACCGCAATACAGAAAGACTCCATAGAGGCAGGTTGACCGTCAGCGGTGCTACTGGTCGCGGGTCTGACGACCGGCCAACGCGCGGTGGTGGCTTTGCTGGCCACGCCCGCCCACGGAGCGCTGAATCCCCAGCTTTCGAAGTTGTGGGTATCCGGCACGATGTAATCTGCCAGCGCCGTGGTTTCGTTCATAAAGGCGTCAATTGCAATAAACAGCGGCAGACGAGAAGGATCCTTGAGCTTTTCTTCCGCCACGCTGCGCAACCCCGCAATGCCGTAAAACGGGTTGGTCATGTTTGAGATCCAGGCTTTCAGCGGATAAGGGTAACCTTCAAGCGCCGAGACGAGGAGTTCGGTAAGCTGACCGGCGACAAACGGATACCACGGGGCTTTGGCCGGGAAGGGCGATTGCCCGGCTGCCACCTTATTGCGGTACTCTTCGGAATACTCATAAGCGGTTTTACTGCGCGCGATGCTTAACCCTTTCGGTTTTACCTTCCCGGCGAAACTGTCCATGTTGTAGCGCGGACCGTCGGTGGCACCATTGAATTTGCCGCCGCCGACGAACACGCCGCCTTCAAGGCTGAGGTTGCCAATCAGCGCATTGAGCATCATCACCGACCAGGCGTTATAAAATCCATTGCCTGCCATCATTCCGCCGTGCGTGATCACTGCCGCTTTACGCCCGTGGCGGGTGAATGCGTCGGCCAGAGCACCAATGTCTGCTTCTGACACCCCACACTGCTGGCTGTACTGCGTTAGCGACAGTTTCTCTGCGGACTCTCGCAGACACTGGAAGCTACTTTTTACCGTTACCGTCCGCCCGTCAGCCAGCGTCACTTCGCGGGTAACAAACAGCTGCGCGCGCGGGCAACTGCTGGCGGCGACAATCTCACCGGCCTCGTTGACGACCACCGGCTCCTGGGCGTCGTTTGCACTCAGATGGGCGAGGGTCAGGTGCTGTCCGGCAAGCGTTGGAATTTCATCGGTAATCACCAGATGTGTGGCGTTAGTCCAGCTTTTTTCTCCCGCCTGCTGCATGGCCTGCACGCCGGGAATGGCGAGATAATCAGCGTTATAGCGTTGTTTATCGATAATCCAGCTTATCATCCCCATTGCCAGCGCGGAGTCGCTTCCCGGTCGTACGGGTTGCCAGTGGCCGCGATCGTCAGCCAGCACCGTGGTTAATGGCAAAGCGGGCGCTACCACAACATAACGGAAGTCGTCACGCAAACGGGCGCTGGCCAACTGGCGGGCCTGGCGCTTAAACGGGTTGCCGGATTGCGCCGGAGAGGTGCCCATAAACAGCGCGAATTCGACGTTATCCCAGTCGGGTTTCACGTGGGTATTTTTATCCAGATCGCCCATTAACGCACCGGAGCCGGCCCGATAGGCCAGACCGCAGTAAGCGCCATGAGCACCGAAGTTTTTACTGCCGAAACTGTTCAGTGCGAAGCGACGTAAAAAGGTATCACGTCCTTCATCGCTGGTATTGGTGACCAGCAGTTGATTGGATTTTGGGCCAAAGCCGGGATGTTTCGCATCAAGCGGTGTAGTGGGATCGTGGATGGCTCTCAGACCATCAACGTGGCCTTCACCAAACAAATCGCCACCTTCCACCACCTCTTTGATCAGCTGTTCGAAGCTGATGCGTTGCCATTTTCCCTCACCGCGTTTACCGACGCGCTTCATGGGCTCCAGAATACGTAGCGGGCTGTACAAACCTTCGAGTAAGGTTGCACCGCGGGCGCAGGCGGTGGAACGTGCGTCAAGACCTGACTCCCCGGCCAGCTGTTCCATTGCCGTGGCAAAGGGGACAGAGGCGTCTATATGGTGTTCGTGCGACAACGGATGATAAGGGTTGCCCGCAATGCGCAGCACTTTGCCTTGTTCAGTGTCAACGCGAACCCGCACACCACACTGCGTCCAGCAACCAAAGCACTGCGTCATGGAGATCACCTGCTGCGGGTTTTGCTGCCAGTGAGGCCGGGCGTTGGCTTCGGGGATGAGCGCGTTGGCAAAAATGCGATCACGGGTGATTTTTCCCGAGGTTCCGTCCAGCAAACCGTCTATCGCGCGCTTTGCCACATCCCGATAACTCAGGCCAAAAGTCACCATGCCACCTACGGCAAGGCCCACTTTAAGCCACTGACGACGGGTTAAATTAGCCATGTTGCATTCTCCTTGCGATCGCGTTCAGGGCTTCACGAACAATAATAATCAGTGCTATCCACAGGCCGAAGGTACCCACAATAGCCAGCCAGCCATCGGTGCCGCCGGGCAGGGTGTAGGGATTAAACTGCGCGTTAAATTTCGGTACAGTCTGCACCTGGATGAGTAACGTCCAGCGCACTAGCCAGCACAGCGCCATGGCGCTAAAAGCGAGTAATATGCGCAGCGGTAGCGACAAGGGGTAACGTACAACCAACCCGCAAAGAGCAAGCGAAACAAGCCATAACGCAACCCAACCGATAGCGTAGTGTTGTGCTGAAGAAGCAACATCCAGCCACTGACGGATAGCCGAACCGGAAAGCGTATTACCGCTCGCCCAGATCACCACCACGATAGCCAGCGCGATCAACGTGACCATTTGCCCCCACGCTAGCTTACGCGGCAGTACGTCCTGGCTATTTGTCATGGCAATAAGCAGGGCAAGAAACGTTTGCAGCGCGCTGAGGAACATTGCAACCGGAAAGGCGTAACTGAACCAGATGGGACGCGCCTGTACCACCGACACTTCACGGCCGGTGTAGACCAGCAATCCGATGGCGGACAGGGCGCTGCCAAGTGCTAACCATTTTGTGACGCTGTAACTTTTTAGCGTTAACCGTTTAACGTGCTGCGCCAGAAACCACAAACCTAAAAAACCGGTAAACAGCGGTAAAAACAACGCGCCCCACGGCATCCAGGACCATGGCGTCGGATACGCATAGAAATGCCAGACACGGGCGGTTTGGTGTAGATCGGCGGTCAGTGCCAGTGGTGCGGTAATCGCGCAGGTCAGGGCGATTAACAGCGTCAGATTCTCCAGGTCTGCCGTTTCTTTTTTGCGCCAGTGTAGAACGCAGGCGAACAGCGCGGCGCAGGCGGCAATGCCGATGAAAAAGAAATATTGTACGGCCCAGGGTAACCAGCTTACGTCCTGGGGATGGGCCAGAACCTCGTCGATAATCAGTGAATGGTTCATTTAAACCTCCTGCCAGAGTGCTGGTTGAGCACGTCCCATCAATGGGGTGACAAACGCCTCATCCAACCCCAGATAGAACACGTGAGGAGACGTACCGCTTTCCGGCTTCAGTACTTTGATGGCGTCATGGTGTTCATGCAGCATTTGTGAAATGCGGCTGTGCGGATCTTTAATATCGCCAATGATTCGTGCGCCGCCGACGCAGGATTCCACACAGGCCGGGAGCAGACCCGCTTCGAGGCGGTGAACGCAAAAGGTACATTTATCGGCGGTTTGCGTTTCATGGTTGATGAATCGCGCATCATAAGGGCAGGCCTGCACGCAATAGGCACAGCCCACGCAGCGCGTGTTGTCGACCACAACAATGCCGTCTTCGCGTTGGAAAGTGGCCTGTACCGGGCAAACGGGCACGCAAGGGGGATTATCACAATGGTTGCACAGTCGCGGCAGCAGGACGTTGGTGACGCTTTGCTGGCCTTCAATCTGCACTTGATACTGGTTGACGAGGGTACGAAATTCGCCCTGTGGGGTCTGGTTTTCAATGGCGCAACTGACGGTACAGGCCTGGCAGCCGATACAGCGTCGCAGGTCAACCAGCATGGCGTAGCGATGCTGTTGTGAGCCTTCCCGGCGTTCAGGCGAATAGGGAAATTGCGCCTGAGCCAGCGGAACCAGTGATGCGCCAGCGGTCAGGACGCCCAGTTGCTGGAGAAACTGCCGTTTACTGCTGTCCATATTTTCTCCCGTCACGATGCAACAACGAAACATTGGTCACGCCGTTGATTTGCGTGTGATGAATAAAGAATCTCAATGATTTACAGTGTAAAAATCGTGACGGGGTATACTCTATTGTGGTTAACCACATACCCGGCTTGTTGTTGATCTAAAACAACATAATTGACAGGGATAATTGAGTGGGACGCAACGTAGTAAGGTGTCTGGGGGTGCTGGTGTCGCTGTGGATGCTAAGCGGCGCGGTCAGGGCGCAGACATGGAACATTGGCGTTTTGGCGATGCGTGGGGAGGTCTCCACACGTAATCACTGGCAGCCGCTGGAAACCTTTTTGAATCAGCAAATCCCCGGTGAGCAGTTTCATATTCAACCGCTGGACCTGCGACAGATGCAGGAGGCGGTGAATCGTGGAACGGTACACTTTGTGGTCACCAATCCGGCACAGTTTGTCCAGCTTAACAGCCGCTCAGCGCTACGCTGGCTGGCGTCGTTACGCTCCACCCGTGGTGGGAAAGCCACCAGTAACGTGATTGGCAGCGCGATCCTCGTCAGACGCGACAGTGGGATCACCTCCGCACATGATCTGATCGGCAAAACGGTTGGCGCCATTGATGCTCAGGCGTTTGGCGGCTATTTGCTGGGATATAAAGCGCTCAGTGATGCCGGTTTGCGCCCCGAACGCGATTTACGTCTGACGTTTACCGGATTTCCCGCCGATGCCTTACTCTATTTATTACGTGAAAAAGCCGTGCAGGCGGTGATCGTGCCGGTGTGTCTTCTGGAAAAGATGGATGAAGAAGGCCTCATTCGTAAAACCGATTTTATGACCGTGTTGAACCATCCGACTTCAATACCCTGTTTAACCAGTACGCCGCTCTATCCTGACTGGTCATTTGCCGCACTGCCAGCAGTGAGCGATGAACTGGCCGATCGCGTCACGCGGGTGCTGTTCAATGCACCGCAAAACGTGACGTTTCGCTGGGGCGCGCCCGCCTCGACCCGCGAAGTAGAAGCGTTGCTGCGGGACGTCCGCCAACATCCGCAGCAGCGCCAACTGTGGCTGGATGTCAAAAGCTGGTTTATTCAACATCGGTTGGCGATGGGGGCCGTGGTCGTCGTATTGCTGTTGCTGACGCTCAATTACATCTGGGTAATGCTGTTGGTTCGCCGACGCGGCAGGCAACTAGAGCGGAACAACGTGTTGTTGCACAAACAGGAACAGGCGCTGGAGACTGCCCGCCAAATGAGCGTGCTGGGGGAGATGACCTCCGGTTTTGCCCACGAGCTCAATCAGCCGTTGTCTGCTATCCGCCATTACGCCCAAGGCTGTTTGATCCGCCTGCGCGGTCAGGATGAGCAGCATCCGTTGCTGCCCGCGCTTGAGCACATCGACGCCCAGGCACAAAGGGGGGCCGATACGCTGCGCAATCTCCGGCAGTGGGTCAGCCAGGCACAGGGCAATCCGGTACTCACCGATGACTGGCAAGCCATCAACGTTCACGATGCTATCCATCACGTCTGGCAATTATTGCGCATGCCCCAGCAATTCCCGTCGGTAACGCTGCACACGCAGGTTAGTAAGGCGTTAACGTTGATGCTGCCAAGCGTTCTTCTTGAGCAGGTGCTGGCTAATCTGGTACTCAATGCCGCCCAGGCAGGCGCTACGACAGTATGGTTTAGTGCCCAGCATAAGGATGGTTGTGTGCGTATTCAGGTGCAGGATAATGCCGGAGGCATTGACGAGGATCAGTTGTATCAGGCGTTTCAGCCGTTTATGACCACCCGCAAAGAAGGTATGGGACTAGGACTGGCCATTTGTCAGCGACTGGTGCGCTACGCAAACGGAGATATTGTGATCCAAAATCAGCAGGCCCCGGACGGAAAAGCAGGGGCGAGAGTGACATTGTATTTTAAACCAAATCAGGAAGGAGGCCGTAGTGGCGATAATTCATCTGCTGGATGACGACACTGCCGTCACCCAGGCCTGTGCGTTTTTATTGGAAAGTCTGGGATATGAAGTGTCTTGCTGGGAGCAAGGCGAGAAGTTCCTCGCCGAAGCAAATCTGCACCAGGTGGGCGTACTACTGCTGGATATGCGTATGCCGGTACTGGATGGGCACGCTGTGCATGAAATCATGCGTCAGAAAGCAAGCACGCTGGCGGTGGTCTTTCTCACCGGGCATGGCGATGTGCCGATGGCGGTTGAGCAAATGAAACGTGGCGCGGTCGATTTTTTGCAAAAACCGGTGTCAGCCGTGCCGCTTCAGGCTGCATTAGAACATGCCTTGCAGGTCTCGGCAGCGGCGTTCTCGCGACAAGAGATCATCTGCTGCTATCAACAACTTACGCCGAAAGAACGGGAACTGGCGCATCTGGTAGCAAAAGGATTAATGAATAGGGAAATTGCTGATGCCATGAATATTGCCGTGCGTACGGTTGAAGTACACCGGGCGCGGGTGATGGAAAAAATGCAGGCAGGAAGTCTTGCTGAGCTTGTTAATCGACTTCAGAGAATTCAGTAGAATGATGACATTTCTTTGATTTTCATTGAATTTTGTCTAAATCGTCAGAGTGATATATGCTGTTGGTTTGAGTTAATGACGAGCGGGCAAAAATGGGAAATCAGACGAAAGACGACGAGTTGTACCGTGAAATGTGCAGAGTAGTAGGTAAAGTAGTGCTCGAAATGCGCGATCTGGGACAAGAGCCTAAGCATATCGTCATTGCGGGAGTACTGAGAACCACCCTTGCTAACCAGCGTGTGAAGCGCAGTGAGTTAGAAAAACAGGCTATTGAGACCGTTATTAAAGCATTGGCCGGTTAATTCATAAAAGGAGGACGGCAAAATTTTTTTGCCGTCCTCTTATTCTCGATACGTTAATCTATGAATCTATATAATTTATCTCCGCTAATAATTGGCGGTAGAGAACTATAAATATCGATATGTATTTATTTATATATCGATGGCCGTGCAGCATTATATTTGGGAGAGGGGTCACAAATATTTTTAATCTAAATAGGCTGCTATTTCACTCCACCTATTAATGATAATGAATCTCACTCCGCATTAATTATATCCCTTCCGTTTTTTAATTGATGACGATCAAAACTATGCATGCTGAATAACCACATTATTTCTACGCCTAACCCTAAAGGATTAGATTTATTCAGTTTAACCACCGTCATTTACGCGATCAGGTTAGGGCAAAAATTTACGTGTTGTTGGCAACATTAACCGCCCGATATGGCTTGAGCTGCGCTGGTTTAAATTAGCCTGGATGTGTTGCTACCACAGCATTTGCGAAGAGGATGCGAAATAAATGAACCAGGTTGATCGTCCATTTTTAGATTGTGGTTTAACGCGACTAGAATTCCTGCGGATATCAGGGAAAGGACTGGCGGGATTAACGATTGCCCCCGCGCTGTTATCCCTTTTTGGTTGTAAGCAGGAAGATGTCGATAGTGGGACCGTGGGGCTTATCAATACGCCGAAAGGGGTTCTGGTGACTCAGCGAGCCCGTTGTACGGGCTGTCACCGCTGTGAAATCTCCTGTACTAATTATAACGATGGTGCCGTAGGGACCTTCTTTTCCCGGATAAAAATCCATCGCAATTTCTTCTTTGGTGATGATGGCGTCGGGTCCGGTGGTGGGCTGTACGGTGATTTAAACTATACCGCTGATACCTGCCGACAATGTAAAGATCCGCAGTGCATGAAGGTCTGTCCAATAGGTGCAATTACCTGGAAACAGGAAGACGGTTGTATTGCGGTGGACCACAAACGCTGTATTGGCTGTAGCGCGTGTACCACAGCCTGCCCGTGGATGATGGCGACCGTAAATACCGAAACGAAAAAGTCCTCAAAATGTGTGTTATGCGGGGAATGCGCCAATGCTTGTCCGACTGGGGCATTAAAAATTATCGAGTGGAAAGATATTACTGTTTGATAGATAGCAGGCATACCTGATTCGCGCCATTAATTGCCAAAAATACCGCAGTTTTGAATAAAAAAGCTGCCTGAAGAATGGCGGGTATATCTATTAAACCTTCTTGCAAAGGAAAACATGATGGCTAATGGTTGGACAGGTAATATTTTACGGGTCAATCTCACCACGGGTAATATCACCCTTGAAGATTCCAGTAAATTTAAAAAATTTGTCGGTGGGATGGGCTTTGGTTATAAAATTATGTACGACGAAGTCCCGCCAGGCACCATGCCTTTTGATGAAGGGAATAAGCTAGTTTTTGCCACCGGACCATTAACGGGGTCTGGCGCTCCCTGTAGCTCCCGCGTCAATATCACCTCCTTATCGACGTTTACCAAAGGTAACTTAGTCGTAGATGCCCATATGGGCGGTTTCTTTGCTGCACAAATGAAATTCGCCGGTTACGATGCCATTATTATTGAAGGCAAGTCCGCATCACCGGTCTGGATCAACATCAAAGACGATAAAGTCAGCATCGAAAAAGCCGATTTCTTGTGGGGTAAGGGGACTCGCGCCACAACTGAAGAGATTTGCCGGATTACCAGCCCGGAAACCTGCGTCGACGCTATTGGGCAGGCGGGTGAGAATCTGGTGCCACTGTCCTGCATGATCAACAGCCGCAACCACAGCGGCGGTGCCGGTACTGGTGCGGTGATGGGTTCCAAAAACCTGAAGGCCATTGCGGTAGAAGGGACCAAAGGGGTCAACATTGCCGATCGTAAAGAGATGAAGCGGCTCAATGACTACATGATGACCGAGCTTATCGGCGCCAACAACAACCACGTTGTGCCAAGCACCCCGCAGGCCTGGGCAGAATACTCTTCGCCAAACTCGCGCTGGACAGCCCGTAAGGGACTTTTCTGGGGAGCGGCAGAAGGGGGGCCAATCGAAACCGGTGAAATCCCGCCGGGCAACCAAAATACGGTGGGTTTCCGTACCTATAAATCGGTGTTTGATCTGGGGCCTGCCGCAGAAAAATACACGGTCAAAATGAGCGGCTGCCATTCATGCCCTATTCGTTGTATGTCGCAGCTCAATGTCCCACGGGTGAAGGATTTTGGCGTGCCGAGTACCGGCGGCAACACCTGCGTGGCGAACTTTGTTCACACCACCATTTTCCCCAATGGTCCGAAAGATTTTGATGATAAAGACGATGGACGAGTCGTAGGGAACCTGCTCGGTCTGAACCTGTTTGACGATTACGGTATCTGGTGTAACTACGGTCAGTTGCACCGTGACTTTACTTACTGCTATTCGAAAGGTGTCTTTAAACGCGTGCTGCCAGCCGAAGAGTATGCGGAGATCCGTTGGGATCAACTGGAGGCGGGCGATCCTAACTTTATCAAAGATTTTTACTATCGACTGGCGCATCGCGTGGGGGAACTCAGTCATCTTGCGGACGGCTCGTATGCCATTGCTGAACGCTGGGATTTGGGCGAAGAGTACTGGGGTTATGCCAAAAATAAACTGTGGTCGCCGTTTGGTTTTCCTGTCCATCATGCAAACGAAGCTTCGGCACAGGTGGGGGCAATCACCAACTGCATGTTTAACCGTGACTGCATGACGCACACCCATATCAACTTCATTGGTTCCGGTTTACCACTGAAATTACAGCGCGAAGTGGCGGGCGAGCTATTTGGATCGCAGGACGCCTACGACGAAACCAAAAACTACACGCCGATCAATGCCGCTAAGATCAAATATGCCAAATGGACGCTGCTGAAAGTCTGTCTGCATAACGCAGTTACGCTGTGTAACTGGGTTTGGCCGATGACGGTTTCACCACTCAAGAGCCGTAACTATCGCGGAGATTTGGATCTGGAAGCGAAGTTCTTCCAGGCAGTCACCGGTGATGAAACCACGCAGGCGAGTCTGGACCTGGCCGCTGAACGCATCTTTACCCTGCATCGTGCCTATACGGTAAAACTGATGCAAACCAAAGACATGCGTAATGAGCACGATCTCATCTGCTCCTGGGTATTCGATAAAGATCCGAAAATACCGGTCTTCACCGAAGGCACCGACAAGATGGACAGGGAGGATATGCGCCAGTCACTGACGATGTTCTATCAGGAAATGGGCTGGGATCCCGAGTTGGGTTGCCCAACGCGTGAAACCCTGAACCGACTCGGGCTTGAAGACGTGGCAGCTGATTTGGCTGCGCAGGATCTGTTGCCGGCGTAAGGAACGTGAGATGACTAACGTGAGCAACGTTCTGGCACCCGTTGAGGGGCTTCCTGACGAGGTTGATAGCCATAAGAGACACTGGTTACAGGCGTTTCATCCGCAGGTAGAGCGGGTGGCTGCGCCGCAGGTTCAGGAACCCGCCAGCCCGGAGTCGATTGTGGCAGATTTTATCCGCCAGCATTCAGCAGCGGGGCAACTGGTGGCGCGCAGCGTGTTTCTGCAGCCACCTTATTCTGTCCCTGAAGCCGATCTCTCCACGCTGCTGGATACGCTGTGTCAGGACGCGAATAACGCGGATATCACCCGTGTGCAGGGGGCGGAAGATGTCCATTTCTACTCAACGCAAACCATGACGGCAAACTACGCCGACATGTGCGTGCAGGTGGTGGAAAACGACATCTGCCGTGCGATTGCCGAGGCGGTACGCTTCGACGCTCGCACGTATCCTCGCCCCTATAAGGTCGCCATGTTGACGCAGCCGCCGTACAGCTTTGAATCTCAACAGATTACAGCGGCACTTACGGCCATGGAAACGCATCCAGATTACGCAGATATACGTACTGTGGAATCGTCAAATGCGGAGCCTTATCTGTTTAGCGAACGTTTTATGAGTTATGGCAAAGCGTACGGCCTGTGTGAATGGCTTGAGGTTGAGCAGTATCAGAACCCCTGAATTATTCAGGTTGATGTCATGGAACGTGTGGACGACCACAGTCACAGTATTAGAGGATAACCCGATGTCCTTCACCCGACGAAAATTTGTCATTGGCATGGGGACGGTGATTTTTTTCACCGGCCCAGGTCAAAATCTGTTAGCGAGTACCAGGAGCCCTAAAGCCGTTCGTTACGTCATGATTCACGACGAATCATTGTGTAACGGATGCAATATCTGCTCCCGGGCGTGCAGGAAAACCAACCATGTTCCTGCCCAGGGTAGCCGTTTGTCGATAGCGCATATTCCAGTCTCGGACAACGACAACGAAACGCTGTATCACTACTTCCGTCAGTCCTGCCAGCATTGTGATGATGCGCCTTGCATTGAAGTGTGTCCGACCGGTGCCTCCTGGCGAGATGAGAACGGTATTGTGCGAGTAGATACGTCTTCCTGTATCGGCTGCAGTTACTGTATTGGTGCGTGTCCTTATCAGGTTCGCTATCTCAACCCGCAAACTAAAGTGGCGGATAAATGCGACTTTTGCGCCGAATCACGCCTGGCGAAAGGTTTTCCACCGATCTGTGTTAACGCTTGCCCGGAACATGCGCTGATTTTCGGTCGTGAAGATAGCCCGGAAATTCAGACCTGGTTGCGAGAAAACAAGTATTACGAATATCAACTTGCAGGCGCCGGGAAACCCCATCTGTATCGTCGGTTCGGTCAACATTTGATTAAAAAGGAAAATGTATGAACGCGTCGCAGAATGCCGAACAGTTTCACGCCCAGCTTGCACAGTATGTCCCCCTGTTTTCACCGGACTACTGGCCTGTGTGGTTAGTCGTTGCCGGGTTAATGCTGGTGGGAATGTGGCTGGTGCTGGCGCTTCACGCCATGTTGCGCTTTCGTGCGGCGCATAAAACGTCGGCAGGGCACGGTGAGAAGGTCTATTTATATTCGAAGGCTGTTCGTTTGTGGCACTGGTCGAATGCGCTGCTGTTTTTGCTACTTCTGGTTAGTGGTCTGGTCAATCACTTCTCTGCCGTCAGCGCACCGGTAATGAAAAGCCTGCTTACCGTGCATGAGGTCTGCGGCTTTTTGCTGCTTGCCTGCTGGATTGGTTTTGTGCTGATCAACCTGATTGGCGGCAACGGACATCACTATATTATTCAACGTCAGGGCTGGATCGCTCGTGCACAAAGACAAACACGTTTTTACCTGTTTGGCATTATGCAGGGTGAGTCACACCCATTCCCGGCCTCACCTCGCTCTAAATTTAATCCGCTACAGCAGGCGGCCTATGTTGGCGTGATGTATGGTTTGTTGCCACTGCTGCTGATCTCCGGATTGTTATCGCTTTACCCGACGGTCGTCGGCGATCTGTTCCCCGGTGTGCGTTACTGGCTGCTTCAGGCGCACTTTGCGCTGGCAATAGTCAGTCTGTTTTTCATTTTTGGGCATCTTTATCTTTGCACTACGGGTCGCACGCCGGGCGAAACCTTCAAGTGTATGGTGGATGGCTACCACCGGCATTAAGCGATGATGATTACACGAAGTGACTTACGGGTCTGGCGTGTCGGGCCCGTCATGTATCGCTGGTTTCTACGCGCATTTCCCGCAGGAGGAAGCTATGCCGATGTTCATCGCGCGCTCCAGCGGGAAGGGTATACCGATTGGGCAAATAGCCTGGTGGAGTACGGCTGGTCAAAATGGCGGGAAGAGGCGAGTTTTGCTCAGCAGGATATTGACGCAATGGGGAATATTTCCGGTGAGCAAGCCGCGGGGGAAACCAGTCATCCGCTGGCGAGTGCGGAAGATTATGCCCGATTTAGCAGTGCGGGTGACAACGTTAAAATTGCCAGCGCCGGGTATGCAGCACAGATCGCCAGTGCCGGTTACAGCGTACGGATTGGCAGCGTAGGCTATAACACGCATATCGGCAGTTCAGGCGATCGCGGGCGAATAGCGATTGCGGGAAACTCGGCGCGTATCAGCAGTGTGGGCGACGGAACGCGTATCGCCAGTACCGGCATGCGCGTACGTATCAGTTCGCTCGGCGACCGAAACCGGATTGCCAGCAGCGGTGATTTAACCCAGGTAGCCTGTTTTGGTGCAGAGGCGAAAATCGCTAACTGCGCGGACAATATCCACATTATTGCCAGCGGAGAGAACGCCGTTGTTGCCAGTACCGGTGCTGTCGATTCGATAACGCTCGGTCCCGGCGGATGTGCGGCACTGGCTTATCACGATGGCGAAAGAATGCGTTTTGCGCTTGCTGTTGAAGGGGAAAATAACATCCGGGCGGGCGTGAAATATCGGCTCAACGAAGACCATCAGTTCGTGGAATGTTGAGCCGAGAAGTCATTTTAGTGCGAATCGGCGTTGGGTGATTTTTTCAAGGCTAAAGCACAGCAGGTAATAGACCAGCCCGGTAAAGATAAAAATGGCTGCAGGGTAAATTTGCACCCGGCTGTTAACCTGACCGGCAACTGTCGTGAGTTCCGGCACGTTAACGATAAACGCCAGCGACGTGTCCTTCAGCAGCCCAATAAAAATCCCTGTCAGCGACGGCAGTACGTTACGCAGCACCTGCGGCAGCAAGATAAGCCACAGGGCCTGATCCGGGCGAAAACCCTGAACGACTGCCGCTTCATATTGCCCACCAGGCAGTGCGCTAATTCCAGCATACACCGAGTGCATCACCGAAGCGGCGGTGAACCATGCCAGCGCCAGCGTCACGGTAACGGCACCGGGCAGATCGCTTCCGGTCAGCATGGGTAGCAAATACCACATCCAAAAAATCACAAAGATAAGCGGAATGCCGCGAATAAATTCCGCCCAGATAAACAACCCGTTGCGAACCGCGCCTGGAAATCGCCAGGCGCAGCAGGCAAGAACGATCCCGCCAGGCAGCGCCAGCAAAGCCGCACCGATAGCCATCAGCAAGGTGAGCAGGACGCCGCCGGGTTGCCCCTCAGCTACACGTCCCCACAGGAGATAGTCAAGATTGTCGGTAATGACCGAAATATTAGCGATCATGCAGTATGCTCCTGACGCTGAAGATGCGCATTCTTATCTTTGACGATTTACCCGACGCAGGCTGCGGGCCAAGACGCGTAAGCAGCATACCCAGAACGATACCGGTAAACAGATAGAGCACGGTGCCAACGGCAAAGGCTTCCAGCGCGTGCGCGTTGTAGCTCTCAATTTGCCGTACCTGGTAGGTGAGCTCAGCAAATCCAATGCCGCTGGCAAGCGAAGAAAGCTTCATCAGGTTGAGATATTGCCCAACAATGGGTTGCCAGGCGTTTGCCAGTCCCTGAGGCAGCAGAATGTGACGAAATATTGCCCAGGATGAAAACCCCTGCGCCACGGCAGCCTCGCGTTGTCCGGCAGAAACCGCCTGTAAACCAGAGGCGATCTCCTCAACCAAAAATGCTGAGGTAAATACGCCCAGTCCCCATGCTGAACAGATAAACTCCGGTGTTAACCACCAGACATCACCCGGCAGAATTGACCATGGATGATCGGCATTGATAAAGCTAATGACGTCACGGGGGAGCCAGTTCCAGGCGGCAAAATACCAGAACATCAGTTGCACCAGTAAAGGTGTGTTGCGAAACATCGAGACCCACACCCCGACTATCGATTTAGCGAGACGATTGCCCGTCAGGCGCAGGCCAAGCAGTGAGATGGCAATGAGCGTGGCGAGCACGATACCTGCCAGCGTTACCCAGAGCGTGGTAAGAAAACCAGAAATTATCCATTGCAGGGGTTGCCCGCTCAGCACTCCCTGCCAGTCCATTGCATGCATTATGATGATGACTCCTGGTGTAACGGGTCTAGCACTTTTTTCAGGAAACGCTGGGTTCTTGGGTGCTGTGGTCGGACGAAAAAATCCTCCGGCGGGGCGACTTCAAGAATATCGCCACCATCGATGAAAACCACCCGATCGGCAATCTCGCGGGCGAAATGCATTTCGTGGGTCACGACGATCATGGTGATACCGCTGTGGGCCAGGTTTTTCATCACCTGTAATACTTCGCCGATCATTTCCGGATCCAGCGCGGAGGTGGGTTCATCAAACAGAATAATTTGCGGTGATGAAGCCAGTGCGCGGGCGATGGCCACGCGCTGCTGCTGCCCACCGGACAACTGCGCGGCATAGGCGTTGGCTTTTTCCGCCAGTCCTACTTTTTCCAGCAACTCGAGTGCCCGACGATCCGCTTCCGTCTTGTTCCAGCCGTGAACATATTCCAGCGCCAGTGCGATGTTCTGCTGCGCAGTCAGGTGCGAATAGAGATTGAATTGCTGAAATACGAAACCGATACGGCTACGTAGCTGGCGTAACGCCGCCCCGCGCAACTGGCTAATCGGTTTACCATCAATGAAGATTTCGCCACCGCTGAGCGACTCAAGCTGGTTGATAAGACGTATAAGAGTGGATTTTCCTGAGCCGGAAGGCCCCAGAATGGTCACCACTTCACCGGCTTCAACCGCCAGACTAACGCCGTTAAGGACGGAATGAGCGTCATACTGTTTAATCACATTGCGCAGTTCGACGCTCGCCTGGCGCAAATGGGTAAAATCCGCAGCCGAAGCTGCGGAACGATGAAAAAGGGCTGAGAGCATATTACTTGGCTTCTATTTTAAAGGCGCGGGGTTGCGGATTTTTGGTTTCAGGACCAAACCAGACATCATAAATTTTGGCCGCCTGCCCGGTAGATTCCAGCTTCAAAAGCTCATCATTGACGGCTTTTAACAACGCTGGCTCACCTTTTTTCACCCCCACGCCGATCTCTTCTTTGCTCAGCAGATCCGGCAGAATTTTGAAATCTGCTTTATCCGGCGCAGCACCTAATAAACCGGCCAGAATCGTACTGTCCTGGGTAATGGCCTGAACATTGCCGTTGCGTAGCGCGGTTAACGCCAGCGGGATGTCGTCGTAGGCCAACACGCGCGACTGCGGGAAGCGCTGATGCAGTGCCTGTTCACCAGTAGTGCCTTTTACCGCGCCGATGCGTGCCTTGCTGTATTCATCAAGCTTGTCCGGAGATTTTGCCGGCACAAGGAACTGCTGGCCGGTAACAAAATAGGGGACGGAGAAATCTATTACCTGCGCCCGTTCGGGTGTAATCGTGATATCCGCGACGATTAAATCGGCTTTACCGGATTGTAATAACGGAATGCGGTTTGCCGGATTGGTCGCGACCAGTTCCAGTTTTACACCAAGGGATTTGGCCAGCGCTTCGGCAAAATCAACGTCGTAGCCGACAATCTTATGGGTTTGGGCATCGACGGAGCCAAACGGAGGATTCGCGTCAAATGTCGCGACTTTTACGACGCCTGCGGCTTTGATATCGGCCAGTTGGTCAGCCTGAGCCTGCGAGACGGTAAGTCCTGAGGCCAGCAGCACGCCGAATGCCAGCAGTGTTTTTTTAGCGCGGTACGTTTTCGTTGCCATCATTGTATGAAATCCCTGTAGTTTTTGGTTTGTGCTTTTTACGCTCCCATAACTTACGGTTGAGACAAAATAAGAAAAAATTCTTATCTATATACAAAATGTTATTAGTGAAGGATGTGTTAATAACGGGTGAAAATAATGCATGAGTGAAAGGTAAAATAGTGCATAAGCCTGGCAATAATTTGCATTTTGTTTTTGTGTGAGGGCTCGCTTGAATAAGACTTAGCTGGGCTAATGTCCAGAAAGGCTACTGGAATCCCCTCCAGACCTGTACCATATGTCACAACAGGTTTGGATTGGGGATAAGCATGCTGCGTGATAATTTTAACGATCTCTATTATCTCATTATCGTTGCCCGCGAGCGTAGTTTTACCCGGGCAGCGGCAAAGCTTGGGGTTTCTCAATCCGCGCTAAGCCATGCGATTCGCGGGCTTGAAGAGCGGCTGGATGTACGGCTTCTGACCCGCACCACGCGCAGCGTTGCGCCGACCGAAGCCGGAGAACGGCTTATCAACAGTATCAGCCCGCGTTTTGATGACATTGAAACTGAGCTGCTGGCATTAACCGATGTCCGTCAGCGTGTGGCCGGTAACATCCGCCTGACGCTGGGCGAACACGCATTGCAATCTACCGTCTGGCCCGCGCTGGAGCCGTTTTTGCAGGCTTACCCTGATGTGAATGTGGAAATGACCATCGACAATAGCCTGACGGATATTGTGACTGGCCGCTATGACGCAGGTATTCGGCTCGGCGAGCAGGTGGCAAAAGACATGGTCGCCGTCAGAATTGGCCCGGACTGGCGCATGGTAGTGGTGGGGTCACCGGCTTATTTTGCTCGCCATGGTAAACCGCATACCCCACACGACCTGCAAAATCACAGCTGTATTAATATGCGTATGCCAACGTTGGGCGGGTTATACGCCTGGGAGTTTGCTAAAGACGGACAAGATTTGCGCGTGCGGGTTGAAGGGCAGCTTATTTTTAACAACCTCCCCCCGCGAATTAGCGCAGCGATGGCCGGAATGGGGTTGGCATTTGTGCCGGAAGACACCGTCGAACAGGCTGTAGCAGAGGGGGCGTTGGAAAAAGTGCTGGAGGACTGGTGTGAACCGTTTCCTGGCTATTATATGTACTATCCCAGTCGCAAACAGCATACCGCCGCCTTTGCCCAACTGATTGAGGCCTTACGGTATACGGGCTGAAGCGGGTGGGTTAAACAGGCAATAAAAAACCGGCATTGCGCCGGTTTGGAAATCAGATTTTGCAGGCGTCGCCGCAGTCACTATCAGCAATAATTTCCTGCGCTTTCTTGTCTGCATCTTCCAGACGTTCAGCGTTACGCTCTTGCGCTTCTTCCAGTCCATCAAAGACCAGATTATCGAGATCAATTTCCATCATACACCTGCTCAGGTTCAGCGTTTAACATCACGTTATTATATTGCAAAAATGTTGCTTAACAGCAGCGATTCTTGCTACTTAGCATCGTCCTTAAATCAGTTGCGTATATTTTTCCGGCAGCGTGGCCCACAAATGGCGGTTTGCCGCGCTAAGTATAATATCGCGCATGCATTCACGCGCCGTAACGCCCTGGCGTAGGCGTATTGCTTCCAGTAACAGGCGATGCTGCTCAACGGCGTGTTCTGTTTCCCGCACTGATGACTCCTGCGTCTGTTTAAACGACAGCATCATCGCAGCTGAAAGTGCGTTGCCAATCGACATCAAAAATGGGTTATGACAGGACTTGAGTAGTGCAGTGTGAAAGGCGAGATCGCCTTCCTCGAATAGCGCAATCTGATCCTGCTGCTGTCCGCGTAACATCAGGGTCCAGGCTTCTTCAATGGCAGCCAAATCGCGGGCTGTCGCGTTGGCGGCGGCCAGAAAGGCGGCGTTAGGCTCAAACATCAGGCGCGTGACCACCAGTTGCTCGGCGACATCAGGTGAAATACCCACTTCCTCCATCCAGCCCAGCACGTCCGTATCCAAAAAACTCCAGAGTTCGCGCGGATTGACCGTACTGCGCCGCTTAGCCTGGATGGACAGCAAACCTTTTGCTGACAGGACATGCAGCGCGTTTCGTACAGAGGTCCGAGATGCCGAATATTGCACGGCAAGCTCATTTTCGCCGGGGAGCATCTCCCCATCGCTCAGGGTTCCGCGGATGATTTTCATCGCCAGATCGCGGGTGATCGTTTCAGAGATGGTGGCCAGGGAGGTCGTCATAGTCTGCCTTGAAAATTTGAGAATTCCTCATTGTACGCACAAAACAAAACGTTACGAATACAAAACAACAATTCTTGTCCTTTCAGATAGTGAAACAAAACGTTTTATTTCACTTCACGATCGCGCTCACAGATCGCTCTGGCAAAATTAACTACATTCTTGTCATACAAGATTTGATGGTTGAGGTTACAAGATGAAAAGGGAGTGGATCGCAATCGACTGGGGAACGTCGAATTTCCGCGCATGGCTAATGGCAGGGGATGATGTGCTGGACAAACGCAATGCCAGCTACGGCCTTCTCCATGTCGAGCCTGGGCAGTTTGATGCGACGTTAAAAATGTTACTTGGTGAGTGGATTGCTGAAGGAACGCCAATGGTTGCAATGGCCGGGATGGTGGGTTCGCAGCAGGGTTGGTATGAAGTTGACTATTGTTCGTTACCCTCCTGTGCCGATAGCTTGCTTGCGCACAGTAAAAGTTTCACGACTTCTTGGGGCAGCAAAGCATGGATTTTTCCTGGATTGCGTAAATTCCCCCGTGGTGACATGCCTGATGTAATGCGCGGTGAAGAGGTTCAGCTACTGGGACTGTCTTTACTCGAAGACATCGATAATTTCCAGGCGATTCTACCCGGCACACACAGTAAACACGCCCGGATGCAGCAGAGACAGATCGTTGATTTTTCGACTTATATGACCGGCGAGCTTTTTCAGGTGCTGATTTCGCACTCGCTGCTTGGTCGTGGTCTTCCTGATGCGGCGGCTGATGACAGCGCATTTTTACTCGGGGTGGAAGTATCCCGACGCCACGCGGCGCTAAGCCAACTCCTTTTTTCTGCCCGAACGTTGCGTCTATCGGGTGAATTATCTGCTGAATCAGTCAGTGACTATCTTTCCGGTTTACTGATCGGATTGGAGTTTTCCACTGACAACATCAGTCCTGTCTGGCTGGTGGGTAGTGCGGCATTAACTCGCCGCTATCAGATGGCTGCCAACGCATTTGGTATTCAGACACGCTGCGTCGATGGCGATCGCTGTTTTATCGCCGGAATGCAGTCTCTTCAACAACGTCTAACAGAGAAACGCTATGGATAGTTTTGACTTTGCCACGATGTGGCATAAAACGCCGCTTCCGATGATCGCGATTTTACGCGGTCTGAGGCCTGGGGAAGCTGCAGAAATTGGTGATGTATTGCTGGAGGCGGGCTTTACCTGGCTGGAAGTACCGCTAAATTCACCGCGCGCGTTGGATTCTATTTCGCTGCTACGTGAACGCGTCGGCATGCGTGCTATCGTCGGAGCGGGTACGGTACTGACGACAGAGCAGGTTGATAGCGTCGTCGATGCGGGCGGGCAGGTAATTATCTCGCCAAATATGAATCCCTCGGTGATCCGCCGCAGCAGAGATCGAGGGGCTATCAGTTTACCGGGCGTCGCCACGCCGAGCGAAGCGTTTACTGCCCTGGACGCTGGGGCCAGCGGTCTGAAATTTTATCCTGCGGAAATGATCTCCCCGGACATACTGCGGGCTATGTGCGTGGTATTACCGCCTCACGTAGTTTGCATGCCGGTCGGTGGTGTTTCTGCCGAGGCGCAACAACTACAAAGATGGTGCGAGGCGGGAGCGAAAGGTTTTGGCTGTGGCGGCGGTTTATACCGCGCGGGCACAGAGTGCGAACAGGTTCGGCATAACGCGTTGGCCTATGCTCAGGCATGGCAACAGGTTAATCGCAGAGCGCAGCGCCAATAACAACTTAAGAGGCTGAAAGATGAATACGCGTACCCTCGATATTGAAAATAAAAATGCGGTTTATCGTAAAGTGACCCGACGGCTGATCCCGTTTTTAATCCTGTGTTATTTTTTCGCATATCTCGATCGTGTAAACGTGGGCTTCGCCAAACTCCACATGCAGGATGCGCTTAATCTTAGCGATACAGTGTATGGAATTGGCGCAGGTATCTTTTTTATCGGTTATTTTATTTTTGAAGTACCGAGCAACTTGTTGATGCAGCGTTTTGGTCCTCGTTTCTGGATTGCGCGCATCATGGCCAGTTGGGCCGTGTTGTCGGCACTGACGATGTTCGTTACCACGCCAACACAGTTTTACGTAGTGCGTTTTTTGCTTGGTGTAGCAGAGGCCGGTTTCTTCCCAGGTATTGTTTACTATTTAACCCTGTGGTTTCCCTCATGGCGTTCGGCGCGCACACTCGGGCTGTTTATTCTGGTGACGCCGTTATCCACTATTATCGGTAGTCCGCTCTCAGGACTGATCCTGAAAATGTTTGAAGGTGTCGGCCATCTGCATAACTGGCAGTGGTTATTCCTGGTAGAGGCAATCCCTTCATTCCTGTTGGCCTTCGTGGTGCTGCGTTATCTCGATAACGACGTGAAATCGGCGAAGTGGTTATCTGATGATGAAAAAGCGTTGATTGAGCAAGATCTACAAAAAGATCAGCTTGATAAAGTCGCCGCTAACGCAGGAATGCCGCAGCATAGTTTGTCCGCCATGTTCCGTAATCGCTTCGTCTGGCTACTGGCGCTGATTTTCTTCAGTTTCAACATTGGCTATTACGGTATTAATTTCTGGCTTCCGTCGATTATCAAAAGCTCTGGCGTACAGGATGATTTTGCTATCGGTCTGCTGGCAGCGGTGCCCTATATCTTCGGTGCGGCCTGCATGTTGTGGAATAGCCATCACTCCGATCTGAAACAAGAACGCCGCTGGCACATAGCAATTCCGGCGATAGTCGGGGCCATTGGTCTGACGTTCAGCGCGCTAAATGAAGGCTCCACGTTCTGGATGATGGCATGGATTTGCGTAGCAATGTCCGGCACGTTATCGCTCATTCCCACCTATATAAGCCTGCCTGGTACATTGCTTTCCGGTACGGCAGCGGCGGCAGGTATCGCGTTAGTGAACTCTATTGGCAATCTGGCTGGCTTCTTTGGCCCAACCGTTCTTGGCTGGCTGAAAGACACTACCGGCAGCACCAGCAGCGGACTGTATATTCTGGCGGGATTTCTGGTGCTTTGCGCACCGCTTATTTTCCTCATTCCGGCACGATTGATTAATCCTCGCGATCGTCAAGCCACGAAACCGGCAGAAAACAACGTATTAACGAAAAGAGGTCATATATGAGCAGTTGTGGCAGCGGGTGCGCAGGTTGCGGTGGCGAACACTTTAACCCGATCCTCAGTGGTGATGACGGTGCTTTAAAGCGCGCCTTGTATAAATCGATGGGTCATACGGACGAGCAGTTGCGCCGTCCCGTGATTGCTGTAGTGAATAGTTATACCAATGCGACGGCAGGGCACGCCAATTTGAATGAACTGACCGCGCATGTCTTAAAAGGTATTGATGAAGCAGGCGGGGTGGGGATGGTGTTTGGCACCATTGCCCCTTGCGACGGCATTGCCGAAGGACACCTGGGAATGCGCTATATTCTGGCGGCACGCGAAATCATCGCCAGTTCGATCGAAGTAATGATGCGGGCCCACCGCTTCGATGGCATGGTGTTGCTGGGATCGTGCGACAAAATTGTCCCCGCTATGCTGATGGCTGCTGCGCGCCTTGATATCCCGGCGATTCTGGTGAACGGCGGGCCAATGTATCCTGCTGAATACAAAGGTAAACACTGGGATGGCAATATCGTCACCGAGGCGATTGGCTGGAAACGTCGCGGTGAAATTGATGAGGCCGAGTTCCGTCATATTGAAGATATTGCCGAACCGGGGCACGGCTCCTGCACCATGTACGGTACTGCTAATACGATGTGCTGTATTGCGGAAGTGCTGGGCATGAGCCTGCCAGGGAGTAGTATGCTGCCCGCGATTTCACGCGAACGCCGCGATTGCGCCTTTGCGACAGGAATGACCGCGGTGGATCTGGTAAGGCGCGGGGTGAATGCACGACAAATTATTACACGCGAATCCATCCGCAATGCGATGACCTATCTGTTGGCGACGGGCGGATCCACCAACGCCATTCTACATTTACAGGCCATTTATTATGAAGCCGAGCTGGGTCACCTGCCGCTGGCTGAATTTGATGCGCTGAGTCACCAGGTGCCCCTGGTTGCTTCGCTCTATCCGGCATCGGAATACGATATGATCGATTTTTGGGAAGCCGGGGGCGTTGCGGCAGTTGAAAAAGAGATCGCCAATTTACTGGATCTCAATTGCCTGACGGTTAATGGACAGAAAAAAGGGGAATGGCTAATGGATGTTCCCTCCACCCGACGCCCAGAAGTTATCCATACTCTGGCCATTCCGGTACGTAATGAGTCGGGGGTGGCTGTGCTACACGGCAACCTGTCACCGATGGGCTGTGTAGTGAAACCCGCTGCAGTTCCGGATCATTTAATGGTCTTTACCGGGCCTGCGGTGGTGTTTAACAGCGAAGATGAGGCCGTTGAGTCAATTCTCTCCGGTGATATTCAGCCGGGTAGCGTATTGGTTCTGCGCTATGAAGGACCAAAGGGCGGACCGGGTATGCCGGAGATGTACAAACCGATGAAATTCCTTGAAGGAATGAATCTTTCTGACTCCTGTGCGTTGATCACCGATGGGCGTTTTTCCGGTTCGAACCGCGGGTTGTTCGTGGGACATATCTCTCCAGAAGCCAGCGACGGCGGGGTACTGGCATTGGTGGAAACGGGGGACTCAATCAGTATTGATATTCCGCAGCGCACATTAACGTTGAATGTGGCGGACACTGTGCTGGATGAGCGTCAAAAAGGCTGTCATCTGGTGCATAAAGAGGTACCTCGTGGATTCTTGCGACTTTATCGTCGTTGGGCGCTACCGGCGGCGCAAGGCGCGGTACTGGCAGACAGAGAGGATTTGTCATGACAACGGTTACAAAGATTCAAGGCGTTAATCCCATTGTAGCGATGCCGTTTACGCCACAGGGTGAAGTCGATTTTATGAGTTTTCGCCGTCTGCTGGCCCACCTTTCGAACGTGGGTGTCAACGGACTGACGCTGTTTGGTATTGCCAGTGAGTTTCCAAAGCTCGACGACAGCGAACGACTGCAGTTGGCAGAAATTTTTATTGCTGAATTAGCGAATAAAAGTGTATTTCGTGCGCTGTCGGTCACCGATCACAGCACCGATCTGGCTGTTCGCCGTGCGCGGCGGTATCAGAGTATGGGGGCCGACGCACTGATGCTGCTTCCGCCATTCTTCCTTCAACCGTCGCTTGCCAGCGTACAGGCGCATATCGCGGCGGTGCTGGAGGCTGTGACCATACCTGTAATGGTGCAGTACGCGCCGGGAGAAACCGGATTTCCGGTCACCGCCGCTCAACTTGCTGAGATGGCTAAACGCTATCCACATGCAGTGTTTAAGATTGAATGCAATCCGCCAGTGGAGTACACCCGTGAGTTTCTACAGTACGCACCAGAGGCTCATGTGCTCAACGGTTATGCCGGTTTGTATATGCTTCAGATGCTGGAGGTAGGGGGCAAAGGTGTAATGCCTGGCTGCTCGTTTAGCGAAATTTATGTGCGAATTTATCGTCACTGGCTGGCAGGGGAACATCAACAGGCGGTGCAATTACATGAGGCGTTATTACCATACATTCAGCGCTGGATGCAGCACTGTGAGTATATTATCCAGGTTGAAAAGACAATATTACAACGTCGCGGGATTATCGCTGATGATTATTGCCGAAAGCCAGGTTGGTCATTAACGAATGATGATGTAAACCACATCGATAGTTTCATTTCACAGTTCAATTTGTCGGCCTGAGCAAGACGAATAGAGGTATGAGCAAAGCGTTTTAACCGTATGCTATGCGCCGGATCGAACATCTTGATCCGGCGCAACTGTACTATGTCTTAAAGCATCATTTCTGTGTCTTCACCGCCACTCACATCAAATCAAATTGTTAATTATTTGTTTCTATTGTCTCGTAACCACCCGATTTTGTAGCAATGTGATGCGCGATCATTTTTAACAAATCTGCGACAAAATCACTATACATATAACTTAATATCTTTTATACATTAATTGTTCAACCCTGCGACTATTCCACAAAAGAGAAAGCTATATGGAACAGACACCTGATAAGAAAAACGATAATTTTCAAAAAGATGGCAAAGAACAGTTCAATCGCTCGATCGGTCTTATTTCCAACTTTGCGTTGGGTTTTACCTACCTGTCGCCGCTTACCGCCGTCTATTCGCTGTTTGCGCTGGCCGTAACGCTGGCGGGGCCGCCCGCAGTATGGTGGATTTTAATCGTCGCATGCGGGCAACTTTTGGTGGCGTTGGTGTTTGGTGAGGTCGCTTCCCAGTATCCGATAACCGGCGGGCTTTACCCCTGGGCCAGAAGGTTGTGGGGCAAGAAGTATGCGTGGATCGCCGCCTGGATCTATCTGTGGGCGCTGGTGGTCACCATTACGTCGATCGCGGAATATACATCAACGTTTGTTGAATCACTCTTCCACTATGGTCAGACGCCGGCCACGATGTTGGTGACTTCTGTCCTGCTGCTGCTGTTGATGATGGCCGTTAATATGTCCGGGACTAAAAATCTGGCTCGGGTGGCGAAAATTGGTTTCTGGTGTGAAATTGTCAGCGTAATTGCGCTGGGGATTTATCTGCTGATTTTCCATCGTTCGCAGCCGTTCTCTGTGATTTTTGACTCGATGGGGGTGCTGGCGCACGACGGCAGCTATTCCACCGCATTTATGTCCGCCGCGCTGATGGGACTGTTTATGTTCTTTGGCTTTGAGGCCTGCGGTAACGTTGCGGAAGAGGTGCAGAATGCGAGCAAAAAGATCCCGGTGGCGATGATTTTAAGCATCGTATTCGGCGCGATTTCCGCCATTATTTCTGTTATGGGTTATCTGCTGGCTTCACCGAATCTGGTCAGTATCGTGAACGGCAAAACGTCCGATCCGATCCCGGCAATCCTTAATGAAGCTCTGGGTGAAACTGGTGCGACTGTCTTTATCGTCGTCGCGATTATCGCCATGTTGTCGTGCATTTTGTCTCTGCAGGCTGCGTTAAGCCGTCTTATCTTTTCTTTCTCCCGCGACAGAATGCTGCCGGGAAGTGAATGGATGGCCAAAATTTCTAAAAATGGTGTTCCGGATAATGCCATGGTCGTCAGTTGCCTGCTGCCAGTGATCATCTGCATTTGGGTTTATTTTCAGCCAGATAACCTGTCGCGTATCACCGCGTTTGCTGTTATCGGGATTTACATCTCGTTCCAGATGGTTGTGCTTGCCGCGCTGCGTCAGCGCCTGAAAGGCTGGAAACCGGCGGGGGAGTGGACCATTGGCGGTTGGGGCGTGATCGTGAATGTGCTGGCGTTAGCTTACGGATTGTGCGGGATCTGGTTACTGGCGCAACCGGCAGACAGCAGCGACTTCATTGACCGTTGGACGGTCCTGTTCGGCCTGGCGATTGTTGTTGGCTCGGGGCTTATCTATATGTTCCTGACCCGTCCGTTTGGTCGTTCAGCGGCGCCGGAAAACGACGCCATTGCGTACGCCAATAAGCTCAATATGGGGCAGGATAACTAAAAACTCAGGGCCTTCGGGCCCTTAGTTTTGATAGTGATAAAGGATAAAGTAGTCGCTTTGATACACCACGGTGCTGTTTGCCGGTGACAGCAATTCACCCACGCGAAAGCGTGGCCAACTGGAGAAAATGATCCTGTTTTCCAGATTGGTCAGAATCACATAGTCAGGGTGGGCACAGGAAAGCAGTTCGGCTTCTATTTGACTAACCAGCAGATCGACCGCGGCAACGCCGAGAAACTGGTCGTTGTAGTAGACCGGGACGGCTGACGTTAGGGTATAGGAGATATTGCAAATATAGTCGACGTAGGGACCGTGGATATAGGCTTTGCCAGCCGGAGGAGAATGTTTAAACCACTCAAAGGTTCTGAAATCCAGTCGTTGTTGCGTGGCTTGATCCAAATCCAGATGCGCCTGGCTCAAACCATTATCTTTCTTATACCACCACTCCAGCAACCAGTACTCTTTTGTGGTTGCGGTGCTTTCAATATGGCTGGCGAATCCCGCCCCTGAGCAGTAATGGTTGTTATTGAGCGTGCGCTTAATGTGCTGTTGAACGGTAGATCTTACTGAGGGGTCGAGAACGACCTCGGCTGAGGCTTTTTGTACCCCTGAAATCGCCTCATGGATGCTCCTCGCCAGCGCAACGGTAGAATCTACGGTAGAAACAGTAATGTCATCAATTTTACGGATTAATGCGCTTAAGGATGTCGAAGAGCTCATTGTCTGTCCTGCCTTCACTGATTGTTAGTTCGCGTTATATTTCAGCTTTTTTTCAATAAGATAATAGGTAAACGTGTCGATGATCCGCGTGGCAAGCTGCACAGCTTCCGCCTCGTTGTGAGCCGCCAGCGCATCGGCCAGCGCCGAATAAAGCGCGATAATTTCCGCATGAATACTGTCTGCGCGATAAAGTATCGCCACCAGCGATGCCCATTCCGCCTGCACCTGCAGTTCCTGATTGGCCAGCCGCGCGGAATGCGAACTGGCAGCTATCGCCAGCAGGCAACGCATATCGGCCTGGGTCATCAGCTCAGGTGAGTTTGCCTTTCTGAGCACCTCGACAAACTCGCGAAATTTGGCGATATCCGCACCGGTCATTCGCCGGGAAGCCAGCCTCGCGCTATGGCTAATAATGGCGCAATGCATTTCACCCAGATCGGACAGATAATCCGTACTGATCGCCTTGAACGGATGCAGGGCGCTATTTTTGCTATCGATATTTTCGCAAACGAAGCTCCCGCCATTACGACCACGAACCGTATGGATAAGATTATTAGCCCGAAGCGTGTTTAGCGCTTCCCTGATAGTGATATGTGAGACACCCATCATCTTTGCCAAATCAGTTTCGTTGGGGAGCTGTTCTTTTGGCTCCAGCAACCCCGTGATAATGGCATTTGAAAGGCGTTGGACTATCTGGTCTGAACGACTGACCTGCCCGATAGGCGCAAATATGACCGCGTGAGTAATCATAATCTTTTCTGTACTCAATTCCCTGAAACAACGACCATTTTTAACACATGCCCGTCGGGCAAGGAAGGTAAGAATGGCCGAGTTATTTTACATGCCTGGGCGTAACGTAACGGCACAAGCGGATGTGTGTCCCGATAACCTCATGATGAGCTGGGCATAACGCGTCAGCTGGCAATAAAAGCCTTATCCTGCAAATGTGAAAATTAAGTTAAAAATGCGAGGCTTATCATAGTGTCAATGTTGCGCATTTGAAAAATTTTTACAATATATATATTACATAAGATTCTTTATGTATTATTTAGCAGGAGACAAGCATGAAAACCCTGAAGCATTTTATTAATGGGCAATTTGTAGCAGGCAGCAGCGAAGATAGCTTCGAACTGGTGAGTCCGGTTGACGGTGAAACGTACGCAATTTCTCCCAACGCTAACGAGGCGGAGGTGGAGCAAGCTTACTCAGCAGCGGAGGCGGCGTTTAGCATCTGGAGAAAATCGACGCCGGCACAGCGGCAAAAAGCGTTATTGCTGCTGGCTGATGAGATTGAACGCAACGTCGAGCGGTTGGTAGCCGCGCAGAGTCAGGAAACCGGTCAGCTTCGTCATTTTATTGAGAAAGAAGAGATTGCGGCATCCTGTGATGCTATCCGTTTTTTTGCCGGTGCGGCGCGCTGTCTTGAAGGGAAGGCGGCCGGAGAATATTCCGCCGGGTTTACTTCGACCATCCGTCGTGAACCGCTGGGTATCGTTGGACAAGTCACGCCGTGGAACTACCCGTTCATGATGGCGGTGTGGAAGATTGCTCCAGCGCTGGCGGCAGGCAACACGGTGGTGTTAAAGCCAAGCGACACCACGCCAGTCAGTACGCTGCTGTTGGCTGAATTGGCCGCACCGTTGTTCCCAAGAGGGGCGTTTAACGTTGTGTTGGGCAAAGCCAGAACCGGTTCGCTGGTGGTTTCAAACCCGAAGGCCTCACTGGTTTCGATTACCGGCTCGGTCCGCGCGGGTCTGCAGGTTGCGGCTTCAGCAGCGGCGAATCTGACTAAAGCACATCTGGAATTGGGCGGGAAAGCGCCCGCAGTCGTGTTCGCCGATGCGGATATGGACAAGGCGATCGCGACGATTACCACGGCAGGATTTTTCAATGCCGGGCAGGATTGCACAGCGGCTACGCGGATCCTGGTAGAACAATCTATCTACGCAGAGTTTCTGGAAAAACTGATCCAGAAAACAAAAAGCATCAAATTTGGGCCGCCAGAGGACCAGAGTGCCCTGTATGGCGCATTGAATAGCAGAAACCAGCTGGAGCAGGTGAAAGGCTTTATGGCACGTTTACCGGCACATGCAAAAATTGAAACCGGTGGGCGCGCCGGGCCGGGGCCTGGCTTCTATTTTGAGCCGACGATCGTCTCCGGATTGCATCAAAATGATGAAGCTATTCAGCATGAAGTATTTGGCCCGGTAATGACGATTCAGTCGTTTTCTACTGACGAAGAGGCACTACACAAAGCGAATGATGTGGAGTATGGTCTTGCCGCCAGCGTCTGGACCAGTAACCATGGTCGCGCACAGCGCTTCAGCATTGACCTCGATTTTGGCACAGTGTGGATTAACAATCACATTCCGCTGTGCGCCGAAATGCCGCACGGCGGGTTCAAAAAATCGGGTTATGGCAAGGATCTCTCATCCTATTCACTCGAAGAATATACTCGGGTGAAACATATCATGTGTGACATTTCTGAATAGAGAGGATTACGATGAAAACAGTAAAAATTGCGGTGCTTTCATTAGTGATGCTCTCGGGCTATAGCCTGGCAGAAACCACATCGCTGAATACTGTGAAAGCGTATATGGCGGCGTGGAATGCGCATGATGCTTCGCGAGCCGCTCAATTTCTTGCTGATGATGCGGTCTATTATGATGCCGCCGCGGGAGAACCGATAAACGGCAGGGAAAAAGCAGAAAAAGAGGTTATCGGCGCTTTTATTAAGGCGGTTCCAGATCTTAGCTGGAAAATGATTGGAAAACCCGTCTACGACGAAGATACCGTGGCCTTTCGTTGGGAATTTTCAGGCAAAAATAGTGGTGAATGGGCAGGGAGTCCGCCGACAAATAATCCGATCAAATTTGAAGGCGTCAGCTATATTCATGTTAAAGCAGGAAAAATCACCTGGCAGGGTGATTATTATGATTCTAAAAAACTGGATGAAGAGTTAAAGCCAGTGAAGTAGTTGGCTGTACCCCTTTATAAATAAGAAGGGGTATCTCTCTTATTTGTGTCGTATTAAAGGCAGTGTGTAGCAATAAGGAAAAAAGTTAATGGCAATTACCAGACGTGATTTTCTCAACGGCGTCGTGGTGACTATTGCGGCGGGACTTACCCCGCTGGAGTGGGTCAGGGCGGCAGGAAAGGGAAACGCATTTATAGATGGAAATTATTATCCTCCTGCACTGACGGGGCTGCGGGGCAATCATCCTGGATCGTTTGAAATGGCGCATGCGCTAGGCCGCGAGCATAAGCATTTTGATCTAAACGCGCTGCCCGTTGAGGAAGAGTACGATCTGGTGATTGTGGGAGGCGGGATTAGCGGGTTAGCTGCCGGTTGTTTTTGGCGTCAAGTTGCCGGGCAAAATAGCCGGATCCTGATCCTCGATAACCATGACGACTTTGGTGGACACGCCAAACGTAATGAATTTACCAGCTCAGGCAAGAAATTACTCGGTTATGGTGGCAGCGAAGCATTCCAGTCACCCGCGCATAATTTCAGCCCTGAAGTACAAAAGCTGATGGAAACCGTGGGCGTCAGCGTCACGCGGTTAAAAGAGAGTTTTGACGTAAACTTCTACCCCGACTGGCAGCTCAGTCGCGGCGTTTTCTTCGACAAGAAGAATTTTGGCGAAACAAAAATCGTCAGCGGCGATCCGGGCCGCGCGGTATCTGATGATATTCCGCCGGACAGGCTCAATGGGCGTAAAATTGAAGACTTTATCAATGATTTCCCGCTAAGTGAGAACGACAGAAAAGCGCTGATCGACCTGCATGTCCACCCTGGCGATTACCTTCCGGGGATGACGGTCGATGAGAAAATGGAATGGCTGGATACCCACAGCTACAGTGAATTTTTAGCAACAAAAGTGGGTTTGAGCAAAATGGCGCTGCTCTATTTCCAGCAGCGTTCCAACGACTTCTTTGCCATCGGTATTGAAGGCATCTCCTGCAGCGATGCCCGTGCGTGCGCCTTACCCGGCATGGAAGGGATGGGGTTACCGCCGTTGGACGGTGAGTCGCTGGCTGACCTCGAGGAGCCGTATGTTTACCACTTCCCGGACGGTAACGCCGGGTTAGCGCGACTGTTAGTCAGGTATATGCTGCCGGATGCGCTACCGGGCAACACTATGGAAGACTCTGTCCTCGCCAGACTGCATTACGAAAAGCTGGATCTGCCGGAAAACACCACGCGCCTGCGCCTGAACAGCACGGTGATTAATGCGGCCAACGTACAGGATGGCGTGGCGGTGACCTATCTGCGTGACGGTAAAATGCACCGTGTGCGCGGTAAGAACACCATCATGGCGGGTTATAACATGATGATCCCGTATCTGGTGCCTGAGATGCCAGAACAGCAGCAGGCGGATCTTAAACTGAACGTGAAAGCACCACTGGTGTACACCAACGTGGTGGTCAAAAACTGGCAGGCGTTCAAACAGCTTGGCGTGCATGAATTTTACTCTCCGGCGGCACCTTACAGCCGGGTTAAGCTCGACTATCCGGTCAGTATTGGTGGGTATCAACATCCGGCCTCGCCGGACGATCCGATGGTCATTCATATGGTCTATGTGCCGACCTATCCGGGCAGTAACCTCTCGGCCAGAGAGCAGTTCCGTCTGGGACGAGCCTATCTGCTGGGGACCACCTTTGCGGCGCATGAGGAGATGATTCGCTCCCAGTTGCAGGAGATGTTTGGCTCAACCGGATTTGATAATCAACGCGATATCTCCGCCATTACCGTTAACCGCTGGGCGCATGGCTATGCGTACTACGCCAACTCGCTGTTCGATGATATGGATAAAATGCCAGAAATCATCGAGCGGGCGCGTCAGCCAGTCGGTCGTATTGCCATCGCTAACTCCGATTCTGACTGGAGTGCTTATGCCCATACGGCAATCGATCAGGCATGGCGTGCGGTTAATGAACTCAAGGATATGGGGTGATCTATGCGTAACGTAACCATTCTCGCCGCCTGTTTATTTACCGCTTCGGTTTCCGCTGCTGAATCTAACGGTGAATACATCGCGCGAATTTCAGACTGTGTCGCCTGTCATACCGCTGAAGGTGGTGCGGCGATGGCGGGGGGCAAAAAGTTTCCTACTCCGGTGGGGGATATTTATTCGACCAACATTACCCCAGACAAGACGCAGGGTATTGGTAACTATTCTTACGAGGATTTTGAAAAGGCCGTACGGCAGGGGATTGCCAAAGATGGTCATCCGCTCTATCCGGCCATGCCTTATCCCTCTTACGCAAAACTTTCTGACGAGGATGTTCAGGCGCTGTATCGCTATTTTATGCATGATGTCACGCCGTCTGCGCAACCCAATAAAGAGAATGCCATTCCGTGGCTACTCTCCGCCCGCTGGCCGCTGCATATCTGGAACTGGCTGTTTACCGATGCGCCAGCGGCGACAGTAGAAACTGCGAAAACGGATGACAATGCTGCCCTGGTAAAACGGGGCGCTTATCTGGTGGAAGGTCCAGGACACTGCGGCTCGTGCCATACCCCGAGAGGCATGGCGATGAACGAAAAAGCGTATACCAATGCTGATGCCGAATACCTGAGCGGCGCGATGATCGACGGCTGGTATGCCCCTTCGCTGCGGGGCACCGGTATGTCTGAGCAGGAGTTGAAATCGCTGTTGCTGACCGGTAAAAGCAAGCATGCCGCGGTTTCAGGTTCGATGGCTGAAGTCGTCACGCAGAGTACACAGTATCTGACCGACGAAGATGCCACGGCGATCGCCCAATACCTGTTGAGTCTGAAAAGCGCGAAGCCTGAAACGGAACGTGCTGCTGCGACTACAGCGTCCTGGTCGAATTCACCTGAGGCGGGCAAAGTGACCTATAACCGCTATTGCTCAACCTGTCACGGTCTGGAAGGGAAAGGTACGGATGATAACGCTCCTTCACTGGTCAACAATCCACTGGTGATGGTTGATGACCCGACGCCGCTGTTCAGAGTCATTGCCCACGGCGCAGAAACGCCGACAACACGTGGCAACGTCTCCTTTAAGATGCCTGCTTACGGTGGCATCTTAAGCGACAACGAAATGCGCGACGTGATTAATTACGTGCGTAAAAGTTGGGGGGAAGGGAATGGCGAAGTAAGCCAGGAGGATCTGGCTGGGGTTAAAAAAGCGTCACATTAAACAGTATGCCGGATAAGGTGCTTGCACCGTCATCCGGCAGTGCTTACACGGCGTTTGCCCTGATAATATCCGCGAGTCGGGTAAACGCCGCCGTCATTTCATGCTCTTCAATGCTGGCAAACCCCAGCAGCAGACCGCTGCGCTTCTCTTCATTCACGTAGTAGCGTGACAGCGGGCGCACCAACAACTCTTGCGCATTCGCCTGTTGGGCAATGACCGCGTCATCGCTCCCGGCGGGTAACTGTAAGATCATATGCAGCCCGGCGTTGCTGCTGAAAGAACCAAGATAATGTTCACCAAGTTGGCGGCTGATAAGCTCTACCAGCATCTGGCGTCGACGACTGTATAACTGGCGCATTTTCCGAATGTGTGCCGCGTAATAACCCTCGCGAATAAACTCTGCCAGCGCGGCCTGAATCAGCAAATGCCCACCACGATAGAGGTCGTTATGAACCTTTTTCAGCGGAGCGGCTAACGATTTAGGTAGCACGACATATCCGAGTCGCAGTGCGGGATAGAGTGTCTTACTGAATGTCCCGATGTAGATGACCGGTGTCTCTTCCTCCAGGCCCTGCAAAGAGGGAATCGGCTGGCCGGAAAAGCGGAACTCACTGTCGTAATCATCTTCTACTATCCAGCTTCGCGTTTCGCGTGCGCGAAAGAGAAGTTGCCGGCGGCGGCTCAGACTCATTACCGAACCGAGTGGGTATTGATGTGACGGTGTCACAAAAATAAGTTTTGGCGGTGTTTCGCCTGCATCCGGCGGGACCATGCCTTGCTCATCAACCGGGATAGCCGAAAAATTTACCGCATTGATGCGCAGAATATTTTTGATTCCCCAGTAGCCCGGCTCCTCAATCCAGGCATGATCACCCGGGTTGCATAAAGTCCGGGTCACCAGATCCAGCGCCTGGTGAATGCCTTCAGTAATCAGAATTTGCTCCGGTGAGCACCGTACGCCGCGAGCGGTGCGCAGATAGTCTGCCAGGGCTTCTTTTAGCTCGTTCACGCCGCCTGTGGCATCGTAAGTGAGAAACTCCGGGCGCAGTCGTCTTGCCAGCCGGTCCTGAATTTTCTTGAGCACCCGGTGCGGGAAATGCTCTACATCAGGCACGCCTGGAATAAACGCGCCCCACTGACGGGGACTAGCGCTGGCATTTCCTAACAGCTCAAGGCAGCGGGCGGATAAACGGGTGTGATCTTCCTGGGGGGGGGAGGCTGGCTCCTTGTTGGCGCGCAGGTCGAAATTATCCAGCACGCTGTCGGTGACAAATGTGCCGCTGCTGGTGCGCGCGGAAATATACCCTTCAGCTTGCAACTGTTCGTAAACCCGCAGGACGGTATTGCGCGATAGCGCGAGTTCTCCTGCCAGGTCACGTGACGGAGGCATTCGGGTAGCCGGTTTCAGGCTTCCTTCGAGGATGCAACTACAAATGGCGGCATACAGGCGCCGATGCAGTTTCTCGTCAGTCTGCTGATTAAATGCATGCTTGATCACATCTCCGGCAAGTGAACGCATTTGGATCCTTAAAATAAAACGATTTGGCTCTCGATTAAAGTACCAGACGGCGTCTAAATTTAAAGGGTAATTCAACCGAAATGTATTAATGGACAAGGTGTAAGAATGAACAATAAAAACCTGCAACAACGTCGTCTGGATGCCACCCCGCGTGGCGTGGGTGTGATGTGTGATTTTTATGCCCAGTCGGCAGAAAACAGCACGATTACCGACATCGAAGGCAATCAGTACATCGATTTTGCCGCCGGGATTGCCGTGCTGAACACCGGACACCGCCATCCTCGCCTGGTGCAGGCAGTCGAAGCGCAACTTCAGGCTTTTACCCATACGGCTTATCAGATTGTCCCGTACGAAAGCTATGTGTCTTTGGCTGAGAAAATCAACGCCGTAGCGCCAATCGACGGCAAGCGTAAAACCACATTCTTCACTACCGGGGCTGAAGCGGTAGAAAACGCGGTGAAAATTGCGCGCGCGCATACCGGCCGTCCTGGCGTTATCGCTTTTGGCGGTGGTTTTCATGGGCGGACTTACATGACGATGGCGTTAACCGGCAAGGTGGCGCCCTATAAAAAAGGTTTCGGTCCGTTCCCTGGCTCTGTTTACCATGCACCGTATCCTTCTGAATTGCAGGGCATTTCCACGGCGGATTCCCTAAAAGCGATTGAGCGCCTGTTTAAAGCCGATATCGATCCAACCCAGGTTGCGGCGATTATCTTCGAACCTGTCCAGGGCGAAGGGGGCTTTGTGGTGGCACCGCCAGAGTTTGTGGCTGCCATCCGCCGTATTTGCGACGAGCATGGCATCGTGATGATCGCCGATGAAGTACAAAGCGGGTTTGCCCGTACGGGCCAGCTGTTTGCGATGGATCATTACGCCGATAAAGCGGACCTGATGACGATGGCGAAAAGCCTTGCAGGCGGCATGCCGCTGTCAGGCGTCGTGGGCAAAGCCGAAATAATGGATGCGCCTGCGCCAGGTGGTCTGGGTGGAACCTACGCCGGAAACCCGCTGTCGATCGCGGCAGCCCATGCGGTGCTGGATATCATTCGTGATGAGCAGCTATGCCAGCGTGCGGCGGCTCTCGGCGAACAGCTGCGCGCCACTCTGACAGATGCACAAGCAGGGTGTCCTGAACTGGCCGAAGTGCGTGGATTAGGCTCAATGATCGCCGCTGAATTCTGCGATGCAGCAACAGGAGAGCCCAACGCCGCCGCCGCGCAACGCGTACAGAAGAAAGCCCTTGAGCAAGGATTGCTGCTGCTGACCTGCGGTCAGTATGGCAACGTTATTCGTTTCCTTTACCCGCTGACAATTCCGCAGGATCAGTTCACCAAAGCGCTTGATATCATCAAAGCAGCAACCAAATAATTCGTTAGTTATCATTTACCTAAAGCCGACGGTTGTCATTACCGTCGGCTTTTTTGTTGCAGTAAATTTACCAATCACATCTCGTTATATATTTACATATATATCGATTAGAACTATCCTATTCATCATACAAATATAATAACTGTACTCTTCAAGAGAAGGCGCTTGCGTTAGCAGCCTCCAGTCTTTCTATCTAACGAATTGAATTAACGAATGTTAAATAACAAAATTACCCCAGTGGCCTCTGGGTTGTTGACCTTTGCCTGTCTTTCCACCGCCGTAACGGCTCATGCTGAAGATACCGTTATCGTTTCGGCGCCCGCCACGTCACAATCCTCGTTATCGGAACATGAACCTCCTGCGAGCGAAAAAAAAGCAACGTTAGGTAGCCTCGGCGAGCGAGAGCTGATAGACGTTCCCTGGTCGGTGCAGACGCTGTCGAAAAAAGTGCTGGATCAACAACAAATCAAAGATGTGAAAGACGCCTATCGCTACCTACCGTCCGTTCAGGGGGACGGCGTCCGCCCACAAACCCGGGGCATGCAGGGGAGTGTGGTGCAAAACCATATGATTGATGGCCTGAACGCCGTCTCCACGACTGAATATTCGACCGAACAGTTCCAGAACATTGAAGTGTTGAGCGGCATCGCTGGGTCGCTGTATGGCCCCGCCAATCCAGCAGGGATGTTTAATCTGGTGTCTAAACGACCTGTCGATACGCCGTTACACCGCGTCACCGTGGGGCAAGGTACAGGGTCGGGTACGCTGACGTCGATGGATTTCAGTGGCCCAATCGATGCGGAAGACCGGGTGAAATATCGTCTCAACTTGCTGAATGATGAGGGACATAGCTACACCACCGATAGCCATGTCCGTCGACAGTACGCTGGCTTGGGGCTGGACTTTCAACTGACAGATCAAACGCTGCTGGAGAGTAATTTCAGCTATTACCATTATTACGAAAAAGGTATGCCGGGGAGTTTTGCTCTGGCGAAAGGCGTTTACTTCCCCGCGGCATTTGATCCTACGGACAGTAAGTATGGTCAGTCTTATGCGGGTCATGATGACGAAACAACCACCGTCGATATGCATATTAAGCATGATTTTGACGGCAACTGGATGCTGGATCTGGGGGCGCTGCACCAGGTTGCAGACCGAGAATCGACGGCAGTGACCAATACTCTGACGAATAATCAGGGAGATTACACCACTACAACCGCCAATTCGGCGGCCAGTCGCTTTACCATCAACAGCTATTTAGCGAACCTGACCGGTAGCGTTGACACCGGCTGGCTGACGCAGGACATTGCTACCGGAATACGTGGATTTGTATGGAAAAACTATAATCCACGAAACGGTGGCACTTTCACTCTGGGGCATTCTTCTCTCAATCAACATCCCGACTATCCACGACCACCGTATCCAGATTTTAACGATCGCTATCATTCGGCGACCACCACTCAGCATGCATTTTTGCTAAGCGATACGCTGCATTTTTCCCCGCAGTGGAGCTTGCTGCTTTCCGGCAGCGAGAACCTGTTTACCGTCAGTAACTACAACAAAGCTGGGCATGAAAGCAGCCGTCAGAAAGACAATGGCATGAGCGGTTCCACCAGCCTGATGTATAAACCGGTGGAGAACGTCACGCTGTATACCACCTGGGCGGACAGTTTGCAGCAGGGCGACACCGCACCCGCCGGGGCGCACAATGCCGGGCAGGTGTTAGATCCCTACCGCAGTCGTCAGATCGAAGTGGGCGCAAAATATGCGCCTGTAAAAGATCTGTTGCTAACCGCTGCGCTGTTTGAAGCCAAACGTCCCTTTGCCTATACCAACGACAACGGCGATTTTGCTCAGGACGGTACGCAGAAAAACCGTGGGCTGGAGCTGATGGCTGATGGGCATATTACTCAAAATTTGCGCGTGTTAGGCGGTGGATCCTGGCTTGATCCAACGCTACATAATACCGCGGCCAGCAATGCGGATGGTAAGCAAGTTGTTGGTTTGCCGCGCTTCACCTCGAATATTCTCGCAATCTACACTATCGAACGGGTTCCGGGACTGGATGTCGACACGAACGTGCATTACGTCGGACGTCGGGCTACCGATAATGCCAATGACAGCTGGGTCGGGAGTTACACCACGGTGGACGTCGGCGCGCGTTATGCCACCAGACTGTGGAACACGCCAACCACTTTCCGATTTGATATCACCAATCTCACCGACCGTCACTATTGGACCAATATTGTTCCGGGCGCATTGACCGGTTACACGGGCGCAGGGGCTGCCAGCGCTCAACTTGGTGCACCGCGTCAGGCTCAGGTTTCTGTTCAGGTTGATTTTTAGGGGTTGCTCATGAAAACGTGCCACACATGGCTGCTTTGTGTGTGGCTGGCGTTTCCTGCCCTGGCAACGCGCCAGGTTGTGAATGATGCTGGTCACACAGTTACCGTTCCCACACATGTTGAACGTATTGCGGATGGCTGGTTTGCCCATCATTCGGTGCTGATGACGCTGGGCGCAGGTCGTAACATTGTTGCGACGGTCAACCATGAGGAAAATCAACCATGGATGTTCAAAATCAACCCTTCCCTGAGGCAAGCCTTACAGATACGAGGAACATCATTTAATACTGAGGATTTGTTGGCTCGGCACGTCGATGTGGTGTTTGTGGCAAAAGGAAAAGGGGATGCTCAAAGCTACAGCCAGGCGGGTATCCCGGCCCTTGAAATGGCATTTACTGACTATGCTTCGATGGAAAAATCGGTCACTACAACGGCAGAAGTACTGGGTACCGAGCAGGCTCGCGTCAGGGCGACGGCTTACAATCAGTATCTCAAGCGTGTACTCGCGGATGTGCAGGCTAAAACGACGGAGCTGACGGAAAATCAGCGCCCTCGGGTACTTCATATTCAATCGCTGAATCCGCTTAAAGTCGACGGCAGGAACACGTTGATCGATACCTGGATTACGCTGACGGGGGGACGGAATGCGGCAGGTGAAGTGGATGGCAACATGAAGGAGGTGTCGCCTGAAAGGGTGCTTTACTGGCAACCGCAGGTCATTATTCTCGGTGCGGGGTGCGGTGATATCGCCAGTTCGCCATATGCGGCATTGTTCAAAGAACTTAACGCGGTTAAGCAGGGTAACGTCTGGCGCAATCCGGCGGGCGTGTTCCCCTGGGACCGTTACGGCACTGAAAGCGCGCTACAGCTGCAATGGGCCGCATCAAAACTGCATCCTGCGCTGTTTAACGGTCTGGATATGGTCGGCGTGACGCGCGATTTTTATCGCCAGTTCTTGGATTATTCGCTCACTCCAGCGCAGGCGATGCGAATTTTAAATGCGTTACCTCCACAGGAGTAACACTTGCGTGTAAAGACAGGCGTGATAAGGATCGCACGCCATTTTTACCCCTCTTAAATGTGGGGTTTGGTGCGATGCATGATGATAATGGGTTGCCAGTCATCACGTTATATAATTTAATGCATATCGTTTTTACTCCTCTATTCAGATGGTATCCCATGTTAACTTTCCGCTCTTTTGTGCTGGTATGTGCCAGCATGTTGTTTGCGTTTTCTGCTCAGGCCGACCGTACGATCACCGATCAGCTTGGTCGACAGGTCACGATTCCTGACCATGTGGACAAAGTGGTCGTGCTGCAACACCAGACGTTGAATATTCTGGTCCAGCTCAATGCCCAGCAGGACATTGTTGGTGTGATGTCGAGCTGGAAAAAGCAGCTCGGGCCTGAATTTGCGCGCTTTATGCCGACGATTACTACATTGCCGACACCGGGCGATCTCACCAGCGTGAACATCGAAAGCCTGTTGGCGATTCATCCACAGGTGGTTTTTGTTGCCAACTATGCGCCAGCGGAGATGATCCAGCAGATTCAGAACGCCGGTATTCCTGTCGTGGCTATCTCATTGCGCAAAGATGCCGACGGGCAACAGAATAAAATGAACGCGACCATGGCCAATGAAGAGCAGGTCTACAACGAAGGGTTGAAGCAGGGTATTCGCCTGATTGCGGATGTCGTGGGGCGCAAACCGCAGGCTGAAACGTTAATCGACTACGTTTTTGCCGCACGAGCAAAATTCAATGCGCCGGTGGCAAACATCCCGGATGCGCAAAAAGTCCGTATTTATATGGCTAACCCCGACCTGATGACTTACGGCTCCGGGAAGTACACAGGACTGATGATGCAGCACGCGGGGGGATTAAACGTGGCGGCTGCCAGTGTGAAAGGTGCCCGTCAGGTTGCGCTGGAGCAGGTATTAGCGTGGAACCCGCAGGTGATTTTTGTCCAGGATCGCTATCCGCAGGTGGTAACTCAGATCCTAAACGATCCTAACTGGCAGGGGATTGATGCGGTGAAAAATCATCGCGTCTGGTTGATGCCTGAATACGCCAAAGCCTGGGGCTACCCGATGCCGGAAGCGTTGGCGATTGGTGAACTGTGGATGGCTAAAAAACTGTATCCGGATGCCTATAAAGACGTGGACGTTGATGCGCAGGCGCAAGATTACTATCAGCGTTTTTATCGTGTGAACTGGCAGTCTGATGCAGCTAAGTAACCGTATTTTGCCCCAGCAACCGCTCTTAATCGTTGTGGTCCTGTTGCTGGGTGTCAGTTCGCTATGCCTCGGACAATATCCGCTGTCGCTAAGCGAGGTGTTTTACCACCTGACGCACTATAACGACGCTGAGGGAATAGCCAGCCAGGTGATCTGGACGGTCAGGCTACCGCGTATTCTGATGGCGCTGCTGGCGGGGGGCGCGCTGGGGTTATGCGGCGCGACGTTGCAAGGGGTATTTCATAATCCTCTGGTCGACCCGCATATTATCGGTGTGACGTCGGGGGCGGCCTTTGGTGGAACGCTGGCCATCCTGCTCGGTCTTTCGCCCTGGCTGATGATGGGGTCAACGTTTTTCTTTGGTCTGACGGCGTTAATCCTGGTGTATGCCATTGCTGCGTTACAGGGGCTTGAGAATACGCTGGTGTTGATCCTGTCGGGTATCATTTTGAGCGGCTTTTTTGCCGCGCTGGTGAGCCTGATCCAGTATCAGGCTGATACCGAAGAGACGTTACCTAATATCGTGTTCTGGCTGCTGGGCAGCTTCGCGACGGCCAACTGGCATAAAGTACTGCTGTTGGCGGTTCCGGTCGGTATCGCCGCGACGGTTTTGTACCAGCTACGCTGGCGGATAAACCTGTTATCGCTCAATGACAAAGATGCCAGAGCACTGGGTGTGGCGGTGGTTCCTCTGCGACGTAGCGTTTTGGTGTGCTGCGCATTTTTGGTCGCTGCTCAGGTGGCGGTCAGCGGCAGTATTGCCTGGGTTGGATTAGTGATTCCTCATCTGGCGCGTTTGCTGGTGGGGGTTGATCATCGTCGTTTACTGCCGTGCGCCTTCTGGTTAGGGGGCGGATTTATGATTGTGGTGGATGATATTGCCCGCACCCTGATGCACGCGGAGATACCGCTGGGGATCATTACCGCATTATTCGGCGCGCCGTTGTTTGCTTTCTTACTCATTCGTACCAGCCGTCGGGAGAAATCATGATACCTGCCGCACTGCGTGTAAATCAGCTTACTTATGGGTATCGCGCACCGCTATTTGAACCGCTAACGTTCTGTTGCCAGAAAGGTGAGATCTGGGCTGTGCTGGGACGCAACGGCCTGGGTAAAAGTACACTGCTCGATACGTTAACCGGCACGCTGCCTGCTTTAGGCGGGAGTATTGAAAATAACGGTGGGATAGGGATTGTGGTACAGCATAGCCATCTGCCGTTTCCGTACACGGTCAGCGACGTGGTGCTGATGGGGCGAGCACAGCACGTGAAGCTTTTTGCGCAACCCAGTCCGCAGGATCAAAAAAGAGCAATGCAGGCGTTAGAGCAGTTGAATATCGCGCATCTCGCCTCAAGCTCATTTGGCTCACTTTCTGGCGGGCAGCAACAGTTGGTGATGATTGCCCGGGCTCTGGTGACGGAGTGTCAAACGTTGTTACTTGATGAACCGTGCTCCGCGCTGGATCTCGCCAATCAGCAGGTGGTGCTCCAGCTCATCAGCGATCTGGCCCATCAACAGGGATGCAGCATTCTTTTTTCGACCCACGATCCGCTTCATGCGTTACAGGTTGCTTCCCATACTTTGCTGCTACTCCCTGAAGGAAAATGGCGGGCTGGGGTAACGGACAGCATTGTGACGGAGGAGAATTTATTCCTGGCCTATGGCTTAACGCTGAGAAGACTCAGCGTGGAGAACTACCAGACGCCGTTTATCGCACCGCTGTTTTCTATTCGTCGTTAAGCGGTAAGAATCCTGCGGAGGTCAGGAACGCCTGCCCGCCGCGGGAGAGAATGAATTCAACCAGCGCCACGACTTCTTTGGATGCTTCAAGCACCGCCAGTTGGTATTCGCAGCGAATATTGTGCTCATCAGGAATAGCTACGTAATGTATGTCGGGCATCGCGCGCAGCGCGTGTGCGTAATGCGCGTAACCGATAAACAGATCGGCCAGCCCCTGGCGCAGGATCCAGGCGCTCGCCAGTTCTCCTTGCGGGATTTTTACCGTATCACGACCGCCAACCAGCGGAATAGCGCGCGTCCGAAGTTGTTGCCCGAGTCCTGGTTCCAGTACATCCATATTGTCGAAAAATGCCCAGGTATAGTCTCCGGAAGGGTCGCAGCCGGGCGTTGATGTGCCAGGTCGCAGCGTTGGGTCGCGGAGTAAATCCAGCCAGGCGCCGGTTCGATTGCTGACCAGACGCAGTTTGTTCCAGCAAAAGGTGTGCGTAGAGACGGCTTTATTACGTGCTAACAGGTTTTGTGGATGTTCCCGGTTGGCCGAGGCGAAAAGCGCACACGGTTCTCCCGTTTCAATACGCTCACGCAATAAACCGGCCGGGCCATATTCAACTTTGACGTCTATTCCGCTCTGGTGCGCGAACTGGTTTATCAGCGGGGTAAATGCCGGGCGTAAACTGCCCGCGGCGAACAGGAGGATGGAAGAGGGCATGGTATCCGGGCTCTGACGAAAGACATTATACGAAGAAGATGAATAATACGCGTTGAGCATGGAATTTAGAATGATTTAACGCAATGCTATTGAATCATCATGGGAAATGATAAAACTAGGATACAAACTGGAGATAAAAAGAGAATTTCGAAGGGAAATAGCACCAAACCAAAGATATGATTTGGTGCGTCCGAGTGGACTCGAACCACCGACCCCCACCATGTCAAGGTGGTGCTCTAACCAACTGAGCTACGGACGCAAGATGGTGCGTTCAATTGGACTCGAACCAACGACCCCCACCATGTCAAGGTGGTGCTCTAACCAACTGAGCTATGAACGCAACGTTGTAGGTGACAACGGGGACGAATATTAGCGGCACAGACCGAATGAGGCAAGAGGGAAATAGCATTTTTCTTCCCGATCTCACGCGATTGCAGAGTAATTAAGCAGGTTGATTATATTTTGTTGATTTTGCAGCGTGTTTTTTATTCAGGCTGTGTACTGGTGGCGTAATGGGGGCATCGGGACGGTGTCCTGTTGTTCAACATACTTACCTGATTCCGCATAACGGCTGCTCGTTTTATATCGCTTTCCCAGCTGTATGGAAAAGACCTTTTAGAGAAGTGCGGTTTCTTTTCCCTCGATTGCAGTCCAGAAACGAAGACAAATCGGATAGAAAACTGTTTTGTCTGTCCATACTCGCGATGATGGAGAACGTTATCTGGCATGGTCTGTATCTCGAATTTGTCCGCTGAATGCGCGCAAAAGCCCAGTCAACTGGATCTGGACTTCTCAGACGGTGTTTAATCAGACTGGAAGCGGTAGGACGGGACAGTCGTGGTTAAATGTTATCCGAGAAAATTGGTGTAAAAAAAAAGCCTGCACGGGCACGGACTCGAACAGGCACAAAGAAGAGATTTTGAACTTATTATAATGAGGCACAAAATAAGATAGTGATATCTTACTATCTATTCATTGCGGCCATTTGATTGAAAAACTTAAGCATAACCATAATTTATTCAATCTCACTGCTGAGCTGTATGCCATCCTTGTTGTTACCTGTATGCTCAAACTCCCACTCAACATCCCGACCCTGGTACTGAGGCATTACTTCCCCCTTATCGACACTTGTAACAACCTTGTATGACTCATTTTTCCATAACCCCGTCTGAGGACAGATTTGACCTGATGTTGACTTCGATGCGGGAGGTGTTGCCTTATCATTAAGGTAGTTAAGACTGTCAACATAACCATAACCAACACGATTTACCGAAGAAATCATAATAACTCCATATAATTATCCATAACACATATATAAATGCGGTTATAAACTCTGTTAATTAACATTGTGAGGATAATTAGTTGATGCATGTCACAAAAAACTGTCCGTTCCAGCCATTCAGTAATGAGTGAGCGCCTCTCGGTATGCGCGTTTTTCATCAGTAGTTTGGGGGTAAGCAGGAACTGCTCATTCTTAATTTTTCATGAGACGTTCCCCGGTAGCTGGGCTCACGTAGATATCCGAATCAAAAGGGCGGGTATTCCATAACGTAGAGGTCGTAATAGCACTGGCAGAAGGTTGTGTACCCTGGGACGGAGCCTTACGTATATTCATTCGTTAGTTTCCCTGAACGGATTTTTAACAACGCACTTAGCTCTTACCCTCAAGTCTCACAATCAGTGAACGTAAAAAATCCCTAAATCGTTGAGCTGGAGCTGGCAGTGGTTGTCCGGCGTTGGTGACCACGCCGACGTCCATGTAGGTGATACAGTCTTCAATCGTCCGACGAATGACGCGCTGACCGTTTAGCGACCAAGGGCGATAGACCAGGTCGGATAAGATGGTGATACCGTTGCCCTGGGCGACGAGACTGCGCACGGCTTCAAAAGAGTTACTGCGAAAGTGGATGGAGGGCTGATAGCCAGCGTGCTGCCAGACATTGGTGATCACCGCGGGATATTGATCGGTTTCGAGCATCAAAAAGGGCAGCTTGACGATATCCCGCAGGCGGATAACAGACTGACTCAATAAAGCATGGCCTGGGGCGATCCACAGCTGGCGCAGCGAGCGAATAATGGTTTCGACCTCCAGGTCGCTGTCGCGCTGAATGTTTGATGTGAGCAGTAGACAAAAATCGACCTGCTGCTGGCGCAGAGTAGCCAGCAGGTCAGGAGCCGTGGCCTCGAAATAGTCAATTTCCAGTAAGGGGAAACGGTTTTCAATGTCGCTCAGCATCTCCGGTAGCAGGTAAGCCGAAAGCGTCTGAGCTATCCCTATCCGCACCTTTCCGGTAGTCGTTTCCGGTTGGCGATGCAAATCCTCCAGGGCGATGTGGCTGTTGCTGATGATCGTACGGGCATGCGCCAGAAAGCGTTCCCCGGCCAAAGTGAGCCGAATGCCTTTTGGCTGACGCAGGAAGAGCTGTGCATCAAGTGCCTCTTCCAGATTCCGTAACGCGACAGTCATGGAAGACTGCGAAACGTGACAACGGCTGGCAGCTTTAGAAACTTGCAATGTTTCTGCTAATGCTATGTAAAATTCAAGTTGCCTTAGGGTAAATTTCATAGTTTAAAACGATGCCATTTGAGCAAAACTTTATATTAGCATCTCCATTTTCTTCGCGGTAATGTTCCAGGGAACAAAAATGTATTATTAAAGGGTATAGCTATGCCTTATTTATTACTCACTCTCGCCGCGTGCTTTTGGGGTGGGAATTATGTGGTAGGACATCTATTGGTCAGTCTTGTTGACCCTGTTCTATTATCCTCTGCTCGCTGGATCTTCACTGCCATGTTGCTGGTAGCGCTTTACTACAGGCAGATTCGCGGGCAGTGGAATGTTATGCAGAGTTCTTCTCGCATAATCATCTTCCTGGCTTTGTTTGGTCAGGTATTATTTCCACTGACTCTGTACATTGGTCTGCAATATACTTCCTCACTTAATGCTGCCATTTATTTGTCTACGACACCGGCATTGGTTTTATTGATCAATAAAACTATTTTCAAAGAAAAAATAACAATTCAGAATATCGCTGGAGTTATTATCAGCTCTTTTGGTGTGGTCTGTCTGGTGATGCAGGGGGATTTATGGCACCTGGATACCCTAAAACATCTCAATCGTGGCGATCTGTGGACGATGGGCTCAGCAGCAAGTTGGGCGGTATATTGCGCGTTTCTACGTCTTAAACCTCGTGAAGTAGGGGGAAATGCGTTTGTGGCCGTTAGCGCGACGATAGGTGCCGTAATGCTTCTTCCAATATTGATTTTCTCTATGGCAAAAAATGGTATTCCGCCGCTTGCGGAATTTAGTCACGGCGGGTTAGTTATTGGTCTGCTGTACCTGATCATTTTTCCGTCGTGGCTCTCGTATTTGTTGTGGAATAAAGGCATTCAGGCGATTGGCGCGACGCGTGGAGAAGTGTTTTCCCATTTCATTCCGCTGAGTGGTGGTTTATTTAGCGTGATGTTTCTCAGTGAACCATTACATTTATATCATCTGGTCAGCGCGCTACTGATTGTCTGTGGTATTGCACTCTGCTCAGGCAAATCAGCGAAACGAGCATTCAATGCTATCGAGCCATAAATAAAACGCACTGTGACAAACGTCACTTCCGCTTCTGGCATGGGACGGACAGTTTTGGAGACATCAGTTGAACTCACAGCGAGGAACGGACGTTGACGACTGTTATCACCGCACGGGGAAATGACTAACATTGTCATATATTATGAACGGTGGGCAGATAATAGCCTCTTGATTAGTCGATTATTACATGCAAACGGAGCATAGTAAGTCATTCGGTACAGGATTATGCAGCCCAATCTATCTACAAAAAAGAACTGTGAGGCCACAAATATGACTCCTACTTTACAAGGATCTCTTGTAACGCTCCGTCCTCTGCTTAAGACTGATGCTCAACTATTGATTGATGCGGCTCAAGATGGGGAACTTTGGTCCCTGCCATTTACGGTGGTTCCGTCTGCTGACACCGCTGATTCGTATATTCAGAAAGCCTTGAAGGGGCAGGCCGAAGGCACTGTCATGCCGTTTGCTGTAACGCTCTCATCCGACCAACGTGTCATTGGGTCAACGCGTTTCTGGAAGATTGATCGTGAAAACCGAAAACTCGAAATTGGTCACACCTGGTATTCACAAAGCTGGCAAAAAACAGCTGCAAATACCGAGAGTAAACTGTTACTGCTGCGATACGCCTTTGAGCAACTTAAGTGTGTTCGCGTTCAGTTTACGACTGATGTATTGAATGAGCGTTCTCAGGCTGCCATTCTCCGTATTGGCGCGGTCCAGGAAGGCATCATCAGAAATGAACGAATTATGCCTGATGGTCGAAAACGTACTTCCATACGATACAGCATAATTGATGATGAGTGGCCGCAGGTTCGGACCAACCTTGAGCGCCGCCTCTCCGGTTACAGGAAAGAGAAATAACTCTAGATTTTGCGGACAGAAGGTCTGCTGTGAGCGAGGAGCAGACGTTAAGCTTGCAGCAAGGTGGTGGAAACATAGCAATATTTATTGGGGGTTATGTCCATGCCTTGTTTTGCATGACCACTCTATATCCGTTGTGGTCAACAAATGTCTTTCCATTAACATCCCAATAGGGATTGAAAGACGTTGATACTCTGAAACCAGCGTCGATCATTCTTTCGCAGGCACGCATCCATTCAATTTCATCCGAATAATAAAGAACGAGTAAATCCTCTTCAGTATGCAAGGGTTGAACGGGATGGTTATGGCAAAAGGTGAATTCTATATGCCATTGTAAGTCTACCCGTCCTAACATTATTCCATTGAAACCGTCATGATCGTTGAATTCAGCAATTTTATGCAGACCCAGACCTTGGCTATACATCAGAAAAGACCTTTCGAGATTGGTGACGGGTTTGGCAATACGCATATGAGTAAACATCTGGGATTCTCCAGGGGTAGATACAGCTTTAACGTTGAAATCCTGGCTGAGTCTACATGTGATTACGCTTTTCATTTGTCCATAAGAGCCCCTGCAATCTCCTGCTAAGACCTGTTAACGGCACGCTTCTGGCATAGACAGCTTCGAGCGAGGAGCGGAAGTCATGCCATTATTCGTTGTAACAGCTTGTCTGGAGACGTGTATGCTTTCTGTTCACTCTAAAGTTAAAGGGGCGTATATGCCACTTACGTCAGGAATACCTCAGTTGTCATATGTTGCAGAAGGAAAAGGGCCACTGGTTATAATGCTTCACGGTCTGTTGATGGAGGGAAAGTCATGGTTTGAAAATGGATTTAGTTCTGTTTTTAGCCCATTTTCCCACGTTGTTTGCCCAGATCTTTTAGGCCATGGTGAAAGCGAAAAATCACGAGTGGAGGAGTTATATACACAACAAAATCAGGCATTATCTATCGTAAAAATTATGGACGACTTGGGTTATGAAAAAGCGAGCGTCATAGGTTACTCCTCTGGCGCATGGGTTGGATTAGGATTGCTGAATCATTATTCAGAACGACTTAACTCAATTGTATTAGGTGGATGGGACTTCATGAATGGCCTTCCGGATACACCTGAAGGCAAACTTAGTTTTGATATGTTTATGTCTTATGCAAGATGCACAGCACCAGAACTCACCTCTGGGATTTCGATGGAGGCTCAAGAAAGTGCACGATGCTTTTTCAATGAACTAAGAAAATATCGCAGAACAAAAGAAAGTTTATTTCCTAATAAAACACCAATACTGATTTGGGGCGGTGCCAGCGACCCTTATTACGCATCTATGGTTGAGACAGCACAACAACATGGATTATCGATGATCACTGGAAAGGGAGATCATTTGAGCGAATTGAGCAATCCTAATAAATCATCAACACATGAAATTTTTAGATTTATTGAATCTCATGAGCCCTCAAAATCACCTGTCACTTTTTCATCAAAATATAAATCACAGTAATACCGCCAAAGTCCGCTCTTGGCACTAAGCTGCCGTCGATAAGGTTTAAAGGGCAGCTTTGTGCAAAAAGCGGATAGGCACTGATTGTCTGAGTGATTGTAACCCTCGTGTTCTTCAGTCTGGCAAAAATGAGCGGCTATAAAACGGCTACATTTTGTAGAAAACTAATTTTTTATTTTTGTATTACCGTAAAATAAATATCCATAAGGAATAAGGTAATTATAACAATAGTAGTGATAAAAACAGCTAAGCGTTCTTTTTTTATTGGTGTCGGCACGGTTAATTTCTTCTCAGGAAAAATCATTTATACCACGGGTTTTTGAATAAATTATTACAAACTTATGAGGGATGTTATCCAAGGTAATGACGTAATATAAACGCAGCTAATACACCACTAATTACCGTTATTGGCATTGAAAAGCGCATTGCTATAAATAATGTTATACCTAACGCGATCAGATCAGCAGGTGCTCCGGATGCAAAGAAAGGAGCGATAAATGCCAGCATGACGCAGCCCGGTGATGATTTAAGTACGGCCATCGCTCTCGGAGTGAGAACCCGGTTGCGTAATATCAGGTAGGCTGTTACACGGGTTGCATAGGTGGTCAATGCCATCAGTACAATAGCAATAACGGTCTGATAATTAAGCATCATCACCTCCCATTAAGGCAGCCGTCACGAGTCCCGCCAGTGGACCGGCAATGACATACCAAAGGCCGGAAACAAAATGGCACACCGCAACTGAGACGAGTAAACTGATTATCCATGGCACGGCTTTTCGCCAGCCATTCCACATACCTCTGACCAATACAAGGAATACAGCCGGGAAGGCCATATCAAAACCATATTGATGAACGTCGCCAAGTACCGGGCCAATTAACGCCCCGAAGGTGGTGCAGAAAACCCACATCGAATAAAATGACAACGAAACGCCCAGATAATAGGGCATGCTAAAATACACTGTGTTTTTATATTTTTTGCTGTGTGCGTCATTATAACTCAACGCCCAACTCTCATCCGTCATTAAAAAAAGCGCCGGTAAGACTTTTCGTTTCGGAAAGCGAGAAAGCAGCGGTACCAGCGTTGCGCCCATTAAAATATGGCGACTGTTAACCAACAGTGTCACCGCCATGATCAGTAGAAAAGAGGGTGGGGATGTCCAGATCTGTATCGCAGCAAACTCAGATCCCCCCGCAAAATTCAGTCCTGTCATCAGCGGGACTTCCAGATTACTGAGTCCCTTATGGCTTGCCTGAGCGCCCAACACCAGAGCAAAGGGGATTACACCTAGCAGGACTGGCAGGCCATCTTTCAGACCGCGACGAAACTCTTTTGCCGTACTACCAGCCTCATCCTGAAAGGCGATGTCTGTCCTTACATCAACTTGCTGCTCACTCATTCTTTTGGCTCATTTCAACATTTCAAAACCTGGCGTCAGAATAGAAGATGTGACACTATGAGTAAATATAAATAGTGTCACATTACACTTTTGGTGATTTTATGCGTGAACGTTCCCCCTGGCTGCCCAGACTTGCACATAACAGCACATCTCCCACTGACCAACTGGTACAGGCGTTGTCAGAAGATATCCTTTCGGGCTTACTGAGCCATGGCGCGCGCTTACCAGCACACCGTAATTTAGCGGATACGCTTGGCATAGGGCTGGGTACCGTAACGAAAGCGTACGGTATCCTGGAGAAACGCGGGCTCGTCAGGAGCGTTAAGGGTAGTGGCATGTTCGTTGCCCTGGCAAATTCACGGAACAGAACGTTTATCGACCTGTCACAGAACACGCCTCCAGCAGCATTAACGTCCCGCTCATTGAGCGCGACGTTAGCCACCATCGCCCGTCGACCGGACATGGATATGTTTAATTCCTATGCTCCGGCTGTGGGGCATGACGAACATCGACGCCTACTTGCGCAGTGGTTCAGCGGGTTAGGAATCCCGGCAGATTACCGACAACTTATTTTAACCAACGGCGCTCAGCATGCGCTTTCTGTGGCGTTATCAACCGTCTGCGAACCTTTTGGGCGACTGTACGTTGAGGCGCAGACATATTCAGGGCTGATTCAGCTTTCGCGGTTACTCAAACTCACGTTAGTGGGGATCCCTATGGATGACGAGGGAATGGACGTGTCCGCCCTGGAACGTAGTCTGGATGAACATGCAGAAAAAGGTGGTGCGGTATATGTCACACCACTGCTACAAAGTCCTTCGACTCGAATTATGAGCCTCGGCCGTCGCCAGGAACTGATCCGGGTTTGCCGGGAGAGAGGAGTAACGATCATCGAAGATGACGTTTACCGGCTGGGACGTGATACGGAATTACCGCAAATAGCGAGATTAGCTCCTGATATCACCCTGTACGTTAACAGCCTATCTAAAATTCTGAATCCGGCACTGCGGATTGGTGGGCTGCTGGTACCGGAGACGTTATATTCGCGCGCGGAATCCATGCTAAGAGCCACGGCGATGATGGTCTCCCCGCTGAGCAGTGCTATCATGGAGCAATGGTTGATCGATGGAACGGCAGAAACTGTCACCCTGGCCATCGAACACGAAACGAAGCGTCGTTATGAACTTGCGACAGACATTCTGGGGGCGCATGTTTATCGTTCAGGGCAGCCCAGCTTTCATATCTGGATGCCGTTCTCACGAGAAGAAGCTCAGTCATTCTACAAAGCTGCGCTGGCGGTGGGCATAAAAGTAACTGCACCGGCATCCACTGAAGTGAGTGAACGGTCGGATCAGTCCGGGATCCGTTTGTGTATCGGCGGAACGGAGTTTGACCAGTTAGCGCAGGCATTGTTAACGCTCAAAGAAATTGCTGAGCAGCTTAAACTGCAACCAGACCCTTTTCCTCTTTTCAGATTATGAATGAATTGCATCTGGTTGATAAACTGTGTGATGTTACGCATTCCTACGTGCTGGAATCACTTAAATAATTACACAGTAACTTCCATAAGTAATGCGCTGCCGGTGTAAAACGATGATCAGAACTGCGCAATACATGCCACTGACACTCTCTGGCAATATGATGATCAATCGGTATCGCCACCAATTCCCCAGGATAAGAATTAGCATTAGCGGTTTGTTCAGTCATAAAAGCAATCCCTAGTCCCGCACTGCACAGGGCTATTGCACTGGTAAACAAATTACAGCAGTAGGATGGCCTGAATATAATTGCTTCATCACGAAACATCGCGGTGAGATATCGCTGAAGTCCAAAATTTTCATGCATAGCGATCAGGCGATGCTGGGAAAGCTCCTGAAGGGTTACCTTCTTTAAGCCAGAAATAGCGTGATCTTTCCTGACAATTGCACAAATGGCTCCCCGATTATAGCTATATCGTTTAAGTGCCGGTTGTCCAACGGGACCAAATCCCACGGCCATATCCACTTCACCTCTTGCAATGAGCTCCATCGATGTTTCCATGTTGCCAGAGGTGATATCGACAAACACATTCGGGTAGATTTGGGCAAAATCACTCACGACGTGGGTAATGATTTCCTGGACCATCCCTTGTCCAACGCGCAACGTAACGGTCCCTCCACGCATATGGCGCATATCGCTGAGTTGTCGCTCAAGCTCATTGCGTTTTTGTTGAGTAATGGCGTAATCATCAGCCAGTAATCTTCCTGCCTCGGTGAGGACAACGTTACGTCCTCTTTTTTCCAGCAATGGCAGCTGTATCGTTCTTTCCAGAAGAGCGATTTGGCGACTGACAACAGAAGGGTTAAAGCCAAGGATGTCGGCGGCTCTGCGGATCCCACCGTACAATCCGACCATATATAAATAACGAATCGCTTTTTCTGGATAGGTGCTCAATGTCATGTTTTTGCCATTATTGTTGACCTGAAGGCAACAATATTAGCATAGGTGCCTGATTCTTTTTCAATCGCAATTCGTTACATACTAACCGTAAATACCTATACGGAGAGTGTGGCAATGAAGAGCGTTGTTAATTACTTACAGAAACATACTGACCAGATCAGGGAAGATATCAGTGATTTGGTACTGGCTGAGTCTCCTTCTACGGATAAAGCTGCTGTTGACCACTGTGGTGATGTTTTAAAGGCTATTTTCGAAAAGCGTCTGGGCATTAAGGCAGAAACAGAAAACCAGGCACACTATGGTAATCAGTTAAAATTTATGCTGGGAAAAGAGGGGCCACAAACCACAATTTTGGGGCATTTCGATACGGTATGGGATAAAGGGATACTCTCACTTCGCGAAGAAGAGGGTAAATGGTATGGCCCGGGGATCCTCGATATGAAAGCCGGGATGGTTCAGTCGATCTGGGCGGTTCGTGCGCTAAAAGAGCTCGGGCTGCTCAACGATAAACGCATTGTTTTCCTGTGCAATAGTGATGAAGAACTCGGAAGCCCAAGTTCGAAGGAATGGATTACCCGTAATGCGATAGGATCTGAGCAGGTATTGGTTGTTGAACCCGCAACAACTCACGGTGACTTAAAAATCGCCCGTAAAGGGACTGGCCGCTACCGGATTGCTATCACAGGGCTTGCTGCTCATGCAGGTAATAATCCCGGTGAGGGGGTTAGTGCTATTGAGGAAATGGCTTTTCAGATCCTCAAATTGCGAGAGTTGAATGATCCTGAACGCGGCACCACCGTTAACGTTGGTATTGTACGGGGAGGGACTCGGGTCAATGTCGTCGCGGATCATGCCGAATTAGAAATTGATACCAGGGTTGAAAACCAGTCAGAAGCCGCACGGATCCATGATGCTATCACCCGTTTGACCCCTCATTTGTCGGGTAGCCAACTCAGGATTGAAGGGGGTCAAACTCGCCCACCGATGGAACGTTCTTCAGCTTCCGAGCAGCTATTTGAAAAAGCGCAAAAAATTGCAGAAATGCTGGGAATTACGATTTCCGCTAAATCGGCTGGAGGGGGTAGTGATGGAAACTTCACCGCGGCGTTAGATATCCCTACATTAGATGGCCTTGGCGCGACAGGAGCCGGTATCCATGCGCTCCATGAGCATATATTACCCGAAAATATCATTACCAGAACCGCACTGGTTGCTGGAATGATGCTTAACGATATTAATTCAGATGAAAGGACATAATTTCATCTGAATATATTATACATACTCAACTAAATTATTATCCTCATATAACAGCTGTGGTTATATGGATTATTAATATTTTGATGATTAAATAACGGAGCATATCCATGAGTGCTTTCATTATTGCGATACTTATTACTGCTATTGCAGCCTGGTTAATTATAAAAAATTACCAGCCGCAAACTATTCTGCTATTGGCTGGACTTTCTCTTCTGACAATTACAGCCATTTTTTACCCTGAAAAAAGTATATTATATGGAAATGCAAAATCTACGGGGTCTGTTTGGATTGATATATTTGCCTTTGTAAAAAGTTCATTATCAACGCAGGTGGCAGGGATTGGTTTGATTATTATGGCAGCTGGTGGTTTCGCCAGTTATATGGATCATATCAAAGCGTCAAAGGCGATGGTTGACGTCTGTATCCGGCCGCTGGAGGCTTTAAAAGCACCTTACCTGATCCTTGCCATCGGCTACATTTTTGCGCAATTGCTGCATGTTGCCATCTCCAGCGCTGCAGGCCTTGCAATGTTATTGCTGGTGACATTTTTCCCCGTTTTGGTTCGGCTTGGGGTCAGTAAGGCAGCTGCCGCGGCTATGATTGGTATGTGTGCCTTTATGGATCTTGGGCCAGCCGTTGGTACGGCGAATTTAGCTGCTGAATATGCGGGCATGGAAACAGCACTGTATTTTGCTCATTATCAGATGCCGGTAGCTGCGGCGGTGATGGTTGTCGTTGCTATATTAATTTATTTTACGGCGAAATATTTTGACAAAAAAGATGGTCATGTTGTTGTGTCGCAACATGCTGTGCAACCTGAAGTTGCTGAAAAAGATGACACGCCAGCACCTAAGTTGTACGGATTATTGCCCATTTTTCCTGTCGTTCTGGTATTGGTATTCAGTCCGTTGGTTATTGATACCATTAAAGTTGATGTCGTAACTGCAATGGTTATCGGAACTCTTGTTGCCTTTATTTTTGAGTTATGTGTAAAACGAAACTTTAAAGAGTGCTGCAAGGGTGTGCAAGTCTTCTTTAAAGGCATGGGGAGTATGTTCACCAGTATTGTGTCATTACTGGTATGTGCCGAAATCTTCGCCCAGGGATTGCAAAAAATTGGTGCAGTGGACTATTTACTTGATGCGACACATAACGCTGGCTTTGGCTTCACCAGCATGACAATTGTAATGGCATGTTTGGTCGGGGTAACGGCCGTACTGACAGGATCGGGGGTTGCAGCCTTCTTTTCGTTTGCCGGTATGGCGCAGTCTATTGCAACAAAGTTTGGTATGAACGCCGTACATATGCTGCTGCCGATGCAACTGATGGCAGGAATGGGACGCGCCATGTCGCCTGTAGCCGGCATTATTATTGCCGTCAGTAAATCGGGTGAGTGCTCCCCATTTATGATCGTACGCAGAACGGTCATTCCGGCACTGGGTGGAATCATAACGATGTTAATCGCTAATACGATAATTTCCAGCATGTAATAGTAACTGAATACGGAAGATATTTATCTGGATGAACACTATGCTAAATGAAACTGTAGATAACTTGCTCTATATTCCCTACTCAGGTTCTGTTCTACTCGAATCTCCTCTTCTTAATAAAGGGAGTGGTTTTAGCGAAGAGGAGCGAGTGGTATTCAATCTGGAAGGACTGCTTCCCAACGCAGTTGAAACAATTGAGGAGCAATCTCATCGAGCATATCGCCAGTTTAGCGATTTTAAATCTGCTATTGCACGACATATTTACCTCAGGAATATTCAGGATACTAACGAAACGCTATTCTATTATCTGGTGAGCAAGCATTTAGTAGAAATGCTACCTATTATTTATACGCCAGTTGTTGGTCATGCGTGTGAACACTTTTCTGATATTTACCGCAGGGCCAGAGGTTTATTTATCGCTTGGCCAGATCGCCATAAAATCGATGATATATTGCACAATGCCACGAAACAGCATATTCGTGTTATCGTCGTCACCGATGGCGAACGAATCCTGGGACTTGGGGATCAAGGTATTGGCGGCATGGGGATCCCAATAGGGAAACTGTCTTTGTATACCGTCTGCGGCGGTATAAATCCGGCAAATACGTTGCCCATTCTGCTGGATGTTGGTACCAATAATTCTCAACTGCTAAATGATCCCCTTTACATGGGATGGCGTCACCCAAGAATTACCGGGGAAGAGTATTTTGAGTTTGTCGATATGTTCATTAACGCGGTTAAACGTCGATGGCCTGAGGTCCTACTTCAATTCGAGGATTTTGCACAGCAAACGGCACTTCCTCTTCTGGAGCGATACAGAGATGAGATGTGCTGTTTTAATGACGATATCCAGGGAACTGCTGCCGTTGCGCTAGGATGCCTAATGGCGGCAAGCTCAGTCTCCGGTCGTTCATTATGCGAGCAAACAGTGGTATTTCTGGGGGCAGGATCGGCTGGTTGTGGTATTGCTGAACACATTGTTCAGCAGATGATCGCTGAAGGCTTGTCTGAAGTAGAAGCTCGCGCCAGAATTTTTATGGTGGATCGGTTTGGATTGTTGACTGATGACCAGGCAAACCTTCCACCTTTTCAGCAACAGCTGTCGCAGCCGCGAACGATCGTCGAAAGCTGGGGTGTGGAAAGCGAAAAAATGACGCTGATGGATGTTGTTTGCCATGCGCATCCGACGGTGTTGATAGGGGTTACCGGTCAACCAGGCTTGTTTAGCGAAGCTGTTATTAGGGAAATGTACCGCCACTGTAAGATCCCAATAATTATGCCGTTATCCAATCCAACTTCACGGGTCGAGGCGAGGCCGGAAGATATCATTGAATGGACAGAGGGAAACGCCATTGTTGCAACGGGAAGTCCATTTAATCCCGTAATATACAAAGGGAAGGAATATCCAATTACACAATGCAATAATGTTTATATCTTCCCTGGTATTGGGCTAGGGTGTCTGGCAAGTCGTGCCACACTAATTACGGAGAATATGTTAATAACGGCAAGCCGCACGTTAGCTTCTTTTTCGCCAATGAAAGTCAATAAAGATTCTTCATTATTACCGGATATTAATAATATTCAGGAAGTAACAAAAGCTATTGCCTTTAATGTTGGCATTGCAGCGCAATGCGATGGTGTAGCCATTCGTATACCTGAAGAATCATTACGAGGCAAAATTGACGAGATTTTTTGGCATCCGCAGTATCGTCAATACAGACGTACCTCATACTGACGTTAATCAGCAATACGGGAACCGGCCCCCTTCATAGAGGGGGGCTTCTGATAGCTCCCGGCGATTGTTATTTGTCGGGAGTTATCTTTATTTATCGAACCCGTTGTTATCCGAGATCAGAACACCGGCAAACCCAGTCCTTGCTTCACTTCTTTTAATGTCTGCTGTGTGACGTCGTGCGCCTGTTCGCTGCCTTTTTTAAGCATCGCCATCAGCATACCTTTATCCTGGATGTAGGTTGCGCGCCGCTCGCGCATCGGGGCGATGAGCTCTTGCAAGCATATTTCCAACTCGTTTTTGCATGTCCGGTCACCCAACCCACCGCGCTGATAATGCGCTTTCATCTCCGCCACTTTTGCTTTATCCGCATGAAAAGCGTCGAGGTAAGTGAATACCATATTGCCGTCTATTTGCCCTGGATCGGACACTTTTAAATGATTGGGGTCGGTGTACATTGCGCTGACCGCGCGGTGAATGGTTTCTTCGCTGGCTGACAGGAGCAATGTGTTACCAAGCGATTTTGACATTTTGGCATTCCCGTCGATCCCTGGCAGGCGGCTGGTTTCACTCAGCAGCGCTTTGCAGTGTGATAAGACGGGGGCCGGTAACAGGCTATTCATCTTATGCACGATTTCGTTAGTCTGTTCAATCATTGGCAACTGATCGTCGCCGACGGGAACGACTTCGGCTTTGAAGGCTGTAATATCTGCCGCCTGACTGATGGGATAAACCAGAAAGCCAACCGGTAATGAGCGGGCGAACCCTTTCTGCGCAATTTCGTTTTTAACCGTAGGATTACGCTCTACGCGAGCCACGGTAACGATGTTCATATAAAGCGCTGTTAACTCAGCGAGGGCAGGCAGTGCCGATTGCAGACAGATGGTGGTGAGTGACGGGTCTATTCCTGCGGCGAGATAGTCGGCCAGCACTTCGGGAATATTGTTGCGGATCTTTTGCGGTGTGCTGCCGTTATCGGTCAGCCCTTGCAGGTCAGCCACCAATATAAACTGCTGATAATCGTGTTGCAGCGTGGCGCGCTGGCGCAGTGAGCCCACATAATGGCCGAGATGCAACGGGCCGGTGGGACGATCGCCGGTGAGGATGATAGTTTTGTTGTTCATGTCAGACTCCTTAGTCATAAAACCGAAAGGGGTCTGTAAATGCAAATAACCGCCTTTCGGCGGTTATCTAAAAATGGGGGAAACACATTCTGACCGCCTTTAAGAAGGCAGCCACCACTGGTTGTGATTAAAAGCGGTGATATCGTTTTTTGTGTTCATCCAGTTAACATATCACCACCTGGCGTAGAGGTAAAGCAATGCCCGAAGTGCTGACTCATATCAGCTTGCTTCCAGCATGCCAAAGCTCACAATGCGTGAACGCCCTAACTCTTTCGCGCGGTAAAGCGCGACGTCTGCGGCGCGCAGCAGGTTGTCGCTCTGGGCGTGCTGCGGATAGCTGGCAACGCCAATAGAGACATCCACGTGTCCAATATCGGAAACGCCAAAGCGTAACGACAGTTCGCGTACGCCGTTGTAGATTTCCGTCGCAAAACGGTTAGCGGCTTGTTCATCCGTATTGGCCAGTAGTACCAGAAACTCTTCACCGCCGTAGCGGAAGGCCATACCGCTGTCGTGGACAACGCGCTGAATAGTCGCGGCGATACTTTTAATCACGCTATCGCCCGCCTCATGGCCAAAGCGGTCGTTAATACTTTTGAAATGATCGATATCGATCATCAGGCAACTGATCGGCTCTTTGTTACGCACTGCCTGGCTCATCTGGGTACGCAGTGTATCTTCAAGATGATGACGGTTGCGCAGTCCGGTTAGCGGGTCGTAGAGCGCTTTTTCCAGCAGGGCATCACGCAGACGCTGGTTGGCTAATGCGAGGCCGAGTGCTTCTGCCATCAGCTCCAGATACGCACGAGAGGGGGCGGAATCATCGCTAAGGTTCTGGAATGAGAGCAGGCCGATGGCTTCGCCTTGGGCAATTAGCGGGACGCACAGGGTATGCTGCTGGCATGACTCCGGCAGATGGTAGCAGGCAATATCGGGTTCACCTTGTACCGGAGGATGGCTCTGGCCACGGCGCACTGCCCAGCATTCGTCCGGGTGGAACGCATCCGCTTTACCCTGCGGTGAGAGCCATTGTGCAACGCAGCGCATTTGCCAGGGTTCCCGGTCCAGTATATAAAGCCGCCCAGCAATACCTGGGGCAATATTCGGTGCAAACAGCTCCGCCACATTGATGACATCGACAAAACTCTCGCAGCCCTGCAGACGCTGCGTCATACGTGCCAGCAGATCGCGGATTGCCCAGTCGGCATCTCGCTCTTTCTCCAGTCTCTGACGCGCCAGGCCGTTCTCGCGAAATATCCGGATCGCCTGTGCCATGTCGCCTATTTCATCTATCTGATTAAAGCTGGGCGTCTCAACGGCATAATCCTGCGATGCGAGACGGTTTACGACATCGCTCAAACGCACGACGGGGCGCAGGACACGACGCTTTAAAATGAAACCGAGAACGAATAAAAACAGCAGCGCCGTCAGACCGACCATCACTTCAGAGGCCGTCCGCAGCATGCGGGATGACTGGGTTGCATCTTCAATCGTGTTGCGTACGCGGCTATCGAGTAGCTGGCGAAAATGATCTATCCGGTCCTGGGCGCGTTCCAGTTCCTGTTCATAGGACTTCCCATAGAGCAATGCAATAGCCTGCGGCTCTTCTGCGCGCGCGACGCTGGCAAGCGCCGCAGCTTGCTCGTCCTGCAGGGCATCAACAATCTGCAGCCCTTCGTGCAATAGCGTCAGTTCTTCATCCGTTGCCCCAAGGTCTTTGAGCTTCGACAGACGATGCTCAACAGCTTTCAGCGTCGCTTCTTTCTGACGGTAGGCGTTAAGCACCTCAGGATCTTTTGCAATAACATAGTCGCGCGCCAGATCGGACAACGACCAAGCATCGAGTTCGACTTCTTCGGTAAGTTGATCGAACTGATAACGCTGCTCCACTACCTGGCGTTCTGTGTTATCGGCGCTGGATGCCATCAGCATGACAACGCCGGAGGCGATGGTCAGGCATACCGTCGCGCTATAGGCCCAGTTGGTGATTGTGGCTATTCGCACTGATTAGTTCCTTCTGCGACGATTAATGAATACGCATGATTGCAATTATAGGAAACGCATGATTTTGCGTGAAAATAAAAAAGGCGGTCCCGAAACCGCCTTCTGTTATCGTCCTGCAATCATAAATCTGGAGGATTTTTTCCTTCTTCCATAAAGGCTTCGTCGATTCCTTCCACGTTACCTTCATGGTCACGCCCGGAAAACAGGTTCCAGCAGGTTATGAAAAGTGCAGCAATCAGGGGGCCAATCACAAAGCCGTTAATGCCGTAGATCTCCATGCCGCCGAGAGTGGTAATCAAAATCAGATAGTCTGGCATTTTGGTGTCTTTACCTACCAGCAGCGGGCGCAGGATATTGTCCACCAGCCCAACGATAATCACGAAGAAGCCAACGATAAACAGCCCTTGCCATAGCTGGTGGGTGGCGAACAGGAATATTGCTGCTGGTACCCAGACGATCGCTGAACCGACGGCGGGCACGAGGGAGAGAAAGGCCATCAACGCGCCCCACAGAACGCTGCCGTCGATATCTACAATCGCAAACGCAATGCCGCCAAGAATCCCCTGAACCAATGCTACAACTGCCGTGCCCTTGACGGTTGCCCGTGTTACGCCGACGAACTTGGCAAACAGGTGCTGTTTGGCAAAATCAGAAAGCGGTAATGAGTCCAGAATCTGGCGCACCAGATACGGTCCATCCTTCAGTAAGAAAAACAGCAGATACAGCATGATGCCAAAGCTGATAGCAAAGCCGAATGTGCCTTTCCCGATCAGGAATGCGCTGCCAGCAAGATACTGCCCACCTTGCAGTACGACATCTGACAATTTTTTCTGGATCTGCGCGGCATCATCCAGATTGTGTTCTGCCAGAAATCCTCTGGCCCAGTCAGGAAGATACGAAAGAACAGAAGTGACAACTTCCGGGAACTGCGTGTCATTCTGTTGCAGTTTGGTGTACACCACATTCAGTTCAATGGCCAGCGATGACAGAATTACCATCAGCGGGATAAAGACAATCAGACAGATAATGACGATGGTAATCAATGATGCCAGCCCGTTGCGTTCGCCAAGCGCGCTACGCAGTCGGTTTTTTACCGGGTTAAAGATAGTCGTTAATATCGCGGCCCACAAAATGGCGGAAAAGTAGGGGGACAGCACATCGAAGAATGCCCAGGTCACGAGGGCAAGTATGAAAATGAAGAAACCTTTAGTCAGTCCGTTAAATCGCATTAGTGAACCCTGTAATGAGAAGCAGTCCCGACTATAGAACCGTTCAGGGGAATTACCAACTTTAGCTGTAGATAGTCGCTTATTTTGGCTAATACGATGACTTGCTGAAGATAAAACTAACGAATGTCCACGGTATTAGTGTGACTTTCGAGTGACAGCAACCTTTAGATTTTAAGTGCAGCAAGGATGACGGTTTCTATTTTTTCAGGAGTAGTGAAGGGGGCAAAACGTTTAAGCGGTTTGCCGTCGCGCCCAATCAGGAATTTAGTGAAGTTCCACTTGATTCGCCCACCCAGCATGCCGGGTAATTCATCTTTCAGGTAACGAAAAATTGGGTGTGTACCGGCGCCGTTAACCTCCACTTTCTCAAACATTGGAAAACTCACACCGTAGTTGACGTGGCAGGTCTGCGAGATTTCGTCGGCCCCACCGGGTTCCTGCTTACCGAACTGGTTGCAGGGGAAGCCAAGCACCACCAGGCCCTGTGCGGCGTATTTCTTGTAGAGCGCTTCAAGGCCCGCGTATTGCGGTGTGAAGCCACAATGACTGGCTGTATTAACCACCAGTACCAGCTTACCTGCATAGTCGTCCATTGAGATAATCTGACCACTCAGACTGGTGGCAGTAAGCTGATAAAAAGTGGTCATTTTTGGAACCTCAGGTCAGGATAAGTTTGACGTCGACATTGCTACTCAGCGTGCTGCTCACAGTACAAGCCTGATGAAAGCCTTCATGGCATCGTTCTTTTGTTGTTTAAACGTGTAACCTGGCCGTTTCTGATTTCCTCATTGACACAAGGTTGAGGTTTACCAAACAGATATCCTTGTGCGAAATCGCAGCCCAGTGCCTGAAGTCTCTCCAGTTGCTCATGCGTTTCAACACCTTCTGCAACAGCCTTCATATTAAGGGATTTCGCCATGCCGGTGATCAGTTTGATGATATTAAGGGCATCTTCCTGTGTGGATATTGAATGCACAAAGGATTTGTCTATTTTAATTTTATCGAAGGCAAGCCTGCTCAGGCGCGAAAGAGAAGAATATCCGGTACCAAAATCATCGATGGAGATTTTTACGCCCAGAGCTCTGAGCTTATTAAGCGTATTCATCGGCGTCGTACTCTCAGTAAAGAGAGAGGACTCTGTTACTTCCAGTTCAAGACGATCGGCTGGGAGTCCTGTTTCTTTCAGAATAGACAGTACGATGCCGGCAAAGGCTTTGCTGCTTAGCTGGACAGGAGAGACGTTGACGGAAATTTTAGCAGGAATCGCCCAACAAGCCGCTTCCCGGCAGGCAATTTCAAGTACCGCTTTCCCCATCTCATTAATCATTCCGGTTTTTTCAGCAACAGGAATAAAATTATCCGGCGACAGGAGGCCCTTTAGAGGGTGGCGCCAACGAATAAGGGCTTCGTAGCTATAAATTTCCTGGCTGAAAGAATCGACAATCGGCTGGTAATACACCACGAATTCTTTGTTCACTATTGCCAATGCCATATCATGCTCAAGCGTTCTGCTTTCTTGTAGCTTTTCTAACATTCGTTGCCGGAAGACTTTTATCTTCCCAGAGCCTTCATTTTTAGCTTCATAAAGGGCCAGATCGGCAAATTTATAAAGATAGTCAGAGCGGCGTTCCGTTTCCGAGATAACAATGCCAACACAGGTGGTTATGTTGATAATCGTGTTATAGATAGTGTAGGGCTGGCTGATAAATTCACATATTTTCTGGGCCCGCGAAACGGCGTGGCTTTCTGTCAGGCCGCTTGAGAGAAACGCAAATTCATCGCCACCCAGGCGATACAGCGTATCCGAAGTACGGCTCATTGAAACCAGTCGGTCTGATATCTGGCGTAGCAACATATCACCTGCATCATGACCATACGTATCATTTACCTCTTTGAATCGATCTAAATCAAACAACATCACGGTCACAGAGTCGTGATTTTTTTCTGCTATCTCAATTGTTTTATTTAAATCGCTCCAGAATAGCTGACGGTTATTCATCTCGGTAAGAGAGTCATGGTAAACGTCATATTCCAGTTTAGCATTCTGCATTTGCAGTTTTTCTTTAGATTTCTGCAGTTCTTCGGCAAGACTCTTGACCTGCAGGTGCGCCCGCAGAATATTTCTGTTTTGATAGAAAATGAGCACACCCAGAATCGCACTCAGTATTATCAGCAGCACAGAGGTTGCAGAATAAATATAGTACAGCGTTTGAATTTTTTGGTTGGCGTTATTGATCGAGTTAACATCCTTGTTTAACGCACCAGATGAAAGACGACCCAGTGGCGCATCCAGAGTATGCATTTTTTTCAGATAAGTCTGGAGTGCTGAACGGTTCATTTTTTCTAGATTAACATCAAGAAAACTAAGGGTGTTTTCAAGTTTTACTGCCAGCTCGCGGTGGGCTATATTGCTTTCTATGTAGCGCCCCAGGTCACCTTCTTTTATTAAATCACTCTGGCTAAGCATAATGTCGAGGCGCATGCGTACATCATCGAGATTCATCGTATCATCGATAGTGTAAAGGCCAAGCAACGATTCAAATCGGTAATATTGTGATACCAGCTGAGCAGCAGACCAGGAATCGGTGTAGTGAGTCAGTTTCTGTAACTCTTGTTGCCGTTCATGCACGAGGAAAGAGATATACCCGGTAGATATAAAAAGAAAAAAGATGATGCCAGCCAGTATTCTGTTCATGATGTTCCTCTGAACGCTTACTCAATATCCATACTACTGACCTGCCATGCAGACCTTGAATAATAAATCTGATTATTCAGTTCCGGCATGCTGTCATAGGGGTACACAATGAATAACGGGCCTTTATCACGGATGCGCATATATTTTCCGTTGATTTTTAACGCAAGGATAGCATTGTATTTTTTGAAATCACTGAGAGGGATAACGGTGGTGTAGTCATTGAGCGCAGTGACCTTAACAACAGAGCCACTCGCCCCGACATAATCCATGAGCTTTTGTAGCGGAATACCCGTAAAGGTAGTGCGCCCATTATACCAGGGAGAGGTGGTCTGGAAACTGACCATGCCCAGTTTCTCAAGGCTGGCGGTATCAAAAACGGCTTTCCCGTCGGCATTTGTATTTTCAATATTACCCGACAGCGTTAAGAGTACTTTACCGGTAGGCGCGGAAAGTTCACCCGCCCAGAGCTGGGAGGAGAGCATAAAGCTTACTAACATGACGATTAACCGCATTCTTACCTCACCAATCAGCCGGATGTAAAAGAATTATAATTTAGATATCACGCTATTTATATATATTGCATAGGTATTATTGGTGCAATAAATTCAATGATTTTTTAATTCTTTCAAATCAGTGAGTTAGTTGTTGTTTGTTCTACTGTGATGCATTAACAATGCTGGTAGTATTATTTGAGTAAAGCTAAATTTCACTATCTATGTACAAAAATAAATCATCTATTTACTCAGCGCCAACAAATACGCACTAAAATAAAGGTTTATTTTTTTCACTGTCGCTGGATTTGGTTGTTTACTGGTGGATAACTATATCGGGCACGAAGCCGCCCTTGGTATAGCGGGAGCGCTTCGTGTCGATAATCAAGAACAGACATTCTATACGCGGCAAGTGCGGTCTATCTGAATCCGTTTATTCACCCGCCTGAACTGACTGGCGGGCATACAGGTAGGCGGTGGCTCTGGAAACGCCCAGATGCTGTGCCACTGTATCCATAGATTTTCGTACGTTCAGTAAACCGTCCTGGCGTAATTGTTGAATCAGCAGCTTACGGTCTTGAGGTTTAAGGGCTCGGGCCGTCGTCGCGCGTTTAGCGGCAAAATCATCAATACGCTGGCGGATGACTTCATTGCTGCCGGGATCGATATGTTCCTTAATGGGGGAGTTTTCGGTTTCAGTAAAACGCGCAAGAGCACTCTGCATACCACGAAACAGCGTCATATCGACATTCAGGCAAAGTGCTGCTACGTATTTGCCTTCTTCATCCTTGATGCCAATTGAGGTACTTTTCACCGGGCGACCATCGGCAAACTGATTACTGTAATTCGCAATGATGCTGGGAAAGTCAGGTGATGCGATTCTCGCCAGGCCAAGCTCGGTTGCTGGCTGACCGGGTTGACGTCCGGAAAGATTATTATGGATGGACAAAATGGCATGATCAGGATTTTTGAGGTCATGAACCACCACTTCGCAAAACGGAGAGAAGGTCTCACTCAATCCCCTGGCGATAGTATCAATTTGGCTGAGAAGCGAGTAATTGTCGGTTTTTGGCATGCCAGTCTCCTGCGGTGATGCCTGTTGCCATGATTGCGAGCAGTTTACAGTGACCTGGGATCGTTTTTCCAGACAGGAGTGTACAGACAGTAACAGTAGGGTATCTGCATGCAGATACCCTGTTTATCATCCGGCCAGAAATTCACTGTAGCGACTGATATCCACGTTTCCGCCGCTGATTATAATGCCGATTTTCTTGCCGCGAAGTTCAGCTTTGCGCGCTCTGGCGGCAGCAAAACCCAGACACCCGGTCGGCTCAACAACGATTTTCATACGTTCAGCGATAAATTTCATTGACGCGACTAATTCATCGTCTGAGACAGTCAGAATATCGTTCACGTTTTGCTGAATAATCGGAAATGTAATATTTCCGAGATGTTGAGTCTGAGCACCGTCAGCGATGGTTTTAGGCGTATCGATATGAACTATTTTGCCACTGCGGAACGACTGTTGACCATCGTTACCCGCCTCAGGTTCGACACCATAGATGATGCAGTCAGGAGACAGATGTCTGGCCGCCAGAGAGGATCCTGAGAGCAGGCCGCCACCGCCCAGACACACGAAAAGGGCGTCTAACTGACCCACTTCTTCAATCAGCTCTTTTGTGGCGGTGCCCTGGCCTGCAATCACGTGCGGATGGTCGTAAGGGGGGATCAGCGTTAATCCCTGTTTCTCTGCCAGGTCCCGACCAATTTTTTCACGATCTTCAGTATAGCGATCGTAAGTTACCACCTTTCCGCCATAGCCTTTCGTCGCCGCTACTTTGGCTGCCGGGGCATCATGCGGCATGATAATCGTCGCCGGAATTCCCAATAATTTTGCCGACAGGGCAATGGCCTGCGCATGGTTACCGGAAGAAAACGTCACGACGCCCGCAGCGCGTTGTTGTGGTGTGAACTGGCGTAGCGCATTCATAGCGCCGCGAAATTTGAAGGCGCCCATTCTCTGAAAGTTTTCGCACTTGAAGAAAACTTCCGCGCCAAATTCTTCATTAACCGTTCGGGATGTCATCACCGGCGTTTTGTTAGCATAATCTGCGATGCGCTCTGCCGCAGCGGCAACATCGTTATAATCAGGCAGTATTATTTCTGTCATTGTTGTTCACCTGTATGTTGTTAAACGTCACGCTTGTGGGGCCAACGCAATAGCTTCAACTTCCAGCGCAAAACCATAATGAAGTTCCGCAACACCTGCTACTGCACGGGATGGACGAAAATCACCGATCCATTCCCCATAGATTTTGTTAAACGTCGGCCACTGGTTCATATCCGTCACATAGACGCGAACTGACACCAGATGCTGACGGGAAACTCCAGCACCCGCCAGACAAGCATCAATATTCTTGAGTACCAGTCGGGTTTGATCTTCAAAAGAGGCATCCGCTTTTTTCTCGCCGTCGAAAGTGACCGGCAACTGCCCGGAAATGAAGACGAAGCCGCCAGCCGTTGTACTGTGCGAGTAATGACCTGCTGGCGGGAAGCTTCCGGCAGATGAGTTCAGTGTAATGTCCGCGGACATAATAAATCTCCTGTGGCTGATGATTCATTTTGTATAAAATAATACTGTTTGTATTATTTTATACGCCTTTGTACCACTTCCGGCTAGAGATAATTTTCGCGGGTGATGATTTTGTGAACTATTGCAAACCTGGCACACGCTATAGCGCAATCGCGAGGCGACGAAAGAGGGGATCGCTTTTGATGAGGGGAAAGCAGGGGAAGAGAAGAAACGCCCCGGGCGGAGCGTCTAAGGCAAACGATTAGCCGATATGACCGTGGTTAATTTTACTTAACGGTTCATTGATATCGAAGATTTTGAACGTTACTTCTTCCACACCCAGATGCTTCAGGCGGGCGGTATGCTTTTTGATATAGGCCTGCGCGGTGTCGTCGTCCTGGAACAGGTAAATGCCACCCGCTTCGTGGTTTGCTTCGTTCTCGGTCCAGATTTTCCAGATGAACCCCGGCTCCTGGTTGATTGATTCGGCCAGTTCAACGAGCTGATTCGACATCTCAGCCCCAAACGGACCATGAAAATCAAAATGTATCTGCACGAGTTTGTTCGACATAAATCCTCCATGGATTGGTTATTGCGGGTAAGGCTGCTAGCGCAGCAGCACTTTACCGGTCAGATAAGTTATCGCCTGCCCACTGATATAAACACGTGTTCCTGCTAACTGACAGCGTAAATCCCCGCCGCGTTCAGAGACCTGGCGCGCCAGCATCTGTGTTTTATTCAGTTTTGCAGCCCAGTAAGGGATCAGCATGCTATGTGCCGAGCCTGTGACCGGGTCTTCCGCGACGGCTTCACCCGGGCAGAAGAAACGGCTGACAAAATCGTATTCCCCGTCACCCGGCGCGGTGATACACACCATTTTCCCCAGCGGAAGCATGGCGTGGATGTTCGGGCGTACAGCCTCAACCTGCTGTTGATTTTCCAGCACCACCATGTAATCGCGTGCCACGCGCACTTCTTTGTATTCGGTGATGCCTAATGTTTCCAGCAGTAAAGCAGGTGGCACGACAGATTCGCTTTGCCAGGCCGGAAAATCAAGCGTCAGCCATTCACCGCTGCGCGTGACCGTCAGCGGTCCCACAAAGCGGGTGGCAAATTGGATTTTCGTTTCCGGGTAATTCAGATGTTCAAAGATGACATGCGCGGCGGCAAGCGTGGCATGTCCACAAAGATTGATTTCTCCCTGAGTGGTAAACCAACGCAGCTCAAAACCATTCACATCGTCGACAAAAAAAGCGGTTTCTGACTGGTTATGCTGCTGCGCCATCTTTAATAAAGTTTCATCGGGCAACCAGTCCGTGAGCGGACAGACTGCTGCGGCATTACCGCTAAACGTCGTGGTGGTAAAGGCATCCACCATGTAAAAATCGATTTGTTGCACAGAGTAACCCTCTCATCGCACTCAGGATAAATCACACTCTACCATGCCAGCCATTGGGTCAGCGCTCCGATTCGCCACTGCGGTGAAAATTCGTTATCATCCGTCCCCACACTTCATTCTGGCCGCCTGATGTCTACGATCCTCGATACCTTTATTGCCCCGCCTTGCCATGACGAGATAGATACCCTCTATCAGGACGAGCATCTGGTGCTCATCAATAAACCCAGCGGACTGCTTAGCTTATCGGGGAAAAATCCGCAGAATCTAGATTCGGTACATCACCGCCTGGTACAGATTTACCCGGGCTGCACGCTGGTACATCGGCTTGATTTCGGCACTTCTGGGCTGATGGTGGTCGCTCGTAACAAGGCTATCAACGCTGCGCTTTGCCAGCAGTTCAGCCAGTGTACGGTCACTAAGGTGTACAGCGCGCTGTTATGCGGGCATCTGGAAAACGACGAAGGGGTTATCGATGCAGCGATTGCTAAAGACCCGGCGCTGTTTCCATTGATGTCGATTTGTGCTCTTAACGGCAAACCCGCACGCTCGCGCTATCAGGTTGTCGAGCGTTTTTATCATCGTCAGGAAGAGGGTGCGTTGCTCCCCTTGACGCGGGTGCAACTGACGCCTGAAACCGGGCGTACCCATCAACTACGGATCCACTGTCAGCAGTTAGGGCATCCCATTTTAGGGTGTGATTTGTATGGCGGGCGTTTGCTGCCAGGCACTGAACAAACGCCACGGCTGATGCTGCATGCCAGCGAATTGCATTTCAGGCACCCCATCAGCCAGGAATGGATGGATGCCCAAAATGCCAGCCCGTTCTGAGGATGTAAAAAAGCCGCCAGACGGCGGCTATTATGGGGTTATCGCGCAGCGCGTTGTAAAATAACCGATGATGGCTGGCGTTGTAGAAACCGCATCCGCAGCATCATCAGTATCGCCGCAGAGGTCAGGCCGATAATAAAGCCCATCCAGAATCCCGCCGGTCCCATCCGGTCAACTACCAGATCGGTAAGCGCCAGAATATAACCGCTCGGCAGACCCAACACCCAGTATGCCGTAAAGGTAATAAAGAAAATGGAACGCGTATCTTTATAACCACGCAGGATCCCGCTGCCAATAACCTGGATAGAGTCCGATATTTGATACACCGCGGCCAGTAACATAAGCTGCGCGGCCAGGGCGACAACTTCCGGGTTATTGTTGTAGAGCAGGGCAATGTGCTCGCGGAATGTCACGGTGAAAATCGCCGTTACGACCGCCATGCAGACACCGACACCCAGACCCGTTCTGGCTGCGGTTTGCGCATCCAGCGTCGAACCCTGGCCCAGACGATAACCGACACGAATGGTGACGGCGGCAGCCAGAGACATTGGCAGGACGAACATTAACGAACTGAAGTTCAGTGCGATCTGGTGTCCGGCTACGTCGACAATCCCCAGCGGGGAAACCAGCAGCGCGACCACCGCAAACAGCGTTACTTCGAAAAATAACGCCAGCGCGATAGGTAAACCCAGCTGTACCAGACGCTTCATTACTGCAGTGTCTGGTTTCTGGAAACCACGCTCATTACGGATATCGCGCATCGAACGCGCACGTTTGACGTAAGAAAGCATGGCGATAAACATCACCCAATAAACCGCTGCTGTTGCCACACCACAACCCACGCCGCCCAGTTCCGGCATGCCTAAATGCCCATAAATGAAAACGTAGTTAACCGGAATGTTCACCAGCAGGCCGAGAAATCCCATCACCATCGCCGGTTTAGTCTTGGCTAATCCTTCGCACTGGTTACGGGCCACCTGGAAGAACAGATAACCCGGAGCGCCCCACAGCAGGGCACGCAGGTAACCAACGGCTTTATCTGCCAGCGCTGGGTCAATGTTATGCATGGAGCGAATAATGTACCCCGCGTTCCATAGCACAACCATAATCAGAACAGAGACGCTGCCCGCCAGCCAGAATCCCTGACGTATTTGATGGGCGATACGGTCGCGGCGTCCGGAACCATTGAGTTGCGCAATTACTGGGGTCAACGCCAGTAGCAGTCCATGACCAAACAGAATGGCCGGTAGCCAGATGGACGTACCAATGGCGACGGCAGCCATATCCGTCGCGCTGTATCCGCCCGCCATAACGGTATCGACGAATCCCATTGCGGTTTGAGCGATTTGCGCAAGAATCACCGGAATTGCCAGAGCTAATAACTGACGCGCTTCACTTACATACTTTTGCACGTGTACACCACTATATTGTTGTTATTTGAGAGACTAAAAAAGCCGCCTTATATGGCAGCAAGGAGAAAAAGCAGGGGAAATTTCAGTCTATTGTAGCGAGGAATCCGTAATTCTCCAGTGAAAAAACAGGCGCTGGTGGCGCATTGCTGGCAACCTGAATTTCCACCTGCTATTGTGCTGTGCAGAGATGTCTTAATTGAGTTCAGGAGTAGGAAGTATGTTTACGGGTATTGTGCAGGGCACCGCAAAATTGGTGTCCATTGATGAAAAACCAAATTTTCGTACGCATGTAGTGGAGTTGCCTGAATATATGCTGGATGCGCTGGAGACCGGCGCATCGGTTGCCCACAATGGGTGCTGCCTGACGGTCACCGAAATTAACGGTAACCAGATAAGCTTCGATCTGATGAAAGAAACGCTGCGTATCACCAACTTAGGCGATCTGAAGGTCGGAGATTTGGTTAACGTTGAGCGTGCGGCAAAATTCAGTGATGAGATTGGCGGGCATTTGATGTCGGGCCATATTATGACCACTGCCGAAGTGTCGAAAATTCTGACCTCGGAGAATAACCGTCAGGTGTGGTTTAAAGTCCAGGATCCGTCGCTGATGAAATATATCCTGTACAAAGGATTTATTGGTATTGACGGTATCAGTCTGACGGTCGGTGAAGTGACGCCAACACGTTTCTGTGTGCATTTGATCCCGGAAACGCTGGAGCGTACGACGCTTGGCAAGAAAAAGCTGGGCGCACGGGTTAATATCGAAATCGATCCCCAAACGCAGGCGGTGGTTGATACCGTTGAGCGTGTACTTGCGGCGCGTGAAAGCGCCATCAGCAACATAACGGGCGAAGCGGGAGCCTAAACCTGAGAGTAAAGCCCCCGTTGCTACGGGGGCGATAACGATTAGCGGGGAACGCGCAGACCGTGTTCAACGCCACGGGAAAATACCACCTGCCATAGCTGAATGTCGCGAGCACGAAACGCCCCTGCGCAGGCGTTCAGGTAATAGCTGAACATCCGTTTGAAACGTTCGGTATAGTTATCGGCGATTTCTGGCCAGGAGCTCATGAAACGCTCGTGCCATGCCATCAGCGTCGTGTCGTAATCCGCGCCAAAATTATGCCAGTCTTCCATCACGAAATGCGGTTCGCTGGCGTTGGCAATCTGGCGAACTGACGGCAAACACCCGTTTGGGAAGATATACTTATTGATCCACGGGTCAACGTTATTGTCGGTTTTTTTGGAGCCGATGCTATGCAGTAAAAAGAGACCATCCGGTTTTAAATTACGATCGACCACCTCAAAATAGGTGGCGTAGTTCTTCGGTCCCACATGCTCAAACATGCCGACGGAGACAATGCGGTCAAATTTGTCGTTCAGGTCGCGATAATCCTGCAGCAAAATGGTGACATCCAGCCCAGCACAACGTTCCTGTGCCATTTTCTGCTGTTCTGCCGAAATGGTCACACCCACCACGCTTACGCCATATTGCGATGCCATATACTGGGACAAGCCACCCCAGCCACAACCAATATCGAGCACCCGCATTCCTGGCTTCAATTGCAATTTTTCAGCAATCATTTTGAGCTTCGCCTGCTGGGCAGCTTCCAGGGTATTGGCATCTTTCCAGTAGGCGCAGGAATACTGCATATAGGGGTCAAGCATGCGGGTAAAGAGATCGTTGCCCAAATCGTAATGTTCTTTGCCGACCATCCACGCACGTTTTTTGGTCTGTAAATTGAACAGGCGAGCCGTGGCGATACGTAGTGTATCTTTAAAGTGGCGGGGGAGTTGGTTTTCAAGACCGGCGCGCAAGACTTTACTAAAAAACATGTCCAGCCGGTCGCATTCCCACCAGCCATCCATATAACTTTCACCCAACCCTAACGATCCTTCCTGCAATACGCGTTTGAAAAAATCGGGGTTCTTTACACGAATATCCGCCGGTGCCGGGCCATTAATGGTAATGCCTGCACGGCTCAATAATTCATTGGTAATGCGGTACCAGTCATCATCCGGTACGCTGACGTCTTCTATACATGATGAACTCATAGCTTCTCCATCACTTGTCGGTGATCAGAACCTTAAAACAGCGTAGACGCTTTTTTGGGCTTTGTGAGAAATCTCACGGAATTAATCCGCGAATCTATAATCCGACGTAGAACAGAGGAAGGGAGAAACCCTTGCCGAAAAGGCCATCCGTGGTAAAACGGGAACGTTCTTGTCCCCGTTAACACATTAAAATTATCTTTTTTTTAACAACCGAAAATCAGTATATGCCTGAATATTTGACGATTCAACCAATAATTGTTAGCTGGCTAACTAATTCCCACTGCCGTTATTAGTGCGACTCTCCGTGGGCAATTTGCGCACGGTCATCTGTTTGCGGGGCGTCAGTTTTCTGCGATTGCATTTTGTATCCCACAGCAGCCAGCAATACTGTTGTCAGCATAACGCTGGTGGTGGTGAGCAGCGGGGTGGCAATCAACCAGGAAACGACAAGGCTTGCCAGGAAGCATAAACCCAGTTGCAGCGTATTCTGCAATGCGGCTGCGCGTCCGGTGGCCTGTGGGAAAGGGCGTAATGCCTGAGCGACAACGATAGGGTAGATTGCGCCGTTCGCAATCGCCATAACGCAGAATGGGATCAGGATTTCAGCCAATGCAACATGATGAATAAAGCCGGTCGCCCAGGTGCCTACAACGCTGAAGGCATACAGAATGAGTAACCAGGGCAGCAGCTGACGACCCTGCCATTTTTGCAGCGCAGCACGACAACCGTAACCACCAATTAAGAAGGCGATAGTTTGCGGAACATAGCTCAGACCAATTACCGCTGGGCTATAACCCATTTCGCTGAGGATGAACGGGGAACCCGTCAGCCATGCGAAAAAGCTCGCGGAACAGGCGGCATAAATCAGCACGTTTCCACGGTAAGTTTTCGAGCGCAGCAAGGTGGCGAAAGTCAGTTTATCCTGGCTGTCATCGCGCGCTTTAGCCGTTGGCTTTAAACGCAGCGCCGGAAGCATCAGAATCAGAGTAATGGCAAACAGAGTGGCAAAAATGGCTTGCCAGGAAAAATGTACCAGAATCCAACTGCCTAATAGCGGGGCGAGTGCAGGGGATAACCCGACCAGCGGCATAATGGTGGCAAAGATGCGGTTTACTTTTTGTGAAGGATAATAATCGGTAACCAGCGCTTGCCAGATAACCGATGCCGCACAGACGCCAACGGCCTGAACAAAGCGCAGTACCAGCAGACCAGTGGCGTTTTCAACCCACAGCATGCCCAGACTGCCCAGTGCGAAGATAGATAAACCCAGCAGCAAAATAGGCTTGCGACCATAGTGGTCAGAGAGCGGTCCCCACAGCAGTTGTGCGACGGCAAAACCGGCTAAGAACAAGCTCAGGCTGGCGCTGACGGCAGATGCAGGTGTTTGCAGATCGGACTGAATTGCGGCGAAGGCGGGCAGATACATATCTGTTGCCAGAAAACCGAGCACGCTAAGACCTGCCAGCCAGACTAAAAACCCTTTCCCAGGTTGCATCATCATTTCTCTTTTTTTAGCAGTAGAACAATACCGCTGAGTGTAGTGAGTGTAATTCTCGCTGTGAAACGCTAATATTTGCTTACTGATTTCAAATTTTTTGCAGGCAGAATATGTGGTCTGAATATTCACTTGAAGTGGTTGATGCGGTTGCGCGTAACGGTAGTTTTAGTTCGGCTGCGCAGGAGTTACACCGTGTACCTTCGGCGGTAAGCTACACTGTGCGCCAACTGGAAGAGTGGCTGGCGGTGCCACTTTTTGAGCGACGCCATCGGGATGTGGAATTAACGCCTGCCGGGGCATGGTTTTTAAAAGAAGGCCGCTCTGTTATCAAAAAAATGCAGATCACGCGCCAGCAATGTCAGCAAATTGCCAACGGCTGGCGCGGACAGCTGGCGATCGCCGTCGATAACATTGTCCGCCCGGAGCGTACCCGACAGATGATCGTGGATTTCTACCGTCACTTTGATGATGTGGAGTTGTTAGTTTTTCAGGAAGTGTTTAACGGCGTGTGGGATGCACTGTCTGATGGACGCGTGGAACTGGCCATCGGTGCCACACAGGCCATTCCGGTCGGGGGGCGTTATACCTTCCGCGATATGGGAATGCTGAGCTGGAGCTGCGTGGTAGCCAGCCATCATCCACTGGCGTCAATGCCTGGGCCGCTAAGTGATGACACGTTGCGCAACTGGCCGTCACTGGTGCGCGAAGATACCTCCCGAACATTGCCGAAGCGTATTACCTGGCTGCTGGATAACCAAAAGCGCGTCGTCGTGCCGGACTGGGAATCCTCAGCGACCTGTTTGTCCGCGGGATTGTGCGTGGGCATGGTACCGACGCATTTTGCCAAGCCGTGGATCGATAGCGGTAAATGGGTTGCGCTGCAACTGGAGAACCCCTTTCCTGATGCCGCATGCTGTCTGACATGGCAGCAGAACGATACGTCACCGGCATTGAGTTGGTTACTGGACTATTTAGGGGATAGTGAAACGTTGAACAAGGAATGGCTGCGGGAGCCAGATGAGACTCCCGCACAACAGGCTTAACGGCGGTAATCGCGGAACGGACCGTCGGCAACGGAGCGACGCTCAACCAGGCGCGGATGCACCTCGATAGACTGTGACTCTTCACGTTTATTCACGATACGGTCTAACAGCATGTTGAAGGCCGTTTCACCCAGTGAATCCTTCGGCTGGTGAATGGTCGTCAAGGCTGGCGTGAAGAAGCGGGCGTTGCGCACGTTGTCGTAGCCGATGAGTGAGACATCCTGCGGTACGCGCAGTCCCATTTCGTCAGCGGCGCACAGCGCACCCATTGCCATAATATCGCCACCGCAGAAGACAGCGGTCGGACGATGTGACTGCGACAGAATTTGCTGCATGGCGCGATAGCCGGATTCAGGCTCGAAATCGCCCTGGACAATCCAGTTTTCAGGCACTTTAATCAGCGCTTCTTCCATCGCTTTCATAAAGCCAGCCAGACGCCCGGCCCCGGTGTTACGTTCCATTGGACCAGGGATAACGCCAATCTCACGATGACCGCGTTCTACCAGATACCGACCCGCCATGTAACCGCCTTCGAAGGCGTTATCAATGACCGTATCGGTAAAGTCGGCTTTTGCTTCGCCCCAGTCCATGACGACCATCGGGATATGGCGATACTCTTCGAGCATCGAAAGCAGCGACTCCGGATATTCAGAACACATCACCAGCAGACCATCAACGCGCTTTTGCGCCATCATCGACAGATAAGCCTGCTGTTTTTCGAGACTGTTCCATGCGTTACCCAGGATCAGGGTATAGCCTTTCTGGAAACAGTTTTTCTCAACGGCTTCGATAATTTCGGCAAAATAGGCCGCTTCGCTGCTGGTCGCCAGCAAGCCGATAGACTTGGTGTGATTCACCTTCAGGCTGCGGGCCACTGCGCTTGGAGAATAGTGCAGTTCTTTGATCGCTGCCCAGACAGCATTACGCGTTTCTTCCGCGACAAAGCGCGTCTTGTTAATTACGTGTGATACGGTTGTAGTGGAAACGTTTGCTCGCTTCGCTACATCTTTAATTGTTGCCATTACATCTCACTCCAGACCATATCCTAAGCTCCTGAGATTACTCCAGGTAAACGTTTGCCTTTACACACCCTTATCGCAACGTAAGGGTTGCGGCACGCCGGGAAAACGACACGGAACGTCAGGAAGGGGTCAATGGCCGGTACGCTAATCAAGTAAGCGTGGAATTTTGTCTGATCTTAACGAAAAGGGGAAGAGTTAAAAGCAGTTATCAATATAAATCGTGAGAGATTTTTGCTTTCAAGTGTGTAAAAATGCGCAATATCACTTTTTGTGTGGGAATAAAAAGGAGAAAACTTGATGAGCACCGATCTGAAATTTTCGTTAGTGACTACCATTATTGTTCTGGGTTTGATCGTCGCGGGTGGTCTGACCGCAGCGCTGCATTGATTCCCCCGAGGGAGTTAGCTCTCCCTCATCTCTTTGACTCGTATTCTCCCCCTCTATTGTTTGCTAATAAGCAAAAGTCTTTTGCAGTTTTGTTAACTTTATTAATTTTGCGATCAATGTCATGCTTTTGACTCTTATTTTATGTCGTGCCACGGCTCGACGATACGGAGTCGAAATATGAAAATCAATTACCCTTTACTGGCGCTGGCAATCGGGGCGTTTGGTATTGGCACCACCGAGTTTTCGCCAATGGGGTTGTTGCCCGTCATTGCCAAAGGTGTGGACGTCTCGATTCCGGCGGCCGGCATGCTGATCAGTGCTTATGCGGTAGGTGTGATGGTAGGTGCACCGCTGATGACATTGCTGCTGTCTCATCGTGCGCGACGTAATGCTTTAATATTCCTGATGGCGATTTTCACGCTGGGTAATGTGCTCTCGGCTATCTCGCCGGATTACACCACGCTGATGCTATCGCGTATTTTGACCAGTCTTAACCATGGAGCCTTTTTTGGTCTCGGTTCTGTGGTTGCTGCCAGTGTGGTACCCAAACATAAACAGGCCAGCGCCGTGGCAACGATGTTTATGGGGTTAACCATCGCTAATATTGGCGGCGTTCCGGCTGCGACCTGGCTTGGTGAAACCATCGGCTGGCGCATGTCGTTTATGGCCACTGCGGGGCTGGGCGTCATTGCTATGGTTAGCCTGTTCTTCTCATTACCCAAGGGTGGAGCAGGAGAGCGCCCGGATGTCCGCAGCGAACTGGCGGTGTTGATGCGCCCACAGGTGCTGTCGGCGTTACTGACTACCGTACTGGGTGCTGGGGCGATGTTCACGCTTTATACCTACATCTCGCCGGTTCTGCATACTATCACTCATGCTACGCCGGCATTTGTTACCGGCATGCTGGTGTTGATAGGCGTTGGCTTCTCGATCGGTAACTATTTTGGCGGCAAACTGGCTGACCGTTCAGTCAACGGTACGCTGAAAGGCTTTTTACTGCTGCTGATGGTTATTATGCTGGCCATTCCTTTCCTTGCGCGTAATGAGCTGGGAGCGGCGGTGAGTATGGTGGTCTGGGGCGCGGCGACGTTTGCGGTCGTTCCACCGTTGCAGATGCGTGTGATGCGCGTTGCCAGCGAAGCGCCTGGATTATCATCGTCAGTAAATATTGGTGCGTTTAATCTGGGGAACGCTCTGGGGGCTGCGGCCGGTGGGGCGGTGATATCTGGTGGCCTGGGCTACAGTTTTGTACCGGTGATGGGGGCGATTGTGGCGGGGCTTGCGCTGTTGCTGGTGTTCATTTCCGCAAGAAGACAGCCTGAAGAGGCTTTCACTACCGCGAATTAATGCAAAAACGCAGAAGGAATTCCTTCTGCGTTATCTTTTTTATGCTGCGAAGTTCTTCGCAACAAATTCCCAGTTCACCAGCGCCCAGAAATGTTCCAGGTAGCCAGGACGGGCATTGCGATAGTCGATGTAGTAGGCGTGTTCCCATACGTCAACGGTCATCAGCGGCGTCGCGTCGGTGGTCAGCGGAGTACCTGCGTTGGAGGTGGAGACGATAGCCAGTTTGCCATCCGTTCCTTTAACCAGCCAGGTCCAGCCAGAACCGAAGTTTTTGATAGCGGCATCGGTGAATTGTGCTTTGAAATCTGCAAAGCTGCCAAAGGAGGCGGCAATTGCATCAGCCAGTTTACCGGTTGGTTCGCCACCTGCGTTCGGTGCCAGGCAGTTCCAGTAGAACGTGTGGTTCCATACTTGTGCTGCGTTATTGAATACACCGCCTTCAGAGCTACGAACGATCTCTTCCAGTGATTTGCCTTCAAACGCCGTGCCTTTAATCAGATTGTTCAGATTGGTCACGTAGGTTTGATGGTGTTTGCCATAGTGATATTCCAGCGTTTCGGCAGAAATGTGCGGTGCCAGAGCATCTTTGGCATACGGTAATGCAGGTAATTCAAACGACATTGCTTCTCTCCTTATTATTTATATTGAGTACACACAATAGCCTCATTGTGAGTAAGGATAGGGTAGCAAATTGAAAGGTTATGCAAAAGAAGAACTTACCCTACAGCATGTTCTGTAGGGTAAGTTTTTAGCGAATTGTTTTTGGCGTCATTACCCGACGAGCGCCCACATAGTGGCGCTGCCAGTAATCTTCGCTCAGAGAGGTGATTTGAATTTCCTGCCCGCTGCGCGGTGACTGAATAAACTTACCGTTGCCGACGTAAACGCCGACGTGATCGGCTGTTCCACGACCCTGGGTACGAAAGAAGACCAGATCGCCATTTTTCAGTTCGCCACGTTCAATTGGTGCGGCATCACGCAGATGATACATTTCGTTCGCGGTACGCGGAATGCGGAACTTCACCAGATCTTTATAGGCGTAATAAACCAGACCGCTGCAGTCAAACCCGGTTCTTGGCGAGGAGCCGCCCCAGCGATAAGGTTTACCGATTTGGTTCATCAGGGTGGACATAGCGGTTTTAGTCGCTTTCTGCACCTTCACTTTATGTGCGTCAGCAAGCGTAGTCGGTGCAGTAGTTTTCACCTTCACGCAGCGTGGTTTATGACCTTTGCGTGGTGTGCATTTTTCAGTCCAGGTCACGGCTGCGGTTTGTGCTGCGGCAGTTTTACCACGGCGATTTGCAGTTTTAGTCGACTTTGCCGGAGTGGCAGTACGTTTTTTGGAAGAGGAAGCGGTTTTGGTGCTGGTTTTGCCGGTGGTTTTTGTCGCCGTTTTCTTGCTGGTCTTTGTTGTTTTTTGGCTGGTTGTTGCGCTTTTCTTTTTATCTACCGTTTTGATGGTGTGAGAATTGGTAGGTGTCGTCCTGGCCTGCTTGGAAGCATGAGCCATAGGCGTAAAGGGCAGTGTAGTAAAAAGTAAAGCACAGAGCGTGATCGAGATTCGGTTTATCCGCGCCACTGAGCAGTCCTCTGGTAAGGCAGGTCTATCGTGCCTGCGTGTGATTTTCAAAACTTGACGATTCTAATCTATAGAAAGAGGGAAAGTTAATAGCTTTTTTTGTTTAAAACTATGTTTCGTAACCGACCGCAAAAAAAAACAGCAATTAACGTTGGAGTTGGTGAGCAGATAATCAAATCCACATGTTTGCAGGGGATAAATGAGATTGTGAATGCAACTTTTAGCGTCAGGGGATAAAATAATAACGCGTAATGAAAATGTTATTTTCCGTTGCCTGTCTGACCCGTTACAATGTCAGACTACTGCCGTAAAAGAAGTTTAAGGAAGCAAGATAATGAGCACCACTATCGAAAAAATCCAGCGCCAGATCGCTGAAAACCCGATTCTCCTGTACATGAAAGGTTCCCCTAAACTGCCAAGCTGCGGTTTCTCCGCACAGGCTGTGCAGGCGCTGTCAGCCTGTGGTGAACGCTTTGCTTATGTTGATATTCTGCAGAACCCGGATATTCGCGCCGAACTGCCGAAATACGCAAACTGGCCGACCTTCCCGCAACTGTGGGTTGATGGTGAGCTGGTTGGCGGTTGTGACATTTTGATCGAAATGTACCAGCGCGGTGAGTTGCAGCAGCTGATTAAAGAAACAGCTGCGAAATACAAAACCGAAGAGCCGGACGCTGAGTAATATCAGCAGAAGTAAAAAAGCGACCTGAAATGGTCGCTTTTTTTATGTCGCCGTTACGCTTCTTCGGGGACCGGCAAAGGCCAGCCGCCGAGACGTTTCCAGCGGTTAACGATTTCGCAAAACAGCACGGCCGTACGTTCGGTGTCATACAGCGCCGAGTGCGCCTGATTCCCGTCAAACTCCATTCCCGCCGCCAGGCACGCTTTTGACAACACTGTTTGCCCCAGTGACAGGCCGCTTAATGCCGCCGTATCAAAGGTGACAAATGGATGGAACGGATTACGTTTGAGCGAGGCGCGTTCTGCCGCCGCCATCATAAAACTGTGGTCGAAAGTAGCGTTATGCGCCACCATGATCGCCCGATTGCAGCCGCTGTCTTTAATGCCTTTACGCACCATTTTGAAGATGGCATGCAGAGCGTCATATTCGCTGACCGCACCGCGTAGCGGATTGTTAGGGTCAATACCGTTAAAGGCGAGCGCTTCCGGTTGCAAATTGGCACCTTCAAACGGCTCTACGTGGAAATGTAACGTCGTGTCCGGCATCAGCCAGCCTTGTTCATCCATTTTCAGTGTGATGGCTGCAATCTCAAGCAGTGCATCGGTTTTGGCATTGAACCCTGCGGTTTCGACATCAATGACGACAGGATAAAAACCACGAAAACGGTCACACAGACCGGAAAGTTGAGCGTTATCGGACATCTGGGTCTCTTAATACGGGAAAATTGCAGCGCGTATTATGGCAAAATGATGAGTATAAAACTATGGGCACAGACGATCTGCGCCCGAGGGGGGAGATTAATCGCCCAGGCCGCGCCCGGCGTCTTTCTCTTCGATCAGCTCAATTTTATAGCCGTCCGGATCTTCAACGAACGCAATCACTGTGGTGCCGCCTTTTACCGGACCTGCCTCACGCGTTACGTTACCGCCATTCTGGCGAATACGTTCACAGGCTTCAGCCGCGTTGTCTACGCTCAGAGCAATATGGCCATAGGCAGTACCCAGATCATACTTGTCGACACCCCAGTTATAGGTCAGTTCGATTACTGCTTCACTGGTTTCAGGACCGTAGCCGACAAAAGCCAGAGAGTACTTATATTCAGGGTTTTCGCTGGTACGCAGCAGCTTCATGCCCAGCACGTTGGTATAAAACTCGATGGAACGCTGCAGGTCACCCACGCGCAGCATGGTATGGAGTAAACGCATCTTTTTCCCCTTCGAAAATGGCTAATACATTCAAAATGTTGTTTTAGTATAGCGGCGTTGTTACGCCGCTATCAATGGCAGAACGGAGATTGTGACGTTAGAGGGTAGGATAGTCGGTGTAACCTTCCGCGCCGCCGCCGTAGAAGCTCTCGGCACGTTGTGGATTCAGTTCCGCTTTGCGTTGCAGACGCGCCACCAGATCCGGGTTAGCAATATAGGCGCGACCAAAAGCTACGGCGTCGATCAGACCTTTCTCGATCAGCGCTTCTGCTTTTTCAGGGGTGTAGGCACCAGCACCAATGATAGGACCGTGGAAGCGCGCGCGAACTTTTTCGCGGAACGCATCGGAATACGGCTCGCCACCGGCCCAGTCCGGCTCGGACATGTGCAGGTAAGCGATACCGCGCTTGCCTAATTGTTCAATCAAATACAGCGCATCGGCTTCTTCGTTCGGACCATTGTCGACGTTCTGGAACGTACCAATTGGCGAGACGCGAATACCAATGCGATCGGCACCCCATTCTTTAATACCAGCATCAACCACTTCCAGCACCAGACGTGCACGATTTTCGACGCTGCCACCGTATTGATCGGTACGCTGGTTAGACGTTGGCGACAGGAACTGGTGCAGCAGGTAGCCGTGGGCAGAGTGCAGTTCAACCATGTCGAAACCCGCTTCGCGCGCGTTGGCTATCGCCTGACGGAAGTCGTTAACGATGCCCGGAATCTCTTCGGTTTCCAGCGCACGTGGCATTGAGGTATCGGCACGCGTTGCCAGGCCGTTTTCATCGCGCAGCGAGGTGCGGGTTCCAGCGCTAATCGCGGAAGGTGCAACTGGAGCCTGGCCGTTTGGCTGCAGACTGGCGTGTGAGATGCGCCCGGTGTGCCACAACTGGACAGCAATATGACCTTGCTCAGCGTGTACGGCAGCGGTGATTTTCTTCCATGCGGCAATTTGCGCTTCGCTGTGTAAGCCGGGTGCTCCGGCATAGCCTTTTGCCTGTGCGGAAATCTGCGTCGCTTCGCTGATGATAAGACCCGCGCTGGCGCGTTGACGGTAATACTCGGCCATCAGCGGAGTAGGGATGTCGCCAGGCTCAATACTGCGCAGACGCGTCAGTGGCGCCATAAATACGCGGTTTGCTGCCGTAATGGCACCCACTTTCAGTGGGGAAAACAGTTTTTCAGATGACATGTGGCACTCCTGAATAGACCGGTCGTCTAGTAATAAAGAAAATAAAAACGCCTGTTAAACGGCAGGCGTTGTGATGATGTGTTTAACGTGCGCCAGCGCATTTTCCAGCGGAGTAGCGCTACGAGAAATCTTGGCCTGCAGGTTGGCGCCAAGCCACAGCGCATACAGTACCTGCGCCTGCTGTAACGGCTCGCCAACAAAGGACAGACAATGGCTGGCCTGACCTTTCTCCAGCGCCTGCGCTAACAGCACAATAATGTGCCGCGCGCCTTTATCCATCGCTGTGCGCATATCTTCTGACAGATCGCACACCTCGGCAGACAGTTTTACAGTTAAACAGCCGCTAATAATGCCGTGCTGGCTAAACTGGTTCAGGGTTTCCTGATAGTAGGCCAGAATACGGTCGCGGTAGTTTCCCGCACCCGTATCAAAGTGCGTAGCCAGTCGCTGATGATAGGCCGCATAGTGGCGTTCCAGCATCGCGACACCGAACGCTTCTTTAGAGCGAAAATAGTGATAAAACGAACCCTTGGGGACTTCAGCGGTTTTGAGTAACTCACTTAAACCCATGCCGGTGAAGCCGCGCTGCATACACAGCAGTTCGCCAGTCGCCAGCAGATGTTCGCGTGTATCGTGTTCAGTGATTTTGTTCATGAAAAGGAGTGTAATAGACCAGTCGGTCTAATGCAATAGCGCTTGCGAGAAATTCAGTTAACGTCTTCAATAGGTATATCAATCTTACTAAAGGAGGGGATGTGGCCGAACAGCTGGAGTTTTTCCCCGTCCAGAGCCCATGCCGTGGAATATGTCAGTCTGACGAACGCGGCTTTTGCCGTGGCTGTTTTCGCAGTCGGGATGAGCGTTTTAACTGGCAAAATATGAGCGATGCCCAAAAGCAGGAAGTGCTGCGGCTTTGTCGTCAGCGCCTGATGCGTAAATTACGAGCAAACAAAGCCAACCCTTCGGAAGAACCGCAACAACCTTCACTCTTTTAAAAGCGTAATTGCGTATACTCGAGGCACATTCACTTAAAAGGAAGCTGCTATGGTTCAGCGTATTACTATTGCGCCGCAAGGCCCGGAATTTTCTCGCTTTGTGATGGGGTACTGGCGCCTGATGGACTGGAATATGTCCGCGCGCCAGCTAGTCAGCTTTATTGAAGAGCATCTGGATCTGGGCGTTACCACCGTCGATCACGCCGATATTTACGGTGGATACCAGTGTGAAGCGGCGTTTGGTGAGGCAATGAAGCTGGCTCCGCATTTGCGTGAAAAAATGCAGATTGTGACCAAATGCGGGATCGCGACGACGGCGCGTGCGGAAAATGCGTTGGGTCACTACATCACCGACAGCGCGCATATTATTGCCAGTGCGGAAGAATCGCTAAAGCTGCTGGCCACCGATCATATTGATCTGCTGCTGATTCACCGTCCCGATCCGCTTATGGATGCTGACGACGTAGCTGATGCGTTTAAAAAATTGCACCACAGCGGCAAAGTGCGTCACTTTGGCGTCTCTAACTTCACCCCGGCACAGTTCTCACTGCTGCAATCACGTCTGCCGTTTACTCTGGCGACCAACCAGGTAGAAATTTCACCGGTACATCAGCCGCTCCTGCTGGATGGTACTTTAGATCAACTGCAACAATTGCGCATTCGCCCGATGGCCTGGTCCTGCCTTGGTGGTGGGCGTCTGTTTAATGACGATGCGTTCCAGCCTTTACGTAATGAGCTTGCCGTAATCGCAGAAGAGTTGAACGCGCAGTCTATTGAACAGGTGGTGTACGCCTGGATTTTACGTTTACCGTCTCAGCCGCTGCCGATTATTGGCTCAGGAAAAATAGAGCGCGTACGTGCTGCCATTGAGTCTGAATCGCTGAACATGTCTCGCCAGCAATGGTTCCGCATTCGTAAAGCGGCGCTGGGTTACGACGTACCCTAATCGCGTTTTTGGCGCGTCTCCGTTCAAAATTGTGTCACTGGTTTACACTTAACAATCAGACACCTTTTGGACGGAGGTCTTATGAAGCGTTTGAGTTTGGCCATTATCACTCTACTCGCCTGTGCAGGTGCGCAGGCTGCCAGTGAAGAAAAAGTGACGATGAATCTGGTCACGTCGCAAGGCGTCGGCCAGGCGATTGGTACCGTCACTATTGCTGAAACCGCAAAGGGGCTGGAGTTTACGCCCGATCTGAAAGCGTTGCCGCCAGGTGAACATGGCTTCCATGTGCATATGAACGGCAGCTGCCAACCGGCAATTAAAGAAGGGAAAGCCTCAGCCGCAGAATCGGCTGGCGGCCATTATGATCCGCACCAAACCGGCAAACATGAAGGCCCGGAAGGCGCAGGTCATATGGGCGACCTGCCGCTATTGGTGGTGAATAACGACGGTAACGCCACAACGGCGGTCGTTGCGCCGCGGTTGAAAACGATCGATGAGGTTAAAGGCAAAGCGCTGATGATCCATGTGGGCGGCGATAATATGTCCGATCAACCGAAACCGCTTGGCGGTGGCGGAGCGCGCTACGCCTGTGGTGTTATCAAATAATCAACGGCTGAGAGTGCCCGGCGGCGGCGCCTGTTCGAGTTGTGAAAGCGAGCAGTGTAGCCGCCAGACCAGCGCCGACAGTTCATGCGCCGCAGGTTGATGATGGTGGGCAAGCGTATCGCAGATGCGCTGTAGCTCACTCAGCGTGGCATTCAGTGGTCGTTGCTGGACGCCACGTTCGCTCATTACATCGCGCAGCAGCGAGATACACACGTCCCTGACGCGAGCCAGCGGATCTGAACGCGCCTCCCAGGTGCGTAGTTGCCACACCACGTGCGAGCAGTTCAGCAAGACGACCCCCCAACGTAATAACCAGCGTCGCGCCAGCGCATCCTGACTGTTGCTGAGCTGGCTGACGTGATGATAGGTCAGCGATTCAAATTCGTTTTCACTGAGTGATGGATGTCGGCTGAGCTGATCGACAAAATCCCGACGCAGGGCGCGAATATGGCGGCGACTTTTCCGCGCATCCGATCCGGGCCGCAGAATGGCGAAAGCCAGCCATGACAGTGCCACGCCGGTGATTTTCGCTATGTTGTCATTCAGGAAATCAGCAAAATCATAAACCGGCGGATTAGTCACCGCGATAAACGATCCCATAAATACGATCAGCTGTCCCCAAAGACCTGCCAGCGCAGGCATCTGCAGCTTCAGGAGTTGCATGGTGGCGAGTAACGGGAAGAGAAAGAGAATAAACTGCCAGAGGTCGGAAATTTGCACCATCAGGCCAAACTTAACCACAAAGCTAAATAGCGACAGTAGAACCAGCGTACGCATCAGCAAGGAAAGCGACTTGAACGGCGTGGCGACGGCGGAATACAGCACACTGCTGATCGCGGCGAGCGTGAGTGCACCAGAGCCTGATTCCCATTGTGCGCCAATGCTCCATGCGCCGATAAGCATCAAAGTGCAGAACGTACGCAACCCGCTCCAGATAGCTTCCGCATTATCGGTATGACGAGCAAGCCCCGGCGTGCGGGCGATATTAATACGCTCGGCGGTAACACCATTTTCCAGTAAATGCAGATAATGGCTGCTGCGCAGGTAGAGCCGACAAAAATAACGCAGTCGTTGCCAGAAGGCGACGTGCCGATAGTCGCGGGCATCGACGGGCCGCAGTGGGGCAATAATACGTGCGACGGTGTAGCTATTAGCATTGGATTTAATTAGTTCGCTGAGCAACTGTTCGATGATTTCCCGGGTACTGGACGGGGGATTAGGCCAGTTCAGCAGCATCCTGCGCAGACTGGAAATCACGCTGGTCATGCGTAACTGCTGGTGCAACAGCGAATTGAGCAAAGCATTCTGGCGACGAAAGCGGTAATGACTCCAGAATGCCTGAATACGCAGCAGGTTCATGGTCAGGATTTGCCCGATAACACCTTCATGGGCTGTGCGAATAGCATCCGTGGTTTCTGGTTGCCAGAGTAGGCTGGCATGTTCCAGTAAACGTGAAAGCATGTTTTTCAATGCAGTCAGTAACGTTGTGCCATCGGAGGTGCTGGGCAGGATCATCATCATCACGCCGCCACACAGGATACCTACAATGACTTCACACACGCGTGCCTGCGCGATATCCCATAACTGCGTAATTTCCACGGTATTGACCATGGGAAACGCAATGATCGCCGCCGTATAACCCGCCAGTTGAAAGGCGTAGGCAACGTTATTGGTGAAATGCGCACAGGCCCAGGTACAAAAACCGATCCACACCGACATGCTCAGCAAAAACAGCCACGGCTCATTAAGGGTATGACCGGCAATAATCAGTGCGGCGGTAGCTCCCAGTAGGCTACCCGCCACGCGACCCAGACTTTTGCTGATAACCCCGCCGACGGTGGGAAAACTGACCACCGCAGCCGAGGTCATCGCCCAATAGGGTTCGTCCAGATTCAGATAATAAGCGAACGTTAACGCCAGACACATCGCAATGGCGTTACGCAGCGCATAACGCCACTGTGCCGCCGTGGCTTTAAACCACGGCAAATTGCCTGGCGTCAGGCGGGGCAGTTTCATTTACGCTGGCCGATGGATACGCTGCAGGTTGTACCTGACACCAGCGTGACATCGTGCGGCAGGGCGTCGAATTCGATGCGTACCGGGACACGCTGCGCCAGACGCACCCACGGCACGTTGGGTTTGATATCGGGAATCAGGCCGGAATCACTTTCCACACTTTGATCGTAGATGGCACGGCCAATACTGGAGACGTGACCCTGTAACTTTATGTCACCGCTGTAGAGCGTGATAAGGGCAGGCGCACCCTCGCGAATGTGACGCAACTTAGTTTCTTCAAAATACCCCATCACATAAAAAGAATGACTGTCGACAAGGGCAAACAGAGGCTTACCGGTTGAAGCGTAGTCTCCGGTACGGGTTGAAAGATTAGTAACCCAGCCCGCTACGGGGGCTTTGACCACTGTTTGCGTCAGTTGCCACTGCGCCTGGCGCAGACTGGCCTCTGCTGCTTCAACGCTCGCCTGCATGGCTTTAACGTTGAGATTTGCGGTATCGAGATCTTCGGCTGAGATGTAATTTTGCGATAAATGACGGCGGCGGTTGGCTTCGTTATTGGCTTTCGCCAGATCAGACTGCGCTTTTGCCAGTTGCGCTTGCGCATTCAGTTCAGCAATGTGAAATGGCGTCTTGTCGATAATAAAAAGGATATCGCCTTTATTCACAAACTGGTTATCTTTTATATTGAGTTCGCTAATGCTGCCTGACACCTGCGGCGTGATGCTGACCTGCTCAGCACGCACTTTACCATCACGTGTCCAGGGCGATTGCATATAGTAATTCCACATCCACCATCCGGCGAAAACTGCGATTGCAGCGACTATAATAGTGGAGAAGTATTTAACGGTTTTAAGCGACATAATCACCACGCTATCAGCATAACAAAGGCCAGACACACACAAAGCATAAAGAGTGACAGATCCATTAGCAGGGGATGCCAGATTTCGCCGGAGTAAATCCAGTCGCGCAGCAGGCGATGAACAACCAGCCAGAGAATAAATCCTGCTACAATCGCCTTGAAAACAGGAGGGAAGTAGACAGATGCGCCGATCATTAAATCTTGTAGGGGCAATCCTGTTGCATTAAACATAAACTTCACGGGCAAAATCCTTGGCGGAAGAGAGCATTGCTATAGGTTTAGCAAAAAAGAGACAATGAGTCTCCGTAACGCATAATGTCTGAAAAAATGTCAGCCGGTAAGCAAATTTGGCAATACATTTGTTTTGGGAATACAAATGCTGCACACTATTCTAAAATCAGCACAATAACTTAGCAAGCTAATTATAAGGAGATGAAATTGGAATCGCCATTAGGTTCTGATCTGGCACGGTTGGTGCGCATTTGGCGTGCTCTGATTGACCATCGCCTGAAACCTCTGGAGTTGACGCAGACGCATTGGGTTACGCTGCACAACATTCATCAGTTGCCGCCGGATCAGTCGCAGATTCAGCTGGCTAAAGCGATTGGCATCGAGCAGCCTTCGTTGGTACGTACGCTTGACCAGCTGGAAGAAAAGGGACTCATTTCACGACAGACTTGCGCCAGCGATCGTCGGGCTAAGAGAATTAAACTGACAGAGAAAGCTGAGCCGCTGATCGCTGATATGGAAGCGGTTATCAACAAGACGCGTGGAGAAATTTTGGAAGGGATTTCAGCTGAGGAAATTGATCTGCTGATTAAACTGGTCGCCAGACTGGAACACAATATTATTGAGCTGCAGTCACAGGGCTGAAGCAAAAAGATGACGTGTGGCCAGGGTCTGACCACACGTGAATTTGATTAGCGCGGAGACACGGTAACCTGGCTGCCGTTGTTAGCCATAACAACGCGCTGGCCGGCTGAGAACTTGGTCGCACCCTGTTTCTGAACCACCATGATGGTATTACCGTCGTCCTTACGGATTTCCAGTTCCACACCCTGGGTTTTATTCATCGCACCTTGTACGCCTTGACCCGCTACGCCACCGGCAACTGCGCCTGCAGCTGTCGCTAATGAACGACCCGTACCGCCGCCGACGGTGTTACCGAGGAACCCACCGAGTACCGCACCACCAATAGCACCAATCACGTTTGCGTCATCGCCACCCTGGATTTGCACCGGACGAACATGAACAATCGTACCGTAGGTAACGTTCTGAACTTGTTTCGCTTCGGATGCGGTATACACGTCACCTGAAAGGCTATCATTGTTAACGCAACCCGCTAAAGATACGCCCATTAATGAAACAATCAGCACACGTTTAATCATTTACAAATCTCCTTTATCACCACGAAACGCTAATAAAACACCCTTCATGGTTAAATTATATGGCATTTGTGAGCCTAAGGTCACATGTTCTACTGGAACAATATGAAAATCTTAACCGAAATCGGATCAACCGAGTATAAACGAATCATTCATGTAATTGATGTAATTAAACGATCGTTGTAATGATTAGCCACCAAAAATCATTAAGGAAGCATGGCATTAGCCGACACTTTATGGTTGAGTGTCAAGGCTAATTTGCTTAAAAGGATGACCTATGAAATCGGGCCGTTTTATCGGTGTAATGTCTGGAACCAGCCTTGATGGCGTCGATGTTGTGCTGGCGACAATAGATGAAACGATGGTTGCGCAGCAGGCGAGTCTGACCTGGCCCATCCCCATTCATGTTAAACAAGCGATTCTGGATATCTGCCAGGGGCAGCAGCTTACACTTTCTCAGTTTGGTCAGTTAGACGCACAGCTCGGTTATCTATTTGCTGAGGCGGTGAATGCGCTGTTGGCGCAAGAAAAATTGAAACCGCAGGATATCGTTGCGATTGGTTGCCACGGGCAAACCGTGTGGCATGAACCGAACGGTGCTGCGCCACACACGCTGCAAATTGGTGATAACAACCAGATTGTCGCGCGTACCGGGATAACCGTCGTCGGCGATTTTCGTCGACGTGATATCGCCCTTGGCGGGCAGGGTGCACCGCTCGTTCCCGCGTTTCATCAGGCACTGCTGGCACATCCAACGGAACGACGAATGGTGTTAAACATCGGCGGGATTGCCAATCTGTCTCTGCTTATCCCGCAACAACCCGTTCGCGGATACGACACCGGGCCGGGCAATATGTTGATGGATGCATGGATCTGGCGGCAATGTGGTCAGCCCTACGACAAAGATGCGCAGTGGGCCATTTCGGGAATGGTGATCCTGCCATTACTGCAAAATATGCTTAACGACCCTTATTTTTCCGCGCCTGCGCCGAAAAGCACCGGCCGTGAGTATTTTAATTACGGCTGGATAGAACGTCATCTGGCGCAGTTCCCGGGAATTAGCCCACGAGATGTGCAGGCGACGCTTGCCGAACTGACGGCAGTCACCATTTCAGAGCAGGTCTTGTTAAGCGGCGGCTGTGATCGACTCATGGTATGCGGTGGTGGCAGTCGTAATCCACTGCTGATGATGCGTCTGGCGGCACTATTACCGGGAACAGAGGTTACCTCTACCGATGAAGCCGGGATCAGCGGTGATGATATGGAAGCATTAGCCTTTGCCTGGCTGGCGTGGCGAACGCTGGCCGGATTACCGGGAAATTTACCTTCTGTGACGGGGGCGTCAGAGCCGAGTGTGTTAGGGGCGATTTATCCTGCCAATCCACGAACTCAGAGTTAACTGAAATTATTCAGCGCGGTATGCCGGTAAACTAGGGATATTAGGGAGGGTGCGATTACCCTCCGGGACCAGGAAAGTCTTCAGGATATGGCTATGAAAAAACTGTTGTTAGTGTGTCTGCCCGTACTGCTTAGCGGTTGTAGTGTGTACAACCAATTTGTCGAGCGTATGCAAACGGATACGCTTGAATACCGCTGTGACGAAAAACCGTTGACAGTGAAGCTGAACAATACCCGCCAGACGGCAAGCTTTGTTTATGATAATCAGCTATTGAACCTCAAACAGGGCGTGTCGGCATCAGGTGCACGTTATACCGATGGTATCTACGTTTTTTGGTCTAAAGGCGACGAGGCAACGGTCTATAAACGAGACAGAATTGTGCTAAATAACTGTCAGTTACAGAACCCGAAGCGTTGAGATTTTCACCTGGGCGGCGCACAATAGCGTCACCCACTGACAATCCGTAGCCCAACATCATGTCTGATAACGACGAATTGCAGCAAATCGCGCATCTGCGCCGTGAATACACGAAAGGCGGTCTTCGCCGCCGCGATCTTCCCGCCGAACCCCTTGCGCTGTTTGAGCGCTGGCTGGGGCAAGCCTGTGATGCCAAACTGGCCGACCCCACCGCAATGGTCGTTGCGACCGTCGATGAAAATGGCCAGCCGTATCAGCGTATCGTGTTACTCAAACATTATGATGACAAAGGGCTGGTGTTTTATACCAACCTTGGCAGCCGTAAGGCGCATCAGATCGAGAAAAATCCGCGCATCAGTCTTTTATTTCCCTGGCATACGCTGGAACGGCAGGTGATGGTAATCGGCAAGGCAGAGCGTCTTTCCACACTCGAAGTGGTGAAATACTTCCACAGTCGCCCACGCGACAGCCAGATTGGCGCCTGGGTCTCTAAACAATCCAGTCGGATCTCCGCGCGCGGTATTCTCGAAAGTAAATTCCTCGAACTGAAGCAGAAATTTCAGCAAGGGGAAGTCCCATTGCCCAGTTTCTGGGGCGGCTTTCGCGTGAGTATCGAACAAATGGAATTCTGGCAGGGTGGTGAAAACCGTCTACACGATCGTTTTTTATACCAACGCGAAGATAACGCGTGGAAAATTGATCGCCTGGCCCCCTAAAGATGCAAATTTCTTGTTTTAAGCGCTGGTGCTGATCAATCCGGCGCTTTATTCTATGTTTCTTTCGCATCAGGCGAAAAGTCGTGTACCGGCAAAGGTGCAGTCGTTTTATACATGGAGATTTTGATGGCAAGCAGTAACTTGATTAAACAATTGCAAGAGCGGGGGCTGGTGGCCCAGGTGACGGACGAGGAAGCGTTAGCAGAGCGACTGGCGCAAGGCCCGATCGCGCTCTATTGCGGCTTCGATCCTACCGCTGACAGCTTGCATTTGGGGCATCTGGTTCCATTGTTATGCCTGAAACGCTTCCAGCAGGCAGGCCATAAGCCTGTTGCACTGGTAGGTGGCGCAACCGGTCTGATTGGTGACCCGAGCTTTAAAGCCGCCGAGCGTAAACTGAATACCGAAGACACCGTGCAGGAGTGGGTGGATAAAATCCGCAAACAGGTTGCACCGTTCCTCGATTTCGACTGTGGCGACAACTCGGCGATTGCTGCGAACAACTACGACTGGTTTGGCGGTATGAACGTACTGACTTTCCTGCGTGATATCGGCAAACACTTCTCCGTTAACCAGATGATCAACAAAGAAGCGGTTAAGCAGCGTCTGAACCGTGACGATCAGGGGATCTCCTTTACCGAGTTTTCTTACAACCTGCTGCAGGGTTATGACTTTGCCTGCCTGAACAAACTGCACGGCGTGGCGCTGCAGATTGGTGGTTCTGACCAGTGGGGTAACATTACTTCGGGTATCGATTTAACCCGTCGTTTGCACCAGAATCAGGTTTTTGGTCTGACCGTACCACTGATTACTAAAGCTGATGGCACCAAATTCGGTAAGACGGAAGGCGGCGCAGTGTGGCTGGATCCGAAGAAAACCAGTCCGTACAAATTCTACCAGTTCTGGATCAACACCGCCGATGCGGACGTTTATCGCTTCCTGAAATTCTTCACTTTCATGGACATTGAAGAGATCAATGCGCTGGAAGAGGAAGATAAAAATAGCGGTAAAGCGCCGCGTGCCCAGTATGTTCTGGCTGAGCAGGTTACCCGTCTGGTTCACGGTGAAGAAGGTCTGGTCGCAGCAAAACGTATCACCGAAAGTTTGTTCAACGGTAACTTGAGCGATTTGAGCGAAGCTGATTTCGAACAGCTGGCGCAGGATGGCGTGCCGATGATCGAGATGGACAAAGGTGCCGATCTGATGCAGGCGCTGGTGGACTCTGAACTGCAGCCTTCTCGCGGTCAGGCACGTAAGACCATTGCGTCTAACGCCGTGACCATCAACGGTGAGAAGCAGTCCGATCCGGAATATTTCTTCCAGGAGAGTGATATCCTGTTCGGGCGCTACACCTTACTGCGCCGTGGCAAGAAGAACTACTGTCTGATTTGCTGGAAGTAAGATTGAGTTAGCAGGGGCGTGGGAAACTACGCCCCTTTATTTTTTCAGGGTTGTGGTAAGTAAAATGAAGAATATCCTCGCCATCCAGTCCCACGTTGTTTTTGGCCATGCGGGTAACAGTGCAGCTGAATTTCCGATGCGCCGTCTTGGCGCAAACGTCTGGCCGCTGAATACCGTCCAGTTTTCAAACCACACGCAGTATGGCAAATGGACCGGCTGCGTTATGCCGCCGAGCCACCTGACTGAAATTGTTCAGGGCATTGCTGATATTGATAAACTCCAGACCTGTGACGCCGTACTGAGCGGCTATCTTGGCTCAGCTGAACAGGGCGAGCATATTCTGGGTATTGTACGCAAAGTAAAAGCGGCCAATCCGCAGGCGAAATACTTTTGCGACCCGGTGATGGGCCATCCGGAAAAAGGGTGTATCGTCGCGCCGGGCGTGGCGGAATTTCATGTACGTCATGCGCTTCCGGCTAGTGACATTATTGCCCCGAATCTGGTTGAGCTCGAAATTCTGTGCGAGCATGCGGTGAACAATGTCCATGAGGCCGTTGCGGCAGCGCGTGAACTGATCGCTCAGGGACCTGAAATTGTACTGGTGAAGCATCTGGCGCGCGCAGGTATCAGCACCGACCGTTTCGAGATGCTGCTGGTCACTGCTGAACAGGCGTGGCATATCAGTCGTCCGTTAGTCGATTTTGGCGCACGTCAACCGGTTGGCGTGGGTGATGTGACGAGTGGCTTGTTGCTGGTGAAACTGCTGCAGGGCGCGTCTTTACAGCAGGCGCTTGAGCATGTGACGGCAGCGGTATACGAAGTGATGATTACCACCAAAGAAATGCACGAGTATGAGCTGCAGGTCGTGGCCGCGCAGGATCGTATCGCGAAGCCTGAACACTACTTCAGCGCGACGCAGCTGTAATAAATGCCCGATGGCGCTCTCGCTTATCGGGCATATGTTTAGCTGTAGGCCGGGTTAGCGTCACCCGGCAACCGCAATTAATTTAACCCTTCTGCTTTAAGCGCTGCGGCAACCGCCGGGCGTTCAGCCATACGTGCCATATACGCGTCGATATGGCTTAATCCTGCCATATTCAGCTTAACCGCATAAGCCCAACGCAGCACGGTGAACAGATAGGCATCGGCAATGCTGAAGCGCGGGCCGCAGATCCATTGTTCGTCTTTCAGAGACTCATTCACGTACTGCATTTTTTTCTCCAGCTGCGCGCGAACGGTTGGCTTGAAGTCTTCCGGTGTATCGGGACGGAACAGAGGCGTAAAGCCTTTATGCAGTTCTGTCGCAATGTAGTTAAGCCATTCGATGGTTTTGTAACGGGAGAGGCTGCTGGTAGGGGCAAGGAGCTGACGGTCTGGTACGGTGTCCGCCAGGTATTGCATGATGGCGACACCTTCGGTAAGTAGCGTACCGTCATCCAGCAGCAGCGCGGGAACTTGCCCTTTTGGGTTTACCGCGAAAAAATCATCGCCATTTTCCAGACGTTTCTTCATCAGATCAACACCATCCAGCGTGAAATCTTTACCGCTCTCACGAAGTGTGATGTGGGAAGCGAGAGAACAAGCGCCCGGTTTGTAGAACAGTTTCATCGGTAACTCCTTTTGGCTGAGGTATATCGTATGGTAGTGCTACCTCAGGCAAAAAAAAAGCCGCTAACATCAGTTAGCGGCCTGAAAATCAGTTTCCCTGAGAATTACGCTGTCGCGGCCTTAGAGGCTTTCTCATTGACGTCATCGTCCTGAGTCATACGGTTCAGTTTCGGAGCCGTCAGCAGCATCAGAACAGCGATAACAGCCGTTGCGACACCAATCTGCAGGAACACACGACCGTACACTTCAAGGGACATCAGCGGGTCAGTCACGTTCTCTGGTACAGCCATCATGTTAGCGACGTAGCCACCGATGATGTTTGCACCGGCAGTGGTCAGGAACCAGCTACCCATGATGAAGCCCATCAGGCGTTGCGGAACCAACTGTGCCACCATTGCCAGACCCAGGCCGGAGATCATCAGCTCACCGATACTTTGCAGACCGTAGCAGATGATCAGCCAGTTAACGGAAACGATGCCCGCATCGGTAGCGAATTTCGCGCCCAGTGGCAGGATCAGGAACGCACCGGAACACAGCACCATACCAATCGCAAACTTGGTCGGCATCGGCAGGGTATCGCCCATCTTGTTATAGATAGCAGCGAGGATTGGGCTACCAATGATGATCCAGAACGGGTTCAGCGCCTGGTACTGCTCAGGTTCGAAAGCAATGCCAAGAATAGAATGCTCAACGTTACGAATCGCGAAGAAGTTCAATGAAGTCGGCATCTGGCTGTACAGCACGAAGAAGATAATCGCTTCCAGCATCAGGATGAAGGCGACGATCATTTTACGACGAGCAGCACCGTGCATGGTGAATGCTTCTTTACCGAAGATGAACACGATACCCAGCGCAATGACGCCCAGAACCATACGAGCGATCTGCTGGTTGTGCAGCAACCAGGTTGCAATCGCGATCAGTACCACCACGCCAGCAATGGTCAGCAGCAGGTTACGGAAGTTGATCGGCTCAAAGTCAGGTTTAGAACCGTACTGTTTAACCCAGCGCTGACAGAATGCGAAGTTAACAACGGTAATCAGCATACCCACGACGCTCAGAGCGAACGCGGTGCTCCAGCCGTAACGCGCAGCTAACCATGGCGTTGCCAGCATAGAGAAGAATGAACCGATGTTGACGGACATGTAGTACATGGTAAATGCACCATCAAGACGCGGGTCATCTTTGGCATAGCAGGTAGAGAGCAGGGAGGATGGGTTTGCTTTAAACAAGCCGTTACCGACCGCGATGGCCGCCATGCCCATATAAACGATACCCGCATCGTGACCGGACCATGCTACCAACGCATAACCGATGGCCAGCACAACGGCACCCAGCATAATGACACGTTTTGTTCCCAGAACTTTATCACCTAACCAGCCGCCAATGGCAACCAGACCGTATACCAAGGCGCTAAAGGACGAGAAAAGGGTGATGGAATCCGCTTCTGACATACCCAGTTGTTTAACCAGGTAAACGGCCATAATCCCTTGCAGGCCGTAATAACCAAAACGTTCCCACAGCTCAATAGAGAAAATGAGATAGAACGCTTTTGGTTGTTTGAAGGCGTTTAAACTTACGCTTTCTGTTGGTTTATTGTTTGCAGTAGACACTTTTACCTCTTTTTTTACATCCCATATCAACGGGGGTGTTCAGGTACGTGATGAGTCAAGTTCATCCGTCCGATTGTTATAGTGGGAGGGGAAACGGCAAGTAATGTTCACTATCTTGACCATTCAGACAAGTGGTTTGTAATAATCTGTTACATATATCATGACTGGTGAAATCGTCGGGACTGCGAAATGTTATCTAGCGTTAAATTTCTTCATTTTTAAAATGGCAGATTTTTACACTGTTTAATCACCGCCTGAACCGCAATGTGGCGATATGTTCTGCTATTTAAGGTTGAATCCAGTGATATAGGCCATTATCTGAAAAATAGGCAGTGTAATGTTTTGTTTATAAAGTGTGCAGTTAGGTCATCTAATTGTCACCTTAACTAAAAAATAAAAATTTATTAACATTGTGTTAGCTGGATGATCTGGATCACGTATAGATAGAAATTTCTTTTGCTAAAAAAACGATTAACCTGCTCAGGTGTTAATTAACAAGAATATTGCATTAGATTTGAGCAATTGAATGGCATCATTGTCGGGAAAAGAAACTCTGGGGAGTGCATAACTAATCGTTATGTATGTAAGGGGCAAAGAGGATGCCCCGGCAGCATTAGATATCGACTTTCTCTTTGAATTCGCAGAGATCTTCAATAATACAGGAACCGCAGCGCGGTTTTCTGGCGATACAGGTGTAGCGGCCATGAAGAATTAACCAGTGGTGGCAATCGACTTTAAATTCACTGGGTACAACTTTCAGCAGCTTCTCTTCAACCTGCTCGACGTTTTTACCCGGGGCGAATTGCGTGCGATTACAGACGCGAAAAATGTGGGTATCTACGGCAATAGTGGGCCAGCCAAAGGCGGTATTTAGCACCACATTAGCCGTTTTTCGCCCAACTCCGGGGAGAGCTTCTAGCGCAGCACGGTCTTCAGGTACTTCACCATTATGCTGTTCCAGCAGAATGCGGCAGGTTTTAATTACGTTTTCCGCTTTGCTGTTAAACAAACCGATTGTCTTGATATAGGACTTAACACCTTCAACGCCGAGCTCCAGCATCGCAGCAGGCGTATTGGCGACGGGGTATAGCTTAGCCGTCGCTTTATTGACACTGACATCGGTCGCTTGTGCGGAGAGCAAGACCGAAATCAACAATTCAAACGGCGATGTAAAATTAAGCTCGGTTGTCGGATGCGGGTTGTTATCCCGCAGGCGCGTCAGTATTTCCAGGCGTTTTGCTTTGTTCATTACACATTCCCTGTTTCACCCGCGGGACTGTCCGCGACAGCCGCCTCGGCACGACGTTTCTTCATTTTCTCATCAATCAGATACTTCACTGCCAGCATCAGACCCAGACCAATAAACGCGCCTGGCGGCAGCATGGCCAACAGAAACGGCGTATCAGTATGGAAGATCTCAACGCGCAAGACTTTGGCCCAGCTACCCAACAAACCGTCTGCACCATCAAACAGTGTACCGTTACCAATTATTTCACGCAGCGAACCCAGAACAAACATGGCACCGGTTGCGCCCATGCCGATAGAGAAACCATCAAGTGCGGATAACGCAGGGCCCTTTTTGGCGGCGAAGGCTTCTGCACGGCCAACAACAATACAGTTAGTCACAATCAGCGGGATGAATATGCCCAGAGACTGATACAGGCCGAAGGCGTAGGCATTGATCAACATCTGCACCGCGCTCACCACGGAGGCGATGATCATGACATAAATCGGAATGCGAATTTCAGGCGGTGTCCAGCGACGGAGGGCTGAAATCGTCAGGTTGGTCAGCGTCAGGACGAGCGTAGTCGCAAGTCCAAGACCCAGCGCGTTAGTTGCGGTAGAGGTGACGGCTAACAGCGGACACATCCCAAGTAGCTGCACAAGCGCGGAGTTATTTTTCCATAACCCCTGGACAATAACGTCTTTAATTTCGCTCATGGTTATTCTCCACAGACGCTAAGTTGAGGGAGTTGCGCAGGTAGCGTCTGCGCATACAGGCCGGCACGTTTAACCGCGTTAACTACTGCACGTGGTGTAATGGTTGCGCCAGTAAACTGGTCAAAGTCGCCGCCATCTTTTTTCACAGCCCAGTGAGAGTCGTTATCCGCAGAAATTGTTTTACCGCTAAAATGGGTGATCCAGTCGGACAGTCGCAGTTCGATTTTATCGCCCAGTCCCGGCGTTTCATGGTGTTCGGTAACCCGTGTACCCAACACGGTACCCGTGAAATCGACACCTACCAGCAGTTGAATTGCGCCGGAATAACCATCTGGTGCGGTGGCCTCAAGAATCGCTGCAACGGGACGATCGTCCTGGCGCGCAATATATACACGGTGCGTACCTTTGCCCAACACAGGCGCATCGACCAGATAACAACTTTCAGACAAGTTATTATTGTAGCGATCGCCAGGCAGAACCTGATCGAACAGCGTTTTTTGCTGTATCGCGGCCTGTTCATCAATGGTTGACTTGGTTAATTGATTGATTGCTGCGGTTAACCCCGTCGAGCCCGCAGCAAACAGCGCCAGTGTAATACCGTGTTTACGAATCGTTTTCAGCATATCTAGTCCTTAGCGATGTCCGTACACACGCGGGCGGGTGTAATAATCAATCAGGGGAACAGTGATATTTGCCAGCAACACGGCAAAGGCCACGCCATCAGGATAACCGCCAAAACTGCGTATCAACCACACTAACAGGCCAGCAAGCGCGCCAAAAATCAGACGACCACGGTTGGTTGTTGATGCTGTAACGGGATCGGTAAGAATAAAGAACGCACCTAACATCGTCGCGCCGGAAAGCAAGTGCAACTGAGGCGATGCCAGTGAGTCTGGCGAGAAAATCCAGCCCAAAGTGGCACAAACGGCGAGTGACAGCAGAAAGCTAACCGGAATATGCCAGCGAATCGCTTTTTGCCATAACAGCACGATGCCACCAACCAGCCAGGCAAGGTTCACCCACTGCCAGCCAGCGCCTGCCAGCATGCCGCTGTAGATCGGGTATTGCATCACCTGCTCAACGGTACGTCCTGCATGCAGGGATGTCTTAAAGGTATCAAGAGGCGTTGCCTGACTGATACCATCGATGCCCATACGCAGCGAATTCATATCCCCGCCGCTGGCGGTATGTCCGTTAAAGATAACGTTCAGGGCGTCAAGGAATCCAGGCACCGTAGCCGCAATTTCATGCGGCGGCAGCCAACTGGTCATCTGTACTGGAAATGAGATGAGCAGCACGACATAACCAATCATGGCAGGGTTAAACGGGTTCTGTCCGAGCCCGCCATACAGCTGTTTCGCAATGATAACCGCAAATACCGTGCCTAATATCACCATCCACCAGGGAGCGAGGGGCGGAATACTGACGGCCAATAGCAACCCGGTGAGTAACGCAGAGTTGTCTTTTAAAATTGGCACAATGGGTTGTTTACGCAGTTTAAGCACACCCGCTTCGGCAGCAATAGCGCTGATGGACGCGAGAACGATCTGGAACAACGTGCCCCAGCCAAAGAACCACAGCTGAGCGGCGATCCCCGGTAATGCAGCAAGTAATACCAGCATCATAATACGCGATGTCTGGCGCTGGTTATGGGTATAAGGGGAGCTTGCTATTCTGAATACCATTTATTCCTCGTTTACAACCTGCTGCTGTGCGGCTTTCTTTGCCTGAGCGCGTGCGATAGCGGCCGCGACGGCGGCTTTACGCGGATCAACCGGTTCGGCTGTTTCTGTTACCGCCTGCTGCTCCAGCTTGCGGGCTTTGGCACGCGCGATTGCCGCTTCGACGGCGGATTTACGCGGATCAACCGGTTCGGCTGTATCAGTTACCGCCTGCTGCTCGAGCTTGCGGGCTTTTGCGCGCGCGATTGCCGCTTCGACGGCGGCTTTACGCGGATCAACCGGTTCGGCTGTTTCTGTTACCGCCTGCTGCTCGAGCTTGCGGGCTTTGGCGCGTGCGATTGCCGCTTCGACGGCCGCTTTACGTGGATCTGTATCCGTACTGCTGCCTTCACTTTGCGGCGGATTTTCCATACGGGAAGCACGAGCTTGCGCCTTACGCGCCTCGCGTGCGGCAATCACTGCGCTATTGTCAGGTTTTTCGCCTGCCTGAATCACCACTGGCTGCAGCGCCTGAGCCTGCTTTTCTTTTACACGAGCCAGCGCGGCGGCAATGGCATCATGATCTTTGGCCGCCGGCTGAGCAGCGGCGCTCTTATGGCGTTCAAGACGTGCTGCTTTTTCACGTTCAAGGCGCGCCTGTCGGGCTTCAAAGCGTGCTTTCGCTTCAGCGGCTCGTTTTTCTTCCTGGCTAATGGCGTAAATCTCGGCTTTTTCCTGACGGAAATATTGCACCAGCGGAATATTGCTTGGGCATACCCAGGCGCAGGCACCGCACTCAATGCAGTCAGCGATATTGTGGGCCGTTGCCTTGTCGTGCTGTTGCCCTTTACTGAACCAGTAAAGCTGTTGTGGCAGGAGATCCGCCGGACAGGCATCGGCGCATGCGCTACAGCGAATGCAGCCTTTCTCTTCCGGCGTTTCACCCATTTCACTGGCAGAGGGTGCCAGAAGACAGTTGGTTATCTTCACCACCGGGACATCCAGCCACGGCAGCGTAAAGCCCATCAGCGGCCCGCCCATAATCACCATCTGGTCAGCGGAAGGGCAGAATCCCGCATCGTTGAGCAGATGACGAACCGGCGTGCCTAAACGCGCCCAGACGTTGCCCGGACGGCTGACGGCTTCACCGGTAAGCGTAACGACACGTTCGGTGATCGGTTCTCCGTCAATTACTGCACGTTTAATTGCATAGGCGGTTCCGACGTTTTGCATCAACACGCCGATATCTGAGGAGCGTCCACCGTGGGGAACCTGCTTGCCGGTCAGGATTTGTGTTAACTGCTTGGCCCCGCCGGACGGGTACTTGGTGGGGATCACGCGTAAGCTAATATCGTGTGAATCAGCCAGCACCGCGCGCAGCATAGATATCGCCTGCGGTTTGTTATCTTCGATACCCAGGAGGATCTCGCGTGGCTGAAGAATGTGCGCCAGGATGCGGATCCCTTCGACGACCTGCGCCGCGCAGTCCTGCATCAGGCGGTCATCTGCCGTAATGTAAGGTTCGCATTCGGCGGCGTTAATGATCAGCGTTTCAATTTTATCTCCACCGCCCTGCAGTTTAACGCCGGTGGGAAAACCCGCACCACCCAGTCCGGCGACGCCGAACTGATGAATACGCGCAATAAGCTCTTCCCGGCTGTGGGAGCGGTAATCGGTCCAGCCGTCTCGCTCAATCCAGCGATCTTCGCCATCGGCGTCTATGATGACGCTCAACTCAGCCAGTGCCGAAGGATGCGCGGTGGAGTGCGGGGCAATGGCAACAACGGTGCCTGATGTTGGTGCATGGACTGGAAGCATTTTTCCACGTCCGCGGGTTAATGCCTGACCACGCAGCACGGTGTCACCCACGTTTACGCACAGTTCACCCTCCGCACCAATATGTTGTTTCAGCGGAATAACAAAACGCGGTGCCAGCGGAACCTGTCGCAACGGCGTTCCGTTTGACTGGGTTTTCATTTCTGGTGGATGAATGCCGCCATCAAAGTCCCAGATTTTATTTTTTCTGAATGCAGAGAATAACTTAAACATGTTGTTCCACAGGAATGATGCGCACAGGGATGGTGTTTAAATCCCATTTCCAGCTATCGGGTGTCTCGGCTACCGGGCGTAATTCAATACATTGCGTCGGGCACGGGTCAACGCACAGGTTGCACCCGGTGCAGAGATCGCTCATTACCGTGTGCATGGCGCGGGTCGCGCCCACGATCGCATCGACCGGGCAGGCCTGAATACACTTGGTGCACCCAATACAGTTATTTTCATCAATGACTGCCAGCATACGCACCGGCGTAACGTCTTGTTCATCGCCATCAATAGGTTGCGGGTCGACGTTCAGCAGGGCGGCAATTTTTAACATCACCGCTTCGCCACCGGGGGCGCAACGGTTAATTTTTTCACCCTGAGAGCCTATCGCTTCAGCGTAAGGATGACAGCCCGGATAGCCGCACTGTCCACACTGGCTTTGCGGGAGAATTTCATCAATTTTCTCCACGACCGGATCATCTTCAACGGCAAAACGTCGCGAGGCGTACCCCAAAATAGCGCCGAACGCCAGACCCAGTAGACTCACTGCGGCAACGGCAATCCAGATAGCATTCATTACAACTTCACCAAACCACTAAAGCCCATAAAGGCCAATGACATTAAACCAGCGGTAATCAGCGCAATCGCATTGCCGCGAAACGGCGCTGGGACGTCCGCCACGGCGAGGCGTTCACGGATCGCGGCGAACAGTACCATCACCAGCGAGAAGCCGACGGCGGCGGAAAAACCGTATAACGCCGACTGTAAAAAATTATGGCCGAGGTTGATGTTCAGTAGCGCCACACCTAACACTGCGCAGTTAGTGGTGATCAGCGGTAGGAAGATCCCCAGCAGGCGGTACAGCGCAGGGCTGGTTTTGCGCACAACCATTTCGGTAAACTGCACGACGACGGCGATAACCAGAATAAAAGCTAGCGTGCGCAGATAGATGAGATTGAGCGGGATTAGGATCCAGGTATCAATCAGCCATGCGCAAATGGAGGCCAGCGTCATGACAAACGTCGTGGCAAGGCCCATACCCATTGCGGTTTCCAGTTTTTTGGAAACACCCATAAACGGGCAGAGGCCCAGAAACTTGACCAGTACAAAGTTATTGACCAGTACAGTTCCGACAAACAGCAGCAGGTAATCAGTCATTTTTCGGCCTGAAATAAAAAAGCCGCCTATTATCTGACAATCTACAACAGGCGACAACAGGTTAACTGTAGGGTTATTACGGGTTCACAAACGTCGATTTAACGCGCTGCGATCGTTTGAAATAGGGTACCAACAGTGCTGCAGCCAGTAATGGGAACAGCAGTTGGCGCACGGCAAAAGCGTCTGGGACGGGTGAAAACGCAAACGCTTTAATCGCCAGCAACACGGAGATCAGCAGCCACAGAATGTAATGCTTAGGCACACAGGCTCTGCGTTTGAAAAACGCAATCGTCAGCCACAGTGTGTAATACCACATGGCGATCGCGGTAATAAAGGAGACGCCCCATAACAGCAAATTGGCCGTACTTTGCTCACCCAGCGTTTTGAAGGTTTGCGGTGTAGCCAGCGCAGTGACATAAAGTAATAACGCCAGCGAAGCGCTCAACAACGCGACTAACAGCCAGGCCAGTGGCCCAAGTAGCCAGCCTCCGATACGTTGTGCCGGTGTGGTAGTCATCTCTTCTCCAGGTTTACGCGCGCAATCAATCATGCCATTCATTTTGGGGCAATTATTATAAAGCTTTTAACGTTGAGCGCTACTTTCTTCTTTATTGCACGTAATGCCAGACTGATTTAGGTACCTGACCGATATCAAACAGGCGGCCACCGGAGATAAGCTCCGCACGGCGATGATCAGCGGCACGGTACATATTGATAATGTCGCTATCGTCGGTGAGCGTGTAGTTCAGATGGTCGAACAGTTTTTCCAGACTTTCGAGTGAACTGATTTTGCGGAATTTTAATAAGTAATCCTGAACGGTCATAAATGCAGATCCATATTAATAAAATAATACCAACGGAGTAGAAAATATAAAAATAAACAACGAGCACAGGTAAAAGCGGATTTACGTGCAAATGTAAGAAGAGTGTTCATACCTGTGAAAAAGCAGGCGCTATGCGCGTCTGCGGCAAGGGTAACGCGCATAGCGATCGCTGGCAATATGCAGCGGAGCGGGATGCGGCATAATTCGCTTTTTTTGACAGAAAGCGATCTTTTACCGGCAAACCCTGCAACTACCAATGTTAATTGCAGGCAATATAAGGCTGCGGATGCTTATTTCTTCTGCACTGCCGCAACGGGCTCTGGTGGCTGGTAATTGTCAATATGATTGGCAACACCCAGCAGGATCACGGAGACGGCGAGAACAATCCAACCTGTTAATTCAATAAGACGATTCATTACTGATGACATTTGCTTTGATTTATCCATAAACACAGGCTGCAAATGTTACTAATCTCTCATTAATACAGCAAGATGATTGGGAACGATTTCTACCTCTTTTTCGCTGCAAGTTAAGCATAAGTGGCATATGTTTGACTTAAGTTAAAAAACAACCTTTGTAGCGCAAAGGTTATTAAACTATTGAGACGTTGCAAGGTATGGTGTGAAATAGGTTAGTCCTGAATTGAGAGGCAATAACATGAGTGACAACATCCGCGTTGGGCTAATTGGCTATGGTTATGCCAGCAAAACCTTCCACGCCCCCCTGATTGTGGGTACGCCGGGCCTGGAACTGGCTGCGGTTTCCAGTAGTGATGAAGCAAAAGTAAAGGCAGACTGGCCTACGGTGGCGGTTGTTGCTGAGCCTAAGCATCTTTTTAACGATCCAAATATCGACCTGATTGTGATCCCCACACCTAATGACACACACTTTCCGTTAGCGAAAGCTGCGCTGGAAGCGGGCAAACATGTGGTTGTTGATAAGCCTTTTACTGTGACACTGTCACAAGCTCGTGAGCTGGATGCGCTGGCACGCAGCCTCGGGCGCGTGTTGTCTGTGTTCCATAACCGTCGCTGGGACAGTGATTTTCTAACGCTGAAAGCTCTGCTGGCGGATGGTGTTTTGGGTGAGGTGGCGTATTTCGAATCCCATTTCGATCGTTTCCGCCCGCAGGTTCGTGACCGTTGGCGTGAACAGGGCGGTCCGGGAAGTGGTATCTGGTACGATTTAGCACCGCATCTTTTGGATCAGGCGATAAACCTGTTTGGTTTGCCTGTCAGCCTGACGGTAGACCTGGCCCAGCTGCGTCCGGGCGCGCAGGCGACGGATTACTTCCATGCCATCCTGACGTATCCGCAACGTCGTGTGATCCTGCATGGCACCATGCTCGCTGCCGCAGAATCGGCCCGTTATATTGTGCACGGATCGCGTGGCAGCTATGTGAAGTATGGTCTTGACCCGCAGGAAGAGCGTCTGAAAAATGGCGAGCGACTGCCACAGGAAGACTGGGGTTATGATATGCGTGATGGCGTATTGACGCGAGTAGAAGGCGAAGAGCAGGTTGAAGAAACCTGGCTTACCGTACCGGGCAACTATCCGGCGTACTATGCTGGTATTCGTGATGCGCTAAATGGTAACGGTGAAAACCCGGTACCAGCGAGACAGGCTATCCAAATTATGGAGCTGATTGAGCTGGGTATCGAATCCGCGAAACATCGTTCGACGCTGTGCCTTGCTTGATTGGTCTAATGCCGGATGGAGATGCTCAGGCATTTTATCCGGCCTACAATGAAAACCAACGCAGGCCGGATAAGCGTTAGCGCCATCCGGCACTTTACCTATTACGCTGCGGCGACTTTTTCGCGCAGTGTACGTTTCTCTTCGTTACTCAGGAATGCCATTTCCAGACCGTTGATTTGCGCCTGGCGGATCTGTTCGCGCGTTAGACCTGCCGCTGGAGCGGCAATGGTGTACTCGTGAATAATATCCACGCCCTGAACAGCCGGGTCGTCCGTGTTCAAACTGGCGATAACGCCATACTCAAGGAACGTTTTCAGCGGATGGTTCGCTAGTGAGGCAACGGTGCTGGTCTGAATATTTGATGTCAGGCAGGATTCGATGCCGATACGGTGCTCGGCGAGGTAATCCATCAACGCACGATCTTCAACGGCTTTAACGCCGTGACCAATACGCTCAGCTCCCAGCTCTTTAATGGCCTGCCAGATGCTTTCTGGTCCCGCGGCTTCGCCCGCATGTACGGTAATACGCCAGCCGGCGTCGCGTGCCTGGTTGAAATGAGACAGGAACAGACTGCCCGGGAACCCCAGTTCGTCACCGGCCAGGTCCAGTGCCGTAATATGGTCACGGTGGGCTAACAGTGCATCCAGTTCCTGCAAGCAGGCGACTTCGCCAAAAGTACGGCTCATAATGCCAATTAAGCGTGCTTCGACACCAAAGGTCTTGCAGCCCTCGCGTACGCCGGCGATGACGGCTTCAACCACACCTGCAACCGGGAGCTGATGCGCCATCGCCATATAGCCTGGAGAAAAACGTAATTCTACATAGTGCAGACCGTTACGTGCTGCATCTTCAATATTCTCAAATGCCACGCGACGACAGGCATCCAGCGAGGCCAGTACCTTCACGCCCCAGTCGAGCTTAGATAAAAAGCTCACTAAATCTGGCTCAGTTGATGTGACTTGCACATGAGGGATCAGCGTTTCCAATGTTTGTGCCGGAAGCGTTAAATTGAATTGACGACCCAGATCCAGGATCGTTTGTGCACGGATGTTACCATCAAGGTGGCGATGGACGTCGGTCAGGGGGAGGGAAGTATCAATCATGGTCGCACTCGTGTATTTAGGTAAAGTGCGTCGTATTATAAGAAAAAATCGGGATAAAAATCTATGTTGCGCAATGAATAATTTCATTGCGCAAATTTTATTAGCGTACAGAACGTATGCCGTTAATCAACCCCTGAACGCCTTTTTCAAGTTTGGATCGTGGACATCCGGCATTGAGGCGCACAAAACCGCGTCCTTCTTCTCCGTATGTGTATCCGGGCATGATGGCAACTTTCTGCTGGTGGATGAGTGCATCTTGCAGTGCATGGTCATCAATTTTGAGCGGGCGCAGGTCAATCCATGCCAGATAGGTGGATTGTGGTACCTGCCAGTTGAGTTCGGGGAAGGCGGTATTAAGCTCACGGGCAACGTAATGCAGATTACTGGCAAGATATTCGCGCAGCGCATCAAGCCAACTTGCGCCCTGTTGATAAGCGGCAATATGGGCGCTAAGCGCCAGCACCGCAGGTGAGGAAAGGCCATCGCGGCCTTTTAACGCGCTGAGGTAATCGTTGCGGCTTTGCACATCCTCAATGATTCCGTAAGCCCCGGTTAATGCCGGAATATTAAAACTCTTTGAGCCGGAGGTGAGTAGCGCCCAGCTGTCGCGTGCGACGTTACTCCACGGAATGTGTGGCTGGTCTCCCCATACCATATCCATATGGATCTCATCAGAGATGACTTTTACACCATGACGTTGGCACAGCTCTGCCATGGTTTCCAGTTCATCGCGCGTCCACACTTTACCCGTTGGGTTTTGCGGACTGCAAAGCAGAAGAATTTTACTTTCAGGCCTGGACAGCGCTTTTTCCAGCGCAACCATGTCGCAAACCCAGCCGTCAGCGCGCTTTTCAAGTCCGACAGCGCATACCTGGCGCTGATTACCTTCAATCGCTTTGTAAAACGCGTCGTACGCTGGTGTATGAATTACTACCGCATCACCCGCAGAAGACCACTGGCGGATCAGCTCCGACACCATATAGATGACCGAGGGGCCATAAACCAGCGACTGAGGGTCGATTTGGGTATTATGACGCGTAAGAAACCAATGACTAATTGCCGCCAGAAATTCATCATTTTTCCAGCGGCTGTAACCCAGCACGCCATGTGACAGGCGCTGAGTCAGCGCCTCCAGAATGCAAGGTGCGGTGGCAAAATCCATATCGGAGATGGTGAACGGCAGCAGGTCGGCTGAACCAAAACGGTCGGCAACGTAATCCCACTGGGTACACCAGGTACCGTGCCTGTCCACCACCTTTGAAAAATCAAACATACTGTTGTCCTTATGCCTGTACGGTGTTCATCAGAACGGCGATCTCGTCTTTCACTGACTGGACCTGCGGACCAATAACGACCTGAAGGTTATGCTGATTGAGTTGTACTACGCCAATGGCGCGATTGTCCTTCAGCGCTTGTACGTTAACAAGCGACATATCTTTCACTGACAAGCGCAGACGGGTAATGCAGTTATCCAGACTGACAATGTTTTCCGCACCGCCCAGCGCCGCCAGAATGGCAGGAACGTTGTAACCGGATTTACCCGGTGCTCCCGCCATGACTTTTTCGATATTGCTGGCAATTTCGACGTCACGACCCGGGGTCTTCAGATTGAAGCGTGTGATGGCGAAACGGAAGATCACGTAGTACACAGCAAACCAGATCGCCGCTACAACAGGGACCAGATACCATTTGGTAGAGAGTCCGTGCAGGATGCCGAATACCACAAAGTCAATCAGGTTACCGTCCGTGTTACCGATGGTGACGCCTAACACTGCCATCACGGTGAAACCAAGACCGGTCAGCAGGGCGTGGATCACATACAGAACTGGGGCAACGAACAGGAATAAGAACTCGAGGGGTTCGGTTGTACCGCCGATCACGCAGGCAATGAGGCCAGAAATTAATAATCCTTTAATTTTATGACGATTTTCAGGGCGAGCGCAGTGGTACATCGCGAGCGCTGCCCCCGGCAAACCGCCGAGGAATGCCGGCATTTTACCCTGCGACAGGAAGCGGGTTGCGCTTTCAGAGAAGCCTTGAGTTGTCGGGCAGCTCAACTGAGCCTGGAAAATAGTCAGTGCGCCGCTGACGCTGTGACCGCAGACTTCCTGCGTGCCGCCAGCCTCGGTGAAGCGAATGAGCGCCACCAGAATATGATGCAGACCAAAGGGCAGCAGCAGACGTTCACCGGTACCAAACAGCATTGGACCAAATTCGCCCGCGCTGTTGATGATGTGGCCGAGCCCGTTAATGCCCATGGCGAAAACCGGCCAAACCAGGGGAATAACCAGGCCGACCAGTCCCATCACTACTGAAGAGATAATTGGCACAAAACGTGTACCGCCGAAGAAGGCCAGTGCATCCGGTAGGCGGATGTTGTGGAAACGTTCATGCAGCATCCAGACGATGATCCCGGCAATTACAGCGCCGAGGATCCCGGTGTCGATCGACTGGATCCCCAGGATATTCTGCACGTTGTTGGCCTTCAGGATCGCGGCATCTGTGGTAGGTAAGATACCTTTCGCGGTTAACCAGAAGTTGACGGCAAGGTTCATCACCGCATAACCAACAAAACCGGCAAACGCCGCTACGCCTTTGTTCTCGCGAGCAAGACCGAGAGGTATGGCAATACAGAACATCACCGGTAAGAAACTAAACGCAAATGAGCCTACTTTGCTCATCCAGGTAAAAATAGCCTGCAGTACCGGATTACCCAATGCCGGGATCAGCGTTAAGACATCATGACTACTTAACGAGCTGCCGATCCCTAACATGATCCCACAAAATGAGAGCAGAGCCACGGGCAGCATAAAGGTTTTGCCCAACTGCTGGAAAAATTCCCATAACGTAATTTTTGGTGTGGTTCTCGTCGTCATCAAACGACTCCTCGTAAAAGCTGGCTGACTAATGATGGCGAGAAGATAAAACGTTTTACCTAATTTTAGTGCGGTATAAATCACATTATCGAACGATAATAGAGCGTATAAATATAAGTGATTGATAAAACGTTTTATCCGTCACGTTATCAGGGAGTTTTCCGTTTTTATGGCTATAGCCAAAAAAATAACCATCCATGATGTTGCGCTGGCCGCGGGCGTTTCGGTTAGTACCGTCTCATTGGTGCTTAGTGGAAAAGGCCGTATTTCATCCGCGACCGGCGAACGGGTGAATGCCGCTATCGAGCAACTGGGGTTTGTGCGTAATCGCCAGGCATCAGCGCTGCGTGGTGGGCAGAGCGGTGTGGTCGGTTTGATCGTGCGCGACCTTTCCACCCCGTTTTACGCCGAGTTGACGGCGGGCCTGACGGAAGCATTAGAAGCGCAGGGGCGCATGGTCTTTTTATTACATGGCGGCAAAGATGGCGAACAGCTGGCGCAGCGTTTCGCTATGCTGCTTAATCAAGGGGTTGATGGTGTGGTGATCGCCGGAGCTGCCGGCAGTAGCGACGACCTGCAACAACTGGCCGCCGATAAGGGGATTCCGGTGGTGTTTGCGTCTCGGGCCAGCTACCTGGATGACGTTGACACCGTCAGGCCTGACAACATGCAGGCAGCGCAATTGCTGGTTGAACATCTGATACGCCATGGGCATCAGCGAATCGCGTGGTTGGGGGGGCAGAGTTCTTCATTGACCCGCGCAGAGCGTGTCGGCGGCTATTGTACGACGTTGCTAAAGTATGGTTTACCGTTTCATAGCGACTGGGTGCTGGAGTGTTCATCCAGCCAAAAGCAGGCCGCAGAAGAGGTGACCGCGCTGTTACGTCGCAACCCAACGATCAGCGCAGTGGTGTGCTACAACGAAACCATAGCCGTTGGTGCCTGGTTTGGCCTGATGAGAGCAGGGCGCCAGAGTGGTGAAATTGGTGTAGATCGCTACTTCGAACAGCAGATCTCGTTAGCCGGATTTGCCGATGTAGCGGAAAATGCACTGGACGATATCCCCATTATTTGGGCCTGCACGCCCGCGCGTGAAATGGGATATACCCTTGCTGAGCGCATGCTACAGCGCATTGGGCACGATGATGGTCATTCGCGTAACCTGACGCTTTCCGCCCGGCTGGTGGTGGCAAAATAAAAAAGGCCCGATAAGCACGCGGTTATCGGGCCTGTTGTCACGCGTATTTACTGTTGTGGGATAGCCGGGGCATCCGGTTCGCCGAGAGAAGGCATACCGAACATGCCAACAAACTCATCCAGCGGCATTTTTTGTCCGTTTAACGTAACCTGGCCGTTTGCGTATTGCAGGCTGGAACCGATGACGTTGTCCTGCATCGTTGTAATACGGAACATCTGACCCATTGCCGCCAGGCCATTCACCTGTTGCTTCGCCAGATCGGCCGCTTGTTCCTGCTGATAACCTTCAATTTTGGCAATCTGCGTCATGAACTCAGTCGCCATATCGACCGGAATCGTCAGTTTAGCATCCAGTGATTTGACCGAACGATCCACTTCCTGAGCCAGCGTTTGTGGTTCCTCAGTATTCGCTGTCGGATCTTTTAGCAGCAGTGACAGATTAAATGCGGTTTCACCTTTTGCATTTTTCCAGCTCAGTGGGGCAATGGTGATAGCCGGCTCGCCTTTCATCAGAATCGGCAGCGCATTGAAGAAGGCTTCAGTGACTTTTTGCTGGTAAAGCTCAGGGTTTTGTACCACATCAATCTGCGCCATCAGTGCCTTGGTTTGGGCACTATATTGCTGACTGAACTGGTGTAGTGCTTCACCGTCAATCTGGCCAACTTTCAGCGTCAGTTTACCGCTACCCATATCCTGACCCTGCAATTTCAGACTGTTCAGCGTGTAATCCAACTGGCTGTTGACAGTTTTACCGTCGTTGATCAGATCGGATTTACCATCAATACCCATGCCTTCCAGAACCGCCAACTCTTTACCTTCGACGGAAATTGACAGTTTATCGAGTGACAATTTCTGGTCGCCGATGCGCTCACCAAAGCTGGCAATACTGCTGGAACCCTCAGTTTTCAGGTTATTGAAAGTCATCTGTACTTTCTGGTCATACTCGTTGACCGCATTGACCACGCCGCTTTGCGCATTGCCTGTCAGCGAGACAGCGTTACCTTCTTTGTCTGCTGTAAACTGGAATTCCCCGCCGCTGAAGGCTACTTTTTCGTCGCCTTTCTCATAGTTCAGTGGTTTGAGGGAGAGATCGGAACGGGTATCGCCGCTGTAGCCGATACGGGAGTTAATGACAAATGGCGACTCACCTTTGGCAATATCAAACAGCGGTTTGGTAACGTCGTTATTGACCAGCGTCGTTTTCACGGAGGCCATAGCCGGGATCAGATTCAGTGATTTCAGTTGAGCCAGCGGGAATGGACCGTGATCGACGGTTTCATTCAGGACGATACTTTGCCCCGGTTTTAGCCAGGAATCTGCCTGCCCGGCGATGGGTTTCACCACCATTTGCAGTTGGCTATTGAACACCCCGCGCTGGTAGTTTTGATAACTCAGTTCAATACCCGCCTCAGGGGAGAAACGTTTTAACTGATCGTTTGCCTGCGTCACCATCTCGGCGAGATGCGTTTCAAGTTTCTTACCTGTGTACCAGGCACCGCCCGTCCAGACGACACCCAGCGCAACCACCACACCCGCAGCTACCAGCGATTTTTTCATTTCGATATCCATAAAATAAAACCAGGCGTTTGAAGACGCCTGGAGGAGTGACATGTCTTTAACTCACTACAGCTTAGCAAGAGTTGTTAAAAATATCAGTATCTTGCTATAGCTTGTTATAAACCCGTGCTAAACGACCTGCGCCACTGATGTTAACCGGCGATTCATTCGCGCCAATAAAGGCCGATTCACCCGGTAGCAGCACCAGGCGTTGCTCACCTTTGCTCAGTACAGCTTCACCCTCTATGCAGAACAAAATGGCTGCACTTTGCTGGCTGATATCTGCACCATTGGTAGTAAGGTCATGCAGGGAGAACGCAAAATCGTCAACCGGGATCGGGAAGTCCAGTTCACCATCAGATTCAACCGGCGTGGTCAGTAACTGGTTTGCTGGCTTGGCGACAAACTTCACGTTGGCGACCAGTTCCGGGATATCAATATATTTTGGCGTCAGTCCGGCACGCAGCACGTTGTCCGAGTTAGCCATCACCTCAAGCGCTACACCTTGCAGGTATGCGTGCGGGGTTTCGGCAAATAAGAACATAGCCTCGCCTGGATTGAGTTTTACCACATTGAGCAGCAGCGGGGAGAAGAGCCCACTGTCGTTCGGGTAGACGTCGGCGATCAGACGGATGGTTTGCCAGGGTTCCCCCTGCTGGCTGTTCAGCGCCGATTTCAGGATCGCCAACGCATGGGATTTCTCCTCATCCTGCATATTCAGCAAGCTGGCGAAAAGATAGCTCAGACGTTCCGCACTCGGCTCTTCCAGGAAATGCGCAATAGCCGGATGTGCGGCGGAAACGGGTTGTAACAATGCAACAATTTCAGAGAACTCGCGGAATGCGTTCATCGCCAGGAAAGGCGTCAAAGCAAATACCAGTTCTGGTTTGTGATTAGGATCCTTGTAGTTGCGCTCGGCCGCATCCATCGGGATCCCCGCGGCGTTTTCTTTGGCAAATCCGATTTCAGAGTTGTGCTTGTTAGGATGAACCTGAATCGAAAGCGGTTGAGCAGCGCAGAGTACTTTAAACAGGAAGGGCAGTTCACCAAAACGTTGGGCAACGGCATCGCCCAGCAGCGCGGATTTATCGTGCTCGATAACGTCGCGCAGAGCAACCGTCTGACCGTCAGCGCCGAGAACCTGCGAACTGCTTTTCGGATGCGCACCCATCCACAACTCAGCCATCGGTTGCTGAGTGGGGTTGGCAATGCCATAGAGTTCCGTTAACGCCGTTTTACTTCCCCAGGCGTAGTTCTGCACTGAGTTGATGAGTTTTTGCATTATCAAGCCCTGTTTCAATGTTGAATTTTCTACGGCTATTAAACCAAGAAACCCTGAGGGAAGTAACCTGCACATGTAAAAAGTCGTACTTGTCTCAGTTTTTGTTAAAAAAATGTGTAGGATATGGTGACTCGCTTTTAATACCCTGAGTAATTCCGGTTGCAGAAAGCTCTTCCTTCTACAACCGGATCTGCGGCAGGGAAGCAGGGCAATGGAACATCTGCCCAGAGAATAACCAGACCGAGCAGTAAGTGAGAGCACAATGTCAAACAAACCCTTTCATTATCAGCATCCTTTCCCCCTCAAAAAGGATGATACCGAATACTATCTGCTGACCAGCGACTATGTCTCTGTTGCCGAATTTGAAGGGCAGGAGATTGTTAAAGTTGCACCGCAAGCCTTAACCCTGTTGGCTCGTCAGGCCTTTCATGATGCGTCGTTTATGCTGCGTCCCGCACATCAACAGCAGGTAGCCGATATTCTGCGCGACCCGGAAGCCAGCGAAAACGACAAGTATGTGGCTCTGCAATTTCTGCGTAACTCTGACATCGCGGCAAAAGGCATTTTGCCGACCTGTCAGGACACCGGAACCGCGATTATTGTGGGTAAAAAAGGTCAGCGTGTCTGGACCGGAGGGGGCGATGAGGAGGCGCTGGCACGAGGTGTGTATAACACCTATATCGAAGACAACCTGCGCTATTCACAAAACGCCGCGCTGGATATGTATAAAGAGGTGAACACCGGCACCAACCTGCCAGCACAGATCGATTTGTATACCGTCGACGGCGATGAATACAAATTCCTGTGCATTGCCAAAGGCGGTGGTTCGGCGAACAAAACCTATCTGTACCAGGAAACCAAAGCGCTGCTCACGCCGGGCAAATTAAAAAATTACCTGGTTGAGAAGATGCGTACGTTGGGCACTGCGGCTTGTCCGCCGTATCACATTGCGTTTGTGATCGGCGGAACGTCAGCGGAAGCCACGCTGAAAACGGTCAAACTGGCTTCTGCAAAATACTACGACGAACTGCCGACAGAAGGTAACGAACATGGTCAGGCATTCCGCGATGTAGAGCTGGAAAAAGAGCTGCTGATTGAGGCGCAGAATTTGGGATTGGGCGCGCAGTTTGGCGGGAAGTACTTCGCGCATGATATCCGCGTGATCCGCCTGCCGCGTCACGGTGCGTCGTGTCCGGTTGGTATGGGCGTTTCTTGCTCAGCAGATCGAAATATCAAAGCCAAGATCAACCGTGAAGGTATCTGGATTGAAAAACTGGAGCACAATCCTGGTAAATATATACCAGAAGAGTTGCGCCAGGCGGGAGAGGGCGAAGCGGTACACGTTGATCTCAATCGTCCGATGAAAGAGATTCTGGCTCAGCTTTCCCAGTATCCGGTTTCCACGCGTCTGTCGCTCAACGGTACAATTATCGTTGGCCGTGATATTGCGCATGCGAAACTGAAAGAACGTCTGGATAACGGCGAAAGTTTGCCGCAGTATGTTAAAGATCACCCGATCTATTACGCAGGTCCGGCAAAAACGCCGGAAGGCTATGCTTCGGGTTCGCTGGGTCCAACCACTGCCGGACGTATGGACTCGTATGTTGATCAGCTTCAGGCCGCTGGTGGGAGCATGATTATGCTGGCGAAAGGTAATCGCAGCCAGCAGGTGACTGATGCTTGTCATAAACATGGCGGCTTCTATTTAGGCAGTATTGGCGGCCCCGCAGCGGTACTGGCTCAGGGCAGCATCAAGAGTCTGGAGTGCGTGGAATACCCGGAACTCGGGATGGAAGCCATCTGGAAAATTGAAGTGGAAGATTTCCCGGCGTTTATCCTGGTAGATGACAAAGGCAACGATTTCTTCAAGCAAATTCAGACGTCGCAGTGCGCACGCTGCGTTAAGTAACGTCAGCCGCCCTTCGGGGCGGTTTTTTTTACCGCACGAACCACCAAACGACAGCTTTATCCTCGTTAATACTCATAAGACCAATGCAAATGGGCAATGTCGAAACATAACCTAATCAACTGTTAATGTAAGGAGCAGGTAATGGTAACGGTACGCCGCGAGAATGATTCAATGGGAGCGATTGATGTTCCTGCCGATAAGCTTTGGGGCGCGCAAACCCAACGTTCGCTGGAGCATTTTCGTATCTCTACGGAGAAAATGCCGGTCTCGCTGATCCATGCGCTGGCGCTGACGAAACGCGCTGCGGCAAAGGTTAACCAGGATCTGGGGCTGCTGGCGGAGGATAAAGCCAGGGCTATTATGCAGGCTGCAGATGAGGTGTTGGCAGATAAACACCGCGATGAGTTTCCGCTAGCCATCTGGCAAACCGGCTCAGGCACGCAAAGCAATATGAACATGAACGAGGTATTGGCAAACCGTGCCAGCGAATTGCTGGGAGGCGTGCGGGGAATGGAGCGAAAAGTACACCCCAACGATGATGTCAATAAAAGCCAAAGTTCGAACGATGTCTTCCCGACAGCAATGCACGTTGCCGCGCTGCTGGCGCTGCGTAAATCTTTGATCCCACAATTAAATGTGTTAACCAAAACGCTCAGTGATAAGTCCCACGCTTTCGCCGATATCGTTAAAATTGGTCGTACACATCTGCAAGATGCAACTCCACTTACGCTTGGCCAGGAGATTTCCGGCTGGGTAGCAATGCTTGAACATAACCTCAGACACATTGAAAACAGTTTACCGCATGTGGCAGAACTGGCGTTGGGGGGAACCGCGGTAGGTACCGGACTGAATACTCATCCCGAATACGCCCGCCGGGTTGCGGATGAACTGCGGGTCATTACCTGCGCGCCGTTCGTTACCGCTCCGAATAAATTTGAAGCGCTGGCCACCTGCGATGCTCTGGTTCATGCCCACGGAGCGCTAAAAGGACTGGCAGCGTCGCTGATGAAAATCGCCAACGATGTACGCTGGCTGGCCTCCGGCCCGCGTTGCGGTATTGGCGAAATTTCAATTCCGGAAAACGAACCGGGCAGCTCAATCATGCCGGGCAAGGTCAATCCAACCCAGTGCGAAGCGCTGACCATGTTGTGCTGTCAGGTAATGGGCAATGATGTCGCCATCAATATGGGCGGGGCGTCAGGTAATTTTGAGCTCAACGTTTACCGACCGATGGTCATCCACAACTTCCTGCAGTCGGTACGCCTGCTGGCGGACGGAATCGAAAGCTTCAATGAACATTGCGCGACGGGAATCGAGCCCAACCGTGAACGAATCGATCAACTGCTCAATGAATCGCTGATGCTGGTGACCGCGCTCAACACCCATATCGGTTACGATAAAGCGGCTGAAATTGCCAAAAAAGCGCATAAAGAAGGGCTGACGCTAAAAGCCTCCGCCCTGGCGCTGGGGTATCTAACCGAAGCGGAGTTCGACAGCTGGGTACGTCCGGAGTTGATGGTTGGCAGCATGCGGCCAGGCAGTTAATCCGCAACGTACAGGTGCAGCCGGGGAATAATCAATCTCAACGGCTGCGCCTGAGGTTTAAAACGATGTTGAACGTTATCGGCATCGTAATTCAGTAACTCGCCGATATCCGGTACGGTCATTCCGTTGTCGTTGTTAAGCAGAGCAATCAGAGGCGTCGGGCAGGCATATTGCACCTGTTTTTGCTCTCCTTTGTACCAGACGCGGGCGATAGGCTGCACTTTTACCGGCCTTTTAATTTTCAGGCGGGCCTGCTGCGGTAAGGCGGCGATATCCTGATATTCGCGTTCAAGCTTCGCCTGCCACTCTTCACGTGTCCAGGGATGTACGCTGCGCGGTGACGTCAGGCTTTTTTCCAGTTGCTGCAGTACTTCATCGCGTTTCAGGTTTTTAATGATGTGCTTATTAGCCCAGCCGAATCGCAGGGTGGCAGGATCTCTGACAACGGTGAGCGTGCGATAGGCATTCAGTGTAATAAGCCCCGGCAGGTGGCGATGCACCCATTCGAAACGTGCTGCCGGCGCCAGCCCTGATTCCACTGTAACAATGCGCTCGAAGGTGGTTTTCAACTGGTTTATATGCTGGATTTGTTCTTCCAGAGCATATTGCGCCGCGTTATCAACCTGATAGCACAATACACCCGGTAGGCGGACGGCCGCTTTGCTGCTGCGGTTTTCGGACTGTTGCTGAATAAACAGGTGACGGTAATGGCGCAGTGCCAGCGCTTCAGCTTCTTTGCCTAAATGCTGTTTTACATCAATGTTCTGCAGAGGGGCATGCTCTGCCTCTTTGACCACTTCCGGTAACGAGAATACACGGGCAATCAGCAGCGTCTGCTGCAACAGGTTTTCGTTCAGAAGCGCCAGTTCTTGTTCCATCTGGCGAAAGGTGCCGTTCAGGCGGTCGACGAGATCGTAACGGGCCATAGATTTACCATTTTAGTTACAACATACTTTTTTATAGCACAACATCCGCCGCCTGACCACCGAGCAGAATAGGTCAGGCAACTGAAATTTCAGGAATGTTATGCCAGACGGGCCAACGGAAAGTAAACCGGGCGCCGCCAAGTTCACTTTCATCGCAGACAACCGTTCCGCCCATAGCCAAAGCAATTGAGTGGACGATGGCTAACCCAAGCCCGCAACCCCCGGTTGCACGGTCACGGCTGGGATCAAGGCGTACAAACGGTTCAAAAACCTGTTCGCGAGCGTCTGGCGCAATGCCGGGGCCGTCGTCTTCCACTACCAGCGTGGCTTGATTGCCGTTCAGCAGCAGACTGGCTTGCACTGTAGACTGGCAATAGCGCAGGGCATTGTTCAGCAAATTATCCAGGACCCGCTCCATCAGGCGCATATCCAACGCGCCATAGTCGCCAGTTTCGAGATGACGTAGGCGCACCATGCGACCAGGATTCACGCTTTGCACATCCTCCAGATGGGTTGTCAACCAAACAGGCAGGTCCGGTACGCTGAGTTTCAGTTCATTTTGCGGGCGATCCAGGCGGGCGTAGGTCAGTAACTCTTCGATCAACGCTTCCAGTTGGCCGATATCACGGTTCAGCGCCTGAGATTCCTGCTCGGTGAGGTTATCACTCATTTCCAGCCGGTAACGTAAACGTACCAGCGGGGTACGAAGCTCATGGGCAATACCATCGATGAGCTGTTTTTTACTGGCGATCAATGCATTGATGTTGTCGGCCATTTGGTTAAACGCCACGCCCAGGCGCTCAAAGCTGGAACCGCTGTCAAAATGCAGGCGTTCACTCAGATGTCCCTCACCAAAACGTTGTGCGGCGGATTCGAGTCTGAGCATTTCCTGCCAGTGCGGACGCATCCAGATCAGTACCGGGAAGGCCAGTGAGATAGCAATAAACGCCATCAGTGCGATGTCCAGCAAGCGCATTTGATGAAGAAAATAGAGATAGGGAACCGGGCCGACGGCCAGCACGTAATGGCTGCGAGGAATGCGTTGAATGAAGGTGTATTGATCATCAAGTGCCACAATATCGCCTTCGCGCAAACGCTGCATGGTTGGGGCATCCAGTGTGTACTTATTCAGCGGTTCAACGCGAAGGTCAAATGAGAGGTTTAAATCCATCTCCTTCAGCGTCTTACCCCAGTCGCGTGGCGGGATTTCGCGTAGTTCACTGCGCATCAGGTACAACGAGCTTTTCATCAAATCGTCGAGCGACTGTCTGCCTGCGCGTTCTGCGGTGAATTTGTATACCAGACCGACCAACAGGGTCATCACCAAAAAGCAGACAAACAGCAGGAGGTAAAACTGCACAAACAGTTTTTTCATAAAAAATCACCGAACGCTCAATAAGTTAGCGAGTGCACGTGTCCCTCAGGGGCAAAGTGGGCACAGCGGTATCCGCCGATGCGTGGGTTCAGAAGGTTATCTGATCACCATCTGGCGCGTTTATCCAGGCAGAGTACACTGTATAACTCTTTTCTGCATTCTTATGGCCGCTACGATCGTGTAATGACCTTTCGCGGGATCACGCATGGGCTACTACGCGATAAGTTAATCAAAATCGAGATGGGGTTGTTCTGGCGTATGTCACGACCGCACCTAAAAGGTTACTTCGTTTCTCAACGTAGATTGTGTTGTCATATTCGTAGTTACCTTCGGGATAGCAAATTCTGATGTTAGTTCCGAGATCCGGATCGTCAACATCAGCCCCCGAACAGTTCTTAGAACTTCCTGAAGCATAGGTGTATGGGGCGGTATAGGACGAGGGGACACCCGGAATGAACCAGGTTATCGACATAACTGTGATCAATGAAAAAAGCACCATGGCAATGCTGATGCTACCAAATAATTTCAGATAAGTTTGGAAGGGACTTTTTTTCATTATCCCATTACCTACCAGAAATAGGGTAATTAAAAATGACACTGCCAGAGAAATAAGCATCAGGTATTTGGATGTGAGCGGGTAGAGAAAAGTTGCTCTGTATATCGTTACCTTCCACCAGTAAAAGAGAAAAAATACACCGAGAAATGAGACGGTAACAAAAAACAAATATGGATATGAGTATTTTCTCATCCTTGTGACTCCAGAACAATTTCTCCATTTGGGTTTAATAAATTACCATTTGTTCTGAATAATGAAAACGGCTCTCTTGTTTGAATTGGCAGGTACGCCGCAGACCAGAGAATTTGTGCTATTTCTGAGAGTTATAGCCATAATAATAAAGGGGATATTCTCACCCGTGGCAGGGATGACTGACCTTGCGTATAATGCGTGCCGATACTTCCTGAAAAGTGCTGTGACTGAAAATATGAACCTCAATCGCTGTTGTTATTCGCTACTCATTTTCGCAGCGATCGGTTGCATTTTCACCACTCACCCTCTTGTTATATGGTTTCTGCTCGCCAACATACTGACGCTGCTGTTATACGGCGTGGACAAAATGGCGGCACGCAAGGACTGGCGTAGAGTGCCGGAATCCACATTGCTGGTGTTTGGCGTTGTAGGCGGGTGGGGTGGAGCGATTGCGGGTCAACAAATCTTTCGCCATAAAACACAAAAGCAGCCTTTCAAAACCTACTTTATAATCAGTGTGATAGTGAGTATATCTGTAATGGGCGTGGTTTATCAGTTTTATCCATTTTTACCTTCCTGAGCATGATTGGTGAATAAACTGCCGGTTTACCTGAGGCAGGAAATATACTTTTCACCTGAACGGCGCACAATTTCATCGGCATTTTGCGTAATATCTTTTCCCTCAAATGCGCCGTAAAGTTGCTTAAATTTCACTGTGCTCAGGCGTTGAGTGATGTCGCTGACGGTGGCGGCTGGCAACGGTAGCATATTGGGGTAACTCCACATAAATGAAACTGCATGCGCACCAGGCGTCACCTGGACGATGTCGCCGGAAAGCACCACGCCTTCGTCACGCGCCCAGTGCAGGACGCAGCCGCCAGCAAAGTGTCCGCCGAGACGTATCACCGTGACGCCACGGGTTAACTCAATGGTGTCGCCATCCCAGAATCGAATCCACGGGCTGTCGCGCATTACCCACCTTCTGTCGCTGGCGTGAAGGTAAATCGGCGCGTTAAATTCCGCAGCCCAGTCCTGCATGGTGGTGTAGTAATGAGGATGCGATATCGCGATAGCCTTAAGCCCGCCAAGGGACGTTATTAGCGTTTTTGTGGCATCGTCGAGCGTGGCAATGCAGTCCCACAGAATATTTCCTTCTGGGGTACGCACAAGAAACGCGCGCTGATCAATTGCAAAATCAGGAACGGTGCGGATGCTGAGGAGAGTACTGTCGTGTTGCTTCCACTTATTTGTATGTGATGCACACAGGGTGTCAAAATCGATCCATGTCTGCCCGTTCGTGGGGACATATTGACGTTCATCCTCGCAGATATCGCAATGTTCCGGGTGGGCGCCAGTTACCTCATAGGATGTTCCACAGGTTTTGCATAACGTGATCATCGTTTCCCCCTCATTTACTGAACACAGTCAGCATGGCACATAGCTACACAAGGATGTGCCTGTTAGTGCTCTACCCGGTAAGTCAGTGGTGATGGAAGTGGGTGGTTGTGGCTCAACCAAAAGAAAACAGGAATAATGCCGACACGGATTCGTTTTATTACCATCTTCCAGAGAAAAAATGAGGATATTGTTTGGAAAATCGTCTGTTCAACACCTGGCTCAACCGTTGGGGACTCACTCCAGATGGTGAACCGTTTGAAACGCACACTTCGCAGCTTTTGCCTGTGGTGGTCAAGGACGGTCGGAAAGCCATACTTAAGATCACCGACGATGACAGTGAACGGATCGGCTGTGAACTCATGGTCTGGTGGAACGGAAATGGCGCAGCGAAAGTACTTGCTCATGCAGCAGGGACGATTCTGCTGGAACGTGCGACAGGGGCAGGTTCTTTAGCGGACATGTCCTGGACTGGCAACGATGCGCAGGCCTGTCGCATTATTTGCCATGCTGCCAGTAGACTCCATCACACCCGAAATGCGTCTACGCCTGCGTTAACACCTCTTCACCATTGGTTTCGCGATCTGGCTCCTGCCGCGAAAAAGCATGGTGGTATCCTGACGCGTTGTGCTGCGGTGGCAAACATACTGCTATCTTCACCCCACGATGAAGTCGTATTACACGGCGACCTACACCACAGCAATATTCTTGATTTCGGAACGAGAGGATGGCTGGCTATCGATCCTAAAGGGCTGGTGGGCGAGCGTGGTTTTGATTACGCCAATATTTTTACTAACCCCGATCTTGCCGAACCCACCAGACCTGTCGCCATTCTGCCGGAAAGATTCACGCAACGAGTCAACATTGTGTCTGAAATCGCCCGCATTGAACGGCAACGTTTGCTGATGTGGATTGTTGCCTGGTGTGGGTTGTCGTCCGTCTGGTTTCTGCAAGAGGGTGACAGCGCAACGGTGCCTCTGCGTATTGCGGAGCTAGCGATAGCGGAACTTGCTTCAGGTGGTAATCAACTTTGATCTACGACACTGGGTTAGTAATTCTTAAGAGTTATCATTAGCCTGGTAAACGTTGTATTAATCAATCAATGAACGGCGGTATGGTGTGTTGTTTAGCTCAAATTTAGCTGGCGGGAAACAATGAACGCATTGTTTTCATTATTAAAAAAACGCCCGAATATTCTTTTGTTGATGGTTTTACTCATCGGGGCAAACATCGTGGCGTGGCTGTGGGCTTTCACCGCGTTTAGCAACAACACTTCGTTGCTGGCACTGAGTCTGATTGCGTGGTGCTATGGTTTGCGCCATGCCGTAGATGCCGATCATATCGCCGCGATAGACAGCGCTACGCGTAAACTCATGCAGCAGAAAAAACGTGCCCTGACGACGGGGGCCTGGTTTTCTCTGGGACACTCTACCATTGTGGTACTGGCGAGCATTGGCATTGCGCTGACTACCAGCGTGTTTAAGCAACATATGGCATGGTTTCAGAGTGTCGGCGGTCTGATAGGAACTACGGTCTCTGCCGTATTTTTGCTGATTCTGGCTACCATCAATCTCATTATTTTCTACCAGGTCTGGAAGGCATTCCGCCATCTTAAACGCACCGGTACTTACGATGGCACCACGGAAGACATTACAGTTTCAGGCCCTCTGAACTGGCTTTTCCGCTCAGCGTTTCGGCTGGTAGGTAAAGACTGGCATATGTATTTTGTCGGCTTTCTGTTTGGTCTGGGTTTTGATACCGCTACTGAAATTTCTCTGTTGGGAATTTCTGCTTCAAGCGCGTCCAGCGGCATGTCGGTTTGGTCAATTCTCGTGTTCCCGGCGCTGTTTACCTGCGGTATGGCGTTAATTGATTGTCTCGACAGTATTCTGATGGTTGAGGCCTACGGATGGGCGTTCAATAAGCCGCAACGCAAGCTCTATTACAATATGACCATTACCGGGACTTCCGTGATTGTTGCGCTCTTTATCGGCGGACTGGAGGCGCTGGGGCTTCTCTCTGACGCGTTTTCGCTCCAGGGTGGTTTGTGGGATACCGTCAGCGATTTGAGTGACCATATGGGGAATGTCGGATTTGCGATTATTGGCGTCTTTATCGGCTGCTGGATTATCTCCGCCGTAAACTACCGTTGGAAAAAATACGACGGACTGACGTTTAGTTGACACAAAAGAAAGCCTTCCAGGAACAGGAAGGCTTTGATCTTTTTAGGACTGACTATTTCGCGTTCACGGGTTGTGGTTTTTCAGCACTCTTTTTCAGGAGCCTGTTAGCCAGCACGCCAGACATCATCGAACCGTTCACGTTTAATGCCGTTCTGGCCATATCGACGACAGGCTCGATAGCAATGAAAATCCCCACCAGCGCGACCGGGAAGTTCAGCGTTGAAAGGACGATCAGCGCAGCAAATGTTCCGCCACCGCCTACACCCGCCACCCCAATAGAACCCAGCGCAATCGCAGGTAGCATGGCGAGCAAAAAATGTACTGATAGCGGATCAATCCCAATTGTTGGAGCAATCATCGCCACCATAATAGCCGGATAGATCCCAGCACAGCCGTTTTGACCCATGCTGGAGCCGAATGAAGCTGCAATATTAGCAATGGTGTTTTGCACGCCAAATTTTTCTTGTGCGGAAATAGCCAGTGGAATAGATGCTGCACTGCTGCGTGAAACAAATGCAAAGGTTAAAACTGGCCAGACAGTTTTAAAATAGTGAACGGGATTATTACCGCTCAGAACCAGTATCAGTGCGTGGACGATAAACATCATCAGAATCGCAAGGTAACAGGCAGCAATAAAGCCTAACAGACTGGCAAATTGTTCAAATCGATACGCGGAAAATACGCCTGCCATTAATGCCATCACACCATAAGGGGTGAGGGCAATAACGATACGCACCATTTTCATCACCCAAATCTGGATAGCGTTAATGCCAGCACTTAATTTTTCACCTTCTTGCGGGGCGTCTTGTTTGACCTTTAATAATGCCACGCCGGCAAGCAGGGTGAAGATAACAATGCCAATGACGGAAACGCTTCTGGCTCCTGTTAGATCGAGGAAGATATTCGTTGGGATCAGAGATGTAACCAGTTTAGGCAGTGAAATGGCGGCAGTTTTACTCACATCGTCTGCCGTCAGTGTGGACTGCATATGAACAAATGCACTGGCGTCCAGACCTAATACATGCGCAGTCAACAGCCCAATAAAACCGGCAATCATTACCAGACAGAGCATGCATCCGACAATGGTTAACGACATTTTCCCAATGCCAGCGCTGTTTTCGAGCTTATTAATGGCTGAGAGAATAGAGATGAAAATCAGCGGAACCGCAACCAGCTTCAGTAAATTAACATAACCGTTGCCGATAACATTATACCAGTCGATAACTGTTTTACTTTCGTCAGCAGCAATGAGATGCAGGGATAAGCCGATAACGGCACCCATAAAAATAGCGATGAAGACGCTTTTTGAAAGAGAGTGACTTTTTTGGTTGATTCTAAAAATTGCCCATGAACAAACCAAAAAGAACGCGATATACGCGAGCGTTACGAACATATTGTAGCCTCTTGCCTCATTCAGCACCTGAAATGCCGGAAAGAGTTTTGTTAGTGCGAAAAAAACCTATGAACCATAAGGGTTCAGGACCGCGACGGATTATAGGGAGGGGGGAGGGCTACAGCCACACAAAAAGTGTGGAACGGCGTCGGATGGTGTTTATATGCCTGTTCTGTAGACGATTTTACGTGACAGTGTAACGGATTCAGCCGACCAATGAGATCGGCCCGGTAACATTACTTCTGTGGCGCGTCGTCCCAGGCGTGCGGTGCGAACAGATAACCTTTGTTGCGTACCGTTTTGATTCGATAGGGTTCAGTCGCGTTATCAAGCAGTTTTTTGCGTAACCGGGAAATCGCGACATCGACGCTGCGGTCCATGCCGTCATAACTTACGCCACGCAGGTTCTTTAGCAACGCATCACGGTCCATAATCTGCCCGGCATGGGTTGCCAGCTCCCACAGTAATTCAAAATCAGCGGTGGAAAGAGAGATTTGCTCGCCGCCGAGCAGTACGGAGCGGTTGGTGGGATCGATAGTGAGTGTGCCAAAACGCAGCGTTGTGTGCGGTGTGATGGTTGCTGCCTGAATGCCTTTAGACTGGACTGAGTGTTCATTCTGGCGCAGGTGCAGGCGCAGGCGAGCCAGCAGCACAGCGGGCGGTGTTGTCTTCAGGATATAATCACAGGCACCCATTTCCAGCGCCAGGATATGGTTCATGTCGCTGTCCAGCGAGGTGAGCAGGACAATCGGGCCTTGCCATCGCCCGCGTAAATCGCGGCAGATAGTCATCCCGTCTTTTCCCGGCAGCATGATATCTAATAACACCAGATCGGGTTGAACTTGCAGAATTTTCTCCTCGGCCAAATCACCACGAGGTTCAACGATAACCTCAATATCATGCCGGGCCAGGTAGGCTGCAATCAGTGAGCCAACTTCGGGATCATCTTCAACAAATACGATGGTGTTCATATCATTCATTTTGAATATAAAACGCCAACATACACCGCCCAGGTTTTTCCTTCCATTAATCTTTTCTAAACAAGAACGCTTCCGTTATGCTAGGGGCTGATGTTATTGGTGTGTTAAGGCAGAGTGATGGGACTCGTTATAAAAGCGGCGCTCGGTGCGCTGGTGGTGGTGTTGATTGGTTTGCTGGCGAAAACAAAGAATTACTATATTGCTGGATTAATTCCACTGTTCCCGACGTTTGCGTTGATTGCCCACTATATCGTGGCCAGTGAACGAGGGATCGAGGCGTTACGTACAACCATTTTATTCAGCATGTGGTCGATTATTCCCTATTTTGTCTACCTTGTTTCACTGTGGTATTTCACCGGGTTTATGCGCTTACCCGTCGCGCTCGGCGGTGCAGTAGTGTGCTGGAGCCTGAGCGCGTGGTTGCTGATCTTTTGTTGGATCAAACTGCACTAACGCAGATGACGCCCGCCATCAAGGGCGAAACTACGGCCGGTGACAAAACAACTGGTTAGGAGATAGTCAATTAAATCAATGACCTCTTTTTCACCTGGTGCGGTTTTCATCAGTGATTTGTTCAGTGCCTGCTGGCGATACTCTGCATCGTCACCCTCGTTAAACAGGATAAGCGAGGGGGCAATCGCGTTCACTTTCACCTCCGGTGCCAGTTTGCGCGCGAACGAGCGGGTCATATTATCCAGCGCCGCTTTGCTGGCAGCATAAGCAATGTGCTTGTCGCTGCCACGCTCAACAACATAGTCCGTGAAATGGATAATGTCGCTGGCTGCGTGCCCATGACCGCGTAGCAATCCTTCCAGCGCGTGGTTGAGCAGGTAGGGCGTATTGACGTGGATCTGCATCATGCGTGACAGTACTTCGCTAAGCGGTGTGCCGGGTTTTTCGGCTACCCAGGCGCTGGCATTATGCACAATGGCGCGCAAGCCATCCGTCTGTGCTTTGACCTCATCAGCAAAGGCCAGCACACCTTCATCCGTGGAAAAGTCAGCCGGGATACAAATCGCCCCTGCTTCTCGCAGGCCTTCAATGGCAGGATAGTGAGTACGGTAGCTGACAATAACTGGCTGTTTTTGATTCAGAAAGTGCCATGCGACGGCGAGGCCGATACGACGACCACCTCCGGTGATAAGAATTGGCAAAGGGTTTTTTTTACCCATCGTAATCTCCATATGTCGCGAACGATGGGTATAACGTTACCCCATCAGCATCCAGGTAGCCGGCACCGCAGCAACAAGCAGCAGGCCGATCAGCGCCATTTCCTGGCGTTTTAATACGTTTTCATGCGTGTGCGTTTTACGGGCATAAAGGAAGACCAACAGCCCTGGCGCATACAACACCACAGACAGCAGTAGGTGCATCGGACCTGACGCATACAATAACCATATGCCATAAATACTCGCGCCGATACCGACAGCCTTATGAATCGGACGGGTGGCAATTTTTAACAGAAATGCGCCGACCAGCAAATAGGGCACCAGAATCATCTCTGAGGCGATAGTCAGTAACGTATTGTAGTCGGAACCTGTGAGCCAGATCAGCACAAGGCAGATTTGTACACAGATGTTGGTTAGCCACAGCGATGCCGATGGCGCTCCCTGTGCATTCTGTCGTGCAAAAATACGCGGAAATGCTTTATGCGTGGAGGCGAGGAACGGCACTTCCGCCGCCATAATCGTCCAGCTTAAATAGGCACCGCATACGGAAACAATCAGACCCGCGGCAATAATAATTTCGCCCCATGGCCCCATCATTTTAACCATCAGACCGGCCATTGATGGATTGCGGATCTCCGCCAGTTCAGGCCGCGCGACAACGCCGAGAGATAGCAAGGTGACTAACAGGTAAACGCCCAGTGCGGCGAGTACAGCCAGCAACGTGGCGCGACCAACATCGCGTTTGTTTCTGGCGCGGGCAGATACCACCACCGCGCCTTCCACACCGATGAAAACCCACAGGGTAATGAGCATGGTGTTTTTGACCTGCTCCCAGACAGGCACACCTAACGCGACGCCGGTGAAATCGAGAGTAAAGGTGTCGAGCTTAAACAGCATGAACGCCAGCACGATAAACAGGCCCAGCGGCAGTAGTTTTGCCAGAGTAGCGACCAGGTTAATGCTGGCCGCGGTTTGTACTCCCCGCAACACCAGAAAATGGACTACCCATAACAGTACCGATGCGCCGACAATCGACTGCCAGGTATTACCGTCGCCAAACAGACGTAATTCTGGTGTGTCGGTAAAGAAACTGAGCGCAGAGAAGACAATGACCAGATACGAAACGTTAGCGATAACAGCGCACAGCCAGTATCCCCACGCGGAGCAGAAGCCGATCAGCTCGCCGAAACCTTCACGCGCATAAGTAAAGATACCGCCATCCAGTTCAGGACGGATACGCGTCAGGATCAGCATGGCAAAGGCGAGCAAAAGGATACCCGCACCGGTAATCGCCCAGCCAATCAGTAATGCAGCCGGGCTGGCTACTGCCGCCATATTTTGTGGCAGGCTGAAAACGCCAGCGCCGAGCATTGAGCTTAAAACCAGCGCGGTCAGTGCGCTCAGACCCAATTTCTTTTCCATTTGTATCCAGTTACAAAAACGAGAGTGAGAGAACAATTATTTTGGCAAACCGCATAAAAATGGTGAAAGCCACTAAGGCGCGGGATTTTACGGAGAGAAGAGAACGCATGCAATGGGGATAGAGAGATTTGTGACTAATAGTGTGAAAAGTTGTCTTAATACTGCTGTTTTTGTTTTGCCTGGGAACTGAAACGCGGAAAATTATCAGGTCTACAAGGGCTGTAGACCTGATAAGGCATTGGGTATTACTTATACAGATCGGCGCTGATCGTCACGTTGTTACCACGTTCTGACCACTGGCGGGTAATGTGATAGTACTTCGCACCTTTCTTCGCTGCGCGTTTTGCTACCTGATAAGAAACTTCCGTCATGTTGCCGTAGTTACCGGTGAACTTAATGCTGTCAAACGGTACCATCATGGCGGCGGTCGCTTTGTTCAGTTCTTCAACTTTGGTTCCATCCGGAAGCGTGACAGTGTAACGACCGCCTTTGGTGGATTGCGTTTCGAAGAAGCGTCCGACTTCAGCACTCGGAGAAGCGGTAGTTGCTACGCCTGGGATCTCAACTTTCTTCGCGGCTTCGCCACCTGCTGCTAATGCGGCACGACCAGCATCTGAATCTGCAGGGATCGCATCAGGGCTTTGTACAACGCGTTTTTTCGCATCAGCTTTATAGATGAATGCAGTAATACGCTGGTTGCCGCCCTGGTTGGCATCGACCTGACGCACGATATAGAAGGAGTAAGCGCCTTTCTCTTTCGCTGCTTTGGTGATGGCATCGTTTACTTCAGGCTGGCTACGGTAGAAACCCTGTACCGTTACGGTGTCGTAAGGTTCTATCAGAACGGCCTGGTCTTTTGGCAATTCCATAACGCCGTTAATGACACGGTTTTTTGACGCTTCCGCTTTTTCAGCGTCGGCTTTATAGACGTCGGCAACAACGCGCCAGTTACCGCCGCTGCCAAAATCTGAGGTATCAACAACATAAAAGGAGGCTGCACCGTCTTTATCTGCACGGCGTGAAACGGCAGCAACCGCGTCACCGATAGCATTAAAACGGCCGGTGACCACAATGCGGTCATAGGGTTTCAGGGCAGCCGCTTGCTCCGGCGTCAATTCTGTCGCTGCATTTACAGAAAAAGCAGTCGCAGAAATAAGTGCGGACGCCAGGAGAGTGTTCTTAAGCTTCATAAAAATAATCCTTCGCCTTGCGCAAACCAGGTACTGGTATTGTTATTGACTAGAAACGTCGCTGATTATTGCATTTAAATTGCGTCAGTGTCTGCGTCAATTTTCACTCATCGTGCCACCTGGCGTAACAACATCGATAACATTTTGTGATATGCCGAATATTTCGGCGTTTGGTGACCAAAACTGATAAAGCAGTTGAATTCCATAAGTTAATTTAATGTTAATTAATTGTTTTTAGCAGGTGGGTAATCATGTTTTGCCGCTTCGCTTGAGCGAATTATCAGCCTTTGTGGGCTATTTTTAGGGCATTTTATCTGTCTGAGGTTCGATTCATCTCTATTTCGCGAATTTCATAATAAATACTGTTTTTTGGCGCTAGATCACAGGCGTCATTTTCAGTAGGTTATACAGAGTTTGTTACTGTTTTATTTTATTGAGGTAACACTGACCTCTCTCGAGAGTGCGCGCATGCCTCGTGCGAACATTGATAAACCATCATCATAATTACAGATGGAAGGGAACATTATGCGAATTGGCATACCAAGAGAACGGTTAACCAATGAAACCCGCGTAGCAGCCACGCCGAAGACCGTTGAGCAGCTGCTTAAACTGGGTTTCAGCGTCGCGGTTGAAAGCGGTGCAGGTCAACTGGCGAGTTTTGACGATAAAGCGTTTGTACAAGCAGGCGCAGAGATTGTTGATGGAAATGCAGTCTGGCAGTCAGAGATCATCCTGAAGGTCAATGCGCCGGAGGAGGCGGAAATTCCGTTACTCAATCCGGGCACGACGCTGGTGAGTTTTCTTTGGCCCGCGCAAAACCCTGAACTGTTGCAAAAGCTTGCAGAGCGCAACGTGACAGTTATGGCGATGGACTCTGTGCCGCGTATTTCGCGTGCGCAGTCGCTGGATGCCTTAAGCTCGATGGCGAACATCGCCGGGTATCGCGCTATTGTTGAAGCCGCCCATGAATTCGGTCGCTTCTTCACCGGCCAGATCACCGCCGCAGGCAAGGTTCCACCTGCCAAGGTCATGGTGATTGGTGCGGGTGTGGCAGGTCTTGCGGCAATCGGTGCGGCAAACAGCCTGGGCGCTATCGTGCGTGCTTTTGATACCCGTCCGGAAGTGAAGGAACAAGTGCAGAGTATGGGCGCAGAGTTCCTTGAACTGGACTTTAAAGAAGAAGCGGGCAGCGGCGATGGCTATGCCAAAGTAATGTCCGAAGCGTTCATCAAAGCCGAAATGGAACTCTTCGCAGCGCAGGCGAAAGACGTCGACATTATCGTTACCACTGCGCTGATCCCGGGCAAACCGGCCCCGAAACTGATCACCCATGAAATGGTTGATTCGATGAAAGCGGGCAGCGTGATTGTCGATCTTGCCGCGCAAAATGGCGGGAACTGCGAATATACCGTGCCTAATCAGGTGACCACCACCGAGAACGGGGTGAAGGTTATCGGTTATACCGATCTGCCTGGCCGTCTGCCAACGCAATCTTCCCAATTGTACGGCACGAACCTCGTCAACCTGCTCAAACTGTTGTGCAAAGAGAAAGACGGCAATATCACTGTCGATTTTGACGACGTGGTTGTGCGTGGTGTCACGGTAGTTCGTGATGGTGAAATAACCTGGCCTGCGCCGCCTATCCAGGTTTCTGCTCAGCCACAGGCTGCGCCAAAAGCCGCACCTGCGCCGAAAGAAGAGAAAAAACCTGTCTCTCCGTGGCGCAAATATGCGCTGATGGCGCTGGTAGTGATTTTGTTTGGCTGGCTCGCCGACGTCGCACCGAAAGAGTTCCTTGGTCACTTTACGGTGTTCGCGCTTTCCTGCGTGGTGGGTTACTACGTGGTCTGGAATGTGTCACATGCGTTGCATACTCCGCTGATGTCTGTAACTAACGCCATCTCGGGGATTATCGTGGTTGGGGCGTTATTGCAAATTGGCCAGGGTGGCTGGGTGAGTTTCCTGAGCTTTATCGCGGTGCTTATTGCCAGCATTAATATTTTCGGTGGCTTCACCGTGACTCAGCGCATGCTGAAAATGTTCCGGAAAAACTAAGGGGTAACATATGTCTGGAGGATTAGTTACAGCTGCATACATTGTTGCCGCGATCCTGTTTATTTTTAGTCTGGCGGGGCTTTCGAAACACGAAACCTCTCAGCAGGGTAACAACTACGGTATCGCCGGGATGGCGATTGCGCTGATTGCTACGATTTTTGGTCCGGATACCGGCAACGTTGCGTGGATCCTGGTAGCGATGATCATCGGCGGCGCGATTGGTATTCGTCTGGCGAAGAAAGTCGAAATGACCGAGATGCCGGAGCTGGTGGCAATTCTGCACAGCTTCGTCGGTCTGGCTGCGGTACTGGTGGGTTTCAACAGCTACCTGTATCACGATACGGGCCTGGAGCCGATTCTGGTGAACATTCACCTGACGGAAGTGTTCCTGGGTATCTTCATCGGTGCGGTGACCTTTACCGGTTCTGTTGTGGCCTTTGGCAAACTGCGCGGCAAGATTTCCTCTAAACCGCTGATGCTGCCGAATCGTCACAAAATGAACCTGGCGGCGCTGGTTGTTTCTTTCCTGCTGCTGGTGGTGTTTGTTCGTACCGAAAGCGTGGGCCTGCAGGTTCTGGCCCTGCTGGTGATGACCATTATTGCACTGGCCTTTGGCTGGCATCTGGTGGCCTCCATCGGCGGTGCGGATATGCCGGTCGTCGTTTCAATGCTTAACTCCTATTCAGGATGGGCGGCAGCAGCGGCGGGCTTTATGCTGAGCAACGATCTGCTGATCGTTACCGGTGCGCTGGTCGGTTCTTCTGGTGCGATCCTGTCCTACATTATGTGTAAGGCGATGAACCGTTCATTCTTCAGCGTTATTGCGGGCGGCTTTGGTTCTGACGGTTCTTCTACCGGGTCTGATGAAGAAGTGGGTGAACATCGTGAGATTACTGCGGAAGACACAGCAGAAATGCTGAAGAACTCGCACTCCGTGATCATCACCCCGGGCTACGGCATGGCAGTGGCTCAGGCACAGTATCCGGTCGCGGAAATCACTGAGAAACTGCGCGCGCGCGGCATCAAAGTGCGTTTTGGTATTCACCCGGTAGCAGGGCGCTTGCCAGGTCATATGAACGTGCTGCTGGCGGAAGCCAAAGTACCTTATGACATCGTGCTGGAAATGGATGAGATCAACGATGATTTCGCCGATACCGATACCGTGCTGGTTATTGGCGCCAACGATACGGTAAACCCGGCAGCGCAGGATGACCCGCGCAGCCCGATCGCCGGTATGCCGGTGCTGGAAGTGTGGAAAGCGCAGAACGTCATTGTGTTCAAACGTTCAATGAACACCGGCTATGCAGGTGTGCAGAACCCGCTGTTCTTTAAAGATAACACCCATATGCTGTTTGGTGATGCCAAAGCCAGCGTGGATGCGATCCTGAAAGCGCTGTAATTGCCAGTAAAAGTAAGACGGCCTCTGCGGAGGCCGTTTTTTTAAACATCCAGTTTACGCTGGGTGATCCATTCCACACGAGCCGGATCGCGATGCGAGAAGAACGCGCTGGTTCCGCTGTCCATCGCGGCAATTCGCGTCATCTCTTCCAACGTTAGGGCAAAGTCCAGCACCTGAATATTCTCGGCCATCCGCGTTTTACGCACGGTTTTCGCCAGCGAGATAATCCCACGTTGATAAATCCAACGCAGCACGACCTGACCAACGCTTTTGCCATATTTTTCACCAATAGCCGCTAAGACCGGGTTCTGAAACAGGTCATTGCGTCCCTCGGCAAATGGTGCCCATGCTTGCGGCTGAATGTTCCGGCTCTGCATCCAGGCGACGGCATGCGGCTGCTGATGAAAAGGATTCACCTCAATCTGGTTAACGGCTGGAATAATGCGATTGAAAGCCATTAAATCCGCCAGACGATCCGGATGAAAGTTACTCACGCCAATCGCGCGGATTTTCCCTTCTTCATATAATTCTTCCATCGCGCGCCAGGCACCGTGCACATCGCCATAGGGCTGATGAATCAAATAAAGGTCAATATAATCCAGTTGAAGCCGTTGCAGAGAACGTGCGAATTGCGCCTTTGCGCCTGCATAGTTGGCATCCTGTAACCACAGTTTGGTAGTCACAAAAAGCGCCTCACGGGGGACTCCGCTGTGCTTAAGTGCATTGCCGACCTGAGTTTCATTCTGGTAGGAGGCTGCGGTATCAATCAGGCGATAGCCTGTGTCAATGGCATCACGTACGGCTTGCTCACATTCGCTGGCATCGGTCATTTGATAAACGCCAAATCCGAGCAGGGGCATCTCAACACCGTTATTCAGAACTGTTGTATTCATAGAGGTCTCCCGAGCATCATCGTTGTATTGGCTGCAGATTAGCAAATCTGTGTTGATACGATTAGTCTGTGAAATTCGCATGAACCTATGAGTAGTATTCATTTCTGGCAGGATATTATTGGAAGTGCATCACAGAATAAGACGCATATGATTTCACTATTCATGATTGCAATTCATAAACTCATGCTGTTTTAACCGTCTAATCGCAGCAATACGTTGTAGATATACTGCGACCTGACTTTTTAGAACATGACAGGGCACTATGCGTACACGTGAACATGCCTCGCCGGTAGCCACCGCAAGCCATACCGGTCTTACTTTTATTTTGATCCTCAGTGGCCTGATGGCCTTTACATCGCTTTCTACCGATATTTATCTTCCAGCAATGCCGACGATGGCCGAGGATTTACATGGCAATGTTGAGCTGACGATCACCGGTTTCTTAATTGGTTTTACTATTGCACAGTTGATTTGGGGGCCGATTAGCGATCATATGGGGCGGCGTAATCCGCTGTTTATCGGCATGGTGCTATTTATAATTGGTTCCGTAGGGTGTGCGCTGTCTACAAGTATTACGCAAATTGTTTTCTGGCGGGTGTTTCAGGCGCTTGGTGCCTGTACCGGACCTATGCTGGCGCGAGCGATGATCCGCGATCTCTTTGCTCGTACCCGTGCGGCGCAAATGCTCTCGACCCTGGTGTTGGTGATGGCGATTGCGCCAATCGCCGGGCCATTGATTGGCGGGCAAATTATTCGCCTGAGCACCTGGCACTCTATTTTTTGGCTGCTGGTGGTGATTGGCGCGCTGATGTTTATCTCCTTAAACTGGCTGCCCGAAACATTGCCGGAAGAGAAGCGGGTGAAAGCCTCTTTAGCTGGTGCATTTCGTAATTACCGTTCGTTGTTAACCAATGGGCGTTTTATGCGCTATACCCTGAGCCTGACGTTTTATTACGTCGGTGCGTACGCGTTTATTACCGGGTCACCGTTTGTTTATATTAGCTATTACCATGTTGATCCACAGCATTACGGCTGGTTGTTTGCGCTAAACATTGTCGGCGTTATGGCGATGAGCGTGGTAAATCGTCGTCTGGTACAGCGGCACTCTCTGGAACAACTGCTGAAGTATGCGACGATGCTGGCGGCGTTGGCTGCTGTTGTGCTTGCGCTGCTGGTTAAGCTGGAATCAGGTGGCGTCATTGCGATTATCGTCACCGTTTTCCTGTTTTTCTCAATGAATGGCATTATTGCCGCGACGTCGACTGCCGCTGCGCTGGATGCGGTACCGAACATTGCGGGTTCAGCTTCGGCGCTGATTGGCGCGTTACAATACGGTAGCGGTATTATTTCATCGTTACTGCTGGCCGCCTTCAGTGATGGCACGCCCTGGACCATGGCGTGGATAATTGCGTTATTTACACTGTTAAGCGCCGTTTTGGCTTTCCGCGTGAAACGATAAAGGAAATGCCCCGCGATGGCGGGGCGAAAACTCATTCTTTATTCAGATCGCTAAGCAGTACGGCAATGCTTTGACCGCCGTTGGTTTGTTCAAGCGCGATTTTCACGATGATGGTTAGCGGCACAGAAAGCAGCATCCCCACGGGACCGAGCAACCAGCCCCAGAAGATCAACGACAGAAACACCACCAGCGTGGACAGCCCCAGCCCGCGGCCCATGATCCGAGGTTCGAGGATATTTCCGAATACCAGGTTGATAACCAGATAGCCTGCCAAAACCACCAGCGCATCGTAAAGGCCGCTGAATGCCAGCACCTGAGCAATAGGGGGAATGGCTGCCAATACCGAACCGATATTAGGGATGTAGTTCAGGGCGAAGGCCAGTAATCCCCAGACAAAGGCGAAGCGCACATCCAATGCAGCAAGCATGCCCCAGGCGACCAACCCGGTCACAATGCTGATTGCCGTTTTAAGCACCAGATAGTGAGAGACGCTGTCGATGGCGCGTTGAATCGCCGCCATACCTTCAATGGGGCGGCTCATCATTTGTTTGAGTTTGTTGGGCAATTGCGGTACTTCCAGCAGCATAAAAACGACCGTCAGTAGCAGTAAAAATATCGATGACATGGCATTTGAAAGCTGCGCCAGCAAATTGGTCACCAGCGTCATTGCCGCGTTTGGATCGATATATTTGACGAGCTCGTCCACGGAAACGCCGATCCCTGCGCGTTGTAACCATGGTTCAAGATTTTTCAGTGGGATAACCAGTGAAGAGCGATATTGCGGTAGCGTACGCGCAAGTTCATTTAAGGATGTACCTAAATACGCCAACAGCAGCACCATTAGCATGACAATAATAACGATAAGCAATGACACCGCAAATACGCGAGGTATGCGAAGCTTGACCATCCGCTGCACCACGGGGTTTAGCACAACGGCTATAAATAACGCCAGAATAAAGGGGACGATGATATCTGCGGCAAAGCGAATGCCACTCAGGATGATAACCAGCATGCCCAGCATAATGACTATTTTTAGACCGTTAAGCGTAATGATCGGTTTCGCCATGTGTATTCCCGCATTTTTTATTTTTGAATCTGCATAATAATGTGATTTGCGTCGAGCCGTTATAACAAAAATCAAATGGGGCAGGTAAAGAAGTGAAAAGACTTTGAGTTCGTCTTGAAGCTATGATACAAATCATCTGTGTTTAACTACCGAGGACAATTATCATCCGCGATGATGAGAAGCAACACTGCGGATAATTGTAATATTATGGACAATATGTTCAGGATGTTTTTGCGTTTACCTACACTTCTTCGTACCTCCTCCACTTTCTTGCTTGCGGGTGAGCAACACTGGCGCAACGCGCTTTAGTCCCTTCTTCTGCCTGAGCTGGCGCTGTGCGCTGAGCTAACTGATTCTATTTTTTGGTTTACTGCATGCAGTAGGCCCAAAGGACTATATTCTCAAGCAGGAGAAGCATCATGTTTTACTGGATATTATTAGGTCTAGCCATCGCGGCTGAAATTACCGGTACGCTGTCAATGAAATGGGCAAGCGTCGGCCATGGTAATTCGGGCTTTATTTTAATGCTGGTAATGATCGCCTTATCATATATTTTTCTCAGTTTCGCCGTTAAAAAAATTGCCCTTGGTGTGGCCTATGCCTTGTGGGAAGGTATCGGTATTTTATTTATTACGCTGTTTAGTGTGTTGTTATTTGACGAAACCTTGTCCACGATGAAAGTGGCTGGGCTGGTCTCGCTGGTATTAGGCATTGTGCTGATCAAGTCTGGGACTCGAAAACCTGCCAAAACGAGCAAAGAGGTGACCCATGCAGCAGTTTGAGTGGGTTCATGGTGCCTGGCTTGGCATGGCCATCGTGCTGGAAATTGTCGCTAACGTCTTTTTGAAGTTTTCTGATGGATTTCGCCGCAAGATTTATGGCGTGCTGTCGCTGGCTGCCGTGTTAGCGGCCTTTAGCGCGCTATCGCAGGCGGTAAAAGGTATAGACCTTTCTGTTGCCTACGCCTTGTGGGGCGGATTCGGGATTGCCGCGACGTTAGCGGCTGGTTGGGTATTGTTTGGTCAGCGCCTGAATAATAAAGGCTGGATCGGCGTGGCGCTGCTGCTGGCCGGAATGGTGATGATTAAACTTGCCTGATATCCGTGCTGCCCGTTAATGCGGGCAGCATATGTTATTCCTTCGCCAACTCTTCCAGCTTATCGCGAAAACCGGTCACGGATATGGCGCGATTATCGGCTCGCCAGCGATCTTTCGCCGCCGGAGCGGAGCTTTGTACACCAATCAACTGCCAGCCTGAATCTGTCTTCAACATCAATGGTGAACCGCTGTCGCCCGGGAGCGTATCGCACTGGTGTGATAAGACGGTATTCTGCGCCCAGCCGGTCACCACGCAATCCTGATGGGTGTACAAGTCGTCCAGATGATCTTCCGGATAGCCCGACTGTGTAACTTTACGATCGGCGGTTTTCAACGCCGCGGTTAACGCCGCTTTATCACCTTCAAATAATGGTAGGGGCGTGATTCCGGAAGGCGGGTAATGCAGCACCACCAAACCAAAATCCCACGGGGCTGCTGATGGCGGCACAATCCAGCCATCTCCATCGGCTTTTAAACGTTTACCGAGTGAGGGATCAACCCGTCCTTCGATTCCATGGATCTCATAGCGCCAGACGCCCTTTTTTGACACAAAGCGTAACGCGACGGCTTTATCCGGTTTGCCTTTCGGTGGAGCGAGCAAACAGTGTCCGGCAGTCAGGGCCAGATGCGGTGAAATGAGCGTGGCGGTACACAGATTACCACTGGCTGTTTCCAGTTGTCCGATAGCGTCCCACGGTGATTGCGTTGGGTCCGTTACTTTCATGCGATCGTCATGACCAAAAAACAGCGTTTTTATATTTTCTGCTTCAGCGCTGGCCGTTGCAGGCTGATCCGCATGTGCAACGACAGGAAGTAAATAAATTGAACCCAGTAACACAGCAATGGTTTTTTGCATAGCACACTCTGGTGGGGAATTATGATTTTTAACAGCAAACCCTCAGTTAATACTATAGACGGGACGGCGGGAAAGTGGGAGTAAAATCAGATAACTACACTCAAGAAAGATAAAAATGCATAGCGATGAGTGCGCAAATTATCAGAGTAATAAGAATGAACTCAAAGCGGTAATGTGACACCATTTTACCCTCCGAAAGGCGGCGCTAAATCAGGTCGATTTAGCGCCGTATGCTATGGCGTGGGGGACGCCATAGTGACTACAAATGTGTTATGCAGCAGGTTGAGCAGCTGGTTTAGCGGTGTCGTGTTTTACTGCTTTTTTGGTGTGTTTTTTAGCGGCCTGAGCTTTCTGCTCTGGTGCTTTTTGTTCTGTAGCTGGTTTGGTGGCAGCTTTTTTGGTGTGTTTTTTAGCAGCCTGAGCTTTCTGTTCTACAGCCGGTTTAGTGGCAGCTTTTTTGGTGTGTTTTTTGGCAGCCTGCGCTTTTTGTTCTGCCGCTGGTTTAGCGGTGGATTTTTTAGCGTGCTGTTTTTTGTGATGAGTGGTTTTCGCCGAGGCTGCTTTCGTGGTTGCAGCAGCAGCCGGAGCGGTGGTAGCAGTTGTCTCAGCAGCAAACGCAGCAGAAGACAGACCCATAGCAGCGGCAACAACCAGAGCTAATACTTTTTTCATTCTCATACCCTCGATTTGGTTTTTCATTCAACCCCACTGCGGGGCCGTTGAAATAACTATATCGCTGTAATCAGAGGGCTTCCGTGAGTCATTGGTTTCGGCGTGTAACCGTTTGTACAATGACTCACGGTATAAGATTACAAATAGCGGGCTTCCAGATGAGCGCGGAAATAACGGCTGCTGAGCGGCTCTCCGGTCGCCTGGGTAATAAGCTGTTCAGTGGTAAAGCGGCTGCCATGCTGCCAGATATTCTGACGTAACCAGTCAAACAGGGCGCCAAACTCACCTTGCGCAATAGACTGATTCAAATCAGGCAATGCGCGGTTAGCGGCACTGAACAACTGTGCTGCATACATGGCGCCCAGGGTATAGGAAGGGAAGTAGCCAAAGCCGCCATCGGTCCAGTGAATATCCTGCATACAACCGTTACGATAGTTTCCGATCGTAGAGAGTCCCAGCCAGGCCTGCATTTTCTCGTTCCACAATGCCGGGATATCATCCACTTCAATATCGCCATTAATAAGTGCACGTTCGATTTCATAACGCAGGATCACGTGAGCAGGGTAGCTTACCTCGTCGGCATCAACGCGGATAAACCCGGGTTTGACCTGCTGGTTCCAGGCGATGAAATTGCTTTCTTCAAACGCTGCCTGATCGCCAAAGTGGCGCGTTACAGCCGGAATTAACCGCATAAGGAAGGCTTTACTGCGTCCCAGCTGCATCTCAAAGAACAAACTTTGGGACTCATGAATGGCGGTTGAGCGTGCCAGAGCGATAGGTTGCCCAGACCAGCTGTGTGGCAGGTTTTGCTCGTAGCGCGCATGACCGGTTTCATGGATCACGCCAAACAGTGCGCTGAGTAATTCGTTTTCATCATAGCGGGTGGTAATGCGAACATCTTCCGGTACGCCGCCACAGAAGGGATGTGCGCTGATATCCAGTCGACCAGCCGCAAAATCGAATCCCAGTTGCGCCATCGTTTCAAGGCCCAGTTCCCGCTGAATTGCGGTTGGGAAAGGACCTACCGGGGCGATGAGCGACTGTTGAGACTGCTTTGCCACCACTTTGTTTAGCAGATCGGGCAGCCAGCTTTTAACGTCAGCGAAAAGGACATCCAACTGAGCGCTGGTCATTCCTGGTTCAAAGATGTCCAGTAATGAGTCATACGGCGAACAGCCTTTAGCTTCTGCGCGTAGTCGGGCTTCTTCGCGGCTATACTTCACAACCTCTTTCAGGTTTTCGGAAAATCCTTCCCAGTCATTTGCCGGTCGCTGGCTACGCCAGGCATGCTCACAGCGGCTTCCCGCAAGTGATTTTGCTTCTACCAACGATTCGGGCAACAAGGATGCCTGGTGATGCAGTCGCGACATTTCGCGCAGGTTCGCCTGTTCTACATCGTTGAGGTCTTCCTGTTGCGCTGCGGCGATCCATGTTGCCACCTTCGGGTCGGTTAACAGCTGATGTTCAAGCACGCTCAGCTCAGCCAGCGCTTCGCCGCGGGCTTTGCTTCCGCCTGGCGGCATCATGGTAAACATGTCCCAACTGGCGATTGCCGAGAGGTGGGAGAAGCGAGAGAGCCGCTGGAACGTGCGGGTGAGCTGATGGTAATTATCATTGTTACTCATTTTTTGTTCTCGTTCTGTTTAGGTGTGGTTAAGAAGTTTACCGCGGTTCACTCACTTTTCATAAACACACCTTTATACCGGCTTTTCCGTAACAACTTTTTATAGCGGAAAGCCAGCAGCACCACAAAACCGATGGCGTAAATAATGGGGAGCGGTGATAACACTTTTACCGACCACAGGTAATGCAGCGGTAGCAAAACGGCGGCCAGGTAAACGTAGTTGTGCAGCGTTTGCCAGCGTTTACCCATTTTACGTTGCGCAGCTTGCGTGGAGGTCAACGTCAACAAGAACAAGATAATCCAACCGGCCATACCCAGCGTTAGCCATGGACGTGAAACCAGTTCACGACCCAACAATCCCAGGTTTTGTATACCCAGTTCCAGCAGAGCATAGCTGGTTATATGCAGTGTGGCCCATGCAAAACACCATAAACCTAACAACCGCCTGGTGCGAAATAATAACGGCTGCTTTGCATAGCGCGCGAGCGGTGATATCAGCAGGGTAGCCAGCAAAAACTTCAGCGCGGTAATGCCCGTAAAGTGCTGGATATCTTTTCCTGGATCGGCTCCCAACCCGCCATGCTGCGCGGCCCAGAAGAGCCATAGCAGGGGTAAAAAACCGGCGAGATGCAGCAGTACTTTCAGACCGGTTATCTGTTTTACGGTTAGCCTCACTTAAAAATACTCCCGTAGATCCATGCCCTGATATAACGATGCCACCTCATCGGCATAACCATTAAAAGGCAGTGTAGGCTGTCGCTGTACATCGAGGATGCCACCTGAACCGATAAAACGCTCAGTAGCCTGAGACCAGCGAGGGTGATCGACCTGCGGATTTACATTGGCGTAAAAACCGTATTCATTCGGTGCTGACATATTCCAGGTCGTTGGCGGTTGCTCACGCGTCAGCTTAATACTGACTATCGATTTAATGCCCTTGAAGCCGTACTTCCAGGGGACGGTCAGGCGTATCGGCGCCCCGTTTTGCGGCGGCAACGCTTTGCCATATACGCCTACGGTGAGAAGTGTGAGCGGGTGCATGGCCTCATCCAACCGCAGACCTTCGACATAGGGATATTTCAACCCACCACCAATAAAGCGGTCTTTCTGGCCCGGCATTTCATCGGGGGCGTAGCGTGTTTCAAAGGCGACGTATTTGGCGTGACTGGTTGGCTCAACCAGTGCCAGTAATTTATGCAACGGAAAACCCACCCACGGCACAACCATCGACCAGGCCTCAACGCAACGCATCCGATAAATACGCTCTTCTAATGGAAAGCGTGTGGTCAGCGCATCGTGATCCAGGGTTAAAGGTTTGTTGACCTCACCGCTGATGGTTAACGTCCAGGGATCGGTTTTCAGGCTACCGGCATTGGCGGCAGGATCGGCTTTATCCAGACCAAATTCGTAGAAATTGTTGTAGCCCGTCACCTTGTCTTCTGGCGTCAGAGACAGGCTGTTTTGCCAGCGTTCGGGCTTTGTGAACTCAAGCGCTTTGCCTGCGGGGGCGGGTGGACGATCGTTGCCTTTAAACCAATCCAGTAAATTAGCCTGTGCAGGGGAGGACAGCGTGGCCGCAGCCGCACCTATCCCTAGTGCTTTGAGGATCTGTCGTCGTTGCATAAAAAATACTGACTCGGCTGTAACATCTGCTTCCCGAAGTGGACGTTTTTTTAGCATGACTTTTCCTTCTTATTTTCATGTTAAGGAAAACAAAGCGACGTTTCCCTGTTGATGTCTGACGTGTCTATAACGGCATACTGCTCGCATGCGTATCCCTGGATCCTCACGAAAAGTTAAAAATTTTGTGATAACTTCCGCCTCTTGCCTGAGGTAAGCTTTCAGCACGACGAGAGGGGGATGACACTGATGGCAGGCGCGAAAAAGATATTTTTGGTGGAAGATGACAGCGATATTGCCTCACTTTTGCAGCTTAGCCTGAAGGATGAGGGGTACGAGATTGTTCATGAGGCGGACGGCACGCGAGCGCTTGAACAGCTGGAGAGACACGTCTGGGATGCCGTTATCCTCGATCTGATGCTGCCGGGTGTCGATGGGCTGGAGATTTGCCGTCGCATTCGCCAAATGAGTTTTTATTTGCCCGTCATTATCATCAGCGCCCGCACCAGCGAAACGCACCGTGTATTGGGGCTGGAAATGGGGGCCGATGATTATCTGGCCAAACCTTTCTCGGTGCTGGAGTTGATGGCCCGGGTGAAGGCGTTGTTTCGCCGTCAGGAAGCGATGAGTCAGAACTTACGTATGGAGGCGGGGATTATCACCGTTCATGGCGTAGAGATTGACCCATTAGCCCGTGAAGTCCGGCAGCATGGTAAATCCCTCGATTTGACACCGCGCGAATTCGATCTGCTCTATTTTTTCGCCCGTCATCCAGGCGAGGTCTTTTCGCGTCAGGCGCTGTTAGATCAGGTGTGGGGCTACCAGCATGAAGGGTATGAGCATACGGTGAACAGTCATATTAATCGCCTGCGGACCAAAATTGAAAAGGATGCTGCTGAGCCGGAAATTATTCTCACGGTTTGGGGGCGAGGCTATAAGCTTGCTGCGGTTAACGCGGAGCATCAGCCATGATTTATCGCCTGTCGCTGAGCCAGCGTCTGACCCTCGTCTTTACCGCCATTATGCTGATTTGCGCTGTTACCGTCAGTGTTGTCCAGGTTCGCAGTAGCAAACAGTATGGCGACGCCATGGTGCAAAGGCTCTCGCTGGAGCTGGCGAGCAAGATCGTCAAAAGTGAGTCGCTTATTGATGCCAGTGGGCAGGTTAATCGCCAGACCTTAAAAGGATTGTTTAATCACCTGATGACGCTCAACCCCAGCGTGGAGCTGTATCTGGTTTCACCGTCAGGTGAAATACTCGCTGATGCCGCACCGCCTGGGCATATCCAGCGACAGAATATTAGCGTACAGCCGATTCAGGATTTCCTTAGCTCAGATGCGTTGCCCGTATATGGCAACGATCCGCGTAGCAGCCAGCAAAAAGTATTCAGCGCCGCACCGGTTTTATATAACGGTGAACTACATGGCTATTTGTATATTATTCTGCAGGGCGAAGATCTGAATATGCTGGCGAATACCGCCTGGCAAAAAACGCTCTGGAATACCGTGGCCTGGACGTTAATACTGGTTTTATTAGCCGCCGGAATTGCAAGTTTTCTGGTGTGGCGATGGGTGACGAATCCAGTGAAAAGGCTAACCGGACAGGTGGTAAAACTGGAGAATGACAGCATTACCGTCATCAAACAGCTGGCGCAAAAAAATCCCGAACCGGCACCGGAGAATGAAATAGCGCTGCTGAACAATGCGTTTATCGAGTTAGCGCAGAAAATTGCCCAGCAGTGGGATTTATTAGCAGACAGCGATCGTCAGCGCAGAGAGTTTATTGCCAATATTTCGCACGATTTACGCACGCCGTTGACTTCACTGTTGGGGTATCTGGAAATGCTGTCGCTGAAAGCCGATACGATGACGCCTGAGGAAAACCGGCATTATCTTAGCATCGCGCTGCGCCAGGGGCATAAGGTTCGCCATCTGTCACAACAGCTGTTTGAGCTGGCAAGACTGGAGCATGGCGGTATAAAACCGCAGCGTGAACGTTTTGCTATTGGTGAATTGATCCAGGATGTGGCGCAGAAATTTGATCTCCCTGTTGCCACGCGTCATTTGCAGTTGCACCTTGACGTCATGGGACCGTTACCGTTGGTGAATGCCGATTTATCGATGATAGAAAGAGTCGTGACGAATTTGCTGGATAACGCTATCCGTCATACGCCTGACGGAGGCGAAGTGCGGCTAAAAGTCTGGCGTGATGAAGACCGTTTATTAGCTGAAGTGCAGGACAGCGGGCCAGGGGTGGAAGAAGCTGTGCGAGAAGTATTATTTCAGCGCCCGACCGCGTTAGTTCCCCGTGAGCAGAGGGCTGAGCGCGGCGGCCTGGGCTTACTGATCGTGCGTAGAATGCTTGAACTCCATGGGGGGGATATCAGCCTGGTTAGCTCAACGGCAGGGGCCCGCTTCCGTTTTTGGTTGCCGCTGGCGGATTCTCCACTGAGTAGTTGACGGTGAGGTTCTGGAGTAAAGAGGGTTTTGGCGTTGCACCCATGGGCATTGCGTAAAAGTTGGTAGGTTGTCAGTGATAATGAGAATTTTTATCATATATCGGTAATTCATCAACTTATCTTCGATGAGCGCAAGGAGATCTTATGTCACAGGATGCCGACAACCTGTATATTGCCAGGACCAAAGCAGTTGCTGGCTGCTTTTCAATGTTTTTACTGATGTTTGGCCTCACGTTTACCCCGTTGTTTTTTCCCGCGAGTCAGGACCTGCTTGCCCAAGGGTTACTTTTCCCACTGCTGTTTGCGCTGGAATTTGTTGTACTGGTTCCGCTGTATTACTTCTTCTTCAGAAAAAGAGAGGGGCTGGGCAAAGGTATTTTCAATGCCAGGTGGTTTACCATTTTGTTCGCGGCGCTGCTGTTTATTCAGCTTATCCTGCCATTGATTTTAGGGCTTAGACAAACCGAAGCGTGGGTGACCAGCCAAATATCCTTAAGTAGTTACGCGTTGTGGTTATCTACGTTGACCCTGATATTTATTGCGCCAGTTTATGAAGAAATTGTTTTCAGAGGCTGTTTATTCAACGCGTTCCAGTACTGGTTCAATAATAAAACCTGGCTATCGTCAGTCGTGGTATCGGTCATTTTTGCCATCATGCATACGCAGTATGTGGATCTACGCACGCTGTTGATGTTGTTTCTTGTGTCGCAGGTTTTGATCCTGGCCAGACTGAAAAGCAACGGCCTGTTGATGCCAATTATGCTGCATATAGTGATGAACGGGACGGTTATTGCCTTGCAAATGGCGGCTCAGACGTTACAGCCTGGGTGATGAAGGTGATGCCCGGAACCCGGGCATCGTGGATTATACGTGCAGACGATGGTGCAAACGCGCACCGACCAGCAACGCCAACACCAGCATCAGGGCGATAAATCCGCCCACGCCGTTCCAGCCATAGCTGTGCCAGAACACACCGCCCAGCGTACCGGCAATGCTGGATCCCAGATAATAGCTGAACAGGTACAGGGAAGAAGCCTGGCCTTTAGCGCGTTTTGCCCGTGGTCCGATCCAGCTGCTTGCTACGGAGTGTGCGGCAAAGAATCCGGCTGAAAAGAGTAGCATCCCGGCAAAGATCAGCCATAGCGATGTGAACAGGGTCATCAACAGTCCAACCAGCATCACGCCAGTTGAAAAGAGCATGACCGGGCCACGGCCATAACGAGTGGTCATAGAACCCGCCTTTGGCGAACTCCAGGTCCCGGTCAGATACGCCACAGATAACAGACCAACAACTGCCTGGCTGAGCTCCCACGGGGAGAGCATCAGGCGGTAGCCGATGTAATTAAACAGCGTGACAAACGATCCCATCAGTAAAAAACCTTCCGCAAACAGCAGCGGCAAGCCTCTGTCGCGCCAGTGCAGGCGGAAGTTGATAAACAACGTTTTCGGGCGCAGCGACGTGGGTCTGAAGTGACGCGATTCCGGTAAGATTTTCCAGAACATCAGCGCAGAGGCAAGGGCGAAACAGCCGATCGCCGCCAGCGCGATACGCCAGTTAAAAAAGTCGGTAAACACGCCGCTGATCAAGCGACCACTCATACCGCCAATCGAGTTACCGCTGATATACAGGCCCATTGAGAAGGCGACGAAACTGGGATGAATTTCTTCACTCAGATAGGTCATCCCTACCGCCGCGACGCCGCTCAGTGAAAGTCCTATCAGAGCACGCATGATTAAAATACCGTGCCAGCTGGTCATCATCGTTGAAAGCAGCGTACAACAAGAGGCGAGCAGCAGCGCGGTAACCATCACCGGCTTGCGGCCAATAGCATCTGAAAGTGGGCCGGTAAACAGTAACCCTATCGCCAGCATCGCCGTTGAGATGGAAAGCGAGATACTGCTGCTGGCGGGAGAGACCCCAAACTCGTGCGAGAGCACTGGTAGTATGGGTTGTACGCAATAGAGGAGGGCAAAAGTCGCCAGTCCGGCGGAAAACAGCGCCAGCGTGACGCGCATAAATGGGGATGTTCCGCGTTTGATAAATCCATCCGGCGGGGTAACTATCTGTTCATCAACATCGCTTGTTGGCGCGGTATCGACAGTTGTTGTACGGCTCACTTGAAATCCTTGCTCATTCAATTACGTCTACAGGACCAGCCTTAAGAGTATGAAAATCACAATATTCTGTCTAATATATTAATAATCTCAAATAATATTTTAAAAATATGAATATCGAACTGCGTCATTTACGTTACTTTGTGGCCGTTGCCGAAGAGTTGCATTTTGGTCGGGCGGCGGCGCGGCTAAACATTTCGCAACCGCCGCTAAGTCAGCAGATCCAGATCCTTGAACAACAGGTTGGCGCCCGGTTACTTGCCCGAACTAACCGTAGCGTGGCGCTGACTTCTGCCGGAAAGCAGTTTCTGGCAGACAGTAGGCAGATCCTCGGGCTGGTTAATGAAGCCGCTGCCAGGGCTGAGCGTTTGCATCTGGGAGAAGCAGGGGAATTGCGTATCGGCTTTACGTCGTCCGCGCCGTTTATCAAAGCGGTTTCAGATACCTTATCTCTCTTTCGCCAAAGCTACCCGGCAGTGCATATGCAAACCCGCGAAATGAACACGCGTGAGCAAATTGCCCCGCTCAATGAAGGAACGCTGGATTTGGGACTACTGCGCAATACGCAGCTTCCGGAAACGCTGGCGCGCGAAATTATTCTACATGAACCACTAATGGCGATGATCCCGCGAGCGCATCCGTTGGCGCAAAAACCCGTGGTCACGTTGGCCGAGCTGGCGAATGAGCCATTTGTCTTTTTTGACCCCCATGTGGGGACAGGGTTGTATGACGATATTCTGGGCCTGATGCGTCGCTATGGACTGAAGCCGACGATTGCGCAGGAGGTTGGCGAGGCGATGACTATCATCGGGCTGGTAGCCGCAGGATTAGGGGTTTCTATACTTCCTGCTTCTTTTAAACGGGTGCAGCTGTATGAAATGTGTTGGATCCCGATAGCGGAAGAAGATGCTGTCTCGGAAATGTGGTTAGTGTGGCCAAAGCATCATGAGCAAAGTCACGCCGCACAACGCTTTCGCGAGCAGTTGCTGGCGGCCGTTCAGGCGATTAATTTAGTTTAAAAATGGGTGAAAATGTGCAGTAAATCACAAGGCTAAGTAAAAAGTTGACGGAAGCCATTGAAGTGCTTCACCATAGTCCGCAGATTATTTCGGAGCGCGAAAATAAAGGGAGTAAGTGGTGGTTGCTGATAGTCAGCCTGGGCATATCGATCAAATTAAGCAGACCAATGCGGGCGCGGTTTATCGCCTGATTGATCAGCTGGGTCCGGTATCGCGTATTGATCTCTCTCGCCTGGCACAATTGGCGCCTGCCAGCATTACCAAAATTGTCCGCGAAATGCTCGAAGCGCATCTGGTGCAAGAGCTGGAAATTAAGGAAGCGGGTAGCCGTGGGCGTCCGGCCGTTGGGCTGGTTGTCGAAACGGAAGCCTGGCACTACTTATCCATTCGCATCAGTCGTGGCGAGATTTTTCTGGCGCTACGCGATCTGAGCAGCAAGCTGGTGGTTGAAGATTGTCTTGAAATGGCGCTGGTCAGCGAAACACCGTTGCTGGATCGCGTGATAACCCAGGTCGATCAGTTTTTCATCCGCCACCAGCAAAAGCTGGAGCGCTTAACCTCCATCGCCATCACCTTACCCGGTATTATTGATACTGAAAACGGTATCGTTCATCGCATGCCATTTTACGAAGATGTCAAAGAGATGCCGTTGGGCGAAGCGCTTGAGAACCATACCGGCGTGCCGGTGTATATTCAGCACGATATCAGTGCCTGGACGATGGCCGAGGCGCTTTTTGGCGCATCGCGTGGTGCGCGCGACGTCATTCAGGTGGTGATCGATCATAACGTGGGTGCAGGGGTGATCACTGACGGCCATTTGCTGCATGCAGGCAGTAGTAGCCTGGTGGAGATTGGCCATACGCAGGTCGATCCCTATGGTAAACGCTGCTACTGCGGTAACCATGGTTGTCTGGAAACAATCGCCAGCGTCGACAGCGTGCTCGAATTAGCACAGGTGCGCCTGAAGCAGTCAATGAGTTCTTCTCTACATGGACAACCGTTAACGGTAGACGCGCTGTGTCTGGCGGCCATGCAGGGTGATTTATTGGCGAAAGATATCATTAGCGGCGTCGGGACCCACGTCGGTCGAATTCTTGCCATCATGGTGAATTTGTTCAACCCGCAAAAGATATTGATTGGCTCTCCGCTCAGTAAAGCGGCAGATATCTTGTTCCCTACCATCGCTGACAGCATTCGTCAGCAGGCGCTTCCGGCTTACAGTCAGCATATAGTCGTTGAAAGCACCCAGTTTACCAATCAGGGGACGATGGCGGGGGCGGCGCTCGTGAAGGACGCGATGTATAACGGTTCTTTGTTGATTCGTCTATTACAGGGTTAACATTTTTTAACTGTTGTACGAAAAATTGCGCTATCTCAAGCTGATCCTGGTCGTCATACCTTAGACTTTCTCCACTGTTTTATTTTCCTGACTTATATTTTCAAAGCATAACGGTGGAGTTAGTGATGCTGAAGCGTTTCTTTATTACAGGTACAGACACTTCTGTTGGGAAGACCGTGGTTTCCCGCGCATTACTACAAGCGTTAGCGTCAGGGGGTAAAAGCGTTGCGGGTTACAAACCTGTAGCCAAAGGCAGCAAAGAGACGCCCGAAGGTCTGCGCAACAAAGATGCACTGGTACTGCAAAGTGTGTCATCTATCGAGCTGCCTTATGAGGCGATTAACCCAATTGCGTTGAGCGAAGATGAAAGTAGCGTGGCGCATAGTGGTCCGGTCAATTACACCCTGTTATCCAACGGTCTCGCAAGCCTCAGCGAAAAAGTCGATCACGTTGTCGTGGAAGGCACCGGAGGCTGGCGGAGCTTGATGAACGATCTGCGTCCGTTATCGGAGTGGGTGGTGCAGGAACAACTGCCGGTGCTGATGGTAGTGGGTATCCAGGAAGGCTGTATTAATCATGCGATCCTTACCGCGCAGGCGATAGCCAGCGACGGACTGCCGTTGATTGGCTGGGTTGCGAATCGCATTAACCCGGGGCTGGCGCATTATGCGGAAATCATTGATGTGCTGGGTAAAAAATTACCTGCACCGCTGATCGGTGAACTGCCTTATCTGCCTCGTGCAGAGCAGCGTGAGCTGTCGCAGTACATCCGCCTGTCAATGCTCGGCAGCGTGCTGTCGGTAGATAGAGTCGTGGCGTAACGTACGCGACAGCACCGACGCCAGGACACAGGCGATCAGTAATCCGGGGAGTAGGCGATACTCCCCGGTCATTTCACAAACCATCAACGTCGACATTATTGGTGCATGCGTGGTAGCCGCCAGCAGCGTGGCCATCCCCGTTAATCCCAGCAAAATAGCAATATCATCCGAGCCCGGAAGCCATAATCCCCATACCTGACCCAGCAACATGCCCACCGACAAGCCGACAAACAGCGTTGGCGTAAACACGCCACCTGGGGCACCGGATCCACTGCTGGCAAGCACTGCAAGTAATTTGCAGATAAAAATCCCGCTAACCACGGCCAGCAACGGTGGTGAAAGTAAATATGACTGTACCACGCTGTAGCCATTCCCCCAGACCGCAGGCGTGAGCAATGAAAGCAGGCCAACGATCAGCCCGCCAAGCGCCAGTTGCCACGGTGGCGAGAGTTTTAAACGCAAAAATACACTATGGCTGGCGGTCATCAACCACATGAAAAGCGGTCCACAGATGCCCGCAACCAGACCGGTGCTGACAATCATCACGTATTCCAGGACATGCAATTCCCGCGACAGGTGCACGGTATACAGCAGCGCATTGCTGTCGCTCAACAGATTGGTGGTGAGCAGAGCGACGACGGCGGATACCACCACCGGTCCCAATGATGCCAGGATCAACGTGCCGAACAACACTTCAGCAATAAATAAACTGCCTGCCAGCGGGGCATGATAGGCTCCAGCCATACCTGCAGCGGCGCCGCAGGCAATCCATAACTTCCATTCTGTACGCGGGGTAAAGCGTTGAGCAAAGCAGGAGGCCGCCAGTGCCGCCAGTAAAATCATGGCACCTTCACGCCCGATGGCGCTCCCGCTGGCGACGACCAGTAACGAGGCCAGCGATTTTACCAGGCTTGCGCTGACGTCAAATTGTCCGTCGGTTTGCAGGGCTTCCATATAATCAGTGGGAGCCTGTGGACGTAAACGGTTAAATTTTTGCCAGCCCCACAGTAGTAATCCAGCCGCCAGACCGCCGAGTGCAGGTGTCAGCATACGCCTTAAAGGCGAAAGGTTTGTCGCTGCGTTGACCAGACTCCCCGTGTTATTGCTCAGAAACAACCATTCGAGAAGCAGCATGGCATGACGAAATCCTGCGACGGCCAGCGCAGCAAGTACGCCAATCAACGCGGCGATCAGCAGGCGGCGGAACATGGCACGCAGGTCAGGGTAAGCATGTAAGTGATGCATGAGTGGCCAGACTGGAAAATTCAGACGCTCTATTTTGCGGCTATTAGGCAACAGAAGCAAAAGCTCAGCGTGCGCAACAGGATGCACCACAGGCAGGACGCGTCCTGCCTGTGACGAAATTAACGGAACAAAGGCTTATCGGCTACCGGGATCAGTAACTGTGATTGCCACTGTGCCAGCGTCAGACGCGCCAGCTCACCCAGCGCCAGGTAGAACGGGTGATCGGCTTTTTCGATAAACACATTAAGGAAGCGCGATGACCATGGGAACAGATGCCAGGCCAACAATTGCTCGCACTCGGTGTGGCGTTCGTTCTCAGCAAGCCAGGCTGTCAGTAACAGCAGCGAACCAAAGTGATCTTCTGGCTCATTTTGCTGCATGGCATACTGGATGCCGTTGTCCCGCATCCACTGACGTAATGCCAGCGTGGAGTCGCCAAATAACACGTTTTCACGATCCAGCCAGACTGACCCCCAGGGCGGAGAAGGGAGCGCATAAGGGCCAACAAACAGACGTTGCCAGGCCTGCGGAAGAGACTCATCGGCCTCAGCCTGAAACTGTGCGACTAACGGCGAAAGCGTTGTCTTTTCAAGCGGCCACTGCGCCTGCCAGCCATCGGTTCTTAACGCACTGACCAGTGCCGAAGCTTCTGCACTGTCTGGGGCATAGTAAAACAGCGCGCCGAGCACACGCGCTGCGGTAGAAAAGTTGTCACGTTGTGAAAAATGGGTCATGCAAACAATCCTGAACAGTGCGGGTTGCCCCGCACCCGAAAGTTAACCTGCGACAGCCATTCCGACTGTCATATGTAAACCGTAAAACAATCCGCGGCCAATAATTTCACCGGCAAGCACCAGAGTTAACCCGAGCGCCAACCCACCAATGGACGGTCCTTTGCGACGGATCAACGGACATATCCAGCACCCCAGACCCGCAGCCAGCAGCAGGACACGCCAGACCTGTAAACTGCCGTAGTCAGGAACCAGCGCACTGGCGGATTGTACCGAACTGTGGATCTCGCCGAGCGACAGTCCCTGCAGCACAATAACGGCCACCGTAACCAGCAGAGCCAATACGCTGATACCGGCGAATCTGGCGGCGTTAAAAGAAGCACCTGCAGCACGCAGCAGCAGAGCGGCAAATAGCGGTCCACTGAGCAGCATCGTCATGAAAAACGCCAGTGTAGTATAGCCGTTATACCAGGTTGGGACGGTGTCTATCTGGTAGACGTTGGTCATCGCAAAGACAAATACCAGGCCCAGCAGCATGCTCAACAGCAGCCAGATTTTACCTAACCCAGCGGGCATTTTACCGAGAAACGCCACCAGCCACCACAGGCCACCGACGGCGAAAAACAGTGAACCGCTGGCAATTTCGTTACTCAGCGCCGATGCGCCAATTCTGTTCAGCGAGTTAAACGCGCGCAGCGGCGAACCTAAATGCATGACCGAGGCGAGAAAGGCGATGCCCATCACCAGCCAGAGAAAAAACATACTGCGAACGATACGTTGTTTTACCAGCTCGTCCTTAGCGGTCAGCCAGCCGTAACCACTTACGATCAGCGCCCCGGCTACGCACTGGCCCAGCACCGTGAATAGTACCAGCGGCCATTCATGCCATCCATTTCCCATTTTACACCTCCTTTGGATTAGCCAGAAAACCCGTGGTATCCCCGGTCGGGCGGCAATTGGCGTTTGGTTTGATCACAATACTCGGTTTGGTGAAGTGCGCACCCGGCAGCGGGGTGACGGCAGCCAGTTCACCATGTTTTTTGCGCAGTTCGTCGATGGGGCCAAAATCCAGCGCACGCAGCGGACAGGATTCGACGCAGATGGGCTTTTTGCCGTCTGCCACGCGATCATGACAGCCATCGCACTTGGTCATATGTCCTTTCGCAGCATTGTACTGTGGCGCACCGTACGGGCAGGCCATATGACAGTAGCGACAGCCAATGCACACGTCTTCATCGACCACCACAAAACCATCCTCACGCTTATGCATAGCGCCGCTTGGACAAACCTTGGTGCAGGCCGGATCTTCGCAGTGGTTACAGGAGATAGAGAGATAGTAAGCAAAAACGTTCTGGTGCCAGACACCGTTGTCTTCCTGCCAGTCACCACCTGCGTATTCGTAAATCCGCCGGAAACTGACGTCAGGCGTGAGATCTTTGTAGTCTTTACAGGCCAGCTCGCAGGTTTTACACCCTGTGCAACGGCTGGAATCAATAAAAAATCCATACTGAGTTGTCATGTGGGTTACACCTTAAGCCTTTTCAACCTGAACGAGATTACTGTGGGATGGGTTTCCCTTCGCGAGCGGAGATGGTCGATGCGACGTGAGAATGTTAATTGAACCACCATGATCGATCCGATCGCCGAACATATCGGCATTGAGCCATGCCCCTTGCCCGATGGCCGTGACGCCTGGCAAAATGCGTGGTGTCACTTTCGCCGCGATCAGCATCTGACCATTATTGTTAAACACCCTTACCGTGTCGCCATTACGGATGCTGCGAGTATTAGCATCGATGGGGTTTATCCAGATTTCTTGCGGGCAAGCCTGCTGTAACACGTCGATATTGCCGTAGCTGGAGTGGGTTCTCGCCTTATAGTGGAACCCTGTGAGCTGCAGTGGGTATGTTTTGCGTTTAGGATCGTCCCAACCGTCAAAGCCTGGTGCATAAGCTGGAAGAGGATGAACAATCTCGTCGTCTTTGAGTTCCCATGTTTCTGCGATGGCGGCAAGCCGTTCAGAGTAAATCTCAATTTTCCCTGATGGCGTTTTCAACGGGTTAGCCTTGGGATCTTCCCGGAAAGAACGGAAAGCAACATAGTGTTCTTCGGGACATTTTTTCTTGAATATGCCAGTTGTTTTCATCTCCTCGTAATCCGGCATTTCCGGGTTACGCTCTTTGGTTTTGGCATGCAGGTATTTCACCCATTCTTGCTGCGTACGACCTTCGGTGAACGTTTGATACACATCCGGGCCAAGACGTTTGGCAACTTCGCTTAGCGTCCAGTAAATGGGTTTACGTTCAAATTTCGGGGAGGTAGCCGGTTGACCAAGGATGACATACCCCATGTTCCCGGCAGACTCGTGTGAGATGAGATCTTCCTGTTCGGTTGGCATCAGGTCAGGCAGCAGGATGTCGCAGTATTTTGCGGAGGCAGTCATAAAATGCTCAATACCGACGATCATTTCGCACTTGCTGTCATCCTGCAAGACTTCATGGGTATGCGCGATATTGCCATGCTGATTGATGAGCGTATTACTGGCATAACACCAGATAAACTTGATAGGCACGTCCAGCTTATCTTTGCCGCGAACACCGTCCTTGGTCGCGGTCATCTCTGCACCATGATCGATAGCATCCGTCCAGGTAAAGACAGATATCTGTGTTTTAACCGGATTTTCTAACATGGAGAACCATTCCACGCCCAGATCCCAGGTTCCCTCACGCATGCCTGAGTTACCGCCATTAATCCCTACGTTGCCTGTTAAAACTGAGAGCATAGTAATAGCGCGGGCAGTTTGTTCACCGTTGGAGTGACGTTGCGGCCCCCAACCCTGGCAGATATAAGCGGGTTTCGCCGATCCAATCTCACGTGCCAACTGGATAATCTTTTCAGCAGGAATGCTGGTAATGTGCGAAGCCCATTCTGGTGTTTTGGCGATCCCATCTGAGCCTTCACCCAAAATATAGGCCTTATAGTGCGCATTCCGGGGAGCACTGGCAGGAAGGGTGGTTTCGTCGTAGCCAACGCAGTATTTATCCAGAAAAGGTTTATCAATCAGATCTTCGGTGATTAACACCCATGCAATCGCCGCCGCCAATGCAGCGTCAGTTCCCGGACGTATAGGAAGCCATTCATCTTCACGGCCAGCGGCAGTATCGTTATAACGAGGATCGATAACGATCATTCGGGCGTTTGAACGTTCGCGGGCTTGCTCAACATACCAGGTTACACCACCGCCGCTCATGCGGGTTTCGGCAGGGTTGTTGCCAAACATGACAACCAGTTTTGTATTGGCGATATCGTCCGGGCTGTTGCCGTCGTTAGCACCAAACATATAACCCATGGCAGCGCTGATTTGTGCGGTACTATAGCTACCATAGCGACTCAAATATCCGCCGCATGAATTCATCAGGCGATAGGGGACATTGGAGTTAGTAATATTCCCACCATCTACTCCTGTACCGTACAGTACGTGGACGGCTTCATTACCATAATCCTGCAGGATGCGCTTCAAATTACCGCTAATGGTATCCAGTGCTTCATCCCAGGTGATACGCTCAAATTTTCCTTCTCCGCGTTTGCCTACACGTTTCATGGGATATTTAAGGCGATCAGGGTGATTCATGCGACGGCGAATCGAACGACCGCGCAAGCAGGCGCGAACCTGGTGATTACCGTAGGTATCATCCCCTGTTGTATCAGATTCGACCCAGTAGACTGCATCATCTTTTACGTGCAGGCGTAAAAGACAACGGCTACCGCAGTTTACGGTACAAGAACTCCAGACAGCTTTATCTTCAACGGGGTGTATTGAGTTCTGTACCGTTGCTGCTGCAGTTCGTATGCCAAAAGGTAACGACAGCCCGCCCGCGGCCAGCGCCAACGAACCGATAGCCGAGGATTTCACTAATGTCCTGCGGCTGATGCCTCCATATTGCTCAGTTTCCGACATAACTCACTCCATTATAGTTATCGTTATATATTACTATTTATAACGAAATTAATAGCATGCTAATAATGGAATAAGTTTACCCCCTTATGGGTATGCCATCTTAATGCATATCAAACAGGAGTACCCCTCCGCGTACGGAGGGGGAGGTTTATTGCGGTTCGGCGGCGTGTCCGTCTTGGGCTGGGGTGCTATTGGCAGGGGCGTTGCCGCTGTTAGTCCGGGTATAGAGAATTTTGTGCGTATCGTTTGCACAATGGCCTACCACCAGTGAATCAGGTTGATCGGCCTGATCGTTGGGGACAATGTTCAGCGTAAAGCTGGACTCTGCGACGCCATTATTGATGATGCGCTGCTCGATATCGCTTTTCACGCGTTCACATGACGCCGGGGCCGCCAGAACCTGCGGTGAGGCGGCTAGCAGTATGAGCGCAGCCATTCCTGTTATGTATTTCATCATCAGCTCCTTTGTTATCGACATAGACTAAGATTAGCATTTCTGGTGTAAATAACTGTATTTGCTAATATGATTGAGAATTATCTTCTTATTCCGGTGAAAAATGTGAAGAAACAGGCCCTGTTAGGATTTCTGTGTGTCGTGCTGGTTGGGTGTGATAACGCCAAAGGGCTGGTTTCCTTTACGCCGGAAATGGCCAGTTTTTCCAATGAATTTGATTTCGACCCGCTGCGTGGGCCGGTGAAAGATTTCAGCCAGACGCTGCTTAATGATAAAGGTGAGGTCACTAAGCGGGTTGTTGGTACGCTGTCACAGGAAGGGTGTTTCGATACGCTTGAACTGCACGATATCGAAAACAATACCGGCATGGCGCTGGTCCTGGATGCGAACTACTATCGGGATGCCGAAACGCTGGAAAAACGGATCCGTTTACAGGGCAAATGCCAACTGGCGGAACTGCCAGCGGCAGGTGTGGTGTGGGATACCGACGATAACGGTTTTGTCGTTTCTGCCACGGGCAAAGAGATGAAGGTGCAGTACCGATATGATGCGGAAGGCTACCCGCTGGGTAAAACAACCGTCAATAAGGACAATACCTTACAGGTTGATGCCAAACCGTCGGTCGACCCGTTGAAGAAACTGGATTACACCGCGGTGAGCCTGCTCAACAATCATCCGTTAGGCAATGTCAAACAAACGTGCAAATACGATGAATACGCAAATCCGGTCAACTGCCAGCTCGTTATCGTTGACGAGAGCGTGAAGCCGGCAGTTGAACATCATTACTCGATTGAAAACACTATCGATTACTACTAATCGCCTTTACTGAGCGGTAGGTTGCAGCAGGTTAGGGCCTGCTGTTTTGTGTTCTGCCAGATACTGCTGCTGGAAGATGCACATGCGGATAGTGTTGCGGTATTGGCCGTTGATAAAGAATTCATGAATCAGCTCACCTTCGACCATAAAGCCGAGTTTACGGTAAATGTGGATAGCTTTTTCGTTCTCTTTATCAACGATCAAATACAGCTTATAGAGGTTAAGTACGGTAAAGCCGTAATCCATCGCAAGCTTAGCCGCCCGTGAGGCCAGACCCTTCCCCTGATATTCCGGCGAAATAATGATCTGGAATTCGGCCCGGCGGTGCACATGGTTAATTTCAACCAGCTCCACCAGCCCGGCTTTTTCACCGTCGCACTCCACAACGAAGCGACGTTCGCTTTGGTCGTGGATGTGTTTGTCATACAGGTCTGACAGCTCAACAAACGCTTCGTAAGGTTCTTCAAACCAGTAACGCATTACGCTGGCATTATTATCAAGCTGATGGACGAATCGTAAATCTTCACGCTCCAGCGGGCGCAACTTAACACTGAGGGCGCTAGTCATATCGTATCCTTTCAATATCCTTCAAAGTGCAATGATTATGGGGCAACGGTGCGGCCAGTACGGCGGTCAAGGCAGCGCAGGGTGTTGGGTTCCCAGTACGCATTAATATTAGCGCTCTGTTCGCACTTATCACGACTATCGAAGGCAGCGTCGGTTTTGTCCCACTCTTTCTCTACACGTTTGTTGACTTTCTGGCGAAGCTGACGCGTATCGTTCCATTGTTCCTTTTCCATTGCGGCTTGTTGACGACTTTGCGCACTGTCTCCGGATTCAATGATCAGTTTACTGGTTTCAGCAAATGCGGAAGAGGTGTACACAGCCGCAGCCAGCGTCAGCATAGCCGTCAGGCACAGGCGTTTGGTCAGTGTAATTTTCATGGTGAATTCCTTTTATGGGAAAGGGTAAAAACGATAAAACAGGGTTAAATTCTACACTATTCCAGTTTGCGGGCATACCCACCCGGTGGATATGGATACGCTAACGAGATTCTGTCGTATCATGGTTAAACCGAATGTAACTGAATAACATCGATGCTTAAGACCACATTCCTTTTTTTCATCACCGCGTTATGTGAAATCATTGGCTGCTTTTTACCCTGGCTTTGGCTTAAGCGAGGAGCTACAGCCTGGCTGCTGATACCCGCCGGGGTGTCACTGGCTTTATTCGTCTGGTTGCTGACACTGCATCCGGCAGCCAGCGGGCGTGTATACGCAGCCTATGGCGGTGTTTACGTGGTGACCGCGCTGCTATGGCTACGCATTGTCGATGGTGTAAAACTCAGTTTGTATGACTGGTCTGGGGCGCTGGTGGCGTTGTGCGGCATGTTGATCATTGTGGCTGGATGGGGGCGCGCATAGCGCCTTTTTTTGTGATCAAACAGCTCTTTTTTGATCTTCATACTTGTATGGTAGTAGCTCAGTTGGGTAAATTTCCTGCATCACAAGAACAGATGTAGGGAATAAGAAATGAAGATTGTTGGGGCTGATGTTTTTGTTACCTGTCCTGGACGTAATTTTGTGACGTTGAAAATTACGACAGAAGATGGGATCACCGGGCTGGGAGATGCCACGTTAAATGGACGCGAGCTGTCCGTGGCGTCGTATCTGAAAGATCACGTATGTCCGCAGCTTATTGGTCGCGATGCGCATCGTATTGAGGATATCTGGCAGTTTTTCTACAAAGGCGCGTACTGGCGTCGTGGGCCGGTTACCATGTCGGCGATTTCCGCAGTGGATATGGCTCTCTGGGACATCAAAGCGAAAGCGGCGAATATGCCATTGTACCAGTTGCTCGGCGGAGCTTCTCGTGAAGGGGTTATGGTCTACTGCCACACCACAGGCCATACCGTTGATGACGTACTCGAAGATTATGCGCGTCATAAAGAAATGGGCTTTAAAGCCATTCGCGTGCAGTGCGGCGTGCCGGGCATGAAAACCACTTACGGTATGTCTAAAGGCAAAGGACTGGCCTACGAACCCGCCACCAAAGGGCAATGGCCGGAAGAGCAGTTGTGGTCAACGGAGAAATACCTGGATTTCACACCCAAATTGTTTGCTGCCGTGCGTGACAAGTTTGGTTTCAACGAACACCTTTTACACGATATGCACCACCGTCTGACGCCAATTGAAGCGGCCCGTTTCGGCAAAAGCATTGAACAGTACCGTTTGTTCTGGATGGAAGATCCAACGCCAGCTGAAAACCAGGAGTGCTTCCGCCTGATCCGCCAGCATACGGTCACGCCGATTGCGGTAGGGGAAGTGTTCAACAGTATCTGGGACTGTAAACAGCTTATTGAAGAACAACTGATCGACTATATCCGCACCACCATCACCCATGCGGGGGGTATCACCGGTATGCGCCGGATTGCCGATTTCGCCTCTTTGTATCAAGTACGTACCGGTTCACATGGACCTTCCGATCTGTCGCCTGTGTGCATGGCCGCTGCGCTGCATTTTGATCTCTGGGTGCCGAACTTTGGCGTACAGGAATATATGGGATATTCCGAGCAGATGCTGGAAGTGTTCCCGCACAACTGGACCTTTGATAACGGCTATATGCACCCAGGAGACAAACCCGGCCTTGGAATCGAGTTTGACGAAAAACTGGCGGCGAAATATCCGTATGACCCTGCATATCTGCCTGTTGCTCGCCTGGAAGATGGCACGCTGTGGAACTGGTAAGGAGTGATTTGCTATGAAAAGTATCGTGATTGAAAAACCGAATACGCTGATTATTGCCGAACGACCGGTGCCAGAGCCCTCAGCAGGTGAGGTCAGGGTAAAAGTGAAACTGGCGGGAATTTGTGGTTCAGACAGCCATATTTACCGCGGTCATAATCCATTTGCACAATACCCGCGTGTGATTGGACACGAGTTTTATGGCGTGATCGAGGCGGTAGGTGACGGCGTTGACCATTCGCGAATAGGCGAGCGGGTGTCCGTTGATCCGGTCATCAGCTGCGGACATTGTTATCCCTGTTCAATTGGTAAACCTAACGTTTGTACATCGCTGGTGGTGCTGGGCGTGCACCGCGATGGCGGTTTCAGCGAGTACGCGGTTGTGCCGGCGAAAAATGCCTGGACGATCCCTGACGCCGTGCCTGATGAGCATGCAGTTATGGTGGAGCCTTTCACCATCGCCGCAAACGTGACCGGGCAAATTAAACCAACAGAGAACGATATTGCGCTGATTTATGGCGCGGGTCCTATGGGGCTTACCACCGTACAGGCGCTTAAACGTGTCTATAAAGTAAAAACAGTGGTGATTGCCGACAGAATCGATGAACGCCTGAATATGGCGAAGCAGTGCGGCGCAGACTGGGCCATCAATAATAGTCAGCACTCGTTGCAAGAGTTCCTGGCGGAAAACGGGCTAAAACCGACCATCATCGTGGATGCAGCTTGCCATCCATCCATTTTACAGGAGGCTATCACGCTGGCATCGCCAGCCGCGCGGATTGTTCTGATGGGCTTCTCCAGCGATCCTTGTCAGATTATTCAACAAGGCATTACCGGGAAAGAACTGTCCATTTATTCCTCAAGATTAAATGCGAACAAATTCCCGGTTGTGATTGATTGGTTGGTCAACGGACTTATCGATCCTAATCAACTTATTACTCACACTTTTGACTATCACCACGTTACAGACGCAATTGAATTGTTTGAGAAAGATCAACAGCACTGCTGCAAAGTCTTACTCACATTCACTGAATAATATAAATAACTGCGAGTAAGTGGTACGCATCTTACCTCTTAGAGATAGCCAATATGAATCAAGAAAAACACGAAAGATCCACGAAAGATCTTGTTAGAGCTGCCGTATCCGGATGGTTGGGGACTGCGCTCGAATTTATGGATTTCCAGTTATATTCATTGGGTGCCGCACTGGTATTCCATGAAATATTCTTTCCGGAACAGTCTGCCGCCATGGCGCTTATTTTAGCGATGGGCACATACGGTGCAGGATATATTGCTCGTATCGTTGGCGCATTTATATTTGGCAAAATGGGAGACAGCATCGGCCGTAAAAAAGTGCTGTTTATTACCATCACGATGATGGGAATTTGTACGACCTTAATTGGTGTGCTGCCAACATATGCACAAATTGGTATCTTTGCGCCTGTGCTGCTGGTGACGCTGCGTATCGTGCAAGGGCTTGGTGCAGGGGCTGAAATCTCGGGCGCAGGCACGATGCTTGCTGAGTACGCACCAAAAGGTAAACGTGGCATTATTTCCTCACTTGTTGCCATGGGAACCAACTGTGGAACCCTTAGCGCAACGGCCATCTGGGCGGTGATGTTCTTTGCGCTCGACCGTGAGGAATTATTAGCCTGGGGTTGGCGCATTCCGTTCCTGGCGAGTGTCGTGGTGATGATCTTTGCCATCTGGTTGCGTATGAATCTCAAAGAAAGTCCGGTATTTGAGAAAGTAAATGATGAAGAAAATGCTCCGGCATTAAATAATTCGTCTGAAAATACGCTGGGGGCGATGTTTACCAGTAAATCTTTCTGGCTGGCAACCGGCCTACGTTTTGGACAAGCGGGTAATTCAGGATTAATCCAAACCTTCCTTGCCGGTTATTTAGTGCAGACGCTGTTATTTGATAAATCTATACCCACTGATGCCTTAATGATCAGTTCGGTGTTAGGCTTTATTACAATACCGTTGCTTGGTTGGTTGTCTGATAAATTTGGTCGACGTTTGCCTTATATTATTCTGAATATCTCAGCAATTATTTTGGCTTACCCGATGCTGTCAATTGTAGTGGATAAAACGTATAGCCCGGGTGTTATTATGACGGCACTGATTGTTATTCATAACTTTGCCGTATTGGGATTATTTGCTCTCGAAAATATTACCATGGCGGAAATGTTCGGTGCGCGTAACCGGTTTACGCGAATGGCGATTTCAAAAGAGGCGGGCGGGTTAGTTGCCGTTGGTTTTGGTCCTGTTCTGGCGGGTATTTTCTGCAACATGACTAATTCCTGGTGGCCAATTCTGGTGATGGTCATTGCTTATTCACTGATTGGTCTGATTTCCGCGTTGCTGATGCCAGAAGTGAAAGATCGCGACCTGAGCGTGCTTGAGGATGCTGCCGAGGTGAATAAAGCCGAGAAGGTTCGTTGCTCGATGACTCAGACAAACTGATACCAGACAGTAGCATGGATGGATGTCTCTTACGCTGTCCATGCTATTACACAGCTTTGCATGATGTCATACCAATCATAAAAAGCTTAATGCAAATCAAAACATACAACCATACAGGCGTTACTCTGGAACAGTCCTGATTTCATTTATAAGTAGGCCATACCATGCAAAATAAGCTCTTAGCGGCAAAGGCTGCACTTCCTGACTACGATCGTTCAAAACTGGTTCCGCGTATTGTTCATCTGGGGTTTGGCGCGTTTCACCGCGCACATCAGGGTGTTTACGCAGACATTCTGGCCGCCGATCACGGCAGTGACTGGGGCTACTGCGAAGTGAACCTGATTGGCGGCGAGCAGCAGATTTTCGATCTGAAACAGCAAGATAATCTGTATACCGTTGCAGAGATGTCTGCTGATGCCTGGACCGCGAGAGTCGTGGGCGTGGTGAAAAACGCATTGCATGCGCAGGTTGATGGTCTGGAAAGCGTACTGGCAGCGATGTGTGAACCGCAGGTTGCGATCGTTTCCCTGACCATCACCGAGAAAGGATACTGCCATTCTCCGGCGACCGGCCAACTGATGTTAGACAACCCAATGATTGCAGCCGATCTGCAAAACCCCAAACAGCCAAAAACTGCGCCGGGCGTGGTGGTTGAAGCCCTGGCGCGTCGCAAAGCTGCGGGTTTAGCCGCCTTCACCGTGATGTCCTGCGATAACATGCCAGAAAACGGTCATGTGATGCGCAATGTTGTCACTGCATATGCCCGAGCGGTGGATATGGAACTGGCCGCGTGGATCGAACAACATGTGACATTCCCATCAACAATGGTTGACCGCATTGTCCCGGCGGTTACGCAGGAGACACTGGACAAAATTGAACATATCACCGGTGTACGCGACCCGGCAGGCGTGGCATGCGAACCGTTCCGTCAGTGGGTTATTGAAGATAACTTTGTCGCCGGTCGCCCTGAATGGGAGAAAGCCGGTGCTGAGCTGGTGGCTGATGTCATTCCATTTGAAGAGATGAAACTGCGTATGCTCAACGGCAGCCATTCCTTCCTTGCGTATCTTGGTTATCTGGCGGGATATCAGCATATTAATGATTGCATGGGCGATGAAAATTATCGTCTTGCTGCCCGTGCGCTGATGTTGCAGGAACAAGCCCCTACGCTGAAAGTAAAAGGTGTTGATTTACAGCGTTATGCCGATCTGTTAATTGAGCGCTACAGCAATCCGGCGCTGCGTCATCGTACCTGGCAGATCGCCATGGACGGCAGCCAAAAGCTGCCGCAGCGTATGCTTGATTCCATTCGTTGGCACATTGTTCACGGTAGTGACTTTGCGCTGCTGGCACTGGGTGTGGCTGGCTGGATGCGTTACGTAGGTGGTGTGGATGAACAGGGCCAGGCGATTGAAATTAGCGATCCACTGTTGCCGGTGATCCAGAATGCAGTGCGTAGCAGTAACGAGGGCGAAGAGCGCGTTCAGGCGCTGCTGGCAATTGATGCTATTTTTGGTCGCGAACTGCCGCAGGTTGAGCTGTTCAACCGTCAGGTCACACAAGCGTATCTTGCTTTACTGGCTGAAGGGGCGAAGTCGACAGTTGCGAAGTATGCAGAAAAACTGAAGTAACGAAGAATATGTTTTATGTCGCCATCTGGCTTTCAACGGGCCAGATGGCGCTGTGTTTTCTGGCATTCACACCAATTAGTTCATGCCTAAACGAATCAGCTCGAGGGGGGCGTATTTGCCTTCACATCCTTCGATTTCCACTGTTTTCCCGCGGCGGATCTGCTCAGCGGTCAGGCCATCGGTATCTATCGCTGTAATGCGGCCTGTGAGTCCGGTGTCGCTGATCATGACGCGGCTGCCAGTGGTGATTGCGTTACGGTTACGATCGTATGTTTTCATGGTGTTTTCTCCTTTCCAACTTACCGTCAAAGCCCGTGGGCTTTTAGTCCCACGTAACGGGCGCAATATAAATACGCTTCTCGTTAATGATTTTTTTTGTTTTCGATCAAAATCACAGCTTTTTTTATGCAGTTATGCGGGAGAGGGGAAAATGCAGGAGAAACTCACCCCGATGTGAGGTGAGCGTAGTATTAATCTTCGCTGAACCAGTCGCTATTTTCCTGGCGGATCAGCTGAACGGACTCACCAATTTCCTGGAGATGGAGCATCATTGCGCGCTCGACCGCATCGCCATCGTGCTTCTCAAGGGCGGCAAAAATATCGTGATGCTGACGTAACAGCATTTCAGGCGGGGAAATATGATCCAGGCTCATATAACGAACGCGGTCAATTGTGGCCTTTATATTCTCAACGGTATCCCAGGCGAGTTGGCACTCGGCAATTAAAGCCAGTTTCTGATGAAACTCATCATCAAGCTGGAAGAAATCATTGATCTGTTTTCGGTCAATTGCGATGCGCTGCTGATGCAAATTCTGTTCAAGCTGATAGCACTGTTGATCGTTGATCAACGATGCGGCACGGCGGACCACGGCACATTCAATTGCCTGGCGAACAAAACAGCCGTTTTGCACCTGCGACAGCGAAATCTTGTTCACATAGCTGCCACGCTGCGGACGGATCTGAATCAGGCCGTTCTCGGCCAGTTTGATGAATGCTTCTCGTACCGGCTGGCGTGACACATTAAAGCGTACGGAAACCTCTTTCTCCGACAGCGGTGTACCGGGTGCAATCAGGCAATGCACGATATCACGGCGAAGAATACGGTAAATCTGTTGATTTACTGGCTGTGTAGGGTTGAGCTGCGTTTCTACGGTCATTCATTCTTACTTTTTAGAGAGTTAACCCGGATATTTTATCACTTCTTTCAGGCTATCTATACCCGGCGCAAGGCCGGGCAGAGAAATTAGCCACGATGAATACTCAGCCCAGCAAAAGACTGCGCGACAGGCATCATTTCAAGGGTATTGATATTGACATGAGCCGGTAAAGAAGCCACCCACCATACCGCTTCTGTAACATCTTGCGGAGTCAGCGCCGTGGTATTTTCGTAGGCTTTTTCAGCTTTGGCGTCATCACCTTTGAAACGGACATTAGAGAATTCCGTACCGCCAACCAGACCCGGCTCGATGTCGGTAACGCGAATTGCAGTACCGTGTAAATCAGTACGTAAATTCAGGCTAAACTGGCGCACGAACGCTTTAGTCGCACCGTAGACGTTACCGCCAGCGTATGGCCAACTGCCCGCTGTAGAGCCGATATTAATAATATGACCGCGGTTGCGTTCAACCATGCCAGGCAGAACGGCGCGTGTCATATAAACCAGCCCTTTGTTGTTGGTGTCGATCATATTTTCCCAGTCTTCAATGCTGGCCTTGTGGGCAGGCTCAAGGCCCAGCGCCAGACCCGCGTTGTTGACCAGAACATCAATATTGCGCCATTCTGCGGGTAAGGCGTCCATCATCTCTTCGATTGATGCACGATTACGTACGTCCAGTTGCGCGGTATAGAGGCGGTCACCCAGCTCATCTTTGAGCTCCTGCAGGCGCTCCTGGCGGCGTCCGGTGGCAATAACTTTATGCCCATTCTCAATAAAACGACGCGTAATGCACTCACCAAAACCTGCGGTTGCTCCGGTTACTAAAACGATCATCTCACTGTTCCTCAACGCTTTTTATGTAGTACTACCATAGCACGTCATTTCCGTTCAGAGCTATTCCTGCGTAACGCGATTGCGGTTGATTCCCGGGAAGTCTACTCTGGTAAACAAATCGTTTTCAGGAGTGAAAGATGTCGTTAACGAATCCTTTTTTTCACCACAGCACATTGCCGTATCAGGCGCCGCAGTTTGATCAGATAGATGTGCAGCACTATCGCCCCGCATTCGATGAAGGCGTGCGGCAAAAACGTGCAGAGATCGAGGCGATTGTGCAAAACCCGCAAGCCCCTGATTTTGCCAATACGTTGCTGGCGCTTGAACAAAGTGGCGCTTTGCTGACACGCGTAACCAGCGTTTTCTTCGCGATGACGGCGGCACACACCAACGATGAACTACAGCGCCTTGATGAAGAGTTTTCCGCGGAACTGGCGAGCCTTGCCAATGATATCTATCTCAATGAAGCACTTTTCTCGCGCGTTGAAGCGGTCTGGCAACGGCGAGGTTCGCTGGGACTGGATAGCGAATCATCACGCTTGCTGGAGGTCATCCACCAGCGTTTTGTGCTAGCTGGCGCACGTTTGAATGAGGCGGATAAAACCCGCCTTAAAGTGCTCAACACGGAGTCCGCCACGCTGACCAGCCAGTTTAATCAACGGCTGCTGGCGGCGAACAAGTCCGGTGCTCTGGTGGTGGATGATGCACGTTACCTGGACGGACTCAGCGCAGAGGAAATTGCCATTGCCGCCGAAGCTGCAAAGGAGAAAGGGCTTGAAGCGCGTTGGGTTATCTCGCTATTGAACACGACACAGCAACCGGCGCTTGCGGCGTTACGCGATCGCCAGACTCGTGAAAATCTGTTCAACCGCGCATGGACGAGAGCAGAAAATAATGACGCTAACGATACTCGGGCGATTATTCAGCGGCTGGTCGAGATCCGGATGCAGCAGGCGAAACTACTCGGTTTTGCCAATTACGCGGCATGGAAAATTGCCGACCAGATGGCAAAAACACCGGAAGCAGCACTGACTTTCATGCGGGCGATTGTTCCTGCCGCGCGAGCTCGGGTATTGGATGAACAGGCCGAAATCCAGAATGTTATCAATCACGAACAGGGGCAATTTAACGTCGAGGCCTGGGACTGGGCATTTTATGCTGAGCAGGTTCGTCGTGAGAAATATGCGCTGGATGAGGCGCAGCTCAAACCTTACTTTGCCCTTGATACGGTGCTGAACGAGGGCGTTTTCTGGACGGCCAATCAACTCTTTGGCATAAAATTTATAGAACGGTTCGACATTCCTGTTTATCACCCGGATGTTAGGGTATGGGAAATATTTGATCACGATGGCGTAGGTCTGGCGTTATTTTACGGCGACTTCTTTGCCCGGGAATCGAAAAGCGGTGGTGCCTGGATGGGCAATTTTGTTGAGCAATCGCAACTCAATGAAACCCGGCCGGTTATTTACAACGTGTGTAATTATCAAAAACCGGCAAAAGGTCAGCCTGCATTGTTATTGTGGGATGATGTTATTACGTTATTTCATGAGTTTGGGCACACGTTGCACGGCCTGTTCGCTACTCAGCGTTATGCCACGCTTTCAGGGACCAACACTCCGCGTGACTTTGTTGAATTTCCTTCACAGATAAACGAACACTGGGCAAGTCATCCGCAGGTCTTTGCTCGTTTTGCTCGTCATGTTGATACCGGGGAGCAAATGCCGCAGGCGTTGCGGGATAAGATGCAGCGGGCCAGCCTGTTTAACAAAGGTTACGACATGACCGAACTGCTCAGTGCTGCATTGCTGGATATGCGTTGGCACAGTCTGGAAAATAGCGCGTTATCTCTTTCGGTTGATCAATTTGAAAAGCAGGCGCTGGCAGCAGAAGGTTTGGAACTCAAGGCTGTGCCGCCACGTTATCGTAGCAGCTATTTTGCCCATATCTTCGGCGGTGGTTATGCCGCAGGTTATTACGCCTATTTGTGGACGCAAATGTTGGCTGACGATGGCTATCAGTGGTTTGTAGAGCAGGGCGGATTAACCCGCGAAAACGGGCAGAAATTCCGCGAAGCGATTTTGTCCCGTGGTAACAGTACTGATTTAACTGAACTTTATCGCCAATGGAGCGGACGCGATCCAAAAATGGAGCCGATGCTGGAACATCGTGGTTTGAGCGCGTAAGGTTTGTTCAGAGGGGGAAAGTCCTCAATTCAGCTTAGTTAAACATAATGATGCCGATAAATTCATCATTGTGCTGAAAAGGGAATTACGCAGTAGGCCGGATAGCGAAGCGCCATCCGGCCTACTGCTTACTGTCGCTTCGTGCATCAACAACCGGATGTGATGCCCGTTTATTTGAATTATCTAAGAAAAGAACCCTGCAATTTAACGTCCTTACCGGAAAAAATTACTTTTACTCTGTGCGACAATCATTGTTCCAAAACGTTGAACTTCATAGAGGTCTTAAACATGCCTGAACGTACAGAACTTGTTGATAAAATCGTCCTTAACAGTCTGCAAACCTACTTTGAGAATTGGCCACTAGCGACAGCAGGGGATATTGTAATTTTTACCCTGACCGTAACAACTCTGACGGTAGCAACACTGACACTGGACAGTGATAGCTATAAAAAGCTTAAGGCATACACATCAGCTTTCTTAACGGTTTTTATCTATCCGCGAAAATAAAAGGCTCAATGAACCGCGGCCAATTTGAGCCAGGTATGAACTGAGTCGGCGATACTCGCTATGCCGCGACCAGTGGCATAGCGCAATGCTATTGTTAATCGCGGCTTATTAATTACTATTAAAAAATTTACATAAATTTTCTTTTTTATCGTTAAGATAATTCCATCAGAAACGCTCGAACAGGGAGAGAGAACGTGATGATGAGAAATACGAAGGAAATAGATACAATTTTGATTGAGTTGAACAAGTCCATTGATGCCCACTACAAATGGTTAGTGACAATGTTCCGCTGCGTGGTGTCTTCAGATGTAACACAGCCTGATATTATGGGTGAAAACTCGCATTTAGTTTGTCGATTTGGACAGTGGCTTAATAATCAATCGCGGTACAATGAGGATGATTGTAGTTACGTGAGCTAGATAAGTGCCACTCACGAAAAGATGCATTTATTAGGCAAGGAGTTGCTATTGGCTATAGTGGAGAAACGTAGCCACTCATGGCATTTCGACAGTTTCCAGGACGCGCTTCTGGCATTTACCTCATCTGTAATGGACTACAAAATATATTTATTGAGTATTCGTAGTAATATCGATGTATTAACAGGTTTACCTGGCAGAAGAATGCTTGATGAGTCTTTTGATCGGCAGTTGCTCGATGCCGAACCGCTTAATCTCTATATATTGTTGTTGGATATCGATCGTTTTAAATACGTTAACGATACCTACGGCCATTTGGTTGGTGACGTGGTATTGCGGGCTCTGGCATCAAATTTATTGTCATGGACGCGATATGATGAAGTGGCGTACCGCTACGGTGGAGAAGAGTTCATTATCATCATTAGAACAAAAACGGACGAGCAGGCATGCCAGGCGGGTTTGCGACTTTGTCGTCTGATTGGTCAGAAAAAAATTCCCTACTCTGATGGAGAGATCGGTATCACGGTAACGGCTGGCATAACCCGGGTTCAACAGGGTGAAACGCTGGATACTGCGCTTGGTCGGGCTGACAGGGCGATGTATCAGGGGAAACAGACCGGCAGAAATCGCTGTATGTTTATGGATGAAAATGAGCAGATCGCGTTAGTGGACATCAATGACGAGACCTCGTATCCCCTCAGTGCGTGAGTTTTCGAAAACGCTTTAAGGTAGTTGCGTTTCGTTTAACTTTCATTGGGGTTGTCGATGATAGGTTAGCTGACTATCCGTTATCTTCGCAGGGAATTGCCAGATAGCGTATAAAAGCAAAACACAAATCTATCCATGCAAGCATTTACCGCTGGTTTATCCGGCGGTTTTTTTTATCTGTAAATCAGGAAAAAGGTACCGCGAGCGCGATTCAGGTAAAAAAATGGCCCCTTGTGCAGTTACGCTACAAGGGGCCGGGTCGGTGCAGGACTATCTCCGTTCATCAATCATCCCATCTGTGGCTAAAATACGCGGCCAGGAAACCGGAAAATAAAATAATTCCCAGAACAGCCATAAAAATATTCATATTACCCAGCATAGTAAATGCTCCTTTATCTGTGAGTTTCCTCTCTTACCTTAAGTTCACCTCGCTTATGACTATAGTAGCAATTCAATCTTAAACAAAGGCTGAACTGTGTGATTATTTCGGCTGAAAAGTAAATTTTTAACATGATCACGTCGAATAAAATAAATAATAGTGACGAGACACATTTATCTGCGCACAAATAACCCTGTTTTTAAACCCTGACACGCTGTTATGACGGTGTGCTGCTGACACAGATTGTTGCACGTTTATAATGCAGAGTTGTCTCATGGTGGTTCAATTTTTTGTTTGATTAGTCCGTTTGGCGGAAAAATGTAATACTGATTTTTGTGCGCGAGATACTAATCCATTGATTTTATATGATGTTTTAATATCTGGCATTGTTTTTGCCTTATCACTTCTGAACACCCTTAATTTGCACCGTTTTGTCTGCCCGGCTGCACCGGAGCTTTCAGCAAGTTTAATTTCAGGAGTGAAACTATGCAGCGTCGTACATTTTTAAAAGCTTTTGCACTTTCTGCCTCTGTTGTAGCAATGGGCGTGAGTTTTAGCGTTCAGGCAGCTGACACCATCAAGGTTGGCATCATGCATTCGTTATCCGGCACGATGGCCATATCCGAAACGCCGCTAAAAGATGTGGCGTTGATGACTATCGATGAAATAAATGCTCAGGGCGGTGTGTTGGGTAAAAAGCTGGAACCGGTGGTGGTTGACCCGGCCTCGAACTGGCCGTTATTTGCGGAAAAAGCAAGGCAACTGCTGAGTCAGGACAAAGTGGCGGCAGTTTTCGGCTGCTGGACATCGGTTTCGCGTAAATCGGTTCTACCGGTATTTGAAGAGTTGAACGGTCTGCTGTTTTACCCAGTGCAATATGAAGGTGAGGAGATGTCGCCTAACGTCTTCTATACCGGCGCAGCCCCTAATCAGCAGGCGATCCCTGCGGTTGAGTATCTGATGAGTGAGGACGGTGGTAGCGCGAAACGTTTCTTCCTGCTGGGCACGGATTATGTTTATCCGCGCACGACCAACAAAATTTTACGCGCCTTTTTGCACTCAAAAGGGGTCGCTGATAAAGACATCGAAGAGGTGTACACCCCATTCGGACACAGCGATTACCAGACCATTGTCGCCAGTATTAAAAAATTCGCCGCAGGGGGGAAAACGGCGGTGGTATCGACCATCAATGGGGATTCTAACGTACCGTTTTATAAAGAGTTAGCGAATCAGGGACTGAAAGCCACCGATGTGCCGGTGGTGGCTTTTTCCGTGGGTGAGGAGGAGCTACGCGGTATTGATACCAAACCGCTGGTGGGCAACCTTGCCGCCTGGAACTACTTTGAGTCCGTCGACAATGCGGCCAACAAAAAGTTTGTCGCTGATTACCGGGCGTATGCCAAAGCGCATAAATTACCGAATGCTGATTCGGTGGTGACGAACGACCCAATGGAAGCCACGTATGTTGGCCTGCACATGTGGGCGCAGGCGGTAGAAAAAGCCGGAACTACCGATGTGGATAAAGTTCGTGCTGCTATGGCGGGGCAATCCTTCGCTGCGCCATCAGGCTTTACCCTGACCATGGATGCGACCAACCATCACCTGCATAAACCCGTCATGATTGGCGAGATTGAAGGCAACGGCCAGTTTAACGTGGTCTGGCAAACCGATGAGCCGGTCCGCGCCCAGCCGTGGAGTCCGTATATCGCTGGTAATGATAAAAAATCTGAACAGCCCGTGAAAACCGCCAGCAACTGATCTAACGCCCTCCTGCGGGAGGGTAATGCTTTGGAGAACGCTCATGAAAGCTATGCGCTTTATTCGTGGTGTGTTGTTGCTGATGTGGTTTTTGCCGTGGATAGCGCAGGCCGCAGATGCCGATACCTTTTCCGCCGCCAACCGGACTCAGCAGGCCGCCTTGCTTGAACAATGGGCCGTGAATCCCGATGTTCAGCGCATCCCGCTGCTCAGCGCGCTACGAGAGGAGAACCTGCTGACCGATAGTGCGAAAAATGCCTTCATCATGAACGACCCGCACGTACAGCCGTTAGGAACAGCGACAGCCCCGAACGGCGAACTAAAAAAAATTCGCCTGACTAACCGCCTGCGTAATCTGGTGGCCGGAGCGTTGGCTGTTCATCAACTATTAAGTGACAGTGTCATGGAAAGGAAGGAGGCAGCTCGTACATTACAGCGTGAGGCGCAGCCGGGCATGCTGCCATTTTTACAGCAACGACTGGCTCAGGAGTCAGATGATGATGTGAAATCCGCACTCGCTATTGCTCTGGCAAATCTGCAACTGAGCAGCACCTCGCCAGAGGTCAGGCGTCAGGCAATCGAGCTATTAGGGGCGTCTAATGATCCTGAAACTCAGGCGCGCCTGCAGCCATTCACCCGGGCCGAACATGAACCCGATGCCCGCGTGCGTGCTGCCGCTGGCGAAAGCCTGAATTCCATCGCGCATCGTATGAAGATTGGGGATCTTCTTGGGCAGGCTTTCATGGGGCTGTCACTGGGTTCTATTTTGCTGCTGGCGGCATTGGGTCTGGCGATAACCTATGGATTACTCGGCGTCATCAATATGGCGCATGGCGAAATGTTAATGCTCGGGGCGTACTGTACCTGGATGGTGCAACAGCTGATGGGCCAGTTTTTTCCGCAATGGTTGGCCTGGTATCCGGTTATTGCTCTCCCTGTTGCCTTTTTGCTGACTGCGGCAGTAGGAATGCTTCTGGAGCGCGGGGTGATACGCCATTTATACGGCCGCCCGCTCGAAACGCTGCTGGCGACCTGGGGTATCAGCCTGATGCTCATTCAACTGGTGCGTATGACTTTCGGCGCGCAAAACCTGGAAGTCGCCAATCCTGCATGGCTTTCCGGCGGTATTCAGGTTTATGCCAATCTGATATTGCCATGGAACCGAATAGTGGTGCTTGGCTTTGCCATGCTGGTGCTGTTCTTCACCTGGCTGCTGTTGAATAAAACGCGTCTCGGGCTGCGCGTGCGTGCCGTGACGCAAAATCGCAATATGGCGGCCTGCTGCGGCGTACCCACCGGACGAGTCGATATGCTGGCCTTTGGTCTCGGCTCAGGGATTGCCGGACTGGGAGGCGTGGCGCTCTCGCAATTAGGTAACGTAGGACCGGAACTGGGGCAAAGCTACATTATCGATTCGTTTTTGGTCGTGGTATTGGGCGGCGTTGGGCAGCTTGCCGGGAGCGTGGCTGCGGCATTTGGGCTGGGGATCTTCAATAAAATTCTGGAGCCTCAGGTGGGGGCAGTTCTCGGTAAAATCATGATCCTGGTGCTGATCATTCTGTTTATTCAGAAACGACCTCAGGGACTGTTCGCGCTGAAAGGGAGGGTTATTGACTGATGACGATGCCGATGACAATAAAGCTTGTGCGTAAAGCGCCACGTGTGACACGCGTGCTGGGTCTGGGCTTACTGCTGGCGCTGATTATTCTGCCGTTTCTTGCGCTGTTACCTGCGGAGCATCCGCTGGCCATATCGGTGTGGACGTTGACGCTGGTCGGGAAAATTCTCTGCTATGCCATTGTGGCCGTCGCGCTGGATCTGGTGTGGGGCTATGCCGGAATGCTCTCGCTGGGACACGGTATCTTCTTCGCGCTGGGGGGCTATGCAATGGGGATGTACCTGATGCGTCAGGCTTCCGGCGAAGGATTGCCGGCCTTTATGTCGTTCCTGTCGTGGAGCGAGCTGCCGTGGTTTTGGTGGGGGACGCAACATTTTCTCTGGGCGATGCTGCTGGTTGTTCTGGTGCCGGGCCTGCTGGCGCTGGTATTTGGTTGGTTTGCCTTCCGTTCAAAAATCAAAGGGGTCTATTTCTCCATCATGACCCAGGCCCTGACTTTCGCCGGAATGCTGCTGTTTTTCCGCAATGAAACCGGCTTTGGGGGAAATAACGGTTTTACCGGTTTTACCACCATTCTGGGGTTTCCGGTGACCGCGACGTCAACCAGGATCGCGCTGTTTCTGGCGACGGTTATGCTGCTGGTGCTGGCAATATGGCTGGGACTTGCGCTGGCCCGCAGTAAGTTTGGTCGTATTCTGACCGCCGTGCGCGACGCCGAGAACCGTCTGATGTTCTGTGGTTACGATCCGAAAGGTTTCAAGTTACTGGTGTGGACGCTTTCCGCTGTACTGTGCGGCCTGGCCGGGGCGCTTTATGTCCCGCAGGTAGGGATTATTAACCCCAGCGAAATGTCGCCGACCAACTCGATTGAAGCGGCGATTTGGGTTGCTCTCGGCGGACGCGGAACCCTGATCGGTCCGGTATTTGGCGCCGTACTGGTGAACGGTGCTAAAAGCCTGTTTACCGTCATTATGCCGGAATACTGGCAGCTATTTCTTGGCTTGATTTTTATTGGCGTTACGCTTTTTTTACCCCGTGGTGTGATTGGCCTGTTTCGCAAGGGAGACAAATAATGCAGCCAGATGAAGGACTTTTTACTCGCCAGATGCCGGGCGATCGGTTTCGTGAACAAACGGACCCGGTGCTGCAACTGGAAAAAATTAACGTTAATTTCGACGGATTCCAGGCGTTAACGGATCTCTCGCTCAATATTGGTGTCGGGGAGCTGCGCTGTATTATTGGTCCCAACGGTGCCGGAAAAACGACGTTAATGGATGTCATAACCGGTAAAACCAGACCGCAAAGTGGTCGTGCGATATACGATCAGTCGACCGATTTAACAACGCTGGATCCCATTGCCATTGCACGTCAGGGGATTGGACGGAAATTTCAAAAACCCACGGTATTTGAAGCCTTAACGGTGGAGGAGAACCTGGAACTGGCGCTGAAAAATGATAAATCTGTCTGGGGTTCTCTACGGGCACGACTCTCAGGCGTACAACGGGATCGTATTGATGAAGTACTGGCGCTGTTGCGGCTGGGTAATGAGCGGGCCCGCCGCGCCGGTCTGCTTTCGCATGGGCAAAAACAGTTTCTCGAAATTGGCATGCTGCTGGTACAGGAGCCGCATTTACTGCTACTGGATGAACCCGCGGCGGGGATGACGGATGCGGAAACGGAATACACAGCGGAGCTGTTTCGCCAGCTTGCCGGAAAGCACTCTCTGATGGTTGTTGAGCACGATATGGGATTTGTCGAAACCATTGCCGATCGCGTGACAGTATTACATCAGGGACGTGTCCTCGCTCAGGGGAGCCTTCGCGATGTGCAGGCCAACGAGCAGGTTATTGAAGTCTATCTCGGGCGTTAAGGAGTTCAAATGCTGCAGGTGAAAGAACTGAATCAATATTATGGTGGCAGCCATATTCTGCGCGGGGTGAGCTTTGAAGCGCGTATTGGTGAGGTGACATGTTTGCTGGGACGTAACGGCGTGGGGAAAACAACGCTACTGAAGTGTCTGATGGGGCTTATTCCGGCCCGTAGCGGAAACGTGCTCTGGCAGGAAAAAAATGTCACTCACTGGAAGCCGCATCAGCGGGTCAGGGCCGGTGTGGCATATGTCCCACAGGGCCGCGATATTTTTCCGCGTTTGACGGTAGAAGAGAATCTGCTGCTCGGTCTTTCCCGATTTTCTGCACCGGAGGCCCGACATGTGCCGGATGATATTTACGCGCTCTTTCCGGTTTTACAGGAGATGAAACATCGGCGGGGCGGAGATTTGTCCGGCGGCCAACAGCAGCAACTGGCAATTGGGCGAGCGCTGGCAAGTCGCCCACAGCTGTTGATCCTCGATGAACCCACCGAGGGGATTCAGCCTTCGGTAATTAAAGAGATTGGTCAGGTGATTTCTCAACTGGCACACCGGGGTGATATGGCCATTTTGCTGGTGGAGCAGTTCTATGATTTTGCGCAGCAGCTAGCCGACAAATACCTGCTGATGTCGCGGGGCAGTATTATTCAAAGCGGCGACGGTAAAAATATGGAGGCCGAGGGCGTTCGGGGACTGGTTGCTATCTGAGGTATGCGACAGAGCGGCTTCGGCTCTGTCGCTATACTCATCAGCAGACCGCCGTCTGCCCCCAGGGCTTGACACGCATGCCTTTTATCATGAGCGCCCAGGCAAGAACGATCGCCACTATCAACGCCACAAACAGCGACCATGGTGGCAATGTGGTTAAAATGACGCCGCTGACTAATGGGTTAACCGCTGCGCCAAGCCAGCCCAACGACTGGGCAGAAAAATAGCTGGCTTTCATGCCTGCCGGGGCGATGTTGTCGATAAGCATGTATTCACCCGGTGCGTAAATGACTTCGCCGATAGTGAAAAAGGCAGCAGAAATTCCCCATAACAACAGACTGTTGCCGGAGAAAGCGAAACCGACCAGGCCAACGACAAAGAAGACTGTACCCATTGTCATTAACGGGCGGATATTCGTGGCGGTGAGCCTGCGACCAAGTGCGTATTGCAGTGATACTACGATGGCGGCGTTAACGGGCAGGACCACCGCGACGACTTTCTCGGCAAAATCTCCGTCAGCAACCACCATAACGTATTGCGAAATACAGGACGCAAAAGCACCACCAACAAACGATGCCAGAAAGGCCGACAACGTAAACCAGAATAATGCCCGGTCACGCAGGAGTACCGATGGGGACCACACTGCGGCGTTTAAACCTTCTGATGGTGCTGTCGAACGTTTTACCCAGGTCTGGATAAACACCAGTGGCAATGCTGAACAGGCGGCAGCCAGCCAGAATGGCAGGTTAATGCTTTGCATCACCAGCAGCGTGCCCAGCGGTGGACCAACGGTCCAGCCAATATTCAGCACGGTATAGTTAAGCGAGAAAATTTTAGTCTTGTTGGTAGCAGACAGATTATCGGCAAACCAGGCCTTCAGCACCGTGGCGAAGACGGAGTACGCGCAGTTGATCAGAGCAAAGAGCAAAACTACCACCACCACGTTATGCACCAGTGGGATCGCAATAAAGCCGGACGCAAAGCCACAAATTGCCAGCAGCATATAGCGTTTTTTATCAAACTTGTCGGCCAGAATACCAAAGCCAAGGCTGAACACCACGCCAATGGTCAGCGCGACAGTCATCGCATAGCCGATCAGGTCGACGCTCAGATGATACTGCCGACTGAGGTAAATCGTCATAAATGGCAGAGTGGCGCCACGGCCAATTGTTAATAACAAAGATGACGCGAGTAACGCGAGAGTGGACCTTCTCAGAGAGATATTCATTTTCCTGCCCGACAATGCATGTTGTTATGTTTTTTTTAGATATAAGAAACAAATAGCATGCAAAAACTGTGATGTACACTCAATAAGTTGTCTGAAAATGCCTTGCAAGGCCTACCTGAAATAATGATCTGTTACGGCACAACGATTTCCGTTACTTTAACTTGTTTACAAAAATTTAATATTTGCAGGGGCGGTGGTATGTCGCGTAAAGACGGATTATTAGCGTTACTGGTCGTTGTGGTTTGGGGACTGAACTTTGTGGTCATCAAAGTGGGGCTGCATAATATGCCCCCCTTAATGCTGGCAGGGCTGCGTTTTTTACTGGTGGCGTTCCCGGCAATACTCTTTGTTGCCAGGCCGAAAATCCCACTTTCGCTGTTGCTCGGCTATGGGCTAACCATCAGTTTTGGGCAGTTTGCGTTTCTCTTTAGCGCTATCAAATTCGGTATGCCCGCCGGGTTAGCTTCTCTGGTATTGCAGGCTCAGGCGTTTTTCACCATCATTCTTGGGGCATTTGCCTTTGGCGAACGTCTGCAGGGTAAACAGCTGGTAGGCATTGCGCTGGCGGTATTTGGCGTGCTGGTGCTGATTGAGGCCAGTCTGAACGGGCAGCATGTTGGCATGCTCGGTTTTATGCTGACGCTGGCGGCGGCGCTAAGCTGGGCCTGCGGCAATATCTTTAACAAAAAAATCATGCAGCATACATCGCGTCCGGCCGTAATGTCCTTGGTGGTATGGAGCGCGTTAATCCCCATTGTTCCGTTCTTCCTCGCATCATTGATTCTCGATGGTCCAACGCAAATGACCCAAAGCCTGGTAGCGATAGATATGACAACCATTCTGTCACTGGTTTATCTGGCGTTTGTGGCGACCATCGTGGGTTATGGCATCTGGGGTTCGTTACTCGGACGCTATGAGACCTGGCGGGTAGCACCGTTATCGCTGTTGGTGCCGGTTGTCGGGCTGGCGAGTGCAGTCGTGTTGCTGGATGAAACGCTGACCGGATTGCAACTGCTCGGTGCGCTACTGATCATGGCAGGGTTGTATATCAATGTGTTTGGCTTTCGGTTGCGTAAGGTTGCGTCGGTGAGGGGCTAAAAAAAGCCCCGCAGTGGCGGGGCAATATAATTACAGGTTGCGCATATTGTAATAAGGCACACCTAATTCGTCGGACTTGTCGCTGCCTGCGCCCATATGATTAAAATCGAACGGGGACTGATCGTGCGCAGGGGGCATAATCATCGCGTCGCGACTGTTCTGGGTGGCAGGTTGCGCGGTCTGTTCCGCCATGCTCTGGCCCGAAACAACAAACAGCAGGGCCAGCATTGCATAAGACAGAAGTTTCATGATTTCCTCGGTTACGTCGTTAACTGGCGATTAGCAATTACATTGATTGAGTGGAAGTAAATAGCGCGATTCGCCATGCATATTCGTCATACGGTATTTATGCGGCGGAACATCAAAATAGTTTTTGAATGTCCGGGTCAGCGTCTGCTGAGACTCAAAACCGTAACGCTCTGCCAGATAAAGAATGGGCTCGTTACTTTCTTTTAATTTTTGCGCTATTTCAGTCATTTTACGGCTGCGAATGTATTGACCCAGTGAATGACCGGTTTCTTTTTTAAACATCCGTTGCAGGTGCCATTTGGAGTAACCTGAACGCTCTGACACTTTTTCCAGTGAGAGCGGCGATTCAAGGTTATTTTCGATCCAGTCCAAAATGCTATGAATAGTGATTGTGTCAGTATTGCGTCTGGACATCGTCATACCTCTTTCTGTTTACGGCAGGATTCTCTTAAGCAAGTGCTCAAGTGTGGCTACTTCATCCGCCGTTAAGTTTTTTGTTAGTTCCTGGTGCAGGTCTTGCCCTACTAATTGATGACACTGCTCGCAAATTGCTGCGCCATGCTCGGTGAGTTTCACCAGCACGCCACGCTTATCATGTGGATTCGGAAGCCTTTCTATCCAGCCTTTACAGGCCAGTCTGTCCAGCATCCGCGTCAGGGCGCCAAGGTCGACAGACAGCACTTTTTTCAATTCGACAGGGGTGATGCACACCGCGCAACGGATGGAGCAGAGCACCTTGAACTGCGATGCCGTGATATCCAGCGGTGACAGATAGTCGTTTAACAAACGATCTTTTTTCTGATTAACCATATAGATCAAACGACCCAGTGGGATGATTTCGTTAAACAGATCACTGGTGTTTTTCACAATGGTTGCCCTGGCAAGTAGTTAGTCACGGCTGATATTATTGCTTAGGCAAATATAAGTCAAACGAATGGATCCGCAAATGCCACGTTTTGCTAAATCATCAGACTTAATACCTGGCGAGTGGAATTTTAACGGTTTGATAATTATGGTTTATACGTGCGGATGAAAAATGAATCCTTACACCACGAAAATGGCTTATCTCGCGGATTTCACCGTATACTTGCCGTTGACGATTAACGCACAGGAAAGATGACATTATGATGGACTTGTTTAAAGCAATAGGACTGGGGCTGGTAGTCCTGTTACCGTTGGCAAACCCGTTAACCACCGTGGCGTTGTTCCTTGGCCTTGCAGGCAATATGAACAGCGCAGAGCGTAACCGTCAGTCACTCATGGCGTCCGTTTACGTGTTTGCCATCATGATGGTGGCGTACTATGCCGGGCAACTTGTGATGAATACCTTCGGGATTTCGATTCCCGGGCTACGTATCGCGGGTGGGTTAATCGTTGCGTTTATCGGCTTTCGGATGCTGTTTCCGCAGCAGAAGGCGCATGATTCTCCGGAAGCGAGAAGCAAGTCAGAAGAGCTGGAAGACGAACCTACTGCCAATATCGCCTTTGTACCGCTGGCTATGCCAAGCACTGCCGGTCCGGGGACGATTGCGATGATCATCAGTTCCGCGTCAACCGTGCGTCATGGCTCCGAATTTCCGGACTGGGTGATCATGATCGCGCCGCCGATTATTTTTGCGGTTGTCGGGATTATCCTGTGGGGCTGTTTGCGCAGTTCCGGGGGGATCATGCGCCTGGTCGGCAAAGGTGGTATCGAAGCGATTTCTCGTTTGATGGGCTTCTTGCTGGTGTGTATGGGTGTGCAGTTTATTATTAACGGCGTACTGGAAATTATTAAAACCTACGCTTAGAACACTATGCCCGGTAATCGGTAATGTCTACCGGGCACATTTTTTACGAATGCTGAGGTTGTTCTTCCAGCGATACCGGCCATTTACGAAAAATAATCACCGACCATATCAACGCCACCAGGGCAGGCACTGCACCAACGTAACCAATCGTAGACATCGACCAGTGCAAACTCACCTGATTGCCTACCAGCGCGCCAGCGCCAATACCGATATTAAAGATACCTGAGAACAGTGCCATTGCGACGTCAGTTGCATCAGGAGCAAGCGCCAGCACTTTCACCTGCATACCCAGACCTATCAGCATGATGGCAACGCCCCAGAAAATACTCAGGATAGCAAGGTGCATTTCGCTGTCAGCAGCGGGAAGTAACAGCATAAGGCATACCGTCAACAGGGCAATGGCACTGCTAATCAGCACGGACGCATGCAAATTACCTAGCTTACCGAAAATGACGCTACCGACAATTCCCGCGCCACCCAGAACCAGCAACAGTACGGTAGCAAAGTTTGCGCTCAGGCCTGCGACGGTCTGTACAAACGGCTCGATATAGCTGTAGGCCGTGTAATGCGCGGTGACCACAATCACCGTCAGTAGATACAGGCTCATCAATGCTGGGCGATGGAATAACACGGGTAGGCTTTTTAAAGAGCCAGAGTGCTCACTGGGTAGTTTGGGCAGGAGCTTAATCAGGCAAAGCAGGGTTACTAACGCCCCCATACCGATGGCGAAAAAGGTCGTGCGCCAGCCAAAATACTGACCGACGATACGCCCGATGGGCAGCCCCAACACCATCGCCAGTGCGGTGCCAGTGGCAATCAGGCTGAGAGCCTGTGCGCGTTTCCCGGCAGGAGCCAGACGAATTGCCAGCGATGCGGTGATCGACCAGAAAATCGCGTGCGCAAAGGCAATACCAATACGGCTAATCACCAGCACGGTAAAATTCCATGCCAGGAAAGAGAGTACATGGCTGGCGATAAACACAACAAACAGGCAAATCAGAAGTTTTCGGCGCTCCACCTGGCTGGTGAGCAACATAAAGGGGAGTGACATCAGGGCGACAACCCAGGCGTAGATCGTCAGCATGATCCCGACCTGAGCGGTCTGCATATTGAAGCTTTGTGCGATGTCGGACAGCAAGCCGACAGGGACAAACTCTGTGGTATTGAAAATAAAACCGGCAATGGCAAGCGTAACTACCCGTAGCCACGCGACCTTGCGGGAAACAGTGTCTGTTGTCATATCAAATAAGAGGATTAGCTGCGAAAAGGTAAGGCCACGATCTTAAAACGTTTGCTGGCGAAAATACAATCATTTTGTGATGCGGATCTCATTTCATTGGCAGGGCGCCACAATTTGCTGCCGAACATTTCTCGTATTTTTAACTATTTCAATAATAATGAAATTCCGGGTGTATGACTTCACCCGGATTTACAGGTATTCATGTTCTTTGAGGATCGTCAGTTACTCCGGGCTCTGTGATAACTGAGGGTTCAATACCTCAATAAACGCCTCCAGCTGCCGTGTCATTGCACCTCTGCGCCAGACCAGCCATGTATTCAGCCAGCGCCAGTTCTCGCTTAGCGGCCAGGCGTTGACCTGATGATGTCCAGGCATGCTCTCCAGCATCGAACGCGGGATCAGTGCGATACCAGCGCCGGCAATGACACAGGCCAGCATACCGTGATATGACTCCATTTCATGAATGGTGCCGGGCATGGCGCGATCGGCATGAAACCAGCTTTCAAAATGGCGGCGATAGGAACAGTTGGCGCGAAAGGCGTAAATACTGCAACCGTTAACGTCGCTGGCCCGCTGAATGGGGGGATGACCGTTAGGCGTGACAATCATCATCTCTTCGCGGTAGACCGGCATTCCTTCAAGTCCCGGATGGGTAATTGGGCCATCGACAAAGGCAGCGTTCAATGTACCGTCGAGCACGCCGTCCAGCATTGTGCCTGAAGGACCTGTCGCCAACGCGAACTGAATTTTAGGGTAACGCTGGTTATATTCAGCCAGCGTGGCGGGGATGCGTACTGCTGCTGTACTTTCAAGCGAGCCGAGAGAGAAGAGTCCTTGTGGCTCATCCCCAGCGACCACCATCCTTGCTTCTTCAACCAGTGCCAGGATCCGCTGGCTGTAGCGCAAAAAGTTATGCCCGGACGGGGAAAGCCGCAGACGCTGGTTTTCACGAATAAACAGATCGACGCCCAGGTCGGCTTCAAGCTGACGTATACGGGTGGTGAGATTGGAAGGCACGCGATGCACCTTCGCGGCGGCCTGCGTAATACTGCCAGTCTCCGCGACGGCATTGAACATTTCCAGCTGCGTCAGATCCATAATCTTCTCTATTCGTGAATGGTATGGTTAATATTATTCATTTTTCAGAAAGAGTAAATATGCTCATGATATAACCATACCCTGCGATAAAGAGAGGCACTTATGACTATCACAGCAGCAACACATGCGATTTCCGTTGACCCTGCCAGCGGTGAAAGGCTAACGGCGACACCGTGGGCCAGCGCGAAAGAGATTGATCATGCGCTGAACCTTGCGGCGAATGGCTATAGCGAATGGAAACGCACTTCCGTTGAGCACCGTGCGCAAACGCTACGCCATATCGGGCAGGCTCTGCGCCATCGTGCGGAAGAGATGGCGCAGTGTATCTCACGTGAAATGGGTAAACCCATTAAGCAGGCGCGTGCTGAAGTCGCCAAATCAGCTGCGTTGTGTGACTGGTATGCCGAGCATGGACCGGCGATGCTCAGTCCGGAACCCACGCTGGTGGAAAATAACCAGGCGGTGATTGAGTATCGTCCGGTAGGAACCATTCTGGCGATCATGCCGTGGAACTTCCCGCTCTGGCAGGTAATGCGAGGTGCCGTCCCGATTCTGTTGGCCGGAAATGGTTACCTGCTAAAGCATGCACCTAACGTAACCGGCTGTGCTGCAATTATTGCGCAGGTTTTCGCTGATGCTGGTGTACCCGCGGGGGTTTATGGGTGGGTGAATGCCGATAACGCCGGGGTCAGCCAGATGATCAATGACCCGCGCATTACGGCGGTAACGGTGACAGGCAGTGTACGTGCCGGTGCGGCGATTGGCGCCCAGGCGGGTGCCGCTCTGAAAAAATGTGTGCTTGAACTGGGCGGCTCCGACCCGTTTATTGTCCTCAATGATGCTGACCTCGATCTGGCCGTTAAGGCGGCGGTCGCCGGGCGTTATCAGAACACCGGGCAGGTTTGTGCGGCAGCCAAACGCTTTATTATCGAAGAAGGGATCGCGGCAGAATTTACTTCACGCTTTGTGGCCGCCGCAAGCGCGCTCAAAATGGGCGATCCGCTGAACGAAGAAAACGATCTGGGGCCGATGGCGCGATTTGATCTGCGTGATGAGTTGCACCAGCAGGTTGAAGCCACCCTTGCTGAAGGAGCGCGGTTACTTCTCGGCGGGGAAAAAATTGCCGGTCAGGGCAACTACTATGCCGTGACGGTACTGGGCGATGTCACCCCTGAAATGACGGCGTTCCGCCAGGAGCTGTTTGGTCCGGTGGCGGCAATTACCGTGGCGAAGAATGCGGAACATGCTTTAGCGCTGGCGAATGACAGTGATTTCGGCTTATCCGCCACGGTGTTTACTGCCGATGAAGCACTGGCACAGAAGATGGCGTCACGCCTGGAGTGTGGTGGCGTATTTATCAATGGTTACAGCGCCAGCGATGCCCGCGTTGCGTTTGGTGGTGTGAAGAAAAGTGGTTTTGGCCGCGAGCTTTCGCACTTTGGCCTGCATGAGTTTTGTAACGTGCAGACCGTCTGGAAAAACCGCCTTTGATGGTGTAGGTGCCTCCGCTGGGGGCACCTGTCTTATTTCTGCAATTTTTCTGTCATTTACTCTCCGTACACTCGCGTCTAACGCTTTGATACAGAAGAGTAATATGAACATAACGCAAATTTCCCATCGTCTTATACCCCGTCAGTTTGGTCTGTTAACCGGCATTTTTTGCATTATTGCGCTGTTCTCTGTTTTGCAGGTTGTGTCCTCCTTGATGCTCTCGGCCTCTGTCAGCGATGCGCAACATAATGAAGGGCGTAATCAACTCGCGCTTTTGCAGCAGGCAAAGGTTGATGAAGCGCGGGTGGCGTTATTATCTGCCAGCGATTTACTTAACCGGGCGGGGATTTATTTTATGCAGGATGCTGCCACCGGTTCAGACGGGAGTTGGCGTCCGTTAATGGAAGAGGCGTATCGGGCGCTGGCGCAGTCAAAAAGTGCATGGGATGCCTGGCGGGATCTGAAGCCGCAACCGGACCCGGATCTAACGGAGAGCTATCAGCGTTTTTATAGCGGTATTCAGGAGCAGGCGGACGGTCTGATGCAGTCAGGTTCCATTGATGCGTTTTTTGCCGTACCCGTGCAGGCCTTTCAGACAGACTTTAACGGTAATTACGCCCGCTTTCAGCAGGACAGTGGGCGACATGCGGAAGCTGGACGTCAGCAGCTGTTGACCAGTCTTGAGCGTTTACAGAATCTATTTTTGTTTATTCCTCTGGTGCTGGTGGTTATCGCCTTTCTGGTCTGGCGCAGTATGTTCCGTTGGGTGATTATGCCGCTGCGCCGGCTGATCGATCATATCGATATTTTAGCGGCCGGGGATCTGTCTCGTCCGGCCCCGCAGGTGAGTCAGTTTAATCGGGAAGTGGCGCAATTAAGTTCACGTATTGCTGCAATGCAGCAGGGGCTCTGTGCGCTGGTGCGGCAGGTGAATGATGCCACCACCGCAATGGTAGGAAATATCAACGAACTTGCGCAGAACAATAAACAGCTATACCAGCAGTCGGCAAAACAAAGTGAAGAGTTAAGTACTGTGACATCGCATATTTCGGTTCTGGAAACGCATGTTGAGGATAACAGTGGTTTTGCTGAACTGGCGAATCAACGCGCAGTGCAGGCGCGTGATATTGCGGCAGGCGGAGACCGAATGATGGCGACGGTAAATGCGTCAATGCAGGCGATTGTGACTCGCTCGTCTGAAATGCGAGGGATTACAACGCTTATTGACAACATTGCATTTCAGACAAATATCCTGGCTCTCAACGCGGCAATCGAGGCAGCGCATGCTGGGGAGCAAGGGCGCGGGTTTGCCGTGGTTGCGAAAGAAGTTGGACTGCTGGCGCGAAAAAGCGGTCAGTCTACGCAAAACATTCAGACACTGATTAAACACTCGTTACAGGGCATTGAAGAGGGCTTTCAGGCGGTTAACGGACTTGATAAGAATTTACAGCAGGTTATTTCGTTGGTGGAAAACCTCGGCGCGTTACTGAACGACATTTCGACTGCAACGTTAAATCAGGGGAACAGTATTCACCAGTTAACCCGTCAGCTTCATGTACTGAACGGCGAAGCCCGACAAACCAGTGACCTGGTAAATGCTGCATCTGATTCTTCCTTACTGCTTCACCATGAATCTAATCAGCTTATGCAGGCCGTGGCCAGATTCCGCCTTCCGGCCTGACGTTGCGTATTCAGCTCTGTTATACTCGCAGGCCTTTCATACCTGCGAGCAAGGAGCATGTTGTGGCCAGGGCCATGGACAATTCAATTTTAGAGACCATTGTGCAGCAGGTTCGTCCGCTGATTGGTCAGGGTAAAGTCGCTGATTACATTCCTGCATTAGCTTCCGTGGACGGTTCAAAACTGGGTATTGCCATTTGCACCGTTGATGGACAGCACTATCAGGCGGGAGATGCGCAAGAACGTTTTTCTATTCAGTCGATTTCAAAGGTGCTCAGTCTGGTCGTGGCGATGCGTCACTATCAGGAAGAGGAGATCTGGCAGCGCGTAGGCAAAGATCCTTCTGGTCATCCTTTTAACTCCCTGGTACAGCTGGAAATGGAGCAGGGTATCCCTCGCAATCCCTTTATTAACGCCGGGGCGCTGGTGGTTTGCGATATGCTGCAAGGACGTCTGAGTGCACCGCGTCAACGGATGCTGGAAGTGGTGCGGGCATTAAGCGGTGTTTCGGATATCGCGTATGACACGACGGTTGCACGATCAGAGTTTGAGCACTCGGCACGCAACGCTGCTATTGCCTGGCTGATGAAATCCTTCGGCAATTTTCACCATGACGTGACCACCGTTTTGCAAAATTACTTTCACTACTGCGCGCTGAAAATGAGCTGCGTGGAACTGGCACGAACCTTTGTCTTTTTAGCAAATCAAGGACATGCCTTTCATCTTACGGATCCTGTGGTCACACCGATGCAGGCCAGGCAGATAAACGCACTGATGGCGACCAGCGGCATGTATCAGAACGCAGGGGAATTTGCCTGGCGGGTCGGGCTTCCGGCGAAATCAGGCGTGGGTGGCGGTATCGTGGCGATAGTGCCTCACGAGATGGCGATTGCTGTCTGGAGTCCGGAACTGGATCCGGCGGGAAATTCACTGGCCGGTATCGCCGTGCTGGAGCAATTAACACAACAGCTGGGGCGCTCGGTTTACTGATGAAAACGCTCGATCCTCTTTTTGCCCGACTGGCGAAATCAACGTTTCGCTCGCGGTTTCGTCTTGGTCAGAAAGAAAGGCAGTATTGTCTGGATAAAGGTGCGCCTGTCATCGAGCAACATGCTGCGGATTTTATTGCTAAACGACTGGCACCGGCGTTTCCCGTCAATGATGGTAAACAGACTCCCATGCGGGGTCACCCGGTATTTATCGCTCAACATGCTACGGCGACGTGCTGTCGAGGGTGTCTGGCGAAATGGCATGATATACCTGAGGGCGTAACGTTAAACGATGAACAGCAACGTTACGTTGTCACGGTTATTTACCACTGGTTAGTGCTCCAAATGAATAAGCCATAGATAACTTTATCCTATGATACGCCCCTTGTGTTATGTAATTGTTAAAAGCAGTATGAAGGGGTCAATCTAAGGAGAAACCATGGCTTCCGGCAAACCCTGCTTTGTGCTGAGCGCGGCACAGATTCTGTCGCGAATCGACGAGCTCAGCGATGTTCTTGAACGGTGCGTCAATGACGGCGCCTCCATCAGTTTTATGCTGCCCTTTAATCGAGAAAAATCAGAGCCTTTCTGGATAAACATCGCGCAAAGTGTTTCTCGCGGAGAACGGATCGTTCTTGGTACGCAGAACGCGCAGGGGGCGCTTGTCGGTACCATCCAACTCATTATCGATCAACCCGAAAATCAACCTCATCGTGCTGATGTCGCCAAACTGCTGGTTCACCCCTCAGCGCGACGCGGTGGCCTGGCCCGTGATTTGATGACCGAACTGGAAAATTGCGCGCGTCAACAAGGTAAAACGCTGCTGGTGCTTGATACGGCGACGGGCAGTGGCGCGGAGTTGTTCTACCACAATTGCGGGTGGAAAAAGATAGGGGTGATACCTGATTACGCCCAAATGCCCGATGGGACGCTGACCGGGACCACACTTTTCTATAAAACGCTCTAATTTGTCGCCGGGGATTGATCAAAACAGGGTTTCAATGTATTAAAGTTTGCTAACCTATTGGACCAATTCAATCAGGTTGTATGACTAATCATAAAGGGAACCCATTGTGCAAACACTAAATCGTCGCGATTTCCCCGGTGCTCAGTATCCTGAACGCATTATTCAGTTTGGTGAAGGAAACTTCCTGCGCGCCTTTGTAGACTGGCAGGTTGATCTGCTGAACGAACATACCGATCTGAACGCTGGCGTGGTCATTGTTCGTCCTATCGAAAGCACCTTCCCGCCATCGCTGAGTACGCAGGATGGCCTCTATACCACTATCATTCGTGGTTTGAATGAGAAGGGCGAGGCTGTTAGCGATGCCCGTCTAATTCGTTCAGTTAACCGTGAAATCAGCGTCTATAGCGAATACGATGAGTTCCTGAAACTGGCGCATAATCCTGATATGCGTTTTGTGTTCTCTAACACCACGGAAGCAGGTATCAGTTACCACGCGGGTGATAAGTTTGACGACGCGCCAGCGGTAAGTTATCCGGCTAAACTGACGCGTCTGCTGTTCGAACGCTTCAGCTATTTTAACGGCGCATTGGATAAAGGCTGGATTATCATCCCTTGCGAACTGATTGATTACAACGGTGATGCACTGCGTGAACTGGTTCTGCGCTACGCTCAGGAATGGGCGTTGCCGGAAGCGTTTATTCAGTGGCTGGATCAGGCCAATGCATTTTGCTCCACGCTGGTGGACCGTATTGTTACCGGCTATCCGCGTGATGAGGTAGCTAAGCTCGAAGCTGAACTGGGCTATCATGATGCTTTCCTCGACACCGCAGAACATTTCTATCTGTTTGTCATTCAGGGGCCGAAGTCATTAGCCGCAGAACTACGTCTGGATAAGTATCCGCTGAATGTCCTGATCGTGGATGACATCAAACCGTACAAAGAGCGCAAAGTGGCGATTCTCAACGGTGCTCACACCGCGCTGGTCCCTGTTGCATGGCAGGCAGGGTTGGACACAGTGGGCGAGGCGATGAATGACGCAGAAATTTGCGCCTTCGTGGAGAAAGCGATCTATGAAGAGATCATTCCGGTACTGGATTTACCACGTGATGAGTTAGCTTCTTTTGCCAGCGCGGTAACCGGTCGATTCTGCAACCCGTATATCAAGCATCAGCTGCTATCTATTGCCCTGAATGGCATGACCAAATTCCGCACCCGTATATTGCCGCAACTGCTTGCAGGGCAACAGGCTAGCGGTAAACTGCCGGCGCGTCTGACGTTTGCGCTTGCTGCGTTAATTGCTTTTTATCGTGGAGAGCGCAACGGTGAGTCTTATCCGGTTCAGGATGATGCGCACTGGATTGAACGCTTTCAACAGCTGTGGTCCCAGCATCGCGATCGCCAGATAAGCACCGAAGCGTTGGTCAAATCTGTACTGGGTGTTAAAGAGCACTGGGAACAAGATCTGACGCAAGTTTCTGGACTGGTGGAACAGGTCTCTGCCGATCTGGATACCATTCTGGCAAAAGGTATGCGTGAAGCCGTTAAGCCACTGTGCTAAGACGACTATCGATGACCCGGCTCAGGCCGGGTTTTTTAGGGTATTAATTAGTTACAACATACTATTGTCTATTAAATATGGAGCCATTCTGTAGCTCAAGTGCGGAGTTGTTCTGGCAGGATGAAAGGTTGTTTAGTTAATGTTGCGATTAACTTGCAACATTGATCGCGATCACGTCTAATGTGACGGATTTCACATTTTCCCGAAGATAACCATGATCGTTCGCCCCCAACAACACTGGATACGTCTGATATTCGTCTGGCACGGTTCCGTATTATCCAAAATATTTTCACGTCTGCTGCTGAACTTCCTGCTTTCCATTGCCGTTATTATCATGTTGCCCTGGTATACGATGCTGGGCATAAAATTTACCCTTGCGCCGTTCAGCATTCTCGGCGTGGCGATTGCGATCTTTTTAGGTTTTCGCAATAACGCCTGCTACTCACGTTATGTCGAAGCCCGACACCTGTGGGGGCAGTTGATGATTGCTTCCCGATCGCTTCTGCGTGAGGTAAAAACCACCTTACCGGACGATGCAGAACTGGGACAGTTTGTGCGTCTACAAATCGCATTTGCCCACTGTTTACGCATGACGTTACGTCGAAACCCACAGGCGGAGCCGTTGGCCAAATATCTCAGCGCGAAAGATCTGCAGACGGTATTTGCCGCACAATCTCCGGCAAACCGCATTTTGTTGCTGATGGGCGAGTGGCTGGCCGTACGCAGACGAGATGGACAGCTGTCCGATATATTATTTCATAGTTTAAACAACAGATTAAATGATATGTCGGCAGTACTGGCAGGTTGTGAGCGAATCGCGAATACACCAGTTCCGTTTGCTTATACTTTGATCCTTCATCGCACGGTGTACCTGTTTTGTATCATGCTGCCGTTCGCCTTAGTGGTGGATCTGCACTACATGACGCCGTTTATTTCAGTGCTTATTTCCTATACTTTTATCTCGCTCGATACGCTTGCGGAAGAACTTGAAGATCCGTTTGGTACTGAGAACAATGACCTGCCGCTGGATGCGATTTGCAATGCGATCGAAATCGATTTACTGCAAATGAACGATGAAACAAATGTGCCAGCAAAACAGATGCCGGATAAGCACTATCAACTCACTTAGCGCCGTTCGTTTTGCCACCACGCGGGTTGCATATCGGAAAACGAATGAAACTCCGGCGCAAGGTCTTCATCGTTAGGATCGTCAAAAGCACCGGCTAAAAGTGCAATGACCGGGGCGTCATCGATGGCGCCCACGGAACTGCCGCACTGAGGGCAAAAGGCCCGACTGGTCGTTTCTGATGAGCGCCAGGTTGTCGGTTTTCCGGCTTTTCCCGTCCATTCTACATTTTCTGCATCAAACTCAATCCAGACGACGGTCGGGGCACCCGTATGTTTCCGGCATATGTCGCAGGAGCAGGTATGGGAATTATTAGGACTGCTGGCTGTGAAACGGATCGAGCCACACAGACACCCACCAATGTAGACTTTAGACATAACAACCCCCGTCAGAAACATGTTGCAAGACACTAGCAGATGCCAGACATAGCCACTAGATCCTTATGATAAAAAGGCGAGGGCGCGCATACTCGATAGGCCAGTCCTGTGATCTATCTGATGATAAATGCTTAACTATTGCGTCTGGCAACAATAAACAATCGCGGAAATGCCAGCAAAATATTGCCGTTCTCCTGCAACGGATATTGTTCCTGGAGCAGTTCATGGTAGCGAGCCAGGTAATGACGCTGCTCGCTTTCGCTTAAATCCTGCAACCAGGGGCGCAGACCCGTTGAGCTTACCCAGTCGATAATTGCCTGATGCGAATCCATAATGTGATAATAAGTTGTACGCCAGATATCCACATCACAACCCGCTTCGGTCAAAATATCATAGTAGGCGTGGACGCCAGGAAGCGGAGCACGTCCCCGATCTGGGTAATCTTGTTCATAAGCCACTTCGCGCATCAGTACATGCGTGGGCTCCAGCCAGTTATCCGGCATTTGCACGGCCAGAACACCGTTGTGACCCAGTAGTGAGACCAAATGTGGGAATAATTCATAGTGATCGGGCACCCACTGTAACGACGCATTTGCATAAAGCAGATCCACAGGATGCTCGGGCTGAAACCGGCTAATATCCGCTTCGATAAAATGGCAGTCAGGTAATGCATTGCGTGCTTCATTCAGCATAGCAGGAGAGGAATCGACTCCTGTTGTTTTTGCCGTGGGCCAGCGCTGATGCAGCAATGCCGTACTGTTTCCCGGGCCACAACCAAGGTCAACCACTGAGCGGACATTTTCTAGCGCCACACGGCTGAGTAATTCCGCGGCGGGTCTAGAACGTTCAGTTTCATATTGCAGATAAAGCGAAGGGTTCCAGTCGGCCATGTATAAATCTCCAGTATGAGAGGAAAAGTCGGAAAAGGACGGTATAAGCCCTTGCCGATGAGCCACTTATTTTAGAAGATTATATGAAAATGAATGATAAGGGCAGGAATATGCTGGAAACATCAAGGTTGATATTACGACAGTGGGAAGCTAAAGACCGAGCCCCTTTCGCTGCACTCAATGCCGATTCTGACGTGATGCGTTTTTTCCCTGCACCGCTACAGACTGCTGAAAGCGATAACCTGGCCGATAGATTTAGTGAAGGTATTGCAGCTCGCGGCTGGGGATTTTGGGCCGTAGAGCTAAAAGAAACACACCAGTTTGTGGGCTGTGTGGGGTTGCATCCACAACCTGATAAATTTCATTTTTCACCCTGCACCGAAATAGGCTGGCGTCTTGCTAAAGCATACTGGCACCAGGGTCTGGCGGTAGAAGCCGCACAAGCAAGCCTGGCATTTGCCTTTGACGTACTGGCGCTAAATGAAGTGGTTTCATTTACTTCTGTGCTGAATAAACCGTCAGAGAATCTGATGATACGACTTGGTATGAATAAAACAGAAGAGTTTGTGCATCCCGCGTTGCCGTCAGATCATCGATTGGCACAACATGTTTTGTATCGCCTATGCCGATAATTTATCAGACTATTTTGGTCCTTTTCTCATATCAGAGAAAATAACTAAGCCTATTCCTGTCAAAATAATGACGCTTGCGAGAAGGATTCTGATGGTGAGCGTTTCGCCCAAAAATATGATCCCACCGAGAGTGGCCAGACAAGGTACGCTGAGTTGAATGGTACTGGCCGTTGTGGACCTGAGTAAGGGGAGCAATGAATACCAGAGCAGATATGCGCCTCCCGATGTAATTGCACCAGAAAGCACACCCAGAACTAATCCATATATATCAATATGAAGATGAGAGTGGAAGAACAGGGGAATAATCAAAGCGATCGGGATTGCCAGTATGAAATTCCCCCCGGTTGAGGCAGCAGCATCCGTGATTTTTTTCCCTGTGATACTGTAGAAAGCCCAGGCTAACCCAGCAATAACCATCATTATTGCGGCATAAAAGGAAGGGCGTTCTGCACCAGGAAGCAGCAATATTGCTATTCCAGCCAATGCCCCGAGTATTCCTGTTATTTGTAAAATTACGAGTTTTTCTCCCTGAGCTATTCCCCATACCGTCATGACGAGCTGAACAGTACCAAAGAGCAGCAGGGCACCAGCGCCGGTGCTGAGAGAAACATAGGCAATGGAGAATGCAAAAACATAGATGCAAAGGAGCAGGGTATTTAACCACTTGAACTTAAATTTTCTGCTGTCAGATGTTATCGCAATAAATATAAAGAGGGCAATTGCGCCACTTATCAACCGGAGGCTGCTGAATGAAATAGCATCAGCATGCATCCCCTTCAACGCGAGTCGGCAAAGTACGGAGTTGCCGGCAAATGCGACCATTGCGATGATGATTCTGATGAGCAAGATAGCGTCCTTTAGTCGATACGATAATTAGCGCAAGATGCAGGTGTTGTCTTCAAAAACAGGCGTGTTGATTAATATAGTTGCCGACATCAACGACTCTATTCGTGTTGGGATCGACATTAAGAACGACAAAACGCATTTGCGGGCAGAACAGCTCCGCGCTTTTCTTGCTGCATTCAGTTTGTAGCCATCGATGCTCACCATCGTCAGTGACAACCGTGTTCACGTTTCCGTATTCGCTGCACACAAAACCTTTTTCAGTTGCTCTTTTCCTTGCGGTCTCCAGACTCAGACCAATAACATTTAGCTCCTGGGTCTCTTTGGCATGTGAGCTGTCAGAAACACGGGTTAATGTGCAGCCAGATAGCATAGAGGTAAAGAATACTAAGAACGCGAAGCGTAGGATGATTTTGCTTTTTTTGTTTTGCATTGTCTGATAGGTGCTCAATTTTATTACCGCTTATCGAAAAGTAAGTGATGCACCATGAACAGTATATAACGAACTGAATAACCAGTTGTAGTCGAGGTCATCATTCAAAACTGAGAAATGGCGCTTGAAAGGGTTTTAAGGCGTCATTATTGAACTGTACAAGGATGACCATAAAACATCAGATTCAGCCTCCATCTACCTGAGTGCGCATAATGTATATTATGTTAAATACATTTTGATGCGTACTCAGTTAAGTTCCCATGTGGCCCACGTTCTGCCATTGTGGCCTCCTCTGCTCATTACAATCATGAAAGCCTAAGGAACAGAGTTCGCTCCTGCAGTTGAGATGTTTTGAATCCGTGGTGAAGATAAAAACGTTTAGCTTCGTCTGTGAGCGCATGCACCATAACGGCACGCACGCCAATATTTTCTGCCACTTTGTAACACCGCAGTACCGCATCGTGAAGCAGATCGGCCCCTAACCCTTTTCCACAAACAGAAAGATCTACGCCAATCTGGCAAGGATAATTACGGGGATTGGATCTGGCATGTTACGCCGAAGATTGCCTGTTGCTTCTGTGTGGTTGACACTACCAGTATAGCAACTGCTATACAGTCTTGTTCAAGTCAACACTCTGATAATCAACAATAAAAAACCCGCCAGTGCTGGCGGGTTATGGCATGGTGTGTCTCAATAATTAAGGCGTTACCATGTTAAACCAGAAATCAAAGCTATCTAAATATCCGAGGAACTCATCAAGCTTGGCTTGATTGCCGGAAATTTGTACATCCCCCTTCTCTTCTGCCTGTTCCAGCGATTCTTCCTTGAGAATGATTTTGTTCAACGTTGCACGGTTAAGCGTAATGGAGGCATCAGCATTGCTGGCCTGTGCATCAGCGCTATGGTTAAGAACCCCGTTTTCCAGTTCCAGTTTGTATTTACCGCCGTCAGCACCTAAATCGACGTTGAAGACTGCCTGCGCATTTGCCGCTTTTTCCCCGTTAATATGTACCGCGAGATAATCAAAGAACATCTCCGGCGACATAGCCTTAACGGTATCCGGGCTGGCGGTATTTGGCGTCGCGCCTTTTACCACACCGTTGCGTAATTCTTGTGCACCCGTCAGATAAAAATTACGCCATGGACCGGACTCAGCCTGGTAACCCATTTGCTCAAGGGCATCGGCTTCCAGATTACGGGCTTCTTTATTGCTCGGATCAGCAAAGACGATATTGTTAGTGACTTGCGCCACCCAACGGTAATTGCCCTGGGCATAATCCGTTTTCGCTTTTTGCATGATTGCATCAGCGCCGCCCATATAATCGACATATTTCTTCGCGGCATCAACGGGCGGTAATTCATTCAGTGTTGCCGGATTACCGTTGAACCAGCCGAGGTAAAAGACATACGTTGCTTTCACATCATGGCTGACAGAACCATAGTATCCACGGCTGGCCCATGATTTTTCCAGACCAGACGGCAGTTTGAAGTTAGCGGCGATTTCGTCACGAGTCAGCCCCTTGTTAGCCATGCGCAAAGTCTGATCGTTGATATAACGGTACATATCACGCTGGCTTTTCATTAACTTCACAACATTTTCATTACCCCAGGTCGGCCAGTGATGCTGAGCAATAATAATGTTTGCCTTTCCCCCCCAGCGGCCAATAACGTCATTGATATATTTTGACCATGCCAGCGGATCGCGGATCTTCGCGCCACGCAGTGAATAGGTGTTATGCAGCGTGTGGGTGACATCCTCTGCAGCTTCGATCATTCCCTTCTCTTCTACATACCACAGCATTTCAGAAGGAGCTTCCGATCCCGGTGCCATCATGAAGTCATAGGTTAGGCCGTCTATAACTTCTTTCTGCCCGGTGTGGGTAATATAGTTAGTGGGTTCAATCAGTGTGACCGTACCGGCGGAGGTTGTCGTACCCAGCCCCGCACCGACCTGGCCTTTTGCATCCGGTTTCAACAGATTGCCATACATGTAACTAGCTCGGCGACTCATGGCGTTACCTGCCATAATATTTTCAGATACAGCTTCCTTCATAAAACCAGCCGGTGCATATACCTTCACTTTACCGGATTTCACATCTGCTTCATCAATCACACCGCGGACGCCACCGTAGTGGTCAACATGGCTGTGCGTATAAATGACGGCAACAACCGGTCTTTTACCGCGATTTTTATAATAAAGGTCCATTCCAACTTTCGCGGTTTCTGCCGATACCAGCGGATCAATGACCGTAATACCCTCTTTCCCTTCCATAATTGTCATATTCGAAAGATCAAGATTTCGGATTTGATATACGCCATCGGTGACCTGGAACAAGCCGCCAATATTGATAAGTTGCGACTGACGCCACAGGCTAGGGTTAACCGTATCGGGGGCTTTTTCGCCCTCTTTTATAAAGGCATATTGTTGAGGGTCCCAAACAACATTTCCCTGCTTCCCTTTAATCAATTCACTGGGAAGCGGAGCAATAAAACCTTTATGTGCGTTCATAAAATCAGTTTTATCAGTAAATGGCAATTGACCATATAAGGCGTCATTCACACTTTTGGTCTGAGTAGTCGCATCTTTTGCCCCTTCCTGTGCCATTACAGGTAGTGAAATTAATGATGTTGAACACACACCTGCTACAGCCAGATAACTCATTAGTTTATTTAGTTTCATAAATCCTCATCTAATAATATATTCTCAAGAAGAAAGAAACCCTGCTTCTCTGATCGTTGATAATTTTCGCAAAACTGCATTTATCAGGTTGCCATGATTCAATGTTCATAGGCTAACATGACATTGTTAAACCAGATGATGAAATAACATTTAATTTTAAATTTTCTTTTGTTTTTATTTAAACAAAACATTAGTAGACACCTGACTGTTTAAAAAGATAATGATTGGCATTCATTTTCTTTAGACCACAAAATATGCGCACTCTCTATCTACTTCTCATCACTGGGATACTTGCTGGCTGTAATACTTCCCCCCCAGAGAATATTGTGAAAATCAATAAAATGGTAATCCCTGTTGTTCAGGCGCAACCCGAGTCAGAATCAACTCGTGACTCGGCATCCCTGTCCTTATATCAGGAAAATAAACAGCAAATTGAAAACGTCGTGAGTTCGTTAAAAAATGAGTATCTTCATGAAGTTAAACCAAGAGAGATGTTTGACGTTCATAGCCAGGCATACCAGGTTTATGCTTCTTTAACAAAGCTCGAACAAATGCAACAGATGAACAATTTTTATTATAAGGAGCATAATCAAGCAGGACTGTTAAGCATCAATCAGTCCGTGAACTCTCTTATCGAATAACAAAAAAACCTCCTCAGAGAATGATGAGGAGGATTTTCTTACGATTGATATATAACATGTCGCTACAATAGGGCATTAAAGTTATGTTGATAATCGATTTATAACTTGTTTGTGGGTTTATTTAAAATCGCTCAGGCATTTTATTGATGGAAGTAAGATACCCTCCGCGCTCAAAATCAATATAACCCCCTTTTTTTAACGCAGATACAACATTTAAAACACTGCTGCGCGATAAGTGGGTCCGATCCTGAATATAATCCAAAATAGAGACTCGCGTGCGCGTCTCTTCCGGCAACAAAATCATCTCTTCGAGGTGGTTACGAATCACTGAATAAGTACGCTGCTGTACAACTAAATCATCACGATAAAAGAGATAGCCCGTATGATATGAAAGCACAGCCGCCGCATCTTCCCACAGGTTTTGTTGGTGAAAGAGTTCTCGTGCTTTATCGGCATCGACGCGTAATAAGGTTGACTCAGCTTCAGCGCGCAATAAATGGCCGTGTACCGGTTGGATCATTTCGGCAATACCGAACAGATGGGGTTCATAGACGGTCACGATTAACAAACCATCAGAAGAACGTAAAATGGACAGTTCCCCTTGCAAAAAAAGGTAGAGTTGAGGCTTATTCTTGTATTTCCACATGATACGCCGCCGCGGCACAACTTTCAGCTTTTCTGCAATAGGTTCAAGTACTTGCATTAAACGTTGTATGCTTTGTTCTGGGCGTACCGGAGGTGAAATTTGCATAATCAAACCTGTATTATTTTGATTGAGACAGCAATATGCTTTTACCTATATTCCATGAAGGTAGTACAGATTCATATTAAAACCATAAATTGTGCAATAATAAAAGTGCAAATTTATTTTTATTTAAACCAGCGTGTGTGATAAGACCACCAGCAGACGATCACCAGACACTGTCGGATAGATAATCCGCCATGGTGACTATTAACAATGCGTGAAATATCAAATCGGGAATAGTGGCGCTAGAATTGATAGCTGTAGTTGACGCTGGCAAACCATAACCACGGGTTTTTATACTGGCCTGCAAAGATATCAGATTTAACGTTGGACGACTGCATGTGCAAATACTCAACGGCAACGCCAATATTGCTGGCTGGTGTAATCTGGTACTGTGCACCGGTGGCAAGTCGCCATTCATCGCCGGTCGGCATCGAAAGTGCTACATCACTTTGCGATTTGTACGGTGAACTGTCATAGGCAATACCGGCATTAATGCGCCACTGCTCATCGGGATGATATTGTACGCCCAGCGCGGTATGCCATGTATCTTTCAGACGATTATCACGATCGCTTTGCTGACCATTTATTGTAATCTGCGGGCTGCCAAACTGACTCCAGTCCTGCCAGCCTAGATCACCCATCACTGACCACTGCCTGTTGATATCGTGAACCAGACTAAACATTACCTGCTGCGGAGCACGGACTTGTGTGGAGATCGGCAGGTCATATCCAATATTGGGTAAATTAGGGAAACGCGCTGTCCCGTCAATATTAAAATGATAATCAGTCTTGCTGGTCCAGGTTACGCCCGCCCGTGTATTGTCAGTTAAGTCCATTAATAAGCCAAGGTGGTAATTCATCGCCCAATCATGATCGCTTTGTTTCTCATCGTGGCCGTCGACATCTCTGCTTAGCGACAGAAAACCATAGTTTAGCCCTGCAGCTGCGCCAACCGACACCTTATCACTTAGTTTCCATGCAACGCCGGGACTCAGCGTCATCGCAACCATGGTACTTTGTTTAATTAACCGATCCCCTGCCCAGTTGCCAAAGTCGATACCTAACCCATAGTTGCCGTACAAACCCAAACCGGCAGAAACGGTATCACTCAGCCGTTGCGTATAAAACATGCTGGCATTGGGGAAAAGTGTCATTACATTGCCAGGGCTTTGTCTTCCATCTGTCGTATTATTCAGCGTATAGGGAATATCTCCGCCCATCGCCTGTAATCCTCCGGTGACCATATGGTCAGGTAAACGAGTCATCCCCGCAGGGTTCGTTAACAGCGTAGAGGCATCCTGAGCACGAGCGGCCTGCCCTGCACCAGCCAGTGCGGTATCCTCCGTTCCGACTTCATAGAAGTAGAGCGCACTGGCGTGACCGACTGACGAAAAAATCATCCCGGAGAGAAAAATTATATTTTTTTTCATTGCATTACCTGTTTGGAGGGGCGTTCTTTACTAAACGTAGGGTCAGCTATCACACTGTATTGATTTATGCTAATAGCATAATCAGGCATCAGGAATGATGTCGTGTTAAATTTCATCCAATATTAAATTTTATAATTCAACACAATGACATCTTAAAAGTCGACTTAATGAGAATTCTTCTTAATAAGCGATTTGACATAAATTCTAATGTAAAGAAATGAAAATTTAATCTTTTCATAATAAAGTATGAGTGAAGTCGCCAACGGAAAAACCATAGTTATGATCATCACATAACTGTAATATGCGTTTTAAAAAGCAAAACCTTTACAGCCTTGAGGAGACCTTGTCTTCTCAAAACTTCGTGTCTCAAATATGCCTGTGATTTCAATGGGGCACGATGATTATTAACTGCTAAAACCTAATATATAAGTGAGGTGAATATCTTATTGTGCTAACTAAATCTCAGGAGAATAACTCTAATCAGGTCATGGATACTTCATTTCTAAAATATGGAATTTTAATCATGCAATAACAATCAGGTATCTGATACGACTCATTCTTCTGTCAGTTTCTGTAAGCAGAAGAAAAGAGTGATGATAGCTAATACAGGTAAAGATAGGGGTAATGACTTATGGCCTCACAATATGACTTTACTGTCACTCTACACGATCTTGCTTTTATTCTTAAGCAGATCAAAATATCCGAAGCGGCAACTAACCCGGATGGTAGCGTTAATGCTGAATTGCTTAGAGAATTAGTCTCCAGTCCGCTATTGCCCTATGGACTTCGTACGGTAGATGGTTCATGGAATAACCTTCTACCGGGCCAGGAGTTATACGGATCTGCTGACCAGTCAATGCCGAGATTGACCGCATTAAACTGGCAAGATGCAGACCAAATGACCAGTTATATCCAAATTGGTGGCACCGTTATTGATGCCGACCCACGTATTATTAGTAACTTAATTTCTGATCAAACGGCGTCTAACCCGGCCGCACTGGAGGTATTTAACGCGTTAAAAGATGCCCCCGGCGGGGGGACTATTACAGGAGACGGAGAAACGTTATCCATTCCTAACCAGTCTCCCGATATCGGTCTCTCCCCTGCTTTTAACGGCTGGATGACCTTCTTTGGCCAGTTTTTTGACCACGGTCTGGATTTGATTCCTAAAGGAGGCAACGGTATCGTTTTCATTCCGCTACAGCCCGATGACCCTTTATATGTGGAAGGGTCATCGACAAACTTTATGCTATTAACCCGGGCAACGGTGGATGAAAATCGAGAGACAGTAAACCTGACAACCCCCTTCATCGACCAAAACCAAACCTACACCTCCCATCCTTCACATCAGATTTTCATCCGCGAATACGTCATTATTGATGGGAAACCTGAGCCTACAGGGAATTTATTAGGCGGTGCGAACGGTGGACTGGCGACCTGGGCCGACGTTAAAAACCAGGCTGAAACCCTGCTGGGTATTAAACTCACCGATCAGGACGTATTTAATGTTCCCCTGCTGGCAACGGATCGCTACGGTAATTTGATTTTAAGTGAAAACGGAAAGGTACAGATTGTGACCACCGGAGGGCTGGTTGAAGCCAACGGCGGTCTGTTACCCCCGGAGACGTTCCGTACCGGTCATGCGTTTTTGGATGACATCGCTCATACCGCCGCGCCAAAAGCAGGTCTGCTGGCAGATGATGACAGCGCCATCGGCAGCGAAGGACCGCAACCGGCAGGAACCTATGATAACGAACTGCTCGATCGTCACTTTATTACCGGTGACGGACGTGGGAACGAAAATATAGGTTTAACCGCGGTGCACGCCGTTTTTCACAGCGAACATAACCGCCTGGTTGAACAGTATAAAACCACTCTGCTGGAAACCGGCGATATCGACCTCATTAATCAGTGGTTGATGCCCAACCATCAAATCACGGAATTACCTGCCGATACCAATACTCTGGTATGGAACGGCGAGTACCTATTCCAGGCAGGCCGCTTCTCCACGGAAATGCAATATCAGCACCTCGTATTCGAGGAGTTTGCCCGTACCGTACAACCTGCCGTCGATCCGTTTGTCTTCTCCAACACGGCGGATATTAACCCGCTGATCTTTGCAGAGTTTGCGCATGTTGTTTACCGTTTTGGGCATTCAATGCTGACAGAAACCGTGGCGCGTACCGACATTGATATGCAAAGCGGTGATATTGACCTGATTTCAGCATTCCTGAATCCGGTAGCATTTAATCAAATCAACGGGGCCACCGTCACGGACGATCAGGCTATTGGCGCAATTGTGCGTGGTATGACGCGTCAGGTGGGTAACGAAATTGATGAATTTATTACCGATGCTCTGCGTAATAATCTCATCGGCCTGCCCCTCGATTTAGGTGCGCTTAATATAGCCCGTGGCCGTGACACCGCAATGCCGACGCTGAACCAGGCTCGCGAGCAGTTTTTTGCATTAAGCGGTGATAGTCAACTGAAGCCTTATACCAGTTGGGCTGACTTCACTACCTACCTGAAAAACCCCGCTTCAATCATTAACTTTATGGCCGCCTATGGTCAGCACGAACTGATCCTCAACGCCACCAGCCTCGAAGGTAAGCGTGCAGCGGTTAACTTCCTGTTGTTTGGCGACGCCAGCAATGCCCCACCTGCGGATGCGATGGATTTCTTTAACAGTACCGGAGCGTGGGCAACCAAAGAGACCGGCCTGAATATGGTCGATTTCTGGATTGGCGGGCTGGCAGAGCGCAAAAATGAATTTGGCGGCATGCTCGGTTCAACCTTCAACTTCGTCTTTGAAACGCAAATGGAAATGCTTCAGGACGGCGATCGTTTCTACTATCTGAGCCGCGTTCAGGGGCTGAACTTACTCAATGAGCTGGAGGCCAACTCGTTTTCCGCGCTGGTAATGCGTAACAGCGATCTTGGTGATGAAGGCTCCTCCCACCTGCCCGCTAACCTGTTCCAGACACCGGACCATATTTTTGAAGTGAACCGCGTGCTGCAAACGGAAATTGACCCGAAATGGGGTAATCCGCTGAAGGATCTGCTCTCGCCGTTGTTGGTGCGTCGCGACCCAGGTGCGGATGTTGACGGCGATAGTTTTGCCGATGGTGGGTATCTGAAATATACCGGCGATGGGCATGTGGTGCTTGGAGGGACGGCAGGCAACGATACGTTAATCGGCGGTAAAGGGATCGACAGTCTGTGGGGTGATGGCGGAGATGACCGACTTGACGGCGGCGACGAAGCAGATGTGGTACATGGCGGTGACGGTGACGACATTATTACCGATACCGGTACGCCAGTTGGTGATGCGGACTTCCTGCACGGTGATGCCGGACATGACGTTATCTTCTCCGGTAACGGAAACGATCTGGTCTTTGGTGGCAGCGGTAGCGACTTCGTGGTGGTCGGCGAAGATGCGCAGGAGGTCTTCTCGGGTCAGGATAACGACTTTGCGCTTGGCGGCTCGGGTGGTGATTTCCTGATGGGCAACGAAGGTGATGACTGGCTGGAAGGCGGCGACGGGTTTGACACGCTAGCGGGTGACAACTCCGAGTTGTTCTTCAACAGTACTATTATCGGTCACGATGTCCTCAACGGTCAGGGTAACGACACCGACTACGATGGCGAAGCCGGTGACGACATCATGGTTCAGGGCGCGGGGATCCAGCGCAATAATGGCATGGCCGGTTTCGACTGGGCTATCCATAAAGGCGACCCAAATGGCGCTAACTCTGACCTTGGGATCCCTATTTTCGTCAACCAGCAGGAGTTTATTCTACGCGACCGTTTTGATCTTGTTGAAGGGCTGTCGGGCTGGAAATACGACGATATCCTGACCGGGACAGAACAGCCGATAGGTACTGCGCCTGTTCAGGGCGTTCCCCTCTCTAACAACCTGACCCAGGAAGGTGCGGACCGGATCAACGGTTTACAGGCTATTCTCGGCGTAGAGCGTTCTACAAATCCGGACGCGGTGCTACTAAACCCTGATGATGGTAGCGATATTTTACTCGGCGGTGGTGGTAGCGACCGTATTATGGGTAAAGCCGGTAACGATATCATTGATGGTGATGCATGGCTCAACGTTCGTATTGCCGTTACTGGTATGGCGGGACTCACCAGCGCCGAAGGTATGGCCGAACTGAAATCGTACATGCTTGCCGGCACGCTGAAACCGAATCAGTTGTCGATTGTGCGAGAAATCCTGCATGAAGGTAACGGCACGGAAACTGACGTCGCGGTGTACCGTGATGTTAGCAGCAACTATGTCTTTACCCGTATGGCGGACGGTAGCCTGCGCGTCGATCACGCTACGCCGGATGCCGCGCTGAACCTGAATGATGGCATTGACCGTCTGTTGAACATCGAAAAACTGGAGTTTGGTGATGGGAAGCAGCTGTGGGTGACGGCGCAGCAAGCGACGGGCGATCTTACCATCAGCAATCCTAACCCTTCGGTGGGCGACCTGCTGCGCGTCAACGCGGCGAACTTGCTGGATGGTAACGGGCTGGCGGCGGATGTGGCCATCACCATGACCTGGCAAGCATTCGTCAACGGCCAATGGCGAGATCAGGCAACAGGCCTTGAATTCAGAGTGCCTGCCGCTATTCAGGGTGCACCGTTACGTGTAGTAGCCAGTTTTAATGACCGCATGGGCGACGCTGAAACCCTGGTGTCGGCACAAACTCAGGCGATCCTACCGCGAAATCAGGCCACGACCGGTGTGCCGGTAATTAACGACCTCACCCCAACTGAAAGCCTGACGCTGACCGCGGTGGTTTCAGGCATTGCTGACGCTGATGGTCTGAGCGGCGGTAATTTCACTTATCAATGGAGAATGAGTTCGCCAACCGGATTCGTCAATATTAACGGCGCGACATCCGCTACGTATACGCCGGGCCAGGCTATGGTCGGCAGAACATTGCAGGTGGTCGTTACTGTCGTCGACGATGAAGGCAACGCCCCTGTTGTCCTGACGTCGACCACCACCCAGCCCGTGGGCGATCTGATTGTTGGTACCAACGGGGCTAACACCCTCGTCGGTACTGCCTGGAGCGATATCCTGCGCGGTGAAGGGGGTAATGACACTTTACTCGGCGGTGCAGGTGACGATCTGCTCATCGGCGGTGCAGGAAACGACAACCTCTCTGGTCAGGCGGGGCAAGATATTCTGCAAGGTGATGCCGGTAACGACACGCTTGATGGCGGACTTGGTGCCGACAGTATGACCGGCGGCGCGGGCGATGATACCTACATCGTTGATGATTTCGGTGATGTAGTTATCGAAGGTGTGAATGGCGGCACGGACATTGTCCGAACCAACCTTAGCAGTTACGACCTCACCAATAACGTGGAAGAGCTGGTATTTACCGGTAGCGGCAGCTTTATCGGTACCGGTAATGCCATTGCGAATACCATTACGGGCGGTTCTGGAAACGACTATCTGTTTGGTATGGGCGGTAACGACCAGTTGTTTGGTGGTATCGGGAATGACTTCCTCGATGGCGGAGATGGTGCTGATAACCTGCAAGGTGGAGTTGGCAACGACGTCATGATTGGCGGTGCGGGTGCGGATACCCTCTCCGGCGGTAGCGGGGACGATATTCTCAATGGTCAGGAAGGTAACGACATTCTGGACGGTGGTACCGGGAGCGATATCTTCGCCTTTGGTGCCAACTTTGGGCAGGACCGAATCACCGGTTTTGACAGTAACCCCAACGGCGGGCAGGACTTCCTTGATCTCGTCTTGTTAGGTATCAACGCGGGTAACTTTGCCAGCAGCGTGTCTATTACCGGAAACAATGGCAACACCATTGTGACTATCGGCACAGACACCATCACATTAGTGGGCGTCAATTCGACCACCGTGAATATTGGTGACTTTTATCTGGAAATGCCCACCACCCTTGCCAGCAACAATGGCAATAGTTCATTGATCGTATAAGGAGAAGACTATGTCGCGCCAGCATACGCCAACAGAACTGAATGATGCATTAAAGGGAACGAAACCCACTTTTCTGATGCTGTTGTTTTTTAGTTGTGTGATTAATATGCTTATGCTGGCGCCGGCAATTTATATGCTACAGGTTTACGACCGTGTGCTGGTTAGTAAAAATACCACCACGCTGTTAATGTTAACCTTATTAATTGTCGGCTTGTACATCGTTATTGCCATGATTGAATCTGCCCGCGCGCAGGTTATGGTCAGGCTTGGCAACAGGCTGGATATAAAGCTAAGTCAGTTGGTCTTTAACGCAGCCTTTAAAAGAAAGATGGTTACCGGTGATAACAACCCGGCGCAATCTTTAGCCGAACTGGATCAGATCCGTCAGTTTCTTTCCGGGAATAGTCTGTTCGCCTTACTGGATATTCCCTGGACGCCGATATATCTGTTCATCGCCTTTTTGGTCCATCCCCTGCTGGGATACCTTTCTCTCGGCGGAATAACATTATTATTTATTCTGACGCTGGTATCCGAAATCTCTACCAAACGCCCGATTCAGCAAGCGCACGCCTTAACCATTAACAATGCCAGTAAACTGAATAAACAGTTGCAAAACGCCGATGCCATTGAGGCGATGGGAATGCTCTCGACCCTGAAGTCCAACTGGCAGGAGCAGCATAACAAAGTGCTGGCGCTACAAACGCAGATTGCCGACAAAACGGCCGGGTTAAGCAGTCTCAGCCGCTTTGTGCGGGTGTTGCTACAGTCGATTGCGCTGGGGGCCGGAGCGTTACTGGTGATTGGCGGCCATATTACTCCGGGCTTGATGATTGCCGCCTCGATCATTCTTGGTCGCGTCCTCAACCCGGTAGAACAAGTTATTGGCAGTTGGAAGCAGTTCGTGCAATTTCGTAGCGCCTGGCATCAGCTCTCAACCTTGCTGAAGGAGTATCCGGCGCCGAAAGAGGTACTGACCCTACCGCGTCCGAATGGCAACATCAGCGTCGAAAGCGTCTTCGCTGCAGCCCCCGGCCAGCCTTCCCCGCTACTGCGTAATATCTCATTCCAGCTGGAGCAAGGTGAAGTGCTGGGGATTATCGGCCCCTCAGCCTCAGGGAAAACCTCGCTGGCAAAGGTTCTGGTTGGCGTCTGGAAACCGTTATCAGGGAAAGTCAGATTAGACGGCGCAGATATTTGTCAGTGGGATAAAGCGCTGCTGGGCCCGTCTATTGGCTATCTGCCGCAGGATGTGGAACTGTTTGACGGTACCATCGCGCAAAACATTGCCCGCTTCGCGCAGAATGACAGTGAGCTTATCGTCGCCGCCGCATTACTGGCAGGCGTTCATGAGATGATCCTGCGATTGCCACAAGGTTATGACACGCTGTTGGGCGCAGGTGGATACCAGCTCTCCGGCGGGCAGCGGCAGCGCATCGGTCTGGCGCGCGCCGTGTATAACAACCCTGCGTTTATCGTGCTTGATGAACCGAATGCCAATCTTGATGATGCGGGCGAATTTGCACTCGTTAAAGCCATCAACACCCTGCGTACACAGGGACAAACTACCGTCATTATCTCACATCGCCCGACGCTGCTCGGCGTGGTCAATAAGGTTTTGCTGCTTAACGATGGCGCTATACAGGAGTTTGGTACCCGCGATCAAGTTTTTGCCCATTTGCGTCAGGCCAACGTACTGAAGCCGGTGGCTACGCCTTCTCCATCCACTACTGAACAGCAACGCGAGGCATGAAGATGAAAAAGAAATCTGAGAACGCGGCCTCTGCTGGCGTAGATACCAATATCTGGTCGCCGATTATCCGGGGCGTGATTGTCATTGTGCTTGGTGTCGGTAGTTTTATCCTCTGGGCAGTGCAAGCTCCATTAGATGCGGGCGTGGTCGCCGATGGTACGGTAACCGTATCGAGTAACCGCAAAACCATTCAGCATCTGAGCGGCGGTCGGGTAACGGATATCTTTATCAAAGAAGGCGAATTGGTGAAGAAAAATCAGGTCCTCGTCCGGTTGGATAAAATGCAGCTTGAAATGCGTTTCAGCGCGTTAAATGCCCAATATATCTCTGCAAAAAGTATCGAAGATCGCCTGTTAGCAGAACGCGATGGCCTCGATGCGATCGTCTTTAATACTACGCTAACGCAGCAATTGTCTGGCAATAAAAGGCTGGCAGAAGTCAGAAATTTGCAGGCCAAACTTTTCGATACCCGTCGCAAAACGGTTCAGGATGAACTGTCGATGATTCAGGAAACGCTCGATGGTCTGGTAGGTCAGACGGATAATCTCAATAAAATAAAAGGCTATCGCGACCACCAGTTCTCTCTGATTAACCGGGAGTTAGGGGCTATTCGTGCGCTGAGTGAAAAAAACTATTATCCCAAAGCGCAATTACTGGTGCTGGAGCGCGAGGCGGCGGAAATATCTGGCAGCGTTTCAGAAGATATTCTTAACATTGCCAAACTGAAATCGCAGCAAAACGAATTAAAAATTAAAGCCTACCAGGTGCGTCATCAATATTTACGTGAAGTTGAGTCTGAACTGACGGAAAACCAAAAAGAAGTGGCAATGCTGGAGGATGAACTGGTGTCCACCCGTCACGAGCTGGATAACACCGAGATCCGCTCACCGATTAACGGTATCGTGCTGGATGTTAAAGTCAGTACCGTGGGCGGCGTCATTCAACCCGGCGAGCATCTTATGGATATCGTTGCCGCCGGACAACCGATGCAAATCGATGCCAAAATACCCGTGCATGCCATTGATAAACTGGTCCCCGGTTTAACCGTTGATGTGCTATTCCCTGCCCTTAACCACGCGCTGTTACCGTCGGTTCCGGCCCGGGTTCTGACTATCTCTGCGGACCGTTTAATTGATGAAGCCACTCAGCAGCCTTACTACCTTGCGGAAGTACAGGTTTCAGCAGAGGGCGCGCGTTTGTTGGGCGATTACAAAATTAAAGCGGGAATGCCCGCCAGCGTGACGATCAAGACCGGTGAACGAACCCTGATGAGTTACCTGTTTAAACCGTTGATTGCCCGTCTGGAACTGGCTTTTAAAGAGTATTGATCCATCCATTGCCGGTATGGCGTACGGCTTGTCGCGCCATACCGCTTTCTGCCGTTGCTGGCAGCTTTGCTTTCTTGTAACCTTCTTCCCGTCTCACTACTGACAAAATCTGGAACCACTGAACTGGACTTCATATGAATGCTCATAATTCTAAAGACCCTTTACATGGCGTGACGCTAGAAATGCAGGTCAATGCCCTGGTTGAACGTTATGGTTGGGCCGAGCTGGCGCAACGCATTAATATCAACTGCTTTAAAAATGAACCGAGCGTTAAATCCAGTCTGAAGTTTCTGCGCCGTACGCCGTGGGCGCGGGCAGAAGTCGAAGCGCTGTACCTTGATTCGCTGCATGACCAGTCCTCAAACAACACCACCGAACCGGCCTTCGACCCCTGGGCTAACAGCCGTAATAAGAAGAAATAAGAGCAAAATCAGATGGCAGCATCCGGTTTCTTTTCAGGAAATTATCAGAAAAAACTGGCGAAGATTCTCGCCCGTTCTCGTGCCAGACTACCGCTGACCAACATGAAATGGTTTGCTGTGCTCGTGGGCAGTATGTTGTTACTTGGCAGCTGTTCTTCACAACCGCCCGGCTCCAAAACCACTCCGCTACCTCCGGTGAGCAAACCCCAGCAGAGCAAGGAGCCAGTGCGCGGGATCTGGCTGGCGACAGTTTCACGTCTTGACTGGCCGCCGATCTCATCCGTGAACATCAGTTCGCCTGCCGTGCGCATCAGCCAGCAGCAAAAAGCGCTGACGGATAAGCTGGACAACCTGAAACGGCTGGGTATTAACACCGTTTTTTTCCAGGTTAAGCCCGATGGGACCGCATTGTGGAAGTCAAAGATTCTACCGTGGTCAGATACCCTGACCGGCACGATTGGCCAGGATCCGGGTTACGATCCGCTGCAGTTTATGCTCGATGAAGCGCATAAGCGCGGAATGAAAGTTCATGCCTGGCTTAACCCCTATCGCGTGTCCGTAAACACCAAACCTTCGACGGTCACTGAATTAAACAGCACGTTGTCACAAACACCGTCCAGCGTATACGTCCTGCATCGGGACTGGATCCGCACCGCGGGCGAGCGTTTTGTGTTAGACCCCGGAATTCCCGACGTGCGTGACTGGATAACCAGCGTCGTGGCGGAAGTGGTTGAGAACTACCCGGTTGACGGCGTGCAGTTTGATGATTACTTCTATACCGAATCTCCCGGCTCTGCGCTCAACGACAGCCAGACCTTCAGAAGATACGGCCAGGGATTCGCTTCCAAAGCGGACTGGCGTCGCGATAACACGCAACGGCTGATTGCCCAGGTATCGCGGACCATCAAGAAACTCAAGCCTGAGGTTGAATTTGGTGTCAGCCCTGCGGGTGTGTGGCGCAACCGTTCGCACGATCCGGCTGGCTCCGACACGCGCGGCGCAGCAGCGTATGATGAGTCGTATGCCGATACCCGCCGTTGGGTGCAACAAGGCTTGCTGGATTACATCGCGCCGCAACTCTACTGGCCTTTTGCCCGCGACGCAGCGCGCTACGATGTGCTGGCAAAATGGTGGGCAGATGTCGTGAAATCAACCAACACTCGCCTCTACATTGGTGTAGCGCTGTATAAAGTCGGTGAACCATCGAGAAAAGAGCCAGACTGGACGGTCAAAGGCGGTGTACCGGAGCTGAAAAAGCAGCTCGATCTAAACGAATCCGAACCGTACATCAACGGCACGATCCTGTTTCGCGAAGATTACCTTAATCAACCGCAAACGCAGGAAGCCGTGACCTATATTCGCAATCGTTGGGGACGTTAATGGTTGTCCTGAGCGGGAAGCCTGAGCCAGACGCTCACGTAACGGGTAAATTTCCCCACAAAAACGCCGGCGAATATGCCGCCTGCAATGATAGCCAGAGCGCTCATTGCGGGTTGATGTAAAACGTCGGGGGCAATGGCGTTAAGTACGCCAAGTACGTACTTAACGCCGAATGCCAGCAGCATAAATGGCAATGCAGAATAATCTGCCGGACGCTGAATACTCCGCGGTGCGCTACTGCGACTCAAACGACTGGGGTTAATCAACATGTAGCCAATTATTGCGCCGCTGATAATACCTATCGCCCACTGGATATACGTAATGAGGGTCGGGTCGCGATAAGTGATTAAATCGTAGATATCCCAGAAAAGAAAAATAGCGGGGATCAGCGCCAGCTTTTCCAGCGTAACCGTGGCGGGCGTTCTGGCTTTAATCCCTCGGTACAGTAGAAAGATAAACAGCAGATACACCCAAACCGGTGTGTGTTGCAGCATATTCAAGACAAATTCAGCCATAACGTTGCCCCACTCAGATTTAATTCTTCGCTAAGTGTAGCGGCTGTATCTGCGTTACCGGGACATTAACCGGCGGACATTATCATCAATTTGTTTCTGAATCGTCTTCAGCGTGGATTGCGTTATCTGATCGGGGTATTTGTCCCTGGCGATAGCGCTCAATGCCGTGGCAAAGTGACAGATTTTTTCGATTATGCCGTTCACATGGTCAGCAGATAACTCAGCTTCCTGAACGCCAAGCGACTGAAGATGCTTTCTTTCGATATCCAGCGCCTCTCCCAGCACGTCCATTTGGTGATACCCACCAGGCCCTTCGCACCAGGTGACATCGTAAGCCGGAGCCAGAGTCCAGTTTCCATCGGCTGACATTAAATAGGCAAAATTCTTCGGATGATCGTCGCGGTTGTTAAAAGCCACGTTGAAAACCACGCGCTCAAACGCTTTTGCCTTTTCTCTGACATCATTGGTACAAATCTGCGTGGCGCGCAGAAAATCCCGGTAGTCTAAAGCACCGGGGATCTGGTAATTTGCCCCGGTAAGTGCTGCCAGACTCTGCATAGGAATTCGTGTCGACTGGTCACGGTCGAAACGGCGAGTGGCAAATGCCGCCTGTCCGCCGGGCAGATTGAAATACGCCGTATCGGGCGTGGTGATCCCACATTGGCGCAAGCATTCAGCATAAACCGCTTCGATGGCACATACCTCAGCATGCTCATGCCTGGCGGGAAATTTAATCAGCCAGCTTTCGCTCCCGGATAGCGGCATCGTGGTGAATTTAGACGTGACAGTGTCACGATAAAGTAGCGCCTTAGGCCTTGCTCCTTGTGGCGAACCGCCCATCTGGAGCAGTTTTTGCAAAAATTCCCCGCCTTCGCCGCTCAGGACTTCCTGAACCTCAGCGGCCAGTTGTTCGAGAGGAACATCCTCTTTTGACAGCATCTCGACATCTGACTGAACGGGCTGGAATGTCATGGCGCCCATCGCGTTGTTGCCGACCCAGGTTAAACGCTCTAATGGACCTATGCGTGCTGCGTTGAGTCCGCGGCGTTTAAATAATCGGTCCATCAACAACATGCCCCAGCCGTCAGGTAGTGAATCATAGACCGGTCCGGGTAATCCCAACTGATGAGCCGGGAAATCCCTGCGCAAACGGGGACCGTTCAGCGGTAACATCAGTCGGGACAGTTCCAGGCCCTTACGTAAGGCATCTTCACTGTATTCAAAGGCGATCAACGGACGTCCGGTCAGGGCTGTGGAAGACACCAGTTTTCCCCACAGCCATTTTTCACCCCAACCTTCATAGAAGACATCAACTTGTTCAGGCATCAGAATTTTTCCTTTTGATCCGCTGGCGCGTTGCGCTCTTTTCGTAACGCAAAATGTCATCCAGACTATCAATCCTGGGTTTGAATAACCCCTCCAGTGCATCGCCATAGCCTAACACCATTGCGACTTTGACCAGATTCTCAAATCCTACATTCTTACCTGTTTCCAGATTTGAAACGGTATTCACACCGACACCTGAACGCGCTGCAACATCAGCCTGCGTCATTTGCCGCGCGAGTCGTTCTTTACGTAATCTGTCGCAAAGCAGTTTGACGATATCAGCTGCAGTATTTAGCGTTAAATCCATAATATTGGCTCTTATTGGGATAAAAACGACTTTACACACAATATTATAGAGTTAAGTGAAGTGAAGTTCAAAATCTTATAAGACACAATAAAAGGGAGTTAAACCGGAAAATCTTACTTAAGGGCCATTATACTGGAATTATCCGGGCACAAGGTCTGCACCCGGATATGATGTCGTTATCAGGCAACGGAAGGTTCAGGTAGTCTGAATGACGAAACCAGCATTGCCAGCTGTTCCGCCTCCTCTTTCAGCGCCTGCGTCCGTGCTGCGGCATCATCAATTAATGAGGCGTTTTGCTGAACGGTGCTGTCCATTTCGGTAACGGCGAGCGTAACTTCGGAAACGCCCTTACGTTGTTCTTCACCCGCAACGCGTATTTCCCCCATCAACTGGCGCACCTGACGCACATTGCTGACCAGTTCTCCCAGACGTTCGCCGGCAGTGTGGATTTGCTGACTTCCGCTACCTACATGAGAAACGGATTCATCAATCAACGCTTTAATTTCCTGGGCAGCAGTGGCACTGCGCTGAGCCAGCGTGCGCACTTCGGAGGCCACGACGGCAAACCCTCTGCCAGCATCACCTGCTCTGGCGGCTTCAACCGCGGCATTCAGGGCGAGAATATTGGTCTGGAACGCAATGCTGTCGATGACCGCGACAATTTCCACCATTCTGCCAGATGAGGCGCTGACGTTATCCATCGTAGAGATCACGCCCTGCATCACATCGCCGCAGCGGTTGGCCGTTTGCGCGGTGCTATCGGATAGCTCATCCGCCAGTTGTGTATTACTGGCGTTTTGATGAACGGTCGCATTTAACTGCTCCATAGCCGCCGAACTCTCTTCCAGCGCAGCGGCCTGCTGCGTTACGCGAGATGAAAGCTCCATATTACTGTCAGCAAGGCTAACAGCGTTATTCGCCACCACTGTGCTACTGCTTCTGACGGTGATCAGGATGGCCGAGATTTTATCGACGAACAGGTTAAACGCCTCGGCGATAGCCGAAATCTCGTCTTTGCCACGAACATCCAGCCGACGGGTAAGATCGCCTTCTCCCTGCGCGATGTCATCAAGTGCCTGACGAGTATCATCAAGACGTGAAATCAGTCGACGAACCACCAGCCATGATCCCACCAGCAACAGCGTCATGATAGGGATCAATACTTCCAGAACGTCCTGCATCATCACTTTGGCAAGGCCGACAATACGTGATTCTGGTGTCGCAAGCCCTACGACCCAGCCGGTATCTGGCATCGGGAACAGCATTACCTGTGACGCTGTATTCAGGACGTTGTCGTTTGCCAGCGTGATAGTCTTCACCCCATCTGTCGGGCGTAAAGATTTCAGACCGTCTTGCACCGGGATAAGCCATTGCGCGCTTTGCGCCAAATCGTTAATGGTTTTATGTTTGGCCAGGTCGGCCTGCGGGAAATAGAGAATTTGTCCCTGCTTGTCTACCACAAACGCGTAACCGCCGGTGCTGTTTCCCTGCTGCTGCATGAAAGTGGCGACGTTATCCAGACGGATATCGGTGGTAGCGACACCGGCAAACTTGCCCGCCTGTTGATAAGGCACGCTGCATGTCACCATGTTGACGCCAGAACTGGCATCCTGGTAAACATCAGACCATAGGCAGTTGTTTTGTGATTGCCCTTTGGCGTGCTGATACCAGCTTTCATTGTGGTATCCACTTGATCCTTCGACGTTATAGTCGTTGGAATATACCAGCTTTCCTTCAGCATTCCGCGCCCAGAAAAAGCTTCTTTTCTCCACACCTGCGGTGAAGGCGTCTGGTTCTGGCCAGATGCCCCCGCCGGTAATAATCGAGTCTTTACCTTCACCAATAAGATGCGGAACGACGCTTTGGTACAAAGATTCATCGTTAGGCAACACTTCAGCCAGTCGCGACAGACTGACGGTCTCACCTTCAATTCGGGACAATACGGTACTCAACTGACGGGTTAAACCTTGCCCTGTTTCTTCGATCAGGGCGGTGTTGATTTCAACGACACGCGGCTGACCGCGCCAGAGCATAATTACAACGATAACAAGGGTCGTTACTGCAAGCAGCAGAATGCCGCCGATGGTTAAACGCGTTGAAATACGAGTAGGATACCAGGCCATACAAACTCCTTCTGCAAAAGGCTAACTTTTATCCAGTATCGGCACAGGCGTTTATATCTTTATAAAGTTTTCTTAAGTATTGCAAAACAAATAAGTGACAGCGTCACAAATAACAAAACCCAGCACTTTGGCTGGGTTTTAATAACAACTTAATCTTATTTGGATAATTCTTTTTTGATTTCGTCTTTTATTTTGCTTAATTCGCTCTGCGGATGTTTCTTACAGAGTTCAACGGTCAGAGGAACTGCGGTCGTAACGGTTTCGTTATAGTCTACGTAATCGCCACCTTTGAAGTCTTCGTCTTCATTGAGCACCCAGAAGGCCACCGGAGCCATAGTTTGTGGGTTCAAATCAATAAACTCCTGGCAGTTCATGCCTTTCGGAGTCACTTCAGTTTTAGCGTTATCTGTTGCTGCATTGACGCTGACACTGGTTAACAGCGCTGCGACCAGAATACCTGCTGTAGAAAGGGAGAATTTATTCATTGTAGTACTCCATGTATAATATTAATAATATCTACACTTGCGCTTAACACCGTTAATGTAGCTCGTGAAAAATAATACCCTTACCGTTATAAGAATAAAGATTGCGGTTATTGATATGGCTGAAATTTATATTTCCCATTACTGATTCTTATGTCTGAGGGATAAATGTTGTCCACAATGTGATCGTTACGACGAAATCAGCAGATTCATACCCCGCTTCCCCTGCCGTTGCACCAAAACTGAACTACGCTGCACAAATGTTGATCATTGGTTAATTAATATGGAATGAGATTTAACAAGAGTAGCCCGGCGAGCCGTTGTTACTGACATGGCACGCGTCCTGCATTGTTAATTCGCTAACAGAGATACGGAATCTGACAGACAACTAACAGCGAGAAGGTAATGACAGCCAAACCAGAGTTATTTACCCGCATAGAGCAAACCTTTAGCCAGCTGACGCCCAGCGAAAAGCGCGTGGCTGGAGATCGACGCTATTACCCACGTCTATCAACTTGCTCAGGGTGAGACATTTCTACGCATTGCACAGCAGCTGGCGCATGCGGAAGCCGTTTACATCCTCGGGATCCAGTCTACCCGCGGGATCGCCAACGCCTTTTTTAGTCACCTGGAATACCTGCGACCTAAAGTCAGCTACTCCGAAGGCCTTTCCGGCAGTTGGGTTGAGTCGCTGAACTCGGGATTCAGCCAGCCTTACGTGGTTATTACCGATATGCGCGCCTACTCCGCTATTTCGCGACAATATTGCCGCGTCGCCACAGAACGCTGTATTCCGCTGGCGCTCATTACCGATGTGTGGTGCCCATGGGCCAGGGATTATTCCATTGATTCACTTCAGGTAAAAACCGACACCGGACATTTCTGGGACTCACTGGCACCGGTGAGCTGTCTGTTCAACTTATTACTTTCTGCGGTGGTGGCGCAATTGGGTGACGCCCTCGCAGGACGCCTGCAAACCAATCGCCAGTTACAACAACAATTTGGTCAATTCGAACAATAATCAGGAAACGTGCTATGTCAGAACTCCCAGAACTGGTCGATCTGTCGGTGATATTTCCGTCGCTGCATATCGATCTTAAATACGCTACTGCCGACAACATTACCGGCGCACCTATCTACCGGGAAGCGCGTTGCCTGTTGCATACCGAGGCGGTAACCGCGCTGGCTAAAAGCATCAGCATTGCGCAACTGGCGGGATTGTCGCTGGTGGTGTACGACGCGTATCGCCCCCAGCAGGCGCAGGCGATACTGTGGAATGCCTGTCCCGACCCACAGTATGTTGTCGATGTTGCAATTGGTTCCAATCACAGTCGCGGAACGGCCATTGACGTTACGTTAATGGACGATCGCGGCCATCTTCTTGATATGGGGGCCGGTTTTGATGAAATGCACGACCGTTCCCATGCCTGGCACCCCTCGGTTCCCCCGGCAGCGCAGCGTAACCGCCTACTGCTTAATGCCATTATGTTTGGAGGCGGTTTTGTCGGGATTAACAGCGAATGGTGGCATTTTGAATTACCTGATGCCGCCCGTTACCCGCTGCTTGACGATCAAATAAATTGTTACACTGTCACGCCTATAACAACACAACATCCCCTTTAATTCTGGAGCCTGGTTATGAAGACTACACCTGCGTTAAACACGTTTTTCCGCCCCGCTCTGATAGCCGTTGCGTTAGCGTTTGCCCTGCCCGCCGCACAGGCTGCCGTTCCCAAAGATATGTTGGTGATTGGTAAAGCCGCCGATCCGCAGACGCTCGACCCCGCCGTGACCATCGATAACAACGACTGGACGGTCACCTATCCCTCTTACCAGCGGTTGGTTCAATACAAAACCGACGGAGGTAAAGGCTCCACGGAAGTTGAAGGTGATTTAGCCAGCGGCTGGAAAGCCTCTGACGATCAGAAAGAGTGGACGTTTACCCTGAAAAACGATGCCAAATTTGCCGACGGAACACCGGTAACAGCAGATGCGGTAAAGCAATCCTTTGAACGTTTGCTCAAAATTGGTCAGGGACCGGCGGAGGCTTTCCCGAAGGATCTGAAGGTCGACGTTATTGATAACAACACGGTGAAATTTACTCTCAGCCAGCCGTTTGCCCCGTTTCTGTATACGCTGGCAAATGACGGTGCCTCAATCATTAACCCGGCCATCTTAAAAGAGCATGCCGCAGACGATGCTCGCGGATTCCTTGCGCAGAACACGGCAGGCTCTGGTCCCTTCATGTTGAAGAGTTGGCAAAAAGGACAACAACTGGTGCTGGTGCCGAACCCGCATTATCCCGGGGCGAAACCGACATTTAAGCGCGTCTCAGTCAAAATCATTGGTGAAAGCGCCTCTCGTCGCCTGCAACTGTCGCGTGGTGATATCGACATTGCCGATGCGCTTCCTGTTGACCAGCTTGCCGCTTTAAAACAGGAAGGCAAAGTGAACGTGGCGGATTATCCCTCATTGCGCGTGACCTATCTGTATCTCAACAACAGTAAAGCCCCGCTCAATCAGGTGGATTTACGCCGCGCCATCTCGTGGGCCACCGATTATAAAGGCATGGTCAACGGGATCCTGAGCGGCAATGGAAAGCAAATGCGTGGCCCGATCCCGGAAGGCATGTGGGGTTTTGACGATAAGGCCATGCAGTACAGCTTTGATGAAGCCAAAGCCAAAGCGGCCCTGGACAAAGTTGCCACCAAACCTGAAAGCCTGAGCTTCCTGTATTCCGATAATGACCCTAACTGGGAACCTATTGCGCTCGCCACCCAGGCAAGCCTTGGCAAACTGGGCATTAAGGTGAAACTGGAAAAACTGGCGAACGCCACCATGCGTGACCGCGTGGGCAAAGGAGACTACGACATTGCCATTGGCAACTGGAGTCCGGATTTTGCCGACCCGTACATGTTTATGAACTACTGGTTTGAGTCAGATAAGAAAGGGTTGCCGGGTAACCGTTCGTTCTATGAAAACGGTGAGGTCGATAAGCTGCTGCGTAGTGCGCTGGCCACGACCGATCAGGTGGCCAGAACCAATGACTACCAGCAGGCGCAAACCATCGTGATTGATGAAGCTGCCTACGTCTATTTATTCCAGAAAAACCATCAGCTGGCGATGAACAAAGACGTCAAAGGATTTGTATTCAACCCCATGCTGGAACAGGTCTTCAATATCTCCACCATGAGTAAATAAGCCACGTTTATGCGGAGCCGCTCTGGCTCCGCAAGGGGAAGCTAATGACGTTCTGGAGTATTTTACGCCAGCGATGCTGGGGACTTATTCTGGTGGTTATCGGTGTTTGCGTAATCACCTTTATTATTTCACACCTGATACCTGGCGACCCCGCGCGGCTGCTGGCGGGCGACCGTGCCAGCGATGAAATTGTCGAAAATATTCGCCAACAGCTGGGGCTGAATCAGCCGCTGTATATCCAGTTTTTTCGCTATGTCAGCGACATTTTTCACGGCGATTTAGGCACCTCCATTCGCACCGGGCGTCCGGTACTGGATGAGCTGCGCATCTTCTTTCCCGCGACCCTTGAATTGGCTTTCTGCTCTTTGTTGCTGGCACTGGTGATAGGTATCCCGTTGGGTATTTTATCTGCGGTCTGGCGTAACCGCTGGCTCGATCACCTTGTTCGGCTAATGGCAATTACCGGTATCTCCACACCTGCATTCTGGCTGGGGCTGGGGGTTATCGTGCTGTTTTACGGCCATCTGCAAATTTTACCCGGCGGCGGACGTTTAGACGACTGGCTGGATCCACCTGCTCACGTCACCGGTTTCTACCTGATTGATGCACTGCTGGAAGGCAACGGCGAAGTCTTTTTCAATGCGCTTCAGCACCTGATTTTGCCATCGCTGACGTTGGCTTTTGTACATCTCGGGATCGTTGCCCGTCAGATTCGTTCCGCCATGCTGGAGCAACTGAGTGAAGATTACATTCGTACCGCCCGCGCCAGCGGGTTACCTGGCTGGTACATCGTGCTGTGCTATGCATTGCCTAACGCACTCATCCCATCAATCACCGTCCTCGGCCTGGCGCTGGGCGATCTGCTCTACGGTGCGGTATTAACCGAAACGGTTTTTGCCTGGCCAGGCATGGGCGCCTGGGTGGTGACCTCAATTCAGGCGCTCGACTTCCCGGCGGTAATGGGATTTGCGGTGGTGGTCTCGTTCGCCTATGTGCTGGTCAACCTGGTGGTGGATTTACTCTATCTGTGGGTAGACCCTCGAATTGGACGTGGAGGTGCTGAATGATGCTCACACAAGAAACACCGACCGCCCATCAGACAGCACGCCGCCGCACGGACTGGGCCAGGCTGTTCTGGATGATGAAAAGTAGCCCGCTGACGCTGGTTGGCGGGGTCATCATCATACTGATACTGCTGTTGATGGTGCTGTCGCCGTGGATAACACCCCACGATCCGAATGCCATCAATTTGAGTGCGCGCCTGCTGCCCCCGTCAACCGCTCACTGGTTTGGAACCGATGAAGTCGGCCGCGATCTGTTCAGCCGCGTTCTGGTAGGAAGTCAGCAATCTGTCGTTGCAGGCCTGGTGGTGGTGGGTATCGCCGGGGGATTGGGATCACTGCTGGGCTGCTTGTCGGGTGTCATGGGCGGGCGGGCCGACGCGATAATTATGCGGATGATGGACATTATGCTGTCAATTCCTTCGCTGGTGTTGACGATGGCGTTGGCCGCCGCGCTGGGCCCCAGCCTGTTTAACGCCATGCTGGCGATTGCAATCGTCCGTATCCCTTTCTATGTACGCCTCGCCCGCGGTCAGACGTTAGTGGTACGCCAGTTTACTTATGTACAGGCTGCCCGGACCTACGGCGCTTCACGCTGGCATCTGATTAGCTGGCACATTTTACGCAATTCTCTACCGCCGCTCATTGTGCAGGCATCGCTGGATATCGGCAGTGCGATCCTGATGGCCGCCACGCTCGGATTTATCGGTCTGGGCGCCCAGCAGCCCAGCGCTGAATGGGGCGCGATGGTCGCAATTGGCCGCAATTACGTGCTTGATCAGTGGTGGTATTGTGCTTTTCCCGGCGCCGCCATTCTGATTACCGCCGTGGGCTTTAATCTCTTTGGCGATGGTATTCGCGATCTGCTGGATCCGAAAGCCGGAGGAAAACAGTCATGACACAACCCGTACTGGAAATCGAAGATTTGCATCTGAGTTTTCCCGGCTATAAAGCTGATGTGCACGCGCTGAACCATGTATCACTGCACATCAACCGCGGAGAAATCGTTGGCGTGGTGGGTGAATCCGGTTCCGGTAAGTCCGTAACCGCGATGCTCACCATGCGTCTGCTACCGGAAGGAAGCTATCGTATTCACCAGGGACGCGTTTCGCTGCTGGGTGAAGATGTGCTCAACGCCAGTGAGAAACAAATGCGCCAATGGCGCGGCGCGCGCGTCGCGATGATCTTTCAGGAGCCCATGACGGCACTGAATCCGACTCGCCGCATCGGCCAGCAAATGGTGGAAGTGATCCGCCATCATCAGGCGTTAAGCCGCACGGATGCCCGCCAGAAAGCCGTCGCTCTACTCGAAGAGATGCAAATCCCGGATGCGCCGGAGGTCATGAAACGTTTTCCGTTTGAGCTTTCCGGCGGGATGCGCCAACGCGTGATGATTGCGCTGGCTTTTTCGTGCGAGCCGGAGCTTATCATTGCCGATGAACCGACAACCGCACTGGACGTCACGGTGCAACTGCAGGTGCTGCGTTTGCTGAAGTTAAAAGCGCGCGCCAGCGGAACAGCCGTGTTATTTATCAGTCATGATATGGCGGTGGTTTCACAGTTATGCGACCGGTTGTACGTCATGTATGCCGGAAGCGTGATTGAGAGTGGCCCGACGCAAACCGTTATTCAACGCCCGACGCACCCCTATTCCATCGGTTTGCTGAAATGTGCACCGGAACACGGCGAACCGCGCGCATTGCTGCCAGCCATTCCCGGTACCGTGCCGAACCTAACCTGCTTACCTGCCGGATGCGCGTTTCGCGAGCGCTGCTTTGCCGCCGGTCCTCGTTGTGAAGAAACGCCTGCGTTAAGTAATCAGGGAGGCGCGGATCAACAATCTGCCTGCTGGTATCCGCAACTGGAGACAACACATGTCTGATTTTTTACTGGCGCTGCAGGATGTTCATGTCAACTTTCCTGCGCGTAAAAACTGGCTTGGCAAGATTACGGAACGAGTGCATGCGCTCAACGGTCTGGATTTACAGATTCGCCAGGGTGAAACACTGGGGATTGTTGGCGAATCCGGCTGTGGAAAAAGTACGCTGGCGCAACTGCTGATGGGCATGTTGAAACCCAGTCAGGGAAGCTATTCTCGCCGTGGTGAAAAACAGCATAACGGGATGCAAATGGTCTTTCAGGACCCTCTTTCATCGCTGGATCCGCGCTTACCGGTGTGGCGGATAATTACCGAGCCGGTGTGGATCCAAAAACGGAGCCCGGAGCGTGAACGACGCATGCTTGCCGAGGATTTGGCACGACAGGTGGGCATTCGTCCTGAATATCTTGACCGCTTACCGCACGCGTTTTCCGGCGGGCAGCGCCAGCGAATTGCTATTGCCCGGGCGTTATCGTCAGAACCTGATGTTATCGTCCTCGATGAGCCCACTTCAGCGCTGGATATCTCCGTACAGGCGCAAATTCTCAACCTGCTGGTGTCGCTCCAGGCACGCAGAAATCTGACCTACGTATTGATATCGCACAACGTGTCGGTGGTCCGCCATATGAGCGACCGTGTGGCGGTGATGTACCTCGGGCAAATTGTTGAGCTGGGCGATGCCCAACAGGTTCTCACTCACCCCGCCCATCCGTACACACGATTATTGCTGGACTCGGTCCCTAAAACGGGCGCACCGCTGGCGGAAGATTTGGTGTTACGTAAAACTGAGCTACCGGGAAACCGAACGTTGCCCCAGGGCTGCTTTTTCCGTGACAGATGTCCATTGGCAACCCACGGTTGTGAGAAAAAACAGGCATTGCTGAAGAGTGATACCGGATGTGACGTTCGCTGCTGGCGGGCGGTCATATGACCTGAGCCGTTGAGAAAAGTCAGGTGCGATACGCCTTTTTCAGTGAATCCACCAGCACCTCGGAAGCGGTAGATAATTTATGATGCGCCGAACGCAAAACCCCGATCCGACGCTGGATCACCGGCGTATCCAGATCGATACAGGTTGCGCCTAACTCTGTCATTTGCGTGCGGCAAAGTGCCGGTACGGCGCTACCGCCCAGACCGTTAGCCACCAGACGGCCAACGGTTACCAATTGATGGCTCTCCAGCGCTACTTCCAGCGTATGTCCGCTTTGCACCAGTTGTTCTTCCAGCATCAGCCGCACGGCGGACGGGCGTTGCAGGGTGATGAAATCCAGCGTCAGCAGTTCGCGCCACGCAATACGATCCCTGCCTGCCAGCCGACAGGTTGGCGGCACAATCGCGATAAAACGATCCACGCCGAGCGGCGTGAAATGCAGATGTCCCGAATAGTCCGGCTCGAAGGCTATGCCCAGCTCGACACGCCCTTCACTGACCATTTCAATCACGTGTTCATTGATCACATCATGAACCGTTACGTTGATACCGGAATAAGAATCACGAAATGTTTTCAGTACCGATGGCAGGACGTTAGTGGCAAATGAGGGCATGGCGGCGATCGAGATTTTACCGCGTTGCAGCGTAAAGCGCTGGCGCATGGCTTCTTCCGTATTCTCCCAGTCCGCCAGCAGCTGTCGCCCCATATTCAGCAGCGTTTCTCCCTCCTGTGTCAGGGTCACTTTGCGGGTAGTTCTTAACAGTAACGCCCCGCCCAGAGAATCTTCCAGTCCTTTAATCGCCAGGCTTAACGCGGGTTGCGACATATTCAGTCTTTCGCTGGCATGAGCAAAATTCAGAGTGTGAGCTACCGCTAAAAACGCGCGTAACTGTTTGATGCTCATTCCCATTTCGCATTCCTTTAACCTGTTGAATACCTTTAATTAACATTAAATTGATAAAAAAACCCAATGAGTGAGTCACAAATTTAAAATTAACAAATCATTTTTCACCCCCAATGATGTCGGCAAGGACAACTGGGGAGGCAAGTGTATGGCTGGACTGGATAAACGTGTTGCCACTTATCAAGAGGCGCTGGAAGGACTGACCGACAACATGACGCTGCTGGCGGGCGGTTTTGGTTTATGTGGGATCCCTGAAAACCTGATTACCGAAGTACGCCGTCGAGAGGTACAGGGACTTACCGTTGTATCAAACAACTGTGGCGTGGATGGCTTTGGCCTTGGCGTACTGCTGGAAACGCGTCAGGTGCGCAAAGTGGTCGCGTCCTATGTAGGGGAAAACGCCCTGTTTGAGAAGCAGGTGCTTAGTGGCGAACTGGAAGCCATCCTGACGCCACAGGGTACGCTGGCAGAGCAGTTGCGAGCGGGCGGCGCGGGGATCCCGGCATTTTTTACCGCGACTGGATATGGAACCCCCGTGGCGGAAGGGAAAGAGGTTCGCGAGTTTGCCGGACGCCCTTACATCCTTGAGCAGGCGATAACCGGTGATTTTGCATTGGTTAAAGGCTGGAAAGCCGACTGGTACGGCAACGTCATCTATCGCCACACCGCACAGAACTTTAATCCGCTGATGGCCGCCGCCGGGCGCATTACCGTCGTGGAAGTCGAAGAGATTGTCCCTCCCGGAGAACTGGACCCTGCTGCGATTCACACTCCCGGAATTTTCGTTAACCGCATCATTCAGGGGCAGTTTGAAAAACGTATTGAACAACGCACCCTGCGCCAGAAAGGAGCCTGACCATGTTAACGCGTGAACAAATGGCGATGCGCGTCGCCCGCGAGCTGCGCGACGGTTATTACGTCAACCTTGGGATCGGTATTCCCACGCTGGTGGCAAATTATATCCCTGATGGCATGGACGTGATGCTGCAATCAGAGAACGGTTTGCTCGGTATGGGGCCGTTTCCCACAGAAGACGAAATTGATGCCGACATGATCAACGCCGGGAAACAGACCGTGACGGCGCGCAAAGGCGCGGCGATTTTCGACTCTGCGCAATCCTTCGCCATGATCCGCGGCGGTCACGTTGATCTGACGGTGCTCGGTGCGTTTGAAGTCGATGTTAACGGCAATATTGCCTCATGGATGATCCCCGGAAAAATGGTGAAAGGCATGGGCGGCGCGATGGACCTGGTTGCCGGAGCCGACAATATCATTGTGGTAATGACCCATGCTTCCAAAAGCGGTGAGTCGAAACTGCTTCCCGCCTGCACCCTGCCGTTGACCGGTGTGGCCTGCATCAAACGTGTGCTTACCGATCTGGCTCTGCTGGAAATTGCCGACGGTGCGTTCATTCTGCGTGAACGCGCACCGGGCATCAGCGTGGATGAGATTGTCGCCAGAACCGCCGGTAAGCTCATCGTTCCCGAAAATGTCCCCGAAATGCAATTTAGCTGAGGAGCTGACCATGCAGGATGTTGTCATTGTCGCGGCAACGCGCACCCCGATTGGCAGTTTTCATGGCGCGCTGGCACCACTTTCCGCGGTTGAGCTTGGTTCAGTGGTGATCCGTTCGCTGCTGGAAAAAACGGCTGTGGCACCCGAGCAAATTGATGAGGTGATCTTAGGTCAGGTTCTGGCCGCGGGCTGCGGTCAGAATCCGGCCAGACAAACGGCATTACGCGCAGGTCTGCCAGTCACCACGCCCGCGTTAACCATTAATCTTGTGTGTGGTTCGGGTCTGAAGGCGGTGCATCAGGCGGTACAGGCGATTCGCTGTGGCGATGCGCAAATCGTGATTGCCGGAGGCCAGGAGAGCATGAGTAATGCGCCCTATTTTCTCGACGGCGCGCGGGCCGGTCTGCGGTTGGGTCATGCCAGCATGAAAGACAGCGTGGTGCATGACGGTCTGTGGGATGCGTTCAACGACTATCACATGGGAATTACTGCCGAAAATCTGGCGGATAAGTTTGTGATCAGCCGTGAGCAACAGGATGCTTTTGCCCTACGCTCCCAGCAAAAAGCCGCCGCCGCCATTGAAGCGGGTCGTTTTAGCGCGGAAATCACGCCGGTCAGCGTCCCGCAGGGCAAAAAACCGCCACGTGTGGTGGATCGTGACGAACAGCCTCGCCCGGATACTCAGGCCGACAAGCTGGCGCAACTTAAACCAGCATTTCGTCCAGGTAACGGTACGGTGACTGCCGGAAATGCCTCATCCATCAATGATGGCGCCGCCGCGGTGATGTTAATGAGCGCTGCCAAAGCAGCAGAACTCAATCTGCCGGTACTGGTCCGGGTAGCAGGCTACGCGGTTTCTGGCGTCGATCCCGCCATTATGGGGATTGGGCCGGTAGAAGCGTCCCTCCAGTGCCTGAAACGTGCTGGCTGGACGCTGAATGACGTGGATCTTATCGAAGCCAACGAAGCATTTGCCGCACAAGCGCTGGCGGTTGGCGAATCCCTGAACTGGGACAGCAACCGGGTGAACGTGAACGGCGGCGCAATTGCGCTAGGGCACCCGATTGGCGCATCAGGTTGCCGGATTCTGGTAACACTGCTGCACGAAATGGCTCGCAGCAACGCCGCAAAAGGGCTGGCTACGTTGTGCGTGGGCGGCGGTCAAGGTGTGGCGCTGGCAGTGGAGCGTTCACAGGAGATATCTCATGCATAGTAAACCTATCTGCGTCCTGGGGGCGGGTTTAATGGGCGTCGGCATTGCTACCCACTTCGCCCGTTATGGTCACGATGTCTGGTTATACGATACCGATAGCAGCCGAATTGCAGAAATAAGCGGAGTTGCCGGCGGTATCCTGGATGAGCTGATAGCCACCGACCAATTTGCCATTGGTGAAAAAACGACGGTCGTGTCTCGTCTGCGCGGCACGACCTCGCTACAGGATATTGCCGCATGCAAGCTATTGATTGAAGCGATCCCGGAGCGGCTCGAACTCAAACATGCACTGTATGCCCAACTGGAAGAGCTGATCGCGCCGGAGGCCGTTATTGCCAGTAACACCAGCGGCCTGCCGCCGGATGCACTGGCGGAAAAGCTCGTCCATCCCGAGCGGTTACTGATAGCCCATTTCTGGCACCCGCCTCATTTTATTCCGCTGGTCGAAATTGTGCTTGGCACCGCAACGAAGCCGGAATATCTCCATGAATTACAACAAATGCTGATCGCGATGCAACTTGAGGCGGTGGTGCTCGACCGCGCCGCCCCTGGTTTTGTTGGCAACCGACTGCAGTTTGCCCTGCTGCGTGAAGCGCTACATATCGTTAAAAGCGGCATCGCCAGCGCAGAAGTGGTTGATCAGGTGATGCGCGCCTCGCTCGGACGTCGCTATGCGATGGTTGGTCCACTGGAGGCGGCAGATATGACCGGACTCTCTACGGTGCAGGACATTTGCCGACATCTGCTCCCGGAACTGGCAACCGGTAGCGACATGATGTCACTGGTCGCTGACAAGGTTGCCAACGGTGATACCGGTTTACGCAGCGGTCAGGGGTTTTATCACTGGGATGATTCACGCAAGGAATACATCCAGCAACGCAGAGAGCATCAACTGCGCTTTGCCCTGAAACCATAACATCTCTTTCTGTACCCCAATATAATAATAAGGAGTCATGATGAGTGTATTAATCGCCCTGGCAGCGCTGGGCCTGCTGATGCTGGCAGCCTATCGCGGATACAGCGTCATCCTGTTTGCCCCCATCGCGGCATTAGGTGCTGTATTGCTTACCGAACCCAGCGCCGTCGGCCCTGCCTTCACCGGCCTGTTTATGGAAAAAATGGTCGGTTTTGTGAAGCTTTACTTCCCGGTGTTCTTGCTGGGTGCAGTGTTTGGCAAGTTAATCGAGTTGTCCGGTTTTTCACGTTCCATTGTTGCCGCCGCTATCAACATCCTTGGTCGTCGTCATGCCATCCCGGTGATTGTGCTGGTATGCGCGCTGTTGACCTATGGCGGCGTATCGCTGTTCGTAGTGGCGTTTGCAGTGTATCCTTTTGCGGCCGAACTGTTCCGTCAGAGCAATATTCCTAAACGCCTGATCCCGGCAACCGTTGCGCTGGGCGCGTTCTCCTTCACCATGGATGCCCTGCCAGGCACGCCGCAGATCCAGAACATTATTCCGACCAGCTTTTTCGGGACAAACGCCTGGGCCGCGCCGTGGCTGGGTCTGATAGGTTCCGTGTTTATCATCGTTGTTGGTCTGGTTTATCTCGAACGTCAGCGTCGTAAAGCGCAGGCTAAGAATGAGGGTTATGGGACTGAACTGTTAAACGAGCCGGAAACGCCGGATAACATTAACCTGCCGAATCCGATCATCGCGATCTCTCCGCTGATCCTGGTTGGGGTATTTAACCTGTTGTTTACCCGCTGGATCCCGCAATGGTATGGCGCCACGCATCAACTTGAGCTTCCGGGACTCGCCAAGCCGATTACCACCGAAGTCGGTAAAATCACCGCTATCTGGGCAGTGGAAGCGGCGCTGATTTCTGGGATCCTGCTGGTGGTGCTCTTCGGCTACCGCAACATTAAAGGTCGCCTGGCGGAAGGCAGCAGAACGGCGGTTGGCGGCGCGATCCTTGCGGCGATGAACACTGCGTCAGAGTACGGTTTTGGTGCAGTGATTGCCGCCCTGCCAGGTTTCCTCGTGCTGTCAAAAGCGCTGGCGGCTATTCCTGACCCGCTGCTCAATGAGGCTATCAGCATCACCACGCTTGCCGGGATCACCGGCTCGGCGTCTGGCGGGATGAGTATTGCCCTTGCCGCTATGTCTGATACCTTCATTGCAGCCGCTCACGCTGCCAATATCCCACTTGAAGTCTTCCACCGCGTGGCATCTATGGCCAGCGGCGGTATGGACACCCTGCCGCATAACGGCGCGGTCATTACCTTATTGGCTATCACCGGTCTCAGCCATCGTCAGGCGTATGGCGGAATTTTCGCTATTACCGTCATTAAAAGTCTGGCCGTACTGTTTGTCATCGGCGTCTTCTACACAACCGGAATTGTTTAAGGAGAATCATCATGAACTTAACGGGAAAAACCGCCCTGGTTACCGGCTCGACCAGCGGTATCGGATTAGGTATCGCACAGGTGCTGGCGCAAGCGGGCGCTACCCTGATCCTTAACGGGTTTGGTGATGTGGATGCCGCCAAAGACGCTGTTGCGCAATATGGCAAAACACCAGGCTATCATGGCGCGGATCTGAGCGATGAAGCGCAAATTGCCGACATGATGCGCTATGCCGAGAGCGAATTCGGCGGTGTTGATATTCTGGTCAACAACGCGGGGATCCAGCATGTATCCCCAGTGGAAACCTTCCCGGTTGATAAATGGAACGCGATTATCGCCATTAATCTCTCTTCCGTTTTTCACACCACGCGTCTGGCGCTTCCTGGTATGCGCGAGCGTAACTGGGGTCGAATCATTAATATCGCTTCTGTTCACGGCCTGGTGGCTTCAAAAGAGAAATCTGCCTACGTAGCGGCGAAGCACGGTGTGGTGGGATTCACCAAGACCATTGCGCTGGAAACCGCGCAGACGGGGGTAACCTGCAATGCGCTGTGTCCCGGCTGGGTGCTCACGCCGCTGGTTCAGCAACAGATCGACAAGCGTATTGCCGAAGGCGCAGAGCCTGAAGCCGCGCGTGATGCCCTGCTGGCGGAAAAGCAGCCGTCGCGTGAATTCGTTACCCCAGAGCAGTTAGGGAATCTTGCGTTATTCTTATGTTCAGACGGTGCGGCGCAGGTGCGCGGCGCGGCGTGGAATATGGATGGCGGTTGGGTAGCGCAATAACATCATCCGATGCCGGATAAGACCGACTTACATCCGGCGCAATATCCTTATACGTTGTAGGCCGGATAAGACATCGTCGCATCCGGCACGCCACGATTAAGACTTCAGTTTGTAATCCAGCGTAATTTCCGCGTTCAGTACCTGCGATACCGGGCATCCGGCTTTTGCTTTCTGGATGATGCCGTCAAACGTGGCGGCGTCTATTCCCGGCACGCTCACCTGGCTATGCAACGCGACTTTAGTGATCGCAAACCCGGCATCTACCTTATCCAGAGAAACATCGGCAGTGGTATCAATGGCATCTGGCGTAAACCCCGCTTCGCCCAGCATCAGCGAAAGCGCCATCGAGAAGCAGGCTGCATGGGCCGCGCCAATCAACTCTTCAGGATTGGTGCCTTTCTCACCTTCAAATCGTGTATTAAACCCATACGGTTGCTGATTCAACACGCCACTTTCGGTCGACACAGTGCCTTTGCCGCGCTTAATGTCGCCTTCCCAGTGTGCCTGACCTTTCTTATGGATAGTCATTACCGCTCTCCTGTGTTGTCGTCGGAGTTACTAGTATAGGACGTCCGGGAAAAAGCATGTTACATACGGGATAGTTCTCATTTGCCGCTTAAGCATTGACCTTTCAGATAAAATGACCGACCATCCAGAAAGCCGTTATGTTGAACATCGGCTTTATATCAGGTTGTATTTCGTCCGTTTTCATACGGGCTCGCCCTTGAAACCAGTAACAGGATTAAGGAGTTAGAATGAAATCGAACCGTCAGGCCCGTCATATTCTCGGACTGGACCACAAAATCTCAAATCAACGTAAAGTCGTGACCGAAGGTGACAAAACCAACGTGGTCAACAATCCTACTGGAAGAAAGCGCCGCACTGACGGCAAGTAGCCTTTCGCACGTCTGACTGAATAACGAGATAAACACCATTGCAACCGCAGTGGTGTTTTTGCTTATAAAACCCCTTAACCCATTCACAATGCTTTATACTTCGCCCGTTTCCCTGGCGGACAGGCCACATACGATCATAAAGAGCGCCAGGGACGGTTATTCAAAAAAGAGTGAGTGACATGGAAAACGAAACCAAAAAACTGCGTTCCCTTTACATCCCCTACGCTGGCCCGGTACTGCTGGAATTCCCTTTACTGAATAAAGGGAGCGCCTTCAGTGTGGAAGAACGCCGTAACTTCAACCTGCTGGGGTTACTGCCGGAAGTGGTCGAGACGATTGAAGAGCAGGCTGAACGCGCCTGGATCCAATATCAGGGATTCAAAACCGAAATCGACAAACATATCTACCTGCGCAACATCCAGGACACCAACGAAACCCTGTTTTACCGACTGGTGCATAATCATCTTGATGAGATGATGCCTGTTATCTATACCCCAACGGTCGGCGCAGCCTGTGAGCGTTTCTCTGAAATTTATCGTCGCGCGCGCGGCGTGTTTATCTCTTATCAGAACCGCCACAATATGGACGATATCCTGCAAAACGTCCCTAACCACAATATCAAGGTCATCGTTGTCACCGATGGCGAACGTATTTTAGGTCTGGGCGATCAGGGGATCGGCGGGATGGGCATTCCAATCGGTAAACTGTCGCTGTATACCGCATGTGGCGGAATTAGCCCGGCCTACACTCTTCCGGTGGTACTGGACGTGGGGACCAACAACCAGCAACTGCTGAACGATCCGCTGTATATGGGCTGGCGCAATCCACGTATCACTGATGATGAATACTACGAATTCGTTGATGAATTCATCCAGGCCGTGAAGCATCGCTGGCCGGACGTGCTGTTGCAGTTTGAAGATTTCGCACAGAAAAACGCTATGCCACTGCTGACCCGTTATCGCGATGAAATTTGCTCGTTTAACGACGATATTCAGGGCACCGCGGCGGTTACCGTCGGTACGCTGATTGCAGCTAGCCGCGCGGCAGGTAGCCAGTTGAGCGAACAGAACATCGTCTTCCTCGGTGCGGGTTCAGCCGGTTGCGGGATCGCCGAGCAGATCATTGCGCAAATCCAGCGTGAAGGTTTAAGCGAAGAAGCGGCGCGTCAACGCGTATTCATGGTCGATCGCTTCGGCCTGTTAACAGACAAAATGCCGAACCTGCTCTCCTTCCAGACCAAACTGGTGCAAAAACGCGAAAATCTGCAGCACTGGGATACACAAGAAGATGTCCTGTCGTTGCTCGATGTGGTGCGCAACGTTAAGCCGGATATCCTGATTGGCGTTTCCGGACAAACCGGCCTGTTTACCGAAGAGATCATCCGCGAAATGCACAAGCATTGTCCGCGTCCGATCGTCATGCCGTTGTCTAACCCCACTTCCCGTGTTGAAGCTACGCCACAGGATATTATCGCCTGGACCGAAGGTAACGCGCTGGTTGCGACCGGTAGTCCGTTCGCACCGGTACTGTGGAAAGATAAAATTTATCCAATCGCCCAGTGTAACAACGCCTATATCTTCCCGGGTATTGGTCTGGGTGTGATTGCGTCTGGCGCGTCCCGCATCACTGATGAAATGCTGATGTCGGCGAGTGAAACGCTGGCACAGTATTCACCGCTGGTGCTCAACGGTGAAGGACTGGTGCTACCGGAACTGAAAGATATTCAGACCGTTTCTCGCGCCATTGCCTTTGCCGTCGGTAAAATGGCTCAGCAGCAAGGCGTGGCGGTGAAAACCTCCGCCGAAGCGCTGCAACAGGCGATTGACGATAATTTCTGGCAAGCAGAATATCGCGACTACCGTCGAACCTCTATTTGACGGTTTGCTCGGCGGCACTCTGCTGCCGGGCGTTCGACACTTGCGCTTGTGCGTAACTTGCGATTACACTTTCGCTACCGATCAACATTCTGAAAAATAAAAGGAGGATACTTATGCTGTACTGTGAACGTTTTATCGTTTCACATGCTTTTGGCGATCGCCAGTGCTCAAGCGTTATCGGTATCGTGCTGCGATAACTTCTGCTTGAGCGAAGCTAACTTCTAAATCCCCTTCTCTCGGGCTTACCGGGTTATCGTCAGCGATGTTTGACGAGGCGTTTTTACGCCTGTAACTCTTGAGTAAGCAACAATGAGCACATTACTAACCGCACAATCCTTACACGTTGATACGGCATTCGGCACGCTATTCGACGATCTTTCCTTTACCCTGAAAAAAGGCGACCGCATCGGGCTTATCGGTTACAACGGCTGCGGCAAAAGCACGCTGTTAAAACTGCTTGATGGCACGATCTCGCCCACAAGTGGGTCAATCGCGCAGGCGAATCACTGCCATCTCGCGCGTGTAGAACAACATTTACCTGACGATATACTGCCCCTTACGCTGCAGGAAGCGGTTCTTGCTCAACTTCCAGAGCACGAACGTGCAGCTCAGCAGTGGCGGGTTGAAGCGTTGCTCGCCGAAATGGGTTTTACGCCAGAGAATTTGTCTCTGACAGCGCAAACGTTGAGCGGTGGCCAGCACACGCGCTTGCTATTAGCGCGGGCGCTGATGCGTAATCCTGACCTGCTGCTGCTGGATGAGCCGGGTAACCACCTGGATTTGCCAACATTACTGTGGCTGGAGCAGTTCTTACAGAACTGGTCTGGTAGTTTTGTGGTGGTTTCCCACGACCCTCAGCTGTTGGACGCGGTGACTCACGGAACCTGGATCTTGCGCGATCGCACCCTCCATGCCTTCGATCTACCCTGTAGCGCGGCGCGTCAGGCGCTGGCGGAAAGAGATGTCAGCGATGCTCTGCGTCACAAGGCTGAGCAAAAAGAGATAGACCGGGTGACTGCCAGCGCCAAACGGCTGGCAACCTGGGGGCGGGTCTACGACAACGAAGATCTCTCCCGCAAGGCCAAGCAGATGGAAAAACAGGTACAGCGTCTGAAAGAGGTGCAAACAGAAGTGACGTCAGGAAGTCAGTGGACACTAACATTGCAGGGTGATGCCCTGCGTGCAGATCGTTTGCTGGAGATGACCAATCTGTCTGTAGCCCCTGCTCCCGGCGCAGATACGCTGTTTTCCATTGCCGGTATCCGGTTAAAAAGCGGCGATCGCGTGGCGATTGTCGGCCGTAACGGTTGCGGGAAATCATCGCTGTTAAGGCTTATATGGCAACAGTTTCAGTCACAGTTGGCAACGCCTTCACTGGTGTTGCACCCGCGCGTTACGCTGGGTTATTACGACCAGACGTTGCATCAGCTTGCCGATAACGATTCATTGTTTGACGCACTGGAAGCGTTTGCCCCGCAGCCAGAGATTCGCAAGATGGCGCTGATTAGCGCGGGATTTCCGTGGGTTCGTCATGCGCAGCGGGTCAGTACATTAAGCGGCGGTGAGCGCTCCCGGCTATTGTTTGTTGGGCTGACGCTTGCGCGCTACAGTCTGCTGATGCTTGATGAACCGACCAACCATCTGGATATGGAAGGCAAAGAGGCGCTGGCAGAAACGCTACAAAGCTATAACGGCGGCGTGTTGCTGGTCAGTCACGACCGGCAGCTTATCAGCCAAAGCTGTAATCGGTTCTGGTTAATCGACAATGGCGAGCTCAGTGAATGGCACGATCTGGAGGCGGTCAATGCGCGTATTCGGGAAACGTCCGCGGAGATAACCGTTCCCAAAACGGTGGTCGAAGTGAAAGCTGAAATAAGCGGTGACAGCGATGGATTGCTGGAACAACTCCTCGATTTGGAACAGCGTCTGGCCGACGATCTCGCGCGCAAGCCGAAGCACCAGAAACCGTTGTTACAGGCGCAATGGCGTAAAGAGATTGAGCGTCTGAACTCACAACTGGAGTAACCTTTATTGCCGGATGGCGCAAGCTTATCTGGCCTACATCAGCAAAATGCGCGTGTAGGCCTGCCATCCGGCAATTCTTGCGTGACGCTTTCCAGATATTCCCCTTCTCTCTTTTTCTTTTTGCACATCCGGCGCACAATTTTAAATATCGCAATCTTGGTGTTGCGTTTAACGGAACATTAATGGTAGTGTTCCTCTTGAAGGAACAAGGATGATACGGATGATCATGAACTTCAGACACAAGGGATTGCGCGAATTGTTTCTTCATGGACGAACATCAGGCGTTATGGCGAAACATGTCCGACGATTACGGCACAGGCTTGCCGTTATTGATGCGGCAAGCAAGGTTACAGATATCAATATGCCCGGTTATAAGCTACATCCTCTGGTGGGTGATCGTGACGGCATTTGGGCAATTGCTGTTTCAGGTAACTGGCGTATTACGTTTGAATTCGTCAATGGCGACGCGTACATACTGGACTACGAGGACTATCATTGATGAAGATGGCAAATCATCCCCGCCCTGGGGATATCATTCAGGAAGCGCTGGAAGAACTCAATGTCAGCCTGCGCGAGTTTGCCAGAGCTATGGAGATTGCGCCTTCAACGGCAAGTCGACTATTAACCGGGAAGGCAGCCCTGACGCCTGAGATGGCGATTAAACTTTCTGTAGTGATTGGCAGTTCACCCGAAATGTGGTTAAACCTGCAAAATACCTGGAGTTTGGCAGAGGCCCAAAAAAGCGTGGATATTTCACGCCTGCGTAAGCTGGCAGTACAGTGATAAAAGTAAATGCCGGATAAACTTATGCCATCCGGCATACCATTTATTACTGAGGTTTTTTCTCTTTCCAGGCATCCCAGGCCTGTTTGATCTCTTGCTTTGCCGTAGCGGCGTCGTTGAAACCGTTTAATTCGACCTTCTTGCGCCCTTCCGGCAGATCTTTGTACACGCGGAAGAAAGATTCCAGACGTTGAACTTCAATCTTGGGCAGATCGCTCAATTCTTTGATGTCATCATAAGTAGGGTCAATTTTGCTGGCCGGAACGGCAACAATTTTGTCGTCCTTTTCACCGCCGTCGATCATCTTCAGGACGCCTATTGCGCGCAGCTTAATCAGCGTTCCCGGAGCCAGCGGTGCACGGGTATAAAAAATGACGTCCAGCGGATCGCCATCACCGGCTAAAGACTGGGTGAGTGACCCGTAGTTGGCGGGATAGGCAACCGGCATTGACTGGAAGCGATCGGCAACGATAAAACCGGTTTTGGCGTCGGTTTCATATTTAATCATTCCGCCTGCCGGGATTTCGGTTACGGCATAAAACTCTTCCGGGTTGTTCTCCGGCTGAGGAAATTCGAGGATGTTCTGCGCCTGAGCTGAAGCACAAAGAAACACGCTGACTGCGAGTAATTTTTTCACCAGATGCATTGTCTTTTAACTCTTCTATTATCGGAAAGACAACACGTTACGTTCAGCAGATGACAGAAACATGACGTTTTTTTGGCAAAAAAATGGCGCTACCGATGTAGCGCCATTGCGTAGAGGGAACATCTGGGGTTAGTTAACCCCTTCCTCGCTCTCTTTTTTCGCTTCTTGTCTTTCAACTTCGCGATACCAACGTGGGTGATGTTTCTTCGCCCAACGACGGCTCACTTTCCCTTCGACCATACCTTTAATCGATCCTTTCACCCAGAATGCCATATACATATGGATGAGGATGGCGTGCATCAGGATAATCCCCGCCGCCGCATGGATCAGCAGGCTATAGCGCACGACCTGCATCGGGAAGAACTGCGCAAAGTACGGACGCCAGATAATGATACCGGTGATCAGCAGCACGAAAATCATGCTCATGATCGACCAGAACATCATTTTCTGCCCGGCGTTGTATTTGCCCACATCCGCCACTTTGTGTTCATTGCCTTTCAGTACTTCCACAATGTTTTTCAGCCACGGAATATCTTTCTTATCCGGGATGTTGTGGTGCACAAAGCGTACAAACATGAACATCAGCGCCACGAAAATCAGTATGCCGAAGAACGGATGCAAAATGCGTCCCATCTGCGGCGTACCGAAGGTTTGCGTCAGCCATTGCAGAGTCGGGAAGAAAAATGAAATCCCCGACAGCGCCACCAGGAAGAAGCAGATCACCACCGTCCAGTGACAGGCGCGGTCGATAAACTTCGTGCGCACAATCATTTTCGACTTACTCATGATGATCCTCCTCGTCGTCGTCCACTTCCTTATTCGGACCAATACCAATGTAGTGGTATATCAGTCCGGCGAAGGTGGCGATAAATCCGGCAGCGGCCAGCGGTTTCAGCGCCCCTTTCCACAGATTGATAGAGGTATCAATCTGCGGGTCTTTTGGCAGGCCGTGATACAGTTCCGGCTGGTTGGCATGATGCAGAACGTACATGACGTGCGTGCCGCCCACCCCCTCCGGGTTGTAGAGACCGGCATGTTCAAAACCGCGTGCTTTCAGTTTTGCCACACGCTGTTCACCCATTTCCAGCATTTCCTGCTTGGTGCCGAAATGTATTGCCCCGGTTGGACACGTTTTCACGCAGGCAGGTTCCTGCCCGACGCTGACACGGTCCACACACAGCGTACATTTATACACGCGGTTATCCTCTTTATTGAGGCGCGGAATATTAAATGGACACCCGGCAATACAGTAGCCGCAGCCAATGCAGTGCTCTGACTGGAAATCGACAATCCCGTTGGCGTACTGGATGATGGCCCCGGCAGACGGGCACGCCTTCAGGCAGCCCGGATCTTCACAGTGCATACAGCCGTCTTTACGAATCAACCACTCCAGCTTGCCGTTCTGTTCGGTTTCGGTAAACCGCATCACCGTCCAGGACTTGGCGCTGAGATCGGCGGGGTTGTCATAAACCCCGACGCAGTGGCCAACTTCATCGCGGATATCGTTCCACTCTGAGCATGCCACCTGACAGGCTTTACAGCCTATACAGGTGGAAACGTCGATCAGCTTCGCGACCTCTGCTTTGTAATCACGAGCCTGAGGCGGCGGCGTGATGGAGTTTGTTGCGGACCGTTTGATGATGTCCTGCGTTTCCATAGACATATGTTCGCCTCCCTTACGCCTTCTCGATGTTAACTAAAAACGCTTTGTATTCCGGCGTTTGCGAGTTTGCATCACCGACATTCGGCGTCAGGGTGTTGGCGATATAGCCTTTACGCGCGACTCCTTCAAAGCCCCAGTGGATTGGGATCCCAACCGTTTCAACCTGCTGACCGTTGACGTTCAAAGTACGCAGACGACGGGTGACCACGGCAACTGCGCGAATAAATCCACGCTTGCTGCTGACTTTCACGTGATCGCCGTTGTTGATCCCCTTCGCTGCCGCCAGCGTTTCGCTGATTTCCACAAACTGCTCTGGCTGGGCGATCGCATTCAGCAATGCGTGCTTGGTCCAGGTATGGAAATGTTCGGTCAGACGATAGGTCGTCCCGACGTACGGGAAGTCCTGTTTCGTGCCCATACGAAGTTTATCCGCTTCGTACAGACGCGCTGCCGGGTTGGAGATCACGTTCGGGTGCAGCGGGTTAGTTCCCAGCGGCGTTTCCATCGGCTCGTAGTGTTCCGGGAACGGACCTTCCGCCATCTTATCGATAGCAAACAGACGTCCCAACCCTTCCGGCTGCATGATAAACGGATTGGTGCCACTGCCCGGTGCCGCGGTATTGAAGTCCGGGATATCGTTCCCCGTCCACTTCGTACCGTTCCACTGGATAAGCATGCGTTTAGGATCCCACGGTTTACCCTGCGGATCCGCCGAAGCGCGGTTATACAGCACGCGACGGTTCAGCGGCCATGCCCAGGCCCAGCCCAGCGTATTACCCAGACCTGACGGGTCGGCGTTATCGCGGTTGGCCATCTGGTTGCCCTGCTCGGTCCAGCTACCGGTATAAATCCAGCAGGACGATGACGTAGAACCATCATCGCGCAGCAACGCAAAGCTGTTAAGCAACTGACCTTTCTTCGCAACCAGTACACCGTTGGCATCATAGAGATCTTCCAGCGCATAGCCGTTGTTCTCTTTTGCCACTTCTTCAGAATGCGGTTCGTCCGGCTGCTTATAGTTCCAGCTCATTTTCAGCACTGGCTCTACGCCTTTACCGCCTTCAGTGCGATACATGTCGCGCAGACGGTGGTAAATACCAGCCAGAATTTCGCCGTCGTTACGGGCTTCACCCGGTGCATCCTGACCTTTCCAGTGCCACTGCAGCCAGCGGCCAGAGTTGGCGATGGAGCCGTCCTCTTCCGCAAAGCAGGTAGAAGGTAAACGGAAAACTTCGGTCTGAATCGACGCCGGATCAACGTCGTTTGATTCACCGTGGTTCTGCCAGAATGTTGAGGTTTCGGTCACCAGCGGATCGATAATCACCAGATACTTCAGTTTGCTGAGACTCTGCACCACTTTGTTTTTGTCCGGGAAGGACGCAACAGGGTTAAAGCCCTGACAGATGTAACCGGTGACTTTCCCGCTATCCATCATGTTGAAGTATTTGATGACGTCGTAGGACTGATCCCACTTCGGCAGCCACTCAAAGCCCCAGTCGTTTTCTTTCTGCGCAGCATTGCCGTAGAAAGACTTCATCAGACTGACGAAGAACTTCGGATAGTTGCCCCAGTAGTTAACCTGATCTGCCAATGTCGCTTTTGGCGTGTTCGCGGCCAGATAGGTTTGCAGATCTGTCTGTTTCTCTGACGGCAGCGTCAGGTAGCCCGGCAGGCTGGTAGAGAGCAGGCCTAAGTCGGTTAACCCTTGAATGTTGGAGTGACCACGCAAGGCGTTGACACCGCCACCTGCCATCCCCATGTTGCCGAGCAGCAACTGGATCATCGCCATGGTGCGGATGTTCTGTGCCCCGACGGTGTGCTGAGTCCAACCCAGCGCATACAGGAATGTGGTGGTGCGATCGGCGGCGCTGGTGGAGGCCAGCACTTCGCAGACTTTCAGGAAATCTTCTTTCGGCGTACCGCAAATGTTTTCCACCACATCCGGCGTGTAGCGGGAAACGTGCTGTTTTAGCAGGTTCCAGACACAGCGAGGATGGCTTAACGTTTCATCGCGTTTCGCGTAGCCGTTTTCATCGAACTGGTAGTTCCAGGACGATTTATCGTATTGGCGTTTTTTCGCGTCGTACCCGCTGAACAGACCGTCTTCAAAAGCATAGTCATCCCGCACCAGCAGGCTGGCGTTGGTGTAATGCTTAACGTATTCAGCGTTAATTTTGTTATTTTCAATCAGGTACAGCAAGACGCCGGACAGGAACGTAATGTCCGTGCCGGAACGAATTGGCGCATAGATATCCGCCACCGAAGCTGTACGTGTAAAACGAGGGTCAACAACAATCAGCGTGGCATCATTGTTGTTTTTAGCTTCCATCGCCCAGCGGAATCCCACCGGATGTGCTTCAGCGGCGTTACCGCCCATCACCATCACGACGTTAGCGTTTTTAATATCAACCCAGTGGTTGGTCATCGCACCGCGACCAAATGTTGGAGCAAGACTTGCTACCGTTGGTCCGTGTCAGACGCGCGCCTGGTTGTCTACTGCCAGCATGCCGAGTGAGCGCACAAATTTTTGCGTCAGCATGCCGGTTTCATTACTTGCCGCAGATGCACACAGCATCCCGGTTGAAAGCCAGCGGTTTACCGTTACGCCCTGCTCATTTTTCTCAATAAAGTTGGCGTCACGGTCAGTTTTCATCAGCTTCGCGATACGGGTGAATGCTTCATCCCAGCTGATACGCTGCCATTTGTCGGAACCAGGAGCGCGATATTCCGGGTAACGCAGACGGTTTTCACTGTGCACGTAATCCAGTAATCCTGCGCCCTTAGGACATAATGCCCCGCGACTTACCGGATGATCCGGATCCCCTTCAATATGGTAAATCGACTCTTTGGCGTTTTTTGCTCCATCTCCCAGGCTATACATTAATAGCCCGCAACCTACGGAACAGTATGTGCAGGTGTTTCGGATCTCTTTGGCGCGTAACAGCTTATAGTTTCGCGCCTGAGCCAGTGCCATTTTGGGTGCAAAACCCAAAGCGGCTACTGTTGTTCCCGCCATACCGCCCGCGCAGATTTTAAAAAATTGTCTGCGGCTGACGTCCATTGCTTTCCTCTTTTTTGCAGGGATTCGTACAGGACATCTCTCAAATCGCGCCAGCGCGGCATAATTGAAAGATGACATGTACAACTTCGCGACGAAACTATCAGCTATATCCATATTTTTTTTGCGTCAAATCAATAACGAAACGGTTCCGCTACTAAATAGTGCACTTTGTTTAACCTTTGTACCCATAAGGGAGTATGTGAAAGGCAATTAATTAGCGCGCTACGATGTAAAGATGCTATAAATTTCAGCTTAAATTTTTGCCAGTACCATGGACAGACAATCAGAATGACAAAACAAAAAGCAACGTTAATTGGGCTCATTGCCATCGTGCTGTGGAGCACGATGGTCGGACTCATGCGTGGGGTAAGTGAAGGGCTGGGTCCTGCGGGTGGCGCAGCAATGATTTTTTCGTTAAGTGGCCTGTTGCTGATTTTTACCGTTGGCTTTCCGAATATCAGAAAAATTCCTGTGCGTTATTTAATCGCGGGTAGCGTGCTTTTTGTTACCTATGAAATATGTTTAGCGTTGGCTCTCGGTTATGCGGCTACTCGTCACCAGGCTATTGAAGTCGGTATGGTCAATTATCTCTGGCCGAGTCTGACGATATTGTTTGCTATTTTATTTAATGGTCAAAAAACAACCTGGCTGGTGATTCCTGGATTAATTATCGCATTGACCGGGGTTTGTTGGGTCTTGGGTGGTGAAAATGGCCTTAACCTTGATGAAATTATCAACAATGTTGCCAGCAGTCCGCTGAGCTATTTTCTCGCCTTTCTCGGCGCTTTTATCTGGGCAACGTATTGCACGGTGACCAATAAATATGCAAAAGGCTTTAACGGCATCACCGTGTTCGTTTTACTAACAGCCGCTAGTTTGTGGATTTACTATTTTATGACTCCGCAACCAGAAATGATTTTCAGCACTTCGGTAACTATTAAAATGTTCTCAGCGGCATTAACGTTAGGATTTGCCTATGCAGCGTGGAATATTGGCATTTTGCATGGCAACGTGACCATCATGGCAGTAGGTTCCTATTTTACCCCCGTGCTCTCTTCCGCACTGGCTGCTGTGTTACTCAGTGCACCGCTTTCGCTATCTTTCTGGCAGGGTGCACTAATGGTCTGCGCGGGATCGCTACTTTGCTGGCTGGCAACTCGCCGCGCCTGAAAAAAAGCCGGGTTTTGTCGCGCAAATCTAAAACCCGGCTACACTGTAATGAAATTAATGAATAATAAATGTTCATTCCACTTGCGGTTTGTGTTTGTATTTGTTTAATTAAATGTTAAATAATTGGTAATTGATTAACTCCCGAAAATATTTCATATTTACCTATAATCCTCAGCATGCATATATTACACATACGTGACTAACACCATTTAAACCATAGTTGCCATAATAGTCCCCTGCGTAAATATACCCATTCAGATTTGTCACATATAAAGATTAATACAATCAGCTATATTATGTAGATCTGGATCACACAACTTCAAATATTTCGCAATATTATGAAACTTATTATTGAACTTATACCACTGCGTCATTTAAAAATAGTTTGCCATTGACGAACTCCTTCGTTTAGCAATGGTTTAGGAAACACACCAAGAAAAAATTATAAGGATTATTTAGAATGAAACTTAAATTAGTTGCAGTGGCAGTGACTAGCCTGTTGGCGGCAGGTGCGGTAAACGCAGCTGAGGTATATAACAAAGACGCAAACAAACTGGACATCTACGGTAAAGTTCACGCTCAGCACTACTTCTCTGACGACACCAGCAGCGATGGCGACAAAACCTATGCGCGTCTGGGCTTCAAAGGCGAAACACAGATCAATGACCAGCTGGTTGGTTTCGGTCAGTGGGAATATGAATTCAAAGGTAACCGTACCGAATCCACCGGTGGTTCTGACAAAGATAAAACTCGTCTGGCATTCGCTGGTCTGAAATTCGCTGAATACGGTTCTTTCGACTACGGTCGTAACTACGGCGTAGCCTACGACATCGGTGCATGGACCGACGTTCTGCCAGAATTTGGTGGCGATACCTGGACCCAGACTGACGTATTCATGACTGGCCGTACTACCGGCGTTGCAACCTACCGTAACACCGACTTCTTCGGTCTGGTTGAAGGTCTGAACTTTGCTGCTCAGTACCAGGGCAAAAACGAAGACAGCCGTAATCCAAATGAAGCTAATGGTGACGGCTTCGGTCTGTCTACCACTTATGAATACGAAGGCTTTGGCGTAGGTGCTACTTATGCGAAATCTGACCGTACTGATTCTCAGGTAAACCGTGCAGGCGACCTGAACGCTCGCGGTAAAAACGCTGAAGTATGGGCTGCTGGTCTGAAATATGATGCGAACAACATCTACCTGGCGACCACCTACTCCGAAACCCGCAACATGACCGTGTTTGGTGATGCTAATAACATCGCTAACAAAACTCAGAACTTTGAAGCTGTTGCTCAGTATCAGTTCGACTTCGGTCTGCGTCCGTCCATCGCTTACCTGAAATCCAAAGGTAAAGACATCAACGGTTACGGCGACCAGGATCTGGTTGAATACGTAGACCTGGGAGCTACTTACTACTTCAACAAAAACATGTCTACCTTCGTTGATTACAAAATCAACCTGCTGGATGACAATGAATTCACTAGCAAAGCTGGCGCGAACATCAGCACTGACAACATCGTTGCTGTTGGTCTGAACTACCAGTTCTAATTTTGTTGTAGTCTGAATACAAAGCCAGTCCTTCCAGGGCTGGCTTTTTCTCTTAATGTAGACTCGGTCATAAGGAGTATGCCGTGCAGACATTCACTGGTCGTTGTCTTTGCGGACAGAGTCATTTTACCGTCGACGTCGAAATGCTGGATGTCTATGCCTGCCATTGCACCCTGTGCCAGAAGTGGTCGGGTGGCATCGCTATGTATCTGGAAGCCAGCGCTCACCCGCTGATGTCGCCAGATTCAGCAGAACCTTCGCACTTTCCTTCTTCAAATCGTGGTGAACGTTTCTTTTGTTCCGGTTGCGGGTGCCCGCTGTGGTTTACCCTAACGGGTAGCGATCGCTATTTTGTACCGTGGACGCTGTTGGAACTTAATGAGGTGGATCGCCGCCGCCTGGTTTTAGCGGCAGAGATCTATACGGAAACACAGCCTGCGTTCTGGAGACTGACGGGGCAATACGCTCGACTCAGTGGGAAAGAAGTCGAAGAGATGGATTACCCCTGTCATTTAGCCCATTAGTTACTGGCGCTGTACCTTTGCCAGACTGAACCACATTCCTACTGCTAATACGATAAGCATGCTGCCGGCGCTGCTTAAGGCCACGCTATGTGACCAGGTGAACGCTTCTCTGGCAGCCGTCAGCAATGCCTCACTCAGTGACGACGGGAGCGAGTGCGCCAGTTGTACCGCCTCCCCCATTGACGATGAGGCACGTTCCATTTCCTGCGCATTAAGTCCGGCTGGCGGCAGAATCGATGCAGAAAAGCTACGGCTCAACAGTAAGCCAAAGATAGCGATCCCAAGTCCTGCCCCCAGTTCATAAGCCATTGTCTCGATGGCACCCGCGGCCGCGGCTTTTTCCGCAGGTGCTGCTGCCATGATAGCCGCCGTTGAAGCCAGAAGCGCACTGGCGGCGCTGAAACCGAGCAAAGCCATCAAAATCCAGGCTTGTACCTGTTGACTACTGAAATCCGTCATCGCCAGGCCGTAAAAGCTAACAGCGCTCAGCGCCATGCCCGCCGTTGCCACACAACGTAATCCCAGACGTGAAACCAACATACCGGCAATCGGTCCGCTGAAACCACTGGCCAGCATCACCGGCAGCATGAACAACCCTGCCTGATACGGTGTTAAGCCGTGGACAAACTGTAGCTCCTGAGCCATTAGCAACTCAAAACCCACCAGCGTTATCATCGCGGTCATGGCCATCACTACGCCGCTTAAAATGATGCGATGCGTGAACAACCGCATATCAATCATCGGGCGGGCTGCCGCAAGCTGGATGCGGACAAACTGCCACAACAGTAAAGCGCCGGTTAACAGCGTCAGGGCGATGGCAACGGTCGCCGTATGCCCTTTCAGCGCGGTTTTAGCGCTGTAGACCAGCAGCAGAATGGCGACAATCAACATTATCGCATGACCAAAATTTAACGATTGATCGCGACGTCCGGCCTGGCGCGGCACTAAGCGTGCGGTTAAGGCCATTACCACCAGGACAATCGGTACATTAATTAAGAATACGGAACCCCAGTAGAAGTGCTCCAACAGCATCCCGCCAACCAGTGGGCCAAACGCCGCACCGCCGGAACCGACCGCGGCCCAGACGCCGAGCGCCATATTACGATGCCGTTGCTCAGCGAACGTGGCGCGAATACCCGCCAGCGTTGCCGGAACAATCATCGCCGCGCCAATGGCCAATACCGCTCGGGTGGCAATCAGCCAGTTTGCGCTATGAGCAAAAGCGGCCGCCAGCGATGCGAGACCAAATAATCCACCGCCTAACAGCAGCAGGCGTTTAAAGCCGATGCGATCGCCCAGCGCCCCCATTGGCAATACCATTCCGGCCATTACCAGGGAATAAATATCAATGATCCACAGCAGCTCGTTACCGCTGGCACCCAGCGTCATACTCAGCGTGGGCGCGGCAACGTGCAGCACCGTTGCATCAATCGCAACAGGGATGTAGACCAGAACAATAATGACTAACGTTAACCACTGACGAAACATAAAACTCCCTAACGAAACCAAAACTGGACACATGTCCAGATTCAGCGATCCTACGGAAAATTGAACATATGTCCAACTTTTTGTTAGACTGCGATCTATACGGACACAGGAGGAATGATGAGCTATCTAAATCGGGATGAACGTCGGGAAGTGATTCTGCAGGCGGCAATGCGTGTCGCACTTGAAGAAGGATTTTCCGCCATGACGGTTCGACGCATTGCTGCAGAAGCTCACGTCGCGACGGGCCAGCTACATCACCATTTCGCATCTGCCGGCGAACTCAAATCCCAGGCATTTGTGCGTCTGATCCGCACCCTACTTGATGCCGAACTGGTCAGCGAAGACGCCAGTTTCCGTGAGCGGCTGCATGCCATGCTGGGCAGCGAAGATGGTGGGCTCGAACCCTATATTAAGCTATGGCGTGAAGCACAGGTTGTTGCGGGTAAAGATCCAGAAATCAAAAGCGCCTACCTGCTGACCATGCGGATGTGGCACGAAGAAACCGCCAACATTATTACTCAAGGGCAGAAAGCCGGTGAGTTCTCATCCATGCCAGATGCCGCCGATGTCGCATGGCGCCTAATCGCTTTAGTCTGCGGCCTGGATGGTATGTACATATTAGGTATTGAGGAAATGGCCGATCCTGCATTCGATCGTCATCTTGATCGCATGATAACGCAGGAGTTATTTATTTGATGTAATAGATAGATTAACAATACATCTTTTATATTTACAATTAGTAACACTTGAGTAACGTGTAATTCTCCTATCACGCCGCGTTATTGCACTTTTTTATCTATTCTTTCAGTCAATATTCCTAAAACTTTTCAATAGTTTCTAAAAAGAAGCCGCGCGGCGCTGCATGCGTTTATTTCTTTTTCATGAACGGCATGTGCATGGAGAATAATATGTCATCATCAAATGAGAAAAATAATCGTTATCTTTTAACGGACTGGAAACCAGAGAACCCCGGCTTTTGGGAAAACAAAGGCAAGCACATTGCACGCAGAAACCTGTGGATATCAGTGAGTTGCCTGCTGCTTGCGTTCTGTGTCTGGATGTTGTTCAGCGCCGTTGCCGTCAATCTGAATAAAATTGGTTTTAATTTCACCACCGACCAATTGTTTTTATTAACGGCATTGCCTTCCCTTTCTGGTGCAATATTGCGCGTCCCCTACTCCTTTATGGTACCTATATTTGGCGGTCGTCGTTGGACCATTTTTAGCACGATTATTCTGGTTATTCCCTGCGTCTGGCTCGGATTTGCCGTGCAAAATACCGCTACTCCGTTCGGAGTATTTATAATCATTGCGCTGATGTGCGGATTTGCAGGTGCCAACTTTGCCTCCAGTATGGGCAATATCAGCTTTTTCTTCCCCAAAGCGAAGCAAGGTAGCGCATTAGGCGTTAACGGCGGTCTCGGCAACCTCGGCGTCAGCGTGATGCAGTTGATCGCGCCGCTGGTGATCTTTCTGCCCATCTTTACCTTTTTGGGCGTACAGGGCGTACCACAAGCTGACGGCTCGTTATTGTCGCTGGCCAATGCCGCATGGATTTGGGTGCCGTTACTGCTGATAGCCACCGTGGCAGCGGGCATGGGAATGAACGACATTGCCAGTTCGAAGGCCTCAATTGCCTCTCAGTTACCGGTCCTCAAACGTTTTCATCTGTGGTTATTAAGTCTGTTGTATCTCGCCACCTTCGGTTCATTTATCGGTTTTTCAGCAGGCTTTGCCATGCTGGCGAAAACCCAGTTCCCCGACGTGAATATCCTGCAACTGGCGTTCTTCGGTCCCTTCATCGGTGCGCTTGCGCGATCGGCGGGCGGTGTTATCTCTGACAAGTTTGGTGGTGTGCGTGTCACCTTAATTAACTTCATCTTTATGGCACTGTTCAGCGCCCTGCTGTTTCTCACTTTACCCGGTTCGGGTGAAGGAAGCTTTATCGCGTTTTACCTGGTGTTTATGGGCTTGTTCCTGACCGCGGGTCTGGGCAGCGGTTCAACCTTCCAGATGATTGCGGTGATCTTTCGCAAAATCACAATTTACCGGGTGAAGCTGCATGGTGGTACTGAAGAGCAGGCTCAACGTGAAGCGGTAACCGATACCGCAGCCGCCCTGGGATTTATCTCCGCCATTGGCGCTGTGGGGGGCTTCTTCATTCCTAAAGCGTTTGGATCATCGCTGGCGTTGACCGGCTCTCCGGTGGGTGCCATGAAAATATTTCTCGTATTTTACATCGTCTGCGTGCTGGTGACCTGGTTGGTCTATGGCCGTAAATCACAAAAAAAATAACAAAATGGATACCGCAGGATCGGACATTCAGGTAGGCCGGATCCGGCCTGACGTTCGATTCATCGTCGGCAATATTATCGAAGCAGGAGTTATGTCATGAGTAAACTGTTAGACCGCTTTCGCTACTTTAAACAAAAGGGCGATACGTTTGCCGAGGGGCATGGGCAAGTAATGCACACCAACCGTGACTGGGAAGACAGCTATCGTCAGCGCTGGCAGTTCGACAAAATTGTGCGTTCTACCCACGGCGTTAACTGTACCGGCTCATGCAGCTGGAAAATCTACGTTAAAAACGGGCTGGTGACCTGGGAAACGCAGCAAACCGACTACCCGCGTACCCGTCCTGACCTGCCGAATCATGAGCCTCGTGGCTGCCCACGCGGCGCCAGTTACTCGTGGTATCTCTACAGCGCTAACCGCCTGAAATATCCACTGGTGCGTAAACGCTTAATTGAATTGTGGCGCGATGCCCTGTCCCGCCAGCCCGATCCGGTGCTGGCCTGGGAATCGATTATGAACGACCCGCAAAAATGCCAAAGCTACAAGCAGGTACGCGGACGCGGTGGGTTTATCCGTTCCAACTGGAAAGAGCTTAATCAGCTGATTGCTGCCGCCAACGTCTGGACGGTGAAAACTTACGGTCCGGATCGCGTGGTCGGCTTCTCCCCGATCCCTGCGATGTCGATGGTTTCCTATGCCGCTGGCACACGCTATCTCTCGCTAATTGGAGGAACCTGTCTGAGCTTCTATGACTGGTACTGCGACTTACCGCCTGCGTCACCGATGACCTGGGGCGAGCAGACCGACGTTCCTGAATCCGCCGACTGGTACAACTCCAGCTATATCATCGCCTGGGGCTCTAACGTGCCGCAGACCCGTACCCCGGACGCGCACTTTTTTACTGAAGTACGCTACAAAGGCACCAAGACGATTGCCATTACGCCGGATTACTCGGAAGTCGCCAAACTGTGCGACCAGTGGCTGGCACCTAAACAAGGGACAGACAGCGCGCTGGCGATGGCAATGGGCCACGTCATCCTGAAAGAGTTCCACCTCGACAATCCCAGCGATTATTTCCTCAATTACTGCCGCCGCTATACCGACATGCCGATGCTGGTTTTACTGGATGCGCGGGAAGATGGCAGCTACGTGCCTGGACGCATGATGCGTGCTTCAGATCTTGTCGATGGTCTGGGCGAAAGCAACAATCCAGAGTGGAAAACGGTAGCCTTTAACAGCGCAGGTGAACTGGTTGTCCCGAACGGATCTATCGGTTTTCGCTGGGGCGAAAAAGGCAAATGGAACCTGGAACCCCTGGCGGCTGGCGCTGAAACTGAACTTTCTCTTTCGCTGCTCGGTCAGCATGATGAAGTGACCGGCGTGGCATTCCCCTATTTTGGCGGCAACGAAAACCCACATTTTCGCAGTGTAAAACAAGAACCGGTGCTGATCCGTCAACTGCCGGTAAAACATCTTACCCTCGCTGACGGTAGCCGTTGCCCGGTGGTGAGCGTCTACGATCTGGTGCTGGCGAATTACGGCCTCGACCGTGGTCTGGATGACGTTCATAGCGCACAAGATTACAGCGAAGTGAAAGCCTACACCCCGGCCTGGGGCGAGCAAATTACCGGTGTGCCACGCCGTCATATCGAACAGATCGCCCGTGAGTTTGCCGATACTGCGCACAAAACTCATGGCCGTTCGATGATCATTCTCGGGGCTGGCGTCAACCACTGGTATCACATGGATATGAACTACCGTGGCATGATTAACATCCTGGTGTTCTGTGGTTGCGTGGGACAAAGCGGCGGCGGCTGGGCGCACTATGTGGGTCAGGAGAAACTACGTCCGCAAACCGGTTGGTTGCCGCTGGCCTTTGCGCTGGACTGGAACCGTCCGCCGCGTCAGATGAACAGCACTTCGTTTTTCTACAACCACTCCAGTCAGTGGCGTTATGAAAAACTCACCGCGCAAGAACTCCTTTCTCCGCTGGCCGATGCGTCGAAGTTTAGCGGACATTTGATTGACTTTAACGTACGTGCTGAACGAATGGGCTGGCTGCCGTCTGCGCCGCAGCTTAACCTCAACCCTCTGACCGTTAAGGCAAAAGCTGAACAAGCAGGGCTATCTCCTGCGCAATACACCGCACAAGCGCTGAAGTCGGGTGATATTCGTTTTGCCTGCGAACAGCCGGATAACGGCAAAAACCATCCGCGCAACCTCTTCGTCTGGCGCTCTAACCTGCTCGGCTCCTCCGGTAAAGGGCATGAATACATGCTCAAATATTTACTGGGTACCGAAAGCGGGATCCAGGGGGAAGCGCTCGGTTCAAGCGAGGGTATTAAACCTGAAGAGGTTGAATGGCAGTCCGCGGCGATAGAAGGCAAGCTCGATCTGCTGGTCACGCTCGATTTCCGTATGTCCAGCACCTGTTTGTTCTCCGATATCGTTCTGCCAACCGCTACCTGGTATGAAAAAGATGATATGAACACCTCGGATATGCATCCGTTTATTCACCCGCTATCCGCAGCGGTCGACCCGGCATGGGAATCTAAGAGCGACTGGGAAATTTATAAAGGCATCGCCAAAGTATTCTCTGAGGTTTGCGTCGGACACCTTGGACAAGAAACGGATGTCGTATTGCAGCCGCTGCAACACGACTCTCCGGCAGAGCTGGCACAGCCGTTTGACATTCTGGACTGGCGCAAAGGCGAATGCGATCTCCTGCCGGGGAAAACGGCACCGAATATCGCTGTTGTGGAGCGTGACTACCCCGCCACCTACGAACGTTTTACTTCACTCGGTCCGCTCATGGACAAGCTTGGTAACGGTGGGAAAGGCATTGCGTGGAATACCCAGGCAGAAGTCGATTTCCTCGGCAAGCTGAACTACACCAAGCGCGAAGGCCCGGCGAAAGGACGTCCGCTGATTGACACCGCGCTGGATGCCTCTGAGGTGATCCTCGCCCTGGCGCCGGAAACAAACGGTCAGGTAGCAGTGAAAGCCTGGGAAGCGCTGGGGGCGATGACCGGACGCGACCATACGCATCTGGCGTTGAATAAAGAAGACGAGAAGATCCGTTTTCGCGATATCCAGGCGCAGCCACGCAAAATCATCTCCAGCCCTACCTGGTCCGGGCTGGAAAGTGAACATGTTTCCTATAACGCAGGCTATACCAACGTCCACGAGCTGATCCCATGGCGTACCCTGTCCGGTCGCCAGCAGCTGTATCAGGATCATGCGTGGATGCGAGCGTTCGGTGAAAGTATGGTGGCGTATCGTCCACCTATCGATACCCGCAGCGTCAGTGAAATGCGCGAGGTTCCACCAAACGGCTTCCCGGAAAAAGCGCTCAACTTCCTGACGCCGCACCAAAAATGGGGGATCCACTCTACCTATAGCGAAAACCTGCTGATGCTAACGCTGTCGCGCGGCGGACCGATTGTCTGGATCAGCGAGACCGATGCCAAAGATCTGGGGATTGAGGATAACGACTGGATTGAAGCCTTCAACGCCAACGGTGCGCTCACCGCGCGCGCAGTGGTGAGTCAACGCGTGCCACCGGGAATGACCATGATGTATCACGCTCAGGAGCGAATCATGAATATCCCTGGCTCAGAAGTCACCGGGATGCGCGGTGGGATCCATAACTCGGTGACCCGCGTCTGCCCGAAACCGACGCACATGATCGGTGGCTATGCGCAGCTGGCATACAGCTTCAACTATTACGGTACGGTCGGCTCTAACCGCGATGAGTTCATCATGATTAGAAAAATGAAAAATATTAACTGGCTGGATGATGAAGGTCGCGATCAGGTTCAGGAGGCGAAAAAATGAAAATACGCTCACAGGTAGGCATGGTTCTTAATCTGGATAAGTGCATCGGCTGCCACACCTGCTCCGTCACCTGTAAAAACGTCTGGACCGGGCGTGAAGGGATGGAATATGCGTGGTTCAACAACGTCGAGACTAAACCGGGGATTGGGTATCCAAAAAACTGGGAAGATCAGGAAGAGTGGCAAGGCGGCTGGGTTCGCGATGTTAACGGCAAAATAAGACCGCGTCTGGGCGGTAAGATGGGCGTGATCACCAAAATTTTCGCCAACCCGGTGATCCCGCAAATCGATGATTACTATGAACCGTTTACCTACGATTATCAGCATCTGCATAGCGCGCCGGAAAGTAAGAATCAGCCCACCGCGCGTCCGCGTTCGCTGATCGATGGTAAGCGGATGGACAAGATTATCTGGGGTCCAAACTGGGAAGAACTGCTTGGCGGCGAATTCTCAAAGCGTGCCCGCGATCGTAACTTCGAGAAGATGCAAAAGGAGATGTACGGCCAGTTCGAAAACACCTTCATGATGTATTTGCCGCGCCTGTGCGAGCACTGCCTGAACCCAAGCTGTGTCGCCACCTGCCCGAGCGGTGCCATCTATAAGCGTGAAGAAGACGGCATTGTGCTGATCGACCAGGACAAATGTCGCGGATGGCGCTTGTGCATCAGCGGCTGTCCGTACAAAAAAATCTACTTTAACTGGAAGAGCGGTAAGTCAGAGAAGTGCATTTTCTGCTACCCGCGTATTGAATCCGGCCAGCCGACAGTATGCTCGGAAACCTGCGTTGGACGTATCCGTTATCTCGGCGTATTGCTGTACGATGCCGACCGCATCGAAGAAGCGGCCAGCACCGAGCATGAGACCGATCTCTATGAGCGTCAGTGCGATGTATTCCTCGACCCGCATGATCCGGCGGTCATTGAAGAGGCGTTAAAACAAGGTATTCCGCATAACGTCATCGAAGCGGCCCAACGTTCGCCAGTCTACAAAATGGCGATGGACTGGAAACTGGCGCTGCCGCTGCACCCGGAATATCGCACCCTGCCGATGGTCTGGTATGTACCGCCATTGTCACCGATTCAGTCGGTCGCCGACGCGGGCGGACTGCCGCACAATGGTAACGTTTTGCCTGCGGTTGAGTCGCTGCGAATTCCGGTTCAGTACCTCGCCAACATGCTCAGTGCGGGTGATACCGGTCCGGTGCTGCGCGCGCTGAAACGTATGATGGCCATGCGTCACTATATGCGTGCGCAAACAGTGGAAGGTGTGACGGACACCCGCGCGATTGAGGAAGTGGGTTTGACCGTTGAGCAGGTTGAGGAGATGTATCGCTATCTGGCCATCGCCAACTATGAGGACCGCTTTGTGATCCCGACCAGCCACCGTGAAATGGCGCGTGATGCCTTCCCGGAGAAAAACGGCTGCGGATTTACCTTCGGTGACGGCTGCCATGGCTCAGATACCAAATTCAACCTGTTTAACAGTAGCCGTATTGATGCCATCGACATCACCGAAGTTCGCGATAAAGCGGAGGGTGAATAATGCAAATCCTGAAGGTTATCGGCCTGCTGATGGAATATCCCGACGAGCTGCTGTGGGAGTGTAAAGGCGACGCGCTGGCGCTCGTGGCCAGCGATGCCCCCATGCTTACCGAATTTAGCCAGGGGTTGCTCAATGCGCCACTGCTGGATAAACAAGCCGAATGGTGCGAAATATTCGACCGGGGCCGGGCCACCTCTCTGCTGTTGTTTGAGCACGTGCATGCCGAGTCCCGTGACCGTGGCCAGGCGATGGTTGATCTGTTGGCGCAGTACGAAAAGGTTGGACTGCAGCTCGACTGCCGCGAACTGCCGGATCATCTGCCGTTGTATCTGGAGTATTTGAGCGTGTTGCCGGAGGCACAGGCCAAAGAAGGACTGCAGAACGTTGCACCGATTCTGGCTCTGCTGGGTGGGCGCTTAAAACAGCGCGATACACCGTGGTATCAACTGTTTGACGCCCTGCTGCTGCTTGCCGGAAGCCCTCTTTCAAGTGACAGTGTCACCAAACAGGTTGGCGCGGAAACCCGAGACGATACCCGTCAGGCGCTGGATGCGGTATGGGAAGAGGAACAGGTGAAGTTTATCGAGGATAATGCCACCGCCTGCGACAGTTCACCGTTACAAAACTATCAACGACGCTTTAGCCAGGACGTGGCACCTCAGTATGTCGACGTCAGCGCGGGAGGCCCGAAATGATACAGTACCTGAACGTCTTTTTTTACGATATCTACCCGTACCTGTGCGGCACGGTGTTTATCCTCGGCAGTTGGCTACGCTATGACTACGGGCAATACACCTGGCGCGCCTCTTCCAGTCAGATGCTGGACAAACGCGGCATGGTGTTGTGGTCAAATCTGTTCCACATCGGCATTCTGGGGATCTTTTTCGGTCACCTGTTCGGCATGTTAACGCCGCACTGGATGTATGCCTGGTTCCTGCCGATTGCGGTGAAACAACAGATGGCGATGATTGCCGGTGGGCTTTGTGGCGTACTGACGCTGGTCGGCGGCGCGGGCTTGCTGGTGCGCCGACTGACCAACCCGCGGGTTCGTGCAACGTCTTCCACCGCTGATATTCTGATCCTTTGCGTTCTGCTGATTCAGTGTATCCTCGGCTTAACCACCATCCCGTTCTCCGCACAGCATCCTGACGGCAGTGAAATGCTGAAACTGGTTGGTTGGGCGCAGTCAGTGGTGACTTTCCAGGGCGGCGCATCTGCGCATCTGGATGGCGTGGCGTTGATTTTCCGTGTGCACCTGGTTCTGGGGATGACTATCTTCCTGCTATTCCCGTTCACCCGTCTGGTCCACGTATGGAGTGCGCCGTTTGAATACTTCACTCGCCGCTATCAGATAGTACGTTCCCGCCGATAATTGACTCTGATGCCCGGTAGCGTTTGCGCTTACCGGGCCTGCATCGCTATCCCGCTTTTTGTACGCTATGATGCTTCTCCATTTCAGGGAGAACGCTAATGAAACCACAGGTTTACCACGTCGATGCCTTTACCTCAGTCCCTTTTCGCGGCAACTCAGCAGGTGTGGTTTTACATGCTGATGGACTGAGTGACGCGCAGATGCGGCTCATCGCTCGCGAGCTGCGTCATTCAGAAACCGCATTTCTGCTGACCAGTGACGACAGCGATGTTCGCATCCGCTATTTCACCCCGACGGTCGAAGTTCCTATCTGTGGGCATGCTACCGTCGCCGCGCATTATGTACGGGCCAGGGTGCTGGGTCTGGGTAACTGCACGGTCTGGCAAACCTCGCTGGCCGGTCGTCATCGTGTGGATATTGACGCTACCGGGAACGACTATCGCATTAGCCTTGAGCAAGGTGAACCGGGTTTTGAACCTCCGCTGGAGGGCGCTGTTCGTACTGCGATTATCGATGCTCTGCACCTGAGCGAAGACGATATGCTGACAGGATTACCGATTCAGGTTGCCACCACCGGACATTCGAAAGTGATGATTCCACTGAAACCCGAGGTGGATCTCGACGCCCTTTCCCCTGATTTACCGGCTTTGACCGCCATCAGCCAGCAAATTGGCTGTAACGGCTTTTTCCCTTTTCAAATCCGCGAGGGAGAAAACGCCACTGATGGCCGCATGTTTTCACCTGCCATTGGTATTGTGGAAGACCCGGTTACCGGCAATGCCAACGGTCCTATGGGGGCGTGGCTGGTTCACAATGGGCTGATGGCGCATGATGGGAAAACGTTACGTGTTCAGGGGCATCAGGGCCGTGCGCTCGGGCGCGATGGGATTGTTGATGTAACGGTGACTATCCGTGAAAACCAACCGGAAAAAGTCACCATTACCGGTTCGGCGGTGATTCTGTTTCACGCAGAATGGGCGATAGATTTTTAATCGTTTCCGTAGGCCGGATAAGGCGATGATGCCGCATCCGGCACTAATTCCGACGCCCCTATTTCCCCGCCTCCGGATGCGTATCAAACGCCGCCATGACCGTCGCCAGCTCATCTTCGGTAAACCCATGCTTCACGTCATCCACGCCCAGTCCAAACCGTTCTTGCAACAAAGCATACAGGCTGGCAACGTCAGGCAAATTAATCTGCTCTACCGCATGCCCATCCTGATAATGGGTAAAGTGAAAATTGGTTAACGTTAATTTCCCGCCGTCGGGCAGATGGCGACACATTAGCAGATGATGGCGAAAATGCGATTGCGGCCAGTGTGCGGACCAGAAGTTGCCCATCAGATAATCGCTCTGATGCTGCACGACCAGGTCGAAATGGTACATTGATTGCCAATGTTCATGATGACGGAACTGCAGGATCCAGTCTTCACCGTCCTGAATCAGGCGATATTCACCGTGTGGCGTTTTCTGCTCAATGTTAGCCTGCAGACGAATCGGCGCCGTCAACGTTTGCCCGCCGAAGCCAACGTCGGCAATCCACAACTCTCCCTGCAACTCAACCAGCAACAAGCGATGCGTGCGCGGCGGCAGGCTTGACGGATTTGCCAGTACCACACGACCGAGCAGACTGCGTACGTTAAAACCGATTTCGCGTAACGCGCGCTCAAACACGCCGTTCTGTTCAAAGCAATAACCGCCACGACGCGCCGTTACCAGCTTCTCTTCCAGCGACAAATCGTCAAGCTGCATCTCTCTTGGTAGTAATACATCCAGGTTTTCAAATGGAATCGCGCTGTTGTGCAGTAGATGTAGCGCTTGCAAGGTTTCAATGTTGACGTTGGCCGAACCTGACCAGCCAATACGGGCAAAGTAAGCGGTTAAAAAAGGCGTCATAGGGGTCCTGTGGGTAAGTTTCTGCACTTTGATGGCGACAGTATAGTGCCATTCCTGATGGCGCAATTTATTTAGTCGGTTTTTCTCTTTATGGAACAATATTGTGTCTTATTTTAATGAGCAGGCTATTTTGTGACCTGTTTCATTCTTTCAGCTTATTTTCTGAAGCAAAATAACAATCCCTACAAAACATATGGAATTGAGATTTATGAGACTTTTGTCACGCAAGGGCGCAGTTGCGGCTTCCGTTTCTGCAATACTGGCTTCTGGTCTACTGGCGTCGCCTTCCTATGCGGATAACGTAAAACTGAAGGCAACTAAAACGAACGTTGCGTTTTCCGATTTTACGCCAACTGAATACAGTACCAAAGGAAAGCCTAACGTCATTATCCTGACGATGGACGATCTAGGGTACGGACAGTTACCTTTTGATCAACGTTCTTTTGACCCCAAATCGATGGAAAATCGAGAGGTCGTCGACACCTATAAAATAGGTATTGATAAAGCGATAGAAGCAGCGAAAAATTCCACTCCGACATTACTTTCATTAATGGATGAAGGTGTTCGCTTTACGAATGGTTATGTCGCACACGGTGTTTCTGGACCTTCTCGTGCCGCTATTATGACGGGACGTTCACCCGCACGTTTTGGTGTATATTCTAATACAGACGCCCAGGATGGTATCCCTTTGAGTGAAACATTTCTGCCGGAACTGTTTCAAAATCATGGTTACTATACCGCCGCTGTTGGTAAATGGCATTTGTCAAAAATTAGCAATGTTCCCGTTGCTGAAAATAAACAAACTCGCGATTATCACGATAACTACACTACATATTCAGCGGAAGAATGGCAGCCGCAAAACCGCGGTTTTAATTACTTTATGGGGTTCCATGCGGCGGGTGTAGCGTACTATAACTCCCCCTCTCTGTTCCGTAATCGTGAACATATTCAACCCAAGGGATATATTAGCGATCAGCTGACAGATGAGGCCGTTGCCACCATCGACAAAGCCAAAACGTTAGATCAACCTTTCATGTTGTATCTGGCTTACAATGCGCCACATCTGCCAAATGACAACCCGGCACCAGAGCAGTACCAAAAAATGTTCAATACCGGAAGTCAGACAGCAGATAACTTTTATGCTGCAGTGTACTCCGTGGATCAAGGTGTAAAACGGGTACTGGAAAAACTTAAGGAAACCGGGCAGTACGATAATACCATTATCCTATTCACCTCAGATAACGGGGCAGTAATTGATGGCCCACTCCCTTTGAACGGCGATCAAAAAGGATATAAGAGTCAAACTTATCCAGGGGGTACGCATACACCAATGTTTATGTGGTGGAAAGGAAAATTACATACTGGAAATTATGACAAACTTATTTCAGCCATGGATTTCTACCCCACCGTACTAGATGCTGCGAAAATAGCAATTCCGCAAAATTTAAAACTTGATGGCACATCTCTGCTGCCTTATCTGACAAAAAACAACAACGGTTCGCCACACGATTATCTGACCTGGGTCACCTCCTATTCCCATTGGTTTGATGAAAAAAATATTCCATTCTGGGATAACTACCACAAATATGTACGTAAAGAGTCCAACGATTATCCAAATAATCCTAACACTGAAGATCTGAGTCAATTTTCCTATACCGTGCGCAGCAATGACTATTCTCTGGTTTATACTTACGAAAATAAACAACTGGGTCTGTATAAGCTGAACGATCTACAGCAGAAAGATAATCTTGCAGCTCAACACCCAGATGTGGTTAAAAATATGCAAGGTGTTGTGAAGAATTTTATCAAGGAGAGCAAACCACCGTTAAGTCAAATTAACCAGGAAAAATTCAACAACATTAAAAACGCACTGAACAGCGAGCAATAATCGCCTGGTTGCGCTAACGGCGGCAGGGGTTTCCTTGCTGCCTTAATTTTTAGAGAAAAATTATGCATATCACTGCTAAACCAACCAGTTACCAATGTAATCTCAAATGTGAGTACTGTTTCTATCTGGGTAAAGAAGAACAGTTTTCTCATCAGACTCAGATGAACGATCACACGTTAAAAAATTTCATTGAGTCATACATCAACGCGGGTGGACCGGAGGTGTATTTCACCTGGCAAGGCGGTGAACCGACCCTAGCAGGTATTAATTTTTTCCGGATGGCGGTTGCCTACCAACAGCAGTTTGCAGGCAACAAGAAAATCCATAATGCCTTACAGACCAACGGTATTCAACTCAACGACGAATGGTGTCAGTTCCTTAAACAGCATGATTTTTTGGTCGGTATTTCTATTGATGGGCCGCAACCATTACACGATCGCTATCGTATGACCCGGTCAGGAAAAGGAACATTTGATAAAGTCATGTCAGCGATTAACTTATTGAAAAAACATGATATTAAATTCAATACGTTAACCGTGGTGAACAACCATAATGTTCATTATCCTCTCGATGTTTATCGTTTTTTGAAAGCGATTGGCAGTCAACATATGCAGTTTATTGAACTGCTTGAAACCAGCGAACCCAATATCCATTTTGACTCTCCGGTAGATACATTCAACCTGATTGATTTCTCAGTACACCCTGCTGATTATGGCCGTTTTATGTCGGCAATTTTTAATGAATGGGTAAAAAAGGACGTAGGAAAGATCTTTATTCGCCAGTTTGAAAGCACCCTTAGCCGTGTGCTCGGCAACGGGCATACCAGTTGTATCTTCCAGGAATCATGCCGGAATAACTTTGTGCTGGAATCCAACGGCGATATCTATGAATGTGACCATTTCGTCTGGCCAAAATTTAAGCTGGGAAATATAGCAACCTCAGAGCTATCTTTACTGGAGAGCACGCAGTTAACCGCGCAAAAGCAGCTCCTGGCAAAGGAATGTCTACACTGTATCTACAAGCCGTTGTGCAACGGTGGGTGCCCGAAACACAGAATTAACGCAGGATCAGGTGCAAAAATTTCATATTTTTGTCAGGGGTACCAAATGATGTTCGCCACCATGGTGCCTTACCTTAACGCGTTTGTAGAACTTGCCCGGCATAATGTGCCTTTGGACTACATCATGTCGATTAACGACAAAATAGCCATTAATAAATGATGAAGTTTTGTGAATTGCTGCCTTGGCGCAATTGAAACTTCACCCTTTCGACCAGCACAGGGTATCGCCATGAGCCATTTTCGTCCGATCGAATTAAAACATGCCAGTCGGCTACTCAATCACGGTCCAACGATTTTGATAACCAGCCGGGATGAGCATACCGAGCGGCGAAATGTGATGGCTGCGGCATGGTCAATGCCCGTGGAATTTGAGCCGCCGCGGATAGCAATTGTTGTTGATAAGACCGCCTGGTCGCGCGAACTCATTGAACGTAGCGGTAAATTCGGCATCGTTATTCCGGGCGTTGCCGCCGTCAACTGGACCTGGGCAGTCGGCAGCGTTTCCGGTCGCGTGGAAGATAAATTCAACTGTTATGGCATTCCCGTGGTACACGGGCCGGTACTGGGTTTACCGCTGATAGAAGCGAAATGCCTGGCATGGATGGAGTGTCGCCTGTTGCCAGCCACGGCGGCACAGGAAAAGTATGACACCCTGTTTGGGGAAGTGGTCTCCGCTGCCGCTGATGAGCGAGCCTTCGTGGAAGGACGCTGGCAGTTTGATGATGGCAAGCTCAATACTCTGCATCACCTTGGGGCCGGAACGTTTGTCTCCAGCGGGAAACGCATTATCGCAGGTGAATGATAGTATGCTAACGGATGGCAGTTCTGCTCTGTCATCCGCAACTGTTTTCTTAAAACTTCTGAAAAACCAGTTAGATAAATTACTCTCCCTTCCTTGCTGAATCATTCATGTGAATTATAGTTAATCTTGCACTAACTCAAATACCTAATCAAAACGCTATCCGTCAAAACAGCATCCCCCAACGGTACTTTTGAAGTGTCAGAGAGGTTTTACGATGCAACTTAATAGAATCGCACAAAGTTTTATACTTGCTGGGTTACTCACATCGTTTTCTGTTCCCGTTATGGCCGCTGAAGCCCCTAAAGACGCAACTGCCGCCACGCAACAAGCCAACAACGCGCTTTACAACCAACTGCCCTTCTCCGATAACACCGACTTTACCGACGCCCACAAAGGCTTTATCGCTCCACTCCCGCAGGACGTGATCAAAGGCGAACAGGGAAATGTTATCTGGAATCCGCAGCAATATGCGTTCATCAAAGAAGGCGACAAAGCCCCGGATACGGTAAACCCGAGCCTGTGGCGTCAGTCTCAGTTGATCAACATCAGCGGGCTGTTTGAAGTAACGGATGGCGTTTACCAGATTCGTAACCTCGATCTGTCGAACATGACCATTATTGAAGGTAAAGAAGGCATCACCGTCGTTGACCCGCTGGTCTCGGCAGAAACGGCCAAAGTCGGGATGGATCTTTACTTTAAAAACCGCGGTCAAAAACCGGTTGTCGCGGTAATTTATACCCACAGCCACGTTGACCATTACGGCGGCGTACGCGGCGTTGTTGATGAAGCCGACGTTAAAGCGGGCAAAGTGAAAATTTATGCGCCAGCCGGCTTTATGGAAGCCGCGGTCGCTGAAAATATCATGGCCGGTAACGTCATGAGCCGCCGCGCGAGCTACATGTACGGCAACCTGCTAAAACCTGATGCCAAAGGCCAGGTCGGCGCGGGACTGGGAACCACGACCTCCGCGGGAACCGTTACCCTGATTGCGCCAACAAATATCATAGAGAAAGATGGACAAAAAGAGGTCATCGACGGCCTGACCTATGACTTCATGCTGGCCCCGGGTTCCGAAGCACCGTCGGAAATGCTGTGGTACATCGAAGAGAAGAAACTGATTGAATCCGCGGAAGATGTTACCCACACCCTGCACAACACCTACTCCCTGCGTGGGGCCAAAATTCGTGAGCCGCTGCCGTGGTCCAAATACATCAACGAAGCGATTGTGCGCTGGGGTGATAAAGCCGAAGTGCTGATGGCGCAGCACCACTGGCCAACCTGGGGGAATGACAAGGTGGTCAGCCTGCTGAAAAGCCAGCGCGACCTGTATCGTTACATCAACGACCAGACGCTACGCATGGCTAACGAAGGTCTGACCCGCGATGAAATCGCTGCCAACTTTAAGCTGCCGGACTCACTGGCACATACCTGGGCTAATCGCGGTTACTATGGTTCCGTGAGCCATGACGTAAAAGCGACCTATGTGCTGTATCTCGGCTGGTTTGACGGCAACCCGGCAACGCTGGATGAGCTGCCGCCGGAAGAGTCTGCGAAGAAATTTGTCGACTACATGGGCGGTGCGGACGCCATTTTGCAGAAAGCAAAAGCCGACTATGACCAGGGTAACTACCGCTGGGTGGCACAGGTAGTAAGCAAAGTTGTGTTTGCCGATCCGAATAACCAGGCCGCACGTAATCTGGAAGCAGATGCGCTTGAGCAACTGGGTTATCAGGCTGAATCCGGCCCGTGGCGTAACTTCTACCTGACCGGCGCGCAAGAGCTGCGTAACGGCGTGGTCAAAGGCCCAACCCCGAATACCGCCAGCCCGGATACCGTTCGTGCTATGACGCCGGAAATGTTCTTCGATTACCTTGCAGTGCATATTAACGGACAAAAAGCGGGCGATGCGAAGTCGGTGTTTAACATCGATCTTGGTAGCGACGGCGGTAAATACAAGCTTGAGCTGGAGAATGGCGTACTGAACCATACCGCCAATGCCGAAGCGAAAGATGCCGACGCCACTGTCACGCTAAATCGCGACACGCTGAACAAAATCATCCTCAAGGAAGTGACGCTGAAACAGGCACAAGACAGCGGTGATGTGAAGATAACCGGTGACGGCGCCAAGCTTGATGCCATGCTCGGTTATATGGATAAGTTCGAATTCTGGTTCAACATCGTTACACCATAAACACAACGAAAACGGGCGGAAATCCGCCCGTTTTTTCTTACATGCTGTAGCCAGGTTTTTTAATCAACCTTGCCATCTGCGGCGCAATTTCCGCATCCCACACACCCTGCCACGCCTCTGGCTCAACTTCATTGAGCGCCACGCTGACTGAACTGTCTTTGCTTTGCAAATGACGAATAATAACCTCAGTAATATCCGCCGCCAGGGCGGTTTTTTGTTCGTCAGTAAGAGCGCGAGGAAAACATTTAATATCAACGTGCGGCATAGCAGATTCCTTATTGTTTTGGTTGCAGGTAACTTATGCGGACTCTCGTTCTACCAGATGAAAACCGACATCAATAATATCGTCTTCACGCGGAATTTGTTCTATACGATCGGCAAGCAGAGAGGCGGCGCGTTGCCCGATTGCCCGTCTGTCGACGCTGACGGTGGTGATGGCCGGCCGATTGCTGGCAGCAAAATCCAGATCGCCAAAACCGATTATCGCTAACTCTTGTGGCACGCGTATACCGCGACTCTCGGCCTCCATGATCGCCCCCTGAGCTAACGTATCTGAGCTACAGACAATGACATCAAACTCGCGATCCGCCAATAGCTGCGCCAATCCAGTGCGTCCCAATGCCAGAGAGGCCGGCAGCAGGACGTCCACCTGTGCGTCAACCGTAATACCATAACGACTCAGCGCATCGCACAGCCCTTGTTTACGCTGGCCTGCCCGGCGATCGGCAGTCCATAACAACCCCGGACGGCGATAACCTTTTTTCAGCAGATAGTCTGCCACCGCTTGTCCAACTTTTTCATGCGAAAAACCGACCAGCATATCGATGGGTGTTGGGGTTAAATCCCAGATTTCCACGACCGGGATGGCCGCATTAAGGATCACCTTTTTCAGTTCGGCGGTATGATGAATACCGGTGAGTACTACACCGTCCGGGCGACGAGAAAGCAGCGTCGCCACCAGCTCCGCCTCTGTTTGCGGCGTATAACCCGACACGCAAAGCAAAATGTGGTATCCGCGTTCTGCCAGTTCATCACTTAATGACTGGATGGTATCGACAAACATATTGTTGTTAATTTGCGGAATAACCACGGCGATAAGCTTACTGCGACGCGATGCCAGTCCCCCGGCTAGTGCGTTGGGAATATAGCCGGTGGCGCGCACCGCCTGCATCACTTTTTCCACCGTTTTCGGGCGCACCAGCTGCGGGGTATTCAACGCCCTGCTCACCGTCATGGGTGATAATCCCGCGGTACGGGCAACATCTTCCAGCGTGGGTGCGCGCGAAGGTCTGGAGTTTTTCACTGTCGATGCCCTTGTCAAAAATCGCCGATTTATCCTGGCATTATTCATCATGATTTTGGCTATTGCCAGCGTCGCTCAGTGATAACGCAGGGAAAACAGCAGCTTAGTTAGTTATCGCCACTCAAAATGATAGCGCAATCACAATGATTTGTGCATTTCTCCATAAAATATTGGAATGTGACATCGTTTACAGGTTACTGCCCTTTTATCTCAGTATTTGTGAGCAATTGTTCAAATCACAATCAACTCACTGGCGTAATGATTGCGCAAACATTAAAAATGATAGCGCAATCATTTGTTATCACCAGGAGAGAACAATATGTCTTTAAGTGCCAATTCCGATGCCGTGACTTATGCCAAATCGGCCAACGCCAAAACCGCAGCAGAAACCGGTGACCGTATTGAATGGGTAAAACTGTCCCTGGCTTTCCTTCCGCTGGCAACACCCGTGAGCGATGCCAAAGTGCTGACCGGTCGCCAGAAACCGCTAACTGAAGTCGCCATAATCATCGCCGAGATCCGCAGTCGTGACGGGTTTGAAGGCGTGGGGTTTAGTTACTCCAAGCGGGCTGGCGGCCAGGGAATCTATGCGCATGCCAAAGAAATTGCCGATAACCTGTTAGGCGAAGATCCAAACGATATCGACAAGATCTACACCAAGCTGCTGTGGGCGGGCGCTTCCGTGGGACGCAGCGGCATGGCGGTACAGGCTATCTCCCCTATCGATATCGCCTTATGGGATATGAAGGCCAAACGTGCAGGATTGCCGCTGGCAAAACTGCTTGGCGCGCATCGGGATTCCGTTCAGTGCTACAACACCTCCGGTGGTTTCCTGCATACCCCGCTGGATCAGGTGCTTAAAAACGTGGTTATTTCCCGTGAAAACGGCATTGGAGGTATCAAACTCAAGGTTGGTCAGCCAAACTGCGCCGAAGATATTCGCCGCTTAACCGCGGTGCGTGAAGCGCTGGGGGATGACTTCCCGCTAATGGTCGATGCCAATCAGCAGTGGGATCGGGAAACCGCCATTCGTATGGGGCGTAAAATGGAGCAGTTCAATCTAATCTGGATTGAAGAGCCGCTGGACGCCTACGATGTTGAAGGCCACGCCCAACTGGCCGCCGCGCTTGATACCCCGATAGCCACCGGTGAAATGCTGACCAGCTTCCGCGAACATGAACAGCTGATCCTCGGCAATGCCAGCGATTTTGTGCAGCCCGATGCACCGCGTGTGGGGGGAATTTCACCGTTCCTGAAAATTATGGACCTGGCGGCTAAACATGGTCGTAAACTGGCTCCACACTTCGCTATGGAAGTTCACCTGCATCTGTCCGCCGCTTATCCGCTTGAGCCATGGCTGGAACATTTCGAATGGCTGAACCCGTTATTTAATGAACAACTTGAGCTGCGCGATGGTCGGATGTGGGTTTCCGATCGTCACGGTCTGGGCTTCAGCATCAGCGAGCAGGCGCGCCGCTGGACGCAATTAACGTGCGAATTTGGCAAACGTCCTTAATTTATTTGGCGGGTAAGTAATACCCGCCCTCCTCCCCTACAAAAACGCTCTCAACCTTATGAAAGGAGTGGGTGATGAACACAATAATAAAGCGCACAAAAGTGCGTTACGGCATTCTGATATTTCTGTTTCTTGCTACCGTATTTAATTACGCCGATCGCGCGACGTTATCCGTCGTGGCGCCGATTATGAGCAAAGAATTAGGTTTTGATCCTGAAGCAATGGGGCTGGCCTTCTCTGCTTTCGGTATTTCTTATGTCATTATGCAACTGCCCGGCGGCTGGCTGCTGGATCGCTATGGTTCTCGTCTGGTATACGGCTGCGCCCTGATTGGCTGGTCGCTGGTGACTATGTTTCAGGGCACCATTTATCTGTACGCCAGCCCGCTTGTCGTATTGATTATCTTACGACTACTGATGGGGGCGATTGAAGCACCGGCCTTTCCAGCCAACAGCCGATTAAGCGTGCAGTGGTTTCCTAATAACGAACGGGGCTTTGTTACCTCAGTCTATCAGGCCGCGCAATATATCTCGTTAGGGATTATTACGCCGTTAATGACGATTATTTTGCATAATCTCAGTTGGCACTTTGTGTTTTATTACATTGGGGCAATAGGCGTTATTCTTGGCATCTTCTGGTTGGTCAAAGTAAGAGATCCTATGCATCATCCAAAGGTGAACCAGCAAGAAATTGACTATATTCGGGAAGGCGGTGGTGAACCGTCGCTGGGTAATAAAAAAGAGCCACAGAAGATTACCTTTGCGCAAATTAAAAGCGTCTGCGTCAACCGCATGATGATTGGCGTATATATCGGACAGTTCTGCGTAACATCTATTACCTGGTTCTTCCTGACCTGGTTCCCTACTTATCTGTATCAGGCGAAAGGCATGTCGATCCTCAAAGTGGGGTTTGTCGCCAGCATCCCTGCCATTGCCGGTTTTATCGGTGGATTATTAGGCGGCGTTTTCTCCGACTGGCTTTTAAAACGCGGCTACAGCCTGACGATTGCCCGTAAGCTGCCGGTTATCTGCGGAATGTTACTTTCCTGCGTCATCGTTATCGCCAACTACACTTCGTCAGAATTTGTGGTGATCGCGGCGATGAGTCTGGCATTTTTCGCCAAAGGCTTTGGCAATCTGGGATGGTGCGTACTTAGCGATACCTCGCCAAAAGAGGTGCTCGGCATTGCAGGCGGCGTATTCAATATGTGCGGCAATATGGCCAGCATCATCACGCCACTGGTGATTGGCGTGATCCTGGCAAATACCCAGTCATTTGATTACGCCATTCTGTACGTCGGTTCGATGGGGTTGATTGGCCTGATCTCTTATCTGTTTATCGTGGGTCCATTGGAGCGTATTACGCTGACCCCTTCCGTCGCGTAATTTAAAACTTATGGCGATAGTTCGCCCGCTGTTCCGGGATTTGCACTCCTGCGGAACAGCGTTTTTTTATTCAAATAATCTTATTGCTTTTCAGTACAGTACGCAGCCTCGGATGCTGACAAACCGCATCGGCGATAGCGCTAATATTCGGGGTGTTGTCCTGAAACCAGTCATGCCCTGGCCCCCAGGTGCGCATAACGGCAATATAAATGTCCAGCAGTGTTAGCTGATCCCCGAATGCGTACGGCTCGGCGCTTAGCTGGTCGTTCAGCCACAAATAGAGGGATTTACGGTACTCAATGCAGTTCTTTTTCAACTGCGCCGGGGCGTCCGGTACCCATCGTTCAGAATAATCGGCATAGGTAAACGTGGGATAGACATTTGCCACCAACCATATCAGCAGACGCTGAAACTGCTGGCGCTCAGGGTGCCCAATGGGTGGCGAAAGTTCAGGGCGACGATCGAGGATCATCAGCGCGATCGCCGCCGTTTCCGTCATCACGCTGCCATTTTCCAGTACCAGCGTGGGCACCTGACACAGTGGATTCATTGTTTTAAGCAACTCTCGTGCAGGGCCATCGCAGTCAAAACCGTCCACATCAATAAAGCTGTAAGGGATATCCGCCAGTGTGAGCATCACTTCACTGATGGCCGATCCCCAGCCCGGCACCCCATAGACCTTAATCATGCTGCAACCCCAAAGTTAAAACCCTAAGTGTAGAGCATGTGGGGAGGTGATCAATTCTGGACCAACTTTTCAGAAATAGGGAGCGGACTATTCCGGCCTTTTTTTATTTGTATCAAAGAAAATTTAGATCGCTTTGTATCCTCATCGCACAAAATTGACGGGTGATTTTATAGGCGATAGCGTGGGTGCGGCGCGTAATTGATTAACACTACAGGACTTTAAATAGAATTTTCTTAAATGGAGTTTTAAACTAATGGCAATTCCCACGTATTTGTGGCTAAAAGACGACGGCGGCGCTGATATCAAAGGCTCTGTCGACATTCATGGCCGTGAAGGAAGTATCGAAATTATTGGCCTGAATCATGGCGTCATGCAGCCCACCGATAAACACAATGGCAAGGCAACCAGTCTCCGCGTCCATTCTCCTTATTCGTTCGACAAGGAGATCGACTCCTCTAGCCCGTATCTCTACAAGGCCGTTAGCTCTGGCCAGAAACTCAAATCCGCCGAGGTGAAATTTTACCGTATTAATAATGCCGGTCAGGAGGTTGAATACTTTTCCACCCTGATGGAAGGCGTGACGATTGTCAGCGTCTGCCCGATGATGCTGGACATCAAAGACCCGTGCTATGAGAAACATAATCACATTGAGCTGGTCGAGCTGTTGTACGAAAAAATCACTTGGCGTTATGCCGACGGTAACATCATGCACTCAGATAGCTGGAACGAACGCGCGACCGCATAAGGAGAAATACTATGGGATGGAAGTATGAGCAGTCGACCGGCAACATGTATAAAGACGGTAAACTGATAGAGAGCGGCTACTCCGGTTCACTTACCAATAAAAACAACCCGGACCGCCAGCAGGTTAAAGGACTTGGGCCGCTTCCGCGTGGAACGTATAAAATAGCGGGCCATTCAACCTCTAAAGGACCTGTGACCATCATTCTGGAGCAGACCTCCGGGGAGACTTTCGGACGTTCAGAATTCCGCATTCACGGCGAGCGCAAGCACGGTCCAGCGGGCTTTGCCTCGGAGGGTTGTATTATCCTCTCCTTGACCACCCGACGACTGATACTCCGCGATGGTGGCGACCTTGAGGTCGTTCGATGAAGCGCCTGTCCATTCTACTGTTGGCAGCGCTGTCACTCCCTGCGATGGCAGGAGCCACTGACTGGCCGGACGCATTCCGAGGCATTGCTGCTGGTGAGGTTCAATGGCTTGAGCAGGTTCCGGCACTAGCAGCAGTTGCCGACGTTAAACAGGCTCAGATACTTGAGGATTCGCTCGCGGCGGCACTGACAGCAAACACCACCGGCGCACTGAGGGCGTTAGACGTTCTCGACGCCGGACACTGGCCCCACATGATTGGCTCCGATATCGTATGCACCCCGCCGACGGAAACCCCGGACAAGGTGGACGCATTTTACCAGCGGACGCGTCAGGCACTACTGAGCACGGCTGCTGGGGCAAAATGCCTCTGGATTCTTGAAGCCTCTTATGACGAACTGAAGACAGACAACGCCCGCAAGGTTAAGTAAGATAGCCAACCCGATCATTGGTCATCACATGGCCGTTTTTTCTTCCGCTTACTTTTGATTTTTAGGTAGGCAAAATCGTCGTCACTCTGTAACCCCTGTGCGGCACAGCCTTGTGCCGCAATGTGTCTCAAAGCACTTTCGACAAAAACTGCTGAGTGCGCGTGTGGCGTGGATGATTCAGCACCTGCTCGCTGCTGCCCTGCTCGACGATTTTTCCATCGACCATAAACACCACCTGATCCGCCACTTCCCGGGCGAAGCCAATCTCATGCGTTACCACAACCAGCGTGGTTCCCGACTTCGCCAGCGCTTTAATGACATCCAGTACTTCACCGACCAGTTCAGGATCCAGCGCAGATGTAGGTTCATCAAACAACATGACGCGCGGATTTAGCGCCAGCGCACGAGCAATAGCGATACGCTGCTGCTGACCGCCGGATAAGTGACGCGACCAGGCATCGGCTTTATTCCGTAACCCAACTGCATCAAGCAGAGTTAATGCTCGCTCGGTGGCGGCTTTACGCGTTGCCAGTCCGTGCGCAATGGGCGCTTCAATCAGGTTCTCCAGCACCGTTAAGTGCGGGAACAGATTAAAGTTCTGGAACACATAGCCGACGTTAACGCGCTGGCGCAAAATTTCCGCCTCTTTCAACTCATACAGCTTGTCTCCCTGCCGACGATAGCCAATGTAATCGCCATCGATTTGAATAAACCCCTCATCGACGCGTTCCAGATGGTTGATGGTCCGCAGGAGTGTTGATTTCCCTGAACCGGACGGGCCAAGAATGACCGTTACCGTGCCGGGAGGGATCTCCAGCGACACATTATCCAGCGCTTTGTGGCGACCAAAGTATTTGCTGACACCGGTAATAGAAATATGGCCTTCAGGCAAGTGGGACATGGACGGCCTCCTGCTGTGGACGTTGACGACTGCGTTTTTCTGCACGACTCACCCGGACTGTGTTGATCGCTGAACGTCGTTCGCTGCGTGCCAGCGCGCGTTCAACCAGGTGCTGAATTAACGACAGGACGCTGGTGATCACCAGATACCACACCGCACCCACCATCAGCAGCGGGATCACTTCCTGCGTGCGGTTGTAGATCATCTGGATGGTGTAGAACAGCTCCGGCATTGCCAGCACGTATACCATCGCCGTCCCTTTCGCCAGGCTGATGATTTCATTGAAGCCAGCAGGCAAAATGGTGCGCAGCGCCTGCGGCAGAATAATCCGCAGCGTACGTCGCCCTGCCGGTAAGCCCAGTGCTGCCGCTGCCTCGTACTGACCGTGATCGACCCCTAAAAATCCACCGCGAATAATTTCAGCGGTATAGGCGCTTTGCACCAGCGTCAGGCCAACCACCGCAGTGGAAAACTGACCGAGCACATTGATGGTCTCAAAACTGCCCCACTGAATGGGAGTGAACGGAATACCAATCGTCAACGTGTCGTACAGATAGGAGAAGTTGTACAAAACGATCAGCACCACAATCAGCGGTAACGAACGAAACAGCCAGATATATCCCCATGCCAGACCGTTCAACAGCCAGGAAGATGAAAGCCGCGCCAGCGCCAGCAGACCGCCAATGAAAATACTCAACAGCGTCCCGATCAGCGTCAGTAACAGCGTTTGCCCGAGGCCGGACAAGATAACCGGATCAAAGAACCAGCGGGCAAACACGCCCCATTCCCAGCGCGGATTAAACGCCACGGACTGGAGAATCACCGCCAGGGCAAACAAAGCAATGACCGCGCCTACGGTGCGCATGGGGTAACGCGCCGGTACGACTTTAATGCTATCTGTCGTTTTCATCTTCTCTCCTCAGGCGATTCTGGCCTGACCGGCAATAGTCAGCAGTTTGGTAAAGCGCAGCCGACCATCAAACGGCGGCAGGCTGTACTCTTCGGGATCGCGCGTCGTATCAAATTGCGGATCGTAGCCCTGGCTTAAATAAAGTCTGACGGCCTCAGGCTGGCGAAATCCCGTGGTCAGATAAATCCGGCTGTAGCCTGCGAGCAGCGCTCTACGTTCCAGTTCCTGCACCACGCGCGCCGCCAGCCCCTGCTGACGCAGGCTGCTTTTTGTCCAGATACGCTTAATCTCGGCGGTGTCCTTGTCGTAAGGTTTGTAAGCCCCGGTGGCGATAATTTCGCCGCGGCGCTCCAGTACCACAAAAAGTCCCTGCGGCGCCAGATACCATTCGGTCAGTTCCACTTCAGCGTCGCGAGAAAAGTAATCGCCATAGCGGGCGGCATATTCACCGAACAGACCGTTCAAAATAGGCTGCAGCTCGATGGCTTCAGGTGAGAGCACGCGAAATTGATCGCTCACGATGACCTCCTTAGTCGCCTAAACCGGCCGGGTTGATTTCAGATTGTGGAATGCGTTCCACCCCTTCACCCCAGCGATTCAGCACCTTGTCATAGTCGCCGTTGCCAATCACGCCGTTGAGGGCGGTTTGTACCGGCAGAACCAGACCGCTGTCTTTTTTCAGCGTCACGGCGATATGTGCCGCGTTTGGCCAGCCACCATCAACGCTACCCACTAATTGCGTTTTACCGTTGAGTGCAGCTTTCCACGCGCCGATTACATTAGGACCAAAGTAGGCATCGGCGCGGCCTGACTGTAGGGCCAGGGTTTGCGCGGCATCATCTTTGGTATACACCGGCGTAAACGGCTGTAACCCTTTCTTCTCGTTCTCATCGTTCCAGGCCAGCAGAATGGCTTCCTGGTTAGTCCCCGAACCGACGATAATGCGTAGTCCTGCGATATCTTCCGCCTGCTCGATTTTCTTCAGCTTGCTACCAGTTTTGACATAAAAGCCAAGAGAGTCCTTCCGATACGTCGCGAAATCGAATTTTTCTTTGCGTGCTTTGGTGACGGTAATATTGCTGATCGCGGCATCGTATTTGCCGGAAGTGACGCCCAGCGGCCAGTCTTCCCATGACGTAGGCACAACGTTGAGTTCCAGTCCCAGACTGTCAGCCACCAGACGCGCGATGTCCGCCTCGCTGCCGATCAACGTCTTATTGTCATCGGCAAAGACGGTCAGCGGCGGCTGGCTGAGCCCGGCAATCGCCACGGTGAATTTACCCGGTACGGCCAGGTGCAGGTTTGCGGGCAACTGCGCAATCGCCTGCGGATTCTTTGCCGTATTGATCGGCGCTTTATTGGCTTCCAGGCTTACGCCGGTGCCGTTAATCGTCACCTCATTTGCCCAAACGGTCGCGCTGAAAGCCAGTGACAGCGCGAGAAATACTGATTTTTTCTGCATAGCGTTTTTCTCTTATTGTGTGAATTGATTTGCAGGTGTCGCTAATCCCAGGCTTGCGCGCAGGGTCGTACCGGGATATTCATGGCGGAACAGGCCGCGCGTCTGAAGCACAGGGACAACCTGTTCGACAAAACGCGGGAAGGTATCAGGCGTACCTCCCTGGATGATAAAACCGTCTGCGGCTTTTTCGTCGAACCACTGCTGCAGGCCGTCGGCAACCTGTTGTGGCGTGCCGCTGAAACGCGGACGTGGACTGGCCGCTTCCAGAGCGACCTGACGAAGTGTTAAGCCTCGCTCACGCGCGTTGCGCTTGATCTCATCAGTCGTACTGCGAAAGCTGTTTTGTCCGAGGGAACCCAGATCCGGGAACGGTGCGTCCAGCGGATATTGGGCAAAATCATGATGTTCAAAGTAGCGGCCAAGATAGTTCAGCGCGTCAGTAACGGAGACCAGCGCAGCGGTAGTCTGATACTGCTGCTCCACGTCCTCTGCGCTGTCGCCAACAATAACGCTGACACCCTGGAATATATGCAGTTGATCGGGATGTCGTCCGGCGATTTCCAGCTGGCTTTTTACATCCTGATAGAACGCTTTAGCCTCTGCCAGCGACTCCTGATGGGTAAAAATGGCATCAGCATGCTGCGCCGCTAATTTTTTGCCATCTGCTGAAGCTCCCGCCTGAAATATAATCGGACGGCCTTGTGGCGTACGCCCAATATTTAACGGCCCGGCAACCTGGAAATAATCACCATGATGGTTAAGCGTATGCAGTTTTTGCGGATTAAAAAATTCCCCGCTTGTTTTATTACGAGTAAACGCATCGTATTCCCAGGAATCCCACAGTCCTTTCACTACCTGTAAATATTCATCAGCAATGCGATAACGCTGGGCATGCTCAGGATGCTGAGCGCGAGAGTAGTTTTTTGCCGATCCTTCCAGAGGTGACGTAACCACGTTCCACCCGGCGCGCCCCTGGCTGAGATGGTCCAGGCTAGCGAACTGCCGAGCGGTAGTAAACGGCTCGCTGTATGATGTGGACACTGTGCCAACCAGTCCCAGATTCTGGGTGATGCTGGCCAAAGCGGATAATACCGTCAGCGGCTCAAAACGATTTAAAAAGTGCGGGATTGATTTTTCATTAATATACAGACCATCAGCGACAAAAATAAAATCCAGCTTCCCTTTTTCCGCAATAAGCGCCGTCTCTTTGACAAAATCAAAATTAATACTGGCATCGGCCTGAGCTGCCGGATGACGCCATGCGGACATATTTCCCGATGCGCCATGCAGAATAGTGCCGAGCCGTAGTTGCCGATTTTCAGCCATAATAACCCCTACTCAACAGGTAAACTTAAAGGTGTGCGAATGCCGTTTTTGCTAACTGCGCAAAGTAATGCGCGGCAGGTTCAATTAAACGCTCGTCCGGATTGAATCCCGGATGATGTAATCCGTATTCACTGGCGCTGCCAATACTGACAAATGCGCCGGGCGTATTTTGCAGGTAGACGGCAAAATCCTCCCCGCCCATATGCAGATCGGCATGGTGGGTGGTATAGCCTGACTGTTTCGCCACTGTGGTGGCAATATCGGCCCAACGATCGTCATTTACCAACGCGGTCGGTCCCGCATGCCAGATTACGTCGATTTGTGCGCCAAAGGCGTGAGCAAATCCGGCGGCGATGTCATTAACCCGAGCCTTAACCTGCTGCTGTACCTGAGTCCGGTGCGTTCTGAGCGTCCCTTCCAGCTCTACGGATTCTGGTAGTACGTTCCATGTGTTTCCTCCCTGAATGCGGGTCACGCTGAGCACGACTGAATCCAGCGTGTTAACGTCGCGGCTGGCAACGCTTTGCAGCACTGTTACCAGTTGGCTGGCAAGCAGGATGGCATCCTTACCTTCATGTGGACGCGCTGCATGTGCGCCCTTGCCATTTATGCGCAGCACGAAGCGATCAACATTGGCATAAAATGCACCGCCACGTGTGGCAAATTCACCCACCGGCAAACCGGGCTCATTGTGCATACCGAAAATAGCCGCTACGTTTTGCAGCGCACCGGCGCGGATCAACGTTTTTGCGCCGCCGAAACTCTCTTCAGCTGGCTGAAACAAAATACGTACTCGCCCCGGTAAGGTTGTTTCCTGTTGTTTTAGCAGCAGTGCTGCACCAAGCATGACGCTGGTATGGACGTCATGCCCGCAGGCATGCATCACGCCCGGCGTGAGGGAGCGAAACGGAACGTCGGCGCTTTCTTCTATCGGTAGCGCGTCGATATCCGCCCGCAGCGCAATAATATCGTCTCCCTGGCCAATTTCCGCGACCAGACCGGTTTTCAGCTCGAACGGCAAAATGTCGACGTCCGCGGCGTGCAACCAGGCGTGAATGCGCGCCGTGGTTGCTTCCTCCTGTAGAGAAAGCTCCGGATGCTGATGTAGTTCACGACGCCAGTCGATAAGCGTTGAGCCGAGAGTCATCAGAGTACCTCCACGGCATTATGGGCTTGCGCCAACAAACGAAGCGACCTCAGACGTGCGTGACCTTCCGCCACTGGCGTGTCAATAATGAACTCGTCAATGCCAAATTGCGTATGCAGAGCATTCAGCTTTGCCATCACCTCCTGAGCGGTGCCGTGTAACAACGCCTGCTCACGGCGCGCGATTTTGCGTGGTGGGCTGCCCGCCTGAGCGGCAAACGCCAGCGCCTGTTCTTCACTGGCTACCGTGACACGTTGACCATCTTCGAGCTCCACGCCCCAGATTTGTATGTTTTCCGCCAGTCGCGCAGCGGTGTCGTAACTGTCAGCCACAATCACCTGGACGGCGACTATCGTCGGGCGTGCACTGTGGGTCTGCCAGAAAGACAAAACGTCACGCAATAATGTTGTGTCACCGTTGAGGTGCGCTGCGAAGATGAAATCCCAGTCGGATTGCGCTGCTAACTGCGCGCTTTGCACACTGGCTCCCAGTACAAACTTTTCCGGTGGTATCGGTGGAATTGGCGTCGGGAATACCGTTTCCCCGTTTTCCGTTCCGCTCAGCGCCAGCCAATCGTTAAGCTGAAAAAGCTGGTCTGCAAAGCTACCTTTTTCTTCCTGATGTAGTCCATGCTGTAACGCCTGGGTCGACAGCGGTAAGCCGCCAGGAGCTTTCCCTACGCCGAGATCGACACGTCCAGGCGCCAGCGATGCCAGAAGATTGAAGTTTTCCGCCACTTTGTACGGGCTGTAATGTTGCAGCATCACGCCGCCGGAACCTACGCGGATATGCTGGGTTTGCCCGAGGATCCAGGCGATCACCAGCTCCGGCGATGGGCTGGCCAGCTGTGGCGTATTATGGTGTTCCGCGACCCAGAAACGATGATACCCCCACTTTTCTGCCAGTTGCGCCAGGCGCAACGTCCGGGAAAGCGCGGTTGCGGCAGTTTCACCTTCCCCAATAGGGCTTTTATCCAGAATACTCAGGCGATATGACATGTTACGAGCCTATGTTTGTTAACATGTCTTCATTATTAATTTATCAAATAGCCATACTGAAACATTTAATTCACATTTGCTCAGCTAAAAAGTAGATAACAAACCCTGTCGCTTCCAGGGTTAAAATTTGGATCGCCCAGTAATGGTCGTAACGCTAAACTGAAAAACACCCGCAATTAATAGCCTACAAAATATAATAGGGTCGTTGCTATCACGGTAATAACATTAAAATCATTTCATGCCAGTTTTCTTTTTACGAAAAGGTTTTTTAACGCGATTTACGTTAAGTCAGTTTAAACAACTTGTCACGTTATGCGCTTGTGTTAATTGTTTCACTTTTATGACGCAGGGTGAATGATTTACATAGAAATTTTTATTTTAACTACTTCCACAGAAATGATGATTAGTAGAGAATGCACGTTTCTTATTAAAACGGTTTAAAACAGATTTCTAATATCCCCCTATTTTATTGCGGGGATTTTTGTATGGATTATACATAGCACCATGGGATCTCTATGAAAAGTAACATGCCCGTTACACAAATTGAGCACGCACTTAACGATAAAGCGACGCTGCTTTCTACGACGGATAAAGAAAGTCATATTACCTACGCCAACTCCGCGTTTATTGATACCAGCGGATTTAACGAACAGCAATTAATGGGCGAACCGCATAATATTATTCGCCATCCCGATATGCCTCCCGCGGCGTTCGCCGATATGTGGTACACGCTACAGCAGGGAGACAGCTGGACGGGGATGGTGAAAAATCGTCGGCAGAATGGCGACCATTACTGGGTTCGCGCCAACGTTACGCCGGTCTGGCACAATGAAAAACTCACCGGCTACATCTCGGTGCGTACCGTTCCTTCGCGCGATGAAATAACTCAAAGCGAAAGCCTATATCATAAAATTAATAATCAGCAGCTTAAAGGATTTCGACTTTTTAAAGGCATTGTCATTCGTCGCGGAATATTGTCATGGGCATCAATGTTTAAATGGCTGAGCATCAGCCAGCGCGTCAATTATTCTTTAGGGGTAATCGCCCTGCTCGCTGTTCTATTTCTCTTCGCTCCTGTTAATCCCTTTATTCAGGCGGGAGGGTTGCTGTTCTTATTTCTGATGCTTGCTATTTACCTTAAGTATCAAATTTGTCAGCCAGTTAATACGCTACTGACGCAAATGAAGAAAGTGGTATCCGGGAGAAAACCTGATAACTGTCATTTAAATCGGGTGGATGAAATCGGAATGCTGATGCGTCTGGTTAATCAGTCTGGGCTTAATCTGAATTCACTGGTCGATGATGTCAGTACGCAAATATCCGGTATTCGCGCCATCAGTCAGCGGGTATCAAAAGAAGGTACGGCACTGCACAAGCGTTCAGAAGAAACCTCCGCCGACCTGCAACAAACCGCTGCCGCCATTGAAGAAATTGGTAGCGCGGTACAGCAAACTGCTGAGACTGCGGCGCATACTATGACCATGGCCGATAAAACCAGCGCCAATGCGGCAGAAGGCGGCGACATTATGAAACAAACTATCGCCATGATGCAGGCGATATCGCGTGACAACGGGCAGATAGTCGACATCATCGGCGTTATCGACAGTATCGCTTTCCAGACCAATATTCTGGCGCTCAATGCCGCGGTTGAGGCCGCGCGAGCCGGAGAGTCCGGGCGTGGTTTTGCCGTTGTAGCGGCAGAGGTTCGTAATCTGGCGCAGCACTCGGCGTCTGCAGCAAAAGAGATCAAACAGCTGATTGAGAAGAATGTCGCCAACGTCAATAGCGGCGTCAAAATGGTGGAGCAAACGGAAACGCATCTTACCGGGATGATTGGCGATGTCCTGCAAATGTCGATGATGATCAAAGATATTAGTCTGGCGACGCGTGAGCAAACCCAGGCGCTGGATCTGATTAACGATTCGATTTCCCGCGTTGGCACCATGACACACAATAACGCCGAGATGGTGGAGCGTGTCACCGATGCTACCGCCGATCTGACTCAACGTTCATCGCGCTTACAGCAGGCCGTTCAGGTCTTTGGCGTATCAGCATAACCTTACGGCGCTTATCGGGTGAATGTCTCGATAAGCGCACTCCTCTCCACGTATTTATGCCCTTCTCTTTTACTGGCTGAATCGAGGCCACACCGCGCCAGTGCTGGCTGTACAAAAATGCTGAATTCTTGTTATCGGGGCTTTGCGGAACCGAACAATTGAATGTAGGATGCTCGGCCGGCAGTTTTCCCCCGTAACACAATGAAGGGTAAGGCTGTTTTCGCCGCAGCAGGTGCGGCAAAAAGGATTTTGTATTTTTGTCAGGTCAACAGGAAAAGTAATGAACACAAACAACACGCAAGCCGCAGAACAACATGCGGCGAAACGACGCTGGTTGAATGCCCACGAAGAGGGGTATCACAAAGCGATGGGAAATCGACAGGTACAGATGATCGCCATTGGCGGCGCAATTGGTACCGGGTTGTTTTTAGGGGCTGGCGCACGCTTGCAGATGGCGGGTCCTGCTTTGGCGCTGGTTTATCTGGTGTGCGGTATTTTTTCGTTCTTTATACTGCGTGCGCTTGGTGAACTGGTTTTACATCGCCCTTCCAGCGGCAGTTTTGTCTCCTACGCCCGTGAATTTTTAGGTGAGAAAGCCGCCTATGTGGCTGGCTGGATGTACTTCATCAACTGGGCGATGACCGGTATTGTCGATATCACCGCAGTGGCGTTGTATATGCATTACTGGGGCGCATTTGGCGATGTACCGCAGTGGGTGTTCGCCCTCGGCGCGCTGGCTATTGTTGGCACCATGAATATGATCGGCGTGAAATGGTTCGCGGAGATGGAGTTTTGGTTTGCGCTGGTCAAAGTGCTGGCGATTGTGATTTTCCTGGTGGTGGGTACCGTCTTTTTAGGCACTGGAAAGCCGCTGGATGGTAACACCACCGGTTTCCATCTGATCACCGACAACGGTGGATTCTTCCCACATGGCCTGCTGCCCGCGCTGGTACTGGTTCAGGGGGTAGTTTTCGCATTTGCCTCCATTGAACTGGTTGGCACCGCTGCTGGAGAATGCAAAGATCCACAAACCATGGTGCCGAAAGCGATCAATAGCGTTATCTGGCGTATTGGTCTGTTCTATGTGGGTTCTGTGGTGCTGCTGGTTCTGTTACTGCCGTGGAATGCCTATCAGGCGGGGCAAAGCCCGTTTGTTACCTTCTTCTCTAAACTGGGCGTGCCGTATATCGGCAGTATCATGAATATTGTGGTGCTCACCGCGGCGCTTTCCAGCCTTAACTCTGGACTGTACTGCACCGGACGTATTTTACGTTCCATGTCGATGGGCGGATCGGCACCGAAATTCATGGCTAAAATGAGCCGTCAACAGGTACCCTGGGCTGGGATCCTCGCCACGCTGGTCGTCTATGTCGTCGGGGTATTTCTGAACTATCTGGTGCCGTCACAGGTGTTTGAGATCGTGTTGAACTTCGCGTCGTTGGGCATTATTGCGTCGTGGGGCTTTATCATGGTCTGTCAGATGCGTCTGCGCCGGGCCATAAAAGAAGGTAAAACGGCAGACGTCAGCTTTAAACTGCCGGGCGCTCCGTTTACCTCGTGGCTGACCCTACTGTTCCTGCTGAGTGTGCTGGTGCTGATGGCGTTTGACTATCCAAACGGCACCTACACCATTGCGTCATTACCGTTGATTGCCATCCTGCTGGTTGCAGGCTGGTTCGGCGTGCGTAAACGCGTCGCGGAAATCCACCGCACCGCGCCGTAATGGCTGAAGGCCTGACAGGTTAACCCTTCAGGCCTTCATTTTTAGTTCGCTTCAATCAACTGCGCTACATCGTTGCTGTTAATTTCCCGCGCATTTCCATCCTGATCGGTATAGCTGGTCATTCCCGTATCTTTATCCAGTTTTGGCTTACCCTGGGTGGTAATGGTTTGTCCGCTTTTGGTCGTCATGACGTAATCGGTAGTACATCCTGCCAGGGTAAACAGCATTACGCCTGCACACAGACAGATAAATGGCTTTTTCATGGTATTCCCGTGTTATTCAGTTAGCCGTTGAGGGCGTAGTGTAAGTCCCTGAAGTGGGTCGGGCTACTGGCGGGGTGTAACGAGGCGTATCGTGGGGTTTAGAGAAATGACAGGAGGGGTTTCCCCCTCCGGATTTTTTACAGCGCAATACGAATAACATCGTCCGGCTGGGTAGCTTCCTGCTCGCGGGTAGATTTCTGTTTCACGCTGACGTACAGGGTTTTACCGTCGGCGGAGAGCGCCAGGCTATTCGGGAACGTTGGGGTCTCGAATGTTTTGACGACTTTATAGCTTTTCGCGTCGATCACACTCACTTTACCGGCCTGGCGATGAGTTACGTAGGCTTCATTACGCGTTGGGTTGAACAGCACAGCAAGAGATTCCGGCGCGGCGACTTTTGCCAGTACGTTGCCATTACGGGTGTCGATGACCAGCACTTCCGCCGCTTTAGAGTCGGTGACAAATGCGCGGTTGCCAGCGGTGTCCAGGCTCAGGTTGATGAAGAAATGCTCTTTCCCATCATCCAGCAGTTTTTTGCGGCTGAGAATTTTGTTAGTGGTGGTATCGATGGTGATGAATTCACCGTCGGCATTGGCGGTGTACAGGCGTTTAGCCTTGCTGTCGACAGCCAGAGCGGTGCTCATTTTGCCGGTATTTTGGATGGTATCCTTCAGCTTGATCGTCTCACCGTCCACCACCCAAATCACGCTCTCTTTACCAATACCGCTAATGTATACCGTGTTGGTAGCATCATCGGCGACCAGCTCACGCGGCTGGAGCGGACGAACATCTTCAGAGCGCTTACGCGCATCCAGCACCAGACGTCCTTTCACCGCACCCGTTTTGGCATCCATCGCCGTTACCGCGCTGTTTACCGTGTTGCCGAACCACAGCGTTTGCGTGGCGTTGTTGATGGTGGCACCAAACGGTTTGAGATCGTTATGAATAACCTGGGTCACTTCGAGGGTGACCGGGTCAAGACGATAAACCACCCCGCCGGTATCCAGTTTGCGGCTCTGTGAGGTCGCCAGCCACAGCGCGTTCTCTTGCTGGCTGTACGCCATTTCATAGGCGCCTTTGCCGACGGCTTTGCGCAGCAGTTCTTCTGCGGCCTGCGTAGTAAAAGATGATGCAACGAGCAGTGAACCTAACAGCAAAGAACCACGCAGACGCGGTGAAAACAGATGACGTAAAGACATGACGACTCCCTTTGATAAATTCGTTTGTTACTGCTTCACATAGCTTCAATGAGCAAAATCATGGTTTTGCCTTTTTAAGAATGAGAATAGTAATCATTATTTATCTCAATGTGGAGTGTTTATTCGCTTTAGGGTAGTAACCTTCTTATTTTCTCCATGAAAAATCGCTTTTCATCCAGATAACGACATTGGGATTTTACCAGGCCTACATTTTGTACGAAGCAGGCCTGGTTTCAGGCATTCACCGTCTTCCACCTTTACACATCAATCCTCAGCAAGACGAATCACTACCTTGCCAAAGTTTTTGCCGGTCAGCAGACCGATAAAGGTTTGTGGCGCATTTTCCAGACCGTCGGTCACCTGCTCGCGGTAGTGGATTTTGCCCTCTTTAACCCAGCGCCCCATCTCCCGCTGAAACTCATGAATGCGGTGTCCGTAATCCTGACCAATGATAAAGCCCTGCATGCGGATACGCTTTTTCAGCAGCGTTGCCATTAACAGCGGTAATCTGTCAGGTCCGGCCGGAAGCGACGTTGCGTTATAACCACTGACCAGGCCACAAAGCGGAATCCGCGCTGAGGTATTGAGCAATGGCAGAACGGCATCAAATACTTTTCCACCGACATTTTCGTAATAAATATCAATTCCCTGCGGGCAGGCTTTTGCCAGTTGTTGCGCAAAATCTTGCGCGTGGTGATCGAGGCAGACATCAAAACCCAGGACTTCGGTGGCATGTCGGCATTTCTCTGCCCCACCCGCCACACCGATCACCCGACAACCTTTAAGCTTACCGATCTGCCCAACCGTTGCGCCAACCGGCCCGGTTGCGGCGGCTACCACCAGCGTTTCTCCCGCTTTCGGCTGACCGATATCCAGCAGGCCCATATAAGCGGTAAACCCCGGCATACCCATAACACCCAGCGCCCAGGAGGGATGCTCGGGATGATCGCCAAGCTTCACCAGTCCGTTACCGTCGGAGATGTCATAGTCCTGCCAGCCGCTGTAGCTCAATACCCATTCGCCTGGCTGGTAGTCCGGATGGCGGGATGACACCACGCGACTTACTGTACCCCCCACCATAACACCACCAATCTCTACTGGTGGTGAGTAAGATGGCTCATCGCTCATGCGGCCACGCATGTAGGGATCGAGAGAAAGGTAAACGGTGCGCAGCAAAATCTGGCCTTCACCTGGCGTTGCCACCTCATCTTCTTCAAGACGGAAGTTCTCTGGGACCGGCGCGCCATGCGGGCGTGAAGCCAGTACCCAACGACGGTTACGATTAGTCTGTTGACCCATGATGTGCTCCTCTGCTTTTGGCATGAATCCATCAATAGTAGCAGTCTGCGCCTGCTATTTAGCTGACGACGTGGTTTAACCGCACAACCAGGTAAACGCAGGGGTGCGCGGTTTCATTGATAAACCGACAGTCATTCGGCGGGCCAAGTTCCAGGCAATCACCAGCCTGCATTTCATGACGTACGTCCCCTTCCACAAACACTAATTCCCCCTGCTGTAACCAGATAAGTTGTCTGGCCTGCACATAGGAAGAGGCTGGCATCGGGATGTCGCTTCCGGCGGGTAATTCGATCTGCACCAGATCGATAGGCAGATCGCTGCGCGGTGAAACATGGCGTCGCAGATAGTGGCTTTGCGGGTCGTGCCAGACGGGCTGGTCAGCGAAGCGCAGCAGCTTGCCCTCCTGCATTTCAGCTCGCGCAATCAGGGTAGACATGCTGATGCCAAATGCACCGGAAAGCCTACCCAGCAACGTAGCTGTTGGACTGCTCTCGCCACGCTCTATTTTATGGATCATCGCCCGCGACACGCCCGCGCGCTCGGCAAGCTCCGTGAGTGACCAACCGCGAGATTCCCGCTCAATGCGAATTCTTGCACTGATCCGTTGATTTATGCTGTCTTCAATAGTATTCATATTGTAATACTATAGTGAACAAGCCCTGAGGTTCAACATGTCAATTCGATTTGCCAGCAAAGAAGACTGCGCCGCCATTGCAGAAATCTACAACCATGCGGTACTGCATACGGCGGCTATCTGGAACGATCAAACGGTCGATGCCGAAAACCGTATTTCCTGGTATGAAGCCCGACAATTGATGGGGTATCCGGTGCTGGTGAGTGAAGAGAATGGCGTGGTTACGGGATACGCCTCCTTTGGCGACTGGCGTAACTTTGATGGCTTCCGTCATACCGTTGAACATTCGGTGTATGTCCATCCTGAACATCAGGGAAAAGGGCTCGGTCGGGCACTGCTCAGCAGACTGATAGACGAAGCCCGCGCATGCGGCAAGCATGTGATGGTGGCAGGTATTGAGTCTCAGAATCAGGCATCACTGCATCTGCACAGCTTGCTGGGCTTTAAAACCACCGCGCAAATGCCGCAGGTTGGCACCAAATTTGGGCGTTGGCTGGATCTGACCTTCATGCAGTTGCAGCTAGACGATCGCCGCGATCCGGATGCCGGCAGATGAACCAGACGCTGACCCTCTCCTTTCTAATTGCCGCAGGTATTGGTCTGGTGGTGCAAAATACCCTGATGGTACGCATCACGCAGACGTCCTCGACGATCCTCATCGCCATGTTGCTTAACTCGCTGGTCGGGATCGTGCTGTTTGTCAGCATACTGTGGTTTAAGCAAGGAGCTGCGGGATTTGGAGAACTGGTCTCCAGCGTGCGCTGGTGGACGCTCATCCCCGGTTTGCTGGGATCGTTCTTTGTTTTTGCCAGTATCAGTGGATATCAAAATGTAGGTGCCGCCACGACGATCGCGGTACTGGTTGCCAGCCAGTTAATCGGCGGGCTGGTGCTGGATATTCTGCGCAGCCATGGCGTGCCGCTGCGGGCGCTGGTAGGCCCCATCTGTGGCGCGGTAATGTTGGTCATCGGAGCGTGGCTGGTAGCGAGACGTTCGTTTTAATTGCCCGATGGCGCTTCGCTTATCAGGCCTACAGAATTTATCCGGCCTGAACATACAGGCCGGATACAGTAATAACGAATTAAAGAATAGAGCCGCCTTTGGTCAACTGTTCGCGACGGGCTTCCATATCCTCTTTATGTTGACGACCATGATGTGCGATAGCCGTACGCAAACGCTGTTGCTGGGTATAGCGGTCTTCCCGGCTCAACGCGACATCATCGCTGAGCTCAATCAGCAATTCATTCATATGCGTAATGACGCTCTCTTCAATGGCGGCATCAACACGTGCGCTGACCTCATCCAGATGCGACATAACCTCTCCTTAACTCATTAATTTAATTTTGCTTTTGAAAAATCACTGCCCATCAGGCTGACGCTGTATCCGCTGACGTTGCTGCGCGTAGCATAAAACGTTTTACCGTTTGCCAGGGCTATCCACGGAGCCTGCTGGTAGAAAATCTCTTGCGATTGCTGGTAAAGCGCGGCGCGCTCCTCCGGTTTACTCACCAGCTTCGCCTTTTCAACCAGCGAATTATACTCTTTATCGCACCAACGCGCGGCGTTAGATCCGGTTTTTATGCTGTCGCAGCCCAGCAGTACATCGGCGAAGTTATCCGGATCGCCGTTGTCTGACATCCAACCAAACAACGCGGTGTCATGCTCACCTTTACGCATTCCGGAGAGATATTCCCCCCACTCGTACGACACAATTTTCGCCTTCACGCCCACCTTTGCCCAGTCGCTCTGGATCATCTCAGCAATCCGTCGGGAGTTCGGGTTGTAAGGGCGCTGAACCGGCATTGACCATAGTGTCGCTTCAAAGCCATTTTCCAGCCCTGCCTGCTTCAGCAGGTCTTTCGCCTTTTGCGGGTCGTAAGCGTAATCCTGCAGATCTTTATTGAATCCCATCATATTCGGTGGAATCGGCGATTTTGCCACCGTACCTGAACCTAAGAAGACGGCGTTAATAATGGCTTTTTTATCAGTCGCGTAGTTCAAGGCCTGACGCACCAGCACGTTATCAAACGGTTTTTTCTCGGTATTAAACGCCAGATACCCAACGTTCAGCGCTTCAACCGAATGCAGCGTCAAATCTTTATTCTTTTTAATCTCGTCAAACTGTACGGGGGCTGGCGCCGGGATTATCTGGCACTCATTGGTTTGCAGTTTTGCCAGCCGCGTCTGGACGTTTGGCGTGATTGAGAAGATCAGATGCTTCGTTGGAACAGCGCCATCCCAGTAGTTCGGGTTAGCGAGATAACGGATTTGCGAGTCCTGCTTGTACTGCTGCAACACGTAAGGCCCGGTGCCAATCGGCCAATTATCGACGTTTTCCGGAGTGCCTTTTTTCAGCATCACGTCGGCATATTCCGCAGAAAGGATGGAGGCAAAATCCATACCCCAGTCGGCAAGAAACGCAGCGTTAGGTTCATTGAGGACAAACTGAACGTGATATTCATCGACCTTCTTCACTTCTTTAATCAGTTTATCCAGACCAACATCGTTAAAGTATTCGTAGCTTCCCTGAGAAACCTTGTGATACGGATGATCGGCATCTTTCTGCCGTAATACCGAGAAAATCACGTCATCAGCGTTGAAATCGCGGGTCGGTTTAAAGAATTTATTACTGTTGAATTTTACGCCCTGACGCAGGGTAAAGGTGTAAGTCTTACCGTCCGGGGAAATCGTCCAGTCCGTTGCCAGAGACGGTATCGGGGTATTCTTTACCGGATCAAAGTTGATGAGTCGGTTGTAGAGTACTTGTGAACTGGCCACAAATGAGGGACCGGAACTGGCGATTTGCGGGTTAAATGACTCCGGCGATGCTTCAGAGCAATAGATAATGGTATCAGTATTGGCCGCAAATGCTGCACCTGACGGTAAGACGGTGCTGAGAGCCAGCGCGAGTAACGTTTTCCTTGCAATCATGGTTATAAGCCTTCTTATTTTATTATTAACAGGGATATCAGAGCATAGCTGACAAAAACTGACCAATAACAAATCACTATCAGGTTATTCTAATCCGGTGTATTTCGCTGAATAATTCATCACCCTAAGCGAATTAATTTCCCTTAAGTCTTTTTCAAAACGTCAAGATTTTTCCCAGCACTCTATGCCGTGAAAATTAGCCCCTTTTTGCCTCTCTTTCGCCGTTTGCTCGTATTTATAAAACGTAAAGTAGATACGTGAAGAAGTCTAAGGGGTAACAACGTGGCAAAAACTCTCTTGCGCAGCGGCAATTTGGATGACTATCAGGCCGTGGGCGGCGGTGGTCAGGCCGTGTTTGATTCAGCATTGCAAATTCGTGAAACGCTTCGTCTGCGTAAACAGCAGGCGATGGTGGATTGTCTGGCGATCCCACAAATTAACGACAACGGCGATCGGGTTGACTGGTATTCCCCGATAGAAGGGAAAGCCGTGGCGTGGAAAGCCGCTGATGAAGAGGCACGTTTTCGTGCGCTGCGCTATCTGGGAAGCACGCTGGAAAATGCGGCGGTCCTGAGCCGTAAAAGTCTGCAATCGGGGAAAACCTCACTACAGCTGTTTGGCTCGCTGCTCGAAAAAGCCATCCAGTTTCCCGGTGAAAACCACGTGTTTCTGGTTGATGGCAAACCCGTTATTACGTTCTGGGGCTTCGTCAATCTGAATGAAAATCCCCGCGACGATGTGCTCGACTGCCTGCGCATTGCCGATGTCCCTCCTGTGGTTACCGTAACAGAGCCGGAACAGGAAGAAGAAATCGCACCGGAAATTACCTTTGCCGAGGCCGATGCCCCCTTACTGACTCCGGTCGTTGATCTGCCAAAACCGACTGAACCAGAACCTGAACCTCAACCCCCGGTCATTGTTAACGAACCTGACGTCACTGCGCCGCCGGTACAGGAGAAGCCCATACGCCGCCTGCCGCTGTGGAGCCTGCCCGTTGCTGCAGTGATTATTGCAGCCATCGTTGGGCCGCTGCTGTGGAAGCAACAGACCACCCAGCCCGTACCCGCAGCCGCCGCTATTGAAGTCGCTAAGGTTGATATGGCACCGCTGCCAGCACTGACATCTGCACTGCCCCTGCATCGTGCTGAAGTGACTCCAGCAGTGAAGAAAGAGAAGCCTGTAGAAGGACCGGTGGTGATTGCCGCGATTCCAAAAGATGCGCTGGTGATGGATGCCAACCAGATGAAGGCAGGAACGACGCGTTTTCTCAACGGTAACTGGCGCGTCATGGTCGATGTTAAAGATCCGGTGAGCGGCAAAGCGCCGTCGCTGCGCTATCAGATCCAGGCTAATAAAGGCACTGCGCGCGTAGTTCATGGTGACAATATTGTTTGTCGTGCCGAGATTTTCTCCGGTTTGCACCAGTCGGGTGAATTAATGATTAAGAGTCGTGGCAATGCCCGCTGTACCGACGGGTCACGTTATCCGATGCCTGAAATTACCTGCAAAGCGGGAACCAATGACGTCGCCGCCTGTACCGCGCGTTATGACGATCACGCGGAAATCCCTCTGACGATCAAAAAGATAGGTGCCTGATTTTATGTTGGTGAATCTGTGTGATTACAAACAGAGCGTGACGCTCATCGCCAATAGCGGTGTGCAATTCCTGGATTTCGGCCTCACGCCGCAGGAATCTGCGCACCATGGACGCTTTGTGCGCAAAACGGCAAACGGTCCACTACTGAGACTAGACTTCGATCTTACGTCAGGACGCTATACCTTGCCGGGCAGCACCGGCGCGCAACCCGAAGTGGTGAAGCCGGAAAGTACTCAGACGCTGCACTATTCGCTGGACGTGCTCGACGGTGTCTGGTTGCCGCTGCCGTTTTTGCGCTTTAACCCGCCGCGTACATTTGTTGAAGGCCCGGATAACTGGGCACGCGTGCAGGTGCGAAAGCTGGCGCAGCCGGACAGCGCGGGCAACACCCACCGTGTTACCGTAGCGCTTGACAGCCAGCTTACTGAAAATGCCCCTGCGGCGTTAACCCCCAACGAAAATGATCTGCTTAACGGTACGCGGTTTGCGCTGGCCTGGCATGACAACGAAATTGCTGATTTCCTCGACCAGACCTGGATTGACGGCTGGTTGCGCGAATCTTTTATGCACCATGTCACCCAACATGAGAACCGCTCAGAACAAGAGATCCAGCAGGCACTGCGAAACTTTGAATACCAGGCGCACTGGCTGAATGTGCTGACCCTGTTAGGCGAGCAGCTTTCTGTCCCGGAAGTGAAACTGGTTACGCACACCCTTAGTACGCCCGCCATTCCCGTCGATCTTATTTTGGATATCGGTAATACCCATACCTGTGGCGTCCTGATTGAAGATCACGGGGATGCCAATGACGGGCTGCGTCAGACCGCTGAATTGCAGGTCCGTTCATTAAGCGAGCCGCAGTTTCTCAACGATCCGCTGTTCACCAGTCGGCTGGAGTTTTCCGAAGCGCGCTTTGGTAAGCAGCACTTTTCCGTTGAGAGCGGACGTGATGACGCCTTTATCTGGCCATCGATTGTGCGAGTAGGTGATGAAGCCCGTAAGCTGGCGATGCAGCGTATGGGCACCGAGGGCAACAGCGGGATTTCCAGCCCACGCCGTTATCTGTGGGATGAAACGCCGGTGCTGCATGACTGGCGCTTTAGTCAGATGAATGGCAAAACCCAGCGCGAACCGCTGGCTACCGCCTTCCCGCTGATGAACCTGATGAATGATGACGGGCAACCACTGTTCAGCCTGCCTCAGGACGATCGTCTGCCTGTGTTCTCACCGCAATACAGCCGCAGCACGCTGATGACGCATATGCTGTGTGAAATACTGGCCCAGGCGCTGGGGCAAATTAACAGCGTAGCGACGCGTTTGCGCCTCGGATTCCCGGCGTCTCCGCGTCAGTTGCGGACGCTGATCCTGACCCTACCGTCGGCGATGCCCAAACAGGAGCGCGAGATTTTCCGCCTGCGCATGTTTGAAGCTATTGCCCTGGTCTGGAAAGCGATGGGCTGGCACCCGCAGGATGAAGACTTCACCACCCGCAAGCAGCAGGAAAAGAGTGTGGTTCCCGTTCCTGAAATTCAGATGGAATGGGATGAAGCCAGCTGCGGACAACTGGTGTGGCTGTATAACGAGGCTATCTCTCACTACGATGGCCACACCGAATCGTTCTTTAACGCCCTTGCCCGCCCGGACCGTTTGCCGGAGCCTGGTGAGACTAAAGGCCGTGCGCTGCGCGTAGCATCGATCGACATTGGCGGCGGGACAACGGATATGGCCGTCGTTCATTACCAGCTTGATGACGGCGTTGGCGCGAACGTCAAAATTACCCCGCATCTGCTGTTCCGCGAAGGCTTTAAAGTTGCGGGCGATGACATGCTGCTGGACGTGATTCAGCGCTGCGTGTTACCTGCGCTACAAACCCGCTTACAACAGGCTGGCGTGACCGACGCCGCCGCATTGCTGGCCACGCTGTTTGGCGATTCCGGGCGCATCGATACCCAGGCGATTTTGCGCCAACAAACGGCATTGCAGCTCTTTATGCCGCTCGGTCATGCGGTCCTCTCTGCCTGGGAACAAAGCGATATTAACGATCCAGTCGCCGGTCTGCATGCCACCTTTGGCGAACTCCTGAGCCAACGACCCACGCGCAACGTGATGAACTACATTCAACAGGCTATCGACCATGCGTTACCAGCAGGGTCGCCAGCGTTTGATGTTCTAAGCGTGCCGTTGCAGGTACAGTTCAGGCAGTTACAAGAAGCACTATTAGCGGGGCAATTTACCCTGACCTCCCCGCTGCACGCGGTTTGTGAGGCCATTTCACATTATCGCTGCGATATCTTATTAGTTACCGGCAGGCCCGCGTGCTTGCCGGGCGTACAGGCGTTGATCCGCCATCTGCAACCTGTTCCGGTTAACCGTATGATCTGGATGGATAACTATCGCGTGCATGAGTGGTATCCGTTCAGCCAACAGGGGCGGATTGGTAACCCTAAATCCACCGCTGCTGTAGGCGCTATGCTGTGCAGCCTGGCGCTGGATTTACGCTTGCCGCGTTTCAACTTTAAAGCTGCCGATATCGGCGCTTACTCAACCGTACGCTTTCTCGGTGTGCTGGATAATACGGTCAATACCCTGCGCGATGAGAACATCTGGTATCACGATATCGATCTGGATAAACCCGGTGCGAAGCTGGATGCCCGGTTGCACTTCCCGTTACGTGGCAACGTGACGTTAGGATTCCGCCAACTGGCAAACAGCCGCTGGCCTGCCACACCGCTGTATACGCTCAGCATAAACTCTGCCGAACTGGCAAAAACTATCGCCGGAGATGGCGTGTTGAATGTTCGGCTGCAGCTACGCGGCGGCAGCAAAGAAAATGGCCCGGAATTCTTCGTCCTGAGCGATGCCTGGTTACAGGATGGCACCCCCGTTGCCGCCAATGCCTTAACGTTAAAACTGAATACGCTGGCAGACCGTCGCCATAGCGGTAGCCATTACTGGATTGATAGCGGGAGCGTGTACCTGAAATGAGTAAGATGTTAAATACCGCGCAGGCCGCCATCGAGTGGGTGGTAGATACCCGTAAACGTGCGGCGCGTCTTGATGATGAAGCGGATGCCCTGCTGGCACAGCTTACGCTAGCCGCAGTGAGTGAATCTGCGCTGAAGACGACCTTTTCATCGCAAGGATGTATAGGGTTATACGGACATTCACAATCGGCAAAAGCACATCTGCTTGCGGCATTGTGCAGCAATGCCGCTGGCAAAGTGAATATTGTTACCCCGGATCGCAGCTTTGATTATTTCTCGCATATTAATCCGGGCCATGCGCCAACCAATATGGCGATCCGCTTTACGCGCGATGAAAATCCGCATGATAGCGAATGGCCGTTGCGTCTGCGGTTACTCAGTGAAGCTGAACTGGTACAGCTATTTATCGCCCAGTTCAGCGCGCTCCCGGACAACCGACAGGTTGAGAAATCGATTATTGAGGCGCGCCTGGAAAAATGGCAAACGTTGCGTCAGCGTCACCCGGTGCCGGGCATTACCGCACATGATGTCGCGGCAATCGGTCGTTTCTGGCGCTCCTGCGTACCGGCAAACCAGCAGCAAATTGACGATGCGCTATGGCATCAGTTTGCCACGTTGCTGCCCGCACTGGATCTGACTACCCGGGCAAACGCCTGGGCGTTACTGTGGGGAGAACAACCAGAGCTGACGCAGCAGTGGCTGGCGCTGGCGCACACGTTGCAACAAACCGGACACGCGCAAGAATTAGCGGCCCCGCTGAGCCTGCTGGTTGACCATTTTGGTTTACCTGCCGAAAGCTTCCTGACTCAGGTGGCATTGACCGGCAATAATGAGGCGCAAAGCGATGTGGTGGTTCATCCCATTGAAAACCATCAGTTGCTCAATGCGGTCAGCCTCTCTCAGGCGTCACTGGCGCTGCTCACACGCGAGTTGGTCCTGACGGTTGAAGACGCGGTGCTGGAGAATGTCGATCTGCTCGATATTCCCCTCGCCCCGGATGCTCATTCGCATCCACTGTGGCAGGCAAAATTAGGCTGGATGCTGGAACATTATCGCCAGCACCTGCAACCGGATGTGCTCTTAATCTGCAATGCAGTCTCTACCCGCGCCCAGACGCCCGCCATCACCCGCAAGCTGTTGGGCTGGGTCAACGATACCCAACCCGTTCATGATGCCGCATTACCGGGCGTGGTTTGGGCCATTACCCCGCAGGATGCGCGTTTTAGTACCCAGCAAAACCTTGATGAATCCGTGCAGCAATTGATGGGCAAGCCCGGGCTGCATTGGGGTACATTGCAGGCGCTGGATAAACATAGCTTACAACGCCTTGTCGAATGGCTGACACAGGCAACCTCACCACAGCAGCGCCAGGCCAGGTTGACTTCTCTACGCGAGCAGCATCAACAGCGCATCCGCGAAACCCTGATAAGCTGGATTAATCCCGCTCAAGCCGAATCGGGTAGCCATGAGTCGGTGATCCGCCAGTTACAGGCACAAGCTGCAAAACATGGCGAACTGCTGGATGGTTTGCTCCCGCCGATGCGTATTTTTGAGTCGCTGCTGCGTATTCAGCAACCGCGCGAGGAGCAGGTAAGCGGTTTATTTAATGAAGAAATTGATCTTTTTGCCGAGGTGCGTGACACACTGCACTCGCCGGAAAGCCAGGAGACCGGATATCAGGCACACAAAATGTGGATTAACCACGTGCGTCAGTGGTGTCGCGATGAAAACAATGCCCGCCGTTTACGACTCGATCCTCGTACGTTAAGGCAGGTTGCCGACATCCTTGTCACCACCAGCTATCGACTGGAGATGCCACAACGCTTACAGCGCATTATGCAGCGAGAAAACGTCTGTGCCGCGCAGCTACACGCCGATATTGGTGATTTTATTACCTGGCTTGGATTTGCCGACGTTGCTGAGGAACAGCGCCCTGCCAGCAGGATCCAAAAAGGATCGGCTATTTTTAGCGCGCCGAAGCAACAACCGATGTTACGTCTGACGAAGCTGGATGAACAACCTTCCCACGGTGCAAGCCGGTATGTTTACGACTGGCTGGTTGCCTTGTACACCCGCGCGAATGAGAATGTGGGATATCAGCATCCACAGGATGTCACTGAAACCGACAAAAAACGATTAGATGCCCTGCTTTCCTCCTGAAACGGCATATACGCCGTCATCAGAAAAGAGAAAACATCAGCGCAACGGGAAAACTCATCGGCCAGGTCGCCCCAACTAATACCGCGCTAAGAAAGCGGATCCGCTTTTTATCGCGGGAAAGAAACCAGGTGATGATTGCCGTGATGACGGCCATCACCGCATAAAAAACCAACATTTTTTGGTATAGGGACATTTAAGGCATCCTGGCCGGAAGGGAAAATCGCGCGCAATATGCTCTTTTTCATGACTCACATCAAGTTTTATTAATTAATTTAAGAAAAGCGGCCGTAAAACACCTCATTTTCATTATGTTCAGAATTCGTACTATTGCGGATAGTTATAAGCCGTACTATACCCATAAGGGTTAAAACGAAAGGTGGCAAAAATGAATGTTTCCAGTAAAACTGTGGTGCTGATAAATATATTTGCTGCTGTAGGACTTTTCAGTCTGATATCCGCAAGGTTCGGCTGGTTTGCTTGATGTAACTCTTCTCGATTAATTGCAGCGTCCGCTGGCAGAGAGGATCATCTCTCTGCCATCAGTAAACGATCTTCCCACTCTGCCATCACCGGGTAAATTATCCTTAATATGTAATACCCCTAATCCTTCTGCGGCATTATATTGCCCGAATAACGGCCTGGTGTTGTGCCGGTATGTTTATGGAAGAAAGCAATAAAAGCACTGTCGCTGACAAACTCCAGATATTGCGCGACCTGGCTGATATGGCATCCGTCAGCCAACATCTCCATGGCTTTTAACAGCCTGAATTGCTGCCGCCAGTCCTGATAATTCATCCCGGTATCCCTGATAAATATTCGGCTGATCGTCCTCTCGCATGCTCCAACCTGTCGGGACAATTGATTCAGTCGTGGTGGCAATTCACCCATGCGTAAGCCCTTGAGCCACACGTTAAGCCGCGGATCTGAGGGATACTGCAATGTCCAGTTTTCACTGCGGGCGGCACGGATTTCCTCGCAAAAAACGGTAATGAGGCTGGACTGCTGTGCGGCAGGCATTTCCCATGGCCAGAAGGCCATACGTTCAATCACTTCAAAAAAAAGTGGATTAACTTCAACTATCTGCAGCGGTAACTCAGATAACGGCAATGTGGTTGAAAAGTACAAAGAGCGATAAGCCATGACACCACGCATTATGGCGCGATGTACCGTGCCTGCCGGGATCCAAACCGCACGACGTGGCGGTAGCAGGCACAGGGCCTGCTCCAGTTCAATCGTAATGCTTCCCGCTGCCGAAAAAAGTAGCTGATGACGAAGATGACTGTGCCGCCCGGAATCATGTACACCCATATCGGCAGCAATACCGATTACCGGTTTATCAAAGCTATCCGCATCAAAAGCATCATCGGGGGCAATTTTCATTATCTGTCCGATATTTGATATTTAAAGTCCTGACAATGGTAATGCGACATATCCTTTTCAGCAATAATGCCCACCTGTTTTATGCCTCTCTGGATATTGCTATGAACACACTTCGTCGCCCACCCCTGTGGTTTCTTACGCTACTGATTATGTTTCCACAACTGGTGGAAACCATTTACAGCCCAGCATTGCCGGGTATCGCTACCTCTTTTCACGTAAGCAGTGAGCGCGCGGCTCAAACGCTCTCCGTTTATTTTGTTGCTTTCGCCGTCGGCGTAGCGATGTGGGGTTGGCTGAGCGACTGCATCGGACGACGTTGGGCGATGCTGGCAGGACTTATCTGCTATGGAACAGGTTGCGCAGCAGCTGTTGTTGCCACCGACTTCAGCGTTTTGCTGCTGGCGCGGATGATCTCCGCCATCGGTGCGGCTGCTGGGTCGGTCGTGGTACAGACCATGCTAAGGGACTGTTATGAATCAACTGCGCTATCCCGCGTCTTTTCCGTAATGGGTGCTGCGCTGGCATTGAGTCCGGTTTTTGGCCTGCTAAGCGGCGGTTGGCTGGTAAGCCTGTATGGTCATACCGGTGTCTTTGTTGCCCTTGTGCTGTTGGCGTTGCTACTGCTAATACTAACAGCGACCATGCTGCCAGAAACCCGGCCCGAACATACGCTCAGCCCGAAACTTGCCGGATTGTTCTCCCGCATGATGCGGGACAATGAGTTGCGGAAAAATGCCATGCTGGTTGCCCTACTGAACACCATGCTGTTTAGCTATTACAGCCTGGCGCCGTTTCTTTTTGGGCAATTAGAATGGAGCTCCAGAGCCTTTGGCTGGACGGGCTTGCTACTTGCGTTTGCTTCTCTGTCGGGTAGTCTGCTGAACCGAAGACTGTTAACGACAGGTCTGACGCCGGAGCGACTGGTACGTTATGCCTGTGTGCTGGCAGCGTTGTCAGGTCTCGTCGCGTGGTGTTTACAGCACTCCGCGTGGATCCTGATCCCGGTGTTCGGCGTGGTGTTTACAGCACTCCGCGTGGATCCTGATCCCGGTGTTCGGCGTGGTGATTGCCTATGGTATCGCCATTCCCAATGTGCTGAGTCAGGCGCTGCGTCACTACCGTGAACAGGCCGGGGCCGCCGGTGCATTGTTCGGATTAAGCTATTACCTGTTACTGGGAATGATGCTGGGTTTAGCAGGCATGGTGCAGCAATTGGGGCTGGTTCTGAGCGTCTGTGCCCTACTCGCTTGGCTTTGCAGCCTGGGCCGCAGATAAACCCGATGGCGCTCCTGAAAGCACAAAGCCCCGGCGATATGCTGGGGCTTTATTTTATCAATTAGCCTGACCTCGCGGATATTTCCAACTTACCGCCGTCCGATGGCGACGAGGCCAGTGGCGCGAAATAGTATAGACACACGCTTGCCAATATTTAGCTATCCGTGCCCCATTTACCGCTCGCGCTTAAGATATTACTCGTGCTTGATCATGACATGGCGAATAACCGTGTAATCCTCCAGCCCATAAACCGACATATCCTTACCATAGCCGGACTGTTTTTGCCCACCGTGCGGCATCTCGCTAACCAGCGTGAAATGGGTGTTGACCCAGGTGCAACCATATTGCAGGCGAGCGCTAAAGCGATGCGCGCGCCCAACATCCCGGGTCCAGACGGAGGATGCCAGACCGTATTTCGAATCGTTGGCCCATGCCAGCACCTGATCTTCATCATCAAATACGGTCACGCTGACCACCGGACCAAAAACTTCCCGCTGTACGATGGCATCTTCCTGCTTCGCCCCAGCGAGCAGCGTCGGGGCAAAATAGTAGCCTGAACCATCCACTTTTTTACCGCCGGTGATGACCTTAATATGGCCCAGCGCTTTAGCCTCATCGACCGCTTTAGTCACGCGATCGAGATGTGCCTGCGAGCTCACTGGTCCCAGCTCGGTCGATTCATCATTCGGCGGACCGATTTTCAGGCTGGCAACCGCAGCGCCAAGTTTTTCGACCAATGCATCATAAATGCCTTTCTGAGCATAAATTCGGCAAGCGGCGGTACAGTCTTGCCCGGCGTTGTAATAACCAAAGGTCCGCACGCCGCTCACTACTGCATCCAGATCGGCATCATCAAAAATGATCACCGGAGCTTTTCCGCCCAGTTCCATATGCGTACGCTTAATTGACGGCGCGGTGTGCTGAATAATGTGTTCTCCGGTTGCAATGGAGCCGGTCAGCGAAACCATACGCACTTTTTCATGGCCGGTCAGCGGATCCCCTACCGTTTTACCACGACCAAACAGCACGTTGACAACGCCTGCCGGATAAATGTCTTTGGCAAATTCGGCCAATTTAAGCGCCGTCAGCGGGGTAATTTCTGACGGTTTAATCACCACGCAGTTTCCCGCCGCCAACGCTGGAGCCAGCTTCCACGCCGCCATCATCAACGGATAGTTCCACGGTGCAATAGAGGCCACCACGCCCAGTGGATCACGGCGAATCATCGAGGTATGCCCTTCCAGATATTCACCGGCCGCCTGTCCTTGCAGCGTACGCGCCGCGCCGGCGAAGAAGCGGAAAACATCGACAATAGCGGGAATTTCATCGTTGAGGACGCAGTGCAGCGGTTTACCGCAGTTGAGTGATTCCAGCTCAGCGAAGGTTTGCGCGTTATCAGCAATAGCGTCCGCCAGTTTCAGCAGCAGTTCAGAGCGGACTTTCGGCGTGGTTTGCCCCCAGGAGGCAAACGCGGTGTCTGCCGCACGTACCGCGGCATCAACCTGCATGGCTGAGGCCTCGGCAATTTCCAGAATGAGTTCACCAGTGGCAGGGTTATAGACTGGCTGCTTTTCACCTTCACCGTTGACCAGCTCGCCATTAATCAGTAATTGATGTTGCATAGCAATTTCCCATATCGTCGTTTATTTACCGTTTCCGGCGAGAGTGTCGCCTTCACGCGTTAGCCACCAGGCCCCTAAAATTGGCAGTGTTGTCACCAGCATTACCAGCAATGCCACAACGTTGGTGACCGGCACATCCCGTGGACGGCCCAATTGATTGAGCAGCCACAGAGGAAGTGTTCTTTCATGTCCAGCGGTGAACGTTGTCACGATGATTTCATCAAACGACAAGGCAAACGCCAGCATCCCTCCCGCCAGCAGTGCCGATGCCAGGTTTGGCAGCACGACATAACGAAAGGTTTGCCAGCCATTGGCGCCAAGATCCATAGACGCTTCGACCAGACTCCATGAGGTACGGCGAAAACGCGCCACAACGTTGTTAAACACCACCACCACGCAAAACGTCGCATGGCCCACTACGATTGTGAGAAAACCCGGTTCCAGGTTGATGGTTTTAAACGCCGTCAACAGCGCAAGTCCGGTAATAATGCCCGGCAGCGCGATCGGCAACAGTAGCAACAGCGATATTGCACTTTTGCCAAAAAAGTCCCTACGCCACAGCGCGGCCGCGGCCAGCGTCCCCAGAACAAGGGCAATAGCCGTCGACAACGCAGCAATTTTAAGTGACAACGTCACAGATTCCAGGATATCGCTACGCTGCGCCGCAACGCTAAACCACTTCAGCGTTAATCCCTGGGGTGGAAAACTAAAAGCAGCCTCCTCAGTATTAAAAGCATAGGTGGCGATGATGAGGATGGGAAAGTGCAGGAAAATAACCCCGCCCCATGCCGCCAGTTTGAGTAGCCAGGGTGCGCGTTCAGAGTGCATCGAAAGCTCCCAGACGCTTCACGAACGCCAGATACAGTGCGATTAACACAATCGGCACCAGAGTGAATGCCGCCGCCATCGGCATATTGCCGATCGCCCCTTGTTGCGAATACACCATGTTGCCGATGAAATAGCCCGGCGGCCCCACCAGTTGCGGCACAATAAAATCACCCAACGTCAGAGAGAAGGTAAAGATCGAACCCGCTGCGATACCGGGTATCGCCAATGGAAGCACCACATAGCGGAAGGTTTGACGCGGACGCGCGCCCAAATCAGCAGAAGCCTGTAATAGCGACGGCGGAAGTCTCTCCAGCGCGGCCTGTACCGGCAGGATCATAAACGGCAGCCAGATGTAGACGAACACCAGGAAACGCCCTAACCCTGAAGTCGACAGCGTATTGCCGCCTACCGCAGGCAGCGTCAGGAACGAAAGCAGCAGCGGCTCCAGCCCGAGGTGGGTTAAAAACCACTGCGCCACGCCGTCTTTAGCCAACAGCAGCGTCCATGCATAGGCTTTAACGATGTAGCTGGCCCACATTGGCAACATGACGGCAATGTAAAAAAAGGCTTTCATTTTGCCGCTGGTATAGCGCGCCATATACCATGCCATCGGAAACGCCAGAATCGCGCTGGCGATGGTGACAGCTACCGCCATCGTCAGGGTGCGCAAAATGATGTCGTAGTTAGCGGGATTAAACAGCGCCTGCAAATTCGCCAACGTCAGCTCTGGTGTGACCGACATGGTGAAATCGTCGAAGGTATAAAAACCTTGCCATAACAGCGTCAGTAATGAGCCGAAGTAGACGATGCCAAACCACATCAGCGGTCCGAGGAGCAGCAAAAACAGCCCCAGCGCCGGATTACGCCAGAAGTAACCTGAGATCCGGTTCAGACTTGTCGACTGTGGAGGCGAATGTAAGACGTTCATAGCCATTCACCTCTCCTCAACCAGCGGTACCATCACGTCGCGTGACCAGGATGCCATCACCTGCTGACCCGGCGACAACGTTGACGGCAGCATATCTCCCGTCAGGTTCGCCTGGCTAACCAGCAATTTTTCCCCTCCGGCGAGTTTTAGTTCAAACCGCGTCGCCGCCCCCTGATACTGCACCGCCTGGATAACACCCCTGGCCTGAACTTCTCCTCCGGTATCATTCAAGCGAATGTGTTCCGGACGCAGGGAGAACATCCCCTGTAGCCCGCAAACGTTCGCCGACATCGTCGCATCGAAGACATTTGACGTCCCGACGAAACTTGCCACAAACGGCGTACGTGGGCGCATATACAGTTCACGCGGAGAATCCACCTGTTCGATGCGACCATTATTAAACACCGCCACACGATCGGACATCGACAGGGCTTCACCCTGATCGTGGGTAACAAAAATGAAGGTGATGCCAAGAGATTGCTGTAATTTTTTCAGCTCCAGCTGCATCTGCTCACGCAGTTTGAGATCCAATGCCCCGAGTGGTTCATCCAACAGCAGAACGCGCGGTTCATTGACCAGCGCCCGGGCAATCGCCACACGCTGCCGCTGACCACCGGAAAGCTGCGATGGTTTACGTTCATAAACAAAACCGAGCGCGACCTTATCCAGCGCCTCACGTGCTTTCGCGTGGCGCTGTTTTTTATCAATGCCTTTGACCATCAGCCCATAGGCGACGTTGTCGAGAATCGACATATGTGGGAATAACGCGTAATCCTGAAATACCGTATTGACGTCCCGTTCCCAGGGCGGCAATTCACTGGCCTGTTTGCCAAATATGGTGATTGCGCCACCTGACAGTTGCTCAAACCCGGCAATCAGGCGCAGACAGGTGGTTTTGCCGGAGCCGGATGGCCCCAGCATAGAGAAAAACTCACCGTCGTTAATCGCAATACTCACCCCATCTACTGCACGAACATCCCCATACAAACGCGAGACGTTATGAAACTCCACTGCGTACGTCATAAAACCCCCAGCGGAATTAACGACCGCCCATAATGGCGATGTAATCCTGCGTCCAGCGACTGTAAGGAACGAATTTTCCACCTTCGGCAATCGGCGTTTTCCAGAAGGCAATTTTGTCGAAATAGCTATAGCCGTTGGTTTCACAGCCTTTTTCACCTAACAGAGGGCTGGCTTTACAACCTTCAGGCACCACGGGCAGAGAACCAAACCAGGCCGCTACATCGCCCTGTACTTTCGGGGTTAATGACCAGTTCATCCATTTGTAAGCACAAACCGGGTGCTTCGCTTCACTGTGCAGCATGGTGGTATCAGCCCATCCGGTAACCCCTTCTTTTGGGAAGACCGTGGCAATTGGCTGACCTTCGCCTTTCAAGGCGTTAGCCTGATAAGGCCAGGCGCTTGACGCCACCACGCCTTCGTTTTTGAAGTCGCTCATTTGCACGGTGGTATCGTGCCAATAGCGATGGATCAGCGCGTGCTGGTCGCTCAGGACTTTGATCACCGCCTGATACTGCTTTTCAGTGAGCTGATAGGGATCGGTAATACCCAACTGCGGCTGAGTGGCTTTAACGAATAACGCGGCATCGGCAATATAGATCGGGCCATCGTAGGCCTGAACGCGCCCTTTATTGCTTTTCCCGTCCTCAAGTTTTTGCTCAACAAACAGCACGTTCCAGCTATCCGGCGGCGTTGGGAAAATTTTGGTGTTATACATCAGCAGGTTTGGTCCCCACTGGTACGGCGTGCCGTAAACTTTTCCGCCAACGTTAAACCATTCGCCTTTTACCACCCGCGGATCGATGGTTTTCCAGTTAGGGATCAGCGCGGTATTAATCGGCTGAACGCGTTTTCCCATAATCAGGCGCAGTGAGGCATCACCAGAAGCGGTAACCAGGTCGTAGCCGCCTTTTGCCATCAGACTGACCATTTCATCAGATGTGGCTGCCGTTTTTACATTAACCGCGCAGCCGGTATCTTTCTCAAACTGCGAGACCCAGTCATATTGTTTATCGGTTTGTCCACGTTCGATATAACCCGGCCAGGCAATAATATCCAGGCGGCCTTCCGGTTTATCTAATGATGTGGGGGGTTCGGCTGCCTGCGCAGTCATCAGCGTCATACTGAGTGCGCACAGGCTACTGAGGGCAAACTGCTTGCTCATAACGTCTTACTCCTGTCTAAAAAATATTGAGCGGCAGCCTTGCCGTAAATATATGTCCTTTTCTAAAAATAGTCGGGGTGTTGTAAGCGTTCCTGCTGGCGCAAGGAAATTTAATCAGGTTGTGAGCTAACGCTCATTACGTTACAGACTCTGACCTGGGGGTAATCTTCTGGAGTATAGACAAGGAGTTAGACGCAGAGGTGGCAATAGTATTAACTATTGATATTTTGTATGGCCGCACCCGTTCTAAATAATAACGTGGTTCAGCATTCACTATTTCGAAAATAAGAACACGCTATTCATTTATATTGAATAGCGCGTTCTGGTTTATTTCATCATTTCACGAATTAATTTGCCAAGCTGTTTTACAGCCTGCTCTTCGCGATCTCCCCAGTGCCATGCAGTATTAAAACGAAAAAAACGTGTCCAGCTTCCCGAGGTCGAGAACATTTTCCCCGGTGCAATACTGATGTGATGTGCCAGCGCATGGGTACTGAGCACACCGGCATCAAGCGGTTCCGGCAGCTCCAGCCACAGAAAATAACCGCTGTCGTTGTGGTGAATTTTGACTTCCGCCGGAAGATGACGCAGCAACGTTTGCCAGGCCTGTTGTTTACGTTCCGCCAGTTGCCGACGCAAGCGGCGCAGATGCGCGTCATAACGCCGGGTTGAAAGATAATCAACCAGTGCAAGCTGCATGGGGGAACTGGTAGATAGGGTGCTCATTAGCTGGAGTCGCTGAATACGCCGGGCATGTTTCCCAGCTGCCACCCAGCCAATACGAAATCCTGGCACCAGACACTTCGAGAAAGATGAACAATGCAGAACACTGTCGGCGCGATCCCAGGCTTTGGCAGGCAGCGGTTTTTCGCGGCCAAAGTACAGCTCGCTGTAAACATCATCTTCAATCAGCATTACGTGGTATTTTTCCAGCAAGGCAACCAGACGCGCCTTTTTCTCTGCGCTGAGCGTAAAACCCAGCGGATTTTGGCTGTTGGTCATTAGCCAGCAGGCTTTTACCGGATACTCCTGCAACGCCTGCTCCAACGCAGCAAGATCGATCCCCTCGTTAACGTCGGTGGCCACCGACAGCGCCTTCAGACGTAATCGTTCCAGGGCCTGCAACGCCCCGTAAAAACAGGGGTTTTCGACAATCACCCAGTCACCCGGTTCAGTGACCGCTTGCAGGCTCAGGTTAAGGGCTTCAAGCGCTCCGGTGGTGATGACGATTTCGTCAGGTGAAATGGTCATCCCCTGTTGAGCATAGCGACGGGCAATGGCATGACGCAACTCAGCATTTCCCGGCGGCAGGTTTTCGATCACGCTCATGGCAGTAGCAGTTTTACTCACCTGCGCCAACGAGCGGTTCAACTGTTGAAGTGGAAACAGACGCGGATCGGGGAATGCGGAGGCAAAGGGCATCACTGACGCATCCCGACTGGCCTGCAACATATCAAAAATATAGGTATTGATATCCACCGCTTCATCGCGCATGACCTGCACCTGCGGCGCTGCCAGTTCACGTTCGGGACGCGCGGCGACATAGTAACCTGACTGTGGCCGGGCAATAATCCGCCCCTGACTTTCCAGCAGCTGGTATGCGTGTCCGACGGTCATAAAGCTCATGCCGCTGCTGACCACCTGCTCACGTAAGGATGGCAAGCGATCGCCTGGCTGCCATACGCCAGACGCAATTTGATCGCGAATTTGCTCTGCCAGTCGCTGGTACTTTTTCATTTTTTGTCCTGATTACCGGTGTCGGTGACAACCACTGTGTATATCAGTTTACATAATCAGGATATTTTATATAACTGTTATAGTTAACAGTTTTACAACATCGTTAATGACAATTCTTTGCCTAAGGCGCGGGCAGCTATCTGCACAGCATCAATTTTTGTCGCGTGCTGTAAATCGAATAAGCGAGTGATTTCCTGCTTAGGCCTGCCGATCCTGTTTGCCAGTTCCTGCTGGGTAATATTCGATTCAAGGAAGGCATTTAACAACAGAACTTTAGACGCAACGCTCAGTGGTATTTCCACATAGTCAGCTTCAGTACCTACTGCAGAAGGTAAAGGAATCGGTTCGTTATCGTCGAAATAGAATTCAAAAGCGGTAACCAATGCACCCTGCGCAGCTTGCAAAGCCTCATGGCGGGTTTCTCCCTGAGTTAATATAACAGGAACCAGCTTCCAGACTTCATATCAGCCAGGCACAGAACACTCAACCCACGTTCACGACGCGTTGCAGCATCACGGATGCCTGCGTCATTTGACACCATAGTGGAGTTTTTGCTTTCTATAACGTGACCTGCTTTCGCTTTTGTGGTTTTCGCAGTAACAGGAATAAAGCAACTGCAATTTCTGCAAATCCCACAGGGAGTATTTAACGACACACCGAAAGTGAGAGGTTGCCGATGGAGTTTGCGGAAAAATATCCACAGATAATCAGCGAGTTACAGCATGACAATTCAATTAATTAGGCTAAATGAATTTGTTGCATCTAATTATTTACTCATTAGTTTCGATTCAGTACACTGCCAGATAAAAATATCTGGCAACCGATAAGAGATTAGTAAATGAAACAAGTATTATCTTTCTTAATCTGGGTTGGGATCGCTTTAGCAGCATTTTTAGCAATAGCATCAACATTATCAAATGTAATACTAATGTTTAGTGCTTATCCTGATTCTTTCGGGGACAAATATGCTTATATGTTTATATTTGGACGTTGGACATTTACGGCAGCAATGATTCTTATTTGCTGGTTGCTTTATCGCTTAACAAAAATTTGATGAGCTACATCCCCTTAAAAAAATACTCTACCGCTTGTTTGAACAAAGCAGGATTTTCTTTTGATAATCTGGTTGCTTTCTCAAATGGCTCAACCCGCTCCTGAATAGCAAAATAGAGAAGATCTAAATCTCCCAAGTCCTTAAGCTTCCGGTAAACTTCATAGTTTGATATTTTTAGGTATCTCGAAGCATGTATAGCACTTGATACTCCACCACCAATCATTAACAATGTGCTGACAGACATACTAAAAGCAATAGACACGGTGATCCGTGAAGAGATTAAGGCTCCAATTTTTAAACCAGAAAGTTCACCGAAAGTATAACTACCCAATGTAGAAGCTACAGTGTCTTTTGCTACATTTGTTACGATATCAAATAAATTAACGTGCTGCATGAAATCATCAATGAATACATTGACCGCTTTTTCCACAATGTTAATATTTTTCGTTGATGTTGCCCGCTTCACTAGTCCCGCAATCCTCATATTATCATCCATGTTTTGCCGTCTGTCATCGGTATGGATAAAATCGGATGCGAGAGAATACAAGTCTACAGGAAAGTGAATCAAGCCTTTAATGTATGCAACCAGCATCCCTTCATTTTCTAAATTCAGAGCTGAGAGCATTTCCTTTGCCAAATTTTTTGCGTATCCCATCCCTTAAGGTCCATATGGTATTATTTTAAACACAATCATAGCGATCATTTTATGTACACTCCATAATTAGACAGCTCGGGACTGTTCATTTTAAGAATAACGCTCACCAGGGATAAAAATTCCAGGCAGATACCGGGCAGTTCCGTTGTTGGTCGCAGATCGCTATTTTCATTTCAGTCTGATTGATACGATAACCGGATGTCACCCGAAACTCAGTAATGCCATTCCCCCTCTTTCCCTCACTACACCGCCATGAGAGCTCAACCGTATGAATAGCTAGCTGGCGGTAATGCAAGGACAACGCTGCACGCAGGACTGCTGGGTCATAAATCGGCCAAAATGACCGAGAAATATCACGATGAACGGAATGATGGTTGGGTGATTCTGGCGACTTAATTTTAGCCATTATTGGGGAGGAGTTTTGGGGAAGGCCCATAACAGTCGGGTAACTGTTATGGGAAAAAAGACTGGTTCTGTTTCTGCAACCCAGATGTGGCGCGGCTTAGAATTGCGCTAAATCAATTTTGCCTGCGGAGTTAAGCATGTTCGGTCTTGACGCGTTTCACCTGGCAAGGATCCAGTTCGCGTTTACGGTATCCTTTCACATCATCTTTCCGGCTATTACTATCGGGCTCGCCAGTTATCTGGCTGTGCTTGAAGGGCTATGGCTAAAAACGAAAAATCCCACCTGGCGGTCGCTATACCATTTCTGGTCGAAAATATTCGCCGTTAACTTTGGGATGGGCGTGGTTTCCGGGCTGGTGATGGCTTATCAGTTCGGTACCAACTGGAGTGGTTTTTCCGAGTTCGCCGGGAGTATCACTGGGCCGTTACTGACCTATGAAGTGTTAACCGCTTTCTTCCTCGAAGCAGGTTTCCTTGGGGTGATGTTGTTTGGCTGGAACCGGGTTGGTCCAGGACTTCATTTCTTTGCCACCTGCATGGTCGCGCTGGGTACCATTATTTCAACCTTCTGGATCCTCGCCTCCAACAGCTGGATGCAGACACCGCAAGGCTATGAAATAGTTAACGGCCAGGTCGTTCCCGTCGACTGGTTCGCCGTTATTTTCAATCCTTCATTCCCCTATCGTCTGCTGCATATGTCGGTCGCCGCCTTCCTGAGCAGTGCTCTGTTTGTCGCGGCGTCGGGCGCATGGCATTTACTGCGTGGGAATAACACCCCGGCTATTCGCGCAATGTTTTCGATGGCGCTGTGGATGACATTAATCGTCGCTCCGCTGCAGGCCTTGATTGGCGATATGCACGGTTTGAATACCCTGAAGCATCAGCCAGCAAAAATTGCCGCGATTGAAGGACACTGGGAAAATCCCCCTGGTGAACCGACTCCGCTGCTGCTGTTCGGCTGGCCGGATATGGAGCAGGAACGCACCCGCTATGGGCTGGAAATCCCGGCGCTGGGCAGTCTGATCCTGACCCATAGTCTGGACAAACAGGTCCCGGCTCTAAAAGAGTTTCCTAAAGAAGACAGGCCTAACTCAACTATGGTGTTTTGGTCGTTTCGCATAATGGCCGGGCTAGGCATGCTGATGATTCTGCTGGGCGCGTTTGCCCTGTGGCTGCGCTATAAGCAGCGTTTATTTACCTCGCGCCCTTTCCTGCGCTTTGCCTTGTGGATGGGTCCTTCCGGTCTGATTGCCATCCTTGCCGGTTGGGTGACCACTGAAGTTGGCCGTCAACCGTGGGTTGTTTACGGTCTGCAACGTACGGCGGATGCGGTTTCCGCACATGGCGATTTACATATGAGCATCAGCCTGCTGTCTTTCTTTGTGGTGTACGGCTCAGTGTTTGGAGTGGGTTACAGCTACATGATCCGCCTGATCCGTAAAGGACCACAGGAAGATGACCCGACCATTCCGCCAACCGGCACGCCTGCACGGCCGCTTTCTGCTGCCGTCCTCGATTCTCAACCGGAGGCACACCGCTAATGGGTATCGATTTATCAGTTATCTGGTTTGTAATTATCGTGTTCGCCACGCTGATGTATATCGTGATGGACGGCTTTGATCTTGGGATCGGTATCTTATTCCCGGCGATTCAGGACTCTGATGACCGCGATGTAATGGTCAACAGCGTCGCCCCGGTATGGGACGGCAATGAAACCTGGCTGGTGTTGGGCGGAGCGGGATTATTTGGCGCGTTCCCCCTGGCCTATGCGGTGATTGTCGATGCGCTGACGATCCCGTTAACTCTGATGCTGATCGGCCTGATTTTTCGCGGCGTCGCGTTCGAGTTTCGTTTCAAAGCCACACCGGCGCATCGCCCCTTCTGGGATAAAGCCTTTCTCGGCGGTTCAATCCTCGCGACATTCACGCAAGGTGTCGTGGTGGGTGCCGTACTCAACGGATTTTCCGTTACCGGACGCAGCTACAGCGGCGGTCCTTTCGACTGGTTGACACCGTTCACGCTGTTCTGTGGCGTTGGTCTGGTCGTGGCTTACGCCCTGCTGGGGGCGACATGGCTGGTGATGAAAAGCGAAAATCCATTGCAGGATAAAATGCGTCGTGTGGCCAAAAAACTGCTGCTGGCAATGTTGGTAGTGATTGCCATTATCAGCCTGTGGACGCCGCTGGCACACAGTGCAATCGCCGAGCGTTGGTTTAGCCTGCCGAATCTGTGGTTCCTGATGCCGGTTCCACTGCTGGTTGCGCTTATCAGCATCTGGCTGTGGCGCTCACTGGGCCAGCAAAACAGCCATACGCTGCCTTTTGTATTGACGCTGGGGCTGATTTTTCTCGGGTTTAGCGGGCTGGGGATCAGTATCTGGCCACACATCATTCCACCGTCTATTACGCTCTGGCAGGCGGCGGCTCCGGCACAAAGTCAGGGCTTTATGTTGGTCGGCGCACTGCTGATTATCCCGATAATCCTGGTGTACACCTTCTGGAGCTACTACGTTTTCCGCGGGAAAGTTCAACATGGTGAGGGGTATCATTGATGCAACAAACAATCTGGAAACGCCTGATGTGGCTGGTGATCCTCTGGGGCGGCAGCGTGCTGGCCCTCGCCGCTGTTGGCATGTTCTTTCGTCTCCTGATGACGGCCGCAGGATTTAAGTCCTGATTCCCTGCTTGCTAACAACCGGGCAGCACTGCATTGCTCGGTTGTGACAAACCCTAACGTTAGCTAAACAAAAATGTAAAAAACATCGAAATGGCAAAACAGAGATTGTCATTTTCCCGATTAAAATATTGAATAGTCACCAGGCGAAATTATCGCCAATTCCGCAGCTAACGTACCAGAGGGTGCATGATGTTTAAGAAAGGGTTAACGGTGTTATTGCTGGCCTGCGCGCTTTTTTCCGGTCAACTTTTCGCTACTAATCAGGGACATGAATATCTTCAGGTGCAGGATGCCGATCACTTATTACGACACACGGCCGACAGCGATGAGCTGCGAGTGACGGCGGAAGAATCCGCCGCCGATCTTCGTGAACACCATCACTGGCAAAAATCACGCAAACCCGATACACATCTGAGCTAACGATTACCCTTTGCGCTTCGGCAGAGTCTTCATCAGTTCTTCCGGACTGACCGAAGCCACTACGCTGCCCGGCAACGGCATCTTCAGAATGTGATGTTTCATCTTGCCGATTACGTGCATTTCGCACGGTCGGCAATCAAATTTCAGCGTCAGAACTTCATCACCGTTAACCAGTTGCATCGGTGTCGCTTTCCAGCTCTTGATGTTCCCTTTCGCCTGTTTCGGACACAGGTTAAAGGCGAAACGCAGGCAATGTTTGGTGATCATCACCGGCACTTCGCCCTTTTCTTCATGCGCTTCATAGGCTGCATCAATCAACTGAACGCCATAACGATGATAAAACTCACGCGCTTTTTGGTTGTAGACGTTAGCCAGGAAACTCAAGTGCGTTTGCGGATAAACCGGCGCTGGCTGAGATACCGGTTTGCGGCTACCGCGCTGATAGCTTTGCAGGCGCGCTGCATCCAGCATATCAACGGCTTCACGCCGTAACTGATTCAGTTGACCGTTTGGCACGAACAGCGCGCCCGGCAGATTCACCTGAATATTGCGGGCGTAGTACACTGTCTGCCCAAGTTTTGCCAGTCCGTCCTGTAGGTTACTCAACGCTTTTTCCGCATTGTTCGCTTCCTCAAACTGACCGTCCAACGTATGGGTGATACTCACGCCCTCTTCACTGGTGAGCGTCAGAATCAACTGCTCCTGCCAGCCACCGAGCTCAATATCGACCGCAACACGGCGTTCGCTGGAAGTTTTGGTCAATGCCTGCTGCCAGTTATGATCGAGGTTGCGATTCAGCGGATGATGCGGACGCACTTTGTGCAGATCGGCAGGCATTTCATTCGGCCATACCCGATAACGATTGTTCCCCGTTTTTTCCACGGTGTTGGCGCGGAATCCAACAACCTCACGTTTGATTAACACGTTCAGGCCATCCCCGTTTGCCAGCGGTTCGGTCACCTCAACATCGAGATGATCTTTCGCCACCTTCAGGACTTCGCCAACCGGCAAGCCGATAAACTTTGGTGAGTCGAATGCGCCAATATCCCCTTTACGGGCATTCACAAAATAATCGGTGCTGCCGCGATGGAAGGTTTTCTCTGTGGATGGGGTAAAGAAATGTTCGGTACGTCCCGCTGATGAACGGGCCAGATCGCCGCGCTCTTCAATAATGGTGTCGAGCATCTGGCGATAATGGGCGGTAATATTCTTTACATAACTCATGTCTTTGTAGCGCCCTTCAATTTTGAAGGAACGCACACCTGCATCAATCAACGCACCGAGGTTGGCGGTCTGATCGTTATCTTTCATCGACAGCAGATGTTTTTCATAGGATACCACGCGCCCCTGATCGTCTTTCAGGGTATACGGCAGACGGCAAGCCTGGGAACAGTCGCCGCGGTTTGCGCTGCGTCCGGTTTGCGCATGTGAAATATAACACTGGCCTGAATAGGCAACGCACAGCGCACCATGAATGAAAAACTCAATGGTCGCATCGGTAGCCTGATGGATAGCGTTAATCTGCTCAAGGCTCAGTTCGCGCGCCAGCACAATCTGGGTGAATCCCACATCGGATAGGAACTTAGCCTTCTCAACGCTGCGAATATCGCACTGGGTGCTGGCATGCAGTTCAATCGGGGGAATATCCAGTTCCAGAATCCCCATATCCTGCACGATCAGGGCATCAACACCGGTCTGATACAGATCGGTAATTAATCGTTGTGCGGGCTCCAGCTCATCATCATGCAAGATCGTATTTAGCGTCACAAAGATTTTTGCCCCGTAACGATGGGCAAAAGGCACTAATTCGGCAATATCTTTCAGGCTATTACTGGCGTTATGACGCGCGCCAAAACCCGGTCCACCAATGTAAACGGCGTCTGCGCCGTGCAAAATGGCTTCGCGCGCAATGGCGGTATCCCGAGCCGGGCTTAACAATTCAAGGTGATGAGGCTGCTGGCGCATACAGTTGTTACCATCCACAAGCGGTAAAAATGGCAGTTATTGTAGTCACAAGCGCGGCGTTTCGAAATAGTTTTCCCGATTAACCACGTGGGTAATGGATCAGCGAGTGAAAATGAACCGTTTGGTCGCTACTGTTACGGTAGCTATGTGCCGTATCTCCGGCGAAACGGACACCCTCACCGGATTTAAGGGTGCGCCACTGGCCCTCAATAAACATATCCAGTTGCCCATTTATCACCACCACGTGCTCTATTACGCCGGTCTCATGCGGAGTTGATTCACTGAGCGCGCCGGGTGCCAACAATATCGAAAAATGATCGAAGCACAGTTGCGGATCCCACGGGAACAACGGCGTGACGACCATCGCCTGCTGCTGGGGATCGAATGTTGGCGCGCAGTCTGACTCCGGCGGTGAAATAAACGTTGAAAACGGGACGTTCAGTCCGGTGGCAATTTTCCACAATGTCGCCACCGTTGGACTGGATTCGTTGCGCTCAATCTGCCCCAGCATCGCTTTTGAAACGCCAGTTTCCTCCGCCAGACGCGAAAGGCTCCATTCACGCTGGTGGCGGAGCGTCTTGAGCGTTGTGGCCAGATAGTGGGTTAAGTTGTCCATTTTTCTCCTTCCTGCTCTCCCTTCTCAGGGTTACAGCTTAGCACTTGTACGCTATAACGCACAGTGTTACAGTAATCGACCGTTATAACGCACGCGGAGTTGCTATGCGCACATTTTCCATCCCCCTGCCTACCGTATTATCGGGTTTTGTGGCGGTCCTGGTCGGCTATGCCAGTTCGGCGGCCATTATCTGGCAAGCGGCGCTCGCCGCAGGTGCGACGACCGGACAAATTGCGGGCTGGATGACCGCACTTGGGCTAGCAATGGGGGTCAGTACGCTGGCGCTGACATTGTGGTATCGCGCCCCTGTGCTTACCGCATGGTCAACGCCCGGTGCCGCGCTGCTGGTGACGGGCCTGCACGGGGTATCTATTCAGGATGCCATCGGCGTTTTTATCGTGGCTAATGCGTTGATTGTGCTGTGCGGAGTAACCGGACTGTTTGCCCGCCTGATGAAAATCATTCCCCACTCGCTGGCATCAGCCATGCTGGCCGGGATCTTGCTGCGTTTTGGGTTGCAGGCATTTAATAGCCTGAACAGTGAGCTTATTTTGTGCGGTAGTATGCTGGTAGCATGGCTGGTGCTAAAAGTGATTGCCCCAAGATATGCCGTTATCGCAGCGATGCTGGTGGGTATTGCCATCGCTCTGGTTAAAGGTGACATTGTCACCGATGGTGTTAATCTGTCACCGGTTATGCCAGCGTTTATTGCCCCACACTTTTCATTAGCCCACAGTATCAGCATTGCGCTACCGCTGTTTCTGGTCACTATGGCTTCGCAAAATGCCCCCGGTATTGCAACTATGAAAGCATCGGGATATTCGTTACCCGTTTCACCCCTGATTGTTTTTACGGGTCTGCTGGCACTGCTATTTTCGCCGTTTGGCGTCTATTCCATCTGCATCGCCGCCATAACCGCCGCAATTTGTCAAAGCCCCGAAGCCCATCCTGATGTCAATCGACGCTGGCTCGCCGCTGCTGCCGCGGGTGTTTTCTATCTTCTGGCTGGAGTGTTTGGCGGTTCGGTCACAGGACTGATGGCAGCCCTGCCCGTAAGTTGGATCCAGATGCTGGCTGGTCTGGCATTGCTTGGCACGATTAGCGGTAGTTTATATCAAGCCTTACATAATGAAGCAGAACGCGATGCGGCCATTGTGACTTTTCTGGTTACGGCCAGTGGTCTGACGGTATTTGGCGTTGGCTCGGCATTCTGGGGGCTGGTCGTCGGCGGTATCTGCTACGCAGTGTTGACGTTATTTCGCCGCGCGTAGCTGCGTTGGCGTTTTACCCGTCACTTGTTTAAACCGGTTACTGAAATGACTCGCTGAACTGAATCCACAGGCCATTGCAATATCTGACAGGCTGCGTGATGAATAGCGGACCAGTTGCTGCGCCAGCGCCATACGGCGTTGCATAACGTACTGATGCGGCGCCATATTCATTGACTGGCGAAACATTCTGGCAAAGTGGAATTCGCTTAGCGCAGCCTCGCTTGCCAGATCGCTCAACGTTATGGGATATGCCAGATGCGCTTCAATATAGGCCAGCACGTTACGCAATGTGGCAGGCGCAAGCCCCCCGGTGACAACGGGAAGTCGCCATTGCACATTGCTGTAATGCTGGATCAGATGCGTTAACAGTAGTGAAGATGCCGCGCTAAGCGTGAGGTGATTAGCGGGTTGCTGCCAGTCGTTACCAAGCAAAAACTGACGGTAAACCGCCGTGATCCCCGGATCGCTGCCAAACGTGTGCTCGTCCAGCGTGAAGCTATAGGGGCTTTTGTCCCAGACTTTTTCACCCACTTCGCGCAGATGAGCGTCCGTACAATAGAGATGGACAAAGGAAAGATCGTCACGAATATCCCAACTGGACTCACTCTCTTTCGGCATCAGGCAAAAACGGTCCGGCCCGCCGCCATTCTTCCAGCCTCCCGCCGTTTTGTGGTAACTCTCGTAGCCATCTGCGATGTATAAACTGAGCGTATGATGATCGCAATACTGGGTGATGGTATCGCGCTTGTTCGACCAGGCCGCCAGTTGGATCCCTGAATGTAACGCAACCGATTCATGCAGCACGGCATTATGTTTGCGTAAGTTTTCAAAGGCATCGTAGGACTGAGGCATACCATCACATTCAAATAAGTTAGCAGGCGTTCAGTCTATAACAGCCACATATTGTTAACAGCTGCCTTTTCGCTTTTACGCTAAAAAAGCGCAAGATTTTGCAAGTCCGCCGCAAGCCCATGAAAGCCTCCAGCAGCCAGACATGACACAGTGTGAGCCTGACTACAAAAAGAGAGAGTTGTATGAACGCACTGTTGTACTGCCTGGTGGTGGTTATTTGGGGAACGACATGGATTGCGATTTATTTGCAGCAAGGTCCGGTTTCTGCGCCGGTTTCTATCTTTTGGCGCTTCGCCGTTGCCAGCTCAGTGATGATAGTGATCCTATTGTTAAGCGGTAAATTACGCAAACTGTCTGGTCGAGATCATCTGTTTTGTCTGTTACAGGGCGGATGCGTTTTTTGCTTCAACTTCTGGTGTTTTTATACAGCTGCGGCGTGGATAAATACCGGACTGGAGTCGGTGATTTTCTCAATGGCTGTCCTGTTCAATGCAGTCAATAGCTTCATCTTTTTTGGGCAAAAACCACCGCTGCGTTTCTATATTGCAGCGGGTCTGGGACTGACGGGCATTGTGACTCTGTTCTGGCAGGATTTGCTCAACAGCGGGTTTAATCATTCACTGCTGCTCGGTATCGGTTTGAGCGCTCTGGGAACCTTCGGCTTCTCACTGGGCAATATGATAAGTCTGCGTCACCAGAAAAAAGGGTTGGAAGTATTAACGACCAATACCTGGGCCATGCTGTACGGTACGCTGCTAATCGCTGCCATTGCATTGGTTCGTGGGGACAACTTCACGCCTCAGTGGACATTCAGCTATCTTAGCGCGCTGTTATATCTGGCTATTTTCGGCTCGGTGATTGCCTTTGGCGCTTATTTCACACTGGTCGGTCGCATTGGCCCCAGCAAGGCGGCATACAGCACGCTGCTGTTCCCTCTGGTGGCGCTGACGTTGTCAACATTGTATGAAGGATACATCTGGCAAGTTAACGCGATTGCCGGACTCGTGTTGATTTTACTGGGTAACATGGTGATGTTTGCCCGACCGGAAGCGCTGATGGGTAAACTATTCTATCGTCGTCGCGTGGCATAAAAAAACGCACCATCCTGAGATGGTGCGTTCATCTTTATTGTGGTTTTTGGTTCACATCAAACATGGAAGCATCGGTTGCCATGTCATCAACAACTTTCTTCAACGTTTCGAACGCCATCGGCGTACTTTCGTTGTTCAGGTCTTTACCTTCACCCTTACGTACAACTTTAATCACCGGTTTATTGGTCGCCGCATCAATCAACTCACCCTCGAAATAGAGGTTGGTATCCATGGTACGGTGACCCGTCGCCATTTGCGTTCCCGCAACGAGCAGTGCAACCGGGACCACTTCATAGAACTGCAGCCCTTCTTTGCTGGTCGCTACACCGGTAATCGCCCCGCGGAAAATCAGGCTACGCGGTCCAGGGGTCGTAACCAGAGGCTTACGCTTGCTGATGGCGGATTTCAACTGTGTATTGGTATAAGTCAGTAATTGATCAAGAACCTGCTGCCCTACCTGCGTAGTAGGTTTAGGAACCGGATAATACGTTACCGGGTTATATACGATGTTGTCATATTTGGATTCGTTGTAGCTCGGATCAACCCAACGGAGTACCGTTTGTCCCGATGCTGATTTTGTTTCCTTCAGATCAGAGTAATTTTTTAAAAACCCAGAATATTTATCCGGCTCGGTCACTTTTGACGCACAACCGGATAATGCCAACAAGCCAGTAAGCACTGCAACTTTAAATAAAGTTTGAGTACGCATGAAACGATCCCTTTAGTTTTCGCAATGATGCCTAAAAAGGATAGCAAAACAGTTTCATTTTGGATGTACTAAAAATGGTAAGCACCGCACAATTTTATCTCTGCGCTCAGCACAAAAAATGCTGAACGCAGAAAGAGTTAAGCCAGACGGGAGGTTCAGGAAGTTTTGCGTGCCAGCATGGTGGCAAAGCGCAGTTTAATTCGGTTACCGTTTTCATCCGTACGATGAAGTTCACCTACGTCCTCGTTATATTTCAGCAGATCCCACCCGCTGTAATAGTTGCGTAATTCTCCGGTTTTAAACGCGAACGGAAAACCAACTGTGCACGGAAAATCATCGGTATCCATCGCCGCAACGATTAAGTTATATCCACCCGGTTTAGTGCAACGTTGCATATTTTCAATAAGGCCAGGGATAGTTTTGGCTTCAAGAAACATCAGCACAACGGTAGAAAGAATAAAATCGTATTCACCATCAAAACGTAACGCATTTAGGTCAGCGACCTTCACGTTCAGGTTGGTCAGCCCTTCTGCCGCTTTGATGCGCTCAAGGTTAGCGATGCTCATGGGGTTTTTATCCCATGCAGTCACGTCATAGCCATTTGCCGCAAGGTACAAGCTGTTACGACCGTTACCACAACCCAGGTCTAACGTTTTGCCCGGTTTGACAATTTTTGCCGCTTCAACGACATCGGAATGCGTACGGGTTAAATCGTATTTTTCAGTAAAGTAGTTTTCGTCGCAAAGGGTCATTATTTATCCTCAGATTTCAGTAATGCAGCACGCTCTGTGCGGATGAGCAGTTTTCCCTGCATCAACAGTGCAAACGTACGTACCAGTAATAATGCAATGATAAAATTGGTAAAAATAAACAGTGGGATCGATAGCGTATGAAAAAATCCTGATTCGCTGCCGTGTCCCAGATGCAATCCTGTCGTCGCCAGGGCCGACACGCCAAACGAGAAGCTCCAGAAAGACGCATTAAACGGCTGTGACAAATACCACGGCATGAGGCGTAGCATGAACAGAAGTTGCAGCAAACCATAGCCGAACAGCATTTTGGCTAACGTATCCCCCTCGCCACCGTTCACACTAAGCCAGGCGCTACAGGCCACCAGCGCGGGGGCCAACTGAATACCAAGTGAAGTCCGTAAAACCGTCGGCAGCTCGCCGCAGCTTCGTAAACGTTGCAGAATCACTGGCTCCAGGCTGAGCCAGGAAAATACTCCTGCGCCCAAAAACACCAACCCGGCATCGTTGAAACCAAGCGCACCGCAGGCCATGGCGCTGATAAAGTTATTGGCAACGGTTGGCAGATACAGACCCGGTGTGGTGGCTTCTTCCGGGTGTTCGCCACGCCATAATCCTGCCGTTTGCCAGGCCGCGTACGCCAGCTGTATCACCACGCCGATGCTGAACAACACAATCGCCAGCGGTCGATACCACGGGACAAAACCAATCGCGACCAGCATCGTTGTGGCTGGAAACAAACTGACAAAACTGCTCATCACCGGGTGACGAATTTCCGCCAATACGCTATGAGGAAAACGCAGTAAACGGCTAATAAAGGCCAGCGTCAACAGCCCCCAAATGACCATTGCGAGGATCACTAAACCGTCGCCAATCCAGTGGCTTACAGACCATACCTGGCTGGCATAACGCCACGCAAACCCCATCCCGATGATACCCAGTACCATGCCAAAATAACCGGCCGGAAGATTGAGGACTCGCTCACTTTGCTTGTTCTTACTCATTTTGTTTATTTTTTAAAGTATATTTGAAATACATTTTATGGAATTTCTACGAATTTAGCCAGTGCGGAAAACTTTGCTACGTTTAACTAAGGTGCGCAACATGGAAATGAGCTATGACCAAATATCGTCTGGGCGATGAACCTCGCGCCTTTAGTTACCAGGATAATGGCAATAAAAAGAGCGTATTACTACGCCAGATAATTGCGATCATTGATTTTAATGATGTTAGAGCCGGTACGCCCGGCGGTTGGATTGATGATGAAAGCGTGCTATCGCAAAGTGGCGATTGCTGGATTTACGATGAGAATGCGCTCGCCTTTTCCGGCGCGACGATATCCGGAAACGCCCGTATTACACAGGCAAGCGTGGTCAGAGATGGCGCGCATATTGGTGATGCCGTATGGATTGACCAGGCAGAAATCAGCCATAACGCACAAATACGTGACAACGTCACCATTCAGAATTCTGTTGTTCGCGGCGAATGCCTTCTCTGCGGTGATGCGCGTGTTATGTGTGGCTCTGAAATCATTGCTGCCAGAGGGTTAACCCGTGAAAGCGACCAGCTTCTGCAAATTTACGATCGGGCGACAGTCTGCAATTCACGCGTGGTGCATCAGGTGCAGATCTATGGTGATGCGATGATCAACTATGCCTTTATAGAACATCGGGCTGAAGTTTTTGATTTTGCACGGATAGAAGGCAACGAAGAGAATAATGTCTGGATCTGCGATTGCGCTAAAGTCTATGGGCATGCGCGCGTCATCGCCGGAACTGATGAAGATGCCATTCCTACCCTGCGCTACAGCTCGCAGGTGGCGGAGCACGCGGTGGTTGAAGGTAACTGTGTGCTGAAGCACCACGTGCTGGTTGGAGGGCATGCGCAATTACGTGGCGGTCCTATTCTGCTGGATGGTCACATCCTGATTGAAGGCCACGCCTGTATTCTGGGTGAAGTGCTGATCGAGCATCATATTGAGATAACCGGTCAGGCCCAGGTTGAAGCCTTTGATGGCGATGCGATCCATCTGCGCGGACCAAAAGTGATCAACGGCGAACAGCGTATTACGCGCACCCCCCTCGCCGGTTTATTCTGAAGAGCCATCAATGATGCGGGCGTAGAGATTCACATCATAGTAATCGCCATTGAGGAACTCCGCCTGTCGTAAACATCCTTCCAGCTGAAAGCCATTGCGCAGCGCAACCTGATTGCTCCTGGCGTTATCTACACGACATTTAATCACGAAGCGGCGAATCTCCTGGCGCTGCGCATAATGATGAATCATTGCCTGTAGCGCCTGAGAGAGAATACCTTTGCCCTGGTGCTCTTCGTCCAACCAGTAACCAATATAAGCGGCTTTGTTCAGCGGCTCTATCTGGTTAAACGAGATAACGCCAGCCACCTCCCCCTGTTCGAAAATAAGGAACATTTTGGCGTAGCCGCGCTGGTGCAACATCATATTCCCCTGCACATTTTTGCGCGTGTCGTCCTCGGATTCGACAAACTGCGGCCAGTTCAGTGACTGCTGGAGCCAGATTTTATTCTTGAGCACCAATTGATGCAAAGGCGCGACGTGGTGTTCTTCTACCGCCCGAAGTTCCAGCGCGTCACTAACGATAATTATTTCTGACATGTTTATCTCCTTTGCGATCGTTCACTCATCCCGACAGACTGCGATGCACACCAACTCGTGTAGGGTTCTGGCGTACAGCGTATAGTATGCTATAACTTCACCAGAAGACAGCTGGACAAGTTATCCTTAATTTAACCAAGCTTAATTTCTATGTTGTATAAAATCCTCACAAATAAAATATTATTTTATATAGCATAACAGTCAGCCATGGAGTTAACATTCTGTTTTATTAAAAGTATCTTTGAAAATTAAAATAACTTAACATAAATACCACCATTACTAATTGCGACATTATCGTGGCAATAAACAGACAAAAACTCAAATCTTATAAAGATTCAATTTAATTTTTCTAAAATCACAATTAATTTTTTATATATAAATACCAGTTATATTGCGAGATATACTAAGCAATGTATTTAATAATACGGGCTAATTGCTCACATCTAATCATTCATATTTTAGATATAAAAAGGAACTTTATTAAATGAAAGCTAATTTCATTATCCCTGCACTTTCTGTACTGCTGGCAGGGGTTTCCTCTGTAAGTTATGCGGATACTCCTGCTGGTAAAGTACATTTTACGGGTTTAATTACGGCTTCTACCTGTGATTTGGTTCAGGGTTCAAGTGAAGGGCAAAATGATCAAACGGTAACCCTGCAGACTGTCGACGTTGCTGATTTCGGGACTAACGTCGGTGATGAAGCAGCAAATTCTGCGACGAATTTCCATATTGATCTCACCGGTTGTACTACTCAGTTAGGTAGCGTCAATCTGGAATTCAGTGGAAACAATACTGACGCCACAGATAAAACTGCCCTGGCGATTGATGCTGCTAGCGACGCCGCCAGTGGTGTTGGAATCCGTATTTACCGCGAGAACGCAAGTTCACCAATCAACTTCACCACCGATCGTACTGATGCGAGCAGCAGCGCAGTCGCACTGTCTTCCATCAGCCCAACGACCGGCGATGGCAATCACAGCTTTAACTACAAAGCGGTATACGTGAGAACCGCCGCGGATATTACTGAAGGTTATGGTAAGGCCACTGCGGATTACCGCGTGGCTTATTACTAATCTATCCCTGATGGAGGTGAACGCTTGTTCACCTCTTTTTATTATCTTTCAAGTGATTCTCATGAAAAGACTGTCCCTTTTCTTACTCTCTTGCTTACTGTTTATTAACACTGCTTATGCTGGTGTTGTCGTTCGTGGTACACGAATTATTTATCCTTCATCTGCACGTGAGATTCCCATTGAAGTCAGCAATCAAGACAAAAACCGTGCATATCTCGTCCAGTCCTGGGTCAGCGATTTTGGCAATGATGCTAAAAAGCAGACTCCGTTTGTTGTCACGCCTCCACTGGTCAAGCTTGATGCGCAGCGAAACAGTCTTTTTCGTTTAATCTTTACGGCTACACAAAAATTACCAGACGATCGGGAGTCTATTTTTTGGCTGAATGTTAAATCTATTCCGGGTATGGAGGAAGAATCGGCACAAGCACCTAATCAACTTCAGTTTGCCGTTCAGAATCAATTGAAGATTTTTTACCGCCCGGATAACCTTGCGGGCAATGCTAATTCGGCATATACAAAATTAACATTTCAGATTAAAAACAGTCAACTCATCGCCACTAACCCAACTCCCTATTTTGTTACCTTTCGTACGTTATCTGTAGATGGTAAACCGGTATCATTTAAAGGCAATGGCGTCGTTAAAATGATGCTCCCGCCATTTGGCGAACAAATTTATTCATTGACGGGTTCAGTCTCCCAGAACAGTAAAATAGAATGGTCTGCAATTAATGATTATGGTGGCACTACTCTTTCAATGAAAAAATAGCCGACAACGATCAAAGCATACGCATCGTGATTATCAATATGTCGCACAAGGAAAAGTGATAAAAATATGGGAGCTACGCGCACATTTACACTTAACATCATCGCAAGTGTAATCCTGTTAACCTGGGTACAAAACAGTTCAGCCCGTGAAGTTTTTAATTATCGTTTACTTGAATCAGGCGCGTCTGAGAGCGAACTTGAGGCGCTTAAACATTTTAGCGACAACAACGGATTAGTACCGGGTAAATATCGCGTTGATGTTTACATGAATAATCAACATATTGCGCGTAGAGACATCACTTTTGTCTTCGATACTAAAAGCCAGAAACTGCTCCCTCTGTTGACTAAAAAGGATTATGTTTCAATGGGAGTCAACAGTAAAGCTTCGGCCACTTTCCTCGCACTTAGTGACGATGCTACCGTTGAAAATATTGAAAATTTTATTCCATCTTCTTCAGTGCAGTTTCAACAGGATTCACTACGTCTTTCGCTATCAGTACCACAAATTGCAATGAACTCATCTGCTGCGGGGTTTATTGATCCACAATTATGGGATAACGGCTTGCCCATGATATTTACAAACTATTATTTTAATGGTGCCCAAAACTGGCAAGACGATAATAACGAAAATGACAAGTATCTCAGCCTGAGCAATGGTGCGAACCTGGGACCCTGGCGTCTACGCAATGACCTCAACTACAGTGACGGACACTGGCAAAATGTAGACACTTATCTGTGGCGTAATATCAGCGCGTTAACCAGCAAGCTCACCATGGGTGATAGTTGGACAGGTTCTGATGTATTTGATAGTTTTCAGTTTCGCGGCATAAAACTGGAAAGTAACGACAATATGCTGCCTTATAGCATGCGTGGCTTTGCTCCTGTTATTCGCGGTGTCGCCCGGACAAACGCGCAGGTTACGATTCGCCAGAATAATTATGTCATCTATCAGAGTTATGTTTCACCTGGACCGTTTGAGCTACATGATGTCAGCCCAATCACCTCTGGAGGTGATATGGAGGTCACTGTCAAAGAATCTGACGGTAGCGAACAAACCTATATTCAGGCATCGGCTTCTGTACCTATCATGCGTCGCCAGGGATCAATGTCCTACAGTCTTGTTGGCGGCAAATATCGCTCCTCAGATAGCAACGCGGATGAACCAAAGTTTATTCAAGGAACGCTTATCTACGGCTTACCGTGGGGGATTACGTTATACGGGGGGACAATAGGAGCACAGAACTATCGTTCGGGTGCTTTAGGCACCGGGTTGGATCTGCAACAGCTAGGTTCTCTCTCCGCCGACATCACCTGGTCACAAACCAATTTGGTCGATCAGGAAAATCAATCTGGTCAGTCATATCGGGTGCAATATTCTAAAAACTTTACCCCGACAGACACCAACTTGACTCTTGCTGGTTACCGCTATTCAACACGCAACTACTACACATTCAACGAAGCATTGAATCAACAGCAGTACGACGATGATGATCCTTTTTCTTATCGTTACAGCTATGCACGCCATCGTCGTTTGCAAATTACCGTCAGTCAGGCCATACCCTCTTTTGGTCAACTCTATCTATCAGGATATCAACAGGATTACTGGGGACTTGGGGGGAAAGAGCGTAGCCTGAGTGTCGGATATAGCTATACCTGGAACAGCATTAGTTTTAATGCCAGCTATCTGCTGACAAAAATGCCCGATAACGCGGGTAGCGATCAACAATTTTCACTGTCTATGAGTATCCCCCTGGACAAATGGTTACCTGGGGCACATATCAGTTATAGCAATAACAGCAGTAATGATGGCCGCTCCCTGAATAGCGTGGCGCTTAATGGTACGGCTCTGAAAGATAATAATCTCAGCTACAGCCTGCAACAAAGTCACGGTAATCAGGGGCAAGGTTATGGTGGAAATGCCTCTATGAGTTACCGCTCCAGCAAAGGAACAGTCAATGGGGGGTGGAGTTATGATAATGACCGTCAACGATTGAATTATGGTCTTCAGGGAGCTGTGGTTCTTCACCCTTACGGGGTGACGCTTGCGCAATCGCTAGGCGATGCTTCAATTCTGGTTCGCGCTCCCAATACTGAAGGCCTTGGTGTAAACCGCGGCACCGCTATTTACACCGACTGGCGGGGTTATTCCATCGTACCTTATGCTTCCGCATTTCAACGCAACCGGGTTGCGATCAATTCACAGACACTACCGCCAGACGCTGAAGTTCAGGATCCCGTCCAGGAAGTCATACCCACCGAAGGTGCTATGGTCGTCGCTAATTTTTCCCCTCGCCTCGGTCAAAGAATGCTACTGACGCTAACACATGCGGGTAAAGCCGTCCCCTTTGGGGCGGTTGTCACCTCCGACGATGGTCAATTCTCTACGCTGGTAGGGCAAAATGGGCAGACTTATCTCTCAGGTACACAGGCTAATCAAACCTGGCTGGTAAAATGGGGTAAATCCGCTAATCAATCCTGCCGAATTGTTTTATCCCCTGACCTTTTTTCCGATAACGCTTCGCACCTTTTAATTACGTCTCTCCATTGCGGTTAATACTATGAACAGTAAATTTTGCTCCAAAAAATTTAATATCAGCATATCTAAATATCTTTTGCTGGCAATAGTGTTAGCCGGTATTTACCCTACATTTTGCTTTTCTGCATCAGAGTGTCACTATGTTAGTGGAGACGCTGCAACTGTTACTTTTCAAAACATCCATCTGGAGACAGGCCTCAACCAAGATACGCCTGTTGGTACTATTTTATTTGATCAAAATAATCGCTCAACGCAATCGGGTCATTTCACCTGTTCAGGTGGCGCGGTAAATTACAGTGAAGGATTTCCAACACTTCCAGCTACATTAGTGGGCAGCGATCCTTGTCTGTTCAACATTCCATTAACTAGTGGTGAGAACTCAGGGCTGGGACTAAAAATTTACTACGAGCTCAATAAAAAAACTTCCGTTACGCCTTCTACATACTGCATGGAGTTTCCTAAGCTGACTAATTCAGTGAATGTCACTGATGTCAATCAACTTCAAGGGAATTTCCGTCTTATCTTACAAGTTGTAGGGAAATTGAAAGGGGGAGCAATCGACCTGTCAGCCTTTAGCGGTAGTGGTATTTGGTGGAACAATGTTCAAGGTTTCGAACTTATCTTCAGTGACGTTTTAATTGATTTAAAAACATTAACCTGCGATGTAAATACTCCAGATATTCCCGTCTCACTTGCTCCGGCAGGTGGGATTAATGCTGATACAACCTTTAAAGGAGTTAATTCAACCTCTGTGCCTGTTGATTTTAACATTGACCTGACCTGCGCTCAGGGAACCAGCGTTGCAATCCGTTTTGAAGGCCAGACCAAAACAGGTAGCAATGATTCAATTTTAAAGCTAACCGATCAGGATAATACCGCAACAGGTATCGGGGTTCAGATTCTCGATAAAAATAAAAATGCCATGACTTTTAACCAACCTGATTTCGTTTTGCAGGCGAGTAACGTTCAGCAAACTCAAATATCATTGCCATTCAGCGCTCAATACATTCAAACAGATAGCCAGGTTACGGCAGGTAAAGCCGACGCTGAAGCTACCTTTTATCTGTCATTTCCATAAAATAGATAAGCGTTAAATTTACGCATAGTCATAATTAATACTAAAACAGGAAGGGCTTCCGTTTCTCGCAGGAAGCCCTTTTACACAGCAAGTGCCGTTCTACTTAGCTCTCACTGACACTCTCTTTTTGCAATATTTTGAGCAGATCTTCCTTCAGGTGAAGTTTCTGTTTCTTAAGGCGAACAATGTCCAAACTATACCCCCGACCATCCGAACCTTCCAGTCTGGAGATCTCATGATCAAGGCTGTTGTGTTTTTCGAATAAGGACAGAAAGCGAGGGTTCTCGGATTTCAGTCGGGAAATAAGGTCTCTGTATTCTGGAAACATACTTTCTCCCTGTTAGTGGACAAGACGTGTATAAGAAATACACATCCACAGAGTACCCATTTGCCATACAGAAAAATGCGAGCAGGATCGAGTAAATAGTGTACAGAGTCGTTATGAGGAGGATTGCAGAAACGGCTCCCCATCAGGAGAGCCGTAAAGGGAGTGATTAACGCATCTCGCGGTCGTCAACGTACTTACGTTTATCCGGCGCTGGCGGGAAATACTGATACAGCCAGGTTTCGCTGATGGCGTCACCCTGACAACGCAGGAACATACGCATATCTACCGGATCGGTTGAGTCAGAGGTCGGATACCAGTCAAACTGAATGCGATAACCGTCGATAGGTTCCACGTAGAGGATCTCAATCTGTTTCGCTTCACCGCTGGAGAGCGTAATCACCGGTTCAATGCCTTTCGGTGCAGCCGCTTTCAGATCACCACCGACGAAGTCAACGGCAAAACGACGCGCCCATTTTTCCGGGTAATGCTCGCCCGGAGCCCATCCTTCCGGGAAACCGCCCATGCCTGTCCGGGTCGCCATCACACGAGCCAGCGGTGAACGCACCGGCGGCTGAGCGCTCCAGTACAGGCGATATTTGAATTCCAGCTCATCGCCGGCTTTGATCTTCTTGTCCGGCTGCCAGAAGCAGACCACGTTATCCAGCGTTTCGCCGGTCGTCGGGATCTCCATCAGGCCGATGGTCCCCTTGCCCCACTGGTTGCGCGGTTCGACCCACAGGCTTGGGCGCTTGTTGTACCAGCCCATGATGTCCTGATAATGGGAGAAGTCACGATCGAGTTGCAGCAAGCCAAACCCTTTCGGGTTGTTATCGGTATAGGCGTTGAACTGCAGCTTCTGCGGGTTATTCAGCGGGCGGCAGATCCACTCGCCATTGCCCCTCCACATCGCCAGACGATCGGAGTCATGAATTTGCGGGTGAATAGTGTCGCACATCCGACGCTCATTGTTGCCGCAGCTGAACATGCTGGTCATCGGCGCAATGCCGAGCTGTTTAATGTCTTTGCGCGCATAGATGTGGTTTTGTACATCCATAATCACCTGCGTTTTCTCACAGTGGATCACGAACTTGAATGCGCCGGTTACGCTTGGGCTGTCGAGAAGCGCATACACGGTAAAGGAAGTCGCGCCCGGTTTGACCGTTTCAAACCAGAAAGAGGTGAAATCAGGAAACTCTTCTTTGCTGTCGGTGTAGGTATCTACCGCCAGACCACGGGCCGATAAACCATACTGATAGGTGTCATCCACGGCGCGGAAATAGCTGGCGCCCAGGAAAGAAACGACATCGCGGCGGGCCAGTTCTGGCGCTTTAAACACGCGGAATCCGGCAAACCCAAGGTCAGTCTGACCTTCCAATTGTTTGGTATCCACGCCCGCATCGTTGTATTTAAACAGCTCCGGACGGAAGTGGATTTCACGTGCCATATGCGTACTGCCATCAACCGAGAACATACGTACACGGCGACGAAACCCCATTCCCACGTGGAAGAACTGCGCATCAAGCTGACGATTTTCAACGTTGTTCCACAGAGACTGTTCTGCGTCATATTGAATACTGTTGTAGGCCTGCGGCGTCAGTTTTGCCAGCGTATCCGGTAACGCGCGCGGTGCGCCGCCCCAGGGTTTCTGTGCTAAGTCATGGGCCATCGATTGCAGAACGGAAAAATCAAAACGTACGGTTTTTCCGTCTGCAATGTCAGACTCTGCCGCAAAGGCGGCGCGGGAAAAGAGTGATGCAATACCACTGGTTCCGCACACGGCGGCCACTGCCATTGAACCTTTAATAAATCGTCTGCGATTCATGCCTGAAAGTGAGTCCTTCTGGTCGTGTAAATGGTCCCGCGCCGGTCAAAATCAGCGGCAAGAGAGTGCACATTTCTGACCGCTCACTCTAGACAAAATTCATTAATAATCCAATTGTTGGTCGCCGATTATCTGTACAAAATCGAAAATATTTTATGTCGATGGGAACAGACCGAATCCCATGTAAATTCCATTAAAGTAAACCACACCGACGTTTACTTCGCTCTTGAGCCTCCTGATACAGCGCAAACTCATCATAAACCGCGCAACCCAGCGCCTGTTCAAACGCGTCGCGGCTGGAGTTTCCGTGGCTGCGGGCCTGTGTTTCATTGCCCAAATTGGACTGGAAAATTCCTGCGGCGCTCACCGGTAAAAAATCTTCGTAGGTGATGGGTTGTGCAACCAGCCAGCCCCGTTCAATGAGCGGTTGCGGGTCGTCATCCGGGCGAATAGCCTGCCGATGCGCTTCACCCGATGGTGTCAGACGATAGCGGAACCAGGCTAGCCCCTGCTGGCGCAGCAGAAATTCGCTGTCCGGGAAGGCCTTGAATACTTCCTGAAGGTGTAGCTGGTGCGTCAGATTGTCTTTCCCCGTTCCCGCTTTATTCAGCAATTCGTCGTACAACGCTCTGCCTTTCGGCGTCAGGGCCACGCCGCGCTGTTCGATTTCACCAAAACGCGCCGTGTGAGTGCCACGCATTTCACCGGCAAACATCACAGGTTCTTCCAGCGCTTTGAAACTGGTCTGACGTAATAAAATCGGCACCTCACGGCGCGGCGGCCCTTCAATCAGTATTTTCGGTTCAATACCGCATTCCGGCATCATCGACTGCACCCGGTCAATATCCAGCGTTCGCGGCGTCAGATGGTTGATATGACAACCGGGGAAGCACACTACATCAGCAATCAGCCTGTGTTCGTTATGTAATGCGTGATAGGTCTCTTCATCGACCGTGGCGTGCTGATGCCAGCGGAATGTTTCCAGCGCTTCATGCACAAATTCTTGCGCTTGTTCAGATGTAAAACTGCCCTGCGCATCAAATTCATCCAGCAGCTCGTGGCAACGGCGAGTGAAAATATCGCGTTTCGCGAGGATCTCAGCGGCTTTTTGCCGCAGCGCGGCGTTTTCGATGAGTTCGAGCCGTAATAACGAGGTGAATACCCGAAACGGGTTGCGCGATAGCGAGGCATCGTCGATGGGACGAAAGGCAGTGGAATGTACGGGGACGCCGGCCTGGGAGAGATCGTAGTAACTCACCGGATACATGCCCATAACGGCAAACATTCGGCGCAGCGTAGAAAGCTCCTGCGCGGTACCCACTCGAATGGCGCCATGACGTTCAACGTTTAGCCGGGCCAGTTCATCCGCATTCGCCAGTTTTTCATGCAGCGTCGGATTATTTTCCAGTACCGCCAGATTCACATCAGCGACAAGTTCCAGCAATGTGCCGTATTGCGGGACTTCCTGCTGGTACATTGCTGACATTGCCTGCGAAAATTGTTCCCGAATCTCATCTGCCGTGATGGTGTTCGCCATAATGTCATGCCTCCAGTGAATATTACCTGGAGTGTAGAAAACACCGCTGACTCCGGTGGGAAGAATTTACAAAGTGTGACCCCGCGTAAACTTCCCACCCATACAAACGATGAACAGTACCTACTGGCGTGGTTTCAAATGACTTTCCAGCCAGGGCAGCATCTGTTTTTTACGGCTAAGCATACCTTCTACCTTGCAAGGCTGCGGGATGTCTGAAAGTTCTGCTCCAGCAAACCAAAGGCTGGTGTCACCCAGATTGATGTCAGTGAGCATCAGCACGACCAACGCAGCATTCTTTTCTTCTGCATAGCGCGCCATTTCCTGACGGAGATCGTCCAGCACCGCATCCACCTGTTGCAGCGCATACAGTTCAAGCTGCGCTACACAGACTGAATGTCCATGGATGGTGAAGGTTTTAATGTCTTTCTGCAAAAGTTCGCGGGCGCTCATCCCTTCCACGCTTGTTTTGGCTGACAGCAGGTCGCGACTGAAAGCGTCAAGATCCACTCCGTTTTTTTGGGCCAGCGCATCAACCGCCTGGCGATCGTCAGAGGTGGTCGTAGGTGAACGAAGCGTGACAGTGTCACTCAATACCGCACCGAGCAGTAAAACAGCCTCAGCGGGAGATAACTGGTTGCGTTCATCTTCCGTCATCAGTTGCCACAGCAGGGTTGCGCTACTACCGACGGGCTTCACCCACACTTCCGGTGGCAGACGGGTGACTAACCCACCGAGTCGGTGATGATCGATAATTCCCACCACGTTACTTTCTGCCAGCGATTCCGGCCCCTGGGCAGGTTCGGTAAAATCAACCAGCCAGACATCACGATCTGTCAGTTCAAACGTCAACCGTTCAGGCATCGTCAGCCCCGCATGCTCAAAGATAAACTGCGTTTCGCGGTTAGGCTCGCCCAAACGCCATGCTGTCGCCTGCTGGCCACGTAAACTAAGCCAACGCGCCGTCATTGCTGCGGTGCAGATGGCATCGCTATCGGGATTAAGGTGCCCTATTACATGTATCATTCATCAGTGCCTTGTGAAGAGAAATCGTTCAAAAGTAAACAATAACCAAAGTATAACGACTGAACATACTCCCTTCCATGATCCCGCCACCCAGCAACGCTGTACAAAACATAAGCAAAATAAATCAGTTGTAAGTAAAACATGATAAATGTTAATAATATTTTGCTATCAGGTTATCAAAAACAAACAACTTTACTTGTCACCGATACGGCTCTGTTTTTAACATCGCTTATGGAAAAAAATGTTCTGTTCAATCAGCGCATTCGCTTGCGCCACCTTCATACTTTTGTCGCCGTTGCACAGCAGGGAACGTTGGGGCGCGCGGCTGAGACCCTTAACCTGAGCCAACCGGCTCTCTCCAAAACGCTAAATGAGCTGGAGCAACTGACCGGTACCCGACTCTTTGAGCGTGGCCGCCTTGGCGCGCAGTTAACGCTGCCCGGAGAACAGTTTCTTACCCACGCTGTAAGAGTGCTGGATGCGCTCAACACCGCCGGACAAGCGTTAAATCAGCGCGAAGAATCGCAGACTGATGTCGTACGGATTGGGGCCTTACCCACCGCGGCACTGGGCATTCTGCCTGCGGTAATTGGTCCTTTCCACAAACAGCAAATGGAGACCACGCTACAGGTCGCCACCATGAGCAATCCGATGATTTTGGCGGGTTTAAAATCCGGGGAAATCGACCTTGGCATTGGTCGCATGGCCGATCCAGAATTGATGGTCGGTCTGAATTATGAATTGTTGTTTCTGGAATCACTTAAACTGGTTGTACGCCCTAACCACCCGTTGTTGCAGGAAACCATCACGTTAAGTCGTGTAATGGAGTGGCCGGTGGTGGTCTCGCCAAAAGGAACCGCGCCTCGCCAGCACGCAGAAGCATTGTTGCAAAGTCAGGGTTGTAAACTGCCGCCAGGCTGCATTGAAACGCTGTCAGCATCGCTTTCCCGCCAGCTGACGGTTGATTACGACTATGTGTGGTTTGTCCCTTCAGGCGCGGTTAGAGAGGATTTACGCCAGGCGACGCTGGTGTCGTTGCCGATACCTACCCACGGTGCGGGTGAACCCATCGGTATTCTTACCCGTGTTGATGTGCAACTCTCTCAGGCCGCGCAGATCCTTATCGCCGCAATACGCAAAACCGTACCGTTTTGATGCCAAATATTAAGGGACCATCAGGTCCCTTAATTTATTGTTAAAACGTTTCCCAGTTATCGCCACTGGCCGTTGCTGTCTGCGGACGCGACTGGTCAGGCGTAGTGGTCACGGGAGCGCGTTTAATAGCGCTTGTTCCTGTTAAGCGGAATGTTCCTACAGCTTCCGTTAAGCGTGCCGCCTGCTCTTCGAGAGAGGCCGCTGCAGCCGATGCTTCTTCAACCAGAGAGGCATTTTGCTGCGTAACCTTATCCATTTCTGATATCGCCTGGCTCACCTGGACGATACCTCGGCTCTGCTCATCAGAGGCCGCCGCGATTTCCAGCATGATATCGGTCACGCGTTTTACCGCGTCGACAATATCCGTCATCGTATTGCCCGCCGCGACGACTTCTCCGGAGCCCTGGTCAATCAGTCGGACCGATTCGCTGATCAATCCTTCAATCTCTTTTGCCGCCTGAGCGCTGCGGCTTGCCAGCGTACGGACCTCACTGGCCACCACTGCAAATCCACGCCCCTGCTCTCCTGCCCGCGCCGCCTCAACCGCCGCGTTCAGCGCCAGGATATTAGTCTGGAAAGCAATGCTATTAATAACAGCGGTGATTTCGGAGATTTTCTTCGAACTCGTTGAGATATTACCCATGGTTTTCACCACGCCAGAAACCATCTGACCGCCCCGGCTGGCCTTGCCGGACGCATCTTCCGCCAGCTTGCTTGCGTGATGCGCATTGTCGGCGTTTTGCTTCACCGTGGCCGTCAGCTCTTCCATGCTGGCCGCCGTTTGTTCAATCGCCGCTGCCTGTTGTTCGGTACGTGAAGACAAATCGGTATTACCCGCCGAAATCTCACTGGTACCGCGATATATTTCTTCCGCGCCCTGTCGTACCGTGCCCACCGTTTTCCCCAATGATCGCTGCATTGTCTGCAGATGACGGCTCAGGCGACCAATTTCGCTACGCCCGGTTGCTTCATCTTGCATGGTCAGATCCCCCGCGGAAATTTGCTCAATACGCTTGGCCGCGCGTAACAGAGGATGAATGACCGTGCGGCGCAGAACAATGAACGTCATTACGGTCAGCGCCAGCGCAAGAACGAATGCACCCAGCATAAAAGCCATGCCGAGTTGTGTACGCTGATGCGCCTGTTCGCTTAACTGGTTCGCCCTTGCGGTACGAATGTCGATCGCTTTTAACAATACCTTATTGTAAGCAGAGTCCAGCGGTCGGGCCTGTTCATTTTCATGGTTGATGATCGCTTCAAACATGCCGTTTTTAGCGTACTTCAGCATGGGCTGTAAGCCGTCGGTATAGGCTTTGAAGCTGGCGCTCAGTTCAGCATCTAGCGCTTCATCAGCAGACGTCTTTACCGCACGCGACATATACGCGTTAAAACCGTCCTGCGACTGCTTAATCCGTTTTTCCGCCTCGGCAATATTGGCCTTCATGTCATCCATTTCGGCGATACGGCTCGCCGCGCCGGCGTGGATCATATTGATACGCGCGGTGCGTAAGTGGTTAGAGCTGTTAGATAACCCCATCCTGACCTGAATCTCATCGGTCACGTCGCGCTGATCGCGATCGGCCTGCATAAGAAAATAGCCTGCCAGCCCGGAACTTAAGGCGAATAGCAGAAGGATGCCACCGAGAATGGAGGAAAACAGCGGAACCAGCCGGATTTGATGCAAAAAGCCCAGTTTATGCTGGGCTTGCATCGATGTAGTGTTGTCCATGACCGTCGACTCTCTTGTAGGGTTTATGCGTGAAAACACGCCCGTTAGATAGTCATCGGCAATCCGGGAAGTTTACTTACCGTGAAAAGCGCCGGATTCGTCACACTTTCACAACATAATTCTTAAAAATTCAGGAAAGTGCCAGCGGTGAAATCCGCTGGCCAATGAATCAGTTATCGCCAAAGTGGATAACGGTACGGATGGACTTACCCTGATGCATTAAATCGAACGCTTCGTTAATCTGCTCCAGCGGTAAACGGTGGGTAATAAAGGGATCCAACTGAATTTTCCCGCTCATTGCTTCTTCAACCATGCCAGGAAGCTGAGTGCGCCCTTTCACGCCGCCAAACGCGGAGCCGCGCCAGACACGCCCAGTAACCAGCTGGAACGGACGCGTTTTGATCTCTTGCCCTGCTCCCGCCACGCCAATAATGATGCTTTCGCCCCATCCTTTATGGCAACATTCCAGCGCTGCGCGCATCACGTTAACATTACCGATACATTCAAAGCTAAAATCCACGCCGCCGTCAGTCAGTTCGACGATTACATCCTGAATCGGTTTGTCGTAATCCTTCGGGTTGATGAAATCGGTCGCGCCCATTTCACCTGCCAGCTTAAATTTTTCCGGATTGGTATCAACAGCCAGAATACGCCCGGCTTTCGCCTGCACCGCGCCCTGAATTACCGCCAGACCAATACCGCCCAGGCCAAATACGGCTACGGTGTCGCCTTCTTTCACTTTTGCGGTGTTATGGACTGCTCCAATACCGGTGGTCACGCCACAACCCAGCAGACACACTTTGTCCAGCGGGGCCTGCGGGTTAACCTTCGCCAGAGAGATCTCCGCGCAAACGGTGTATTCGCTGAAGGTGCTGGTGCCCATATAGTGATAAATCGGCTCACCGTTATACGAGAAGCGCGTTGTGCCATCCGGCATCAGACCTTTGCCCTGGGTCGCACGTACGGCCTGACACAGGTTGGTTTTACCCGATTTACAGAACTTACACTCGCCGCACTCTGCGGTGTACAGCGGGATCACATGGTCACCCGGTTTCAGACTGGTGACGCCTTCACCTACTTCAACCACAATGCCGCCACCTTCGTGCCCAAGTACCGCCGGGAATACGCCTTCCGGATCATCGCCAGAGAGCGTAAAGGCGTCGGTGTGGCACACGCCGGTATGGGTAATTTTAACCAGCACTTCGCCTTTCTTTGGCGGTGCGACGTCGATTTCGACAATTTTTAACGGTTGGCCGGGGCCGAATGCAACTGCTGCACGTGATTTCATTTGTCTCTTCCCATTATTGCGAGGTGATGGTGTTATTTTAGATAAGCACGCAGAAGATGGCCGATTTCAGCCATGCGCACGGCACGCTGGTCTGGCGTAGTTTCCCCGCTGACCAGCTCGTCTTTCAGATGGATCTCAACCATTTCGCCCATCAGGCCATTGGATGCACCGCGCACGGCGGCAATTTGTTGCAGGATAGCCAGACACGGTTCGCCGGACTCCAGTGCGCGCTCAAGCGCATCAACCTGACCGCGAATACGGCGTACACGGGTGAGAATGCGTTTTTTATCTTCGGGTGAATGCGGCATACGCCCTCCAAATACTATAGGGGGGTATACTATCAGATTTGTTATTTGGCTGTAAAATATATGATTACTATTTATGTTAATGCATTGATTTTTATTATATTAGCTTGAACAACACCCTGATTGGCTTTAACTGTGTCAGATGCTCCCAAAGATTATGTAGATTAATAAGGCCTGCCTGAGCAAGTATCGCCAGGGTGATCATCAATGTGGACGCGGTAATCACAAGCATCAAACGACTAATATTTCTCTGGATCCTGATCTGCTGCTTTTCCCGTTTATCTTCAGATTCCCATGAAACAATTGTTGAAATAGCCTTACCCTGAATATAATATTTTTCATCGTTAAATTTAATCTCCTCTGTAATGACAAGAGATTGTAATAGCAGAAAAACCTTTCTTCTGAAATCTTCGTTCTTGATATGTTTGTACCAAAGGGTACCGTACAATAGATCGATCACTTCTTCACACGTTACTCCGGTGTGAGTTTTCTGCGGTGATTGATGCACATATTCATTAACTAACACCTGTAATAACATAATACGATCAAGTCCGGTCAATTCTCTGGTGCTGGAGAAGGTAGAAAAAACTCTACTCTTTGCTCTCGCGAGCATATTTTTCACATAAGCTATACGAGTAAAATAACTTATTGTAAAAAGGAAAATTGAGTCAAATCTTAATGGCCCTTGTTTTCTCCAATGAATGATCTCAACATTCATCTTTTCAAGGTCATTGAGTGGAAGGTTTATTTTCTCCACATAGGCGTGCTGCTCAGCATGCCATTTTTCAAGCACAACATTTTTGCCGCTTAGACTCACTAACTGATATTTTTCTTGTTTTACATCCGAAAAATAAATACCATAGTAATTATATACTCGATCATCCACATGATTTTTCAGAGTAAACCGTGGCAGAAAATAACGCCATAATTTATCTTTAGCTCTCGAAACTAACGATTCTATGAACATGATTACGCTCTAAAATTTTTAATTTGTCACAGTTAATGATAGTTCACTGTGCGAATAAAAAAGCCCTCCCCATTCGATAATGAGGAGGGCTTTTTGTACACCTGCTTAGTGCTTATCAGTGATCTCAACAACGACATGGCGATCAGGAGCAAGACAATTAATCAGCTGCTGTCCGGTCTGCCCATCACAACTGGATCCCGTGACAGAATCACTCGAACCGTGTCCTTGTGCAGTAATATTTGCAGCCGGCATACCTAACGCGACTAATTCATCGGCAACAGCCTGCGCGCGCTGGGCTGACAGTTGCTGGTTATAATCTGCGGCTCCGGTGCGATCGCTATAGCCAATAACAACGGTCGCTTTGTCTTTGGCCGGTTGCAGACCGGGGTTTCGGTATAGCTGCGCAATCGCTGCTTTCCCTTCTGGGGTTAGTGCTGCTGAATCATAACCAAACATCACATCAGATTTTAAGTTAAAACGCTGAGGTTCAGGCGCAGGAGTGGCGGCAACTGCCGGAGCAGGCGTAACCTCCGCGTCGTCATGCTGACCAAAGCGATATGACAACCCAGCGGTAACGGAACTAACATCGCTTGATACGCCAATCTGGTTTTCATTACCCACGTTGCTCACCCATTGGTATTCCACGCGACCAGCCCAGTTCTTGTTAAAGGCATATTCCGTACCAACAGCCACAACCGGACGCACACCGGTATCAAAGCGGTTATTGCCTTTAATATCTGACTCCGCGCGATATCCCATTGCCCCTGCACGGCCGTAGAGATCCCAATTATCAGTCAGACCGTAATTTGCCTTCAGAGATAATTGCAGGCCCTGACTTTTCATTTGAGAACCAGATGAGCCATTTTTACCGTTGAATTGCATATTACCTAAATAATCATAACCACCTTCAACAGCCAGCCATGGAGTAATCTGGTAGCCTGTAAATACACCACCACCAACGTTATCGCTATCAAAACCAACATCACCATATTTATTACCATTGGCCCCCGTTTGCTGGCTTGCGCTGGTATCAAAGTAATGCGACCAACCAAATTTTCCACCAGCATACCAGGTTCCCGCATCCGCTGCGGCAAATGCCGTAGTCGCGGTCAGCGCATTTGCAATAATGAGTGTAATAAGCGTCTTTTTCATAAATTTCCTATTATAGACTTGCCGTTTGTCAGTTAGTTATCTGTTAGTCGGCGCTACAATAAAATTTTTAATGGCGGCTGATAATCGTTTTTTTATTTATTTCTGGACAGTTTTAGAATCGCTCCAAAGACTTATTTACGATACCCCCCTACCCAACTTGCAGTAAGTCACTGTATCTCGTTGTATAACGCGGTGAGAGCATATCTCGCTTCATCGCCCACGGTTGTTGTATACCTTGTCCGGCAAAATAGAGCGTTCCTTTACCCTTTTCAGCATTGAGCGTATCCAGAACGGCCATCAGCCTATCGCTGTTATGCCGTGGCGCGTTGTCATCAAAAAGATTCAACTGTGCAACGCCTGAGCTAAAAAAATCGCCCAGCATGACCCCTGCTTTTTGATAACGTAGCCCCTCTCGCCATATTGCGTCCAGGCTACGTGTGGCCGCCCTTATAATTTCCCGACTATCCTGGGTTGGTGTCAGCAGTTTTATCGATGCGCTGTTACCGTAATACGGCTCATTCATGGAAAATGGGCTGGTTTTGATAAACGTGGAGATAAACCGACAAAACTGGTGTTCTCTGCGTAGCTTTTCCGCAGCACGTGCAGCATAGGTACAAATAGCCTCTCTCATCGCATTGTAATCCGTAAGTTTTTCACCAAACGATCTTGAACAAATGATCTCCTGCTTAACTGGCGCAAACTCCTCCAGCGCCAGGCAAGGTTCACCGCGCAATTCCCGCACCGTGCGCTCAAGCACCACGTTGAAATGTTTGCGGATAAAGCGAATATCGGTATCCGCCAGGTCGCAGACCGTTTTAATGCCCATAGCATCCAGTTTTTTACTGATACGGCGTCCGACACCCCAGACTTCATCAACCGGAAGCGCAGCCATCAGCTTACGCTGGCGCTCAATATTCGAGAGATCCACCACCCCGCCAGTCTGCTCCTGCCACTTTTTGGCAGCATGGTTAGCCAGCTTGGCCAGGGTTTTGGTCTGGGCGATACCGACCCCAACCGTGAGGCGTGTTTTCCGTAAAATGGTTTCTCTGATTTCACGACCAAAATCCGTAAGATCCCTGCAGTTTCGCACGCCGGTTAAATCACAAAAGGCTTCATCGATACTGTACATTTCCACGCGCGGAGACAGCTCCTCCAGAATCGACATCACCCTGCTGCTCATATCCGCATACAGTTCGTAGTTCGAACTAAAGCAGAACACACCACAGCGCCTGAACAGATCTTTCTGTTTGAAGTATGGCGCGCCCATATTGACGCCAAGCGCCTTCGCTTCCGCACTGCTGGCAATGACACAGCCATCGTTATTTGAAAGAACAACAACGGGTTTACCTTTCAGGTCCGGTCGGAATGCCGATTCACAACTGGCATAAAACGAATTAACATCCACCAGCGCAAACATAATCAGCCCGCGGCTTTGATGATAAATGTCACCACGCCAAATATATCCAGCGTGTCCTCGCTGCCGATCATGATCGGCGCGTAGGCGCTGTTCTCTGGCTTCAGCATCACCACCGGATGCAATTGCAGGCGCTTAACGGTGAATTCGCCTTCAATTGCAGCAATCACAATGTCTCCGTGGGCCGCTTTTCTGGCACTGTCGACTACCAGCAAGTCGCCAGCACCGATCCCTGCCCCCATCATGGAGTCGCCAGACGATTTAACAAAATAGGTGGCGCTGGGATGCTGCACCAACAGGTCGTTAAGATCGATACGTTTCTCAACGTAATCCTGCGCAGGAGAAGGAAAACCACAGGGTACGAGATCGCTAAATAGCGGGAAGCGTTTGGTTTCGCGGTGTTCAACTGGCTGGAAAAACAACATAATAATCTGCCTCGCATATAACTGTATTTATATACAGTAGTTTTAATGAGGACAGTGATCAAGTGACAGGAGTGATGAACTGAGCGTTGTTTAACCATCTCGTCGGTAAGCTTTTATGATGTCTGGGAAAATAATTTACGATTTTATTCCATGTTAGCGATCGCCTTACGGCAAACTCGCGGCATGGTGGATTGTCGCCATTGCAGCGGCCTAAAAAAACGCCCCGCATTTGCGGGGCGTTACCTCAGGAGCGTTTACGCGGCATCATGCGCAGCAGCGTATTATCCTTCCAGAAATAGTGATGCATCAGGGCCGCAACGGCATGCAGACCAATAACAAAATACCCCAGGTTTGCCAGCGTCACGTGCCAGGACTTCAGCATATCCACTAAATCAAAGTTAGCTTCTGCCGCATGTGGCATAACGATGCCGAATGCAATCCACGGGTTACCCCGGTTGTACATCATCACCAGCCCAATAATCGGCAGGACAATAAACAACAGATAGATAACCAGATGCCCCAGATGCGCCATGCCGGTCATCATCGGCTTCGGTTTTGGCACAATCGGCGGCGCCGGGTATTTCAGCCTGACCAGCAGACGCGCCACCATCAGCGTTAAAATAGTGATACCGCAGGAGACGTGCACCATGTTGAACAAGGGGCGATAGCTGCGCGGGAAAAATCCGCGAAACTCCATGGCGCTGTAGGCCGCAATAACCAACAAAAAGACCAGCCAGTGAATACCAATTTGCAGGCCAGAATACTTATTCCCCATAACACTTCCTGAATAAAAACAATAATGCGTCAACATAACGGGCTTTTATTAAAAATTCATTAACTTTTGTTCACCCATTTTCAGTCGCTTACGCTTAACCGCAAGAACCGCTATTGCCGAGGATGCCTGTCTGGACTAAGCCTGGTAGGGAAAATATGTCGTACCGCCTCATCCTGACAGGAGAAAACCATGAGTAAAATTGGCATTAACGGTTTTGGTCGTATCGGTCGTCTGGTATTGCGTCGACTACTGGAAGTCAAAAGCAACGTGGAGGTTGTGGCCATTAATGACCTCACCTCGCCCAAAATTCTCGCCTATCTGTTAAAGCACGATTCAAACTACGGCCCGTTTCCCTGGAGCATCGACTTTACCGAAGACGCGCTGATTGTCGACGGTAAAAAAATCGCGGTTTACGCAGAAAAAGAGGCTAAAAATATCCCGTGGAAAACCACTGGTGCAGAGATAATCATCGAATGCACCGGTTTTTATACCTCGACAGAAAAAGCCAACGCGCACCTGGATGCAGGGGCCAAAAAAGTGCTGATATCCGCCCCGGCTGGCGATATGAAAACCATCGTCTTTAACGTCAACGACGACACAATGGATGCGAACGATCGGATTATCTCAGTCGCATCGTGCACTACCAACTGCCTGGCACCGATGGCGAAAGCCCTGCATGACAGCTTCGGTATTCAGCTTGGCACCATGACCACCATCCACGCCTACACGGGAACGCAGTCGCTGGTTGATGGCCCACGCGGGAAAGATCTGCGCGCCTCACGGGCAGCGGCGGAGAATATCATTCCCCATACCACCGGAGCCGCCAAAGCCATTGGTCTGGTTATTCCGGCGTTGAGCGGAAAATTAAAAGGCCACGCCCAGCGTGTTCCGGTAAAAACCGGATCCGTTACGGAACTGGTTTCGATATTGGGGAAAAAAGTCACTGCTGAAGAGGTCAACAACGCGCTGAAAAAAGCCACGCAAGATAATGAGTCATTTGGTTATACCGATGAGGAGATTGTCTCGTCAGATGTCATTGGCTCGCATTTCGGTTCGGTATTTGATGCAACACAAACTGAGATTACCGAGGTAGGTGACCTGCAACTGGTAAAAACCGTCGCCTGGTACGATAACGAATACGGTTTTGTCACCCAACTTATTCGTACGCTGGATAAATTTATCAAGCTCTAATGTTCTGGCGGAGGCCCGCCTCCGCCCTCTTTCATTTCCCGCGAATTCAATACGTTGTGAGTCTCTCCCCGTTTTCGATTCACTGACTGTGCTATAGCTAACCTTTGCCACTGAGGGAGCATAGTAATGGAAGCACTGAGTCGTGAAACATTAGAAAACATGATGGAGCAAGCCGTTGCTAAGGCCGCCATCGTCTCATTCTGGCCGCAGGGTGAAGCTCCCGGAGCAAAAAACAGCGATGCGGTGTGTACGCCTGAACCCCGACATACAGGAACATCTCAGTATGATCGCGCGGTCACCGGGATTCGCGCCCCGGAAATTACCGTTTATGCCCCCGCAAAACCTAACGGCATAGGGATCCTTGTCACGCCAGGCGGCTCTTATCGTCGCGTGGTGATGGATAAAGAAGGCAGCGTACTGGCACCATTCTTTAACGCTCGCGGTTATACCCTGTTTGTGATGACCTACCGCATGCCGGGTGATGGCCATGAGGAAGGTGCAAACGCGCCGCTGGCCGATGCCCAACGCGCCATGCGCTACATTCGCGCCAACGCCCATGAATGGAAAATTAACCCTGATCGTATTGGCGTATTAGGCTTCTCTTCTGGTGGTCACGTAGCAGCCAGTCTGGGAACCCGGTTTGCCGAACCGGTTTATACACCAATTGATAGCGTAGACGAACAACCTGCGCGCCCTGCGTTTATGGCGCTGGTGTACCCGGTGATCACCCTGCGCGAAGACATCGGTCACACGGGATCTCGTCTTGAGCTGGTTGGCGCTACGCCTGAAAAGGAAGATCTGCACCACTATTCTCTGGAAGAACGTGTGGATAGCACAACGCCGCCGACGTTCCTGCTACACGCCATCGACGATCCGGCTGTGAAAGTAGAAAACAGCCTGGTCTTCTTTAATGCGCTACGTGAGCAGGGAGTTTCGGTCGAAATGCATCTGTTTGAACGCGGTAAGCACGGATTTGGTATTCGCGATGCGCAAGGGTTACCGCTGGCCATCTGGCCGGAAATGATGATGAACTGGATCGCCACCAAAGTGTGAGAATGGCGCCGGGTGACCTACAGGCTCACCCGGCGAAAAACTTAAGACTGCAAATACACTACCTGCGTTTGCAGGTATTCGTTCAGACCGTGTTTACCATCTGCCCCGCCAATCCCGGACTTGCGCCAGCCAGCGTGGAAGCCCTGCATCGCCTCGAAGTTTTCACGATTAATATAGGTTTCGCCAAACTTCAGCCCCTTAATCGCCTTCATTGCCGTATTCAGATTCTGCGTATAGATCGATGAGGTCAGACCGTAGTCGCTGTCATTCGCCATCGTCAGCGCCTGTTCCAGCGTATCAAACGCCACCACCGGCAGCACTGGACCAAACGTCTCCTCGTGCATAATCGCCATTTCCTGACGCACGTCTAACAGTAACGTCGGCGGATAATAATAACCTTTGCCGACAACAGCCTTACCGCCCAACACCACTCTGGCCCCTTCCTGCACAGCTCGTGCGACTTTCTGCTCCACACGATCCAGCGCAGCGGCGTTAATCAGCGGTCCCATCGCAATGTCATTGCGTTCGGCCGGATTGCCAAACTGCACGGCTTTCATCGCCTCACCCAGACGATTAACGAACTGGTCATAGATACCTTTCTGAACGTATACGCGCTCGGCACAGTTGCATACCTGTCCGGTATTAATCACCCGCGAATCAACAATGGCCTTCACCGCCAGCTCAAGGTCAGCATCGTCCATCACGATAGCCGGGGCTTTTCCACCCAACTCCAGACAAACTTTGGTGATGTTTTTGGCCGCTGCGGCCATAATTTTCTCACCTGCACCGACGCTACCGGTCATGCTCACCATGGCGACCTTCGGGTTTCCGGCCAGCTCCTGACCGACCGTTTCACCGCGTCCCAGCACCAGGTTAAAGACCCCGCGCGGTAAACCAATGTCATCAACAATTTTGGCAAAAGCGATGGCGTTATTCGGTGTGAATTCACTCGGCTTAATGACGATGGTATTCCCCGTCAGCAAGGCGGGAGCCAGTTTGCGGGCAATCAGGAAAAACGGGAAGTTCCACGGCAGAATGCCCGTCGTCACGCCCAGTGCGCGCTTAAACAGCAGGATATTCTCACCCGGGCGATCGCTTTGCAGGATCTCGCCTTCATAGCGACGCGCCCACTCTGCCATGTAATCGATATAGTCGGCGGTAAACGCGACTTCAACGTCGGCCAGTTGTTGAATTTTTCCACCTTCCGCCACAATCAACGCGCTGATTTCATCGGCTCGCTGGCGGATACCCGCAGAAATTTTGCGTAACCAGTTTGCCCGTTCAATGGCAGGCAACGCTTCCCATTGCGGCTGAGCGCGATCCGCAGCATCGATCGCTTTACGCGCATCTTCGGCACGTCCATCGGGAATACGCGAGATAATCTCTTCCGTGGCCGGATTGATGACATCAATCCAGGCGTCATCGTGCCAGGTCACAAACTGCCCATCGATATACATAGGATGTTGTACGGGTACTGACATGCGGCTCTCCTGTGATTGATTTGTTTTTAACAAGTAAAACTATTGTTAATTAATATCAATCATGCATGACGCATTATCGCTGGAGTGGCGGTTCTGTGAACTGCTTCATAAAAGCGTCTGGAAAAGTGATGATGAAGAGAAAAAACGGGTGGGCTTTCTGCCCGTTTGCCATAAAACGCCGACAAACGGGCAGCAAGAATTACAGAGAACGGCTCTCCAGTAAGTCGGTCAGCGCGGTATCATTTTTTAGCTGCTGCCAGGCTTGCTCGACGTCCTGGGGAATATCGACATGTACGATAAAATCGTGTCCACAGGGTCCATACCCGGCAGCATCATCCCGCAAGCGCGGAAGTTCACCGGTAATGAGAGAAAGATAGCGTTCTACCGACCACAGACCTTCTGCGGCGGGCACAAAATCCACGCCGTTGTGCTGTTGGGCCAGTTCAGGAATGAAACCAGGGAAACTCAACCAGCGCGGCGCATGTTGCTCATCGCGGGTTACGCGCTGAAACGTGGCCATTGTGCGGCGTTGCATAGTGGGATCCTGCACCACAATGACGGTATGAATGCTTTCTGCCGCCTGATTCAGTAACGCACAGCTAAATCGGGCATTCTCACCGCAGTTTGTCGACTGATCTTCCACCCAAATTTTCTCACCTGGAATTTGCCAGAACTGGTGAGCAATATCGGCAAGGATCGCCGCTTCCGCGCGTCCGGTAGTACGAATGATGTTATAACGCGGATGCTGGGCAATCGCATCGTACAGAAAGCGCGTGGAATGACCGATACCACCGCTAATCAGCAAGGGAACCTGTTGCTCTTTCGCGATCCGACAAGCAGCGTCGATGGTTGGAATAACTGCGTTCCCTGCCAGAATCACGCAATCTGACTGAACGGTGATATTCCCCGTAAAATCATTCTGCGCCAGCCATCGCCCTACGGTATTGATAGCCACAAGAGTGGTTGCGGAAAGTGTCGGAAACTGACTCATATTGATGACTCCTGGTGTTTATCTTTATCGGGTACAGATGCCGGATGGCGGCTACGCTTCATCCGGCCTACAGTCCTGCACCGATTTATCCCGAAATCTGCTCCATCGCCTGCAGAATACGTTTATCGGAGATCGGATACGGCGTACCAAGCTGCTGGGCAAAATAGCTGACGCGCAGCTCTTCTATCATCCAGCGGATCTCTTTAACATCGGCATCTTGACGGCGCGCGGGAGGCAGTTTATTGAACCACTGCTGCCAGGCCTGCTGCACACTGTCGACTTTCAACATCTGCGCACGGTCACGGTGCGGGTCGATAGCCAGTTTTTCCAGACGTTTTTCAATAGCCTGCAAATAACGCAACGTATCGCCCAGACGTTTGAAACCGTTGCCGGTAACAAACCCACGGTACACCAGTCCGCCCATTTGCGATTTGATATCCGCAAGACCCAGCGCCATGGTCATATCCACGCGCCCTTTCAGACGTTTGTTGATATTAAACACTGCGGTCAGGATCTGTTCGACCTGCTTCGCAATCTCCACCACCGTATCGTTCAGTTCAGCCCGCACTTTTTCATGCAACGCCGCAAAGCCTTCTTCGGTCCACACCGGACCACCGTTGGCGTCAATTAACTGATCCACACCGCAGGAGATACAGTCGTCAATCAAATCCAGCACTTTACCGTATGGGTTAAAGTACAGCCCCAGCTTGGCTTTATTGGGCAGCTTCTCGTGCAAATATTTGATTGGCGAAGGAATATTCAGCAGTAACAGGCGGCGTAAACCGCACCACATCGCCTGCTGTTGCTCCAGCGGATTATCAAACAGTTTGATGGCAACGCTATCACGCTCATCGACCAGCGCTGGCCACGCTTTTACCTTATAGTTACCGCGTTTTTGCTCGTAACTTTCCGGAAGCTGGCCAAAGCTCCAGATGTGCAATCCGCTCTGTTCGATACCGTCATCGGCCACCGCAGACAATGTTTCCTGAACTTTGCCCTTCAGCGCGTCTTTTAAATCCTGTAGCGAACGCCCTTCCTGTAGCCTCTTGTTCTTATCATCCACCACCCGGAAGGTGATTTTTAGGTGATCGGGCACCTGATCCCAGTGCCAGTCTTCACGGTCAACTGTGACACCGGTCATACGGCGCAGTTCACGCTCCAGCGCGTCCAGCAGCGGCAGTTCCAGCGGCGTGACGCGGCCTAAAAACGCTTCCGCATAGTTCGGCGCGGGCACAAAGTTGCGGCGTACCGGTTTCGGCAACGACTTAATCAGGGCGATCACCAGTTCGCGGCGCAGTCCTGGAATTTGCCATTCAAAACCGCTCTCTTCGATCTGATTGAGCAGCGGGAGTGGAATATGTACGGTAACACCGTCCGCATCGGCTCCCGGTTCGAACTGATAACTCAGGCGTAGCTTAAGGTTGCCCTGATGCCAGAAGTTCGGATAATCCAGCTTGCTGATTTTCTCCGCGCCCTCTTTGATGAGCATGCTCTTTTCAAAGTTGAGCAGATCCGGCGTTTCACGGCTGACCTTTTTCCACCAGCTATCAAAGTGACGAGCAGAAACCACGTCATGACTGATACGTTGGTCGTAAAACTCAAATAACGTCTCATCATCGACCAGAATGTCGCGACGGCGTGATTTGTGCTCTAACTCTTCCACCTCGGCCCGCAACTTCAGATTGTCACGGAAAAACGCATGGCGCGTTTGCCAGTCGCCTTCCACCAGCGCATGGCGGATGAACAACTCACGCGACAGTGCGGGATCGATCTGGCTGTAGTTCACCTTACGGGCCGCAACAATCGGTAAGCCGTAGACGGTGACTTTTTCTGTCGCCATCACAGCACCCTGCGCGCGTTCCCAGTGCGGCTCACTGTATGAACGTTTGATCAGATGCTGGGCTACCGGTTCCACCCATTCAGGATCGATACGCGCGGCAATACGTCCCCACAGACGGCTGGTTTCCACCAGCTCCGCTACCATCGTCCACTTCGGCGGCTTTTTGAATAAACCCGAACCCGGGAAGATCGAGAAGCGAGCGTTACGCGCCCCGGTAAACTCCTGTTTATCTGCATCCTTCATGCCGATATGCGACAGTAAACCAGTCAGCAACGCGACGTGGATCTCCCGATATTCAGCAGGTTCGCTGTTGACCGGAATACCCAGCTCTTTCACTACCTGCCTCAGTTGCGTGTAGATATCCTGCCACTCGCGCACGCGCAGATAATTCAGGAAATCGACTTTGCACTGGCGACGGAACTGGTTTGACGACAGTGCTTTTTGCTGTTCGCCGAGATAGTTCCACAGGTTCACAAATGCAAGAAAATCAGACTCTTTGTCGTGGAAGCGGCGATGTTTCTCGTCGGAAGCCTGCTGCTTGTCCATCGGACGCTCGCGCGGATCCTGAATGGATAACGCTGAGGTAATGATCATCGCTTCGCGCACACAGCCATGTTTTTGCGCTTCCAGCACCATGCGCGCCAGCCGTGGGTCCACCGGAAGTTGCGACAGCTGACGGCCCAACGGCGTTAACTTGTATGCGGTTGCCTGTTCGTCGGTGGTTATCGCCCCCAGCTCTTCGAGCAGGCGTACACCGTCCTGAATATTGCGCTTATCAGGCGCTTCAACAAACGGGAACGCCGCGATATCGCCCAGTCCCAATGCGGTCATCTGCAAAATAACGGATGCCAGGTTGGTACGCAGGATCTCCGGGTCGGTAAACTCCGGACGCGACAGGAAATCGTCTTCGGAATACAGACGAATACAGATCCCTTCCGAAACACGACCGCAGCGGCCTTTACGCTGGTTAGCAGAGGCCTGCGACACCGGTTCAATCGGCAAACGCTGAACTTTAGTGCGGTAACTGTAGCGACTGATACGCGCGGTGCCCGGATCAATTACATACTTAATTCCCGGCACGGTGAGCGAGGTTTCCGCCACGTTGGTCGCCAGCACGATACGGCGACCGCTGTGCGACTGGAACACGCGATTCTGTTCGCTGTTGGAAAGGCGTGCATACAGCGGTAGCACTTCGGTATGGCGTAAATCCAGCTTATTCAGCGCATCGGCGGTATCGCGAATTTCACGTTCACCGCTCATGAAGATCAGAATGTCGCCAGGCCCTTCACGTCCCAGTTCATCTACGGCATCAAAAATCGCCTGCAACTGGTCACGTTCGGTGTCATCTGCATCTTCAACAATCGGACGATAGCGAACTTCCACCGGATACGTCCGGCCAGAGACTTCGATAATCGGCGCGTTATTGAAATGCTTTGAAAAACGTTCAGGATCGATGGTCGCCGAAGTGATGATAATTTTTAGATCCGGACGGCGCGGCAGAAGCTCTTTTAGATAGCCGAGCAGAAAATCGATATTCAGACTGCGTTCATGCGCTTCATCGATGATGATGGTGTCGTACTGCATAAGCAGCCGATCCTGTTGGATTTCCGCCAGCAGGATACCGTCCGTCATCAGCTTGACCATGGTGTTATCACTGACATGATCGCTAAAACGAACCTTATAACCGATACAGCCGCCCGGCTCCGTTTGCAGCTCTTCCGCAATACGGTTCGCCACGGTGCGCGCCGCCAGACGACGCGGCTGGGTATGGCCGATCAGCCCTTTTACCCCGCGCCCCAGTTCCATACAAATTTTGGGTAACTGGGTAGTTTTCCCCGAACCGGTCTCACCGGCGACAATCACCACCTGATGGTCGCGAATAGCGTCCAGAATATCCTGTTTTTTCTGGCTGACGGGCAGGTTTTCCGGGTAGCTGATTTCCGGACGCGCCGCTTCACGCAGCACAACTTTACCGGCTGCCTGCTCAATCTCTTTCGCCATCTCCTGGTAAATGGCCTGTTGTGCATCAGGATTTTTAACCTTCTTCACACCGTGCAGGCGGCGGGCAAAACGCTGTCTGTCACGCAGCATCAGTGAGTCCAGCTGTTGCTGCAACATGTTGAAGGTTAATTTTTGTTGTTCTGTCATAGCGTTAAAAGGCAGTGCTCTGCCGGGTTAAATCTCTTTTAGATGATGGGTATAGAGTACCACATCGGCGCTTTTCATGTGTTGTTCAATAATTTCGAACATAGGATTCGATATATTGCGCTATCACTGCGACAGGATTGTGAATAAAGTGTCAACAAGCAACGGGGCACTCCCCCTTCAAACACATAAAAGGAAACACCCATGAGCAAGGTATTAGTTCTTAAATCCAGTATTCTGGCAGGGTACTCTCAGTCTGGTCAGTTGTCTGATTATTTTGTTGAACAGTGGCGTGAAAAGCACTCTGCTGATGAAATCACTGTCCGTGACCTGGCTGCAAATCCTGTACCGGTACTGGATGGCGAACTGGTGGGTGCGATGCGCCCGAGCGATACACCGCTGACGCCGCGTCAGCAAGAAGCGCTGGCGCTGTCCGATGAGCTGATTGCTGAGCTGAAAGCGCATGATGTGATTGTTATCGCCGCGCCGATGTATAACTTCAACATCCCAACGCAGCTGAAAAACTACTTTGACCTGATTGCCCGTGCTGGTGTGACTTTCCGTTATACCGAGAAAGGCCCGGAAGGTCTGGTGACGGGTAAACGCGCTGTGGTGCTGACCAGCCGTGGTGGTATTCACAAAGATACACCGACCGACCTGATCACGCCGTACCTGAACGTATTCCTGGGCTTTATCGGCATCACCGACGTGAATGTCGTCTTTGCTGAAGGTATTGCTTACGGCCCGGAAGTGGCGACCAAAGCACAGTCCGATGCGAAAGCCGCTATCGACAGCGTCGTCGCTGCCTGATAATTCCCCCTCTCACCATCCGGTGGGAGGGTTTCTCCAGTATTTACTTCTTGACCTGTACCCGAACCTGTTTGCCGTGAATGCGATTAATATCACGCCAGATGGTTGCATAATCCCTGCATTTCGCCAGATTCTCTTCCCAGCAATGCAGCAAAAATTGTTCAGGCTCCGCGACATCCCGGCTTAACAGCTTGAATACCCAACGATTCCAGACATACCACTTGAGAAGCCACATGATTTCACTCCGCAACGCGACCGGTGTAGAACTATATCAGCCTCAATTTGATGCCGTGTGGCAACTATTGCGATGTCGATGAATAATTCAGCGTCGTGTCCCTCTGGCTGTGTGAAAAAGCGATTTACTCTTTTCTCAACCACTTACCATTAATACCCTGCACATACTCTCCCGGTTTAGCGCGAGCAACCAGCTTTTGCCCGGCCATTTTCGCCACTTCATCTGGCGGAATCTTATTGCTCTCTGCCAGTTGCTGATAGCTGGCGTGGCGCGCTTTATTAATCTCACTCACCAGTGCCTGCGTTTCGGCATCGGTTTGCAATGCAACCAGATAGCCATTGAGCGTTTCCCCTACTCGACCCTGCGTTCTGGCTTCATTCAGGGTCAATGCCCACGCATTGCTACTGAGTAAACTCAGGACGACCAGCGCCACTGCAAACTGTTTTCTCATCATGACCTCAGAACAAATCGCTGCGCGATTTCAATAAACTTTCGACGTCTTTATCAACTTTGATATGGATCTCATGCTCGATTTTGACGTTCATATTAATGGTGATGGGCTCTTTTGGCGCAGCCACTTCGATTCTGGGAGTGCACCCTACCAGCAGAGATGAAGTCAGCAGGCCCAGCATGGCAGCTATCGTTTTCATTGTTGTTCCTCACATTCCTTGCCTTCCGGGCAATGGGTTTCCGGCAGCGCTGCATTTTGTTCAAGCCATGCCTGTAAATTGTCGCCAAAACGCAAACTGCGCCATAGCGTAAAGACGTTTTCCTCGTGGGTATAATTCAAATTAACCGTCCCTACTTTGCCATCCACCCGACTATTGCCTGTCACGGTTGACTGCATGGTTAAGACACCGAGGTTATCCAGATTTATTTTCGTCCACGAATGGCTTATTTCCATATAACGCAGCCAGTTAATGGCCGCCCCCGCCGCCATGTTATCTTTGACAACCGCATCCGCCGTGTCCTTATCAATACGCAACGTCATCGGCCCTGGATTAGTCAACCAGCCGTCTTTAATGATCCATTTTTCGTTATCCAGCCATAATGGCAACGCGCCACTGACCGGGCCAGACATGGCGAACTGTTTGGGGTTAACCGCACTGATAAGCTCGCTGGAGGAGATATTCTGCACCCGCAATAAGGCCGGGTCGTGCTGCGGCATCCGCAGCTGCTGCATGATGATTTTGCCCCCCAGCAGGTCGGCACTGACATCGCTCAACAGTAATGGGTTGTTTTCACTCCAGGGGTACGCCCCCTGCAGATCGGCGGCGATATTCTTCACCGTCACCTGATTCACCACTTCCGCAATACGCAGTGAAATAGGCCCACGCGTTCCCAGTTGCCACGCACCTTCACTGAACCGGAAAGGCAAGACAAAATCGACACCGTTGATTTGGTTATCGGGCATCCAGGCGCTACCGCCTTTTAACACCCCATGACCGCCCGCTTCAAAGCCCTGCTCCGGAGCTGCCGAAAACGCGACCTGCGCATACAGATCACCTTCACGTAGCTTCATTTTCCAGTCAGGTGGGATCAGAGGCTGGAATACGGTGAGCGATTGTTTTGGCCACCAGGCCTGTCCGCGCAGGCGGATCCCGTCCCAACGACCATTCAGTTGTACGGGGCCAATCGCCCCCGCGTGAAGCTGACCTTTGAACTGGAAAATTGTCGGATCGCTACCTTCCACGCTGAACTTCAGCGTCGACGGCGGTAACACGCTTCCCCCGGTGAAGGTGGTGTTCCCTGCATCCAGCGACAGCGCGCCGCTAAATGTCGGTTTGGTTGCATCCCGTACCCAGACGATTGGTTCGTCCATCACCAGACGTGGTTTTTCCACCTTCATCGTGCCGTATTGCAGATGATCAAATCCGGTGGAAAGATCAAATAGCCGCAGGGTGTTGTCATGCCATTCTCCCTTACCCGCTACGTCCCAACGGGCATGCATCGGCGTAAAGCTGCCTTCCCCCCAATATCGCCACTGCCAACGACCGGCATCAGGAAGAAAATCATTTGCCAGGCCATCCAGATGTAGTTCAAAGCCTCCCATCTGGTTTTCATGCGCACGTAAAATAGCCTGCAGACGTCCATCCACACCGCGTTGTGTGACTTTTACACCTGCCAACGGCCAGCGAATCTCGTCAATATCCAGCGAATCAATCACCCGCCCACGTGAGCGCAGCAGCGCCCCAGGCTCGAAAGCTAATTGTGGATCATTCAGACTTCCGGTAAGTCTGGCGGGTAATTTCGCGTAGAAGATCAGATCGCCCTGTTTCGCTTCACCAGTCAACTGTAGCGGCATATCGCTACTATCCATGCCAAGCTTACCTGGCCCCAGCGTTAATACGGCATTTCCTTTACCGGCATCGCCATGCGTCAGAACGTTCAGACGCCCGCTCACCACCGCGTTTTCCAGTCCGGCCTGCCAGTTTTCAACTTTTATGCCCATCCGGCCACTTAACGGGAATCCCTGATAAGGCCAGTTCCAGCGGCCGTCGCTGATGGTCAGTTGCTGACGTGTTATTTCCCACGGAAGGTCAAGCAGCGGATCGGCATTATCCCGCGCCATGACGATCAATTGTCCGCTGTTTTCTTGCCACTCCAGTTCGGCGTCCACAAGCGTAGGCTCTTGCGGCAAGCTTAACGTCGCAACCGCATGACCGCTTACCGGTAGCCCATCGGGAACCAGTGGCATAGTAAATTCACCGACCAGTTTTACCGGCGGCTGGCCTTCAAATGCCGCAACATCCAGCTCCGTTACCGTGAGGTTTTGCCCGTGTAAACGCCCCTGGAATTTAACTTTTTCACCCTGGTAACGCAGCTGTTGAGTGGAAGGAGTGAGCGAGAGTGACAGTTTCCCCTGCCATTCCTGCCATGGAGAGAGGATAAGTTTGTCGATGTTAATCCAGGTATTGGGCAGCATTGACTGCCATTCAGCCAGCGTTTTGGGCGCCACTGGCGACGGCTCTGTCTGCGGCAATTTGGCCAGGCAAGCTGAATCCAACTCGATGGTCCCGACATTCAGCAACCAGCGGCTGGGGTGAGACAGATCCGCTTGAGTAATGCGCGCTAGCGGGCAATCTTCAACCAGATAGCGGAGTTCAGGTATATGCAACCCATGCCGTGTCAGGCGCGGGCTCTCATCCAGCGCGATGCGAGTTCCAACGGGTAACCAGATACCCACCAACGTAGGCACCCAAAGACCAAGCGTCATCACTAGCGTCAGCGGCACGAGAATCAATAATAAGAGGAGTGCCAGAACGGCTTTATATTTACCCTTCATGGGTAGTTAATATCCTGATTTAGCAAAAATTTAAGCCGGTTTAGGCCTGTATTGTGGCATGTTTAGCTGGATATGCCCACATTAAGGATAGATAACCGATTTATAGGCACGCTGTTACACGTGCCGTCGGGGATATTAAGATTCAGACTCAATGAGGCCTCAGTTGTCCATCGCTATGTTTAGGTCCTATACGACCTGCTTCTATCAGAATTTCCTCGATGAGTTCTTCGAGGCACTCCCTACCATGATGATCGCAGACCAGATGTACCTGCCGGGAAATCTCATCAGGTTTCATACCATCGCATAATGCCGCCTTGAGCATTAGGGTGGCCCATCGTTTTGCTTCAGAGTGAGTTAACATGACCCCTCCCGATATTTGCTACCTGTATAAGCGTAGCCTTCCGGATGTGATTCGGCTGGCTTTTTACCTGCCGCGATATCCAGGCGTTGAGTTGGATAGAAAAATATCCAGTTGTTGAAATTGTGTAACCTGCCCACACTAACAACAGATACGCTGAATTATTCATTACGCCTATGACTATCAATAACTTTTTAGATTTTGTAAAATAATTTGAATTGGATTAATGTGACGTCAAAATCACTGGAGAAAGTCTTATGAAACTCGCCATCTATAGTACAAAACAGTACGACAAGAAGTATCTGCAGCAGGTTAACGAGGCTTTTGGTTTTGAACTTGAATTCTTTGACTTTCTGTTGACTGAAAAAACAGCCAAAACCGCCCATGGCTGCGAAGCCGTGTGCATTTTCGTCAACGACGATGGTAGCCGCCCTGTTCTGGAAGAGCTGAAAAAGCATGGCGTGAAATACATCGCGCTGCGTTGTGCCGGGTTCAATAACGTCGATCTCGACGCAGCAAAAGAGCTGGGTCTGCAGGTGGTGCGTGTTCCAGCTTATTCACCAGAGGCCGTTGCTGAACATGCGATTGGCATGATGATGACGCTGAATCGCCGTATTCACCGCGCCTATCAGCGTACCCGTGATGCCAACTTCTCTCTTGAGGGGCTGACCGGTTTTACTATGTATGGCAAAACCGCTGGGGTGATCGGTACGGGTAAAATCGGTATTGCTGCACTGCGGATCCTGAAGGGTTTTGGTATGCGTCTGCTGGCGTTCGATCCTTACCCGAGCGCTGCTGCGCTGGAGTTAGGCGTTGAGTATGTTGATCTTAAAACGCTGTTTGCCGAGTCCGATGTCATCTCTCTGCACTGCCCGTTAACACCGGAGAATTATCATCTGCTCAATCACGAAGCCTTTGAGCAAATGAAAAACGGCGTGATGGTCATTAACACCAGTCGTGGTGCATTAATCGACTCGCAAGCCGCTATCGATGCGCTGAAAAACCAGAAAATTGGTTCTCTGGGTATGGACGTGTATGAAAACGAACGCGATCTGTTCTTTGAAGATAAATCCAATGACGTGATTCAGGATGATGTGTTCCGTCGTCTGTCGGCCTGCCATAACGTGCTGTTTACCGGTCATCAGGCATTCCTGACCGCCGAAGCGTTAACCAGCATTTCTGAGACCACGCTGCAGAATCTGGCACAAATTTCCAAAGGCGAGACCTGTCCAAACGCCCTCTTCTAATCTCTGTGCTCCCCTGGCGTCAGGGGGGCATTTTCAGACAATCACCGATGATAAAACATTCAGTATCATTATTATATTGAATGTATCCCCGTCACAAACGTAGAGAAATTTAATGAAGAAAGTTGTCACGTTGATTGCGCTCAGCATGCTGATGGCTGGCTGTGTGAGCAATGGAAAAGTTTCCGTCAATCGCGAACAGTTGCAGCATCATCGCTTCGTTTTGCAAAGCGTGAATGGTAAAGCCGTCACCGCCACCAACAACCCACCTGAGTTAAGTTTTGGTGAAAACATGACGGTATCAGGAAAGATGTGTAATCAATTCCACGGCCAGGGCAAGCTGTCTGACGGTGAGTTGAAGGTAAAAGATATGGCGATGACGCGTATGATGTGCGCCGATCCACAGCTTAACGCGCTCGACGGGATCGTCAGCGAAATGTTTAAGCAAGGCGCACAGGTCGATCTAACTGCTGACCAGTTAACGCTGGCGACAGCAGAACAAACGCTGACGTATAAACTCGCGGATTTAATGTAGGAAACGCGGGAGCTTAATAGCTACCACAACTTCCGGCGGCAAGCGACTGCTCACTACAGCGTTTGCCGTTGGGTAGCGCACACATCCCGATGGCTGAACCATCCAGTTGACGAGCAACAGAGAGTGAACCGCCAATCATGGCGCAATTAGCTTCTCCAGAACTGGACATTGCTGCCTTCATGCCCGGCGCGACATGCGCGGCAGTTGCCTGCTGAACAGGTTCGCTGCTACAAGCCGATAATAATAACGCGGCACATCCTACCCAAAACGCTGCGCGCATCTTACTCCCCTCTGAATATTAACCAAACGACACAGCCATAAATAATAGGCAGCGAAAACAGCGCCGTCGAGAGGCAAAATACGCATTTATGCGTACTGTTTACATTTTCTGGCAATTTTTTGCCTGCTCCTTTGATCAAACCATTCATTCTGTTTATTCCAAGGACACAAAAGCGAAAATCTCTCTTTAGCGCTTTTGCTAAAATAGAAAGATAACAACCAGGATTCGCCGCCGTTATGCGAGTCCCTCTTTTTGCGCAATGTAAGGGTGTCAGTATGATCACAATTGACGGTAATGGTGCGGTTGCTTCAGTCGCATTTCGTACCAGCGAGGTTATCGCCATCTACCCGATTACGCCCAGTTCGACGATGGCTGAGCAGGCGGATGCCTGGGCCGGGAACGGGCTTAAGAACGTGTGGGGGGATACCCCTCGCGTCGTAGAAATGCAGTCAGAAGGCGGCGCGATCGCAACCGTTCATGGCGCGTTGCAGACAGGTGCGCTCTCTACGTCGTTTACCTCATCGCAGGGCCTGTTGCTGATGATCCCAACGCTGTACAAACTGGCCGGTCAGTTGACCCCGTTTGTACTGCACGTTGCGGCTCGTACAATTGCTACTCACGCATTATCGATCTTTGGCGATCATTCCGACGTGATGGCGGTGCGCCAGACAGGATGTGCGATGCTGTGTGCCAGCAGCGTTCAGGAGGCACAGGACTTTGCGCTGATTTCGCAAATAGCCACCCTGAAAAGCCGGGTTCCGTTTATTCATTTCTTTGATGGTTTCCGTACATCCCATGAAATCAATAAAATTGTGCCACTGGCCGACGACACGATCCTCGGACTGATGCCGCAGGCGGAAATCGATGCTCATCGCGCTCGGGCGCTTAATCCAGAGCATCCGGTTATTCGCGGTACGTCTGCGAACCCGGACACCTATTTCCAGTCACGCGAGGCAACAAACCCGTGGTACAACGCGGTTTACGATCATGTAGAACAGGCGATGAACGATTTCGCCGCAGCGACAGGTCGCCAGTATCAGCCATTTGAATATTACGGCCATCCTCAGGCTGAGCGCGTCATTATCTTAATGGGCTCGGCGATTGGAACCTGTGAGGAAGTCGTTGAAGATCTGCTGGCACGTGGCGAGAAAGTTGGCGTTCTGAAAGTACGTCTGTTCCGTCCATTCTCTGCCAGACATTTACTGCGCGCGCTGCCGGAAACCGTACGCAGCATCGCCGTCCTGGATCGCACCAAAGAGCCAGGCGCACAGGCAGAACCGTTGTATCTGGACGTGATGACCGCGTTAGCGGAAGCCTTCAACTGTGGCGAGCGAGAAACGCTACCGCGCGTGATTGGCGGACGTTATGGTCTTTCTTCCAAAGAGTTTGGTCCAGACTGCGTCATGGCGGTCTTTAATGAGCTGAATAGCTCAAAACCGAAACCTCGCTTTACGGTCGGCATTTATGATGATGTCACCAACTTGTCGCTACCGTTACCGGAAAACACCCTGCCCGGTACGGCTAAGCTCGAAGCGCTGTTTTATGGGTTGGGCAGCGACGGTAGCGTGTCCGCCACCAAAAACAATATCAAGATTATTGGTAACTCTACGCCATGGTATGCGCAGGGTTATTTCGTTTATGACTCGAAAAAAGCAGGCGGTCTGACGGTTTCCCACCTGCGCGTCAGCGAGCAACCTATTCGCTCTGCTTATCTGGTATCGCAAGCCGATTTCGTTGGCTGTCACCAACTGCAATTTATCGATAAGTATCAGATGGTCGAGCGCCTGAAACCAGGCGGTATCTTCCTGCTCAATACCCCGTACAGTGTGGATGAAGTCTGGGCGCGTTTGCCGCAGGAAGTTCAGGCGGTACTGAATCAGAAGAAAGCCCGTTTCTACGTGATTAATGCAGCCAAAATCGCCCGCGAATGCGGTCTGGCAGCGCGTATTAACACCGTTATGCAAATGGCCTTCTTCCATTTGACGCAAATCTTACCCGGCGACAGCGCGTTGGCTGAATTGCAGGGAGCGATTGCGAAAAGTTACAGCAGTAAGGGACAGGACCTGGTTGAACGTAACTGGCAGGCTCTGGCCCTGGCGCGCGAATCCGTCGCCGAAGTGGCACTCCAGCCGGTTGATCCGCACAGCGCAAACCGCCCACCGGTGGTTTCTGATGCCGCGCCCGATTTCGTGAAAACTGTCACCGCGGCAATGCTCGCCGGTCTGGGTGATGCCCTTCCCGTATCCGCGCTGCCGCCAGACGGCACCTGGCCAATGGGCACCACGCGTTGGGAAAAACGCAATATCGCCGAAGAGATCCCCATCTGGAAGGAAGAGCTGTGTACCCAGTGTAACCACTGCGTTGCCGCTTGCCCGCACTCGGCAATCCGCGCCAAAGTGGTTTCACCTGAAGCGATGGAAAACGCTCCTGCCAGCCTGCATTCTCTGGATGTGAAATCTCGCGATATGCGCGGTCAGAAGTATGTCCTGCAGGTAGCGCCTGAGGATTGCACCGGCTGTAATCTGTGCGTCGAAGTTTGCCCGGCGAAAGATCGCCAGAACCCGGAAATCAAGGCTATCAATATGATGTCGCGCCTTGAGCATGTTGAAGAAGAAAAAGTTAACTATAACTTCTTCCTCAATCTGCCGGAGATCGACCGCAGCAAGCTTGAACGCATTGATATCCGTACCTCGCAGTTAATCACTCCGCTGTTTGAATATTCTGGCGCCTGTTCTGGCTGTGGTGAAACGCCGTATATCAAACTGCTTACGCAGCTGTATGGCGACCGCATGCTGATCGCTAACGCGACCGGCTGTTCATCAATTTATGGCGGTAACCTCCCCTCAACGCCGTATACCACCGATGCCAATGGCCGTGGACCTGCGTGGGCAAACTCTCTGTTCGAAGATAACGCAGAGTTTGGTCTGGGCTTCCGTCTGACGGTGGATCAACACCGTGTGCGCGTCATGCGGTTACTGGAACAGTTTGCCGATAATATTCCGGCTGAATTGAACGATGCCCTGCATGCTGAAGCAACGCCAGAAGTACGTCGTGAACAAGTTGCAGCGCTGCGCCAGCACCTGAAAGATGTTGAAGGTGCACAGCAATTGTTAACCGATGCCGACGCGTTAGTTGAGAAGTCCATCTGGCTGATTGGCGGCGATGGCTGGGCTTACGATATTGGTTTTGGCGGGCTGGATCACGTCCTGAGTCTGACCGAGAACGTCAATATTCTGGTACTGGATACTCAGTGTTACTCCAACACGGGCGGACAAGCGTCGAAAGCCACGCCGCTCGGGGCGGTTACCAAATTTGGTGAACATGGCAAGCGCAAGGCACGCAAAGATCTGGGCGTCAGTATGATGATGTACGGACATGTTTATGTCGCGCAGATTTCCCTGGGCGCCCAGTTGAACCAGACGGTAAAAGCTATCCAGGAAGCGGAAGCCTATCCGGGTCCGTCGCTGATTATCGCCTATAGCCCATGTGAAGAGCATGGCTATGATCTCGCGCTAAGCCACGATCAGATGCGTCAGCTGACGGCAACCGGATTCTGGCCGCTATACCGCTTTGACCCGCGTCGTGCAGACGAAGGTAAATTGCCGCTGGCGCTGGACTCTCGCCCACCTTCAGACGCGCTGGCTGAAACATTGCTTAACGAGCAGCGCTTCCGCCGCCTGAATGCCCAACAGCCAGAAGTTGCAGAACAGCTGTGGAAAGACGCCGCAGCTGATTTGCAAAAACGCTATGACTTCCTGGCCCAACTGGCGGGTAAAGCAGAAAAGAGCGGTACCGAGTAACACCTTTCGTTCAGCATTAAGCTGGAATCAAAAAAAAGCCCGAACAGTTGTTCGGGCTTGTCAATTTATTCGTTGGCTAATTAATAATTTCCATCAATATATCAACGAAAAATAAAACGTGACAATAAAGGCATATAACACGCGCAGAATAGCCCAACACAATTCACTTGTATAATTTTTATTTTATATATATTCGACATACACATTCACGAAAATTATCATCATTTCCGTAGAATTATTTATTTAAGGTTTTACTTAAGACGTAACAATTCATATTTATCTCTTTACGGAACTTCTCCTTTAGCATGCTTTTACTCCCTACATGGGTAGTCACAGGTTAATAAAAAAACTAAAGGATTATTTCAATGAACAGAAAAGTACTGGCTCTCGTAATTCCTGCCCTGCTGGCTGCAGGCGCTGCTCACGCTGCTGAAGTTTATAATAAAGACGGCAACAAATTAGATCTCTATGGCAAAGTAGACGGCCTGCATTATTTCTCTGATGATTCTTCTAAAGATGGCGATCAGACTTATATGCGTATGGGCTTCAAAGGTGAAACCCAGGTTAACGACATGATCACCGGTTATGGCCAGTGGGAATATCAGGTTAACGCCAACACTACCGAAAGCGACCACGGCAACAGCTTCACTCGTCTGGCTTTCGCGGGTCTGAAGTTTGGCGACTACGGCTCATTCGACTACGGTCGTAACTACGGCGTCATGTACGACGTTGAAGGCTGGACCGATATGCTGCCAGAATTCGGCGGTGACTCTTACACTCAGGCAGATAACTTCATGACCGGCCGTGCGAACGGTGTGGCCACCTACCGTAACACCGACTTCTTCGGTCTGGTTAACGGTTTGAACTTTGCTCTGCAGTATCAGGGTGCGAATGAAGGCGGCAGTAATAACGAAGAAGGCACTGGAAACCGCAACGATAACATCTTCAACCCAATTACGGGTCAAAGCACAGGTAACGATTATCGTTATGATAACGGTGATGGTTGGGGTATTTCCTCCACTTATGACTTCGGAATGGGTTTCAGCGCAGGTGCTGCATATACATCATCTGACCGCACGAATGACCAAATCATCCATAGCAACGCCGGTGGTGATACAGCTGACGCATGGACTACCGGCCTGAAATACGACGCCAACAACATCTACCTGGCAACTATGTACTCTGAAACCCGTAACATGACTCCGTACGGCGACAGCGGCGTAGCCAACAAAACTCAGAACTTCGAAGTAACTGCACAGTACCAGTTCGACTTCGGTCTGCGTCCGGCAGTGTCTTTCCTGATGTCTAAAGGTAAAGACCTGAACACTACCGATGGCGACAAAGACCTGGTTAAATATGCTGATATCGGCGCTACCTACTACTTCAACAAAAACATGTCCACCTATGTTGATTACAAAATCAACCTGCTGGACGAAGACGACAGCTTCTACACTCGTAACAACATCTCTACTGATGACGTAGTTGCATTAGGTCTGGTTTACCAGTTCTAATCCGTTAGCCCGCTGGCAACAGCGGGCTCTCTTTATGTTCTAACAATTCTGTTTTATCCAGATCAAAACATTATATCTGTTGCGCTAAAACACATCTCTGATAGATGATATCTTGCATTAAGGTCTGCAGTAGAGGATACCTGCAATGAATCATCATCCTGTAAAATCATCCCGTATTGCATCCGTCGGCTATGACGAATCCTCCCGCACGCTAGAAATTCGCTTCCATCAGTTGGCTACGCTACAATATCAGCAGGTCCCTGCCCGTATTTTTCGTGATTTCCTGCTCGTCGTTTCTAAAGGTCGATTTTACGATGGAGTAATAAAAGGAAAGTTTCCTGAAATTAAAATAAAGTGATGCCAAAATGTGATCGTTGTCATTGTACATAAAGTGCCATTACGCGGTAAGCTTTAGGAGGATGCTTAAACAGGAGGTTTTATGAACAGAACGATTCTTGTACCCATCGATATTTCAGACTCAGAATTAACTCAACGCGTTATTGCCCATGTTGAAGCAGAAGCAAAGATTGACGATGCGCAGGTCCATTTTTTGACCGTCATTCCGTCACTGCCCTATTATGCTTCTCTGGGACTGGCCTACTCGGCAGAGTTACCGGCCATGGACGATCTGAAAGCCGAAGCGAAATCTCAACTGGAAGAGATTATCAAGAAGTTCAATATCCCAACGGACAGAGTGCACGTTCATGTCGCAGAAGGTGCGCCGAAAGACAAGATTCTGGAGATCGCTAAAAAATTACCGGCCGATATGGTCATTATCGCCTCACACCGACCTGACATCACCACCTACCTGCTGGGCTCTAACGCTGCAGCTGTGGTGCGTCATGCAGAGTGTTCGGTACTGGTAGTCCGCTAAGCTGTCTGGCCCGCACATCGTTGCGGGCTTTTTGCTTCTACCCCTTATCCCCCTCGATTCCTGTCCTAAATGTGCTGACATTTTTCCCGCCAGAACATTCAGCACGTTACCGCTAAAGGCAAACTTATTTGTTCCTTTATTAAGCGCCTGTAGTTTCAGTTTTATGAAATTTGATAATGATCCACTTGTGCAAGCAACCTACGCCCCTAATGCGACAAAATCTACAGTTTTTGCCGCAGGTGGAAAACCAGATAGTGAGATAAATATTCCGGAAATCAATGGGACTTGCATCAACTACACCTTAAGAAAAGATGCAGAAACAATGCCTTTTTATGTGGCATTCGATAAGAATGGGAATAAAAAACATTTTGGCTATATCTCCTGCCAACAGGCGAGAGATAGGGGGATATTTAGCCAATAAGGAAGATTAGAATACCATTCCTCTTATATCAACTAAGATAATAGAGGAATAGATTAATTGCTTATGAATTAGTAACCTGCAGCCTTATTTGCTGCTTTTATGCGCTTATTTCTTGCGTCTTTTTCATTTTTGTCTTTAGCTTGCATTATCCCACTTGCGGCATCCAACCAATCATTTGTTGTGCATCCTGACAATACCATGCTCAACATTAGTGCTAACACACACTTCATTTTAACTCCATCATTTATTTTTCGTACAAATAACGTCCGTGTAATACTTAATGTATTTAACGATTATGCAGACAATTTAACGAATAACCCCAATCCTGGCAAGGAGTCATTTAAACAACCCGTTAAGCAGTGAGGGTATCATTACCATTTTTTAAATGAGGATATTCAAAAAGAATAAATAGGTCCGCAAAAAGATATATTACATAATGAACCCTATGTTTCTACGCATCTATCCTAAATGACAGATCGATGCACAGATAATATCGATTATACGGTTCTCGCTTTCCTACGTTGATGTATCGCTACGTCACGACAACATTACGTCCTCTCTTGAAACCCAGGTAAAAACAGAGTATAAGCACTGTATATAAATCCAGTAAAAAGAGCGATGAGCAATGTTCGTGGAACTCGTTTATGACAAAAGGAATTTTGATGGTCTGCCCGGCGCAAAAGATATTATTCTGGGCGAATTGACCAGGAGGGTTCATCGGATCTTCCCCGATGCTGAAGTTCGGGTTAAACCGATGATGACACTTCCGGCGATCAACACTGACGCCAGCAAGCATGAAAAAGAACAGATAAGCCGTACTGTTCAGGAAATGTTTGAAGAAGCTGATATGTGGCTGGTTTCAGATTAAACACCTTGAACCGTCATATTGTTTAAGTACCATCCGCTGTGACTGGCAATCATTCAATACTCGCACTATCGGACGTTTGCCGGTCGGCCGCAGTCATGCTCTTGCATACGGCATGGTTGCGGCAGTTCGTTACACCTTGCCCTGACATTGCTCGTTGATAGTTCAGAACTGAATTATCTGGCGGTGAGCTGCTCCACAATTTTCTTCAGCGCTTCAATATCTGCTTTCAGCTGATTAATTTCTTCCTGTCCGGGACCATGTACCTTTATTCAATCATGCGGTTCGCAGTTTATTCTGGTCTGGTCACGAAGAGCAAAAATCTTACTACTCTATGAGTAGCATCGGTGCCAGATAGAACTCAGCTGTAAAACGTGCTGGTATTCGTCGCCGTAATCCGTACCATACGCGGCATACTTTTGCCTGCTGGCTGTTATCGGCTGGAGCGAATCCATCATTTATAGCTGATCAGATGGGGCATGAAAACGCGCAAATGGTATACGACGTCTACAGTACATGGATTGAAGAAATGAATGGCGATCGGGTTGCAATGTTGAATAACCAACTAGCCATGTGATTGAAGTTTGCCCATTATATGCCCCTTTTGGTTTTTGAGAATGGTAAGAATGCAAGATAATCAACAAGTTACAAAGAAAGAACAATACAACCTGAACAAATTGCAAAAACGTCTGCGTCGTAACGTGGGCGAAGCCATTGCCGACTTCAATATGATCGAAGACGGCGATCGCATTATGGTGTGCCTTTCCGGCGGGAAAGACAGCTATACCATGCTGGAGATCCTACGTAATTTGCAGCAAAGCGCCCCGATCAGTTTTTCCTTAGTTGCGGTTAACCTCGATCAAAAACAACCCGGTTTCCCGGAGCACATTCTGCCGGAGTATCTGGAAAAGCTGGGCGTTGAGTACAAGATTGTCGAAGAAAACACTTACGGGATCGTCAAAGATAAAATCCCTGAAGGCAAAACGACCTGCTCGCTTTGCTCTCGCCTGCGTCGCGGCATTCTGTACCGTACGGCAACCGAGTTAGGTGCCACCAAGATTGCGCTCGGCCACCATCGCGACGACATCCTGCAAACGCTGTTTTTAAACATGTTCTACGGCGGGAAAATGAAAGGTATGCCGCCGAAGCTGATGAGTGATGACGGTAAGCACATCGTGATCCGCCCGCTGGCTTACTGCCGTGAGAAAGATATCGAGCGTTTCTCCGAGGCGAAAGGCTTCCCAATTATTCCGTGCAACCTGTGCGGCTCACAGCCTAACCTACAGCGCCAGGTCATTGCTGACATGCTGCGTGACTGGGACAAACGCTATCCAGGCCGTATTGAAACCATGTTCAGCGCAATGCAGAACGTTGTGCCTTCACATCTGAGCGATATCAATCTGTTCGATTTTAAAGGCATTAAGCACGGTTCAGAGGTTGTGGACGGCGGTGATTTAGCGTTCGATCGTGAAGAGATCCCGCTGCAACCTGCGGGCTGGCAGCCAGAAGAAGATGATGCTCAACTGGATGAATTACGCCTGAACGTGGTGGAAGTGAAGTAAGCATCTGTCAGGCCTACAACGTGCATAAGCGCCTGTAGGCCTGATAAGCGGAGCGCCATCAGGCACTCCAGCGGGCATTTATTTCAATAAACGGACCCGGCAAGTCTTGCCTTTAATCTTCCCGTTTTGTAATTGCTTCCACGCCTTATGCGCTTCAGTCTGGCGAATGGCGACATAGACGTGCGCCGGGTGAACGGCAATTTTGCCGATATCAGCGCCATCCAGGCCAATGTCACCGGTCAGAGCCCCCAGAACATCGCCAGGACGCATTTTAGCCTTTTTACCACCATCAATGCATAACGTCGCCATCTCTGCTTCCAGCGGCAGGATTGAGACGTTAGTTGGCGCTGGCAACCAGTTCAGCTTCAGTTGCAGCATTTCAGAAAGAATGTTGGCACGCTGCGCTTCTTCCGGCGCACAGAAGCTAATCGCCAGACCGCTATTGCCGGCACGCGCGGTACGTCCGATACGATGGACGTGGACTTCCGGATCCCACGCCAGTTCGAAGTTAACTACCAGCTCAAGCGATTTGATATCCAGGCCACGTGCGGCCACATCGGTTGCGACCAGGACGCGCGCGCTACCGTTGGCAAAACGAACCAGCGTCTGATCGCGATCGCGCTGTTCCAGGTCGCCATGTAATGACAGTGCGCTTTGCCCTGCCGCATTCAGTGCATCACAAACGGCCTGACAATCTTTTTTGGTGTTACAAAAAACCACACACGATGCGGGCTGATGCTGGCTGAGTAGCTTTTGCAGCAGCGGAATTTTTCCGTGGCTGGAAATTTCGAAAAACTGCTGTTCAATCGCCGGCAGCGCATCGACCGTATCTATTTCAATCGTTAATGGATTTTGCTGTACCCGACCACTGATAGCAGCAATGGCTTGCGGCCAGGTTGCGGAAAACAGCAAGGTCTGACGTGACGCAGGCGCAAAGCGGATCACATCATCAATCGCATCGCTAAAGCCCATATCCAGCATGCGGTCAGCTTCATCCATAACCAGCGTATTCAGGGCATCCAGAGAAACGGTGCCCTTTTGCAGGTGGTCAAGTAAACGACCCGGAGTGGCAACAATAATATGTGGTGCATGTTGCAGGGAGTCGCGCTGTGCGCCAAAGGGTTGCCCACCGCACAGCGTTAAGATTTTAGTGTTTGGCAGAAAGCGCGCTAAACGACGCAGTTCACCCGCCACCTGGTCGGCAAGCTCTCGCGTTGGGCACAGCACCAGAGACTGCGTCTGAAACAGCGCGGCATCAATATGCTGTAATAGCCCAAGACCAAAAGCAGCCGTTTTGCCACTGCCGGTTTTAGCCTGCACGCGAACATCTTTACCCGCCAGGATTGCCGGTAATGCAGCAGCCTGAACAGGCGTCATTTCAAGATAACCCAGCTCGTTAAGGTTCTCGAGTTGAGCAGCAGGTAAAACATTCAGGGTTGAAAAAGCGGTCACAATTTAATCTCGCGGTAAAAACTCACATTCAGCAGGCGCGTATCCTCGCAGATCTGTGCCCGTGATGCGACAATTTAATCGGTTCTTCATCCGGCGGAGGATCCGGCATGGGCTGCGGACGAGGAATGGGATCGGGAATGGGAACCGGGTCAGTCGGTAGCGAATCAGTGTGCGACGTTGCAATCAGACAGGTCATATGCCCCTCCAGTCATTCAGGTTGACCCTTTTAGGGTAGACGCTGATTTCCTGCAGGCAAAAAAAAGCCGACTAATCTAAGTCGGCGTCGTACGAATCAATTGTGCTATGCAGTAATTCAAAAAAGGAAGTAAGACAATATGGAGCGCAACGCCCATCGCTTGACGTTGCATTCACCTGCGAGAGAGATATTGCCCCGAATAGGTAGATGGTTTATTGACCTTGCTCAAAATTCAGGACGTTTTCATGCGCAAAAGTCACTAAAAAACGTTGTTGTTACAACCATTTACTACGATGCAACCATAAAGTAACACCACCAATCAGGACCACTAACAGAATACAAAAAAGTGAGAAACCAAACTGCCAACCACCGCCGGGGATACCGCCGAGGTTAACGCCGAAAAGCCCGGTTAAAAATGTGCTGGGAAGAAAAACCATTGCCATCAATGACATTGTATACGTTCGGCGAGCCAGAGACTCCTGCATCACCTGCGCAATTTCATCCGCCATAATACCGGTCCGGGCAATACAGGCGTCTATTTCATCCAGCCCTCTCCCCAGCCTGTCAGCGATATCCTGCATCCGTCTCCGATGGTCGTCGGTCATCCAGGACAACCGTTCACTCGCCAGACGGGCATAGACATCACGCTGTGGCGCCATATAACGGCGCATCACAATTAACTGCTTACGCAGTAAAGCCAGAAAACCACGCGGTGGGATCTGCTGATCGAGCAGGTTATCTTCCAGATCAATAATCTTGTCGTGCAGCTGTTCGATAAATTCGCTGGCATGGTCGGTTAGCGCATCACAAACATCCACCAGCCAACTACCACAATCAGCCGGTCCTGTCCCTTCCTGGAGATCGCTGACCACATCATCCAGCGCCAGCACTTTGCGCTGGCGGGTTGAGACAATCAGACGTTCATCCATATATAAGCGCATCGCCACCAGTTGGTCAGGTCGCTCATCGGTGCTGCCGTTAATACAGCGCAGTGTAATCAGCGTACCTTCCCCGACTCTACTGACGCGCGGGCGCGTACTTTCGCCTGCCAGCGCATCACGCACATTATTGGGAAGTAAAGGCGTTGTCGCCAGCCATTGTGCGCTTTCAGGATGGGTATAATTAAGATGTAGCCAACAGGGATGCTGACTGTCGATAATATCGTTATCTTCCAAGGGTTTGACCCCACCCCGGCCATCCAACAGCCAGGCAAACACGGCATCCGGCACATTAACATCCGTTCCCTTAATGGCTTCCACAGCGCCTCCACAAACATTCAGCTTTTTTCGTTAGTCTAGCTGTCAGAATATGTTAAGCAATATCTCATTGTCCCATTGTGCTGAAATGATTCATAAAAGTATCTGATAATACATAAGAAAAGCGCCGACGAATGCGGCGCTAGTTTCGAGAACCCAGTTAAGCCCGCTGCCATCTCTCTGACTCAAGAGCGTTACTTAAGCGAAATTTATGTGTTCGTGACTGGAGATCAATCACCTGGTTTTTCAGGATGCCTGAGGAATCAGAAAGCTCATCAACCATAATGGCATTACTTTGGGTTACATTCTCCAGTTCGGCCAGTGCATGAGTAATTCTGATAATTCCTTTCTCCTGTTCCTGTGTAGTGGTTAATATCTCGCCCATCAGTTGGTTTAATTGACCGGCACCACCGACAATATCATGCATATTTTTTTCTGCTTCACGCACAATAGCTGCGCCTTGCTGAACATTTTGATGGGTTTGGGCAATCAGTTGCTTAATATTCTTAGCAGCATCTGCACTACGGTGTGCAAGCATTCTTACTTCACCGGCCACCACGGAAAAACCTTTGCCATGCTCACCGGCCCTCGCCGCTTCCACGGCAGCATTCAATGCCAGAATATTTGTCTGGAATGCGATACCATCGATTAGCGTAATAATTTCCGTCATCTGCTGTGCACACTCGGTGATTGAACGCATATTTGTCGCAACCTGTACCATTAATTCTCCACCCTGAATGGCGCATTGCGTGGCAACTGTTGCCTGGACGCTGGCGATTTGCGTGTTGTCAGCATTATTTCGCGTATTAACGGCTATTTCATCCATATTAGCCGCCGTCTGCATCAATGCTCCGGATTGTTGTTCCGTTTTCACTGAAAGCTCGGCGCTGCGTTCCGCAAGCTGTTCAGAGAGCGCCATCGCCGTTTGCGAGGATGTTCTGATCTCATTAACGAGTGTTGAAATATTACTCGATAAACTATTGATGCCCGGTATTAGTCTACCCGCACAATTATTACCAAACTCTGGAATACTGATCGCCAGATTCCCAGACGTCACTTCCTCAATGCTCCTTTTAACCGTATTGATCGGCATGACCAGGTATTTCGTCATGTACCACCATAAGCATAATATAGAAATAATGCTTACCACATTTGTACTAATTATAATTTCTGGAGCGGCTGAAAAAGTTATCTCAACAATATTGAGAGCAACTGCCGTAATGAGTAGAAATAAAATAATAAAGGTTCTGACGCTAATATCATTTAACATTTTAGTCCTGTGCACAAAGAAATTATGTAGATATTATTTTTTATAGCACCTGCAATGCAGAATGCCATTGCTCTGCGACGAAAGCTGAACTTTCAATGAGAGTCTGCAGTCCTTTTACTTAAGGCAGGAAATTACACCTTTTATTTCTATTAGTTCAGTGTTTTATCCCATCAAATGGCTGTAATGGCGCCAGGCATCAGGTTATTGTGATGACAAGCACATGGAGAGCATAAAACGCACAGAACTATAAATTTGGTGAATGTTTATATAAGTAATGGCTTGTTAATTTCACTATCTCCCGGCCCCCTCTAATACCTGTGTAAAAACACAAGAACATTCCTGGTTTTATCATGTTAACTGGACAAAACCTGCTAGATTTATTAGCACGGCTTTTTTCCGATAGGTAGTATGATGTTGAACGTGTCGTGGGACCCTGTATTGATTGGGATTTCCTTTGTTGTCGCGTTTATTGCCTCTTTTATTGCTCTCGATAGTGCGGGCAAGGTGGCGATATCCAACCGACGAGAATCTACCTTCTGGCGGCTGTCTGGCGGGGCTACGCTAGGGATGGGCATTTGGTCGATGCATTTTATCGGTATGCTGTCCATGAAAATGAGTATGCCGATCAATTACCATTTTTCGCTCACGGCATTTTCTTTCTTTATTGCGCTCATTTCTGCAACTCTCGCCATTAATATCGCCATTTCAGGTAATACGCTTTCAACAAAACGATTAGTCTTAGCCACAGGAATATTAAGCGCCGGTGTCGTCACCATGCACTACGTTGGCATGTATGCCATCATTGAGCATGTTGCCATTCTATGGAATCGTTCGCTGATACTGCTCTCAGTGATGATTGCCATCGTTGCATCTGGTGTGGGTTTGTGGCTGGCCTTTCATTTGCGCCAAAATACCCGTCGAGCCCTGATCAATCGACTTATCGCCGCCCTTATTATGGCGCTGGCGATTGCCTCTATGCATTACACCGGGATGGGAGCAGCAACGTTCACCCATTTTGGACACACTGCACACGATGGACTCAGCACGCTGGAACTCTCTGTCTGGGTCTGCGCCGTCACACTGGTTATTTTGGGTATCATGTTGGTGGTCTCAATGGTGGATTCGCAACTGCGTACCTCCCGACTGGCTGACAACTTACATCAACTTAACAGCCAGCTTGAGCATCAGGTCCACTTCGACGCACTAACAGGGCTTGCCAATCGCACACAAATAGATGCCTGCTTGCAGGCCTGTCTGCAGCATTCCAAACTGCACCAGCATCAATTTGCTCTGGTATTCATCGACCTCGATCGCTTCAAAGTCGTTAACGATACCTGGGGACATCACATCGGCGATCAGTTGCTGATCGCCAGTACGCAGCGAATCTACAGCTGCCTTGATGATACCATGACGCTGGCGAGGCTGGGGGGAGATGAGTTTATTCTCCTGATTCCTGACTGCAATAAAGAGGATATCCCCGCTCTGCTGACCCGAATTGCGGCTGCGATTGGTGATCCTTTCACGCTGTTCGGGTACACCATTCGGGTTTCGTTAAGTGCAGGAAGCTGTATTTATCCTGAGCATGGCTCCACGTTGCATGAGTTAAAAGTAAAGGCTGATATGGCGATGTATCATGTCAAACAGGCTGGCAGAAACGGTTGGGCTATTTATAGCCCGGAAATGGAAGCCATCGCCGATACACCGCCGACATTTTTACAGGAACTGTCACAAGCACTGGAACACGATCAATTTGAGCTTTGGTATCAACCCAAATACACCGCCGGAGATCATTCCCTGACCGGTTTTGAAGCGTTATTACGCTGGCATCACCCGGAACGCGGCATGCTGTTACCTGCTGAGTTTCTGCCTGCACTGGAAGAAACAGGCCTTATCATCCCGGTCGGAAAATGGGTTATTCAGCAGGCATGCCAGCAGTTACATCAATGGAAGTTACAGGGCCATGCGGAATGGACCCTCGCCGTTAATCTTTCCCCTTCCCAGTTTGAACAACATGATATCGTTGATGTGGTGTGCAGCGCCCTTGCACAATATCAACTATCACCTGCATATCTCACGCTGGAATTGACTGAAAGTACAGCACTTAAAAATTTAAAACGTAGCGCTGAAGTCTTGAATGCATTTTCATCTTTAGGGATCACCGTTTCTATTGATGATTTCGGCACCGGTTATTCAAATATATTGATGTTGAAGTCTCTTCCGGCACGAGAATTAAAAATTGACAGAGTATTTGTCAAAGATATCAGCGAGAACAGCAAAAATACAAAGATTGTGTCTACTATTATTGACATAGCCCACTCCATGAATATGCAAGTGGTGGCTGAAGGAATAGAGACCCAGGAGCAGGAAATACTCCTGACCCAGATGGGATGTGGCGTGCTGCAAGGTTTCTTGTTTGCAAAACCGTTGCCTGCACATCAGATCCATGAATTGATTCCAACGGAAAGCAATATTAAGCAACAGCGAATCGTACAGTCTTTGTCTCCTCAACAATCAATAACTTTATGAGACTGTAATATAAAAAACAGATGCCATTAAACGGGCAACACAGCAGATAAAGATAACGGGATTATCGATGAGCACAACCGAGCTGCATTCACTGGATTTATTAACCCTGCCGGTGTGGATTGTTTCGCCGCATACCGAAGAACTGGTGTTCGCTAATACCGTTGCACGGGAACTGATGCAGGCCCCCTGCTTTTCTCTACTCCGCAAGGGCATATTTTCAACACATGCCCAGAATGATTTAACCATGTATCTCAGCGATTTGAGAAATCATCACGATATTGTGGAAATCCTTACGGTCTACCGCGAAGGTGAGGACGTCGCAATGGCCAGCCGCCTGTCCATCCGCTCTCTGCCGGAATCAGGTGACGTTATTCTTTTCGAAGGCATTGAAACACCGACTTCGCATGGTCTGAAAGCGAGCCGTTCAGCAAATTATCAGCGAAAAAAACAGGGATTTTACGCGCGTTTTTTCCAGACCAACTCGGCCCCAATGTTACTTATCGATCCGTCGCGTGATGGGCTGATCGTTGATGCAAATCTCAGTGCGCTAAATTTTTATGGCTATAGCCATGATACGATGTGTCAGAAACATACATGGGAAATCAATACGCTGGGTCGCCATATACTCCCGGTGATGCATGAAATCGCCCATCTTCCCGGTGGCCATAAACCTTTGCATTTTGTGCATAAACTTGCAGACGGCACATCCCGTCATGTACAAACCTACGCCGGGCCAATCGAAATCTACGGTAATAAGCTCATGCTGTGCATTATTCATGATATTACCGAGCAAAAGCGGCTGGAACAGGAGCTTGAGCGTGCGGCCCTGCGTGACGCCTTAACCGGATTGCTTAACCGTCGACATTTTTATCAGGTAACCGAGCCGGAGCAGACCCACGCGATGTCATTGACACAGGATTACAGCCTGCTGTTGATCGACACCGATCGCTTTAAAAGCATTAACGATCTTTTTGGTCATTTAAAAGGTGATGAGGTACTTTGCGCTCTGGCACGCACACTTGAATCCTGTGCAAGAAAGGACGATCTGATTTTTCGCTGGGGAGGTGAAGAATTTGTGCTGCTGCTGCCGCGAACCTCGTTGGACATTGCCCTCAATCTCGCAGAAGTGATACGGGCGACGGTGGCCAAAGTGACTCTCCCCGGCCTTCCCCGCTTTACCGTCAGCATTGGTGTAGCACGGCACGAAACAAATGAAAGCATCGATGAGTTATTCAAACGCGTTGACGACGCGTTATACAAAGCCAAGAACGAAGGCAGAAACAGAGTGCTGGCCGCCTGATGTTTACGTCGTTCAGCGACTACGTTTAGCGTGACGCTCCCAGTTGTCCTGTTTTGCCTGTGCGGTTTTACGCAATGCCACATAACATGCCCCGCTGCCGCCGTGATGCGGCAGTGCGGCGCAGTATGCTTGAACGTCGTCCAATTCCGTCAACCAGCGCGCTACGTAGCTGCGAATAATATTGGCATGGGAGTTATCGTCACGCCCCTTGCCGTGTATCACCAGCACGTTACGCAATCCTTCCTGCTGCGCCTGCAGAATAAAGCTAAAAAGCATCTGACGACATGTTTCAACAGGCTGGCGAATAAGATTAAGACTCGCCTGCTGCGGGTATTTTCCGTTTCGCAGCTTGTCAATCACGCCGTTCTGTAAACCTTCGCGACGAAACTCGAGCGGCACATTCAACGGGACAATATCGAGAAAACCCGTCGAGAGAAAATTATCCAGTTGAAGCGTATCGATACGCGCCGGAGTGCGAAGATTGCGCATGGGCTGCCAGTGTACATCGGCATGGCTTTTCAGCGGTTGAACATCCCCCATTGCGTCAAGAAACAGCGATGCATCATCAAGGTTCATGTTTCATCCTCCAGCGTATTGCGACGGGCATTATCATAACCGCGCACTATTATACCGACAACTATACCGATACCGGTTTACAGTTATTTCCAATAATTAACCGGATCCACCGCGCTTAACCGATCTACTCACGACAGGTTGATATCCATTTTTAGGGGTATAGCTGCGACGGTCGCTGGCGTGATAATGTGTAGCCTCGCCTGAATGCTGTAATGAGAGAAACGGATGCTTAACTTACTGGAAGACACCATCGACACGCCGCTGGGCCCGCTGTGGGTTATTTGTGATGAGCAATTTCGCCTGCGCGCAGTGGAATGGGATCAGCACAGCGATCGCATGGAACAATTGCTGAATATTCATTACCGTACAGAAGGTTATCAGCGCATTACCGCCAAAAACCCAGGTGGATTAAGCGACAAACTCTCTGAGTATTTTGCCGGAAACCTCAGCATCATTGACACGCTGGAAACGGCAACCGCTGGGACGCCTTTCCAGCGTGAAGTCTGGCAAGCATTACGCACTATTCCCTGCGGGCAGGTCATGCATTATGGTCAGTTGGCCGAACAACTGGGACGCCCCGGCGCTGCAAGAGCCGTCGGCGCTGCTAATGGCTCCAATCCAGTAAGCATTGTGGTCCCCTGTCATCGCGTCATTGGACGTAACGGCACCATGACCGGATATGCCGGCGGCGTACAACGAAAAGAGTGGTTATTGCGCCACGAAGGTTATTTGCTACTCTAGATTCCAGGCAATTAATGCCTTATTCATCACACTTCCGCATAATGCGACCCTAAATTAAGTATGGTTAATCAAGCAGATACAAACATTCACTCCAGTTATGCCTGAATTATTCTCTATTGGGAGTAGCTCAGGCTTACGTGCTCACCAAAAAGATGTTAAAATTGACAAATATCAATTACGGCTTGAGCAGACCTATGATCCCGGAAAAGCGAATTATACGGCGCATTCAGTCTGGCGGTTGTGCTATCCATTGCCAGGATTGCAGCATCAGCCAGCTTTGCATCCCGTTCACACTTAACGAGCATGAGCTTGACCAGCTCGATAACATCATCGAGCGTAAAAAGCCTATCCAAAAAGGGCAGACGCTCTTTAAAGCAGGTGATGAGCTTAAATCACTCTACGCTATCCGCTCCGGAACGATAAAAAGCTATACCATTACCGAACAAGGCGATGAGCAAATTACCGGTTTCCATCTGGCGGGTGACCTGGTAGGTTTTGACGCCATTGGCAGCGGCCATCACCCGAGCTTTGCTCAGGCGCTGGAAACCTCAATGGTATGCGAAATTCCTTTTGAAACACTGGATGACCTGTCCGGTAAGATGCCGAACCTGCGTCAGCAGATGATGCGTCTGATGAGTGGCGAAATCAAAGGCGACCAGGATATGATCCTGTTGTTGTCGAAGAAAAACGCTGAAGAGCGCCTGGCGGCCTTTATCTACAATCTGTCTCGTCGCTTCGCCCAGCGTGGATTCTCGCCTCGCGAATTCCGCCTGACCATGACCCGTGGCGACATCGGTAACTACCTAGGTCTGACGGTTGAAACCATCAGCCGCCTGCTGGGTCGTTTCCAGAAAAGCGGCATGCTGGCGGTGAAAGGCAAATACATCACTATTGAGAACAGCGACGCGCTGGCAGTTCTTGCCGGCCACACGCGTAACGTTGCGTAATCTTTCCGCAATCATCTCTGTTATCCTTCTGTCAAATCGTTAAATTATCCCAATTTATCGTTCTGGCAGGAGGCTCTCCCCTGTTTTAATAATCAACTTGTAATGTGTGCACCCGCCATTTATCCATACTCAGACAAAGGAATGTTATGAATCATATCCACAGGGAAAGCACCTGCGCGCGTTTGCAATTAAACTCAAGTCTGGACCATGAGCTTGATGGCTATAAATGGGCACGTGATCATGTCGGTCAATCTGGTGCTGCAATCTACCGACTGTACGACAAAGTGGATGCCCCGGAATTATATCTGAAGCAAGGTAACGGTAGCGTTGCTGATGATATTACGGATGAAATGGTCAGGCTCATCTGGTTGAAAGATTACATCCCGCTGCCAAGCGTTAAGCATTATTCCCGAACGCCTGATGAAGCATTGCTACTCACCACGGCAATACCGGGGAAAACTGCCTTCCAGATGTTAGAAGAACACCCTGATAAGAGTAATGATATTGTCGATGCTTTGGCAACATTTCTGCGTCGGTTACATGCCATTCCAGTAAATAGCTGTCCTTTTAACAGCAATCACCAATTTCGTCTCACACTGGCACAAACTCGCATGAAAAATAATCTTGTTGATGCCGAAGATTTTGATGATGAACGCAATGGCTGGTCTGTCGAACAGGTCTGGGAAAAGATGCATACCTTTTTGCCCTTCTCATCCGTTCCTTTTGTTACTCACGGCGACTTTTCGCTGGATAACATTATTTTTTGTAATGATGAAATCGTAGGGTGTCTTGATGTGGGACGAGTGGGCATCGCCGATCAATACCAGGATCTCGCTATTCTCTGGAACTGCCTCGGTGAATTTTCACATTCATTGCAAAACAGGCTTTTTCAACAATATGGCATTCCTCAACCTGACGAGAAAAAAATGCAGTTTCACTTGATGCTTGATGAGTTTTTTTAAATTTACAGGGCATCACTGCCAAAGGGGGCGGAAGAGTCGCTGTACTACAGGTGCCGCATCTACTGAGAAAAATTGTTTAAATTGAGCAGGATGTAGTTAAAAGCTGGAGATTTCCCCAATTTATTGATCTGGCTAGAGGTTCTCCCCTGTTTCAAACCACATTATTGGGTTACTCTTTTAGTTACAAACTGCGATGACAGTTGTAAGGAGACCCTGTATGGCTATGTATAAAAATATGCTGGTCGTCATCGACCCAAACCAGGACGATCAACCAGCATTACGGCGAGCTGTTTATTTGCATCAACGGATTGGTGGCAAAATTAAAGCCTTTTTGCCGATCTATGACTTTTCCTATGAGATGACTACCCTGCTGTCGCCAGATGAGCGTACGGCAATGCGTCAGGGGGTCATCAGCCAGCGAACTGCATGGATACGTGAACAAGCGAAATACTACATCGAAGCAGGGATCCCTTTGGATATTAAAGTGGTCTGGCATAACCGACCCTTTGAAGCCATCATCCAGGAAGTCATCAGCGCCAGGCATGATCTGGTCCTCAAGATGGCGCACCAACACGACCGCCTCGAAGCCGTGATATTTACGCCAACCGACTGGCATTTATTGCGTAAATGCCCAAGTCCGGTATGGATGGTGAAAGACCAGCCATGGCCTGAAGGGGGTAAAGCACTGGTTGCCGTAAACCTCGCCAGTGAAGAGGCTTATCACAACGCGCTCAATGAAAAACTGGTCAAAGAGACGCTACAGCTTGCAGAACAGGTTAACCATACCGAAGTGCATCTGGTAGGCGCCTACCCTGTTACGCCAATCAACATCGCGATTGAACTGCCTGAATTTGATCCCAGCGTTTATAACGACGCAATCCGTGGACAGCATCTGCTGGCCATGAAGGCGCTACGCCAGAAATTCAGTATTGATGAGAAAGTGACGCATGTTGAAAAAGGCTTACCTGAAGAGGTCATTCCTGATTTAGCCGAGCACTTGCAGGCAGGTATTGTAGTATTGGGGACCGTCGGACGTACCGGTATTTCTGCTGCGTTCCTTGGTAATACCGCGGAACAGGTTATCGATCATCTACGCTGTGACCTGCTGGTCATCAAGCCAGATGAATATCAGACACCGGTTGAACTGGACGACGAAGAAGACGATTAACCACACAATAAAATGCCGGATGGCGATATCATCCGGCATTTTAAACGCTTAGTGTTGCTCTTCGCCGCCGAGGAAATAGATACCAAGCGGGATAGCCAACAGAATCGTAAACACCATGCTGTAGACACAAATCATTGCAGATTGAATGGCGTACATTGAAGCGGTCCAGTCGGATAGAGGAATGTCATACTGTTCAATAACGCCACCAATCGTCGCCCGCGTCACCACCGACGCTGCGATAATAAACACTCCAAGCAGGCACAACAGAAACTTCCGTCCCTTCGCTGTTTTCAGCTTAGCCATGATCATAGTACTGTCCTTTTGCAGATGAAAGCCTTGTTACTTTGCGCTAACAATACCATGACATCAACTGACTGTCTGCTACATAAACCGCATACAGGGTTGACGTCAGCGCTATTTCGCTGAAAATAGCGCTGATTGCATTATTTATCTCTCCTTTTAATTAATGATCTGACCTCCTGAACTGAGTAAAATATCCGGGGATTAGGATGTCAGATGATATTTAGCTAACACGGAGTTGCCAGGAAGAATCATGATCGCTGAACTGTTTATGAATAATGCGTTTAATTTGACGGTAATTCTCAGCTGCTGTGCCGCGCTGGTCCTGATGAGCGTCTGGTATCATCGTGGAGAGCGTCGCTGCAAAGGATTCATATTTCATGCCGCACAATTTTTTGTCTATGCCATTATCATTGGGACGTTTGGCAGCATTGCTAATAACGTTATCGAAAGTTACAGCCTGAAATTTATCTCCCCCAGCGTAGTCGACTTTATCTGCACCTCGTTGATTGCGCTGATCCTGACCATCAAACTTTTTCTGGTGATTAATCAGTTTGAAAAGACGCAGATTAATAAAGGCAGAGATATCACCAGTGCGAGGATCCTGTCGCGTATCATCAAGATTACCATCGTGATTGCCATCATTTTATTGTATGGCGAACACTTCGGTATGAGCTTATCCGGCCTGTTAACCTTTGGCGGTATTGGCGGTATCGCTGTGGGTATGGCGGGTAAAGATATTCTGAGCAACTTTTTCTCAGGCATTATGCTCTATTTCGACAGACCGTTTAGCATAGGCGATTGGATCCGCTCCCCGGACCGCAATATTGAAGGCACGGTAGCAGAAATTGGCTGGCGAATGACTAAGATAAACACCTTCGACCATCGTCCGTTGTATGTGCCAAACTCGATTTTCTCCTCCATCAGCGTAGAAAACCCAGGACGCATGACCAACCGGCGTATTAAAACGGTGATCGGGTTACGATATGAGGATGCTGATAAAGTCGGTGCCGTTGTCGAGTCGGTCAGAGAAATGCTGCAAAACCATCCAGAAATAGACCAGAAACAAACTCTGTTGGTCTATTTTAATGAATTTGCCGATTCATCGTTGAATATCATGGTGTATTGCTTCACGAAAACCACCGTCTGGAAGGAATGGCTCGCGGTACAGCAAGACGTTTATTTAAAGATTATCACTATAGTCCAGGCAAACGGCGCCGACTTTGCATTCCCCAGCCAGACGCTATATATGGATAATCCTGAAGCATCGCCATCGACACACTAACAAAAGAAAAGACGCGGAAATCCGCGTCTTTTTTGTACTTATTTCAATGAGGCAATATCAATTACAAAGCGGTATTTCACATCGCTTTTCAACATCCGCTGCCAGGCATGGTTTATATCCTGAATATTGATCACTTCGACATCGGCGGTGATACCATGCTGACCGCAGAAATCCATCATCTCCTGCGTTTCGGCAATGCCACCGATAACGGACCCCGCCACAGACCTACGCCCAAGGATCAGGGGAACCGTATTCAGCAACGGCTCCAACGCACCGAGATAACCAACCAGCACCAGCGTACCGCTTAGCGCCAGGGTTGGGATATACGGGTTCAGGTCATGAACGTAGGGCACAGTATCAATAATCAAATCAAACTGATTCGCTGTCGCTTTCATCTGCTCACTGTCAGTGGAAAGCACAACGTGGCTGGCGCCCAAACGTCTGGCATCAGCTTCTTTGCCCGGTGAACGCGTAAACAGCGTAACTTCCGCGCCCAGCGCATTGGCCAGTTTGATTGCCATATGCCCGAGCCCACCCAGACCGACAACCGCGACTTTACTGCCCTCGCCTACCTGCCAGTGCCGCAGAGGCGACCATGTCGTGATCCCGGCGCAAAGCAGCGGCGCCGCACCGCGTAAATCGATCCCTTCAGGGACCTTCACCACAAACTTTTCGGTAACGACAATTTTGTCAGAATAGCCGCCAAAAGTGGGCAGACCGTCATGACGTGAGCGTGTTGCCTTCTTCGCAATACTGCTCTAGCCCCTGTTCACAGGCGCTACAATGTTGGCATGAATCAACCATGCAGCCTACCCCTGCGAGATCTCCCACTTTGAATTTTGTTACCGACTTACCAACATGCACCACGCGGCCAATGATTTCATGCCCTGGTACCATCGGATATGTAGCACCACCCCAATCGTTGTAGGCGTTGTGGATATCCGAGTGACATACACCGCTGTATAAAATATCGATAACCACATCATCTTCACGCGGATCACGACGAACAAAATTATGGGGGACTAAATCTTCTTTTACCGCCAGAGCAGCATAACCCTTCACATTCATGACCATTGAGATCTCCTCAGGGATTAGGTGTTACCAGAACCAGCATAGTTCAGGGCAGGAGGTTGTACTCAGCGTCGCTAACCGGTTCCAGCCATTCGTTCGACGCGCCAGGGGCCGGGATTTCCACGGCTATGTGGGCAAACCAACTATCACGCGCAGCGCCGTGCCAATGTTTCATTCCCGCCGGAATGTGCACGACATCACCGGTTTTCAGCTCGCGTGCCGGTTGGTTCCACTCCTGATACCAGCCTCTGCCACCGGTCACCAGCAATATTTGTCCGCCCTCATGATGAACATGCCAGAAGTTACGACAACCCGGTTCAAATGCGACATTGCCAATTACCACGCCTTCCATGGAAAGCATGGTCAGATAGCTGTCGCCAGTGAAATACTTCGCATACGCTTCATTCTTCTCTCCACGCGGAAAGACGCTGTTACCATCAAATTGTTGATTCATAATCTCCGCGTCAGCGCTGGGCACGGTATTCAGTTGATTTTGCATTTCGACTCTCCAAAACGGTGGCGGCATGCGCCACCGGATGCTGAAAACTATAAAAATTATAGAGACTCGACAGGCTGGTGATTAGAGGTGGAAAGAAGGACAAACTTATGAATCATGTTCATTAATAATGAGCGTACGATTTATCTCATGGCGCTTGCTTTAAGCCCTACGCCACAATTTCAATCAGGTTACCATCCGGATCGCGTATCACCGCTTCGTAATAGCCATCACCCGTAGTGCGTGGGCCAGAAACTAATACACCCCGTTCTTTTGCACGCATCGCCATGGCATCAACATTTTCGCTACCGCCAACGGAAATAGCGAGATGCACCCACCCTGAAGTGTTATTGTCCGGAGTATGTTTTATCAGCCCGGGCTTAGTCATTAACTCAATCGCGATATCTTCACCCATTCTGACAAAATAGGATTCAAATCCAGGATTGGTTTTACTGCAGTATTTTTCGTTGATTCTTGCGTCAAAAAACGAGACCCAAAAGTGAGCTTGCTGCTCAAGATCTTGCGTCCATAACGCCATATGCGCAATCTTCATAGCGAACCTCTTCCCGTTGTATCCAGAATAGTACGGCCCCTGTAAGGGATGTTGACATCGTTAATCATAATGCACGATCATGCACTTTATTGCTCGATGTTTATTTATCTGGAGTATCTATGCTCGATTACGCCGCATTCCCGGAACAGCGCCAGGCACTTATCTATCAGATCCTGCAAGAAAACGGCAGGGTCATTTGTTCTGAACTCGCTAACCGATTAGGCGTTTCTGAACACACAATTCGTCGTGATTTGCATGAATTGAGCAAAGATGGCGTGTGTAAAAAAGTTTATGGTGGCGCGGTCATTGCACTCCCTGAATCCGAAGACATCGCCGTGCGCAAGAGTATTAATGTAGCCAAAAAGAGCAACATCGCGCAGAGATGTGCCAGACTGGTCAAATCTGGAAGCTGTATTTTTATCGACACGGGTAGCACCAATCTGGCAATGGCGGAAGCTCTGCCCGCCGAACTGGCGTTAACCGTGGTGACAAATTCACCTGAGATTGCCGCGGTTTTGCTAAAAAAACCGCTGTTTGAGGTCATTATGCTGGGTGGCGTGGTGCAGAGATCTTCAGGTGGGTGTGTGGGAGCTTCCGCCATCGCACAAGTGCAGGACATTTTATTCGATCAGGGATTTATTGGCGGCTGCGCGATGTCGCCTGAATCCGGCTTAACGGGGTTCGATTACGCGGATTGTGAGTTCAAAAAAGCGGTGATCAAACAATGTAATGAAACTATCGTCGCGCTAACGGCTGAAAAAATCCCAGCCGTCGCCCGATATGTCGTCACCGAAAGCAGCAATATCGATGTGATTGTTGTAGAGGATAATATCAGCAAAGAGTATGCCACAGCGTTCCAGGCGCACGACATTCGGATTTATACCGTCTAACCGCGGTAGGATCGCTGAAAACTTACTGTGCTAAACATCGCTCCTGGCGTCAGCGCGGTGATCGCTGACAGACAATCCAGACGGATTTTTTGCTGGTTTTCAGGTTGCCCCACTACCAGAAACTCTTCTTTTTCCACCGTGGTACACGTCGTCAGCGCTTTAGCATCAAAACATGCGCCATCCGTTAGTTCAATGCGCAACCAATAGTGGTACATGCAGGCGATTTCCAGATAATCATGAAGATCGCAATCTATCGGGTGATACTCTTCGGTCGTTTTCATCACGCTACCTTCCCCAACGTCTTGTATATTCGGGAAATCGCCAACGCAACTTCCCGAACTATCCTGCTATTTCAACGCTTCCATGGGAGCGCCAAAATTAATATGCAGCACATTGCCGTCAATCACCAGCGCCGGGACAGATTTCACGCCAGCCACTTCAGCCTCAGCAACCCGATCAGGTTGCTCTCCCAGATGAACCACATCGATTTCAACATCCGCAGACAAGTGCTGCAGAAGTGTCTGCTCTGCGGAAACACAAACCGGGCAACCTGCATGATAGAAACGAGCTTTAGTCATGATACATCTCCTTTAAATTATAGTATCGAATCGATACTATAATATATGCTACGCTGCTTTTATTCTTTGTCAATATAGTTTTTAATCGATACTATATGCCGAGGAGGATTTGTTATGCCCGACATGTCACTTTTCGACGTACTCGACCGGCTTTCCAGCCTGACACGGATGTGGTTTCGCCAGCATCCTTTACTGGCGGATCTGCAGCCAGTACAACTTAGCGCGTTAATGTATCTGGCCCGTTGTAATCGTTACTCCAATACGCCACTTGGCGTGACAGACTATCTTGGTCTCACCAAAGGTACCGTGTCGCAATCGCTGAAGCTTTTGGAAAACAAAGGGTTGATTGTTCGCAAGCCGGATGACCGTGATAAACGTAGCGTCCATCTACACTTAAGTGAGGCGGCCAATACCTTACTGGAAGCCCTACTGCCCCCCACGTTTTTAGTGGAAGGTGAATCGGCAATGGGTGAACGGGCGAGCGTGCTCAGGGAACTGCTGTTAGAACTATTACGCGGGATCCAGAGGACCAACAATGTGCCTGGCTTTGGTCTTTGCCATAGCTGTCGGTTCCACCAAAAAATTGACAGTCAGGGATTTTGTAATCTGACGAAAGAGTCATTGAATGAAGATGATTCGCTGCTGATTTGTCGGGAGCATCAGCCGCCGGAAATATAAAATGGCTGGTGTAAAATCACACCAGCCATTATTTCTGTTAGTGCTTAACGATATACATTGTGCGGCTATAGGCCACATCTTCAGGGTTAGTAATCGGATAACCTTTCAGCCACGGTTTAATTAAACGCCCGTTGGTATACTGATAAATCGGCGCAATAGGTGCCTGTTCCATCAGAATTTTCTCCGCGGCGTTATAATCGGCATTGCGCGCTTTCTCCGTATTCTCCAGAGTTGCCTGGGTCAACACTTTGTCGTACGCCGGATCATTAAAGCGGGAGATATTGCCCGTATGGGTCGATGTTAATAGCGACAAGAACGTAGAAGGCTCATTGTAGTCACCCACCCATGAGGCGCGGATCACATCAAAATTACCGGTATTACGGCTGTCGATATAAGTTTTCCATTCCTGGTTCTGCAGTTTTACGTCAACACCGAGGTTCTTCTTCCACATAGAAGCCACTGCGATAGCAATCTTCTGATGATTTTCTGAGGTGTTGTACAGCAGCGTCAGTTTAAGCGGTTTCTGCGGGCCATAGCCCGCCGCACGTAGCAGCGTTTTCGCCTGCGCGTTTAGCTCTTCCTGACTCATTTGCTCAAACGGTGAAGGTTCCGGCACAAATCCTGCCGTTACATCCGGCGTAAAATGCCATGCAGGTTTCTCACCGGTACCCAAAACTTTCTCCGCCATCAGACGACGATCGATAGTCATGCTGAGTGCCAGGCGCACGCGTGAGTCGGCAGTCGGTCCCTTCTGGGTATTGAAGGCATAATAATAAGTACCAAGCTGCGGCGGGGTGTAAACCTGACCCGGGATATCCTTCAACAGTTTCTGGTACATATTTTTCGGGAAGGACTCGGTAATATCGATATCACCAGCAAGATAGCGCTTGGTCGCAGCTGATTCCTGGTTGATCGGCAGGAAGGTGACTTTTTGCAGCACTGTTTTGGCGTTGTCCCAATAATGCGTGTTCGGCACCACTTCCAGTTTTTCGTTGACGACGCGATCTTTGAGCACATAGGCGCCGTTACCAATCAGGTTGCCTGGTTTGGTCCACTCTTTGCCGCTCTCAACGTTGGCTTTTTGTACCGGATAGAATGCAAAACTCGCCGTCAGATTGGCAAACCAGGGCAGCGGTTTATCCAGTTGAACTTTCAATGTCCGTGCATCGACAGCACTAACGCCAAGTTTATCAGGTGTGGCTTTGCCATCGATAATAGCCTGAGCATTATTAATACCCGCCAGCGCAGCAAACCAGGCAAACGGCGACAGCGTTTTTGGATCAACCAGACGCTGCCAGCTATAGACAAAATCCTGCGCCGTTACCGGCGTACCATCCGCCCATCGCGCATTGTTGCGCAGCGTAAACGTCCAGATGCGGTTATCGTTACTCTTCCACTGGGTAGCGACGCCAGGCACGATCTCACCCTTCTCATTCTGGTTGACCAGCCCTTCAAATAAATCACGAATTACCTGAATTTCAGGCAGCCCGACGGCTTTTGCCGGATCAAGCGACGCCGGTTCGTCTTTTATATGACGCACCAGTTCTTGTTTCTCTGCCAGTACCGTTCCGCTGGGAACATCAGCAGCCCAGGATAAAGAAATGCTGCTAACCAACAACGCACAACAGGTTACTGAAACAGAATGCTGCATAAGATACCCTCAATTCCGGCTACTAAGTGAATGTGTAATTATTTGTATCGCCAGCAGGAAATGCAATTAACTTCCGACAAGAAAGTGATATTACACCTGAAAAGATAAGTGTGTGAAAACGATTTGATTATCCATACATTTTGCACAACACTGCGAGTAACAATCCAAGCATTCAGAGATGACTATGACCGTAACCCGTCCCCGTGCCGAGCGCGGCGCATTCCCACCTGGAACCGAACATTACGGACGTTCATTGTTAGGCGCGCCGTTAATCTGGTTTCCCGCACTGGCAGCCGATCGTGAAAGCGGTCTGATACTGGCGGGAACGCACGGCGACGAAAACTCCTCGGTCGTTACCCTTTCCTGCGCATTGCGTACGCTTAACCCTTCCCTGCGTCGCCACCATGTGGTGCTGGCCGTAAACCCTGACGGTTGCCAGCTTGGGCTGCGCGCAAATGCGAACGGCGTCGATCTGAACCGTAATTTTCCCGCCGCAAACTGGAAAGCGGGCGAAACGGTGTATCGCTGGAACAGTAGCGCAGAAGAGCGTGATGTGGTGTTGTTGACTGGCGAAAGTCCGGGCTCGGAACCAGAAACCCAGGCGTTGTGTCAGCTTATTCACCGAATTCATCCCGCCTGGGTAGTCTCTTTCCACGATCCACTGGCCTGTATTGAAGATCCCAGAAGCAGCGAACTGGGCGCGTGGCTGGCACAGTCGTTTGAATTGCCTCTGGTCACCAGCGTAGGTTATGAAACGCCCGGCTCTTTTGGTAGCTGGTGCGCAGACCTAAATTTACACTGCATAACCGCCGAATTTCCGCCCATTTCATCGGATGAAGCGAGCGAAAAATACCTGCTGGCCATGTCCAATCTCCTGCGCTGGCACCCTAAAGATGGAGCTGCCCGGTCGTAAAATGCAGGGCTGGCTCCGCATCGCTGGCAAGCCAGGTCGGGCCATCAAGATCGGCAAAGTTAACCTGCGGCGTAAGCGGTAACGCCGCACCGATCGCCCGGGAGGTACACAGCATGCAGCCCAGCATCAGCGCAAATCCCTGCTCGCGGGCTTCCGTTGCCAGCGCCAGTGCTTCCGTCAGACCGCCTGTTTTGTCCAGTTTGATATTGACCATTTCATAGCGTCCGTGCAGCGCTTTCAGGCTGCTGCGGGTATGACAGCTTTCATCCGCGCAGATCGGCAGCGGATGCACAAAATTCTCCAGCGCGGCATCGTCTTGCGCCGGCAGCGGCTGCTCCAGCATCGCCACCCCTAAATCAGCCAGCAGCTGACAGCGTGCCGCAAGGCCTTCTGCCCGCCAGGATTCATTGGCGTCGACAATAATCGTGGCGTCAGGAACAGCCGCACGAATGGCAATCATCCGCTCACTAATCAAGCGAGCATCCAGTTTAACTTTCAGCAGTTTCGCGCCATTTTCCCACAGCGCAGCCGCGCTCGCGGCCATTTGTTCCGGTGAGCCAATCACCACGGTTTGCGCCGTCGTCACCACTTCTGCCAGCTCACTTCCCGCCAATTCCGCCAGCGACTTCTGCTGTTGACGCGCACTTAAATCCCACAACGCGCAGTCCACGGCATTACGCGCAGCTCCCGCTGGCAGCAGCTTTTGCAGCTCTTCCCGTGTTAGTCCGTTTTCCAGTTGTGGCGCGATGCTCATAATTTGCGCCAGCACAGAGGCATCGCTTTCACCGTAGCGCGGGTACGGTGTGCACTCGCCAATACCGGTGACGCCGTTTTCTGTCAATTCGACGACAACCACATGCGCTTCGGTCCTGCTCCCACGGGCTATGACAAAGGGAGTGTGCAGCGGCCAGGCTTCCTCATATACCTTAACTGTTCTCATTTGTTTTCCTTAATGCAGTCCCTGAAGCGGATATCCGCAAATAGCGTTTGCCGTGTTAACTGTTGATGGCATAAACTAGCCTCGACGTTAACTATATGTAAACAGGAAGATAACCATGTCACAAACCGTTCATTTCCAGGGCAACCCGGTTGCAGTTGCCGGCTCCATTCCTCAGGCTGGAAGCAAAGCTCAGGCTTTTACCCTTGTGGCTAAAGACCTGTCTGACGTTACGCTGGGCCAGTTTGCAGGCAAGCGCAAAGTGCTGAATATTTTCCCAAGCATCGATACTGGCGTTTGCGCGGCATCGGTACGTAAGTTTAACCAACTGGCGACAGAAATCGACAATACCGTCGTACTGTGTATTTCGGCCGACCTGCCATTCGCCCACTCTCGTTTTTGCGGCGCGGAAGGTCTGAGCAACGTTATCACGCTGTCCACCCTGCGTAACGCAGAATTCCTGAAAAACTACGGTGTTGAAATCGCTGAAGGCCCGCTGAAAGGTCTGGCCGCACGTGCCGTGGTTGTTATCGATGAAAATGACAACGTCGTCTTCAGCCAACTGGTCAATGAAATCACCAACGAACCAGACTACACTGCTGCGCTGGACGTACTGAAAGCGTAAGCTGCGTCTGCATACAAAAATGCCTCCGCATGGAGGCATTTTCATTTACGGCATTACTCTTCGCTTTTTTTCTGTTGGCTCAGGCCGTACTCGCGTAATTTATTGGCAATCGCAGTGTGCGAAACACCCAGACGCTTGGCCAGCTTGCGCGTGCTGGGATAATTCATATACAGCTGCGTCAGCACGGAACGTTCAAAGCGGCTGGTAATTTCATCCAGCGACCCTTCCATCACCTCTTCTCCGACCGCAACCGTTGCCGCATCGTAATCCGGCAGCAAAATATCCTGCGGCCGCAGCTCATAGCCTTCTAGCTGGGTCAGCGCCCGGTAGATAGCATTTTTAAGCTGACGCACGTTGCCCGGCCAACCGTAACGAGTTAGTACCGTGCTGAGATCGGCGGACAGTTTCGGACGCGGCACGCCCTGCTCGTCGGCAAAACGCGCAACAAACAGTTCGGTAAGCGGCATAATATCTTGTGGGCAATCGCGCAGCGGCGGTAGGTTTAGCGTTAGTACATTCAGACGATAATAGAGGTCTTCACGGAAAAGTCCTTTCTGCACCAGCTCCACAAGGTTTTTTTGCGTGGCGCAAATCACGCGCACATCAACATGAACTTCGTGATCTTCCCCCACACGACGGAACGTGCCGTCATTGAGAAAACGCAGTAATTTGGTCTGCATGCTCGGCGACATTTCGCCAATCTCATCCAACAATACCGAGCCGCCGTTCGCCTGCTCAAAGAACCCTTTTTTACCTTCGCCTGCGTGACCAAACAGCTCGCTTTCAACCGCATCTTCAGGAATTGACGCACAGTTTAGCGCCAGATACGGTTTCGACGCGCGCGGACTTGCCAGGTGGCAGGCATGAGCAAAGAGATCTTTGCCGGTGCCGGTATTACCAGTAATCAGCAGCGGCGCGCTCAGCGTCGCCAGCTTACGCGCCTGTTCCACCACGTGTTTCATTTTGGCGCTGACGGCAATAATCTGGCTAAACGCGCTGAGATCCTGCGTAGTCATGTTTTGCAGCTGACGTCCCATTCGGATGGTGGAGCGCAACATCACCACCGCACCGGTCAGCATCTGCTCCTGATTTTCGCCCTGTAAATGGACAGGCGTAATTTCCATCAGGAAATTCTGTCCGTTAATCACGACATGTTCGCTATGGGAATCCTGCGGATTGCTTTCCAGCCAGCGCTGGAAGTTAAACCCATTGATTAACTGGGCCGCGGTATGGTTGCGCATCCGATCCAAAGTATGCGCAAAAAGCTGACAGCTCGCAGGGTTCGCCATCTCGACTTTGCTTTTCATATCCAGAGAAAGGACCGGTTCTGGCAACGCTTCAAGCAGCGCACTCAGCGCCAGATGTTCACGTTCGGAAGGCATCCAGGGTACGGTACGCACATCCGTAACCCCTGCAATACGGCGGATTTCAGCCATCAGACTGCTGAAGTTGGTGAACTCCAGCTCCGCAAAATTAAGGTAAATTCGCCCGATGGGGTCAATCTCGATACCGCGTAAATCAATGCTTCTCAGCACCAGTAAATCGAGCAGTTCGCGGGTCAGACCAAGACGGTCTTCACAAAAGACTTCCAAACGCATAGGAACCTTCACCTGGACAAGGGATTATGTGTTAAATGATAAGACAGTATTTGGTTTGCAGGAAGAACTCTGTCAACAAATATTGACAGCGCGCTGGAAAATTGGGCGCCGGGGCGTAAAGTTATACGATCGGCGCCTGTTTTATAGCTAACTTTCGCGTGGAGATTTGTTCTTTTGTAAGGTTTCTTTCACCTGACCAATCAGTTGGCGGCGGAAATCGCCCAGTCGTGGCTTATCATCATCGATCCACGGCAGCGGTCGGCAAAGTTCCATAGCTTTAATGCCCAGGCGCGCCGTTAATAACCCCGCGCCAATGCCCTGTGCGGCACGCGTTGATAAGCGGGCGGCTAAATCCTGCGACATCCAGTCCATCCCTACTTCCCGCACCAGCTCACTGGCCCCGGCAAAAGCGATATTCAACAGCACCAGACGGAACAGGCGCAGGCGGCTGTAATAACCCAGCTCGATACCATACAGCGATGCAATGCGATTAATCAGGCGTAGATTGCGCCAGGCGATAAACGCCATATCCACCAGCGCCAGCGGGCTGACGGCAATCATCAGCGTGGACTCTGCCGCTGAACGGCTAATCTCACGCCGGGCTTGCGCATCCAGCACTGGCTGCACCAGATGGGCGTACAGGCTGACCACTTCGCGATCGTTCTGTGTTTCATGAATTGAGGCATACCAGCGCTGCAATGCCGGATGCGACTGATCGATACCCGCCTGCTGTGCCAGCTTTTCACAAAATGCACGACCTTTTCCGGTGCCATGACTATGGAGTAGATCTCGCGCTTCATCACGTTCGTGCGCGCGCTGACGCAATCGCCACAATCTGCGCCACTCGGTCGCCACCGATCCAACACCTGCGCCGATAATCAATGCGCCTGCGGCACATCCTCCCAGCGCGACCCAGTCCTGAGTCTGCCAGGCATTCATGGTCCACTGCACGCCCTGAGCGACAACGCTCACGCCAAACAGCGCCAGACCACCCATCACCATCTTACGCCACAGACTGCGTTTGGGGCGTAAGGCCGCATCAATGACGGCCTCCGCCTGACCTTCGTCTTCCAGTGGTTCATCCACTTTCGCCGGAGAAAAAGTCTGCGCCTCGGTCTCATTGAACATCTGTTGCGCTTTAAACGCCGTGTTTTGTTCCACATCCAGCGGACCTGAGAAATCGATACGCGGTTTTAACGGCTCGCTCATCGCAATTTATCTCCTATTAAAAACTCCAGCGCGGCATCAAGGCGGATATGCGGTAAGGGTTTATCGACATCCATAACCTGCGGGCGAAACGCCTCAAACTGAAAGCCCTGGCTGTCCCAAAATGCCTGCCCAGGTAAACGCGCGGGCACTTCCCCCGGATAGACTGTCAGCGGTTCGCCATCGCTCAGACGATTACCACGCAGCGCCGGGATCTTTTCACCTTTCACATCGATCAAGCCGCTGGTGGTTGCCTGCACCGATGCCAGCCCCAGACAATCCATGCTGATACCTTCGAACGCAGCGTTTTGCCAGGCATCCTGGATCAACTGCTGCAAAAGCGACACCATATTGGCGTGCTGATCGACCGTGACGTGGTCGGCTTTGGTGGCGGCAAACAGCAGTTTGTCGATCACCGGAGAAAATAGCCGACGAAACAGCGTACGCTGCCCGTAATGGAAGCTTTGCATCAACTGGGTAAGCGCCAGGCGCATGTCGTTGAACGCCTGTGGCCCGCTGTTGAGCGGCTGCAGGCAATCGACCAACACAATCTGGCGGTCAAAGCGCAGGAAGTGGTTCTTATAAAACCCTTTGACGACCTTTTCGCAGTAGTAATTGAACCTATCCCGCAACATGCCCGCGTTGGTGTGTTTGTCTGCCTGCGCCAGCTTTGATTCACCATAAGCATCAACGTCCGGCCACGGGAAGAATTGCAGCGCAGGCGCGCCCGCCATATCCCCAGGCAGGACAAAACGGCCCGGTTGAATAAAATGTAACCCCTGCTGTTTACACAGATGCAGATACTCCGTCCAGGCGGCAGCAATTTCCGCCAGGCGGTTTTCATCAGCAGGCGCCAACGGATCCAGCCCCTGGCATAACTGCCGCCATTTTGCCGACCATTCGCCCCGCTGCCCCTGCAATAATCCGGTCATTTGCCGCGACCAGCTCAGATAGTCCTGGGCAAGCATCGGTAAGTCGAGCAGCCACTCCCCCGGATAATCGACGATTTCCAGATACAGCGTGGAGGTGTCTTTAAAGTGGCGCAGTAACGAGTCATTGGATTTGTAGCGCAGCGCCAGGCGTATTTCACTCACGCCGCGCGTAGGAGTCGGCCAGGTCGGCGGAGAACCGTACAGCTGTGCCAGTCCCTCATCATAGGTAAAGCGCGGAATGCCAAAATCGCGTTGAGGAACCCGTTTCACGCCAAGCAGTCGCTCTTCGCGCACGCAACTGAGCAACGGCAAGCGCGCACCGGCATGAATATTGAGTAACTGGTTTACCATCGCGGTGATAAACGCCGTCTTACCGCTGCGGCTAAGTCCGGTGACAGCCAGGCGTAAATGCCGGTCTACGCCGCGATTAACCAGCGAATTGAGTTCATTTTTAAGTCGCTTCATCGCCATCCCGTTTTGCTGAAGGAACCGAAGAAATTATAACAAACAGGAAGTAAAGATAGGGGCCAATTCTTACTTATCAACTACCTGAGCGGTATCAGGCGGCATTATTCTTACCGCCTGTAGCAGAATGAATGCGGGCGGTTTATTTATTCTCTACTTTAGGAAGCGCTATCTGATTGATGCCACCTTCGTTGGTCACCTGCGTGTAACCCATTTCAGTCAACATATCCTTCGCCTGCCCCGATTGACGCCCGGAGTTGCAGTACAGCTTCACGGTGTCGTTCTTATCAGGAACTTCAGCCGCGATACGCGTTTTCATCTCTTTCAACGGAATGTTGACGGCCCCCTGAATGTGCTGCTGTTGGTACTGTTCCGGAATGCGAACATCAATCCAGTGTTCGGCTGCATAAACCGGCATGCCGATGACCAGTGCCAACGCTAATACGCCTTTTTTCAACATGATATCTTCCCGACTGATTGTTGGATTTAACCACCACACTATACGCCTGTTCTTAAGAAAATATTGCGACCGCATTATCACCGTCTGCAGGCGCGGACGATTGTTCCTCAGGTTACCCATGCTGCAGTTAGCCTTTTGATTTTTCTAACCGCATTTCGAGATTGTTGTCATTCGTCAATTAACTCCATAATATGTCCGCCATTGACTCTCGGACGGAGCTTGGGATCTATGTCTCCTACCATTTATGATATTGCACGAGCCGCTGGCGTATCAAAATCCACGGTATCGCGCGTGCTTAATAAGCAAACCAACATCTCGCCGGAAGCGCTTGAAAAGGTGCTGCGCGCAATTGATGAGTTACAGTATCAACCTAATAAACTTGCCCGCGCGCTGACCTCTTCCGGGTTTGATGCAATAATGGTGATATCTACCCGTTCTGCAAAAACAACTGCCGGTAATCCATTTTTCTCTGAAGTGTTGCATGCAATTACTTCTAAGGCAGAAGAAGTCGGTTTTGATGTCATATTGCAGACGTCGCGAAGCACCGAAGATGATTTACAAAAATGTGAGAGCAAAATTAAGCAGAAGTTGATCAAAGGGATCATTATGCTGAGCTCTCCCGCTGATGAATCATTTTTTGCAAGTCTGGATAAATACAACGTACCGGTTGTGGTTATTGGGAAGGTTGAAGGTAACTACGCCAATGTCTATTCTGTAGACACCGATAATTATCACGACAGTATTACGCTGACAAATGCGCTGATTGAGAGTGGCCACCGTAATATAGCCTGTTTGCATGCACCGCTTGACGTTCATGTTTCTATCGATCGCGTTAACGGTTATAAAGCCAGCCTTCAGGCACATAACATTAAAATGCGCGATGAGTGGGTTATTGACGGCGGGTATACTCATGAAACCGCCCTACTCGCTTCTCGAAAATTACTGAGCCAGCAGTCGCTACCCGATGCCGTATTTGCGACAGACAGCTTAAAGTTAATGAGCTTATATCGCGTGGCGGCCGAGAAAAATATTGCCATCCCAAAACAACTTGCCGTTGTAGGCTACAGTAATGAACTATTGTCATTTATGCTGACGCCCGTGCCGGGAGGCATTGATGTCCCAACCCAGCAACTCGGCGAACAAAGCTGTAATTTATTATTTAACCTGATTGCCGGTGAGAAAGGATTACAGAATATCACGGTGAGCACGCAAATATCGTTAGCCGACTCACTGGTATAAAAACTGGGGCATAACAATGCCCCAGTGCATTTTAGAATGCGTAATTCACACCGATACCTGCATAATGGAACCTGTCGCTTTCACCTTCGTCATGATCTTCCCACTCATAAGCATACTCCAGAGACATTGATAAACCGTTCTGGAAATCATACGCATACAGTAAACCGAGACGATTGAAATCATGGCCTTCGCGTTCAGGATCATCCTGCCAGTCCCAGTTTGACCAGCGATCAAGCCCCAGGCGGGTATACGGCGTCAGGGTTGTATTACCGAAGGACAGAGGCAAATAAGCACGAATTTCCTGGGTTGAGAACTCACCATTATTACGCGAATCTGCCAGATTAAAGCCGCGTTCAAGGTAATAGTTGACCGTTAACCCTACTGTTTCGTTAAACGTATAATTCAACCCGCTCTCACTTTCGACGCGGCTATCAGAATAGCCGGTGGTGCTCAAATCATTAACGAATTGATACATCGCAAACCAGCCGCTAAAGCGCAGGTCATCGGTAAGTTTAACATCCCAATCTGGCTGCACTTTCCAGCGCTGCATATTAGCTGTGTCTTTTCCGGGTTCATTGACATAGTGATAACCGTAATTACGGAAGCCACCTGTCATGCCGAAATTAACATTCTCGCTTTCGAGGAATTGATAGCGGACTTCCAGTTCAGGGCGGTCAAACCACGTACCGCGCTTACCCTCGCTGTAATCAACCGGCCCTTCCTGGTAATAGGCCAGCGATATTTTCCACGGTCCATTGGACGCATTAAAATAGACGGACGGCTCAGCCAGTCCATCCATATCTTCGCCCTGACCCTCAACGTTTTCTATCTCGTACATAGCACCGATATTAAAGTGCCAGTCATTCTTTTCAGCAGCCTGCGCGCAGGCCATTCCTGCGCTCATAATCAGCGCAGTAGCGGACAGTAGGGTTTTCATTATTATTCCTTGTTAAAATACTCGCAAAAATGCCCCAAGGCGTGGGGGATTATTATCCCCCCAGAATTTTATTGAATAGCCACTTCAGTTTCAGCATCAAAGAAATGGCATTTCGCCATATCAAAATGAATAGTGATATTTTCTCCTGCGTGATAATCATTCACTGCCCCAGCACGGACCACTAACTCATGCCCCCCAACAATGGTATAAAGCATAAATTCAGCGCCAGTTAATTCTGCAACGCTAATTTTTGCCGATACACTATTTTCATTATTAAGCTGCGGGTGTATATCTTCAGGTCGAATTCCCAGCGTGACCGCCTGATGTTCATAACCCTGTGCTTTTAATTGTGCTAATTTATTTTCTGGAATCGTTAATTTCAGCGTTTCAGTAACAAACTTATCACCGTCAATCGCGCCACGAATAAAGTTCATGGCCGGTGAGCCAATAAATCCTGCGACAAACATATTTGCTGGGTGGTTATAAACTGTTTTCGGCGCACCAACCTGCTGAACAATGCCATCCTTCATAATCACGATACGCGTCGCCATCGTCATGGCTTCGGTTTGATCGTGGGTAACATATATCATGGTGGTATTGAGTTTCTGATGCAGCTTGCTGATTTCTGCCCGCATCTGTACGCGAAGTTTGGCATCGAGGTTCGATAAGGGTTCATCCATCAGGAAGACCCCTGCCTCACGAACAATCGCACGCCCCAGTGCCACACGTTGACGCTGACCACCGGATAACGCACCTGGTTTACGTTGCAGATAATCGCGCAGGCCAAGGATTTGCGCCGCCCAGTTGACACGCTCCTCAATCACGGCAGGGGCAATTTTCTGCATTTTCAGGCCAAACGCCATGTTGTCATAGACTGTCATGTGCGGGTACAACGCGTAGTTCTGAAAAACCATCGCAATGTTGCGCGATTTCGCCGGCACATCGTTCATCCGTTTACCGTCAATCAGCAGATCGCCACCGCTGATCTCCTCCAGACCGGCGATCATGCGCAACGTAGTTGACTTCCCGCAGCCGGAAGGTCCAACAAAAACAATAAACTCTTTGTCTTCGATTTCCAGATTGAAGTCTTTAACGACGTGTACCTGACTGTCGTAAATTTTTTGAATGTGTTGCAACGAAAGCTGTGCCATGTTGAATCCTTTACTTGTCGTGTTGCCAGAGAGCCGATAAGCACGGCCACGTCAGAAATTCGGTTGATGGAAGTTGCAGGCTTGCCCCGTTCAGCCCCGTACCAATGCCAACAGAGAGCATGCCGCAGGCGTTGATCGCATCAATACCCGCCTGCGCATCTTCTATGCCAATGCACTGTTGCGGGTTAACGCCAAGGCCCGCACAGGCTGCCAGAAAAATCTCCGGATCCGGTTTCGAGCGAGAAATTAACGCGGCATCCGCACAGAAATCAAAATAAGCGCTAAGATCCAGCGCCTGTAAAATCGCAGGGGCATTGAGCGACACAGAAGCCAGCCCCACCGGAATCCGCTCTTCCCGCAGCATCATCAGCAGCTCACGTACTCCCGGCAGTACCGAGTTCACCGTCAACTGGCGCAAAGAATGGACATACAGTCTGTTTTTTCTCTCGGCCAATTGTGCGCAAACTTCAGGTGTAAACTCCCCCGCTTTCCCGCCATATTGCAAAATACGCTGTAGCGATTCCCCGCGACTAATCCCTTTCAGGCTGTCATTAAATGCTTCGTCAATCGCAATCCCTATTTCACCGGCTATCTGCCGCCAGGCGAGAAAATGCAGATGTGCAGTGTCGGTAATCACGCCATCTAAATCAAAAATGATGGCCTGTGGTTTCAGGATCATTCATCGCCCCTTTTTGTGGTAGCGGTCCCATAAATGGGCGAAATAATGGCGTCATAGCAGATTACGGCCTCCCCCTGCACGGACACTTTTTCACCATTAATCCAAAGGATAATTTGCTCAGCACTGCGAATACGGATTTCGGCAGCGTTGATAGTTATCTGCATAGCGGAACCCTGCCAGCGCAGTGGGAAAGACAGTGTTTGCCAATGTTCCGGTAATGCAGGGTCAAGATGTAACTCCCCATGGCGAACATTCACTCCGGCAAATCCCTGGATAGCGCCCAGCCAGATTGCGCCCGTTGCCGCCGCATGAATACCATCATCGCAGCTGTGCGGGTCATCCCCGAGATCAATAAGCGAACCTTCGCGCCAGAACCGATATCCCTGAGCCGTATCACCGCAACGCGCAGCCACAACCCCGTGAATCGCCTTACTCAAAGAGGAGTCGTGAATCGTGCGTGGCTCGTAATAACGCAGGTTAGCCAGACAGGTTTGCGGGCTAAATTGCTCCGGCAGCATGTAGGTCAGCATCACGACATCGGCCTGTTTGAGAATTTGCATCTCATTAACTTCTGCACGGGAGTAATCGAGCAAAATGGTCTGCTTGCCCGCTTTGGCTTTGTACTGCGACAGATCGATAACCGGTTTGTTCAGGAAGGTATCATCCTGAGGAAGCACGCCATCGGGCTGAACTTCCGGTCGCCAGAGATGCTGTAAAAAATGCTCTGCGCGATGAATAAACGTTTCATCACCACAGCCCAACCGACGGGCAAAATCCAGCGCCTGCTCTACGTTGTACCAGGCCATGTAGTTGGTGAACGCATTGTTGTTCACATGCTCAGTGTATTCATCCGGACCAATCACATCGTGGATCTCTAAACGATCGTTGACCATGACAGCCCTGCTTATCCAGAACTTCGCCGTTTCCAGCAGCAGCGTCATACCCTCACGGGTCATGAAGTTTAGATCCCCTGTGGCATGCCAGTAATTGATTACCGCCCAGGCAACATCTGCCACGAGGTGATGTTCAGCCTGCGCGGAGGCCACTTTTTGCCGCAGCCCGGTACGGATGTTGATCGCCGCGAATTCAGGTGTTTCCTCATCACCGCTGCGAGCGCTTTCCCACGGGAACAGCGCACCCTGCCAACCGTTACGGCGGGCTTTCTCACGCGCTCCCGGCAAATTATGCCAGCGGTAACGCAATAGACTTCTCGCGGTTTTCGGTTCGGTAAACAGGTGAAACGGTAACAAAAAGACCTCAGTATCCCAGAAGATGTGGCCTTTATACCCTTCGCCAGTCAGACCTTTGGCCGCAATACTGCTGCGCTCATCATGGTCTGGGGTCATCACACGCAGATGATAGAGCGCATAGTCCAGCGCGCGCTGATCGCTGGTATCAGTGCTGGTAACCTGAACGCGACGAGTTTGCCACCAGGCATGCCAGTTGGCGCTCGACTCAGCCAACAGAGCGTCATATCCCTGTTGCGCACATGCTTCAATGTTACGCAGCGACTGGCGTCCCCAGGTCTCAAGCGACAGATTACGTTCGCTCGCCCAGTCAACCCAGCTCATTTTCGTCAGCGTGACGCGCTGCCCGGCTTGAGCCTGCACGCTGTTGTGTTGTAACAACCGACGCTCTTTCGCGGTAAAGCAGCGCTGCGCTGCGCCGTCGACGTCACAATATGAGGTGATCGCGATATCGTTGCGATTGTCCTGGGTTGTGTAAATGCCCTGCAGAAGATGCTGACCAAATACTCTAATCTGTGTTTCATCCAGATGCTGACGACCATGATTGGTGATCGTGGCATCAATACCGGTTGAGATACCAATGCTGGCACCGGCATCCAGTGGCGTTACGACCACTTCCATAGCAAACAGCGGCAGCTTCTGTGCCGAGACAAACCGCCGACTCTCAATAGCGAAACGCGCCCCGCCAGGTGCACGCCAGATAAGCGCACGGCGCAATTCCCCGCTGGCAAAATCCAGTTCGCGACGCCAGCTTTCAATCACGCCGCTGGTTAGCGAGAAAATTTCGCCATTCAGCGTGATCTCCACTCCGAGTACATCGGGTAGATTAACCAGTTCATTAATTTCGCCTTTACCCGCACGGTGATACAGCCCAGCCAGATACATGCCACGAGTCTGTAAGGTGTAGGCTTCCTCGTGGCTGGCGCGAATCCCCATATAACCGTTGCCGGTCGTCATGAGTGACGCATATTTATTCAGACTGTGCAGGCAAAAAGCCGGTTCAGTTAACATTACTGGCTTCGTCATAAGTCTACGTAGGTCCCTGTTTCAGCCGATTGGTACAGTGCGGCAACCAGTTGTTGAATAACGACGCCCTGCTCTGCGTCAGCAATAGTGACAGGCTCGCCCTGGACATGGTTCACGAAGGCTTCCATGCTGCGATAATGTCGATTGTCATCAGCCATTTCGCGCGCAAGCAATACGTCAAGCGCTCCATCACGGTCGGTATAAACCTGGGCCGGGAATAACGTCGCCCCCGCCAAATCGCCGCAGAAATTAACGTTCATAATCGATTGTTCCGGGATATTCAGCGCGAAAGAGGTTTCCAGGCGCAAGATGCCGCCGTTTTGAAATTCAATCGTACCGAACAGAGAATCCTCCACGGTATATGCAGTGGGATCCCATTTTCCAAACTGGCCGCTGTTTTTACGCGTGCCAATGCGTTGATAGCTGTGCGCGTTAACGCGCTTTACCGCCGGAAACCCCAGCACATACATGGCGGCATCCAGCATATGAATACCGAGATCAATCAGCGGCCCGCCGCCTTGCAGTTCTTTATTAGTAAATACCCCCCAACCGGGCACACCGCAGCGGCGCAAAGCGCGGACATTGGTGACATAGATTTCACCCAGAACACCGTTCATCACCTGCTCGCGAAGCAGTTGCGTATCCAACGCAAAACGATGATGAAAATCATAAGCCAGTACTTTCCCCATCCGACGCGCCGTTTTACTCATTTCCAGCGCCTCCTCTGGCGTCATCGCCGGAGGTTTCTCGCACATCACATGGCATCCAGCATTCAATGCCAACATGGTGTGTTCATAATGAAAACGATTGGGTGAGCAAATACTGACGATATCTGGCTTAGCCTCACGTAACATCGTTTGAGGATCGTCCCAAACTTGTGGATTACCGTATTTTTCTGCAAACAGCCGCGCCTGTGACAGGCGGCTGTCGCAGACAGCCACCAGTTCCAGATCGTTGCGGGTGCAGTAGTACGAAGCATGAACTTTATCCGCCACCTGCCCGGCGCCAATAATGGCGACACGTAACGGCGCGCTTGTCAGTGCACTTTTCACGGAAATCCTCTTAGCAAGTACGCAGCCAGGTCAGTGACTGGCGATACGCTTCCGGCAGATTCTCTGCCCGTACGCGCCCTTCGTACACAACGTAGCCCTGATAATTATCTTCACGTAACTGGTCAAACAGCGCAGCGAAATCCAGCGTACCGCTTCCCGGCTGATAACGATGGTTATCCGCAATATGGATGTGGCCCAGCAAGTCGCGATTGTCATGCAGCGCCTGTGCCATATCGTCTTCTTCGATATTCATGTGGTAAAAATCACCAATGATTTGCACATGCTTCAGGTTGTTTTCCACGATATAGCGACGGGCATCCGCCAGGGTGTTGATCATATGATCCTGATAGCGGTTGAGCGGCTCCAGATACACCACCGTACCCGTACGTTCAGCAACTTTATCAAGATAAATCAATGAATCGCTGATAGCTTTACGATCGCCTTCCAGGCTACGCGGAGAGGTCATCGGCGGTAAGCGGAAGGTAAACATGCCCCATGCAGCCGGTACAATGATGCCTTGCCCACCGACTTCGGCCAGCGCTTCGAGAATGCGGGTAATCTGCTGTAAACCGTTCAAACGACGCTCTTCGATAAAATCACCGATCCAACCTTCATAGCCGCCGCAAGCGGTAGTAACGGGCAGACCCGTTTCTGCGATCGCCGCTTTTACTTCCGCGAGATTGTTGACCAGCAATTTACCGTCAATCTCAAAACCGTCGAATCCCATCTCTTTGATGTAACGGAATTTCTCGAGAATATTTTCCGGAAAAAAAGCCTGGTTCTGTGTTCCAATTTTCATTTTCTGCATTCCTTAATTAAAACGTCACGCCCATTTTGATGCTCTTTTCCGGATGGCGGTCGACATACTGCATATAGCTTTCCGGGCTGCTGGCAAAAGTTACTACCGGATCAATAAGTTCTTCACAGTTCAGGTAACCGTTCATCAACAGTTCCCAACAGGTCTCCTCAATACGCTTGCGGCTCCAGCGCGGATAATCTGGATTTGGTTCACTACAGGCGCGGGAGAAGACAATTTTGGCGTTGTTAAAGTGCGCTTCACGCCCAAGGTTGAACCCTTCTGCAAAAGGTTTGGCGAAAGCGACATAGGAAATAGTTCCACCATAGGCCAGACCACGTAGCGCCGATTGCAACGCATCCGCATAACCGCTGGTTTCGATGATCACATCAGCACCCTGCTTACCGGTCAGCTTCTTAATTTCCATTCCTACATCGGTGCCCATAGGATTCAGACAGAAATCCGCGCCGTGGCGACGCGCGATATCGCAGCGATGGGCAATCGGATCCACGCCAATGACCACTGAGGCTCCCGCTTTCTTAGCCAGTTGCACGGCAATCTGGCCAATTGCGCCTAAGCCCACGACGACCACAAAGTCACCGACGCGTACATTGGCGTCGCGCACACCGCTCATGGCGAACTGTGCCGGGTCATAGCACACGGCATTTTTCCACGAACTCCCTTCCGGCATTTTGCGCAGTTTATAGTTGTTCACCGCATTAAAAATCACCGTTTCTGCCAGAGGACCGTAGCCACAAACTGAATCGCCAACGGCGTATTCGGTCACATCGCTGCCACACTCAATAACATCGCCCACCACCATATTGCCAAGCTGGAATTTACCGAATTCGATCCCGCGCGGTGCCCCTTCCGGACGCGGCATAAACATTTGCCATTCACCGTTAAAATCTTCGTCAATAAACGGGCTGGCAGCGCGAAAATCGACCACTTCGGTGCCATGTTTTGGCGCGCCAAATTTAACGCGAACTTTCACTTCATTGGCGGATACCGCTCTGTCTTCATATTCCACCAGCGCCGCAACACGCGGTTCTGTGGCAACTAACTTCTTCATTTACAACTCCTTAATTAAACTGGCCGCTTAGCCTTTCACGCCGCCTGCGGTCAAACCACTTTTAATAAAACGTTCGGAAAGCGCATACATAATGACAACCGGCAATGCAGTGACTAACGATGCAGCCATCATGCGTCCCCAGATATAGTCAGGCGTACTAAACAGCGCGTTCAGACCGACCGGTAAGGTAAAATTGCTGGCGCTGGAAAGGAAAATCGAGGCAAACAGATAGTCATTCCACGCCACCATAAAGCAGTACACAAAGACCGAAACCAGACCAGACATCGCCAACGGCACGGTTATGCGAAAGATGATCTGCAGACGGTTCAAGCCATCCATCATCGCGGCTTCTTCTATTTCATCCGGAATGGTGTCGAAGTAGCTTTTCAGCATGAACACGGCGGTCGGCAGCGTCTGGGTAACCATGGTGATAATCAACGCCATTTCGGTGTCATAGATGCCGAGTGCCGTAATGATCTTGAATAACGGCACCACCAGCAGGATCCCCGAAAACATGTACACCGTGTAAAAACTGGCATTGATGGTCATTCGTCCCTTAAAACGCAGGCGGGAAAGCGCATATGCCCCGAGCACCCCCAGAAATACCGCCACCACCGAAGAAGTCACCGATACCACCAGGCTATTACGGAAGTAGTCAACAAACGGGAAAATCATCGGGTTGAAGATGTCGATGTAATGTTCCAGCGTCCATTGCTGCGGTAACAGCGTCGGATGCAGAGAGATCGCCTCTTTTGCGCTTTTAAATGAGGTCATCAGCATCACAAAAAATGGAAATAGCGTGATGCCCAGGAAGACAATTAATCCACAGTAAAAGCCAATGCGGCCAAGCGTGCGCTTATTTGTTGCCATTGAGGTTCACCCGTTTTCTGGTCAGCAGGATAACAGCGAAAATGATGACGAAGAGGACGACAGAAATCGCGGCCGCTTTGCCTAAGTCGTTAAATGCAAACGCTGTTTTATAGAGATAGACCCCGAGAATATCGACTTTCGTAGTCAGTAGATAAACATCGGCAAACATGTAGAACATCCAAATCGTACGCAGCGTGACGACAGTCGCCAGCACGGGCATAATCGCTGGCAGCGTGACGATCCGAAACCGTTGCCAGGCGTTTGCGCCGTCCATTTCTGCCGCCTCATACAACGATTTATCAATAGTCTGTAAAATCGCCAGAAACGAGATAAAGGCATACGGGAAGTAGCGCCAGATAGCGAACAACACGACCAGCGCGAAGCTGCTACCGGGATTGTCGAACCACAGCGGCGCCTGATCGTAGAGATGCAACAGATCCACGCCGAGGTAGTTCACAATGCCGTAGCCGTTGTTGAACATGTATTTCCAGGCAAACACCAGCGAAATTGATGGCGTTACGTAAGAGAGGATGACCAGTGAGCGCGCCGTTTTCCGCAGACGAAACTCACGGTTAAAAAACATCGCCACTCCCAGCCCCAGTACCGTGCTCCCTGCCACAACCAGCGCGGTATACCAGACCGTCATCCACAGCGAATGCCAGAATCCGGGATCGGATAAGATACGGATATAGTTGCTCAGCCCGACAAACGTTGACTCAATTTGCGGATTAAGCGGCAAACGCATAAAGCTGATTTCGATGTTAGATATCATCGGCCACGCCACTAAACCGCCCAATAACAGCAAGCTGGGCGCCAGCAGCAGCATGGCGAATGGCATATCAGATCGACCTGAAAAGAACTTATTCATCACGGCTTTCCATTTCCCCATTAGCGCTGTTCAACGAGGTCATCCAGTTTTGTCTGGCTTGCCTTGATGGTCGATGAAAGGTCAGCTTTTCCTACCGTGACGTTGTGCACCATGGTACTCACGATGCCGGAGCCGGTTACGTCGCCCATGCGGGTAAAGTTCTTATCACCGACGGCGCCAAAGACCTGAATATTTGGCAGTTCAGCAATCAGTTGATCGGGCAATTCACCCAGCGCTTTGATAACGGCGTTATCTTTCCATGTCGAGGTATTCACCACCGCTTTGTTGACCGGCAGCGCCGCCCCTGGCGACATCATGACCCAGTCCGCAATGTTGTCTGCCTGCTCCATAAAGGTGACAAATTTCTCTGCCGCTTCTGTTTCTTCGGTTTTTTGACCTGCGGTAATGGTTAGCGACGTCAGCATGCCGTAAACAGCGGAATTTTTTTCCGTCGGCACCATAAAGCCAACATTTTTAGGATCACCCTCTTTGATCACCGCCGGGAGGATATAGGTGGAATAAATCGCCATTGGCGCCGTGCCGTTCATGAAAGCATCTTTGACTTCCATGATGTCGTTAGAGCCAGGCATGGTGTTCATGGCAAGTTGGCGGTAATACTGCAACGCCTGCGCCATCTCAGGTGTGTCGAGCGTAATCTTTCCCTGCGCATCAAAAACGTTGGCCTGGTTAGAGAGCGCGAACTGGGAGAATGACTGTTCGGTCAAAACGCTTTCTGCCGTAGGCAGCGCAATGCCGTATTTCTTACTGCCAGGATTGTTGAGTTTCTGTGCCACGTTTAGTAATTGCTGCCAGTCTTTTGGCTCTTCCAGCCCGGCTTTTGCCAGCACATCTTTGCGGTACCAGATCCCGCCAATCCAGGCGCTGACCGGAACCCCGGTCCATGCACTACCGTCTTCAGTGCGTACAATACGCAGGACGCCATCATAAAAAGTCCCTTCACCTACGCCGTTGATGACCTGCGCTACCGCTTTACGATCAATGAGGGATTCTTTATCCATAACTTTCGCGTAGTCATGGCTGGTTTCAATGACTTCAGGCAGTGAACCGCTGCGCGCGAGGGTGATAACCTTAGTGTTGTACGCATCTTCTTCCACAGGGACCTGTTTGACGCTGATACCCGGGTTTTCTTTTTCAAAACGCTCAATCAGTTTTGCAATAACCGCTTGCCGCTCCTGCTCAACAGAAGAGTGCATAAATTCAATCGCGACAGAGGACTTTTTATCATCCTTACACCCGGAAACCAGGGCGCAGGAAACCAGTGCTGAAATCAGCACAATTTTAGCTTTAAGCATGAAATGTTCCTTTTTATTACTTAACCCACATGACCTGCCAGGCGTACAACGTTAATTCCTTACCTGAAATAGTTTTACCGCTAATCAAATCAACTCCATTTTCAATGTCAATACGAATGGTTTGAGTATGGTCGCAGACATTAAATAATCCGGTAATTTCCTCACCAGTTTCCGCCGTACGTTTAATTTGCATTACAGACGGTGTAATACTGCTAATTTTAAAGTCACTATCAGGATGAAATGCTTTATTATTACGACGTATTACAATTAGTCGGGATAACTCATGATAAATAGCGTGACGCAAACTGGTTTCATCTTTCAGCTCCGTTTCTATTTGTCTTACCTGATATTTTGTGCGGTTTATCGCACGATTATAACCGAACGTCTCAACACCTTTATAATCATTGCGTGATCCAAGGATGCTTTGAATGTAAACCGCCGGCACGCCTGGAAAACTCAGCAAAATGGCATGTGCGAGAATAAAGCGAGAAAACCGTTCGGTATCGCTACAATTACCAGGCGTCAGCGCATCCATATATGTCACGTTAATTTCATACGGACTGCGACTGCCGTCAGGGTTATTTTTCCAGTTAACCAGCGCGCCTTCCTGTTGTAGTTCTGTCACCAGCCGCATGATCTCATCTTCAGGCAACAAACCGCGTAACGGGTTGAGACCAATGCCGTCATGCGATGCGAGAAAATTAAACCAGGTGGTCTCGTCTGATGGCAGCGCCAGTGATTGCGCCCACTGGCACAATGTCGACGTATCCTGGCGTTGTACCGCATGCAGCACCAGCGGCGGCAGCGAGAACTGGTACACCATATGCGCTTCATCATGGCCATTACCGTAGTAGGACACGTTATCCTTATGCGGGACGTTGGTTTCGGTAATAATCGCCGTACCAGGCGCTGCGCAGTCAGCAATAGCGCGGAATAGTTTGATAAGCTGATGCGTTTTTTCCAGATGAATACAGCTCGTTCCAGGCTCTTTCCACATAAAGCCAACCGCGTCCAGGCGAACATAATCTGCGCCCTGCTCAAGATAGCTCAGCAGCACATCGACCATCGCCAGTAACACCACCGGGTTGGCATAGTTGAGATCGATCTGGTCATCGCTGAACGTCGTCCATAAGTGACGCACGGTGTTATCTTTTAGCGTAAAAGGTGTCAGTAACGGTAATGCGCGTGGACGTGTGACGTTGCTCAGGTCCGTATCAGGATCCATTGCAATAAAGAAATTTTCATAACCGTCAAGCTGTTGCAAATAATTATTAAACCACTCGCTCTTAGCTGACATATGGTTACAAACAAAATCAAACATCAGTCGACTGGATTCACCTAATTCCTTAATATCATTCCAGTCACCGGTTTCTTCGGCAACCTGATGGTAATTAATCACGGAAAAACCATCATCCGATGACCACGGATAAAATGGCAGAAGATGCACATGAGAAAATGTCGACTTAAGCCATTCATTATAAAACTGATTAAACGTCGGTAACGATTTTTTACCCGCCCCGTGGAATTGATCGGCGTAGGTAATAAGCACCACATCGCCCTCGTCCCAATGCGCTTTACGGATTTTTTTAATTAATCCCTGTGATTTCTCTAAACGTGCAAGCAGCGCTTCATAGTGGCATGAAGTAAATGTATGACCATAAACTTCTGTCAGGCATTTTTGGATTTTTTGGTTCACCTTTGATTCTCGTGGTAGCGGTCCCATGAATCAAGAGACTACTCTGCGGGAAATAAGCTGTCAATCAGCTGAGGTGGTCTGGAGGGGGATAAAAAAAGAATTTTGGCAGCCAAAAAATCGTATTTGTGAGCTGCCGCAAATTAACTGAGGGAATGTTGATTAATTGTTGCTTGCTTTTGTTGATTCAAATATCAGGGTTGATTACCTGAATAGCGTTTCGACAATTTTGCCGCAGCCCGACTCAACACCGGTTCCAGAACCAACGCCAGCAGCATTTTTAGCGGGCGTCGGGCTACGGATTTCACCGCCCACCCTGCTACCCCCGCCGGGCCGTAGCGAAGCGCGGTCAAAAGCACCAGCTTACCTGCTATTTTAAAGCCCGGCTTAACCCTTTGCCCGGCACGTTGCCAGCGATTGTTCATTTCTAACCTCACAATTGGCGGAAGCGACTACGTAATGAAAAAGTATCGGACGTCACATAACGTTCCATTTCACGCAAACGCTTTTCACTAGCCGCCAGCTCACGATCGACGGTATCCAACAGCTCACCGCTTGATGGCTGCTGCTCGCCGGAAACCACATTATCCGGCATCGGATCCAACACAAAGGTCAGCACGATGTAAGCGACGAAGGTGAAAAAGGCCAGGCCAAAAAAGACTGACAACACCACCAGGATCCGTACCAGCTTCACTGGCACATCGAGATAATGCGCAATACCTGCGCAAACCCCCTTCACCATGCCCTGCTGCGGAATACGCCACAGTTTTTTGTTCAGGTTAATGCCTCCCATTAGCGGTCCCTCCAGTTTGGATGTTCAGCATCAAGGATGTCTTCCAGCGCCTGAATACGCTCACGCATCCGCTGTGCGTCATTGTTGAGTTCGACCAGACGTTGCTGTTCACTTTGCGACAGTTCGCCTCGACTGGAACGGTTGCTGTAATGCAGCCAGAGCCAAATCGGTAAAACAAACAGCACAAAGATGGTTAACGGGATAGCCAGAAATAGCGCGCTCATGAGTACTCCTTACAGGTGATGAGCGGCGGCGCGTTCAGGCGCCGCCAGATGTTATTATTGCTTGTCTTGCTGCATTTTGGCTTTAAGTTGCGCCAGCTGCTCGCTGATTTCATCATCTGCTTTCAGGTCAGCAAATTGCTGATCCAGGGACTTCTGTTTACCGAAGTTATGGCTTTCAGCCTCGGCTTCCATCTGATCGATTCGACGCTCGAAAGATTCAAAACGCGCCATCGCTTCATCAAGTTTACCGCTGTCCAGTTGACGACGAACATCACGCGAAGAACTCGCTGCCTGATGACGCAGCATCAGCGCCTGCTGACGAGCACGGGTTTCACTGAGTTTATTTTCCAGCTCACCGATCTCTTTTTTCATACGCGCCAGCGTATCGTCAACCAGTGTCACCTCATGTTCCAGAGAGGCAATTAAATCGGTCAGTTTTTGCTTTTCAATTAACGCAGAACGCGCCAGATCTTCTTTCTCTTTGCGCAGCGCCAGTTCAGCTTTTTCTTGCCACTCTGCCTGTTGCGCGCTGGCCTGTTCAATACGGCGAGATAATTGTTTCTTTTCTGCTAGCGCACGCGCTGAGTTGGAACGTACCTCAACCAGCGTGTCTTCCATTTCCTGGATCATCAACCGCACCAGCTTCTGCGGATCTTCAGCCTTTTCCAGCAACGCATTAATGTTGGCGTTCACGATGTCGGCAAAACGAGAAAAAATACCCATAATGTAATCCTCACTTACTGTTCTGATATCGGGCAATGCCCTGCTGCTGTTGCAATGCACTTCGCATGCCAACTTTTTAGTTATTTGATTTTATTGTAATTATATAATTTTACCTGCCAGACTAATTAGCGTAAATTGGTGAATAACACTAACAAATGGTGAATTTCATCATGGCAGGATACAAAGATAATCTTCTGGGTGAAGCAAACAGCTTTATTGAAGTGCTGGAGCAGGTTTCTCAACTGGCGCCACTGGATAAACCCGTATTGGTTATCGGTGAGCGCGGGACCGGGAAAGAGCTTATTGCCAACCGCCTGCACTACCTCTCCACACGCTGGCAAGGCCCGTTTATTTCGCTTAACTGCGCAGCGCTCAACGAGAACTTACTTGATTCCGAACTGTTTGGTCACGAAGCAGGTGCCTTTACCGGCGCGCAAAAACGCCATCCAGGACGTTTCGAACGCGCCGACGGCGGTACGCTGTTTCTCGATGAACTGGCAACCGCCCCGATGTTGGTGCAGGAAAAATTGCTGCGGGTTATTGAATATGGCGAGCTGGAGCGTGTTGGCGGCAGCCAGCCGTTGCAGGTTAACGTACGACTTGTTTGTGCAACCAATGCCGACTTACCTCGCATGGTCAGCGAAGGCACTTTTCGCGCGGACCTGCTGGATCGTTTGGCATTTGACGTAGTGCAACTCCCACCGTTACGCGAACGCCAAAGCGATATCATGTTAATGGCCGAACATTTTGCCATTCAGATGTGCCGCGAGATCGGGCTACCACTGTTTCCGGGTTTTAGTGCCGAAGCCAGAGAGACGCTCCTCCACTACCGTTGGCCGGGTAATATTCGTGAACTGAAAAACGTTGTGGAGCGATCCGTTTATCGACATGGGACCAGTGATTACCCGCTGGATGAGATAATCATTGACCCGTTCCGCCGCCACACTACACCGCAACAGACAGTGGAAACTAAACCGATGTCTGTCGCATTACCGCTGGATCTGCGTGAATTCCAGCAGCAGCAAGAGAAAGACTTTCTACAAACCAGCTTACAGCAGGCTAAATTTAACCAGAAAAAAGCCGCTGAATTACTGGGTCTGACTTATCATCAGCTACGTGCCTTGCTGAAGAAACACCAGATCTAATACGCATTTGCAGGTGTCATACTGGCGGGTTTGACGCATAACGTCATAAGGTTTACCATGGCGTCATTACTGTATAAAAACACAGGCATAGATATGACTCTGGCATTAGTTGGCGAAAAAATTGACAGAAACCGCTTCACCGGTGAGAAAGTTGAAAATAGTACATTTTTTAACTGCGATTTTTCAGGTGCCGACCTGAGCGGCACTGAATTTATCGGCTGCCAGTTCTATGATCGCGAAAGTCAGAAAGGGTGCAATTTTAGTCGCGCAATGCTGAAAGATGCCATTTTCAAAAGCTGTGATTTATCAATGGCAGATTTCCGCAACGTCAGCGCATTGGGCATTGAAATTCGCCACTGCCGCGCACAAGGCGCAGATTTTCGCGGTGCAAGCTTTATGAATATGATCACCACGCGTACCTGGTTTTGCAGCGCATATATCACTAATACCAATCTAAGCTACGCCAATTTTTCGAAAGTCGTGTTGGAAAAGTGTGAGCTATGGGAAAACCGCTGGATGGGGACTCAGGTACTGGGTGCGACGTTCAGTGGTTCAGATCTCTCCGGCGGCGAGTTTTCGACTTTCGACTGGCGAGCAGGAAACTTCACACATTGCGATCTGACCAATTCGGAGTTAGGTGACTTAGATATTCGGGGTGTTGATTTACAAGGCGTTAAGTTAGACAACTACCAGGCATCGTTGCTCATGGAGCGGCTTGGCATCGCTGTAATTGGTTAGCTCAGCGTTTACACCGGGAGATGCGTTTGACGATTTACTTTTAACCAGTACGACTCCTGGCAAGCATTGTGAAACGTTTTCTCCAGTGGACGAATATCCTGACCTGCCGCATCAACGACATGCCATCTAATGCTGCATTCTGGACAGGAATCTGATGAATATCTAACCAATTCATTTTCGCGAGAACAACGAATAACCACTCCCGAATCATGAAGCCATGTCTTATTTATAATCTCAACTTCAGCCATGTCATCCCGTTTACTGACATCCTCAATACAAATAACATTTTTGCCTATTTTTATAGCATTGACATAATCCGCTAAGTTGCTCATTTATTAAATATTCCCGTTGATTCGTACACTAACGCATTGTAATCGCTTACGCATTTTGTCACAGCGAGGAAACCGTAACAAATTACGCCAACTGTCCACATCCTGCGCCGCGTTTATAGCAAGTCAGATGGGCCATGAAAATGCTAAGATAGTTAACAGAGTAGATTCAAAGTGGATAGCAGGTATGAATTTTGACCATGTCGCGGTGTTGAACTCGCGCTTATCGAGCCTGTTACTCCCAAAAACAAACGGTAATGGCAAATGTCATTAAGTATTAGTAAGATAGCCTCTTTATATAATCCATTAAAATTATGCGCCTGGTTTTATCATCTCTGATCGTGATGGCTGGATTTCTGAGTGGTCAGGCTGCTGCTGCGCCTGAGCAAGCTTCGCACGCTGATATCCGTGACAGTGGGTTCGTCTATTGCGTCAGCGGGCAGGTCAATACGTTCAACCCGCAAAAAACGAGCAGCGGTCTCATCGTCGACACGTTAGCGGCACAATTGTATGACCGACTGCTAGATGTGGACCCCTACACTTATCGACTGGTGCCTGAGCTGGCCGAAAGCTGGGAGGTGCTGGATAACGGCGCAACCTACCGCTTCCATCTGCGTCGTGACGTACAGTTTCAGAAGACTGCCTGGTTCACCCCCACCCGCAAACTGAATGCAGACGATGTGGTGTTTACCTTCGAGCGCATCTTTGATCGCCACCATCCATGGCACAATGTGAACGGCAGCAATTTCCCCTATTTCGACAGCCTGCAGTTCGCCGATAACGTTCAAAGTGTGCGCAAACTGGACAACAACACCGTTGAATTCCGCTTAACTCAACCTGACGCCTCCTTTATGTGGCATCTTGCCACACACTATGCCTCCGTAATGTCGGCGGAATATGCGGCTAATCTGGCAAAACAGGATCGCCAGGAACTGCTCGACAGACAACCTGTCGGCACAGGACCGTACCAGCTTTCGGAGAATCGTGCCGGCCAATATATTCGGTTGCAGCGACATGAAAAATTCTGGCGTGGCACTCCTCTGATGCCTCAGGTCGTCGTTGATCTCGGCTCTGGTGGAACCGGACGCTTATCTAAATTACTCACTGGCGAGTGCGACGTTCTGGCCTGGCCTGCCGCCAGCCAGCTCAGCATATTGCGTGATGACCCTCGCCTGCGTCTGACGCTGCGCCCGGGGATGAACATTGCCTATCTGGCGTTCAACACCAATAAACCGCCGTTGAATAACCCTGCCGTGCGGCATGCGCTGGCGCTGGCGATCAACAACCAGCGGTTAATGCAGTCTATCTACTACGGGACGGCAGAAACCGCGGCATCTATTTTGCCTCGCGCCTCGTGGGCTTATGATAACGAAGCTAAAATTACAGAGTACAACCCGGCAAAATCGCGTGAGCAGCTAAAAGCGCTGGGGCTGGAGAATCTGACGTTACAACTTTGGGTTCCTACCAGCTCTCAGGCCTGGAACCCCAGTCCGCTGAAAACCGCAGAGCTGATTCAGGCAGATATGGCTCAGGTGGGTGTGAAAGTGAAGATCATCCCGGTAGAAGGTCGTTTTCAGGAGGCGAGATTAATGGATATGAACCATGATCTGACGTTATCCGGCTGGGCGACGGACAGTAACGATCCTGACAGTTTTTTCCGGCCATTACTCAGCTGTGCCGCCATCAACTCGCAGACCAACTTTGCCCACTGGTGTAATCCGCAGTTTGACAGCATTCTGCGCAAGGCCCTCTCTTCGCAGCAGCTTTCATCGCGAATTGATGCCTATGACGAAGCGCAAAATATTCTTGCGCAAGAGTTACCGATCCTGCCGCTGGCCTCTTCACTGCGTCTACAGGCTTACCGCTACGACATCAAAGGGTTGGTGCTCAGTCCGTTCGGCAATGCCTCTTTTGCCGGGGTGTCCAGGGAAAAGAAAGATGAGGTGAAAAAACCATGATTATCTTCACCCTGCGTCGATTTTTGCTGCTATTGGTCACTCTGTTCTTCCTGACCTTTATTGGATTCAGCCTGAGCTACTTCACGCCTCATGCACCATTACAGGGAGCATCGTTGTGGAACGCCTGGGTATTCTGGTTCAATGGTCTCATTCACTGGGATTTCGGCGTATCCAGTATCAACGGTCAGTTGATCTCAGAGCAACTGAAAGAGGTGTTCCCGGCCACAATGGAACTGTGCATTCTTGCCTTTGGTTTTGCACTAATGGTTGGGATCCCCGTTGGTATGCTGGCCGGTATCACGCGGAACAAATGGCAGGACCGCTGCATCAGTGCATTGGCTCTGATGGGGTTTTCGATCCCCGTTTTTTGGCTGGCGCTGCTGCTGACATTGCTCTTCTCACTGACCCTCGGCTGGTTACCCGTTTCAGGGCGTTTTGATCTTCTCTACGAGGTGAAACCCGTTACCGGTTTTGCCATTATTGATGCCTGGATCTCAGACTCGCCATGGCGCGATGAAATGCTGGTCAGCGCTATTCGTCATATGGTGCTCCCGGTGCTGACGCTCTCCGTTGCGCCCACCACCGAAGTCATCCGCCTGATGCGTATCAGCACCATTGAGGTCTTTGATCAGAACTACGTCAAAGCGGCGGCCACGCGCGGCCTGTCACGATTAACGATTCTGCGTCGTCACGTTCTGCACAACGCCCTTCCGCCGGTGATCCCGCGTCTGGGCTTACAGTTTTCCACCATGCTGACGCTGGCGATGATCACCGAGATGGTCTTTAGCTGGCCTGGTCTTGGCCGTTGGCTGATTAACGCGATTCGCCAGCAGGATTACGCGGCGATTTCAGCGGGCGTTATGGTGATTGGTTCACTGGTTATCATCGTTAACGTCATCTCTGATATTTTGGGTGCTATGGCTAACCCTCTGAAACATAAGGAATGGTATGCCTTACGATAGCGTCTACAGCGAAAAACGTCCGCCGGGTACGTTGCGCACCGCATGGCGCAATTTCTATGGCGATGCGACTGCGATGATCGGCCTGTACGGCTGCGCGGGACTGGCTGTTCTGTGTATTTTTGGTGGTTGGTTTGCCCCTTACGGCATCGATCAGCAATTTCTCGGCTATCAGCTTTTACCACCGTCATGGTCACGCTATGGCGAAGTCTCTTTCTTCCTCGGAACTGACGATCTGGGACGTGACGTTTTAAGTCGTCTGCTCAGCGGCGCGGCCCCAACCGTTGGCGGTGCGTTTGTCGTCACTCTTGCCGCCACGCTGTGTGGCCTTGTATTGGGCGTAGTTGCCGGTGCGACGCACGGCTTGCGCTCAGCGATACTGAATCACATTCTGGACACTCTGCTGTCGATCCCTTCTCTGCTGCTGGCGATTATTGTGGTGGCGTTTGCCGGGCCGCATCTGACACACGCCATGTTTGCCGTCTGGCTGGCACTGCTGCCGCGCATGGTACGCTCCGTCTACAGCATGGTGCATGACGAGCTGGAGAAAGAGTACGTCATTGCCGCTCGCCTGGACGGCGCAACCACACTGAATATTCTGTGGTTCGCTGTTCTGCCCAATATTACCGCCGGTCTTATTACTGAAATCACCCGCGCACTGTCGATGGCGATTCTGGATATCGCCGCGCTGGGTTTTCTCGACCTTGGCGCACAACTGCCGTCCCCGGAATGGGGAGCCATGCTCGGCGACGCGCTGGAGTTGATTTATGTCGCACCGTGGACAGTCATGCTGCCAGGCGCAGCGATTATGATAAGCGTGCTGCTGGTTAACCTACTGGGTGACGGCGTGCGCCGCGCAATTATTGCGGGGGTGGAATAATGCCATTACTGGATATCCGCAACCTGACCATTGAATTCAGAACCGGCGACGACTGGGTTAAGGCGGTTGATCGCGTCAGCATGACCCTTAACGAGGGTGAAATCCGCGGGCTGGTCGGCGAATCGGGCTCCGGCAAAAGTCTGATCGCGAAGGCTATTTGCGGTGTCGCTAAAGATAACTGGCGCGTAACCGCAGACCGTATGCGTTTTGATGATATCGATCTGCTGCGCCTTTCCGCACGTGAACGACGCAAACTGGTCGGTCATAACGTCTCCATGATCTTTCAGGAGCCGCAGTCATGTCTCGATCCATCCGAGCGGATCGGGCAGCAGCTAATGCAAAACATTCCAGCCTGGACTTACAAGGGCCGCTGGTGGCAACGTATCGGCTGGCGCAAACGCCGCGCGATTGAACTCTTGCACCGCGTTGGGATAAAAGACCATAAAGATGCCATGCGCAGCTTCCCATATGAACTGACCGATGGCGAATGCCAGAAGGTCATGATCGCTATTGCACTGGCGAATCAGCCGCGTTTGCTGATTGCCGATGAACCGACGAACGCGATGGAGCCAACCACTCAGGCGCAAATTTTCCGTCTGCTAACCCGTCTGAATCAAAACAGCAATACCACCATTTTGTTGATAAGCCATGACCTGCAAATGCTCAGCCAATGGGCTGACAAAATCAACGTGATGTACTGCGGACAAACGGTCGAAACCGCGCCCAGTAAAGATTTGGTGACCATTCCGCATCATCCTTATACTCAAGCGTTGATTCGCGCTATTCCGGATTTTGGTAGCGCAATGCCGCACAAAAGCCGCCTGAATACCATGCCAGGAGCTATTCCATTGCTGGAACAATTACCCATCGGCTGTCGTCTGGGGCCACGCTGCCCTTATGCACAACGCGAATGTATTGAAACTCCAAGACTGACCGGAGCAAAGAATCATCTCTACGCCTGTCATTTCCCGCTGAACATGGAGAGAGAGTGAGATGGTAGAAACCCTGCTCGAAGTTCGTAATCTGAGCAAAACCTTTCGCTACCGGACAGGTTTATTTCGCCGCCAGACCGTTGAGGCCGTTAAGCCCCTGAGTTTCACCCTGCGTGAACGTCAGACGCTCGCCGTCATTGGTGAAAATGGTTCAGGGAAATCTACGCTGGCAAAAATGTTGGCGGGTATGATTGAACCCACCAGCGGTGAACTACTGATTGACGATCATCCGTTAAAATATGGTGATTATTCATTTCGTAGCCAGCGGATCCGTATGATTTTCCAGGATCCATCAACATCGCTTAATCCGCGGCAACGTATCTCGCAGATCCTCGATTTTCCGCTACGTCTGAATACCGACCTCGAGCCTGAGCAGCGTCGTAAACAGATTGTGGAGACCATGCGCATGGTAGGACTGCTGCCCGATCACGTAAGCTATTACCCGCATATGTTGGCCCCGGGGCAAAAACAGCGCCTGGGCCTTGCCCGTGCGCTCATTTTACGACCCAAAGTCATTATCGCCGACGAAGCTCTGGCCTCTCTGGATATGTCGATGCGTTCCCAGCTCATCAATCTGATGCTGGAATTGCAGGAAAAACAGGGGATTTCGTATATCTATGTGACCCAACATATTGGCATGATGAAGCACATCAGCGATCAGGTATTAGTTATGCACCAGGGCGAAGTGGTAGAACGCGGCAGTACAGCGGATGTCCTGGCGTCCCCTCTTCATGAGCTTACCCGTCGCCTGATCGCAGGTCATTTCGGCGAAGCGCTTACCGCCGATGCCTGGCGGAAAGATCGTTAGCAAACGGCTGCCCTCCTCAACCGGAGGGCAATCTGCCATCAGTGACACAACGTGGGTAAGAGCAGCGTATCAACTTCGGTAAACGCGACTGACGGGTAAAGGGCACCCTGCATTGCCCAGACACCTGCGGTACTGGCCTCGTCGATAAGTCGCGCTGTTTTTATACCCTTCACCACAACACGGTCACAATATTCCCTGATATTTTTGATCAGCACCGGGAACGTCGGTTTTTCTACCTGTTCCAGGAAGAAATCGCGATCCAGTTTCACAACGTCAAAACGACCGCAAACCAGCGGACTGGCCCCTACGCTGCCGGAGCCAAGATCGCCCAACCACAATGCGTTTGGGCCGTCGCGAAGTGAATTAATCAGCAGATTATTCAGGCACACGGTATTCGACAGAAAACGTTCTGAAAGTTCCAGTGCAATAAATGGTAGTGCATGTAAGGCCGACTTGATGGCAGGATCACCAATCGCCAGCAGCGACATTTCGTCAATGAGGTTCAGCGTACAAATAAGGCTGTTGCGCTCAAACCAGTCACGCTTTTCGGCAATTAATCGAATTTGCTCGAGCATGAAATTACGCTTTTGTTCGCTATCCCACGCTGAAATGATGAAATCTGGATGCAACGGGTGAACCGTATTTGATGTAAACCGGGCGTTAATCTCCACACCCAGTAATTTATCTGTTGTGTCTCTCATCGGTTCCGCGATGAAATGATAGTGCATAAGACCACTCCAATTGATCATAACATCCTGATAATGCACTTTTAACTACAATCAATCAATAATATCGATCAATGCATCAATATCGATCGATAAAAACAATATATCATAACGATCTGAATACTGTCATATTTTTTGTTTTAAGAAAGTTCCTACCTTGCCATGTTTATAAACATAAGCTAGCAGTTAATAATACCATTATGGTGCCTTTAAAGCCTTGTATTTTCTCTTAATCACCTACGTTAGGTGCTTGACCGAACTATAACCAGAGGGGAACGATATACTCCTCACATGCAATAAATAGTGACAGGTCACGTGAGGTCGATAACCATTCTACAAAGCAAAAGCGTGGGATATAATTTCAGACCAATTTCGAGTGAGCTTAACGTGTCAGTCATAACCACTTGATTGATAAAAGATAAGCATTAACCAAAAGGATTAAAGCCATGGGTTTTTTATCAGGTAAGCGCATTCTGGTGACAGGCCTTGCCAGTAAATTGTCTATCGCATGGGGAATCGCTCAGGCGATGCATCGCGAAGGCGCCGAACTGGCGTTCACCTACCAGAACGACAAGCTGAAAGGTCGTGTGGAAGAATTTGCAGCGCAATTAGGCTCCAACATTGTTTTGCAGTGTGATGTGGCTGAAGATGCCAGCATTGACGCCATGTTTGCTGAGCTAAGCAAAACCTGGCCGAAATTCGACGGTTTCGTGCACTCCATCGGCTTCGCACCTGCTGACCAACTGGATGGCGATTATGTAAACGCAGTTACCCGCGAAGGATTTAAAATTGCGCATGACATTAGCGCTTACAGTTTTGTTGCGATGGCAAAAGCATGTCGTTCCATGCTAAACCCTGGCTCTGCACTACTAACGTTGTCATCTCATGAATTAACCGAGGCCATTACCGTTCTTCGTCAGGATGAACGTGAATTACAACGCTGGGAACAACGACATCCGGTTGAGCGCGCCACCCTACAGGCGGTACAATGGCTGACCCGGGCGCCCGACCGCTTTAGCGCCGCACTGTTAACGCCTTTGTTCGATCAGGGAATCTCTTCAGAGCAGGCCATTAACCTGCTAGCCTGGAGTGGATTGTGCGGATGGTTGAATCGCTTGAAAATCGCGCTGGGCGACACTGATTAACCGATCCACTTACTGAAAGAGCGCTTGCTGCCACTGGCAGAATCGCGTAAAACTGTCAGCCGCTCTTTTAGCCACGAAAATAGACAATTATGCTTCAGGACAACCCGCTGCTAGCGCAGCTTAAACAGCAACTACATTCCCAGACGCCACGTGCTGAAGGGGTGGTAAAAGCCACGGAAAAAGGCTTTGGCTTCCTGGAAGTCGATGCACAAAAAAGCTATTTCATTCCACCGCCGCAGATGAAAAAAGTTATGCATGGCGACCGTATTGTTGCGGTTATCCATACAGAAAAAGATCGTGAGTCTGCTGAGCCGGAAGAACTGATCGAACCCTTCCTGACGCGCTTCGTGGGTAAAGTTCAGGGCAAAAATGATCGTCTGTCCATCGTGCCGGATCATCCGTTACTGAAAGATGCTATTCCTTGTCGTGCAGCCCGCGGCGTTGAACATGAATTTAAAGAAGGCGACTGGGCTGTTGCAGAAATGCGCCGCCATCCGCTGAAAGGCGACCGCACCTTCTACGCCGAATTAACCCAATTTATCACTTTTGCTGATGACCACTTTGTCCCGTGGTGGGTCACACTGGCACGCCATAATCTGGAAAAAGAAGCACCAGACGGTGTAGCAACCGAAATGCTGGACGAAGGCCTGGTTCGTGAAGATTTAACCGCCCTCAATTTCGTCACCATCGACAGCGCCAGCACCGAAGATATGGACGATGCGCTGTATGCTGAAGAACAAGCTGACGGCACGCTACAATTAACCGTCGCCATTGCCGACCCAACAGCCTGGATTGCAGAAGGCAGCAAGCTGGATAAAACGGCAAAAATTCGCGCGTTCACCAATTATTTACCGGGGTTCAATATCCCGATGTTACCACGTGAATTGTCTGACGATCTCTGCTCTCTGCGCGCGAACGAAGTGCGCCCGGTTTTAGCGTGTCGTATGAGCATTACCGCCGATGGCACGATTGAAGACAACATCACCTTCTTCGCCGCAACCATCGAGTCTAAAGCGAAGCTGGCCTATGACAATGTTTCCGACTGGCTGGAAGGTACAGGCGAGTGGCAACCAGAAAACGACGAGATTGCCGAACAAATTCGTCTGCTGCATCGTATTTGCCTGAGCCGAGGAGAGTGGCGCCATAACCACGCGCTGGTCTTTAAAGATCGCCCGGATTACCGTTTCGTTCTCGGTGAAAAAGGTGAAGTACTGGACATCGTCGCTGAGCCTCGCCGCATCGCAAACCGTATCGTGGAAGAATCCATGATCGCGGCAAATATTTGCGCCGCCCGTGTGCTTCGCGACAAGCTGGGCTTCGGTATTTATAACGTCCATATGGGATTCGACCCGGCCAACGCCGACGCTCTGGCCGCACTGTTGAAAACCCACGGTATGCACGTCGATGCCGAAGAAGTACTAACACTGGAAGGTTTCTGCAAACTGCGCCGCGAGCTGGATGCACAGCCTTCCGGTTTCCTCGACAGCCGAATTCGCCGCTTCCAGTCTTACGCTGAAATAAGTATTGAGCCAGGTCCACACTTTGGGCTGGGTCTGGAGGCATATGCCACCTGGACGTCCCCAATCCGTAAGTATGGCGATATGATCAACCACCGTCTGCTTAAGGCCGTCATCAAAGGCGAAACCGTCGCCCGACCTCAGGATGATACCACCGTGCAAATGGCTGAGCGTCGTCGCCTGAACCGGATGGCTGAGCGTGATGTGGGTGACTGGCTATACGCCCGTTTCCTCAGTGATAAAGCCGGTACCGACACCCGCTTTGCGGCAGAGATCATCGACGTCAGCCGCGGCGGCATGCGCGTGCGTTTAGTTGATAATGGCGCTGTTGCCTTTATTCCTGCCCCCTTCCTGCACGCCGTGCGTGACGAACTGGTCTGCAGCCAGGAAAGTGGTACCGTACAAATCAAAGGTGAAGTGGTTTACAAAGTCACGGATGTGATTGACGTAACTATTGCCGAAGTTCGTATGGAAACCCGTAGCGTTATCGCGCGTCCAGCCGCGTAACACGCATAAATCAAGCGACCTTTCTCTTTTTTTGAAAGGTCGTTTTCTTTTTACCTCCCAAATTTCAACCGCGCACTACACTTCTTTCATCCAGTCAAAAAATTTATTTACTATTTTTCAGTTCCGTTGGCTTTGCTTTTTACGGAATCTGGATTACATATAAATATATAAATAAAACAATACGTTCAGCCATAATCACCCTGAATGAATCATGGCTACCCTTACTTTTGAGGCTTTATGCGCTTTAAACGGGATAGTACACATCATGAAAGACGTCCGGGAGCTGGTTACGTTGTATAGCTATGTGGGCACTCATAACCCCTACTGGCGTTTGTCAGAGGATTGCAACATCCTGCATTTCTCTATTGATGAGACATCAGAAGCTGAGCAGACCATCGAATTATCACCCGAACAGGCCGACCGCATCCGCGAGATGACGGTAATTACGTCAAGCCTGTTGATGACGTTACCCATTGAAGATGACGATATTCCGGTACATTTGGTCGGGCGGAAAATCAATAAGCGCGAATGGGCCGGCAGCGCATCAGCCTGGGATGATACCCCTTCCGTCGCACGCGACCTGGCTCAAGGTCTCTCTTTTGCCGAACAGGTGGTTTCAGAAGCCAATTCCGTAATTGTCATTCTCGACCGCATGGGCAACATTCAGCGTTTTAACCGTCTGTGTGAAGAGTATACCGGACTCAGAGAACGTGAAGTCATTGGCCAAAGCGTATTCACACTGTTTATGAGTCGACGTGAAGCCGCAGCCTCCAGACGCAACATCGAGGTCTTTTTTCGCGAAGGCAACTCATATGAGGTCGAACGTTGGGTGAAGACCTGCAAAGGTCAGCGCCTGTTTCTTTTTCGCAATAAGTTTGTCCATAACGGTAGCGGCAAGAACGAAATATTTCTGATCTGTTCCGGCACCGATATCACTGAAGAACGCCGTGCGCAGGAACGCCTGCGGATGTTGGCTAATACCGACTCCATCACCGGATTACCGAACCGCAACGCCATTCATGAGCTGATCAGCGACGCGATTGAGAACGCAGGAGATACTCAGGTTGGGATTGTATATCTCGATCTGGATAACTTCAAAAAGGTGAACGATGCCTACGGGCATATGTTTGGCGATCAACTATTACAAAGCGTGTCGCTGGCAATCCTCAGTTGTCTTGACGACAACCAGCTATTGGCTCGGTTTGGCGGTGATGAATTTATCGTCCTTGCCACCGAAACGTCCCAGAGCACACTGGAGGCTACCGCATCGCGCATTCTGACACGCCTGCGTCAACCCTTTCGCATTGGCCTGATTGAAGTCTATACAGGCTGCTCTATTGGTATTTCCCTTGCCCCACAGCATGGTCAGGACTGCGAGAGCGTCATTCGTAACGCGGATACGGCCATGTACACCGCGAAAGAAGGCGGCCGCGGACAGTTTTGTGTTTTCTCTCCGGAAATGAATCAGCGGGTATTTGAATACCTGTGGCTGGATACTAACCTGCGCAAGGCGCTGGAAAACGATCAACTGGTTATCCATTATCAGCCAAAGATAACCTGGCGAGGCGAAGTGCGCAGCCTTGAGGCGCTGGTGCGCTGGCAGTCTCCGGAACGAGGCCTCATTCCACCACTGGAATTTATCTCCTACGCCGAAGAATCAGGGCTTATCGTTCCGCTGGGTCGCTGGGTTATTCTGGACGTTGTGCGTCAGGTTGCAAAATGGCGCGCCAAGGGAATCAATCTGCGCGTAGCGGTAAACGTTTCTGCCCGCCAGCTCGCCGATCAGACGCTATTTACCGATCTCAAACAGGTGCTTCATGAACTCGACTTTGAATATTGCCCCATCGATGTCGAGTTAACGGAAAGCAGTTTAATTGAAAATGAGCAGTTGGCACTGTCCGTCATTCAGCAGTTTAGCCAGATGGGAGCGCAAATCCATTTGGATGATTTTGGTACCGGATATTCGTCACTGTCTCAACTGGCCCGCTTCCCGCTTGATGCAATTAAACTGGATCAAACCTTTGTCAGGGATGTACACAAACAACCTGTTTCGCAGTCGCTGGTACGTGCCATTGTTGCGGTCGCACAGGCACTCAATCTGCAGGTAATCGCCGAAGGTGTTGAAAGCGCGAAAGAGGATGCGTTTTTAACCAAAAATGGCGTCAACGAACGTCAGGGTTTTTTGTTTGCCAAACCAATGCCAGCAGTTGCATTTGAACGTTGGTATCGACGGCACCTGAGTAAAAAAATGCGTTAATGTAGAGAAATTAAACGTAGTGAATAGCCATAAATGGACATTACATGGAGACACTATCTGCATGTAATCACAGAATATATAATATTCTCCAATCGTTCAGGTTAATACTATTTTTCCCTTCTCTTTTGCCATGAAATTCTGCATCATGAAATTCAAACTCTATTGCCATTAGGAAGATAACCATGTCTGATATCGACGCTAAGCGTCTGGCCGAACGCATTGATACCGTGCTGGATATCCTCGTTGCAGGTGATTACCACTCAGCTATCCACAATCTCGAAATTCTGAAGGCTGAGCTGCTAAACACGACCAAAGAAGATGCCGAATCTTTGCCCAAAAAGCACAAGGCTCCCTGGGAGATCTGATGACATTAACCCTTTAATGTCGCTGCTATAAGCAAACTGCACGTGAGGCAGTTTCCGTTTAATTTCCGATACGATATCGCAATAAAATTAATATTATGAATTCCCGACAACAATCTATTTTGCAGATGGTGACTGATAAAGGTCAGATGAGCGTTGCCGAACTGGCAAAAATCACCGGTGTCTCAGAAGTGACGATTCGACAAGATCTGAACACACTGGAAAAACAGAGTTATTTACGCCGAGCGCACGGCTTTGCTGTTTCATTGAACAGCGATGATGTTGAAACGCGCATGATGACCAATTTCACCCTGAAGCGTGAGCTGGCCGAATTCGCCGCATCGCTGGTAAGCCCAGGCGAGTCCGTATTCATTGAAAACGGCAGCAGCAATGCGCTCTTAGCCAGAACGCTGGCGGAGCAAAAAGATGTCACCATCATTACCGTCAGCAGCTATATAGCCCATCTGCTGAAAGAAACCCCCTGCGAAGTGATTCTTCTTGGCGGCATCTATCAGAAAAAAAGCGAAAGCATGGTGGGGCCCTTAACTCGACAGTTTATCCAGCAGGTACACTTCAGCAAGGCCTTTATCGGCATTGATGGCTGGCAGCCTGACACCGGCTTCACCGGACGCGACATGATGCGTTCTGATGTGGTTAACGCGGTGCTGGAAAAAGGTGCAGAAGTTATTGTGCTTACTGACAGCTCAAAATTCGAAGCCATTCATCCTTATACACTGGGTCCATTAGAGCGATTCAGCCGCGTAGTCACGGACTCCAGACTCAGCGCCAGCGTACAAATGCAGCTCGAGCATTCAGGATTAACCGTCAATATCATCGATGCCCACGCGTAAAATCTTCAGCAGATGATTTGTCAGCGGGCAAATCATCTCCTCTCTGAGAGTTATCTGACAGTCCAATTAAGACTTTTTACCTGTCGTTAACAGGATAAAGTCGTAAAATTAATGTTAGCGATATAACAGGAACGAACATCCAACTTCAGGATAGTGTTTGTAATGCCTTCGCTAAACGGTTTCACGGAAATATCTTCTATAGTCTTAATTTAGCGCTATTCTTAAAGAACACTGGATTCCGTGAATCAATAATTCAGGAGAAAGTATTATGTTAGTAACGAGCAAAAAAATGACCGCTGCCATTCTGGCGATTACTCTGGCAATGTCTCTGAGCGCCTGCTCTAACTGGTCCAAACGTGACCGTAACACCGCTATCGGTGCTGGTGCAGGTGCAGTAGGTGGTGCAGTCCTGACTGATGGCAGCGCGCTGGGTACGCTGGGTGGTGCTGCAGTAGGTGGTATAATTGGCCACCAGGTGGGTAAATAATTTACGGTTAAACGGCTCGATATAATAATACGTTTACTTTTTCAGGTCTGTATTATTAAAAAGCCACGGGATTTATCCGTGGCTTTTTTTATTAACCACCAGCCAGTTTAACTTTCATTCCTTTGGCTTCCAGCAGTGATTTAATCAGGTCGCGTTTGTCACCCTGTATCTCAATCACGCCATCCTTCACTGCCCCGCCGCAACCACATTTTTTCTTCAGTTCCGCAGCTAATTTGGTCAGTTCGGCATCGTCTTGATCAATACCGGTAATCAAACACACGCCCTTGCCTTTGCGACCACTGGTCTGGCGCTGGATACGGACAATACCATCGCCTTGTGGACGCACAGGAGCAGCTTTCGGTTCATCAATACGCCCGGTGTCGGTTGAGTAGACCAGGCGAGAGTTTGCATCGTTCATTTACGCACCTCGTTTCAGAGAGGCATTGATCATCTTCAGCGTCTGAGCCGGATCTGCCGACTGCGTGACCGGACGACCAATAACCATATAATCCACACCAGCTGACTGGGCCTGTTCCGGCGTCATAATGCGACGCTGGTCGCCCGCCTCGCTACCTTCAGGACGAATACCCGGCGTTACCAGTTTAAATGCCTGGCCAAACGCCTGCTTGAATCGCACCGCTTCCTGCGCAGAGCATACGACGCCATCTAAACCACAATGTTGGGTTAAGCGCGCCAGCCTTTCAGCATGTTCCGCAGGTGACAACGTCACGCCGATCTCGGCGAGGTCGCTGGCTTCCATACTGGTCAGAACCGTTACCGCGATCAGCAGCGGCGCATCCTTGCCAAAAGGCACCAGGGCTTCACGTGCGGCGGTCATCATACGCGCCCCACCAGAAGCATGAACGTTAACCATCCACACGCCAAGCTCAGCCGCCGCCGCAACGGCATGCGCGGTAGTGTTAGGAATATCATGAAATTTCAAATCAAGAAAAACGTCAAAGCCACGCTGTTGTAAATCGCGAACCAACTGCGGTCCAAAAAGCGTGAACATCTCTTTGCCCACTTTCAAACGGCAATCACGAGGATCAATTCTGTCGACAAAAGCTAATGCTTTATCACGATTGGAATAATCGAGAGCGACAACGACAGGAGAATCAGTAACAGCACGAGAAGAAGATGAAGCAGTAAACGTCATGACCAGACCTTCTTGAGGATGGGCGCCGACAGTAGCGCGAAATGGGTAAACGGCGTGCATTCTACCTGCGGTAATAGAAAATTAACAGGCGCGATTACATTTCTGCCAGGCGAATTTGGCAACGGAGGTTGAGGATGGATCTATTACTGATCATTAGTATGTTGTAACTAAAGTGAGGTTTTTTTTAGAATTACAGCCCATCAAGTCCGCGAATAGGTTTAATGGTTGACCATGAGCGACAAGATGGGCAATGCCAGTACAGTGTATATGCGGTAAACCCGCACTTCTGGCAACGATAGCGAGGCTTGCTGCGCACCTGCTCCCCGACCATATCGCGCAGAACCATCAGGCTCTCTTTCGCACGCCCTTCTTCTGCTTCGTTAAGATGGTAATCCATCAACTTGTGGAACACGCGCATCGTAGGATGGCGCTGTAGCTGACGAGTGATATAAACCTGAGCGGTATCAGTTCCCTCACGCGCTTCAAGAATATCAGCCAGCATCAGCTCGGCGGCGGCACCAGTATTCTCCTCAACGGCCCGACGTAAAAACTCAGCCCACTCATCGTTTTTCCCCAGATGCTGGTAGCAGCTTTGCAGCATTTCCAGCGTTTCGCTGACCAGTTCTTTATCCTGAGAAATCACGCGTTGCAGACTTTCAACGGCCTTCGCGTAATCACCTTTCACCATGTACACGCGGCCCATCATGATGGAAACCCGAGCGCTGTTTTTGTCTGCCGCAGCCCCTTTTTTCAACAGCGTCATGGCGCGATCCATATCGTCGCTGCCCATCTGCTGTAAGGCCAGTTCGCAGTAGAAGTGGGCTATCTCTATACGCTGTTTATCTTTGCCGAGCTTCACCAAACGTTCTGCGACATCAATAGCTTTCTGCCATTCGCTGGTCGCCTGATAAATTTGCAACAGTTGCTGTAATGCACCGACGCGAAAATCTGTTTCATCGGTAAGCTGATTAAACATGTCTTCCGCGCGGTCGTACAGACCTGCGGCCATGTAGTCACGCCCCAGCTGTTGTACGGCCAACAAACGCTGCTCGTAGGTCAGCGAAGCACTTTCCATTAACGTTTGATGGATACGGATTGCGCGGTCGACTTCACCGCGCGAGCGAAACAGGTTTCCGAGGGTGAGATGAGCCTCAACGGTGCCCGTATCCTCTTTTAGCATATCGAGGAACAGATCCACCGCTTTGTCTTGTTGGTTGCTCAGGAGGAAGTTAACCCCGGCGACATAGTCACGGGAAAGACGGTTAGCTTCATCCTGCTTGGTTTGTTGCGCACTTCTGCGACCCATATACCACCCATAGGCAGCGGCTACAGGTAAAAGCAGAAACAACAACTCCAACATAAATAATTATTCCTTCACAACCGACGAATCGGCAGAAACCGCAACGTCGGTCGCAGGCGTAAGCTGGTTTTCCAGTCGTTTGATTTTACGTTCGGCGCGCGCAAGCGACACACGGACCTTCAGCCAGAAAAGGCCGCAAATTAACCAACCAATCGCAAAACCTGCGGCAAACAATACAGCAAGCAGCGTAGAGATACGATACTCACCCTGAGCCAGCAGGTAATTAAACGTAACCTGTTGATCGTTTTGCGCACCTAATGTCACCGAAATAACAAAAATCGCCAACACCAGTAAGAAAATGAGTAAATATTTCACATTACTTCCCGTTATGTGGTTTAAGCGAATAAATCGTGTACAACTTACCGCGTTGAGCCCTTTAAATTACCATTTTCACAACGAGTGCGAAACGGAAAAGCGCTTTCCCCTTTCTGATTTAAGGGCAAAATTCGAAAAATCAATCATGGCTAACTTTCTTGTTCGCGCTGAGCGATTTCTTTTTCCTCCTGCACAGGCGGCGTTAATGGTCCGCATACCCGCTGCGCAAGCCATGTCGCCAGCGTTACCAGCAACCATGAAATCAGCGTTGCAACGACCAAATCACGGGGCCAGTGCATGCCTAATAGTAAGCGACTGCCCATAACACCCGTAGCCCAGATAAGTAAAAACACAATCGTCAGCGTACGTCGGCGTGGCCATAACAGCCCTACTGCCAGTAAAGCCCAGCTGGCAGCAAACATCGTATGCCCTGACGGAAAAGCAAACCCCGTTTCTTTTTGCCAGTGCTTACGTAGAAACGTCGGAATATCCTGTTGTTCGGCCAATTGCTCTTTAACTAAGTGCCCACGATCTTTACGTTTTAAAGTGTAGAACTCATCAACCGGGATATGGTGCGTTTTTTCCAACCACACGACAAAGGGCCGAGGTTCCTGCACCCTGTCTTTTACCCATGACTTCACGCCCTGACCGACTAAAATTGCCGCCGCCAGGATCGCAAACAGCATTACTGCAGCTTTCAGACGAAAACGCAGACACCACAGAAACCATACACAGAGCACAACGTGAGTGATAATACCCCACGGTTGCGTTACCGTTTCCGTTACCCAGTACAGAGATTTTAACCACCAGACGTTGTGTCCCGGCTGCCAGTTCCAGCCTGATACCCATACGGCAACCGGCATAATAAGTAGCAGTCCGGCCCCGACCGCAGTGCGCTTCGCAATTGAAAGCATTGCCTCTCCTTTCGTCGATAAGTCTCACAATCATAACTGAAAAAAGCGCATGCCGGGGAAATTGACAATTTTGTGCCATTCCAAAAGAGAATCCGTTGTCGCGATTAGGTGAACATCGTTGCCTTATGGCAAAATAGTGCAATACAGAACAGAAGCCAACAGGCGACGGCACGACAGTGCCAGCATAATCTGGAGAATTACATGCAGCTTAAACGTGTGGCAGAAGCCAAACTGCCAACCCCCTGGGGTGATTTCCTGATGGTGGGATTTGAAGAACTGGCAACCGGACACGATCACGTCGCACTGGTTTTTGGCGATATCACAGGCCAAACGCCTGTCCTGGCGCGTGTCCACTCCGAATGTTTGACCGGCGATGCATTGTTTAGCCTGCGTTGCGATTGCGGCTTCCAACTCGAAGCGGCTCTCACCCATATTGCTGAAGAAGGGCGCGGTATCCTGCTTTATCACCGTCAGGAAGGACGCAATATCGGCCTGCTCAATAAAATCCGCGCCTACGCGTTGCAGGACCAGGGTTATGATACCGTTGAGGCTAACCATCAGTTGGGCTTTGCGGCAGATGAGCGTGATTTCACGCTGTGTGCAGATATGTTCAAGCTGCTGGGCGTGGACGAAGTTCGTTTGCTGACCAATAACCCGAAGAAAGTGGAAATCCTGACCGAAGCGGGAATCAATATTATTGAACGCGTGCCGCTGATTGTGGGTCGTAACCCGAACAATGAACATTACCTGGACACCAAAGCCGCCAAGATGGGACATCTGCTGGGCAAGTAATGGCTATCACCATCGATAAAAAAGCCTGCTTTCGCAGGCTTTTTACATTTTAGTTCAACATATTACGAATCACGTAATGCAGAATGCCATCGTTTTGGTAGTAAGTTAGCTCCGTCGCGGTATCGATACGGCAGCGGCATAAAACCACCTCTTTACGTCCATCCGAACAAACCATACTCACCGGCACTGTTGCGCCCGGCTTGATGTTTTGCAGGTCAGTAATATCGATCGCTTCCTCACCGGTTAGTCCCAGCGTTTTGCGCGTGACGCCCTGTGGGAATTCCAGCGGCAAAATCCCCATACCAATCAGGTTAGAACGGTGAATTCGCTCAAAGGACTCAGCGATAACCACGCGAACCCCCAGCAAGCGCGGGCCTTTTGCCGCCCAGTCGCGACTGGAGCCAGAGCCATACTCTTTCCCGGCAATAACCGCCAGAGGGATGTTCTCCTGCTGATATTGCATAGCCGCATCATAGATAGCCACTACCTCAGTTCCCGGCAAATGACGCGTCATCCCACCTTCTACGCCGGGTACCATCTCATTACGAATACGAATATTGGCAAAGGTACCACGCATCATCACTTCATGATTCCCGCGTCGTGAACCGTAAGAGTTAAAATCTTTACGCTCAACGCCGTGGCTTTGCAGATAACGACCTGCCGGGCTATCCGGCTTAATACTGCCAGCAGGAGAAATATGGTCGGTGGTGACCGAATCCCCAAGCATTGCGAGGATACGCGCACCATGAATGTCCTGGACCGGATCCGGCGTAGCCTGCATACCATCGAAGAACGGCGACAAGCGGATATAAGTTGAGTCAGACTGCCAGCCATAGGTATCAGCCCGATCAACCTGGATAGCTTTCCATTCCGGCGTGCCTTCAAAGACTTCAGCGTACTCTTTATGGAACATGGCGGTAGAAACCTGCTCCACGGCACGGGCAATTTCCTGGGCAGTCGGCCAGATATCTTTCAGATAAACGGGATCGCCTTTTCTGTCATGACCTAACGGATCTTTCGTCAGGTTGATATTCATATTCCCCGCCAGCGCGTAGGCCACCACCAACGGCGGAGACGCCAACCAGTTGGTCTTCACGAGCGGATGGATACGCCCCTCAAAGTTTCGGTTGCCGGAAAGCACCGCACCAACGGTGAGATCGCCTTTTTTGATAGCTGTCTCGATAGGATCGGGTAACGGACCCGAGTTACCAATACAGGTGGTACAGCCATAGCCTACAAGGTTAAATCCCAGCTCATCAAGATACGGTGTGAACCCAGCCTGCGCCAGATAATCAGACACCACCTTCGATCCTGGCGCCAGCGAGGCTTTCACCCACGGCTGACGCTTCAGACCAAGCGTTACTGCTTTTTTCGCCAGCAGTCCCGCCGCCATCAATACGCTTGGGTTAGAGGTGTTGGTACAGGAAGTGATCGCCGCAATGACCACCGCACCATCCGGAAGCTGGTACTGGTGACCGTTCATTGTATAGTCCACTGGCTGGCGATCTTTCAGCGAGCTATTCACTTCGAGTTCATTACTCGCCGAGAACGCTTTCGGGACATCAGCCAGTGCCACCCGATCCTGCGGCCGCTTCGGTCCGGCAAGGCTTGCCTCCACGCTTCCCATATCCAGCTCCAGCGAACTGGTAAACACAGGTTCATCACCTGGGTTACGCCACATGCCCTGCGCTTTGGCATAGGCGCTGACCAGCTCAACCTGCTCCTCACTTCGCCCACTCAGACGCATGTATTCAAGGGTGATGTCATCGATCGGGAAGAAACCACAGGTTGCGCCGTATTCTGGTGACATGTTCGCAATGGTTGCCCGGTCGGCCAGCGGTAAGGTGTCCAGCCCATCACCGAAGAATTCAACAAATTTACCGACCACGCCGTGCTTACGCAGCATCTGGGTGACGGTCAGAACCAGATCAGTCGCGGTGATACCTTCCCGCAGCTTGCCCACCAGTTTAAAGCCCACAACATCCGGGATAAGCATTGAGACTGGTTGACCCAGCATTGCCGCTTCGGCTTCAATACCTCCAACGCCCCAACCCAGTACACCGAGACCATTAATCATCGTCGTATGGGAATCGGTACCGACCAACGTGTCAGGGTAAGCCACCCACTCACCGTCCTGTAACTCGCTCCAGACGGCTTTGCCGAGGTATTCAAGGTTAACCTGATGGCAAATCCCCGTCCCCGGCGGCACAACGCTGAAGCGACTAAATGCCTGCTGTCCCCATTTAAGGAACACATAACGCTCATGGTTACGTTCCATTTCCAGGCGAACGTTTTCTTCGAAAGCATCATCATCACCAAAACGGTCCACCGTTACCGAGTGGTCAATGACAAGGTCCACTGGTGAAAGCGGATTCACTTTTGCTGTATCTCCGCCCAAACGTTTCACCGCTTCGCGCATGGCGGCCAGATCGACCACCGCCGGCACGCCGGTAAAATCCTGCATCAAAACGCGAGCGGGTCGATAGGCAATTTCACGATCGGCATGGGCAGTCTTCAGCCAATGCGCGAGCGCATGAATATCTTCTTCAGTAACAGAATTTCCGTCCTGCCAACGAAGCAGGTTTTCCAGCAAAACTTTTAGCGACTTAGGTAGGCGGGTGATATCACCCAGTGATTTCGCGGCCAGCGGCAGACTGTAGTAACGGTAGGTTTTATCTTTAACCTGCAATGTGTCCTTACTGGCTTCTCGTAGGGTCGACGACATAGCTCCTCCTTAAATGACAGGGTTGGATCCCCTGATTTTCTTCAGGGTTAGTATTAAAGATAACACAAACAAAATGTAACGTTTTGATAACAACTCAAATTGATAAAAGTGGCGCGCGATACAAAATCGCGAAGTGAGGTCAATGGTGAGGAGAAAGATGTAAGCGGCGCAGATTAATGGGATGAATATTCAGCAGGCAATAGCGCAATCGATAATACGTTGATTAGTTGGTTGATGGCGATTACATGGATAAATGATTCGATATTCAAGGCCACAAGGTAATCGTTATTATTATAAAATACGTACGAATTATTGTTTCTGTTCATCATCATCCGTTAACAGTTCAATAAACGCCCGTTGTTCAGGAGAAAGGTTCCAGGATTCGGGTATCTTCGGCCCCTTCTCGGCGACGGTTTTGCTCTCGTGTTCATGTTCATGTTCATGTTCATGTTCATGTGACGCTGGCGTCACAGTAGAGTGCTGCTTCGGTGCGGACATACTTACCCCCACACGTTCCATGCCACGAGTGCGACAATAATCCAGAATATCGCAGAACCAAGAAACACGGCGAACCAGGCTTTACGTTTCATCGCGGGATCCCGGCGTGCAGGCTGGTTTCCTGAAGGCATCGCTAACCTCATACTATCGAAATCACTTATCATTTAGGCACCAAACAATTGGTACAATTAATCATCAGATAGGAGGAATCCTAATAAAAAAGGCGAAAAAAAGCCAGTTAATTTTCGGACTCGATCTGATAAATAAATCAATTGTTTGATCAATTATGAATATTTGAGAGTGATTTTTGGCAAGCTGACTAATTTGAAACTACTTTAGAGAACTTTTTCCATAAATAATATATGGTTAATATATGTGGGGAGAAATAATGAATAAATTCAAACTCTGCGTCGGTATCGCTTTATGCTTATGGATACCGACGAGGTTACAGCCGTTATTATTTCTCAGGCAATTTTATATCTTTAAACATGGCTTCAATATCATCGTTGGAACGCAGCGCCACCGCCGTGTCCACCACATCACGCGTCAGATGCGGCGCGAAACGTTGAATGAAATCATACATGTAACTGCGTAAGAAGGTGCTACGACGAAAACCAATTTTGGTGGTGCTATGGCTGAAAATATCATGCGCATCCACACGTACCAGGTCAGGATCGGAAACAGGATCAACCGCCATACTGGCAATCACACCCACGCCGAGGCCCAGACGAACATAGGTTTTAATGACATCAGCATCGGTCGCGGTAAAGACAATACGCGGCTCCAGACCCGCACGGTTAAACGCGGTGTCCAGCTCCGAACGTCCGGTAAATCCAAAGGTGTAGGTGACCAGCGGATACTGCGCCAGTTCCTCAATAGAAACCGAGGATTTTCCCGCCAACGGATGATCCGGCGTGACGACGATCGAACGGTTCCAGTGGTAGCAAGGTAACATCACCAGGTCGTCATACAGGTGCAAGGCTTCTGTCGCGATAGCAAAATCCGCGTTCCCTTTCGATACTGCTTCGGCGATTTGCGTCGGCGATCCCTGGTGCATATGCAATGAAACACGAGGATATCGCTCAATAAAACCTTTAATCACGTTCGGTAATGCGTAACGTGCCTGAGTATGCGTGGTGGCAATATATAGCGAACCTTTGTCCGGCCAGGTATGTTCGCCAGCAACAGACTTAATGGCGTCCACCTTAGACAGAACTTCGCGCGCAATACGGATGACTTCCTGCCCCGCTGGCGTAACCTGGGTCAGATGCTTACCGCTACGGGCAAAAATCTGGATGCCAAGTTCATCTTCCAGCATACGAACTTGCTTACTGATACCAGGCTGGGAGGTATAGAGTCCTTCCGCCGTTGAGGAGACATTAAGGTTGTGGTTCACCACCTCAACGATGTAGCGAAGCTGCTGTAATTTCATGTTAAGACATCCCGATTTGCGCCATCAAATCATCGTTTCTGAGCAGGCTTGCGGGCGCTGCTAATACGATTTAATAATAAAAAGCCTGTTAACTATAACCACTATATCATTTATATGTACGCTGTATAGGTATGACAAAAAATAATACGCCAGAAACAAAAAGGGCCGCTTACGCGACCCTTTGAGGAGGAATTCAGCCTGGGTGCTGTTATTTCTTCCCTTCTACCCATTTACCGTCAACGAAGAACGCGGACCAGCCAGTCGCCTTACCGTCTTTCTCAGCGGCAACGTATTGCTGCTTGGTTTTACGGCTGAAACGAACCATGGACTTGTTACCATCCGGGTCAGTTTGCGGTGCGTCTGCCAGATAACGCAGTTTTTCCGGCAGGCGATCGCGGAAGCGGTACAACTCTTCCACCAACGGCGCACGAGTCTCACGTGATTTCGGGAACGTATTGGCCGCCAGGAAAATACCTGCAGCACCATCACGTAACACGAAATACGCATCAGATTTTTCACACGGCAGTTCCGGCAGCGGAACCGGATCTTCTTTCGGCGGAGCGACTTCACCGTTACGCAGGATCTTACGGGTGTTTTTACACTCGTCGTTAGTACACGCCATGTACTTGCCGAAACGTCCCATTTTCAGGTGCATTTCAGAACCACATTTTTCGCACTCTACGATCGGACCGTCATAACCCTTGATACGGAATTCACCCTCTTCGATCTCGTAGCCATCGCAAGTTGGGTTATTACCACACACATGCAATTTACGCTTAGGATCGATGAGATAACTGTCCATTGCCGTACCGCACTTCTGGCAGCGGCGTTTGGCGCGCAATGCGTTCGTTTCCGCGTCGTCGCCTTCCAGCACGTTCAATACTTCGTTTTCCGGCACCAGGTTAATGGTGGTTTTGCAACGCTCTTTCGGGGAAAGTGCGTAGCCAGAGCAACCAAGGAAAACGCCGGTACTGGCGGTACGAATACCCATCTTGCGTCCGCAGGTCGGGCAATCAATGCTAGTCAGTACCATCTGGTTCGGACGCATACCGCCTTCTTCAGGATCTTTCTCGGCTTTATCCAGTTGCTGAGTAAAATCAGTGAAGAAGTTGTCGAGCACGCCCTTCCATTCGGCTTCGTGATTCGCCACCTGGTCGAGGCTGTCTTCCATCTGTGCGGTAAAATCGTAGTTCATCAATTCACGGAAATTTTCTTCCAGACGATCGGTGACGATTTCACCCATTTTTTCAGCGTAGAAGCGACGGTTTTCAACGCGAACATAACCACGATCCTGAATCGTAGAAATGATCGACGCATAGGTGGATGGACGACCAATGCCACGCTTTTCAAGCTCTTTAACCAGCGAAGCTTCACTGAAGCGTGCAGGCGGCTTGGTAAAGTGCTGCGCAGGCGTCAGTTCAACAAGCGTCAAGGCATCGCCTTTGTCCACCGCCGGTAAGATGCGATCTTCATCGCCCTTACGCAGTGCTGGCATCACTTTCGTCCAGCCATCGAAGCGCAGAATACGACCACGCGCCTTCAGACGGAAATCACCCGCCCCTACGGTCAGAGTGGTAGAGTCATATTTTGCTGGTGTCATCTGACAGGCAACAAACTGGCGCCAGATTAGCTGGTACAGTTTTTGCGCATCAGCTTCCATATCTTTCAGCGATTCCGCCAGTACGGCGACATCGGAAGGACGGATAGCTTCGTGCGCTTCCTGCGAGTTCTCTTTGCTGGCGTACTGATTCGCGCTTTCCGGCAGATATTTCTTACCAAAATTATCGCTGATGTAATCGCGAACCATGGTCACTGCATCCTGGCTCAGATTAGTTGAGTCAGTACGCATATAAGTGATGTAGCCCGCTTCATACAAGCGCTGCGCCATCATCATGGTTTTCTTCACGCCAAAGCCCAGACGCGTGCTGGCGGCCTGCTGCAGCGTGGAAGTGATGAACGGCGCGCCCGGCTTGCTGCTGGTCGGCTTATCTTCACGTTCCAGGACGCTATAGCGCGCTTTTTCCAACAGGCTAACGGCGGCAAGCGTTTGTTCCCGATTTACCGGGCGGAACGGTTTATCATTTTGATGCGTCACCTCAAGCGGTAACGCGTCGCCGCCCGGCGTGGTCGTGTTAGCATTGATCTCCCAGAACTCTTCTGGAACGAATGCTTTGATTTCGCGTTCACGCTCAACCACCAGACGCACAGCCACAGACTGTACTCGACCGGCAGACAGACCACGCGCAATTTTTTTCCACAGCAGCGGCGACACCATATAGCCCACAACACGGTCCATAAAGCGGCGCGCCTGTTGCGCATTAACACGATCGATATTCAACTCGCCCGGTTTTTCAAACGCCTGGCGAATAGCATTTTTGGTAATTTCGTTAAACACCACACGGCTGTAGCGGGTGTCGTCGCCACCGATGACTTCCCGCAGGTGCCATGCAATGGCTTCCCCTTCGCGGTCAAGGTCGGTTGCGAGATAGATGTGGTCGGCTTTTTCAGCCAGTTGCTTCAGTTCAGAAACAACTTTCTCTTTACCAGGCAGCACTTCATAGCGCGCATCCCAGTTGTGCCACGGGTCAACACCCATACGGTTGACGAGAGCGCCACGTTCATCCTTTTTGGGCTTTTTAGCCGTTTTGGTGGAGGTTGAGTCGGCGCTCTTTTTAGTTGCTGAGCCACTGGTCGGCAAATCACGGATATGACCGACGCTGGATTTCACCACGTAGTCATTACCCAGATACTTGTTGATCGTTTTGGCTTTTGCCGGGGACTCAACGATGACAAGAGCTTTACCCATATTCACCTTTACCTAATTTGATTCTTCCAGAATGCGTCGCACGTTGATTCACCTTCCACTGGCGACGAGACATCGATATGGTCTCTGCGTCGGCGGATATCAACCCCTTAAACTGATTTGCGCTTGTAATGTAACTCTCATGTAACTGAGTTAACAGGCTTTTTTGCTCACAAACGCTCTAGCGCGACGAAGTATTGGTCGAATGTCAAGCAAATCTGTTGCCAGATTGACGAAAGCGTCACACTGTACCTGATAAAATGCGTTACGCAACTTTATTAGCATGCAAAAACAAATCTCGCCAGTTGTAACACTGTCGTAAAACCTTCATTTATGTCAGGGAATATTTGCCCATAAGGCGGGCTCAGCGTAGACTAATGTCCTTGTTTAAGGAGTAAATCATGCATAAAGACACTCAACCCATCGATCGCGAAACACTGCTGATTGAAGCCAACAAAATCATTCGTGAGCATGAGGACACGCTGGCGGGGATTGTCGCCACCGGCGTTACGCAGCGAAACGGCGTGCTGGTTTTCAGCGGAGATTACTTTTTAGACGAGCAAGGGCTACCAACGCCCAAAAGTACGGCTGTGTTTAATATGTTTAAACACCTGGCGCACGTACTTTCTGAAAAGTATCACTTGATCGATTAACACGAGAAATAATTTGCCGGATGGCGGCAACGCCTTATCCTGCCTACATTGATGCATATTTGTAAGCCGGATAGGATATGTGAGCATCGCTATCCGGCAATGATAATTTTACATCAGTGGTTTCTGCCCTCGCTGCCACCAGCGCATCAGCAAACGATCGGCGCTCTCCGCCGCACTACCGGTAAAACGATCCATCAGCTTTTTACGCTGCAGATAGCGAACGTTCAACACTTCACGACCTTCCATCAGCCCGAGGATCACCTCATCGCTGGTATTGATCTCATCCACCAGCCCATTTGCCAGCGCCTGTTGACCAAACCAGTGTTCACCCGTGGCAACCTGCTCAATGTCCAGAGTCGGACGCATGCGATGCACAAAATCTTTAAACAGATGATGCGTTTCGTTCAGATCTTCGCGGAATTTCTGCCGCCCTTCTTCCGTGTTTTCACCGAGTAAGGTCAGCGTACGCTTATACTGTCCGGCGGTGTGCAGTTCGATATCAATATCTTTCCCTTTCAGGAAGCGGTTAAAGTTCGGGATCTGCGCCACCACGCCAATTGAGCCGACGATAGCAAACGGCGCCGAGACAATTTTATCTGCCACGCAGGCCATCATATATCCGCCGCTCGCAGCGACTTTATCCACCGTGACGGTCAACGGTATCTGCTTATCGCGCAGACGTTGCAATTGCGATGCAGCCAGGCCATAGCCATGTACCACACCACCCGGGCTTTCCAGACGAACCACCACCTGATCCTGAGGTTTAACAACCGCCAGCACCGCCGTCACCTCTTCGCGTAATGAGCTAACCTCATGGGCATCCATACTGCCTTTAAAATCAAGCACCCATACACGAGGTTTATCTGATGACGTGCTGTCACCCAGTTTCGCTTTTGCCTTGGCGGCCTTCGCCTCCAGCTTCTGTTTCTTTTTCTGCGCCTTATGCCAGAATTTTTGCTGATGCCCATCCAATAAGGCCAGCGATAGATCTTCCTTCATCTCTTTATATTGATCGCTGAGGTTAATAACCCGCAATTCCCCACGCTGACGTTTGCGTTGTGTCGCGTTTACGATCAGCATCACCACCACTGCAATAGCCACCACGACAGTGACAATTTTTGCCAAAAACAGCCCATATTCAGACAACAATTCCACGAGACCCACCTTGGTTAAACAACGCGACTTCCGCTCAGTGTACAACAGGCGTGTCACCTCGTCTTGCTTCATACATCCAGTGCTGAATCAGTAAAAAGCATGACAAAGTGTTCATTTTGCGGTGTTATTGCCTTTGGCTGATTGAAAAAGTAGAAGGTTTAAGGCATAAAGCCCAAAAGTTATCGCGAACGAGATGGCCAGGACGTCGCCGAGGAGTAGCCGTGCATTACCAACCTAAACAAGACCTTTTACAAGGCCGCATTATTCTTGTCACCGGTGCCAGCGATGGTATCGGACGCGAAGCCGCGCAGACCTATGCACGCTACGGCGCGACCGTTATCCTGCTTGGGCGTAACGAAGAAAAACTGCGTCAGGTTGCCCGCACTATCGCCGATGAAAACGGAACACAACCACAGTGGTTTACACTGGATTTACTGACCTGTACCTCTGAAGAATGTCACCAGCTTGCGCAGCGCATTGCCGCACATTTCCCGCGTCTGGATGGTGTACTGCATAACGCCGGATTACTCGGCGATATTTGTCCAATGAGCGAGCAAAACCCGCAGGTCTGGCAGGATGTGATGCAAGTAAATGTGAATGCCACTTTTATGCTAACTCAGGCATTGCTGCCGTTGTTACTCAAATCCGATGCCGGATCGCTGGTCTTTACCTCTTCCAGCGTCGGTCGCCAGGGACGCGCCAATTGGGGAGCATATGCCACCTCAAAGTTTGCTACCGAAGGGATGATGCAGGTTCTGGCTGATGAGTATCAAAACCGTCATCTGCGCGTTAACTGTATCAATCCTGGTGGAACGCGAACTGGCATGCGAGCCAGCGCATTCCCCACGGAAGATCCACAAAAATTGAAAACTCCCGCCGATATTATGCCGCTCTACCTGTGGCTGATGGGCGATGACAGCCGCCGTAAAACCGGTATGACTTTTGATGCCCAGCCGGGCCGTAAACCAGGAATTGCCCAATGAGTGAAGAACGCTATCAGCAACGTCAACAGCGCGTAAAAGATCGGGTTGACGCACGCGTTGCCGCCGCTACGGACGAGCGCGGGATCATCATCGTATTCACCGGAAATGGTAAGGGTAAAACCACCGCCGCATTCGGTACCGCCACGCGCGCGGTGGGCCACGGTAAAAAAGTCGGCGTCGTACAATTTATTAAAGGTACGTGGCCAAACGGAGAACGTAACTTACTTGAACCCCACGGCGTAGAGTTTCAGGTTATGGCGACTGGATTTACCTGGGAAACGCAAAACCGTGAGTCCGACACCGCGGCCTGTATGGCCGTGTGGGAACACGGCAAGCGGATGCTGGCCGACGATGAACTGGATATGGTGGTGCTGGACGAGCTGACCTATATGGTGGCATACGACTATCTGCCGCTTGAAGAGGTCATCAATGCCCTAAACGCGCGCCCTGCCCATCAAACGGTGATTATCACCGGCCGTGGATGTCATCGCGATATTCTGGAGTTAGCGGATACGGTCAGCGAGCTGCGCCCGGTCAAGCATGCGTTTGAAGCGGGCGTGAAAGCCCAGATAGGGATCGATTACTGACACCAGGCCGGATAAGGCGCTTGCGCCGCATCCGGCCCCACGCTAACGCCTGATGGCACTTTGCTTATCAGGCCTGGCATGATTAACCGTTGTTGCTACGGCCACCTGGGCGACGACTGCTGCCGACCTGTGAGTGGCGCTTCACCGCACGACGGATCTGATTTGCCTTCATGCGACGACGATCTTTCTCGACGGCAACTTTAGAAGTCGTTTCCGGCTTCAGCTCCACCAGTTCACGCAGATAGTTGGTCTGCGCGAGGTCAAGCTCCGTCCAGCCACCACGCGGCAGACCTTTCGGCAGCGGGATATCACCGTAACGAACACGAATAAGACGGCTTACCTGTACACCTACAGCTTCCCACAGGCGACGGACTTCACGGTTACGCCCTTCGGTCAACGTAACGTTATACCACTGGTTAATCCCTTCACCACCGCTGAACTTGATCGTTTTAAATGCCGCCGGACCATCTTCCAGCTGCACGCCACGACTCAGGTCGCGCAGTTTTGCATCATCAACCTGACCAAACACACGTACCGCATATTCACGTTCAACTTCGCGGCTTGGGTGCATCAGACGGTTAGCCAGTTCACCATCGGTGGTAAACAGCAGTAAACCGCAGGTATTCACGTCCAGGCGCCCTACGGCAATCCAGCGCGCATCACGCAGTTTTGGTAAACGATCGAACACGGTCGGACGACCTTCCGGGTCGTTACGGGTACACAGTTCGCCTTCTGGCTTGTAATAGGCCAGAACGCGGCAGATTTGCTCCGCAGACTCTTTAACCGAAATCAGATGGCCGTCGATACGGATTTTCAGACCCGGAGTGACTTCAACGCGATCGCCGAGCGTGGCAATTTTGCCATCAACGCTCACGCGACCCGCGGCAATAATAGATTCGATTTCACGGCGAGAACCGTGGCCAGCGCGCGCCAGCACTTTTTGTAACTTTTCGCTCATAGAGCTTCCTTTAGATGTCGCCTTCACAGGCGTCGAACAGGAGAATCAACGGCGCCAGTCAGCGCCATTTTAAGGCCGCGTAGTATAGCGGTTCGCGCCCTTATAAGAAAGGTTTAACGTCACCTACGCCTTCACGCAACACCACCGGAGAATCGTCGGTTAAATCGATGACCGTGGTCGGTTGCTGGCCGAGATAGCCACCATGGATAATCAAATCCACCAGTTTTTCCAGACGGTCTTTAATTTCTTCCGGATCTGACTCGGTAAATTCACTGCCCGGCAGCATCAGTGATGTAGAGAGCATCGGCTCGCCCAGCGCTTCCAGCAGCGCCAGCGCAATCGGATTCGACGGCACACGCAGGCCGATGGTCTTACGTTTTTCCTGCAACAAACGGCGTGGAACTTCTTTCGTCCCTTTCAGGATGAAGGTGTAGTTGCCCGGCGTGTTGTTTTTAATTAAACGGAAGGCCACGTTGTCGACAAAAGAATAGGTCGACAGTTCGGACAGGTCACGGCACATCAGCGTAAAGTTGTGCCCGTCCGGCAGGTGACGGATGCGGCAAATGCGCTCCATTGCGCCTTTATCTTCAATTTTGCAGCCCAACGCATAGCCGGAGTCGGTTGGATAGACGATCACCCCACCTTTACGCACGATTTCAACGGCCTGATTGATCAGTCGCTGCTGCGGGTTTTCGGGATGAATATAAAAAAACTGGCTCATACTTTCCTCTCTGTGATCTCGGGCTGCTCCCAAAGTTGCCAGACGCCTTCTACGCCTGCGGGCAACCAAAGTTTACGCCCCAACTCAATCCATGGGCAGGGTAGATGAAAATCAGACCCTTGCGATGCCCACAGTTGATGCGAACGTGCAAGCGTCGCCAAATGGGTGCGTTCATTGGGAGACTGCTGGCACTGTGCAACTTCCATCGCGTCGCCGCGATGTTCAGCAAAATGTGCAACCAGTCTTTTCAGCCACTTAGCGCTAAGATCGTACCGCCCAGGATGAGCCAGAACAGCCTTACCGCCAGAATGATGAATGACATCAATAGCTTGTTCTATTGTACACCACTGTGGCGGAACGTAACCGGTTTTCCCACGGGCAAGATATTTTTTAAAGACATCCGCCATGGTTGTGGCTTTTCCGCATTCCATCAGGAAACGCGCAAAATGCCCCCGCGTCACCGCCCCGCCATCAGCCAGGCGTAACGCCCCTTCCCACGCGCCGGGGATATGCGCTTTGTCGAGTCGTTCAGCTATCAGGCGCGCACGCTGCTGACGACGTTCCGTTTGCTGCGCCAGAAACTCGCACATCATGGGATGGGCGATATCAATGTTCAGACCCACTATATGGATCTCATGGTTTTCCCAGACCGTTGATATCTCTACGCCAGGGATCAAATTTAACGCTAAACCCGAACGTGAAATTTCTTCTCTTGCCGCCGCAATGCCCGCCGTGGTGTCATGATCGGTGATCGCCAGTGTACCGACTCGCATCTCTACCGCACGGTGTACTAAGGCTTCTGGGGTTAATCGCCCGTCGGAGGCTGTAGTATGACTGTGCAGGTCATAAATCACTGCGTAATTCGTGTCGCTCAAGGCGGCTCCCGTTTCAATAAATGTCGTAACACGCCCATCATAGCGGTTTCGACAAATATACTGAAATCAGGTGTTGACTTTATTCCACTGAACTAGTTAACTAGTACGCAAGTTCACATGAAGAAGGTATCTGAAATGAAAGCAACATTTTTTCTGCACGGTTGGTGGCGCACTTCCTGATTTCGGGCAGTGTCTTACGTCTGCAATATGCAACCAGATACCCAGCCCGCCAAATGAGCGGGCTTTTTTTTGAACAAAATTAATGAGAATAATGATGCAAACACAAAAACCGATACTCGAACTGCTTGCCTGCGATGCCGCCTACCGTGAGAATCCGACGGCGCTGTTTCATCAGGTGTGTGGCGCACGTCCGGCAACGTTGCTGCTGGAATCTGCAGATATCGACAGCAAAGACGATCTGAAGAGCCTGCTACTGGTCGACAGTGCATTGCGCATCACCGCTCTCGGTGACACTGTCACTATCCAGGCGTTATCCGCGAACGGCGCATCGCTGCTGCCCTTGCTGGATGCTGCCCTGCCCGCTGGCGTTGAGAATGAAAAACAGCCGAATGGTCGCCATCTGCGATTCCCCGCCGTCAGCCCATTGCTCGATGAAGACGCCCGCTTATGTTCTCTTTCCGTATTTGACGCTTTCCGCTTACTGCAGGAGCTGGTGAACGTTCCTGTACAAGAACGTGAAGCGATGTTCTTCGGCGGTCTTTTTTCCTACGACCTGGTTGCCGGTTTTGAAGATTTACCTCAGCTTGAAGCGGGCAACCGTTGCCCTGACTACTGCTTCTATCTGGCAGAAACGCTGATGGTTATCGACCACCAGAAAAAAAGCACCCGTATTCAGGCCAGTATTTTTACCCCTAATGATGCTGAAAAACAGCGTCTTAACGCTCGTCTGGCGCAGTTGAGCCAGCAGCTTACCGAGCCTGCGCCGCCATTGCCGGTCACTGAAGTCCCACAGATGCGCTGCGAGTGCAATCAGAGCGATGAAGAGTTTGGCGCCGTAGTACGTGGCATGCAAAAGGCGATTCGCGCGGGCGAAATTTTCCAGGTGGTGCCATCCCGCCGTTTCTCGCTGCCCTGCCCATCTCCGCTGGCGGCCTACTATGTGCTGAAGAAAAGTAACCCCAGCCCATACATGTTTTTCATGCAGGACAACGATTTCACGCTGTTTGGCGCCTCCCCGGAAAGCTCGTTGAAATACGATGCCACCAGCCGCCAGATTGAGATCTACCCGATTGCCGGTACTCGCCCGCGCGGTCGTCGTGCGGACGGTTCGCTTGATCGCGACCTCGACAGCCGTATCGAGCTGGAGATGCGTACCGACCATAAAGAGCTTTCTGAGCACCTGATGCTGGTTGACCTTGCGCGTAACGACCTGGCGCGCATCTGTACGCCTGGCAGCCGCTATGTTGCTGACCTCACCAAAGTCGATCGTTACTCCTTCGTTATGCACCTGGTTTCGCGCGTGGTCGGCGAACTGCGTAGCGATCTGGATGTACTGCACGCTTACCGCGCCTGTATGAATATGGGCACATTAAGCGGAGCGCCAAAAGTTCGCGCTATGCAGCTTATCGCCGAGGCAGAAGGTCGTCGCCGTGGCAGCTACGGCGGCGCGGTAGGTTACTTCACGGCGCATGGCGATCTGGATACCTGCATTGTCATTCGCTCCGCCCTCGTGGAAGACGGTATTGCCACCGTACAAGCCGGTGCCGGGATTGTTCTGGATTCTGTACCGCAGTCTGAAGCCGATGAAACCCGTAATAAAGCGCGCGCGGTTCTGCGTGCTATCGCCACCGCGCACCACGCACAGGAGACCTTCTAATGGCTGACATTCTGCTGCTCGATAATATCGACTCTTTTACCTATAACCTGGCGGATCAGCTGCGTACTAATGGTCACAACGTGGTGATTTACCGCAACCATATTCCGGCCCAGACGTTGATTGACCGCTTAGCAACAATGAAAAATCCGGTGCTGATGCTCTCTCCAGGCCCTGGTGCGCCAAGCGAAGCAGGTTGCATGCCGGAGCTGTTAACCCGCCTGCGCGGCAAGCTGCCGATCATCGGTATTTGTCTGGGACACCAGGCCATTGTTGAGGCCTATGGCGGATATGTGGGCCAGGCTGGAGAAATCCTGCACGGCAAAGCGTCCAGCATTGAACACGACGGTCAGGCGATGTTTGCTGGTCTGGCGAATCCGCTGCCGGTGGCACGCTATCATTCACTGGTTGGCAGCAACGTTCCTGCTGGATTGACCATTAACGCCCACTTTAACGGCATGGTGATGGCGGTGCGTCACGATACCGATCGCGTCTGCGGCTTCCAGTTCCATCCGGAATCAATTCTGACCACCCAGGGCGCGCGTTTGCTCGAACAAACGCTGGCCTGGGCGCAACAGAAGCTTGAACAAACCAATACGCTGCAACCCATTCTGGAGAAACTGTATCAGGCCCAGACGCTGTCCCAGCAGGAAAGCCACCAGCTGTTCTCTGCTGTGGTACGCGGTGAACTGAAGCCGGAACAACTGGCTGCGGCGCTGGTAAGCATGAAAATTCGTGGCGAACACCCGAATGAGATTGCCGGTGCAGCAACCGCGCTGCTGGAAAATGCCGCGCCGTTCCCGCGTCCTGATTATCTGTTCGCCGATATTGTCGGTACCGGTGGCGACGGTAGCAACAGCATCAATATTTCTACCGCCAGTGCCTTTGTTGCGGCAGCTTGCGGACTGAAAGTTGCCAAACATGGCAACCGCAGCGTCTCCAGCAAGTCTGGTTCTTCGGATCTGTTAGCGGCATTTGGCATCAATCTGGATATGAACGCTGATAAATCCCGTCAGGCGCTAGACGACCTCGGGGTGTGCTTCCTGTTTGCACCGAAATATCACACCGGTTTTCGCCATGCCATGCCAGTACGCCAGCAGTTGAAAACCCGCACGCTGTTTAACGTGCTCGGCCCGTTGATTAACCCGGCGCATCCGCCGCTGGCGCTGATCGGCGTTTACAGCCCGGAACTGGTGCTACCCATTGCCGAGACGCTGCGCGTGCTGGGATATCAACGAGCAGCCGTGGTTCACAGTGGTGGCATGGACGAAGTTTCGCTGCATGCACCGACCATTGTGGCAGAGCTGCACGATGGGGAAATCAAGAGTTATCAACTGACGGCAGAAGACTTTGGTCTGACGCCTTACCACCAGGAACAGCTGGCTGGCGGCACGCCGGAAGAAAACCGTGACATTCTTAGTCGCTTGTTACAAGGTAAAGGTGAAGCCGCTCATGAAGCTGCTGTTGCCGCGAATGTCGCCATGTTAATGCGCCTGCACGGTGAAGAAGATTTAAAAGCCAATGCGCAAACCGTGATTAATGTACTGCGTAGCGGTGCGGCTTATGACCGCGTCACTGCACTGGCAGCAAGAGGGTAAATGATGCAAACCGTTTTAGCGAAAATTGTCGCAGACAAGGCGATTTGGGTAGAAGCCCGCAAACAGCAACAACCGCTGGCCAGCTTTCAAAATGATGTTCAACCCAGCTCTCGTGATTTCTACGATGCGCTGCAAGGTGCGCGCACCGCCTTTATTCTGGAGTGCAAAAAGGCATCTCCATCAAAAGGCGTGATCCGTGATGACTTCGACCCGGTACAAATTGCTGGCGTCTATAAACATTATGCTTCCGCGATCTCTGTACTGACCGATGAGAAGTATTTCCAGGGGAGCTTTGATTTCCTGCCCATCGTCAGCCGCATCGCACCGCAGCCGATTCTGTGCAAGGACTTTATTATCGATCCTTACCAGATTTACCTGGCACGTTTCTACCAGGCGGACGCCTGTTTGTTGATGCTGTCGGTGCTCGATGATGAGCAATATCGCCAACTCGCTGCCGTCGCCCACAGTCTGAAAATGGGCGTACTGACCGAAGTCAGCAACGAAGAAGAGCTGGAGCGTGCTATCGCACTGGGCGCCAAAGTCGTTGGTATCAACAACCGTGATTTACGCGACCTGTCGATTGATCTGAATCGCACCCGTCAACTGGCACCGCGACTGGGTCACGGTGTGACCGTCATAAGCGAGTCCGGGATCAACACCTATGGTCAGGTGCGCGAGCTCAGCCATTTCGCCAACGGTTTTCTGATTGGCTCCGCGCTGATGTCGCATGATGATCTGCACGCCGCCGTGCGTCGCGTACTGCTCGGCGAGAATAAAGTCTGCGGTTTAACCCGGGCTCAGGATGCAAACGCAGCATACGAAGCGGGCGCCATTTACGGCGGCTTGATTTTTGTACCCACATCGCCGCGCGCGGTCAACGTTGCACAGGCGCGAGAGGTCATGACAGGCGCGCCACTGCAATACGTCGGGGTATTTCGCAACTCAGATATTACCGACGTGAGCGCAACAGCGGCAGAGCTGGGACTAGCTGCAGTGCAACTGCACGGTAACGAAGACCAGGCCTATGTTGACGCCCTGCGCGAGGTACTGCCCGCACAGGTACAAATCTGGAAGGCGCTCAGCGTCAGCGAGACGTTGCCAGCCCGTGATTATCAGCATGTCGATAAATACGTCTTCGACAACGGCCAGGGCGGCAGCGGTCAACGCTTCGACTGGTCACTTTTAGGCGGACAATCGCTGGATAACGTTTTACTGGCAGGCGGACTTGGTGCAGATAACTGCGTTGACGCAGCAAAAACCGGCTGTGCCGGTCTCGATTTCAATTCTGGCGTAGAGTCACAGCCGGGCATCAAAGATGCACGTCTTCTGGCTTCGGTCTTTCAGACGCTGCGCGCATATTAAGGAAAAGGACATGACAACATTACTCAATCCGTACTTTGGCGAATTTGGCGGTATGTATGTGCCGCAGATTCTGATGCCTGCCCTGCGCCAGCTGGAAGAAGCTTTTGTCAGCGCGCAAAAAGATCCTGAATTTCAGGCGCAGTTTACAGACCTGCTGAAAAACTATGCGGGTCGCCCAACCGCACTGACCAAGTGCCAGAACATTACTCAAGGCACCAACACAACGCTGTATCTCAAGCGTGAAGATTTACTGCACGGCGGCGCGCACAAAACCAACCAGGTACTGGGTCAGGCGTTGCTGGCGAAGCGTATGGGTAAAACGGAAATTATCGCCGAAACCGGCGCGGGCCAGCATGGTGTTGCATCTGCTCTCGCCAGCGCATTGCTGGGTCTGAAATGCCGTATTTATATGGGTGCGAAAGACGTTGAACGCCAGTCGCCTAACGTTTTCCGTATGCGTCTGATGGGTGCTGAAGTCATCCCGGTTCACAGCGGTTCCGCCACCCTGAAAGATGCCTGTAACGAAGCGCTGCGCGACTGGTCTGGCAGCTACGATACCGCGCACTACATGCTCGGTACGGCGGCTGGCCCGCACCCCTTCCCGACCATTGTGCGTGAGTTCCAGCGCATGATCGGTGAAGAAACCAAGGCGCAGATTCTGGAAAAAGAAGGTCGTCTGCCGGACGCCGTTATCGCTTGCGTGGGTGGCGGTTCTAATGCCATCGGTATGTTCGCCGACTTTATCAATGAAACCAGCGTCGGCCTGATTGGCGTAGAGCCAGGCGGTCACGGGATTGAGTCTGGAGAACACGGCGCGCCGTTGAAACATGGTCGCGTCGGAATTTACTTCGGCATGAAGTCTCCGATGATGCAGACCGAAGAAGGACAGATCGAAGAGTCTTACTCTATTTCTGCAGGGCTGGACTTCCCATCGGTTGGGCCACAGCACGCGTACCTGAACAGCATTGGCCGCGCCGATTATGTTTCAATCACCGATGATGAAGCACTGGAAGCCTTCAAAACGCTGTGTCTGCACGAAGGAATTATTCCGGCACTGGAATCCTCCCATGCCCTGGCGCACGCGTTGAAAATGATGCGTGAAAATCCGGAAAAAGAGCAGTTACTGGTGGTTAATCTCTCCGGTCGCGGCGACAAAGACATTTTCACCGTACACGATATTCTGAAAGCGCGAGGGGAAATCTGATGGAACGTTACGAAAATCTGTTTGCACAGCTGAAGGACCGCAAAGAAGGTGCTTTTGTCCCCTTCGTAACCCTGGGCGATCCGTCTGTTGAGCAGTCACTGAAAATCATTGATACGCTGATTGAGGCCGGTGCCGACGCGCTTGAGCTCGGCATTCCGTTCTCCGATCCGCTGGCCGATGGCCCAACCATTCAGGAAGCCACCTTGCGTGCGTTTGCCGCTGGCGTCACACCATCGCAATGCTTTGAAATGTTGGCGCTGATTCGCCAGAAGCATCCGACGATTCCCATTGGGTTGCTGATGTATGCCAACCTGGTCTTCAGCAAGGGCATCGACGAGTTTTACGCCCAGTGCGAAAAAGTGGGTGTGGATTCTGTGTTGGTAGCCGATGTGCCTGTTGAGGAGTCAGCCCCGTTCAGAACCGCAGCGCTCCGCCACAACATCGCGCCGATTTTCATTTGCCCGCCGAACGCTGATGAAGAACTGCTACGCCAGATTGCCTCTTATGGCCGTGGCTACACTTATCTGCTTTCACGTGCAGGTGTGACCGGTGCAGAAAATCGTGCGGCATTACCGCTGCATCATCTGGTTGAAAAGTTGAAACAATATGATGCTCCGCCTTCTTTACAGGGCTTTGGTATTTCTGCGCCTGAACAGGTCGCTGGTGCTATTGAAGCCGGTGCTGCCGGTGCAATTTCCGGCTCGGCAATTGTGAAAATCATTGAGAAAAATGTTGCGGCACCGGAACAGATGCTGGCTGAGCTGAAAGCGTTTGTCAGCGCGATGAAAGCCGCCACCCAGCAGTAAGTTAAATCAACCGCCAGAGACAGCTGGCGGTTTCACCCTTCTTTCGTGTGCTTCATTCTATACATAGCGCTATCCGCATTCTGAATGGCCACATCCAGTTCATCGTTCACCTCTGCAATTCCCCACGATACTGACAATGGCACTGTATGGCCATCCACCACAAACACATGACTGGTCACCTGACCGCTAATACGTTGCGCGATTGCTATGGCGTCAGTTGCCTGCGATCGAAACAGCAGGATCATAAATTCATCCCCGCCGGTACGAATCACAATATCGTGGCTGGTACGGGTGTTTGACAGCATCCTGTTGGCGATAATTTGCAGCGCGCGATCTCCTGCCGCGTGGCCCCAAGTATCATTGACGGCCTTGAATTTATTGCAATCCAGTAGCACCACCGAACAGTGTGATAAATCCCGACGCTTGATAATGTCGAGTATTCGGCGGTTAAAACAGCCGGTCAGAGTATCGATATAAACCTTGAGGTCGCTTTCATTCAGCCATGATTTGAGTGAGAAACTGATCATGATGAAAAAGAACGGCGCCAGCAGAATCACGATCCCAGCATGAGTATCGCGTACCATAAAACGACCTAATGATAGCGAATAGTGCAGCGCATATTTCTCCGAAAAATTGCGCACCATAAAGCGGGATTGACTTGTACATTTGCCGGATAAACACAGACTCTCATGGTTTGTTAAATTCACCAACTCCACATTCAGCTCCGGTGGAATTTGGTTGTCAAATGCCTGGGCTAACGCCTCCTGCAATTCGGGCTTTGAATGGTCATAGACCAGATAGGCTACGATTTGGTCTGATATCTCTTTGCCAGACAGATCGTAGATATAACTCACCACGCTGTAAGCTTTTTCACCGGTAATTTTATCGGTATAAAAATTCGTCGAACTAAGGGCTTTGTTTTTGACGTTTTTTTGCAGTAATCGGGTATAGAAATCGACGGGCGGGTAGAAAAATTGAGTGATATCCCGCGCCATTTCAGAATTTGAGAAACTGAAATTGCGTGAATCGGAAGCCATAAACCAGTAAAAATAATCTGAATTTTTGGCGATGATATAACGATGTGCATCGAAGCTGCCCGGGTTTAGCTCATTGACCATACCGCGAATAAATTCAGCCGCCGTATACATACACAGCGCGTTGTGGCTGGTTTGCTGGGCAACCATTGTCCCCGTCGCCGAATGCAGTCGCTTTGGATCGGCGTTAATTCCCCATTCATCCTCATCCCGGAGAACAAATTTTGAAATATCGCCGCATTGTTCCCCCGTTTTGATATGGTGATAACGCTCACCAATCGCATCGGCGATCAGCTCGTTATCGTTAAAAATGTCCATCATGCGCGCTTGCAGGCGGTTGACACCTTCGCTGGCAGCAGCCATTCGCTGTTCATAAATAATAAACAGAAACAACGAAGTAAATATCAACGTAATGAGCCCTGATACCAGCAGTGCCTGCCTGTTTCTGAGCTTATCCTGCACAATCTTCACGAGTCCACCCTGATAGTTAACAGTATTGCCAAATCGGTTACCCGTTTATGTTGTTGCATAACAGTGTTGTACGTTGATAGAGAATGTTTGCTACTCCGAAGCAGGTAAGTTGATGTAGCCCGCAGTCGCGCGCTTAGGTTACAGATTTATACATTAAAAGCACATATTTGTTAACATAAACGCAAACTAATCATCACCTTCGATAGGATATCCTGCCCGCCGGATGGCCTCGCGGCAGTCGTTTACGCCTGCGGCATAGCCCGCCTCAATCTCACAAACCGGACTTGCGCTGCAATAAGGTAGTGTAACCGGAGTCGCAATAATTTTCTCCAGCGCCTCAATTTTATCCATGTAAAGCAATAACTCACGTGCAGCACTCACGGCAAACGCTGCCGTCTGATCTTCGGAGAACGGTTCCAGAAGTGTAATTTTTTGCTGTAGCAGATGGCGGGTCAACATCATCAGCAATACCCTCAAAGTTGGTTTGCTTAAAGAGTAGCACTACATCAAAGGGGAGAAAGGCTCGATGTTTTCCCCAGAATGTTTAAATGAAGAACGAGGGGAATGTCTCTTGGTTGCTAACCACTGTCAGGCATGCTCGGAATCTATACAGTTCAATCATCCTGGTTGTGCAGCTATTAATTAAGTTGACTTCAAAAAGTCCCTTGCGAGACACTGCTTTAAAGCATACCAAATATGGGTGAACTTGTTGAGACATCTGTTGATTAAATTACTTGTGTTAAGCGTTGGATTTTTAAGCGCTGGGGACATACTGGCAAATACTCCGGAACAGGTAGTCACCGCTTTCCAGAGGGATTATAAATATTGGAATGACCAGTCATTCCAGAGAAATCAGAACGATGGAAAGCAAGAAGTTATGCTCCAGGCCCAGAAGGGTTGGAATGAGCTTTTGAAAAAATATACAAAACCTGGTTTTCAGGGCGAGCCTATAGCTTTTGGTTCTGAGTCTAGTCATGACCCTGAGCAAGAGAAGATCATATCGGTTCAGATTACTGAAAAAATAGCGGTCGTAACGACCAAATTATCAAGGCAGTATTATTCACCTATTTATGAATATCAATTGTCCAAAGAAAATGATACCTGGTATCTATCTCAGATTTTTTTAGTTGATGACGATGGAAAATATCCGAGTTTGTAATAACAGTGTACTTGTACTCATTGTTTCCATACTGCCTGAGACTGTCAATTGGTGGACTACCCTGAGCATGAAGCGGACAACATAATCTGATAAAAAGTCTGATGAAAAGCATCACTGATAATGTCGGGACAACGATGAGTGAGGAACTCACGTTGTGCTTGCATCAGAATGATCTGGAAGGATGAAGTTAACATCTCAATTGTTCATAGCTGCGCTGAGTGGATGCAGGATTTCGCGTACTTATAAAGTTAAGGCCAGAGATTTTAATTATTACATTTTCTTTTTTAAGATAGTGGTTTTTATCTTTTTTTTAGAAAAGACATATCTGGCCAGACATTCTTCTTCATAACAACTCTATGAGTTAAAAAAATCTGCCATAATGACAGATTCCTTTAATCTATCATTAGAGATTTGCAACGTTATGATATACTTTTTGAACATCATCGTCATCTTCAAGGGCATCAACAAGCCCTGCAAAGACTTCTAAATCTTCTGGTGAAAGTTCAATTTCTGATTGAGCAATCATCTCTAATTCTGTGGTAGAGAATTCAGTAATCCCTGCTGCTTTTAGAGCTGCAATGCCTTTGTGAAGATCTGTAGATTCTGTATAAATAACGATGTTTCCTTCTTCTTCGGTTACATCACGAACATCTACTTCAGCATTAAGCAAAATTTCAAAAATATGATCAGGATCTGTTCCTTCAAATACAATCACTCCGGTATTGTCAAACATATAGCTGACAGAACCAGCCGCCCCGATATTCCCACCTTTTTTATTAAAAATTGAGCGGACATTAGCAATCGTACGGTTAACATTTGAAGTCAATGTTTCAGCGATAATCAGTGAGCCACTGGGACCAAAGCCTTCATAACGCCCTTGCACGAACGTTTCATCGCTGCCGCCTTTGGCTTTATCAATGGCTTTATCAATAACGTGTTTTGGAACCTGCGCTTGTTTCGCACGTTCAATAACGAATTTTAAAGATGTATTTAATTCTGGGTCTGGTTCGCCTTGTTTAGCAGCTGCATAAATTTCCACACCGAATTTTGCATATACATTAGACGTTGCACCGTCTTTAGCTGTTTTTTTAGCAACAATATTTGCCCACTTACGTCCCACTGGAATGATCTCCTCGAAAATTCATTTACATAGTCGACAGGTAAATAACCTAGCATTACATTATATCATGATGTATAAATCCTCGTCCATGAAAAATAAAATATCCAAATTTTACGATATGTTACTTTAATTTTATCAATAGTTAACATTTTGGATAAATTATCCCCTGACTATCTTCAGATTTTTTTGTGCGTAATAAATGAACCGCAACAATAATGCATAAGAGAAGAGAAACAAAAGTGATATTCCAGATAAACACACTGGCTATTAAAGTTAGCGCAGTACTGCTTATAGCGAGGTATCGACACACAAATTTTGTCAGGCCAGAGGCGCAAAATAATTGCCGATCAAGACAATGACACGTGTGGAAAAGAATGGAAAAACTGGCCATTTGATGACCAGTTTTACAGGGATTTTGCAGAAGAACTTAAAAACGATAACCCGCAGAGAACATAAACACCCACGGATCGAGGCGTACGCTGTCTCGCTGCTGGACGCCACCCATTTTATAGCTTGCGGTGGTATCGATATCCATGTACCACACCGACATGTTAATCAGCCAGTCACGGTTAATCAGATAGTCCATACCAACTTGCCCTGCTGCGCCCCAGGAATCTTTCAGACTCAGGTCCGATAATCCCGTTTCTTTACCGTTGTCGTTAAAGCCTTCATCGAAGAAGGTCGTGTAGTTCACACCAACACCTACGTACGGACGCAGTTTACTGCTGGAGTCACCGAAGTACCACTGCGCCATTAACGTCGGCGGCAAATGATGTACGGTGGCAATATCACCGGTTGCAGCAGTGCCAATTTTATGGCGGAACGGCGTAGCTGCCAGTAATTCAACACCGATATTGTCGGTTGCCATGTAGGTAAATGTCAGACCCAACTGTGTGTTATTGCTGACATCAAAGCCACCTAAGCTGCCCAGCGTACCACCTGCACCCTCCGTCGGCCTGACGGTGGCTGAACCTGCACGAATAAAGAACTCTCCAGCTTCATGCGCAAATGCGTTACCAGAGAGAAGAGTTGTTAAAGCCAATGCTGCAACTGTTAATTTTTTCATGTCCGCTCCATCGTTATGGTTATAAAAGCGGAACGAATATACCCACATTGGAGTAATAAGTGATCTAACATGGATCACATTGACTTTGATAATTTAACATTTATTGATCCAGATTAAGTTAGAACTTGCATTCAAAATCCTGGTTAAATTAATTCAGATCAATTTTGATATATTTTCAATGTGCAAGTACCTCCGACTCATTGCTGATGGGCGATGGATGTCTGCGCATGATGCGCAGATAACAAACAGCGTTCATGCATAACGCTGAAGTCATAGTCAAAAATTACCGCAGCTTTACAAAGATATGCTTTTCCATACGTCGCGCGATGCTGCCACTGTAGAGTTATCCAGGGTACAATTGCCCGCAAATGAACACCTGCAGAACTCAAGGAGAGTGCATGTCTATCACGGCGAAGTCCGTTTACCGTGACACGGGAAACTTTTTCCGTAATCAATTCATTACCATCTTGCTGGTATCGTTGTTGTGCGCGTTTATCACAGTGGTGTTAGGGCATGCCTTTTCCCCCACTGACGCACAAATTGCGCAACTCAGTGAAGGCGATCAGTTAACCAGCAGCGTGGGGTTGTTCGATCTGGTGCAAAACATGACCCCGGAGCAGCAGCAAATTTTGCTACGCGCTTCCGCGGCGTCGACGTTTTCCGGTCTGATTGGTAACGCCATCCTCGCCGGGGGGGTCATCCTGATGATTCAGCTGATTTCAGCAGGTCATCGGGTTAGCGCATTACGCGCCATCGGTGCCAGTGCGCCTGTGTTGCCGAAGCTGTTTATTCTGATTTTTCTGACTACTCTGCTGGTGCAAATCGGTATTATGCTGGTTGTTGTTCCCGGTATTCTGCTGGCTATCCTGCTGGCACTCGCACCGGTGATGTTGGTACAGGACAAAATGGGTGTCTTTGCCGCGATGCGCAACAGTATGCGTCTGGCGTGGTCGAATATGCGACTGGTTGCGCCAGCAGTGATCGGTTGGTTGCTGGCAAAAACGCTGCTGTTGCTTTTTGCGCCAAGTTTTGCAGTACTTACGCCGAATGTAGGCGCGGTATTGGCGAATACGCTGAGCAATATGATCTCCGCCGTGTTGCTGATCTATTTGTTCCGCCTGTACATGCTGATTCGCCAATAAACCCTGAACGCATTCCGGGCTTGTACCCGGTGCTTTTGATGACGGAATCGAAGAATGAAGCAGTTTCTTGATTTTTTACCGCTGGTTGTCTTTTTTGCTTTTTATAAGCTTTATGACATCTATGCGGCGACCTCGGCGCTGATTGTCGCGACGGCTGTAGTGTTGATTTACAGCTGGGTTCGCTATCGCAAGGTTGAGAAAATGGCGCTAATCACCTTTGTCCTGGTGGCCGTATTTGGTGGCCTTACTATTTTTTTCCACAACGATGAATTCATTAAGTGGAAAGTAACGGTGATTTACGGGCTGTTTGCTGGTGCTCTGCTGGTTAGCCAGTGGGTGATGAAAAAGCCGCTGATTCAACGCATGTTAGGTAAAGAGCTGACCCTGCCGCAGCCGGTGTGGTCGAAACTTAATTTAGCCTGGGCCGTCTTTTTCATCCTGTGTGGTCTGGCGAATATCTACATTGCATTTTGGCTACCGCAGAACATTTGGGTCAACTTCAAAGTGTTCGGCCTGACCGCCCTGACTTTATTCTTTACGCTGCTGAGTGGAGTCTATATTTACCGTCATCTGCCGCAAGAAGATAAATCGTAATACATGCTCGCCAGATCTGCGGATCTGGCGAATTTTTATCCCCTCGCGTTCCATTGTGCTGACAACCTGACTTACATCTGCTCTGCACGCCGCATCCCCTCTGTTCTCAACGCACAAATTCTAGTAGCATCGCGCCTGTAATCTTTCTCTATAGTCGGTTCTACAATGACAACAACGAATAACACTCCCCAGGGTGAACTGGTTTTACGTACTCTGGCCATGCCTGCAGATACCAACGCGAACGGTGATATTTTTGGCGGTTGGCTGATGTCACAAATGGATATAGGTGGCGCGATTCAGGCCAAAGAGATCGCACATGGTCGTGTGGTAACGGTGCGGGTTGAAGGAATGAGCTTTTTGCGACCGGTCGCCGTTGGTGATGTAGTGTGTTGCTATGCGCGCTGTGTAAAACGCGGGACAACCTCAATCAGCATCAATATTGAAGTTTGGGTGAAGAAAGTCGCTTCTGAACCAATTGGGCAGCGCTATAAGGCCACCGAAGCTCTGTTTATCTACGTTGCCGTTGATAAAGACGGGAAACCGCGTCCAATTCCCACTTTGGCCTGATAGCACACGCCAGTAATGCTATCCGGCAATCATCACTCTTGATCATTGCCGGACGGCCTGATGCTTACTCGATCTGCGTTGTGCCGTTTAATTTGAAAACAATATTCACCACGAGTCCGGAACCGGGTTTACCTGCCTCATAACGCCACCTACGCATCGCGTTTTTCACTTCACGTTCAAACATATTGGCAGGCTGTGCAGACAGGATCTCCACATTTTCAACCCGACCATCCGGCGTTACGTTAAATTTGACCTTTACCCGCCCTTCAATGCGCAGCGCCTGAGCTCGCGCCGGATACTGAGGCTGATTACGGCTTAAAGCGCGTGGACCTGATGGCGCACTGACCACCGGTTTGCTGGTAGTTGCCGGCGCGGTATTGGTCATTGTGCGCGTAGGTGCCGTATTTTCCAGCGAGGAGGTTGGGCGAGTTTCTGCCGGTTTAACATCGCGTTTCGGCTGCTCTTCCACCTTTTTCACCGGTTTTGGCTTCGGTTTAGGCTTGGGCTTCGGTTTTTCAATCACCACCGGCGCCTCTTTTGGTGGCTCTGGAATCGGTTCTGGTTCCGGTTCAGGCTCGACAACGGGTTCCGGCGGCGGCTGAACGGCCTGAGGCGGTTCAAGGTCGGCAGGCGCGACCATCGTGACAGAGATCGGCTGCGCTGGCGCAGGCAGTTCAATAACCTGATGTACCGAGGTATACAGCAAACCAGCCACTACGGCACCATGAATGCCGACAGACAGTAACGTTGGCCAGGGAAAGCGACGAGGTAAATCAAGGGTCATTGAAGTCATAATCGTTTCAGTAAAAAAACCAGGCCCTGATTTTAAATGCAAATAGCAATCATATTCAATAAGCCCGAGGCGGTAACTGACATTTAAAACGCGATTTTATGATAAAAAACCGCTTTCAGAGTATGGCCTTAACATATCAGTTATCTTTCCGTTGCAGTTGTTAGGCCTTTCCAATAACGTTATTAACGACTTTTACCGTTCAAGGAGCTCTACCCGTGCTGTATGTTATTTACGCTCAAGATATCGCAGACTCTCTCGAAAAACGTCTCTCCGTGCGCCCTGCTCATCTGGCTCGCCTGCAACTCCTTCATGACGAAGGTCGTTTGCTCACGGCGGGCCCCATGCCAGCGGTCGATAGTAACGATCCCGGTGCGGCGGGTTTTACCGGCTCGACGGTGATTGCCGAATTTGAATCTTTGGAGGCGGCACAGGCGTGGGCGGAAGCCGATCCGTATGTTGCAGCGGGCGTTTATGCGCAGGTTTCAGTAAAACCGTACAAAAAAGTATTTTAAAAACAGAACGCAAAGCAGACATTGGGCACCGCCAGCGGTGCCCTTTTTGATCAGATACTGTGGATCGCAAACAGCAACGAGTTGCGTTGATGGTTGAGAATGCACTTTCTGATAGTGTGGATACGCATATTACGACGCGATTGTCCTTCAAGCCAACGTGCTTTACGGCGGCTAGCCTGACGCAGCATCCGCCAGCGTCCCACTTCCGTTCTACTACGCTTCATGTTTACTACTCTTTCAGTCACTGAGCGGCCATTATAACGCCAGACCGAATGCAGACCAGTGGTTTTCCCGTGTTTTTATTTGCCAGATTAATCCTGATGCGTAAACTCTTAACAATACGCTTTCAAAAGGATTTTTAAATTTATGACAACCTTCTACACCGTGGTGAGTTGGCTGGTCATTCTGGGTTACTGGGTACTCATTGCTGGCGTAACATTACGCATTCTAATGAAACGACGCGCAGTGCCCTCCGCAATGGCCTGGCTGTTGATCATCTATATTCTGCCATTGGTAGGGATCATTGCTTATCTGTCCTTTGGTGAACTCCACCTGGGCAAGCGACGTGCCGAACGCGCCCGGGCAATGTGGCCTTCAACCGCCAAATGGCTGAACGACCTCAAGGCCTGCAAGCATATTTTTGCCCAGGAAAACAGCAGCGTCGCCTCTTCGTTATTTAAACTGTGCGAGCGTCGTCAGGGAATAGCTGGGGTTAAGGGAAACCAGCTGCAGTTGCTCACCAGTTCAGATGACGTGATGCAGGCGCTGATCCGTGATATTCAACTGGCGCGCCACAACATCGAAATGGTGTTCTACATCTGGCAGCCTGGCGGTATGGCCGATCAGGTAGCCGAGTCGTTAATGGCTGCCGCGAGACGTGGCATTCACTGTCGCCTGATGCTGGACTCCGCTGGCAGCGTGGCGTTCTTTCGCAGCCCTTGGGCGGCGATGATGCGTAACGCAGGTATCGAGGTTGTAGAAGCGCTGAAGGTGAACCTGATGCGTGTATTTTTACGCCGTATGGACCTGCGTCAGCACCGCAAAATGATCATGATCGATAACTACATTGCTTATACCGGCAGCATGAACATGGTCGACCCGCGTTTCTTCAAACAGGATGCGGGTGTCGGGCAATGGGTTGATTTAATGGCGAGAATGGAAGGTCCTGTCGCCACTGCTATGGGCATTGTCTATTCCTGCGACTGGGAAATTGAGACCGGCAAGCGCATTTTGCCTCCGCCACCAGACGTCAATATCATGCCGTTTGAGCAGGCCAGCGGCCACACCATTCACACTATCGCCTCGGGTCCTGGTTTCCCAGAAGATTTAATTCATCAGGCACTGCTAACCGCTGCTTATTCAGCGCGTGAATATTTAATTATGACCACCCCCTACTTCGTCCCCAGCGACGATCTGTTGCACGCCATCTGCACGGCGGCGCAGCGTGGGGTTGACGTCAGTATCATTCTTCCACGTAAAAATGACTCCCTGCTGGTTGGCTGGGCAAGCCGGGCTTTTTTCACTGAGTTGCTGGCGGCTGGTGTAAAAATTTATCAGTTCGAAGGTGGCTTGCTGCACACCAAGAGCGTGCTGGTCGATGGCGAGCTGAGCCTGGTCGGTACGGTTAACCTGGATATGCGCAGCCTGTGGCTCAATTTTGAAATCACGCTGGTCATTGATGATGCCGGATTCGGCGGCGATCTCGCGGCAGTGCAGGATGATTATATTTCGCGTTCCCGCCTGCTTGATGCCCGTTTGTGGGTAAAACGACCACTCTGGCAGCGGATAGCAGAGCGACTGTTTTACTTCTTTAGTCCGTTGCTGTAAAACGTGCCCATCAGACAGTAAACAGGTAGTCATTATGGATATGGATTTGAACAATCGCCTGACCGAAGACGAAACGCTTGAGCAGGCTTACGACATTTTTCTCGAACTGGCTGCGGACAATCTGGATCCAGCCGACATCATTCTGTTCAATTTGCAGTTTGAAGAGCGTGGCGGTGCCGAGTTGTTCGATCCGGCAGAAGACTGGCAGGAGCATGTTGATTTTGACCTGAACCCTGATTTCTTTGCCGAGGTGGTGATTGGTCTGGCAGATACAGAAGACGGCGAGATTAACGATATTTTTGCGCGCGTTTTATTATGTCGCGAAAAAGATCATAAGCTCTGCCATATTCTCTGGCGCGAATAATCAAACAAAAAAGCTGCTCTCGCAGCTTTTTTCATTTTTAGCCCGGTAGCTTACTTCCGCAGCGGTTACAAAACTGCGCGCTATTTTCATGCTGTGCCTGCTGACATTGAGGACATTTTCGTTGATGTCCACGCTGCTGAAACGCACTGCTCATGTGTGTGGTAATCAATCCCGTTGGTATCGCAATCACCGAGTAACCAATCAGAATAAGCACAGACGCGACCATCCGTCCCAACGGTGTGTGCGGCGTAATATCACCATAACCGACGGTGGTTACCGTAACAATTGCCCAATACACCGACGCGTTCAGTGTAGTAAAGCCATATTTTGGCCCTTCAATCAGATACATCATCGCGCCGAAAACAACCATCAGGATGGCAATAAAAGAATAGAACAACATCAGCTGATGTCGGGCACTTTTTAACGCATTCCAGAACACGCGCAGAGAAGGCATAAAGCGCAATAGCTTGAGAATACGCAGCACGCGCAGGACACGCATCGCCCGCCAGGCGAAGACATAGCTCAGACTGATTTCAGGCCAAAGCCACATCACATACAGCGGCAGGATAGTGGCCAGATCAATAATCCCCCAAAAGCTAAACACATATTTAGCGGGATTAGCCCAGCAGCATAAGCGAAGAAGATATTCGAGGGTAAAGACCAGAGTGATAAAGATCTCCAGCCAGACAAAAACGCGCCATTCCTCGAAGGTTAAATGGTATTGCGTCCCTACTCCGGATTCAATGAAGATAACAATAACGCTGAGCAAAGCGAACAGCGCGCACATACCTTCAAAACGACGCCCTGAGCGGGTGTTTAAATCGAATAATTTACGATAGAGCGCGCGGCGGACAGAAGAGACTAAACCTGACACATATACCTCACCAAAAAGAAGGGCTGACCTTTGTCAGCCCTCAGGATTATAGCGGGTCTACTTTCAGGCAGGAAACTGCGTGTCGGAAACTTCCTTCGAGAACCGGGCGCGTTTTTGCGCATTCCGGTCCGGCAATCGGGCAGCGCGTACGGAACACGCAACCGGAAGGAGGATTAATCGGGGACGGTAACTCGCCTTCCAGCAACTGGATAACCTTGTTCCTTTCCTGATCGGGGTCGGGAATCGGCACTGCAGACATCAGCGCTTTGGTATAAGGATGCAGCGGGTTATGGTACACCTCATCATAGGTCCCTAATTCCACCGCGTGTCCAAGATACATAACCAGCACACGGTCGGAGATATGTTTAACCACCGCGAGGTCGTGAGCAATGAAGATTAACGATAATCCCATTTCGCGCTGAAGCTGTTGCAGCAGATTAACCACCTGAGCCTGGATTGATACATCCAGCGCCGAAACCGGTTCATCGCAGATAATCAATTTCGGTTCCAGGATCAGCGCGCGGGCAATACCAATACGCTGACACTGGCCACCGGAAAACTCATGTGGGTAGCGGTTAATCAGGTTGGGCAGTAGTCCAACCTTCATCATCATCGCCTTCACACGGTCGCGGACTTCCTGACCTGGAAGATTCGGATGATAAGTTCGCAGCGGTTCGGCAATGATTTCACCAATGGTCATACGCGGGTTTAACGATGCCAGAGGATCCTGGAAAATCATCTGGATATCGCTGCGTACTTCCCGCCACTCATCGGGTTTCATGCCCAGTAAATCTTTACCCAGCCAGGCAACCTTTCCATCGGTGGCCTTCACCAGGCCGATAATCGCACGGGCAAAGGTCGATTTTCCGCAGCCTGATTCACCGACCACGCCCAGGGTTTCGCCCTCATACAGTCGCAGGGTTACGCCATCAACCGCCTTCAGGGTTTTAGTCGGTTGCCAGAACCACTGTTTGCCATCTTTAATATCAAAATGGACTTTAAGGTCGGCAATCTCAAGGAGCACTTTACGTTGTTCGGTCACCGCATTCATACCAATTCCTCCACCGGCTTAAAGCAGGCACGCAGGCGGCCTGGACTAAACTCCTCCAGTGGCGGAGCACTGCTACAGATTTCCATCGCATGCGGGCAACGCGGCTGGAATGGACAGCCTTTTGGTAGACGCAGCAGGTTCGGTGGGTTACCCGGTATAGTGAGCATCTCTTCCCCTTCTGCATCCAGACGAGGTACGGCATTTAGCAAACCAATCGAATACGGATGAACGGGCTTATAAAAGACATCCCGCGCACTGCCGTATTCCATAGTGCGTCCGGCGTACATCACCAGGACTTTATCGCAAATACCGGCAACAACCCCTAGATCGTGGGTGATCATAATAATCGCGGTGTTGAATTCGCTTTTCAGTTCATTCAGCAGCGTCATAATTTGCGCCTGTACCGTTACATCAAGCGCAGTGGTCGGTTCATCGGCTATCAGTAATTTGGGCCTGCACAGCAGTGCCATGGCGATCATTACACGCTGACGCATACCACCGGAGAATTCATGCGGATACATTTTCATACGCTTACGCGCTTCCGGCATCTTCACCGCATCCAGCATTCTGACTGACTCTTCAAAAGCTTCCGCTTTGCTCATGCCTTTATGCAGCATCAGAACTTCCATCAACTGCTCCCCAACCCGCATGTACGGATTGAGAGATGTCATTGGGTCCTGGAAAATCATCGAGATTTGCTCGGCGCGCAGTTTGTTCAGTTCACGTTCCGGTAAATTCAGAATTTCACGCCCGTTGAACGTTGCGGAGCCCCCGATACGACCATTCGCCGCCAACAGGCCCATCAGGGCAAAGGCTGTTTGCGATTTACCCGAACCGGATTCACCGACAATACCCAACGTTTCTCCGGCTCGCAGAGAAAAGTTTAAATCGTTGACCGCAGTAACATCGCCGTCGGGGGTAGCAAACGTCACGCGCAGATCTTTTACGTTCAGCAGTGCGTTAGCCTGTTGTTGCGCGAGCGGCGCGGTTGAGGTTTCAATTACGCTCATGGCTGCACTCCTTAACGGTCTTTCGGGTCGAGGGCATCACGCAGGCCATCGCCAATAAAGTTAAAACAGAACAAAGTAACCACCAGGAAACCTGCCGGGAACAGCAGCAGCCATGGTGAGACTTCCATCGAGTTGGCACCATCACTGAGCAGCGCGCCCCAGCTACTTAACGGCTCCTGCGTACCTAATCCCAAAAAGCTCAGGAAGGATTCAAACAGGATCATGCTCGGCACCAGCAATGAAGCGTATACCACCACCACACCCAGCACGTTCGGCACAATATGGCGGATAACAATACGCACGGTAGATACTCCACCCACTTGCGCCGCTTCAATAAACTCTTTGCGCTTGAGGCTCAGCGTTTGTCCACGCACGATACGCGCCATATCCAGCCAGGAGACCATCCCGATCGCGACAAAAATCAGCAGGATATTTTGCCCAAAGAAGGTGACCAGCAGGATCACGAAGAACATGAACGGAAAGGAGTTGAGGATTTCCAGCAGACGCATCATCACCGAGTCGATTTTTCCGCCGAGGTAGCCCGACAGAGAACCATACAGTGTACCCACAACCACCGCGACCAACGCCGCCGCAATGCCGACCATCAGCGAGATGCGCCCGCCAATCGCCACGCGCACCAACAGGTCGCGTCCCGACGAGTCAGTACCGAAATAGTGGCCTGATTCCGTATCCGGCGCGCTGGACATCATGCCCCAGTCAGTATCGAAGTAGGTAAACTGCGACAACATTGGCGCCAGGGTTACAAATAGCGCAATAATTACCAGCACCACCAGACTTGCTACCGCCGCGCGGTTATGCATAAAGCGTCGACGCGCGTCCTGCCACAGGCTGCGGCCTTCGACCTCCAGCTTTTCACTGAAATTCTCCAGCGCTTCGCTGTTTTTCTTACTTAACATCATAGCGAGCTCCAGTATCAGTAACGAATTTTCGGGTCGATAACGGCATACAGCACATCGACAATCGCGTTAAACACGATGGTCAGCGTACCCACCAGTATGGTCAGACTCAGAACCAGCGAATAATCGCGGTTTAACGCGCCATTGACGAACAACTGGCCAATGCCCGGCAAACCATAGATGGTTTCAATAACCATCGAACCTGTGATAATGCCGACAAATGCCGGTCCCATATAGGACAGTACTGGCAACAGCGCAGGTTTTAACGCATGGCGGAAAATAATCCGCCGCATCGGTAGCCCTTTAGCGCGCGCGGTACGAATAAAGTTAGAGTGCAGTACTTCAATCATCGAACCGCGAGTAATACGGGCGATACTGGCGATGTAGGCAAGCGATAACGCCACCATCGGCAGGATCATAAATTTCAGCGCCCCGCCGTTCCAGCCCCCGCCGGGTAGCCATTTCAAGGTTATGGCAAATATCATGACCAATAAGGGAGCGACCACGAAACTGGGGATAACTACCCCGGTCATTGCCACCCCCATCACCGTGTAGTCCCAACGTGTATTTTGCTTCAGCGCGGCTATCACTCCGGCGCTAACGCCGACGAGTACCGCCAGAATAAAGGCTGCCGCACCCAGCTTCGCAGAAACCGGAAAGCTGGAGGCAACGAGGTCGTTAACCGTGTAGTCTTTATATTTAAAGGATGGCCCAAAATCGCCATGCGCCAGCTGTTTCAGATAGCTGAAATACTGCGTCGAGATAGGATCGTTAAGATGATATTTCGCTTCAATATTCGCCAGCACCTCTGGCGGTAACGCGCGTTCCCCGGTGAATGGGCTTCCGGGCGCAAGGCGCATCATAAAGAATGAAATCGTAATAAGAATAAACAGCGTCGGAATCGCTTCCAGACAGCGACGTAATATGAATTTTAACATTGCCCGTACCTTCTGGCGTGTGCCTTTATACCCGTCATACTTCAAGCTGCAGGTGCGTTGGCTTTACTCGCTCACGCCAGTCACTTACTTAAGTAAGCTTCTGGCGATTCGCTGCGTTGCCGCTTTCCTGCAACGTGAATTATTTAGGGTATACCTCTCTTTGTCTAAAGAGGTATTTATAGTTCGAAGAAAAAGACACTGTGGGGCAACTTTGATCGCCCCACGTCTTGCCATTAATGCTTGATAATATACAAGTCTTTAACGTGGATATTATCCATCGGGTCTTTACCGGAGTATCCGCCAACCCATGGTTTCACCAGGCGGGCATTAACATAGTAATAAACCGGTACAATCGCAGAATCTTTATCCAGTTGCTGTTCCGCTTTCGAATACAGTTCGCTGCGCTGCGCTTCATCCGTCACTTTCAGCGTATCCGCAATCAGCTTATCAAATGCCGGACTCTTATAGTGGACGGTATTATTGGAGCTGTCGGACAGCACCATATTCAGGAAGGACGTCGGTTCGTTATAGTCCGCACACCAGCCCGCACGCGAAACATCATAGTTGCCCTGGTGGCGCGTATCGAGGAACGTTTTCCATTCCTGGTTTTCCAGCTTCACATTAGCACCCAGATTTTTCTTCCAGATAGATGCCGCGGCAATAGCCAGCTTCTTATGCAGGTCTGAGGTGTTATACAACAGATCAAAGGTCAGAGGTTTTTCAGCGGTATATCCGGCCTCAGCCAGCAGTTTCTTCGCTTCTTCATTACGTTTTTCCTGAGACCACTTGAACCACTCTGGCTCAACCAGTTTCGCACCATCGGTGTATGGAGGAGTAAAGCTATATGCCGGCAGGTCACCCTGGTTTTTCACTTTATTGACGATAATATCACGATCCAACGCCAGCTTCAGGGCGGTACGAACACGAACATCGTTGAACGGTGCTTTCTGGTTGTTAATTTCGTAATAATAGGTGCACAGATACGGGTCAACGTGGACTTCGTTCGGGATCTCTTTTTTCAGTTTCTGGAATAACTCAATCGGCATGTTGTTATAGGTCATGTCGATTTCACCGCTGCGATAGCGGTTAACGTCAGTCACTTCAGAAGAAATAGGCAGGTAGGTTACCTGGTTAATAACCGTTTTGGCGTTGTCCCAATAGTTGGTATTACGCTCAAGCACAATGCGCTCGTTGACAACCCAGTCTTTCAGTTTATACGCACCGTTAGTAACGATGTTAGCGGGCTGGGTCCACTTCTCGCCGAATTTTTCAACAGCAGCTCTAGGAACCGGTGAAACGGAGGAGTGCACAAGCAGTTTGTAGAAATAAGGAACTGGTTCGCTGAGGGTGACTTCAAAAGTATGATCGTCGAGAGCTTTTACACCGAGATCGGTGATCGGCTTTTTGCCGGCGATAATATCATCAATATTGACAATATGACCGTACTGCAAATAACTGGCATACGGTGAAGCGGTATTTGGGTTAGCCAGTCGTTGCCAGCTATACACGAAATCTTGCGCGGTAACAGGCGTGCCGTCAGACCACTTTGCATCTTTACGCAGATGGAATGTCCAGACTTTAAAATCTTTATTTTCCCATTTTTCAGCCACTCCAGGCGATGGTTTGCCATCGACATCACTGATTAATAAACCTTCAAACAGGTCACGGTTAATGTTGGATTCAGGTACACCTTCGATTTTGTGGGGATCGAGTGACTGCACTTCCGAACCGTTATTGCGCACCAGAGTCTGCTTTTCAGCAAGCTGCACACCCGCTGGCACTACTGCCGCCGTGGCAACATTTCCAGCGACTAGCGCAGTTAAGATCCCCGCAGCTACTAAACTTTTTTTAGTGATGTTAGTCATTGTGTTGTACTCCCTCATTATTATGGCTGGTTTTTTAACCAGACTGTTAATCCTGTCAGGATCCCTGTACGGCACCGGAGATTTTCTGCCGTCAGGTGGTTTATTGTTTTACTGCTTGCTATCACCGACTTTATTTATTCTGGCGATTCGTATGACCGCCTTGCGTCGATTCTCTACGTGCCTCCCCTGCCGGAAACACGCTATTACCCTGTTGAGAGAAACTAACTGCAAATGATTCTCATCAACGTGAATTCTTCTGCATAATACCTGGCCGGAAAGTATCAAATGCGTTTCTTAACCGCCAATACATTTTACAAATTTGTTAACCAATTCTCTTTTATTGGAAATAAATCTCACTTAAAAAGTCTTACGAATGAAGATCCATTATAAAAAACTAAAATAAATCAATGCATTATACCGACAGCAGTGTTAACTACCCTGTCCGGTGTCAACGCCCTGTCAAAATGCACATAAATTTAACAATTGGTTATTAATTAGCACATTCAACTGAAAAAAACGCTGAAATAACTAATAACATTTCGATAATCCTTCAGCAAGCCCCAGAGTATGATGTTAATAAAATAACAGCGACATCGGGATCCATCTGGCGGACTGATGGGTGCTACATTCATAAAATCAACGAATAAACAAATGAGTAATCATCATAATTTTTTATTATTACTTTGCTGATTTTCAACTTTAGTGAGAAGTTTTACTGATAATGAAAGGAAACGGAGCCGGGACCGACTCCGTTTGTACAGAAGAGAGATATCAGGCCAGCAAACCTGGGAAAATAGATTTAATGCCTGTAACGATGAATTCAATACCTAAGGCCATTAACAGCAGCCCCATAATACGCGTAATGACGTTGATACCGGTTTGGCCCAACAGGCGCACTAACCATGGTGCCATGCGAAACAGCCCCCAGCAGCACAGGGCAAACAGCGCAATCGCGACAAAAAAGCCAAACAGGTTAATCGCACTGTGATATCGCGTACCCCAAACAATAGTTGAGCTTATCGCCCCCGGCCCCGCCATCAACGGCAATGCCAACGGTACAACGCCGATACTCTCACGGATTGCGGTTTCTGATTTTTCCTGTTTGTTTTGTTTATCTTCCCCTAGTTTTCCGCTAATCATTGACATCGCGATAGTCACAACCAGAATGCCGCCGGCAATCCTGAACGAATCTATTGAGATACCGAAAAGTTGCAGAATACCATCTCCAAGAAACAGCGAAGTCCACAGGATGATAGCGACCGACAGGTTTGCCGTAAGGTTGGTTTTGTTTCGCGCTGCAGCAGTTTGATAGCTGGTCATACTGATAAAGACGGGGATGATCCCTACCGGGTTGACCAACGCAAATAACCCAATGAAAAATTTAAAATAGACAGGAAAATCAAATAGCGTTTGGATCACGGTTAGCTCCGAAGCGTTAGCCGGATAAAATGAGTCATAAAAATTGATAAAATCCGCGCTGAAGATACGCCTTTTGTCAGCATACTTCACCTTCTATCTTCGTATATCTACGTAAATACGCTACCAATACTCAGTGTTATTAATATGTATTGATTATGCTAATGTTATTAGCATTCATTACGTCAATTTGTTAACACTTAACGAGAGACGCTAAAAGGGCCTGCTGAAAGGTGTCAGCTTTGCGAATTTTTGATCCAGATCACGCAATTACTACTCAGAAGTGAGTAATCTTGCTTACGCCACCTGGAGGTAATGCGTTAGGGTTAACTGGCGCTAGCGTATAAGCTCTTTTAGTAAATCAAAGTAAAGTGGACGTTAATTAACCGTTTGATTTTCAAACCGTTACACAAATTTTCGTCGGTCTGTCTATACTCTCGTATCGAGCAGATGATTTACTAAAAAAGTTTAACATTATCAGGAGAGCATCATGGCTGTTACTAATGTCGCTGAACTTAACGCACTTGTAGAGCGCGTAAAAAAAGCCCAGCGTGAATATGCCAGTTTCACTCAAGAACAGGTTGACAAAATCTTCCGTGCCGCCGCTCTGGCTGCCGCAGACGCTCGAATCCCTCTCGCGAAAATGGCCGTTGCCGAATCCGGCATGGGTATTGTCGAAGATAAAGTGATCAAAAACCACTTTGCTTCTGAATACATTTACAACGCTTACAAAGATGAAAAAACCTGTGGTGTGCTGTCTGAAGACGACACTTTCGGTACCATTACCATTGCGGAACCTATTGGTATCATCTGCGGTATCGTTCCAACCACTAACCCAACTTCTACTGCGATCTTCAAATCACTGATCAGCCTGAAGACCCGTAACGCCATCATATTCTCTCCGCATCCGCGTGCAAAAGATGCAACTAACAAAGCAGCTGACATCGTTCTGCAAGCAGCCATCGCTGCCGGCGCACCGAAAGATCTGATCGGCTGGATCGATCAACCTTCCGTTGAACTGTCTAATGCACTGATGCACCACCCGGACATCAACCTGATCCTTGCGACCGGTGGTCCAGGCATGGTTAAAGCGGCATACAGCTCCGGTAAACCGGCTATCGGCGTAGGCGCAGGTAACACCCCTGTTGTTATCGACGAAACCGCTGATATCAAACGTGCTGTTGCATCTGTTCTGATGTCTAAAACCTTCGATAACGGCGTAATCTGTGCTTCTGAGCAGTCTGTCGTCGTGGTTGACTCTGTATATGATGCAGTACGTGAGCGTTTTGCGACTCACGGCGGCTACATGCTGCAGGGCAAAGAGCTGAAAGCAGTCCAGGACGTTATCCTGAAAAATGGCGCGCTGAACGCAGCTATCGTTGGTCAGCCGGCATACAAGATTGCTGAACTGGCAGGCTTCTCCGTACCAGAAACCACTAAGATTCTGATCGGTGAAGTGAAGGTTGTCGACGAAAGCGAACCGTTTGCTCACGAAAAACTGTCTCCGACGCTGGCAATGTACCGTGCGAAGGACTTCGAAGACGCTGTCATTAAAGCTGAAAAACTGGTTGCGATGGGCGGTATCGGCCATACTTCTTGCCTGTACACTGACCAGGACAACCAGCCAGAGCGTGTTGCTTACTTCGGTCAGATGATGAAAACCGCACGTATCCTGATTAACACCCCGGCTTCTCAGGGTGGTATCGGTGACCTGTACAACTTCAAACTCGCACCTTCCCTGACACTGGGTTGTGGTTCCTGGGGTGGTAACTCCATCTCTGAAAACGTTGGTCCTAAGCACCTGATCAACAAGAAAACCGTTGCTAAGCGAGCTGAAAACATGTTGTGGCACAAACTTCCGAAATCTATCTACTTCCGTCGTGGCTCTCTGCCAATCGCACTGGATGAAGTGATTACCGATGGTCACAAACGTGCGCTGATCGTGACCGACCGCTTCCTGTTCAACAACGGTTATGCAGACCAGATCACCTCCGTTCTGAAAGCTGCTGGCGTTGAAACCGAAGTGTTCTTTGAAGTTGAAGCTGACCCGACTCTGACCGTTGTTCGCAAAGGTGCTGAGCTGGCTAACTCCTTCAAACCAGACGTAATCATCGCGCTGGGTGGTGGTTCCCCGATGGACGCCGCGAAAATCATGTGGGTTATGTATGAGCACCCGGAAACCCACTTCGAAGAACTGGCGCTGCGCTTTATGGACATCCGTAAACGTATCTACAAGTTCCCGAAAATGGGCGTGAAAGCGAAGATGGTTGCAGTTACCACCACTTCCGGTACCGGTTCTGAAGTGACTCCGTTTGCGGTTGTTACTGACGATGCAACTGGGCAGAAATATCCGCTGGCAGACTACGCGCTGACTCCGGATATGGCGATTGTTGACGCCAACCTGGTTATGGATATGCCGAAGTCCCTGTGTGCGTTCGGTGGTCTGGATGCCGTAACTCACGCTCTGGAAGCGTACGTTTCAGTACTGGCTTCTGAGTTCTCTGACGGTCAGGCTCTGCAAGCGCTGAAATTGCTGAAAGAAAACCTGCCTGCGTCTTACCATGAAGGTTCTAAGAACCCGGTAGCGCGTGAGCGTGTACACAGTGCAGCGACTATCGCCGGTATCGCGTTTGCTAACGCCTTCCTGGGTGTATGTCACTCAATGGCGCACAAACTGGGTTCTCAGTTCCACATTCCTCACGGTCTGGCGAACGCCCTGCTGATCAGCAACGTTATTCGCTATAACGCGAACGACAACCCGACTAAACAGACTGCATTCAGCCAGTACGACCGTCCGCAGGCACGCCGTCGCTACGCTGAAATCGCAGACCATCTGGGTCTGAGCGCACCGGGCGACCGTACTGCCGCGAAAATCCAGAAACTGCTGGGTTGGTTGGAAGAAATCAAAGCTGAACTGGGTATTCCTAAGTCTATCCGTGAAGCTGGCGTTCAGGAAGCTGACTTCCTGGCACACGTGGACAAACTGTCTGAAGACGCGTTTGACGACCAGTGTACTGGTGCTAACCCACGTTACCCGCTGATTGCTGAACTGAAACAGATTCTGCTGGATACCTACTACGGTCGCGAGTACAGCGAAGACCAGACTGCCGCTAAGACTGAAGCAGTAGCTGCACCGAAAGCAGAAAAGAAAGCGAAGAAATCCGCTTAATTTGCTCAGATAAGTTTTAGTTTCACCATAAACGGTCCCAGTTGGGACCGTTTTTTTTCGTCTTGTGTTATGAGAATCGGGTGATACACAATTTAGCCATGTGAATAGAATGGCACTGTAAGAGATGTATTTAGGAAGGTGTGAGAATAGCCATCAGAAGAGAGTCTGACAGGGTAGAGAACATTGGCGAAGGTTCCAGCCTACCCTGCGTTTATAAGCGCTCAGAAGCGTACAGGGTTAATCGTGGCTGTGTCGTTCTTGTATCGCCGTCAGAGAGCCCTCAGACTGCGCTTGTTTGTAGTGTTTACGGCATACCGACACATAGCGTTCGTTCCCGCCGATAACCACCTGCTCGCCCTCGTTATAAGGCCTTCCAGCCTGATCAAGACGTAATACCATGCTAGCCTTACGGCCACAGAAACAAATGGTCTTTAATTCAACCAGTTTATCTGACCACGCAAGCAGGTATTCGCTGCCACCAAATAGCTCGCCGCGAAAATCAGTACGTAAGCCGTAGCACAAAACAGGAATATCCAGTTGGTCGACAACTTCAGATAATTCATAAACCTGTTGCCGGGTCAGAAACTGAGACTCATCGACCAGAACACAGTGAATTCTTTGTTGCGCATTCTCGGCGCGAATCTCTTCGAACAATGATGAATTTTGGTTAAACAATTTTGCAGGTGACGACAGACCTATACGTGAACTTACTTTTCCAGCACCAAAACGGTCATCAATTTCCGCTGTATATACAACGGCACGCATCCCACGTTCCTGATAATTGTACGAAGATTGCAACAATGCAGTCGACTTACCTGCGTTCATTGCAGAATAGTAAAAATATAGTTGTGCCATTGACCGAAGGCCCTCACCCGGGGAAATAAATATGGGCGGGATTGTATCATATTTCACGAACATGTCGGTGTAGCGTTGGCCGCAAAGGCGTATAAATGAGCGGGCAAGCTCGCACAGCGCCACCTGAATTTAAGTAACGGGTAGCTAGAGAGCATACAACCATCGACCAAACAGCCTGAGTTCGGACGCGTATATACACACTCTTTCACAAATAGTGCTCATGAAATTTATCAATGTCACTTATCATCATACGGCAATAAAGAAACCCTTCCCATATTGTTATTGAATCTACCCACTGTTGCCATGTATTAGCGAATTCACGTAAGCAAAACTAATACAAAAGGTTGAAATCACTGCAAAGAGATACTATTTGTACACCATAAAATGTGACCTGAATCTTGAATTTTTACTCTCAGCCGCAGAGAAGCCCCCTCATCAATAAGCCTTTTTTATGCCCAACATCATGGGGAATTTAAGACAGGAGAATTAATTCTGATACTAAATAAAGCGCAATTTTGAATTCCTTACATTCCTGGCTATTGCACAACTGAATTTATCGCTCTATTATTAGCTCAACAAACCACCCCAATATAAGTTTGAGATTACTAAAATGAGCGAAGCACTTAAAATTCTGAACAACATCCGTACTCTTCGTGCGCAGGCAAGAGAATGCACTCTGGAAACGCTTGAAGAAATGCTGGAAAAATTAGAAGTTGTAGTTAGCGAGCGTCGCGAAGAAGAAAGCGCTGCTGCTGCTGAAGTTGAAGAACGTACTCGTAAACTCCAACAATATCGTGAAATGCTGATCGCTGACGGCATTGATCCGAACGAACTGCTGAATAGCATGGCTGCTGTTAAATCTGGCACCAAAGCTAAACGCGCTGCACGTCCGGCTAAATATAGCTATGTTGACGAAAACGGTGAAACTAAAACCTGGACTGGCCAGGGTCGTACACCGGCTGTGATCAAAAAAGCGATGGAAGAACAAGGTAAACAGCTGGACGATTTCCTGATCAAGGAATAATTCAGAAATAGTTTGCTTAAAATCCCGCCACTGGCGGGATTTTTTTTACCTGTACTTCGCTCGACCCTACCCGGATTAGGTATAAAAAAACGGCGCTGTTAATACAGCGCCGTTCTGACCAGATAATACCAGCAGGTTACTTCTTAATACCCATCTCGTCTTCCAGCCAGGCTTTAAATTCGGCGCCGAGCGTTTTATGGCGAATACCATATTCAACGAACGCCTGCATATAGCCCAGTTTATTACCACAGTCATGGCTTTTGCCCTTCATGTGATAAGCTTCAACCGTCTCTTTTTCAATCAGCATATCGATAGCATCTGTCAGCTGAATTTCATCACCCGCTCCCGGAGGGGTTTTAGCCAGCAGAGGCCAGATATCGGCACTAAGAACGTAACGACCCACAACGGCCAGATTAGAAGGCGCAACATCAGCTTTTGGTTTTTCAACCACGCCAACCATCGGGACGCTTTCGCCCGGGGATAATTCAACGCCTTTACAATCAACAACGCCATAAGCCGTAACATCTTCTACCGGTTCAACCATAATCTGGCTGCTACCTGTTTCATCAAAACGATGAATCATTTCGGCAAGGTTTTCGCGGGATAAATCAGATTCGTATTCGTCAAGAATTACGTCTGGCAGAATTACAGCTACCGGTTCATCGCCAACCACTGGGTGCGCGCACAATACCGCGTGACCCAGACCTTTAGCCAGCCCCTGACGCACCTGCATAATAGTCACATGTGGCGGACAAATAGATTGCACTTCTTCAAGCAGCTGACGTTTTACACGTTTTTCCAGCATCGCTTCAAGTTCAAAGCTGGTATCGAAGTGGTTTTCAATAGAATTCTTAGACGAGTGAGTTACAAGTACAATTTCAGTGATGCCTGCAGCAATACATTCGTTTACGACGTACTGAATTAATGGCTTATCAACCAACGGTAGCATCTCTTTCGGGATTGCTTTCGTAGCCGGTAACATCCTGGTTCCTAATCCCGCAACCGGGATAACGGCTTTTTTGACTTTTGAATTAAGGGCAGCCATTTAAAACTCTCCTGGACTGTTCATGTATTGAACGTGTTCATCATTCTGTATCGCATCCGAGTATATCAGTACAGCGGCAAGCTTCTGGTCTGAAAAGGACGCGCGTCGGTATAATTAAGATAAATACGAATAAAACTGGCGCTGATAGTAGCACTCACAGCATTGGGAAGGTGAACCAATTTCATTTGCACGCCTCTCATTTGTTCATTCCGCAGACAACATCAAGCGCAGGCGACCTCCCGCCCCCCAAATTTGGCATTGCCATGACTCACAATGTTGGCTCAACTGATTAAGATACGTATTACCTAAGGTACCCAGCGGAACGCCATTGCTGATTTGCACATGGTGGGAACCTGTATTTAATGTCGCATTCAGCCCTGCTGATACCAGAATCAGATTTTTTAATCCGCTGTGGTAATACCCCACCAGCAAGGGAAACTGCCCTGGTAAATTGGCTTGTCGCAACAAATGATTTACCTGTTTCAATAACGTACCCAGCTCTGGCAGCCGCTGATTTTGTTGTGTCAGTTGCTCCTGCAGTAAACCATTAAATAGCGCCCGTAGTAATAATGCAGCCAGAACGCCATTATCCCCTGCCCGCGTCACATCAAGGCAATAAAATGCAAGGTCATGATCCGACAGCGGCGCAATATCCAGTACCAACCCCGGTTGGTCGGCTGCCACCAATTGTCGATAGTTAATGCGACAGTGCGAAATCACTTGTGAAACTGGAGGCTGTAATTCTTTTAGTAGCTTCGCGGCGGCGGCAGGATCGTCCACCATCGCATCCCAGTCGCGAAACAGCCGCTCTTCTTCTTCCACGCGTGAATTAAACATATTGGGATAAAGACATGCAAAGACGGTTTCTCGCAAGCGATTAAGGTCTTTCACCGGCTTCAATAGGACATCATCCACACCGAGTCGTAGCGCTTTGGCTATGTCGGACATGTTTTCCGTCGCAGAAATCACCAGTATCGGGGTCTGATCGCCGCGATTGCGTAGATACTCAACCAGTTTGAGGCCGTTCATTCTTGGCATAGCCAAATCGCAAATCATTAGATCTGGTGTGAAATGTCCGAGTAGTTCAAGTGCTTCAAGCCCGTCGCCAGCTACCGCTGTTGTCGCTCCCAAAGAGGAAAACCATGAGTCCATGAGTGAGCGAAACACTGGCTCATCCTCAACGATAAGAATCTGTTTTCCGACCAATGGCTGCGTCATACTCTCCCCCCTGACTGGCTTTAATAAATAGTGGCATGCTATTGCCACTCACGCCTGTCAGAATTAGCTTAAGTGTTGATAAAAAATGCGTTAGACGTTGGTTTTCACCAGGGGTAGAAGCTCATCCATTTTCTTCTCGACCGCCAACTGCCCGGCAGCAATTGCCGCACTGGCTCGGTGAAAATCCAGCGTGGAAATTTGCGGACAAAACGGCTGAATCAGGATGTCTGGAGGGTCACCGGCCATGCGGTTACGTTTCAGACGGTTTTCCAGAACCTGAATAGACGTCGTCATGATCTCCATCGCCGTCGGTGCGGTTACCGCGCGCCTGGTCGTAATGTTGCTCAAGCGCTCTTTCAGGCGGGCATGCCATGAAAGCTCGTCAGCATCATCACCCGATTCGGTATCGCTATTGACGTTGAAGGAGAGTAAATCTTGTTGCATGAGATGCGCATCGTGTTGCAGGTCGACCGCAATAACAATATCGGCCCCCAACGCACGAGTCAGGGATACAGGGACGGGATTCACCACCGCGCCATCGACCAGCCAGTAACCATTATGCGCCACGGGAGACATCAGGCCAGGAATACTACAGGAGGCCCGGACAGCCAGATGCAAATCACCTTCGGTGAACCAAAGTTCCCGGCCCGTACTCAGATTAGTAGCCACTGTTGCGAAACGGCGTGTGCATTGCTCAATTGCTTCTACCGGCATGACATTACGGTACTGATTGAATACCCGTTCACCGCGCAGTAAACCTCCCCTGCGCCACGAGAGATCCATCAGCCGTAAAACATCCCAATAGCTGAAAGAACATACCCACTTTTCGAGAGCAGGTAGCTTATTGCAGGCGTAGGCAGCGCCAACCAGAGAACCGATGGAGCACCCTGCCACGATATCAACATCGATGCCCATATGCTTAAGGGCTTTAATAACCCCAATATGCGACCAACCTCGCGCCGCGCCGGAACCTAGCGCAAGCCCAATTTTTATTTTTCTCATTGTACGTACATACTTCCCCTGGCTTGCAGACGTAGCAACATCGCTACCGCTCAGTTAACATAGTGCTACTCTGGCGTTTTTACGCCGTTTTTATATTCCAGGGAGTACTTTGTGTCTCAGCTTTGTCCCTGTGGTAGCGCTGTCGAGTATAGCCTATGTTGCTACCGTTATGTGTCCGGCGCGCAAGTAGCACCTACGCCGTCACATCTCATGCGTTCTCGTTACTGTGCTTTTGTGATGAAAGACGCAGATTACCTTATCAGGACCTGGCATCCGGACTGTCATGCGGCCGCGTTTCGCGAGGACATTATCGCAGGATTTACTCATACCAAATGGCTTGGACTGACCGTTTTTGAACAAGATACGGCTGACACAGAAAATATCGGCTATGTCAGTTTTGTCGCACGGTTTTCTGAACAAGGTAAAACAGGTGCAATTATCGAGCGCTCTCGTTTTTTAAAAGAAAACGGTCAGTGGTACTATATAGACGGTACACGCCCCCAAATTGGACGAAACGATACCTGCCCTTGTGGCTCCGGTAAAAAATTTAAAAAGTGCTGCGGCTAATCAATGCCCGACAGTATCAATTTTGCAAACATTCTCAACAGGATCACCGCTGCAAATGCATTCATTACAACGAAAAGTGCTGCGTACTATTTGCCCGGACCAAAAAGGTCTGATCGCGCGCATTACGAACATCTGTTACAAGCATGAACTGAACATCGTGCAGAACAATGAGTTTGTGGACCACCGCACCGGACGCTTTTTTATGCGCACCGAACTGGAGGGCATTTTTAACGACGTCACGCTGCTTGCCGATCTGGACAGCGCCTTACCTGAAGGCTCGATTCGTGAACTAACCCCAGCAGGCCGCCGCCGCATCGTCATTTTGGTCACCAAGGAAGCGCATTGTCTGGGCGATCTGTTAATGAAGGCCAATTATGGCGGGCTGGATGTTGAAATCGCCGCGGTGATCGGCAATCACGAGACGTTGCGTCCTCTGGTTGAACGGTTTGATATTCCGTTTGAGTTGGTGAGCCATGAAGGTTTAACACGTGACGAACATGATCAGAAAATGGCTGATGCTATCGACGCCCACCAGCCGGACTATGTCGTACTGGCTAAATACATGCGCGTTCTGACCCCGACATTTGTTTCACGCTTCCCGAATAAAATTATCAATATTCACCATTCATTCCTGCCTGCATTCATTGGTGCTCGTCCGTACCATCAGGCTTATGAGCGCGGCGTGAAAATCATCGGCGCGACGGCCCACTACGTGAATGATAACCTCGATGAAGGCCCAATCATTATGCAGGACGTGATCCATGTTGATCACACCTACACCGCAGAAGATATGATGCGCGCGGGTCGCGACGTTGAAAAAAATGTTTTAAGCCGTGCGCTGTATCAGGTTCTGGCTCAACGCGTCTTTGTTTACGGTAACCGAACGATTATTCTGTAATCGATTGATAAGTTAATTGGTTACCTTTACATCTTTACGTGTAAAAATCAGGCAACCAGTTCTTTTTTATCAACGGAATGCTTTACAGGGGCGCATCATTTGATATGATGCGCCCCGCTTCCAACGGAAGCAGGCCAGTAATTAGCATTACCCCGTGGTGGGGTTCCCGAGCGGCCAAAGGGAGCAGACTGTAAATCTGCCGTCATCGACTTCGAAGGTTCGAATCCTTCCCCCACCACCATTATTCACTACAGCGATGTAGTTATCCCGGTGAGCAATGCAGAAGTTTGCACTTGTCGGGGAAGAGTGAGAACCTTCGACTAAGGTTCGACTCGAGCGAAAGCGAGAGAACGTTGGCAACGCCAACGGTCCGAAGGGTGAGGAGCGAAGCGACGAATAATCCTTCCCCCACCACCATCTTCTAGCACTGCCTACAATTTGAATTACCCCTGGTGGGGTTCCCGAGCGGCCAAAGGGAGCAGACTGTAAATCTGCCGTCATCGACTTCGAAGGTTCGAATCCTTCCCCCACCACCATTATTCACTACAGCGATGTAGTTATCCCGGTGAGCAATGCAGAAGTTTGCACTTGTCGGGGAAGAGTGAGAACCTTCGACTAAGGTTCGACTCGAGCGAAAGCGAGAGAACGTTGGCAACGCCAACGGTCCGAAGGGTGAGGAGCGAAGCGACGAATAATCCTTCCCCCACCACCATCTTCTAGCACTGCCTACAATTTGAATTACCCCTGGTGGGGTTCCCGAGCGGCCAAAGGGAGCAGACTGTAAATCTGCCGTCATCGACTTCGAAGGTTCGAATCCTTCCCCCACCACCATCACTTCGTAAAACACCAACACAAAATCAATCTGCAATGCCCCATATTCTTCCTATGCGGGAAGGATGAGAAACTTCGACTAAGGTTCGATTCGAGCGTTAGCGAGAAAGCGTTGCCGCAGGCAACGACCCGAAGGGCGAAGCGCGCAGCGCTGAGTAATCCTTCCCCCACCACCATCACTTCATAAAGCACCAACACAAAATCAATCTGCAATGCCCCATATTCTTCCTATGCGGGAAGGATGAGAAGCTTCGACTAAGGTTCGATTCGAGCATTAACACTCACTTTCTGTCATATCTTTCCACCAGTTTTCGCAGTGTGTCACCAGCCTGCGCTAGTGCCGTCAGTCCACTACGTAGCCAAATCCCTTTGCCTCTGTATTCCAGCCGCGCCGCATGATCAAACTGATCATAATCGACCGAATAAACTAGTGCGGGAACATTACGCGAGATGCAGTGCCACACAATACCGGCCCCGCCGTGGTGAATAACTGCAGCATAACGTGACAAATACCGGTCGTAATCGACCCACGGCACGCGACAAAAGTTGCCCTGTTGATAGCGCAGTCCACTCGTCCCGTTTCCTTGGGTAAAATGAAACACCCAATCGGGCATGATCCCTGCGAGTACTGCAACGGCACCCGCTACCGCCTCTTTATGCCAGTCCAGATGCGTCACCAGCGTCACCAGCACATGCTTAGTTGCTCCAGTTCATCAGCAAAGTTTTTCAGTAACCCGACCACAGCGCGAACTGTCGATAAAGCTTTATCGGACTGGATTTTACCGCATAGCGTGGATTCGCCACCGCCAGCAGCGGCGTGTCATACTCACCGGACAAAACCATTGAGGTAAGCCCCGCGGCGGTGATCTTCGCTGCTGCGCCACGGGTGCTGATAATCCGCACCTGATACTGCGTGTATAACGCGAGGCCCATCGCCAGTACAGGATGTAAATGCCCGGCAAAGGGTGGGGCCAACAGATCAATACGGGTCAAGCCAGGCGGAATAAGATCGTATGAGCGTTGCATTACAGCGTCCTGATAAATCGTCTACACAAATCGCTCAGTGCATGCTGGGCAAGATAGTTCATATGTCCGCAAGCAATATGCGTATCCACGTCGCGAAACCAGAGGCGGAAAATCAGACCGAGGTCGGCGGCCCACAGCGTACAGCGAGATCTGCGGATCGTCGGCAAACCGCCGCAAAAAAGCGCCGGCAATAAACCCGGACACGCCGGTGAGTAAGATCTTCATGGCGCATCACGCTCTGGTGGTTGCCCCATCTTCCGGAGAAAATGCTGTTGGAGCGACAGCAAATCACGCTGAGTGAGCATGGAGTAATCCATCCCCTGCTGCTGTGCAATATCGGCAATAATGCGGCAAAGCGCCGGGTAATGGCGATGATGCCAATGGGGAAATAGATGATGCGTCAAATGAAGATTGATACCGCCAAGCCAGTATCCCAGCCACGCAGGCGTGGGCCGCCAGTCGAAGGTAGTGGCGAAAGTATGCGCGATCCTTCCCTGCGTCATGCGTCCTGTCGATGGCGGAAGCTGAGAGTATCCTTTGGCCCAGTGAGTCCCGATGATCAGCATGACGAAAATCATCGATGCGATAAGCTGGCTCACCACATAGGTCCCCAGCACGGTAAGCTCGCCCAGCCGCTCCGCCAGAAGCCATAGAGGCAGCGCCAGCATTAATATCAGATGCACCGCTTTACTGACCAGAAAACGGCTCCAGCCCGCCGCACCGCGCCGGGCCAGGTGCGGCGTAACCGGCGTTAGTCCGCAGCGATCCAACCAGTCGACCACCCAGATATACCAGGGAAATGTCAAACCGGCCACCAACGGCCAGTAAAAACGCTGCGCACGCATAAAAGGTCGCCAGCGCTGCCAGGGGGTCTGACGCAGTAAACCGTTTTCAGCGGTGTCCGGATCGTAACACTCAATATTGGTAAACCCGTGATGAAATCTGACGTGGCGCACGCGCCAGCTGTCAGCATCCAGGCCCAAAGGCAGGGCCGCCAGAAAACTAAGTCGAGCATTGGCGCGCTTCCCTCGCAAAAACGCATTATGCGAGGCATCATGCACCACGTTTACGGCCAGCAACATCGCAAACAGCATCATCGCGAGGTACGCCAGCGCAAAGGCCCATTTTGCCTGCGCGCCCAGGGCGATGAGATAGCAGGAAAGCCAGGCCGCAACCAGCACTATAGCTTTAACAATGGCCCACCTATCGGCGTAGCGTCGATCGTTATGCGCAATCAGCAAGGCGCGAGACTGAACCTGCAATGCCTTGACCAGCGCTGGGTCATCCGCAGGAAAGGTCAGTCGCGTCTGTGGATTAAACAGATTCACGCGCCGCTCCTACTGTTCGGCTACCAACCCCGCAGAAGACCATCATGCCGTGGATAACCAGCAGGACAGGCGTCACGCGCCAGAGAAGTTCATGCCACGTAAACAGCAGCGGATGGACCAATAACAGTAGCGTAACCCCACCCCAGACTCGCTTCCCCCAGCGCTGTCCGTCGCTGATACCGCCAAGCGCCACTGTGCCTGCCGCCAATAGCACAACCAGTAGTGCCTGTTCAGGCGACATACTTTCGATTTGGTAGCCGTACCGCTGGATATAGCCCAGAACCAGAACAAATAATAACAGCGCACCCGTAATAAGGATCATCGCCCCGCCACTACTCTGACGCTCGCTCTGACGTTGAGAAGGCGCTAGCCCAAGCAGCTTGAGAAAAGGCACATTGCTTTCACGTAGCGGGTTGCCTGAAAGCTGGCTGCCTTTCACCCCGAACTCAACCGATTCTACGGGCGGTGCTTTACAATACGTGCCGAATAGCCGATCCCAGATAAGAAAGGTGCCGCCATAATTGGTATCGGCATAGCGTTTTTCATTCAAGTGGTGTACACGATGGTGAGACGGCGTAATAAATACCTTTTCCAGCCAGCCAAGGCGGGGCGTAAACGCATTATGGTTAAAAAACTGAACAGTGTAGTGGATGACCGAAACGGTCAGGTACACCGTCAACGGAACGCCGCACACCGCCAGCACCATAAAAAATGGGATCCCCGTAAGGGATGAATACCAGGAATTTCTGACCCCCAGGGACAGGTTATAGTGTTCCCCCTGATGATGGACAACATGCACCGCCCACAGCCAGCGCCGCTCGTGATGGAGGCGATGCAGCCAGTAGAAGCAGAGATCCCACGCGACCACCGTAAACAGCCAGACCCAGCCTGCAGCTACCCCATCAAAAAGATGCAAATTTGCGTACTGGAGAATCAGCGCATAACACAGCACTTCCAGGCAGCGAAACATCCACAGCACAATATGCCCGGAATTGAGATTGAAAATCACATCGCGCCAGTCGATTTTCTTTTTGCGCGACCATTGCAGAAAACACGCCTCGCAGGTCACCAGTATTAACATAAAAATAATGGGGTACAATAATTCACTCATAACGTATTTCCCTGTGTTGCTTTTTCCTTGCGACGATATACATTGCCAGCCAGCCGCTTCCTCCGGCCAGTAACACGCCACCCACTAAATCGATAAATAAATGTCTACGCAACTGAAGGATCGAGATAGCAATCGCCAGCGCCCACACCAGACTCACCGTGGTTATCACCGTCTGCCGCCGCATAGCGATAGCCCAGACAGTAAGCAACGTTAACCCCGCGTGAAAGGAGGGAAAGCAGTTCTGCGGCGAATCGATACCGATCAACCAGCCCAGTACCTGAGACGACAGCCCGTCAACGGCCAGCGGCGGATACTGCATCGTCGTCGGCCACATAAGATAAATACTCCCAGCCCCTATTGCCGCAATCTGCATGGCAAGCGTAAGCCAGCGTAATTGCACCAGCGGCACCAGAAAGTAGCCTGCTGGAATAAGCAGAAAGAACGATAAATAAAGCCAGACCGCCGTGGGTGAAAAGGGAATCACCCGATCGATGACCCAGGGCGTAAGCAGCGATCCCTGCCCCTGCAAACGATCGCAACACGAATAAACGATCCCCACCGTACCCCAGCCCAGCAGCATCTGTTTAAGTCGCAAAAATATCATTCTCATACTGCGCCCCACTGGCGGATAATCCGCCGCCGTTTCGCGTCAAACTGCGTCGGTGGCGATGCTGATATTTGCGTCCACGCCAGACGCGACACATCCACGCCCTGACGGGCAAAAAAATCATTCAGCGCCTGCTGGCAGGCTTGTAACGTCGTCGGCTCGCAATCAGCGGTAAGCGAGAGCGCGTCGGCGGCCGTCTGTGCCAACCGATAATCGACCATGGGGGGCAACACGATAGCCAGCACCCGGCTACAGGCATCGGCAAATACGACCAGCTCTCCTCCCGTCACGTCAGGCAGCAGCAACTGATCGTCCTGCCGACCTTCAATACGGACAATCGCCCTGGCGGCACTGCCACAAGGGCACGGCTTATCACTCGCCACCAGTACGTCATTAAGGCGGTAGCGAACCACCGGCTGCGTGCTGCGGGTAAAGTCAGTGATAACCGGAATAAACCGCTGCTCATCTAGCCATTCCGGCTCGACATGAATAAACTCTTCGTTCAGATGCAGCGTACCGCAGGCGCAGGTTGAGGCCAGAAAGCCCTCAGTAGCCTGATAAATTTCACCGACCTCGCCGAATACGTCGCGCAGCAAAGTGCGATCCTGCTCCTCCAGCACCTCCGCCACCGAAATCACTTTTTTCACCTTCAGAGTCAGCGTTCCGGCACGTACGGCCAGCGCCAGCGCGCGCAGTACCTGCGCGGGAGCAACAATCAGCGTCGGTATCTGCGCCTCAAGCTGTGCGAGCTGCGGCTGAAACGGGGCAAGAAGATCGTAATATTCCAGACTGAGCCAGCGATTATTCACTCTGCGGTACAGATTATTATCTGCACGCAGGAACAATGCCACGCGCTCACCAGCCAGCAATCCATCGGGCAGGACTTTTGCCAGAATCGCCCCCGCCCACAGCAGTTGCTCCTGTGGACTCACCACAAACAGCCCGCGTTGCCCGGAAGTTCCGGAAGACAGGCCCACGCTAAACTCACCGACCTTAGGCGAGAAATCGCGATTGTGTTCACTGCGCAACGCGCATGCCATCAGAGCATCACGCTGTAACCCGGCCGTGTTCATCTCATCAAAATGGGTCATCATCTGCGTTTTGTCCATCGTCGGCCATTCGCAAAAAGGCCTCGCTAGATAATCTCGGAACCACGGACTTTTCACTAATACCCGGCGACGGAAAGCCTGCATTCTTTTTTCCTGCCAGGCCTCAAGAGAGGCCCTGTCGGTAAAGCGCAGCTTGCGGGTGCAGAAATAGCGCCAGAGAAGCGCGAATGGGATCATAAATCACCCTCATGGCATAACTGAATATCCGTAGCGCCGTTCTGCCAGAGTTGATTTAACCGCGCAAGGGTCTGGTAATACGCAGTGGAATCAGACATGACCAAATTTGCCAGCCGGGACGGACCTCGTAGCTCACGATAACTGGCGGGCGACCAGGCCGCATCAGCCGCCAGCAATGTCCATCCATCATCCGTCAACACAAACGCGCCAATATGCCCGGCAGCGTGGCCTGGAAGCGGCACCAGGATTATCTGCCCATCACTTCCCGGAAGTTCATAGCCGCGCGTAAAGGGTGCCAACGCAGCGGGTAATATCAGGTGCTCAAAACGCTCAATAAACGTTAACGACGACTCAAATTCTGCCGGAAACAGTCCTGGCACAAAGGCCTGGCGCAGGGCACCAAATCCGCGCAGCGTTCTGACCTGCGCCCACCCTTCACCCGAACAGATGCAGCTGACATCGGGGAAATCACGTAGTCCGGCCACATGATCGGCATGAAAATGCGACAGAATAATGGCGCTGATATCGCAGCTGACCAGCCCTCGTGCGAGCAACTGTCGGGCCAACGAGGCGTTTGGGTCGAAGTAGACTGGCGTCACCTGACGGTAGAATCGAAAAACGCCAGAACGGGTGTATTGCTCAAACCACGAGGCGTAACCGGTATCCCATAGCCAGCGTTGATCGCCAGCTTCCAGCAAGTATGCCCGCGACGGGAATTTGCAAACGCGCAACCCGGCGCCTTTTAGTGCCATACACCCTATATGCGTGCAGTACCCAACCTCAAAGGCGGTGATAGTTGCCATGCTTTCTCATCCATTCGCCGGTCAGTGCAATGCCTTCCGTCATTGAAATTCTTGGTCGATAACCCAGTTCATTGATGGCTTGTTGTGTACTCAGTGTCATATCAAAACAGACGGTGCCTGCACTGTAGCGAGTTACTGGCGGCTCTTTATCAAGACAGCGTCCGATGAGTTCCATTCCGCTGGCGACCAGAGACAACAGCTGCCACGGCACCTGACACAGGCGATAACGTAGCCCAAGCTGTTCTCGCAAAAGCGCATCAAGCATCACCTTCAGCCGCTGGGGTTGATGGTTAGTCACGTTATAGACGCGACCAGAAGGCAGCGACGCCACCGTCGTAGCCAGCTCCATGGCATACACCACGTTCTGCACGAAAGTGAGATCCAGCAGCACCTCACCACCGCGCGGTAAACGTAGCACGCCGCCGTCCCGATGAATCTGCTGTAGCAGTCGCGGGACAATCACATTATCATATGGGCCAAACAGGCCGCGCGGACGCAGCATAATAAATGTCGTCGCTGAAAAAGCGCGCACCGCGTCGGTAATCACCAGTTCTGCGGCATATTTACTATCGGCATAGTGGCTACTAAAGCGGCGTGCAAGGTAGCTCTCCGGCAGATCATAGTGGTGGCGGAAATCGAAATACACCGCCGGAGTGGAAATATGAACGAAGCGCGGGATCTGCGCCCTGCCCGCCGCCTGCGCCAGCCGCTGCGTAACCAGAACGTTGTTCTGGTAAAAATCAGCGCGGCTACCCCACGGCGATGACTTTGCCGCACAGTGCCACACGGCATCACAGCCGTCGACCAGCCTGAAAAAGTCCTTATCGCTGGCGCACGCCAGATCGAGTGGCACAAACCTCGCTCCCCATTGCGTAAGCGCTGCCCCCTGATTCGTATTGCGCCCGATAGCCACCACATCGTGTCCGGACATCAGTAAAGACTCTGCGGCATTGCGCCCCAGCCCACTGGTCGCGCCGGTCAGCAGAATTTTCACGGTATGAAGACCATGCCCGCCAGCGTCAGCCCTGCTGCCGTCCCTATCAGCATTGCCGGTTGACCTGCGACCAGTCGTCCACTAACGATGGCCTCGTGCAGCGCGGTTGGTATAGACGCCGCGACCTGATTGCCATAGTGGCGGTAGATGTCAATGAGAGCGGATTCCGGCACGCGCAGTCGTTTACGCATATGTTCCAGCGACAGATGGCTGGCCTGATGCGGCACCACCGTGGCAATGTCGGACAGCGTAACGTCGCTTTTCGCCAGCAGGCGGGCAAAGTAATCCTCAATTAAGGAAGAAGCATAACGAAACAATGATTTCCCCTGCATGTGAAACAGAAAATCACTCTCGATCATCCCTGCACGGGGGTTACGCCGCGTGCCGCCCGCGCGAATTTCACACAACTCGCTACCGTCCGGATACATCTCAATCAAGCTTGCCAGAATGCCGGTTGAACCGTCGCCACGTTCGACAATAACGCATGCCGCACCATCGCCAAAAATCAGCGAGGATTCTTCATGCCCCCAGTCAATACCGCGCGAGGAAATATCTGCTGACACAATGGCGATACGACAATACGCACCGGTGTTTACCAATCCGGCTGCCACTTCCAGTGCGGAAATAAAGCTAACGCAGCTGCTGTTGATGTCGAAACCCGCGATTCCGGCAGGCATCCTTGCAGCTTTCAGAATATGGGTTGCACTACACGGGAGAGCCTGAAACGGAATGGCTGACGCGCAAATCAGCAGATCAATGGAAGACGGTGATAACGCCCCGGCGTCAAGCGCATGGTGTAGCGCCTGTGCCGCTAGCTCAGCCTGGCTGGCATCGTTGGTCACGTGATAGCGCCAGGCAATACCCGAACGTTTTTCCACATAGCCCGAGGGTTTGCCGAGTTGAAGGTCAAGCATTGATGATGTGATCCGTGTCGGCGGCAGAGCAATGCCGGTCGAGACGATTTTTAGCGCCATGTTAACGCCAGGGTGAGCTGAATATTCCATTATGCTTCATTTCTTTATTCCACGATTCGCAGCATGATATCGAAATCAAATGCAAAAAAAACCAGGAGCTTTGTCCTGGTTTTTTGCGTTTATATCTTGGCTTAGTGACGTGCGCGAACAATCTGGTACTTGCGGGTCAAATACTCGACCGGGACGCTCCAGATGTGTACCAGACGCGAGAACGGGAACAACAGGAACAGCGTCATACCCAGCACAAGGTGCACACGGAAAATAAATGCGACGCCATCCAGATACTGAGACGCTCCGCCGTGGAATGTCACCACTGTCTGCGCCCAATTCACCAGCTTCATCATCTCGCTACCGTCCATATGCTGGGCGGAGAACGGAATGGTCAGCAGGCCCAGCGCACACTGGATCACCAGCAGTGAGAGGATCAGAATATCCGCTCCGGTAGTGGTGGCCCGCACGCGTGGGCTGAACAGACGACGTTTCAGCAGCAGTACGCCACCAATCAGACACATCAGGCCACTGGCACCGCCCGCAAACATTGCCATCTTTTGTTTCACTTCAAGCGGTAGCCACGCTTCATACATCCAGTGCGGCGTCAACATGCCAAGGAAGTGCCCTGCAAAAATACCCAGGATCCCGATGTGAAACAGGTTTGACGCCAGGTTCATCCCTTTGCGATCCAGCATCTGACTGGAAGCCGCACGCCAGGTATATTGCCCGTAGTCATAACGCAGCCAGCTGCCGATCAGAAAGACAGAACCCGCGATGTACGGATAGATGTCAAAGAAGAACGTATTCAGGAAGTGCATTATTGCTGTCCTCCGGTGGTGATATTCAGATACTGCGGCGCAACGGCCCCGGCAAAACGACGCTGGTGAGCGGAGATTTCCGACTCGCCACACCCCTGATCGGCGAAGAATTTCACCTGCTCTTCTTCCCAGACCGCATCCAGCGCTTGTGGGGTATCATCACGGGCTTCATCCGCAATTTTTTCAGCCACTTTTTCGCTGTCGATAACGGTATTCGCCAGTTTTAACAGCAGATCGAACAGCACCGCATAACGGCTTTCACGCTGTTGCAAACGAGCGCTGAGCAGTGCCAGAATCGGCGCAATATCCTGTAAGCCACCTAGCGCTTCGCTTTTCGGCAGTTGCGCAAGGTATTCCAGATATAGCGGCAGATGATCGGGAAGTTCGCGGCTGTCGAGCTGCAAACCGTGCTGCTCATACTGCGCCATCAGGTCAACCATAGCCTGACCGCGATCGCGGGATTCACCGTGAACATGTTCAAACAGCAGCAGCGATGTGGCACGGCCACGGTCAAACAGTTCGCTGTAGGCGGCCTGCACATCCAGCATGTCCTGCGCGGTTAGATCGCGCAGGAAAACGCCCAGAGTCTGGGCATCCTCTTTATCCAGGTTCTCAGATGACGCGAGTGCATCGAAAAGTTCCTGCTGATGCTGCCACAAGGCAGCATCCGGGTACTCGAGCAGACGCGAAACAATGACGAGTTCAATCATTGGTGCGGCTCCGTTTTGCTGGTCACATCGACAGCATCGATGCGGCGGCTGTTGAACAGATTGAATTTAGTATCAGAACCGTGGCAACCGTCACCGAAGGTAAAGCCACAACCGCTTTTCTCCGGGAACGCGTCACGCGCCAGTTCACGATGGCTACTCGGCACCACGAAACGATCTTCGTAGTTCGCGATCGCCAGGTAACGATACATTTCCTGTGCCTGCGCTTCGCTTAAGCCCACCTCTTCCAGCGCACGGGTATCAACTTTGCCGTCAACGGTTTCCGTACGTTTGTAGTGGCGCATCGCCAGCATACGTTTCAGCGCCAACAACACCGGCTGGGTGTCACCTGCGGTCAGCAGGTTCGCCAGGTACTGAACCGGGATACGCAGGCTGTCAACATCCGGCAGGATACCGTTGCTGCCCAACTCGCCCGCATCAGCAGCTGACTGAATCGGTGACAATGGCGGCACGTACCAGACCATCGGCAGTGTGCGGTATTCCGGATGTAGCGGCAGCGCCAGCTTCCAGTCCATCGCCATTTTGTAAACCGGAGACTGCTGTGCGGCATCGATGACGCTCAGCGGGATACCATCTTTCAGCGCCTGTTCAATAACAGCCGGATCGTTCGGATCGAGGAACACGTCCAGTTGTCGCTGATACAGATCTTTCTCATGCTCGGTGCTTGCCGCGCTTTCAATCGCATCCGCGTCATACAGCAGTACGCCGAGGTAACGGATACGACCGACGCAGGTTTCGGAGCACACGGTCGGCTGACCGGCTTCGATACGCGGATAGCAGAAGATGCACTTCTCTGACTTACCGCTCTTCCAGTTGAAATAGATTTTTTTATACGGGCAACCGGTGATGCACATACGCCAGCCGCGGCACTTGTCCTGATCGATCAGCACGATGCCATCTTCTTCACGCTTGTAGATGGCACCGCTCGGGCAGGTCGCCACGCACGCCGGGTTAAGGCAGTGCTCGCACAGACGCGGCAAATACATCATGAAGGTGTTTTCGAACTGGCCGTACATCGCCTTCTGCATGTTCTCGAAGTTCTTGTCTTTCGCCAGCTTCTCAAACTCACCACCGAGGTCATCTTCCCAGTTCGGACCTTTGGTGATTTTATCCATACGCTGACCGGTGATCAGCGAGCGCGGACGGGCAATCGGCTGCGCTTTGCTGTCTGCCGGGGTGTTGTGCAGCGTCTGGTAATCGAAGTCAAACGGCTCGTAGTAGTCATCAATGCCTGGCAAATGTGGGTTAGCAAAGATTTTACCCAGCAGCAGCGCTTTGTTACCCATGCGCGGCACCAGCTTACCGTTGATCTTACGGATCCAACCGCCCTTCCATTTTTCCTGGTTTTCCCAATCAGTTGGGAAGCCAGTACCCGGTTTGGTTTCAACGTTGTTAAACCAGGCATACTCCGCACCTTCACGGCTGGTCCAGACGTTTTTACAGGTTACTGAACAGGTGTGGCAACCGATGCACTTATCGAGATTCAGCACCATGCCGACTTGTGAACGAATTTTCATTTTACGCTCTCCTGTACCTGGTCATTGCCTTCGCCATCCAACCAGTCAATGTTCTTCATCTTACGAACCACCACGAACTCATCACGGTTCGAACCTACGGTGCCGTAGTAGTTAAAGCCGTAGGCCAGGTGGGCATAACCACCAATCATGTGCGTCGGTTTCGGTGTAATACGGGTCACCGAGTTATGGATCCCGCCACGCTGCTCGGTAATCTCCGACCCCGGAATATTCACAATACGTTCCTGGGCGTGATACATCATGGTCATCCCGGCCGGAACACGTTGGCTGACAACTGCACGCGCCGTCAGCGCACCGTTACTGTTGAAGACTTCGATCCAGTCGTTATCCTCGATACCCAGATCTTTCGCATCCGCTTCGCTCATCCACACAATTGGACCGCCGCGGCCTAACGTCAGCATCAGCAGGTTATCGCTGTAGGTGGAGTGGATACCCCACTTCTGGTGTGGCGTCAGGAAGTTGAGCGCTTTTTCCGGGTTACCATTTGATTTCTCGCCCATCACCTCTTTCACCGAACGGGTGTCGATTGGCGGACGGTAAACCAGCAGGCTTTCACCGAAGTCTCGCATCCACTGATGATCCTGATACAGCTGCTGGCGACCAGTCAGCGTACGCCATGGGATCAGCTCGTGAACGTTGGTGTAACCAGCGTTGTAAGAAACATGTTCGTCTTCCAGACCTGACCAGGTCGGGCTGGAGATAATTTTGCGCGGCTGCGCCTGAATATCGCGGAAGCGGATTTTCTCGTCTTCTTTATTCAGCGCCAGATGCGTATGGTCACGACCGGTAAATTCACTCAGCGCCGCCCAGGCTTTCACCGCCACCTGACCGTTGGTTTCCGGTGCCAGGGTGAGGATCATTTCAGCGGCATCAATCGCCGTATTCAGCATCGGCTGGCCTTTTGCCGGGCCTTCAGCCTTGGTGTAGTTGAGCTTACGCAGCAGGTCCATTTCGCTCTGGGTGTTCCAGGCAATCCCTTTCCCGCCGTTACCGATTTTGTCCATTAACGGACCGATAGAGGTGAAGCGTTCGTAGGTTGCCGGGTAATCACGCTCAACGGTCATGATGTGCGGCGCGGTAACGCCTGGGATCAGATCGCATTCGCCTTTTTTCCAGTCTTTAACATCCAACGGCTGCGCCAGTTCGGCGGCGGAGTCGTGCTGGATAGGCAGCGTCACTACGTCGGTTTCTTTGCCGAGGTGGCCCACGCAAACTTCAGAGAATTTCTTAGCGATAGCCTTGTAGATTTCCCAGTCGCTCTTCGATTCCCACGCTGGATCAACGGCGGCAGACAACGGATGAATAAACGGATGCATATCCGAGGTATTCATATCGTCTTTTTCATACCAGGTGGCGGTCGGCAGCACGATGTCAGAGTACAGACAGGTGCTCGACAGACGGAAGTCCAGCGTGACCACCAGATCCAGTTTGCCGTCCAGGCCGTTATCCTGCCATTCCACTTCTTCTGGCTTCACGCCCCCCTGTTTACCCAGATCCAGCCCCTGAATACCATGTTCAGTACCCAGCAGATACTTCAGCATGTACTCGTGGCCTTTACCGGAAGAGCCGAGCAGGTTAGAACGCCAGATAAACAGGTTACGCGGATGGTTTTTACCGTTCTCTGGTTGTTCAGCCGCAAAGCGAATAGAACCTTCCTTCAGAGATTTAACGGTGTAATCCACCGGTGTCATACCGACTTTTTCCGCCTCACGCGCAATGTACAGCGGGTTAGTACCCAACTGCGGCGCGGACGGCAGCCAGCCCATACGTTCAGCGCGAACGTTGAAGTCAATCAGATGGCCGCTATAGCGAGACTTATCCGCCATCGGGGACAGTAGTTCCTGTGCCGTAACCGTCTCATAGCGCCATTGGCTGGAGTGGTTATAGAAATAGGACGTACTGTTCATGTGACGTGCCGGACGCTGCCAGTCAAGGCCAAACGCCAGCGGCTGCCAACCGGTCTGCGGACGCAGTTTTTCCTGGCCGACATAGTGGGCCCAACCGCCGCCGCTCTGACCGACGCAACCACAGAACACCAACATGTTGATAAGCCCACGATAGTTCATATCGAGGTGATACCAGTGGTTCAGACCCGCGCCGACGATGATCATCGAACGTCCGTGGGTTTTATCGGCGTTATCGGCAAACTCACGGGCAATACGCACGATCTGAGAGCGTGATACGCCAGTGATTTTTTCTGCCCATGCCGGGGTATACGCTTTGATATCGTCGTAGCTGGAGGCGCAGTTTTCATCGTTCAGACCGCGTTCCAGACCGTAGTTGGCCATGGTCAGATCGTAAACGGTAGTCACCAGCGCGGTAGAGCCATCTGCCAGCTGCAGGCGTTTTACCGGCAGTTTGTGCAGCAGAACATTTTCCAGTTCAACTTTACTAAAGTGCTCGGTGCCTTCGCCGCCAAAGTACGGGAAGCCGACTTCAGCGATGTCGTCCTGGCTACCTAACAGGCTGAGCTGCAGTTCGGTTTCGTTACCGGACGTGCCGTCGCGCTGCTCAAGGTTCCATTTACCTTTTTCACCCCAGCGGAAACCAATTGAACCGTTTGGCGCAACCATTTCGCCGTCGGTATTGATGGCAACGGTTTTCCACTCTGGATTATTTTCCTGACCCAGGGAGTCAACCAGATCGGCGGCGCGCAGCATACGACCCGCCGCATAATACCCGTCACGCTCTTCGAGCATCACCAGCATCGGGAAGTCGGTGTAACGACGCACGTAGTCGGTGAAGTATTGGCTCGGGTTATCAAGGTGGAACTCACGCAGCATGACGTGGCCCATTGCCAGCGCCATTGCGGCATCGGTGCCCTGCTTCGGAGCCAGCCACAGATCGCAAAGTTTGGCGATTTCGGCGTAGTCTGGGGTGATGGCGACCGTTTTGGTCCCTTTGTAGCGAACTTCCGTAAAGAAGTGCGCATCCGGGGTACGGGTCTGCGGAACGTTGGAACCCCAGGCGATGATGTAGCTGGAGTTATACCAGTCGGCAGATTCCGGAACGTCAGTCTGCTCGCCCCAGGTCTGCGGAGACGCAGGCGGCAGGTCACAGTACCAATCGTAGAAGCTCAGGCAGGTGCCGCCAATCAGCGACAGATAGCGTGCACCGGAGGCGTAGGAAACCATCGACATCGCAGGGATCGGCGAGAAGCCCGCCACACGGTCAGGACCGTAGGTTTTGACCGTGTAAACGTTAGAAGCGGCAATCAGCTCGTTCACTTCCTGCCAGGAAGAACGCACGAAACCACCACGACCACGCGCTTGTTTGAAGCTTTTTGCTTTATCGGCGTCTTCGATGATGGAAGCCCATGCGTCTACCGGATCGCTGTGCAGTCTTTTCGCTTCACGCCACATTTTCATCAGGCGTTTGCGCATCAGCGGGTATTTCAGACGGTTAGCGCTGTAGAGATACCAGGAATAGCTTGCACCACGAGGGCAGCCACGAGGCTCGTGGTTTGGCAGGTCCGGACGGGTACGCGGATAATCGGTTTGCTGAGTTTCCCAGGTCACCAGACCATTTTTCACATAGATTTTCCAGCTGCATGAGCCGGTGCAGTTTACCCCGTGGGTTGAACGCACGATTTTGTCATGCTGCCAACGCTGGCGGTATCCGTCCTCCCAGTCCCTGTTGGTATTGAGAAGCTGGCCATGCCCATCGGCAAAGGTTTCGCCCTTCTGCTTGAAGTAGCGAAACCGGTCCAGGAATTTACTCATCGGTTTTCTCCTGTAGGAGCCTGACGGCTCTCTGATAAATCGACATTGCTTGATTGAGAGCGAAGGTAACGCTCTGAAAGGGCGTGAGAATTGATAACGATCAAGGCAGGCAGGGATGAAAAATGAGAGTTGGTTTTTACATACCCCCAAAGTAGGATATTGATATCTGGCGTAATAGATTGAATTTAAATGATTTTCTTAAATTCACTTATCATTCAAATGTTAAATTCTTTACAAGTGGGTATTAAGGGGTATCCCCCCTGCTTAGCATATTGTGAGCACCGTTCTTACAGGCTGTTGTCATGTCACCATACAAAAGTATGTTGTAACTAATTACGGGCAAAAAAAAGCGCGGTCTAACACCGCGCAATGGATAATCAACCTACACGTCATCTTTCAAACTGCTTCTGCATTGGCTACGTTCGTTCTCCCCAGTCACTTACTTCAGTATGCGCCTGGGGATTTCTCACTTGCCGCCTTGAGGCAGTTCGAATGATTTTGTGTATACAACTTTTTTATTTTTTAGAATGACGTCCGTATACCGCCCAGGTGATCACCACACAAGCGACATAGAAGATCAGAAATACTTTCATCGCATCGACCGGCGAACCAGTTAACGCCAGGGACGTACCAAATGCTTTCGGGATAAAGAAGCCGCCAATCGCACCAATGGCTGAGATAAAGCCCAACGCTGCCGCGGTGTCGGTTGCTGCTTCGCGCATTGCTCTCTCTTCTGAACCGCCTTCAGCTTTCACTCTGTCCATCGTCAGCTTGCGGAAGATAACGGAGATCATCTGGAAGGTTGAGCCACTCCCCAGACCCGCCGTCAGGAACAATGCCAGGAACACTGCAAAGAAAGCGATAAAGTTACCACCGACACCGTTTGATGGTAGCGTCAGGAACAGTAAGGCACTGAAAATAGCCATCAGCACGAAGTTCACCAGCGTTACACGGGTCCCGCCCAGACGGTCAGAGATTGCGCCGCCCGCTGAACGAGCCAGTGCGCCAATCAGCGGTCCAAAGAAGGCGTAATGCAGGATCTGCACCTCAGGAAACTGCGTTTTTGACAGCATCGCGAAACCGGCAGAAAAACCGATGAATGAACCGAAGGTTGCCAGATACAGCAGGCTCATAATCCACAGATGCCCACGTTTCAGCACCGGCAATTGCTCTTTCAGCGACGCTTTTGAGGTTGCCAGTTCATTCATACCAAACCATGCAGCCAGCGTTAACACAGCCAGGAACGGTACCCAAATCCATGCGGCGTTTGCCAGATAAAGCTGCGTACCATCCGGTTGTTCAACCCCGTGGCTACCAAATGCGGCAAAGATTGACAGTGAAACCACCAGCGGCGCAACCAACTGCATCACGCTGACGCCCATGTTGCCCAGACCACCGTTCAGACCCAGCGCACCGCCCTGTTTCTGTTTTGGAAAGAAGAAACTGATGTTTGCCATGCTGGACGCAAAGTTCGCACCAGCGAAGCCGCACAACAAGGAGATAATAATAAAGGTACTAAACGGCGTGGACGTATCCTGCACCGCAAACCCTAACCATACGCAAGGAATGATCAGGATACCGGTGCTAAATGCCGTCCAGCGACGCCCACCAAACAGGGGGACCATAAAGGAGTACGGAACACGCAGCAGCGCGCCAGACACCGAAGGTAATGCCGTCAGCATGAACAGCTGTTCAGTGGTGAAATCAAATCCGACTTTCGGTAAGTTCACCGCCACGGCGCTAAATAACATCCACACGCAAAACGCCAGCAGCAAACAAGGGACGGAAATCCACAGGTTACGGCTGGCGATTCGTTGACCACGCTGCTGCCAGAAGGCGGGATCTTCCGGCCGCCATTCGGTAATTACAGCTCCAGATGCCCTTTCCGGGGCAGATGAGTGACTCATAGACACCTCTGATACTTGTTTCGATGCCTGCAACATTAGGGTTTACAGCTGGAGGTAAGTTGATATAAATCAAAGGAAAAGGTGTCATTATTCATGCCTAAAATTTATCATTACCCTTAATGAGTACATAACTTCGGTAAAAAAGATGTGGTTTTTCACGCTTCTGTCGCCCCCTACTCCCCCTCGCCCAGGATCTCTCCCTCAACTGGCAATTAAGAGGTAGCCCGTTTGAGGTATGGGTATACTCCAGTGTATCGCCGAGAATAACGCCACTGCCTGCAGCAGAATCGTCATTCAATAAGGTTTTCTGTTCGACGAAAACCCGAAGGAACAAGTCACCATGTTTAAACGCTGTCTCTCCCCGCTTACGCTGGTCAACCAGGTGGCGCTTATTGTTTTATTGTCCACAGCCATCGGCGTGGCGGGTATGGCTGTCTCTGGCTGGTTGGTTCAGGGCGTTCAGGGTAGCGCCCATGCAATCAACAAAGCGGGATCGCTGCGCATGCAAAGCTATCGCCTACTGGCAGCCGTGCCGCTTGACGCGAGCGATCAACCGCTGCTGGATGAAATGGAGCAAACGGCGTTTAGCCCGGAATTGACGCGTGCCGCAAAGCGAGACGGACAACAGGCGCAGTTAAAAGCGCTACAGGATTACTGGCACACTGAACTGGCGCCGGGACTTGCGCATGCGCAAACGCCTGATGCGGTAGCGCAGGATGTAACGCGCTTTGTAGGCGGTCTGGATAAGCTGGTTACCGCCTTTGACCATACCACCGAATTACGCATTGAACGCGTCGTCCTGCTGCATCGCCTGATGGCCGTATTTATGGCATTGCTGCTGGTTTTCACCATTATCTGGCTACGCGTGCGCCTGTTAGAGCCGTGGAAACAGCTGCTGGCGATGGCGCGAGCCGTCAGCCAGCGTGATTTTACCCAACGCGCGCGTATCAGCGGACGCAATGAGATGGCTGCTCTGGGTTCGGCACTGAATAATATGTCGGAAGAACTGGCCGAAAGTTACGCCGTGCTGGAACAGCGGGTGAAAGAGAAAACGGCAGGTTTGGAGCACAAAAATCAGATCCTTTCTTTCCTTTGGCAAGCCAACCGCCGCCTGCACTCTCAGGTACCGTTGTGCGAACGCCTCTCTCCGGTACTGAATGGTCTGCAAAATCTGACCTTACTGCATGATATTGAACTCCGGGTTTACGACCTGGAAGATGAAGACAATCATCAGGAATTTACCTGTCAGTCAAATGCCAGCTGCGATGAAAAAGGCTGCCATCTGTGTCCTCGCGGAACGCTACCCGCGATTGACGGCGGGATTACATTGAAATGGCGGCTGACCGATGCGCATACCCAGTATGGTATTCTGCTCGCCACCTTGCCGAACGGACGCCATCTCAGTCACGATCAGCAGCAGCTGGTTGATACCCTGGTTGAGCAACTGACCGCAACGCTCGCGCTCGACAGACATCAGGAGCGTCAGCAGCAGTTGATCGTGATGGAAGAGCGTGCCACCATTGCACGCGAACTTCATGATTCTATTGCACAATCGCTCTCTTGTATGAAGATGCAGGTTAGCTGTTTGCAGATGCAGGGTGATGCGCTTTCAGATAACTGTCGCGAATTGCTCAGCCAGATTCGTAACGAGCTAAATGCTTCATGGGCGCAGCTGCGTGAACTGTTAACCACCTTCCGTTTACAGCTCACGGAACCTGGATTACGACCGGCGCTGGAAGCCAGCTGTCAGGAGTACAGCGCCCGTTTTGGATTTACGGTTAAGCTGGATTATCAGCTACCGCCACGCCTGGTCCCTTCGCATCAGGCGATTCACCTGCTACAAATTGCGCGCGAAGCCCTGAGCAATGCACTTAAACACTCTCAGGCCAATGAAGTTGTCGTGACGGTGGTGCAAAATGGCAAGCAGGTCAAACTAACAGTGCAAGATAACGGCTGCGGCGTACCGGAAAACGCCGAACGCAGTAACCACTACGGCATGATTATAATGCGCGACCGTGCGCAGAGCTTGCGCGGCGATTGCCGCGTACGCCGTCGCGAGACGGGCGGTACTGAAGTTGCTGTCACTTTTATTCCCGAAACAAACTTCACAGAAGTCCAAGGAGATACCCATGAGTAATCTGGAACCGGCAACCATCCTGCTGATCGACGATCATCCGATGCTGCGAACCGGTGTAAAACAGCTTGTCAGCATGGCGCCCGATATTACCGTTGTCGGCGAAGCCAGCAATGGCGAGCAGGGTATCGAGCTGGCTGAATCCCTTGATCCCGATCTGATCCTGCTTGATCTCAATATGCCCGGCATGAATGGTCTGGAAACCCTCGATAAGCTGCGTGAAAAATCACTGTCGGGCCGTATCGTTGTGTTTAGCGTGTCCAATCATGAAGAAGACGTAGTTACCGCACTGAAACGCGGCGCTGACGGTTATCTGCTGAAAGATATGGAGCCGGAAGATTTACTCAAAGCCTTACAGCAGTCAGCGGCCGGTGAAATGGTGCTGAGTGAAGCCTTAACGCCGGTTCTGGCCGCCAGCCTGCGTGCTAATCGTGCAACGTCGGACCGTGATGTCACCCAACTGACACCGCGTGAACGCGACATTCTCAAGCTCATTGCCCAGGGTCTGCCGAACAAGATGATCGCCCGTCGCCTGGACATCACTGAAAGTACGGTAAAAGTCCATGTGAAACATATGTTGAAGAAAATGAAGCTCAAATCACGCGTTGAAGCCGCGGTATGGGTACATCAGGAACGCATTTTCTGATAACGCGTTGATGTTTCAGTGCTAACGAGGATCATTTTCCGAAACGGTAATAAACGGTTCGGTCAGTGATAGCGTGATCTCATTGGAAGAGACACGCTGACCCTGCTCATCTTCTACCACCACTGACAGTCGCCAGCGGTTTGTCGCGCCTTCGCTGTTGTTCCACTTCGGCATAATAATCGTCCATCCCTGCGTGCTTCGCGCATTGCTGCCAGCCGTTAAGCTCAACGCCTGAGTATCACCCTGCCAGGTCAAATGGCGGATCCCATACAAACTACGCACCTGCAGCTTCAGCGCCACCGTCTCTCCAGGCTTAAGATCCCAGGGCGGCGTGGCCAAAAATACCGTCAGCGTTTTACGCTGGCGATATTCCAGCGTCGGCAGATTGTTACGCTGCGGATCGTCATAACGACTGCCGCGCAGCGATCGGCTGTTTGCCACCTCGCTGACCATCAGCTGTTTTTTTAGCGGTACGCCAAATCGGTAATTCAGCGTTAAGCCGAGGTTATTCTGGCTGACTCCACTTTCGCCCTGCTTATGTTGTGCCGTCACGGTAATCAACGGCACCGGCGTATAGCTCAATCCCAGATTCACCGCCACAGGATTGTGGTACCCGGTTCCGGAATGAAACAGATCCACCCGGTCGCCAAAATATTGTTCCACGCTGACGCTGGTATTGAGGTGTTGATAGAACGGCATACGCATTTGCGCAGTCAGGTCGTAACCGCGGGCCATCCGTTGTTCCTGGGTTGCGGAACGCTCCTGCCAGGAGGACAACGGTTGGTAATAGTTAGCGGATAAGCGCAAGTATTCGCCCCACGCCTCGGCGCCGAGGCCTCCCCGGGGCAAATTTTCATCCAACAGGTTGTCATAAAAGGTGTTGTAACCCAGAAACCAGCCGTCGCGTACCCAGCGCTGCCCAATCCCCGCATTGCTGACTAAACCTTCGTCCTGTTGCGTCAGCCCTAACTGGCTCCAGGTTAAATATCGTTGATTGTCCTGCCACGGGATAAACCAGCTTCCCCGACTTCCGGTAAAGCTGCCTTCGTTATCCACCTGCAATCCAACGCTGGCGTTTCCCCAGGGAGAGAGCCAGGATTCCAGTTGCTGATTCACCTGTTCGCTGACCGTGTCACGCACCTGACCAAACGCGAAATGCTTCGCCTGTTCACCCGTATCAAGCCCGTTATCGGTCATGCTGGCTTCACCAAAGGCTTTGACCATTTCGGCAAAATGCTTTTCGCCTGCCCGCGACTCCGGCGCCATGCCGAGATCGGGCAAGCCATCACTATTGTTATCAAAAGGGTTTTCAGCCTGGTACACAAAAGACGGCTGCGCGCTGGCAATACCGCCTGCCAGCGGCAAGAGTGAGAATACAGCGAGAGAAAAATAAATATTACGGCTCAAATCGTCAGTTGTTTCTTACATCAATTAATTAGGCATACCTAAGTTAAACCATAACGTCTTCGGCTGTTAATTGCAGCCTTTATCCCCGTTTTCGGGATTTTCCGACCCGGATAATAAGAGGTACCCACTTCTGCAATCATGCTTTCTTTTCTACTTAAGCCAACAGGGAGTAACATACACACCAGGCATTATCCCTTCCATCTGATAACAGGAGTAAAAATGCAAAAGATAGTGATCGTCGCGAACGGTGCAGCCTATGGAAGCGAATCGTTATTTAACAGCCTGCGTCTGGCCATTGCACTACGCGAACAGGAAGCGGATCTCGACCTGCGTCTGTTTTTAATGTCGGACGCGGTAACGGCGGGCTTACGCGGTCAAAAACCTGCGGAAGGATATAATATTCAGCAAATGCTGGAGATCCTGACGGCGCAAAATGTGCCAGTCAAACTGTGCAAAACCTGCACCGATGGCCGTGGCATAACCGAACTGCCGTTAATTGACGGAGTAGCCGTCGGCACGCTGGTAGAACTGGCTCAATGGACGCTGGCTGCAGATAAAGTGCTGACCTTCTGATACACCGCTTTCAGGCAAGCACACTGAAAGTGTCGATAATTTCCGGATTTAATCGTAGATGGGCGCGGTTTCGTTGAACGTTAGCACGCCCTTTCAATCCTTTTGAGGAATTTTGTCACTTTTGTTTAATCGTTATGCCATTTTTTGATCAAAATCAGCATCCTGTTGCTCCCCCTTTGGTGTTATGCAATGAGTGAAATGTGAACAACATCACGCAGCACTTTCGACAGAAAGTACGTTGTTTTCAAGAACGGGGTGAAAAATGGCATTAGTGAAGGCGAGTTTAAAGTTATTTGGTGGCGATACGGTGGTTGTGCGCTGTTCCGAGCGCTGTCACATCCATCTGATGAGCGAGAAAAATCACGTCAAAGACACGCAGTCCGACATCTTAAGCGTGCAGGATCGTGATAACGCATGGTTGACCGTACCGTATACCGGCATCTGGAATGTGCTGATCGACAGCCACAGCCAGTCGCTGGAGCATTCGATAAGTTATATTGCAGCCTAAGTGTTAAATGCCCGAAAAGCGCCTGGATTTCGGGCATTCAGTTCCAGGCTAGATTCAGGCAAACCCTGGGCGCATAACACCTTCCGGCAGGTTCTCTCCTAACAATCGTTTGACCGTGATCACCAGATCGTTAAGACAATCATCCTGCATCCCCAACTTGACCAGCTCTTGCTCCAGTGAGAACAGATACTGGGCGTTGGTGCCTAAAGGTCCGCTCGCTGCGGCGATAAGCGGCGCAATCACCTGCGCGCGCGTGTCTGACTCAAACAGCGGATGACGCGGATCCATAATAAAGACCAGTGCGTTCACCGTCCGACCATCATCAAGCGCCAACTGACACCAGGTCGGCAGATAACAGCCAGTGATCATTTCTCGCTTCCACAGCAGAGAAAGCTCTTGTTCCAGGGACGCGTCTGGCAAGCGGTAGGCCACACCGGTGGTGCGTCCGCCCTCTTTAAGGGCCAGCATACGTCCTGGCTGACACGCCGTTCCTCGCCCCGCCGTCAGGCGCAGACAAAAGGCTCGGTGCCAGCCGACTAACGTCCCGGTACAGGACTCTTCAAACTCTAAGGCCGGGTTCCACATCAACGATCCATAACCGAAGATCCACACCGGTCCATCATCTGGTCGGCAAGCGAGCGTGGCGGCCAGTGAGGCTGCACGTTGTTCCGCTGACCAGAGTAGTGATTCTTCAATAGCACCAAATGCCGTCTTACAGTCAGCATTCAATAAAAAATCACGCGTTAACACCTTACACCTCCGCCACTGCTGCTTCCCTGCGACAACTTTTTTGACGCCTTCCGGGCTTTTTTACTGCTCATTTTGAAACCAATAGCTGGACAATAGGCAATTCACCGCTCGCTTGCAAGGCATCAACGGCGCGGCGTAGCACGATTCGCTAACGCCTGATGCCGGCTAGTTTATAAAGGCATTATAATTGATATTGTTACGCCTTCTTATGCCATTTATCATCATCACCTTTTTGATAATCATTTTTGACCGCAGCCCACGCCACTTTGTGTGCCGTCTCTTCACGTGTGGCATCGTCACGGCGATCGGACTTATCTTTATACTGCTCCCAGGCGCTGTTGAAAGCTTCTTTGTAAATATCCTGAGCATGGGCTGGCAGAACATGCTGCACGCTGTCAGGCAGATCGCTTTTGGATTTATACGGCATTGTAAACTCCCCTTTTTAGGCTAAACCTTAAGTGTGGTTAACAATGCGGCGATGCGCCAACAATAGACATTTTTAGAAACCTTCTTCATCTAACCTTCTGTTAATTAAACAGTCTATAAACAAGAAATTTGTTTTTGACCGCTTTGAGAGGAAAAATAAGTGATGTAGTAAAATTTCGTAAAATGTCACCTACAAAACCAGGTTTTCTGTTATTTTTTACATTCTTTAATACTTTTTATAATTATATACCCTAAATAATTCGAGTTGCTTAAAGGCGGCAAGGGAGTGAATCCCCAGGGCATAGATAACTATGTAACTGGGGTGAGCGAGCGTAGCCAACGCATAAGCAACTTGAAGTATGACGGGCATAAATACCTGCAGAGACGGAGAATTAATTCAATGACACAAGTACAAGAGGCGGTCAAAACCCGCCACAAGGAGACCTCTCTCGTCTTCCCGATTTTAGCGCTGGTAGTACTGTTCTTTTGGGGGAGCAGTCAGTCACTACCAGTGGTCATCGGCATTAATGCGCTGGCCCTTATTGGTATATTAAGCAGCGCATTCAGCGTTGTCCGTCATGCGGACGTATTAGCGCATCGACTTGGCGAACCCTACGGGTCGCTGATCCTCAGCTTGTCCGTTGTTATACTTGAAGTTAGCTTAATCTCCGCATTAATGGCGACCGGCGATGCCGCGCCTACGCTCATGCGCGACACGCTCTATTCAATCATTATGATCGTAACCGGTGGTCTGGTCGGTTTTTCATTACTGTTAGGTGGCCGTAAATTTGCTACTCAGTATATGAATCTGTTTGGTATTAAACAGTATTTAATCGCCCTGTTCCCACTGGCCATTATTGTACTGGTGTTCCCGATGGCTTTACCGGGAGCAAATTTCACCACCGCGCAGGCGCTGTTAGTGGCATTGATTTCTGCGGCGATGTACGGCGTATTTTTGCTAATTCAAACTAAAACGCATCAGAGCCTGTTCATTTATGAGCATGAAGACGAGGGTGACGACGACGACCCGCATCACGGTAAACCGTCAGCCCACAGCAATTTGTGGCATGCCGCCTGGCTTATCATTCATCTGATCGCTGTTATTGCCGTGACCAAAATGAACGCCAGCCCGCTGGAAACATTGCTGACTGAACTGAATGCCCCAGTGGCATTTACCGGTTTCCTGGTCGCATTGCTGATCCTCTCTCCTGAAGGCCTCGGCGCGCTGAAAGCGGTTCTGAGTAATCAGGTACAGCGGGCGATGAATTTATTCTTCGGTTCGGTGTTAGCCACCATTTCACTGACCGTTCCGGTAGTGACCCTGATCGCATGGGCAACCGGGAATGATTTGGTCTTTGCGCTGGGCGCGCCAGAGATGATTGTGATGGTTTCATCACTGGTACTGTGCCACATCTCTTTCTCCACTGGGCGCACCAACGTGCTTAACGGTGCGGCGCATCTGGCGCTGTTTATCGCCTATCTGATGACGATATTCGCCTGATTAGTCTTTTGGTAGAACCCACGGCCCTTCTCAGGGCCGTTTTCTTTTACCGCTCACTGCTCCGGATAAACCTGTTGACCATCGACAAATGTTAATAACGACTCCGTTTGGTGCAATTTGTCTGCCGGAATAGCCATAATATCCTGGTTAAGCACCGCAAAATCGGCGAGCTTACCTGTCCGCAAACTTCCCCTCTGCTGTTCTGCAAAAGCTATCCAGGCGGCATTGAGGGTATATATTTTTAACGCATCTTCTCGGCTTAACTGGCGCGTATCATGACGTACCGAGCCGTCGAGCGCTTTACCTGTTACATGATATTCAATGGCATGCCAAACTCCTGCAATGCCAATCCGCGTCGCATCCGTACCACCTACAACGATAACCCCCTGCTCTGATGCGGGTTGATATGAGGCGCGCCTGATTAAGTTCCCCTTTTCCTCATCATATTTATCTACCTTTTCATGTGATGATCATCTGGAAAGCTGATGCAGCACCGCTACGCTGGCGATTCTTGCGCTGGCTAGCAGACGTTCGAACGTATGCCCGCAACGCGCTTTTCCCGACAGGCCAAGCATTGTGGTACTGACGTAATCAGTCAGGCTGTCAGCCTCTTGGGGGTAGCGCTGTGCGATAAAGTCGTGAATTTTATGTTCGGCAGCCGAGTAGAAATTCCGCGCGACCTTCCGCGCCTGCGGATCGTTACTGTGCGTGCCCTCCAGGACCAAACATCCCGGCGCATGCGGATCTGCGGCATAACGTCGCGCCGCCTCTTCAAGCAGATCGGTAAGGCATGCAGAAACGGGCTTGTCGGGGCGCAGAATGTCATCAAAAGGGATCGCCTCGGTTTGTACGTAGCGATCAAGAACACGTTTATAAAGACCGATTTTGTTCCCAAAAGCAGCATAGAAGCTGGGGGGCTTGATCGACAACGCCGCGGTAACATCCGCCACGCTAACGGCGTCATATCCATGTGCGTGAAATAAGGGCTGTACTTTGGCAACCGCCATTTCTGGATCAAAATTACGTGGTCGACCAGGTGCGCGAGTACATTTTGTAGTGCTCATTACAAATCCATTGACAGAAAACTATGCACCTATTATATATCGATCACTACATAATTGTTCAAGGAGTATATTATGCCCTCATTTAACGGCAAGTCAGTTCTGGTTCTTGGCGGCAGTCGTGGGATTGGCGCAGCTATCGTGCGCCGTTTTGCCGCGGATGGCGCATCGGTTACCTTTACCTATTCAGGATCCCCTGACGCTGCCAAAGCGCTTGCTGATGAGACGGGTACCCAGGCTGCGCAAACCGATAGCGCCGATCGCAACGCCGTCATTAACCGTGTACGCGAAAGCGGCCCACTGGACGTGCTGGTAGTTAATGCAGGCATTATTCTGTTTGGTGATGCGCTGGAGCAGGATCCTGATGACGTTGAACGCCTGTTCCGGATTAACATTCACTCCCCATACTATGCGGCCGTGGAAGCGGCACGGCAGATGCCTGACGGCGGACGCATTATCATTATTGGTTCTGTGAATGGCGACCGAATGCCTCTTGCCGGCCTGGCTTCTTACGCAGTGAGTAAATCAGCGCTGCAAGGGCTGGCCCGTGGCCTGGCGCGTGATTTCGGCCCGCGCGGCATTACGGTAAACGTGGTTCAACCAGGTCCTATTGATACCGATGCCAACCCGGAAGATGGCCCACTGAAAGAGGTGATGCACAGTTTTATGGCGCTAAAACGACATGGTCGACCAGAAGAAGTTGCGGGAATGGTTGCCTGGCTTGCAGGCCCTGAGGCTGGGTTTGTGACGGGGGCAATGCATACAATTGACGGTGCGTTTGGCGCCTGACGGCCACCCTTAACACCTTTTCAAAAAGCAGTCCGAAGAGATATCTCTCCGGACTGCAACACTTTCTTAGTTCTCGGTATCCAGCTCGTCGAAGCTTTTCACCAGGTCATCAATTGCTTTAATCTGGGTCAGGAATTGTTCCAGTTTCGCCAGCGGCAGCGCGGATGGACCATCGCATTTCGCATTGGCTGGATCCGGATGTGCTTCAATAAACAGACCTGCCAGACCTACCGCCATACCGGCGCGCGCCAGTTCGGTAACCTGCGCACGACGACCGCCGCTTGCTGCGCCAAACGGGTCACGGCATTGCAGCGCATGGGTAACGTCAAAAATCACCGGTGAGTTGCCGGAGACTTTCTTCATCACGCTGAAGCCCAGCATGTCCACAACCAGGTTGTCGTAACCAAAGTTCGCGCCACGGTCACACAGAATTACTTTGTCGTTACCGCCTTCATGGAATTTATCCACGATATTACCCATCTGGCCCGGGCTTACGAATTGCGGTTTTTTCACGTTGATAACGGCACCGGTTTTCGCCATCGCCTCCACCAGATCGGTCTGACGAGCGAGGAAGGCCGGCAGCTGAATCACATCCACCACTTCAGCAACAGGCTGAGCCTGGCTGGCTTCGTGAACGTCGGTGATCACTTTTACGCCAAAAGTCTGCTTCAGTTCCTGGAAGATTTTCATCCCTTCTTCAAGGCCCGGTCCACGGTAAGAGTGGATGGAAGAACGGTTGGCTTTATCAAAGGAGGCTTTGAACACGTAAGGGATACCCAGCTTTTGAGTAACGGTTACGTAGTGCTCACAAATGCGCATCGCCAGATCGCGGGATTCCAGCACGTTCATTCCGCCAAACAGCACGAACGGCAGGTCATTTGCCACGTTGATGTCGCCAATGCTAACCACTTTTTGTTTCATAGGATCGCCTTAAACGGTAGGTAAAGTGTCATTAATCAATGCAATACAATTTGCTTGTGCGAAATAGTATTAATCTGCGCACGAATCATTTCGCTGATCGGGTCTTCCGGACACTGCTCAACGAAATAACTTAAATCTGTCAGCGCAACATGTTCACACTCCAGCTGCGCGTATATTAATCCACGATCGCGTATTTCATACGGATCTTCAGGATTAAACTGTAATAGTGCTTCACTGGCACGCAGCGCCAGCTCCATTTGCCGCTCTTCCATCAGCGATGATTTCAGTGTGTCGAGCAGCTTGCGGATTACTTCTGCATTATCCGCCTCATCCAGGTCTTCGTTAAACAGTTCCGCGACCGGGCTGATATTCCCCTTCAGCCACACTTCCAGCGTGTGCTCATTTAACGTTTCGCCATTGAACGGATTGATTAGCCACATTTCGCCATCGAGCGATTCAATACGCAGGATGAGTTGTGTCGGGAAAATCACTGGTACCAGCGGCAGTTCCAGTCGGTTGGCAATCCATAATAAGATCGCACCCAGCGACACGGCGCTGCCCTGGCGATTTTTCAGTACCTGGTCAAGCCAGAGTGCATCAGAAAGACGATAGACGCCGCGGGTATCCGTAAACCCCCACTCGCCGTAAAAAATTGCCAGCAGTTTTTCCAGTTGCTCATCCTGAGACAGGAGCTGGCTAATTTCTTCTTGCGCCAGACTGACCAGACGTTCCAGTTCGTCATAGACAGTTTGTGTTGGAAAATCCAGACGGATAGACTCCGACGCCAGGATCATCCCATCACACAATGGCGCTTTATTAAATTCGAAATCAGCTAACGACCTCATGCTTACCCCAGTAACGGTATTTTTGTGGTGGCGAGTTTAATGATGATGTACAGCACCACCAGCGCCAGCGGAAATGCGACTAATCGCGCCTGCTGGCTGCGCGCCCGACGATAATCGAGCGCAATAAAACCCAAAACGATGTAAATGATAACCCCAAACAGCTTTTCAGTCAGCCATGTCCCGTGCTCAGTGAATGGCAGGATGTGCGCTTTAACCATTAATGCCACGCCGCTGAGTAATAAAACGGTATCGACAACCGGCGGCACGATGCGCGTCCAGCGCGCACTGGCAAGGCGTGAGTCGGTGTAACGCCACCAAAAACGCAGCGTCAGCAGGCCAACGGAAAGCGCAATGCTGATGAGATGAACGTTGAGTAACACACTGAAGGTACTCATGACGGGAGGCGCCCAAGCGTAATTCTTTCGTTGCCGCCGTAATCACGGCAGGTTTCAACCGCCAGATAACCCGCGTGAGTAAAGGCATCGCGCACGGCCTCACCCTGCTGCCAGCCATGTTCCAACAACAGATAGCCGCCAGGCAATAACACGTTCTGAGACTGGTCGATGATATGCACGATATCCGCCAGCCCCTGCTCGCCCGCCACCAGCGCCGACAGCGGTTCGAAGCGAACGTCGCCTTGCGCCAGGTGCGGATCCTGTTCGTCGATATACGGCGGATTGCTGACAATCATGTCAAACTGCTGCCCCTGCAAAGCGCTAAACCAGTCGCTTTGCAGCACGCAAACATTGTCGATAGCCAGGTGCTGCGTATTGCGCATAGCCAGCGCTACGGCATCCGGCATACGGTCGACCGCCGTCACCGCGCAATCCGGACGTTCAGTCGCCAGTGCCAGCGCAATGGCACCCGTGCCTGTTCCCAAATCAAGAATACGACACGCAGAAGCCGGCAGGCGAGCCAGTGCCTGCTCCACCAGACACTCGGTATCCGGACGCGGAATAAGCGTGGCTGGAGACACAAACAGCGGCAACGACCAGAACTCGCGCACACCGGTTAAGTGTGCCACCGGTTCACCCCGCTGGCGTCGCTCCAGTAACGTATCAAGCTGTTGACGCTGCGCCTCGGTTAACTCCGTTTCGCCGAAAGCCAGAATAAAGGTGCGCCCTTTGCCAGTAACGAACTCGAGTAAAATCTCGGCGTCACGGCGCGGGCTTTCGCTTGCCTGTAATTGGCTAATCGCTTCACGCAGCCAGTGCTGATAATCCATTAATCCTGCTCGGACAACGCCGCCAGTTGGTCGGCCTGGTATTCCTGGACAATCGGCTCAATCAGCATATCCAGTTTGCCTTCCATCGCTTCATCCAGACGGTAGAGCGTCAGGTTAATGCGGTGATCGGTCACACGACCCTGCGGGAAGTTATAGGTACGGTTACGATCGCTGCGATCGCCGCTGCCCAACAGATTACGACGTTCAGAGGCTTCCGCCTGTTGACGTCTTGCCACTTCGGCGGCACGAATTCGCGCCCCCAGCACCGACATCGCTTTGGCTTTGTTTTTATGCTGCGAACGTTCGTCCTGACATTCCACCACGATACCGGTCGGTAAGTGGGTAATACGAATTGCGGAGTCGGTGGTGTTAACGTGCTGACCGCCCGCGCCTGATGAACGGAAGGTATCAATACGCAGATCGGCCGGGTTGATGTCCGGCAGTTCGGCATCCGGCAGTTCCGGCATAACCGCGACCGTACAGGCAGAGGTATGAATACGCCCCTGTGATTCAGTCGCAGGTACGCGCTGCACACGATGGCCGCCGGACTCAAACTTCAGTCGCCCGTAAACGCCTTCGCCGCTAATCTTGGCAATGACTTCTTTAAATCCGCCATGCTCGCCTTCGCTGGCGCTCATGATCTCAATCCGCCAGCGACGCGATTCAGCGTAACGGCTGTACATGCGGAACAGATCGCCGGCAAACAGCGCCGCTTCATCACCACCGGTTCCCGCGCGCACTTCGAGGAAGGCGTTACGTTCGTCATCGGGATCTTTAGGTAACAGCAGGACCTGCAGATGCTGTTCCAGTTGCTCGCATTTCTCTTTTGCTTCGCGCAGTTCATCCTGCGCCATTTCACGCATTTCAGGATCGTCGAGCATCATCTGAGCCGTCTCGATATCTTCCTGAACCTGTTGCCAGTCCGTAAAACAGCGAGATACATCGCTTAATTGCGCATATTCGCGCGACAGCGCACGAAAGCGATCCTGGTCTGCGATAGTACCCGCATCACCGAGCAGCGCCTGAACTTCTTCATGGCGTTCATGCAGGGCTTCCAGTTTGGCAACGATAGAAGGCTTCATAGGCGTAAATGCACCCTGTAAAAAATAAGATTGGTGTGCTGCTACTCCAGCCCGAGGCTGTCGCGCAGAATATTCAGGCGTTCACTATCCCCGTCACGGGCGGCCTGTTGAAGTGATTTGGTTGGTGCATGAATCAGGCGATTGGTCAGTTTCCAGGCCAGATCCTGCATAATGGCTTGCGCATCACCGCCCTGTTGAAGAGCAGCCAACGCTTTGGCGGTCAGTTCATCACGGATCTGTTCTGACTGACTGCGATACTCGCGGATAGTGTCGCTTGCGCCCTGGGCGCGTAGCCAGGCCATAAACTCGCTGGCTTCCTGCTCCACTATCGTTTCGGCTTCCACCGCCGCCGCTTTGCGCTGGGCCAGGTTATGCGAAATGATGCTTTGCAGGTCATCAACGCTGTACAGATAGGCGTTAGACAATTTACCCACTTCCGGCTCGACATCGCGCGGTACGGCGATATCCACCAGCAGCATAGGCTGATTGCGGCGGTTTTTAAGCGCACGTTCCACCATTCCTTTGCCGATAATCGGCAGCGGACTAGCGGTAGAACTAATAATGATATCGGCATCCTGTAAACGCGCGTCGATATCACTCAGTGAAATCACCTCAGCGCCGACTTCATCCGCCAGCACCTGCGCACGCTCACGCGTACGGTTGGCGATGATCATCTTCTTCACTTTGTGCTCGCGCAGATGTCGCGCGACCAGCTCGATGGTTTCGCCCGCACCGACCAACAGCACGGTTACCGTGGAGAGCGATTCAAATATCTGCCGCGCCAGGGTACAGGCGGCAAACGCCACCGACACGGCGCTGGCACCGATGTCAGTTTCTGTACGTACACGTTTAGCGACAGAGAATGATTTCTGGAACATGCGTTCCAGCGCACTGGCGTTCAGGTGACCTTTTTGCGAATCTGCAAACGCTTTTTTCACCTGCCCCAGAATTTGCGGTTCACCGAGTACCAGTGAATCCAGACCACTGGCAACACGCATCAAATGACTGACTGCGTCGTTGTCCTGGTGCCAATACAAGCTGTTGCGCAGATCTTCTTCATTGAGGTTATGGTATTCACACAGCCAGCGAACCAGCGCTTCTTGCAGGTTATCCTGCTCTTCAACGCTGAGATACAGCTCCGTGCGGTTACACGTCGACAGCACTACCCCGCCCTGCACCATTGGCTGCGCGAGCAGGCTGTCCAGCGCCTGATCGAGCGTATCCGGCGAAAACGTTACGCGTTCTCGCAGCGATACAGGTGCCGTTTTATGGTTAATACCAAGCGCTAAAAGGGTCATGTGTGCGGGAATAGTACCAGCGTTGATAAGGTTAGACTGGGTGCATCATACAGGATGCGTGCGGTCAATAAAAGAGACTGACCCCTTTTGGAGTAATAGCTTAGTGCACAAATTTGAGCGATTTAAGATAACTTGAACGTAGACGACGTCTGATGGCGGCGCTAGCATTAAGAGTTATAACTGCAACGTATCTCAAGGATTTGTCATCACTATGACCCTGCCTGATTTTCGCCTGATTCGCCTGCTGCCGCTGGCGGCCCTGGTTCTTACTGCCTGTACGCTCAACGCACCGAAAGGTCCCGGTAAAAGCCCCGATTCCCCACAATGGCGCCAGCACCAGCAGGAAGTTCGCGCCCTGAACCAGTATCAGACGCGTGGTGCGTTTGCGTATATTTCCGATCAACAGAAAGTGTATGCCCGCTTTTTCTGGCAGCAAACCGGTCAGGATCGCTATCGTCTCCTGCTGACCAACCCACTGGGCAGCACTGAACTGGAACTCAATGCGCAGCCGGGCAACGTCGAACTGGTCGATAACAAAGGCAAGCATTATAACGCCGACGACGCCGAAGAGATGATTGGTAAACTGACCGGCATGCCTATTCCTTTGAACAGCCTGCGCCAGTGGATCCTTGGTCTGCCGGGTGACGCCACCGATTACAAGCTCGACGACCAATATCGCCTTAGTGAAGTGAACTACAGCAAAGACGGTAAAAACTGGAAAGTCGTCTATAGCGCCTACGACAGCAAAACCCAGCCCGCGATGCCAGCAAACATGGAGCTATCCGACGGCTCACAGCGTATTAAGCTCAAAATGGACAACTGGATTGTGAAATGATGACCCATTGGCCCTCTCCGGCGAAACTGAATCTGTTTTTATACATTACCGGACAGCGTGCGGACGGTTACCACACGCTGCAAACCTTGTTTCAGTTTCTTGATTATGGCGACACGATAGATATTGCACTGCGTAGCGACGGCGAAATCCACCTGTTAACCCCGGTGGAAGGCGTTGCGCATGAAGACAATCTGATCGTCCGCGCGGCACGTTTGCTGGTGAAAGCGGCATCTGAAAGCAATCGCCTTACCAAAGGGAGCGGTGCGGACATCAGTATCGACAAACGCCTGCCGATGGGCGGCGGCCTTGGCGGAGGTTCGTCTAATGCGGCGACCGTTCTGGTGGCGCTGAACCATCTCTGGCAGTGCGGACTTTCGGTTGATGAACTGGCGGCACTCGGCTTAACGCTGGGGGCCGACGTTCCCGTGTTCGTGCGCGGCCATGCGGCCTTTGCCGAAGGCGTAGGAGAAATTCTTACACCGGTCGAGCCAGAGGAAAAATGGTATCTGGTTGCACACCCGGGAGTCAGTATTCCGACGCCGGTGATTTTTAACGATCCCGACCTCCCGCGCAACACGCCAAAAAGGTCAATAAAAACGTTACTAAAATGTGAATTCGGCAATGATTGCGAGGTTATCGCAAGAAAACGTTTTCGCGAGGTTGATGCGGCGCTTTCCTGGCTGTTAGAATACGCGCCGTCGCGCCTGACTGGTACAGGGGCTTGTGTCTTTGCTGAATTTGACACTGAGTCTCGTGCTCGCCAGGTGCTTGAGCAAGCCCCGGAATGGCTCAAAGGCTTTGTGGCGAAAGGCGTCAACCTCTCCCCATTGCACAGAGCGTTACTCTAAATCCTTCGGGTTTCAGGAAAATGGCGAAATGACGAATCGCCAGATGCATACAACTTCAGTATGTAGCTGGTGTGAGGAATTGATGCCAGCACAAATGAAACGCGAAAGATAACGAGTAAGCCGGGCAAGCTGAGTTGCGGTGACAACGTCACCCTGTTCCAGACGTTGCATCGCGCTCTTTAATACACCGCATGGAGAGGATACTGCCTGGCCCGCACAGTTTTCGGCAGATTCTTTCCACCAATGGACGCATGCCTGAGGTTCTTCTCGTGCCTGATATGAAGCTTTTTGCTGGTAACGCCACCCCGGAACTAGCACAACGTATTGCCAACCGCCTGTACACTTCACTCGGCGACGCCGCTGTAGGTCGCTTTAGCGACGGCGAAGTCAGCGTACAAATTAATGAAAATGTACGCGGTGGTGATATTTTCATCATCCAGTCCACTTGTGCCCCTACTAACGACAACCTGATGGAATTGGTCGTTATGGTTGATGCGCTGCGCCGTGCTTCCGCAGGCCGTATCACCGCCGTTATTCCTTACTTCGGCTATGCACGTCAGGATCGTCGCGTACGTTCCGCTCGTGTACCGATTACCGCTAAAGTCGTCGCTGATTTCCTGTCCAGCGTTGGCGTTGACCGCGTCCTCACCGTTGACCTGCATGCTGAACAGATCCAGGGCTTCTTCGACGTACCGGTTGATAACGTATTCGGTAGCCCGATCCTGTTAGAAGACATGCTGCAGCTGAACCTGGATAACCCGATTGTGGTTTCTCCGGACATCGGTGGCGTCGTGCGTGCCCGCGCTATCGCTAAACTGCTGAACGATACCGACATGGCTATCATCGACAAACGTCGCCCGCGTGCGAACGTTTCTCAGGTGATGCACATTATTGGTGACGTTGCAGGTCGTGACTGTGTTCTGGTTGATGACATGATCGATACCGGCGGTACGCTGTGCAAAGCAGCAGAAGCACTGAAAGAACGTGGTGCAAAACGCGTATTTGCTTACGCCACTCACCCGATCTTCTCAGGCAATGCGGCAAACAACCTGCGCAACTCAGTGATTGATGAAGTCGTTGTCTGTGACACTATTCCACTGACTGACGAAATCAAAGCGCTGCCAAACGTGCGTACATTGACCCTGTCGGGTATGCTGGCCGAAGCGATTCGTCGTATCAGCAACGAAGAATCCATCTCTGCTATGTTCGAGCATTAATCGAGCCCGGCTCAAAAACCCGCTGCGGCGGGTTTTTTTATCTGTAATACTTATTTGTATGACTTATGCCTCCTTCACCTGCCATTTAGTTGACAGATGATGCGCTCATGGATGAAACATTATTGTGAACAGATTATTTTCCTCACATGTGATGCCTTTCCGCGCCCTCATCGACGCTTGTTGGAAAGAAAAATATACTGCCTCTCGCTTTACCCGTGACCTGATCGCCGGGATAACCGTTGGGATCATCGCCATTCCGCTGGCGATGGCCCTGGCAATAGGCAGTGGCGTTGCGCCGCAGTACGGCCTGTATACCTCAGCCGTCGCTGGGATTGTCATCGCCCTTACCGGGGGATCGCGCTTTAGCGTATCTGGCCCAACCGCCGCTTTCGTGGTGATTCTGTATCCGGTGTCGCAACAGTTTGGGCTGGCAGGCCTGCTGGTTGCCACGCTCATGTCCGGGATATTCCTGATCCTTTTCGGCCTCGCTCGTTTTGGTCGCCTGATCGAATATATCCCCGTGTCGGTAACGTTAGGTTTTACATCGGGTATTGGTATCACCATCGGTACCATGCAGATAAAAGATTTTCTTGGCCTGCAAATGGCCCATGTCCCGGAGCACTATCTGCAGAAGGTCGGCGCGCTATTTATGGCCTTGCCGACCATCAACGTTGGCGATGCCGCCATTGGTGTAGTGACGCTGGGGATCCTGATTTTCTGGCCGCGCCTGGGGATCCGACTGCCGGGCCACCTTCCCGCACTGCTGGCTGGCTGTGCGGTAATGGGTATCGTGAATCTGACCGGCGGCCATGTTGCCACCATTGGTTCTCAGTTCCACTACATTCTGGCCGACGGCTCACAGGGTAATGGTATCCCACAACTGCTGCCGCAGCTGGTTCTGCCGTGGAATATGCCGGAGTCAAACTTTACCCTGAGCTGGAGCTCGTTACAGGCGCTATTACCGGCAGCGTTTTCGATGGCGATGCTGGGGGCAATTGAATCTCTGCTGTGCGCCGTCGTACTCGATGGGATGACCGGCACCAAGCATAAAGCCAACAGCGAGTTGATTGGCCAGGGGCTGGGTAACATCGTGGCACCGTTCTTTGGCGGTATCACCGCCACTGCGGCAATTGCCCGCTCCGCAGCAAACGTCCGCGCCGGGGCGACCTCGCCAGTCTCTGCGGTAATCCACGCGATTCTGGTGATCCTCGCCCTGCTGGTACTTGCACCGCTGCTTTCCTGGTTACCGCTTTCCGCCATGGCCGCCCTGCTGCTGATGGTGGCATGGAACATGAGTGAAGCGCATAAAGTGGTGGATTTGCTGCGTCATGCGCCGAAAGATGACATTATCGTCATGCTGATGTGTATGTCGCTGACGGTGTTGTTCGACATGGTTATTGCCATCAGCGTCGGTATCGTTCTCGCCTCTCTGCTGTTTATGCGTCGTATTGCGCGCATGACACGTCTGGCGCCGGTCAACGTAGACGTACCGGACGATGTGTTGGTACTGCGCGTTATTGGTCCGCTGTTCTTTGCCGCGGCGGAAGGACTATTTACCGATCTCGAGTCACGTATTGAAGGTAAACGCATCGTAGTCCTGAAGTGGGATGCGGTCCCGGTACTGGATGCCGGTGGTCTGGACGCTTTCCAGCGCTTTGTAAAACGTCTGCCGGAAGGTTGTGAATTACGCATCAGTAATCTGGAATTCCAGCCGCTACGTACGATGGCGCGCGCGGGTATTCAGCCGATTGCCGGGCGCCTAACGTTTTTCCCGAATAAAGACGCCGCGCTGGCGGATATCCGCTAACGTGTAGCCCAGCCAGGCGAAACGCCGCCGGATGACAAATGACAGACAAAAAAATGGCTCCCGTGCGTGGGAGCCATTTTTATAACAAGCTTATTGCTTACGCGTTCAGCAGTTTCTCAGCCGTTGCCTTCACGCTTGCCAGCAGGACTTTGACATCCTCCAGACATACCGTAGGATTGAGCAGCGTCAGCTTCAGGCAGGTGACACCATCTGCTTCGGTCACGCCGACGTTGGCGCTACCAGAAGCCAGCAGAACGTCGCCAATACGCTGGTTCAGCAGCGCAACAAACGCCATGTCGTCATTTTGCGGGCGGAAGCGGAACAGCACGCTTGCCAGCTGCGGCTCCATCACCAGCTCAAGATGCGGCTGGGTTTTGACAAACTCAGCAACATCGCGCGCCAGCGTTACGCCATTATCAATGATTTCGGCATACTGCTTTTTGCCCAGCGCTTCGAGGCCCATCCACAGCTTCAGCGCATCAAAACGACGCGTGGTCTGCAGCGACTTTGATACCAGGTTTGGTACGCCAGCCTCTTCATCGAAATCAGAGTTCAGGTACGCCGCCTGGTAGCGCATCAGCTCGTAGTGACGCGCATCTTTTAACAGGAACGCACCGCAGCTGATGGTCTGGAAGAACTGCTTGTGGAAATCCAGCGTCACGGAATCTGCCAGCTCAAGGCCGTTCAGGAAGTCACGATACTTCTCAGAAAGCAGTAACGCCCCGCCCCATGCGGCATCCACGTGCATCCAGATCTGATGTTCTGCCGCCAGCGCTGCAATATCCGCTAACGGATCGATTGCGCCCGCATCGGTAGTACCAGCAGTGGCGACGATTGCCATCACCTGCTCGCCGTTGGCTTTCGCCTGGGCCAGCTTGTCTTTCAGGTCAGTCAGATCCATGCGTGAAAACGCATCGGTCTTCACTTGGGTGACAGAACGGTAGCCCAGCCCCATCAGCGCCATGTTCTTCTGCACGGAGAAGTGCGCGCTTTCAGAGCAGAACACTTTGATTTTACTCAGATCACCGGTCAGACCATCCTGCTGAATGGAATGCCCCTGACGAGCAAAGAAGGCGTCGCGCGCCAGCATCAGGCCCATCAGGTTGCTCTGGGTGCCGCCGCTGGTGAAAACACCCGCATCGCCTGCCGCATAGCCCACCTGCTCACGCAGCCATTCGATCAGCTTGATCTCAATGATGGTGGCCGACGGGCTCTGGTCCCAGGAGTCCATACTCTGGTTGGTGGCGTTGATCAGCACTTCCGCCGCCTGGCTTATTACCAGACTCGGGCAGTGCAGATGCGCCACGCACTGCGCATGGTGAACCAACAAGCTGTCTTTGAGAAAGTATTCAACCGCACGCTCAATAGCGGCCTGGTTGCCCAGGCCCTGAGACGTAAAATTCAGGTTGATACGTTCACGCAGTTGCTCAACGGTTTTACCCTGATACATCTCAGGCTGCTTCAACCATTCAACGACCGCTTGCGTACTCTGCTCGATAGCGTCCTGATAGGCGGCGATGCTTTGCGCCGAGCCGGACAGAATCGGGTTTACGTCTGACATTCGATCCAACTCCGTTTAAACCGGCTTCACGCCAGCGCCCAGCAGGGCGTTTTCGAATTTATCGAGGAAGATTTCCAGCTCAGCGTTGGTGATCAGCAGTGACGGCAGCAGGCGCAGTACGCAACCGTTGCGGCCACCGCGCTCCAGAATCAGCCCGTTTTCGAAGCATTTTTTCTGCAGCAACGCGGACAGCTCGCCATCGGCCGGGTAGCAGCCCATGTGATCCTGCGCTTCGTTCGGCTTCACGATTTCCAGGCCGATCATCAGACCCAGACCGCGCACCTGGCCGATAACCGGGTAGCGTTTCTGCAGGTCAGCCAGTTTGCCTTTCAGCCACTCGCCCTGGGCAGCAACTTTATCGGCAATCTTGTCGTCTTTGAGGATCTTCAGCGTTGTCAGACCGGTCGCCATCGCCAGCTGGTTGCCGCGGAAAGTACCAGTGTGGTGGCCCGGAGCCCACGCATCGAACTGCTTTTTAATGCCCAGTACCGCCAGTGGCAGACCGCCACCAACCGCCTTGGACATCACGATGATATCTGGCTCAATACCGGCGTGTTCGAAGGCGAACAGTTTACCGGTACGTGCAAAGCCAGCCTGAACTTCATCGATGATCAGCAGAATGCCGTGTTCCTGCGTCACTTTACGAATGCGTTGCAGCCACTCGACCGGAGCCGGATTCACGCCGCCTTCTCCCTGCACCGCTTCGAGGATCACGGCAGCCGGTTTACGCACGCCGCTTTCAACGTCGTTGATCAGGTTTTCGAAGTAGTAAGTTAATGCTTTGACGCCAGCGTCGCCGCCGATACCCAACGGGCAACGGTACTGATGCGGATACGGCATAAACTGCACTTCCGCCATCATGTTGCTGACCGCTTCTTTCGGCGACAGGTTCCCGGTCACGGACAGCGCGCCATGGGTCATCCCGTGGTAGCCGCCGGAGAAACTAATGATGCTGGAACGGCCGGTGACTTTCTTCGCCAGCTTCAGCGCGGCTTCAACAGCATCTGCGCCGGACGGACCGGTGAACTGCAGGCAATATTCTTTGCCCTGGCCCGGTAATAAAGAAAGTAAATATGATGAGAATTCATCTTTTAACGGCGTGGTAAGGTCAAGCGTATGTAACGGTAAGCCGCTTGTGATGACACTTTGAATGCTCTGCAGCACTTCAGGATGGTTATGACCAAGCGCCAGGGTTCCGGCACCTGCCAGGCAATCAAGATATTGATTATTTTCTACATCAGTAATCCAGACGCCCTGCGCTTTAGCGATCGCTAATGGCAGTTTACGTGGATAGCTGCGGACATTAGATTCAAACTCAGCCTGTCTTGCTAAAAAGGTATCATTGCTCTGTGGTAATGAATTAGCACTTAAAGTATCAATACGGACTTTATCCGTCATCATATCACTCCTACAACCAGGTGTAGATTAACGCCTGATTGAATAAATGGTTATAAGGATTACCTGTAAAAAAGCGCGGCTAATATATGTTGTTTTAGCTTTGGACTCAATCATTTATTTTTTGGCATCAAAAATAACAACTTTTCCCTTTAAATTCAAAGCATAACAATTATTCACTATTACTAAATCCTAAAGAAATATAGCTATTTAATTAACAATATTGTAGCTAGTTGCAACGCCGACAATGTAATAAAAACCATGAAATTTTCGTGTTTTTATTATTTTTTTACACGTTTTTACCATTAATGATGCTCGTGATATCTTGTGACAACATGATTTTTCACTTATTTGTCGATAAATCGAATAAAAAAGTCGATCCCTAAATATAAATCACTTAGTATGGCGCGCTTATTTACAGGCTATGTAGATAAATTAATGCGCAGCACCCGGTAACGCGTACAGGCGACACTCGTTATCGACAACAGGTATTCCCTGGGTTGTCAGCAGAAATGTTCGCGGGCGGACATTTCGTAAGGTGAACTTCGTTCCCTTATGCCGAGAATGAAAATTTTCTAGCCATACTTTTATGGCGCCCTGATATGAGATTGTTATGACTCGCATTTATCCACCATCCGTCGTTGCCAAATTTGGCGGCACCAGCGTCGCTGATTTTGATGCGATGAACCGAAGCGCCAGCATTGTCCTTGCTGATCAAGATGTCCGTTTAGTCGTTTTGTCTGCTTCAGCAGGCGTGACAAACTTACTGGTTGAGCTTTCTGAAGGTCTGGAAACACCTCAACAATCAGATAAGATTGAGACTTTACGCGCTATCCAATACAACATTATTTCCCGCCTGAAGCAGCCGTCCGTTATCAGCACGGAAATCGATAATCTTCTCAACAATATACGTCGTCTTGCACAAACGGCGATGGTTTCACCATCTGATGCGTTAAGCGATGAATTAGTCAGCCATGGCGAGCTGATGTCCTCGCTACTGTTTACTGAAGTCTTACGTGAACGGCATGCCGAGGCCGGGTGGTTTGACGCCCGCAGCGTGATGCGTACTAACTCGAACTTCGGCTGTGCCGAACCCGAGCTTGGCACACTGCACCATCAGGTGGAGACTCACCTGCGCCATCGTCTTGAGCAAGCGATCATGGTGACTCAGGGATTTATCGGGCGTGATGCCGCAGGACACACCACTACGCTTGGGCGCGGCGGTAGTGATTACACGGCTACGCTTCTCGGTGAGGCGCTTCACGCCACACGCGTTGACATCTGGACCGACGTCGCAGGGATCTACACCACCGATCCACGCATTGCTCCGCGGGCCAGACGAATCGACCATATCTCGTTTTCCGAGGCCAGCGATATGGCCGCCTACGGTGCGAAGGTCCTCCACCCGGCGACACTGCTCCCGGCAATGCGTAAAAGCATTCCGGTCTTTGTTGGCTCAAGTAAGGATACTGCCGCCGGAGGTACGCTGGTGCACAACACCACCGATAATCCACCTCGCTATCGTGCGCTCGCAGTGCGTCGTAAACAGACGCTGTTGCGGTTACACAGTCTGGAGACGCAACCTTCCTGTTCTTTCCTGGCGCAGTCCTTCGCCATTTTAGCTCGCCACGCGGTCACGGTGGATTTGGTTACAACCTCAGAGAATAGTATTGCGCTGGCGCTGGACGCCACTCATGCAACTTCAGGTGAAGACCATGTGCTGACCACCGCATTGTTTACCGCCTTGTCCTCCCACTGTCGTGTGGAGGTGGAAACCGGACTGGCGCTGGTCACTTTGGTGGGGAATCAACTCACACAGGCTGCGGGAGTTTGCAAAGACGTTTTTGCCTGGCTTGAAGAGCATACGGTACGAATGATTTGTCATGGGGCATCAAACGACAACCTGAGCATCCTGTTGCCCGCTGACAATGCAGACAGCGCGATCAAAGCGTTACATTATCGGTTATTCGAATAACGCTTCTTTGCATACCACCATGAGTAGACGTCGTTTTATGCAGGAATGACGAACAAACAGAGCCCTGGTTTTTCAACCAGGACTTTGTGTTCAAACAACTGCATTCCGAGTTGGGAGAATTATTTAGTTATGCCGATGATTGGTATCACCGCGACGGCAGCGTTTGTCATAATGGCGCACCCACCAGTAACGATCGCTGATTTGTTCGTGCCCCCCTACTCTGGCACCTGCCAACCAGAGGACACCACCAACAAAAATACTGAGCACGGCACCATGTGCGAAAAACTGTGGCAGATTAAATTGCGGCAGTTGGTTTAAAATAGAGTAACCAACACCACCCACCATCACCACCAACCCTAAAGCCATGAGCACGTTACCGAGTAACGAAGCGTTTTTGCGTTTCATGTGTCACCTCCGGAACTTTGGGTTGTTACAGGGAATACCCCTAATCCTTATGTGTAAAGTATAGACAACACTGCCGTTCGCAAGTGCGGGAGCGATCACAATTACAAACACTCATGCAACATAACTTTACAAATAAGCCACTGAACATACTCATTTTCTAATAGTCCATTTGTGCAATTATTCAGCTTTTGGCGATAAGCACGCAGTTTTTTGTCAACAGCATCGTCAGACAGTAAACTACACGTCGTTTATCGAAACACTCAGGACAAAACACGTGGCGATTAAATTGATTGTCGGCCTGGCGAACCCCGGCGCAGAGTATGCGGCAACGCGACACAATGCAGGCGCATGGTATGTCGATCTGCTGGCAGAAAGATTACGCGCTCCCCTGCGCGATGAGCCGAAATTCTTCGGCTACACCTCCAGAGTTACGCTTGAAGGTGAAGACGTCCGTCTGCTGGTGCCAACCACATTTATGAATCTGAGCGGCAAGGCTGTCGGTGCGATGGCCAGTTTTTATCGTATTAACCCCGATGAAATTTTGGTCGCACACGACGAATTAGACCTGCCACCTGGCGTGGCCAAATTTAAGCTTGGCGGCGGTCATGGCGGACATAATGGCCTGAAAGACATCATTAGCAAGTTAGGTAATAACCCCAACTTTCATCGTTTACGCGTTGGAATTGGCCATCCGGGCGATAAAAACAAAGTTGTCGGATTTGTTTTAGGCAAACCGCCTGTTTCAGAACAGAAGTTAATTGATGAAGCGATTGACGAAGCGGCACGTTGTACCGAGATTTTGTTCAAAGATGGCCTGACCAAAGCGACGAGCCGGTTACACACCTTTAAAGCGCAATAAGCAGCGATGTGCGGCATTTTTCTCGCGTGCTGTGTATAATAGGCAAAGTTATTTACATTTCTACAATCTGTTTTCCATAACAGGTTGAATATCAAAAGATTAAGGTGATTTAAACATGGGATTCAAATGCGGTATCGTCGGTTTGCCAAACGTAGGCAAATCCACCCTGTTCAACGCGCTCACAAAAGCGGGTATTGAAGCGGCAAACTTCCCGTTCTGTACTATTGAGCCGAACACCGGTGTTGTCCCGATGCCCGATCCGCGTCTGGATCAGCTGGCTGAAATCGTCAAACCGCAGCGTATCCTGCCAACAACGATGGAATTCGTCGACATTGCCGGTCTGGTAAAAGGTGCGTCCAAAGGTGAAGGTCTGGGTAACCAATTCCTGACCAACATTCGTGAAACCGAAGCTATCGGCCACGTGGTGCGTTGCTTTGAAAACGACAACATCATCCACGTTAATAACAAAGTGGATCCGGCTGACGACATTGAAGTTATCAATACCGAGCTGGCGTTGTCCGACCTCGACACCTGTGAGCGCGCTATCCATCGCGTGCAGAAGAAGGCTAAAGGCGGCGACAAAGACGCTAAAGCAGAACTGGCTGCGCTGGAAAAATGCCTGCCACAGCTGGAAAACGCTGGCATGCTGCGCGCACTGAAAACGCTGACTGACGAAGACAAAGCGGCCATCAAATACCTGAGTTTCCTGACGCTGAAGCCAACAATGTACATCGCCAACGTCAACGAAGACGGTTTTGAAAATAACCCGTACCTCGATAAAGTGCGTGAAATCGCGGCAGCTGAAGGTTCTGTTGTAGTTGCCGTTTGCGCTGCCGTTGAAGCTGATATCGCAGAACTCGATGATGCTGATCGTGAAGAATTCATGTCTGAAATGGGTCTGGAAGAGCCGGGCCTGAACCGCGTTATCCGTGCTGGCTACGAATTGCTGAACCTGCAGACCTACTTCACCGCTGGCGTGAAAGAAGTCCGTGCATGGACCATTCCTGTCGGTGCCACGGCTCCGCAGGCAGCCGGTAAAATCCATACCGACTTCGAGAAAGGCTTTATCCGCGCACAAACCATCGCGTTTGAAGATTTCATCACCTATAAAGGTGAGCAAGGTGCGAAAGAAGCTGGGAAAATGCGTGCCGAAGGTAAAGACTATATCGTCAAAGATGGCGATATCATGAACTTCCTGTTCAACGTCTAAATAAAATTTGTTGTCTCATGAGATCTCAACACATCTCATAAGAATCGCAAAAACCGACAAAATCCACGCAATTGCGTGGATTTTTCATTTCATGGAGTCTCAACTCATCTCGTAACAACGCAGCCCATAATGCGCACATATTGACTCTGATTCATTCGTGAGGCACCCACCCTACAGTTTCTCCAGAATTAAACACGCTTCACGATTAAGTGTAATGAACTCCTGCCAGCTATATTGCTGTTGGTAGTTAAGCTGATACTGCTTCTCTACCTGGCAAATAAGCGGACGTGTTTCATAAATCGCGCACAGCTTTGTCTCCATCTGATAGTGCCGACAAATGCCGTCACCGCGATCGAGAAATTGCGTTTCACTGGCGCGATCGACGTGGCGACAACAAGCGCCGCACTGGTTACAAGGAAACGCGGGCGTTAGCGTCATAGCTTACTTAACCAGCTACGCACAGAGCGGGTATTACCAGCTTCAAACGGTAGCGCAATATTACGGCGCTCAACCTCTGCACGCAGCAACAAACCGCGCTCAATTTCACTATTCACCGCGTTAAGATGCAGCGAGAAACGCGATAACGCAGACGTATCAATAGCAAACTCTAACGCCGAAAGCTCCAGTAGATAACGATCGAGTTCAGCATTCACCTGCTGATAATACTCTAGTGCTTTCTGATACTTATCTTTAAACGTATCCAGAAACGCCCAGACCTTTTTCATCAATGCGCTGTGTTCAAGGAAGTAGTTCATTACCAGCGTCAGAATACCTGTCGCCAGCGCACCGCAGAAAGCGGCCAGTTCAGGACCAAAAGGAAATACGAGCATCCTGGCTAAAGCTTCGTTAACCACCACACCAGCAGCCACGGCTACACCCGCAGCCACCAGCTTGCTCACCGCTTTAGCTAGCTGCCCCGGCGCTAACCCCTCAGGGTTAAAGACCATAACTTTAAAGGCCTGTACCAAATTGTTCCACATCTCACGAATCAGGCGCACCATCATCTTCTTAGTCGTAAAGAAGATATTGAAGAGCGTCGTCGTAATGCTGGAGAGCACGCCACCGATGGCACCGTCTTTAAAGGACGTCAGGAAAGTGCTGAATTTACCCTGCACTCGCTGCCAGACTGCGCGTAATGCCTCCGCCGCATCTTGCAGGAAGTCTCCGGCATCGAATGAACGACGATGCTTCTCAAACATCACGGGAATACGTTCGCGGAACTCAAACCAGGTCTCTGCCAGAACCAGCCCCAACATCTGCCGCGTTCCCATGCGAAATGCATTGTTCATTGTGGCGGTGGCGACATTCTTCGCAAACTTGCTGCTGGTGTAATATTCCTGATTGATTGTACTGTTGTATTTTGCCCGCGCCTTTTTGTCGGCCTCTTTCATCCGTTCAAAATCGGCGGCGGCTTTATTCTCCAGCTTATTCAGTTGTTTTTGCTCTTGCTCGGAAAGCGTTGGCTGGCTGCGTAAACGGGCAATTTCCTGCGAGGTCACAGCATGCTGTTCTTGTAGCGTTTGCACGAAGGCATCCATCGTTTTCGCCTTCTTCGCCTTATTCAGCGACTCATTCGTGAAGGTCAGATTTGATGAATCATTAGCCAGATCGGCACCATCGCATTCGGCAAGGATACGCCCTGGATCGTTGTGAATTTCATGGGCGGCAATAATATGGTCGAGGTTCTTTTTATCATTAGCCGCAAATTTCTCACCGGTGTAGGTATCGGTCAACGTACCGGCCTCGTGCGCCTTTTTTCCCGCCCGGTTGTTGGCAATGTAGTTTTCGTGGCTATGGTAATGATGAGAATCATATCCTTCACGTTGCTCGTACCGTTGACGCTCGGCATCGGTGGCATACACTCCCTCGCGAGCGTTATGAATGGTATTCACATCGCCGCCGTGTTTATCCTCCAGCAAGAGAAAATCCAACCCAAAAGAGGTGGTCAGACTCTTGACCACCGTCTGATGTAACTCTTCACCCCAGTCAAACCTGGCTGTGTTCATTGTGCTCGCCCATAGCAATGCCGGGCAGACTCGCCCGGCGAGTCGATTAAATACGAGAAGAAAATGCGTCAAACTCTGAAGCAGAAGCCGCCAGTTTTTCGTCCAGAATCTCTTTGTTCAGCAGGTTCATACCGTTGCTGTCGGTCTGCAGTTGGATCACGCCATCTTCGATAACGGCTTCACCGTTTTCCTGCGTCACCGGCTTGAACAGCGGCGTGGTGATCACGTCGGTCATGATGGCGGCTAATTCATAACCATGGTCGATAATCGCCATGATCTCTTCCGACTCACTAATCTCGGTAGTGATATTCTTCTCATGGCGTTCAACAATGATGGCATGCATCGCTTTCAGCGGCTCAAAGTAGTGCTGGATAAAGACGCTATGCATACGGGTGATTGATTCATAAATGCTATTTACATACTGCTGCACCTTCGTCAGCTGCGCTTCAGCCGCATTCATTTTTTCCACCGCCGCAGTCACTTCACGGGAGCTTTGATAAGCATTGTTAAGCGCTTTTTCGGCATGGCTATCGTAAGCCCAGCCCGCAATAGCAATCAGCGGAGCCACCACCGCACCGCCAAGCACCATCGCGCCACCAGCCATCCCCCAACCGCCTGCAGCCAAAGAGCCACCACCAATCGCCGCCATTGTGGCGTTATACGCCGCCGCACCAGACAGAGCTGCAATCGGCGTACCGGTAGAAGCTGCTGCAAACGCCATCACACCGCTGTATACGGCGAAACCAGCGGCAGCACCAGACACCCCGGCACCGACGACCGTCGTCAGGTATTCCGTGGCGGAAATAGCCAGGTTCTGAATTTTATTGATGTTATGCTGTGGTACCTTCAGACGAAGATCTTTATGCCCATCTTTCGCCATACGCGCCAGCAGATCGTCGGCAATCGTTTTAAACTCATTGAAATCTTTACCGATCTTCAGCTCTTTTTCACCCAGCTCGGCCAGTTTTTTCGACGTTGTTTCATTCGCCTGATCAAAGCTCTCTTTATGCTTATCAAAGCGACGCTGTGCGCGATCTAATACATCATCAGCTTCCGATTTTTTCTGGTAGCCATCATAAGCTTTTTTGCCGCCAAACGCCGTTGCCGCTGCCGCGACGCCCAGAATAATGAAGGGTAATGCCATAGATAATAATCTCCTGTGCAATAAGTCGTTGTTACCCGCTACGCATCACATTCCTGAACAGGAACTGAGTCGCGATCGCCAGTGATGTAGTTATGCAGTAAGTTGATGACCGTTTTTTTCAACCATTCTGGTTCCAGAATTTCTATATTCGGTAACCAGAATAGAATGAGTGGAATAATTTGATTCTGATGTGCTGCCTTGCAAAGTAAAGTCACGCCATCATTCTCTTCGCGAACCAATTCTTGCTGGGGCAGTAAATCTCGTCTTGCGAAGTAGCCAGCAATACTGTGTTTAATACGCACCCGAACCTCAAACGTCTCTTCACACACCCAAGGATCGCGATGCTCATCAATTAATGACAGTGTGGGTGTATCGACCGCAAAATGCTCTTTCCGGAGATCCAGCCACCGAATTTTACTTAACGAAAAAGACTTTAGCTTTCCGTCCTCAGTCGCCTGCAGATACCAAATATTTTTCTGGTTAACTAATTTATAAGGATGAACGGTGCGCGTTTTGTCTTTATATAAAATATGACAGACGCTGTTTTTCTGAATCGCTTTTTCCAATAAGTTAAAATACTTTCGCAAATCATTTCTGACTGAATGTTCCGGGCGACCAAACTGAACTCTAACATGCTGTTCTGCAGCTCGTTTTTCTAAGCTAAGCCAAAAATCCTCATCTCTGTCAGGAAAAACCGCGTCGGCGTCCAGCAGCTTTGCCAGTGGGTCATGCAGGGCATAGGCGCTATTATTCTGTGCTCGAATCGGTATCAATCGATACTCTCCGCCACCACAGCCCTCAATAAAGGAAGAAAGCATATTAAGATCACGATAGACCGTTCGTTCAGTGATATTAAATTTCTTCATCAACTGATAGCGATTCACAACGCCACAAGTTTGTAGCTCTAATAGGATATCGACTAAACGTTCTGCTGAGCAACTCCTTGCTGAATCAGCCATAAGCACCTACTTTTCTGTTTTCCTGACATGAATTATATATAAAATGCTGACATATCCTGTCAGTGTATCGGCACGCTGATCATTTTTTTTAGAGAAATCGGCAATTTATTTGACCGTTAGTCGTATTGGGCAATCTTTAGGGGCAAAAAGCTCCCCTCATCAAGAGTAAATACCAGAGACATGACAGCCAAAATACCGCCTGCATACATCCTCAACAAACTGGCTAACGGCTATCTCTTCTAGTAAGCCAAATTGAACGTTGAGTAAAAAAACATCATCCGTAGAAGGATGTGGCTGCGCTGACAACAGAAGATCGAAATGGAGGATTTTACACTTCAACAACCACTGATCGGTTTGCGAAACAGTCGCTGTTACGGGCTGTGAGTCTGCAAACCCACCTTAGCCGTCCGGAGGACTGATTCAGACAGTGCTGGCAGAGGCGTTGAAACACAAGCTAATTCGTTGTACAACCAGGCTTACCCATTGATTTCATAGTGACAAGGGGCTAATTTGTATCTCATTAAACATGATTATGACCCTCATTAAAGCCAGACTATGAACATCAGCGAAAAAACATATCATCAATTGAAGGCCAAAATCATCGCCAATGAGTTGGTAGGGGCTATCTCAGAAAATGAGCTATGTCAGGAACTTAATGTCAGTCGAACGCCGTTGCGTGAGGCTTTGTTTCGTCTGATGACTGAAGGCTGGATTGAGCCTTCCAAAAATAAAACGAAAACCATTAAACCCATTACACTCAGTGAAATACGCGATATTTTTCAGATCCGAAAAGACATTGAAATCATGGTGTTGAATTTGTCATGGGAGAACCAGGACCCGCAACGCTACCAGACAATTAAAGATAAAATTGAAGCCGGTTTTCATGATTCGAATGTGTCTTTATTACTCGAAGCTGATAACGAACTACATGAACAAATGCTATCCGATTGCCACAACGCTATTGTGACTAAAACGCTGACCTTCATGTATGACCGGTTACGCATGCTGCGTTCAGACAAAATGAAAAATGATTCAATCATTGATTCATCCAAAGAACATTTGAAAATATGCGCCGGTATTATTGCCCGTGATATAGAACAAACCCGCGAAGCCATTGCCCACCACGTCAACAACTCCTACAACCGCCTGTTCTCCAGCTTTAAATAGGCTATACAAATAACACGACCGGAATTTCTCCCGGTCGTGTGGAAAGTTAAACATTAGTAGAGCTGTCGGTACAACGCCTTAATCTCTTCAACACAGGTATCTCGAGGGTTTCCACCGGTACAGACGTCCGCCATTGCCGCAACGGCCAATGCATCAATATCTTCATATTTCATGCCGATATCGCGCAGTCGGGCAGGAATATTTACGTCTCGGTTAAGCTGTGCCACGGCTTCAACGGCCGCCTGACGCGCCTCTTCGATCGGCATCACCATGGCCTGAGTGTTGCCCAAAGCCTTCGCAATCTGGCGATATTTGTCTCCTGTAAACTCAGCATTGTAAGCCATGATATGCGGCAGTAACACCGCATTGGCGACGCCATGCGGTGTACCATAGAATGCCCCCAGAGGATGGGCCATCCCATGTACCAGACCCAATCCGACATTAGAGAAGCCCATCCCGGCAATATACTGCCCCACCGCCATGCCTTCAGCGTCCTGAGCTATTCCCTGTATCGAACCGCGTAGCGAACGCCCTATCATCTCAATCGCCTTTAAATGAAGCGTATCGGTTAATTCCCATGCCCCTTTCGTAATATATCCTTCGATGGCATGAGTCAATGCATCGACCCCGGTTGCCGCCTTTAAACTGGGCGGCATGCTGGCCATCATGTCAGCATCAATAATGGCAACGACCGGAATAGCATGAGGATCGTAGCAAACGAACTTACGTCGGTTCTCTACATCGGTAATCACATAGTTAATAGTCACCTCAGCTGCCGTCCCCGCGGTCGTTGGAATAGCAATCATCGGTACAGCGGCATTTTTAGTGTCAGCCCCACCTTCAAGGTTGCGAACATCGGCAAATTCAGGGTTGTTAATAATTATCCCTACCGCTTTACACGTATCCTGTGGAGAACCACCGCCAATGGCGACCAGGTAATCCGCGCCCGCCTCACGAAATGCCTCAACACCTTGCTGCACGACGTCAATCGTAGGGTTAGGTATGACCTTATCAAAAATTTGGTAAGGCAACCCTGCGCTATCAAGAATATTAAGGACCTTGGTCGCCACATTAAACTGGATAAGATCGTGGTCAGTAACTACCAGCGCTTTTTTAAAACCTCGCTTTTTAACTTCATCAACGATAGCGTTGATTGAACCCACACCAAAATATGAGGTTTCATTTAATATCATTCTATAAGACATATTCTATACCTTATAACAGAGAGGTATAACAGCAATACCGTATTGCCGTAGTACAATGTATGCTGTTATTGATTTTTGATTATTTGACACTGAACATTATGTCGATCTGTTGCGATTCCTGACGGGTTAGTTCCCCCGCGAAGTTTCTTGATTTTTCCCCAGAATACTGAAAATTATGAGCCACCGCAGTTTTAATTGTGGTAACAAAATCATTACCAACATTATAAATAGCAGAAAGTCTGCTTATCTCACGCTGTATGCCAGTAAGCCGGGTAAGATCATTTTCATCCCATGCTTTAATTGCCTGCACAAAAAGTTCGGGACAAATATTATTCAATCCTGAAATAACTCCCGCGCCACCCGCGAGAAGATTTGGGATGAGATATTCATCATAACCGGACAGAACAACAAAATCGTCTCTAACGGACGCGACTGACTGAATAATGGCGCGAGTATGAGAGAGGCAATCAACAGTATCTTTAATACCCACAAAATTGGGAAATTCTGCCGCTAATTGCGCCACCAGAGTCGCGTCCAGATCGCATCCAGTTCGCGCAGGAAAGTTGTATGCGAACCATTTTCCATTCAGGCGCTGCCCCAGATCGCGGTAGTATGCCAATAGTTGGGCCGGCGTTTGTTGAAAATAGTAGTGAGGTAGAATCATCACTGCTTGATACCCGCAATGCCAGGCCTCTTCTGCCAGACGTATCATATCCGCCATACAGGTAGCGGAGATATTTGCCACCAGCGGCAGCGATGACATTTTCCGTGCCTCACGGATAAGCATCAGTCGTTCATCCAGCGTTAATGCGGTGAACTCCCCAATACTTCCCATTAGCAATACGACATGAGTCCCAGCCTCTTCCAACCGTCGCAAATGCTGCTGCAGTGCCGATAAATCAATATTTCCTTGTTGATCAAAAGGCGTAATTGATGGGCACCATGCACCGTGAAATTGAGCATGATTTTCAGACATAATATATTCCTGAGAAAATAAGAATTGTTTTATTCAATGACATGATAAACAACAGTATCAGTCTGTATTTTCGGCCAGTCCCACTGAATACCCAAACCGGGATCTTCTGGCGGAAAAGCATATCCTTCGCGAATATTCACCTTATTCAGAGTAACACTATCAAGCTGTGGTATATATTCCAACCAACGGCTATTTGTAATGGCGCAACATAATGATATATGCAATTCCATCAAGAAATGTGGACAGACAATTTTGTTAAAACATTCCGCCATATGTGCAACTTTAAGCCATGGTGTAATACCGCCAATACGAGCCACATCAACCTGAATAATATCTGCGGCATTATTCTGTAAATACTCTTTGAAGTGCTGGATGGAATAAATGGACTCACCCACCGCAACAGGAATGGTGGTTGACTCACACAATTTTTGGTGAGAATCAACATCATGCGCCAGAAACGGCTCTTCAATCCATGAAAGATTAATATGCTCCAACAATGCTGCTCGCTGTTTGGCTTCCGAGAATTTAAACGCCTGGTTGCAATCAGTCATGATCACGTACTCATCCCCTACCGCTTCACGTACAGCAGTCAAACGCTCGATATCACGCACCGGACTTTCAGAACCAATTTTGATTTTAGAACCGCAGAACCCCTGGGCCTTAACGGCCAGCGCATCATCAACTAATTCCTGAGTAGTTAAATGCAGCCAGCCCCCTTCGGTGGTGTATAACTTCATGCGCGACTTCGCGCCACCTGCGACTTTATACAGCGGCAAATTCATGCGCTTACACTTCAAGTCCCATAATGCGGTATCAATGGCTGCCAGTGCCAGAGACGTAATGGCGCCAACAGAGGTCGCATGAGTTGAGAACAGCAATGACTCCCAGATGCCCTCAATCATCGTCGCATCCTGGCCAATCAATTTCGGTAACAGGTGATCTCGTAACAGCGCAACCACAGATGAGCCGCCGGTGCCAATGGTGTAGGTATAACCTTCACCAATTTCCCCACTCGATGTTGTTAAACGAATAATCGGTGTCTCTTGTGATACAAAAGACTGAATCGCATCGACACGTTTCACTTTAGGTTTCAAATCAACCATAAAGATTTCGGCTTTAACTATTTTCATTACATCCTCAATATCTGTTTATTTTTTCGCAAAGTTACAAATGATGCTTACTGAATACCAATACTGGCCAGTTCATCCCACAATCCCTGCGGAATTTCCCAGTTAGCCCAGGCAAAATTAGTCAACGCTTGCTCCACGGATTGAACGCCGCAGGTTACGGTGACCACATTTTGGTTTCTTAATGGGAATTGCAGCGCCGCGGCGCCAATCGGCACGGCATGTTTTGCACATAACGCTTCTATCGCATTTACTTTTTCAATAACCTGCGCTGGCGCGGAACCGTATTCATACAACGCCTTAGATTTATCTTTCGCGACTAAAACTCCGGTAGCGAAAGGTGCGGCAACAGCCACCGAAACATTGTTGCTTTCACATTTAGCAAAGAACGCCTGGCGGTCTGTTTCCAGCAGGTTGTAGCGGTTGGCGAGCATTAAGATATCCGGGGCAGCGTTATCCATCACCTCCATCAGGATTGCCTCTTCATTCGCGCCTGCGCCCCAGGCTTTGATATCGCCATTGCGCTTTAGCTCTTCTAATGCCTTCTGCCCTGACTCGCAGAAGGTTTTAAAATGTTGGCGTTCCAGTTCTGTATTGCCGTAGGTATAAGTGCCGAGATCGTGTACATAGAGAATGTCGATATAACGGGTACCCAGTCGCTGGATGGAGTTTTCGTATGAGCGCATGATGCCCTCATAGGAGTAATCAGCCTGGCGGTTAAACGGGTTCTCGTCATAGAAGAACTCCCCCGCCTCAAGACCAGGCTCTTGTTTCCGGGATTGCAGCAAACGGCCAACTTTGGTGGACAAAACATATTCGCTACGCTCCAGTCCGCGTAATCCCAGACCTAAACGCAACTCAGAAAGTCCGCTGCCATAATGTGGTGCAGTATCAAAGTAGCGCCAGCCAACCTGAATGGCCTTATCAACAATATCCATGGCTTCGTTATTGCTCAGCGTTCTGAATAAATTAGCCAGACTGGCCGCACCGAAGGTTAAAGAAGGTACACGAAGCCCTACACTTTTAATTGTATTCTGAGTAATCATAATATTCCCCTGATGTTTATCAGTATTCTTAGTCAACTTTTTTTGCAGTTAATGAGGGCGCTGTCGTTGATTTATTATTAATATTGAAAATCAACTTCAGCACATAAATAATAATCCCGGTCACTACGATAGAAAAAAGACACAAGAGTGCAGGATTCATTCCTTTTAACAGTTCGAACATTTTGTAGAAAATATAGGATATAGCATGTGAACCACCATCAATTGATGAGGCCATCATCTCTTTTGGCACATTCAGTTGCGCCTTTTCGGCCAAAGCCTGCGACACAACAGCGAGATCCGAACCAAACCATAGGATCCCACACACGATGACAATGCCATTAATTAATCCACGGAACATGTTTCCGTTGCATGCAACCGTGCCAAAGACAACAAATATCGGCAGATAAGGGATATCAGCGAATGGCATCATGGTATTAAAAGGCAAAACAGTACTGATCAGGATAGTGAGTGGCACCATCAAAATACCTACAGACAATACCGCAGGATTTTTAAAAGCGATTTCGCCGCTGATACCAAAATAAAGTGATTTTGTTGGAAAACGTTTCTTTACCCATTCAGAGGCAATTTCTGTAATTGGTACCAGACCACTGACCAGCACCCCCGCCATCGTCGGCAATAACACCATTACCGCCGCAAAATTCATCCCGCTCTTAATAATATCGCTGAACGGTAGCGCGCCAAGCATACCAATAATCACCCCCAGAATGGCTCCCATGGCTAACGGACTACCAAAAAAACCTAGTTTGGCTTCAATTTTGCTGAGATTAAGGTCAATTTTGTTAATCAACGGAATACGATCAATTACACGATCCATCAAAAATGCCAGCGGAGCCCAGGCGACAATCTCCGCCTGAGTAATAGTTACGTTCGGCGTGTCACAGAATTTCTGCACATGTGGGGCAATGTAATCGGCGATTTTTAGCGTAATAATAAATGTGATCCAACTGGCGAAAATCCCCATCCAAAATGAACCCGTCACCTGTTCAACAATGATTCCGGCAAATACAAAGTGCCAGTAATTCCAAAAATCAACGTTAAGGGTTTTGGTGGTATTGGTTGAAATCATCAACAGATTGGTGACAAAACATAACGCATACACAATCGGCAGAGAGAGCGCAGCCAGACTGAAGGCGCTAATGAGCGGCCAACCCAGATCCAACACTTCATAGTGAAGATTGAGGTTTTTTACCATCGCTTCTGTCGAGCTGCTGAGTGATGTCACCATAAAACCAATCAGCAACGAAAGACCGAGAAAACCAATACCTACCGTCATTGCATTTTTCGCCGCATCGGCAAGTTTTGCGCCAAAGAGCACGGCAAATAAAAACATAATCATTGGAATGACCACTGCCGGGCCAAATCCGAGAATATATTGAACGACTTCCATAAGTGCCCCCCTGTTACTTTAATGAGTAAACCTTCTCTGCCACGCGATAAAAAAAGTTATCGCTGGAAAGAGCCTGGTGAGATTGCAGGTAGTTCTGGTAAAGCTCTAAAGTGTCGGCGTACGGTAATGCCAGTAGAGAAACTGGCCAGTCGGATCCATACATCACTCGCTCATGGCCAAATGCGGCAAAAACTGCGCTAAAATAAGGTTCAAGCTCCTGGCTCGCCTGCTCAGGTCCCGCCCAGCGGGCGTAATCCGCTTCCGTGACAAGGCCTGATAGTTTGCAAAAAACATTGTTGTAAGCCTCACCAATCAACATTAACTGTTCACGCCAGCGGGTAATTTCCCCGTCGCGAACTACGGGTTTTGCCGCATGCTCGATAACAAAGGTCACCTCTGGACAAGCAGAGATAAGCTGACTAGCCGCCTCCAGCTGTTGGTGCGTAACCAGCAGTTCATACACCAACCCCAGCTCCCCAACACAGCGAACCCCCTGAATAAATTGCGGGGTCACTAAATGACTCTCAGGCAAGCCTTGAGACATATAGCGGATCCCTTTCAGGTAGCTGGATTTTCTCAGCAGTCTCTGCAAATCCTCTGCAATCTCAGCCCCGTGGTTTATATCCACCCATCCAACAACACCTTTTACTTCATCGTGCTGCTCAGCTATATCCAGCAGCCATTCGGTCTCCTCAATTGAAGGGATGGCTTGTACTAAAATGGCGCCTTCGATACTGTTTTCAGCCAATACAGCCTGCAAATCGTCAATAAGAAAATCGCGGCGAATTGCCGCCAGATCGTCTGTAATCCAGGAAAAATGTTCCCCCTGGCACTGCCAAACATGGTTATGGGTATCAATCACTCTCATACTCACCTCCTGTATTCTAATTGTATACAATGAGAATACAATAAAAGTATGTGATTAAAAGGCAACCACGGAATGCACTATCTGAGTACGGGATCACAATTTTCACGGTTTATCTGTAGGCTAAAAAAGGGACGTAAATGCCATAACCGCCGTAGAATCCGATGTCACTGAGCTGAACTATTGCATGTGGTTAATGTGCTGGACGCTTGTCCCCCCACTGAAGTTACAGAAGCAGAATGAGCAGAGAAAAGCGATGGATGGGTAGGTACGAACTGAAATGTGAGCGTTTCGTAAGTGACGATGTATTGGTACGTTCGCGTTAATAAATAACGGTTATTTTTTTGAAACCCTAAATTTCGGCGAGAGTTTAATACACGACCCAACTTCGAGCCTTGCGTGCTAAACAGTGACTAAACAGCACCCCCACGTTTCAGTTTTGTAACATCCACCAGCAAATTAGCGATATCCACCACATAATTCACACATCCCTCCAGTTGATGAAAGGAAGCATATTGCATTTACGTAGTGAGTCGGATAGCGTCTGTAACGTTACACTAAAACGTTACAGAAAACAGAATCAGCAATTTTTTCGTTAAACAAGCTGGCGAAGCACCCTGCCAGATGGCGTTATCACGACCTCTATACTGTGAGAAAGGATAATCATGATGAAAACAACACCGTTTTGTTCAGCCAGACGTTTTCTGGCGCTCGCTTGCCTTAGTAGCGCCCTGATAGCAGGCAGTGTGCTGAGTGCTTCAGCCCAAGCGGCAATCAACTTTCGTGTTTACTCATCTCTTCCGGGAGATGAGTCTTCTGCGCACTATATCTGGTTCAACCGTTTCCAGGAAAATCTTAATAAAAACGAGAAGTTAAAAGGCCAGATTAAACTTAATTATTTCGCCAACGCAATGCTGGGAAAAGAAGCCGATGCCACGCAGCAGGTCCGTATCGGTGCAATTAACATGATGATTTCAGGTACTTCAATCTGGGCTACGCTAGTTCCTGAAGTGGGTGTACTGGATCTGGGATATCTGTTCAAAGACTACGACCAGGTCGGGAAAGCACTGGATGGTAAAGCGGGCGAGCAGCTTTCTAAGCTGATGATGGATAAAGCGAACGTGATGGTGCTGGGCTATGGCTATAACCTCGGCGCGCGCAACGTGTACACCAAAAAAACGATTGAAAAACCGGAGGATTTAAAGAATCTGAAAATCCGCGTACTGCCGGTACCTAACTTTATCGCCACGCTGAATCACATGGGTGCTGTAGCCATTCCAATGCCGGGCGGGGAAGTCTATTCCAGCCTGCAAATGGGCGTGATCGATGGCGTAGAGCATGATGCACCTACCATCTACGCCAGCAAATACTATGAAATCATCAAGAATGGCACGCTGACCCGGCACAGCTTTAACCCGCTGATGATTGCCATGAATAAGAAGAGCTTTGAGCAGATCCCAGAGTCATTACGTGCCGACGTGCTGGCAGCTGCGAAAGAAGCGACGGAATATGAGCGTAAGCAAGCTAGTCAGAAAGAGCAGGAAGCGATTAAAAACCTCGAAGCCAAAGGCGTCACTTTCAGGGAAACCGATCGCGTGTTCTTCGCGCAGGCCGTACAACCTGTCTGGAAAACTTTCCTTGATAAATACCCGCTTCTGAAACCGATGGTGGACGAAATCAGCGCTGTCGCGCCGAGCGAGAATCCATAAGCCATACATCGTCGACCTGTGCAGTTCCGCCGGTCGGCGATGTTGCCCAAACAAACCATGAAAGGAATTCACCATGGCAGATATTTCAATAAAAACAAAGGATGAAAATTCTTTGTTGACGCTGCTGGGGCGGCTGAGTCGGTTTTTGACAACCTTAACGTCCTGGGCTGGGGCGCTGGTGCTGTTTATCAACGTGCTGGTGGTATTCGCTTCGGTGATCTGGCGCTACGCTCTGCACTCACCGATCCACTGGGCGGAAGAAGTGGCGCGTGCGCTGATGATAGCGCTGGTCTTTTTTGGCGTCGCTACCTCGACCGGCAGAGGCGGACACATTGGCGTCGATCTGTTCTTACGCTTCCTGCCTGAAAACGTTCGTCCTTACGTTGTCCATGCCAGCCGCTGGATCTTGTTCCTGGTCTCCGTCGGGCTGGTCGTTTCCAGTTATGATCTGGTGCAAGCTGCGCGATTACAAACCACCGAGACTGGTCTGCCACAGACCATCTATGTCATTCCGGTATTAATCGGCTCAGTGGTGATGATGGTGGCCGCACTGGAGCATGCCCTGCATGAACGCGCCAGAGTGGTGTTGCTTAGCGGTGTTGGGATCATCGTTCTGGCGGCACTAGGTTATCTAAAACTTTCGCTGATGGCCGATCCTGCCAGCGCGGCGGCAGGCCTGATGCTGATTTGCTTCGTACTCGGCATTCTGGCCGGCGTACCGATCGCCTTCACCCTTGGCATGTCCGCAATGGTCTTTTTTATCTGCGACCCTTCCCTGCCCTTTGTCTTTTTCTCTCAGCAGGTGGCTGCGGGTGTAGACCACTTTGTTCTGTTGGCGATTCCATTCTTCTTGCTCGCTGGTGCAGCAATGGAAATCAACGGCATGTCCACGCGTCTGGTCGAACTGATTGTACGTGGTATGGGACGCTTTCGCGGTGGTCTGAACATGACAACCGTGCTATCGATGGCCTTTTTCTCCGGTATCTCCGGCTCCAAACTGGCTGATGTGGCAGCCGTCGGCGGAGTATTAATGCCTGCGGTACGCCGCGCGAAGCAGGACAGCGAAGAAGCCGCCGGTGTATTTGCCGCATCCGCGGTGATGGCGGAGACTATTCCTCCCTGCGTGAATCTGATCGTGATGGGCTTTGTCGCCAACATCTCAATCGGAGCGTTGTTTATCGCTGGCCTGATCCCAGCAGCCTGTCTGCTGGTACTGTTAATGGTCGCCGCCAACCGTTTCGGCGGGAAAATTAACGTCAACGAAGCCTACCCCGTATTACGTCCACGAACTCAGCTTTATCTTGGTGCTGCCGTCGGTCTGGTCATGATCTTCATGATTGGCCGCGGAGTCATGATGGGGATCGCCACCTCCACGGAAATTTCTGCTTTTGCGGTGATCTACGCCATTGTGGTAGGCCGCCTGGCATTTGGTGAACTGACTCTGAAAGCAACGGTGAAAATGTTCGTAGATATCGCGGCAATGTCCGGCGTCCTGTTGTTCATCGTGGCCTGTGCGACCAGCCTCTCTTATGCCCTGACCATTCAAATGATCCCACAACAGATCGCTGAACTTCTGGTCGGGATTGGTATGGAGCAAGGTGCCTGGCTTTTCCTGATGTTAACCATTGTCATTCTGATCATCTTTGGAGCGGTTCTCGAAGGCGCACCTGCGCTGATCATTTTCGCCCCAATTCTGGTGCCGATTGCCATTCAGCTAGGCTTCAACCCACTGCACTTTGGCATTGTGATGATCATGGCAATGGGTTTTGGCCTGTTTTCACCCCCGATCGGCCTTGGTCTTTACACTACCTGCGCCATTTGCGGCGTGGAAATGAAACACGTTATTAAACCTATGACAAAATATTTGGCGGTGGTTTTTGTCGGCATCATTATTGTCGCTATGGCCCCTCCCTTAACCACCTGGCTGCCTGGACTGGCTGGTTACTGATAATTAAATCCTTTATTTGCCACCCTCGGGTGGCAGGGATATCCACGCACAAAAAGCGGTAAAACGTCATAGTCTGATGCCGTTTAAATATGAATAACGGGAGTATGAAATGGGATTATTAAAGGGTAAGAAAGCGTTTATTACGGGTGCAGAACAAGGTATTGGTAAAGAGAGTGCGAAAAAACTGATTGAGGCAGGATGCGATATCTATATTCATTATTTCAGTGGTGATGAAGGCCCACGAGAATTAATGGCTCTCGCCGAACAACAGGGCTGTCGGGCGGCCTGTGGTTTCGCCGATTTAACCAATGAAGAAGATGCAGCCCACTGTGTGGCGCAGGCAGCGGAATTTCTTGGTGGTATTGATATTCTGGTTAATAACGTTGGCGGCATTATTTCCCGCAAATGGCTTGGTGAGATTGAGCCACATTTCTGGCGCACGGTCATCGACGTCAATATGACGACGATGCTGAATGTCACTCAGCAAGCATTACCCTGGCTGAAAGACGCGCCGGACGGAGCCAGTATCGTCAACCTGGCCTCTCTGGCCGGACGCTCTGGCGGTCATGCAGGTTCTCTGGTTTATTCCACCACCAAAGGCGCAGTACTAACCTGGACACGTTCGCTTGCTGCAGAACTCGGTGAACACGGCATCCGCGTCAATGCGGTTGCTCCGGGACTGATTCTGGGTACGCGTTTTCATAATCAACACACCACGCAAGCCTCAGCAGATCAGACAATACAAGCCATTCCTCTGGGAAGAGCTGGCACACCGGAAGATGTGGCAAGGGCTATCTGTTTTCTCGCTTCAGAATATGATGGTTTCATTTCCGGCGCAACTATCGACATTAATGGCGGTATTTACCGGGCATAAATATGTGGCGGGCAATAATGCCCGCCAGCGTTAACAGGTATGACATATGATCAAGTCGGATATTATTCATCCAGATTTATTACAGGCGCTGGCACAGTGCGGACATAAGGCCAATATTTTAATCACCGATGCAAATTACTCTTTTTTAACTAATACCTCTACGCAGGCGAGGATCATCTGGCTTAATTTTTCTCCGGGGATGATCAGTAGCGTCATTATTCTGGAAAAAATTCTCGCCTATATTAATGTGGAAAAAGTCACATTAATGGCAAGCCCGGTGGATTTTAATAATACGATCGAATGCGAATACCGCGGCATGCTGTCGGAGGCGATCGAGATCGAGCATGTCGAGCGTAACGCGTTTTACTCGCAAGCCAAATCGTCCGACACAATCCTGGTCATCGCGTCCGGTGAAACCCGCCGCTTCGCCAATATCCTGCTGACTGTGGCACCAACGCTGATATGACAAAACGAGAAGAATGCGCAATTCTTCTCCTATCACGTCGCTAGCGTACCGATTGTCGGCAAACCAACGACGGAGAGAACAAAAACTCCTCGGGTGGAATTGAGGGGTTTTCTGTCCGTTCAATCAACCGGTCTACCATCACCGCTGCCATTTCCCGGAGCGGTGGCATGATTGAAGTCAGGCCAGGGAAAACCAGCCCGGACAGTGGGATATTATCGATACCTACAATCGAAATTTGTTGCGGCACATGTATCCCGGCCTGATGCAGACCGGCCATCAGCCCAATACCCAGCGCATCGTTGATCGCCACAATACCATCCGGGAGCACCGGCTGTTGGCTGATTTTCAACGCTAGCGCTCGTCCAAGTTCGGTCATTTCCGTGTCGCCATACGCCGCCATGGCCTGACCTTCAATGATCATCCCTTCCCGATATAGCTCGTTATCTTGCACCGCGCGGAGAAAACCGTCGATTTTGTGTGCACGGCTGGGCGTCATCCCTTCTACCGTGGCAAACGCGAGACGACGACATCCCTGGGCGATCAGGTGTTCTGCCGCCATTCGCCCGGCGTCAATATTGTCCATGGATACGCTGTCGAGCGCAAAATGGTCGGACTGTGCGCGCGCAGGCATACGGCCATCATAGTTCACCATCACCATGCCCTGCTCTGCCGCTCGTGCAAAATGCGCTTTTTCAATATCGCAGGCGGCAACGATAATCCCGCGGACGCCATGGGAAAACATATCGTCCAGAAAAGCTTCTTCTTCTTCAATCTGCCGGTAGGTATTACCAATCAGCACCCGGTACTGATACTTTTTGGCGGCCAGATCGACTTCACGGGCCAGCGCGGCAAAACTGGGATTCACAATGGACGGCACCAGCAGGCCAATCATTTTCGCCTGTCCGGTCTTGAGTTGTTGCGCCACCCGATTTGGAAAATAATTCAGCGTCTGCATGCTTTGCTGGATACGCGCCAACGTTTCAGCCCGCATTTGATCGGTACGACCGTTGAGCACATTGGATACCGTACTGACGGAAACGCCAGCATGCTTTGCGACATCACGAATATTCGCCATACATCTCCTTTGCAGCAATCGATGAATGGCGGAAGACTCTCATTCCCGGCATTGCCATCTTCTTAGAAATCATGAACTACAACGGTTTAGTGTAACGTTACAGATTGCGCTGTCAATGCAATGTTTCTGGCAAAATAAACTATGCATGTAATAACGAGACGCGTTGCAAACGCTTGAAATAGAATAGCCACGTCAGGTGAATCATATTGAAGCGCGCGGAAGCCAGGGGCTGTCTACCCGTACAGTATCCCGGTGCTCGATCCCCTGGATAAGGTGCAGTGCACTGAGACGGCCAATTTCATAGTGCGGTAGCTGTACCGTTGATAGCGGCGGTAAAAACAGCTCACCAGTGCCCACCATATTGTCATAACCCAGCACGGCGACGTCCTGCGGAATGCGCAGCCCTCGCCCCAGCAAGACCTGGTAAATAACAAAAGCCACGCGGTCGTTACCGCACACCACCGCATCAAACATCGGGCGCGCGCCGCTCAGGTAATGCCCGGCAATCTCCGCCGCATCAATATGGTGGCTCTCGCCCGGCGGAAGATAGTGGTGGAACATTGCATCAGGGTCGACACCCGCTTCACGACAGGCCCTCTCCATTCCCGCCCGACGGCGATCGGTCGCCACAATTCCTTTCGGCAGGTGGATGCACAGCAGTCGACGATAGCCTGCGGCCAACAGCGCTTTCACGCCAAGATATTGCCCTTGTTCATCATCGGGAATATAGGTGGGAAAAGGGCCGCTTGTGCTTTCACAGTTCGCCAGCACGCAGCGATACTTATGCAGCTTTTCCGGTACCGGTACCTGGCGCAGCCCCATCGCGGTGTAGATAATACCGTCCGGACGATGCGCCAGCAGCAGATCAACCATTTTCTCTGGCTTGTCATTGCTGAACATATTCACCACAAAGCTATTCCAACCGTGCGCCCGCGCGGTCTCTTCGATAGAGAGCGTTATCTCCACGGAAAATGGCGTAGTCATGGTGTCCAGCGCCAGCACCCCAATCGTGTTAGCCGTGGTTTTCGCGCCACGAATTTTCTTAGCGGAGAGATCGGAGACATACCCCAGCGCATCTACCGCTTCCATCACCTTTTTATAGGTTTCAGGCCGTAGTCGTTCGGGCTCGTTAATTGCCCGCGATACGGTCATTAACGAGACGTTAGCCCGCTGCGCCACATCCTTTAAAGATGCCATACCCTCTCCTTCGCCGGTGTTCACTTTGCTGGGATCTGAAAATGCGATCTCGATAACACCTGCAAAATGTTAACGTTAACTTTTGTGATTAACATCGATATTACCACCAAATTTGCGAGAAAACCGAGAATGTTAACGTTATCTTTTGATCAATTCACTTACAGGGACAAGCAAATGACCTCACTACTTTCCAAAGCCAACGAAGCCTTAAGTCAGCAGAAAGACCTTGTAAACCCGCGCTGGTATCCACACTACCACCTGGCACCACCGGCGGGTTGGATGAACGATCCCAACGGTCTGTCCTGGTTCGATGGTTACTACCATGCGTTCTATCAGCACTATCCGTGGCAGCCGGTCTGGGGACCAATGCACTGGGGCCATGCGCGCAGCCGCGATATGGTGAACTGGGAGTACTTACCCATCGCACTGGCACCAGAAGGGCCGGAAGATAAAGACGGCTGTTTTTCCGGTTCAGCGGTGGTTGAAGGCAATAAGTTGGCCCTGATCTACACCGGACACAAGTTTGACGGCGAGGCGAAAGAGGAAAACCTGTATCAGGTACAGTGCCTGGCCACCAGCACCGACGGGATCCACTTTGAACGCAAGGGCATGATTCTGGATACCCCGCGAGGCGTACACCATTTTCGCGATCCAAAAGTCTGGCAAGAGGGAGACAGCTGGTACATGGTGGTGGGTGCCCGGGTTGATGACGTGGGCGAAGTGCAGCTCTATCGCTCGCAGGATCTACAGCACTGGCAGTTTGCCAGCACGCTCGGCAGGGCCGATGACGGCATGGGTTACATGTGGGAGTGCCCGGACCTCTTCCCACTGAACGATAAGCACGTCTTCATGTTCTCGCCGCAGGGCATCTCCGCAAACGGATACGCTTACCGTAACCTGTTCCAGAGCGGCTATATGGTCGGCGAATGGCAGGATAATCTCCATTTTCACGTCACCCACACCTTCCAGGAGATGGATCACGGGCATGATTTTTACGCCCCCCAGTCATTTGTCACCCCGGATGGGCGCCGAATTGTGATTGGCTGGCTGTCGATGTGGGAATCGCCAATGCCAGAGCAGGCCGACGGCTGGGCGGGCATGCTTACCCTCCCCCGCGAGGTGACGCTCGATACCAATCAGCGGCTGCGTATGAACCCAATTAAAGAACTGGAATCATTGCGCGGTCCGCTCCATGTCTGGCCAGTTAGCGACTTGTACAATCGAACCTTAATAGTCGAAGAACGGGCGCTCGCCATCGAACTCAAACTGAGCCTCGATATTACCCGCAGCAGCGCTGAAGAATATGGTATCGCGCTGGGTGACGGACTACGGGTCTACGTCGATGCTCAGGCACAGCGTCTGGTGCTGGATCGTCGCTACCCGCAGCATGGTCTCTCTGGTTATCGCAGCGTGCCGCTGCCAGTTGGTGACCTGCTGGATCTGCGCTTATTTATCGACAGCTCCTCGGTAGAGGTATTTGTCAATGACGGTGAATATACCCTTAGCAGTCGTATTTATCCTGAACCGGACGATCGTCAACTGACCTTATTCAGCCAGAACGGACACGCCATTTTTAATCAAGGGCATGCCTGGCCGCTCAGCGCCAAATAAACACCCGTCTTACTGCTTTGGGGAAAAATAATGACTATCTGGACGCTCGGAGACGCCGTGGTGGATTTATTGCCGCGCGACAATATGCAGTTTGAAGCCTGCGCGGGAGGCGCTCCCTTCAATGTGGCAATCGGCGTCGCTCGCCTTGGCCACGCCAGCGGTTTTATTGGCCGTGTGGGCAATGACACTTTTGGTCGCTTTCTGCATCAGACGCTGGCTAAAGCCCAGGTGGATACAGGAAGTATGGAGTTTGATGCACATCAGCACACCAGTACCGTACTGGTTTCACTGGCTCCCAACGGCGAGCGGCAGTTTGAGTTTTTGGTCAATCCGTCTGCCGATCAATTTCTCAGCCCGGCGAGCCTGCCCGACTTTGGTGCCGATATTCTGCACTTCTGCTCGCTGGCGCTGGTTGCCCCTGACTGCCGCGCCACCCTCGCCCAGGCAATGGCCGCATTGCGACAGACCGGCGGTACGCTGAGCTTTGACATCAATCTGCGTCCGCAGATGTGGAGCAACGAGATGCAGATGTTTGACCATGTCAGCGAGTTTGCCCGGCAGAGCGACATTCTGAAGATGTCGGAAGAAGAACTGCTGTGGCTAACACAATCCGACTGTCTCAGTAGCGCCTGCGAACGCCTGGTAGATTTTCCTGCACGCCTGAAAATCGTCACCCGCGGTGCCGACGGCGCTATCGCTTTCTGGCAAAACAGCAGGCTAACTTTAAGTGGCTATAGCGTCGAAAGCATCGATACCACCGGCGCCGGTGACGCCTTTATGGCCGGACTGCTGGCGGCACTCGCCGGAGAAGGCTGGCCCACATCTACGTCAACGCTACTTCCGCTTATCGAGCAGGCCAGCGCTTGTGGTGCTCTGGCGACCACCCGGCTTGGCGCGCTAAGCGCTTTTCCCGACAGCCAACACCTGAGCAGCTTTATTCAGTCACAACCGTCGCTACGGAGAACGATTACCCCGTAATACGGCGCACGCATTATGTCGTATCAAAAAGACCTTACAATGACCTGATCTGGATTGGAAAAATCATGAAGATAAATATGCCGTTCAGTAATGACAAATATCGGTACTCATCCGGGTATCTGCTCTTTTTCTTTGCCGCCTGGTCGTTGTGGTGGTCTTTTTATGCCATATGGCTAAAAAATAAACTCGGCCTGTCTGGAACGGAGCTGGGAATGCTGTATGCCGTAAACCAGTTCTTTAGCATGCTGTTTATGCTGGTCTACGGTTTTCTGCAGGATAAGCTCGGCACCCGTAAACACCTTATCTGGCTGATGGGGATAGTCATCACGCTTAGCGGCCCGTTCCTGATTTATGTTTACGAACCGCTGCTGACCTCCAACTTCAAGCTTGGTATGGCGCTGGGAGCCATTTTCTTTGGCCTTGGCTATCTCGCGGGTTGTGGTCTGGTAGAAAGCTTCGTCGAAAAAGTGAGCCGCAAATTCAACTTTGAATTCGGCACCGCCCGCTTGTGGGGATCGCTTGGCTACGCCGCAGGGACTTTTGTTGGAGGTATCTTTTTCAGCATCAACCCACACATTAACTTCTGGTGCGTATCGGTAATGGGGGTGTTATTCCTGTTGATTAACGTGTTGTTCAAAACCAACTCACCCGCCCCATCTTCTGAAAAAACGCTTTCTCCTGAACCCGACGCGCTGACCAGAAAGGATTTTCTCACTATCTTTAAAGATACGCAGTTCTGGTTTTTCGTCATTTTTGTCGTCGGTACCTGGTCGTTCTATAGCATCTACGACCAGCAGATGTTCCCGGTGTTTTACGCCAGCTTATTTGACGATCCCGAACTGGCACCACGCGTATACGGCTACCTCAACTCGGTACAGGTGTTTATGGAAGCTGTCGGCATGGCGCTGGTTCCGTTCCTGATTAACCGCATCGGGCCTAAATCCGCATTGCTGCTGGGTGGCACAATCATGACCTGTCGAATCCTGGGTTCAGCACTGTTCACCGATATTTATATTATCTCCTTGATTAAAATGCTCCATGCGCTGGAAGTCCCACTGTTTGTTATTTCAGTGTTTAAATTCAGCGTAGCGAATTTTGATAAGCGCCTGTCGTCAACGATATACCTTATTGGCTTCAATATCGCCAGTTCCATTGGCATCATCGTGCTGTCTCTGCCTGTCGGTAAGTTGTTTGATAAAGTGGGCTATCAGGAAATCTTCCTGATTATGGCCAGCATCGTGGTAATAACGCTAATATTTGGCTACTTCTCGTTGAGCAAAAAGCATCATCAGCAGAAGGTGGAAAATGAACTGGTGACAGAGTAGCGAAGTTTTAATTATATCGGACAGGGCCATTGGCCCTGTCGTACACCCTCAACAAGAAGTACGAACTGTCGATTTACTCAGGCATGTTCCAGCCAGTTGCGGAATATTTTCGCTCGCAGTATTCCCTGAAAATCAATCAGCCCGGAACAACCAAGTTTCTTGATCAGATTCTGCCTGGCCTGGTAAATCGTTTTTAAGTGTAGATTTAATAAGGCGGATATCTCAACAATAGTTCGACCTTCTCCTAGCTGCGTTAAAATATATTTATCTCGCGCAGTCAGCGAAATATTTAGTTCCGACTGATTCTCGTGTATACCGCTAGAACGAGTAATATCAATAATAAATTGTTTGAATGTGGCAACGCTAACGTCTATTGGCAGCCTGTAAAGTGATAACTCATTGAGATACTGGTACAGATGACCGTCAATCAGCAGCACCAGACGATGCGTATTCAGATCATAATTTTGCCTTTTTACCGCGTCAAAGTGATTCGCGGTAAAGAACACCAGCTGCGTCTGATCATCTTCAAAAACGATATCTGCAAGGATATTCTTCAATCCTTGCCTGATAAAGATATCATTAATCCATAATTCTGCGTTTCCAGTGTATTCCTGAACGATGTTCATCATTATGGCCTCAATGAAAAATCACAATTGTTCCAGAGAAGGTGCTATGTATAGTCTTAATCAAAAAAATGCTCAGCATGAGTGCTTTCAGCATATAACAAAGGTACTGTACATATTATATTAATATGAAGACTTTTTAGACGTCGTCAGCTGTGTAGCGCAACACTATTTCCAGGGTTTTTCTGATAACATCTGCCTGCACAACGTCAACTGTTGACTCCAGAGAACTAATCAGGCTTAAAATGATGTTTTTATTATTAACATTATCACCTGCCAGAATTACATTTGTTACCGCCTGCCCCAATACCACAGACTCATCTGCTAATAGCTCACCTGCATTATGGAAGTAACTTGATAAAGCTTTATCCGTCATTACACTGTGGACATTAATTTCATGAAGCATGGTAACCTCGCTTGTATAGTCTGGAAGATTATCTTTAATGTAATTTAGGGTTTTTGCTGGCACTGAAAGCACTCTCATTTCTGGTTTTATCCGGTTTTTTGCTTATCTTCCCCGGATTAAGGTTTGTAAAATCATTGATAACGCTGTCAATTAATTGCTTGCGTGTACCATCTATTTCACTGGCCTGCATAAGTCGCAATTGCTTAATCACTGCAGCTAACGAAACGTCTGTATGCATTCGCAAAATTTCTAGCACAGCCAAACCTGTAATTTCATGTTTAAGGCGTTCACTAACAGTTTTCTTCATAACTCCTTCACTACTTACCCCTATCATATAAGGGGTTTATTTTATTCAAAAAGCAGGCCAATTAACGCATTGTAATGTTTCTGTTCTTTCTCCCCTGATGCTTTTTCAAGACGATACAGAAGCTTGGTGCAAAGTGATTTGCGGTTCAGATTGCGTCCATCTTTGAGTATCTCAGTGACGATTTCTCCCAATGTTTCCTGTTGAGTTGGCAGATGCGCCTTCGCAAAGTAACGAGAAATCGCGCTTGCAGTATCAGTGCGAACGGTATGCTGCTGCATGTCATGCTCCTGTAACAAAATGCTGGTGAATATTAAGTTTTATAACAGTAGCAAAGTTGTACCGAAAATGTGTACAACATGAATCATCAATTTTTGTCAAAAAGTGCTAAATCAATATAATCAGTTAGTTACATAAAAATCAAGTTACATAAAATCAACTTCAGTTGTACAATCCACTTCGTTTAACGAATGAATTTGATCTGTTTAAAGGCCTTTATTGTAAAAATAAAGTTAGAATAATGTATTAAAATCAGGACATAAGCTGGTTTGTTTGATACTGTCCATACTTCTTCCCCTCCCTTAGATCCCGGACTGTCCATGCTCACGACCATTATTTACCGTAGCCATCTCCGTGATGACGCCCCCCTCAGAGCGCTTGAGGATATGGTGACAGCCGCAAATATCAAAAACAGGCGATCTGATGTTACGGGGATCTTACTCTTTAACGGTCACCACTTTTTCCAACTGCTTGAAGGCCCTGAGGAGCAGGTAAAAGAGATTTATCGTTGTATTTGTAACGATTCACGGCACCACAATATCGTTGAGCTGATGTGTGATTACGCTCCTGCGAGAAGATTCGGAAAAGTGGGAATGGAGTTATTTGATCTACAAAAACATGAACGCAATGACGTTCTGCAAGCGGTGCTGAATAAGGGGACATCAAAATTTCAGCTCACCTATGATGACCGTGCATTACAGTTTTTCCGCACATTTGTCCTCGCGACGGAAAAATCGAGCTATTTTGAAATCCCTGCACCTGATTACTGGAGTTTTATTGCCGACAACTCTTGTACTCTCCTGGATAAAAGCGCACTCCCGTCCAATATCGATTTCAGCTTTGCTTTTCAACCAATTATCGATCCTATGTCGCAACGTGTCATTGCCCTGGAAGCACTTATTCGTGGAAGAGACGGTGAAACGCCCGCAACTTATTTTGGCAACTTAAATCCTGAGGAACTGTATACCGCGGATCTGCAGAGCAAAAAGACTGCTTTTGCAATGGCAAGCGCGCTGGGACTTAACGACAAAATGCTGTCAGTCAATCTGCTTCCCATGACCCTGGTAAACAAACCCGATGCAGTCAGCTTTCTGATAAACGAAATCGCGGCGCACGGACTGGTGCCTGAACAAATCATTGTAGAGTTTACCGAAAGCGAAGTTATTTCGCGCTTTGATACGTTCGCGCAGGCCGTAAAGTCACTCAAGGCTGCGGGGATCTGTGTGGCGATAGATCATTTTGGGGCAGGTTTTGCCGGGCTTCAGCTTCTGTCTCGTTTTCAACCCGACCGAATTAAGATAAGCCGCGAGCTGATCACGGATGTGCATAAAAGTGGACCAGGACAGGCCATCATTCAGGCAATTATCAAATGCTGCACTTCACTGGAAATCATGATTTCCGCGGTCGGCGTTGAAAAACCTGAAGAGTGGATGTGGCTTGAGTCCGCAGGTATTGAAATCTTCCAGGGTAACCTTTTTGCACAAGCCTGCCTGAATGGTATTCCCTCTGTTGCATGGCCAGAGAAAAATGATTTCTCAGAGCAATAACAACTAACACATTGTTAGTAAACAACAATCCCTGCCCTCTCTCATGCTGAGCATAAAAATTCAGCATTTACTCCCTGCGTGATAGTAAAGTAAATCTTATTTTTGCTAGAATCCTCTGTATGTTTTGTACAATTTAATGCATGTTGTACAAAGTAACAGGAACCGCATATCGGTGACGGAGAATCAGGAGTGTCCGGGGGAACTATGGCTTATTACAGCATTGGGGATGTCGCAGAACGTTGCGGGATAAATCCTGTCACCCTTCGGGCATGGCAACGACGTTACGGTTTACTCAAACCTCAACGCAGTGAAGGTGGCCACCGACTCTTTGATGAAGAAGATATTCAGCGTATTGAAGAAATAAAACGTTGGATTAGCAATGGCATACCTGTTGGCAAAGTTAAGGCATTGCTGGAAACCAGTACCCGTCAAGCTGACGACGACTGGAATCAATTACAAGAAGAGATGATGAGCATTCTTCGCATGGCACATCCGCCGAAGCTGCGAGCCAAAATTACCGCACTCGGTCGCGTTCACCCCGTAGATGCGCTGATTGATCACGTTTATCTTCCCGTACGTCAACGGCTGATACTTGACCATAATACATCCCGCATAATGAACAGCATGCTTGATGGCGCATTGATTGAGTATGTTGCCACACTGCTGTCTGAAACGAGGCGCAAGTCAGGAAAGGATGCCCTCCTGATGGCCTGGGATGTTGAAGACAGAACCCGTCTGTGGCTCGAAGCCTGGCGTTTATCGCAATCTGGTTGGCATATTGCTGTTCTGGCTGAACCCATTGAATCGCCAAGACCAGAACTTTTCCCTGGGCAAACCCTTTTTGTCTGGACCGGTATTACGCCAACCCGCAGACAAAATGAACTGCTACAACACTGGAATGAACAAGGTTATAAGGTCATTTTCCACAGCCCGTAATCAACACGTAATACGTGTAAGATAAACCATGCGGCTCTCATTTTTTGGGTAGTTATTTTGAGTACCACCCAAGGAATATGTTGCCCCCTATCCTCCTGACTTAACCCCGGTCGTAGCATAAAAACAAAACAACATACTCACCCATTGGTATTATTTTTTTGTAGACGACATCACCTTTTTCCTAAGTAAAATTTATTAGATCAACTGGCGTACGTCTAATACTTATTCTAGGGTTAAATTATGTCTTCTTGTGCCGCATTATTGTTTTTCTAAAGTAATAAATGTGGTTATTTGAAAAAGGTAAAGGATATGGCTCTAGTCTTAGACAAACGCTTAATTCTTTGTTGCTGCGCCTTTTCCATTATTTCTGTGGCAAATGCAGCAACCGTTAACGGAACATTTCAGGTGTTGATGACGATTCAAAAGGCCTGTACCGTGACTGCGGGTTCGGCTTCAAATATCACACTTGGTCCGGTGAATACCACGGCGACCAATACCAGTGCAAGCAACACTATTTCAATTAATTGCTCAAAAACCACGCCCTATTTTATCGGCCTGGCACCGTCGGCTGCCAATGGAGGGACGACAACAGGATCTGGCGCCATGTCCTCCGTTGCTAACGCAGCCACCAATACCGATAAAGTGCCCTATCAGCTAAATCGTACGTCAGCAACAGGTCCGGTGTGGGGGAATACCGCCACAGACACTGCGCCTGGAAATGGCGTAGCGGCGACGGGGACGGGTCTGGCGCAGACGTACACTGTTTATGCCACGGCACCAAGCGCCAACTTCACTCCTGACGACTATTCCGACACGGTAACGGTTAACGTTAACTACTAACTTCAGGAAGCCACATGAGAGTAAAACTGCCTGTTAAGCAGTGTGCCTGCGCATGCCTGTCAGGGATAGTTGCGAGCATCAACCTTGCCACCGCCAGTGGGCTGCAAATAGCCCCGGTCACGTTAACGTTGCAAGCGACGCAAAATGCCGATGGTATCTGGCTGAGTAACGCGGGTGAAAATGTGCTCAATGCCCAGGTTCGGGTTTTTCGCTGGAACCAAAGCGCTTATGACGACAAGCTTTCCCCCTCTCAGGGGCTGGTGATTAGCCCGCCGATGTTGGCATTGGCCCCTGGAGAACGTCAGTTGATCCGAGTTATTCGCACAACCCCTCCCTCGGCACATGCCGAAGACGCTTATCGTTTATCGATAGATGAGTTACCGCCTGCAAAAGTCGAAAAAAACAAGCTTCAGTTTGTGCTGCATTATTCCGTTCCCGTTTTCATTCAACCAACATCAGCGGCGCAAACGCAGGCAAAACTGCAATGGAAATTACAACAACTGGATGGCAAAAAATTTATTGAAGTCAGTAATCAGGGAAATGGGCATGCACAGTTATCTGCTGCAACATTTATAAGCCCTGATGGTACTAAAAAAGTCATTACACCCGGACTATTAGGCTACGTTTTACCCGGCTCAACAATGCGCTGGATAGTCTCCCCGTCGGCCAGTAATAATCATTATGGCGGGAAAGTTGAAGTCACAATCAATGGCCAAAAAACAGTACAAGATCTGTAACAGATCCTGGCTTCTGGTGAAATATTGCTTTCTCAATGGAGTATTAATATCGGGAATGGTTTGCGCACAAACGCTGAATAATAACCAGAGCGAAGGTGGTGTTATTAATAGCACCTCGCAGATTACGGGAGTCGATTTGTATCTCGACGTCACCTTAAATGGAAATCCCGTTGGGCTGGTACATTTTGGCTACGATAATGGAAAGCTTTATGCGGGAGCAGATACCCTGCGTAAAATGGGCTTTCGCTTTGCTTCAGACGCCACTAACGCCGTCTGCCTTAACGATATCCCGCAGCTAACCATTGACTACAACGTTCAGTTGCAAACGCTCTCGCTTACCGCGCCACTCAGTTCACTCGATCTTGCGACCACGCAGCTTAACTCGCCCACCGAAACAGCGCCAACGGCAACAACATCACGTGGGGCGCTGCTCAATTATGATATCTATACCCAACAGGGGGATGAAAGCGCAATCAATACCTTCAGCGAAATTCGCGCCTTCAATGCGGCCGGCGTGCTCAGCACCACCCAGTTGACGCAGTACTCTACCGAGGAATATGCCGATAACAGCTTTGAACGCCTTGATACCGGCTGGCGTACGTCATTTCCTGATACGATGTTGGCGTTAACCGTAGGCGATACCCTGACAAGTTCACTCATCTGGTCCCGACCGACGCGTATCGGCGGCATTCAGATAGGCACCGATTTTGGGTTGCAGCCTTATATGCCAACCACCCCGCTCCCTGCATATCTGGGATCCGCGACGTTACCATCAAACGTTGAGCTGTACGTCGACGGCGTCAGGTACTACAACGGAGAAGTCCCCGCAGGTAGCTTTCAGATCAACACAATGCCTAACATCAGCGGCGCGGGAACGGGTCAGGTAATGATGACAGATGCGCTGGGCAGAACGAGCGTACAAAATTTCTCGTTCTACAACGATCAGCAACTCCTGCGGGAAGGATTAACCGCCTGGTCGGCAGAATTAGGCACGGTACGCGAAAATTATGGTTACTCCTCTTTTGATTATGCCAGCGCACCAGTATTGAGCGCTACGTGGCGTCGCGGGTTTAGCAATACGTTCACCGCCGGGACTCATGCGGAAACCAGCGATGGACTGATTAACGCGGGCTTCAGTAACGACTGGATCCCGGGAACCCGTAGCGGCACGTTTTCGACCTCACTTGCCACAAGTACCGACTCAGGAAAGAACGGTTTTTTGTACAGTTTTGGTTACCGTTGGTCCGGTGAACGGTTTAATTTCAGTACCAGTACCACGGCAACTTCCGGCGATTATCGCGATGTCGCCACCCATTACGGCGAGCCTCCTCCCACGCTTAACAGCAACACAGTCATTGGCTATTCGTTGGAAGCTGCCGGTAATGTCAGCCTGAGCTATTTGCAGTTTCGTTATCCACACGAAAATGCGGTGCGCTACGCCAACGCCAGCTGGTTTAAGTCTGTTACAGACAACATCTCTCTGAATGCCGGATTCAACCAGAACATTGACGATAACCGCGATCGCAGTCTCTATTTGATGGTGACGATCGCTACCGACAACAATCTGAGCGCCAGCAGCACCCTACAACGTACCAACGACGAAACCGGCTACCAGCTCAACGCTAGCCTGACGCCCCCTGCCGACGGCGGCTGGGGCTGGAATCTGGCCGCCAGTCAGCAGGCTTCCCGGCAAAGTGGCCAGGGAGAAGTGGGATATCTGGGGCGTTATGGTAAAGCGTACGTGGGATTCAGCCGTTTACCGGATAACCATTACGGCTATGCAGGCGCAACCGGATCGCTGGTAACCATGGGAGGCGGCCTGTTTGCAGCAAGAGAAATCAACAATGGTTTTGCCGTCGTCTCAACTGACGGCGTGCCTGATGTTCCGGTCAAATTGCAAAATAACCTGATTGGTCGCAGCGATGACCAGGGACTACTGCTGGTCACGCCGCTCAACAGTTATCAAAAAAACCTGATCAGTATTGACCCGATGGATCTCCCCACCAATATGCGGATCGCACGCGTTGAGGCGAATGCCACGCCTGCCGATCGTTCCGGTACTTTGGTTAGCTTTGGCATCACTCCCGTCCGCGCTGCGCAGGTTATCCTCGTCGACAATCAGGGTAAGCCAATTCCTGAAGGCAGCATGGCTTACGCCATCAACGGAAAAGGACAGTCGTCTATCGTTGGCTTTGATGGGATGACCTGGTTCGACACCCTGGAGCAGCACAACACGCTGCGCGTTGATACGGACACCGGTAGTTGCCGTGTGCAATTTGACTATCCCGCGTCAGCAAAGGGGATTGTGTATATAGGCCCGCTGGTTTGTCGCCCACACTAACAGGAGTGCGCTCATGAGGTTAAGACATCTGCTACTCATCGCTGCCGTACTTTTTTGCCCGGCAATTAGCCATGCGGTAACTTGTTCGGTGAGCAATGTGCAACCCATAAATTTAGGTTCGGTCAATCCACTGTCTGCGACAGGCGCTACGTCATCAATGACGTTCAGTTACACCTGCACCAAAGAGCTTGGTGACGCGCTGGCTGGGATCAATCTCTGTTTTAATATTGGCGCCTCGGCCGTCAGTGGCCAGGTGACACCGCGAAATATGTCATTAAGCGGCACGCCTGCCAGAACGCTGGCATACCAGCTTTACCAGGATAGCGGGCACACCAAAGTCTGGGGAAGTCAGTATCAGTCGGGAACCACTTTTCCCATGGTACAGCTTAGCCTGCTGAATCTGACGCCAGTGACGGGTTCACTCACGGTTTCGGCGCAGATCGTCACGCCACAAACTTCAGCCGTCCCCGGAAACTATCAGGATAGCTATACGACGGCCACAGCCCTTGTCACTCTCAATCCCGGATTACTTTTCCCGCCAACAACCTGTGGCGATACCGTTGCCGCCAGGCTGCCTTTCACCGTATCGGCGACCGTCAGCAAACAGTGCAACATCACCTCTGCAAGCGATATTAGCTTTGCGCCAGCCAGGGCGACCGGGCGTAATCTCACGGCTTCAAATACCGTAGGCGTAGCCTGTTCCAATAACACGCCTTACACCATCGGGCTTCAGCCCTCCAACGGCAATACGGCAGGCAGCGGCGTGATGGCGGGCACGGGGTCAAATACGGATAAAGTCCCCTACCAGCTTAGTTCGACACCAGGTCCTTCCGGGATGGTCTGGGGCAATACATCGCTCAATACCGTTGCGGGCAACGGTACGGGGACAACGACAACCTACCCGGTTTACGCCACCGTTCCCAGCGCGAACTACACGCCAGACAACTATGCCGATACTGTCACCATCGCCGTGACCTACTGACGCCCAGCTTAACAGCAATAAAGCAAATACATTTTATTATCATATTATTTACTTTTAGAGGTGCGTCATAAATATGACAAATTGCGATTTTTACAATTTATGCATATTAAATTAAATAAATCGCAAAAAAACCGCAATACAAGCAAATACAAAGAATAACTATTCACTGCCAAACCAAAGCCCACACTATTTATGCCGATAATCCGTGCTGGCCAGGCAGGCCGTTCTATGAAAAAAATGTTAAATTTAGGTTTATATGGTGAGATTCACTGTATACCACGGCCAAATTAAGAACATATTACTTTTATAACTAAGGTTTATCATGGATAAGTTATCTTACGCTTCAGATAGCAGCACATCTGCCTGGAATACCTACCTGCAACAAATCGAGCGTGTGGCCCCTTACCTGGGCGAACTTTCCCATTGGGTGGATACCCTGCGTCACCCAAAACGCGCGCTGATTGTCGATATCCCGGTGCAGATGGATGACGGCACTATCCGTCATTTTGAAGGGTATCGCGTGCAACATAACCTCTCCCGCGGTCCGGGCAAAGGCGGTGTGCGTTATCATCCTGATGTTGATCTTAATGAAGTGATGGCCCTGTCCGCATGGATGACCATCAAATGCGCGGCGTTGAACCTGCCGTACGGCGGCGCTAAAGGCGGTGTGCGCGTCGATCCATTCTCACTGTCTGAAGGTGAACTGGAGCGTTTAACCCGCCGTTATACCAGCGAAATCGGCATTATCATTGGGCCGCAGAAAGACATTCCTGCGCCGGATGTAGGTACTAACGGAAAAGTCATGGCATGGATGATGGATACCTACTCCATGAACCACGGCACCACCGTGACCAGCGTGGTCACCGGTAAACCGATTCACCTTGGCGGTTCATTAGGTCGTGATAAAGCCACCGGTCGCGGCGTTTTCGTCAGCGGTCTGGAAGTAGCACGCCGTGCCAACATTGAAGTTGAAGGCGCTCGCGTGGCGGTACAAGGTTTCGGTAACGTCGGCAGCGAAGCCGCCCGCCTGTTCGCCGCTGCGGGTGCGCGTGTAGTCGCGATTCAGGATCACACCGCTACGCTGTTTAACTCCACGGGTATCGACATGGCCGCGTTGTCTGCCTGGCAGTTAGAGCACAAACAGATTGCCGGTTTCCCGGGCGCTGAAACCATTGCCAGCGAAGCCTTCTGGAGCCTGGAGATGGATATTCTTATTCCGGCCGCGCTCGAAGGTCAGATCACCCGTCACCGTGCGGAAACCTTGACCTGTAAACTGGTACTTGAAGGCGCTAACGGCCCAACCTATCCGGATGCCGACGATGTGCTGGCAAGCCGTGGTATCGTGGTTGTGCCTGACGTGGTCTGTAACGCCGGCGGCGTAACCGTCAGCTACTTCGAATGGGTTCAGGACATGGCAAGCTTCTTCTGGAGTGAAGAAGAGATCAACAATCGCATGGACAAAATCATGACCGATGCGATGGTGCATGTATGGGAAAAAGCAGCTGAGAAATCCTGCTCCCTGCGTACCGCAGCCTACATTGTTGCCTGCGAACGCATTCTGCTGGCACGAAAAGATCGCGGAATTTATCCGGGCTAATACCGATAATTTCCCCTCGCATAAACCACCTGCCCGGCAGGTGGTTTTTTTTAGCAAAATCCTGCACGTAGTCTTTCCCCATAAAATACTGCCCGATCTCTCATTTTCGCTGTTTTATGCACCATCACGTTTCAATATGGAACGTTATAAAATGATGTTGTTCCGTAATGAAACGCTCCGCTCAGCAATTTTCTTTTGCAAACCCGTGTGCAAAATTACCTTATCGGCAGCGAGCGGTCGCCGTGACGTTGAACCAACCGATACCCTACATCAGATGTCTGCCCGAATTTGGCAGCCATCCAGGACTGTCTGCGGAGCATAAATAATGAAAAAATTGATCAACCGTGTTGAAGACGTACTGAATGAACAACTCGCCGGACTGGCGAAAGCGTATCCTTCCCTGGCACTGCATCAGGATCCGGTATATGTCACCCGCGCAGATGCGCCGGTGATGGGCAAAGTGGCGCTGCTTTCCGGCGGCGGCAGCGGACACGAACCTATGCACTGCGGCTACATTGGTCAGGGCATGCTCTCTGGCGCCTGCCCGGGTGAGATTTTTACCTCACCCACGCCGGATAAAATGTTCGAATGCGCCATGCAAATTGACGGTGGCGAAGGCGTGCTGCTGATAATCAAAAATTACACCGGCGACATTCTTAATTTCGAAACCGCTACCGAGCTGCTGCATGAAAGCGGCGTCAAAGTCACCACCATGGTGGTGGATGACGACGTGGCGGTGAAAGACAGTTTGTATACCGCCGGTCGTCGTGGCGTGGCGAATACCGTATTGATCGAAAAACTGGTCGGCGCAGCCGCCGAACGCGGTGACTCGCTGGAAGCCTGTGCGGCGCTGGGTCGTAAGCTGAATAACCAGGGCCACTCCATTGGCATAGCCATTGGCGCCTGTACCGTTCCGGCAGCCGGACAACCTTCGTTCACGTTGCAGGATAACGAGATGGAGTTTGGCGTAGGTATCCATGGGGAACCCGGCATTGACCGTCGCCCCTTCACCTCTCTCGATCAGACCGTTGATGAAATGTTCGATACCCTACTGGAAAACGGTAACTACAGCCGTACGCTCCGCCACTGGGACAACGTCCAGGGCGCATGGCAGGAAGGTAAAGAAAGCAAGCGTGCGTTACAAAGTGGCGATCGCGTTATTGCGCTGGTCAATAATCTCGGTGCGACGCCGTTGTCTGAACTCTTCGGCGTGTATAACCGCCTCGAAAGCCGTTGTCAGGATGCAGGCATCGTCATTGAGCGCAACCTGATCGGTTCTTACTGTACCTCTCTGGATATGACCGGTTTCTCAATCACCCTGTTACAGGTGGATGACGAAACGCTGAGCTTATGGGATGCGCCGGTTCACACCCCTGCTCTCAACTGGGGTAAATAAGGAGATTCATGATGTCCCTCAACAGAACGCAAATTGTTAACTGGCTCTATCGCTGCGGCGATATATTCACCACTGAAAGTGATTTTCTCACCGGACTTGATCGGGAGATCGGCGATGCCGACCACGGTCTGAACATGCATCGTGGTTTCAGCAAAGTCGTTGAAAAGCTGCCATCCATCGCAGATAAAGACATCGGCTTTATTTTGAAAAACACCGGTATGGTGCTGCTCTCAAGCGTCGGTGGGGCCAGTGGACCGCTGTTTGGCACTTTTTTTATTCGCGCCGCCCAGGTGACTCAGGCTCATCAAAGCCTGACGCTTGAAGAGCTGTATCAAATGATGCGTGATGGCGCAGAAGGTGTGATTAGCCGCGGTAAGGCTGAACCTGGCGATAAAACTATGTGCGACGTCTGGCTGCCAGTAGTCGAGTCTTTACGTCAATCCTGTGAACAAAAGTTGAGTGTACAGGCGGCGCTGGAAGCGGCAAGCCAGCAAGCGGAAGCCGCGGCGCAAAGCACCATCACCATGCAGGCTCGCAAAGGCCGTGCCAGCTATCTTGGTGAGCGCAGTATTGGGCATCAGGATCCCGGCGCAACGTCGGTCATGTTTATGATGCAAATGCTGGCTCAGGCGTCCAGAGAGTAAGGATAAAGCGATGGTAAACCTGGTTATTGTTTCTCACAGCGCCCAACTGGGCGAAGGCGTCGGTGCGCTGGCCCGGCAGATGTTAATGGGCGGTGATTGCAAAATCGCCATTGCCGCTGGCATTGATGATCCTGAGAATCCGATTGGCACCGATCCGATTAAGGTGATGGAAGCCATCGAGTCCGTGGCCGATACGGACCACGTGCTGGTGATGATGGATATCGGTAGTGCATTACTGAGTGCGGAAACCGCGCTGGAACTGCTCGACCCAAACATTGCCGCCAAAGTGCGTTTGTGCGCAGCACCACTGGTTGAAGGCACACTGGCTGCGACGGTTAGCGCCGCCGCGGGTGCTGATATCGAGCGGGTCATCCGTGATGCCATGAACGCCCTCGACGCTAAATGTGAGCAACTGGGTTTACCTTCGCCATCCGCAGTGAAACCCGCATCCGCAGCACTTTCTCCCGATGCAGATGCCCGTTCTGTTGCCATTGTGGTGAAAAACCCTAACGGCATCCACGTTCGCCCAGCTTCCCGGCTGGTTTCTGCGTTGTCTGGTTTTAACGCCGACATGTGGCTGGAGAAAAACGGCAAGTGTGTGGTCCCTGATAGCCTGAATCAGATAGCTCTGCTGCAGGTACGCTGTAATGACACGCTACGCCTGATTGCCAAGGGCGAACAGGCAGAGGATGCGCTGGCCGCATTCAAACAGCTGGCAGCAGAGAATTTTGGTGAATCGCTCGAGTCCGCTAATGCTGATAACAAGGCAACTCAGGCTCCCTCAAAAGTCACGGGGACGGCATTCTGTTACACGCCGTTCTCGCCCGAGGTAAACCCGCAACCCACTGCATCACTCCAGGCTGAGCAGCAACGATTACAAGCTGCCATCCAAAGCACGCTGAACGATCTGAGCGAACTCACTGCGCTTGCAGAAGAGCGATATTCCGCTGATATCGCCGCCATCTTCTCCGGTCACCACACGCTGTTGGACGATCCTGAACTGTTTGAGATGGCCTGCGATGTAATGCGTGAAAAGCAATGCAGTGCCGCCTGGGCCTGGCAAAACGTGCTGAGCGATCTCAGCCAGCAGTATTTACAGCTCGATGATCCTTATCTGCAGGCGCGATACATTGATATTGAAGATTTGCTGTCTCGTTCACTGCAACATTTGACGGGAGAGAGCGCACAAATTCCCGCGTTCTTGCGCCCCACTATCCTGGTAGCTGATGTCATTTATCCGTCTACGGTACTGCAACTCGATCCGAAGACCATCAAAGGTATCTGCCTGCGGGACGGCAGCGAAGCCTCCCACCCGGCGATTATCGCTCGTGAAATGGGTCTGTGCTGGATGTGTCAGCAAGGCGCGGCTCTCGATAGCATCAAGATGGGCGATTCTCTGACCATTGACTGTGTCACACAGCGGATAACCCGCGCAAACTGATACCGAAGCACACCCTTTCCAATAAAGGGTGTGCTTCTTCTCTATTCGCGTCGGGAAATGTCTGTTTATTCGCAAAATGGGGAGCCGATCACGCGCAACGGTCGATCCTGAACTAAGGTTTTCTCATGGTAAATGCCGCTACTTCGGCACGCCGCTAAGGAGATTAACCGATGATAACGCCAGCAACTCGCCATCCTGGCCTGCTCTCTGTTGCGATAAAACTGACGCTCGCAAGCACCTTTTTTGCCCTTTCCTCTTTTGCCGCCAACGCCGAGGACGCGCCAGCCACTACGCCTGCGCCGCCTGATATTCTGCTTGGTCCCCTGTTTAACGATGTACAAACAGCCAAACTGTTTCCTGACCAGAAAACCTTTGCGGACGCGGTACCTAACAGCGATCCATTAATGATCCTTGCCGATTACCGGATGCAGAAAAATCAGTCCGGATTCGACCTACGCCATTTTGTACAAGTGAATTTCACCTTGCCGAAAGAAGGCGAGAAATACGTCCCCCCGGCAGGGCAATCACTGCGCGAACATATTGACGGACTGTGGCCGGTACTCACTCGTTCGACCACCGACGCTGAAAAATGGGATTCGCTGCTGCCGCTCCCGGAACCGTATGTGGTACCTGGCGGGCGTTTTCGCGAAATATATTATTGGGACAGCTATTTCACCATGCTAGGGCTTGCCGAGAGCAATCACTGGGATAAAGTCTCGGACATAGTGGCAAACTTCGCTTACGAGATTGATTCCTGGGGACACATTCCTAACGGCAACCGCACCTACTACCTGAGCCGTTCGCAACCGCCGTTCTTTGCCTTTATGGTTGAACTACTGGCGCAACACGACGGAAATGATGCGCTGAAAAAATACCTCCCGCAGATGCAAAAAGAATACAGCTACTGGATGGAAGGCGTCGAAACACTCCAGCCCGGCCAGCAAAATAAGCGCGTGATTAAACTGGATGACGGCACCATTTTGAACCGCTACTGGGATGACCGCGATACGCCGAGGCCAGAGTCCTGGGTAGAAGATATTGCCACCGCTAAAAGCAACCCAAACCGCCCAGCCACAGAAATCTACCGCGACCTGCGTTCAGCTGCTGCATCCGGCTGGGATTTTAGTTCCCGCTGGATGGACAATCCTAATCAGCTGGGCACTCTGCGCACCACCAGCATCGTTCCGGTCGATCTCAATGCGTTGATGTACAAAATGGAAAAAATGATTGCCCTTGCCAGCAAGGCTGCCGGTGATGATGCCAAAGCGGTGCAGTACGATGGCTTCGCTAATGCCCGACAAAAAGGGATCGAAAAATACCTGTGGAACGACAAAGAGGGCTGGTATGCCGACTACGATCTGAAGAGTCACAAAGTACGCAACCAGCTCACTGCTGCTGCCCTGTTCCCGCTGTATGTCAATGCGGCGGCAAAAGATCGCGCCAGTAAAGTGGCCACGGCAACCCAGGCGCATCTGTTGCAGCCCGGCGGCCTTGCGACCACATCAGTGAAAAGCGGCCAACAGTGGGATGCTCCCAACGGCTGGGCCCCGCTCCAGTGGGTCGCGGCATCTGGATTACAGAATTATGGTCAGGATAACGTCGCCATGGACGTCACCTGGCGATTCCTCACCAATGTTCAACACACCTACGATCGCGAGAAAAAGCTGGTTGAGAAGTATGACGTGAGCTCCACTGGAACCGGCGGTGGCGGCGGTGAGTATCCGTTGCAGGATGGTTTCGGCTGGACCAACGGCGTAACGCTAAAAATGCTCGACCTGATTTGCGCCAAAGACAAGCCCTGCGACAACGTCCCCGCATCACGACCTACCCCGGCAAGCGCAACACCAGCCGAGCCTAAAAAACAGACTCAACCGACGCCATAACATCATGGCCTGAGCCGTTTTACTCCCCGAATCCGCGCTTCGTCGCGGATTTTTCTGTCTTATATTCCCCCCTTCCGGCTGTCTCTATGACCTCTAGCCCTTATGGGGTATCCGCGGTTTTCATCCATGAGAAATTGATTCTGAACATGTTTTTATTCGTTGTATATGTAAATATATAGCGATTTTGTAACCTTCAGGATACCAATAATGCCGCTGACAAGACGGATGTTTGCCCAGCTTATGGCATCTGCACTGCTGCTGCGCCATCTACCCGCGTTTGCTCAAACGTCGCTGACCGTGGCCATTGGAGACTCTCCGAAGCCAGAAACGACCCAACGCGTGGTCAGTGCTGGCGCGCCTGCTGACATGCTGTTGCTGGCCGTCGCACCGGAAAAACTGGTGGGGCTTTCCTCCTTTGATTTTTCTCGCCAGACCGCCATCCCGTTTCACGATGATATTCGGAGCTTGCCGAAGCTCGGCAGGCTGGCGGGGCGCGCCAGCACGCTCTCGCTTGAAGCACTCCTGGCGCTTAAACCCGACCTGGTTATTGACTGCGGTAATGCCGATGAAACCTGGCTTTCTCAGGCCAGACAAGTGAACGCACAAACACACATTCCCTGGCTGCTGATTAACGGCGAACTGCGCCATACCCCAGAACAGTTGCGCGCAGCCGGTGAAGTATTGGGCGTCGTCTCGCGAACCACAATGCAGGCCGCGCTGGCCCGTCGATTGATCGATGATGCAATGGCTTTCTCGCACACACCCGCGGCGAACCTGCGTTTTTATGCCGCGCGCGGTGCCAGAGGACTTGAGACAGGTTTACAAGGTTCTCTGCATACCGAAGCGGCAGAACTACTGGGGCTACACAATGTGGCGCACATCCCCGGGCGACAGGGACTCACACAGGTTTCAATGGAAAATCTGCTCAGCTGGCAGCCGGATATTATTCTGGTGCAGGATGCGGTGACAGCGCAGTTCCTACGAGAAGATCCGGTCTGGCAAGGGGTCAAAGCGGTTGCTGACCGGCGCATTCTGTTTCTCAGCGGTCTGCCGTTTGGCTGGCTGGATGCACCTCCTGGCATCAACCGTTTACTGGGGTTACGCCGCCTGCATGCCTGGCTTGATCCGCAGGTTGAAGCGCGCTTTAAAACCGATATGCAGCGCTATAGTGAATTGTTCTGGCACACCACGCTAAGCGACGTACAGTATCAAAGGTTGGTGACCGCCTGATGAGAACATCTACCCTCGGTTTTCTGATGATCGCGGCGGTGGTCCTCTGCGCGAGCGTCGCTGCGGTATCGGGCGCGTACCGCCTGGATGCACAACAGGTTCTGAATCTCGTGACCGGTACAGATGGCGTTCCGATGCAGGACAAAATCGTCTTCTGGCAAATCCGCCTGCCACGCATACTGGCTGCATTGCTACTCGGCGCGGCGCTGGCGGGCGCAGGAACCACCTATCAGGGCATGTTCCGCAACCCGCTGGTCTCGCCAGACATTCTCGGCGTGGCGGCGGGTGCGGGTTTAGGTGCCTGTTTAGCAATCCTGTTAGGTTTACCGATCCTCTTCATTCAGCTGTATGCGTTCATGGGCGGTTTATTCGTGGTCGCCGGTGTCTGGTTAATTACCCTGCGAGTTAAGCGACACGATCCGGTGTTAACGCTGGTTCTGGTCGGGATTGCGCTGGGTACGGTCTGTGGCGCGGGAATTTCGCTTATCAAAACGCTGGCCGACCCATATACCCAACTCCCGTCTATCACCTTCTGGCTGCTTGGCGGTTTATCGACGATTACACTGCACGATCTGTCGTTCTCGGCACCACTGATCATCGCAGGACTGGTCCCGCTATTGCTGCTGCGCTGGCGCATGAACCTGCTCACCCTGTCGGATGATGAAGCACGATCGCTTGGGATCAACGTCTCGCGATTGCGACTGGGACTGATCGTCTGCGCAACGTTAATCACCGCCTGTACCGTCGCCATCGCGGGCATTATCGGCTGGATTGGGCTGGTTGTGCCGCACATCGGCAGACTCCTCAGTGGCAATAACCATCAGCAGTTGCTGCCGGTTTCCATGGGGGTCGGTGCCATTTTGCTGCTGCTCACCGATACCCTCGCCCGTACGCTGAGCAGCACGGAAATTCCGCTGGGGATCCTGACTGCATTTATTGGCGCACCGTTCTTTTTGCTGCTTTTGCTACGGGGAAATCGCCCATGACGCTACTGACCGTCCGCCATGCGTCGTTGGGATACCACAGTCACCAGCCCGTGTTACGCGATGTCTCATTTCAGGTTTCGCCCGGCTCCATCTGTTGTCTGATTGGGGCCAACGGCAGTGGAAAAACCACTCTGATGCGCACCATTCTCGGCGTTCTTTCGCCGCTTCACGGTGACATTCTGCTTGATGGCATCGCCATAAATCATCTCAACGATCGGCAACGCGCCGCCGCTATCGCCTGGGTCCCTCAGGCGCATGACGGTGCGTTTGCCTTCACTGCGCTGGACATGGTGATGATGGGGCTGGCCCCGCAACTGCAGGCATTTGCGGTTCCCGGCGCTAGAGAGCGCGAAATTGCTCATCAACAGCTGGCGATGCTGGGAATCTCTCACCTGGCGCCCCGGCGCTGGAACACGCTGAGTGGCGGAGAGCGGCAACTGGTGTTAATTGCCCGCGCGCTGGCGCAACGCCCGCGCCTTTTGTTGCTGGATGAACCCGCTTCCAGCCTGGATTTTGGGCATCAGATCCGTCTGCTCGACACACTGGTGACGCTGAAAAATTCAGGTATGGCCCTGCTAATGTCGACCCATCATCCGTTGCACGCCCGGGCAATCGCCGACAGTGTTGTTCGCGTTGAACCGAACGGTGAAGTGTCACAGGGGCTTCCTGAACAGCAGCTCGCCACCGATCGTCTGGCTGCTCTGTATCGCGTTACACCGTCACAAATCGCCCATCACCTCTTTGGCTCACACAACTAAGGAATAAGAATGCTCATTGACGACATTGATTTTGCCGATCTTTACCGTAAACAGTTACAGCTGGCGAACAGAACCGAGAAAAAACCGGAGCACTGGGATAGGCGTGCGGAAAAAATGGCGGAAAATTGCGCCTCATTAACCGACAGCTATCTGCTGCAACTATTGGGAAAAATCGACCTGAAAGGGGCGGAGTCGCTGTTTGACATGGGCTGCGGTCCCGGTACGGTCTCGCTGGCGCTGGCTAAAAAGATGCCAATAATTTACGGCGTAGATTACAGCCAGGGAATGCTTAGCGTAGCTGCCCGCCGCGCTGCGCAAATGAACGCCCGTCACGTACAGTGGGTGCAGCGGGCCTGGGAGGAACACTGGGATGATTTACCCCAGTGCGATATCGCCGTCGCCTCGCGCTCTACGCTGGTTGCCGATATGCGCCAGGCAATGACTAAACTGAATAATCAGGCCCGGCTGCGGGTTTACACCACTCATCTCGTCAGCTCATCTTTCGTTTCCCCCACCATTCAACGTGCGCTGGGCCGCGAAGTGATTGAGCTTCCAAACTATATCTACGCGCTTAATGTCCTGTATCAGATGGGGATCCACGCGCATGTTGATTTTATCCGCGGGCCCAACTGTCAGCAGGACAACAGCACCTGGACGCGTTTTCTGGAAAACGTGCGCTGGAGTATGGGGGAGCTGAGCGCCAACGAGGTCGAACGTCTGGAAACCTGGTATCAGCAGCAGGATCCACGCGCGATTGCCCCCGCCAGCCGTGACTGGGCGCTTATCTGGTGGGACAGCGTGCCGCGGGAGGCGCTGCGATGATCTACTTTTCGCAGGCGCAAACCGACGCGCTGCTGCTGGAAGATATTCAGGGCGGCGATCTGACTACCCGCGCGTTGGAAATCGGCACACAGCCAGGCGTTATGGAGTTTTATCATCGCCAGGGCGGATGCGTTAGCGGCACCGCCGTTGCCAGACAAATGCTCACCTCATTAGGGCTGACCGTCAGCGACATAGTGGCCGATGGTGAACAGGTATGTGCAGAACAGCGATTGATTCGCGCACATGGGAATGCGGCGGCGCTGCACCAGGGCTGGAAGGCGGTACAAAATGTGCTGGAATGGAGCTGCGGCGTATCGCGCTATCTCGACGAGATGCTGAACGTGCTACGCCAACGCTATCCCGACGGGCAGATTGCCTGTACCCGCAAAGCCATTCCCGGCACGCGTTTGTTGGCGACTCAGGCAATACTCGCCGCGGGAGGCATTATCCATCGCGGAGGATGCGCCGAAACGGTGCTGCTGTTTGCTAATCACCGCCATTTTCTTACCAACCCAAACGACTGGGCCGGCGCGATTGCGCGCTTACGCAGCCACGCACCAGAAAAAAAGATCGTGGTTGAAGCAGATACGCCAGATGAGGCATTAGCCGCGCTACGCGCCGCACCCGATGTCCTGCAACTCGACAAATTTACCCCTGAGCAAGCAACAGAAATTGTCCGCCAGGCCCCTTCTCTGGCCCCTCATTGCACGCTGGCGCTGACTGGCGGCATTACCCTCGCCTCACTGGCGAGTTATCTCGACTGTGGCATCAGACTTTTCATCACTTCCGCGCCTTACTACGCTCCGCCTGCGGATATCAAAGTAAGCCTGAGCCCGGACGCACGTCGCATATAACATTTATAAATGGACTAAGAATAATGAATTTCAACAAAAGTTGTCTTTACACAGCCCTGTCGTTTGCTTTCGCGCACAGTGCTTTTGCTGGGCAGGAAAGCGAAACCATGACCGTCTGGTCAAGCCCGGCCTCCGCCGCAACCACTACGGTTCTCGGCCAGGAAACGATGCAGCAACTGGATAAGCAAAACGTGGCGCAGGCGCTGAGCGTTGTCCCCGGCGTCGTGCTGCAAAAGTCAGGCAACCGCAATGAGCAGCAGGTGAAAGTCCGCGGTTTTGACAGCCGTCAGGTTCCCGTCTATTTTGACGGCGTGCCGGTATACATCCCCTATGACGGCAACCTCGATTTAGGCCGTTTTCTGACCTCCGATATCGCTTCGGTTGAAGTATCCAAAGGCTATTCGTCTCTGCTACAAGGGCCGAACCAGATGGGTGGCGCCATCAATATCACCACCAAAAGACCTACCAAACCGATTGAAGGCAGCATTGGCTATCGCCAGGGCTGGAGTCGTAGCAAAGACAATGCCCACGATATGCACGCTTCATTTGGCGCCAGCAACGATCTCGGCTACATCCAGCTCAGTGGCAGTCAGTTGAAGCAGGATTTCCTTGGGTTACCGCACGGCGTGGACAACCCTATTGCGGGCAGCAACGGCAAAATGATCAACTCCTCTGCCGATGACAAACGCGGCATCGTGAAGCTGGGCTTTACCCCACGTGGTGATGACGAATATGTGCTGACCTATATTAATCAGGACGGTGAAAAAGATAACCCTCCGTACGCTGGAACCAGCAGTCAGAAATCACGCTACTGGCAATGGCCACAGTACGATAAAGAGAGCTATTACTATCAGGGCACTACCCATCTGGGCGACCGTTTTACCCTGAAAAGCCGTCTGTATCGCGACACATTTGAAAATACGTTGATGATGTACAACTCGCTTGCCGATCTGAAAAATAAAAAAGGCAGCTACAGTCATTATTCAGACTATAGCGATGGAGCTGGTTTGCAGCTCGCTGCGGATATGCGTGAAAACGACCAGCTCTCTTTCGCGGTGAACTGGAAGGATGATGTTCACCGCGAGAAAGGCGCACCTAATGCGGCTTACGACCGTTACGAAGACCGCACCTGGTCTGTTGCCAGTGAATATCAGTGGGCAGCGGCGGATAATGTCGATGTAGTGGCGGGAATAAGCTATGACTGGCGCGACAGTCTGGAAGGCATGAAGCACGAGAAAAATGGCAGCGTTACCCACTATGATGACAACAATCAGTCAGCTTTCAACTGGCAGATGATGACCAAATATCACTTCGAAAATGCCGACACATTAGCACTGTCATACTCTGACAGAACACGTTTCCCAACGCTGAAAGAACGCTATACGACCTCGAAACCGGCCTATAACCAGGTGGCGCTGGTCAATCCGCAGCTTAAACCGGAACGCGCCCGCAGCGTGGATCTGACCTGGAATGGTTCACTTGGCAAAGACTGGGGATTCGAAGCCAGCGTCTATTACAACCGCATCAGCGATGCCATTCTTTCACACAACATTGATGCCGATACCATCCAGAATCAGAACAGCGGCCGGGTGGATTACACCGGTCTGGATGCAGGCGTTAAAGGTAAAGTCTTTGATATGCTGGATGTTGGGCTGAGCTATGGCCTGATTCATGCGGATGTTAAACGCAGCGATATCGGCAAAATAACCGATTTGCCGACGCAAACCCTCACTGCCTGGATGACGCTGAAACCGTGGGATCCGCTGAGCATTACGCTGTCAGAAGAGGCCCGCTCATCGAGCTATAGCAATAGCGACGGCTCGCAGAAAGCCGCTGGTTTCGCCATTACCCATTTATGCGCTGACTACGCCATCGGTCACGGGTTTAGCGTTAACGCTTCGGTCAATAACCTGTTCGATACACAATACGTGTACAGCGAAGGATTTATCGAAGAAGGTCGCAACTACTGGGCAGGAATTGAGTACCAGTTCTGATTTAACGATGCAAAGAAACGGCCCCACTCGGAGTAATGCTCTTCAGTTAACGCCTTAGTTTCAGAAAGTATCGCCGGTGTGGGTAGAAGTTTTGAATATGCTCTCTCAGAAAAAGGGTTCCGTTCACCTCATGTTCATAGTTTCTCTGAAACGCCGATTCCTGTGAACGTGTAAAGGGCGTTCTCCGTCACGCCCTTTACAATCCCGGCTCCCGGCGGGAAAATTGCCACTTCGTGGTTCCCTCCGCTTACTCCTTCAGGCTACCGGGCCGGGCGCGAGGTAGCATCCATGCAAAGCGCGCCCTGAACCCGCATCCATGCGGGTTCTCCCGGCCTTACGGAAACACGTCGGCAATTTTCAGCCGGACCAACTCACACCTCACCTTCTGCGTTTTTTGTTAAAACAGCAAAATAGATTTAATTGGAAGTCAGAGCGTTGAAGCGATGACCCCGGTCCGGCTGAAAATCGATGAGGCGTTGACGGCTGACCGGGGCTGTCCGCAGGGATGCGGACAGAGGGGACGGCCTGCATGGACGCAGGCTCGACCCCGACCCGACAGGCAGACGGCATAAGACGAATAACTCGCGCAGCGACGATTTTCCCGCCGGGAGCCTGGGATGCAAGGGAGGTGGCGGCGAGCCTCCCTTGCACGTTCACGGGCATCAGCGCTTCAGAGAAATGACACCGCTGAGGTGAACGGAACCCTGAGCAAGAATTACATGTTCACCATAAATGCTTAACTGAACGGCGTTACCGCTCGGGGGCCGTTCGATTAATCTCGTCGAACAAGCCGGAAGACTCCCAGTACAACAATTGCGCCGACCACGGCCACCAGGAAGCTGTGGAGATTAAACCCGCTGACATCGCCGCCAATACCAAACATCGTTGCCAGCCATCCACCGACCACAGCACCGACGACACCCAGAATACAGGTCAGGATAAATCCACCGCCATCGCGCCCCGGCATAATCAGTTTGGCGATAACCCCCGCAATCAGACCAAAAATAATCCAGGCAATAATTCCCATTTTCAGGCCCTCTTTCCAGTGAACGCACGCGCAAGACATTCCTGCGCCAGCACTTAAAGTATAGGCAAGCCGTCACGACATGCTTTTATCACGCAGACTTAATTCATTGGGTTTGGTAAAAAATTTCATCCATTTGTATTAAGTTCTGTCAGTTAATGCCGATAACCCAACGACAAACCAGGCATCCAGGAGTCATTAGGTGTGAGTAACTACAATGAGCAGTTCCTGAAGCAAAATCCGTTAGCGGTGTTAGGTGTACTTCGGGACTTAAAGTCGCAGCAGGTTCCACTGCGTATCTCCTGGTCAGGCGGCCAGTTCATCAGCAAAGTTCTGGCCGTAAGCCCGGACGAACTGGTCATGGATTTTGGCAGCCAGGAATATGAAAACCAGGCCGTACAGCGGGCCAGCCAGATCTCGATTATCGCCGAAACACAGGGAGCCAAAGTAGAATTCACCCTGCCACAACTTAAAAAAGGCGAGTATCAGCAACTGCCGGCGTTTATTTCATCCTTGCCGCCTTCCCTGTGGTTTGTTCAGCGTCGGGAATATTTCCGCATCGGCGCTCCGCTGCACCCTCCCTATCGCTGCACGGCAAAAATGCCGGACAACAGCACGCTGTGTTTTCGCTTATTCGATTTGTCGCTTGGCGGTATGGGCGGGCTGTTAGAAACGGCAAAACCAGAAGGACTGGTAGAAGGTATACGCTTCGCGCAGGTTGAACTGAACATGGAACAATGGGGGGTGTATCACGTTGACGCCCAGCTTATTTCCATTAGCGAACGCAAAGTTATCGACAGTAAAAACGAAACCATTACCACTCCCCGCCTGAGCTTTCGTTTTCTCAACGTCGGCCCGGCGGTGGAGCGGAACTTACAGCGGATTATTTTTTCCCTTGAACGCGAGGCCCGGGAAAAGTCAAACAAGGTGCGCGATTAGCATCACCTGAATTACATCGCATCCAGCGCTTGTTGAAGCTTCCAGATATAGCGCGGAGCCTGCGGCGCCGGATGATTATCAGCCACATAATCAATAAATTCATCCGGACTGAGATCGTTGATCTTATTGATCGCTTTTTTCCTGTCGGAGGAGAACGTTCGCAGCAGCGCGCCCGCCCCGTTGGCGTACGACACCACCACCGCATATTGCATCACCTGCGGATCTTCAATTCCGGCCAGCGGTCCGGTCTCAAGAATACTCAGATATGCGGCCCCCATTGAGATATTGCGCTCAGGATTTTTCAACTCGCTGGTCGACGGCTCTCCGCTCCATCCCATGCGGCGATAAACATCGCGTCCTGAAGTTGAGGCTTTCAACTGCATCAGACCAATCGCATTGGACTTACTGACCGCATTCGGATTTCCGCCTGATTCAATGGCGATAATAGCGGTAATCAATTGTGGACTGACACCCCAGGCCGCACCGGCTTTTTCACTGATCGGCATCCATTGCATTGCGCGTTTAACCGGGACTTCAGCATTCCACGGCGGGTTTTTGTAATCATGTTTTGAACTACAGCCCGCAAGTAATACAACCAAAAAAGCAAACCATCTCAATTTCACGTCATCTATCCTTATAGCCGGAACCTGTCGCTGAGGTGACAACGACATACCTACGCGGCATGATATACATTTGGTTTTAGTTGTAGCAAGGAAATGCCATGTCCCGGTTTCACTTAATTGCCCCGTCGGGCTACTGTATCAATCAGCAGGCTGCCTTACGTGGGCTTGCGCGTCTTACTGAGGCCGGTCATCAGGTCGATAATTCAGCAGTCATTGCGCGCCGCTGCCAGCGTTTTGCGGGGACAGAGGCCGAAAGACTTGCTGATGTGAACTCGCTCGTTAATCTGAAAACCCCCGATACCATTGTGATGGCTGTACGCGGCGGCTATGGCGCGAGCCGTTTACTGGCAGAGATTGACTGGCAGGGGCTGGCTGCTCGCCAGCAACAAGATCCGCTGCTGCTGTGCGGACACAGCGATTTTACGGCGATCCAGTGTGGTCTGCTGTCTCAAGGGAATGTGATTAGCTTCAGCGGCCCGATGCTGGCGGCGAACTTCGGCGCCGAGGAGATGAACGCATTCACCGAGCACCATTTCTGGCAGGCTTTGCGTAATGCCCAATTTACCCTCGAATGGCAGGGTGACGGTCCTCAGTGCGCAACTGAAGGTACACTGTGGGGCGGAAATCTGGCGATGATCATTTCGCTAATGGGTACGCCGTGGATGCCGGCTATCAAAAACGGCATTTTGGTTCTGGAAGACATTAACGAGCATCCATTCCGTGTCGAACGCATGCTGCTGCAGCTGTACCACGCCGGAATACTGGCCCAGCAAAACGCCATTATCCTCGGCAGTTTTAGCGGCAGCGCGCCGAATGATTACGACGCTGGTTACAATCTTGATTCAGTTTGTGATTTTCTGCGCGCCAGACTGTCCGTTCCGTTGATCGGCGGCCTCGATTTTGGCCATGAACAACGTACCGTCACCCTGCCGTTGGGAGCCAATGCGGTGCTGAAAAATGATAAAAACGGCACTCAGCTCACCTTAAGCGGGCATCCGGTACTAAAATCGTAAAAAAAGCGGCTAATAGGGCTAAGTAAAACGCTGTTTCTGTCGTTATTATGGTAGGGTTTATTAATACGAAACAGCGTAATTCAGGAGTAACCGAACGTTGGATGCCGCAGCAATTATTAGCCTTTTTATTTTGGGTTCCGTTCTCGTCACCTGCAGTATCTTACTCAGTTCATTCTCATCACGTCTCGGTATCCCAATTCTGGTGATATTTCTCGCTATCGGTATGTTAGCGGGCGTGGATGGTATAGGCGGCATACCTTTCGATAACTATCCATTCGCCTACATGGTGAGTAACCTGGCACTGGCGGTTATTCTGCTCGACGGCGGGATGCGCACCCAGGCCAGCTCTTTTCGCGTTGCGTTAGGCCCGGCGCTATCGTTGGCGACGGTCGGTGTGCTGATTACTTCCGGACTCACCGGCATGATGGCCGCGTGGCTGTTTCATCTGGATCTTATCGAAGGACTCCTGATTGGCGCGATTGTTGGTTCAACCGACGCCGCGGCGGTCTTTTCTCTGCTTGGCGGTAAGGGGCTTAACGAACGCGTTGGCTCTACGCTGGAAATTGAATCCGGTAGTAATGACCCGATGGCCGTGTTTTTGACCATCACTCTCATCGCCATGATCCAAAACCACGAGACCGGTTTAAGCTGGATGTTCGCGGTGCACATTATCCAGCAGTTTGGCTTAGGCATCGCTATCGGTCTGGGCGGTGGATATATGCTCCAGCAGATGATTAACCGCATTTCTCTGCCTGCCGGACTTTATCCGCTATTGGCGTTAAGCGGTGGGATCCTGATTTTTGCCCTGACCACTGCGCTGGAAGGCAGCGGTATTCTGGCGGTTTATCTGTGTGGTTTCCTGCTGGGTAATCGCCCCATCCGCAACCGATTTGGTATTCTGCAAAACTTCGACGGTCTGGCCTGGCTGGCGCAAATCGCTATGTTTCTGGTGCTCGGACTGCTGGTTACGCCGTCCGACCTGCTGCCTATCGCAATCCCTGCGCTGATTTTGTCTGCGTGGATGATTTTCATTGCCCGCCCGCTTTCGGTCTTCGCCGGACTGCTGCCGTTTCGTGGCTTTAATCTGCGCGAGCGCATTTTCATCAGTTGGGTGGGGCTGCGAGGTGCGGTACCCATTATCCTCGCCGTCTTCCCAATGATGGCGGGTCTGGAGAACGCGCGCCTGTTCTTTAACGTCGCCTTCTTCGTGGTACTTATCTCGTTGCTGTTTCAGGGAACGTCGCTTTCATGGGCCGCTAAAAAAGCCAAAGTGGTGGTCCCTCCCGTCGGCTGGCCCGTGTCGCGCATTGGTCTTGATATTCACCCGGATAACCCGTGGGAGCAGTTTGTTTATCAGCTCAGCGCGGATAAGTGGTGTGTGGGCGCCGCACTGCGCGACCTGCATATGCCGGAAGAAACACGAATTGCCGCCCTGTTTCGTGACAACGTGCTGTTTCACCCCTCCGGCAGTACGCGCCTACGTGAAGGTGACGTTCTGTGCGTCATTGGCCGCGAGCGCGATCTCCCGGCTCTCGGCAAGCTGTTCAGCCAGTCGCCGCCGGTGTCGTTAGACCAGCGATTCTTCGGTGATTTTATTCTTGAAGCCAGCGCAAAATATGCCGATGTGGCGCTGATTTATGGCCTGGAAGATGGCACAGAGTATCGTGATAAGCAGCAAACGCTGGGTGAAATTGTCCAGCATCTGCTTGGTGCCGCGCCCGTCGTCGGTGACCAGGTGGAATTCGCGGGTATGATCTGGACTGTGGCCGAGAAGGAAGATAATGCAGTGCTGAAGGTCGGTGTTCGCGTTGCTGAAGATGAGGATGAGTAAAGCGGATATTTTTTGCCGGGTGGCGGCTGCGCCTTACCCGGCCTACAAAATGCACTGACTCTGAAGGCCTGATAAACGCAGCTGCATCAGGCAATTCTATATAAAGTTACACCGTCACAACTGGCACGCGCAGCGCCAGAGAACACATTAACTCGTACCCTACCGTACCTGCGGCGGTGGCCACATCGTCAATTTTAATCTCTTTGCCCCACAGTTCTACCGGCGTCCCGATCCCTGCCTGCGGGCACGGCGTCAGGTCCACAGCCAGCATATCCATTGAGACTGTCCCCACCGTCCCGGTACGTACACCGTCCACCAGCACAGGCGTTCCGCTTGGCGCATGGCGCGGATAACCATCTGCATAGCCGGTCGCTACAATGCCAATACGCTGTTCGCCTCTGGCAGTGTAACGGCCACCGTAACCCACCCGATCGCCAGCTTTCAGCGTTTGTATGCCGATTATCTCGCTGCTCAGAGTCATCACTGGCTTCAGGCCGGTGTTAGCGATGTCTCGCCATTGTCCCGAAGGCGATGCGCCATACAAAATAATGCCCGGACGAACCCAGTCATAATGCGCTTCAGGGTGCCACAGCGTGGCGGCCGAATTCGACAGCGATCGTCTGCACTCCAGCCCTTCAGTCGCCTGCGCAATACGCGCCATAGCTTCCTGGATACCATCCGGGTGCTCCGCATCGGCGAAATGGGACATCAGCGTCATTTCGCCGACGTTGGGCATCGCCCGCAGCTGTTGCCAGACCGAGGGAACTCTTTCCGGTAAAAAACCAAGCCGGTTCATACCGCTGTTCACCTTCAGGTAAACATCGAGCGGTGCCTTCAGGCGCGCATTCTGCAATGCTTTTAACTGCCAGTTACTGTGCACACAGGTGGTCAGTCGATAATTGTCATATACCGTCAGGTCTTCGGCGTGGAAAAAACCCTCCAGCATGAGTATCGGGCCTTTCCATCCGCGCTCGCGCAGGGTTATCGCCTCTTCAAGATTGAGCATGGCAAAACCATCGGTTGTGCCCAACGCATTCCAGACGCGTTCAATGCCGTGTCCATACGCATTGGCTTTCACCACCGACCAGACGCGAGCGTCCGGCGCGGCCTGGCGGGTAATGGTCAGATTTTGTTTCAACGCCTGCAGGTCAATGCTGGCCAGTATCGGGCGGGTCATCTCACGTCCTTATCAGTTATGTGCGCCATGTAAATGCCGTGGACGAGAGGGGGTAAACCCCGGACTGTAACGCGCCACGCTCAGATCGTCATAAGGTATAGCTGGCGTGCGGCCAGAAAGGATATCGCTCAGCAGCTGACCGGAGCCGCAGGCCATGGTCCAGCCCAGCGTGCCGTGGCCGGTATTGAGCAGCAGATTCTTAAAGCGGGTGCGCCCCACCACCGGCGTACCGTCCGGCGTCATCGGACGCAATCCGGTCCAGAAGGTTGCCTGCTCTACATGACCGCCGCGCGGGAAGAGATCGCGTACGACCATTTCCAGCGTTTCACGACGAGGTTGTAACAGTTCTGTATTAAAGCCGACAATCTCCGCCATGCCGCCAACGCGAATACGATTGTCAAAGCGGGTAATAGCGATTTTGTAGGTTTCATCAAGGATAGTAGAAACCGGTGCACCGTCGTCTTGCGCCACCGGAATAGTCAACGAATAGCCTTTGAGCGGATAGACCGGGATATCAACGATCCCTTTCAGCATCGCCGTGGAGTACGAACCAAACGCCATCACATAGGCATCGGCTTTAACTATCTCTTCGCCGCACTGGACGCCATAAATTTGCTCACCATCGCTCAGCAGCTTATCGACCGGGGTGTTAAAGCGAAACTTAACGCCCGCCTGCTCCGCCATCTGCGCCAGACGCTGGGTAAACAGCTGGCAGTCACCGGTTTCGTCATTCGGTAAACGCAGACCGCCGGTCAGTTTGTGCGCCACTTCTGCCAGTGCCGGTTCGACTTCCGCCAGACGGTTTGCTTCCAGCAACTGATATGGCACGCCAGCGTCTTCGAGCACGGCGATGTCGCGGGTGGCGTTCTCATACTGTTGAGCGGTACGGAAAAGTTGCAGGGTTCCGCCCTGGCGCCCTTCGTACTCAATACCAGTAGAGGCGCGCAGCACTTTCAGGCAATCTCGGCTGTATTCCGCCAGGCGCACCATCCGCCCTTTATTTTCCATGTAGTGGCTGGTGTCGCAGTTGCGCAGCATCTGCCACATCCATTTCAACTGGAACTGGGTTCCGTCAAGACGAACGGCCAGCGGAGCGTGGCGCTGAAACATCCACTTAATTGCTTTTAGCGGTACGCCTGGTGCCGCCCATGGTGCTGCATAACCTGGAGAGATTTGCCCCGCGTTCGCCGCACTGGTTTCCAGTGCCGGACCGGGCTCACGATCAATGACGGTGACATCGTGTCCAGCCTGACTTAAGTACCAGGCGCTGGTCACGCCAACGACACCACTTCCCAGTATGACAACTCGCATAGCCACTCCGTTAACAGTAAAAGAACAATCATCTAATTACATCTTGATAACTCAGTTGAAAATATTATTCAACATATGGCTTTTTTATGGTGACTTACCTCACATATAGCGGTGATGGCGGGGAACTCTCTGCTTTGGCATCTCCTGCTGTGCGTTATTTTTATCCAGCATAAAATTTTGTGACCATGCCGTTTTTCAACGCCTCGCTAACGAGAAATCGCAAAGAAAAAATTTCTGCCGCAGCACGTTTTTTAACACCATGATCTATGCTTGAAATGAGGTACTCCAGACAGAGAGTGCCGCCAACAATGAGGGTGCGCGAATGGCTACGATTGATTCCATGAACAAGGACAGCACACGGTTAAGCGATGGACCCGACTGGACGTTTGATCTGCTGGATGTCTATCTGGCAGAGATAGACCGCGTGGCGAAACTCTACAGACTGGATACCTACCCGCACCAAATCGAGGTGATCACCTCCGAACAGATGATGGACGCATACTCCAGCGTCGGGATGCCGATCAACTATCCTCACTGGTCGTTTGGTAAAAAGTTTATTGAAACCGAGCGCTTGTATAAGCATGGTCAGCAGGGGCTGGCCTATGAGATCGTTATCAACTCCAATCCGTGTATCGCGTATCTGATGGAGGAGAACACCATCACCATGCAGGCGCTGGTGATGGCGCATGCCTGCTACGGACACAACTCCTTCTTCAAAAACAACTACCTGTTCCGTAGCTGGACGGATGCCAGTTCCATTGTCGATTACCTGATCTTCGCGCGAAATTATATTACCCAATGTGAAGAGCGTTACGGCGTGGATGAAGTCGAAAAGCTCCTCGACTCCTGTCATGCGCTGATGAACTACGGTGTGGACCGTTACAAACGCCCGCAAAAAATCTCCCTACAGGAAGAGAAAGCCCGTCAGAAAAATCGTGAGGAGTATCTGCAAAGTCAGGTGAATATGCTGTGGCGCACGCTGCCGAAGAAAGAGGAAGAGAAAACCGTGGCGGAAGCCCGGCGTTATCCCTCTGAGCCACAGGAGAATCTGCTGTACTTCATGGAGAAGAACGCCCCGCTACTGGAGTCCTGGCAACGCGAAGTGCTGCGCATTGTACGCAAGGTCAGCCAGTATTTTTATCCGCAGAAACAGACGCAGGTGATGAACGAGGGCTGGGCCACTTTCTGGCATTACACCATCCTGAACCACCTTTATGATGAAGGTAAAGTTACCGAACGATTTATGCTGGAGTTTCTGCATAGCCATACCAATGTGGTATTTCAGCCCCCCTACAACAGTCCGTGGTATAGCGGGATAAACCCGTATGCCCTGGGATTTGCCATGTTCCAGGATATCAAACGTATTTGTCAGTCGCCGACCGAGGAGGACAAATACTGGTTCCCGGATATAGCGGGTTCGGACTGGCTGGAAACCCTGCATTTCGCGATGCGCGATTTCAAAGATGAGAGCTTTATCAGTCAGTTCCTGTCACCAAAGGTGATGCGTGATTTCCGCCTGTTCACCGTGCTGGATGACGATCGTCACAACTACCTGGAGATTTCTGCGATTCATAATGAGGAAGGATATCGTGAGATCCGCAACAGGTTGTCGTCGCAATACAACCTCAGCAACCTGGAACCGAATATTCAAATCTGGAATGTCGATCTGCGTGGCGACCGTTCGCTCACCTTACGCTATATTCCGCATAACCGCGCACCGCTGGATAAAGGACGCAAAGAAGTGCTCAAGCACGTACACAGGCTATGGGGTTTTGACGTGATGCTGGAGCAGCAAAATGAAGATGGCAGCGTGGAGTTGTTGGAGCGTTGCCCGCCAAGGATGAACGGTCTTTAAATCTTATTGCCGGAGGCGGTGTAAACACCTTATCCGGCCTACGAAGTGCACGCATTGTAGGCCGGATAACACGCTTTGGCGTCGCCATCCGGCATGGAGCGATTAACGTCCCTGAATAGCTAAGTCGCCCGGCAGGTTCTTCTGCATGCGATGCCAAATCTCGCCACTGTCGTGACCATAGCGGCGCACCGTTTCATACACCTGCTCATGAGCGCCCTGCTCGCAGAGTTCTGACAGCTTACGGTAGAAGCTCAGCGCCAGCGCGCGCGCTTCCGGATTGGCAAAATAATGACGTCCAATGCGGGTATATAATCCTTTCATACCGTTGAGGATTAAACCGTAAATCGGATTGCCGGAGGCAAATGCCAGACCGCGGAAAATGTTATAATCCAGATCGGCAAATGCGTCAGCGTGGTCGGCCACCTGATTTGCCGTCGCCAGAACCTCCTGTGCTTTATCAGGATGCTGGCGAAACGCGGTACGAACAAAGATCGTCGAAATATTGGTACGCACAGACAGCAGATTATCAATCAACTGCGGGACACTCTCGTGATCAAGACGCGCCAGCGTTTCAAGAATATTCAGCCCGGAGGTTTCCCAGAAGTTATTCACCTTCGTCGGTTTGCCGTGTTGAATGGTCAACCAGCCATCTCGCGCCAGCCGCTGCAATACTTCGCGTAGCGTGGTACGTGTCACCCCAATAAGTTCGGAGAGTTCACGTTCAGCAGGCAATATAGTGCCAGGTGGGAAGCGGTTATTCCAGATACTTTCAATGATGTACTCTTCCGCGAACCCAGCCGGGCTTTGCGCCTTAATGACCATAGTAAAAATTCCATTACACAGCAAAACATAGTTACACACATCATACCAGATGGGTATCTTAGCTGATAGCTGACGCAATGAAGAAAAAGTGGATCAAGGCTTCATTTTCCAAATAACGCTACAGTACAGCCAACCTTGCCAGTCTCGTGAATAGCTTGCCTGTACTCCCTCCTCCCGCTAAGCTTTGCGGTCAAACATAAAAACATGATTTCATTTTTAAAGGTAGGGAAATCACCATGGAGCTATCATGGGGCCGCGCGATGTGGCGCAATTTTTTAGGTCAATCACCAGACTGGTACAAACTTGCACTGCTTGTCTTCTTAGTCGTTAACCCGATTATTTTTTTCATCAACCCTTTTATCGCCGGTTGGTTGCTGGTGGCCGAGTTCATTTTCACGCTGGCGATGGCGTTAAAATGCTACCCACTACTGCCCGGCGGGCTGTTGGCTATCGAAGCTGTCATTATTGGTATGACCAGCGCCACGCATGTTCGTGAAGAGGTTGCCGCAAACCTTGAGGTGCTATTGCTGCTGATGTTTATGGTGGCAGGCATCTACTTTATGAAGCAGTTATTACTGTTTATTTTCACGCGTCTGCTGCTCACTATTCGCTCCAAGACGCTGCTGTCGCTGGCATTTTGTGTTGCGGCCGCTTTCCTCTCGGCGTTCCTTGATGCGCTGACCGTCGTGGCCGTGGTAATCAGCGTTGCGGTCGGTTTTTATGGCATCTATCATCGCGTTGCCTCTTCCCGCGCGGAAGACAACAACATGCTCGATGACAGCCATATCGATCAGCACAATAAGGTCGTTCTTGAGCAGTTCCGGGGTTTTCTGCGTAGCCTGATGATGCACGCGGGGGTCGGTACGGCGTTAGGCGGCGTGATGACCATGGTGGGCGAACCACAAAACTTGATTATCGCCAAAGCGGCTGGCTGGCATTTTGGCGACTTCTTCCTGCGCATGTCGCCGGTTACCGTCCCGGTACTGATTTGCGGCCTGTTAACCTGCGTGCTGGTCGAGAAATTGCGCTGGTTTGGTTATGGCGAAACGCTGCCGGAGACCGTCCGTGATGTCCTGCAACAGTTTGACGATCAGAGCCGCCAACAACGTACCCGCCAGGACAAAATCAAACTGATTGTCCAGGCGATTATTGGCGTCTGGCTGGTAGTTGCTTTGGCCCTGCATCTGGCAGAAGTCGGATTGATCGGTTTGTCGGTCATCATTCTGGCAACCTCGTTGACGGGCGTCACCGACGAACATGCGATAGGAAAAGCCTTTACCGAGTCGCTGCCCTTCACCGCCCTGCTGACCGTGTTCTTCTCTATTGTCGCGGTGATTATCGATCAACAGCTCTTTTCGCCGATAATTCAGTTTGTTTTGCAGTCTTCTGAGCATGCTCAACTGACGCTGTTTTATCTCTTCAACGGCCTGCTGTCTTCGATCTCTGATAACGTTTTTGTCGGCACTATTTACATTAACGAAGCCAAAGCCGCGCTGGAACAAGGGACTATCAGTCTCAACCAGTATGAGCTGTTGGCGGTGGCAATCAATACCGGGACCAACCTGCCTTCCGTGGCCACACCAAACGGCCAGGCCGCATTCCTGTTCCTGCTGACCTCTGCACTGGCACCGTTGATTCGCCTCTCTTATGGCCGCATGGTGTGGATGGCTCTGCCTTATACTCTCGTCCTGACGCTCGTCGGTCTGCTTTGCGTCGAGTTCACGCTTGTCCCGGTGACCGAATGGATGACCCAAACAGGCTGGTTAGCTACACTTTCATAACAATTAACCGGGCAAATCACTGCCCGGTTTGACTTTTTGCATGATAAATATCCGATTACGCAAATTTTCAATTCCCGCTAGTGGCGCATAAAGTGAATTGGTTTAAACTGCGGTCTCTACGCATGTTGCAGGGAAATGATTATGTTGCGATTTTTAAACCAGTGCTCCCGAGGTCGTGGAGCATGGTTATTGTTGGCGTTAACCGCCTTTGCGCTGGAGCTCGTCGCGCTGTGGTTCCAGCACGTCATGCTGCTAAAACCTTGCGTGTTGTGTATTTACGAGCGTAGCGCATTATTTGGCGTGATGGGTGCAGGGCTGGTGGGTGCTATCGCACCAAAAACACCGCTGCGCTATGTGGCGATGATAATCTGGATTTACAGTGCCTGGCGCGGACTTCAGTTAGCGTATGAGCACACCATAATTCAGCTGCACCCATCACCGTTTATGACCTGTGATTTTGCCGCACGCTTCCCAAGCTGGCTGCCACTGGACAAATGGCTGCCGCAGGTGTTTTTAGCGTCCGGTGACTGTGCTGAGCGCCAGTGGTCTTTTTTAACCCTGGAAATGCCGCAGTGGCTGTTGGGTATCTTCGCCGCCTACCTGGTGGTCGCCGTGCTGGTGGTGATAGCACAGCCGTTCAAGCCGAAAAAACGTGACCTCTTCGGTCGCTAACAGAGACGCTCCTTCGGGAGCGTTTTTTTTGCCTTAAATTCATTGCCTGCTGGCATCTATAAGATGTATATTAAATACATCTTATAGATGCCACACCAAGGAGATGTCTTATGTCCCATTTACGCATCCCGGCAAACTGGAAAGTTAAACGCTCTACTCCCTTCTTTACCAAAGACAATGTCCCCGCAGCACTTCTTTCTCACCATAACACCGCGGCAGGCGTTTTTGGCCAGCTTTGCGTGATGGAAGGTACAGTAACGTATTACGGCTTTGCCAATAAAGACGCAAAAGAACCTGAAGTGAAAGTGGTGATTAATGCCGGTCAGTTCGCGACCAGCCCGCCGCAGTACTGGCATCGTGTTGAATTAAGCGACGACGCGCAATTCAACATCAATTTCTGGGTTGAAGATGACAACCATGGAGATGAGATGTATCAGGCGAAAAAGTCTTAAGCCTTCACGCCTGCTAACTGATGGGCGGCTTAGTCCGCCCATGAAGGTTTGTTCAGAATATGGTCCTGCCAGTCACGCACTTCCGATTCTTTCACCGCAATATGACGTACTGAAATACGTTCACCGTGCATCGCCGCTTTGGATCCCGTCAGCAACGGATGCCACTCCGGCAGCCCTTTACCTTCCGCTAACAGACGATACGCACAGGTCATCGGCAGCCATTCAAAGGTAGGCAGATTGTCGCGCGTCAGTTTGATACAGTCAGGCTCGTACTCGAATCGGCGCTCGTAATTACGGCACTGACAGGTTTTGATATTGAGCTGCTTACACGCGACGTTGGTAAAATAGATTTCGCCGGTGTCTTCATCCATCAGCTTATGCAGGCAGCATTGACCACACCCGTCACATAATGACTCCCACTCGGCATCGGTCATTTCATCCAGGGTTTTACTTTGCCAGAAAGGTATGTCGCTCATCAGGGTATCCGCTATTGCAATAAAGCTGCACCTTATAACCAGTCTGGCACGCTGATGCAAGTTTTGCCGCCCGAAAAGGCGGCAAGAAGAGGTTACAGCACGCGTGTCGTCAGCGTTTGACCATGAAAACTGATGGCCAGCTCATCACCGCTGTTTAACGGCCCAACGCCCGCTGGCGTCCCCGTCAACACAACATCGCCCGCTTTGAGGGTAAAGAAACGACTCATATAGGCAATCAAAGGAACGATTTGATGGATCATATCCGCCGTGGAGCCGTGCTGGCGTGTTTCACCGTTGACCGTTAATCCCAGTATCGTATCCTGGGGATCACCATTAAATTCCGCCACCGGAATAAACCCTGACAGCGGGCAAGAGTTATCAAAGCCCTTCGCTTTTTCCCACGGTTGCCCCGCCTTCTTCATTTTACCCTGAATATCACGCAGGGTCAGATCCAACGCGACGCCATAGCCCGCGATGGCTTTGCGCACATGTTCTTCCGTCGCCTGACGTAGGGTCGCGCCAATCAGCACCGCCAGCTCAACCTCATGGTGTACCGAACCCATATCAGATGGGATCACCAGCGGCTGACGCAAATCGCACAGCGCGGTTTCCGGTTTGATAAATAATACCGGTTCTTCCGGAGGCGTTCCGCCCATCTCTTTAATATGGTTGGCATAATTACTCCCTACGCAAACCACCTTACTCACCGGATAATCCAGCAGAGCACCATGCCAGTTATGATGTTGATACATTATTTTCCCCTAACGTAGTTATCAATTTCAGGTACTGCATCGATGGGGCGTGCTGCTGCCGGATGCAGTTTAACGTTTAGCGTCTGGTGTATTTTGTTTCGCCGCGGCCAGATGCTGTTTAAGTAAATCTTCTGGCGGCGGTGGTATTTGTAAATAATAGCCCTGCTCGGTGAGTGCCTGTTTTACTTTTTCCAGATCGGCATTAACCAGCTTTTTACGGCCATCAAGCGGCAACATCATTGCCAGCGTCGGCTGACCAAACCCTTTCATCAGTTCTTCAGGAACTCGCGAGAAATCGTCTTTTTTTTCGACATATAAATAGGTCTGGTCACGTTTACTGCTTCGGTAGATCACACAAAACATATCTTTTACTCTGAATTCACGGAATGGTGGCTTGCCTCAATATAATACTGACTATAACATGCCTTATAGTCTTCGGAATATCACCCCGCGCTGGGGATGATAAATAGCAAATTGAGTAAGGCCAGGATGTCAAACACGCCAATCGAGCTTAAAGGCAGTAGCTTCACCTTGTCAGTGGTTCATTTACATGAAGCAGAACCCGAGGTTATTCGTCAGGCGTTGGAAGACAAAATCGCGCAGGCACCTGCTTTTTTAAAACATGCTCCCGTCGTGGTTAACGTGAGTGGTCTTGAAAGCCCGGTAAACTGGTCAGCGCTGCAGAAAGTTGTCGCGTCTACCGGATTGCGCATTATCGGCGTTAGCGGATGCAAAGACGCCAGACTCAAGGCTGAAATCGACGAAATGGGTCTTCCTTTACTGACTGAAGGTAAAGAAAAAGCGATTCGTCCTGCGCCCGTTGAGGCCCCGACTCCCGTCGCTCCGCCACAAAACGTTACTCCCATCACAAAAACACGATTAATAAATGTGCCGGTTCGTTCCGGTCAGCGCATTTATGCACCACAATGTGATCTGATTGTTACAAGCCACGTCAGTGCAGGCGCAGAGCTTATTGCTGATGGCAATATTCATGTTTATGGAATGATGAGAGGCCGTGCGTTGGCAGGGGCAAGCGGTGACCGGGAAGCGCAAATTTTTTGTACCCATCTGACGGCAGAACTGGTGTCTATCGCAGGTGTTTATTGGCTGAGTGATAAAATCCCAGCAGAATTTTATGGCAAAGCGGCACGTCTGCAATTAGCAGAGAACGCTTTGACAGTTCAACCGTTGAATTGATCCCTTTTTAACAAGGAATTTCTATGGCACGCATTATTGTTGTTACTTCGGGTAAAGGGGGCGTTGGCAAAACCACCTCCAGCGCGGCCATCGCTACAGGTTTGGCCCAGAAGGGAAAGAAAACTGTCGTTATTGATTTTGATATCGGCCTGCGTAACCTCGATCTGATTATGGGTTGTGAACGCCGCGTCGTTTACGATTTCGTCAACGTTATTCAGGGCGATGCGTCGTTAAATCAGGCGTTAATCAAAGATAAGCGCACCGAAAATCTCTTTATTCTTCCGGCCTCACAAACTCGCGATAAAGACGCGCTGACGCGTGAAGGCGTCGCGAAAGTTCTGGACGATCTAAAAACGATGGAATTCGACTTCATCGTCTGCGACTCTCCGGCGGGTATTGAAACCGGAGCGCTGATGGCCCTGTATTTTGCCGATGAAGCGATTATTACTACTAACCCGGAAGTCTCCTCTGTACGTGACTCTGACCGTATTCTGGGTATTCTGGCGTCGAAATCTCGTCGCGCGGAAAACGGTGAAGATCCAATTAAAGAGCATTTACTGCTTACGCGCTACAACCCTGGCCGCGTAAATAAAGGTGACATGCTGAGCATGGAAGACGTACTGGAAATTCTGCGAATCAAGCTGGTTGGCGTGATTCCTGAAGATCAGTCAGTCCTGCGCGCGTCTAACCAGGGTGAGCCGGTTATTCTCGACATCAATGCTGATGCCGGTAAAGCCTATGCTGATACCGTAGACCGTCTGTTGGGAGAAGAACGTCCTTTCCGCTTCATTGAAGAAGAGAAGAAAGGTTTCCTCAAACGCCTGTTCGGAGGATAAGTTATGGCATTACTGGATTTTTTTCTCTCGCGGAAAAAGAGCACAGCGAACATCGCTAAAGAGCGACTGCAGATTATTGTTGCGGAACGTCGTCGTAGTGACGCCGAGCCACATTATTTACCGCAGCTGCGCAAGGATATTCTCGACGTTATCTGCAAGTATGTACAAATTGATCCCGAAATGGTCACCGTACAACTTGAACAAAAAGACGGCGATATCTCGATCCTCGAACTTAACGTGACATTACCTGAAGCAGAAGAGTCTAAATAAACTCTTTTGCCACTAAATTATGGTTACGAAAAAGGCAGATTATTCTGCCTTTTATATTTTCTGTCTCTTGCCAACCTATAGCACCTTTTATTCCAAAGTAAACTTCGGGTAGTTTTCGGCAAAATAGCGGCGCAAATACTCAACCGTAATACGGATTTTTGCCGACGTCGCCAGCCGAGAAACATATACTGCCCAAATATTCGCTGGTTGATAATACTCGGGAAGTATGTGTAACAAATGTCCACTGGCAATGTTGTCACAAACGTCCCACCACGACCGCAGGGCTATTCCCTGCCCATCAAGGCACCACTGATGCACCACTTCACCATGGTTAGACGACAAAGGACCCGTAACTTTTATTGAGTGTGCGCCCTCTTTATTGCGCATTTGCCAGATACCAAACGGATGGTCGCGCTCTTTAATGACCAGACAGGGAAAAGTGGCAAGATCGTTTAGTTGTTTCGGCGCCCCATACTGCGCCACAAACTCCGGCGAGGCGCACAGAATACGGTAGTTAGTCGCCAGCTTGCGGGCAATCAGGTTTGGCGCAATATCATCTCCGATACGAATATCGAGATCGACGCCCTCATTGACCATATCTACCAGGCGGTCTTCAACATCGAACCTCAGTTCTAACTGCGGGTACTCTTTTGCCAGCGCAGACAGCGCCGGAGCGACCACCCGGCGGCCAAAACCAAAGCTACTGATAATTCGTAGCATCCCCTGCGGGATCTGCCTGGCATCGGACAGCTCGTCCATCATCTGATCGACATCTTGCAGGATCCGCTGTGCCCATTCGTAAATCCGTTCCCCTTCTTCCGTGATGGTTACGCGCCGCGTTGTTCGGTGCAGCAGCACCACGTTCAGCGTTTGCTCCAGCAGGGCAACTCGCTTACTGATAAAAGCCGGTGATACGCCCAGCTCTTCGGCAACGGCGGCAAATCCCGCACGACGTGCAACCAGCATAAAGACGCGTAAATCATTTAGCAGCGGCAGATTATTCATGATCTGTGTTTTATGTTTCACCAGTTAGGGGGATTAACTATTAATCAGTCAATTATAGGATACGGGGAAAGTCAATTTTGATGGCGTACAAGTGAGAGCTGCTATGAAGAAAACCTGTCGTATTGCCGCTATCCCCGGAGATGGCATTGGTAAAGAAGTCCTGCCTGAAGGCATTCAGGTATTGCAGGCAGCCGCCGAGCGTTGGGGGTTGTCACTCAGCTTTGAGCAAATGGAATGGGCCAGCTGCGAGTACTACGCCCATCATGGCAAGATGATGCCGGATGACTGGCATGAGCAGTTGCAACCCTTCGATGCTATCTATTTTGGTGCCGTTGGCTGGCCGGACACCGTACCGGACCACATCTCACTATGGGGTTCACTGCTTAAGTTTCGCCGCGAATTCGACCAGTACGTCAACCTGCGCCCGGTACGCCTGTTTCCGGGCGTCCCTTGTCCGCTGGCGGGCAAGCAGCCTGGTGACATTGATTTCTATGTGGTGCGCGAGAACACCGAGGGGGAATATTCTTCACTCGGCGGACGCGTGAACGAAGGTACCGAACACGAAGTGGTTATCCAGGAGTCGGTCTTCACCCGTCGCGGCGTGGATCGTATATTGCGTTACGCTTTCGAGCTGGCACAACATCGCCCGCGCAAAACCCTAACCTCGGCGACCAAATCCAACGGCCTGGCCATCAGCATGCCGTACTGGGACGAGCGCGTTGAAGCAATGGCGGCTAACTATCCCGAGATCCGTTGGGATAAACAACATATCGATATACTTTGCGCCCGCTTTGTGATGCAGCCGGAGCGTTTTGACGTCGTGGTTGCCTCCAACCTGTTTGGCGACATCCTCTCCGATCTCGGCCCGGCCTGTACCGGAACGATTGGTATTGCACCTTCTGCCAACCTGAACCCGGAACGCACCTTCCCGTCCCTGTTCGAGCCAGTACACGGTTCGGCCCCTGATATCTACGGCAAGAACATCGCCAACCCTATTGCTACTATCTGGGCTGGCGCCATGATGCTCGACTTCCTTGGCAACGGTGATGCCAACTATAAAGCAGCCCACGACGGTATTCTGGCGGCAATTGAACAGGTTATTGCCAGCGGCCCGAAAACGCCGGATATGAAAGGCAATGCTACCACTCAACAGGTGGGTGAAGCCATCTCTCTGGCACTGCGTTAGAGGTCAAACCACGAAATATGAGCCGCGTCACTGACGCGGCTTTTTTATTTGTTTCATCGCGCCAATAACCTGCGCCAATTCACCTTTTATTATTTCCGTTCCGTGTTTTATTGCTTCACGCATCGAGCAATTGTTTAATTCATGTAAAGAACAAATAATAAAATTGTTAAAAACAAAATCACTGATTCCCTACAGCATGATAACAACGACAGGCTAATGCCATACGCGGGCAACTGTGCCCAGGAGATCCCATGTTGAGCAACGTAAAGAAAAAAGACATGCCGCTGATAGCCATCAGCCTGGTGGCTATTCTTTTCATCGCCGCCACGCTTAGTCTCTTCCCTCAGCAGTCAGCACAAGTCGCAAATACCCTTTTTAACGGCGTTACCCGGATGCTGGGTTCCGCCGTGCAGATCCTCGTTCTGATGGCGATGGGTCTGGTCGTCTGGCTGGCCACCAGTAAATACGGCAACATTCGTCTGGGAGAAGGAAAAGCGGAATACAGCACGCTGTCCTGGCTGTTTATGTTTATTTGTGCCGGACTAGGCTCCTCCACGCTCTACTGGGGCGTTGCTGAGTGGGCCTATTATTACCAGACCCCGGGTCTGAATATTGCACCGCACTCGCAAAAAGCGCTGGAATACAGCTTACCCTACTCCTTTTTCCATTGGGGGATCAGCGCCTGGGCAACCTACACTCTTGCTTCATTAACCATGGCCTACCACTTTCATGTGCGGAAAAACAAAGGGCTGAGCCTGTCCGGAATTATCGCCGCTATCACCGGTGTGCATCCGCAGGGCGTCTGGGGCCGCCTGGTTGATTTGATGTTCCTAATCGCCACAGTTGGTGCGTTAACCATTTCTCTGGTTGTCACCGCCGCCACTTTTACCCGCGGTTTGTCTGCCCTCACGGGTTTACCAGATAACTTTACCGTTCAGGCGTTTGTGATCCTGTTCTCTGGCGGTATTTTCTGCCTTAGCTCCTGGATTGGCATCAATAACGGTTTGCAGCGCCTGAGTAAAATGGTCGGTTGGGGGGCATTTTTACTGCCGCTGCTGGTGCTTATCGTCGGCCCGACCGAGTTCATCACCAATAACATCATCAATGCCATTGGCCTGACGACACAAAACTTTTTGCAGATGAGTCTGTTCACCGACCCACTAGGCAACGGTGAATTCACCCGTAACTGGACGGTGTTCTACTGGTTATGGTGGATCTCCTACACCCCAGGCGTGGCGATGTTTGTCACTCGCGTGTCCCGTGGTCGCAAAATCAAAGAGGTTATCTGGGCGTTAATCCTCGGCAGTACCGTTGGCTGCTGGTTCTTCTTTGGCGTGATGGAAAGCTACTCCATTCACCAGTTTGTGAACGGTGTAATCGACGTACCACAGGTTATGGCGACATTGGGCGGCGAAACGGCCGTACAGCAAGTGTTGATGTCGTTGCCTGCCGGGAAACTATTCCTGGTGGCGTATCTGGCGATCATGATTATTTTTCTCGCCTCGCATATGGATGCCGTCGCTTACACCATGGCGGCCACCAGTACGCGCAACCTGCAGGAAGGAGAAGATCCGCAGCGTAGCTTACGTCTGTTCTGGTGTGTGGTCATCACCCTAATCCCATTATCGATTTTGTTCACCGGCGCATCCCTTGAAACCATGAAGACCACGGTGGTTCTGACCGCACTTCCCTTCCTCGTCATTCTGTTGGTGAAGGTCGGCGGTTTTCTTCGCTGGGTACGGCAGGACTATGCCCACGTTCCTGCGCATCAGATTGAAAATCATCTTCCCGAAGCGCCAGTTAACGCCCCCGTAGCGCCACCGGCCGGGGCATTACTCAAAGGCGACAATTAATCGTCAGTACAAAAATCCTCTTACTCACAAATTAAAGGTATTCCAATGAGCAATCTGAGCCCTGAGTTTATTCTGCCGCAAAATTTCTGTGCCAACCCGCAGGACGCCTGGACTATCCCGGCCCGATTCTATACCGACCATCAGGCCTTTGAACACGAACAGGAGAAAGTATTCGCTAAAAGCTGGATTTGCGTCGCCCACAGCAGCGAACTGGCGAAACCCAATGATTATGTTACGCGTGAAGTGATTGGCGAGAACATTGTGCTGGTACGTGGTCGAGATAACGTGCTGCGCGCATTCTACAACGTCTGTCCGCATCGCGGTCATCAGCTGTTGAGCGGCGAAGGGAAAGCGAAAAATGTGATTACCTGCCCTTACCACGCATGGGCGTTCAAACTTGACGGCAATCTGGCGCATGCGCGTAACTGCGAAAACGTCGCCAACTTCGACAGCGAAAAAGCGCACCTTACGCCGGTTCGTCTGGAAGAATATGCCGGATTCGTGTTTATCAACATGGATCCGCACGCGGGCAGTGTAGAAGAACAACTCCCTGGCCTTGCGGACAAAGTTATCGAAGCCTGCCCAGACGTGCATGACCTGAAACTGGCTGCACGCTTTACAACTCGTACCCCGGCCAACTGGAAGAATATTGTTGATAACTATCTGGAGTGCTACCACTGCGGCCCGGCTCACCCAGGTTTTTCCGACTCAGTTCAGGTTGACCGTTACTGGCACACCATGCACGGCAACTGGACGCTGCAATACGGTTTCGCCAAACCCTCAGAGCAGTCATTTAAGTTCGAAGAAGGGGTTGATGCCGCCTTTCACGGTTTCTGGCTGTGGCCGTGCACCATGCTCAACGTAACGCCTATCAAAGGCATGATGACCGTTATCTACGAATTCCCGGTGGATGCGGAAACTACCCTGCAAAACTATGACATCTACTTTACGAATGAAGAACTGACCGAAGAACAGAAACAATTGATCGAGTGGTATCGCAACGTCTTTCGTCCTGAAGATTTACGTCTGGTTGAAAGCGTACAAAAAGGATTGAAATCACGCGGGTATCGCGGTCAGGGCCGCATTATGGCGGACACCAGCGGCAGCGGTATCTCCGAACATGGCATTGCCCATTTCCATAATCTGGTCGCCCAGGTGTTTCAGGGATAACCGGGCTGTAACGACAGGTTCCGGCGCGTCGTTGAACTGCGCCGGACAGGTTTTTTAGGGAGTACCGCAATGTCTGATTATCAAATGCAAGAAGTCCGGGTCAGCCAGATTGAAACGATTACCGCGCAGGTAAAACGCTTCACCTTAACGGCGACATCAGGCGAGCCGTTGCCCGCGTTTCAGGGTGGCAGTCATATTATCGTGCAGATGCGCGATGGTGAGAATTCGTACAGCAATGCATACTCGTTGATGAGCTCACCACTCGATACAAGCACCTGGCAAATCGCCGTAAGACTGGAGGAGGCGTCCAAAGGCGGCTCACGATATCTGCATCAAAACGTGAAACCCGGCGACACGCTCACGATCTCCACACCAAACAATCTGTTCGCCCTCGCCCCTCAGGCACAGAAACATCTGTTGATTGCTGGAGGTATCGGCATCACACCGTTTTTATCGCAGATCCCGGAACTAGAACACTCTCAGGCTGAGTGGCAACTGCATTATTGCTCTCCCAGCCAGAACGACTGCGCGTTTTATGACGAACTCCTGCAGCACCCCAGCGCCGATCGCATTCATCTGCATCTGTCCAGTGCAGGCACCCGCCTTGATTTAGCTCGCCTGATGGCTGATGTTGAACCCGGCACACATATTTACACCTGCGGGCCTGCAGTGCTCAACGATGCCGTCAGAGAAGCGGCTTCCCTCCATGGACTGGACAGCAATACGCTACATTTCGAACAATTTGCGCTGGAAGATAAGAGCGGTGATGCCTTTACCCTGGTTCTGGCGCGTTCCGGACGCGAGTTTGTGGTCCCGGAAGAGATGACCATTTTGCAGGTTATCGAAAATAACAAAGCCGCGCGCGTTGAGTGCCTGTGCCGGGAAGGTGTTTGCGGCACCTGTGAAACGACGATTCTTGAAGGAGAAGCGGATCACCGCGATCAGTATTTCAGCGACGACGAGAAAGCCAGCCAGCAAAGCATGCTCATCTGCTGTTCGCGCGCTAAAGGTAAGCGCCTGGTGCTTGATTTGTAACGTTGCGCAGGCCGGGTCAGCAATGGCGCAACCCGGCGAGCCTGGTGACTTACTGAGGGTATTCCTGCAGCAGTGCGTTGAGGCGATCGGACATCAGTTCGCCACGCCAACCGGAAATCAGTTCCGGCAGAGTCTGCTGCGGCTTTAATTTCCAGTGCCAGTTGAGTAGCTGGTTGATCTGACGACGTGAAGCCAACAGTTCGACGCTAAGATTTTGTTCCGCGCTAACTTCAGCAACCAACGCCTTGATGGCTTTGAACGCCTTGCGATACCCTGGCATATCCATCAAATTTAGCAGCGGCTGCGGCAGCGACTCTTCCGGTAAAGCTTGCGCTTTTTCTACCAGAGAAATCAGCGTTTTGCCGTGGAAGCGAATTTCGCTCCCCGAAAGGCCGAGGCTGTCCAGCTCCCCCAGACTTCCTGGCATATAACGAGCGACCGACCACAGATGCTCTTCACGCACTACGAAATTTACCGCCAGATCGCGCTCGCGCGCTTTGCGCAGTCGCCAGTCGGCAAGCAGTTGCAGGCAGGCCAACTGACGGGTACGCAGTTGCCAGGCGTTGGTGATGTCGCGCCAGGCATCCTCAGGTGCCAGGATTTCCTGACGACGCTGCTGCATTAAGCGGCATTCGTCCAGCGCGGCTGGCAGCCAGCCGCTGGCTTCAGTTTCGGCCATCAGTTTTGTGGTGATCGGTAATAGATACCAGACATCAGCCGCCGCGTACTCACACTGACGCTCGGTCAGCGGTCTGGCCAGCCAGTCGGTGCGGGATTCGCTTTTGTCCAGCGCCACCCCCGTAAACTCTTCCACCATCGCGGCAAAACCCCACGACAGCGGACGACCGCAAAAAGCAGCCAGAATTTGTGTATCAATCAACGGCTGCGGCAGTTCGCCAAAAGCGTTGAGAAACACTTCCAGATCTTCGCTACCTGCATGCAGGAATTTGGTGATGGCAGTATCACGCAGAATATCGCGCAGCGGCGACCAGTCGGTGATCCCCTGCGGATCAATCAGAGCAACGTGTTTGCCATCAAACAGCTGGATCAGCCCCAACTGCGGATAATAGGTACGCGTGCGAACAAATTCTGTATCCAGGGCTATCGCCGGAAATTCACGGACGGCTTCGCACAGCGTGGCTAACGCGTCGTCCGTGGTGATCATTTGATAATTCAAATCGTGCTCTCTTAGGTTTGCGCCAAAAAAAACGCCGGATTACCCGGCGTTTTCTGCTGGCTGACTTAACGCTCAGCCTTTATTGTCCACTTTGGCGCGCGCTTCGTCACGTAATTCTCGTCGCAAAATTTTACCGACGTTAGATTTCGGCAACTCATCGCGAAACTCCACCAGCTTCGGTACTTTATAGCCTGTCAGGTGACGACGACAGAAAGTGACCAGCGCTTCATCGGTTAACGAGGCATCTTTCTTCACCACGAAAATTTTCACCGCTTCACCGCTGCTACCTGACGGAACACCAACCGCAGCCACTTCCTGCACGCCAGGATGTTGCATAACCACGTCTTCAATTTCGTTCGGATAGACGTTAAAGCCGGACACCAGAATCATGTCCTTCTTGCGATCGACAATACGCAGGAAGCCTTCATCATCCATCACCGCAATATCTCCGGTGTGCAGCCAGCCGTCTTTGACTATTTCGTCAGTGGCGTCTGGTCGCTGCCAGTAGCCCAGCATCACCTGCGGGCCCTTCACGCACAGCTCCCCCGGTTCTCCCGGCGGCACTTCGTTGTCGTCGTCGTCCACCAGCTTGACCTCGGTGGAAGGCACCGGTAACCCGATACTGCCACTGTGATAGTCAATATCATGAGGGTTGACGCTTACCAGCGGCGCGCACTCAGTCAGGCCGTAGCCTTCCAGCAGATACTGACCCGTCAGCTTCACCCAACGTTCAGCTACCGCCTGTTGAACCGGCATTCCGCCGCCTGCCGAGAGGTGCAGTGAAGAGAAATCCAGTTGCTGGAACTCTTTGTTATTCAGCAGCGCGTTAAACAGCGTATTGACGCCGGTCATCGCGGTAAACGGATACTTAGCCAGCTCTTTTACCAGCCCCGGAATATCACGCGGGTTAGTAATCAGCAAGTTTTGACCACCCAGCTCAATAAACAGCAGGCAGTTCATTGTTAACGCAAAAATGTGATACAGCGGTAAGGCCGTCACCACCAGTTCTTTACCCGGATGCAGCAACGGACCGTAGGTGGCATTAACCTGTTCCAGGTTGGCCAGCATGTTGCGGTGCGTGAGCATCGCACCTTTCGCCACGCCGGTTGTCCCGCCGGTATATTGCAGGAACGCCAAATCTTCCGACACCACTTCGGGCTTCACATACTGCATGCGATAACCGTTTTGCAGCGCACTGCGAAACGAGATGGCATCCGGCAGGTGATATTTCGGCACCAGGCGCTTGATATATTTGACGACGAAGTTAACCAGCGTTCCTTTGGCAGTCGACAGCTGATCGCCCATACGCGTCAGGATCACGTGTTGCACAGACGTTTTGTCGACTACTTTTTCCAGCGTGTGGGCAAAGTTAGATACGATGACAATCGCCGACGCGCCGCTATCGTTGAGCTGATGTTCCAGCTCGCGAGGCGTATACAACGGGTTCACGTTCACGACGATCATGCCGGCACGTAAAATCCCAAACAGTGCGACCGGATATTGCAGCAGATTCGGCATCATCAGCGCGACGCGATCGCCCTTTTTCAGCCCGAGCCCCTGTTGCAAATAAGCGGCAAACGCACGGCTACGCTCTTCAAGCTTGCGGAAGGTCATCACCTCCCCCATGTTTACAAACGCGGGCTGATCGGCATACCGTCTTACTGAGTGTTCAAAGAGTTCCACCAGGGATTGATAACGGTCAGGATTGATCTCCGCAGGAACACCAGCGGGATAACGGTTAAGCCAAACCTTTTTCAATACATCACCTCTAAAATGCGTATTCGTCGTCATCACAACCCCAGACAATAAACAAACTGTTAACATAATATTAACTCAGCGTACCAGTTTGTTTATTACACAACGACAAGGTTGCGAAGCACGTCACTATTTATTTTTCTTATATCCACGTTAATGCAGAAACAGCGGACGAGCCGCTGTTTCTTTTACCAATAAAACAAAGAGTTACTCTGTTACTATGGTCTGAACCTGTGCCGGACCGGGATTGTACCAGCCCCATCCGCCGTAGCCACCGTAGGGCCAGCCACGCGCACCGTAGAACCAGGGGTCGATAGGCTGAGGCGGCATGACAATCTGCTGAGTAATATGCCAGCGTTTATAACCGGTTACCTGCATCAGCATGAATTTATACGGCGTATTACCGATTTTTCCGTCCACCGTACCGCTAATCGGACCGACGACGGTGACCAGTTGCCCGCGAAAATCTACTGGGTCGAGGAAGCCATTCACATCAGCATATATCCGCCCGCGAGAGGCTTCACCCAGCACGGGACGCGCCCCGCTATCAAGAGGAACGGTGGCAATTTCCAGACGGGATTTTCCCTGCTGGTTCTGAATATCCACCACTTTGCCACCGAAACGCGCTTCCTGTCCGACATACAGCTGCGGCGCATTCATCACCCGCACCAGATCCTGCTGCGGCATCGGGCTCGAACCTTTAATTGCATCCGGGATGGTGACGCAGCCGCTAAGCATTAACGCCAAGGCCCCCGCCAACACACCTTTCAATAACTGCTTTTGCACCGCCATATTGCGACTCCCTTTTCTTAGCTTCTGCCCCGGCCTGTTCACAATGCTGTGCACTGACGTCGATGAAAATTAACCGGGGGTGTACTACTAAGATTCATTCTTTACCGGGAAGTTTCTTCCACGCCACGGTGTTACGTAAATAAACCGGTTCAGCGTGTTCGACCGCTACGGTCTTACCCGCTGCCAGCATTTGCGTGGCGACTGGCAGCATATCTTCAGCCGCAGGAAGCAGCACGTCACCATCGCTAAGCGTCAGACCGCTGTCTTTACCAAGCTCAGGCCAGGCCGGCCACCCCGTCCCGACAGTTACCCACTCGCCAGACAGCTGCAGTAAACGCGCATGCACCTGCTCGGGGGTTAACACCGCTTCGGTTTCTTCACCGTGCCAGTTACCGTTGTCATCACGCTGGTATTCGGCCCAGTAGACTTCGCCCATTCGCGCGTCAATCGCCGCCAGTACGCGAGTCGCGCCCGACTTACGCCAGGCGCCCTGCGCCATGGTCGCCAGGGTGGAGACGCCGATCATCGGTAGGTTTGCGCCTAACGCCAGCCCCTGAGCAATGCCAATACCGATACGCACGCCGGTGAAACTGCCGGGACCTCGGCCAAACGCCAGGGCGTCGATATCGGTTAACGTGAGATCGCCAGCGGCCAGGATTTCCTGAACCATCGGTAAAATTCGTTGGGTATGTTCTCGTGGGCAAAGCTCAAAGTGAGCCTTGATAGTACCGTCATTCCACAGGGCAACAGAGCACGCCTCTGTGGCGGTATCGATAGCCAGAATTCGCATGGGTGTTTGTGATCAGATCAATAAATTTGGCGCGCATCTTACCACACTCCGTAACAAATTACTCAGTCGTTGGTATGGCAAGAAAGCGAACCGCGCGAGCAATGTCACGCGTTCGCGGCGCAGGTGGAAGACTCGCCAGGAAGGTGGCGCCGTATGGCCGCATAACCAGACGATTGTCGCAAATCACCAGCACGCCGCGATCGTCAGCATCACGTATCAGACGCCCTACCCCCTGCTTCAGGGTGATTACCGCATCCGGCAACTGGACGTCTTCAAACGGATCGCCGCCGCGCAGTCGACAATCCTCCATTCGGGCTTTTAACAGCGGATCGTCCGGCGAGGTAAAGGGCAGTTTATCGATTATCACCAGCGACAGCGTATCACCGCGCACGTCCACGCCTTCCCAGAAGCTGCTAGTGGCAACCAATAGCGCATTACCTGCGTTGACAAACTGCTGTAGCAGTTGTCCTTTGCTGGTTTCGCCCTGCAACAGTACGGGAAGCGTCATGGTGGCGCGGAATTGTTCTGCCAGATCGCGCATCATCGCGTGCGAAGTACACAGCATAAAGCAGCGACCGTTGTTCGCTTCGATAATAGGTCGCAGCATGGATGCTAACTGGCGCGCAGCCCCCGGCTGGTTGGTTTGCGGGAGATTACGCGGCACGCACAGCAGCGCCTGGCGCGTGTAATCAAAAGGGCTCGGCAGCAGCATAGACTCGGCATCTTCAATACCCAGTCGTGCGGTGAAATGATGAAGATCGTCGTTTACCGACAGCGTCGCGGAAGTAAAAATCCAGCAGCCCGGCTTTTGTTCCATCACTTCTTTGAATTTATCCGCCACCGTAAGCGGCGTCAGCGCGAGGGTGAAATGGCGGGAGGTGCATTCATACCAGTAGCTGAAGCCTGGCTGGTTGATCTCTTTCAGGCGCTTCAGACGCGCACGATAAAGCGTGGCGCGCTCAAACGCGGCATCCAGCAACGCCGAACGACCAAGAGACAGCTTTGCCACGTCATAACACAGCTCCAGCGTGTCATCGAGCAGCAAAAACGCGCGCTGTACGCGCTGGTCGGCCAGCAGTTCCCGCAGATTTCCGCGATAGCCCGGCTCACCAAGCTGTAAGCGGAAGTCCTGAGCACTTTGCGCAAGGCGATCGGCGCACTTTTGCAACTGCTGAGTGTCTTTCAGCTCGGTGCGATAGGCAATGGTGATGTCTTTCGCCAGGTCTAACAGCTGGCGACTGGAGAGCGATTGACCAAAGTACTGGCTGGCGATATCCGGTAACTGATGCGCTTCATCGAAGATCATCACATCAGCTTCCGGGATCAGTTCGCCAAACCCGCTCTCTTTTACCACCATATCGGCGAGAAACAGATGATGGTTAACCACGACAACATCCGCATCCATCGCTTTTTTACGCGCTTTAACGACAAAACACTCTTTATACAGCGGGCAGTCGCTGCCCAGACAGTTGTCATTAGTGCTGGTCACCAGCGGCCAGGCCTGAGAGTCTTCCGCCACGCTGACGCAGGTGCTGATGTCGCCATCAAGGGTTTGATTTGACCATGAGCGCAGAAGGATGACGTCGCTTAAGGTTTGGACCGGCAGGTCGCCGCCTGCCAGTGCCTGTTGTTCAAGACGCTCAAGGCACAGATAGTTTGAACGCCCTTTCAGCAGTGCCAGTTTACCGGTGAATTCCAGCGCTTTCGCCACGGTCGGAAGATCGCGGCTGTAAAGCTGATCCTGCAACGCCTTCGAGCCCGTGGAGACAATGACCTTCTTTCCGGCGCGTAGTGCAGGGGCAAGATAAGCGTAGGTTTTACCCGTTCCGGTTCCGGCTTCTACCACAAGCGGTTGTGATTTTTCGATAGCATGACTGACCGCGAAAGCCATCTGCCGCTGTGGTTCACGCGGTTTAAAACCCGGTATCGCTTTAGCCAACTGACCGTCTGCTGCAAAATCGTCCGTCACACTGCCCCCTGTTCATTTGAACAGGGATTATGTCAGGCCAGCGGGTCTTTCGCCAGTTGAAGAGGTGACGTAGGCACAACATTATGGCAGTCTTGGCGCAACCCAAAGCTATTTGAAAAAACGTAAATGAGGAATGATTTATGACGATTGTGCGCATTGATGCCGAAGCGCGTTGGTCCGACGTGGTGATCCACAACAACACGCTGTATTACACCGGCGTGCCGGAAAATCTGGATGCAGACGCTTTTGAGCAGACGGCAAATACACTGGCGCAAATTGATGCGGTGCTGGAAAAACAGGGCAGCAACAAGTCACGTATTCTTGATGCCACCCTGTTCCTGGCAGACAAAAACGATTTTGCCGCCATGAACAAAGCCTGGGACGCGTGGGTCGTTGCTGGCCACGCGCCGGTACGTTGTACCGTTCAGGCCGGGTTGATGAACCCCAAATACAAAGTTGAGATTAAGATTATCGCTGCAGTTTAAGCGGCGTTATTCGTCTTCATCTTCAAAACGCGCCACGATCCGCTCGCCGGTATGACTGGCGCGTAACTCTTCAGCAACAAGAGCAATAGCTTGTCCGCTGCTCATCCCCTGCGACATCAGTTCCTGAATACGCTCTACCGCTTTTTGCTGCTGCTCATGACTGAGTGAAGGTAAACCTGCAAACATTGTTAACTCCTGCTAAATTGTCTGCGCTAATTATTTCATGCTACCGGGCAGTTAGCCAGTAGAGTAGCAACGAGTCAGGACTGATGAAGACGTTATCTCCCGCAGTAATCACATTACCCTGGCGTCAGGACGCCGCTGAACGCTATTTTTCGACCTTAAGCCATCTACCCTGGGCGATGCTGCTGCATTCGGGTCAAGCCGACCATCCGCATAACCGCTTTGATATTCTGGTGGCGGATCCTGTCACCACGCTGGTTACGCGAGCTACAGAGACCGTAGTGCAGGACGGGCACGCAACCACACGCTCGCTTGATGATCCTATGACGGTATTATATTCCGCGCTAGCTGCACACAAGATTCACCCCGAGTATCACCCCGATCTGCCGTTTCAGGGCGGCGCGTTAGGCCTGTTTGGCTACGACCTGGGCCGACGCTTTGAATCTCTGCCCACTATTGCAGAGCGCGATATTACGCTACCGGATATGGCCGTTGGTATTTACGACTGGGCGCTGATTGTCGATCACCAGTTGCAGACCGTATCCCTGCTCAGCCATACCGATGTCGAGGCTCGCCTGAAATGGCTCAACGCGCAACAACCGCCAACGCGTGAGCCGTTTACATTAACCTCGGCGTGGCAGTCCAATATGAGCCGCGCCCAGTACGGTGAAAAATTCCGCCAGGTGCAGGGCTATCTGCACAGCGGCGACTGTTACCAGGTCAATCTTGCCCAGCGTTTTCAGGCGCATTACCAGGGCGATGAGTGGCAGGCATTTGTCAAACTCAATCACGCTAACCGCGCCCCGTTCAGCGCATTTGTTCGTTTTGAGGAAGGCGTTATCCTCAGCCTTTCGCCGGAACGTTTTATTCTGCTGGAGAATCAGCATATCCAGACGCGTCCTATTAAGGGCACGTTGCCCAGGCTTGAAGATGCTGATGCCGATCGTGAGCAGGCCCGGCGGCTGGCGAATTCTCCGAAGGATCGTGCGGAGAACCTGATGATCGTCGATTTGATGCGTAATGATATTGGCCGCGTTGCCGTGCCGGGTTCGGTACAGGTTCCGGAGCTGTTTGTCGTCGAACCGTTCCCTGCCGTCCATCATTTGGTCAGTACCATTACCGCGCAATTGCCAGCGTCATTGCACGCCACCGACCTGCTGCGTGCCGCCTTCCCTGGCGGCTCTATTACCGGTGCGCCGAAAGTGCGGGCGATGGAAATTATTGACGAACTGGAGCCACAAAGACGTAATGCCTGGTGTGGCAGCATTGGCTATCTGAGTTTTTGCGGCAATATGGATACCAGCATCACCATTCGCACGCTGACGGCCACAAACGGACAAATTTATTGTTCCGCTGGCGGCGGCATAGTGGCGGACAGTCAGGAAGACGCTGAATATCAGGAAACATTTGATAAAGTGAATCGTATTTTGCACCAACTGGAGAACTGAGACGTGGAATACAGCAGCCTGACGCTTGATGATTTTTTATCGCGCTTTCAACTCCTGCGCCCGCAGGTCAATCATGCCGCGTTAAACCAGCGCCAGGCCGCCGTACTGATCCCCGTCGTGCGTCGTCCACAGCCGGGATTGCTGTTAACCCAGCGTTCCGTTCATCTGCGCAAGCACGCCGGACAGGTCGCATTCCCCGGTGGGGCGGTGGATAGCAGTGATGCCTCGTTAATTGCCGCCGCCCTTCGCGAAGCGCAGGAGGAGGTGGCGATCCCACCTTCATGCGTAGAAGTGATTGGCGTTCTGCCGCCGGTCGACAGCGTGACCGGTTTCCAGGTCACGCCAGTGGTAGGTATTATCCCCCCTAATCTGCCGTACCGCGCCAGTGAAGATGAAGTTTCCGCCGTGTTCGAAATGCCGCTGGCCCAGGCCCTGCATTTAGGTCGTTACCACCCGTTGGATATCTACCGCCGCGGCGATTCACATCGCGTATGGCTTTCCTGGTATGAGCAATATTTCGTCTGGGGAATGACTGCCGGAATAATTCGTGAGCTGGCGCTGCAAATTGGCGTCAAGCCCTGACTATACTTATCTTTACGCGCACCATAGACAACTTGAAACTCAGGTCACAACATTAGTAAAACCGCGGTTATCTATTAGTTTAATTCATGTGAATAGTTAAGCCGATCGCCGCGTTCCCTCTTACACTATGCGCAGTTATAACATCGTTACTGGAAAGCCCAGTCGCCCTGTAGGAGTATTATCGTGATTAGTCTATTCGACATGTTTAAGGTGGGGATTGGTCCCTCATCTTCCCATACCGTAGGGCCTATGAAGGCGGGTAAACAGTTCGTCGATGACCTGGTCGAAAAAGGATTACTGGACAGCGTTACTCGTGTCGCCGTCGACGTGTATGGTTCACTGTCGCTCACGGGTAAAGGTCACCACACCGATATCGCCATTATTATGGGTCTGGCGGGCAATGAGCCTGCTACCGTGGATATTGATAGCATCCCCGGATTTATCCGCGACGTAGAAACGCGTGGACGCCTGCTGCTCGCGCAGGGTCAGCACGAAGTGGATTTCCCGCAGAATGACGGGATGCGTTTTCACAACGGCAACCTGCCGCTGCATGAGAACGGAATGCAGATCCATGCGTACAATGGCGAAACCGTCATTTATAGCAAAACCTACTACTCAATCGGCGGTGGATTCATCGTTGATGAAGAACATTTTGGTCAGGATGCCGTGGGCGAGGTCAGCGTGCCTTATCCGTTCAAATCCGCCACTGAAATGCTGGAATACTGCAATACCACCGGCCTGTCTCTCTCTGGTATGGCGATGCAGAACGAACTTGCTCTGCACAGTAAAAAAGAGATTGAAGAGTACTTTGGCCACGTCTGGCAAACCATGCAGGCCTGTATCGATCGTGGCATGAACACCGAAGGCGTGCTGCCGGGTCCGCTGCGCGTTCCTCGTCGTGCTTCAGCTCTGCGTCGTATGCTGGTTTCCAGCGATAAGCTGTCCAACGATCCGATGAACGTGATCGACTGGGTGAACATGTTCGCGCTGGCCGTTAACGAAGAAAACGCCGCGGGCGGTCGCGTAGTGACAGCGCCAACCAACGGTGCCTGCGGTATCGTGCCTGCGGTACTGGCCTATTACGACCATTTCATTGAGTCCGTCAGCCCGGATATCTATACCCGCTATTTCCTGGCGGCCGGTGCGATTGGCGCGTTGTACAAAATGAACGCCTCAATTTCTGGTGCAGAAGTCGGTTGTCAGGGTGAAGTGGGCGTAGCCTGCTCCATGGCTGCCGCGGGTCTGGCTGAACTGTTAGGCGCGAGCCCTGAGCAGGTGTGTATTGCTGCCGAAATCGGCATGGAACATAACCTCGGCTTAACCTGCGATCCGGTTGCCGGTCAGGTACAGGTTCCGTGCATTGAGCGTAACGCTATTGCTTCAGTGAAGGCGATCAACGCTGCGCGTATGGCAATGCGCCGTACCAGCGCGCCGCGCGTCTCGCTGGATAAAGTCATTGAGACCATGTACGAAACAGGTAAGGACATGAACGCCAAATACCGCGAAACGTCACGCGGTGGCCTGGCAATCAAAGTTCAATGTGACTAATACTTAATTTTCGCCCATCTGCGACGGATGGGCGAATTTGCCCCCTCTCCCTCGTCTACTGTAATTTTCCCCACTACACTTGCTCTGTTGCTGTTGGCTTCTGTGACCAACGGCTTATCGGGCGGCCCGCATGCAAACAGCACAACGGATCATCAAAAATTATCGCCGGAATCGCTTAATCGTCTGCACAGTATGTGCACTACTGACGCTCATCCTCACATTAACTGTCCGATTTATTTCGGAGCGTAATTTAAATCACCGAAATATCGTCACCTTTGCCAACCATGCTGTAGAAGAACTGGATGACGTGCTTTTACCCTTGCAGACCGGACGTGATGTATTGCTGCCGTTAATTGGCCTCCCCTGCTCAGTGGCACGTTTACCGTTAAGCAAACATGCCGCCAGGTTGCAAACGGTGCGTTCTATCAGCCTGATACAAAGTGGGATCCTTTATTGCTCCAGCATTTTTGGTTACCGCAATGTGCCTATTCGTCAACTAGAGCCTGAATTACCCAGCCGGGAGCCACTGCTGCTGCTGTCTACCGACCGTTCGCTGATAAAAGGCAGCCCGATTCTGACGCAGTGGTACCCGTCCTCTGCCGATGGTGAAGATGGCGTGCTGGAAATCGTCAATATTGATTTATTGTCGTCTATGTTGCTTGAACCCCAGCCACCGCAGATCACCGATGCCAGCTTAACCGTTGGTAATCGGCATCTACTGTATGATCAAGGTGTTGTCGATACTCTGCCTAAGCTAAATGATGAAAAACGCTACCAGCTTTCATCTCAACATTTCCCATTCACCATTAGCGTCACCGGCCCCGGTCCCAGTGAATTGGCGGTAAAACACCTGCCAACACAGCTGCCGCTGGCGGTGATCCTGAGTTTATTAGTGGGTTACCTGGCATGGCTGGCGACCGCCAGCAGAATGAGTTTTTCCTGGGAGATTAATCTGGCTCTTGCTGCTCGGGAATTCGAGCTGTTTTGCCAGCCGCTGCTTAATGCGCAAACCCAGCAATGCATGGGCGTGGAAATCCTTTTACGCTGGAATAACCCACGCCAGGGTTGGATCTCTCCGGAGGTGTTTATTCCCATCGCCGAGGAGCACAACCTGATTGTGCCGCTTACCCGTCATGTCATCGCAGAAACCATTCAGCAACGACACGTTTTCCCGATGAGCAGCCAGTTTCATATCGGGATTAATGTCGCCGCCAGCCATTTTCGTAACGGCACGTTGCTAAAAGATCTTAATCAGTACTGGTTCAGCCAGCACCCAATCCAGCAGTTGGTTATCGAATTGACCGAACGCGATGCGTTACTGGATGTGGATTACCGGGTCGTACGCGAATTAAATCGACTTGGCGTAAAACTGGCGATTGATGATTTCGGCACCGGCAATAGCTCGCTCTCCTGGCTGGAAAAACTCCGCCCGGATGTGTTGAAGATCGATAAATCATTTACTTCGGCAATAGGAACAGACGCCGTGAACTCAACCGTCACAGACATCATTATCGCTTTGGGGAAAAAATTGAATATAGAGCTGGTGGCGGAAGGCGTTGAAACACAGGCGCAGGCTCAGCATTTGCGCCGACACGGCGTACATTTATTGCAAGGTTTTCTGTATGCCAAACCAATGCCGCTGCGCGATTTTCCAAAATGGCTGGCGGGCAGCACGCCGCCGCCCACCCGACATAACGGGCGACACAGTATGCCCGTCATGCCGTTTCGCTAAACCCGGTTACTCGTGTTCGTCGTGAGCGGGTTGTTCTTTAACAATGCGAACTAAATCCACACGATAGTCATTCGCTTCGACAATCGTAATGCTCAGCGGTGCAACCTCGATAACATCACCCACGCGAGGAATATGGCCGTTAGCCGCAATGACTAAACCTGCCACCGTGGCGATGTCTTCGTCTTCATTCACTAACGTATCCACGTCCAGCGCCTGTTGCAACGCATGCAGATCGGTACCGCCTTTAACCAACCAGCCGCCTGCATCAGCTATAATTTCAGGCGTTTCATCGGCATCCGGGAATTCACCGGCGATGGCTTCTAATACGTCCAGCGGCGTGACCAGACCCTGTACTACGCCAAACTCGTTAGTGACGATAACGAAGCTACCGCGGGCACGACGCAGAACGCCTAACAGATTGATCGGGTCCAGCGTTTCCGGAACAACAATAGCCGGAGAGGCAGAGGCAATCGCCGCCACATCCACACCGTCTTCCAGCGCCACCAGCAGCTCTTTAGCACGCACAATACCGATGATTTCGTCCAGCTCGCCACGGCATACCGGGAACAGGCTATGAGGTGACGAAAGCAACTGCTCACGAATTTCCGCCACGCTCAGGTCGGCATCAACCCAGCTGATTTCGCCACGAGGCGTCATAATGCCGCGTAATGAACGCGACGCCAGAGAGAGTACGCCGTTAATCATATAGCGTTCTTCTTCTACAAATGCGCCTTCCGGGACGGGAACTGGCACCGGATTGTCAGATTCCATCTGCGTGCTGGCCTGACGTTTACCGCCCATCAGACGCAGAATTGCATCGGCAGTACGCGCACGCAATGGTAGCGTCGACTGGTGACGAATAAAGTTACGACGGGCAATCTGGTTAAACAGCTCGATGATGATCGAGAAACCAATCGCCGCATACAGATAGCCTTTCGGAATATGGAAGCCAAACCCTTCGGCAACCAGGCTCAGACCAATCATCAACAGGAAGCTCAGACACAGCACCACCACCGTCGGATGTTGGTTCACAAAACGTGTCAGCGGCTTAGAAGCCAGCAACATCACGGCCATGGCAATCACTACTGCCGCCATCATCACTGGCAGATGGTTGACCATACCGACCGCCGTAATCACGGCATCCAGCGAGAACACCGCATCGAGGATGACAATCTGCGTTACGACCACCCAAAAACTCGCATACCCTTTCGTCTGCCCGGTATCATGTTCACGGTTTTCCAGCCGCTCATGCAGCTCTGTCGTAGCCTTGAACAAGAGGAAGATACCCCCCAGCAGCATAATCAGATCGCGCCCCGAGAATGCATAGTCCATTACTGTGAACAGCGGCTTTGTCAGCGTCACCATCCACGAAATCACAGACAACAAGCCCAGACGCATAATCAGTGCCAGTGACAAACCGATTAAACGCGCTTTATCTCGCTGTTTCGGCGGCAGCTTATCAGCCAGGATCGCAATGAAGACCAGGTTATCAATACCCAGAACAATTTCGAGAACGACAAGCGTGAGCAAACCCACCCAAATCTGCGGGTCCATTAATAATTCCATGACAAGCTCCTGCTTAAGGAATGACCAAACTGCGCGCTGAGGATCTCAGGCGTTAAAGCGATATGCAGAGAAAATTTGTGGCAAAAAGTGCCAATCTGACAGGCTTGATACGGCCTGAAGGTGAAATGACGTCGGTGACGATCCATATGGTGGGCTACTGCCCTATACTCCTGAGTAATTAAACAGATGCTAAACATAACAGAGAGAAGCGGTTTTTAGCAAAGATTTACCTTCCTTTGCAATAAGTTGTTTCGGAGATATTTTACCCTTCGAAATTTCTTTTAATCGGAAGTTAAATTACGGATCTTCATCACATAAAATATTTTTTTCGATATCTAAAATAATTCACGAAAATCATAGGTTTTTCTTTGTAACCCTTATCTGAATCGATTCGATTGCGGACGACGATTCAAATACATCTTCACGTTGATGTGTTAACGATAATAAAGGAGGTAGCAAGTGACCATTGCTATTGTAATAGGCACACATGGTTGGGCTGCAGAGCAGTTACTTAAGACGGCAGAAATGCTGTTAGGCGAGCAGGAAAACGTCGGCTGGATCGATTTCGTTCCAGGCGAAAATGCCGAAACGCTGATCGAAAAGTATAACGCTCAGTTAGCAAAACTCGATACCAGTAAAGGCGTGCTGTTTCTCGTTGACACATGGGGAGGCAGCCCGTTTAACGCTGCGAGCCGCATTGTCGTCGATAAAGAGCATTACGAAGTTATCGCCGGTGTGAACATTCCCATGCTGGTTGAAACCTTCATGGCACGTGATGACAACCCGAGCTTCGATGAATTAGTGGCACTGGCCGTTGAAACCGGTAGCGAAGGCGTGAAAGCGCTGAAAGCGAAACCGGTGGAAAAAGCCGCTCCTGCCCCTGTCGCAGCACCTAAAGCAGCAGCCCCCGCGAAACCGATGGGTCCGAACGATTATATGCAGATCGGCCTGGCGCGTATTGATGACCGCTTAATCCATGGTCAGGTGGCAACTCGCTGGACCAAAGAAACCAACGTAACACGCATTATCGTCGTCAGTGATGAAGTTGCCGCCGATACCGTGCGTAAAACGCTGCTGACTCAGGTAGCACCTCCGGGTGTGACGGCGCATGTGGTTGATGTCGCGAAAATGATCCGCGTCTACAACAACCCTAAATATGCAGGTGAGCGTGTGATGCTGTTGTTCACCAATCCAACCGACGTAGAACGTATCGTTGAAGGTGGTGTGAAAATTACCTCCGTGAACATTGGCGGTATGGCTTTCCGTCAGGGTAAAACGCAGGTAAACAACGCAATTTCTGTCGATGACAAAGACATCGAAGCCTTCAAGAAGCTCAACGAACGCGGTATTGAGCTCGAGGCCCGTAAGGTTTCTACCGATCAGAAACTGAAAATGATGGATTTGATTGCCAAGGTGAAATAATTCCCTGGCATTTACTTAGTTTTCACACTTAAGTCTGTATAGCAATAGGAGAAGTACAATGGAGATTACCACTCTTCAGATTGTGCTGGTGTTCATCGTCGCATGTATCGCGGGTATGGAGTCGGTACTCGATGAATTTCAGTTCCACCGTCCGTTGGTGGCCTGTACGCTGATTGGCGCCGTTCTCGGGGATATGAAAACCGGTATTATCATCGGTGGTACCCTGGAAATGATCGCCCTGGGCTGGATGAACATCGGTGCTGCGGTTGCACCAGATGCCGCATTGGCCTCAATTATCTCTACCGTTCTGGTTATCGCGGGACACCAAAGCATTGGTGCCGGTATCGCGCTGGCTATCCCACTGGCAGCAGCAGGCCAGGTACTGACCATTATCGTTCGTACTATCACCGTAGCATTCCAGCACGCAGCGGATAAGGCGGCCGAAAACGGTAACCTGACGGCGCTCTCCTGGCTGCACGTATCCTCTCTGTTCCTGCAGGCTATGCGTATCGCTATCCCGGCGGTAATCGTAGCGATCTCTGTTGGTACCAGTGAAGTTCAGAGCATGCTTAACGCCATTCCGGAAGTCGTGACCGGCGGTCTGAACATCGCAGGTGGTATGATCGTAGTGGTTGGTTATGCGATGGTCATCAACATGATGCGCGCAGGCTATCTGATGCCATTCTTCTACCTCGGCTTCGTCACCGCGGCATTTACTAACTTCAACCTGGTTGCTCTGGGTGTGATTGGCGCAGTCATGGCCATCCTCTACATTCAGCTGAGCCCGAAATATAACCGCGTAGCCGGTGCACCTGCTGCGGCGGCTGGCAATAACGATCTCGATAACGAACTGGACTAGCAGGTGAGCGAAATGGTTGATATGACTAAAACTACCACCGAGAAAAAACTCACTCCGAGTGACATTCGTGGCGTGTTCATTCGTTCTAACCTGTTTCAGGGTTCATGGAACTTCGAACGTATGCAGGCGCTGGGTTTCTGTTTCTCCATGGTACCGGCCATCCGCCGCTTGTACCCGGAAAACAACGACGCACGTAAGCAGGCTATTAAGCGTCACCTGGAATTTTTTAACACTCATCCGTACGTAGCGGCTCCAGTACTGGGCGTTACGCTGGCGATGGAAGAACAGCGTGCAAACGGCGCAGAGATTGACGATGGTGCCATTAACGGTATCAAAGTTGGTCTGATGGGTCCGCTGGCAGGCGTCGGCGACCCGATCTTCTGGGGTACCGTTCGTCCGGTATTCGCCGCACTCGGCGCAGGTATCGCAATGAGCGGCAGCCTGCTGGGACCACTGCTGTTCTTCATCCTGTTTAACCTGGTTCGTCTGGCAACCCGTTATTACGGTGTGGCATACGGTTACCGTAAAGGTGTCGATATCGTTAAAGATATGGGCGGCGGCTTCCTGCAGAAACTGACTGAGGGGGCGTCAATCCTCGGCCTGTTTGTCATGGGGGCATTGGTTAACAAGTGGACGCACGTAAACATCCCACTGGTGGTTTCTACTATCACCGGTCAGGATGGTCAGACGCGTGTGACCACTGTGCAGACTATCCTTGACCAGCTGATGCCGGGTCTGGTTCCTCTGCTGCTGACATTCGCCTGTATGTGGCTGCTGCGTAAGAAAGTGAACCCGCTGTGGATCATCGTTGGCTTCTTCGTCATCGGTATCGCGGGCTACGCTGTCGGTCTGCTCGGCCTGTAAGACTGTTGTACATCACCGGGGGCTTGCCCCCGGTTTTTCTATTTAGAGGGTTGAGGATTCATGACTATCACGGACCTGGTGCTGGTTCTATTTATCTTTTCGCTGCTGGCGTATGCCATTTACGATCAGTTCATCATGCCCCGCCGTAATGGCCCTACTCTGCTTACTGTCGCCCTGCTTCCCCGCAGCAGAGTCGACAGCGTTATCTTCCTTGGCCTGGTGGCTATTCTTATCTACAACAACATCACCAGCCACGGCGCGCAATTTACCACATGGTTATTATGTGCACTGGTATTGATGGGGTTGTATCTGTTCTGGATCCGTACGCCAAAAATCATCTTCAAGCAGAAAGGCTTTTTCTTCGCCAACGTCTGGATTGAATATAACCGCATTAAAGAGATGAATTTATCTGAAGACGGTGTATTGGTGATGCAATTAGAACATCGAAGATTGTTGATTCGCGTACGAAATATAGACGATCTCGAGAGAATATATAAACTTTTAATTTCAAATCAATAAGTTACAGATATAGCCTGAACTATGTTTTTATATATCCGCATAAAAACAAACATAGCCAAGGCTATATTTCACTGTCCACAATGTTATTTATTTTAACGTTTTATTTATAAATAAATCTAAATGAAAATCGTTTTCAATTAGAAGTCAAATATTATTTCTGCGTTTCTTGTTTTATATTCTCAAAATATGTTAAGGTTGCGCCCGTCGTTGGGGAGTAGCCGATTTCCAGACTCCGGAAATGTACGTGTCAACATACTCGTTGAAAAACGTGGCGCGTACGGACTGAATTTACAGGTTCAGTCAGGCGAGACCATAGGCACATCAACTGCAATGCATATTTGAATGGCACTGTATTTACAGTGATTCCAGCTTATGTGCATGGTTACTGGGGGCAGTGATGTGTTTTATGGATACCCCGGTCAGGACGCTGTTATGAATCTCACCGCTACCGTTCTTCTCGCTTTCGGCATGTCGATGGATGCTTTCGCTGCATCAATTGGCAAAGGTGCCACCCTGCATAAACCCAAATTTTCTGAAGCATTGCGCACCGGTCTGATATTCGGCGCAGTTGAAACGCTTACGCCACTGATTGGCTGGGGCATGGGAATGCTGGCCAGCAAATTCGTACTGGAGTGGAACCACTGGATCGCCTTCATTCTGCTGATCTTTTTAGGCGGGCGAATGATAATCGAAGGTTTTCGCGATAACGGTGATGAAGAGGAAGAGCCGCAGCGCCGTCACGGTTTCTGGCTGCTGGTTACCACCGCCATTGCCACCAGCCTCGACGCAATGGCCGTCGGGGTGGGTCTGGCTTTCCTGCAGGTCAACATTATTGCCACCGCGCTGGCTATCGGCTGCGCCACATTGATTATGTCCACGCTCGGCATGATGATCGGTCGTTTCATTGGCCCAATGCTGGGCAAACGAGCTGAAATTTTGGGTGGGGTGGTGCTGATTGGTATCGGTGCCCAGATCCTCTGGGCACACTTCCACGGCTAATTCAGACGCTGCCAGACATGAATACTAAAGTCGGTCTGGCAGTCAAACGTCGTTTTCCCCGCTAACGTTTCCCACACCTCCGGCTTTGCCCGCCAGGCGAACGGCGTCATTTGCAGTAACGCAACGGCCTCGCTGCCCTGAAGCTGCATCTGATACCCCAGCGCAATACTCTGTTGCAGAACAAAACCGTCCAGTTGCTCAGTATGGGGCGCATGCAAACGCACCTCATCATAAATCAGCCCTTTCAGTTCCATTAAATGACGCGGTCCCGGCGTGGCGGTGATAACCCATCCACCCGGTTTAACCACGCGAGCCAGCTCTTGCGCTTTACAGGGCGCGTAGATCCTGATGATGGCATCCATTGACTCATCTGCAAATGGCAGACGATGGCTGGAGGCAACGCAAAAGGTCACCTGCGGATAGCGTCTGGCTGCGGCTTTAATCGCCACTTTGGAGACGTCAAGACCAAAGGTTGTACAGCCCGTCAGCGCGTCGGCAAACGCATGGGTGTAATACCCTTCCCCACAGCCAATATCCAGGATCGCTGCATCTTCTGAATTCGACTTCTCTTTAAGCACATTCACAATCGCATCACGCAACGGTTGATAGTGCCCAGCATCAAGAAATGCCCGTCGCGCCTGCATCATCTCAGCGCTGTCACCCGGATCTCGCGACCGCTTATGCTGAACCGGCAGTAAGTTGACATACCCTTCTTTCGCCACGTCAAACTGGTGCCGCCCGGGACAGACAAAACTGTTATTCGCTTGAGTAAGAGGCTGGTGGCAAAGAGGACAGGAAAACGACATGACAACTCCGGCAGGTGACTTAAGGGCGCAAGTGTAACGCGAATTGCGCCCTGGGAAAATAACTTACAGCGACGGCGAGGATACGTTGCTGCCGTGCATCACCAGCAGATGATCGGAGTCGGCAGGCATGCCATCCGGTTTAACGTTCTCCAGACGCAAGACATCGCCCATTATCTGGCTGAAGACAGGCGCAGAGACAGCCCCACCATAATAAGCACCGTTTTGCGGATTATTGATGACGACCACCAGTGCAAATTTCGGGTCGCTCGCTGGCGCAACGCCTGCCGTATAAGCCACGTATTTATCGACATATTTGCCATCATCGCCAATTTTCTTTGCCGTTCCGGTCTTAACCGCCACGCGATAATCCCTGACCGCGGCTTTAGTTCCCCCACCACCGGGTAGGGCGACGCTTTCCATCATATGTTCGACCTGGTGAACCAGCGCCTCCGGCATCACTCTGGTACCGATTACCGGTGGGTCAATACGGGTAATCGAAAGGGGCCGATAGATACCAAAACTACCAATGGTTGCGTATACGTGCGCCAACTGCAGCGGCGTTACCATTAATCCATAACCAAATGCAAAGGTCGCACGATCCAAATCACTCCAGTAGCGGCGTTGAGGCATTAAACCGCTACTTTCACCGGTTAATCCCAGTCCGGTTGGATCGCCAAAACCAAAGCTCTTATAGGTATCCAGCAATTTTTGAACAGGCATAGCCAGTGAAAGGTGCGACACGCCGGTATCGCTCGATTTCTGCAAAATGCCGGTCAACGACAGTTCCGGATAAAATCCGACGTCACGAATACGATGTCCATCAAGATAAAAAGGATGGGTATCAATCACGCTGTCGGGTTGTACTATCCCCTGCTGGAGTGCAGTCATGATCACCAGCGGTTTAACGGTTGAACCGGGTTCAAACGTATCGCTAATTGCACGGTTACGAAAATCATCCAGTACCGCGCCGTCACGATTATTGGGGTTGAAGTCAGGGAAGCTCGCCATGGACAGTATTTCACCGGTAGCAATGTTGACCAGCACTGCGGCTCCTGATTCTGCTTTATTCCACGTAACGGCATTGTCCAACGCATCTTCGGTGACCGTCTGCAGACGTTCATCGATGCTGAGCTGTAGTTCGTGCGCAGGAACAGGCGTAACTTCGGTGATATTCTCGATGACATGGCCAAATTTATCTTTACGTACCAGACGGGAGCCAGGTTTACCCATCAACTGGTTATTAAAGCTCTTTTCCAGTCCTTCAATGCCTTGTCCATCAATGTTGGTAAAACCAATGAGATTTGCCGCTACGTGGCCTGCGGGATAGAACCGGCGGGATTCCTCGCGCAGGTTGATGCCCGGGAGATTAAGATCATCGACCCACTCAGCTTGCTGAGGCGAAATTTGTCGTGCCAGATAAATAAAACGTCCGCCAGGATTACTGTTAACGCGTTCCGCCAGCGTACTCAGCGACAGATGCAGAGTCCTTGCCAGAGCCTGCCAGCGTTCGTTATAACCCACGCCTCCCTTGCTGATGATGGTCTTAGGATCGGCCCATACGGCGTTAACCGGAACACTTACCGCCAGCGGTCGCCCTTCTCTGTCGGTAATCATCCCGCGCGGCGAGGCAATAGTTACCTCACGTAACGAACGCATGTCTTCCTGTTTCACCAGGCTCGTTGGCGTGACAATTTGCAGCCACGCAACCCGACCCAGCAGCAATCCCAGACTCAATAATATTGCCACACAAAGCAGGGCAAAACGTACGGGAGTAAAATTGCGCGCGTCGCCGTCGTTTTTCTTTTTCACCTGGTCTCCAGCAAGATAGTTTTTCAGGTGTCTGATTTAACGAGAAATGTCGGAAGAAAGCGGGGAAAACTATGCTACGAACATCACGCCTTTGCAACAAAGCGCTAATGGATGGGCGTTTAGAAATATTTAGACGTATTTCGAATTAAAAAGCCCCGCATAGGCGAGGCTTTATATCTGAGATGGTTGCGCATATGCGCTTCAAATCAGTGGTGTCGATCAGATAGCTGTTACGTTAACAGCAGCCGGACCTTTCTGGCCGTCCTGAATTTCGAACTCAACGTTCTGGCCTTCAGCCAGAGTTTTGAAGCCGTTACCCTGGATAGCGGAGAAGTGTACGAACACGTCTTTGCTGCCATCAGCCGGAGTAATGAAACCAAAACCTTTAGACTCGTTGAACCACTTAACTTGACCTTTAATCTTTGCCATTTGCAAAATTCCTTAGAGTATTTTCTTCGCCCGCAGGCATAACATAGATAAAACTGAGACATTACTGCTTGAGGCACTAATATAAGGTTCGGCAGAGAAGCGGTATTCAACGTCAACGTGTTTACTCAGGACTTCTTTACTGAAAATGCCACACATAAACAGAACTGTACCTCGTTTAACCCAAAACGTGTTATCACATACAACGTTAATAATGGCAAGCCATTTTTAAACGTGTCTCGATCGGTCGCACAAATCCCGTCACTCATCAAACAGCAACTGCACAGTTATGCGCCACACCGCGTAGTGTTATATTCCCGCCGCTCGCCCTATCCCCCGCCAGGCTTGCACCATAGCCGGGACATTTCTACCATAGCTCAATAGCTTCGGTTGTTCCAGATTAGCTGTTACCAGGTGTGCCGGATATCATTTTTTATGCTTAGTAATGCATAAAATGTCACAAGCGTAAAAATGAGATCCGCCTTCTGCTTTTGCACCAAAATAATGAAAGAATGATGACAATGCACAAAAAAAGTTAGAGAAACGTTTCGCTGTTAATAAAACGATCGTTATCACAAAAATGACATAATCATATTTTTATCGTATGGGAAATTATATTTATATCAGACCGGAGATAAGATATTAATTGGTTGGAGCATCTGAAGATACTGAGTTTACGCGCGTATCAGATTGCTAATTACACGACATGTGCAGAAGAAAATAATCTGGCACGCTGGCGACAGGATGAAACATCTGAGAACAAAAGCAACAGATCCTCACCCTGTCATACCGTTTTTACCGCTCAGCTACCAGGCGGATGATGTCATCATCTTCATCCTTCGCTGTGACCGCAGCAGGCTCTGCCGCTTTTTCAGGTTCGTTAGCTTCGCAAAGGCGACGGAGCAACGCGTTCTGTCTTTTTTGCTGGTCTAACAATGCTTCAAGCAGCTCAATCTGCTCATTAGTACGCGAACTTGCCCGATTGACGAAAAACCACAGTACGAGCCCGACAACCAGAATCACCACCGATACAGCCAAAGACGCCAAACTCAACGCGCCAGAATTCAAAACTTCGTTCATTTCACCACCTCAATGTAGACAGCGTAGTTTACCACTGCCGCACAAGAAGGTAATCAACTGTGGCAAAAATGCGCTTACCAGGGAATAAATTTATTAATGGCACAAATGCCGCTGAAAAATTGTACATCCTGATCGCACATGATGTTGAACACTTGCGCCCACATCAGTATGCATACCAGTACGACAACAATCAGCACTACCCAGCGAATTTTTTTCACTCCAGCTCCACTCTTCGAATCTACATCTTATGTCTATAAATTATCATGCGTTACCTAAACCCAGCGTTAACTGTATCGGCATTCAATCTTTTTAGGAATGATTGACTTGTTTCATCCCGTGTACAGGCTAATCTAAGAATAACGAGAAAAGATAAGAGGTTGTAATGCGTCTGATAATCCGCGCTATTGTGTTGTTAGCTCTGGTTTGGATCGGTTTATTACTGAGCGGCTACGGAATTTTGATTGGAAGTAAGGAGAATGCAGCGGGTCTGGGTTTGCAATGCCAATATCTGACCGCCCGCGGAACCAGCACCGCGCAATACGTCCACACAAACAGCGGTATCATTGGCCTGTCGGATTGTCCTTTGTTAAGAAAAAGTACGGTCATTATTGATAACGGTTAATATAGCAACAATACATTCGCTACGTTATTTGCACCAACTAACGTTATGACTGTTCATAAAAAACCCCAGATACAAAAATACCTGGGGTTTTTACGTTGACGCTATTACGTCAGATTAGAACGGATAGTCGTTATAGCCCATTTGTTCTGAAATTTTACGCGCCGCCGTATGCAGCATCGCCACATACTCGTGCAAACGTTCTTCTGAGAAACGCAGCGTCGGGAATGAAATACTCAAGCCTGCAATCACTACACCGAAACGGTCAAATACCGGTACACCGATGCAGCGCAGACCTTCTTCCTGTTCTTCGTTATCTTCACCGTAGCCCTGCTCGCGTACTTTATCCAGCAGTACCAGCAGCTCATCAGTATTGGTAATAGTACGGTCGGTGCTGCGTTTGTACTCAATACCGTCCAGAATCTGCTTCACTTCATCGCGGTCACGCCATGCCAGCAGAACTTTACCGATAGCCGTGCTGTACAGCGGATTACGGCGACCTACGCGAGAATACATGCGCAGATTGTACATGGAGTCGATTTTATGGATGTAGACGATGCTGTCTTCATCCAGTGCGCCAAGGTGTACTGTTTCTTTGGTCAGGCGAGAAAGTTCGCGCATCTGAATATCAGCGCTACGGATAAGATCGACGTTTTGTAACGCGCGAGCACCCAGCTCGAATAATTTCAGGGTCAGTGAGTATTTCTCAGACTCCCCTTCTTGTGCCACATAACCCAGCGTTTTCATGGTCTGCAAAAAGCGATAAACGGTGCTTTTCGACATCATGACGCGTTGCGACAACTCGGTAATACCAATTTCGCGCTCTTCACCCAGCGCCTGCAGAATGCCAAAAACCTTCAGCACGGAAGATACAGAATCGGGTTGTTTATCCAGATCTGCGATTGCCATTTATCACCCCTTTCGAGTGTTTTATAAAAATCAGAACCGGTTTTTATTATAATTTCACGTATCAGCCCTCGCAATCGCTCTTTGCTTACTTAGTTACAAATCTGCGACCTAACGCCTGAATATCAATGCTAAAATTATTATTCTCATCATAAATTCCGACAATATTGACTTCCTATGGAAAAAACTCAGACCGATGGTCTGCCATTGCCCCAGCGATATGGCGCAATTTTAACCATTGTTATTGGCATATCTATGGCAGTACTCGATGGCGCAATAGCAAACGTTGCCCTCCCCACTATCGCCACCGATCTTCAGGCCTCACCCGCCAGCTCAATCTGGATTGTGAACGCCTACCAAATTGCGATCGTTGTTTCGCTGTTATCGCTCTCTTTTTTAGGTGATATGTTTGGCTACCGACGCATTTATAAGTGTGGTCTGGTTGTGTTTCTGTTGGCGTCGCTGTTTTGTGCCTTATCAGACTCGCTGCATATGCTGACGTTAGCGCGCGTGGCTCAGGGGTTTGGCGGCGCGGCGCTGATGAGCGTTAATACGGCATTGATCCGACTCATTTATCCTCAGCGCCAGCTTGGCCGCGGAATGGGTATTAACTCCTTTATTGTGGCAGTCTCCTCGGCAGCGGGTCCGACTATTGCTGCGGCAATTCTTTCTATTGCCTCGTGGAAATGGCTATTTCTGATTAACGTCCCGCTGGGGATCATCGCCCTGCTACTGGCCATGCGTTTTTTGCCCCCCAATTCTTCACGTAGCAATAAACCGCGCTTTGATCTGCCCAGCGCAGTGATGAACGCCTTAACATTCGGTTTGTTAATCACGGCACTCAGCGGGTTTGCACAGGGACAGTCGCTAAAATTGATTGGTGCTGAACTTGTGGTGCTTCTCGTGGTGGGATTCTTCTTTATCCGCCGCCAACTCGCATTACCAGTACCGTTATTGCCGGTTGATCTGCTACGCATTCCGCTGTTTTCACTCTCTATTTGTACCTCAATCTGTTCATTCAGCGCGCAAATGCTGGCAATGGTTTCCCTGCCCTTTTTCATGCAAACGGTTCTCGGACGCAGCGAGGTTGAAACGGGCCTGCTGCTGACGCCGTGGCCGCTGGCAACCATGGTGATGGCCCCACTGGCGGGATATCTGATTGAACGTGTTCATGCGGGTCTGCTGGGCGCGTTGGGCATGGCAGTGATGGCGTGTGGGCTGTTTTCGCTGGTGTTGCTCCCCGCATCACCTTCCGATTTTAATATCATCTGGCCGATGATTCTGTGCGGTGCGGGTTTTGGCTTGTTCCAGTCACCGAATAATCACACCATCATCACCTCCGCGCCGCGTGATCGTAGCGGAGGCGCGAGCGGTATGCTCGGAACGGCGCGTTTACTGGGCCAGAGTACCGGGGCCGCACTGGTTGCGCTGATGCTAAATCAGTTTGGTGACAGCGGAACACACGTCTCGCTGATAACAGCAGGCATTCTGGCTTCGCTGGCCGCAATCGTGAGCGGCTTACGTATCACACAACCGCGAGTTCAGGCATAAAAAAAGCGCGTCTGTCGACGCGCTTTTTATTTTTATTCTGCTGCCAATTATTTCAGATATTCACCGCTGCGCAGCGCTTCAATACGTTTGTCCAACGGCGGGTGAGTCATAAACAGCTCACTCAACGATTTGGATTTACCGTTGATGCAGAACGCCATCATGCTGGTCGCTTCCTGCGGCTCATAGCTGGTTTTCAGGCGCTGCAGCGCGGCGATCATTTTTTCACGACCCACCAGTTTCGCTGAGCCGGCATCCGCATGGAATTCACGATGGCGTGAGAACCACATCGTAATAATGCTCGCCAGAATACCAAATACCAGCTCCAGTACCGTTGCTACCGCAAAGTAGATTAACGGGTTACCGTTGCTACCTTCTCCCTCATCGCGGTTGCCGCCCATAAACCCAGCGGCAATCTGCGCAAGAATACGCGAGATAAAGATAACGAAGGTGTTCACCACACCCTGAATTAACGTCATGGTAACCATATCGCCATTAGCAATGTGGCTGATCTCATGCGCGATAACCGCTTCGGCTTCATCCGGACTCATGTTTTGCAACAGGCCAGTACTTACAGCCACCAGCGAGGCATCCCGCCGGGCACCGGTAGCAAACGCGTTAATATCTGGCGCATGGTAGATTGCAACCTGCGGCATAGCGATCCCGGCCTGGCGGGCCTGATTCGCGACTGTATTCATCAGCCAGCGTTCTCTTTCATTGCGAGGTTGTTCAATCACTTCCCCGCCAACGGATTTTAACGCCATCCATTTGGACATCAGCAGCGAAATGAAGGAACCACCAAAACCAAACAGCAGTGCCATGATCAACAAGCCTTGAACGCTGCTTGACTGGATCCCTGTCAGGCTCAATACCAGCCCGAAAACGACCATCACAGCCAGGTTCGTCAGCAGGAAGAGCGCGATTCGCATCATAATTTTCTTTTAACCTCAATTTAACAAAACGCACTATGCGATTACCCATATCGTATGGGTCTTATGGCTATTTTCAAGCATCCATAGGTGCTAAGTCACCAGAAAGACACAACTTTACATTTTATCGTATCAGACTGACGTCTTCATGCACTTGTTAAAAAAACAGGCACAATTTCTTGTGCCTGTTTGAGGTTATTGACTGGTCGCGGACTGTTCCGCTGGCTTTTCTTTTTCAAGATGCGCCAGGTCGAGCGCGATTTTTACCGTTTCATCCAGGTATGGATCTGGCTCCTGGTAATCCTTCGGTAGATCGTCCAGTTTCTTCAGCGGCGGTTTGCCTTCACGCTTAAACCGATCGTTAATGCGCGCCAGACGCATTGCGTCATCTTCGTTATTCTCTTTTTCACGCTGAGCGTAATTCAGAGAAGCGATGTTGCGCTTATCCTTCATCGCATTGAAACGCGCAATGTCCTTCATGATGTACTGGAACTCGGGATCGTTCGCAATACGTGCATTGTGCTCTTTCAGCAATTCAGGTCCAAACGGCGTCAGATTATCTGACTTGGTGTAGGTCGCAGCATCAATGCTGTCCCACGGCAGCGCGTTATCTTCAAACTTCTCGCCGGTTTCAGTTTCTTCATTACCTGTCGGCATGATGATATCTGGCGTAACGCCCTTACGCTGCGTGCTGCCACCGTTTACGCGGTAGAATTTCTGGATCGTATACTGAACTGAACCCAGCGCTGGCCATTCCGGGCGCAGCATCTGATCGTAAATACGGTTCAGGGAGCGATACTGCTGGACGGTGCCTTTGCCGAAGGTTGGTTCACCAACGATCAGCGCTCGGCCATAATCCTGCATTGCCGCAGCGAAAATCTCTGATGCTGAGGCGCTGAAGCGATCGACCAATACCACCAACGGGCCTTTGTAGTACACAACGCCGTCGGTGTCGCTGTCTTCACGCACTTTACCGTTATTGTCACGAACCTGAACCACCGGGCCGGAAGGAATGAACAGACCGGAAAGCGAAACCGCTTCAGTCAGTGCTCCACCACCGTTGGTACGCAGATCGATGATAATACTGCTGACATTTTGTTTTTCCAGTTTCTGCAACTGGACTTTGACATCATCAGTCAGGCCTACATAGAAGCCAGGAATATCCAGTACGCCAACTTTTTCTTTGCCAACGGTTTTCACGGACATTTTCACGGCGCGGTCTTCGAGACGAATGCGTTCACGCGTTAGCGTCACAGTGCGCGTCTTGGTACCTTTACCGGCAGGCAGAATTTCAAGGCGTACCTTGCTGCCTTTTGGTCCTTTGATCAGCGCCACGACATCATCCAGACGCCAGCCAATCACATCGACCATGCCCTTGCCCGTCTGCCCGACGCCGACAATACGATCGCCAACGCTGATCGCCTTGCTCTTGGCTGCCGGACCACCTGCCACCATGGAGTTAATGACGGTGTAGTCATCATCCATTTGCAGAACCGCACCAATACCTTCCAGAGACAAGCTCATTTCAGTATTGAACTGCTCGGTATTGCGAGGAGAGAGATAGTTAGTATGCGGGTCGATTTCACGGGCGAACGCGGTCATCGCCAGTGAGAACACATCTTCGCTGTTGGTCTGCGCCAGACGGCGAATCGCAAATTTGTAGCGGCGCGTCAGCGTTTCACGAATTTCCGCATCGGTTTTACCGGTCAGCTTCAGACTGAGTTCGTCAAATTTAACCTTGCCATCCCACAGCGCGTTAAGCTCTGCTTCGGTTTTCGGCCACGGCGCTTTGCTTCGGTCGAGGTTAAAGGTGTCGGTACCGGTGAAATCCATTGGACGTGCCAGTACGCTTAATGCGTACTGATAACGTTCAAATCGGCGTTTTTGCGCCAGATTATAGAGATCGTAAAAGACATCCAGCTTGCCGGTGCGCAGTTCATCGCCGAGGACCGTTTTCTTTTTTGCATACTGTTCGATATCACTCGCCAACAGCACGTTGTGGCTGTAGTCGAGCAAATTCAAATAGCGGTCAAAAATTTTTGCCGAAAACGCTTGATCCAGATCGAACTGGCGATAGTGTGATCGCGTAAAACGCGACGTCACACGTTCGCTTACCGTCGCATGCTGGGTTTCTTCCTTTAAAACGGGGATTTGATCGGCACGCGTGATGTCTTCCACAGCAAGTGCCTGGCCTGCTAATGCAAGCAGACCAGCTAACGCAGTAAGCCTAAAAAAAGTGTTCATGCCAGGCCTGGCCTCCGTTTCAGAACACCAGGTGTTCTGCGCGTACAATCAAAGACATACCCGAATTCAGCTGTACACGGACGCCATCTTTGGTGATTTCTAATACGGTGGCATCCATCGCATTATTTCCTGCTTTCACCTTCAGAGACTGCCCTACCGTCAGTACTGAAATATCAGATACCGGGGTATGCTGTTCTTCGCGAGGAGCACGCGGTGCTTTTGCTGCTGGTTTTTCAGCGCGAGGTTTACGCTCAGCACCTTCTTTACGACGCGGTGCAGGACGCGGCTTACGCTCGCGACGCGGTGCGTCTTCTTTTTCACCGGCAGCAGCGGCCGCTTCGCGTTTTTTCGCCTGTTGCTCTGCGCGTTGCGCCTGAACACGGGCTTTAGCTTCTTCCAGCTGTTTGCGAGCATGTTCAACATGTTGTTCATCCAGCTCACCACAAGGGTTGCCGTCGAGATCAACACGCGTTGCGCCCAATTTAACGCCATACAGATAGCGCCAGCTTGAAGTATAGAGACGTAAGGCAGAACGGAGCTGAGTCTTGCTGAGGTTCATTTCGCCCTCAACACGCTCTACCAGATCCTGAAAAATGCCAATTTTCAGTGGGCGCGCTTCGCCTTCCGCACTAAAACACTGCGGGAAGCGTTCGGCCAGAAACGCGATGACTTCTTTACTGCTATTCAACTTAGGTTGATTTTCCATGAAATTTCCTGATTACAACGGACGTAGCCAACAAGCGCAGGCATGAACAGGCGACATTATAATGACGTCATCAGTAATTGCTACGTTATCCGTTGATTATCCTGCGACGTGCGCAAAGAATTTTTTGTAATCCGTCGTTGCAAGCACGGTTTCAAGCTGTGCCACCAGCGTACGCAGACCTTGTTCATCTTCCTCAGTAAAGCGTCCAAACGCCGTGCTATCGATATCCAGCACGCCGATTATCTGATTTTCGACGGTGATCGGCAGGACGATTTCAGCGTTGCTGGCGGCATCACAAGCGATATGCCCATCAAAAGCATGTACGTCCTCAATACGCTGAACCTGGTTCTGCGCCACTGCAGTACCGCACACACCGCGCCCTACCGGGATCCGCACACAGGCAATTTTGCCCTGGAAGGGACCAAGCACCAGCGTATCGTCCTCAAGCAGGTAAAAACCGGCCCAGTTCACTTCTGCAAGACGCTCGTACAACAATGCGCTGGTATTCGCCAGCGTTGCCAGAAAACTGGTTTCACCTGCCATCAATGCCTGAAAATCACGGTTCAGATCCGTGTATAGCTCTATTTTGTTCATTATATAATCACTTAGTTGTCTTACTTAAAACTGCAGCCTACTAAAATAAACATTAAATGCGTTAATGCTCAAGATCATTCCCGTCATGAGTTAAGATAACATTACTTCAACAATTTGATTCGCGATACATGGCCTTAACGACACCACGCATCACGCCAACTAAAAAAATAGCCATCAGGTCCATCGGTGAGGCACTACCTCGTGCGCATTATCATCGCTGCCCTGAATGTGACCTGATATTTAGCTTGCCTAAAATGCGTTCGCACCAAAGTGCCTTTTGCCCACGCTGCCAGGCAAAAATTCGTGACGGACGCGACTGGTCGTTAACGCGACTGGCGGCAATGGCTTTCACCATGTTGCTGCTGATGCCCTTTGCCTGGGGAGAACCACTCCTGCACATCTATTTATTAGGCGTGCGCATTGATGCCAATGTGATGCAAGGCATCTGGCAAATGACCCGACAAGGTGACCCACTCACCGCCTCCTTCGTGCTTTTTTGCGTCGCCGGCGCGCCGCTAATTCTGGTGACCTCAATTGCTTATCTGTGGTTTGGCAATATTCTCGGGATGAACCTGCGTCCGGTGCTGCTGATGCTGGAAAGGCTCAAAGAGTGGGTGATGCTCGATATTTACCTTGTGGGTATCGGCGTCGCATCAATCAAGGTTCAGGACTATGCTTTTTTGCAGCCAGGCGTGGGGCTGTTTGCTTTTATTGCGCTAGTGATCCTCAGTATTTTGACACTGTCTCATCTTAACGTTGAGCAACTTTGGGACCGTTTCTACCCACAAAGACCGGCTCGTCGGCCCGATGAAAAGCTCCGTGCCTGCCTTGGCTGCCATTTTACAGGTTATCCGGACGCCCGGGGTCGCTGTCCGCGTTGCCATATCCCGTTGCGCTGGCGCAGAAATCAAAGTATCCAAAAGTGTTGGGCGGCTCTGCTGGCCTCGATTGTCCTGCTTTTGCCTGCTAACCTGCTGCCCATCTCGATAATTTATGTCAACGGTGGTCGGCAGGAAGACACAATCCTGTCAGGCATAATGTCTTTGGCAAACAGTAATGTCGGCGTAGCGGCGATCGTTTTTATCGCCAGTATACTGGTGCCATTTACCAAAGTGATTGTGATGTTTACGTTGCTAATCAGTATCCACTTTAAATGTGAACAAGGGTTGCGCACCCGTATAAAACTACTGCGTATGGTGACCTGGATTGGCCGCTGGTCGATGCTGGATCTCTTTGTTATCGCGTTAACCATGTCGCTGATAAATCGCGATCAGATACTTGCTTTTACTATGGGACCGGCTGCGTTTTATTTCGGCGCAGCGGTAATATTGACTATTCTTGCTGTGGAATGGCTGGACAGCCGCTTACTTTGGGATGCACATGAGTCAGGAAACGCCCGCTTCGCAGACTGAAGCGCAGATTAAAACAAAACGCCGTATCTCCCCGTTCTGGCTACTGCCGTTCATCGCGCTGATGATCGCAGGATGGCTTATCTGGGGAAGCTATGAAGATCGCGGCAATACCGTGACCATTGACTTTATGTCTGCGGACGGCATTGTGCCAGGCCGAACTCCCGTTCGCTATCAGGGCGTTGAAGTGGGTACGGTGCAGGATATCAACCTCAGCAAAGATCTACGCAAAATTGAAGTCCGCGTCAGCATCAAATCGAGCATGAAAGATGCTCTACGCAAAGATACCCAGTTCTGGCTGGTCACGCCAAAGGCGTCGCTGGCTGGAGTTTCTGGTCTGGATGCGTTGGTTGGCGGCAACTATATCGGCATGATGCCCGGTACTGGCGAGGCCGAGGATCATTTCGTCGCACTCGACACTCAGCCCAAGTATCGTCTGGATAATGGCGATTTAATGTTGCATCTACGGGCCCCAGATCTCGGATCGCTTAATAGCGGTTCGCTGGTTTATTTCCGTAAGATTCCGGTGGGCCGGGTCTATGACTACACCATTAACCCAAATAACCAGGGTGTAACCATCGACGTGCTGATCGAACGCCGTTTTACCAATCTGGTGAAAAAAGGCAGCCGCTTCTGGAATGTCTCCGGTGTGGATGCGGATGTCAGCCTTAGCGGTGCGAAGGTAAAACTGGAGAGTCTGGCGGCGCTGGTCAACGGCGCCATTGCTTTTGATTCCCCCGAAGACTCAAAACCCGCTGCGGCAGACGACACGTTTGGTCTATATCAGGATCTCGCTCACAGCCAACGTGGAGTGATCGTCAAGCTTGATTTACCCAGCGGAGATGGACTCAAAGCAGGCTCAACATCGCTGATGTATCAAGGATTAGAAGTCGGTCAGCTCACAAAACTGGATTTAAACCCAAGCGGTAAAGTCACCGGCGAAATGACGGTCGATCCCAGCGTCGTAACGCTGCTGCGTGATAACACACGAATTGAATTACACAGCCCTAAATTATCTTTAAGCAATGCGAATCTCAGTTCGCTGCTGACAGGTAAAACTTTCGAGCTTGTACCTGGCGAAGGCGAGCCGCGTAACCAGTTTGTCGTTATTCCCGCTGAGAAGTCGTTGTTACACGATCCAGGCGTCATGACGTTTACGCTGACCGCGCCGGAGAGTTACGGTATTGATGCTGGCCAGCCGCTGATTCTCCACGGCGTACAGGTCGGTCAGGTGATTGAGCGTACGCTTTCCAGCAAAGGCGTCTCATTTATCGTTGCTGTCGAACCACAGCATCGTGACCTGGTACAAGGTGACAGTAAGTTCGTGGTTAACAGCCGCGTGGATGTCAAAGTCGGACTTGATGGCGTGGAGTTCCTTGGCGCCAGCGCCAGTGAGTGGCTCAGCGGCGGCATTCGTATTTTGCCCGGTACTAAGGGTGAAATGAAAAAAAGCTACCCGCTGTACGCTAACCTGGAGAAAGCGATTGAAAACAGCCTGAGCGATCTGCCAACCACCACGCTCAGCCTGAGCGCCGAAACGCTGCCTGATGTGCAGGCCGGCTCGGTAGTTCTGTACCGCAAATTCGAGGTCGGTGAAGTGATTAGCGTTCGTCCTCGCGCCGATGCGTTTGATATCGATCTGCATATCAAACCGGAATATCGCAACCTGTTGACCAGCAACAGCGTGTTCTGGGCCGAAGGCGGAGCAAAAGTTCAGCTTAACGGCAGCGGATTAACCGTACAGGCATCTCCCCTTTCACGTGCGCTCAAAGGGGCGATCAGCTTCGATAATTTAAGCGGCGCCAGCGCCAGCCAACGTAAAGGCGACAAGCGTATTCTTTATGCTTCGGAAACCGCCGCGCGTGCGGTAGGCGGCCAGATAACTCTGCATGCGTTCGATGCCGGTAAACTCGCTGCCGGTATGCCGATTCGCTATCTGGGAATAGATATCGGCCAGATCCAGACGCTTGAGCTCATCACCGCCCGTAACGAAGTTCAGGCAAAAGCGGTTCTGTACCCGGAATACGTGCAGACCTTTGCCCGAAGCGGTACGCGCTTCTCCGTGATCACCCCGCAAATTTCGGCAGCGGGCGTGGAGCATCTGGATACAATCCTGCAGCCGTATATCAACGTTGAACCAGGACGCGGCAATCCGCGCCGTGATTTTGAGCTACAGGAAGCCACCATTACCGACTCTCGTTACCTCGATGGTCTAAGTATTGTGGTGGAAGCACCAGAAGCAGGTTCGCTGAATATCGGAACCCCGGTCCTGTTCAGAGGTATTGAAGTGGGGACCGTCACCGGGCTGACGCTGGGCTCGCTTTCCGATCGCGTGATGGTTGCCATGCGCATTAGCCAGCGCTATCAGCATCTGGTGCGCAACAACTCCGTATTCTGGCTGGCATCCGGCTACAATCTCGACTTCGGTTTGACCGGCGGTGTCGTGAAGACTGGTACCTTCAACCAGTTCATTCGCGGCGGCATCGCCTTCGCGACTCCACCGGGTACGCCGCTGGCTCCTAAAGCACAGGCAGGTAAACACTTCCTGTTGCTGGAAAGCGAACCGAAAGAGTGGCGTGAATGGGGCACCGCCCTGCCACGTTAATGTATCCACTGCTCCGGCGTGAGTACGTACGCCGGAGCAGTTATGCTACACTGCGCACCTGTTTTTTTGCCGGTGGTACCAAGTGGCTTATTTTCCCGACGCCTTTCTGACCCAAATGCGTGAAGCAATGCCTTCCACGCTCTCATTCGATGAATTTCTCGCTGCCTGTCAGCGCCCGTTGCGCCGCAGCATTCGCGTCAATACGCTGAAAATCTCCGTTGCCGATTTCCTCGCGCTGACTGTACCTTACAACTGGTCTCTCACTCCAGTTCCCTGGTGCGCTGAAGGTTTCTGGATCGAACGCGATGATGAAGAGTCAGTGCCGCTCGGCAGCACAGCAGAACATTTAAGCGGCCTGTTTTATATTCAGGAAGCCAGCTCAATGCTGCCTGTCGCCGCGCTGTTCGCCGAAGGCAATACCCCGGAACGCGTAATGGATGTCGCGGCAGCCCCCGGATCCAAAACCACGCAAATTGCCGCAAAAATGAATAATCGAGGTGCGATTCTGGCGAATGAGTTTTCTGCCAGTCGCGTCAAAGTCCTGCATGCCAATATCAGCCGTTGCGGGATAGCTAACGTCGCCCTGACCCATTTTGACGGACGCGTATTTGGTGCCGCGTTGCCGGAATCATTTGATGCCATATTGCTCGATGCACCGTGTTCCGGTGAGGGCGTGGTGCGTAAAGACCCCGATGCGCTAAAAAACTGGTCTGTAGCAAGTAATCTGGAAATTGCCGCGACCCAGCGCGAACTGCTCGACAGCGCCTTCCACGCCCTGCGTCCCGGTGGCACATTGGTTTACTCGACCTGTACGCTTAATCGTGACGAAAATGAAAATATCATGCAGTGGTTGATTGAAACCTACCCGGACGCCGTCGAGTTTTTACCTCTGGGCGATTTATTCCCGGAGGCCGAGCGCGCCCTGACGCCGGAAGGATTCCTGCATGTGTTTCCGCAGATTTACGATTGCGAAGGTTTCTTCGTTGCGCGTTTGCGCAAAACAGCTGCAATCCCTGCACTACCCACGCCGACATATAAAGTCGGTAACTTCCCGTTTAGCCCGCTTAAAGGACGTGAATCCGCGCTTGTCACGCAAGCCGCGAGAGCTTGTGGACTGCAGTGGGAAGATAATTTACGCCTGTGGCAGCGCGATAAAGAGATCTGGCTGTTCCCGACTGAAATTGAACCTCTGATTGGCAAGGTTCGCTTTTCCCGACTCGGGGTCAAACTGGCTGAAACCCACAATAAAGGGTATCGCTGGCAGCATGAGGCCATTATCGCCCTCGCCGATCCGAACCACAGCCATGCATTCGAACTTACCCTTGCCGAAGCAGAAGAGTGGTATCGCGGTAGAGATGTTTATCCGCAAACCGCACCGACGAGTGACGACGTACTGGTTACATTCCAGCATCAGCCTATCGGTCTGGCAAAACGTATTGGATCGCGACTGAAGAATAGCTACCCACGCGATCTTGTCCGGGATGGCAAACTCTTTACGGGATAACGCACGTTTTTACTGGCGCTTTTGCTAACGTTGACTACGCTGAAAAATGGACGACTTAACTGGTCGTACCACAACCAGCAGATAAACGGAGAGCACGATGATGAAAACCAGTGTGCGCATTGGCGCTTTTGAAATCGACGACGCCGAGTTACATGGCGAATCGCCGGGGGACCGAACGTTAACCATTCCGTGTAAATCCGATCCGGATTTATGTATGCAACTGGATGCCTGGGATGCCGATACCAGTGTCCCGGCCCTGTTGAACGGAGAACATTCAGTACTATTTCGCGAACACTACGATCGTAAGTCAGATGCCTGGATCATGCGCCTTGCCTGATTCAAAAAGAACCCGTCGCCAGACGGGTTATTTCTTGGTTAATTTCCCTCATCTATCAACATCTTCTACACTACAGGTATGGCTTTACCATTTGAGGATGGAATGTTCACGCTGGTTCTTTTTGTGTGCTATCTGGATGGCGGTTGTGAAGATATCGTGGTTGATGTCTACAAAACTGAGCAGCAGTGCCTGATATCGATGGACGATCAACGTATTCGTAACGGCGGATGTTTACCTGCGGATGACTACATCGACAGTTTCTGGCATCCGGCCCAGGAATACAGCGACTTTTGATTATTGCAGTTGTACCAGCATTAACTCGCCGCCAAATACAGCACCGGTATCAATATAGTGCAGATTCTCGCGATCCAGCCGATGGCGCAACGGCGTGTGGCCAAACCAGAAGTGATCCGCGCCGCGAATCGCACAGCCACTGTTCATCAGTCTCGAGCGGTCCCACAGCACGCGCTGTAAATCTATCTCTTTTAGCCACTGATAATCATCATCCGGATAATCGGCATGAGCAATAACGTGTATGCCGTTCTGACAATGCAGCTCCAGAATCCAGGGTAATTGCCAACACTCTTCAAGAGCAAGCTTCGCTGCCGGTTGCTCCGCCTGCTCGAACCACGAGCCACCATTCATAAACCACATGAATTGCTCCCCTGTCGCCAGCGCGTCCAGCGCCATCTGTTCATGATTCCCCCTGACCGCGACAATCCAGCGTTTACGCAATAATTTCAGGCAACGCAAACTGTCTGGTCCTCGGTCGATAACATCCCCCACTGAAACCAGCAGATCCTGCCAGGGATCAAAACGGTACTGGCGCAGTTTAGCCATCAGCATCGAGAAGCAGCCGTGTATATCCCCAACCACCCAAACGTGGCGCCACTGCGTACCGTCGATTCGTTGATAGATATTTCCAGGTCGTCCCATGTCGCCTCCAGAGTACAAGGGTACCTGGTTATAATTTTAGCAATGATGGTAAAAAAGCCTGGACGATCGTGGGTTGGAGTATGGTATGGTTTACTGAGAATGCAGCATGCGATACACCGTGTTTTGCCCAGGATGGCACCGCATTCACCACATAAAAAGAGACCGAATACGATTCCTGTTTACAATGTAAAACGTAATCCTCCATTAAACTCAAACAGTTACAACCAAAACCCACTAAAAAACACCTCCCAATACTTACTATTGCACCTGTTCAAGATCAATTAGTTACCATTGAATTCGTGATGTCGTCGGGAAATTTTCGGGATCGAAACAGCGGCATAGAAAATTATACGGCACACCGTGTGCGCGTACCGTTGGGATCGTGAAAAGTAGAGACCTGGACTAATCAGGCCAATATGATTACATCACGGGGCAGTCATCGAACTCCGCGTTTCTGGCATCATTAATGATGTATGTGATCACCCCAAATATAGCGGGTGCAGAACAGTAACCGTAATCATCTACTGGCAGTGCTTCCCTTCTCCCGTTCTCCAGATTTATCAGGTAGGGTTGAGGGTAAATTTGATATCGCTTGATACTGAACTGCCCGTCTATTGCACATATCAGCAGCGAGCCATCACAGGCTGAAATCGACGCATCCACAACAAGCAGCGCCCCCTGGGGTATTCCCTCCCTGAAATGTGAACGCGATGCCCGCATGAAATAAGTTGCTGATGGCTGGCTGATAAGCTGCTGATCGAGGGCTCTACTTGTTTCAGCATAATAACTAACCAGTGAAGGGAATCCCATGACTATAGACCCCCGTTTGGGTAAAACGCATGAAAGCAATATTTTCCCCTTCGACAGTTGATATGTCTTTAAGAGCGCTAATGCTTGGCTCCATAACAACTATAGTCTTGAAAACTATCAGAATATCTCTACAACGCAGATAATAGTACATTATAGAAATATTAGTATGTCTATCTTTTTTCGATGCACATCGGTGTGTTAAAATCAGGCCAATAAAAATCACAGGGGAAACTGATGTTAAAATATAGGCCTGATATTGATGGCTTACGCGCCATTGCTGTAGTTTTAGTGATTACTTATCACGCATTTCCAAACCTTGTTCCTGGTGGTTTTATAGGTGTAGACATATTCTTTGTTATATCAGGATATTTAATAACTTCAATTTTGAATTTCAATATATCAAATAATAAACACTCAATAAAAGATTTTTACCGGCGCAGGATCGATCGCTTATTCCCAGCATTATTGCTTGTAATGTTTTCAGTGTTCATCTTTGGTTGGTTCACGCTCTTTCCAGATGAGTTTATGCAACTGGGGAAACAATTAGCGGGTAGTGCGGGCTTTTTGTCTAACATTGTCTTTTATAGTGAAACTGGATATTTCAACGCTACATCTCCGACAAAACCTCTTTTGCATCTTTGGTCTCTTGGTATAGAAGAACAATTTTATCTTATATTCCCTCTAGTGCTTTATCTGGCATACAAACGAAAAGTAAATATACTTTTCATTGTAGTGCTACTAGCAGCGCTATCTTTTCTATTAAACATACTGAGTATTAATGAAAATATAGAGAGAACTTTTTATCTTCCTCAATATCGCCATTGGGAACTTCTTTTTGGTGCAATACTTTCGCTTACGGTACATGGAGAAAAAGCAAAACGACCTCATACGTTAGTTGCAACACCTGTTGCCGCAGTTTCTCTTTTAGTCATTCTTATTACTGCGCTCACACTACATTCTACAGTTGCGTTTCCTGGATGGTATGCACTTCTCCCCGTTTTTGCCTCTGTATTACTGATATGGTCTGCGCAAGATGCGGGGCCAATTAAATCGGTTATTACATCCAAACCATTTGTATTTATTGGTTTAATTAGCTATCCACTTTATCTTTGGCACTGGCCTTTATTTTCTCTTGCATACATTATAAATGGAAGTACACCTCCTGATTGGCTAATGCTGTTATTAACAGTCTTGTCATTTCTGCTGGCCACACTTACATACTACTTAATTGAAAGACCACTAAAAAAAGTAAGATCATGGAAGAAAAAAACCATCCCAATGCTAATACTAATGCTAATAATCGGAGTTACAGGGTATAAGACATATACTATGAACGGAATTGACAATCGTTCTAATATTAAAATAAGCAAAGAGGTAAGCAGACTATTAATCGGCCCCATGTGGCCTTATGCTAAAAACGAAGCATGTCTGGAAAGATTTAAAACTTCATTGTCGAGTTCATTACCTTGGTGGTTTTGCTCTCTGAAGCGTAATGCCGATCCTGACGTGCTTATTTTAGGTAACAGCTATGCTAATCATTTGTATCCTGGGATTGCAAATAATACCCACTTAAAAGATCTTAATGTGCTCTCTATAGGTATAGCAAATGTAGTTGATGGCATTTCAGGAAGTAGAACTGCTCTTCAGACAGAACAAGCTGAATTCATCAACAATATTATATTACATACAAAATCCATCAAATATATACTAATCAGCGGAATAACAATTGACGCTGATGATAGTTATATTAATGACTTAATTGAAAGAATGTCAATCATTACTTCAAACGGTGCGAAAGTAGTAATATTCTATCCCCATGTACAGCTATCAGATGATATTAAAGAATGTTTCAGCAGACCGCTTAAAAGGCCAAATAAAGATTGCACATCAGACCTTTCAGAGCTGAAACATATTCAAGAAAAATTTTCACATCTAAAAAACAAAGTGAGCAAAGCATATCCAGAAACATTATTCTTTAACCCAAACTCTGCATTTTGTGATGAAAATAAATGCTCTTCAGTAAAAGAAGGTTTGCCAATGTATCGTGACGAATTTAAGCATCTATCAGAATTTGGAAGTATGTCTGTTGGAAATGAATTTGCTAAGTGGGCTAAAGAAAACCTTCCTGAATTAACAAAATAGTTTGGTGGCGGGCTTATGCCCGCCTTAACACCCATCGATACATATTTATATAACTCTGTAACCACGGGAAAAGACGAAATATAGTAATACTGTTGATGATTATTAAAAATGGTAGGTTGCATAAAACCAACAAAGCTGCTCGAAAGCAGCCATTTTAATTATATCAAATGACAACTACCTTTATCTTATCTTAGCATCTACGCCGACGGCAGTAATGGCCACTTAATGTCAGGTGCAGTTCCAGTATCGACGTTATGCAATTGCAGTCTGTATTTTTCCATGCAGTCAATTGTGTTTTTATATCTTCAGTCACCTTGTTCAGATCAACCGAATTCTGACACTACGCAATTTCTAGTGTTGCCTTAGCGTATAAACCAGCCTTTTCCGCGACTGCAATATTGATCAGTCGCTCCCTTGTTCTGGGAGGGTTAGCCGCTAACTTTAATGCTTCTTCTTCGCTTATTGCTGTCAGCCCTGGCTTGATATAGGTTGCATCAACACGATACGTTGCACCATTTGGTACAATGAATAACGCAGTTGCTACGGATATTTGTGCTGCAATAGACCCGCCGCCACCAAACTCTATTACGTTAACATATGCTACTAAGTTGGCTGATGTAGAACCCGTGATACGGACATAAACAGCAATCGGAAATCCGGTCGAATTTTTGTAGTCCACACCAACACCCCGTGATGTTTTTAAATCCTGTAACGTTTGCCCTCTTCCAGGCGCTGGACCTGCTGCTGCATCATATGTAGTTTTTACAGCTCCAGACGTGGCAGCCATTGTGTCATCTGCATTGGTTACTCCGCCGCTTAGTCTTACTATACTCTTTTGAGATGTAATTCCATCAACAGGCGTCCATTTCCCATAAGCAAGGTCATAAGCTGACTTTACTGCTGGTGGGGTGGCTGCCTGTGTTGTACTGGTGCTGTCTGTGGCAAAACTTAATTGAACTATTCCTTTCCGTGAAGTTGTCGCATCTACAGCAGAGTACTTGCTAACGGCAACGTCATAAGCAATTTTTACCACTACGGAAGTTGCTACAAGCGTGTTGTCGTCATCAATGCGTGATTGCGATGGGATTTGGTAGAGCTCCCAACAACCAAAGAAAGTAAAAAGCCCACCTGAGTGGGCTTAGTTCTATGCGGGCATAAATATTTTTGTTCGTTACTTCACCCGCCATCCACATTTTCATCTGCATTTACGCAGAATTAATAATTCTACAAATCATTTTCTATTGTTTGTTTTTCATGCTAAAGAAATAATATAATTTTACTGTGCTAAAGTACGCAACAATGAAACAGAATGCAGTAAAAAGAAGCGACTCAAGAGGGTTGTGAGGCTCAGCTTTTATTCCAAACATCCCAAACGCAGCAATTATAGAATATTTCAGAATTTGCTCAGTTCCGCATAAAACCAAGGTATTTTTTCCAAGAATAAGTATTGGCCTCAAATTAAATGATTTTGCCTTACTCTCAATGTATTTTGCCAAATAAATATTTGGTATGAACAACGCGAATGCAGCAAAAAAGAAACAAAAATATTGCAACTCCAGACTTGGCAAGGACTTGTAAAAAGTAAACGTCCCTTTTTGATAACAGGCGGCTGCATATAGAACAAGAACTGATATAGCAATAATGTTTATAGCGTTCTTTGAATTATATTTAAAAGAAAACAACCCATTTTTGAGAGGCTCACTTAGAAGAGCGCCTGCAGAAAAGAAAACAAGAAAATAAGCAGCGCTATCTATGTTCCAGAACAGTTTAGGTATACCTTGTCCAAACCAAATAGGAGAAAGAGTGTAAACAATCAGAGAAAAAATAAAAACAACAATCCTGCTTGAAACCATTCTGTGCAAAATATAATAATAAGTGAACACAATAAATAGACATGGGAAAAACCACAATGTGGCTAAAGGTGTATTGTTCCTTACTCCATAAACACTCATTTCAAACATCTGCAGAATATTGGTAAAGTCTCTTCCATCTTTTATTGTTAAAAAAATAATTCCTATGATTGAAAAAACAGCATACGGTAACATTATCCTTTTAAAAGAATTACTCAAACACTTAATTACTTCTATATTTGTCCTTGGGGATTTAACAAGAATACCGGATATAAAGAAGAACAAAGGAACGTGAAATGTAAAAACAAATGGGTACATTTTACCTGCGGCGCCACCAAAATGCCCAAGGTAAATATAAAACATTGTTATGAATCTTAAATAATCAATCCAATCAAGTCTTTCTTTATAAGCTTCCATAGCATACCAAATTTAAAAATTGCACGTTATGCAATTATAACACAATAATAACATTGCGTGTACTGTATAAATAAATAGGTTATATAGTGATGTTTGCTATAGCATCAGTAATCCATCCGTTAATTTTTTTGTTACCCCAATCATTGCAATGGTTGTATAAGAAATTTGTAAAGCATTATTTGACCCTGTACTTGCAAAGTAAAATCTATCCCCAGCAGCCATATCTGATGATTGTCGCTTTAACTTAATATTGTCAATTGTGGATAACGACATGTTGCATATAGTTTTCCCCACATATCCACCAGTTAATCCGCTCAGAGTAAAGTTTCCACTGCCAAGAGAAACTATATCAACATCATCTACATTAATGCTATTACCAGTAAATGAGCTATCCAGTACGAATGTTGAGCTATTATTAACTTCAAATTGGAGTATCCTTTCCCCTGAGATATTGTAATTAATACATAGTGACTCATTATTTTTATTTATATATAACTCGTAACTATTTAAAGCTCCTGATGATAGGACACTATCGCTATGGGCGTTATAAACTCCTTTCAATTTATTGCCATTTAATGAATATATTCCCCCACTAATGTAGTTCTGGATAATATAAATAAACCATATACCAAAAAACTCGTCTGATCCAGAGGATCATATTATTCCATTACCGTCATCATCTCCTGTTGATGAAATATAGCCCACTGAATCAGTGTTAATTCCAGTAATTGGTGATTTATCCCATGTTTTTAGATCCCTACTAAGCCACACCCTATAGTCTGTTCTACCTACGCTGCTATCTGAGCGGCCGTTTGCACAAGTAAGCGCCCATAACTGGTTATTATCATATCCATTTGATAATTGAACTAAATCACCCTTTACGTCTGATGTGACAACGCTTGATAAAAACTCCCACTGATCAAATGCGCTGTAACTTATATATATTTTTTGCACCTCCTCTCCATCAGATGTTGCGTATGCTCTTGAATGTGCGACTACATTACCATTATCCAAAAGGTGGACCCCGACCTCTCCTCCTGTTTCACCGATATTTGAAGCACCTGCTGGCGAAGCAAGCGTTGCTCGCAATGTTGAATCATCAACGCTTAACCACGCTCCTGTTCCCACACCTCCAGATGAAGATGGCGTTAATCCTGAAGGAACTACTTTTGGAAAAATTCCGTCCCATCGGTAATACTCGCCATCGGTAGTATCTTTCAGGATCTGGTTTGGTGTTGAGAGGGTTGCTCCTGTTTGGAAAGTGCCCACAGAAATCCAACCAAACTGAGCAATAGCCTGCTGAGCAAACCATCTTAATCCTTCAATGGTGTAATGCTTATTGCCGAATCTGTCTTCATATTCACGCTGTAATGATGTGACAAACTCGTCAATCTTCCCTGCATTAAATTTCAGGTCGCGCGGGGATTCACTTGGTACTGGCAGGTTAGTAGGTTGCGTAGCCATATTATTTCCATAAAAAGCCCGGCGCTATGGCCGGGTTAGTTACTGGCCTCATGCCAACGATGGCCCAGAGGAATTTGACGACGCCACGAAAGACAACGCGTGTACCTGCCATTCATTTGTGACAGATGGACATATTCAATTCCTGAATGACTGCACACATAGCATGGCAGGTATGACGGTGCCGCTACCAGAGCTTTGAGGAGTGAGCGATGTCTAGCGTTGAGAACTGGTCTTACACTGCCACAACCACCATCTGGCGCAAACTGGAAGGCAATGACGAATACGGCGATTCTTTGGGCTATGCCGAACCTGAGCAAATCCTCTGTGATTATGAGGGCGGGCTCAGCAAGAAGTTAGCCAGCCTCAGCGCTGAAATCGTCGTGAAGAACACCATCTGGACGGAGTTTGCGCTGACCGCTGCGGGTGATTTCTTGCTGATTGGTGCGTCGACAGAACCCGACCCGGTTGTGGCGGGTGCTGATGAGGTGCGGCAGGTTATCCGCTACGCCGACACGTTCGAGCGCCAGGCGGATGATTACGCCATCCTGCCGGAATCTGACCTGCCTGTGCAATAATAGGGAAAATCATTAAATGGATTGAAAGGTCATGGGATTTCAATATTGGTTCACGGTGGGCGCAGTCTTTTTGGTTGGCCCAATCATTTGTCTACTGTCGTCGCGGTGTTTATACCAAAACCTTTAAAGGAACGAGCCGAAAGGAGTACATCCACAAGGATGACAAACCTATTGAATTCTGGTTCAGCATCATTTTTCACATGGTAATGGGCATGGCGATGATTGTTTTAGGTTTCTGGCTCCTGGAGGACATCCCTGTGGTTAACCATTGGTACACTTAAATCCGCGCAATGCTCCCTTTTTGATTCACCGTTAAATGACATCAAACCTCGCTCAGGCGGGGGTTTTTATTGCCTGGAGACAACCATGGGCATCAAAGTGAAAGGCATCAGCCAGGCGAAGATGCACTTGAACGATGTCATCAACGACGTTAAGAGGCGAAAGGTAATAGGCGCGCTGCAGTCGGCGATGATTCTTATCGGAGCCCGAGCGGCCTATTACACTCCGATCGACACTTCCACGCTGATCAACAGCCAGTTTAGGGAAATTGACGCTGGCGGTGTGCTAATCACTGGTCACATTGGTTACTCAGCCAACTATGCCGCGTACGTGCACGAAGCGTCAGGCAAGCTGAAAGGGCAGCCACGCGAGCACTTCGGGATCATCAGTAATCGTTTGTCAGTCGGCCCGCAGAAACCAAAAGAGTTCGGAGTCGGTGCTGGGATGGGCAACTACCGGGACCCTCATGGTGAGCCGCAATTCTTGATCACAGGTGCGAATGACGAGCGCGATAACGTTGACGCAGTACGCAGGATAGCGATGTGGTCGAACTGCATGTTGTGAGCGACCCAAGAGTATTTCTTGCCTTTCGACTCGCCAGCCTTTTGCTCTTTGTTAAGCAGCAGCCTTGTAGAGAGATGAATCGGCTCGGAACTTGTCCCTGCGATCATTTCATCGAGCCTGGCGATTAGGCGCTTACCATCGGATGGCCGAGCGGCATTAACTTGCGCTCCATAGTCTGGTAGCAATTGTTAATCTCCTCAGCCGGATACAGACTGCCATTCATCACGATGTCATCGACGATCGGAACCGCACCACGAATATACACTGCTGGCGGATATAGTCCTGCAGGTAGCCGACCTGCTTCGTCACTGTGACGATTAGCTCTCTAGCGCAACGCTGCAGATCATCAAACTGCTTTTTCGCATCAGCCAGTTCCCCGGTGTATTTAGTATCCAGCTCAGCGACATCGCGCTGGCGGGTCTGCATATCTTTGATAGTGGCGTTCGCTAGGCCTAGCTTCTCAGTGGTCTTATCACGCTGGTTTTTGTAGGTGATGGCGTTGTCGCGGTAGTAATTAACAGCCCAGCCAAGCGACACTATGATGCAGAAGACAACGGCAATGATGATTGCGGTTAGCCTGCTCATGATTTTGGCTCGTTTACCGCACCGCCAGCCTCTTTGAAATTGGCGTGTCACGGGGCAAAGAAGAGAGGACGTATCGTTGTTCAGATTCAGCGATATCAGGGATGGAAGGTTGTTTGTCACGCAGGAAAAGACAGGTCACAAATTGGCGTTGCCACTTGATTTGCGACTGGACTCTGCTGATTTGCTATTGCAGGATGTTATCGATCGTTGCAGGAAAAACAATCCGTCAGACTTCATGCTGTATTCAGCGGTGAGACGTGGCGGAAGGAAGCCCGGTCCGTTAACTCCAGACAGAATTACCCAGGCATTTTCTGATATCAGAGATTCTACAGAGTTAAAGTTTGGTCCCAACCCTCCTCCTTTCCATGAGATCAGGAGCTTGGCGAGCAGACTGTTTGAAAGGGAGCGCGGAGAGGATTTCGCACAGAGACTGCTGGGGCATAAAAATTTAACAATGACCAAAAAATACCTGGACGCACGCGGTGCAGAATATGTTATGGTTTAGACAGGATATGGAAATTTCGAGTAATTTTCGTGGGTTTTCGTGAAGGTACCGAAAAAACACAATGAAAACAAGCATATAAAAAGAGACCGAATACGATTCCTGTATTCGGTCCAGGGAAATGGCTCTTGGGAGAGAGCCGTGCGCTAAAAGTTGGCATTAATGCAGGCTAAGTTACCCTGCCATTTAAGAATAGATGACAGCGCCAGGTTTTCCAGTCCGCGACTAAAGTGGCCGGAAAAAAAGGACGTTTGTTACGCATCCAAACGCAAAAACCGCAAGTTCTCCTGCGAGATCCTTGCGGTTTTTTATTGGAAATCAGACTGCTACATCTGACAATTAGCAGAGCTTTTCTGCACGCTCTACAAACGGTGCCAGGCTCATTTTTTCGCCCGGTTTCGCCGGATCATTAATCTGGATAATCTCGATCGGCTTTGCCGTGGTTTTTCCGCTCTCCACCTGCTGTCTGGCAACATCATTCAACGGGTATTGCACCAGCGTACTGGGATTGATGACATACAGCGCGTTACCCGGACGGCAGGTCAGCATCACCTCTTCCCGATTAAATGCCCACTTATCTTTGCCAACCTCAAAACGGCTGACGGTAATGACCTGCGGCGCAGCCAGCGCGGCTCCGGAGCTTGCCAGGAGTAATAAAGAGATAATGATTTTTTTCATGCGTTTCGCCAGTCCATCAATCAGAAAGGTTCAAGGGTTGCAAACAGGCTGACAATCGCCAGCACAACGGCTCCTATACCCCATTCCAGCTTAGTCATCCAAATAAAATAGAGAGTCATGCCGCGGTTATCCTGCCGCATACGTGGTACCAGAACATACCGATTCACCAGCGCAATCGCCACCATTAGCATGACCAGGGCACCTTTTAACAAAAGCAGTCGCCCGTAAGCCATGTGCCAGGGAACAGAAAAACCGACAATAAACAGCGCATTCATAATACCGGTAAGTAAAACACCGATAACGAAAAGATGCCCATAGCGTGAGAAGCGCATCATGGTGCTGATGGCCTGTTCCCGCCAGCGACCTTGCGCCATTCGCATACAGTAAAGTACGGGAAGCAAACCACCGAACCAGGCGGCAGCGCATACCAAATGTAAGGCGTGGTTAACCTGCTGGATTGCGCCTGGGATACCGCTGTGCAGCGTCGCATGTCCGACGCCAGCCAGCAAAATAAACTGCGCAATTGTTAGCATTAACAGCAATCGCGGCATGCTGCGCGGCACCATGATGGTCACCACCAGCGTGACCAACGCGAGGATAATCTGCCATAACCAGACGCCGCCAAATTGCGTTTGCAATACGGCGAGCCAAACATCAGTAGAGACAACGTCCCGCCAGCCTGAGCCCATTAACCCACCCTGAATCGCCAGCATCAGCGCCGCGCTGATAAAGCTCCACGTCGCAGCATGCCGTTGCAGACGTAAAAAACGACGCATCATTAAACGACGAACCGAAACGGGTGCCAGCCATGCGCCGTAAAGCGCACAGCCAAACACCAGCATCAAAGTGGTAAAATGAATAAACCGTAGTGCGACCCAGGTAAATGCCAGCATTGGTTATTTCACGGTAAAGGTATATTGCCCCTTCGTCTTGTGACCATCCACGGATACAACGTGCCAGTCGACCGTATATTTTCCTGCTTCAAGCGTTTGAGCAAGCGGAACAATCAGTTGCGTATTGTCCTGCTCGCTGCGAGATGCCTTGCCCGTTTTGATCTGTTCTTTGTTAGGACCGGTCAGCGTTGCACCGCTGAATCCCGGCTCTACGCCTTCAGAAAAATTCAGCGTCAACGCCTGAGGAGATGCTGCAACTTCAGCGTTAGCCGCCGGACTTTGTTTTGTGAGGTGGGCATGCGCCAATGCCGCAGGTGTTGCCAGAACGCTGGCGAGTACGATGAGCGCGTTGCGAAGCATAGATGCAGATGAAGCCATTTCAACTATTCCTTTTTGTTATGTCTAACCTGTAGAGAATAACCTTCTACAATGGTCGAGTCGAGAATCATCATTTCTGTCTTGCCATTAACGCATACTCTTAGTAACTTTGCGCGCCGAAAGACAGAGAAAAGGAGAAGCCCATGAACATCAATCTGGCGAAACTTGAGCAAGCGGAAATGGATAAGGTCAATGTCGATCTGGCTGCGGCGGGAGTGGCATTTAAGGAGCGATACAATATGCCCGTTGTTGCCGAAGTTGTTGAACGCGAACAGCCAGAACATTTACGCGACTGGTTCCGCGAAAGACTCATCGCGCACCGCCTGGCATCCGTTTCGCTTTCACGTTTACCTTACGAGCCTAAAGTTAAATAAAACTTATATTACGTTACGATTCCTTACATGACGCCTGCTACAGTATAAGCATATTCTTAATCCACAAATTAAGGATGGTTGTAGGCACTATGAAAAGGAAATCATTATGTCATACTGGAAAATCGCAGCAGCACAATACGAACCTCTTCACACTTCAGTTACCGAACATGTCGCGCATCACCTGCAATTCATTCATGCGGCAGCTCAATGCCAATGCGAATTGTTGGTCTTCCCTTCCCTCTCATTGTTGGGTTGTGTTGATGAGAATGACGCGCTTCCTGCCCCACCCGACGAAGCGCTGTTAGAACCTCTCGCACATGCCGCCGCGACTTATCGCATGACGATAATTGCGGGACTATCGGTAGAACATAACAACCGGTTCGTGAAAGGCATTGCGCTTTTCTCCCCCTGGATGACTTCACCATTAACCTTCCATCAGAGCCACGGGGCCTGTATTGCCAGACAGCGAAATGCCATCAGCGTTGTAGATAGCCAACCGGAAGGAATTGATATCGACCCGGCTTATTCGCTGTTCACCAGCTGCCAGTCAGTCAGTGAACCGGAACTGCTCTCCTCCACATCTCGCCTACAAAGTTTCTCACATAAATTCGCCATCGCGGTGTTAATGGCCAATGCGCGAGGAAGCAGTGCGTTATGGGATGAGCGAGGACGATTGATTGTTCGCGCAGGTAGCGGTTCATTGCTGTTAACCGGCCAACGCACACCGCGGGGTTGGCAAGGTGATATCATTCCATTACGCTAGTCGTTTTGGGTCAGGAGCATGGCATGTTGCGCATAATAGATACAGAAACCTGTGGTCTACAGGGAGGCATTGTTGAAATTGCTTCTGTCGACGTGGTTGACGGAAAAATAGTCAATCCCATGAGCCACCTGGTACGCCCTGACCGCCCCATCAGCCCACAGGCAATGGCTATCCATCGCATTACTGAAGCAATGGTGGCCGATAAGCCGTGGATTGAAGACGTCATCCCGCAGTATTACGGCAGCGAGTGGTACGTGGCGCACAATGCCAGCTTTGACCGCCGCGTATTGCCCGACATGCCCGGGGAATGGATTTGCACTATGAAGCTCTCCCGTCGGTTGTGGCCGGGGATCAAATACAGCAACATGGCGTTGTATAAATCGCGCAAGCTGAGCGTCCAGACGCCAGCGGGTCTCCACCATCACCGCGCCCTGTACGACTGCTACATTACTGCGGCACTGCTGATCGACATCATGCAGACGTCAGGCTGGACAGCCGATCAAATGGCCGATATTACCGGCCGTCCCGCGTTACTCACTACTTTTACTTTTGGTAAGTACCGCGGAAAACCGGTATCAGAAGTGGCTGAACGCGATCCGGGCTACCTGCGCTGGTTATTTAATAACCTTGATAATATGAGCCCGGAACTGCGATTAACGCTAAAACACTATTTGGATCACGCCTGAGCAGGCAGTGTTCCCTGCGCCAGTCCAATCAAAAAAGCGTACTCAAGGGCCACGCCTTCGTAAGATTTATAACGCCCGGATTTGCCGCCGTGCCCGGAATCCATATCTGTGCAGAGTAACAGTAGTCGATCGTCCGTTTTCAGCTCACGCAGTTTTGCCACCCATTTTGCCGGTTCCCAGTATTGCACCTGGGAGTCGTGTAATCCCGTCGTGACCAGCAGATGCGGGTATGCCTGCGCGGTTACATTGTCATACGGACTGTAGCTTTTCATGTAAGCGTAATACTCTTCGTCCTGCGGATTACCCCACTCTTCAAACTCACCGGTCGTCAGAGGAATTGACTCATCCAGCATCGTAGTCACCACATCGACAAACGGTACCTGAGCGATAACACCATGAAAGAGTTCTGGGCGCTCATTAATGGCGACGCCCATTAACATGCCTCCTGCGCTTCCTCCCATGCCATAACATAACTCAGGCGCGCCATAGCCCATTTTTAGTAACGCATCACAGACGTCGAGGTAATCATTAAAGGTATTTTTCTTGTGCAGAAACTTACCGTCCTCGTACCACTGTTGTCCTAATTCACCACCGCCACGCACATGGGCGATGGCATAAACAAAGCCGCGATCCAGTAAGCTCAAACGGCTGCTGCTGAAATCGGCGTCCATGCTGGCGCCATATGAGCCATAGCCATAAACCAGTAACGGATTTTTACCTTTCAGGAAATACTTTTGATGATAAACCAGCGAAACCGGAACCTCGGTGCCATCACGTGCAGTTATCCATACGTGTTCGCTACGGTAATTCGCCGCTTCAAATCCGGGGACCTCCGTCTGCTTAAGTACACGACGTTCCCCGGTATCCATATCCAGTTCAAACAACGTGTCCGGGGTGGTCATTGAGGAATAGCCATAGCGCAGGCGCGATGTTTCCGGCTCTGGATTATAGGCAAGCCAGGTCACATACGCCGGATCGTCAAAGGCGATCCCGACCACTTCGCGCGTTTTACGATTTATCTGCCGCAGACTGGTTAAGCCCTGCTGACGCTCTTCTACCACCAGCCAGTCGGTGAATAGCGTAAAGCCCTCCAGCATCACGTTGTCGCGCGCAGGGATCAGCGTCTCCCAGGCTTGCTCATCACGAACGCGGGTACGGTACAGGCCGAAATTTTTCCCCTGACGGTTGGAGCGCAGATAAAAATTGTGTTGATAGTGATCGAGACTGTATTCGTGGTCTTTGCGTCGCGCTAAAAAGACCAACGGTTCGGCATCTGCCAGTTCTGCATCAAGCAACAAAACTTCACTGGTGGTCGCACTGGCGATATGAATAACCACATAGTGTAGCGAGGTGGTTTTATGCAGGCTGACATAAAACATATCATCGGCTTCTTCATACACCAGCTCATCCAGTGACGATGGCGAGCCGACTGTATGTCGCCAGACCTGATACGGCAATAACGTCGTTTCGTGCTTGCGCACGTAATAGAAAGTCTGAGAATCATTCGCCCAGACCAGATCCGCTTCGACGTTTTCCAGTACTTCCGGATACCAGTTGCCGCTTTGCAGGTTGCGAAAACGCACGCCATATTGCCGGCGAGAGAGATAATCTTCGGCCAGCGCCATGATGGTGTTATCCGGTGATATCGCCAGTCCTCCCAGCGTATAAAACTCGCTGTGTGCCGCGCGCTGGTTTCCATCCAATAGAGTATCCCAATCATCCCACTCTTCACTGAAGGCAGACTGACGCTGATAAATGGCATATTCGCACCCCGGTTGATAAATATACCGGTAGCGATAACCATTCTTCACATAGGGGGCTGATGTATCCTGAGGCGGGATACGGTCGATAATCTCTTTCAGGACGCGATCCTGCAAAGCCTGCTGCGAGGCCATAACCTGGCGGCCATACGCGTTTTCTTGTTGCAGATAATCCAGAACTTCTGGCTGCGAGCGGGTGTCATCTCGCAACCAGTAATAATTATCAACACGAGTATCGCCATGCTGCGTCATGGCGTGAGGAATACGAGAAGCTTTTGGTAGCATGTCATTGTTCTTTTGCTTAAACATCCTATAAGGGTGGCAAAAGACAGCAATGATGCAAGCGAAACATGCGCCTTAGCGGTAAGTAATTAACCCGGTAAAGCCTGTTTTTGTTCTTTGAGATCCTGTTCAATGCCTTCACGAACATCCTGCGGGATCTTTAATGCATCGCCCAGCGCATTGAGATAGCTACGCTCCATAAAGTGGTCGATATCAATCGCCGCACAGCTCAGGAAGTAAATTTCTAGCGCTTCTTCTTCGTTGCGGATGCCCTGCGCCAGGCGCTGAGGATCTAACGGTTGTTCAATGGCACGTTCAATCAGAACGCGGCCCTGCTCTTCCACACCCGCTTCACGGAGCTGCTGCTCAATGGCCGCTCGTTCTTTAGCATCAATATGACCGTCGCTTTTCGCCGCAAAAACCAGAGCCAGGATCAGACGCTCGGTTCGCTCATCCAGCGGCGAGCTTTGTACGCCGAACTGCGGCTCATCCTGATGCGCAGCGCGAACTTTATCCTTGTACTTATTCCATAACACGGTACCTGCAACCGCACCACCGCCCACCAGAAGCGCGCTAGTGCCGTATTTACTCAGTAACTTACGTGAAGATTTATTGGCAACCAGTAATCCTGCCAGACCGCCTAACGCGCCGGGAACCAAAAGTTTACTCAGCCCTTGTTCGCCAGAAGATGACGCGGAGGATCCTTTTTGCCCAAGAAGAGATTGTAGTTGATTCAGCCAATTAGCCATTTTGCCCCTCAAGTACAGACGAATAATCATCAAAGCGTACCCGAGGGGATGTCAGGAAGTGTTCAGGTCATCAAAAGATGTGCAAATACCTGCGTTACTGCGGCTGATACTCCGCCGTTCCGGCTTTGCAGTCGACTTTTACCTGATAGTGAATATCCGCGCTTTTACCACGAACCGTCAGGGGAACTGACCATTTCCCGTCTTTGCCCGTAATATCGGGCGTGCTAACCCAGGCGACAGGGTCGGCTTGCCCGACACGTTTTTGATCGTCAGCCCAGCGCGCGATGCGATTTTGCTGATAGTCACGTTTCACGCTTGCCGCAATACCGTCAGCATCCAGTCCTTCGCATTTGGGGAACTGAACATTCTTGCTTTCCATATTTGCCGCAAATACCGATACGCTGGCAGACAGTAACAGCAGGCTCAACAACGCTCTTTTTTTATACATCCTTTTCTCCTTAATCTCCCCTTCATCCTTCAGATTGCCTGCGGCAACGTGAAATAACGTCAGGGATTGCACAATGATTCAGGGAAAAGCATGGTACAAAACGTCAGGAGCGCAAGTTGTTTCAGGCAGCCTGAGTATCATCCCCAGCGTGCGCATCGTTTTCGACCGCCTGTGGCGAAGGCAGCTTGCCGTTTTTAAGAATGGCGCTCAGCACATCTTTTTGCTCAGCCAGCCACAGGGAAAGTGCTTCACGCTGCTCGTCTTCGAGCGCTACCGGCGATTGTTCCAGCCATGTGTCAAGCAGATCTGCTGTATCCAGCATTTTGTCATACGCATCGGCTTCCTTTTTGCTGGTAAACGACATTTTTTCCTCACCTTCCCGAATGACTACGTATTTAACTTCAACCGCCATTTTTGCAGCCTCTTAAATTACCTGTATTTATGTACAGTATATTCTTTTTAGGCCCTGAAATCAACCTGGTAATAAAGACAGACGCAAACGTTTTCGTATATACTGCGCCCAGATAAAACAGGGGATTAATTTATGACGTTATTAGGCACAGCGCTGCGTCCCGCAGCAACGCGAGTGATGTTATTAGGTTCAGGTGAACTGGGTAAAGAGGTGGCGATTGAATGCCAACGCCTGGGTGTGGAAGTCATTGCCGTGGATCGTTACCCCGACGCGCCAGCCATGCACGTTGCCCATCGCTCCTACGTAATTAACATGCTGGATGGCGAGGCATTACGCCAGCTTGTCGAGCGTGAAAAACCACATTATATCGTGCCGGAAATAGAGGCGATTGCCACGGATATGCTGGTCAAACTGGAACAGGAAGGCCAACACGTTGTGCCTTGCGCACGAGCGACTCAACTGACCATGAACCGTGAGGGAATTCGTCGCCTCGCCGCCGAAGAATTGTCTCTGCCGACCTCTTCTTACCGCTTTGCCGACAGCGAAGCCCGCTTTCGTGAGGCCGTCGCCGAAATCGGCTATCCCTGCATCGTCAAGCCGGTAATGAGTTCTTCCGGTAAGGGGCAGAGCTTTATTCGTTCAGCCGATCAGCTCACCGAGGCCTGGAACTATGCTCAACAGGGAGGCCGGGCAGGTGCCGGGCGCGTTATCGTCGAAGGCGTAGTAAATTTTGATTTTGAAATCACCCTGCTAACCGTCAGCGCCGTTGATGGCGTGCATTTCTGCGCGCCGGTAGGTCATCGCCAGGAAGATGGCGATTATCGCGAGTCCTGGCAGCCGCAGCAGATGAGTGAACTGGCGCTGGCGCGCGCGCAGGAGATTGCCCGCAAGGTGGTGCTGGCGCTGGGCGGTCACGGACTGTTTGGCGTGGAGCTGTTTGTCTGCGGTGATGAGGTCATTTTCAGCGAAGTCTCCCCTCGCCCTCACGACACGGGTATGGTGACCTTAATTTCGCAGGATCTGTCTGAGTTTGCCCTGCACGTTCGCGCATTTCTCGGTCTGCCCGTTGGTGAAATCCGCCAGTATGGACCGTCTGCTTCCGCCGTTATCCTGCCGCAACTTACCAGCCAGAATATCACGTTTGATAACGTGCAGGCCGCTGTAGGTGCGGGTATGCAAGTGCGTTTCTTTGGCAAGCCGGAAATCGAGGGGAGCCGTCGTCTGGGCGTTGTGCTGGCTACAGCACAGAGCATTGAAGATGCAGTGATACGCGCGAAAGACGCAGCCGCACAGGTGAAAGTCGCAGGATAAGAACCAGACCCGTAGGTCGGATAAAGCATTGCTGCCTTATCCGACCTACGGTTTACGCATTAACGGATTACTGCTTCGCGCCTTCTACTGCTTCACGAGCCAGTTTGGTAATACGATCGTAATCACCCGCTTCCAGTGCATCCGCCGGAACCAGCCAGGAACCACCGATGCACAGCACGCTTTTCAGTGCCAGGTAGTCGCGGTAGTTCGCCGGAGAGATCCCCCCGGTTGGGCAGAAACGCACCTGAGAGAACGGACCCGCAATTGCCTGCAGCGCTTTGGTACCACCATTTGCTTCAGCAGGGAAGAATTTGAACTCTTTCAAACCGTAGTCCATACCCAGCATCAGTTCAGACACGGTGCTGATACCAGGGATCAGCGGAATAGTGCCTTCCGTAGCGGCTTTCAGCAGCTGCTCGGTCAGACCCGGGCTGATAGCAAACTGTGCACCGGCTTCGGTAACTTCAGCCAGCTGTTGTGGATTCAGTACAGTACCTGCACCAACGATAGCGTCCGGAACTTCTTTTGCGATCGCGCGAATGGCATCCATCGCACATGCGGTACGTAAGGTCACTTCCAGAACGCGCACGCCGCCTGCAACCAGCGCTTTTGCCATCGGCACTGCGTGTTCCAGTTTATTAACCACGATAACCGGTACAACCGGGCCAGTGGTCAGGATTGCTTCTGCACTTGTCTTCCAGTTTTTCATCAGAGTTTTCTCTCGCCTGATTACAAAATAAGTCTTAAAAAGTGATACAGGTTGCGCCCTGTTCCGCACCGGACAGCTTTTCACGCAACGCGCTGAACATTTCACGGCCTGTGCCCACACGCGATGCGCTGAGATCAGGAATGTGAGGCTGACGAGAAGCAAGTTCCTCTTCATCAACCAGCAGCGTCAATTCACCTGTCTGTCCATTCACACGAATGATGTCGCCATCGCGTACTTTTGCCAGCAGCCCGCCATCGTAGGCTTCTGGAGTTACATGGATTGCTGAAGGCACTTTACCTGAAGCACCAGAAAGTCGTCCATCGGTAACTAACGCAATTTTGAAACAACGGTCCAATAATACACCAAGTGGCGGCATGAGTTTATGTAATTCTGGCATTCCGTTTGCTTTTGGTCCCTGATGGCGCACAACGACTACGCAATCACGGTCGAGCAGTCCCGCATCGAAGGCCGGCAATACATCATGCTGACTTTCAAAAACAACCGCGGGTGCTTCAATCACCTGATTTTCTACCGGAACCGCCGACGTTTTCATCACCGCACGGCCTAGGTTTCCACTCAACACTTTGGTGCCGCCGTGGTGGGAGAACGGTTGATCAAAGGTGGCAATCACGTTGCTATCCAGCGACTTCTCAGCCCCTTCACGCCAGTCCAGTTCACCCTCGTTGAGCCAGGGTTCCATGGTGTAACGCGATAAACCGAATCCAGCAACGGTATTCACATCTTCGTGCAGCAGACCCGCGTTCAGCAGTTCACGCATTAACACCGGCACGCCACCCGCCGCCTGGAAGTGGTTGATATCTGCCGGACCATTCGGGTACAGACGCGCCATCAGCGGCACGATATCGGACAGATCGGAGAAGTCATCCCAGTTAATCAGAATCCCGGCTGCGCGCGCCATCGCAACCAGGTGCATCGTATGGTTGGTTGAGCCCCCGGTCGCCAGCAGCGCAACAATACCGTTCACAACCACTTTTTCATCGATCATTTTACCGATCGGCATCCATTCATTGCCGTTGCCGGTCAGACGCGTTACCTGCCGAGCAGCCGCGGCGGTCAACGCTTCTCGCAGCGGCGCATCCGGGTGTACGAATGAGGAGCCTGGCAGTTGCATCCCCATAAACTCCACCACCATCTGGTTGGTGTTTGCCGTGCCATAGAACGTACAGGTCCCCGGTGCGTGATAAGACGCCGCTTCGGATTCAAGCAGCGCCATGCGATCGACTTTGCCTTCAGCATACAGCTGACGGATACGCACTTTTTCTTTGTTCGCCAGGCCACTCGCCATCGGGCCGGAGGGAATAAAGATCGAAGGCAGATGACCAAATGACAGTGCCGCCATCACCAGACCCGGGACAATTTTGTCGCACACGCCAAGGAATAACGCGCCGTCGAACATATTGTGTGAGAGGCCGACAGCAGCCGACATCGCAATCACTTCGCGACTCAGCAACGAAAGCTCCATCCCATCCTGTCCCTGGGTTACACCGTCGCACATCGCAGGAACACCGCCAGCAACCTGGCCTACCGCATTGGCTTCATGCAGCGCTTTACGAATGATGTCCGGATAATGTTCGTACGGCTGATGCGCGGAAAGCATGTCGTTATAGGAGGTAATGATCGCGATATTGTTACGCAGCATGCTTTTCAGCGAGGCCTTGTCATCCGGCTGGCAGGCAGCAAAACCATGCGCCAGGTTACCGCACGCCAGTTGTGAACGATGAACGGTAGTCGATTTCGCTTGTTCAATACGGGCAAGATAGGCGGAACGCGTGTCGCGAGAACGTTCGACAATACGTTTTGTTACGCGTAACAAATTCGGATTCATAGAGGCTCCTAAAATTTATCTGTCAGAGCGTTGGATCAACAATGTGTTTCAGTTGGGTTAAAAGCAGCTGAATCGCTTGTTAGCCGTAGCTCAGGGGCAAAATCGTTTCAGGCAGTGTAATAAAAAAAGCCCCGCGGGTGAATCCACGCGAGGCTTAAAAGTGCAAAAATTATTCTACAATCTGTGTTAGATCATGTTACCGGTAAAATAACACCTATGGGCTAGATGATATTTTACTCGAATTCGTTCCAGGAACGGCCATCACGGGTAATCATGGCCACAGAGGCAACTGGTCCCCAGGTCCCGGCCTGATACGGCTTCGGTGCGTCGTTGTCCATTGCCCAGGCTTCGGTAATAGAGTCGACCCACTTCCATGCTTCTTCAACTTCATCTCGACGCACAAACAGCGCCTGAATGCCGCGCATCGTTTCAAGCAGCAGGCGCTCATAAGCGTCGGCCAGATGCGTTTGGTTGAAGGTTTCGGAGTAGCTCAGATCAAGTTTGGTAATTTGCAGGTTATGCTTGTGATCCAGCCCCGGCACTTTGTTGAGTACCTGGATATCGACACCTTCATCAGGCTGCAAACGGATGGTCAACTTGTTCTGTGGCAGATCCTGCCAGGACTCTCTGAACAGATTCAGCTCAGGTGTTTTGAAGTAAACCACCACTTCAGAGCACTTGGTCGGTAAACGTTTACCGGTACGCAGGTAGAACGGTACGCCCGCCCAGCGCCAGTTATCGATATCCACACGGATCGCCACAAACGTTTCCGTGTTGCTGCTCTTGTTCGCGCCTTCTTCTTCCAGGTATCCCGGAACTTTTTTGCCCTGGGCAAAACCGGCGGTGTACTGACCACGAACTGTCTTTTCACGTACGTTCGAACGATCGATGCGACGCAGTGATTTCAGTACTTTCACTTTTTCATCACGGATGCTGTCGGCGCTCAGATCGGACGGCGGAGACATCGCGATCATGCACAGGATCTGCAGCAGGTGGTTCTGGATCATGTCGCGCATTTGACCGGCCTGGTCAAAGTAGCCCCAGCGCCCTTCAATGCCCACTTCTTCGGCCACGGTAATTTCTACGTGGTCGATAGTGCGGTTATCCCAGTTATTCACAAACAGGGAGTTGGCAAAACGCAGTGCCAACAGGTTCAGTACCGTCTCTTTGCCGAGATAGTGGTCAATGCGGTAAACCTGACACTCTTCGAAATACTCGCCAACCTGATCGTTGATTTCACGGGATGTTGCCAGTGACGTTCCCAGCGGTTTTTCCATCACCACACGGGCAGGCTTAGCATTCAGCTTTGCTTCACCCAGACCTTTGCAGATCGCGCCAAAGGTGCTCGGCGGCATTGCGAAATAGTTGATGGTGGTACGCGATTTTTGATCCAGCATTTTGCCCAGACGTTTAAACGCGGCGGTGTCGTTGACGTCCAGGTTACAAAACTCAAGACGACCGCTGAGGGTTTCCCACAAGCTTTCATCAATTTTTTCTTTCATGAAGGTTTCGAGCGCTTCGCGCACAACCTTGGTATAGGCTGCTTTGTCCCAGTCGGCACGCCCAACCCCAATGATGCGGGTATCCGGGTTAATCTGGCCGGCCTTTTCCAGTTGATACAGGGAAGGCAGCAATTTCCGTCGCGCCAGGTCGCCCTTCGCGCCGAAAATGACCAGATCACATGCCTGGGCTGTTTGCGTTACCGCCATGTCATTCTCCTCAATTAAGTGCCTGGTGCTTTTGCCAGACACTGGTTGTAATTTTATTACAGTGCACTGTACTGCTTTTACGTGAATCCGGAAACCGTAAACGCTTATCCAGCCGTGCTGTTACCGCGAACAGCCGCTTTATTGGCGTATAACCCATCAAAATGGATAAAAAAGTCGTCTTTTTCGTACCCATGAAGAAGTATGAAAATCCGACTCCGATCATGTAATGAAAAAAAACAACAACTATTCTGTCCATTTTGCCCCGTTACTGCACTAGCAAGGGTACTATCTACCAGAGTTACCGCTCGATTTCCCCTTATCGTTGAAATCGTTTTTGCCCATGACCCATGAGTCTACCTACATCATGAATATGCTGGAAAAAATCCAGTTAAAACTGGAACATTTGAGCAAGTCAGAGCGTAAAGTCGCCGACATTATTCTTGCCTCTCCCGAGCGGGCAATTCACTCAAGCATCGCCGCACTTGCTGTAGAAGCCAACGTAAGTGAACCGACGGTGAACCGTTTCTGTCGTAGCATGGATACGCGCGGCTTCCCTGATTTTAAACTGCATCTGGCACAAAGTCTGGCAAATGGTACCCCTTATGTTAATCGCAATGTGGATGAGGATGACAGCGTAGAATCTTATACGGGGAAAATCTTCGAATCGGCAATGGCAAGCCTTGACCACGTTCGCCAGTCGCTGGATAACGCGGCAGTAAACCGGGCGGTAGACTTGTTAACCCAGGCGAAGAAAATCGCCTTCTTTGGTTTAGGTTCTTCCGCCGCGGTAGCGCACGACGCGATGAACAAATTTTTCCGCTTTAACGTACCGGTAATCTATTCCGACGACATTGTCCTGCAACGAATGAGTTGTATGAATTGTAGCGACGACGACGTCATTGTGCTTATTTCTCATACCGGAAGAACCAAAAGTCTGGTTGAACTGGCGCAGTTAGCAAGGGAAAACGACGCTATGGTTATCGCCCTCACCTCTCCCGGCACGCCACTGGCGCGTGAAGCCACGCTGGCTATTACCCTCGATGTACCGGAAGATACTGACATTTATATGCCCATGGTCTCTCGACTTGCTCAACTGACCGTGATAGATGTGCTGGCTACAGGATTTACTTTGCGCCGAGGGGCAAAATTTAGAGATAACTTGAAGCGTGTCAAGGAAGCGCTCAAGGAATCGCGTTTTGATAAAGAATTACTCATCAAGAGTGATGACCGCTAAAAGCAATAACAATGTTCTACCCTTTTATCATCCGGGTCGTTCATTTTACCGTTAATGTTTGAGAACGGCCGGATTAATGTTCACGCAACACCTAGTTGTTTCAGTCAACGGAGTATTACATGTCCAGAAGGCTTCGCAGAACCAAAATCGTTACCACGTTAGGCCCGGCAACTGACCGCGATAACAACCTTGAGAAGATTATCGCCGCGGGTGCGAACGTAGTACGTATGAACTTTTCCCACGGCTCTCCAGAAGATCACAAACTGCGGGCGGATAAGGTCCGTGAAATTGCCGCAAAACTGGGACGTCATGTAGCTATTTTGGGTGACCTGCAGGGACCTAAAATCCGCGTATCCACCTTTAAAGAAGGTAAAGTTTTTCTTAATGTTGGCGACAAGTTCCTGTTAGACGCCAACCTCGGTAAAGGCGAAGGCGACAAAGAAAAAGTCGGCATTGATTATAAGGGTCTGCCTGCAGACGTTGTGCCTGGCGATATCCTGCTGCTCGACGACGGTCGCGTACAGCTTAAAGTGCTGGAAGTTCAGGGCATGAAAGTCTTCACCGAAGTCACTGTCGGTGGCCCGCTGTCCAATAACAAGGGCATCAACAAACTGGGCGGCGGTCTCTCTGCTGAAGCCCTGACCGAAAAAGACAAAGCCGACATCATTACCGCAGCGCAAATCAGCGTTGACTATTTGGCTGTCTCCTTCCCGCGCTGCGGCGAAGATCTAAACTATGCCCGCCGTCTGGCGCGCGACGCCGGTTGCGATGCGAAAATTGTCGCCAAGGTAGAACGTGCAGAAGCCGTCTGCGACCAGAATGCGATGGATGACATCATCCTGGCTTCTGACGTAGTCATGGTAGCCCGTGGCGACCTGGGTGTTGAAATCGGTGACCCTGAGCTGGTGGGTATTCAGAAAGCGTTGATTCGCCGTGCGCGTCAGCTGAACCGTGCGGTCATCACCGCCACGCAGATGATGGAGTCGATGATCACCAACCCAATGCCGACCCGTGCGGAAGTAATGGACGTGGCTAACGCCGTCCTCGACGGCACCGATGCCGTGATGCTCTCTGCCGAAACAGCAGCAGGTCAGTACCCGGCGGAAACCGTCGCAGCAATGGCGCGCGTTTGCCTGGGTGCAGAGAAGATCCCAAGCATCAACGTCTCTAAACACCGCCTTGACGTGCAGTTTGATAACGTTGAAGAAGCGATTGCCATGTCAGCGATGTATGCCGCTAACCACCTGAAAGGGGTTACCGCTATTATCGCTATGACGGAGTCCGGTCGTACTGCGCTGATGACTTCTCGTATCAGTTCCGGCCTGCCAATTTTCGCGATGTCTCGTCATGAACGTACGCTGAATCTGACCTCTCTGTATCGCGGCGTCACTCCGGTACACTTTGACAGCGAAACAGATGGCGTCGTTGCCGCCAATGAAGCAGTGAACCTGCTGCGCGATAAAGGCTATCTGGTTTCCGGCGACCTGGTGATTGTGACACAGGGCGATGTGATGAGCACCATTGGCTCAACTAACACCACGCGTATCCTGACCGTCGAGTAACACCAGAGTTTGATGTAAAAAAGCCTCTCGTTTGAGAGGCTTTTTTTTATTTCTTCGGATAGAGATCTTTGCGCTTATAGGGCTCAATCTCGCCGGGTTTACGCGTCTTAAGCAATTTCAGTATCCAGGTGTATTGTTCGACATGAGGCGTGACAAAAATCTCCACCTCTTCGTTCATTCGTCTGGCAATGGTGTGGTCATCCGCTGTCAGGATGTCATCCATCGGAGGACGGACCTTAATCGTCAGGCGGTGCGTTTTTCCGTCATACACCGGAAACAGCGGCACTACTCGCGCATGGCAAACCTTCATCAGGCGACCAATTGCCGGTAACGTGGCTTTATAGGTAGCAAAAAAATCGACAAACTCGCTGTGCTCAGGCCCATGGTCCTGATCCGGCAGGTAGTATCCCCAATATCCCTGACGTACAGACTGAATAAACGGTTTGATGCCATCATTACGCGCATGCAAACGACCACCGAAGCGACGGCGTACCTTGTTCCAGACGTAATCAAACACCGGGTTTCCCTGATTGTGGAACATCGCAGCCATTTTCTGTCCCTGGGAAGCCATCAGCATCGCCGGGATATCTACGCCCCAACCATGTGGAACGAGAAAAATCACTTTTTCATCGTTACGGCGCATCTCTTCGATGATTTCAAGGCCCTGCCAGTCAACCCGATTCTGAATTTTCTCCGGACCGCGTAGGGCCAGCTCCGCCATCATGACCATCGCCTGAGGGGCTGTCGCGAACATCTCATCGACAATGGCTTCGCGCTCAGCTTCGCTGCGTTCTGGAAAACAAAGGGATAAATTGATCAGTGCTCTGCGACGTGAGCTTTTTCCCAAGCGTCCAGCCATCCGTCCGAGCTTTGCCAGAATAGGATCGCGAAACGACGCAGGCGTTAACGCAATCCCAGCTATCGCCGCTACACCCAGCCAGGCGCCCCAGTAGCGCGGATGGCGAAATGATTTATGAAACTCAGGGATATACTCAATATTCTTTTTTTTCGTTTCCATGCTCTTCCAGTGTCTGGTGCCGCGAAAAGTAAATCTGCTGATAGTGTAGCGGCGCACCGTGCGCCGTACAAAATAAAAAAGCCGGCACGCATCGCGTACCGGCTTTATCAGTGTGCTAATTAATCAAAACGTAGCTGAGGCATAACTTCTTTCACCTGCGCCAGATAATCGGTGCGATCCGAGCCGGTCAGACCTTCTGTGCGCGGCAGTTTCGCCGTCAGAGGGTTCACGGCCTGCTGGTTGATCCACACTTCGTAGTGCAGATGTGGACCGGTTGAACGCCCGGTGTTACCTGACAGCGCGATACGATCGCCACGTTTCACTTTTTGACCAGGTTTGACCAACAGCTTACGCAGGTGCATATAGCGGGTGGTGTAGGTGCGACCATGACGTACCGCAACATAGTATCCGGCGGCGCCGCTACGCTTCGCTACAACCACTTCACCATCGCCCACCGACAGTACCGGCGTCCCCTGCGGCATCGCAAAGTCGACACCTTTGTGCGGCGCTACGCGTCCAGTCACCGGATTCAGGCGACGCGGGTTAAAGTTCGAGGAGATACGGAACTGTTTCGCCGTCGGGAAACGCATGAAGCCTTTTGCCAGCCCGGTACCGTTACGGTCATAAAACTTACCGTCTTCAGCACGAATGGCGTAATAGTCTTTGCCTTCAGAACGTAAACGCACGCCCAGCAGTTGGCTTTGCTCGCGCTTACCGTCCAGCATTTCGCGAGACATCAGCACCGAGAACTCATCGCCTTTTTTCAGTTTGCGGAAATCCATCTGCCACTGCATGGCTTTAATCACCGCGCTGATTTCAGAGCTGGTCAGTCCGGCCTCTTTGGCGCTGGCGACGAAGCTTCCGCCCACAGTGCCTTTGATACGGCTGTTAACCCAATCGCCCTGCTGCATTTCGCTGCTCATTTTGAAACCTGTCGCAGTACGATCGTAAGTACGGGTTTCACGGCGGGACACTTCCCAGGTCAGACGCTGCAGGTCACCTTCCGCACTTAAGGTCCACGAAAGCTGCTGACCAATTTTCAGATTACGCAGTTCTTTATCGGAAGCAGCGAGCCGACTGATGTCGCCCATATCGATGCCGTACTGATTCAGAATGCTGCTCAGCGTATCGCCCGTGGAGACGACATACTCATGCACGCCAGCTTCACCAGACGTTTTGTCATCCAGTTCATCCTGCGGAATGGCTTCGTCTTCCTGCGCGGCCTGATCGATAGGTTCACTGGCCTCAGGCAACAGTGAGCGAATCTCGCTTTTTTCCAGCTCAATAGTTTTAACGATGGGTGCAGAATCAGGATGGTAAACATAAGGCCGCCAGACGGCGACGGCCAATGTCAGTACGGTAAGCGACCCCAGCATAACGCGATGGGGTCGCGGCAGATTATTAAATGCCAGAGCGACAGAGCGGGCTATCTGTTGCACGTATTCACTTCCTCATTAATCTCCTTTCAGGCAGCTCGCATACTGGTTGGCTAATTGGTTCAAAAACGCTGAATAGCTTGTTTTACCCAGTTTGATATTCGTTCCGAGCGGATCCAACGTTCCCATTCGAACGGATGTCCCTCTCGCGACGGCTTCAACGACCGCTGGCCTGAACTGTGGCTCAGCAAAAACGCAGGTTGCTTTTTGCTCAACCAACTGTGTTCTTATTTCATGTAAACGCTGCGCACCAGGTTGAATCTCAGGGTTCACGGTAAAGTGACCAAGCGGTGTTAGTCCGTAGTGTTTTTCGTAGTAGCCATAGGCGTCATGAAAAACGAAATAACCTTTTCCCTTGAGCGGTGCGAGCTCGTTACCTACCTGCTTATCGGTTGCGGCTAATTGTGCCTCAAAATCCTTCAGGTTGGCGTCAAGTTTGGCTCGACTTTGCGGCATAAGTTCCACTAATTTTTCATGGATTGCAACCGCTGAGGCCCGCGCTATCTCTGGGGAAAGCCAAAGATGCATGTTGTAATCGCCATGATGGTGATGCTCGTCACTTTTTTCACTGCCAGCATCATTGTGTCCATGATCGTCATCGTCGTCATCAGCACCTTTCATGAGTAACGGTTTCACGTCATTAAGCTGCGCAATCGTTACCTGTTTCGCGTTAGGAATATTCTTGACTGATTTTTCCATGAACGCTTCCATCTCAGGTCCAATCCAAACAACTAAGTCCGCGCCCTGTAAGCGTTTTACGTCTGATGGACGCAGTGAGTAGTCGTGTTCTGAAGCCCCGTCAGGCAGTAGAACCTCAGTGTCTGTTACCCCGTCTGCAATGGCTGAAGCAATAAATCCCAGCGGCTTGAGCGAGGCCACCACAGCGGCATTTGCTGCCTGTGTTGCACTACCCCAAAGAGCAGCGGATAATGCTGCGAAAAGAAGCGTATTTTTATGTAACATAATGCGACCAATCATCGTAATGAATGTAAGAAATGTGATATTATAACATTCTATAACTTCTGCAAGACTAAAATTGAAATGACGACTTTGGTTTCACTGGAAAATGTCTCGGTCTCTTATGGTCAACGCCGCGTCCTGTCTGACGTATCGCTTGAACTTCGACCCGGTAAAATTTTAACGCTTCTCGGCCCCAATGGTGCCGGGAAGTCTACGTTGGTGCGCGTTGTATTAGGACTGGTAGCGGCTGATGAGGGAGTTATCAAGCGTAATGGTCAATTGCGGATTGGCTATGTACCGCAAAAACTGTACCTCGATACTACGCTTCCGCTGACGGTAAGTCGGTTTATGCGCTTACGTCCCGGCACCAAAAAAGAGGATATCCTTCCGGCACTGAAGCGCGTTCAGGCCGGGCATCTGATGGATGCGCCGATGCAAAAGCTCTCTGGCGGGGAAACGCAACGCGTCCTGTTGGCGCGTGCTTTATTGAATAAACCCCAGCTACTGGTGCTTGATGAACCAACCCAGGGCGTGGATGTCAATGGGCAGGTCGCACTGTACGACCTTATCGACCAGTTGCGACGTGAACTGGATTGCGCCGTACTGATGGTTTCCCATGACCTGCATTTGGTGATGGCCAAAACCGATGAGGTACTGTGCCTGAACCATCATATTTGCTGTTCCGGTGCGCCGGAAGTGGTTTCTATGCACCCGGAATTCATCTCAATGTTCGGGCAACGCGGCGCTGAACAACTCGGAATTTACCGTCATAATCACAATCACCGCCACGATTTACAGGGTCGTATCGTCTTACGCCGGGGAAATGGTCACTCATGATTGAATTGTTATTACCCGGCTGGTTAGCCGGGATCATGCTGGCCTGTGCCGCTGGCCCACTCGGCTCGTTTGTAGTCTGGCGTCGGATGTCATATTTCGGTGATACGCTGGCCCATGCTTCGCTGCTGGGGGTTGCCTTTGGCCTGCTGCTGGATGTAAATCCTTTCTATGCGGTTATCGCCGTCACCCTGTTGCTGGCTGGCGGTCTGGTATGGCTGGAGAAGCGCCCTCACCTCGCGATCGATACTTTACTGGGCATTATGGCGCACAGCGCGTTGTCATTGGGGCTGGTTGTTGTCAGCCTGATGTCCAACATCCGTGTGGATCTGATGGCTTACCTGTTTGGTGATTTGCTCGCCGTGACGCCAGAAGATCTTATCTCCATCGCCATTGGCGTGGTTATTGTTCTGGCGATTCTGTTCTGGCAGTGGCGCAACCTGCTGTCGATGACCATCAGTCCGGATCTGGCATTTGTCGATGGCGTGAAGCTGCAACGCGTGAAGCTGCTGCTGATGCTGGTTACGGCGTTAACGATTGGCGTGGCGATGAAGTTTGTCGGGGCGCTGATTATCACCTCACTGCTTATCATCCCTGCGGCGACCGCCCGCCGCTTTGCCCGTACGCCGGAACAGATGGCAGGGGTTGCCGTTGGTGTGGGAATGATAGCAGTTACAGGCGGGCTGACCTTCTCGGCCTTCTATGACACGCCAGCGGGTCCTTCCGTGGTGCTGTGCGCCGCGCTGCTGTTTATTTTCAGCATGATGAAAAAGCAAGCGAGCTAGGCATGCGTTGCCCGGTGGCGCTGCGCTTACCGGGCCTACAAAATCGCCCAGGCCTGATGAGCGTAGCGACATCAGGCACTAAGGCATTTGTGGCGGAGTAATGCCAAAATGGTTCCAGGCGCGCACGGTTGCCATTCTTCCGCGCGGCGTACGCTGCAGAAAACCTTGCTGAATCAGATACGGCTCCAGCACGTCCTCAATGGTTTCACGCTCTTCCCCGATCGCCGCCGCCAGGTTATCCAGCCCTACCGGTCCGCCGAAGAATTTATCGATAACCGCCAGCAGCAGCTTACGGTCCATATAATCGAACCCTTCCGCATCCACATTGAGCATATCCAGCGCCTGGGCAGCAATATCAGCCGAAATCGTGCCGTCATGCTTCACTTCAGCGAAATCGCGTACCCGGCGTAATAAACGGTTGGCGATACGCGGCGTACCGCGGGCCCGACGCGCCACTTCCAGTGCGCCTTCATCGCTCATTTCCAGGCCCATAAAGCGTGCGCTACGCCCAACAATGTGCTGCAGGTCAGCCACCTGATAGAACTCCAGACGCTGCACAATACCAAAACGGTCACGCAGCGGAGAGGTTAATGACCCGGCGCGCGTCGTCGCCCCGATTAGCGTGAACGGCGGCAGATCGATCTTAATCGAACGTGCAGCCGGCCCTTCACCAATCATGATGTCCAACTGATAATCTTCCATCGCCGGATACAGCACCTCTTCCACCACCGGTGATAAACGATGGATTTCATCGATAAACAGCACATCGTGGGGTTCAAGGTTGGTAAGCATTGCCGCCAGGTCACCCGCTTTTTCCAGTACCGGACCGGACGTGGTGCGCAGATTAACGCCCATTTCATTGGCGACAATATTGGCAAGCGTGGTTTTACCAAGGCCAGGAGGACCGAAAATCAGCAGGTGATCGAGAGCGTCACCGCGCAGCTTCGCCGCCTGGATAAAAATCTCCATTTGCGAGCGGACCTGAGGCTGGCCAATATACTCTTCCAGCAATTTTGGGCGGATCGCACGATCCACCAAATCTTCAGGGGTCGTGCTGACAGCCGAAATCAGGCGATCTGCTTCAATCATCCTTTACCTCACAATGCCGCGCGAAGCGCTTCACGAATCAGGGTTTCACTGCTGGCATCAGGGCGGGCAATTTTGCTCACCATGCGGCTGGCTTCCTGTGGTTTATAGCCCAACGCCACCAGCGCAGCAACCGCTTCCTGCTCGGCGTCGTCCGTTGTCGGGCTTGCCGGAGAAGTCAGGACCAGATCTGCCGCTGGTGTAAAGAGATCGCCATGCAAACCTTTAAAGCGGTCTTTCATTTCAACAATCAGGCGTTCTGCGGTTTTCTTACCAATACCCGGTAATTTCACCAGCGCGCCCAGCTCTTCGCGCTCAACGGCATTAACGAACTGCTGCGCAGACATACCGGAGAGGATCGCCAGTGCCAGCTTCGGTCCCACGCCATTGGTTTTGATTAACTCTTTAAACAGCGTGCGTTCTTGCTTGTTGTTAAAGCCATACAATAGCTGAGCATCTTCTCGCACCACAAAATGGGTGAAGATAATCGCTTCTTGTCCGGCTTCCGGCAACTCGTAGAAACAGGTCATCGGCATATGCACTTCATAGCCTACCCCGCCCGTTTCCAGAAGGACCAGCGGGGGTTGTTTTTCAAGAATGATGCCTCTGAGTCTGCCTATCACGTGACGCTCCTGCGTTAAGGGCTAAAAGGTAATGCGCTATCATAAAAAAAGGCTGGATAGATATCCAGCCTCATTTGTCACTAACGTAATCGACCTCGCGCCAAATTCAGCCTCGACTCGCTCATTTGCATGGCGTTCTGACTGACATGGCAGTGGGTAATGGCAATCGCCAGCGCATCCGCGGCATCCGCTTGCGGATTCGCCGGGAGTTTTAGCAACGTGCGAACCATATGCTGGACCTGGCTTTTTTCCGCGCTACCGATCCCCACCACGGTCTGTTTCACCTGGCGGGCCGCATATTCAAAGACAGGAAGATCCTGATTGGTCGCCGCAACGATTGCCACGCCGCGTGCCTGTCCCAGCTTTAGCGCCGAGTCGGCGTTCTTCGCCATAAAGACCTGCTCAATGGCAAAATAGTCCGGCTGGAACTGGGTGATGATTTCCGTCACGCCCGCGTAAATCAACTTCAGACGTGACGGGAGATCGTCAACTTTGGTACGAATGCAGCCGCTGCCGAGGTAGGTCAGCTGTCTGCCGACCTGACGGATTACGCCATAACCGGTGATGCGCGACCCCGGGTCAATGCCGAGAATAATAGACATCACGCACCTCCTGTCAGGTTGCGGTACAGCCACCTCATTCTAAGGTAGCTGCAACCTCATCAGAGATCTCGCCGTTATGGTAAACTTCCTGCACGTCGTCGCAGTCTTCCAGCATATCGATCAGACGCATCAGCTTCGGCGCTGTTTCTGCATCCATATCTGCTTTAGTGGATGGAATCATAGACACTTCAGCCGCGTCCGCTTTCAGACCAGCCGCTTCCAGCGCGTCACGTACTTTGCCCATCTCTTCCCACGCGGTGTAAACGTCAATTGCGCCGTCGTCGAAGGTCACAACGTCTTCAGCACCAGCTTCCAGTGCTGCTTCCATGATGGCGTCTTCATCGCCTTGTTCAAAGGAGATAACGCCTTTTTTGCTGAACAGGTAAGCCACTGAACCGTCGGTACCGAGGTTGCCGCCCGTTTTCGTGAACGCGTGACGCACTTCCGCAACGGTACGGTTACGGTTGTCAGACAGACATTCAATCATAACGGCTGTACCGCCAGGACCGTAACCTTCATAGATGATGGTTTCCATGTTGGAATCTTCATCACCACCCACACCGCGCGCGATTGCACGGTTCAGGGTGTCACGGGTCATGTTGTTAGCCAGCGCTTTATCAACCGCTGCACGCAGACGCGGGTTAGCGTCCGGATCGCCGCCGCCCAGTTTAGCCGCCGTCACCAGCTCACGAATTATTTTGGTGAAAATTTTACCGCGTTTAGCATCCTGCGCTGCTTTACGGTGTCTGGTGTTGGCCCATTTACTATGACCTGCCATAAATAATATCTCCAAAAAGCGCGCCTTTTCAGGCGACGTTAATTACAAACTCTTCAATCGCCTGCCGGTTACTCCACGACTTGGTTAATTGGGCGGCTTCAACCGCATTAACCCAACGATAGGTCAGATGTTCGGTGAACACGATCTCTCGTTCTGAGGGAAGTGCCAGACAAAACCAGGATTCAGTATTACGCTCAATTCCCGGCGCATAGCGATGACGTAAATGGCTAAAAATTTCAAACTCCACCGTGCGCTGACAGTCAATTAAGGTCAGTTGCTCAGTTGCAACATCAATGGCGACTTCTTCCTTTACTTCGCGCATGGCGGCTTGCGACGCGGTTTCACCTTCTTCAAGGCTGCCGGTGACCGACTGCCAGAAATCAGGATCGTCGCGTCGCTGTAACATCAGCACTCTCCCGGTGTCCTTTGCATAAATCACGACTAACACCGAGACAGGCTGTTTATATGTCATATCAGTTATTCTCGGCCTTCTTAACAACCTGAATGCTCAGTTCCGCCAGCGCTGCTTCGTTGGCAAAGCTTGGCGCTTCAGTCATCAGACACGCTGCAGCCGTGGTTTTCGGGAAAGCAATAACGTCACGAATGTTATCAGTACCGGTCAACAGCATAGTCAGACGATCCAGACCAAATGCCAGGCCCGCATGCGGCGGTGTACCGTATTTTAGCGCATCCAGCAGGAAGCCGAATTTCTCACGCTGCTCTTGCTCGTTAATGCCCAGAATACCGAATACGGTTTGCTGCATGTCGCCGTTGTGAATACGCACGGAACCGCCGCCCACTTCATAGCCGTTGATGACCATATCGTACGCGTTGGCAACCGCGTCTTCCGGCGCAGCTTTCAGCTCAGCGGCCGTCATATCTTTCGGCGCGGTGAACGGGTGGTGCATGGCGGTCAGTCCGCCTTCACCATCGTCTTCAAACATTGGGAAGTCGATAACCCACAGCGGCGCCCATTTGGCTTCGTCGGTGATGTTCAGGTCTTTACCTAGTTTCAGACGCAGCGCGCCCATCGCGTCGGCAACTACTTTCTTGTTGTCGGCACCGAAGAAAATCATGTCGCCGTCTTGCGCACCGGTACGTGCCAGAATCGCTTCCACAATTTCTGCGTTCAGGAACTTAGCAACCGGGCTGGTGATACCTTCCAGGCCTTTTGCACGCTCGGTGACTTTGATGTAAGCCAGGCCTTTCGCGCCGTAAATCTTAATAAAGTTACCGTAATCGTCGATCTGCTTACGGCTCAGTGCAGCACCGCCCGGTACACGCAGAGCAGCTACGCGGCCTTTCGCATCGTTTGCCGGACCAGAGAACACTGCGAACTCAACGTCTTTCACCAGATCGGCAACGTCAACCAGCTCCATCGGGTTACGCAGGTCTGGTTTATCGGAACCGTAACGACGCTCAGCTTCGGCAAAGGTCATGATCGGGAAATCACCCAGATCCACACCTTTCACTTCCAGCCACAGATTACGCACCAGCGCTTCCATCACTTCACGCACCTGCGGTGCGGTCATGAAGGAAGTCTCAACGTCGATCTGGGTAAATTCTGGCTGACGGTCAGCACGTAAGTCTTCATCACGGAAGCATTTTACGATCTGATAGTAGCGATCAAAGCCAGACATCATCAGCAGCTGTTTAAACAACTGAGGTGATTGCGGCAGTGCGTAGAATTTACCTTTATGTACGCGAGAAGGTACCAGGTAATCGCGCGCACCTTCCGGCGTCGCTTTGGTCAGCATCGGTGTTTCAATGTCGAGGAAGCCGTGGTCGTCCATAAAACGACGCACCAGACTGGTGATTTTGGCACGCGTTTTCAGGCGCTGCGCCATTTCAGGGCGACGCAGGTCTAAATAGCGATACTTCAGTCGCGCTTCTTCGGTGTTGACGTGGTTAGAGTCCAACGGCAGCGAGTCTGAACGGTTGATGATGGTCAGATCGGAGGCCAGCACTTCAATTTCGCCCGTTGCCATATCGGCGTTGACGTTTTTCGCGTCACGCGCACGCACGGTGCCCGTAACCTGGATGCAGAACTCATTACGCAGTTCGGAGGCCAGCTTTAACGCGTCCGCACGGTCCGGATCGAAAAATACCTGCACGATACCTTCGCGGTCGCGCATATCGATAAAGATCAGGCTACCAAGATCACGACGACGGTTGACCCAACCACACAGAGTCACCTGCTGCCCCTCGTGGGACAGACGTAGCTGTCCGCAATATTCTGTACGCATGAGATATCCCTTAACTTTGCCGCAGGCGGATTGTCACCTGTCTCGCAGATGACGAAGTCGCAGCTTTAGCTGAATGTCACAACTGAATGAAAAAAGGCGGCTATTATACTGGAAATTCTGCCGCACGATAAGAGCCTACTGGGATAGACTCTCAGTCCGGTACTGACTGTACGCCTGTTTCCTGGACGGGCATTGCGTAATCTCACAAAAAATAACAAAAATTGTCGCCCCTTTCACACTGATTCGCGATTAAGGTGTAACGGAATTCTTTTATTACTGGAGTGACCATGCTGGAATTGAACGCTAAAACAACCGCCCTTGTCGTGATTGATTTACAGGAAGGGATCCTGCCTTTCGCTGGCGGGCCTCATACGGCACATGATGTGGTTACCCGCGCCGCGCAGTTGGCGGAAAAATTCCGTGCCCACGGTTCCCCGGTGGTAATGGTGCGCGTCGGCTGGTCTGACGATTACGCCGAAGCGCTGAAACAACCCGTAGATGCTCAGACTCCGGCAAAAGCGTTGCCCGAAAACTGGTGGGATTACCCGGCGGCTCTGGGGAAATGCGCCAGCGATATCGAAGTGACTAAACGCCAGTGGGGAGCCTTCTATGGCACCGATCTGGAATTGCAGCTGCGTCGCCGGGGTATTGATACCATCGTTCTGTGCGGGATCTCGACGAACATTGGCGTTGAGTCGACGGCGCGAAATGCGTGGGAGCTGGGTTTCAGTCTTATCATTGCAGAGGATGCCTGTAGCGCCGCCAGTGCTGAGCAACACCAGGGCAGCATGACCCATATTTTCCCGCGCATTGCGCGCGTTCGCAGCGTGGAGGAGATTCTGCAAGCGCTATGATCTACATCGGTTTACCCCAGTGGTCGCATCCAAAATGGGTGCGTCTGGGGATCACCAGCCTTGAAGAGTATGCCCGCCACTTTAACTGCGTGGAGGGCAACACTACGCTGTACGCGCTGCCAAAAGCCGTTATTGTTTCCCGCTGGCAGGCACAGACTACCGATGCGTTTCGATTTTGTTTTAAATTTCCGGCGACTATTTCGCACCAGGCTGCGCTGCGTAATTGTGATGACCAGGTACAGGAATTTTTTACGCGCATGTCGCCGCTGGAGTCACGTATTGGACAATACTGGCTGCAATTACCCGCGACTTTTGGCCCACGCGACCTGCCTGCCCTGTGGCAGTTTCTCGATGCGCTCCCGAAATCCTTTACCTACGGTGTGGAAGTTCGCCATCCGGAGTTCTTTGCCAAAGGCGAAGCCGAACAGCTATTTAATCGCGGTTTACACGAGCGTGGAGTAAACCGGGTGATTCTGGACAGCCGTCCGGTGCATGCCGCAATCCCGCATACTGAAGCGATACGTGACGCCCAGCGCAAGAAACCGAAGGTTCCGGTGCATGCCGTGGTGACGGCAAACCATCCGATGGTACGCTTTATCGGTAGCGATAATATGGCGCAAAACAGCGAACTTTTTGCCGTCTGGCTGACCAAGCTGCCGCAATGGCAACGCACCACGACGCCGTATCTGTTTTTGCATACACCGGACATCGCGCAGGCCCCGGAGCTTGTTGATACGCTATGGGCGGATTTACGCAGTGCTCTGCCACAGATCGGATCAGCTCCCTCTATTCCACAGCAATCTTCTCTTTTCTGAAAATGCCACCTATCATAGTCAGTGCCATCAACCCAACCGTACTCTAAATAATTCGAGTTGCAGGAAGATGGCAAGGGAGAGAATCCTCAGGAGCTTACATTAGTAAGTGACTGAGGGGAGCGACAAATCTGCCGGGAGCAGATTTGAACGCGGCCTGCAGCGGCCCCGAATGGGGCGAGACCCAGGGATGGGTCGAGTATCTACAGCCACCGCGCATGCAACTTGAAGTATGACGAGTAAAGGGAGTTTGTATGGTAAGCGCGCTTTATGCCGTATTGGGTGCGTTATTGTTAATAAAGTTCTCCTTTGACGTCGTTCGCCTGCGCATGCAATACCGCGTTGCCTATGGCGATGGAGGTTTTAGCGAGCTGCAAAGCGCTATCCGCATTCACGGTAATGCGGTGGAATATATTCCCGTCGCATTAGTGCTGCTGTTATTTATGGAAATGAACGGCGCAGAGACGTGGATGGTGCATATTTGCGGGCTGATGTTGATTGCCGGACGACTGATGCATTATTACGGATTCCACCACCGGCTATTCCGCTGGCGCCGTTCGGGCATGAGCGCAACCTGGTGTTCGCTGTTGCTAATGGTGCTGGCGAATCTTTGGTATATGCCCTGGGAGTTGGTTTTCTCCCTGCATTAGCGCACAATACGCCACTTTATTTTTCCCGGATTTTTACGTTATGTCTCACCGCGACACGCTTTTTTCTGCGCCTATCGCCAGTCTGGGTGACTGGACCTTTGATGAACGGGTAGCTGAAGTCTTCCCGGATATGATCCAGCGTTCCGTTCCTGGCTATTCCAATATCATTTCTATGATTGGTATGCTGGCCGAACGTTTCGTACAACCCAACACGCAGGTCTACGATCTGGGCTGTTCTTTGGGCGCGGCGACGCTCTCGGTGCGTCGCAATATTCATCACGAAAATTGCAAAATTATTGCCGTCGATAACTCCCCGGCGATGGTTGAGCGCTGCCGTCGTCATATTGACGCCTATAAGGCACCGACCCCGGTTGAGGTTGTCGAAGGCGATATTCGCAACATTACTATCGAAAACGCCTCGATGGTGGTGCTGAATTTTACCCTGCAATTCCTTGAGCCACCTGAGCGCCAGGCATTGTTGGATAAGATTTATCAAGGGCTGAATCCCGGCGGCGCGCTGGTGCTGTCTGAAAAATTCAGTTTCGAAGACGCTAACGTTGGCGAACTGCTGTTCAACATGCACCACGACTTCAAACGGGCCAATGGCTACAGCGAACTGGAAATTAGCCAGAAGCGCAGCATGCTGGAAAACGTGATGCTGACCGACTCGGTCGAAACGCACAAAGCACGGCTGCATCAGGCAGGCTTCGAACACAGCGAATTGTGGTTCCAGTGCTTCAACTTTGGTTCTCTGGTGGCGCTGAAAGCTGAGGTTAGTGCATGATCGACTTTGGTAACTTTTATCAGCTGATAGCCAAAAACCATCTTTCCCACTGGCTGGAAACGCTTCCGGCACAAATCGCTGCCTGGCAGCGCGATCAGCACGGTCTTTTTAAGCAATGGTCAAACGCCGTCGAGTTTCTGCCCGAGCTGACGCCGCATCGTCTGGATTTACTGCACAGCGTTACTGCAGAAAGCAAAGAGCCGCTCAGCGAAGGTCAGCTTAAACGTATCGACACCCTGATGCGTAACCTGATGCCATGGCGTAAAGGGCCGTACTCGCTGTACGGCGTCAATATCGATACCGAATGGCGTTCCGACTGGAAGTGGGATCGTGTCCTGCCGCACTTGTCTGATCTCACCGGTCGTACCATTCTTGACGTCGGCTGCGGCAGTGGCTATCACATGTGGCGCATGATTGGCGCTGGAGCGCATCTGGCGGTTGGCATCGATCCTACGCAACTGTTCCTGTGCCAGTTTGAGGCGGTGCGTAAACTGCTGGGCAATGACCAGCGCGCTCACCTGCTGCCGCTGGGCATTGAGCAACTTCCAGCGCTCAACGCCTTTGACACTGTGTTCTCCATGGGCGTGCTTTATCACCGCCGCTCGCCGCTGGAACATCTGTGGCAGTTAAAGGATCAGTTGGTTAAAGATGGCGAACTGGTGCTGGAAACGCTGGTCGTCGAAGGTGATGAAAATACCGTACTGGTGCCAGGCGATCGCTACGCGCAGATGCGTAACGTCTACTTTATTCCGTCTGCGCTGGCGCTAAAAAACTGGCTGGAAAAATGTGGTTTTGTTGATGTGCGCATCGCCGATGTCTGCGTCACCACCACCGAAGAGCAGCGCCGCACCGAGTGGATGGTAACCGAGTCGCTGGCCGACTTCCTCGACCCAAACGACCACAGCAAAACGGTAGAAGGCTACCCTGCTCCATTACGCGCGGTATTGATTGCGCGTAAGCCCTAGTCATTTTTGACTGGTGGCACATTTTCTCCAAAATAGTTCGGTTTGCGACAAGGCGGCGACGCAGCAAATCCTCGGGAGCGTAGATAACTACGTGACCGGGGTGCGCGAGGAAAGCCAACGCAGTAACAGACCGAAATATGCAGGAGAAGGATAAAAAAAGGCCCCTGTTGAAATTGCAGGGGCCTGGTACGAGCAAGCATCATATTGGGCGACATGATGCAACGGTAAAATCAGCTGGCCTGATGGTGTGCAATGATTGCTTTCATTTCAGCAACCGCCGTCCCGTCTACCGCATAGCGAGAATACTCATCCGCCTGCGCATCCGAAGACATCGACAACCCCGAATTGCGATAACGCATTGGTGAAGCCAGCCATACTCCGGCAGAACTGTGGACTTCCTGCACCCCAGCATCAAGGAACAGGGACAAATTCGAGGCGCGAACCCCCGCTCCGGCCATAATGATTGGAGCACCGGGCTGCGCAATAAGTTCCATTATTTTTGTTAAACCTTGCGCCGCATCTGATTTTTGCCCTGAAGTGAGTACTCTGGCGATGCCCAAATCAGCTAATTTTTTAAGCGCATTGAGTGGGTTAGCACACATATCAAAGGCCCGATGAAAAGTGACTTGCAGCGAACCGGCGGCAATCATTATTTTCTCCATGCGCGGCATATCGACATTGCCATCCGCATCTAAAATGCCGGTCACCAGCCCTGAGAATCCCAGTTCCCTGACCATCGCAATATCATCCAGCATTGCAGCGAATTCACCTTCGGTGTAGCAAAAGTCCCCTCCACGTGGGCGAATAATGGGATTGACGGGAATCGAAATGTGCTGGCGAACAGAACGCAAGACGCCCAGTGACGGCGTTAAGCCCCCTTCTTTGGGTGCCGAGCAAAGTTCAATACGATCCGCGCCGTTTTGCTGCGCCGTACGCGCACACTCCATGCTGTAACAGCAGATTTCCAGTAAAGCCATGCTCACTCCTGACGTTCGCTTGCCACGATGGTTTCAATCGACCACGGATGGAATTTTATCGTTACGCTGCCATCGCTGACCGCCAGCGTCGGATTCGGTAAACGCTCACGTTCACCTTTTGGCGAGCTGGTTTTCACAAATATGCCCGGTTGACTCAGACCGTGATCGGAAAGCAGCGCCAGCGCGCGCGCATTCAACGTTTCCGCCTCTCCCGGCAGAACAATTTCAATATGTTCCCAGCCTTCATGTGGGTAGCGTTTTTCGCCCGGCCACGGCAGCTCGACGATGGAAAATTGCCAATGTTGCACACAAACCGGCTCATGCAGTTTAAAAAGACAAATAGGTCTGCCGTTAATGATGTTTTCTGACAACAATTCACCGCACTGCTCAAACCCACGACGCCAGCGTTCTGCGGTGGTATTTTGATGGCAACGCAAGGAAATGTGATCGGCTTCCAGGCCTGTGATATCCAGCCCAAGACGGGTAGAAAGTTCCGTTAATGCCTGCGTGAAATGCGGTAAATCTGCAGAAATATCCTGTAGTTCTGCAACGGTTTGCCAGTTCGCCATATTAAAAGCTCATATCCATGTTCAAAGTCGCTAATTTACTCTGTTGCGCTGCGCCATCCAACAGCTGTTTTTTCCGAACACATCATGAAAAAATTTACACCATTGCATTGTTTATATTTCAGGCTACTGGCGGTACACACAATGCTGACGCCAACGGGCATTTGCAGTATACTCCCGCCCTTAATTCTTAAACTGGTGCGGTGAATTTTAGGCCGCTTCATAAATGTAAGGTATTCCGGTGAATATTCAGGCTCTTCTCTCAGAAAAAGTCAGTCAGGCCATGATTGCTGCAGGCGCGCCTGCAGATTGCGAACCGCAGGTTCGTCAGTCAGCAAAAGTACAGTTCGGCGACTATCAAGCTAACGGCATGATGGCTGTCGCTAAAAAACTGGGTATGGCGCCGCGACAACTGGCTGAGCAGGTGCTGACTCATCTGGATCTCAACGGGATTGCCAGCAAAGTTGAAATTGCAGGCCCAGGCTTTATCAATATTTTCCTCGATCCGGCATTTCTGGCGCAGCACGTTCAGCAGGCGCTGGCTTCCGATCGTCTGGGCGTCACTCAACCGGCTAAACAAACCGTCGTGGTTGACTACTCCGCGCCTAACGTAGCGAAAGAAATGCACGTTGGTCACCTGCGTTCCACCATCATTGGTGACGCGGCGGTGCGTACGCTGGAGTTCCTCGGTCACAAAGTTATCCGCGCCAACCACGTTGGCGACTGGGGTACTCAGTTCGGTATGCTCATTGCATGGCTGGAAAAACAGCAGCAGGAAAATGCCGGGGAGATGGCGCTGGCTGACCTGGAAGGTTTCTACCGTGATGCGAAAAAACATTACGACGAAGATGAAGCCTTCGCGGAACGCGCCCGTAGTTATGTCGTGAAACTGCAAGGCGGCGACGAATACTTCCGCGAGATGTGGCGCAAACTGGTCGACATTACCATGTCGCAGAACCAGTTAACCTACGATCGCCTCAACGTTACCCTGACCCGTGACGACGTCATGGGCGAGAGCCTGTACAACCCGATGCTGCCTGGTATCGTGGCCGATCTGAAGGCGAAAGGCCTGGCTGTTGAAAGCGAAGGCGCTACCGTCGTATTCCTTGATGAGTATAAGAACAAGGAAGGCGAACCGATGGGCGTTATCATTCAGAAAAAAGATGGCGGTTATCTCTACACCACAACCGACATCGCCTGCGCCAAGTATCGTTACGAAACCCTGCATGCCGATCGCGTACTTTATTACATCGACTCCCGTCAGCATCAGCACTTAATGCAGGCCTGGACCATCGTACGTAAAGCTGGTTATGTGCCGGATTCAGTGCCGCTGGAACACCACATGTTCGGTATGATGCTGGGCAAAGACGGCAAGCCGTTCAAAACCCGCGCAGGCGGCACGGTGAAACTGGCCGATCTGCTGGATGAAGCGCTGGAGCGCGCACGTCGTCTGGTCGCGGAGAAGAACCCGGACATGCCTGCCGACGAGCTGGAAAAGCTGGCAAATGCGGTCGGTATCGGCGCGGTAAAATATGCGGACCTGTCCAAAAACCGTACTACCGACTACATCTTCGACTGGGACAACATGCTGGCGTTCGAAGGTAACACCGCGCCATATATGCAGTACGCCTATACCCGCGTACTGTCCGTGTTCCGTAAAGCAGATATCGACGAAAGCGCGCTGGCAAATGCGCAGGTCGTTATCAGCGAAGATCGCGAAGCTCAACTGGCGGCGCGTCTGCTGCAGTTTGAAGAAACGCTGACCGTCGTTGCGCGTGAAGGTACGCCACACGTGATGTGTGCTTACCTGTACGACGTTGCTGGTCTGTTCTCCGGCTTCTACGAGCACTGCCCTATTCTCAGCGCTGAAAACGAAGAGATTCGCAACAGCCGACTGAAACTGGCACAACTGACAGCGAAAACCCTGAAGCTGGGTCTGGATACACTGGGTATCGAAACCGTAGAACGTATGTAATCACCTCCAGTACTGTGAAAGCCCGCGCTATGTCGCGGGCTTTTTTATTTTCCCGAATGACCACCCTCGTAGTCAGCGCTCTCAGGCCGGCGAGAAACGGCTACGCTTACTGTAATTTGTAACAACCCACAAGGAATGACACATTTCCCTAGAGATATGGAACATCTTTTGCCTGTCATCCCGTCTAAGCCTCCGTATCATTAGGCGGCGAATTAATCGGGTACGGGTCAATGACATTCAGAGATTTTGAGGCGGAAGAAAAACTCTTCCAGCGGCGTGTATTGGTGGCCTTTGGCCTGGTAGTCATCTGTTTTGGCATCCTGATTTACAATCTGTATAACTTACAAATCTGTCAGCACCAGTATTACACCACCCGGTCGAATGCAAACGACATCAAAATGCTGCCCGTCGCACCAACGCGTGGCATGATTTACGATCGCAACGGCATCCCGCTGGTGCGCAACGTCACCTGGTACGATATTTCCGTTACACCTTATAAAATCAGCGATATGAATGCGTTAATCCAGCAGCTCACGCCGATCGTTGACCTCACTCCTGATGACATAGACCAGTTTCGCCATGAGCTGAAAGCCAGCAGCCGCTATCGTCCTGTGGTGCTAAAAAATGCGCTAACCGATGTCGAAATCGCCCGTTTTTCGGTAAACCAGTTTCATTTTAGCGGCGTCAACATCAATAGCTACGAAGACCGCCAGTATCCCTATGGCGCGGCGCTGGCGCATGTCCTGGGTTATGTTTCAAAAATCAATGACAACGACCTGAAAGCACTGGATCAAAAGGGTCAGGCAGAGAACTACGCCGCCGATCACAACATCGGTAAGCAAGGTATTGAGCGCTATTACGAAAACGAACTGCATGGAAAGACCGGTTATCAGGAGGTGGAAGTAGATAACCACGGACGCATCGTACGCCTGATCAAAGATGTGCCGCCCGTTGCCGGAAAAGATATCCATCTGACGCTGGATTTACATTTACAGCAATACATTGAAAGCCTGTTGGCTGGCCAGCGTGCCGCCGTTTTGGTTGAAGATCCACACGACGGTTCCGTACTGGCGATGGTCTCAAACCCCAGCTATGACCCCAATCCGTTTGTCAAAGGCATCAGCTATCAGGACTATAACAAGCTACTTCAGGATAAAGACCTGCCATTAATCAACCGCGTCACGCAGGGGTTGTACCCTCCCGCTTCAACGGTCAAACCGTATATGGCGATGTCGGCATTACTGAATGGTGTGATCACGCCGCAGACCAGTTTCTTCGGTGCCCCTACCTGGACGCTACCCGGCACCGAGCGACATTACCGTGACTGGAAAAAAACGGGCCACGGTATGCTGGATGTCACCAAAGCGATAGAAGAGTCTGCCGATACGTTCTTCTATCAGGTAGCGTATATGATGGGGATCGACCGGATTAACAGCATGCTCAGCCAGTTTGGTTACGGTAAACCGACCGGCATCGATCTTGATGAGGAGTATAACGGCCTGCTCCCGAGCCGTGAATGGAAGCAAAAAGTGCACAAAAAAGCCTGGTATCAGGGGGATACTATTTCAGTTGGCATCGGCCAGGGCTACTGGATTGCCACGCCTATCCAGATGGTAAAAGCCATGGTCGCACTGATTAACAACGGCAAGGTTATCGTCCCTCACCTGCTGCTCGATGAAGAGAGCGGCAAAACCATCACGCCGTATCAGGCTCCAGAAGCACCGTCACAAATCGCCTCAGCCTCATCGCCCTACTGGGGACTGGTGCGTCAGGCGATGTTCGGCATGGCGAATGAACCAAATGGTACAGGTTATAAGTTCTTTCACACCGCGCCTTATGGCATTGCGGCGAAAAGTGGCACCTCACAGGTCTTTAGCCTGAAAGAAAATCAGACCTACAATGCGAAGATGATCCCTGTCCGCTTGCGCGACCACGTGTTTTATACCGCATTTGCACCCTATAAGAACCCGAAAGTCGCGGTGGCGTTAATTCTGGAAAACGGCGGCAGCGATGGTGTCACCGCCGCGCCGGTTATGCGTCAAATCATGGATCATCTGTTTGCCCCGCAGGACAACACGGAACAAACAGCAACGGCTGAACAATCAGTTCCGATAGCAGCATCGCCATCGAATACCGATATCAAAAATACTTTCGCAAGTATTCGGTAAGACACAGCATCGCCATCGCCTGTCCGTAAGGCATAGAGGTCCGAGGGATGTTGCGGTAGAAATCGAGATTGTGTCCCATCCCGGTACCAAACGAGGTGTGCAGCAGTTCACCTTCCGGTGAAATATGCTGCACAATGCCGCGAATGGCTTTTTCAGCCACCAGCGCATACTCTTGCCCAACATAGCGTTTACGTACTGCTTTGAGGATCCCATAGGCAAATCCGGCAGTTGCCGATGCTTCCAGATACGACTGCGGGTCGTCCAGCAAGGTATGCCACAAGCCACTTTTATCCTGGCATTTCGCCAGCGCCGCGATTTGCGCGTTCAGGACCTGAACCAGATAGCGGTGAACAGCATTGTTTTCCGGTAAATCAAGTAATTCAAGGAAGTCCGGGATCACGATAGTTAACCAACTGTTGCCACGCGCCCAGCGGGCATTGGCAAAGTTGTGATTTCCTTCATAGCTCCAGCCGTGGAACCACAGCCCCGTTTCTTTATCCATCAGGTTTTGCACGTGTAGCAGGAACTGATACGTTGCCTCTTCGATATAGTCCGGGCGATTGAGTAGCTTGCCAATCTTCGCCAGCGGTAAAACCGTCATCATCAGCGTGTCATCCCACATCTGTTGGTGGTTTTCTTCCGCCAGCGTGATGTGTTGCATACCACCGAATTCAGTACGCGGCATCTCATGCATTGCCCACTCAGCCCAGCTGTCGAGCCACGGCAGATACGTGGGATTACGCGTCTCTTCATAACGATACGCCAACGTTAAAAATGGCGCCATGGTATTCACATTTTTGGTGGTTGCACCTTCAGCAAAGCGATCGGTAAACCAGCTGTCGATGATATCGCGCATCGTTTCATCGCCGGTTTGCAGATAGTACTGATACATCCCGTATAAACCGATGCCGTGGGTCCACTCCCATCCCGCCCAGCCCTTGGTATCAATTACGCGTCCATCGTCCAGACGCAGCAAGAACTCGCCGGTTTCGTCATGAATATTGACGAGGTTATGCGTCACCTTTTTGATCAGTGTTTTTAATTCATCCCTGGCAATAAAATGTTCTGGCTGACTCAATAACGGGCTATGTTTAACCGGGTAAACAATCATTTACTTAACCTCTGTCAATGTCGGATTCAATGCTGTGACCTGCCCCTGTTGCGGCGCAGCAGCTTTATTTGGGAGGCCCCGCAATCCTCGCTTTGACAATGGGCATCCTTATAGAGTCACAGTAAAAGCTAACAGGAAGTGAAACCTTTCTATTTCTGCCAGAAGGATTCGTGAAATGGCAAGGATACAAAGAGCCCGGCAACGTACGTCACTTATTTTATAAAACATCGTTTCTATTTAATTGAATGAGAGGATTAAATGTTGAAACAACCAGCAGTTTCCACTGCTGGTCTGAATGACGGAGGGTGTTAACGGTAGTTCACAATCACCTGATTGCTCTGAATGCGTAACGCGGGGATCAGGCGACCACCGCCAGGGACTTCCCAGACAAAATGCATCGGTTCAATGGCCGGAACATTATTGAACCCGTTGGTGGTTCCACTTTGCCCGTCCAGCTCGACACATCGGGACTGAGAACATAAACGCACCCGCAAACCTGCGGGCGTGGGGCCATTCAGCTCATAGCGCCAGGCCACCAGCGTCATCAAACCCGAGACCGGCTGGCTGGGAACCAGAGGTGCAGACGAGGCTGACTGGCCACGGTGATTTAAGGTGATCCCCATTCCGCTTGCCTGCCAGGCTCCTTCTCCGGCAGCCTGCGCCATCAGAGGAAAAAACAACAACCACAGTAGCTTTCGCATTATTTACCTCCAATGGTCGCCGTCATGCGGATATGGCGGTTATCGGAAAGCTCCATGTTCGATAACACCACCAACTGCGGGATGCTGCGACGTAAAAACCGCGCCAGTAACGGACGTAACGCGTGATTAACCAGCAAGACCGGCGGCGCGCCCAACATTTCCTGTCGGGACAGCGCTTCCTGAGTCTGGGCCAGCAGTCGGTCTGCAAGCCCAGGCTCCAGGCCGCCGCCGCCCTGTAGTGCTTGCAGCAGCAAACGCTCGAGTGGAGTATCAAGACCGATAACCTGAACCTCTTCATTACCCGGGAACCACTGCTGAGTGATGGCGCGTCCTAACGCAACACGGACGACCGCGGTAAGCTCATGCGGATCGTTTTGCAGTGGCGCATGTTCCGCCAGCGTTTCAAGAATGGTGCGCATATCGCGAATCGGTACTTTCTCATCCAGCAAGTTCTGCAGCACTTTATGCAGCGTGGTGAGCGTCACAACACCCGGCACCAGATCTTCCGTCAGCTTCGGCATCTCCTGCGACACACGATCCAGTAGCTGTTGCGCCTCCTGACGGCCAAACAGCTCAGCGGCGAACTGCCCAATCAGGTGGTTTAGATGCGTAGCGACAACAGTACTGGCTTCAACCACCGTAAAGCCCTGAATCTGCGCCTGTTCCTTCAATGCGCTTTCAATCCAGATAGCGTCCAGTCCGAAAGCCGGATCGACCGTTTTCTCACCCGGCAGCGACCCGGCGGCAGTACCTGGGTTAATGGCCAGCCAGCGTCCCGGATAGGCGTCACCGCTGCCAATTTCCACCCCTTTCATCAAAATTCGATAGCGGGCCGGCTGCAGATCCATGTTGTCACGGATATGTACCACCGGCGGCAGGAAGCCCATATCCTGGGCAAATTTCTTACGAATACTGCGAATTCGCCCCAGCAACTCACCATCTTGTTGAAAATCCACCATTGGGATCAGGCGGTAACCTACCTCCATGCCCAGCGAATCTTCCAGCTGCACGTCGTTCCACGTGGCTTCCACCACGGAGTTGTTTTCCGGCATTTTCACCGGCTGCGGTTCATCCGGCGCTTTTTGCTCACGACCGCGCATCCACCAGGCCAGGCCCAGTAATGCGGCAGTAAACATCAGAAACACCAGGTTCGGCATGCCCGGAACCAGGCCCAAAAGTCCAAGTACCGCCGCACTGAGCAGCATAACGCTGGGGTTGCTGAACAGCTGGGTCACCATCTGTTCACCAACGTCCTGGTCGGTACTCACGCGGGTCACGATAACGCCCGCCGCGGTAGAGATAACCAGCGCAGGAATTTGTGCCACCAACCCGTCACCGATGGTCAGCAGGGTATAACTTTCCGCAGCGCTGCCCATGCTCATACCATGCTGCAACACCCCAACTAACAGACCGCCGACTACGTTGATCACCATGATCAAAATACCGGCGATGGCGTCTCCACGGACGAATTTACTCGCACCGTCCATTGAGCCGTAAAAATCCGCTTCCTGGGTCACTTCCGAGCGTCGTTTTTTAGCTTCATCTTCGCCAATCAGACCGGCATTCAAATCCGCATCAATCGCCATCTGCTTGCCGGGCATTCCGTCCAGTACAAAGCGCGCACCTACCTCGGCGATACGTCCTGCACCTTTAGTGATTACCATAAAGTTAATGATGACAAGAATCACGAAGACCACGATACCGATCGCGAAGTTACCGCCCACCAGGAAGTGACCAAAGGCTTCAACTACCTTCCCCGCCGCCGCTGCACCGGTGTGTCCTTCCATCAAAATGATACGGGTCGACGCGACGTTCAGGGCCAGACGTAATAATGTGGTAAACAGCAAAATCGTCGGGAATGCGGCAAACTCCAGCGTACGCTGGGTGAACATCGCCACCAGCAGCACCATGATCGACAGCGCAATGTTAAAGGTGAACAGCAAATCGAGGACGAAAGCCGGCAGCGGCAGCACCATCATCGACAGGATCAGCAGGATGAGGATCGGTCCGGCAAGGATTTGCCATTGCGTGGATTTCAGGTTGCTGGGCAGACGCAGCATCGCGACCAGATTAGCCATCAGTATTCTTCTCGTTCATGAAATCCAGTGCTTCAGGCACCGGAAGGTTTTCAGGTTGTGGTGGACGCTTGCCGCCAGCCAGACGCCAGCGTTTTAGCTGCCATACCCATGCCAGTACTTCGGCAACGGCGGCATACAATTGACCCGGTATTTGCTGACCTATTTCAGCATGGCGATAGAGCGCACGCGCCAGTGGTGGCGCTTCTAACGTAGGAACACGGTGCTCTGCGCCAATTTCACGAATGCGCAGCGCAACCAGTCCGGCCCCCTTAGCGACAACTTTCGGGGCACTCATTTTGTTCTCGTCATACTTCAACGCCACTGAGTAGTGCGTAGGGTTAGTGACAATAACGTCTGCTTTTGGTACATCCGCCATCATGCGACGCTGAGCGGCCGCGCGCTGCATTTGACGAATTTTGCCCTTAACGTGCGGATCACCTTCGCTTTGCTTAAATTCATCGCGGATATCCTGACGCGACATACGCAGTTTTTTCAGATGGCTATAGATCTGGAAAAAGACGTCGAACCCCACCATCGGAATGACGCCAAGCACCACCAGTAGTGCACACATACCGACTAAATCCAGGGCATTGCCCATCGCCGTAATCGGTGACTCCGCCATCAGACGCATCATCGCCGGCCAGTTATGCCAGAGATAAAATCCGGCCACGCTTCCCACTAACGTGGACTTCAGTATCGCTTTGAGCAGTTCTGCGCCGGTTTGCGCGGAAAACATGCGCTTAATGCCCGGTAACGGATTCAGCTTAGAGAATTTGGGTTGCAGGGATTTACCGCTGAAAATCAAGCCACCAAGCATCACCGGGGAGATTAGTGCCACCAGAACGACGCCGGTAATCAACGGCAACAGCGCAATCATCGCGTCTTTAATCAGCAGGATGATTTGGCTCAGGATCAGATTCGGGTCGTTGACCATACTGTGGTCAAAACGTAATCCGGTCGACAGCATGCCAGCCAGTCTGCGGGCAAGCGACTCCCCACCAATCCAGATAATGCACACACCCACCAGCAAAATAAGTAGTGAGGTCAGCTCTTTGGATCGGGGGATCTGCCCTTCTTCCCGTGCTTTTTCAAGTCGGTGGGGTGTGGGGGCTTCTGTTTTGTCGTCGTCGCTTTCTTCTGCCACGCATCAGACCCTGGATAGAGATATAGGCGAGAATGATGCCAGAACAGCTATCCAGCAATGGGAAGAGTAAGCGGTAAAAAAGACGGGATTTATGGCTTTAAGCAGAATTGCGCGTAAGCCGGATGAGAGGTCCACGCCTCACATCCGGCAAATACTCATCAGAACCCGAGGCTATCCAGCAGGTCGTCAACCTGATCCTGACTTGCCACTACGCCAGCTTTCGAGGCGTCAACCTGCGGGCCGTTAAGCAAGCTTTCGTTTTCACGTTTTGGACGAGCGCCCTGTTCCGGAATGTTTTCCAACAGAACCATCAGCAGCTGACGTTCAATTTCCTGGATAACATCCATCATGCGCTTGATGACCTGTCCGGTGAGATCCTGGAAATCCTGCGCCATCATGATGTCCAGCAACTGGGCATTGGTAAAGCTGGTATGTCCGGGCACATCACCAAGGAATTGACGGGTATCGGTGACCAGTTCTCGAGCGTCGGACAGTTCGATCGGATTTTCGAACCATTCATCCCAGCGTTTGGTCAGGTCTTTGGCCCCTTTTTCCATCGCGTCCTGATGCGGCTGCGAAGCTTCTACACTGTTCAGCGCGCGCTCTGCCGCCTGAGCGGTCATCTGTACAACGTAATCGAGACGATCGCGGGCATCGGGAATCGCTTCTGCCGCTTCGGCAATGGCCTGATCCAGCCCCAGTTCACGCAAGCTGTCGCGCAGCATTCGGGTCAAACTGCCGATGCGCGCGATGATGTCCCCTGCAGAGTGCTCGTCAGCAGGTTTAATTTGTGGTTGCATCATCATCACACCCTCACATGCCCAGTTTCTCAAAGATTTTATTCAGTTTTTCTTCCAGCGTCGCCGCTGTGAACGGTTTCACGACATAGCCACTGGCACCTGCCTGTGCTGCCGCAATGATGTTCTCTTTTTTGGCTTCTGCCGTGACCATCAGTACCGGCAGAGAAGCCATCCCGCCATCGGCACGGATGGTTTTCAGCAGTTCCAGCCCATCCATGTTCGGCATGTTCCAGTCAGAAATAACAAAGCCGAATCCCCCAGCCTGTAGCTTGTTCAGCGCATCCACGCCATCTTCAGCTTCTTCAACATTGTTGAATCCCAGCTCTTTGAGTAGGTTACGCACGATGCGACGCATGGTGGAAAAGTCATCCACAACCAAAAACTTAAGCTCTTTATCCGCCATAAAAATAAACTCCTGATTCAAATACGTATTGCCTGTCCGGCACTAATTTTCACCAGCATTTGCTGGCTCACCTGGCTAAGATCGACCACTTCGCTTACGCCACCCATATTGATGGCCTCGCGCGGCATGCCGAACACCACACAACTTGCTTCGTTTTGCGCAATGGTCCAGGCTCCCGCCTGGTTCATCGCTAACATTCCGGCTGCGCCATCGTTGCCCATACCGGTCAGGATCACCCCGACGGCATTGCGCCCCGCATGTTTCGCCACCGAATGGAACAGCACATCCACTGAGGGTCGATGCCGATTAACCGGCGGACCGTCATGAATTTTGATTTGATAGTTCGCGCCGCTGCGCGCCAGTTCCATATGCTTGTCACCCGGCGCGATATATGCATGCCCCGGGAGTACGCGCTCTCCGTCTTCTGCTTCTTTCACGGTTATCTGACACAGTTTGTTCAGACGTTCGGCGAACGAACGGGTAAATCCAGGCGGCATATGCTGGGTTATAAGAATACCGGGACTTGAAAGCGGCAATGGCTGGAGTACATGGCGAATTGCCTCTGTTCCTCCGGTTGAGGCGCCAATCACCAACAGTTTTTCCGAACTGAGTAATGGCCCCGCTTTCAAGGTCGTCGGTGCCGCCATGGGCTTATGGGCCGCCAGTTTTGCCCGCGATGCGGTGCGGATTTTCTCCGCAATCATCTCGCTATACGCCAGCATTCCTTCGCGGATCCCCAGTTGCGGTTTGGTGACAAAATCAATCGCCCCCAGCTCCAGGGCCCGCAGCGTGACCTCTGAACCTTTACCGGTCAGTGAAGAAACCATCACCACCGGCATTGGACGCAGGCGCATCAACTTCTCAAGGAAGTCGAGGCCGTCCATGCGCGGCATTTCCACGTCCAGCGTCAGGACGTCGGGATTGTATTTTTTGATTAAATCCCGGGCGACCAACGGATCCGGCGCCGTCGCCACCATTTCCATATCACTGTGGCTGTTAATAATTTCGGTCATGATTTGACGCATCAATGCAGAATCATCTACCGACAACACCCTGATTTTACTCATGCTTTATCCTTACCTGGCGCATGCGCATACACGGTCTGTCCACGCAGGCTAAACTCGCGCACGAGGTTGCTAAAGTTTTCTGAATGACCTGCAAACAGCAGCCCATCGGGTTTAAGAAGAGGAACAAAACGGTGCAAAATGTCCTGCTGCGTCGTTTTATCGAAATAGATCATCACGTTACGGCAAAATATGGCATCAAAAGGGCCTGGCACGTTGTACTGTTTATCCAGTAAGTTCACGCTGGAAAACTCAACATGACCTGCCAGTTCCTGCCGAACGCGTACCAGCCCTTCATGCGGTCCGGTGCCGCGCATGAAATAACGCTGCAGCTGCTGGGGTGACAGCGTCTTTAGCTCATCGAGGCGATAAATGCCATTTCTGGCCTTTTCCAGCACTTCGGTATCAATGTCGCTGGCAAAAACACGCCAGCGGCCCGGTGCCATACCTAAGGTATCGGCAAGCGTAATCGCAATGCTGTAGGGTTCTTCTCCGGTTGACGCCGCCGCGCTCCAGACGCGGTATTCACCGTTGCGCCGACGAGCATGATCTGACAGCACCGGAAAATGATGCCCTTCGCGAAAAAACGCGGTCAGGTTGGTAGTCAGGGAGTTAATAAAAGCCTGCCACTCAGCACTGTTCTGGTTAGCTTCCAGCATGCTGAGATAGCGACCAAAGTCATCCAGCCCCAGGGTTCGCAAACGGCGGACCAGGCGGTTATAAACCATGTCCCGCTTATGGTCGGCCAGTACTATCCCCGCACGCTGGTAGATTAATTGACATATCCGACGAAAATGCGCGTCAGACAGCGCGAGGCGCTGTGTCATCTGTAACAATAATGACGTTTGCCCGGAGGGCAGAGATGATGTCATAGCGCCTTCTCAATCACATTCAGGATACAACGGGCGCAACCTGAGGCTGCGCCAACTCTTGTTTTGCTACGGTTTGCTCTTCAAGTTTAAAAAATGCGACACAGGCAGAAAGATGATCGGCCTGCGTCGCAAGTTGTCCGGCGGCGGATGCGGCTTCTTCCACCAGCCCGGCGTTTTGCTGCGTCACTGAGTCCATCTGGCTGACGGCCTGCGCCACCTGCTCAATGCCTCTGCGCTGTTCATCGGATGCCGAGGCAATCTCGCCCATGATGTCGTTAACCTGGGTCACCGAACTGACTATTTCCGTCATAGTGCGCGACGCCATATCCACCAGCTGCGAGCCCTGATGCACCCGGGTGACAGACTCCTCAATGAGCCCCTTAATTTCTTTCGCCGCCTGCGCGCTACGGCTTGCCAGATTGCGCACTTCACCAGCGACGACGGCAAAACCACGCCCTTGCTCCCCCGCCCTGGCGGCCTCTACCGCGGCATTCAACGCCAGGATATTGGTCTGGAAGGCAATGCTGTCAATCACGCCAATGATGTCGCCGATTTTCTGCGAGCTGGCAGAAATCTCATGCATGGTGCTGGTGACCCGGGACGTCTGCTCGCCACCTTTATGCGCTGTGTCTGCCGCACTTTTGGCAATTCCTGACGCCTGGCGCGCGTTATCAGCGTTCTGGCCGACGGTGGCGGTTAGTTGTTCCATACTGGCTGCCGTTTGTGCCAGCGCAGCCGCCTGCTGTTCGGTTCGCGAAGATAAATCGTTATTGCCCATCGCGATTTCTGAAATACCGCTATGCATGGCTGAGCTGCCCTGACGAACGTCACTTACCGTTTCGCGTAACGCCTTTTGCATCTTCTGCAGGCTGGCAAAAATGGCCGAGATCTCATTGCGCCCATAAACCGCTACCGGTCGTGCCAGATTTCCCGCGGCAATACTGTCGAAATGGCTGCCAATAATCGCCAGCGGCTGAACGATCATCTTGCGCGACCAGAACAGCGCACCGCTGGTGAGCAGTGCCGCCAGTACCACCATGGTGGCGAAAATCACCCCCGACATGTGATAATTGCGCTGACTCTGCTCCCCTGCCGTTTGCAACACGCTGTCAATGTTGCTCTGCCACGCATTCACATTCGCATCAAAAGCATCCTGAGCCGCCTGCACCGGCGCGGTCAGAAAATCTGACAACTGATTATTTTCAAGCCAGGTGGCCTGATGCGCGAGGGCGCTGTGCCACTGGCTGAAACTATTCTCCGTTGCACCAAACAGCGCCTTTCCTTGTTCCGCCGAATCCGACGTCGCTATAAAGCGTTTAAACATCAATTCAGACTGCGCCAGGCTATCGCGCGCGAGGGTCATCAGCGTTTTGATGTCCTCTGGCGGATAGCTCAGGGCGGTCAGCGTCCCTGCCTTATTAAGGGCCGTACTGGCCTGTAATAACACAGCGCGGGTTTGTGCCAGCGCAGCGCGTTGCTGATTACTCCGTTCGACCTGATTCAGGTTCTGAAAACCGTCCCGAAATGCCCAGAAGGACAAGCCATTACTGCCAATCTGCAAAACACCGCAGAGGATTAAAATCAAAAACAGCGTGGTCGAAATTCGAATACGATTAAACATCAACGCTCCCATCGGGCGGCACTGGCCGCGGTTTAACTATCAGTCAAAATGTTTCCCAATTCGTATCTTGTTCAATGCTCTGGCGCGGATAGGATGCGCTCGGGGCCGCTGGTAATCGTGTATCGCGTGGTTTTGTCGAGGCTGGACGTGACGCAAGACGGAAAGTCGATACCGACTGCGTCAGGCGACTGGCCTGTTCTTCAAGAGCGGCCGCTGCGGCAGCTGACTCCTGTACCAAAGAGGCGTTCTGCTGCGTAACGCGATCCATTTCAGAGACCGCGAGCGCAACCTGATCAATCCCCCGGCTTTGCTCGTCGGAGGCTGAGGCAATCTCACCCATGATATCGGTCACCCGCGTCACGGCATTGACGATGTCGTTCATCGTTTCCCCTGCGCTTTCCACCAGTACAGAACCGGTATCAACCCGGGAAACGGAATCTTCAATCAACGCTTTGATCTCTTTTGCCGCCTGCGCACTGCGGCTTGCCAGATTACGCACTTCGCCCGCCACCACGGCAAAGCCGCGGCCTTGCTCACCGGCGCGTGCTGCTTCAACCGCCGCGTTCAGTGCGAGAATGTTGGTCTGAAAGGCAATGCCATCGATGACGCTGATGATGTCGGCGATTTTCTTCGAGCTATCGGCGATTTCGTGCATGGTGTTCACCACGCTATCAACCACTTTTCCGCCATGCTGCGCGGTGTCAGAAGCGCTTTTCGCCAGTTGCGAGGCCTGACGCGCGTTGTCCGCGTTTTGCTTCACGGTTGCGGTCAGCTGTTCCATGCTGGCTGCGGTCTCTTCCAGCGCAGACGCCTGCTGTTCCGTTCGAGATGAAAGGTCAGTGTTTCCGCTGGCAATTTCGCTGGTACCGGAATAAATCGCATCAGAGCCTTCACGCACCAGAGTGACGGTTTCCGTTAGCGAGCGCTGCATATGATCAACCGTACTGGCCAACTCGCCGATTTCGTTACGACCGCTAACGGTGAGAGTTGCGGTCAGGTTACCGCTGGCGATTTCCCGAATATGGGCAATAACGCGGGAAAGAGGATTTAGAAGGGTATGACGGATACCGTACCAGACCACCACCAGAATCAGTACCAGCACGACGGCCAGCACGCCAAGCTGCCATTGGGAGAAATGGTAATCCCGCGCGCTTTGATCAAATGCCTGAACGTAAAGCTTTTCGCTAACGCTGGCGTACTTGCCCAGCGCCTCGCCGAGCGCGTTTTGCATTCCCTGCGTAGGCTGCGCAAAGTAGGCGTCCATATTGCCGCTTTCCAGAAACTGAACCAGTTCTGCCAGGGCCGCATGGTACTGCTGATATTTTTCCTCTACGTTGCCGCTGGCTTCTGCCATTTCCGGCAACGGTGTGATGTTTTTAAATTTTGCGTAATGCGTTTCAGCCTGCGCAAGCGATGCTTTCGCATTCTTCAGCAGATCGTTTTTGGCGCTGCTTTGCTGGTTAGACGCATCCATCATCATGCGCGCAGAAGAACGGCTTAAATTGATTCGTGTTTGCAGCATCAGATCCCATGTTGAGGTGAGTTCACTTTGCTGCTGTCGAAGATCGTTAGAAATAACAAAACTTTGCTGATTCTGCTGCAATGAAGAAAACAACAGACCACCGGAAACAAGCTGTAGCAGTGCGAAAACCCCCAGCACCATCATCAGCATTGTGACAACGCGGATACGGTTAAACATAAGGCACCTTCCTGAAAACGAGTTATCAACGTTATCGGCAGTGGCTGAGATAACTTTACGTTTGCGAAAAGGAAATCCTGAAGGGATGTGAAGCCTGGCGAGGGGAAGGTAAAAACGGGTGCGCAACAACCACAAATCATTCACATAAAAACACCATAATTATCATGCAAATAACATTTATATTCATCGGTGAGCACGGTCAGATTGGCTGAAACACGCTTTTTTGTGTGATTTAGATCACACAATCACTTTGTAAATACCACAACAAAATGGATAAAAAATTAAAAAAAGTTGTATCCGCTTACGCTTTAATCCAATTTATATGATGAATACTTCGTTACCACTTAATAAGTATAAAAAATGAGTAACCGATCAATAAATGTTAAATCCTTACTGAGGGCTTTTTAGTGGCAAATGCAAACAAACTCACGTTGTTTATCGTGATCTTCATGCTGGCGGGGATCCTGTCGGGTGCGGTGATCCACTCTTATGCCTCCCCCGGCGTTGTAACCGCCTGGGCCGATAATATTACGCTTCTCACCGACATCTTTTTACGTCTGATTAAGATGGTGATCGCGCCTTTAGTATTCAGCACCCTGACCGTTGGTATTATGCGTCTGGGGGAAACGTCCACCATCGGTCGTGTGGGCGGGAAAGCCATGATCTGGTTTATCAGCTCTTCTATATTGTCTATTCTGGTCGGTCTGTTTGTGGTTTCCCTTGAGCAACCCGGCAGCGGGCTGAACCTGGCGATCCCGCTGGAAGCCACCGACACCGGTCTCGCCGTGGGCGGCATGAGCCTGAAAGGTTTTCTGACGCATACCATTCCAACCAGTATCGCCGAAGCGATGGCTAACAATGAGATCCTGCAAATTGTGGTGTTCTCGATGTTCTTCGGTATTGGTGGCGCATCCCTTGGTGAGAAATTCAACGCCCCGCTGGTTGCGGCGCTGGATGTCGTTTCCCACATTATGCTGAAAGTGACTGGCTACGTGATGTACGTTGCACCGCTGGCTATTTTTGCCGCCATCTCCTCCGTAATCTCCACCCAGGGGCTGGGGATCCTGCTTAACTATGCGTCGTTTATCGGCGGCTACTATGTGGCGATTTTACTGACCTGCCTGGTTCTGCTGGCGGTGGGTTATGTCATGCTGAAAAAAGAGGTATTTCGCCTGGTAAGCATGCTGAAAGACCCGGTTCTGGTCGCATTCACTACCAGCAGCTCTGAGGCCGCTTATCCGAAAACGCTGGAGCAATTAACTAAATTTGGCTGCTCACCCAACATCGTGTCATTCGTGCTGCCTATCGGTTATTCGTTTAACCTGGTTGGTTCCATGGTCTACTGTTCATTTGCCTCCATGTTTATCGCGCAGGCCTATAATATTCACCTCTCCTTCGCAGAAATCACCGTCCTGATGCTGACGCTGATGCTGGCGTCCAAAGGGATTGCCGGTGTGCCGCGTTCAGCACTGGTGGTGCTGGCTGCAACCATCCCGAGCTTTAATATTCCGGTCGCCGGGATCCTGTTACTGATGGGAATTGACCACTTCCTGGATATGGGACGTTCAGCAATCAACGTATTAGGTAACGGGATTGCAACGGCGATGCTGGCGCAGGATGAAGGTTTACTGGAAGAAGAACCGGAGCTGGTTGAGCGGGAAGCGTAAGAGGGAAATCTGCCGGATACGCTACGCTAATCCGGCCTACAACAGCAATCATTGTAGGCCGGATGAGTTATGGCGATTATGCGACGTGGGAAGCGGCAATATCCAGCAGCGCCATTTCTTCGCTGTTCAGCAGCTTCTCAATGTTGACCAGAATCAGCATCCGGTCACCCAGCGCACCCAATCCCGTCAAATATTCCGTCGACAGCGTGACCGCAAACTCTGGTGCCGGACGGATTTGATCCGTCGTCAGCGACAGGACATCCGAGACGCCGTCTACCACAATCCCAACCACCCGCTGACCCAGATTCAGCACAATCACCACGGTGTTTTCGTTGTAATCCACATCGCTCTGGCTAAATTTCACGCGCAGGTCGACGATAGGCACAATCACACCACGCAGGTTCGTGACACCTTTGATAAACGCAGGCGTGTTAGCGATGCGCGTCACCTGATCATAACCACGGATTTCCTGCACTTTCAGGATATCGATACCGTACTCTTCATCCCCCAGCGTAAACACGAGGAATTCCTGACCTGACGGTTCGCCGGCCAGTTTAGTTACATTACTCATACCGGTCATATTATTCCCTTCTCACTCAATCAGGCGGCTGTGATCGCCACACGTTGTTCGCGGTTTAACCCCTGCAATGCAGAGACATCGACAATCAGCGCGACGCTGCCATCGCCGAGGATCGTTGCAGCAGAAATACCTGGCACTTTGCGGTAGTTACTTTCCAGGTTTTTGACCACCACCTGGTGTTGGCCAATTAACTGATCGACCAGCAGCGCATAGCGACGTCCTGCACTTTGTAAAATCACTACAATGCCCTGAGTTGCTTCTGTTTTTGCGCCTTCAACCTCGAAGACTTTCCACAGCTCAACCAGCGGTAAATATTCGCCACGCACTTCCAGCACGCGCTCTCCTCCGGCCAGCGGATGGAGATCTTCTTCGCGCGGTTGCAGCGATTCCATCACGGCATTCAGTGGCAGAATGAAGACCTCATCCGCCACGCGCACGGACATCCCGTCGAGGATCGCCAGCGTCAGCGGCAGCAGAATGCGAATAGTAGTCCCCTGTCCCTGTTTAGACTGGATCTCAACATGGCCGCCCATCTCCTGGATATTTCGCTTCACCACATCCATACCCACGCCGCGTCCGGAAACATCCGTCACCTGTTCGGCGGTCGAAAAGCCTGGCGCGAAGATCAACATACCCACTTCGTCATCGCTCATGTTTTCGTGGATCGGCATGCCCTGAGAGACAGCTTTAGCCAGGATACGTTCGCGGTTCAGGCCAGCGCCATCATCGGTCACTTCAATACAAATATTCCCGCCTTGATGCTCCGCGGAAAGCGTCAGATTGCCAATTGGGCTTTTACCGGATTCAAGGCGTTTTTCCGGCAGTTCGATACCATGGTCGAGGCTGTTACGCACCAGGTGCGTCAACGGATCGATGATGCGTTCAATCAGGCTCTTATCGAGTTCGGTTGAGCTACCTACCTGCGTCAGCTCGACCTGTTTACCCAGCTTACCGGCCAGATCGCGCACCAGACGAGGGAAACGGCTGAACACATACTCCATTGGCATCATACGAATCGACATCACCGACTCTTGCAAATCTCGGGCGTTACGTTGTAACTGACCCATACTGGTGATGAGATCGCCATGATTGACAGGATCCAGTTCGTTAGAGCGCTGGGCCAGCATCGACTGCGTGATCACCAACTCACCGACCAGGTTAATAAGCTGATCAACCTTTTCAACCGCTACGCGGATACTGGTCGACTCGCTGGCGCGGGCTGGTTTTTCACGTTCCACGCGGCTATGTGGTGCTTCACTGGCGGTAGCTTTCACCGCAGGTGCCACAGCAACCGGCTGCGGCTCAGTGACAACAGTCACCTCTTCAGGTTCTACTGCCACAGGCGCTGCGCTGACGGTTTCGAATTCAATTTGGTCAGCTTCAATGACAAAGCAGAGCACCGCGATGATGTCATCTTCTGCAAGGTTGCCATCAAGCGTTGCTGATAACGTGTCGCTTCCTTTTACCACATCGGTTAAGGTCGCCAGATTCCCCAGTTCCTCTTCCAGTAAATCCACTTCGCTGGCTTTCAGACGCGAGAGAGTAATGCGTTTTTTACTCTCTTCACTGGCGGATTCTGGCTTTGCAACCGCCTCTTCCTGCATCGCGGCGCTGTCAACAACGCTCAGTTTTGCTGAGTTGACTACTGCCGGTGCGGTTTCACCTTTCGCTTCGAGCGCTAACTGCCGTAATGCCTGGCAGATGTACTCAAAACTTTCGGCATCAGGCTCCACTGAGCTTTTATAGGCGTCGAGCTGTTCCTGCATAATATCTTTCGTTTCCAAAAACAGGTTGATAATGTCGGCATTGAGCTGCATCTCGCCACGCCGCGCTTCATCCAGCAGGTTTTCCATCAGATGGGTCGTTTCCTGCAAAATGGTAAAGCCGAAGGTGCCCGCCCCGCCTTTAATCGAGTGCGCTGCACGAAAAATGGCATTCAGCTGTTCGGAATCCGGGGCTTCAGGAACCAAATCAAGAAGGTGTTGCTCCATATCAGCCAACAGTTCGTCAGCTTCATCAAAAAATGTCTGATAAAAATCGCTAATATCCATGCTCACGCTATCACCTCGGATTGGCTGGTGGCGATGTGGGAACGCTTGCCGGCGGAAGTTCCGCTGGCTGTTGTAAGACACTTACCGGCTCATTCTGGCTTTCAGCGTTTTCATGCAAAATGGCCTCTTCCGCCTGCTTATTGAGAACCAGCAGGCTAATACGGCGGTTGATAGCGTCTTCGGGACCGCGATCGCTCAGACGCATCGTGGCGGCCATACCTACCACACGTAATACTTTTCCATCATCCAGACCGCCGCTAACAAGCTCGCGACGCGATGCATTTGCGCGATCGGCGGACAATTCCCAGTTGCTGTACCCTTTCTCACCATTCGCGTAAGGGTAATCATCCGTGTGACCGGAAAGGCTGATCCGGTTAGGGATGCCGTTGAGCACCGGAGCAATCGCGCGCAGGATATCGCGCATGTACGGCTCAACTTCAGCGCTACCAGTCTTAAACATCGGCCGATTCTGACTGTCGATAATCTGTATCCGCAGCCCTTCCTGAACTAAATCAATCTTTAAATGCGGACGCAGCGCTCGCAGTTTGGGATCGGATTCAATCAATTGATCGAGATCGCCGCGAAGTTTGCTCAAACGGCTCTGTTCCATACGTTTTCGCAGGTCATCAATATTCGGCTGCTTGTTCACCTCGCCCTGCTGCTGGGTGTAATCATCCCCGCCGCCTGGAATCGGGCTTTGGCTATTCGAAATACGATTTCCCCCGGTCACTGCGGTGGCCAGCGGTGTACGGAAATATTCGGCAATCTGGATCAATTCTTTAGGGCTGGAAATAGAAATGAGCCACATAACCAGAAAGAAGGCCATCATCGCGGTCATAAAATCGGCGTAGGCGATTTTCCACGAACCATGCGCCCCACCACCGTGACCTTTATGCTTGCGTCGCTTTACAACGATAATGGGATGGGCCTGATTTTTCATGCGTCCTCGGTCGTCTGCTGCGCAGTTGGATTTCTCACCGCACGAACATGCTCTTCCAGCTCGATAAACGATGGTCGTTCGCTGGAATACAGAGTCTTACGACCAAACTCGACGGCAATTGGCGGCGCGTAACCATTCAGATTGGAGAGCAGCGTTATCTTCACACACTGCATCATTTTGGTTGTTTCAGCGCTTTTCTGCCGCAGAACGCTGGCAAGCGGAGAAATAAATCCATAGGCCAGTAAAATACCGAGGAATGTCCCTACCATCGCATGCGCAATCAGCGAACCCAGCTCAGCCGCCGGACGATCGGCAGAAGCCAGCGCATGAACAACCCCCATGACCGCCGCCACAATGCCGAACGCCGGTAATGAATCACCCACCATTGCCAGACTGTTAGCCGGAACTTCGGCCTCACTTTCGTGAGTCTCAATTTCTTCGTCCATCAGCGCTTCAATTTCAAACGTATTCATATTGCCGCTGATGATCAAACGCAGATAATCGACAATGAAATCAAGCATTACGGCATCCGCAAGAATGCGCGGATAGCTAGCGAAGATTTCGCTCTCTTTGGGGTTTTCGATGTCGCGTTCAAGCGAGAACATGCCCTGCTGACGTGACTTGGCCATCAGGCGATACAGCAGCGCCAGCAGATCCATATACATCGCTTTGGTGTATTTTGAACGACGAAAAAGCATCGGGATCGCTTTCATCGTCCCTTTGATGGCTTTCCCGTTATTGCCGACGATGAATGCCCCAATACCCGCGCCACCGATAATCACCAGCTCAGCCGGTTGATAGAGTGCCCCAAGGTGTCCGCCGGTCATCATGTAACCGCCGAAAACTGTACCAATAACAACCAGGTAACCTAATAAGATAAGCACGACATCATCCTTTCGCAATTGACTATGACAGGATGCGCAGTCGGGCAATTAACGTAAGGTCAGGACAAAAAAAAGCAGCGGTAATCGCTTACCGCTGCTGGAGTGTTTATCCACACCGTATCAGTTAAACAGCCTGTTCGATCTGTTCATCCAGCAGTTGTGGAATAATATCGGCAGCATTCTGGGAAAGTTTACGTCTTTTTACGGCCCGTGATGGCGGCTGACATAAACTGCAGGCAAAGCTACCTGCGGGTTGGTGTGCGTGGGTGATAAAATTCCCACCGCAGCAATTGCATTGGGACAACTCCAGCAATCCGCTGTCGACAAAACGAACCAGCGTCCATGCGCGAGTTAGCGCCAGCAGCGGCCCCTCTTCCGGCTGCGGGCACTGCTCAAGATATAAACGGTACGCTTTGATCACGGCATCCACGCCGCTGCACAAACCGGTTTTGAGCAGGAATTGCCATGCGTTACAAAACATTGAAGCATGAATGTTTTGTTCCCACGTCATAAACCAGTCGGTGGAGAACGGCAGCATCCCTTTTGGCGGAGGGCTACCGCGTAATTCTTTGTACAGCTTGATAAGTCGACCACGGCTTAATTGCGTTTCGCTTTCCAGCATTTGCAAACGGGCGCCTAATGTGATTAATTCCATTGCTAACTGGATATCACGCGCTTCCTGAACAATGCTTTTTTCGCTCATCATCAAGCCCTTTTCTTACGTGCTGCATCATCAATGTCGCTTAACAGGCGTGTTGAAAGCATGATACCGGTATGAATTTGCTGAAGATCGTCAACGCGGGAGTCTTGCGTCAGGCGAGTAACAGTCTGGTGATCGTCGAAACGGAAATGACATACCAGTTGGTTTGTTTCGGCCAGTTTGACCATTTGAGGAAGTGTTAATGTTGCCAACGTGTCCGCCATTTCCTCGCTGATACCAAGGCGAAACATCGCAGATGCTTTGTCCTGAACGATCAAACGCTGTGCAAGCAATAAATATGACAAATTGATGTCATAAATGTGTTTCAGCAACTCGGATGTATGCATTATTTGCATCCATAATAACCAACATTGTTTTCATGCGGCAAAACCGCACCCCGTGATGTCGCCGGGAAGGCCCGGTAAAAAAAAGCAAAAGGTCAAATACATAGCAGCGTGACGACACTTACGCGTTGTCTAAACATTCCTTCTTAAGAAGGCAGCGTCCCTTACAAGCTCACATCAATTCTTACAAATGTCTAAGATTTTTCCTAATTCGACGCAACTCTACCCGCCGTCAGTTACACATACAACGGAGCTATACTGCGAATTTAAAGAATATGTGATCAAGATCACATAAATCAGCCAAACACTTAACATAAATCCATCAGCGCGGCTTTTACTTTGCTTATTTTCTGACCCCATATTCTTCATTTCAATTCCTGGCGTACGAATATTCTTGCATTAAAAGCGAATAGTATTTTGTTCACAAACGTTAATATCACGTCGTGAAATAGCGAGTTGGATCACATATTTAATGTAAAGCGTTATTTTAATTAAATGCTTTGTAAACAAAGACTTAAATAATAAGGTTGATTAATTAATACCAGACAGTGATAACCGCTTAAATGTTAAAATATGTTTATTTTTTATTAACACATTGTTTTCATTAGCAGTGGGTTTTACTTAAGTTACCTGAACATATCTGCAACCAATATGAATCGATTATTCTATTTATAAGAATAATTAATGAATAATCATGATGACATTCACACTATGAAGGAAGGAAACGTTGCAGTATGGAGTAAGCTGAGTAAAACTGAAAAATCCTCTCATAATTCTTGAAAAAAAGGAGCGAGTTATGAGCTATTCGCACATTCTTGTTGCTGTTGCCGCCACCCCTGAAAGTCAGCAGTTGTTAGCCAGGGCGGTTTCTATCGCTCGTCCTGTCAACGCCCGAATTAGCCTGATTACACTGGTCTCAGACCCCGAACTGTATAACCAGTTTGCTGCCCCCATGCTGGAAGACCTGCGTGAAGTGATGCAGGAGGAGACTCAGGATTTTATCGACAAGCTCAGCAAAGAAGCAGAATACCCCATTGAACATACCTTCATTACCTATGGGGCTCTGAATGAACATATCCTGGATGTCTGCCGTAAACACGCTGTTGATCTGGTCATTTACGGCAACCATAACCACAGTTTTTTTTCGCGCGCGTCCTGTTCAGCGAAAAGCGTGGTCGGTGCCAGCCAGGTGGACGTTCTGTTAGTTCCGCTGGCTGGAGATTGATCTTCATTTTTTGAACGTCACGCCAGTTTAGAGCAGGAAGAAACGTTACCTGGCAATGGCTGTTTACTCTGGCGTAGGGACACTTTTTCCAGATCGCAAATGAACTGCGCCTGCCAGCTGTCGATATCATTTTTAATGATCGTTGCAAGCATCTCAGCGTGGCGGGAAATACGCTCAGCAAGTGGCATCGTCAGCGCCTGGTTTAATGCGCCTGCCACTTCATCCCGATCATAGGGATTAACAATAAGCGCGGAAGTAAGCTCATTCGCAGCCCCGGCAAATTGCGATAACACCAGCACGCCAGGGTTAGCAGGATCCTGTGCGGCCACAAACTCTTTCGCCACCAGGTTCATACCATCGCGCAACGGAGTCACCAACCCTACGTCAGAGTAGCGGAAGATCTTCATCAGCAATTTACGATCAAAGTACTGGTTCAAATAATAAAGCGGCGTCCAGCCCAGTTGCCCATATTTGCCATTGATTCGCCCTGCCTCTGTTTCCAGTTGGTGGCGAATATCCTGATAGGCCTGCACCTCTTCACGCGAGGTCGGAGCTATCTGCGTATAGCGAATTCTACCGTGGTGCTGCGGATAATGTTCCAGTAAAGCCTCATAGGCCTGAAAGCGCTCCGGCAAGCCTTTGGAGTAATCCAGACGCTCCACGGAGAAAATATTCTGCACATTTTTAAGCTCCGCTTTTAGCTGTGCCAGTTTTGGCGGCAGCGGTCCGGACGCCTGTCGTGCAATCTCATCAGGTTCAATACCGATGGGATAGACCTGAGTGCGAAACGCTTTTCCCCATGCCTGGTGGTGCTTATCTTTATGCGTGGACACCCGAGTCTGGGCTGCGAGACAGTCCAGAAAAGCCTGACGATCGTTTTCGGTCTGGAAACCGAGTAAATCGAAATCACACATCTGCTCAAGCAGCGCCTGATGTGGGGGGAGCGCATTAAAAATTTCCGGCGTCGGAAAAGGAATATGCAGGAAAAAACCGATGCGGTTATTCACACCGCGTTTACGCAGTTCGCTGGCAAACGGCAACAGATGGTAATCATGAACCCAGATAATATCGTCATCGCCAAGCAGCGGCAGAAGTTTATCCACCAGTAAGGCATTAACCCGTTGGTAGCCTTCCCAGGCAGAGCGCTGAAACTGTACCAAATCGAGGCGATAGTGAAACGCAGGCCATAAAACGGCATTTGAAAACTGGCAGTAATACTCTTCGTAATCTTGCTCACTCAAATTAAACGAGGCCCAGGTGATATTGCCACGCGTGACCTTTTTTAACGGTTTATCCTCATTACCTGTATCACCACTCCAGCCAAACCACAAACCACCAGCAGCTTTTAACGCGCCCAGTACACCGACCGCGAGCCCACCCGCGCTCCCTTTGTCATCTGGTGAGGCGATACGATTAGATACTACGACTAAACGACTCATAGCCACCTCTTCTGTTATTCGTTGCTTTCGATTCTTGCTGCGAAGAGTTAATTTTCTCCAGCCAGCGCCAGACATCCCTGACGCCATCCAGACGCCATGTCGCCTGCGTCGGCCCGATCCCCACCTTTACGGAAATACCACCAGCGCGGTTAACCACAGCAAATCCTGTTTCATCTGTCAGATCGTCACCAAAAAACACAGGGATCCGGCCCGCAAAAGGCGCTTCCTGCATAAATGCAGCTATCGCGTCGCCTTTATTGCTGCCCTTAGGCTTTATTTCCACGACACATTTACCGTGCTGTAAAGCAAGCTGCGGCCATCTGCGCGTGATGTGTTCTGCCAGGGTAATCAGCGCCGCTTCATGTTCGGGTGCCTGGCGATAGTGCAACGCGAAAGCCATGCCTTTGGTTTCCAGCGTTGCCCCTGGTAATGTCACTAACGCTGCGTGTAATAACGCCCCGGCTTCACGCTCGATACCTTCAGGCAGGTGTACTATGTGCGTTTGACCATTGATATCACGGCGTTCTGCCCCATGCACTCCGGCAAGCGGAAAACGAAACGGAGTAGTGAGTGCGTCAAGCTCAGCCATTGAGCGCCCTGAAATCAATGCCAGCGCATCCGCATTATGCGTCGCTAACTGATGTAAACATTGCAGGATTGTCTTAGGGACAACGACCTGGTCGGGAAAGGGTTTAATCTCAGCAAGTGTCCCATCGAGATCAAAAAAATAAGCACAGTTTGCAGATTGTTCAGGGGGTAAGATCAGTGATGCTGTCACCCGGTTATCCTCCTCATCATGGTCAGAACGCCACGCGGATCGCGGCGTATAGATGATGTATGACGGATATAAGTATAGACAGTGTGACCATGCTCGCCATTTGGAAAAACAATCGCCAGCCGGGTAGCGGCTGGCGATGGGCAGAAGCTAGACTAAAAAGTTGGGGTTTAAATCATCAAACGGTACGCTTCGCTTTTTGCTTGTAACGGTCGAAGATCACCGCCGCCAGCAGGATGAGGCCGCGTACTACATACTGCGCGAACGGAGAGATATTCAGCAGGTTCATCGCATTCTCAACTGTACCCAGGATCAGCACCCCGGCCACCACATATGAGATTTTTCCGATGCCGCCTTTAAGCGAAACGCCCCCTAGCACGCAGGCTGAAATCACGATCAACTCATAACCGATTGAGGTCATGGGCTGGCCGCTGGTCATACGCGATGCGAGGATAATCCCGGCAATGGCGGATACCAGACCGGAAAGAATAAAGATAATAATCTTGGTACGAACAACCGGAACCCCTGCCAGGCGCGCCGCCTCTTCATTGCCCCCAATGGCCAGCGTATTACGCCCAAACGTGGTTTTGTTCAGCAGTAAGCCAAAGACAATGAAACAAACGACCGTGATCCAGATAGGCGCCGGCAGACCAAACCAGTTAGCATAGCCGAGTGTGAAGAAACGCTCGTCTTCAATCCCGACTGCCTTACCGTCGGAGATAATATAGGCCAGACCACGTACAATCTGCATTGTCGCAAGAGTAGTGATCAGGGCGTTAATTTTTAACCGCGCAATCACGAACCCATTCACCAGACCACACAGAATACCGAGCAGCAGCCCGGCAGCCACGCCAATCCACAGACTTTCGGTCATGTTAATGACCACGGCAGTGGTAACACCAGCACAGGCAATCACAGATGCGACAGACAGATCGAAATCACCGGATGCCAGGCAAAACAGCATCCCGCAGGCAACCATACCCGACATCGATACCGCCAGCCCTAACCCCTTCATGTTGATAAAAGTAGCAAAGTTTGGCACAAAGAGGGAACAAACCAGGAACAGCACGGCGAACACCACCAGCATGCCGTATTGATCCCAAATGCGCCCCAGATTTAGCGCCGACTTCGCTGCGCCAGAACCCGATGTAGAAACGGAAGACATCATACTCTCCTTATTCAGGCTACAGCCTGGCTGACTTTAGGCATAGCAAGGCTCAACGCCTGGCGCTCATCCGCCTGTTCATGAAGTAACTCACCGGCAATTTCGCCTTCTCTCATCACCACAATACGGTCGGCGACACCGAGCACTTCTGGCAGGTCACTGGAAGCAAACAATACGGCCACACCGCGCGCTGCGAGGGCATAAATCACGTTGTAAATTTCATGCTTGGCGCCCACATCAATGCCGCGTGTAGGTTCATCCAACAAAATCACTTTCATCTCTTCCGATAACCAACGACCAAGGATAGCTTTCTGTTGATTACCGCCGGAGAGATTCATGATCAGTTGCTCTGCACCCGGCGTTTTGATGTTGAGTGAACGAATATGGTGATCGGCATTGGTCTCTTCCCAGCCGTTGTTGATCACGCATCCCCCCAGAACATGCTTACGCCGTGCACTAATGTTGATGTTGTTGCGCACTGAATGGACCGGAATGATCCCTTCGGCTTTGCGATCCTCCGGGCACAGCATCATCCCTGCTGCAATGGCATGGCTTGGTTTACGGATATCGATAGGCTGTTCATCAATAAATACCTGGCCCGCCGTGATACGCGTACCGCCGAACAACCCTTTCATTAATTCGCTACGTCCGGCCCCCACCAGGCCAAACAGTCCGACAATTTCACCGCTTCGCACAGATAAACTGATTGGCGTACGCACGCCTGGAGCTTTGACTTCATGCAGCCGCAGACGCTCTGTGCCATACGGCCTGGATTTCCAGCCATAGATATCCCCGAGGTCGCGCCCGACCATCGCCTGCACCAGCGCATCATGATCGACCTGCTGCATATCCGTGAACGTTTTGACGTAATGACCATCTTTAAACACGGTGATGGCATCGCTAAGGGCAAAAATCTCCTCCATACGGTGCGAAACGTACAGAATGATGCGTCCTTCGTTGCGCAGCTCACGGATAACGCGAAATAAATTCTCAATCTCGCGAGCCGACAAGGAGCTGGTGGGTTCATCAAAGGCGATAATTTTGGCATTTCGCGCTAGCGCTTTTGCAATCTCCACCATCTGCCACTGACCAATGGAGAGGTATTTCAATGGGGTATCGGGATCGATATCCATTCCCAGATGCTTCAGCTGGATTCCTGCTTCATAGTTCAGCAGCGAGCGGTTCACAATCCCGCCTTTGTGCGGTAACTGCCCTAAATAAATATTCTCGGCAACGGTCATTTCCGGGACGAGATGCAGTTCCTGATAAATAATGGCGACACCGGCGTTGAGTGCGGCAGTGGTATCCGCAAACGAAACTTCCTGTCCGCGGATCGTCAAAGATCCCGTCGTTGGCGCATAGTTACCGCTGAGAATTTTTAAGAGTGTTGATTTCCCGGCGCCATTTTCGCCCATCAGCGCATGCACCTGTCCGGCATAGCAGTCGAAACTGATATCCGTCAGCGCCTTAACGCCCGGGAACGTTTTGCCGATGCCGCGAAATGAGAGATACGGGGTAGACTGTTGCATAACGTCTCCGTGAGTCAGGATTTTGCCGGCCTGGAAAACCGCCGGACGTAGGCCCGGTAAGCACAGCGCTACCGGGCATTGCGCCGGATGGCGGCTTCGCCTTATCCGGCCTGCAACATGGCAGCATTTCTGTTACTTACCGCCTAAGCCTTTCTTCGCCAGCTCTTCTTTGAAGTTATCGCGGGTAATCAGCACCACATCTGTTACTTCAGTGAATGCCGGTGGCTCTGCACCTTTCGTTACCCAGTTGTAGAGCATTTCACTGGATTTGTAGCCGTGCACGTCCGGGCTTGGCAACAGTGAGCCGTAGAACCCGGTCGCTTCGCCTTTAGACAGTTCGCTAACCGCGTCAACGCCGTTAATCCCGATACCAATCACGTTTGGCGCTTTGAAGCCCTGCCCTTCGGTCGCACGTACGCCACCCAGCACGGTGTTGTCGTTCATGCCGACAATCAGCCAGTTTTTGACTTCAGGATGCTGAACCAGCATGGAGTTGGCGGCGTCGAATGCGCCGGGGATGTCATTCGATTTTGTTGGGACCTGGTAAATCTGTTTTTCCGGGAAGCCTGCGGCTTTAAGTGCTTCCATTGAGCCAGAAGTACGACGACGTGCGGTATCCAGTTCGTTGGCGGTAATGGCCATTACGGCGGAGGATTTCACATCCCAACCGCGTTTTTGCATCTCCTTGTACAGCTCCTGACCCTGGCGCTCACCAATTTTGGTTGCCGCCATCATCACCAACGGTACGGTATCCATCGGCTTACCTTTCGCGTTGGCAAACTGATCATCGACGGCAATGACTTTCATATCGTAGCCACGCGCTTTAGCCATAATGGCTGGCCCCAGTTTTGGATCTGGCGTGCAAATCACAAACCCTTTTGCTCCACTTGCAGCCAGGCTGTCGATGGCGTTCAGGGTTTTCTCGCCATCCGGAACGGCAATTTTAATCACCTCAAAACCAAGGTCTTTACCGGCTTTATCGGCAAATTTCCATTCCGTCTGGAACCACGGTTCTTCCGGCTGTTTGACCAGGAAACCGAGCTTCATGGATTCAGCGATAGCGGATTGTGACATAATGGCAGCCAGACCGATGGCAGCCAGCGCTTTAGTGAATTTGTGCATGGTTAACTCCAGCTTTAACGTTCTTTTATGTAGGGTAAAATCAGACGATTTTTTGTAATTCGGACGTAAAACAAGGCATTACCTTTTATTGATAAGATTAATGCCAGTGCTGAGAGTATTTTTAGCGGGAAATTGATTCTCCATAAGAGAGCGGCATCACACCACAGAATTACAGTAATTGCGTACATAAATTCAGCGGGAAATGACATAAAAAAACGCGGTTTTGTCGACGGGAAAAAAGAGAGATAGCAGATTAGTCCATAAGGTCAGCCAACGAATCCTTGTTCCCGAATACCGAAGCATTCGGGAGAATGATTACCATCGGTAATAAATGTGGTCAGCGTGATCGCGAACCGGAAGGTCATCTCCCAATAGACGCGCCGCAAGCGTGAAAGCAAAATCGAAAATATGCCCTAACCCTTTACCGCTAATCAGGTTGCCATCTTCCACAACCGGCGCATCGATATATTCCCCATCCGTGACGTTTTGCCACAGATCCCCCGAACACACGTAGCGACGCCCCTTCAGCAGGCCGTTGCCACCCAGCACGCGCGCAGCCGCAGAACACACCGGGCAAATGAGTTTTCCTGCCTCGTCATGGCGAGCGATAAACTGGATGACAGCCTCACTGGCGGCAAGATTAACGCTGCCCTGCGGCCCGCCGGGTAACACAACGGCATCGTAAAGATCCGTCTGGCGCACAGCCAGCGTGCTGTCCGTCACCATCGGCACGTCATGGTAACTCACCACCGCACGGGACTCGGCGCAGGCCAGTGTTTCAACTTCGATCTGCAGGCGGCGCAGAATATCAATGGTAACAATGGCTTCCGCCTCTTCAAAACCAGGTGCCAGTAGCACGGCAACCTTTTTCATACACACTCCTCGATTTTTCCAAATACACCTAACAATAAATGCCGAATCATTCAGGTGCTTAACTTTATTAGTTTCCACAAAACTGATCTGGCGCAAAAAATTAGTCAGCAGATAACGTTCAACCACACATCTCAATGGTGAAATTTCTTCATCCTAAGAGCAGATAATCATCTGGTGACAGACAATACCTGATTGTGAAATTCAATTTCGTGATATGAAACACCATTTCAATATCAACATTTCGCTTTAATGATATAAATATCAATCTCTTACATTCACATGATTTATATGCACAAGCAGAAAAATCACTAATATTGCTATGACAATATGTAAAAAATCATAAATACGCAGATTTAAGGATTTTCTTATGTTGGGACAGGCGTTATGCTGAATCTCGATCGGGAGCGAATATAATTCGTGATCACTAAAGGACCGGCGGAACGGATTTATTCTGCTAACAGTTTTAATTGTACGTAGAGGTGAAGTGTAGCGGCAGCCCGTTGCACTGACGTAAGTAACGTACATCCCCCTTTCTGGAAATAAGGATATTGATATGGCTGCAGTTGGAATTGTTCATAAACTCAACACACAAATGAACCTCGAGTTCTACGCATCGAATCTTTACCTGCATCTCAGTGAATGGTGCTACGAACACAGCCTGACTGGCACCGCAACCTTTCTACGCACCCAGGCGCAAGGTAACGTGACTCAAATGATGCGTATGTTTAATTTTATGAAAAGTGCCGGGGCTAACCCCATCGTCAAGGCTATTGATGTTCCGGGTGATGAACTAACTTCCCTTGAAGAACTGTTTCAGAAAACGCTGGATGAATACCAACAGCGTTACAGCAAGCTATCTCGCTTAACCAATGAAGCAGAAGCCTTGAATGATGCAACAACCATTGATTTTCTTCACGATCTGGAAAAAGATCAGCAGCAGGATGGCGTGCTGTTACAGACGATTCTTGATGAAGTACGCAGCGCTAAACGTGCGGGACTGTGCATGGCACAAACCGATAAGCACCTGCTGAACGTCGTGAACTATCAACATCACTAATCTTCAATTTTCATCATGTTAATGCCGGATAACGATGCGACGCACCTTATCCGGCTGGCGCTAAATTATCTCTACACTCACGCCTCTCATTCTACGAGGCGCAAAAAAACCTTTCTAAAACCTGAAACAACGGTTTATTTTAGTGAGATTCATTCTGCGGCGTGAATTTCAACTCGATCAAGGCAACCGCTTTTTGTATTGCGCGCATAGTGACCGGATCGGCGCCTGCAGGATGGCTGGAAAAGTCGATGCTTTTCAGCTGGCTGGACATTTTCTCCCGAACTTCTACTGGGGCAATAACATCAAGAACATCCAGAATCTGCTTGATAACCAGCTGACAGGCAACAACGTCCGAGAGCAGTTCCTGATCGGCATTCAGTGTTTGGGACATAGTGAGCTCCTTATAGAAAGGTCGTCATAGTACCCATTCAACGAACGAAACGATAGCCGCGCAGGCATTACGAATGCGCTGAAAATAAAAAAAGTTCCAGTCAGTTTCTTTTGAGATGGCAAGCACAACATGAGTGAACATTTAGCGGTTGAGAACAAACGCGGTCTATCCCCGGCTGCATTACTTGTTGCCGGGGCTTTCTTTATGGAGTTTATTGACGGCACGGTGATTGCCACCGCTCTGCCCGACATGGCAAAAAGTTTTGGCGTACAGGCAGTTGACCTGAACATAGGTATCAGCGCCTATCTGATCACCCTCGCGGTGCTGATTCCCGCCAGCGGCTGGATTGCGGATCGCTTCGGCGCCCGAAAAGTGTTTACCCTGGCGCTGGCGATATTTACTCTCGCCTCGGTTTTATGCGGTTTTTCCGAAAGCCTTGAGAGCTTTGTCGCCATGCGAATCTTACAGGGTGTAGGCGGCGCGCTAATGGTTCCTGTTGGCCGACTCGCGGTATTGCGCACCACGCCTAAACATCAGTTGATCACCGCTATTGCGACCCTGACCTGGCCCGCGTTAGTCGCGCCCATCATTGGCCCTCCCCTTGGCGGATTCATTACCAGCTATGCCAACTGGCGTTGGATTTTTTTCATTAATGTACCGCTCGGAATACTGGCGATTGCGCTGGCGCTACGTTTTATCCCGGATATTCAAGACGACGAGCGCCGCCCATTTGATATAACTGGATTTATCGCAACCTCTGTTGCGATGGTGAGCCTGGTGTATGCCATGGAGTTACTGGGAACCCAACAGCCTCAGGGCTGGCTGACCGCCGGGCTTTTGGCGCTAGGAACAGTGACCTTTCTGTTTGCCCTGCATCATTTTCGTCGCACCGCCTGGCCAATGATTCGCCTTGATGCCATGAACGTCCCGACTTTTCGCGTCACCATGTATGGCGGATCGCTGTTTCGTGCCTCTATCAGCGCCGTGCCGTTTCTGCTGCCGTTAATGTTTCAGGTAGGTTTTGGCATGAACGCTTTTCACGCGGGTTCGCTGGTGCTGGCGGTATTTGTCGGCAATCTGACAATTAAACCTGCCACCACACCGTTGATACGCTGGCTGGGCTTTAAGAAACTGCTGTTGATTAACGGTGCGCTTAACGTCCTGGCGCTGCTGGCCTGTGCATTAATTACGCAGCAGACCCCCGTGTGGGTTATTTTGCTGGTGTTGTATCTGGGTGGCGTGTTCCGCTCAATTCAGTTTACCGGCGTCAGCACGCTTGCCTTCGCGGACGTCCCCGCAGCACAAATGAGCTACGCTAATACGCTGTTCAGTACGGCAACACAATTAGCGGTGGGATTGGGCATTTCTTTAGCCGCTATTGGCATCCGCATTGGCGATGTGGTCAGTGAAAGGCTGGCATTGGGCAATATTCCGGGGATCAGTTTCCGGCTGGCCTTTGTCGCTATTGCCATTATTTGTCTGGTAGGTATGGTGGATACGCTGCGGCTCACCCGTGATGCAGGAAGCGCAGTATCGAATAAGAACAGGTAGCCCGGAGGGTGAACGCCGCCGGGCCAACAGGATTTAGCCAATCACCTCGCGTACAAATGCTTCGATTGCTTTGTCCTGGCAGTTGTCAAAGAAGCACTGCTGAAAGCGCGGGCCTGATACAGCGGTTTTCACCAGCTCAGGATCGATCGCGCGCAGCGTGTCCAGATAATTTTCTTTTACCACAGCTGCTTTCACCTGATTCAGAATACCGGCGTTACGCACCTGCGGCTCTTTACGCTCCGGCGGGTAGCCTTCGCCGTTACGCCCGGTGAACGCTTTTTCAAACATATAGCGTACATTCAGCTCAGCCCCCCAGCCAAAACCTTTGGCGAATGCCAGAGAAAGCGCGTTGCCGTTGTTGATCTGAGAGAACAAGAACGCATCTGCAGGATCGAGGCAATAGCCACACACCACACCCGGATGGATATTCAGTGACATCATTGCCCCCTGGCCCGTACCGCAACCTGTAACAACAAAGTCTACAGCTTTGGAATTAAGCAGGATGCTGGCCATAATTCCTAAATGGATGTAAGTCAGATGATGATCATTTTCGTCGCTCATCCCAACGTTATAGACCGGAAAACCCTTCTCATCCGCAACGGCTTTAAGCTCGTTATGGATGATGGCGTTTTTGCTTGCCTGACTGTTTTCCATCATCAATGCAATTTTCATTCTGTACTCTCCTGAATGCGCTGCGGTAGCCCGCTGAAAGTCATAACATTCAGCCACATTACTATTTTGCAATCATACTTTCAAATTTAATGAAATTTGGTTTTAAAAAATAAAGTGACGCTCACATTCTTGTCTGAACAGTTCAGAATTGCCTCAAACAAATGACCTCGTTGTGATTAATCACAGGTGATCTTCGGGCTATTCAAGCCATTGATGAGGGCCTCTGTATGCCATGATAGTGTATCTTCGAACTTTCAGAGCGATCTCATGAAGACTTTTATCCTTGCGCTTTTGCCGCTCGTGCTGACAGGATGCACAATTACAAAACAGGCACAGGTCAGCGAAGCCAGCGCCATTACTGGTGTGGTTCGCCTGACTTATAATCAGGCCATGTTGCAAACGGCACGTACCGATGACTACGTTACTCAAGGGACAGCCACCAAAGAGTGTCAGCGCCTGGGCTATGCCAGCGCTGAAGCGTTTGGTCAGCCGGTGTCAACCTGTAGCGTATATGCCGGTTCTTTATGTTTGAATACCAAAATTACGCTCGCGTGGCAGTGCCACGGCGTCGCGGTACCCCAGTCGCCTTCCTTGAGTTATTAATATTTCCGACCAGCACATTATTGCTGGTCTTCTGTCCTTTTATTATTTATATCCTCTGTTTAATAGCGTTAATGCGTTTTATTCCCATTCGTATTTTTAATAAATGAATTTATTATTTTACCTTTTGCAAATAATTAAATAACAAATTATAGTGACGCCACGTCAATATATAATAACGTTTGTGGAGCAGAACCATGCTGAAAGCAGAAATGATCGACCAACTGAATGAGCAAATGAACCTTGAATTATATTCATCCCTGCTCTACCAACAGATGAGCGCGTGGTGCAGCTATCACAGCTTTGAAGGTGCCGCCGCGTTTTTGCGCCGTCACGCCCAGGAAGAGATGACGCACATGCAGCGTCTGTTCGACTACCTGACCGATACCGGCAGCTTGCCGCGTATTAATACCGTTTCTTCACCCTTTGCTGAATATGCGTCTCTGGACGAACTGTTCCGTGTTACTTACGAACACGAGCAGCTAATCACCCAGAAAATTAATGAGCTGGCACACGCGGCAATGACCCATCAGGATTATCCAACCTTTAATTTCCTGCAATGGTATGTTGCCGAGCAGCATGAAGAAGAGAAATTATTTAAATCTGTTATTGATAAGCTGTCGTTGGCAGGAAAAAGCGGCGAAGGTCTTTATTTCATCGATAAAGAACTGGCTACGCTTGATACACAGAATTAATATTTTGGGGTAATGAAGGCAACCCGCCATCATTACCCATTAAAATCAGTGACGGCAGATCTTGCTTTCGTGCGTAGAGAAGCCGTCTTCTTTTGCAATAAACTTTCCCTTCGCCGCTAAAAACGCCACCAACTCGCCTGCCGTCATATCCGCCGCAGAACAAGTGTGAAAACGCGCCTGCTCGCCGAAACGTGCCGTAATCGCCGCTTCAAGGCTGGCATTTGAATACTGCTCACCAGATTCAATCATCATGTTAAGCACTTCGTGACCGTGAATAGATTCCATACAACCTCCTTAATAAAGTCCGTAGCCTAATGTGAACCGCACGGCGCCGCTTTGCGCTAACGCAGGTTTTTCCGCAGATAAATGTCATTTGTTATACATCTTAATGGTCAAAATACTGTAAATATTAATGTACAGTCATTGTAACGGTGATTTGACGAAAATAGCGTTTTGCCTTAACCTGCGCCGCAGATATAACCGTTGATTATCTCTGGGACAGAGGAAAGCGTGAAAAACAGAACCCTGGGTAGTATTTTTATCGTGGCGGGAACCACGATTGGTGCCGGTATGTTGGCAATGCCGTTGGCTGCGGCAGGCGTGGGGTTTAGCGTCACGCTGGTGTTGTTAGTCAGTCTTTGGGCACTCATGTGCTACACCGCGCTGTTGCTACTTGAAGTGTATCAACATGTCCCGGCAGACACCGGGCTGGGTACGCTGGCAAAACGTTATCTTGGCCGTTACGGACAATGGGTAACGGGCTTTAGCATGATGTTTTTAATGTACGCCCTGACGGCAGCGTATATCAGTGGCGCAGGTGAACTGCTGGCCTCCAGCATCAGCGACTGGACTGGAACAAATATATCCCCGACAACAGGCGTACTGCTGTTCACCTTTGTTGCCGGTGGCGTGGTTTGTGTTGGGACCTCGCTGGTCGATCTGTTCAACCGTCTGCTATTCAGTGCCAAGATAATCTTCCTGGTGGCGATGCTGGCTCTGTTAATGCCGCATATTCATAAAGTGAACCTGCTTACGCTGCCGCTGCAACAGGGGCTGGCGCTCTCCGCAATCCCGGTCATCTTCACCTCGTTCGGTTTTCACGGCAGTGTTCCCAGTATCGTCAGCTATATGAACGGCAACATTCGTAAACTGCGTTGGGTGTTTATTACGGGTAGCGCTATTCCGCTGGTCGCCTATATCTTCTGGCAACTGGCGACGCTTGGCAGCATTAACTCGACAACGTTCATGGGGCTTTTAGCCAACCACGCAGGCTTAAATGGCTTATTGCAGGCATTGCGTGAGGTCGTGGCTTCGCCGCACGTCGAACTGGCGGTGCATCTGTTTGCCGACCTCGCGCTGGCAACCTCTTTCCTCGGCGTTGCATTGGGATTATTTGACTACCTGGCCGATCTCTTCCAGCGCCGCAATACCGTAGCGGGAAGAATGCAAACCGGCGTGGTGACCTTCCTGCCGCCTCTGGCATTCGCGCTGTTCTATCCGCGTGGCTTTGTCATGGCGCTGGGGTATGCGGGCGTTGCCCTGGCGGTGCTGGCGCTGCTCATTCCCTCGATGCTGGCCTGGCAGAGCAGAAAACATAATCCGCAGGCCAACTACCGCGTAACAGGCGGTACTCCGGCGCTGGCGCTGGTATTTTTGTGCGGCATTGTGGTGATAGCAGTACAGTTTTCTATTGCAGCAGGATTACTACCAGAAGTGGGTTAAAACAAAAGGGGCTTTCGCCCCTTTCTGTTAATGCAAACAGCACTGCTTATATTTCTTGCCGCTGCCACACGGGCAAGGGTCATTGCGCCCTACTTTGGCATCCACCTTCACCGGTACTTTGACCGGCGTTTCCTGAGGATGCGACATCCAGTAAGCATGCAGGTCCAGCGCAGCCAGGCGGATGGCGTCCACGCTCTCTTCAAATGCTTCCGGCGTTAGTTTCTCAACCACCGCAAAGTTCTCTTCCGTACCGTGCAGCGCAATAGCCTCAAGTGCTGGTTTTAGCGTGTCCGGTAACGCGGACCAGTCTGACAGTGCGACGCCGCGCATATAACCAAAGCACCACTCTTCAACGATAGTCAGTTCATGCTCGTCAATTTCACGCAAACCAAACAGCGGCTCAAACTGCTCAGGATACTCATCCAGACGATCGGCCGTATCCGCCATATGTTGAAACGCCAGGTTCATGAAACGCGTCATTTCTTTTTCGGAAGACCAGCGAGGGACATACTGCGCACCGCCCCAAATCGCGACCAGCCACTGCTCTGGTTCAATTTCATACGGTGAACTCAGCACCGCCGTCAGCAAACCATCCAGTTCTGACACATCCAGAATAGCCTTGTCCGTATTGTACTTAGTCAGTACATCATCCAGCCATTCCAGTTCGCTCTCGTTTAATGGTCCCGTTTTCATAACGCTTTTCCTTAGTCAAAAAATCTTGCCTGTGATCATCCTACATGGCTGGAGGGATAACAGATACAAATGGGCATATGCGGCATACAGTTGCCGCCCGTTCAGGTTAACAGGAAACGAGGGGAATTCCGGAAGTTAACGCACAAAAGAGAACACTAAGCCGCCGGGCATCATACCGGGAAAAAACAATAAAACCACCCGCAGGTGGTTTACTGTTGTTCAATACGGTTGAGCGTTGCGGTATAGCCCGTTTTCGCTACCGCGTTAAGTAAAGTATCGGTTGGGAAACCTTCTGGCACGATCGCTTCTGCTTGTCGGGTTTTTAGGGAGGATTTTGCTTTAATCACACCGTCGGTTTCACGTAGTGCCTGATTGACCGAAATAACGCACAGCGAGCAGGTCATATTTTGTATATCCAGCACCACTTTTTGATTGGCCGCCTGGGCCCACAGCGGCAGCAACAAGCATGCAACTAATGTGAAGATTTTCATTCAAATACCTCATAAAACCAGGCAACGAGCGTTGGATAAAATAGCACCGGCAAAATCAACGCCAGCGCGCACCAGTAGAGAATGCGCGCTTGCTTCAGCGTTAGCCACCCGGAGCACCACAGTCGTTTGGAAAAATAGAGCCGCCAGAAAACGCGCAGTAATAAGCCCAATGACACCAGCATCAGGGGAATTCGCAAGAATTCGAACCGGGTGAAGACAGCAAAGCTCGCCGCCGAAATACCAAACAGCAGGTAGAGCAGCGGTCCAACGCAGCATAAGCCGGCGGTGACGGCAGCCGCAGCGGCCGTCAACAGGGTGAGTCCCGCCCCTTTAGCGTTGTTCTGTGGCGACATAGCTGTAGGAGAACGCTTTAGGATCGTAGAAATTGATCGGGTCGCCATCAACTTCAGCGTAAGGATAGCCAAAGTTGTTCATGGCTCCCTGTTCCGTTGCCGGATACAGCTCGAAATCACGCCCGTAGTTAAATCCAACCCAGTTCATTTCCCAGTTACCAAACAGGTAAGTGTTTACCGCCTGGACATCGGCGTCCTGATGCGATTTTTTCTCTGCCAGACGCATTTTGGTCACATCAGCAGGATCGCAAGGTAACCAGCCGTAACCGGCCAGATAGAATTCGGCGCGGCAATGTTGTCCGCCGCTCACATCAGCAACACCTGTGCTGTCTGCTTTGCCAAAAGCACTTTTCGAGTAACGTTCGAGCTTATTGGCTTTGCCCAGACGGATGCCGAACAGTTCCCGCGCCGGGATGCCGCTGGCCCGTGCCAGAGCCACAAAAACGGAGCTCATGTCGGTGCATTTTCCTTTGAGCTTACCGCTTTTTAAGATCTCCGCCACATCCCCCGTACCGCAGCCAATGACGTCGTTATCGCGCTCCATATGGCTACTCACCCACTCGTAAATCAGGCGTGCTTTTTTCAGCGGATCCTGCTCATTACCGGTAATTTTACGCGCGGTTTCCAGAACCTGCCCATCAACTGGGGTATGTGTCGTCGGCAGCAGGTACGGTTTTACCTCCAGTGGATAAATAATCTGCTCCGGCGCTTGCCAGCTTTTTAACGCGTCCTGCTTCAACGGTTCCCAGTCGGCAGTTTCAATGTCGATATCAACGTTAATCAAAAGTTCGCCCTGCGAGTCAGGCCAGGTGGCAAACAGCGTTTTCGCGCCATAAGTATTATTAGTGGTAACGTACGCCTGCTTGTAGTTTCCACTGAAGGCAAGGGCCGTCATTTGTTGAAACGCGGTATCTACCGGAAGCGGGATCCACAGTTTCACTACGCCGCTCGACCCCTTTGGAGGAGTAAGTTTATACGTTTGGGATAACACAAAGCGCCGACGCGCGACGGGTGCAACGGATGGCTCAGCGGCGTGAACCGTCTGGCTAATAACCGCAGGACCGACTAAACCGGCGGCGGAAAGGAGAACGCTATTTTTGAGAAATTGTCGACGTTGCATTGCTGTCTGTCCATGTTGTAAGAGCTGGGCTACGGCTAAGAAGGTAAAAACCGTATGCGATCATCACAGCAGACAGACGCTGACATAAAAAGGTGAGCCGATGGAGGTTATTCATCAATAACAGACCTGTTAACTGTGAATGAAATATGAAACTGCGCGACAGATAGTAAGCCATAGACAGGCAAAAAGTACAGCCGTGAGGGCGAGTTCAGAAAATATAGACATTCGTAGCCAGCTTACGGGCTAGCCCTCTGGCCCCCTCGCGCATGACCATATCGTGATTCCAGCGAAAAACAGGTGCTGCCAGCGGGGCAAGATAATTCATCCAGCGGATCGTGGTACGCACATTCCAGTCATATCTGACGATAGTTTCTGCGCCACTGGCCGAAAAAGACCACACGCCTCGCCCTTCAACCGCCCCACTGGCTTGCCCTTCAAGCAGTGAGCAAGGCAAAATATTCAACACGTTGATGTCAAAGGTTAAGCGATAAGGAAGCGCTCCTTTCCAGGTATAACGATGCAGCGCCCCAATGCCCTGTATATCACCTTTTTTAATCTCAACGATGCGTTCCAGACTTCCCCACCATTCAGGCCACTGATCGGGATGAGATAAAACATCCCATACTTCCTGAATTGAAGCCTCAACCCGCCAGACGGTGGAAAACTGATAGTCAGCCATAGAGCGGGCTCCTCAAGGCGAGAAGAAATTGGCAGGAAAACGGATGTTAATGACCATAGTATCCAGAAACACGGTTTCTAATCGCTGCCCATCTGGCGCATAGCTGATCACTTTGGCAGGGAGTCCGTGATAATTATCCAGCCAGACGTCATAGCGGTGAACACCATCAACCGCCATTGTTCCAGGCCCAACCACAGATACGTGCGTCGTCGCCCGTCCTGCAAGGTTTTCCTTACCAATAGTGGTCGTTGCCCCTTCACGTTGCAGATGACGAATATTGCCCAACAACACGCCGATATCAGAGCGATCCACCCGATGACCACGCTCATCCTGGATCAATGAATTAGTAGGCGACAGGTGCAAAATGGGCAACGTACCCACACCAAATGGCCATAACGTCACTTTACCGCTGACAGGATTAAAGATAAGTACCGCACCTGAATGCGGTTGGGTAAAATCCATCCGCACATAGCCGGGCTTTTGAAAGCTGTAGCGGATTATTTTGCTTTCATCGGATGGCGGCGAGGAGCGCATCATGACCTGATAAGACGTCAGGTTATTAAATAACTGTTGGGAAAATGCTATGGGATCCGTATCCCTGACATTCTGCGAAAAGATATCCCCTTTTTCCACCGAACCTGCTGAACAACTAAAGGTAAGCAATGCTGCGAACATAACTATCGGAAAAGATGAAATGTTCATAACAGCCCCCTGAACCAGCCCTGTCTGCAAACAGAAGTCATCACCTGTCGACTGGTTTTATTATAGTCCTTAACTGCATGGCACGGCTCTTCCGGCCCCTCAGACTCAGTATGGACAGAAGGTTTAAATTATTGGTTTTGTTTTCAGTTGAGATGACAACATAAAGCTATACTTTAATAGCCATACTTTTAATAGGTATTAATCATGAAACTGCCATCGGTATTTTCATGCGCCGTTCTCATATTACTGCTGCTGGCGTCATCGTCTGCCACAGCCAGTGCGTTACAAAACCAGGCTGTCAGAGAGCAAGAGTTAAGCGCAGCACTTCGAGCTGGTAATGGCGTGATCATCATTGGCGGGACGGATGATTTCGCTTTCACGCTCAGGGCACGAAACCGAATCCACAGACAGCTGGCGATACAGGATGGCTTTGGCGATCCCATCCTGATGAATGGTTTCCAGGACCACAACTATAATCCCGCCCGCGATGGGTTTATCAACAACCCTGCCCGAGGGGGCTTTATGTTTAACGCGCCGATTCGGCGATAGATTGATTAGCAATAGTGAGTATATAGAGGGCAGTTTACGTTTCTGGCAGGCTACCTGACGCAAGGTATCTATGGCTTTTAAAAAACAGACACAAAAAAACCACCCGGAGGTGGTTTCACGACACTGCTTATTGCTTTGATTATTCTGTTCTTTCCCATGGTACCCGGAGTGGGACTTGAACCCACACAGCGCGAACGCCGAGTGATTTTAAATTCTACGCAGAATCAATGAGTTACATAGCAGTGTATTGCGAAACTTTGCTGTAGTTGTCCTTCTACTTTACTGTAATTGGCTGTAAATAGATAGACTTGGGTAACGCTGAACACAGAATCAGCACATAGCTGAAACTCACCGTGTGTCACGTTGTATCTGACCACACGGTGGTTTCGGGTTACTGCATGTATTCACATACAGCAACCTCACTTAATGCTATGACAATTGCTCGCGGGTTAGATCACTTAGCCGAGTGCAAAGGTTGGATATTATTGCTAATGCGCGATCAGGCTCTTCACAGTAGTACACATAATTATCATCACTACATTGCCAGTCTTCAGGATTGTAATCCTTCGAATCAGCTAGAACAATAAATCCACAAGATTCCATAGCACTCTGCAGTTCATCTAAGAATGGTACTGTCTCATCATTTCGGTAGCACAAGATGTTATATTGGTTGTCTCTGAAGAATATTTCCAACTCAACCTGTTGCCCATGAAGAGAAAAACCACTTAAATGTAGAAATGATATATCTTCCCCACTACGTACGCTATTGTAGAACTTGTGCTTGAAAGGAGCTGTATTCAGTTTTCTATCTTTTAATTCCAACTCTAAGTACTTGGAATAAATTTCACTTTGATAGTGATTTCGCTGAGACTCATGTAACAATACGCTCTCGTGAGTATTTAATACAATAAACCCCTGATTAGAAAGGCTAAATAACTCTGACTTCTCAATCAAGATAGTACGCCAGTTAAATGGCTGCTCACTTAATGCCTTAGCACAAATCCTCTCTAATCCACCCCTTAAATCACCCATATCAAAATCCGAATCATCCAACACGGCTTTAACATGTTGTTGCCTTGCATTCCAAAGAATATTTGAGTCTTGCCGCAATAGACGACGCCAGGAATGATCGCGGTCGACGTTATTCTTATTTGTACGTGAACTGAGAAGGTTGAATCTATCCGCTGTTGTCGAGGTAAGATAGTCACCTTTTGAAAGCACAGCACGCTCCCATGCAAAATCTAATACTTTCGAGCTTTCGCCTATTGCACTAAATACTGCCGAACTAGTATCTGCATAGTGTTTGAATCGTGTAAAATAGTTTTCCTTCACATCATCCCAATCAACGTTTCCGTGACTGTTAAAGTAGTCAGCAATACCGCTGAACTTCAATGCGAAACCTATTTGCCCCCTGAAATATTCGTGGTTTTCAAGTGCAAGAATAGCCTCCTTCCACTCAGAAGATTTTATCAAAAGATGAGCTTTCAGTTTTTCTTCAGATACTTGAACCGCGAGAAAACCTTTTATCATTACATCCTGGATGAGTAAATTCAGCACAGTGTCATCACGTTGGGACAATTCATTGATAGACAGCAATGCTTTATGATAATCATCTATAGTATTGAAAATAGTGTTTTCCGTGAGGTTGAATACAACTCGCATCCAGGATGCTAACTCCTCCCCTATCTTGCCGTTCGCTACACCAGCGTAAAAAGCATGAAACCTAACCTTTTCCGAAAAACTTGAGTTATTAGTAATGATTTTTTTGAAAATAGATTCTTCATCATAATATCTGTTATTATCCAGATATATGGACAAACCCGAGCATGAACTAGCATGACCACGTAACAGATCCAGTTGCATAATCAATTCAGCTATTAGCGGCTGTGACAAATATCCATACTGTTCATACTCCATAAAGGATAATGAGTTAACTTTACCACCCGAACCAAACAGTTGCTTTTGTAAGCTATAACTATCCTCTGCTTCTTGCAGTAACAGAAAGTTGGCTGCATATATGGCAACATAGTTCATTAACTCATCATCAAAAGAATTATCTTTGGTTACAACATTTCGATAGCACCAGAACAGATCAGCCCAATCCGTATCAATTTTATGAATGAAATATTCATAGCCAGACACAGGCGTATCTTTGAAACTTAGTCTATATTCCGGCCAATCTCCGGTGAATGATTTAATGGTTTTTTCCAGCCTTGCCTTAAAGTTTTCAAATTCTGTCAGCGGCTTGCCTCGGGCATTCATTTTGATATACAAATCATCCGTGAGGTTGAATTCAGAAAGGTTAAGAAATCTAAATGTAATTACCGGTTTGTCTTTGTCGGTAAGCTTATCAAAGTAATCTACATTTCCAGAAAATTGGAGATGAATCGCATCCAGCATCGTCAGCATTGAACTAATAGTAGGGTCACTCTCCCACGATAAATAGAACCATGACCTGTCTTTAATCGTCTTACTCAGACACTCAGTACCAGACTCCAGCAACAAAGCACCGAAATCTATATTATTGCCAACCAATGCATTGCAAAACTCTCTCGAACTGCTGCGAGTTTCATAGGTAAAATGGGAATTCCCGTCCGTACTTAATACCCGTCGAAAGGATTCTTGCTGATCTGCAATTTGAGCAAGATACCAGTGTAGTAAGAACAAGGTGGTCAATCGTTGCTGACCATCCAAGGGGATGAAACGATGCCGTCCAGTATCATTGCTAATCACGCTACCATAAACGAAGTCCAAATCCTGAAAAGGCAGACCTTTTTCCAAATAGCCATGTAATGCTTGTAAAAAGGTATCTCTAACCTCTGCAACTTCTATCCGGCCTTGGGCATAATCCCGTTGGATTATAGGGATTTCTACCTGCATATATCTTTGTTCAAACAACTGAAAAAAACTGAGTCGTGCACCCGAACGCGAATCGATTTTTATATTACTCACTATTCTCTCCTTGGTCAGGCAAATAGTCTTTCAACGTTTGACCTATTGCTTCCTGATAATATTTAGCATCAGATTCTGACCAATGAACAAGTTCAGTTACAGACTGGCTATAATATTTTAAAAAGACGTTCTTGGTACAAATGGGGACAAAAACTCCGCGCTTATCATTGTCTATGATGCGGGCGCGTTTAATTGGAAACAAGGCATTTTTGTAACTGCGGTTGGTTGAAGAGTCCAGCAGTGCCAAGTTGCCTAGCTCATCTCCCCAGGACACTTCATCTTGGCCAAAGTAACTAATTACCTCATTATAAAGCCTGTCAAATTCATTATCGATATGTTCCAAGGTCAAGAGTTCAGTGGCTATGGCAGCAAATTCTTGTTCTCTTTCTAAAGAATCCCCTTTAAACCGACTACCACTGAAGTAAACCTCAATGTCCTTTAACCACACCCTGCGGGCAACCCCAACAGGGGCAGAATCTGTCTGGGACCGAATGTGCTCAATATCCCATTTTTCTTGCTTATAGCGGTCAAAAGGAAAACGTATATCTGCTTCCCTCGTTGACAATAAAGTTTGAATATTGAAGAGCAGAAGCAATTTTTTAATGACAGGCTCATCATAGTAAAGCTCATCTAACTGGCACCTGACCTGGAGACGAATACGATCTTTCAAATATTTTTTGAACTCTGTTTTCGTTGAATTCTCTCGCTCCGACTCAGCTTTTAAATCCGCAACTTTCTCACCGCAATCAACCAAAAAGCCTATCAAATGGTATAGTTCTCTGTCCTGGAACCATTCATCAAAGCTCAGGAAATAACGCTTTATCCCTTGCCACAGATGCTCAATATTAGCCGTGCCAGACTTGAAATCTTCATGGAACTTATGGAAAGTGAAAAATGTCTCGTCATTAGACTTTTTCCCTTTCATTAAATCGAAGATGTATTCAATTCGTGTTGGGTAGTGTTTACTTGAATTACTTATGAAATACCAGAATGCTGGTTCCTGCAACCGCTTTTCAATAATATCCCATTCCGTCGAAATCTGTAACTGCTTCAATCTTGCTTGATCATTGTGAAAATGACTTCGCTGTAAAAACAATGCTTTAACCAACTCAGCATTGGTCAGAGGTATTTTACCAATATTGATACGGGAAAAAACATCAATGGCATAATCGTTGTTAAGGCATTCGTCACTTAAATCATACCAAATAACCTTTACAGAGCGTTCTTCAGTAGACTTAGCTAATAACGTCGCCAAGAGTTTATTATTATCATTATAATCTTTGTCGGAGAACCAATTTCTAATAGCATTATACGCTTGGACCATATGAAAGAAGTCAATATTGTCAGTATTGGATTCTTTATGAATCCCCTGCAAAAATGCTTCACATCCCGGTCGGGTCTCATACTTCAACATATACACGCTTTTTTTGTATGCCTCCTCTAAGGGTCTCTTCAGGTGCTCTTGCTCCAAAAAGTGCAGGATAAGACGTAACGTGGTTAGCCTTTGCTGCCCATCCACGACCTGCCAACAATCTTCCCCTCGAACCACAACAACAGGCTGTAGACAGTAAAATGAAGAATCATTACCGCCATGCGGTTGACTGAACTCCCAGATATCATCCAGTAGTTCTTTTACTTGGATCGCCCCCCAGCGATATCCCCGCTGATAAGCAGGTATGTAATAATTTTCTCCCAAAAGTTCATAGATATTTCTAAGATAAAGCTTTTCTGTTGAATGAGCTGTATTCATCGTTGTTCAACTTCCCGTGTTGTCACTATCGAAGGATTTGATGCTGTCAAATTTGTATTTTAGGCTTGAACTTGGAAAATCTAATTAACTCGTTCCTGACTCCCCTAGACAAATGAGCCCATTGGAATAAGTTAGAAACTACATATCTGCCAACAACATCCCAGCCATACCATCCAGTCGCTTCTTAACCTTTTCCCAGCCCGGCATAACCTGCCCCATCAGACGGTAAAACTCCTCGCTGTGGTTGTGCTCAGCCACATGGCATAACTCATGCAGCAATACATAATCGATGCATTCTGAGGATGCCTTAACCAGCCATGGATTCAGGGTCAGACAGCCTTTTGCAGAACAGTTACCCCATTGCGTTTGCATCGCCCGTAAACGTATCGGCGGACGTCCACTGACCCAAAGGGTCTGCGGTATCAATAAATCAAGCCTGCGTTGAAAGACATCTCTGGCGCGTTCCCGATACCATTCGGCCAGCAACGCTTTAACTTTTTCTGCCGATTTGTGCCTGACCGTCACTTCCAGTCGCCCACGCAACATTTTCACTCGTTGCGGCACCGTAGCGTCTTCTGTCACTTTCAACTGATATTGCTTGCCAAGATAGTAATGGCTTTCCCCGCTGACATACTGACGCGGAACAATATGTGTCTGCTGATCCCTGAAATCACGCAGTTGCTGATAGATCCAGCGCCCTCGTTTTTTCAGCGCAGACAATACCTCGTGCTCCGGTGTTTCTGGCGGTACAGAGGCCACAACCCGACAATCGGGATGTACCTTGATGAGTACTCTGCCCTTTACGACCTGACGCGGAATACACTGTACGGTGATGACCTCATCACCATAAACAATGCGTAGCGCTTTCATTGATGGCGATTCTTTTTCACTCATGATTTCATCAAGCCAACACGCAGGATCTGGATGATGGTTTCCACAATACGGTTCACCTGGATCATTCCAGCCCCTATCTCCCGGCAGGACGTAAACAGCAGCGGTAAAATATTTGTCTTGACCGCTTTCTCTATATCCTGAGGGTTCAGGGAATTTTCTTCTACTGCTTTGACGATAATACTGTCCACTTCAAAAGCCAGCTTCGTCCACTTCTCCTGCACCTGAACATCGTTTACCGCAAAAACCTCAGGTAGCTCTTTTTTAAATACACCGTAATACGCCTGAGCATACCTGTTCACCGCCAGCGCATCCGGGATATCGCTGAGCTTACGGGCTTCCACTTTTTCTTCAAACTCACGGAATAGGAGATACTGTTTTAGTGGATGGTCGAACAGTTTTTCTGCTTCTTCGATAGCCATGCGCAGGAGTTTGGAAAATGCCTCCTGAGCGTACGGGTCATCACGCAGCTCCTGCTCAATCATCTTCGTCACACGGGTTTTAATGATGTCGGTTTCATTGCGGGTTTTATTGTTATCCCACTCTTCGGGTTTTTCGCTCTTGCCCATTTTACCGACTTCATACACGCCATCCGGTTCACGAACCTCAACGCCGGTGACATGCTTATCCAGTAATTTTTTCACCTGCTCAGCGTAGTCGTCATAATTGACCTGCTCTCCACTTACCTGCATCGCCCACTGGCGAAGGCTGGACATCTGTTTTACGGTTTCTTTATAGAGATTTCGGTCTTGTTCCGTAAAGCTCTTGTCGGTGAAGAAGGTAGCGGACTGCAGTGCCACTTTCAGGCATCCGGCAAAGGCCGTTAACGCCTCGAAGAAATCATCACGGGTTTTCTGATGGATGTCGACCATCTCTCCGTCACGTTCTTCCATTTTAGGCACCAGTACTGCACGTAACTGCTCAGTATCATTTTTGTTTTTAACACCGGCAAATATGGCCCACAACTGGTTATACAGATGCGGCAGACGTTTATATTCAGAGCTCATGGCGCTGTACAGCCCGTCAATATCCTTGATGTCGTATCCTCCCTGGGTTCGGGAGGCGAGATCCTGATATTTGCCGATAGTCGTGTCCAGTTCAGCCAGAATGCCGCGATAATCAATCAGCAGGCCAAACTTTTTCAGTGGATGCAGACGGTTTACCCGGGCAATCGCCTGGATAAGGTTATGGGATTTAAGCGGCTTGTCGATATACAGCACGGTATTCTTTGGTTCATCAAACCCGGTGAGCAGTTTATCAACGACTATCAGTAATTTGAGCTTATCATCGGTATCGAAACGACTGATGATATTACGGGTATACACAGACTCATCCTGCGTGCCGACATTATCCTTCCACCATTTCGTCACTTCCGGCAGTTTGCTTTCATCCACTTCGGTATTCCCTTCCCGGGTATCCGGCGGGCTGATAACTACAGCTGACTCAAACAACCCGGCTTCATCAAGATACTTTTTATATTTGATGGCGGAAATCTTGCTGTCGCAGGCAAGCTGGCCTTTCAGCCCCTCATCAATATTCTTCGAGAAGTGCGTGGCGATATCTAACGCAATTAGACGGATACGGTCATCTGCACTGTAAACCTCACCCTTACGGGCATATTTACGCTTAAGGTCGGCTTTTTGCGCTTCGCTTAACCCATCGGTAATGCGGTCAAACCAGGCGTCAATCGCCCTATCATTCACTTCCAGATCCGGGATACGTTCTTCATAGAGCAGAGGCGTAACGGCTTTATCTTCGACAGCCCGCTGCATGGTATAAGCATGGACAATCGGTCCGAATTTATTGGTGGTTTTATCTTCTTTCAACAATGGCGTACCGGTAAATGCCACAAAGGCGGCATTCGGCAGGGCCAGTTTCATACGTACATGGTTTTCACCGCCCTGACTGCGGTGTCCTTCATCAATCAGTACGATGATATCGGGGCAGGTATTGACGCATTCAGGGAGTTTTGTCGCTGAATTAAATTTCTGGATTAGGGTGAAAATGATGCGTTCTTTACCGGAACCAATCTGTTTCGCCAGCATCTGCCCGGATGTCACCATTGCATTGGCTTTGTCTTTTTTCCCGGCCAACTCGCCGCCGGATGCAAAGGTACCGCTGAGCTGTTCTTCAAGATCGATACGGTCCGTCACCACCACAATACGACACTGCTTCAGGCTGTCATGAAGGATCAGCGCCTTGCTGAGGAACACCATGGTGTACGATTTACCTGACCCCGTGGTATGCCAGATCACCCCACCTTCCCTGCCCCCATCCGGTCTGCGAGTACTGATGCGTTCCAGCAGTCTTTTTATGCCGAACACCTGCTGATAGCGAGCGACTATCTTCCCTGTCTTTTTATCAAACAGGGTGAAGAAGCGGGTCATCTCCAGCAGACGTTCCGGCGAAAGCAGGCTGATAAGCAGTTTATCCTGCCCGCTGACGGCCAGTTCACCAGCGGCTATTAACTGTTGGTACCAGTCGAGATCGGCTGAAGGACGATGATCAAACAACGCATGAATTTGTTCCGTCGATAACTGATGGTTGCGCAGAGCATACATCTGAGGATCGGTTATATCCTCTTCGCGCCATGCCGCCCAGAATTTCATTGGTGTATGACAGGTACCATAGCGTCCGTCATGCCCGTTAATTGAAAGTAATAACTGGCTATAGGCAAACAGCTGCGGGATTTCATCGTTGAGCTGATTACGGATACTCTGGGATATCCCTTCGTCAATGGTTGGCCCTTTCTTGCCGTGACCTGCCGGGCTTTTCGCTTCAATGACTGCCAGCGGGATACCATTCACAAAACAGACAATATCCGGCCTGCGGGTTTCAACACCGCCCGACCGCAATACTGTAAATTCCTCAGTAAAGTGGAACTGGTTATTTTCCGGGTGTTCCCAGTCAACCAGTGCTATGGTGGGGTTGACCTTCTTGCCATCGACAAATTCGGTGACGGCGATACCGTAGAGCAGATGGTTGTACATCCGCTCATTGGCTTTCAGCAGCCCTTCATTCAGCGCCGGAGAACAAACCTGCGATATCAGGTTATCCAGTGCCTTTTCCGATAACTGGCAAGTTTTACCGCTCGCCATAAAGGAACGCTTAGACAACGCCTCACGAAGAACCGGACGCAGCACCACCTCATCCTGTTTGTAGCCCCGATAATCCATAATCTGTTTCGGAGATAAAAACGACCAGCCGAGGCTGGTCAGTAACGTCAGCGCCGGAATTTTGGCACTGTATTCTTCCTGGAATTTTGGCGTGTACGTCTGATTCATGAGCGTTCCTTGTTCTTCGCGTTATGCACTAACGGCTTCTTTCTCTTCCACTTTTACTGGCACGGAGACACGACGTTTGCCAGTCAGTAACTGCTGCATCAGGGCTTTTTTCTCGTCTTTGAGGCAGGCGAGTTTTTTCTCCAGCGTGGAGATTTCGGCGTCGGCTGCGGACAGGACATCGGCGATTTTTTGTTGTTCTTCAATAGTCGATGGTAGCGAAACTATCAGAGCTTTTAAATAATCAGTGGTAACTCGTTTCTGCCCAGCGGAACCTTGCATATTCGCTTCTCCCCGGATTCGAAACTCAGTAGTATTTGTCAAATAATAAATGAATTTTGGGTTAGCTTTTTGGTTAGCTCTTAAAACGTGGAACTCCGTGCTGCCAAAGCCAATTCCATTCATCATGCCTTGTACATATGCCCCTTTCCCATTTTCAAAGCAGGGGGTAATTTTAGCAATAAGAACATCATCATCAATAAATGAAGTAAAACCTGTCGAAACATCTGAGTATTGTTTTTCTACTGTATTTAATATTTTCGCATCCTCTGAAACCAAATCCATAGATATGAATGAAACGATACCGTCAGAAGGTTCAGGTGGACGTCTGGGGTTAATATTACAAATATGCTCCAAGCTTACAGTGCTCCACTCACCACTAAACCTCACCCCACTCTCATCCAGCAAGCGTTTCTTCCCGGTAAGCAATTGCTGCATAAGGGATTTTTTCTGCTGCTGACTGTTGGCGAGAAGCTTTTCCGTCACCGAAATCGCCTTTTCCCACGTTGAAAGGATTTTGGCGATTTTCTTTTGTTCTACGAGTGGAGGGAGATTAACCAAAATCTCACCGCAATCAGGTACTCTCATATGAGCAACAGTGCCGCCATTACTAAAATCTTCGATTTGTTTCTGGCAGAAGGGGCTCAAGAGTGAGTAAAATAGAAAATAATTATCTGAAAGGCGGTTATCGGCTCGATACATCATTGTTCTTTGACCGAGAAAAACTCCCTCCGCATCTTGCAGAACACCTGCTTCTCCTACTGGTGCTTCACGCGTGAAAATGATATCACCGACTTTAGGTTTCCCTCGGCGAATCCATTGTAGATAAGTATCTTCAGTCACAAATCTGACATCTTCAGTGTTTACCCTTCCATTACGTACATTTGTCGTACGAATCATCTTAAAAGGAGTTTCATAATCTACAACTGGTGCTGTCTTATTAACACAGTCAATTATTGACTCGCACACTTCCTTAATGGCAACTCGCTTCCACCCCTTAGGCACCATAACCCAACTCCTTCAAATACCCCGCCATCTCCGTTTCCAGTTTCGCCAGTTCCGCTTTCAGTCGCTCACGCTCAGCACGCACAGCCAGCAAATCAATCTCGTCTTCTTCCTCGAAGGTATCGACATAGCGCGGGATATTGAGGTTATAGTCGTTGTCCTGAATTTCTTTCAGGCTGGCAAGATACGCATATTTCTCGACGTTATCGCCTTCTCGATAGGTTTTAACGATCTTCTGGATATTTTCTGCGCTGAGCTGGTTCTGGTTTTTACCCGCCTTAAATTCACGGCTGGCATCAATAAACAGCACCTTATCATCCACTTTCTGCTTTTTGAAAATCAGAATCGCAGCCGGAATCCCCGTACCATAGAACAGTTTTTCCGGCAGGCCAATCACCGCATCGAGTAGGTTTTCATCAATCAGCTTCTGACGAATTTTGCCTTCGCTGGAGCCACGGAACAGCACACCGTGCGGCACCACTACGCCCATACGACCCGTTCCCGGTTTCAGGGTTTCGATCATATGCGAGATAAAGGCGTAATCCCCTTTAGTCTTCGGCGGTACACCGCGACGGAAACGCCCAAACTTATCGTTCTCGGCCTCGTCATGTCCCCACTTATCCAGGCTGAACGGTGGGTTAGCGGTCACGATATCAAACAGCATCAGGTCGCCATTTTTATCGAGCAACTTCGGGTTACGAATGCTATCGCCCCACTCGATTTTATGGTTGTCTTCGCCGTGCAGGAACATATTCATTTTCGCCAGCGACCACGTAGAACCGATCGCTTCCTGACCGAACAATGCATAGTTGCGGCTGTCATGCCCGGAGACAATTTTACGCCCACACTTCATTAACAACGAACCAGAACCACAGGCAGGGTCACAAATGGTATCACCGGGTTGTGGGTCGAGCAGTTCAGCAATCAGGTCCGAGACCTCCGGCGGGGTATAGAACTCCCCAGCCTTCTGTCCACCACTGGCAGCAAAGTTTTTGATTAGATATTCATAGGCATTACCGATGACGTCCAGCGTACCTACACGGCTTGGCTTCAGGTTAAGATCTTCACCGGCAAAGTCTTCCAGCAGCTGTCGCAGGATGATGTTCTTCTGTTTTTCTTCACCCAAGCGGTCAGTGTTAAACGAAATATCCTGGAACACGCTTTTCCCGGCATCTTTCAGCTTAGTGCCGTTGGCTTCTTCAATGGCATGTAGGGCTTGGTCGATACGCTCGCCATTGCCCGGCTCATGACGGCGTTCATACAGTGCATAGAAACTGGCGCTTTTCGGTAACACAAAACGCTCGTTTGCCATCATGGCTTCAATCAGCTCCGGCGCATCGCCATACTGTTCTTTATATTCATCATAGTGATCCTGCCAGACATCCGAAATGTACTTGAGGAACAGCATGGTAAGGATAAAGTCTTTATAGGTATCAGCACTGATAGTGCCACGGAAAGTGTCACACGCGGACCACAGGGCTTTGTTGATAGTATCCTGACTGATTTTATTATTCATGAATCATCCAATTACGAGAGTGATTGCACCAGCATTCAGCATTGGCAATTAATGGACTAATAATACCGGAAAACATATTGTGGGGCATGTCATACTCTGACCGAAATCAAAATGAAATAAGAAAATAAAGAGGAAAAAAACAATGGGGCAGGATGATGAACGTAATAGACAAAAACAAAAAAACCACCCGGAGGTGGTTTCACGACACTGCTTATTGCTTTGATTATTCTGTTCTTTCCCATGGTACCCGGAGT